>NZ_JBWKPC010000001.1:0-2114498 GCF_059416385.1 Herminiimonas sp. GW821-FHT09C12
GTGTTAAAGCTGTACATCATCGGTGCTTCATCGTGCATCCAGGTGGATTCGATGTAGTCGCGGCTTTCTTTCAGGGCGGTGCGGGAAGTAGCGGCTAGTGCGACCTGTGCGTAACTACCGTTCTGTGCACGTGCAACTTGTATAACCTGCTCTGCTGTCAGGGTGAAGCCGTCGATGGTGATAGTGCTCATGAGATTCCTTTGCAATAAGGTGATGGGTAAGGCCGCTAACTCAGGCCGCAAAATTTTCAACGAAACGACCAAACACCTGCGCAGCAACTGCCGCATCCTGCTCGGTCATGATTTCATCCGGGTGATGACTGATGCCGCCATTGCCGCAGCGGACAAACAGCATGGCGACATCGGCAATATTGGCAATCGCCATCGCATCATGTCCCGCACCCGAAGGCAGATGACGCACAGTCAAACCGCATTCAGCGATCGCTTGCGCCAGTTGTTTTTGCAACTGCCCGGCGCAAGGCACACTGTTGGCTTCATGCGTTTTACGCAAGACGATCTGCACATTGCGCCGCTCGCAGATGCTCTCGATTTTGGCAACAACGTCTGCGACAGCAGCTGTTCTGACTGCATCCTGCTCGGCCCGTATATCGATGGAAAAACGTGCATTCCCAGGTACAACATTGGCAGCACCATTCGGCACTTCCAGCATGCCCATGGTGCCGACCAGACCGGACTGACCGCCACAACGTTGCTCTATATACAAACCGATTTCTGCCGCCGCCATCGCCGCATCGCGGCGCATGTGCATGGGCACAGTACCGGCATGTCCGGCCAGCCCCTGCAATTCCGCCATAAATCGCGTCGCGCCCGAAATCGCGGTCACCACACCAACCGGCAAATCTTCATTAAGCAGCAGTGGCCCCTGTTCGATATGGAGTTCTACAAAAGCACTGACCGCTTTCGATTGCCATGCCGATGCGCTTAGCCGATCCGGATTAAAACCGGCATCTCGCATCACCTGACGCATGCTGTTGCCCTGCTCATCCAGATTGTCCAGCACGGCCTGATCGAAGGTGCCGGCGATGGCGCGGCTGCCTAGCAAGGTCGCCTTGAAACGCACGCCCTCTTCTTCAGCGAAACCGATCACTTCGATAGGAAAGGGAAAGCGTTTGCCCGCACGATGCCAAACCGCAATGCATGAAATTGGCAGCAGTATGCCTAAATTGCCGTCATATTTACCGCCGTTACGCACAGTATCGAAATGCGATCCGGTCACCAATGCCGGCGCATCCGGCTTGCTGCCCGCCTGCGCCTCATAGCGTCCGATCACATTGCCTGCATCGTCGCGACGGACTTGCATGCCCGCCTCCGTCATCCATGCACTCAGCTGTTGAGCCGCCGCATGATGCATGGGCGTCAGATAAGTACGCGTCAACATGCCACTCGCTTCGGTATGCACGGCCAACTCATCGGCCCGCTGCATCACCTCCTGTGCACAGCGTTGGTATTGCTCTGGAACATCTTTCACGGTCTGTCTCCTTATGTCCATACGGATTGTACATTTTTATTGTATTCATAAATTGTATGCAATATAGTGATCTTGTTCCATCACGTCAAACCAAATTAATTTACATAGTGATGTGACAACACCCATCTAGAACAACATCAGGAGACCATGGTGAATCGATTTTTCAAATCCTTGTTCGGGCAAGTCGTCATTGCCCTCCTTGTCGGCATAGTCGTCGGCTTGCTTTATCCCCAGTTTGGCCAGAGTCTGAAACCCTTGGGTGACGGCTTCATCAAGCTCATCAAGATGATCATTCCCGTCATCGTATTTTGCGTAGTGGTACAGGGAATTTGTGGCGCCAGCGACTTGAAGAAAGTCGGCAGTGTTGGCGTCAAGGCCATCATCTACTTTGAAATCGTCACGACGATTGCGCTGTTGCTCGGCCTGGTTCTGGCCTTCGTATTCCAACCAGGCGCCGGCATGAATATTGACCCTACCCATCTCGATCCTAGCGCCATGAGCAGCTTTATCGAGAATGCCAACAAGGTCAAAGGCACCACTTTTGCCGACTTCTTCATGAAGCTGATACCAGCCACAGTTATCAGCGCCTTCACTTCAGGCGACGTACTGCAGGTCTTGCTGGTTTCCCTCATTTTCGGCTGCGCCTTGCTGCTCATCGGCGAAAAGGGCAAACCGACAGTGACACTGATCGCCTCTCTGTCCGAAGCTTTCTTCAAGTGCATGTCCTTCATCATTCGTCTGGCACCACTGGGCGTATTTGGCGCAATTGCATTCACGGTCGGCAAATACGGTATCGGCTCGCTTAAACAACTCGGCATGCTGGTATTACTGTTTTACGGTGCGGTGATTTTCTTTGTCGTCGTAGTGCTGGGAGCGATCCTGCGCATGTCCGGCTTGAACATCTTCAAACTGATACGTTACCTGCGTGAAGAGCTGATCGTGGTGCTGGCAACAACCTCTTCGGATAGTGTGCTGCCGCAAATCATGCGCAAGCTGGAACACATGGGCATCAAGAAATCGACGGTTGGTCTGGTGATTCCAACCGGCTATTCATTCAACCTTGACGCGTTTTCGATTTATCTGACGATGGCAGCAGTGTTCATCGCGCAGGCAACCAATACGCATCTCGCGATGGGTGATTTGCTGTTGATTCTGGCGATTTCCCTGATCACCTCCAAAGGTGCCCATGGCGTACCTGGTTCGGCCATCGTGATTCTGGCAGCAACGCTGACGACGATACCTGCAATTCCTGTCGTCGGACTGGTGCTGGTGCTGTCGATTGACTGGTTTGTCGGCATCGCACGTGCAATCGGCAATCTGCTCGGCAATTGCGTCGCTACCGTCGTCATCGCAGCATGGGAAAAAGACATCGACAAGACCCGCGCACGCGCTGTCTTGAATGGTGAAATACCTGTCTCCACTTTCGACTGAAGCGAACGGATGGATAGCGCAAAATACTGGGGGTACAATTCGTGTACGTGACCTGACCAGATAAAAAGCCTATCCATCCTATGACCGACGCTGCACCACCACCTGACAGCTCAGAAGCGATTGCACGCAGCATCACCATAGCCATCGCCGAGCAGCGCCTTCCACCTGGAGCAAAACTCCGGGAAGAAGCGCTGGCGCGCGTGTATCAGGTCAGCCGCACAAAAATCCGTGCTGCCCTGGTCATGCTAGCCAAAGACAAACTGATAGACCTGATCCCCGACAAGGGAGCATTCGTCAGCAAGCCGACCATGGAAGAAACTCGTGATATTTTCTTCGTACGTCGTACGCTGGAAGCCGCCATGGTGCGGGAATTCGTTGCCCGCGCAACTGCGGAGGACTACGTCATGCTGGAGGCGCACCTAAGCAAAGAATGGCTCGCCATAGAGGAAAACAATCTTCAGCTCCGTTCGACGTTGCTGAGTGACTTTCATATATTGCTGACCAATATCGTCGGCAATGAAGTACTGACAGACATTCTGGTCAAACTCGCCGGTCGCTGCTCACTGATTACGATGTTGTATCAATCGACACGCGATGCAGTCTGTTCGACGCAAGAACATTCTGCTTTCATCGCTGCAGCCAAAGCCGGCAAGGTTGAAGAAGCCGTCGAATTGATGCTGCACCACTTGCATCATGTGGAGCAAGCGCTGAAGTTTGAAACTGAAAGCGATCCCAAAAAAGATCTGGTCACAGAACTGCTGCTTTAATCTGCTTGTATCGTTCAGCCAATAAAAAAGCCACGGAGACCGTGGCTTTTTTATTGAGTGAAAACTACTTCGCGTTCTTATTTACGCAATACCAAGGTAGTTGGCAAGCTGTGCAGGTAAGCAGCGATATTGTCGATATCCTGGCTCGACAATGCACTGGACAGTGGTCCCATGATGGCATTGCTGCGACCGTTGGATACTCCGTTGCCGCGCTTGTACGCAACCAGCGCGTGCTTCAGGTAATCCTTGGGTTGACCAGCCAGTTTTGGGTAAGCCGGATCAATTGGTGTATTGAAATCAGCGCCGTGGCACGCTGCGCAATTGAACTTGGCAACAGCCGCTTTACCAGCGTCGATCTTGCTTTCAGCCGATGCGTTGAACGAAACAACTGCCGACAGCGATACGACAGCCAATGCTAGAATTTTTTTCATATTGGGCTCCCGTTATTTCTGCTGTGTGTAGTAAGCAGCGACGTCTGCAATATCCTGATCCGACAGACTCTCGGCAATACCACGCATCGATGGGTGATTACGGTCGCCTTTTTTGTAAGCATGCAAAGCGCTCACAATGTACTTCTCCGACTGCCCACCTATCATAGGCACTTGGTAAACCTCAGGAAAAGTCGCTTTGTAGCCCGGAATGCCATGGCACCCGATACACATCGACACCTTGTTGGCACCTGCCTTGGCATCACCAACGATTTCCGCTGCGGTAGCGATGTTGACCACACCCGCGAGCGCGAGAAGCGCAAATAGTTTTTTCATGATAGCTGTGGGTAAGTAAGACGAAAACTGCGGGTGGCGTGGCTGAGAACAGCTCTTTTTATATAGTGAAATTATTACTTCGCCACACCAAAACCGCTCGATTCTACCCCAAGACTCTGGGACAGTCCACGCTCAATCGCAGCAGCGTGGACAGTATCCGACAAAGCAATTTACTCATCCCTGCGAGGCCGCTCTGGTGCTTGCTCTTCCTCTTTTTCCGTATCGTCTTCAAGCTGTGCAACAGGCACCGGGCTCTCCGGCTGAGTCGGCCAAAAGAAAATATATGGCGTCAGCGTAAAGCGTCGCAACATCGCGCGGAACACCAAACGGCGCACGCGTTTAGGCACATCACGTGCACGTAAAGCCAGTGCCAGCGCACAGCCAAATGCCACGCCCACGTTCAGCAAGCCAATCGCGACTATGCCCACGCATGCCAGCCAGAATTGCGGCGTCGCCATTACTTCCCAGCCGAGACTACTGACCGCCGCAGCCAAGGTCGCTGTCGATAGCGTGACATGGCGCACATCCAGTGGCAGGCCAAAGAACTGTGCAATCACCGGCACCATGCCCAGCAATATCGCCAGCGACACATTGCCGACAATGCCGGAAATATTGTGCTCCAGCCAGTTCGCCCAGCGCTCTGCACGCGCAGGTCCCAATGCATGTACCAAACGCCGATGGTAAGTGATGGATTCCCTCAAGCGACGCAAGGCAAACCAGTTATCAGCAAAACCCGCAATCAAACTCGCCAGCCACAACAGCAAACCTGTGAAGGCTGCGAACAAAGGAGTCACACCAATCACCGATAGCGAAGCGATGGTTGCGTGCGCTTTTTCCACGCTCATGACCGGCTTACCCGTCATGAACAAAATAGCGAACGACAAACCGACGATCACCGGTGCTACCGCCAGCAAGTTGCCAAAGACCGCCGCAGCTTGCGAACGCAGCAAGGCAGCAATCTTGGCCAGCAACTCACGCAAGCCTTCTACTGTCTCCAGCTCACCCATTTGTGCAGCAAGTGCAGGTGCAGTCACCGCTGGTTGTTTGGTTGCCAGCACACCGCCGATTGCCGTGATCACTAAGAAGCTGACCGCAAAATTAATCGACAGGAACATGCCTTCGAAAAAGTGCGCGAGACCAAGTCCGGTAATTCCCAGTTTTGCCAATGCAGTAAAAGCGGTAATAAAACCGCCTATCAGCGCCGCCTTCAGCATTGCACGATATTCACTACGATCACTCGCAATATAGTGTTCGCCATGGCTCGCGTTACGCTCAACCATCTTGCGCGCCAATAGGGAGAAACTGCGATTGACCAATTCACGCACCGATGAACGACGGTGATGCGCAATGATCAAATCGACTAACACCGCTTGTACTTGCCCCGAGCCTTCTTCCGCATGCTGCGTATTGCGTAAATCAAGCAAGCGCGCCACACGCGTCAGTTGTGCACGCATGCGCTCAACGTTATAGACAAGGCCAACCGATACGCCGTATTCATCCAGATGCGCGTAGATCTTGTCGGTCTGTGCCTGACATACCGCAATCAACATGCGTACGCTGCGCAAGGCTGACTCATCTCTATCGCCGGTCATCAGATAATTTTCCAGCTCACGACGCAAGGCCATGAACGGCGTCGCCAGCAAAGGCATGCGCGGTTCCAGACGCTGACGAAATGCCGGGCTGATGCCAATGGAAATAATCATCGTCACCAGATACAACATCGCTTCATCGATCTGCTTGCGATAGCCATGCGCGATGCCATCGTCTGCGCCCAACTTCCACAAACGCGACAAGGTTCTGGGATCAAGTTCCAGTAACCATTCCGCATCCGATTCATCCTGAAACATTGCGGTAAACAATGTCGACAAATCATGCTGACCTACAGGCGGCGGCAACACCAGTTTGACGATGCGTTCTGATAATTCTGAAAAGAATGCTGACTCACGCGGCAAGCCGGTCGCTGAAAAAAGCTCGGGACCCGTTGCCTCACGCAATGTTTTACGCAAAGTTGCCTGCACGATCTGTCTTACATCGCGATGTTCATCCAGCCAATCAAGCAGAAAGCGTATGCGCAAATTCTTGATACGACGCCATTCGCTATCGTCCAGAAACGATACCTTGGGTTCGTGGCGTATCCAGTCAGCCAGATCGATCATCCAATTGGCGCGCGCATGCCACGATGCATTCGGATCTGCGCGACGTACCAGAGGCTCTACTTGTTGCAGATAACGCGCATGATCAGCGTGATGCCGCAATGAACCGCGGCGGAATCTGCGCCAAACAGCGAAGATTCTAAGGAAAGAGATTTTCATTATATTTATTGTATTAGAGGATATCCTGAGAGGAGCCAGCAGCTATATCCGCTACGCATTCGCCAAGCTGTTCTCGCTTATACTCCAATTTCTTTTCATTTTAATGACACTGCCATGCGACAAGAGACACGCTTCGAAGGTTCCCAGAGTTATGTTGCCACCAGCGACCTGAAGCTCGCTGTCAACGCTGCACTGACCTTGCAGCGTCCACTATTGATCAAAGGTGAACCGGGCACCGGCAAAACCATGCTGGCGGAAGAAGTGGCTGCCGCATTGAATATGCCCCTGTTGCAATGGCATATCAAATCGACGACCAAAGCGCAGCAAGGCTTGTATGAATATGATGCAGTGTCGCGTCTGCGCGATTCGCAACTCGGCGATGAGCGCGTCAAAAACATCGATAACTACATTATCAAAGGCGTATTGTGGCAGGCATTTGCTGCCGACCAGCAAGTTGTTTTGTTGATCGATGAAATCGACAAGGCCGATATCGAGTTCCCCAACGATTTGCTACGCGAACTCGATCGCATGGAATTCTTCGTCTATGAAACACGTGAAATGGTGAAAGCCAAGCATAGACCGCTCGTCATTATCACATCGAATAACGAAAAAGAATTGCCGGACGCCTTCCTGCGCCGCTGCTTCTTCCATTACATCAAGTTTCCCGACCGCGACACAATGGAACAGATTGTCGCCGTGCACTTCCCCAATCTCAAGAAAGACTTGCTGGCGAAAGCACTCGAAGTGTTTTATCAGGTACGCGAAGTTGGCGGCTTGAAGAAGAAACCATCCACTTCGGAATTACTGGATTGGTTGAAGCTCTTGCTAGCGGAAGATATTCCACCGGAAGCATTGCGCAGCAACGACGACAAAATCATCGTGCCGCCGCTGCACGGTGCATTGCTGAAGAATGAACAGGACATCAATCTGTTTGAACGACTGGTGTTCATGTCGCGCACCAATCGCTGAATCAAGAACTGAATTACAGGATAGGCCGTGTTAATCGATTTTTTCTTCATGCTGAAAGATGCAAAGATTCCTGTCTCCATCAAGGAATTCCTGCTGCTGCTCGAAGCATTGGAAAAAGATGTCGTAGGGACATCCTTTGATGACTTCTACTATCTCGCACGCCTGACACTGGTCAAGGACGAAGCGCACTTCGATAAATTCGATCGCGCCTTCGGCCTCTACTTCAAAGGCATCAGCACCGTTTTTGAAGAGAACTCTGCCATCCCACTCGATTGGCTGCTGAAGAATGCGGCGCGTAAATTGTCACCAGAAGAACAAGCGCTACTGCAAAAATTCGGCTACGACAAACTCGCCGAACGTTTGCAACAATTGCTGAAAGAACAGAAAGAACGCCACGAAGGTGGCAGCAAGTGGATAGGTACAGGCGGCACTTCGCCCTTCGGCAATAGCGGCACCAATCCGGAAGGCATACGCATAGGCGGTGAGAGCCGCAATCGCACCGCCGTCAAGGTGTGGGAACAACGCTCCTATCGCGATTACGATGCCTCGCGTGAAATCGGCACGCGCAATATCAAGGTCGCATTGCGTCGCTTGCGCAAGTTTGCGCGTCATGGCGCGGCCGAAGAATTTGCACTCGACGATACGATACGCGCGACCGCCAGCAATGCCGGCTATCTCGATATCAAGATGCAACCGGAACGCAAAAACAATATCAAGGTATTGATGCTGCTGGATGTAGGCGGCTCTATGGATGATCACATCCAACGTACCGAAGAATTATTCTCGGCTGCCAAATCCGAGTTCAAGAATATGGAGTTCTATTACTTCCATAACTGCGTCTATGATCATCTGTGGCGCAACAACCAACGCAAGCGCACGGAACGCTTTGATACCTGGGATGTATTGCGCAAGTACACGCCAGATACCAAAGTCATTTTCGTCGGCGATGCCACCATGAGTCCGTATGAGATTTTGCAGGCTGGTGGTGCCGTCGATTATCACAATGACGAAACCGGTGCGGAATGGCTGCAACGTTTTACCAAAACCTTCCCCAATCACATCTGGCTCAATCCAGAGCCGGAAAACATTTGGGAGTACCGTCAATCGATCGCGATCATCCGACAGCAGATGAACAATCGCATGTATCCGCTGACGATAGAAGGACTTGAGCGCGGCATGCGCACACTCAGCAAATAAGTATGGAGATGGATACCGCGTTAGCGCGGCAAGTGCATGAACTTCTTGAGTGCACTGATGAAGTGAGGAGCCGCTATCGGCTTGGTCAGGAAACCATCTACACGCGATGACCGCGCCAAGTCGATATCGTAGCCACTGGCCTTGCTCACCAAAAACATGACCGAAGTTTTATCGGCTGGGCGGATCGCCTTGACCGTTTGGCACAAGCGGTATGGATTGATATCCGTCACCGAAGTATTAACCACTACCACTGCCACACGCTGCCGTGCGCAAGCACCTTCCGCTTCCGCTTCGCTACTCGCCCACAAGACCTCTGTCTTGTGACGCAACAACAGTTCTGCGATGTAATCACGGAAAGCCGGCGTCTTGTCGATGACCAACACTGCACCGCCATGCGGCAATTCAGTGCGCATCTTTTGATAATCCGCGGGATCGGTCAAATCAATATCTACGCGATCGCGGCGACGACGTTCCGGTACGGCAACTACATCCGAGGCTTCCAGACGCGACAAGGCGTCGGCGCGCTTTTCAATCAGCTTATCCAGCGCTTCAAACAATCTATGCCAGCGAATCGGACGTTCCACACTTGCGTACGGTAATGGAACGCTGGGCGTGCCTACCAGCAACGCTGGCCGCACATCGCTGGGGCGCAGATCGGACAAGGCGACCAACGCTCGCAACTCTTCCGCATTGGCGATATACAGGTCCGGATCTTGCAGGTTATCTTCAGACAGGCGGATGTAGCCATATCCCTTGCCTTGGTCCAGGGCAAAAGTGGCATCGAAAATTTCGATTTCCTGCGGCTTGAAGCCCATCAGGCGCACTGCAAAAGGGAAACTATTAGCTGACATCGCGTCGTGGTTCGGGAAGCGTTACCGCGCTATATTGCTCGGCAACACCGAAAATAAATTTACTACTATTTGACACTCATGCATTGATAAAATCCGCTGTCACCCAATGTGCATGGGCAATGCGCTGATAGATATGTACAAAATCATGTCGGTAATTTGTCAAAACGGATACATTTGACCGCTTTTAACAAAAAAGCGCCAGAAATGCCTAGACGATCTAACCATATTTAACAATTGGGGCGATTTCTCTATACATGAATGACACGTTAAAACATGCTGAAGGCCTTTTTTCATTAGAATGCAGACACTTTCCATGCTTCACAGTGTTTTGCAATTAACAATTTTTCAGCACCTTACCTCAGCACCCTTACCAGTATTCGATTGAATGGCCACTAAAAAATCCGACTATAGCGAATCATCCATCCGTGTCCTCAAAGGTCTGGAACCGGTTAAACAGCGTCCCGGCATGTACACGCGTACCGAGAACCCGCTGCACATCATTCAGGAAGTGATCGACAATGCCTCCGATGAGGCACTGGGCGGCTATTGCAAGAACATCGTCGTCACGCTCAACACCGACGGTAGCGTCAGCGTCGAAGACGACGGTCGCGGCATTCCTGTCGGCATGCATCCGGAAGAAAAAGTCCCGACGGTAGAAATCGTCTTCACCCGTCTGCACGCTGGCGGCAAGTTCGACAAGGGTTCAGGCGGCGCGTATGCCTTTTCCGGCGGCTTGCACGGTGTTGGCGTATCGGTGACGAATGCACTCTCCACCCGACTGGAAATTACCGTCTGGCGCGAAAACGGCGTTCACACGCTGACCTTTGCCGGTGGCGATGTCATCGAACCGTTGAAGTCACGCTCGATTGCACGCGACGAAAAACGCAGCGGTACCCGCGTCACGGCTTGGCCAGATCCTAAATATTTTGATTCATCCGTCATTCCACAAGCTGAGCTGCAACGCCTGCTGCGTTCCAAGGCGGTACTGCTGCCCGGCGTCAAAGTCACATTAGTCCACGCGAAAAGCGGCGAAACGCAAACCTGGCAATACGACCAAGGCTTGCGCGGTTATTTGACCGAGTCGCTGGCGCAGGCATCGAATGCTGAAACCCTGATTCCATTGTTTGAAGGCGAGCAATACGCTGGTGCCGATGCCGAAGGTTTTGCCGAAGGTGAAGGCGCAGCTTGGGTCGTGGCATGGACAGAAGATGGCGCGGTAGTCCGCGAGTCTTACGTCAACTTGATCCCAACCTCCAACGGCGGCACACATGAATCCGGTTTGCGCGAAGGTTTGTTCGGCGCGGTGAAGAGCTTCGTCGAAATGCATTCGCTCTTGCCTAAAGGCGTGAAATTGTTGCCGGAAGACGTGTTCGCACGCGTCTCCTTCGTACTCTCAGCCAAGGTGCTCGATCCACAATTCCAGGGCCAGATCAAGGAACGTTTGAATTCACGCGATGCAGTGCGTCTGGTGTCTTCATTCACGCGCCCTGCCCTCGAACTGTGGTTGAACCAGCACGTCGATTACGGCAAGAAGCTGGCCGAACTCGTCATCAAGCAAGCGCAATCGCGTCTGCGTTCTGCGCAAAAAGTTGAAAAGAAAAAATCGTCCGGCGTAGCAGTCTTGCCGGGCAAGTTGACCGATTGCGAATCCAGCGACATCTCGCGCAATGAAATCTTTCTGGTCGAAGGTGACTCTGCTGGCGGTTCAGCCAAGATGGGACGCGACAAGGAATTCCAGGCGATTCTGCCGCTGCGCGGCAAGGTACTGAATTCATGGGAAACCGAACGCGATCGTCTGTTTGCCAATAATGAAATTCACGATATCGCTGTTGCTATCGGCGTTGATCCACACGGCAAGAACGACAACGTCGATCTCAGCAATCTGCGCTATGGTCGCATCTGCATTCTGTCCGATGCGGACGTCGATGGTTCGCACATTCAGGTTTTGTTGCTGACGCTGTTCTTCAAACACTTCCCGCAACTGATAGATCGCGGTCATATCTGCATCGCACGTCCGCCTTTGTATCGCGTCGATGCACCTGCTCGCGGCAAGAAGCCTGTGCAGAAAATCTATGCGCTGGATGATGGCGAACTGGAAGCAATCGAAGACAAGCTGCGCAAGGATGGCGTCAAGGACACAGCGTGGACCATCTCACGCTTCAAAGGTCTGGGCGAGATGAATGCCGAACAGTTATGGGAAACCACAATGAATCCGGATACACGTCGTCTGTTGCCAGTCACACTCGGCGAGTTCGATCTGGAAGCATCAGAATCACGCTTCAATATGTTGATGGGCAAAGGCGAAGCTGCTGCACGTCGTACATGGATAGAAGAACACGGCAACGAAGCAGAGGCCGATATCTGATGTTGTCGATGCGCGCGTTTCTGCTGGCCTTGTCGCTGTCTGTACTATCCGCTGCTGCGCATGCGGATATCTACAGTTACACCGACGCCAACGGCGACGCGCATTTCGCGACAGAAAAACTGGATCAGCGTTATCAACTGTTTGCGCGTGGCGATCAAGCCTTGCATGCATCGCAACTTACGCCACTGACTGAACTAAGCGAACCAGAAGCATCTGCAGAATCAGAATCACCTCTGGCGCATTTCTTATCGCAACATCCGAATCTGCAAAAGTACGAAAAACTGTTGAACGATGTCGCCAACGATTTCAATCTCGATCCTGCTTTGCTAAAAGCGGTGGTCACAGTCGAATCCAGCTTCAATCCAAAAGTTGTGTCGCCTAAAGGTGCTGTCGGCTTGATGCAAGTGATGCCGGCGACGGCAGAACGTTTTGGCCTGCACGCAGATCGTAAAAAGAGCGTTAAACAAAAACTGACCGATCCGGAAACCAATATCCGCATCGGTGCGCGTTACCTCAGCTTCTTGCGCGATATGTTCCCGCATCAACAGCAACTTGTTGTGGCCTCGTACAACGCAGGCGAAGGTGCAGTGCAAAAATACAATAACGCGATCCCGCCGTATCAAGAGACGCGCAATTACGTCAAGCTGGTGACCCAGTTTTACAAGATGTTTCAACCCGCGACGCAAGCGGATGCACCAACATCAGATGAACCGAATTTTTCGAATCAGCTCGATTCCAAACGCGTTCATTTGATCATCCCCGGACGTCGCACTATCTCTGTCGAATCCATTACTTCCATCGAATAATTTTCCAGAATAATAATGACTGATCAAGCCAATCTTTTTGAATCTGTACCAGCCGATGGCGGCGAAGCGCTGACACTGGCCACATTTGCCGAACGCGCTTATCTGGATTACGCGATTTCCGTCGTCAAGGGCCGCGCCCTGCCGGATGTCTGCGACGGCCAGAAGCCGGTACAACGCCGCATCCTGTTTGCGATGAATGAACTGGGCTTGAACTCTTCCGCCAAACCGCGCAAATCAGCAGCGGTAGTCGGCGATGTACTCGGTAAGTTGCATCCGCATGGCGATCAATCTGTATATGACGCACTGGTACGCATGGCGCAGGATTTCTCACTGCGTTATCCATTGATCGATGGTCAGGGTAACTTCGGCTCACGCGATGGCGACGGTGCCGCGGCCATGCGATACACCGAAGCACGCTTGACGCCCATCGCAAAATTGCTGATGGAAGAAATCGACATGGGTACCGTCGACTTCCAGCCAAACTACGACGGCTCGACCGAAGAACCAAAACTCTTGCCTAGCCGTTTGCCTTTCGTATTATTGAACGGTGCATCGGGCATTGCAGTCGGCATGGCGACCGAAATTCCTTCACACAATCTGCGTGAAGTAGCGACTGCAGCCGTCGCCATCATCCGCAATCCAAAATTGACGCATGAAGAATTGATGGCGATTGTGCCAGGCCCGGACTTCCCAGGCGGTGGCCAGATCATCACTTCACCGACCGCGATCAGCGACATCTATCGCAGCGGCCGTGGCAGCGTCAAGGTACGCGCGACGTGGAAGATAGAAGACATGGCGCGTGGTCAATGGCAAGCGGTCGTGACAGAGCTGCCGCACGGCACATCGTCGCAACGCGTGCTGGAAGAAATCGAAGAACTGACCAATCCAAAAATCAAGCTCGGCAAAAAATCGCTGTCGCCGGATCAATTGGCATTGAAGCAAACTGTGTTGGCGATGCTCGATACGGTACGTGATGAATCTGGTCGCGAAGCGCCGGTGCGTCTGGTGTTCGAACCGAAATCGAAGAATCAGGATCCGACCGAATTCACCAATATGCTATTGGCGCATACCTCGCTGGAAACCAGCGTCTCCATTAACTTGGTGATGATAGGTGGCGACGGACGACCACGACAAAAATCGCTGGGCGATATTCTGCGCGAGTGGATCGATTTCCGTTTCACCACGATCACACGTCGCTCGCAATTCAAGCTGCAAAAAGTCAACGACCGCATCCATATTCTGGAAGGCCGCGAAGCGATCCTGCTCAACATTGACAAGGTCATCAAGATCATCCGCGAATCGGATGAGCCGAAGCCGGCATTGATGGATGCGTTCAGATTGTCTGAGCGCCAAGCCGACGACATACTGGAAATTCGTCTGCGCCAATTAGCGCGTCTGGAAACCATCAAGATCCAGCAAGAACTGGCTGAGCTGCGTAGTGAGAAATCCACGCTGCAAGACTTGCTCGACAATCCATCGTCGATGAAGCGTCTGGTCATCAAGGAAATCGAAGCCGATGAAAAACAATTCGGTGATGCACGTCGCACACTGATCGAAGTTGCAGAGAAAGCGACTGTCGAAACCAAAGTCATCGACGAACCAGTCACCGTCGTCATCTCACAAAAAGGCTGGGTACGCGCACGTACTGCACACGGCCACGATGCTGCGCAATTCACCTTCAAGGCTGGCGACGCGCTGTACGACACCTTTGAATGCCGGACGGTCGATACCTTGCTGGTATTCGGATCTAACGGTCGCATCTATTCCGTTCCGGTTTCCGCGCTGCCCGGCGCACGCGGCGATGGCGTACCGATTACCACACTGGTTGAACTGGCAAGCGGCACACGCATCCTGCATTACTTCGCCGGCCCGGCCGATGTGACCTTGCTGCTGGCATCAACCGCTGGTTATGGCTTTACCGCTAAATCAGGCGACATGGTCAGCCGTACCCGCGGCGGCAAAGCCTTCATCACACTGGACGACGGCGATGAACCGTTGACACCACGTCCGGTAACGACTGCTGCCAGTGCCATTGCCTGCCTGTCGGAAAAAGGCCGCGTGCTGGTATTCGGCATCGATGAAATCAAATCGCTGGGCGCAGGTGGTCGCGGTGTGATCCTGATGGATCTGGAAAAGAACGAGAAACTGTTGGCAGCAGAACCGATCAGCCAACGTGGCGTTCTTGTCTCCGGCGCTGGACGCGGCGGCAAGGCACAGGAAGTCTTGTTGTCGGCGTCAGGACTTGCCGTACACATCGGCAAACGTGCACGCAAAGGCAAGGCGCTGGAATCGAAGATCAAGGCAACAACGCTGACAGCGCAAAAATAGGTAGAACACCAGCATGTCCAGTACGGAAACATCCAAACCCGTTTCTACTGTACCAACGGCCAAATCGAAGACGCGTCGTCGTCTTCGATTTACGCTGCTGCTAGTTTTGCTCATCACTGCTTATGGCTTCATCCATGCCTACTTCATTTCCCCTCCTCCGCTATACAAGAATAATTATCTGCAAGGCCCGATAGGCGGCTCCTTTTTGAAATGGCAATGGGAGCGCCTCACGCAAGGCTTGCCCAAACCACCTGCGAACGGCTATCACTTCCCTATCGTTAAGGCAGATGCGAGCTGGCTGCAAACCAACAAAACCGTCTCCACCGCAACATGGATAGGTCATGCGACGGTACTCGTGCAAATGCGCGGTGTGAATATCCTGACCGATCCAATCTGGTCGGAACGCGCCTCACCATTCACCTTCATGGGTCCGCAACGCAAGGTGCCACCAGCTCTCGATTACGCGCAACTGCCGCATATCGATGTGGTGCTGATTTCGCATAATCACTACGATCATCTGGATAAAGAAACCGTACTGAAACTGAATCAGCAGGAAGGTGGCGCGCCATTGTTTTTGGTGCCGCTTGGCATCAAGAGCTGGATGGCCGATATCGGCATCAACAATGTGCAGGAGCTAGGCTGGTGGGATAAAACAGAAGTCAGCGGACTCGACTTCAATTTTGTACCGGTACAGCATTGGTCAGCGCGCGGCTTGAACGATAGATTCCAAACCTTGTGGGGCGGTTGGGCAGTGACGACGCCAACGCATGCAACAACGCCGCAGTCATTCTTCTTTGCCGGCGATACCGGCTTCTCGAAAGATTTTGAAGATATAGGCAAGCGCTTTGCACCCTTCGATCTGGCGCTGTTACCGATAGGTGCGTATGCGCCACGCTGGTTCATGAAAGCACAACATGTCGATCCGGGCGAAGCAGTAAAGATACACAACAACCTCCATGCACGACGCTCGATCGCCATACACTGGGGCACGTTTGAATTGGCGGATGAATCGCTGGACGAACCGCCCAAAGCATTGGCGCAAGAATTGAGGAAGGCGCAGATTCCTGCAGCCGACTTCGTCGCGATCAAGCATGGAGAGATGGTACGTTTCTAATGAATGTACTCAGTAGTTGAGTAACGCAGTAAAGCAAGCGCTTGATCACATGGTTAGTGCGTCGCTATCCAAGAAAACTTGCGTTATCAAATAAGTGTCTGCCATAGGCCAGAAGCGAACATTGAGATTGTTTATACAGATAGTGATACCGCTTTATCACCTAAGACGTAGAACATCTGGTAATAGCCTTGTCGCACTAGAGGCAGATCATGGCATGCATCGAATGCGGGAACCATGCATTGGTGTGATGCAGTCAACGTATACCTTCTAACATTCTAGAAATCGCCGAACTGATCTACAACTGCCATAAAAAAATGGCCCAGTTTCTCAACGGGCCATCTAACTGTTTGATTTTCTTAGCATTCTATCGGTGCATCAAGAGCTTAAAAAGCTCTTGATGGACTTCCCCACGACAGGGACATTCAGCTCTGCAGATTAAAACAATTTGCGCAAACGTAAGCTACCACTCTGGGCAAGGAAGCCTGATCCTGTCTGTAAGTCATAACGGACAGATAGGCTCAGATTCTTCTCGCGCAACAATGTCGCACCCAACGAAATCAGTGCCGAATTCCTGACCGGGCTGGTACCAAACGACGTGAAGCTGGTTTCGCCACTTGGGTCTGCCACAAAACGTGCATTGGTCGCCGCACGATTGTTGTCTAATTCATGACGCCAAGTCAGTTTCAGGCTCGGTATTAAATTCCCATACGAAGTCGCCAGTTCGTGTTCGAATTTAACACCCAGATCACTTTGCAGCGAGTTGACGCTCGTTGAGCCAACAGCCAGTGCAGCGCCATTGCCGCCGCTTTCCGTATAGGCATCCTGATTCAAGCGGCTATAGGTCAGACCTAATAACGGGGTGGTGGTGACATTACCTGTGGCCAGTGGATAACCTACTTCAGCCTTCGCCACATACTGCATGCCGTCGAACTTGCCGGTAGCAACGCCAGCGAAGCCAGGGAAGCTGACGGTGCGGGTCGTAGCGTAACGTTGCTGGACTGCGCCTGCAGAGAAATTCAGATACCAGGGCTGGCCGCTATAACTACCGTAAGCCAGCAAACCGTAGGCGTCCACATCGTTGGAATCGCCTGCATTACTACCGGTGTCACGGATGCGAGCATTGCTGTAACTGAATACTCCACCAATATTCCAGCGCTCATTCAACTGTTGGTCGACACCGAATAACAGGCCGCTGTAATTGGCACGATAAGCGCTGACCTGATCACGTTCATCCTGTCTGGCTTGCCCAGCGAAAGCCTGTCCCCATACACCGGTCGCTGACACCGCATTACCAGCGGAGAGACCGCTAGCTCTGCCGCTTTGTGCCAAACGCAAACTATCACTATGGGCGGCTACGATATTGAGGGTATCGAGTGTTGGTGCGGTAACTGCCTCGCTGCTGACAGTCGATGAGATCGGATTTAACTGACGGCCAGCGCGATTGGCATCCGCGGTCGGACCCAGATTCAATGCCTGACCTGCATTGAACAGATTTAAAAGAGCCGGATCGATGCCTGTGTAGCGAGATAGCCCGCCGAGTGCAGCGACAGCATTCGGTACGGTTGCAGGGGAAGATGGCGCAGGTGTGGCGGGATTTGTTCCCAGCGTAACCACCAGATTGTTAGTGCCACCGGACGTCACGCTGCTACCAAAGAGAGGCCCCGTATACCCGGAAGCAGCATAATGCAATGCATTCTCGTTGTAGCTAGCGGCACCAGCCGCAGTCACGACGACAAAGCGTTGACCCGCAGCAAAGGCGTACGTAGTTAATGGTTTTAACGTGACTGCTGAACCGGCTGCAATCGTGGCGTTACCTGAAACCACCAAACGACCGTAACCGCTATCAGAGTTAACGGCGCCTGTTGCTACTGCACCATTCGCCACGCCTATGAGCAGGGTTGCGCCAGCGCCTTGATTGTAATTGCCAGTGACGGTAATACCGTTATTGACCTGCAGCGTGGCTGCGGTGTTGCTAACAGTGTGGGTGCCGACGTTGATGTTATTGTTCAGCAGAAGATTGCCGGAGTTGAAGGTGAGGTTTGAAAAGGTATTGGTGATTACAGTCCGATCAGCGTTGCCCAGGCCTCCGCCGTAACCTGTCAAAATCCCGAAACTGGCACCGCTGGCACCGTTGATAGTCAGGTCATTGGCAGAGAAATTTGCGATCGTACCGGCGATCGTACCGCTATTGGTGATAGGGCCAAAGGTGCCGGTTGCTGCGTTATAAATGGCATAACCGCTGCTTGAGATGGTTCCGCTATTGTTCAATATGTTGATATTGCCTGCATTGGCAACGCCGCCCAATGCACCTGTGATAGTGCCGGTATTGACCAAGGTACCAATAGTCGCGTTGCTGCTGGTGCCGACACCGACGTTGCCCGTTCCCGAGATGAAACCGTCGTTGGTGATGGTCCCAATAGTGATCGAGCCAGATGGAGTCAGGTTTCCTGCAAGAACGCCAGTGTAACCACTAATCGTACCAGTGGCAGTGTTATGCAGCGAAGTGATGCTGCTACCGTTATCGGTCTGAATACCATAGGTGCCGCCTGAAATGGTGTTGCTGTTGTTCAGGGCGGTCATAGCGCCCGTGTTGTGAATGCCGGAAGTAGTGCCGTCGATTACGCCATTATTACTCAGTGTGCCTACGCCGCCTGATGCCGTCACAGCGATTAATTCTCCACTAAGACTCCCGATGTTAGTAACCGTAAGATTTCCGCCACCCCACGCCACACAGTTTTCAGGGCCAAAAACCGTAGAATTGGTGTTAAGGGAATAGCACGCGGCATTGGCATGAGTACTATTACCCAGTGCGAAGCCGACTGCCAAGACGATGACTGAAAGTTCGGTACCTTGTTGTACTGAAGGCAGTTGCAAGCGACGCTTTTTAGATTTTATAGACATGATGTAGGGTTACCGATTGTTTAATATGCCGATATTTTCTTTGATCGACGAATTGCTGATACATCAAAAATAGGGGCTGCTGTACTGACTGACCACTCCCTCGACATCGTCATCATCCGCTTGCGCGACCAGCGGCGTTAAGCCTGTGCAAGGGGATGCGAGATCAATATTCTTTGCTCAGATCAGTTCAGATATCGGGATATCTACGCCTGTCTTTTGTATTTTGGCTTGATGTTTTATGGGCAACAGATTACACGGATGCGTCTGATTGAAACATCACTGAAAACTGGTATTTTTAAGTATATTTCGGCGGCATTTTGCTGATGAGTGATGAGCGATACCATCCCACTTTGGATCGAAAACTCACATTTCCGATCACATGTCTGAGTCACACATTGGTGTGTATAACAGACGACTTACACCTTCCAACATCTTGGGAATTGCAGGACTGATCGGCGACCTGCCATAAAAAATGGCCCAGTTTTTCAACGGGCCATCTAACTGTTTGAATTCCTTAGCGTTCTGCAGGCGCACCAAGAGCTTAGTAGGCTCTTGATGCACTGATTGATCATTCTTTCTATTTGTTTTTCAGCTTTTACTTCAGCAATATTATCTTTGCCTATTAATTGAGTACTCGCATCAAGATTGCCACTAAATCGAATTTTAAAGTTGCTACCAATTCGCATTGATGATGTCCGCTTTGGGTCGATAGCGGACATTGCGTCAGGCACTTACTTTATGTTGCACATAAATGACTACCTCCTGCGCATACTCAACAGCGCAGTGATCATCGGGAGCGATATAAAATACACTCATCCAAAACCATCCACTCAATAAAAAAGCCGCTTCATTAAGAAGCGGCTTTTTAGTATCAAGACCGATCGAATCAGATTTTTGCTGCAATCAGCTTGGCCAACTTGGCGACACCTTCACGAATTTTCTCTGGCGGCACGGTAACGAAACTCAAACGCAGCGTATTTTTCTCAGGCTCGTTTGCATAGAACGGCGCACCCGGAACGAAAGCAACCTTTTGCTCAATCGCTTCCTCCAGCAACTGCATGCAATCGATATGCTTAGGCAGCGTTACCCAGATAAACATGCCGCCTTCCGGCTTGTTCCACTTTACGCTGGCAGGGAAAAATTCTGTCAGCGCATCCAGCATCACCTGACATTGATTCGCATACAGTGTGCGTATTGATGGGATATGCTTCTCGAGGAAACCATCCTTGATCGCTTCATACACCACCATTTGCGTCAATTGTGATGTGTGCAAATCGGCAGCTTGCTTGGCTTGCTCCAGTTTGCGGATCAGTGGTACTGGTGCAACTACATAGCCTAGACGTATGCCTGGTGTCAGCACTTTGGAAAACGAGCCCATGTAAATCACACCGCTCGGATTCATCGTCAGCATTTTCGGCAATGGTTCACCGCGATAGCTGAGCGCGCCGTATGGATCATCTTCAATCAAAGGCAAGCCGAGTCGCGCACAGGTTTCAACCAATGCAATACGACGCTCGACCGACAAGGTACGGCCGGTTGGATTTTGGAAATTCGGCAAGGCGTACAACAAGCGTGCGCCGTCTGCGATTTTTTCTACTTCTTCCGGCAGCAAGCCGTAGTCGTCGGTCGGGATGGAAACAAAGCGCGGCTGATAAACCGAGAAGGCTTGCAAGGCACCCAGATAACTTGGCGTTTCTACCAAGACCTTGCTGTCATCTTCGATCAATACTTTGCCGAGCAAATCCAGCGCCTGTTGCGAGCCGGACACCATCAAGACCTGATCCGGCGTAATCGTCACGCCATCGATAGACAGCGAATCCGCGATCCACTCACGCAGCGGTGCATAACCATCGCTAGGGCCGTATTGCAAAGCGATCTTGCCTTGATTCGACAAGACGGTATCGAAAGCCGCTTTCATATGCTCGACCGGGAAAGTTTCCGGCGACGGCAAACCACCGGCGAAGGAAATGATGTCCGGGCGCATCGTGATTTTCAGGATCTCGCGAATGACCGAGCTTTGCAGTTGCTCTGCACGTTTAGCGAATTGCCAATTGATCGGCGTTGGATGTTCGATTTTCATGATGACTTCACGGTATAAACAAGGCTCACGCCCCGGCGTTCCGGGGCATATATATTTCTTAGATTACTTCAGCGATCAATTCGATTTCCACGCAAGCGCCAAGCGGGATTTGCGCCACGCCAAATGCGGAACGTGCATGCACGCCTTGTGCACCGAATACTTCACCGAGCAAGTCCGATGCGCCATTGGTAACCAGATGTTGTTCGGTGTAGTCGCCGGTCGAATTGACGAGGCTCATGACCTTGACGATGCGTTTGACGCGATTCAGATCACCACCGCATGCTGCTTGCAAGGTTGCGATCAAATCGATTGCGACGCCGCGTGCTGCCAACTTGGCTTCATCGGTAGTCATGTTCTTGCCCAATTGACCGACCCAAGGCTTGCCGTCTTTTTTGGCGATATGGCCTGAAAGGAAAACCGTGTTGCCGCTTTGTACGTACATGACGTAAGCCGCAGCTGGCGTCGCGACGGCAGGCAATTCGATATTCAATGCTTTCAGTTTGTCGTAAAAAGACATAAGTGCTCCAAAAATTGATGCCATTCCGCGCAATGGAGGAATGGCAATTAACAGATGTCCGTGAACGCGATGTTGGCTAGATGCCATCATATTCCCGACGATCACGGAAAGAATACCCGTGATTATCTCAAATCCTCGGCTTTCCTTCCCAACTATCGTCGCTACACAGCGAGAGTAAGGACATCTATATTCAATTTTTGCGCTTGACAGGCATCTTTCTCCCGATGGCTACGACGGCAATAATGGCAAGTGCAAACAGGAAGGTGCGCCATTCCAGTAACTCTCCCAGAATCACAGCCGCACCCAGCAAGGTTAAAAAGGGTTGTATCAATTGCACTTGTCCTACACGCGCAATGCCACCCAAAGCCAAACCCTTATACCAAAAAAAGAAACCGATAAACATCGAGAACAGCGAGACATAAGCAAAGCCGATCCACGCCGCCGGCGAAGCGCTCACGCCGTGCTGCCAACCCAACCATACTGTGATAGGCAAGACTATAGGCATAGATAACACCAGCGCCCATGAAATCACTTGTTGCCCGCCCATCGTCTGCGACAAGCGCCCACCTTCGGCGTAACCCATGGCAGCCGCAATCACTGCCAGAAATAAAGCGAGGTCGGCAATATGCAATTCGCCACCACCCTGCTGTAATGCAAACGCAACGACCAGACTGCTGCCAACAACTGCCGCAATCCAGAAGCCGATGGAAGGCCGCTCACCAAAACGCAATGCGCCAAACAAGGCAGTCGCCAGCGGCAAGATACCCAGGATGATCGCGCCATGCGAAGCCGGTACATAAGCCATTGCAATCGATGAAAACACCGGGAAGCCAACCACCACGCCTAGCGCCGTAATCAGCAACGATTTCATCTGTGTTTTATTCGGGCGTACAGCACCAGTCCACCAGAGCAAAACGGCGGAACAGATTGCTGCCACTACAGCGCGACCGAGCGCGACGAAGACGGGATGTAACTCGGCGACAGCGACTCGGGTAAACGGCAAGGTCAGACTGAACAGCGCCACGCCGATTGCTCCCAACAACATGCCTTTGGTTTCTGGTGTCATAGCGACAGAACTTACTATGGAATCGTGACTCATGACCAGATCGCCACAGCTGAATACAAGGTCAAGGCAATCATGATTGCGCAAAACAATCGCTGCCATTTAGCCTGCGTCAAATAACGACGCAGCATCGCACCAGTACCTGCCCAGATACCGATACACGGCAAATTGACTACGCTGAATATCAAACAAAACACAACGATCGCTAACCATACCGGCTGCATAGGCGGCAGGAAGGCGGAAGCACCAGTCACCGCCATCACCCACGCCTTAGGATTAGCAAATTGAAAAAGTGCAGCACCGATAAAGGACATCGGACGCGCACTATCGTCCTCGCCTTGGTTGAATGCCATGCTGCGTAGCTGCCACGCCAGATACACCAGATAAGTGGAACCTATCGTTTTCAACACTAGATGCAATACAGGCATCGCCACAATCAGACTGCCTATACCAGCCGCACACAACGCCAGGATCACGCTAAAGCCGAAGACGACACCCAGCATGTGCGGAATGCAACGCACAAAACCGAAGCGGATACCAGACGAGGTCAGCATGATGTTGTTCGGCCCCGGCGTGATGGAGGAGACGAAGGCGAACAGGGAAAGTGGCAGCAGGGATTCCATATTGTTCCAAGAGGATGCAAAGCGATCTATGGCTTTGCTGTTTTTATCGTCAAAACATCGTAATCGACAAAACCAATACAGTACCAGTACACTTAAGGAATTAATATTCTCACTGTCACGGTAAAATGACCAATACAGCCAAATCGAATAAGGCCGCTACTGCATCTCATAGCGAAGTGCCTCACCCACTGATATCGCGTGAAGCCAGCGGTTCGCTGATAGAGCAAATCGTGCAACTGGTCACTGCGCGCATCGACGACAAATTGCTGCGCACCGGCGCACGCATGCCATCGATCCGCCAGTTCTCCGATCAGCACAAGGTTTCTCGTTTCACCGTGGTGGAAGCCTACGACCGTCTGGTTGCCGGCGGCTGGCTGGAATCGCGCCGCGGCTCCGGCTTCTATGTACGCGACCGCGCGCCCATGCTGGCACCACGCGCACAACGCGCTAACACCGCACCACAACCAGTCGATGTAGTTTGGCTGGTGCGCAATATGTTCCGCCAATTACCACCACAACAAATGCCGGGTGTCGGCCTCT
Source organism: Herminiimonas sp. GW821-FHT09C12 (assembly GCF_059416385.1). Taxonomy (NCBI): domain Bacteria; kingdom Pseudomonadati; phylum Pseudomonadota; class Betaproteobacteria; order Burkholderiales; family Oxalobacteraceae; genus Herminiimonas; species Herminiimonas sp. GW821-FHT09C12. The sequence continues at coordinate 24,117 of NZ_JBWKPC010000001.1, forward strand.
TGCCCAATGAATGGCTGGATGGCGATCTTGTTGCCAATGCCTTGCGCGCCGTCAGCCGACAGAAGCTGTCACTGCAATACGGCAATCCACAAGGATTTTTGCCGCTGCGCCAGCAACTACAATTGAAACTGGCCGAGCTGGAAATTTCCGCAACACCAGATCAGTTCGTCACTACCTTGGGTGTCACGCAAGCACTGGATCTGGTCGCACGTCATTACGTGCAACCGGGCGACACCATCTTTGTCGATGATCCAGCCTGGTTTCTGATGTTCGGTTCATTCGCAATGTTGGGTGCAAAAGTAGTCGGTATCCCGCGTCTATCCGATGGCCCGGATATCGCGCAACTGGCAGAACTGGCTGCATTGCATCGCCCCAAATTGTTCGTCATCAATTCCGTCCTGCACAACCCAACCTCGACCTCGCTCTCCGCCGCCAAGGCATTTCAGGTATTGAAGATCGCCGAGCAATACGACTTCATGATCGTCGAGGACGATATCTATTGCGATATGCATCCCGGCACCGCAGTACAACCAGCCACGCGCATAGCTGCACTCGATCAATTGAATCGCGTGATTTATCTGGGTGGATTTTCCAAAACACTAGCGGCCAATTTGCGCGTCGGCTTCATCGCCACTTCGCCGGAAATCGCCAAGCATTTATGCGACCGCAAGATGCTGACCACGCTAACCACGACTGAAATTACCGAGCGCGTGGTGTATCGCATCCTGTCTGAAGGCCACTACCGCAAGCACGCCGACCGCCTGCGTAACAAGCTGGATGCGGTACGCGACAAGACCGTGCGACAAATGGAACGCATAGGTATCAAGATCAATATCAGCACACCTGCCGGGATGTTCGTCTGGACTGATGTAGGCTGCGATAGCAATGCGCTGACCGAGAGAGCGATGGAGCATGGTTACCTGTTGGCACCCGGCAGCCTGTTCTCGCCGAACCAACTGCCGTCGACCAATATGCGCTTCAATGTGGCTGCCATGGCCGATCCCGGCATCATGCGTTTCCTAGAGCGAGAGATAGGTCGATCTTGAAATTTGTAATTTCATCCCTATTTGCTACCCAACGTTTTGAAAGTCTGGATTGACCTCCGCCGCGCGAAGCAACATCATTGCGGGTTGCGAATAAACAGCAGCTCCCGCTGTCAGATTTTCAACAATATTTCCCTTATTTTTTGATTCTTGAGGACAAAATGGCCGTTTCCGAACAAAAAAATCCAGAAAAGCAAACCCTAGGCTTTCAAGCTGAAGTAAAGCAACTGCTGCAACTGATGATTCACTCCTTGTATTCCAACAAGGAAATCTTCCTGCGCGAACTGGTCTCCAACGCATCCGACGCTGCCGACAAACTGCGCTTCGAAGCTATCAACAACGATGCCTTGTTTGAAAACGATTCCGAGCTGAAGATCAAAGTCAGCTTCGACAAGGAAAAACGCACAATCACCATTTCCGATAACGGCATCGGCATGACACGCGATGAAGCCATCGAGCATCTCGGTACCATTGCCAAATCCGGCACCAAAGAATTCTTCTCGCGCCTGTCCGGCGACCAGCAAAAAGATGCCGCACTAATCGGCCAATTCGGCGTCGGCTTCTACTCCGGTTTCATCATCGCTGATCGCATCACAGTAGAAACTCGTCGCGCCGGCACTGCTGCCAGCGAAGGCGTACGTTGGGAATCAGAAGGCGCAGGCGACTTCACCGTTGAAGCCATCGACAAGCCAACACGCGGCTCCGACATCATTCTGCATCTGCGCGAAGGCGAAGACGAGTTCCTGTCGTCATGGAAATTGAAATCCATCATCCGCAAATATTCCGACCATATCTCTCTGCCTATCATGATGCAGAAAGAAGAGTGGGACGAAGAGAAAAAAGAAACCGTCGTACGCGATGAACTGGAAACCATCAATCAAGCCAGCGCATTGTGGGCGCGCAGCAAGAACGACATCACGCCAGAGCAATACGTTGAGTTCTACAAACACGTATCGCACGACTTCGGCGAACCACTGACCTACACGCATAACCGCGTCGAAGGCCGCAGCGAATACACGCAATTGCTGTACATCCCGACGCAAGCACCGTTCGATCTATGGGATCGCAACAAGCGTGGCGGCATCAAGCTCTACGTCAAACGCGTCTTCATCATGGACGATGCCGAGCAATTAATGCCGGTGTATCTGCGCTTCGTCAAAGGCGTGATCGATTCTGCTGATCTGCCACTGAACGTTTCGCGTGAAATCCTGCAAGAGTCACGCGACGTCAAAGTGATCCGCGAAGGTTCGACCAAGCGTGTATTGGGCATGCTGGAAGAATTGGCTAACGCTGACGAGCAAGAGAAAAAAGACAAGTACACGACTTTCTGGAATGCCTTCGGCCAAGTGCTGAAAGAAGGCATGGGCGAAGACGCAACCAACAAGGAACGTATCGCCAAGTTGTTGCGCTTTGCCTCGACCCATAACGATAGCGATGCACAAACTGTCTCGTTTGCCGATTACGTCTCGCGCATGAAGGAAGGTCAGACCAAGATTTTCTACGCAACTGGCGAATCGTATAACGCTGCAAAGAACAGCCCGCATCTGGAAATCTTCCGCAAAAAAGGCATCGAAGTTCTGTTGCTGACCGACCGCGTCGATGAATGGATGCTGTCGTTTATCGAAGAATTCGAAGGTAAGGAACTGGCATCGGTTGCCAAAGGCGATCTGGATCTCGGCCAACTGGAAGATGAAGCAGAGAAGAAGCAGCATCAGGAAACCGAAGATCAGTACAAGGAACTCGTCGCCAAGATGCAAACCTCTCTGGCCGATAAAGCCAAGGAAGTACGCATTACCTTCCGTCTGACCGATTCACCAGCATGTCTGGTGGCGGAAGAACATGAATTGTCCGCCAACCTGATGCGCATGCTGAAAGCAGCGGGCCAGAATGCACCGGATGCCAAACCTATTCTGGAAATCAATCCAGACCATCCATTGGTTCAACGTCTGAAATACGAAGAAGCGAAATTCGACGACTGGTCGAATATCCTGTTCGATCAGGCACTGCTGGCCGAAGGCGGCAACCTCAGTGATCCGGCTGGATTCGTAAAACGTCTGAATGAAATGTTGCTGGGATTAGCAGGAAAATAAATCTGAAACATTGTATTTTTCACGGCTGAAGCCAAGCCTAAACAAAAAGCCGCGTTGTGAATAACGCGGCTTTTTTTCGTTTCAACGCAGCCGATTTACAACGCTCATTCATGCGTCCCGCCACTCTGTCATTTCGGCAGACAAAGAAGTTCATCATGCTTTTATGGCATCAAAAAAGAAAAATGTTTCTGAAACTGTCGTAATATTTCACATTGTTACCCCCAAGCAAGGGGGGGGAAAGAGGATTAAAAAAATCCGATGCCTGTTTATTTTTGTTTGTTTTGATAGGGGAAAAAGAAATGTCGAATCGTCTACTGCGTATCTTGCCACTCTGCCTGACCGGTGTCCTGCTGAGTGCCTGTTCCACCATGGACATGGGTAATAGCGGCGCAAAAACTGCCGCCACCGGATCAGCCGGCGGTGCCAATGCACAAAATGCCAATGCCACACTCGAGCGCTGCGATCGTCCTCTGGGCACCATGGCTATCATCGAAGATACCAGCGCTCCTTGGTATGGCGTCCTGACCGGCCAATACAAACTCGGTTCGACCGTTCCTGTCCTCAAGCTGCTGGTACAGCAATCTAACTGCTTCGTCGTGGTCGAACGCGGCCGCGGCATGACAGCCATGATGGGCGAACGCCAACTGGAGCAATCCGGCGAACTGCGTAAAAAATCGAATTTCGGCAAAGGCAAAATGGTCGCAGCAGACTACGGCCTCAATCCATCGATTACCTTCAGCAACAATAATGCCGGTGGCATGGGTGGCAGCGTCGCCGGCTTGCTGGGTGGCGGCTTGGGTAGTGCAGTTGCAGGTCTTGCAGGCAACGTCAACAGCAAAGAAGCCAGCACACTGCTGAATCTGGTCGACAACCGCTCGGGTGTACAAATCGCAGCCGCTGAAGGTAGCGCCAAAAGTATGGACTTCGGTGCCATGGGCCAACTCTTCGGCTCCAGCGCACGTGGCAGCCTGGGTGGCTATTCCAACACGGCTGAAGGCAAAGTGATCGTAGCCGCTTTTACCGATTCCTATAACAATATCGTGCGCGCAGTGAAAAACTACCGTCAACAAAATGTAGCTGGCGGTCTCGGTACCGGTGGTCAGCTTTCCGTTCAAGGTGACGATTCCAAACCAACTGCCAAGAAGAAAAAAGCTGCGGCCAAGCCAGCAGCAACAACAGCTGCTCAGTAATCACTGAGATGACACCGGCAAGTACCATGTGGCTTGCCGAGACATTTCCCCGCTACGGCGACCTGTATGGTCGCTGTAGTCATTTCCAACATGCTATTTGTATTGCCAGATTTCACCCTGTTCCTATACAGTGAAGCGACTTCCACCCAACCAGGAGTCGAAAAATGAAAATAATCACGACCAGCTGTTTATCCACCCTACTGTTGTTAGGTGCTGTCTCTACCAGCCATGCTGCCGAGCCACTTACCGGCTGTGCTGCCAAGCGCCAGGAAGTACACACCCAGATCGAGCAAGCCCGCGCACATGGCAACAAGGCACAAGAAAAGAACCTGAATATCGCGCTCCAGAAAATCATCGATCACTGCACCGATGAAGGCTTGCGACGTGAACGTGAAGCCGATGTGAAAAAGAAAGAACACAAGGTAGCCGAACGTAAAGCCGACTTGGAAAAAGCCCAAGCCAGCGGCAAGCAAAAGAAAATCGCCCAACAGCAAAAGAAACTGCAAGAAGCAGAAGCCGAGCTGCAAGAAGCCAAGGCTAAACTTTCGCAATAATGCTTGAACTGGCAGCACTGTTGCGGGTCTGATGAAGGACATGGAATTCAACTTTATTAGTCCCAGAAAGAACGCGCTGGTCTACATCATCAAGATCCTCTCCGGTTCATTGATCTTGTGGTACGGACTACGCGCGCTCGGCTTGAACGAACCTTATTGGGCGATGATCTCGCTCATCATCGTGACCGAACCGGACATGACTGTCGCCAAAGCCAACTTCAAGGCGCGACTGGTCAACACCATTTCCGGCTGCGTGATCGCCTGCTTGTCGTTGGTGATTTTCGGCGCGACCTTCTTCGCCATGCTGATCGCGATGACACTAGCCGTCATTGTCGCCATGCTGTGGCAAAACTATCCAAGCAACTGGCGTTTGGGGCCGGTGACTGTAGTGATACTGATGTCCGCTGCATTTTCCGGTGGTGGCGTGGATGAAGAATTGCATCTCGCACTATTACGTGTATCCGAAGTCATGGCCGGCAGCATCGTCGCGCTGTTGCAAACCGTGATCTATATGCAGATACAAAAATGGCAGCGCAGTGATTCCTGAACTAAAAGGAAAACGTGTGCTCTTGCGCGCCTGGAAAGATAGCGACCTTGCACCGTTTGCTGCAATGAATGCCGATCCTGAAGTCATGCAGCACTTCCCTGCCATCTTGAACCGCAGCGAAAGCAACCAACTAGTTGCACGCATACGCGAACACTTTGATCAATATGGCTTCGGCTTATGGGCACTGGAAATTCCTGGTGAGCTTCCCTTTGCCGGTTTCGTCGGTCTGCTACACGTATCTTTTGATGCGCATTTCACTCCAGCGGTAGAAATAGGCTGGCGATTGGCGCGCTCGGCATGGGGGAAATCTTACGCAACCGAAGCCGCGCAATGCGTATTGAAATATGCGTTTGAAGTAGAGCGATTACAGGAAGTTGTCTCGTTCACCGTACCAGCCAATCTGCGCTCGCAAGCTGTGATGCAGCGCATTGGTATGCATACCAATGATGAAGATAATTTCGAGCATCCGAAACTGCCGACTGGTCACCCACTACGAGAACATGTTTTATACAAACTCAAGCGTATTGAATGGAATGCACAATAAAAAACACGCTTGCCACTTTTCTGTAGCAAGCGTGTTTAGCTTTCAGACAAAAGAACAGTACTTGGTCTATCAACCCTGTTCTATATTCTTCACTTCTGGTCCGGCACGCCATATCCGATAGCGCACTTCCACGCCTTTAGGCACATACACCACTACAGGCAAGCGGCTGTTATAACGAATCAGATAAGGATTGCCGCCTAGCGTGATAAAACGTGCGACTTTTGGTGCACTCGGATCAACCGCCATCATGGTGCCAGCCATCGGTCCGATTTTAGGCACAACGTAGCGTGTATAGCCCCAACCCTCGATATTTTTTTCTTCAATTTTTCCACCGAAGAAATAGCGATTTCTTTCATCGGTAGACACTTCTTTGCCGACTATCAGCTCTACCTTGAAAGCCGCTTCGTCCTCTTGCGGAGGAAGCTGCAGTACATGTCGCGTCATTCCCTTCTCAGGTGGAGGAAATGCTTTCATATCATCTGCGGCATGTGCAATCGGCATCGCCATCAATAATGCAAAAAATGTGGATATCCATGCTGTTTTCATGCGTTCTCCTGAGGTCTGACATTGAAATTTTTAGAGATAAAAACGTCGCTTTATCGCCCGCCTGTCACATCCAGCAAACTACCGGTTGTATAAGATGCCTGGTCCGACAACAGCCACAACACAGCTTGCGCCACTTCATGCGCTTCGCCGCCACGCTGCATCGGGATGTTTCCTTTGACGCGATCCACTCGTCCCGGCTCGCCGCCGCTGGCATGAATTTCTGTGTAGATTACACCCGGTCGCACCGCATTGACGCGTATACCTTCCGTTGCCACCTCTTTTGCCAAACCTATCGTCAGCGTATCAATGGCGCCTTTGGAGGCGGCATAGTCAACATATTCACCCGGCCCGCCGGCGCGCGCGGCGACTGAAGAAATATTGACGATGGCACCGCCAGCACCACCATGCAATGTAGACATGCGCTTCACCGCTTCACGCGCGCATAAAAAACTGCCGACTATATTTGTCGTGAAGATGCGCTGCATGCGCGCCGCATCCATCTGGTCGACGCGCATTTGTGTCTCCAGAATACCGGCGTTGTTGACCAGCGCCGTCACGGTACCGTAACGCTGATCCACAGTTTCAAACAGGCGCAGAATATCGGCTTCTACCGCGACATCGGCAGCAATGGCCATCGCTACACCTCCCGCTTGCACGATGGCATCGACCACTGCATCCGCAGCAGCCTTGTTCTTCACATAGCTAATGCACACGGCATAACCATCTGCCGCGCCGAGTTTGGCTATCTCTGCTCCTATACCGCGGCTACCGCCAGTCACGATCATTATTTTTTCACTCATGTAGCATCCTTTGTGTTTTCAATGGCGTCACATCGCATGGCCTACATTAAAATACCAGCATGCCTGCTTCTCGCCAAACTTCCTTGCTGACCGGCTTTCCACCCGTCATCGACCATCAAACTGAAATTTTGATTCTGGGCAGTTTCCCCGGCAAAGCATCGTTGACTGCACAACAATACTACGCGCACCCACGCAACCAATTCTGGCGCTTGATCTCCACCTTGATCAATGAAGATCTGGTCGTATTGCCTTACGACGACAAGTTAAAGCGATTACAAGCCCATTCCATAGGCTTATGGGACGTGATCGCAGCTTGCGCGCGCGAAGGTAGCCTGGATAGCGCCATACGCCTGGCGCAGCACAATGACTTTGCCCAACTCAAACAGGAATGTCCTAATCTGCGCCGTGTTTGCTTTAATGGCAAGACATCAGGCAAGCAAGAAGCCTTATTCGCCCAAGCCGGCTTTGAAACCTTCATCCTGCCCTCGTCCTCACCTGCCTACGCCATGATGACATTTGAGCAGAAGCTGACGGTTTGGCGCGGTATCATGCAGTAAGTAAAAAATCTCTCACACCGAATTCATGCTGATCAAACGAAAATCCATAGAAGCCGATGCCAACCTGAAGAGCGGTCCCGGCAAAAAATCTCCTCCGCCTGCCAAACCGAAACCCGTGCGCAAAGTGAAATTTGCACCGGTCACGCTATCCGAACAATTCGGCATACGTTATTTGCACTTCGGCACAGAATGGGTACAAGGCGCGATGCGCATCAGCAAGCCAGACTGGATAGAGCTGGAATATGCACAACAAATGATGGCGTGGATGCTGTTCAACGAGAAACCGCAGCACATCGTGCAACTCGGCCTCGGCACCGGCGCATTGACTAAATTCAGCTATAAACGCTTTCCAGAAACACGCGTCACTGCGGTCGATCTGAATCCATCCGTCATCACGATCTGCTACTCGATGTTCAAGTTACCGCAGAATGACGAGCGCCTGACCGTGATCGAGATGGATGCGCTGGAATACGTTAATGATCCGGCCAATCTGGGTCGTATCGATGCCTTGCAAGTCGATCTATACGACGCTACTGCGCGCGGCCCGGTGTTGGATACACCTGAGTTTTATCAAGCCTGTGCAGCTTGTTTGACGCCGGATGGCATCATGACGGTCAACTTATTCGGTGATCACCCAAGTTATGCGAAGAATTTGAGCGCTATGCACTTTGCCTTCGATACCGTGATCTCGCTGCCGGAAGTCCATGAAGGCAATGTGATTGCCATCGCATTCAATACAAAACCCACGCTGGATATGACCGCCCTGTACGAACGCGCAGCCCAGATTACTGCTGCGACCAAACTGCCGGCTAAATCGTGGGTAAATGGCATCAAGGCGTGGCAAGCACAGCAATAACAGCTAAACCGTGTGTTAACATCAGTCCAACTGTTCCATCTTACGGGTCATGGTTATGCCAACTGCTTCCATCACATCAATTGCCACGAACAAGGCCCCGCCCAAGAAGCTGGATTTACAGCAGATTTTTACCTGGCTGCTGGCAGATGGCATCGTTACCAAAGAAGGCGTCAAGGTCTTCTATAACCAGGCTCAGAGCATTTACAAGAATGCATCGATAGCGATGCATCCCTTGGTCGCAGTCGCACAATGCAAACTGCTGACTGCCAATGAGCCGCACCGCCCCGTCACGTTGGACTGGCTGACCGAATGGCTGGCTGGCAAAGTCAAACTACCGTTCTTCCGTATTGATCCACTGAAAATTGATTTCACCCGCGTAGCGGATGTGATGTCGGCTTCGTATGCAACGCGCTTCCACATCCTGCCGGTCGAGCTCACGCCTAGCGAATTAGTCGTCGCCACATCCGAACCATTCTCCACAGAATGGGAAGCAGAGATTGCCAAGATCACGCGGCGCAACGTGAAGCTAGTGATCGCCAACCCGCTCGATATCGCGCAATACACAACGCAATTTTTTGCGCTGGCAAAATCGATCAAGGGCGCGAAGAAACTGAACGGCCAGGACGTCGCCTTACGCAACAACTTCGAGCAGTTAGTTGAACTGGGCAATCACAAACAAGTCGATGCCAACGATCACCACATCATCAACATCGTCGACTGGTTGTGGCAATACGCATTCGAGCAACGTGCATCCGATATTCATCTGGAACCCAAACGTGAATTCTGCGCGATACGTTTCCGTATCGATGGCGTACTGCATCAGGTTTATCAAGTACCACCGACCGTGATGATCGCGATGACCGCGCGTATCAAGTTGCTGGGCCGGATGGACGTGATCGAGAAACGCAGACCGCAAGATGGTCGCATCAAGACGCGTACCAATAATGGTCAGGAAGTTGAATTACGTTTATCAACGATGCCAACCGCTTTCGGCGAAAAACTGGTGATGCGGATTTTTGACCCGGATGTGGTCGTTAAATCACTGCCTGAACTCGGCTTTCCACCAGATGATGCAGAACGTTGGGATAACCTGACAACACGCCCGCATGGCATCATTCTCGTCACTGGCCCGACTGGTTCCGGCAAGACCACGACGCTGTACACGACCTTGAAAGCGCTGGCGACCAGCGAAGTCAATGTCTGCACCGTGGAAGATCCGATTGAAATGGTTGAAGGATCGTTCAATCAAATGCAAGTGCAGCACGGTATTGATTTGTCGTTCGCTGACGGCGTGCGTTCGCTGATGCGACAGGACCCCGACATCATCATGGTCGGCGAGATACGCGATCTGGAAACGGCAGAAATGGCGATCCAAGCCGCATTGACCGGTCATCTGGTGCTCTCCACCTTGCACACCAACGATGCACCATCTGCCGTCATGCGTTTGCTGGAACTGGGCGTGCCCTACTACCTGCTGGAATCAACGCTAATCGGCATCATGGCGCAGCGCCTGACGCGCACCTTGTGCACGCATTGCAAATCACCGGATGGCGAAATGCTGGATGACGTATGGCTCAGCCTCAGCGAAGGTTGGGACCTTCCCAAACCGACCACCATCTATAGACCTGTCGGTTGTCCTGAATGTCGGCAAACCGGTTATCGCGGCCGTACCGGTTTGTATGAATTGCTGACTGTCACACAATCCTTCTCCAAGATGATCAAGGCAGAAACCGATATCCATCAATTGAAACAGCAAAGTATTGCCGACGGTATGAAGCCGCTGCGACTGGCCGGCGCATTGAAAATCATCGAAGGTGTAACAACAGCAGAAGAAGTCTTGAAGGTGACGGCAGCACTCACCTGACAAGACAGCACATCAACGCAAGCCGTTCATCCCATCATGAACGACCATCTCGGAGAACAGTGATGAATGGCACGATGAAATCCATATTAGGTTTGTTCCTGATGTTCTGCCTGAGCGTGGCCTACGCTCAAACTGCGGAAAAGGTCGTCGATATCCCCACCAGACCGGGTGTAACGCAACGCATGCTCGTATTGACACCAGCCGCACCCAAAGCTGCTGTCATTTTGCTGGCCGGCGGTCATGGCGGCTTGCAAATCGCGTCCGGTGGATCTATCCATTGGGGTAAAGATAATTTTTTGGTGCGCGCCCGACAGCTCTTCGCTAATCAAGGTTTTCTGGTTGTGCTCGTTGATGCGCCATCCGACCGCCTATCCTCGCCATTCTTGCGCGGCTTTCGCCAAACACCAGAACACCTAGCCGATATGAAAGCTGTCATTGCCTGGACACGAGGACAGACGAAGACGCCAGTCTGGCTGGTCGGCACCAGTCGTGGCACGCAATCAGCAGCTTTTGTCGCGACGCAACTGCCGCCGCCAGAAGGACCAGATGGCTTGGCACTCACATCGACCATACTGGTCGATAGTGAAGGACCATCCGTACTCTCCATGCCAATGGACACGCTGAAGATTCCCGTACTGGTGGTTCATCATGAGCAAGACGGCTGCAGACTCTGCATCTTCAGTCTTACATCCAACTTGATGGATAAACTGCGCGACGCATCGAAGAAGCAGTTGATTTCTTTCACCGGCGGTGAAGATGTGGGCGATGCCTGTAACTCACGTGCGCATCACGGCTTTAACGGGCTGGACAATGATGTAGTCGGAAAGATGTCAAACTGGATGCTCACCAATTGATAAACGTCATGGCAAAGTAACTTCCATCAAATATGCTCAGCAAAGTGCAAATACATTGCTATAGTGAGACCACAAGCGATATCGCGCTGCTTGATTAACTGCAATACATCTTTTCACGGAGAACATCATGGGCAAAAGTCAGGACAGCAAGAAGGCAGTGAAGAAAGAACCTGCCAAAACAATGAAGGAAAAAAAGGAAGCGAAGAAACTGAAGAAAGAAGAATCCAAGCGTCAATAATTCTTCAGTTTTGATCTTCATCATCAGCACGCTTATAGCGTGCTGATTTCAATTCAAGGCCTGCTTTTTCAGTATCCAGCACTTATTTGCAGAATCATGGCGATGGAAAACTAATCGTGATTTTCAGCCCAGGGCAAGCCGAATTACCATCACTCGAGTTCGACAGTGCAATCTCGGCACCATGCAACACAGCAATATCACGCACGATAGATAAACCCAGACCTGCACCACCGATATTTTTTTGCTGTGCCGACGGCGAGCGATAAAAGGCGGAGAAGACACGTTCGCGATCTTCTTTGGGTATACCTATACCGCTATCTTCCACTTCCAGTATCGCCCGTTGCGCAAGCGCGTCCCGACGCACGCGCAAAATAATCCTGCCGCTTATCGGCGTGTAATGAATGGCGTTATCCACCACATTACTAATCAGCTCGTGCAACAACAGAGCATGCCCCTTGATCATGACTTCCTCGGGTGCATCGAATGACAGATCAATTTGTTTTTTAACCGCGGCAGGTGCATGCTCCAAGCCGACTTGACGCGTCACCTCCGTGAGCGAAATCAACGTGATATCGCTTTCAGCCATGCCGTGTTCAGCACGCGCTAACGTCAATAAACGATTAGCTAGGTGCGCAGTGGATTCGGTCGTGCCAGCTATGCTTTCGACTATTTCGCGCATATCCTGCAAGGCGCGCACATCGTTAGGATTGCGATCCAATTGGCGCAGCGCCAATTCAGCCTGCGTCTTCAGCACCGTCAGCGGTGTACGCAGTTGGTGCGAGGCATCTGCAATAAAGCGACGCTGACTGGTAATCAACGCCTGCAAACGCCCCATGTAACCATTCATTGCAGCGACCAAAGGACGTACTTCCTTGTGCACCCGATCAGCGTCGAAGTCAGCCAAATCGGTTAGTGAACGTGCCTCCACTTGCGCCTTCAATTGCATCAACGGACGCAATACCAAACGCACTGCAAACCACACCAGCAAGGCTGCCACCATCACCAGCAAACCTTGCCGCCATAAAGTACTAAAGAGAATTTGTCGCGTCAGATCGCTGCGTGCATCCATGGTTTCACCAACCTGAATCAAGGCGATGCCACGCATGGAATCGTCATAGACCGGTTGATACAAGGCAGCAATGCGCACCTGTTGACCTTGATAAGTCGCGTGATAAAAATGCACCAGTGCCGGATAGATTTCCGAACGGGGTACATCAGGTGGCAAGGCTGGCAAATCTGCGTAACCGGAAACAAACTCGCCATGCGTACCGGTTACCTTGTAGTAGATCCGTCCCAGCGTATCGGTTTCAAAACTATCCAGCGCCACATACGGTACATCAGCCACCACTTTGCCATTCACCACAGAAACACGCTCTGCCAATGCCCGCGTCGACGCCAGCAAGGCACGGTCATACGCCAGATCGGCCACGTCCAAGGCATTGCGATAAACCGAAAAAGCATCCAGCGCCACCACCAGCAATAGCGGAACCAACAGCCAGCGCAATAGCTGGCCGCGCAAACTGCCCATGGATTTGATTGGTTTGGTGGCGGTGCTTGAAGTCATTTCTTGGCAGCGACCTCTAACAGATAACCGAGACCGCGCAAGGTCGTGATGGCAACCACACCATCGCCATCGCGCTGCAATTTCTTGCGCAGGCGATGAATATAGATTTCGATGGCATCGGGGTTGGCATCATCCACCAGTGCAAATACTTCATCGAACAATTTTTCCTTCGATACGGCGCGCCCGGCACGGCTGATCAAGACTTCCAGCACCGCATGTTCACGCGGTGTCAACGCCAGTGCCGCATCGCCATAGCTGAACATGCGCGATACCGTATCGAAACTTAATGCACCGCAACTATAGACCGGTGCTTCGCCGCCCTGCGCACGACGCAGCAAGGCCTTGACGCGCGCTTCCAGCTCCTCCAGTTCAAACGGTTTGGCCAGATAATCGTCCGCACCGAGATTCAAACCCTGTACCCTGTCCTGCAAACCACCACGTGCTGTCAGAATCAATACCGGCGTTTTGCTGCCGCGGGCGCGTAAACGCTTCAATACCTCTAAACCATCCATCTTGGGCAAGGTCAAATCGAGTATCACCAGCGCATATTGCTGCGTATGCAACAAACTGTCGGCGTCAGCGCCATTCATTGCGCATTCGACCGACCAGTGCGCATCCTGCAATGCCTTGGTCAGCCAACGCGACAACTCAACATGATCTTCTATCAGTAAAATCCGCATGGCCTTGTACGCATAGGTAAGAAAATATAGCCGCCAATACTCACACAGAAAATCGCCGTTGGCAAAATTCAGCGACTTCCAGAACACATCTCACGGGGTTGTGTGAAATGCGTTCTATGAAAGGTAATTGAAAGATTCGAGCCGTTATGATGAAAAAAACGAGTAATGCATCTGCATTCAATGCTGCATCAACCGGTTGGCTCGATCCAGCTGGATGCATCATCAGCCCGCATGAATTTGCTGTAAAGAAATTTATGGTGGCTGGGCAGATAAATAAAACCGAGTCGTGCGAAAACGAGCGACCGAATAGAGGATGGCAGGAGACAATGACCACACCGATCAAATTGATTTGTGCACTCAGTGCATGCATCACATTCAGCGCTTATGCAGCAGCGCCGGTGCAATGCGTCGCGCCTGCCAAACCCGGCGGCGGCATGTCTGTCACCTGCAAGCTGATACAGCAAGGTTTGCAAAGCACCGATAAAGATATCAACGTCAAGATCAGCTACCTGCCCGGCGGCATAGGTGCAGTCGCCTGGAACTCCTTCGTCACACAACGCCGCGCCGAAGCCGATACGCTAGTGGCCTTCTCCGGCGGCTCACTGATGAATCTGGCACAAGGCAAATACGGCCATGCCGATGTCAACAATGTGCGCTGGGTCGCAGCGATAGGCGTTGATTACGGCATGATTGCCGTGCGCAGCGATTCGCCCTACAAGACGCTACGCGACTTGATGGAAGCGCTCAAGCAGCAACCATCCAAAATCACCATAGGCACAGCAGGTACCGTCGGCAGTCAAGACTGGCTCAAGGTGTCATTGCTGGCCAAGCAAAGCAAGATTAATCCCAAGAATTTGCGTTTCGTTGCGCTAGAAGGTGGCGGCGAAGCATTCACTGCCCTGCGCGCCGGCCATGTACAAGTGATCTCCGGCGATGCATCCGAAGCAGCCATGCATACCGATGGCGAAATTCGCGTCCTCGCCATTCTGTCCGAAAAACGTTTGCCCGGCGTATTAGCCCATGTGCCGACCGCCATCGAACAAGGCATAGATATCAGCTGGCCGATCATACGCGGCTTCTACATGGGACCGCAGGTCAGCGACGAAGCATACAAGCGCTGGGTGCACACCTTCGATCAGATGATGGCGACGCCTGAATTCAACCGATTACGTGCTGCTAATGGCTTGTATCCGATAGCCCTGACCGGCGACCAATTAACCCACTACATCCATAAAACCGTTGAAGACTATCGCAAACAATCCGACCAACTTGGCCTGATCAGATAGTTCTGGCCACGCCGATTCGTTCGGCAAAAAAATTCCGTGAAGCGCACAAGGCGGCAAGTCTGTTTGGACTTGCTCTGGGTCCCCTGCGCCTTATTGAATAACTAAATCCACTAGGAGACGAAGCAAATGTTGATCAAAAAACCTATAGCAATCGCACTAACTGCACTCTCGTTGAGCTTTACATTACATGCGTCAGCACAAGTTCCAGCTGGTTACTCTGCCGATTACGCCAAGATCATTGACGGCGCCAAGAAGGAAGGCAAGCTGGTGATCTACAGCGCTACCGACTCCAAAGCGGTGGAACCACTGCTCAAGGATTTCGGCACGCTCTACCCTGGCATCAAGATTGAATTCAACGACATGAATTCGACCGAAGTGTATAACCGCTTTATCTCGGAAGCCGCTGCCGGTGGCGCTACTGCTGACGTGTTGTGGTCGTCGGCGATGGACTTGCAATTCAAATTGGTCAGCGAAGGTTATGGCGCAACCTACAAATCGCAGGAATCTGCTGCCATTCCTGCCTGGGCCAATTACAAGGACAGTGCTTACGGCACGACCTTCGAGCCACTCGCCATCGTTTACAACAAGCGTTTGGTCAGCCCAGATGAAGTGCCATCTACCCATGCCGACCTGCTCAAACTGCTGACCACCAAGGCTGACAAGTTCCGCAACAAAGTCACCAGCTACGACATTGAAAAATCAGGCGTCGGCTTCTTGTTCATTACCGAAGATGCACAAACCAATCCGCAATTCTGGAATTTGGCCAAGTCCTTCGGCGATGTAGCGCTCCGCGTGCAATCGTCGACCGGCACCATGCTGGAACGCATTTCCTCCGGCGAGAACCTGATCGGCTACAACGTCATCGGCTCTTACGCACAATCGCGTGCCGCCAAAGATCCATCGATCGGCGTGGTCTTCACCAAGGATTACAACCTGGTCTTGTCGCGCGTGGTGTTCATCAACAAGTCGGCGAGAAACATGAACGCGTCCAAATTGTGGATCGACTATCTGTTGTCCAAACGCGGCCAAACCATCATCGCCAATGAATCGCAACTGTATTCGCTGCGTTCTGACGTTACCGGCACATCGACACTGGCCGCTCTGACGACACAACTCGGTACCGCACTCAAACCGATTGCGATCACACCATCCTTGTTGCAATACCTGGATCAAACCAAACGCCTGGCATTCCTGAAGCAATGGAAAGAAGCCGCAGGCAAGAAGTAATTCATCTGTAGCAAGCAAGGTGGAAAGCGTGATGCCTTCCACCTTGCGTTCGAGATGACTGCAGAGCTTAAGGCTGTATCCGCCCTGCGATTTAACACAGCTTATGCAAGGTATTTCTATTTATGACTACGCTTACTTCTATCCATCCGCTACCCAGCCGTTCCTGGCTGTCGCGCCTTAACTGGCCGCGCGGACTGGTCGTCACACTGGCAGCGATTGCTATCTTTCTGCCACTGATATTGATTTTTTATCAGAGCTTTTTATCTGCGCCGTTTTTTGCGCCTATCAAAACACTGAGTCTGGAGCCGTATCGCTTCATCTTCGATGATCCTGATTTTCGCCAGGCTTTCATTAATGGTTTAACCCTCGCCACTGGTCTGGCCTTGATCGCCGTACCGCTGGGCAGCATGTTGGCCTTCCTGATGGTGCGCACCGATTTGCCGGGTCGCAACTGGATTGCACCGCTCTTGCTGGTACCTATTTTTGTGTCACCGATGGTGATCGGCTTCGGCTATGTCGTGTCTATGGGGCCGGTTGGTTTCTACACCGTGTGGATGCAAGACATGTTGCGTCTGATCGGCATAGAAGCAACGCCATGGAATGTGTACGCCTTCCCTAGCATCGTCATCATCGCCGGCCTGACACACGTCCCGCACGTTTATCTGTACGCGTCCGCTGCACTCAAGAGCTTGGGTGCCGATGTGGAAGAAGCCGCACGCGTGGCTGGCGCATCACCGTTGCAAGTTGCGTTGAATGTTTCACTGCCTATGATCATGCCGGCGCTGGCCTATGCCGGCGTACTGGTGTTCTTCCTCGGCTTTGAAGTATTCGGTCTGGTGCTGGTATTGGGTGATCCGGAGGGTCATCTGGTCTTGCCAACTTATCTGTACAAGCTGACCAATAAACTCGGTACGCCTTCCTATCATTTGATGGCAGCAGTTGCGGTGTGTCTGGTTGCAGTAACGCTGCCGCTGGTCATGATCCAGCGCTGGTTGCTACGCTCCGCCAACAAATATGTGTCCATCAAAGGCAAAGGCTCGCGTCAAAAAGCGCTGCCTTTAGGTAAATGGAAATGGCTGGCTTTCAGTCTGATCGCAGCGTGGTTGATTTTCACGATAGTAATTCCATTGTCCGGCATCGCCTTGCGTGCATTTGTTTCGCACTGGGGTTATGGCGTGTCGCTGATCGATGCCTTCACCTTCCAGCATTTCCGCGATATCTGGGAACAACCATCGCTGGTACGCGGCATCGTCAACACCATCATGATCGGTGTCATCGGCGGCGCGCTGGCAGTAGCTTGCTACTGCTGCATCGCACTGGCCATGCATCGCAAATCGGATGGCATCACGCGCTTCCTTGATTACAGCGTATTGATTCCACGCGCTGTGCCAGGCTTGCTGGCTGGCCTTTCCTTCTTGTGGGTGTTTCTGTTCGTACCGTCCTTCCTCGACAACATATTGAAAGGTTACGACAACTTCATCGCGATGTGGTTGGTCGAAAACGTCATTCCGCAATTGCGTGAACTGCGCTCCACCATTTTCTCGGTGTGGCTGGCGTACTCGGTGGTGTGGCTGGCTTATGGCTTGCGTCTGATCACCACAGCCTTGTTGCAAGTTGGCCCGGAACTGGAAGAAGCCGCACGTGCGGTTGGCGCGCGTCGTTCGCAAGTCACACGTGACGTCACCTTGCCACTGGTGCGCTACGGCGTGCTCGGCGCATGGCTGATGGTGTTCCTGATTTTCGAACGGGAATATTCGACCGGCGTCTATCTGCTGTCGCCTGGCACCGAAGTCATAGGCGCATTGATCGTCTCGCTGTGGGCTTCCGGCTCCGTCGATCTGGTCGCCACTCTCTCCTTTATCAACATCACGCTGGTGGCCATCGGCCTCGGCATTGCGCTGCGCTTCGGCGTCAAGTTGCACGATTAAGTACATCACATCTTCAGGAAATCATCATGAACGAATTAAGCGTCAATGACTTGCATCTCGACTATGGCACCGGCGCCAGCGCCAACCAGATTCTCAAAGGTGTCTCGATGGAATTGCAACGCGGCGAAGTAGTCGCCTTGTTGGGACCATCCGGTAGCGGCAAGACCACCTTGCTGCGTGCAGTTGCAGGTCTGGAATCACCGAAGTCAGGCAATATACAAATCGGCGAACGCACCATGTTCGATGGCAATCGCAAGCTGGAAATTCCAGCTGAAGAACGCAATCTCGGTCTGGTGTTCCAGTCCTATGCGCTATGGCCGCACAAAACTGTTTCCGACAACGTCGGCTACGGTTTGAAGTTGCGCAAGATGAGCAGCAGCGACATTGCCGAACGCGTCAAGACCGTATTGAACCAGCTCGGTCTCGGCCAGTTGGGCGACCGTTTTCCGCATCAATTGTCCGGTGGACAGCAACAACGTGTCGCCATCGCGCGCGCACTGGTTTACAACCCACCCGTCATTCTGCTGGACGAACCACTCTCGAATCTGGATGCCAAGTTGCGCGAAGAAGCGCGTGCCTTCTTGCGTGAACTGATCGTACGACTCGGTTTGTCAGCACTGATGGTCACACATGATCAAGCAGAGGCAATGGCGATCTCGGATCGCATTCTGTTGCTCAACAACGGCAAGATCGAACAGCAAGGCACACCGCAAAGCATGTATGAAACGCCGAACACCTTGTTCACGGCGGAATTCATGGGCAGCAATAACCGCTTGCCAGCCAAGATACTGCAACGCGAAGGCGAGCATGTCGTACTGCAAATCGCAGGCGGCAATGTCAAGGCAACTCTGCGTGGCCACAGCAGTGACAGCAACGATGCCACCGCCATCATCCGCGTCGAGCAAATCAACATCTCCGATACATCTGTCGACAACGCGATCAAGTTACCGCTTTCAACCTGCATGTATTTGGGTGATCGCTGGGAATGCGTCTTCCGCAATGCGAACGAGAACGGCACCGACGGCACCGTTCTACGCGCTTATGCAAAACAACGACTGGCCCCGGGCGAGTACTGGCTGCAATTGCCACAACACGCGCTGTGGGCTTTCCAAACGGTTTAGTTATCAATTCAGGCATCACAGAAAGGGGGGCACATCCGTAGCACGCAACAGCCTTTGTGCAGCGTAGTCGTATCGCACAACCAACACCAAAATATCAAATAATGGGGACATCACAAATGAAGAAGAAATATCTGGCGACAGCAATGCTCGCCGCATTCGGCGCTATGGCAGCCAGCGCTTACGCGCAATCCAACGTCACCGTCTACGGTATCGTCGATACCGGTGTCGAATATGTTAACAACGCTAACTCCAATAAAGATGGCTTGGCGCGTCTAAGTTCCGGTGCGATGAATACCTCGCGTATAGGCTTCCGTGGCACTGAAGATCTGGGCGGCGGTTTAAAGGCAGTATTCCAGTTGGAAAGCGGCTTCAAGGTAGACACCGGTGCGCAAGATACTGCCGACTATTTTGGTCGCCAAGCCAATGTAGGCCTCGAAGGCAGCTGGGGCCGCATCGTTGCCGGACGCTCTTTCACCACCACCTATGATTTCATCCTTCCTTTCGATCCTATGGGCTATTCGGCCAACTATTCATGGATTACCGGTGGCAGCGCAACCGCATCAACCACTGGAGGCACCGTTCGCAAAGATGGCATGGTGACCAATCTGGCTAACATGGTTAAATATTTAGGAAAATTCGGCGACTTCAAAGTCGGCGCAACCTATAGCTTTGGTGAAGTCGCAGGCAGCATGAGCGATAACGCCAAATATGACTTGGGTGCAGGTTACGAAAAAGGCCCATTGCGCCTCGCCGCGACAGTACAGCGTGCCAATGGTACGACAACCGGCCTTGGTGACAGAACCACCATCATGCATTTAGCCGGCGATTATCAAATCACCGATGCCTTGGCTGTCGACCTTGGTTATCGCAATTACAAAATGACGCTGGCAAGCAATGCTCCCGACAGACGCAGTGATTTCTACTGGGCTGGCGTCACTTATAAAACTACACCAGCTCTAACCTTGATTGCACTGCTCTCCTATCAAGACATCAAGAACGTAGCGGCCAACACCGATGCAGATCCATACATGCTCTCGCTCCGCGCAAAGTATGCTTTGTCGAAACGTACCGATCTGTATTTGAGCGGAGCTTACGCCAAGGCAAAGAACGGACTGCTGACTGGTCTGTCGCGTGATGATGCCGGTTTCGGCAACAATCAGCGTGGCGTGACCGCTGGTATCCAGCATCGCTTCTAAAAACGGTGTGTTTTAAACTGGGCGAAATATCAATTTCGTCTTGCAAATAAGACCTACCAAGCAGCACGAAAAAAAAGAGGAACCCAAACGGGTTCCTCTTTTTACTTGAGGAGCGGCACATCCGTGCCGCTCCGTCTTACTTCAACTTAAGCCGTTACGCCGTCCTGAACCGACTCAGGCGCATCGCATGCTGCCATGTGATGATTTCTGCGCATACGGATGTTGAACAATTCAACCACCAGCGAGAATGCCATCGCACCGTAGATGTAGCCTTTCGGGATGTGGATCGCGAAGCTCTCAGCCACCAATACAGCACCGACGATGACCAGGAAGCAGAGTGCCAGCATCTTGATGCTTGGGTACTCGTTGACGAATTCGCCAATTGCTTTTGCCGAGAACATCATCACGCCGACTGCGATCACGATAGCGACAATCATGATTTCTACCTGGCTGACCATACCAACTGCGGTAATGACCGAATCCAGCGAGAACACGATATCGATCACAGCGATCTGTGCCAAGGTCATCGCGAAGCTTGCCTTTTTCACGACAGCTTTCGTTTCCTCTTCTTGATGCGTGCCCATCAATTCCTTGATCTCGGACGAAGCCTTATACAAGAGGAACAGACCACCGAAGAACAGAATCAGATCGCGGCCGGAGAAGCCCATATCGCCAATTGTAAAGATCGGTTCGACCAATCCCATCATCCACGACAAGCTCAACAACAGCAGGATACGTGTACCCATCGCCAGACCCAGACCGATGATGCGGCCTTTTTGCTGTTGATGTTTCGGCAGGCGATCAACCAGAACCGAAATGAAAATAATGTTATCGACGCCGAGCACGATCTCCAGCATCGCTAACGTTGCTAATGCGATCCATGCTTCTGGCGTAGTAAAAACTTGTAGAAATTCCATAATAGTCTCGAATAAATTGGTGAATGCCTTACGCGCATCTCACGCCAACAGGGTGGGTTGATCGCAGATTTCGTTTTGGCAAATATTTTTATGCTTGAAGCCAATTGCCTTTTCAACAATCAGCACCGGTGCTCCTACATCGGTCTTCCCCTTTTCAAACCACCGTTTCTGGCAGGTGGACGAACTTTAACGGAATCCTAACATTACTGGAAATCGAATTTAGCATAATTTATATACGGAAAAACCGAAGAGTATTATTTTTAAATGGATAAAAACGGATGATTAAAGCCATATAAATTGACATTAAAGATGTCAATTACATAGATAAGTTGCTGAATTTACACAGGAAGGGATAAAAATAGAGATAAAAATCGGGAGAAATACGTGGACTGACGCTCCCGATCAGTAATGCAGCTAAAACATGCTTAATTCACACTAATTTTCATAACAAATTCTTAACGCACATCAATTTTTGTCAGTAACCTTGTTCAAATGGCTCAAAGCCTGCCCTACCGTCGCATAGCGCAGGCGCACACCCAGCTCGGTCTTGATCCGCTGATTCGCCAAACGACGCGATTCCGACATGAAGGACAACATCATCGGTGACACCTCATGCTGCAACTTCTCACGCGACAAACGCGGCGGACGCGGCAGCGACAAGGCATCGGCCACCGCATCGAAGTAAGCGCCCATCTTCATATCGCTATCGTCGACCGCATGATAAATGCGGCAAGGCTGCGCACGGAACAGGGCCAGCGCAATGATCTGCGCCAGATCCTCGGCATGGATATGGTTGGTATATACGTCATCCTCAGGCAACAAGGCTGGCGAGCCCTTCTTCAAGCGATCAACAGGCAAACGATCATCAGCATAAATACCAGGCACACGCAGGATACTCAGACGCGATTGCGAACGACGTGCCCATGCGCGCAGCACTTTTTCAGCATCAACCCGTCTGGTCGCGCGCGGATTATGCGGCTGCACCGTACGCGTCTCATCTACCCACTCACCACCACAATCACCATACACACCGGAAGTACTGACATAAACCAGTGTCGCGTGGTCGGGTAAAATGGCGGTCAGATTACGTGTGCGCTTATCCGTGTTGCCTGCCGATTGCGGTGGTGCCAAATGCACAATATGCGAGGACAAGCGCGCCAAACGTGCCAGCGTAGCCGGCTCATCCAGATTGGCGATGACAGGAACCGCACCGGCAGCACGTAATTCTTCCTGCCTGGATAACTGCGTAGTGACGGCAAAAATGCGAAAACGGTCGCGCAACAGCGGCAGCAAGCGCATGCCTACGTCACCGCATCCCAGAATCAGCAGACGCGGTTTGCCGAAGGTGTTGGCAGTATTTTTGCTTTTAGTATTTATTTTCATGATCGAGATTGTATGACGTTCCAAGTAACTGTTAAGCCGAGTGGTCGGCAATTTAGCTGCGAAGCAGATGAAACCATTTTGAATGCGGCGATACGCGCCGGCGTCGGCTTGCCTTACGGCTGCAAGAATGGCGCGTGCAGTAGCTGCAAGGGCATGGTCTTGTCCGGCACAGTCACGCATGGCCCGCATCAGGCACGCGCCTTGTCGCCAGCTGATGAAGCTGTAGGATTTTCTCTCTTCTGCTGCGCCCGCCCACATAGCGATATCGAGATCGAAGCCCGCGAAGTGCTCGGCATCGGCGAGTTCCCAATCAAGAAATTGCCATCACGCGTCGCCAAGCTGGAAAGACTGGCCGATGACGTCATCGCCATTTCTCTGCAATTACCGGCCAGCGAACGCCTGCAATATCGCGCCGGCCAATACATCGAGTTTCTTTTAAAAGACGGCAAGCGTCGCAGCTACAGTCTGGCAAATGCACCGCATCTGGATGAACAACTGACGCTGCATGTGCGCCACATGCCCGGCGGCCTCTTCACCGATCAGGTATTCACGACGATGAAGGAACGTGACATCCTGCGCTTCGAAGGCCCGCAAGGTACGTTCTTCCTGCGCGAAGATTCGAAGAAACCGATGGTCTTGCTGGCATCCGGCACTGGCTTTGCGCCTATCAAAGCCATCGTCGAGCAAGCGCTGCACGACAAGAGTGAACGCCCGATGACGTTGTACTGGGGCGGCCGTCGTCCGAAAGATTTGTACATGCATGCCCTGTGCGAAGAATGGGCGCGCACCGTGCCGCACTTCACTTACGTTCCGGTCATCTCGCATGCAACAGCAGACGATCAATGGACAGGCCGTAGCGGCTTCGTACATCAAGCCGTGATGGCCGATCTGCCTGACCTGTCGAATTATCAAGTGTATGCATGCGGTGCACCGGCGATGGTGGAAGCAGCGCAAGCCGATTTCAGTGCGGTGTGCAAATTGCCTGTCGACGAGTTCTACGCAGACGCATTCACATCAGAAGCAGATCTGGCACAGGGTTAATTCGCTTGTTGATTAGCTATTAAGCTTTTAACCACGCGGCGTGCCGCTAAGCAAGAGTGGCGAAAAACGTTTTGACGCACTGCGCAAAACGTCATAATATTCTTCACATGAATATGACCGCCAAACTCTTGCGACGCCGTAACCAGCTGCCCCAGCCTTGGATGCCGTGCGTGTAAGCGTAAGCCGATCACTCAGCCACAGGCAAATCCTGTGGCTTTTTTTTTAGTAATTCTTAGTAATTTTCGTCCCAGATATTCTTTCAATTATTTGCGCTCAGGAGTAGCCGAAATGGAATTCAGCCAGTACCCCGTCAATTCACTGCTCTACATCACCAACCGTCCTGAACTGGTTTTCACAGAAGGCGACGGCATGTGGCTGACTGACCATAATGGCAAACGCTACCTCGATTACTTGCAAGGCTGGGCCGTCAACTGTCTCGGCCATTCGCCGCAATGCATGCAAGATGCACTGACAGCGCAATCGAAAAAACTGATCAATCCATCACCGGCGTTCTACAACGAACCATCGATCGCATTGGCCGCATTGCTGACTGAGAATTCTTGCTTCGATCGCGTCTTCTTCGCCAACAGCGGCGCAGAAGCAAATGAAAGTGCGTTCAAGCTGGCACGTAAATGGGGCAAGCTCAACAAGAATGCCGCCGGCGAAAATCGCTACGAAATCATCACCTTCGATCACAGCTTCCACGGCCGTACGATCGCCGCCATGTCGGCCAGTGGCAAAGCAGGTTGGGACACGATATATGCGCCGCAAGTGTCAGGCTTTTTCAAAGCCACACTGAACGATCTCGACAGCGTCAAGAAACTCATCACCGATAAAACCATCGCCGTGATGCTGGAACCTGTACAAGGTGAAGGTGGCGTCATCCCGGCTACGCGTGAATTCATGCAAGGCTTGCGCGCACTGACCAAAGAACACGGCGTGCTGCTGATCGTCGATGAAGTACAAACCGGCATGGGCCGCACTGGTGAATTGTTCGGCTATCAATTGTCCGGTATCACACCAGACATCATGACGCTGGGCAAAGGCATAGGCGGTGGTGTTCCACTGGCTGCGATGTTGTGTCGTGAAGAAGTGGCCTGCTTTGAACCGGGCGATCAAGGTGGCACCTACAACGGCAATCCATTGATGACTGCAGTCGGTATCGCAGTTGCACAAGCACTACTGGCACCGGGCTTTCTGCAATCAGTGAAAGACAAAGGCACTTACCTGAGCACAGCATTGCTGAAGCTCACAGAGAAACACGGTCTGGCCGGCGAACGCGGCGATGGATTGTTGCGCGCACTGAAACTGGGTTCAGACATCGGCCCGCAAATCGTGGAAAAAGCACGTGACCTGACACCAGTTGGTTTGTTGCTGAACTCACCGCGCCCTGACCTGCTGCGCTTCATGCCTGCGCTGAATGTATCGTATGAAGAGATAGACCAGATGATAGACATGTTGTCTGGTGTGTTGAGCGACCTGAAGTCTTGAGCGGCTTGATGATGCTGCATAGCACCTCGATCAAGATAGCCAGCTTGCGCGGACTATTGCTCGCGCTGCTGGCAGCATCACTACTCGCTGCCTGCGGCACCTCAGCGCCAATCAAGCGGCAATCGACAGGAAGCATACTGTATGAGCCGCAACCTATCAGCGAAAAAGGCAATGAAATCGCCCTCTATGCGATGGGCATGATAGACACCGGTTACCAGTTCGGCGGCAAGAATCCTGAAGCCGGACTGGATTGCAGCGGCATGGTGTCCTATATCTATCGCCAGGCGCTCAACATGAACGTCAGCGGCAGCGCTGCAGACATCGCACGCCTTGGCAAAGAGATAGATCCACGCACCTTGCGTCCCGGCGATCTGGTGTTCTTCAACACCATGAATCGACCGTTCTCACACGTTGGCGTCTACATAGGCGATGGCCGCTTCATCCATGCTCCATCCAGCAAAGGTAAAGTACGCATAGCGCGTATGGATAATGTCTACTTCGCGCCCAGGTTTGAAATGGCGCGTACCTACTTCGACTGAACCTTCTTCGACTACCCATCGTGAGCGATTCAAAACCCAAGACCAATACCGATCATCGCATCTGTTTTGTCGGTGACTCCTTCGTACAAGGCACCAGCGATCCGCTATGTCTGGGTTGGGCCGGACGCGTCACACAAGATGCCATAGCATGCGGCTACAACATCACTCACTACAACCTCGGCATACGCCGCGATACCAGCCGCGACATTGCAGCGCGCTGGGAACAGGAATGCGCGGCGCGCTTGCCGGCCGACTGTGAACAGCACGTGGTGTTTTCATTTGGCGTCAACGACAGCGCTATCTATGAGGGAGTGTTACGCGTTCCTGAAGAAGAAAGTCTGACCAACTGCCAGAACATCCTGCGCTCTGCTTCAGCTCGCTACAAGACATTGATGGTCGGACCACCGTCTATGCCAGACGCGCCGCACAATCGTCGCGTCGCGCAGTTGGACAAGCAGTTTGCTGAAATAGCAGCCGGACTATATGTTCCTTACTTATCGGTGTTCGATACGCTGCGCAAAGATGAATATTGGCTGAAAGAAGCGATTGCCAATGATTTTGCGCATCCGGGGAAGTTTGGGTATGACCGTTTGGCGGGACTGTTACGGGATTGGTCGGAATGGTGGTTTAAATAATCGACTGTGCTGATTCTTAACCTGGATGGTGCAATAAGAAAAAAGCGACGCATTGCGTCGCTTTTTTAAAATCAATGCATTTACTGTGCACTTGCTACATCCGAGGACTTTTGTCTCGCATCGGGCACCTCTTTCGCTAATGAAGGCTGCCCGGTTTTATCATCAGAACGATCAAACGTCAGTACTTTCCCAAATACAAGTCGAATCCATTCCGGATAAGTATAAGCAGTTCCTTTATTATGATCGATGATTGCTCCAATGCCGCCACCGATAAGAATATTCCCCCACATACCACCGTTAGCACGCGAAATCGCCGCTGCTTGCGCATCTGGATAGCCATCTTTTTTACACTCAACATGTAAATTTTCGGAAGATCTATGCGTCACAATTTGCGTACCAGAATCTCCTGAAGTTGTTCCAAAATTGTTTTGCATCGTGCATTTTGCCCCCGCTACAACAGCGCCATCCTGGTTAACAGTTTCAACCCGAACGTGCTGCGCCGTATCCCCGGTTATAGATGCGCAACCGGAAAGACCCGCCATTGTCACCATGATGATGATCATTATTTTCATATTATTCCCTGATTTTTTATTCCTCCACTCAAGATGAAGGCCAAATAATGTATGTCGAAACCTACTATTAAACAAGCCATGGATATGGGAAAACCGATTGCTATAAACCATATTTAACAAATAAAAAGACGACGCAATACGTCGCCTTTTATATGATTCAGAACAGAGCCTACGTATTACTTTTTATTCATATTACTTAACTGAATTTCTTACGCTTTATCTGCTAAAAATTAAGTTCAAGAAAAATACAAAAAGTCTTTTAATTCACATTTTGTACAGATGCAAAAGGCGGTGGTACTGTTTTCGACCCCTCTATCAAACCATAGACCGCAACGTTCAATGCTGTTTCAGCACCTATTGTTCTGCTGCACTCTGCAATGATAAAAGCGGTTGCCAGAGTTGCTGCTTGTGCAGCTTGCTCAAAATCCAGATTATTTTCTTGCATGATGAGAAGCAGACCATCTTGCAGCGAGGTAATTGATTCCTCGAAGGACAAGTTAGGTTCTTCGCCGCGCAAAGACTTGTCTCCACCCAGTTTATTCGTATCCAGCGGTATGCTACGGCTGGTAAGCGCAGAGGACAAAAGCGCCAGTAAGTCCGGAGCTTTTTCGTTTGCCTCTGCCGACAAAACAATCGCTCCTCGCTCCAGCTTATCCAGATCAAAGTTAAATGATCTCAAAAGAAAACTACCAGATAAGCGTGCAACCACCGCGATCACTGTCTCTGGATGTATCGCACGGTTTTGACCTATTCGCATTGCCAACAGCTCGACTATCTGCCCGGCCGCATTGTTCTGTTCACTTGTAATGTTCAAAAATCCTCCTGATGTATTCGTCTTACTGTGCGCTCTAATTTTCACGACTTTGTGAATATAGAAAATCGCTTTCGTTTAAGCAATCCTATATCCCAAATATTTTTGAGTTTAAAAATAAAAAAGCGACGCATTGCGTCGCTTTTTGCTTGAGTCTAAGCACAGCTTAGACTCAGTTACACCTTACTTCTTGCGTGTCGGTGGCAAATCAGTACAGACGCCTTTGTAAACTTCAGCCGCCATACCAATCGATTCACCCAAGGTCGGATGCGGGTGTATGGTCTTGCCGATATCAACTGCGTCAGCACCCATCTCGATCGCCAATGCGATTTCACCGATCATGTCGCCAGCGTGTGTGCCGACTATGCCGCCACCGACGATGCGATGTGTTTCTGCATCGAACAGCAATTTGGTAAAGCCTTCGTCACGACCATTCGCCACGGCACGACCCGATGCTGCCCATGGGAAGTGACCTTTTTCGAGCTTGATACCCTTGGCCTTGGCTTCGTCTTCAGTGATACCTACCCATGCGACTTCAGGATCGGTATAAGCAACAGATGGAATCACGCGTGCGTCGAAGTAGGCTTTTTCACCAGCTGCCGCTTCTGCCGCAACGTGCGCTTCGTGTACTGCCTTGTGCGCGAGCATAGGTTGACCAACCAGATCACCGATGGCGAAGATGTGCGGCACGTTGGTACGCATCTGCGCATCGACTTCGATGAAGCCACGGTCAGTAACAGTTACGCCTGCTTTGTCAGCTGCAATCTTCTTGCCGTTCGGGCTGCGGCCAACTGCGACCAGGACCAGATCGTAGACTTGAGGTTCTGGTGCAGTCGCACCGGCTTCTGCTGCTTCAAAAGAAACTTTGATGCCTTCTTTCAACGCTTCGACCGCTACAGTTTTTGTCTTCAACATGATTTTGTCGAAGCGCTTCTCGTTGAACTTCTGCCAGACTTTGACCATGTCGCGATCAGCGCCTTGCATCAAACCGTCCAGCATTTCGACCACGTCGATGCGTGCGCCTAGTGTGGAATAAACGGTTGCCATTTCCAGGCCGATGATGCCGCCGCCGATGACCAGCATGCGCTTAGGCACGCTGCGCAATTCGAGCGCACCGGTGGAATCGACGATACGTGGATCTTGCGGTACGAACGGCAAGTTCACTACCGATGAACCAGCAGCGATGATTGCTTGTTTGAACTGGATGGTTTTCTTGCTGCCGTCTGCTGCCGTCACTTCAATGTGGTTTGGACCGACGAACTGACCTACACCTTGTACGACATTGACCTTGCGTGCTTTCGCCATACCAGCGAGGCCGGTGGTCATCTTGCCGATGACTTGTTCCTTGTAGCCGCGCAGTTTGTCGATATCGATTTGCGGCTTGCCGAAGGTCACGCCATGCGCAGCCATCGAAGCTGTTTCATCAATCACTGCTGCGACGTGCAACAAAGCTTTGGATGGAATGCAACCGACGTTCAGGCAAACACCGCCGAGTGTCGAGTA
This sequence comes from Herminiimonas sp. GW821-FHT09C12, assembly GCF_059416385.1. Classification (NCBI taxonomy): domain Bacteria; kingdom Pseudomonadati; phylum Pseudomonadota; class Betaproteobacteria; order Burkholderiales; family Oxalobacteraceae; genus Herminiimonas; species Herminiimonas sp. GW821-FHT09C12. The sequence continues at coordinate 53,694 of NZ_JBWKPC010000001.1, forward strand.
ACGTTCAATAAGGACTGTAGACAAGCCCAGATCTGCAGAACGGAAGGCTGCGGAGTAACCGCCAGGACCTGCGCCCAGAACCATCATGTCGCATTCGATATCTACTGTGCCGCTGAAGCTGGCTGCGCTTGGTGCAGCGACTGGCGCTGCAGCCTGAACTGGTGCTGGAGCAGCAGTTGGAGCCGGTGTTGCTGCAACCGGTGCAGGAGCTGGCGCGGCGGCTGGTGCTGGCGCAGGAGTCGCAGCCGGTGCCGGCGCGCTGTCCGCTGCTTCCAGGATGAGCAACAGTGAGCCTTCAGCAATTTTGTCGCCCAGTTTGACTTTCAATTCTTTGATGACACCGGCGTGGCTGGATGGAATCTCCATGCTGGCCTTGTCTGATTCGACTGTAATCAGCGATTGATCGACCTTGATCGTATCGCCCACATTGACCAGCACTTCAATAATTTCAACTTCCTTGAAATCGCCGATATCGGGGACTTTCATTTCAATCATGCTCATCGCTTTAGCTCCGTATTTTTTATCCTGCTCGTCCCGCTCTATGCGTCGAGTCCGGATTGATATTTTTTAGTAACCCTGAATTACAAAGTCATCCCCGCATGGGAAAACTGATGATCTGAAACGGTGCTGCCGTATTCTTGTCAAACTCTGCTCCTGCATGCACACCGATTTCTGCAATTTCCTTGGCACTGGCTGCGCCGTCGTAAGCTGCATACATCGCGCCAAGAGCAAAATTTCGTCCGCTGCCTATGCCCCAGAAACGATCGAAACTGAATACTTCACGATACGAGTAAATGCCGAAGATGCCGTGCGGATTCGCTACCAGAGTCGCGATCTGTGAAGACTCGTAAGGATCGTCTTCCTCTTCTTTCGTATTCAGGAAGTACTTATCTTTCAGAATCTGATGTGCCTTGGTAAAGGTATCGAATACTTCATCGCGGCTATTCAGCTTGCAGTCTTCGCCCATGCTCGTCAGCAATTTACGCATGACGGGAAAATGCGCAGCCGTGCCTGCCAAGGTGATGTAGGAATCGCCAATACGGAACATCTTGTTGTTCTCTTCGTACGCATGAGACAGACGTGTATCGCCGAAGGTCACCAGTGAATCGCAGGCAATCGCGATTTCATTATTCTTTTTGACAACCACACAAGTAGTCATGCCAACACCTCATGAAGGTGAACAGAATGTTTGAAATCGCTCATTGCGGTGCGATCAATTACAGCAGCGACTTGCGCAGATCGGTCAGCATTTCGCTCAAATACGTCACGAAGCGCGCACCCATAGCGCCATCGATCACGCGGTGATCGTAAGACAACGACAAAGGCATGATCAGACGCGGCACAAATTGCTTGCCGTCCCATACCGGTTTCATCGATGTTTTCGACAAACCGATAATCGCCACTTCCGGTGCATTGATCAATGGTGTGAAGTAAGTACCACCGATGCCGCCCAAGGACGAGATCGTGAAGGTCGCGCCCTGCATGTCGGAACCTTTAAGCTTGCCGTCGCGCGCCAGTGCCGACAGTTCGCCCATTTCCTGTGCGATCTGCGTAACCGATTTCTGGTCGACGCCTTTGACGACAGGAACCACCAGACCTTGCGGTGTGTCGGCAGCAAAGCCGATGTTGTAGTACTGCTTGAGAATCAGGTTTTCACCAGATGCATCGAGTGAAGAATTGAACTCTGGATATTTTTTCAGAGCTGCAACGCAAGCCTTGATGACGAATGCGAGCATCGTCAACTTGACGCCGGATTTTGCCAGCGCGGTGTTGGTCGATTTACGCAGCTCTTCCAACTCGGTCACGTCTGCTTCGTCGTATTGCGTAACGTGCGGGATCATGACCCAGTTGCGGTGCAAATTAGGACCACTGATTTTCTTGATTCGTGACAGCGGTTGCAAGGTGGTTGTACCGAACTTGCTGAAGTCCAGCGATGGCCATGGCAACAGATCGAGACCTGCACCGCCACCTGATTTGACTGGTGCAGCAACAGCAGCCGCAACCGGACCGGCAGCGATGATGCCCTTCACATAATTCTGTACGTCTTCCTGCGTAATGCGTGCTTTAGGACCGGAGCCGACGACTTTGCCGAGATCGACACCGAGTTCGCGCGCGAACTTGCGTATCGATGGTGATGCGTGTGCTTTGTGGCTGGCAGCAGTCGCTGGAACTGCGGCAGCAACTGGTGCGGCAGGTGCAGCTTGAACCGGAGCTGGCGCGGCGACAGACGCTGGAGCAGCTACAGGCGCTGGCACTGCGGCAGGTGCAGCTTCAACCTTGACTGGTTCCGGAGCCGGTGCTGCAGGCGCCGGAGCGGCAGCAGGCGCTGCTGCTGACTCTTCCAGCAACAAGACCAACGCACCTTCTGCGATCTTGTCACCGAGTTTGATTTTCAATTCTTTGACGACACCAGCGTGGCTGGATGGGATTTCCATGCTGGCTTTGTCGGATTCAACCGTGATCAGGGACTGATCGACTTTAATCGTATCGCCCACTTTGACCAACAATTCAATGACCTCGACTTCTTTGAAGTCGCCGATATCCGGGACTTTGACTTCGACCATGCTCATCTTTTATCTCCGCTTGTTTGCGTGTCCGCCATCACGACAGCGGGGAAGCAAATGGTGATGTCCATTTGCATCCCCGTCGCCTCAGTGATGAGGAAGGATTTTTGTATGTAGATTACAGCGTAACCGGATTGACTTTTTCTGGATTGATGCCGTACTTCGCAATTGCTTCTGCAACTACGGAAGATGCAATCGCACCGTCGTCTGCCAATGCCTTGAGTGCCGCGATCGTGACGAAGTAACGGTTGACCTCGAAGAACTCACGCAATTTTGCGCGGCTGTCCGAACGACCAAAGCCATCAGTGCCCAGTACTTTGTAGGTACGATCTTTCGGTACGAACGCACGTACTTGTTCTGCAAAAGTACGCATGTAATCGGTCGCCACCACGATAGGACCGGCGGTGCCTTGCAAGGACGAAGTGATGTGCGCCTGACGTGGCTTGTCGGTCGGGTGCAGCATGTTCCAGCGTTCTACGTCCTGACCGTCACGGGCCAGCAAGGTGAACGATGGTGCGGACCAGACATCGGCAGTAACGCCCCAATCGTCTTTCAACAAATCGGCAGCGGCGATCACTTCGCGCAGGATGGTGCCGGAACCCATCAGTTGCACGCGGTTTTTCGATTTCTTCGCGCCTTCTTGCAGCAGGTACAGACCTTTGATGATGTCGGCTTCGGTGCCCGGTTTCAAACCAGGTTGTGCGTAGTTCTCGTTCATCAGGGTGATGTAATAGAACACATCTTCCTGGTTTTCGATCATGCGCTTCAAGCCGTCATGCATGATGACTGCGACTTCGTGTGCGAAGGTTGGATCGTAAGGAATACAGTTCGGGATGGTCGAAGCTAGGATGTGGCTGTGACCGTCTTCATGCTGCAAGCCTTCGCCGTTCAAAGTAGTACGACCAGCGGTACCGCCAAGCAGGAAGCCGCGTGCACGCATATCGCCCGCTGCCCATGCCAGATCGCCGATACGTTGCAGACCAAACATCGAGTAGAAGGTGTAGAACGGCACCATAATGCGGTTGTTGGTCGAGTACGAAGTCGCTGCTGCAATCCACGATGCCATCGCGCCAGCTTCGTTAATACCTTCTTGCAGAATCTGACCGGCTTTATCTTCACGATAGAAGCTGACCTGATCCTTATCGACTGGCTCGTACAACTGGCCTTCGCGGTTATAAATACCGATCTGACGGAACAAGCCTTCCATACCAAAAGTACGAGATTCATCAACCAGAATCGGCACCAGACGTTGACCCAGATTTGCATCGCGCAGCAGGATGGAAATAATGCGTACGTAAGCTTGTGTGGTCGAAATTTCGCGACCTTCTGCAGTCGGATCCAGCACCGCTTTAAATGCAGCCAGTTCAGGTACCGGTAACTTCTCGTCCGCCTGTTGACGACGTTGTGGCAGGTAACCGCCGAGCGCCGCACGACGTTCGTGCAGGTACTTCATCTCAGGCGCATCGTCAGCCGGCTTGAAGAATGGAATGTCGGGCAGGTGTTCGTCAGCGATAGGCAGATTGAAACGATCGCGCATTTCGCGGACTGCTTCATCGTCCAGTTTTTTGGTTTGATGCGCAGTGTTACGCGCCTCACCCGATTTGCCCATGCCATAACCTTTGACGGTTTTGACCAGCAGAACGGTAGGTTGCCCCTTGTGCTCTTGTGCTTGCTTGAAGCCAGCGTATACCTTGTGTGGATCGTGACCGCCGCGCAGCAAATGCCAGATGTCGTCGTCTGACATGCGCGAAACCATTTCCAGCAATTTTGGATGCTTGCCGAAGAAGTGCTTGCGTACATAAGCGCCATCTTTGGCTTTGTAATTCTGGTATTCGCCGTCCAGCGTTTCCATCATTACGCGCTGCAAAATACCTTCTTTGTCTTTGGCCAGCAGTGGATCCCAGTTGGAGCCCCAGATAATCTTGATGACATTCCAGCCTGCACCACGGAATTCGCCTTCGAGTTCCTGAATGATCTTGCCGTTGCCGCGCACCGGACCGTCCAGACGCTGCAGGTTACAGTTAACGACCATGACCAGATTGTCGAGTTGTTCGCGACCGGCTACACCGATAGCGCCCATCGATTCGACTTCATCCATCTCGCCATCGCCGCAGAATACCCAGACTTTACGGTTATCTGTTTTAGCCAGATCACGTGCGTGCAGATATTTCAGGAAGCGTGCCTGATAGATAGCCATCAATGGACCCAAGCCCATCGATACAGTCGGGAATTGCCAGAAATCCGACATCAGTTTCGGATGCGGATAGGAAGACAAACCTTTGCCGTCAACTTCACGACGGAAGTTGATCAATTGTTCTTCGCTCAAGCGGCCTTCGAGGAAAGCGCGAGCATAGACGCCAGGCGACGAGTGACCCTGGATATACAAGAGATCGCCACCGTGATCTTCGGTCGGTGCGTGCCAGAAGTGATTGAAACCGGTGCCCAGCATATTAGCGAGCGACGCAAAACTGGAGATATGACCACCCAGATCGCCATCAACACGGTTGGCTTTGACAACCATCGCCATCGCATTCCAACGCATCCACGAACGCAGACGCTCTTCATATTCTTGATTGCCTGGCGAGTTGACGCCCATGTCGGCAGGGATGGTATTTACATACGCAGTCGTGCTGGAGAACGGAACTTGCGCGCCACGACGGCGGGCCAGATCAATCAGGCGCTCCACCAAGTAGTGAGCGCGGTCAGGGCCCTCGTTTTCGATAACCGCCTCGAGGGCATCGAGCCACTCTTGCGTTTCCATTACATCGGGATCGTTGGCGGCTTGCGCCAATACCTGGTCGAGCTGGGCTGACATAATTTGTCTCCTGATTTGTCTTTAGTGCCGTTCTTTGTAAGAACGAACCGTCATTTTTAAAACTGATAACACGTATAGTCGTGTAGTTTGCGCTGAGTTTAACAGCAGTTTTTGTTATTTTCAAATGGCGATATCATTTCTCATAATGCGAAATTATGCGGCATAGCAGCATTTTTGCGAACTTTTAACGGCATTTTAAGAGCATGTAAACTCGCCGCAAAAGCACCTTTCAGACATGCCCTGATAAGCCTTTATAATCTAGGACTTACTCCTTCAATCACCTACCTTTAACTCATGACCGCTCAAATCATCGATGGAAATTTGCTTTCTCAACAACTACGCAAAGACGTCGCCGTCCGCGCTGCCGCGCTGACTGCCAAAGGCAAGCAACCTGGCTTGGCCGTGATCCTGGTCGGTGCCGATCCGGCATCCCAAGTGTATGTACGTAACAAGGTCAAGGCTTGCGAAGACAATGGCCTGTATTCGCTGATGGAGAAATATGAGGCGGACATGACGGAAGCGGCCCTGCTGGCGCGTATCGCTGCGCTGAACGCTGATCCGAAGATCCACGGCATACTGGTGCAAATGCCTTTGCCCAAGCATATAGATCCGAATAAAGTGATTGAAGCGATTTCCCCACGCAAGGACGTCGATGGTTACTCAGTATTAAGTGCAGGCGAGTTGTTGACCGGCCTGCCCGGCTTCCGCCCTTGTACACCTTACGGCTGCATGAAGTTGATCGAAAGCACAGGTTTCAAACTGGCTGGCAAGCACGCTGTTGTCATCGGCCGCAGCAATACCGTCGGCAAACCGATGGCATTATTGCTCTTGCAAGCTAACTCAACCGTCACCATCTGTCATAGTGGAACCGCGGATCTTGCTTATCACACACGTCAGGCCGATGTAGTCGTAGCCGCCACCGGCCGCCGCAACACCCTGACTGCAGACATGATCAAACCCGGTGCCATCGTGATCGACGTCGGCATCAATCGTGACGACAACGGCAAGCTGTGCGGCGATGTCGACTTTCCGAATATCAAGGAAGTTGCCAGCCACATTACTCCAGTCCCCGGCGGCGTCGGTCCTATGACTATCACCATGCTTCTGGTTAACACCATAGAAGCAGCAGAGAGAGAAACCAACTGATGAATATTGCCCTGAACCCACTGCTGGATTTTTCCGACCTCCCACAATTCGATGCCATCAAGCCCGAGTACATCGGCTCTGCCATCGACAGCCTGCTTGACCAGTGCCGCACTGTCGTTACTGAACTCGAAGCACCGACCGCGCAAGTCACATGGGAAAATTTTGTCGAACCGTTAGAGAACGCAACGGAAAAACTCAGCCGGGCTTGGGGCATCGTCAGTCATCTGAATTCCGTCGTCGATACGCCGGAACTGCGCGCTGCCTATAACGAGAACCAGCCTAAGATCACCGAGTTCTGGACTGGCTTGGCACAAAACCTGACGCTCTTCACTAAATACAAAGCATTGCAACTGGGACCTGATTACGCCAGCTTCTCGGTTGCCCGCAAAAAAATCATCGAAAACGCCGTGCGCGATTTCCGCCTGGGCGGTGCCGAACTGGCAGAAGAAGATAAACCGCGCTTCGCTGAAATCCAGGAAAAACACGCTGCATTGACGACCAAGTTTTCCGAAAACATTCTCGACGCCACCAACGATTACGCTTTGTATATAGAAGACGAAGCAGAACTGTCTGGTCTGCCGGATGATGCAAAACAAGCTGCACGCGCCGCAGCCGAGAAGGATGAAAAGCCAGGCTACAAGTTCACGCTGCATTTCCCGTCCTACTTCCCTGTGCTGCAATATGCCGACAACCGTAATCTGCGCGAAACGATTTATCGCGCCAATGCGACCAAAGCCTCCGAGCTCGGCGGTCATCCGGAATGGGACAATACTCAGAACATCATCGACATTCTGAAACTGCGTAATGAAGAAGCCAAGATGCTCGGCTACAAGAACTTCGCCGAAGTCTCACTGGTATCAAAAATGGCGCAGACGCCGGATCAAGTCATCAGCTTCCTGCAAGATCTGGCCAAGCGCGCACGTCCGTTTGCTGAAAAAGATTTGGCAGAACTGCGCAGCTTTGCGCAAAAAGAACTCGGCATCGACAAACTGGAAGCCTGGGACGTCACCTACGCTTCAGAAAAACTGCGCGAACAACGCTATGCGTTTTCCGAACAGGAAGTGAAGCAATACTTCCCAGAACCGAAAGTCACCGCTGGTTTGTTCCGCACTGTAGAAACCTTGTTCTCGGTCACGATCAAACCCGATGACGCACCAGTCTGGCATCCGGACGTGAAGTTTTTCCGTATCGAAAAAGACGGCGCTTTGGTTGGTCAGTTCTATCTCGATCTGTACGCACGCCAAGGCAAACGCGGCGGTGCATGGATGGATGATGCACGCGGTCGCCGCCGCATTGCTGAAGGCAAGGACGGCATACAAACACCGATTGCCTACCTGACCTGCAACTTCACTGAACCGGCAGTCGTCAACGGTCAAACCAAACCGTCGCTGTTCACGCATGATGAAGTCATCACGCTGTTCCATGAATTCGGCCACGGCTTGCATCACATGCTGACGCGTGTTGAAGAGCTGGGCGTGTCCGGCATCTCCGGTGTGGAATGGGATGCAGTCGAACTGCCATCACAATTCCTGGAAAACTTCTGCTGGGAATGGGATGTGCTGGAGCACATGACGGCACACGCCGACACCGGTGCTGCCTTGCCACGTGCGTTGTACGACAAGATGATCGCCGCCAAGAACTTCCAATCCGGCCTGCAAACCTTGCGTCAGGTGGAATTCTCCTTATTCGATATGCACCTGCATTACGACTACAATCCAGACGGCAGCAAAACCGTGCAAGACGTCTTGAATGAAGTGCGTGCGCAAGTTTCAGTCATGACGCCGCCACCTTTCAATCGCTTCCAGCATTCGTTCTCGCATATTTTTGCTGGCGGCTATGCAGCCGGTTACTATAGCTACAAATGGGCAGAAGTCTTGTCTGCTGATGCCTACGGTGCATTCGAAGAAGCAGGCAAAGCCAGCGGCAATGTCTTGTCCAGCGATACCGGCGCACGTTTCTTGCGTGAGATTCTGGCGATGGGTGGTTCGCGTCCTGCGATCGATTCATTCAAGGCCTTCCGCGGTCGTGAACCAACTATCGATGCATTGCTGCGTCACAGCGGCATGGCAGCCTGACGAACTTTCGCAAGGGCGAAAACGTTATACGACGGAGACGATGAAATGAAAAACGGGTTGTCCTGGCTCTTGCTCTCCTTGCTGGTTTCAGCAAACGCGCATGCGCAGCTCTATAAATGGGTAGCCCCGGATGGCAAGGTGTCGTACAGCGATACGCCACCGCCCTCTTCCATCAAAAAAGTGGAAGAGAAAAATCTTTCTTCATCCGGCCCCGTCGGTTCCGGCTTTCCATTTGAGTTAGCCGCAGCCGTCAAAGCCCATCCCGTCACGCTGTACACCACAGCCAATTGCAGCGCTTGCGATAGCGCACGCAGCTTGTTGAATACACGCGGCATTCCCTACACGGAAAAAACCGTGAACAACAATGACGACATCGCACGCCTGCAGCAAGTTGGCGGCGACAAGCAATTGCCGTTTTTAACGGTAGGACGCAATAAGCAATCCGGCTTTGAAACTGAATCATGGAATACGATGCTAAGCGCCGCGTCTTATCCGGAAAGCAGCCAACTGCCGAGCAACTATCGTAATCCAGCACCACAGGCAGCAGCACCGAAAAAAGCCCTCGAGCAAAAAGCCAGCACCGTGCCAAACCATGAAACGCCTAGCGACAGCCTGCCGGCTGCCGGCAATGCGCCACCGGGCTTCCGTTTCTGAATTCTGTAATACGAATCTGCGTGCTGTACAGCTCTGCGACTCTCTTGATAGTTCGTTTTTGAAAATTTGCCATGACCCGTATCGACTTTCACAGCAACGTGCCGAACAAAATCGCTTATGCATGCCGTCTGGCACGCAAGGCACGTAATGCCAATTTCCAGATCGTGATCCTGGCGCAAGATAAAGCGCAACTGGCGGAGCTGGATGAAGCGCTCTGGACGTTTTCCGAACAGGACTTCCTGCCGCATGTAATGCTGGGTGATGCACTGGCAGCGCAAACGCCTATCCTGCTCACAGCAGATCAGACAATGGAATCGCCTCATACACAAATCCTGATCAATCTATCGGACACCTCGCCAGCGCACTTCGCGCGTTTCGAGCGTATGTTTGAGGTTATCTCCTCCGATGATGCGGACAAGTCGGCTGGACGTGAGCGCTACAGCTTCTATAAACAGCGCGGTTATCCGCTCACTCATTTTGTGGCTGAACCTACATGAGTAACTCATCCTCGCAAGATTTCGGCATTCCCGTACTGACGGAAGTCATACAGACACCGCCACGCGTTACGCACATCGCTGAAGAAGCCAAGGAAGCAGATGACACCATCCATGCGCATGCAACCGAAACCAGCACTAGCCCGGCAGCGCACCAACCGATAGACGGCTGGCTCGACGAGGAGTGGTCACGTCTGGAACAAAAGGTCAGTGAGCGTGTGCTCACACAACTGCTGGAACGTATCGAACCGGTACTGGAACAACGCATCAAGGACAGCCTCGCGCAAGTAATGCAGCTAGCCGCAGAGGGAATCAAGCAAGATTTACATCAAACTCTGGCCGAAGCCATTAGTGATGCCGTGGCACAAGAAGTCGACAAACTTCATTTTTCAAATAAATAAATTTATCTTTAAATTCTTTGTTTTTTAAACAAAGTGAGATTTCATTTGTTTTTATGAGAAAAAAATCACTTCGATTATGAACGCCTAAAAAACAAATAACTTTCTACAATTTAGCCATTGAACAACACTAAATGGCTGGAGATTGTGATGAAAGTAATTGTATTGGGTTCGGGCATTATCGGTACCTCGTCCGCATGGTTTTTGAACAAGTCGGGGCACGAAGTTACCGTGATCGAACGCCAACCCGGCGCTGCGCAAGAAACCAGCTTTGCCAACGGCTGTCAGATTTCCGTCTCGCACGCAGAGCCTTGGGCCAATCCGGCCGCACCTATGAAAGTCCTGAAATGGCTGGGCAAGGAAGATGCGCCACTGCTGTATCGCTTCCGTCCTGAATGGCTGCAATGGAAATGGGCGCTCAACTTCCTGCGTGAATGCACACCGGGCCGCACCGCCGACAATATCCGCCAAATCGTTGCCATCTGCGAATACAGCCGCCAGACTCTGCAAGCAGTACGCGCAGAAACCGGCATCAACTACGATCAGTTAACCAGCGGCATCCTGCACTTCTATACCGATCAAAAAGAATTCGACGATTCCCTGCCTGCCGCCAAATTGATGCGCGACCTTGGTTGCCCACGTGACTCTATCGGCGCCGATGAAGTCGTCCGTATCGAACCAGCACTGGCCAGCATCCGCGACAAAATCGTCGGCGGTGACTTTACTGCTACCGATGAATCGGGCGACGTCTACAAATTCACCAGCGGTCTGGCCGCCAAAGCAGCAGAAGCTGGCGTCAACTTCCAGTACAACACTTCCGTCACGCGCCTACTGACTGAAGGCAGCGGCGCGAATGCGAAGATCACCGGCGTTGAAGTCATCGGCCCAGATGGTCGCCACCAAGTGTTGCATGCCGACGCTTATGTGATGGCGATGGGCAGCTTCTCGGCAGAACTGGTCAGACCGCTGGGCATAGACCTGATGATCTATCCAGGCAAAGGTTATTCGGCCACCTACAAGGTGACCGACCCAGCAGCCGCACCGACAGTATCCCTGACGGATGACGGCTATAAATTAGTGGTATCGCGCCTCGGTGATCGCTTGCGCGTGGCCGGTACTTGCGAATTGAATGGTTATACGCGTGAGCTCAATACCGCACGCTGCGAAGCCATCACGCGTCGTACCAAAGAACTGTTCCCAGGTGCCTGCGATTATGAGAATCCGGTTTACTGGACTGGCTTGCGCCCGCTCACACCATCGAACGTGCCTTACATCGGTAAAACCAAGTTCAGCAATCTGTTCTTGAATACCGGTCACGGCACACTCGGTTGGACCATGGGTTGTGGTTCTGGTCGTGCCTTGGCTGATATTGTTTCTGGACGTCAACCGGATCTGGATTTCAAATTCACCGGCATGCCGTATCGCCCTTCCAAGCAGATAGTAACTACGCTCTCTCCTGCTTAAACAGCATTGCTCATAAAAAAACGCTGCGTGTGAATAACACGCAGCGTTTTTTATAGGCTGAAAAATTCTGTCTTATTTCTTGATGCGTACCTGCACCTCGGCCGACTTTTCGTCGAAGGCAATCCGCGTATCGAACTTCGCCCGCTTCATCGGGAAGCGCGATTGAAAATGGCGCACATTGCCGGAGCCGGAAATCGCGCGACGGACGAATTGATAATACGCATCCATATCGACCACGTGCACCACCAGGAAGTAATCGTAATCGCCTGATACGAAGTAGCACTGCATCACTTCCGATTCCTTGCCCATGCGCACTTCAAATTCCTGCATGTGTTCATCGGATTGATTCCCCAGAGACACTTCCAGAAACGCCAACATACCGTAACCCAGCGCAAACGGGTCTATCATCGCCACATCCGCGCTGATAATGCCGGCATCACGCATATCGCGAATACGGCGCAAACAAGTCGGTTGCGAGATATGCACCTTGTCCGCCAAGGTGCGCGTCGGCGTCTGGTTATCCTTTTGCAGCAAGTTCAACAACTTGCGGTCAACTTTGTCCAGGGTATGAAGTTTGCTCATATAAAATCGTGTGAACCTCGAAAATTACACAAAAACGCTTTGCGTCGCATTTTCTTATGTTGTAAGGTCATTGTCTTGAAAGACGGGCGTGCCCAGTGTTGCAGCTACTCTGTATTTTTACAATCCTCAGGAGAAAATATATGCAGTTCAGGACCAAAATGATTCCATTGGCTGGCGCAATCGTATTAGCGTTCGCCAGCAGTGCGTTTGCGCAGGAACAAATCGTCAAGATCGGCCACGTCGGTCCGATCACTGGTACTGACGCGCACATGGGCAAAGACAATGAAAACGGTGCACGCTTGGCAGTCGAAGAACTCAATGCCAAAGGCGTGGTAATCAACGGCAAGAAGGTCAAACTGCAATACATGCCGGAAGACGATGCTGCCGATCCTAAACAAGCAACTGCTGCTGCTACTAAACTGGTCGATGCCAATGTCGCCGTCGTGATCGGCCACCTGAATTCCGGTGCCACCATCCCTGCTTCCAAAATCTATGCCGACGCGGGCATCGTGCAAATCTCGCCTTCTTCCACCAGTCCAAAGTACACGCAGCAAGGCTTCAAAACTGCTTTCCGCGTTGTAGCCAATGATGCGCAACTGGGGCGCGTACTCGGTCAATATGCAGTCAAAACCCTGGGCGGTAAAAATGTCGCCGTGATCGATGACCGTACCGCTTATGGTCAAGGCGTGGCAGAAGAATTTGCCAAAGGCGTCAAATCTGCTGGTGGCACCGTCGTCGCCAGTCAGTACACGAACAACAAGGCAACTGACTTCAACGCGATCCTGACTTCGATCAAGGCGAAGAAACCTGACATCATTTTCTTTGGTGGTATGGATGCAGTCGGTGGCCCTATGCTGCGCCAGATGAAGCAACTTGGCATCAATGCCAAGTTCATGGGCGGTGACGGCATCTGTACTGGTTCACTGCCAGGCCTCGCAGGTGCCGGCCTCGGTGAAAACAATGTCTACTGCGCGGAAGCCGGTGGCGTGGAAGATTCCAAGAAATCAGGTATGGATAAATTCCGCGCTGCTTACAAGAAGCGTTACGGCATCGATGTGATCTACACCGCAGCCTATGCTTACGATGCGACGTATGCCGTCGTCGATGCGATGCAAAAAGCCAAATCATGGGACTCGGCCAAGTATCTGCCTGAGCTGACCAAGATCAATTACCCTGGCGTGACCGGCAATATCGCTTTCGATGCCAAAGGTGATATCAAGGACGGTACGCTGACGCTATACACCTACCGCGGTGGCAAACGTGAAGAACTGGCCGTCGTGAAGTAAGTTGCACTTGCTTCCAATACAAACCGCCCGAGGTCAAAACCGGGCGGTTTTTTTATGACTGCTGATATGTAATACGGTCGATAAAAAAGCACCACGAAGGTGCTTTTTTTACTCTCGCTACAACCATCAACAGTGAGCAAACTAAAACGTGGCAGGTGAATTGACCCACAACACTTTTGCAACGACTTTTCCAATATTTTTGTAGCCATGTGGCACGCTACTCGAAAAAGTGAAAGCGTCGCCCGGCCCCAATTTGTAGCTCTCGTCTCCGAGGTTCAACTCCAGCATGCCTTCCAGCACATAGCCGACTTCTTCACCTGTGTGTTCGATCTGGCCATCGCTGGCTGCACCCGGCTCCACGATGTGGATATTGGCCTGCAGCAATCCACCACGCGTCGGCAACACCAGACGTTCCATCGAGATGCCACCCGTTTTAATCACCGGCCGCTCACCCTCACGCAAGATCGGGCCAACCACTACTGCTTCTTCCGACATCAGCGTCGAGATATTTGTATCCAGCGCCATTGCCAATCTGTGCAACATCGCCAGCGACGGTGTCGCCGAACCACGCTCGATTTTGGAAATCAAGCTCTCGGAACATTCCGCCTTTTTCGCCAGTTGTATCAGCGTCAAGCCTGCCACCAGACGTGTATGACGCAGTCGCACGCCGAGACTGGATACCGACGCCTTCTTGTCGACAGATTCGATGCTTGCAGCGGAATCGCGTTTCATCTTCACTTTCTCTACCCGTTAAAAATGGCACTCTCGAACATCAGGCGTCGATGCAACTTAACGGTTGGCCAACTCCACTACCGTATAAGCAAGTGCCTGCACGCCTAAATATAAATCTTCCGGCGCGGTTTCCTCGGCGGCATTGTGACTGATTCCGCCCTTGCTTGGCACAAAAATCATCGCGGTCGGGCAATGTTCGGCCAGATACATCGCATCGTGGAAGGCACCTGAAGTCAAATGTTGCGGATCGCCACGCTGGGCCAAATGACCGGCACGTACGCAAGCGCGCTCTATCAGCTCCAGCATATCTGTCGGGAAATGCGTAGGCGGACGCGAGAAGAAACATTCAAAAGCAATGTTGCCGCGCCATGTATAGGCAGCAACAATTTGTTGTAAAAACTTCTCAAACCGTTCCAGCACCTCGGCATCGACGCAACGCACGTCGATCGTGAAATCGACATTACCAGGAATCGTATTGACCGAATTCGGACCGACCTGCCAACGCCCCAAAGTGAGGCGTAAATTGCTGGCTGCTTCGGCTGCGGCATGCGCAAACAACTGATGGGCTATCGTTACTGCTGCCTTCATCGCATCGCTACGCTCATCCATAGGCGTAGTGCCTGCATGCGCTGCCATACCAGTGCATGACACACGATACCAGCGCACGCTTTGGATGCCGGTTACAACGCCCAGCGCTGCATTAGCACGTTCCAATACCGGACCTTGCTCGATATGCAATTCCACACAAGAAGCGATAGGCAGCGCGAGTTCTCTATGCGTGACATCCTTTGCTTGTTGCAAGGCTTTGTCGACTGCTGCACCGAATGTAATGTTGTCGCCATCTGTCACTGCGCGATAAGCTGGCAAACGAGATGGATCAACAAACGCGCTCGAGCCCATCGCGCCGGGACCGAAGCGACTACCTTCTTCATTGGTCCATGCGACAACCTCAATCGCACGACGTGTAGAAATACCGGCATCGTTCAAGGCAGCGATCACTTCCAGTCCAGCCAGCACGCCATACGCCCCATCCAGCTTGCCACCTACCGGTTGTGTATCGGCATGACTACCTGTCAGCACCGGCGGTAAATCTGTCGTGCCGGGACGACGGAAAAACAGATTGGCGCAATCGTCGATTTCCACTTCGCAGCCCAAGGCGCGTGCGGTATCGATCAGATGACGACGCGATGCCAGATCAATGTCCGTCAATGTTTCGCGTGCGACACCACCATCATCACGTCCGCCGAAAGCTGCCAGCGCAGTAATCGCATCTTGCAGGCGTGCGCTATTAACGTGATCTTGTGCACTCTCTGCAGCAGTAGATGAAGTAGCCGTTTGATTCTGAGTCATGTTGATGTTCCTGTTCAGTTGATCGAGGCAAAAGTGCGCTCGAGTAAATGTGCTGCCGCCAGCGCACGCGCGTCGCCCCAGCGCGGGCCAGTCAGCGTTACGCCCAGCGGCATGCCGCCCGGGCCATTTCCTAAAGGCACGTGCACGCAGGGATTACCGAGCAGCGACCACATACGATTGAAAATCGGATCGCCGGTAGCGGCCAGTCCTGCCGGTGCTTCACCTTCGGTACTTGGCGAGAGCAAAATATCTACCGTTTCAAACACGCCAGCGACCATCTGACGCGATGCCGCAGCCAAGGTCTGTGCTGCGACATACGCCGTGCCATCGATGGCTCTGCCCGCTTCCAGCAAAGCCGCGAAGGCAGCACTAAAACCATCCGGACTGGTGCGCGCTTCAGATGCAAATGCAGCCGCTGCTTCATAACCCATGATGCGAATTTGCGCATCGGTCAAACCACCGCAAGGTGCCGGTAAATCGACATCACTGATGATGGCACCAGCACGTTCCAGCAAGCGCGCCGCCTGCTCCAGTTTTTCACGCGCACCGACACTGGCTTTATCCCAATGTGCCGTACGACAAATGCCGATACGCAGACGTGGTGCCGCAACATCCGACGACAGCATTGATGACAAAGGCAAACGCGCCAACGCACCGATAAAGAAAGCCGCATCGTCCACGCTACGCGTCAACACCCCGACCGTATCCAGACTAGGTGCCAATGATTTGATACCTGCCAATGACAAAGTGCCGAAGGTCGGCTTGTAGCCGACCACCCCACAATACGCAGCAGGCCGGACGATAGATCCTGCCGTTTGCGTACCAAAAGCTGCCGGCACCATGCCGGATGCAACCGCTGCCGCCGAACCACTGGATGAACCGCCCGGCGTGTGATCGGCCGCTCCATGAGGATTACGCGTCGGCCCGGGACGGAAAGTAGCGAACTCTGTCGTGACCGTTTTACCCATCACCACCGCACCTGCGCTGCGAGTGCTGGCAACACAAGCTGCATCCACCAATGGACGATAGTTGCTGTAAATCGGTGAGCCATAAGTGGTCGGCATATCTGCCGTATCCATCAAATCCTTGACGCCTATAGGCAAGCCGTACAACAAACCGGCATGCGGCTGCGCATCAAGGCTGCGTGCCTGCTCAATCACGTGTGCCGCATCGAAATGCTGCCATGCGTGTACTGCCGGCTCATATTCTTCAATATGCGCGATACCGGCACGCGCCACCGTTTCCACCGACACTTCACGACGCGCGATACAAGCAGCGAGTTCCTTCAGGGACGAACTTGCGTAATCTTTCATGCAGCTTTTTCCATTTAACCGAAGTAAGCAGAGCGTACGTCGTCGTTACTAGAGAGCGCTTCTGCCGTGCCTTGCGCCATCACGCGACCTTGCGACAGCACGTAGCCATAGTGAGAAATCGCCAGCGTCTGACGCGCGTTCTGTTCCACCAGCAACACCGTGATACCCATCGCGTTGATCTGCTTGATGACCTTGAAGTTTTCTTTGACGTAGAGCGGTGACAAACCCAACGAAGGTTCATCAATCACCAGCAACTTCGGCTCAGCCATCAAACCGCGACCGATAGACACCATCGCCTGCTCACCGCCCGACATGGTGCCGGCCAGTTGCGCTGCGCGTTCTTTCAGTCGTGGAAAGATTTCATATACGCGTGCCAAACGTTCGCGTACCACTGCGCCGTTGGTTTCGAGGAAAGCGCCGAGCGCCAGATTTTCTGCCACTGTCATGCGTGGAAAAACCTTGCGGCCTTCCGGTATGCACGAGATACCGCTGGCAATAATCGAGTGCGTTTTTTCACCGGCAAGATTGCGCCCGCCCCACAGGATTTCGCCCTGGCGCGGTGGTGTCAAACCCAATATCGAACGGATCAGCGTACTCTTGCCGGCACCGTTGGCGCCGAGTATGCAAGTGATCTTGCCTGGTGCTACTTCGATGGAAACGTCGTGTAATACATTCACCTTGTCGTATCCGGTGGTGAGTCCCTTGACGCTCAAGTTGCTCATTCTGCTTCTCCAAGATAAGCGGTCTGCACATTGGGGTCGGCAGTGATTTCTGCGTACGTACCTTCAGCAATTTTTTTGCCGTAATTGAACACGATGCATCGATTGGTAATCCGCTCGATGACATTCATTTCATGTTCGATCAGTACGACAGTCAGATTCGCCAACTTGCTGCGTACCTGCAAGATATCGTCCATCAAGGCTTCAGTTTCATCGTGTGTCATACCGGCAGAAGGTTCATCCAGCAATAACAAACGCGGGCCACTCAACAAGGCGCGACAAACTTCAATACGACGTCGGTCGATCATGGTGAAGGTTTCCACCGGCTCGAACATCCGCGCCACCAACGGTGGGCTGAAAATATTGAGCAAGGCTTCGACCTTGGCAACATAGGCATCGTATTCAGCACGGAAAGCCTTGCGACGGAACAGATTGAAAAACAGTCCGTGCTGCATGTGCTGGTAATCGCCGATGACGATGTTATCGAACACCGTCAATGGCAATGACAGACGCGAACGTTGGAAAGTACGCGCTACACCGCTGCGATAAATTTCTTGCGGCGTCTGGCCGATGACTTCCTGCCCGTTATAAATGATGGAGCCGCTGCTAGCCTTGTACAAACCAGTCAGGACATTGAAGAAAGTGGTTTTGCCCGAACCATTCGGTCCCAGCAAACCCAACACTTCACCTTCATTGATATGCATATTGAGTTTATCCAATGCCGTCAGACCGCCGAAGCGCATCGTCAGATCGGAGACTGCAACTAATTTCGTATTCACGGCTGCGCTGGATTCAGGATTCATGTGCGTTGTATTTTCTGCATTCATTGCGCACCCTTTCTGCTAAAGAACAAGCGTGTCTTGCGTGGCAATAAACCATCTGGACGGAACAGCAGAATGGCGATTACCAATGCTGCGTATAACAACACGCGATATTCCTGAATGAACTGCAATTTTTCCGGCAGCATCAAGACGATGATTGCAGCAGGAATCAAACCAACCGGATTACCGAGACCACCGAGAATCACGATAGACAACATCAGCAAGGAATCGGAGAAGGTAAAGTTATTCGGCGCAATAAAACCTACCATCATGCCGTACACGCTACCGGCAATACCGGCAAACAAATTACCCATGGTGAAAGCGATGACCTTCCAGCGTGCGATATGCAGGCCGAAAGTAGCCGCTGCTGTTTCATCGGTACGCACCACGTCCATGCTCAAACCTACCCACGAACGTTCCAGCGCTTTGATCAACACAAAAGCACCTGCGCAGATAACCAAGCTCAACAAAACATAAGAGACGTAGAACGAGAACTCGATACCAAACAGCGAGAAGCCCTCATTGAAAGCATGACCGAACAACTGCATGCCCGGCACTTGCAAACCTTGTGGTCCACCCAGTACATCGTTGACTTCAATAAAAGTCTTGAACAGGATGCCGAAAGCAATTGTGACCAATGCCGCATAGTGACCACGTGTACGCAGCACCGGCAGGATCAACACCGAACCGATGATCGCAGCAACCACGCCAGAGATCGCAATATTCGCCAACTGCGGCAAACCGGTGTGTGTCGCCAGCACCGCTGTGGTGTAACTACCGATACCGAAGAAAGCAGCACCAGCAAAGTTAGCCACACCGGCAAAACCGAATTGCAAGGTCAAACCCATGCAAGCTGTCGAATACAACAAGACTGCGCAGATCATCATCAGCACAAAGTGACTATCGTAAAACGCAGCCACCAGTGCCAACAGACCAACCACCGTCCAGATACGCGCCAAACCGGGACGGCTGGCCGCTGCCTGTTCGATCTGCTGCGTAGTGCCCAGCTTTTTCCCTATCATGACCAAGGCCAATGCAACCACGATCAATACGCCGATCGCTACTTGTGATTCCGCATGCAGGAACAACCACATGTAACCGGTCACCAGCAAAGTCGCCAAAGCCAGTACCAGCTTGGCTGAATGTGTTTTCAATTTGTTGTCGCTCATATCAGACTCGCTCGCTTGATTTTTCGGCAATCAGCCCGGTTGGTTTCCAGGCCATCACAATGATGACGACGGCAAATGCAAAGACGTCTTTGTACGCACTTGGAATATCAGGGATCAGTGCCGGCAGCATCGCGCTACCAAACACCTGCAATCCGGCGAACAGGAAGCCACCCAGAATCGCACCATAAATATTGCCAAGGCCACCGAGAATCGCAGCCGAGAAACCAATCACGCCCAACAGCAAACCGACGTTGAAATTGATCTCGTTGTAATACAAACCGTTCATCACACCGGCCAATGCCGCCATGCCTGAACCGAGTGCAAAGGTCAGCAAAACAACTGCTTCGAAATTGATACCCATCAGACGTGCAGTTTCGCCATCCTGTGCTACCGCACGTATCGCCATGCCGAGGCGCGTACGTGTAATCAGAAAGTGAACACCAGCAATAATCGCCAGGCCGCTGAGTAGCAGAATCACGTTATCTGCACGCAAAGCAAAGCCGGCAAAATCAATTGAACCTGTAGGCAATAAAGACGGGAATGGTTTGGAGTTCGAACCATCTGGATAAAACAGACGCACAGACTCGCGCATCACGGTACCCAGCATCAGCGTCGCCAACAAGGTGTTGAGCGGCGGTGCCTTGTGTAAAGGCAAAATCAGGAATTTGGCAATCGCAGCGCCCAACAGTCCGGTCACACAAACCGCACTCAGCACCACTGCTATCAAACGTATCCAGGGTGAGCCGATGTCCAGCATCAAGACCCCGGTCGAGGCCGTCAGGCCTGCAAAAGCGCCGACCATCAAAGTATCGCCATGCGAAAACTTGATGACATCGAGTACGCCGAAAAACAAGGTAAAACCAACTGCAACCATGGCGTAAATCATGCCTAGCATCAGTCCGTTGAATATATATTGACCGATTTCACTCATCGTTTTCTCCACTTCATGTCTATCGTGTTGCAGGCGTGGCCATGAGCCAGCCTGCAACAGATCGTGTCTGCTTTACATTTGCTTCGTATCTGTATTACAGACCGGACAATTTGCGTTTACCGGTAGCGTAGATGCTGTCTTCCCAGATCACCCATTTGCCATCTTGAACCACGTACTTGGTTACCAATGGCACGATGTTTTGACGATGATCATCGAAAGTCACTTTACCGATCAGCGTGTCAGCATCTTTGGTTTGGTTCAGCACATCGCGTACCTTCTTGCGATCCGGGCCAACTTTTTCAACTGCATCCATGATCAGATTGGCAGCTGCGAAAGCGAATGGGCCGTAGGCTTCAGGTGGTTCGCTGTATTTTTGCTGTTGATACTTGGCTGTGAAGTACAGACCGCCAGGGATTTTTTCCCATGGTGCGCCTTCGATGAAGGACAGTGATCCTTCAGCCAGTTTCTCGCCTACGCCTTGGATGTAAGCATCAGATTTAATACCAGAAGTACCTTCAAACTGTGCCTTGATGCCCAGTTTTTCCATCTGGGTACGGATACGCACGCCCAGTGGTGTCAGGCCGCCGAAGTAGACGACTTCAGGTTTCAGTTCGCGGATTTTGGTCAGCTCGGTGCTGAAATCCTGCTGATCAGCAGTCACACCGAATGTTGCCAACACGGTGCCGCCATTCTTTTTGACGAATTCCGAGAAGTACTTGTTGTGGCCTTTGCCATAATCAGTGGTGTCATGAATGATCGCCCACTTCTTGTAGCCTTGCGCAATCATGAACTTGGCGGCGACTTCACTTTGGTTAATCATCGTGCCATTGACGCGATGGACTTCCTTGAAGTTATTACCGTAAGTGATTTCCGGCAGTACTGCACCCCACACGACGACTGGCAAACCGAAGCGGTTATAGACGCCGACTGTTCCCATCGCAACCGCCGAGCAGAAATGCGTTACGCCAGCGATGATGCTTTTGTCAGCAGCGATTTTGGTCGCTACCTGCACACCGACGTTAGGACGACATTCATCATCCTGAGTAACCAGTTCATAGGTATATTTGGCTTTAGGATCAGCGTTGCGCAAACGCACCGCCAGATCAGCAGAATTGCGCCCACCGAGGCCGATGGAGGAGACACCACCAGTCAACGGACCTACAAATGCAATTTTCACGACATCTTTAGCTGATGCCTGCATGCTCAGCAAACTCATGCCCACGGCGGCACATAATGCTGCAGCCTTTAATACTGTATTAGTCTTGCTCACTTTTTTCTCCTTGGAGTATGGGTCGACGGGAACAATTCAAGTTGCTTGAATGACAGTAACAACAAAAACCTAGATATTCAAGTACCTTGAATAACATTCAGCAACAACCGTGCCAATCGGAAAATGCAGAGTGAGTCTCTATATAGAGAAGAGGAGAAATGGACTGTGGTAAAGAGGTAACAACAGCCGGGAGAAAGATGAAAATGGCACAAGTTCATGCGCCGAAATGGCGAGAACTTGCACCGAATGCGGGAGCATCCAAAGGCACCAAGACAATGCCGAAACCGGATCACTGTCTTATTAACGCGGTCTGACAACTCAACGTAACCACGCTGCCTAGTCAGAAAATAGACGAAAAAAAAGCGCCCATCGGCGCTTTTTTTCTTGCAATCACAAGCTGATTATTTCAGCGTCATGATCCATGTGACGAGCGTACGTGCTTCCGCTTCGCTTACTTGTGCATTGGCTGGCATCGGCACGGTTCCCCATGCGCCACTACCGCCTTTCAATACTTTCTGTACCAGCTTGTCTTCCGCGCCTTTTTGACCGGCGTACTTGGCTGCGACATCTTTAAAGGAAGGACCCAGCACTTTATTCGTCACCGAATGGCAAGCCATGCAGTTCTTTGCCTTCGCCAAATCGGCATTTGCCATCGCGACATTTGACACGCCGGCAGCCAGAAACAAACACACCAACAAGGAACGTTTCATGCTTTTCTCCACAGGATTGATCGCCGCTATTCTACCGTGTTTCACCTACACGAGACATTGGGCTGTACCGATACAACGTATACATAGCACCCAGGTTGACAACTGTAATTGACCGTTACTATTTTTCACAATATGCTGCGTCGTCAAGGAGGAAACATGCCGCTCATTATCGTGATCGTATTGCTAACGGTCTTGAAATATTTTGAAGTTGGACCGCTCGCCGATATCTCATGGTGGTGGATCGTCGGCCTCATCGCCGTTGCCTTTATCTGGTTTGAATTTATCGAGCGCATGCTTGGGCTCGATAAACGCAAAGCGCATGAACAATTAGAAAAAGCACGCAAGGAACGTATCAAAAAAACGTTCAAATAGTCCGCACCACCTTTAAATGCTTGCTGAAAACCAATACCAGCCTGAAAATACAAGCGTCTGTAATCTATAAAAAACGTCTGCCCATTCAGTGCGAGATCATTTGCTGCTCTCTCATCCACAATAATAGTTTTCAAAAAAACTGATGTGACTGCCTGATGTTGAATCTCCAGAGCATAAAGTTTCGAATTATTGCACTCGGTGTTGTGCTGCTCGTTGTCGGCATATTGGTACGTCATTTTTTTGCAGTTCCGCTGATTGAAGAACGCGTACAAGCCTTGGCAGCAACGCAGCAGATGTCTGTCGCATCCTATATCGCCCAAGATATAGACCATAACCTGACTTCTCGTTTGGCACTGGTAGAAAACTTTGCTGCCGACCTGCCCCCTGCATTGACAAGCCAACCGAATGAATTAAATGCCTGGCTTAATCAACGACAACGTATCAACCCCATCTTCGATGGTGGATTACTGGTCATCAAACCTGATGGCTACGGTCTTTTAGCCGCTGCTCCTGCCTCAACAGACCATGACCGCATGGACTTTGCAGCAACAGATTGGTTCAAGAACACCATACGCGACAACAAAGCGGTCATGGGTCGCCCATCGTTCCAACACAACAACCCCGCTGTCGTTTTCTCAGCCCCTGTTCACGATGAAGAGGGAAAAATCATCGCTGTACTAGCTGGCATTGCCTCACTCAATGCGCCTGGCTTTCTCGATCATCTGCAAAAGGCAACGCTAGGCGCTACCGGCGGTTTCTTGCTGGTTTCACCTGCAGATAAATTATTTGTCGCAGCAAGTGATCCCAACATGATCATGAAGCCGACGCCACCTACCGGCGTGAATCTGCTGCATGACCGTGCCATGTTGGGCTATCGTGGTTCTGGCGTAACGATCAATGCCAAGGGAGTCGAAGAACTGTCTGCCATGGCGTCTGTGCCAAGTTCGGGCTGGTTCGTGGTTGCACGCATGCCGACAGCAGAGGCTTTTCAACCCGTTACTGCACTGCGCGAATTCGTTCTGAAAGCCAATGCGATTTTATCAATCAGCATACTCGTCGCGCTGTTGGTAATGCTGTCGCGCATTTTGCGCCCACTGACTGACGCATCACGTGCAATACACAATATGGCTGATGGCAAAGCCCGATTGACCGCTTTACCAGTCGAGTGCGATGACGAAGTAGGAAAACTCGTGCGCGGCTTCAACTTTCTCGTCGCTAAATTAAGAAGAGAAGAAGCGGCGCTCAAGGCCAGCGAAGCACGCTTGAAGTTCATGGCACATCACGACTCTTTAACCGGCCTGTACAACCGCGTCATGCTGGAAGATCACGTGTACCAGGCATTGGCACGCGCAGAACGCGACGATGTGCAAGTCGCCTTGTTGTTTTGCGATCTGGATGGCTTCAAGATTATCAACGATCAACATGGGCACGATGTCGGAGATGATGTATTGCGCCAGGTCGCGACACGCTTGTCCATCGACCGACGGCGCGTTGATACGGTCGCCCGTTTAGGCGGCGATGAATTTATCATCTTGCTGAGTGGCCTCAGCGATGCGCGCACTGCCGCCAGTCATGTTGCCCAACAATGTCTGACCGAAATCAGCGCACCCTTTGAGGTTGATGGGAAATCATTCACCCTGGGCATATCAATCGGCATCGCCCTACACGCAGGCAAAGCCATCGCGCCATCTGCTCTGATGGAAAAAGCCGATATTGCGATGTATCAGGCCAAGCACGGCGGGAAAGGAAAATTCCTCTTCTTCGAAGATGAAAATAGCACTCCTTCCACAGAGTCAGCTGACATCAACAAAAAGATGAGCGCCTAATAACAGACGCTGCTTATGCAGACTGTGGAGCAGGTACAAACAATAAGGCAAACCAGTGCCAACATCCTATTCCTTCAGACGTCTCTTACTCGCATTCGCACTTCTGACCTCGCCCTTGCTGGCCGCCGGTCAGGCCAAGTCAAACTTGCCACCCGCGTTGGGTAGTGCAGTCAAATCCTTGATCACCATTCTGTCGGATAACTATACGGTTGCCAGCAGCCCTCGCCTGTTACGCACCGTCAGCTTGAATGATGGCAAACCGGATGACTACGCACTGGTCTCGTTCACGTTGTCGTATTTCGACGGTGGCAATGAATACTTCCACTATCTCGCTGCTTTCAAACGAAGCGATACGCCAGATGGCAAAACGCAACGCTCGCGCTACAGACTGATTGCTGCAGTGCCGGTCGGCGGCAAGGCATGGCGCTCAGTCGACTTTAATCATCTGCGTTATACGGATGGGCGCATCGAATTCGACACCAAGGAATATCGTGACAATGAACCGTTTTGCTGCCCCAGCAAACCCGCCAAAGCGATCTATCTGCTGGATAGATTGAGCTTGAAAGAGATCAAACCCGACTAGCGATGTGCCACGGCTAGCGTTTCCCCTGCGGCAATAAGGCAGGAATTTTCATATTTAAAAATTATTTTCAACACACTGCATCCAAATTGGCATCCGGCGGGTAGTACCAGTATCAGTGCATAGATATCCATTCCTTGGGTACTTCAAGCTGATCACCTTTAACTACTACTAAGGAAACCATCATGAACGCTTCCATTTCAGCCGTCGCACTCGCTTCTGCCGCTGTATTACTGTCTGCCTGCTCGACTACTCCAAAGTATTCGCAGGACACATTGCCAGCGTCGGTTCAAGTCCCGTCTGGCCACCGTGTTGCGATGCAAACCGTTGGTGCTGGCGATATCACCTATCAATGCCGCGGCAAGAAAGATATGGCCGGTCAGTTTGAATGGGTGTTTGTCGGACCAGATGCTGTTCTTTCCGATCGTAGCGGCAACGCAGTCGGTAAATACTACGGCCCTCCAGCAACGTGGGAAAGCAATGACGGCTCAAAAGTGACCGCTACTCAGCTTGCAGTCGCACCTGCCGGTGCCGGACACATTCCACTGCAACTGGTTAAAGCCAATCCAGCTGTCGGTAGTGGTGCCATGAGCGGTGTGACATATATCCAACGCGTAGCGACTAAAGGTGGCGTGGCACCTGCATTAGCTTGCAGCGCAGCCAATCTCGACAGCAAGGTAATTGTTAAATATCAGGCCGACTATATTTTCTGGAAAGCCGTCTAAGCAAGTAAAGTCAGACGATGGTATCGGCAGGCGGATAGTCTCCGTATAATCAATTGGCAATAAGTGACTCGGGTCCATTCCAATTACTTAAAGACTGCTGACAATTTTGCCTGCCGATACCTTCGACTATGACGCTGCTCTCAGTGCTTGTGCACTAGGCGATCAACAAGCGCTGAAAAGCATTTATCTGCAAGACAGCAGACATCTGCTCGGCGTTGCATTGCGCATCGTCCGACAACGTCATCTTGCAGAAGATGTCGTGCACGACGCATTCGTCAATATCTGGAATAAAGCTGCCAGCTTCGATGCCAAGCGCGGTACAGGTCGTGGTTGGATATACAGCGTAGTGCGTCATCAAGCCTTGAACATGGTGCGCGATCGTGATCGTGAAACATACGCAGACGAAGAGACGATAGGAAAACTGCAATACGAAAATGGCGAATTGGTCGCCGACCAATTTGAATTGAATTCCAGCCTGGGGCAGTTACATGACTGCTTGTCCCACCTAGACAGTGCGAAGCGCAATAGCATCTTGTGCGCGTACGTTGATGGTTGCAGCCACAGCGAGATTGCGCAACGTCTGAACGCGCCGCTAGGGTCAGTCAAAGCATGGGTCAAACGTGGTTTGGCCGCATTGCGGGAGTGCATGGGATGAACGAGTCATTCGACGAATTGCAAGAGCTGGCCGGTGAATATGTGCTGGGCACATTGGCGGTTGCAAAACGCAAAGAAGTTGAACAGCGTCTGCCTAACGAGCCTGTGCTACGCAGCGCCGTCGACGCATGGGAACAACGCCTGTTGCCACTAACCTCACTAGCGGATGCCGAAGAACCGTCACCACAATTGTGGCCCCGTATTCTGAAAGATCTGCGCCATCCATCAGCAACAACACAAGCCAATTGGTCGCGCTGGTGGAATGATCTGCGTCTCTGGCGCGGTCTGGCCGCGGGTGGTGTCGCCGCTGCCGTCATTCTCGGTACGATGCTTGCGATTCGCCCACCGATACCCGCACCTACGTTCATGGTAGTGCTGGTCGAACCGAAACAACAGACGCCTGGCTGGATCGTACAAGCCAGCCTTAATCATCAGATCACGCTCACGCCATTACGCACAGTCGATGTGCCGAGCCAAAAAGCCCTGCAATTCTGGACCAAAGGCGAAGGCTGGACCAAACCGGTATCACTAGGCTTGGTCCAACCGGGAAAATCACTCCAACTCACCTTGGATAAATTGCCGCCACTACAAGCGAACCAATTGTTTGAAATCACCTTGGAACCGGATACAGGATCGCCTACAGGCAAACCAACCGGCCCTATCCTCTTCATCGGCAGAGCCGTCAAAACGACATAACAACACACCGACTAATGTCGGCTAAAGAAGCAGATCCTGACTCGCTGCACACGCAACGTGTCCCAGAATCTGTTCTCTACATTGTGTATGTGACAAATAAGTGTGTTGAATCGATAACGGACACGCTATCAATGCGCGCCAAAGCGCATTTACCAGTTTTAAGTATCCGTAACATTGCACACACTGCGTAGAATGCGTGGTTTCACTCAACGAGTACACAAATCATGAAAAAGACCGGAATGGCAAAGAGCGACGCCAAGAAACTGATGGGAAAAATAGCAGCACCCGGTGGAGCAAGCTTTGGCAACGACGTAGCTGTCGTGATAGACCGTCGTGAACAGCGCAAGCGCGATCAAGCATTGGGACTGGTGCCATTTGCAGTCAAGCTCAATAGCGATTTAATTCAGCAGTTGCAAGCACTGGCAAAAGAACGCGGCACTGATCTCAACGAAGTGACTGCAGAAGTTTTGATCAAAGGTCTCAAGGCTTGATCTTGATCAGTGTCAGTAATCGATAGCCTGTTATTCGCCAAAAGAAGACATCGATTAAACTCGCACATATGACTGAAAACAATCTTGATAACCGACCTCTCTACCACGCTGCTTGTCACTGTGGCACTGTCCGCTTTACCGTACTACTAAGCGATGGCTTGCGAACCGTCCGTAGGTGCAATTGCTCTTATTGCCGCATGCGTGGTGCGGTGGCGGTATCTGCCAACTTGGACGATATCAAAGTGTTGCAGGGCGAAGAAGCGCTGACGCTTTACCAATTCAATACCGGCGAGGCCAAGCATTACTTCTGTTCACGCTGCGGCATTTATACCTTTCATCAACGACGTTCTTCGCCGCATCAATACGGCGTCAATGTTGCGTGCATTGACGGAATGAGCCCTTTTGACTTTGTCGAAGTTCCTGTCAACGAAGGCAGAACACACCCTAAAGATCGCGCTGAAGGCGGCCCTTTGATTGCCGGTTGGCTTCGTTATGAAGTCAATCCGACGACAAATGAAAAATGATTTTTGACACAATAGATGTCTGCTTTCAGCCAATAGCAGACACTTAATCCGCGACACGCTCCATCCAAATCTTTACAGCTCATGCATATTCTGATCACAGGTGCCGCTGGCTCCGGCACGTCAACCTTGGCAGCAGCGCTTGCCGATGCGACCCAAGCAAAATTTCTTGAAACAGATGATTACTTCTGGCGTCCGACTGAACCGCCTTATCAACACAAGCGCGATGAAGTTGAACGCAGTTTGGCGTTGCTGCAAGATTTGCGTGCCAATCAGAGTACAGCTGTCGCTGGTTCATTAATCGGCTGGGGCCAAGACCTTGAGAACGCTTTCGATCTGGTGGTTTTTCTTTATCTTCCAGCCACGATCCGACTTGCTCGCCTCCAAGCGCGGGAAGAACTGAGATTCGGCAAAGCCAATCCGGAGTTCCTTGCGTGGGCAGCGCAATATGACGAAGGCACAGCAGAAGGCCGCAGCCTTGAGCGACATCGACTATGGCTGAAAAGTCGAACGTGCCCGGTGCTTTATCTGGAAGAAGATATCTCTACGGAAGAGCGACTGCAGAGAATACTTGCAGCGTGCGCTTAATCAGCGGCAGCTGAGCAAAGATAGACGCGCGTGCGCCATATTTAAATAGGTATGAAATCTGTCTAGGTCGATTCGGACCATATAAATAAAATGCGTGATGCCTTTTCAGGTCATCACGCATTGTCTCTTCATTGAAGCACGACTTTTTTAAACCATCGTGTCCAAAGCTTTGGACAGATTTGCTACTGTACGTTCGATGTTGTGCAGCTTGTCCAAGCCAAACAGACCGACGCGGAAGGTCTTGAAGTCAGGACGCTCATCGCATTGCAATGGCACGCCGGCTGCAGTTTGCAAACCAGCTTCCACAAATTTCTTGGAAGACTGTATGCCGTCGTCGTTGGTGTAGCTCACGACTACGCCTGGAGCTTGGAAACCTTCTGCTGCAACGCTCTTGTATCCTTTGGAGACCAACAGCGCGCGCACTTTGTCGCCCAACTCTTGTTGCTCCGCACGGACTTTGTCGAAGCCGTAGGCAGCTGTCTCTTCCATCACACCGCGCAGGACCGTCAGTGCATCCGTAGGCATGGTGGTGTGGTAAGCGACGTTGCCTTGCTCGTACGATTCCATGATCTGCAACCACTTGCGTAAATCGCAAGCGAAGCTGGTGCTTTGCGTGGAGTCGATTTTTTCGCGTGCACGTGCGCTCAACATGATGAAGGCACAACCTGCGGAAGCGCTCCAGCCTTTTTGCGGTGCGCTGATCAACACGTCAACACCGGTAGCTTGCATATCAACCCACATGGTGCCGGAGGCGATGCAGTCCAGCACGAACAAGCCGCCCACTTCATGCACAGCGTCGGAGACTTGGCGCATGTAGTCATCTGGCAGCATGATGCCGGAAGCGGTTTCTACGTGCGGTGCAAACACCACCGCAGGCTTGGTCGCCTTGATCGTAGCCACGACTTCAGCTATCGGTGCAGGAGCAAAAGGTGACTGCGCGGCATCTTCCAACTGACGTGCTTTCAGCACGGTGGTCGAGGAAGGAATGTTGCCGGCGTCCAGAATCTGAGTCCAGCGGTAGCTAAACCAGCCATTGCGGAGGATCAGGCAGGGATTGTTGGTCGCGAACTGGCGCGCAACTGCTTCCATGCCGAAAGTACCGCTACCAGGCATGACAACGGCTGACTGAGCCTTGTAGACCTGTTTTAATGTTTTGGAAATGTCATTCATCACGCCTTGAAAGCGTTTAGACATATGGTTAATCGCGCGATCGGTATAGACGACGGAGTATTCAAGAAGACCGTCGGGATCGACATTTGGTAATAGACCTGGCACGTTTGCTCCAGAAATAATAAAGAAATTCGGCCTGGCCAAGGTTTGCTTGGGCAGGCCACAGAAGGCATAGAAATGCCGAAAACCCGAGATTTTACCAGAGTTGGGTTAGCAACTCTGGATTACGCCATAAATGCCCGCTGGAATGCCCATTTTGGTGCGTTTGGACGTGTCTTGCTACGGGCTTTGTTGCGATCAAGCCGACTTGAGGCTTTGCGCTTCAGGCGCTGCTTTTTCGCCCAGGGCGATATCGACGATCATCTCGTGCGCCAGAGCGCCGAGTTCCTGACGCAAGTCTTCAATCGACAATTTGCCAGGAATCAGCAAGTGCGCACCAACCTTGAACGTTTGCTTGCCGGACACGCCACTACGCACGATTTCGGTATGAATGCTTTCGATGCTGATATTGCGCTCTGCCAGTATTTTGGTCAGATTGCTGACGATGCCGACCTGATCGTCGCCAACCAGTTCGAGTTCGACGCTCTTGATTGAATCGGATACGTTAGCGCCATCACTCTTCGCGACGACGACTTGCAAGCCGCTCGACTCCAGTCCGCGCAGCGCGTTGGTCAATGCATCTGCATTCTCACGTGGCACCTCGAAGTGCACCATGCCGGCAAATTCTCCCGCCAGTCTGGTCATGCGGCTGGCGGCCCAGTTGGCACCGTAACGCTGCGCACGTTCAGCCAGCGAACGAACGATGCCGTGACGGTCAGTACCGACGATGGAGACAACCAGTGATGTGGTGTTCGAATCAACTTCTTCTGCCAACACGACCGAGCGGCGGATCATCGGGGCTTTAGTTGCGAAGCGTGCATCTTGCTGGAAGGCTGGCAAAGCGCCGTGTTCGGCAGCGTGATGGATGACTTTGCTCAACAGTTGCAAGCCCATCGGTGCCAGTGCGCGCTCCCACAATTCGCGTGCGCTTTCACCTTTTTCGACAAAACACCAATCCTGCGCAGCAATCGCGCCTGCATCCCAACCATCGGCCAAGTGATAGATAGAACCGCCGGCGATAGGGTCACCTTCAAGAATGGTCCATTCAACCGCGGCAATGCCACGATGTCTAGGCAACAACGATGGGTGATAACCGATACCGCCCAGACGCGCGCGCGCCAAGGCTTCGTCGCTGACGCGAGCATGTGTGTGTGCCGCGAGGATGATATCCGTGCCTTCTGCAATCGCCTCGCCCGGCACAAAGCGCGGGTTCTCGAGTACATGCAATGGAACGCCAGCCGCGCGTGCAGCTTGCGCCAGACGGTCGTCTTCAGATGGAGCGACGACGCTTGTAAATTCGATGCCTTCTTCCTTGCGTAATGTCTCGAACACCAAGGCGCCGAAGAAACGCGATCCTACCAATGCACATTTCATTTTTATCTATTCCTATATTTATACACAAGCGGCGTGCGGAACCCTGTTCGGTGATGCCGAGGCGACTGACTTTACAGACTCACCTTGTTGGGCATATGACGAGCTTTTGAGGCCATCAGGATACGCTTTTATTTTTTCGTGATTTCGCATCACGTAGCGCGCAAGGATACCAGAAAGGGCTAAGCAATACGGCATGCAGAGTAGTGCTGACTGCTGGCAAAGTTGTTATCACGACCATATTGCACAGCAGGAAGTCAGTACGCACTATCATCTGCTCGCCGTCCATTGCTTGATCACCAACTGTATGACCTGCTTATCAACATGACGTAGGCACATCCCATAAACACAGCATTGCCTTGTTCTCTTTGCAGTGCGAACATCCCTTAAACTCACTCTGTGAGCGATTCAACTCGATATTCAATGCCAGTGCACTGCTCAACTTAATCGCCAGGTAACCTATGTACCGATGCACTCATTGTGATCATTCAGAAATCTCCTACTTCAAAAAGTGGAGCTCTTGCTCGACGAAACCAGCTAAATGCATTCGGTGCAACAAACTTAGTTATGTTCCCGACACGCTATCTAACGGCATTTTTTCTATCGGGACATTGCTACTTTTAATGACGGCGGTATTTGCAATTTCAATTAGCTCTTGGCCCTTGGCAATCCTGGGTCTTGTTGGCTCAATTACGAGTTACGGCTTGTTGTGGCACATAGTTAAGCTACAACCAACGACAGCCGAACAAGCAGCTTCCGCCAGAAATTTAAGTTGGGGCATGCTTATGCTTGCTGGATTAATTGCTCTTTTTAGCTGAACCAAAGTATTCGATTAATTGGCATTAATGTAAGCGCCGAACAATGTAGGCATGGGCCGCGTCCTTTCACAATCAACTACGTCCGTTTTGGATCGAAAACGGACATTCAATAGTTGGTACCAGTCCTGCGATTAAGTAGCTACGTTAGAACGTCAACGGGTACATCGCCTTTTTATTTCAGAGAAGCAATGTACTGGCCTCGCCGAGCAGATTAGAAGCGATAGGTCGCACCAACACCCAAGCCGTTCGCGCTGTTTTTGTAATCGGCACTATAGGTTTGACCAAACGGAAACTGGTTGGAGTTGTTCACACTCACTTGTTCTTCTTTGCGATAAAAGTAAGCCACATCAATTGTCAGGTCCTCGGTTGGACTCCAGCCGGCACCAAGACTTAGGATGGTTCGGTCACCCGTCGGCATACGCGGTGAGCGGTCTATGTTATTTGTCGGTGACTGGTCAAACGTCAGACCGGTGCGCAGCATCCATTGTTTGTTCAGTTGGTAGGACGTTCCGATGGAGTAGGTCCAAGTGTCGCGCAAGTTCTGCTCCTCCGTGATGGTGGTGAATGCATCTGGAGCTAGGGCACCCCCAGTTACGTTGGAGTTGTTGACGGTAATGTTTTTCATGCGGCTCCAGCGCGTCCAGGTTGTACCGACGTACAGAGTCCAGGCATGGTTCAACTGTTGTGTAAGCGAAAGGTCCCACGACTCAGGTGTTTGGATTTTCAAGGAGGCTTCGTAACGACCAGGTTGCAGTACGGGAGCCGGAGTGCCGGCACCAGGGGTAACGCTGGTGTTTCCTTTGAGCGTGTAATTAACTTTCGAGTGGTAGGTCAGGCCGACGCGAGTAGTCTCGCTTGGTTGGGCCAGCAAGCCGAAGTTGTAGCCATAGCCGATGTCATCACCCTTGATCCGGACCTGACCGTCATTTGGCGAGAATGCAGTCTTGAATGACGATTCCAGTGTGCTTGATATGCGGTTGATGGTTGGCCCAAAACCGATCGAGACCTTGTCGTTGAATGCGTAGCTGACGGTCGGTTGGAAAGTCACAACCTTGATTTTGCTCTTGCTACCGAAGTTACGACCCTGAAAGGTGCTTTCGTATTCAGTGTTCAGGCCAAACGGGGAGTACACGCCCAAGCCAAACGCCCATTTATCATCGAGAGGTTGGACATAGAAGCCCATAGGCACAGTCGTGAAAGGAACCATGTCGCCATTATTGGTACCTACGCGATTGCCATTGGCGTTGCTGATGTCGCTCTTGCTATCGATAGCAGCAATACCGCCGGTGACTTGTTGGCGCTTGAGGCGCGACATGCCTGCAGGGTTGCCAAACACAGTGCTGGCATCGTCGGCAGAGGATGCGCGGCCAGCAAAGCCTGTGCCCATGCCGCTAATACTTTGTTCGTTAAGTGCATAACCATTGGCGAATAGTTGTGGGGATGCGATGGCAGCGGTAATGGCAATCGTGGTTTGGAGCGTAATTTTTTTCATTATTAGAGTTACCACATCACACATTGTGATGAAAAAGCGATGAATAAATCCATGAAGTATTGTTCATGGTCAGTACCGAATACCAGTATCAAAATAGAAAGGGGATTCTATAGAAAGAAAGTACACTTTTGTATTAAACATGCAATATGCTGATTCACTCCATTTGTATCGAAAGCAAGCGTCTGCTATCGGCCAGAAGCAGGCATTCGGGTAAGATTTTGCTTTTGCAATATCGAAAGTAAAGTATGAATATCCGCCAAGCCGTTAAATCAGACTTCTCTGCAATGTGGCCAATATTCCAAGAAGTGGTTTCTTCTGAATCAACTTATGTGTTCGCAGCTGACACAAGCTACGAAGATGCATACGCGTACTGGTTTGGTCCAGGTGTTACATCCTATGTCGCTGAAGATGAGGGACGAATTATTGCGATGTATAAGCTCGTTCAGAATCAGCGTGATTTGGGTGGGCACGTATCGAACGCATCCTTCATGGTGCACTCCAGCGGTAGCGGCAAAGGGATAGGTCGAAAGCTTGGAACGCACTGTCTCCAAGAGGCAAAGAAAGCTGGATATCTAGCCATTCAGTTCAATTTCGTAGTCAGCACGAATACTGCCGCTGTTTCGCTCTGGCAGAAACTTGGATTCTCAATTGTAGGTACTCTTCCAAAAGTGTTTGCTCACAAGGAACTCGGACTTGTCGATGCCTATGTAATGCACCGATTCCTCGACGACATTTAATGCCTGCTTTGGGTCGGTTCCAAACATTTGGCCCTCACCTCTTAAGCCCATAAGCGAAATCAACTCTATTCAGTTTTGCAAATACGGATTTATTTTGCGACATAGCCATACCTATGTGTAGACTGTCGCCTTACTATTTTTTGTCTGAACCATGTCCATCACCATCAACGAAGAACTACAAGCCTATATCGATCCACTGACTAGCGATGAACACGCTGCACTTGAACGCAGCCTGCTTGCTGAAGGTTGTCGCGATGCGCTTGTGCTGTGGGGCGATCTTTTGATCGATGGACACAATCGTTACGGCATTTGCAAGAAGCATGGCATCACTTTCAACACCGTGCAAAACGAAGCGTTCAAATCCATGGATGACGTGCACTTATGGATGATCGACAATCATCTGGGGCGACGCAGCGTGTCGGATTTTCAGCGTGGCGTGCTTGCGCTACGCAAGAAAGAAATCTTGTCCACACGTGTGGCACAAGCCAAAGAATCATCAACAACGCCTGAGACTGCCGATGCTGTCACGCAGCCTTCGGAAGAGCCGGCACTAACGCGCGATGTGATTGCTCGTGCGGCACGCGTGAGCAGTGTGACACTAGGTCAAATCGAAAAAATCCAAAAGACGGCGACGCCTGAATTGGTCAATGCGGTGAAGACAGGTATGGTGTCGATTAATGCCGCGGCTACCATCTCGTCCTTGCCCAGCGAACAGCAAAAAGAAGCGGTTGCCGGTGGCAAAAAAGAATTACGCCAAGTCGCGCGTCAGGTACGTGAAGCCAAACTGCCACCTAAGCCGGAGCCAACGCCACCGCCTGACGACGCTACGCCCGATCAGATCACTATCCATCGCTTGAATTTGTTGATTACCGAACTCAATGAAGAGCGCGACCAGTTGAAAAAGAAGGTTCAGCATTTGACCATTGCACTCGCAGAGGCACGCGGCGCTCACTGAATGCCATCATCTTCTATCGGAGAAAGTAGCTTGCCCGCTTAAAGAGTAAAAGTGGGCATAGGCCATTCCTTATTTGCGCAGCGCTAACCAGTTCTCTAGGAATTGCACGCACACCCGCACATTCGCCGTCATGCCTAACCTTGTCGGATAAATTGCCCACACATCTGCTTCCTGACTGTACTCTGGTAATACTCGGACCAAACGTCCATCTGCAAGACTCGGACCGACGTCCCAGATCGAGCGCAAGATAATCCCGTGATCATCGATAGCCCATTGATGAACCAGTTCACCATTGTTGGTTGACAGCGCACCACTGACCCGCACTGCTTCCGGGCCTTGCGGCCCAGTCAGCTTCCAGCGGCCAAAATCCTGATCGCGCTCGCGTATCACTATGCATTCGTGTTGCAGCAATTCGGTGAGTTGTTGCGGCGTGCCGTTGCGCTCTAAATATGCTGGGGAGGCGCACAGGATGCGTGAGTTCTCCGCTATCCGTCGCGCGATTAAATGCGACTCTTCAACCTGCCCTACACGTATATCGAGGTGAAATCCTTCAGCGATCAGATCGACCGGCCGGTCCAGCAATTCAAGCTGTATTTCCAGTTCAGGATATTCACGAGCCAGTGCAGACATGGCTGGTGAAACCCGATTGCGCCCAAATCCTGAGCTGGTACACAAGCGCAAAAGCCCGCGCGGCGAACTTCCTTTGTCCGATATCGCATCTTCCAGCTGATCAACGTCTTCCAAGATACGTTGAGCCCACTGATGAACAACACTGCCATGGTCGGTCAGCGAGACCTTGCGAGTCGTCCTATGCAGCAATCGCACCTGCAAGGTTTTTTCCAGTATGGCGATGCGCTTGCTCACGAGCGCGTTAGAGACGCCAAGCTCCAGTGCCGATGCAGCAAAACTCTGCTTGCGCACGACAACACAGAACAGACTGAGGTCTTCCAAAAGAGGCCGGCTTACTTTAAGGTCAGAGCGCAGACGAGCAGTTTTCATGGAGGCATTGTTCACGATACGTGTTCTTTTAGATTACAGATCGCCTGATTGTATATTCATCTGTATTCGGTAAGATCAATCCGTGCTTTAACTCCCCATAAAAATCACGAAAGGTTACCGCCATGAAAGCCCATAAAATTGCAGTCATCGCCGGCGACGGCATCGGCAACGAAGTGATGCCAGAAGGTTTGCGCGTACTGGAAGCCACCGCACGCAAATTCAACATCGCCCTCGAATTCACGACTATGGAATGGGCCAACTGCGAGTATTACCTCAAGCATGGGAAAATGATGCCGGATAACTGGCAACAGCAATTGGAGGGTTTTGAGGCCATCTATTTCGGTGCGGCTGGTATGCCGGCTCTGGTTCCCGACCATATCTCGCTGTGGGGTTCGCTCATCAAGTTCCGCCGCGACTTTGACCAGTACGTCAACTTGCGTCCGGTACGCCTGATGCCTGGCGTACCCTGCCCTTTGGCCAATCGCAAGCCTGGCGATATCGATTTCTATGTAGTCCGCGAAAATACCGAAGGCGAATATTCGGCAGTAGGCGGAAAAATGTTTGAAGGCACTGAGTATGAATTCGTGACGCAGAATGCGATCTTCTCGCGCAAAGGTACTGACCGCATTCTGAAGTACGCATTCGAGTTGGCACAAAGCCGTCCGAAGAAGCATCTGACATCTGCCACCAAATCGAACGGTATTTCCATCAGCATGCCTTACTGGGATAGCCGCGTCGAAACGATGGCACCATCGTATGCAGATGTACGTTGGGACAAATATCACATCGATATTCTGTGCGCCCGTTTCGTACTGTCGCCAGAGCGCTTCGACGTCGTGGTGGCGTCCAACTTGTTCGGCGACATCCTGTCGGATCTTGGCCCGGCATGTACCGGCACCATCGGTATCGCACCATCTGCCAACCTGAATCCGGAACGAAAATTCCCATCACTATTTGAACCAGTACACGGCTCGGCACCTGACATTTTTGGCAAAAACATCGCCAACCCTATCGGCATGATCTGGTCTGGCGCGATGATGCTCGACTTCCTGGGCAATGGCGACGCGAACTACAAGGCTGCACACGATGCCATCATGAAGGCAATTGAAACGGTGTTGGTGCAAGGACCCAATACGCCAGACCTTGGCGGCAGCGGTAACACGACCGATGTTGGCAAGGCGATCGCCGCTGCACTCTGACAGCCCGGACTTCAACTCTTCACTCTCGTTGTAAAAATGGCAGAGCCTATCGAGATGCATCTACATGCATTCCGATCGGCTCTGCCACTTTGTACGAGGATTCCACTGTAGAGAAACACGTTCCTCTGTAAATTATTAAACCAGCGCTTGCGACACTTGTTTGATGTATTGCATGTACTGGCTTGCACTGGACTCCAGATCCTCTTGAGGAATTCCTGATTCAGCGCCATAAGCTGCAAAAACCGGCAAAGGTTCTGCGCTGATATATTCAATAGTAAGTCTGAGCGGTCGCAGCAGCTCTTCTAAAGTAAAAAGATATCGTCCGCTCTGATCGTAATCCATCTCTTTGATACCTGCAGAGATCGCAAGGCCTATCTTTTTTCCGCTCAGTTTTCTCTCAGACTTTTCGCGCCCATAGGCAAAGCCTTGCGTCAGTACGTCATCCAGCCATTTTTTCAGCAGTGGCGGCGTGCTAAACCAGTAAAAAGGAAACTGCAAGATGATGTGGTCGTGATTGAGCAATAGCTTCTGTTCGGCTTCGACGTCAATCTGATGATCAGGATATTGCTCATGCAATTGATGAACGGTGACGAAGTCAGAATTTCTTTCCAACTCCTCCAGCCATCTTTTGTTAACGATGGAATTCTGTATATCAGGGTGTGTCACGATAACCAGGGTTTTGTTGCTCTTCATAATGGATGCTCAAGAAAGAAAGTGAACAGGCATACTAGCGATGCATTTCGTACCTGAAAAGTAGGTACTTTTTTGTTCCTTACTAACCAACAGGTGATTTTTATGAAAGCCACCGGCTTCAAGTTCCCCATCGATGCAACGATTTATTTGATAGGCGGAAAATGGAAATGTACGATTCTTTGCTATCTACTGGAACAGCCCCATAGAACCGGAGAGTTGCGACGTTCGATCGCAGACATTTCGCAAAAAGTATTGACCGAGCAATTACGCGAACTCGAAAGCGACGGCATCATCGAACGCATCGTTTATCCGGAAATTCCACCGCGCGTTGAGTACAAAGTGACAGAGTTCGGCTTATCTCTTGAGCCGATCATTACTGCCATGTGCAATTGGGGAGAGGCAAATCTTGAAGTCATTCAGGAAGCGCGCAAGCGCCGCAGTTTGATCTCTGCTACCGACTCGCTAAGTTAAGGCGAGCTATGTCATGCTTTCATTCGGTTTTCTGGGCGACACTGCAGAACAGCATCGCCTACCGAATCTATCAATAGCTTGATTTAAATTTCTTGCCTTGGTTCCATCTCGACAACCAGTGTTTTGAATAGGATGTTGCGAGCTCTTGGTTATTCCAAACCACAATCACATTTTCACTATTCGACTTTGCTGCTGCTTGACTGTAATTGAACGATCCGGTTTGCACATGCCGGTTATCCGCAATAATGTACTTGTCATGATGGATGGCGTAGGCCGAGACAGTGCGTGTAGGTATGCCGCCGTTTACCAGCAGATTTAAAGCAGCGATATTTGCCTTGCCTTTGTTACCTTGCTCATCGACAACGACTTTGACATCCACCCCACGCTTCTTGGCAGCCAATAGCGCCTTCGCTATGACAGGCGATGTGAAGGAATATGCGGCAACGCGAAGCGTGCGATCAGCCGATACAATTTGCCGCAATACTAGTTGCTCTGCGCCTTGCTTCGGCGAGAAG
This sequence comes from Herminiimonas sp. GW821-FHT09C12, assembly GCF_059416385.1. Lineage (NCBI taxonomy): Bacteria > Pseudomonadati > Pseudomonadota > Betaproteobacteria > Burkholderiales > Oxalobacteraceae > Herminiimonas > Herminiimonas sp. GW821-FHT09C12. The sequence continues at coordinate 93,159 of NZ_JBWKPC010000001.1, forward strand.
GCGTTCTCTACCGCTGGAGCTGCTGAAATATTCGATGCAGTTGAAAATGCTGATGATCCAATGAATGCGATTAGAAGTACTGCTTTGATGACTTTATTGTTCATGCGATTCGCATTTATTTTGATAGAAAATGAGCCGCCAAGTATCCAGCATGCACAGCAAGCGATTGCCATTCAATATAGCCCGCTAGCATTTCCAAATTTTAGAACGAAAACGCCCACATCTTCTGTATGAGATGCGGGCGTTTTCATATGGAATGGGCATAGTCATCAAGCTGAATGGCGACTAATGACCCAAAGCGGACATGTCCTTACTTATAGAAAGGTTCGACCTTGCCTTTTACTTTAATCATTAAGGGATTGCCCTTCCGATCGAGTGCCTTACCAGCCGGGACTTTAATCCATCCTTCGCTGATGCAATACTCTTCAACTTGAGTACGCTCTTTATCGTTAAAGTTAATGCCTATATCGTGCTCAAATATGGCGGCGTTGTAGTATGGGCTACGAGGATCGACTGAAAGCCGATCAGGGAGCGAGGGGCGGTGTGTAGTATCGTTCATGCCGACAATTATCAACTATATGATTAAGCAAAACAAATTTTTGCTTTGTTTTGCTCATCACTCGGTCACCGCCATCGATCGATTTCAGCATTATTCTTAACGTTATTTCATTTTTTTGAATGAAATTTCACGCGCCATGACTTCGCCAGTACGGCGATCCAGCATCATTTTCACCTTGCGATGCTGATTGTCGTAGGCAGTTACCTTGAGCAACAGACCACGTACTTCCGCTTTTCTAATCTGCAATCCTTGCGCCGTGACGCGGCGTTCCAGCTCTTCGTAGCTAAGCGTGCCAGCAGTGGAAATCGGCGCCAGCGTGCTTGGTGTAGCAATCGGTGCGGGTTGTGCTACAGCCGGCCCGGCTTGTACCGCAAAGGCGAGGACCGCTATGATGGCTAAGACGACTGTAAATTTGATGACATTTTTGTCCATTTGGAAACCTCTTTGTATGACTGCCGGAATTGACAACTTCCGTTATACGCAAGGCAAGCTGACACCAGCCTCGCATGCAGCGTCAGGTAAATGTCAGCCAGCCCTTCTGTATAGTGTTCGTCATGCTGAAAAAACTTTTCATCTCCTTGCTCCTGCTCGTCCCGATAGGGCTGCCATTGCTCGTATCGGGTAAAGACAAGGATCACGACGTCGCTTATGAAGCCTTGCAACGCGGGCAGATCTTGCCGTTGTCGACCATACTGTCGCGAACCGCAACACAGGTTTCTGGTGAAGTGATCAAGGTAGAGCTCGATAGCAAGCGGCTGGAATACAAGCTGAAAGTGTTGAGCGCCAATGGCCAGGTCCGCAAGGTGCGCGTGGATGCCCGCAACGGTACACTGCTGAGCATCAAAGACGATGATTGAAAGAAATCACTGATGAGAGCATTGCTGGTAGAAGATGATCCTGACGTCGGTCAGCATGTGTTGCAGGCGCTGCAAGAAGCCGGCTTCGTAGTTGACTGGTCGCGCGATGGCAATGACGCTTGGTTCAAAGGCGATGTCGAAGAATTCGATGTCGCCATCCTCGATCTCGGTCTGCCTCAGCTCGATGGCTTATCTGTACTCAAGCGCTGGCGTGCGGCCAAGCGTACTTTCCCGGTCTTGATCCTGTCGGCGCGCAGCAACTGGGCTGAAAAAGTCGAGGGCATAGAAACCGGTGCCGATGACTATCTGGCCAAGCCTTTTGAAGTCGCCGAATTAATTGCACGCACGCGAGCACTGGTGCGTCGTGCGGCCGGTCACGCCGATCCTATCCTGACTTGCGGTGCATTGACGCTGGATACCCGACGCATGACGGCTACCGTGGATAATCAGCCGGTACGCTTGTCACCGCTGGAATTTCGATTTTTCTCTTACCTCGCACATCAACCCGGACGACCAGTATCAGCTGGTGAACTGGCCGAGCATTTGTACGGCGACAACGAAGGTAGCGATACCAATGCCATCGAGGCACTGGTGTTGCGCATGCGGCGCAAGTTCGGCGCCGACCTGATTGAAACCCGTCGCGGCTTCGGCTACATGTTGTCGGGATCAGGCGATTGAGCACTCGCTCGCTTCGCTTACGCCTGTTGCTGTCGGCGGCCTTCGCCGTCCTGATTGCGATGCTGATTGCGTGGTTCGTCATGACCTGGCTGTTTGCCCGTCACATCGAACGACGCGTAGCAGTGGAGTTGGAAAACGAAGCCATCATTCTGTTATCTGATTTGAGGCTGAGTCCCAATCAAGAACCACAAGTGGATGAAGCACCAGCCAATCCGCGCTTCAACTTGCCGTCCAGCGGACTGTACTGGCAAGTGAGCAACTCCAAGGGCATGCAACGTTCACGTTCACTGTGGGATGAATCGCTGCCACTACCAACTCCTGCACCTCCGCTTAGCAACTGGCGTACCCGCACCATCGACGGCCCTTTCGGGCAGCGACTGTTCTTGTTGGAACGCAGCATATTGCTATCAGCTGATACACCCCCAATACTGCTGCAGCTAGCGCAAGACAAGGTCCAGCAATATGTAGCGCGCAAGGAATTTGGTCATGACCTCGGTTTGTTTCTCGCCATACTTGGCGCGGTACTGGTTGCCGCAGCCGCCTTGCAGGTAAGCGTTGGGCTCAAACCTTTAGGTAGATTGCGACATGAATTGCTGCGCTTGCAGAACCATCCTGCATCGCGCCTTACCAATGCGCATCCTCAGGAAATAGCGCCATTGATAGACGCCATCAACCGCCTGGCGGATGCACGCGAAGCCGATCTGACGCGCGCCAAACGTCGCGCTGCCGATCTGGCACATTCGCTGAAGACGCCACTGGCGGCACTGGAAGCACAAAGCAATCGCGCCCGAGCAGCCGGTGCAAGCGAGGCGGCTGACGGTATCGAACATGCGATCAGTGCGATGACCATGGCGGTCAATGCTGAGCTCAGCCGCTTGCGTGTGGATAGCGTACGCAACAATCTCTACGCCAGCGCATCGTCACCACAACAAGCTGCAGAACAAATCGTCGGTGTGATTGAACATACCGCGGTTGGTGAATCGCTGGTGTTTGATATCGATATTCCTGCATCGCTGAGTGTGCCAGTGCCGCTCGATGATCTGAAGGAATTGCTGGGTGCCTTGATGGAAAATGCTGCGCGCTTCGCCCGACGCCGCGTCTGCATGCAAGGGCAGATGACTGCAGATGGCAACGTTGAGTTGGTAATAGAAGATGATGGCAAGGGTGTCGATGCAGGCACACTGCACACCCTGCAACATCGCGGCAAACTAGACGAGGCTGGCCCCGGTCATCACGGACTCGGCCTCATCATCGCGCGCGAACTGGTAGATGCAACCAATGGCCAGATGCAGCTCACACACAGCGCCTTGGGCGGCTTGAAGATAGTGCTGACTTGGCCAATGGCGGTGCGTTCAACCTGAGATCAGTCCGACCAACCAACCCTGTCATCCTCAGTTGGAATTTGAGTCGTAAGCCGGCATCAACACACCAGCCATGACTCGCAATCCTAACTGGCTATAGCCGCCGCGTTTGCTCTAGCCTTGTGCAATTTTTTGTAGCTGTCGATCAAGCGATGGTGTCTGTCTAACCCTTCGAGTTTCATACTCGTTGGCGTCAAGCCGAAGAAGCGTACGCTGCCGTCCACTGCACCCAATACTGCATCCATCCGAGCGTCGCCAAACATGCGGCGGAAATTGACCACGTAGTCGTCCAGTTCCATGTCGTCGTCGAGCAGCACTTCCAACACTACATTCAAAACCTGATAAAACAATCCGCGCTCGGCTGAGTTGTCGTTGTATTGCAGGAAGGCGCCCACCAAATCATGCGCCTCTTCAAATTGCTGCAAAGCGAGATTGATCAGCAACTTCAACTCGAGCACTGTCAGCTGTCCCCATTCCGTATTCTCGTCAAACTCAATACCGATCAATGTGGCGATGTCGCCGTAATCATCCAGCTCATTGTTCTCTAAACGATCAAGCAGTGCTTCCAGACTGTCATCGTCCAGCTGATGCAGGTTCAAAATATCGGCGCGGAACAACAGTGCTTTGTTGGTGTTATCCCAGATCAAATCATCTACCGGATAAATTTCTGAGTAACCCGGCACCAAAATCCGGCAAGCAGTAGCACCCAGCTGGTCATACACCGCCGTGTACACCTCTTTACCCATACCTTCGAGTATGCCGAACAAGGTCGCGGCTTCGTCGGCATTGGAATTTTCTCCGTGACCAGAAAAATCCCATTCGACAAAATCGTAATCGGCTTTGGCACTGAAAAAACGCCACGACACGATGCCGCTGGAATCAATGAAGTGTTCAACGAAGTTATATGGCTCAGTCACGGCTTCACTTGTAAAGGTAGGCCGTGGCAAATCGTTCAAGCCTTCAAAACTGCGCCCTTGCAGCAATTCCGTCAGACTACGTTCCAGCGCGACCTCCAAGCTTGGATGCGCGCCGAACGAGGCAAACACGCCACCTGTGCGGGGGTTCATCAAGGTGACGCACATCACGGGATAAGTTCCACCGAGCGATGCATCTTTCACCAGCACCGGAAAGCCCTGCTCTTCCAAACCCTTGATCCCTGCCAGAATTCCTGGATATTTCGCCAGCACTTCTTGCGGTACATCGGGCAAGGCAATTTCGCCTTCGAGAATTTCACGTTTGACTGCACGTTCGAAAATTTCGGACAGACATTGCACCTGTGCTTCGACCAGCGTATTACCGGCACTCATGCCATTGCTGACGTAAAGATTTTCGACCAGATTGGATGGGAAATACACCACCTCGCCGTCCGACTGCCGCACATATGGCAGCGAACAGATACCGCGCTGCGCATTGCCAGAGTTAGTGTCGATCAGATGCGAACCACGCAACTCGCCATCGGGATTGTAAATTTGCAGGCAGTACTCATCCAGAATCTCAGTCGGCAGCGCATCCTTGCGACCAGGCTTGAACCAGCGCTCGTTTGGATAATGTACAAACTCCGCGTTGGCGATGTCTTCGCCCCAAAACGATCCGGCATAGAAATGGTTGTTATTGAGTCGCTCGATATACTCACCCAGCGCCGATGCCAGCGCGCTTTCCTTGGTCGCACCCTTGCCGTTGGTAAAACACATAGGCGAATGCGCATCACGGATATGCAGCGACCACACATTCGGAATGATGTTGCGCCATGAAGCAATTTCAATCTTGATACCCAAATTCGCCAACACGCCCGACATATTCGCGATGGTTTGTTCCAGCGGCAGATCCTTGCCCGGGATATAGGTGGCAGCGTCAGCGTCCGGCTTCAAGGTCAGCAAGGACTGTGCATCGGCATCCAGACTCTCTACTTCTTCAATCACAAACTCGGGTCCGGCTTGCACCACTTTTTTCACCGTGCAACGCTCGATGGAACGCAAGATACCTCGGCGGTCTGACTCCGAGATATCTGCCGGTAATTCAACTTGAATCTTGAAAATCTGTTGGTAACGGTTTTCTGGATCAACAATATTGTTCTGCGACAGGCGGATATTTTCGGTAGAGATATTGCGAGTGTTGCAGTACAACTTCACGAAGTAAGCCGCACACAAGGCCGATGAAGCCAGAAAGTAATCGAAGGGACCGGGCGCCGAACCATCGCCTTTATAGCGGATAGGCTGATCGGCGATTACTGTGAAGTCATCGAACTTGGCTTCAAGACGCAGCTTGTCGAGAAAGTTGACTTTAATTTCCATGGGGGAATTCCAAAAATGATGCTCAAAATGAGGTAGGCGCTATTATCCGTCACCGCGCCGATGCCGTGTAATCCATCGATGCTTGCCACAAACGCGATGAATACGGATAAATTGCTAGAGAAAGGCCATGGCGTTGGACATGGCCAACATAGGCAGGATTCGAATCAGGGAACGAGCGGAGAATAATCTCCGTATCCATCAGGCCACTGCGTTAGAACTTCAAAGCCTGTTTCTGTCACGGCAACCATGTGCTCCCATTGCGCAGAGAGGGAGTGATCCTTGGTAACGACTGTCCATCCATCGGGCATTTCTTTTGAATGTCGTTTGCCCGCGTTAATCATGGGTTCTATCGTGAATACCATCCCGGTTTGCAGCTTCAGGCCTGTGCCCGGCTGACCGTAGTGCAGCACCTGCAAGTCCTCGTGGTAAATCTTGCCTATACCGTGACCACAATATTCGCGGACCACGCTGAAACCTTCCTTGTGCGCGACTGATTGAATCGCATAACCAACATCGCCTAAAGTTGCGCCCGGCTTTACTGCGAGGATTCCCGCACGCATCGCTTCGTAGGTTGTATTTACCAAACGTTTGGCCAGGATGCTGGGCTGCCCCACAAAATACATGCGACTGGTATCGCCATGCCATCCGTCCTTCGTCAATGCCACGTCGATGTTGACGATATCGCCGTTCTTCAATGGCTTGTCGGAAGGTATGCCGTGACAGATGACGTGATTGACCGATGCACATATCGTTTTAGGGTAGCCGTGATAGCCGATATTGATGGGCACTGCATCAAGCACATCAACGATGTAATCGTGACATAGTTGGTCCAACTCATTGGTCGTGACGCCGGGTCTGACGTGTTCAACAAGCATGCTGAGGACTTGTGCCGCCAATGCCCCAGACTTCCTTAGCATCGCAATATCGGAAGGCGTTTTGATTTCGACTTGAGCGGCCATCATGCCTTCTCAAGCGATAGTGTTATTTCTTGCGGCGACTCCGCAGCTTGCGGTTCGGCTTCTCTTAATTTTTGGCAGATCTCGTTATAACAAAGACCGGGATTTAACTCTGCCATCATCCCGACGCGCAGCCAGTGCTCGGCTTGCGAGTTGATAGAGCGGCTCATTGCTCCGCTAGTGAGTCGCAGATTCGTATGCATCTGCTCCGTGATTTTGACGATACCCATGTAATGCCTATTTATATGAAATGTAGTTAACCGTATATAAAACGTATATTAACATGACTTACGTTTTTGACGAGAGAGCTACGCTCGTGGACTACATTGCAACATTTGCAGGAATCAAATGAAAAAGGTGCGCCATTTCCACTAAGGCGCACCCCTCCTTCAGCTTCACATGACATACATCCTTGCGCATAAGGAATGTGAATTGTCTGTACGGCCAGATGACTATTTCAACTGAGCGACCAAGGCATCCGCCCCTTTTTCTATACCGGTTTTGGCAGCGCTCAGTGAGCCGAAAGTCGCCGCAATATTCATCGCATTGGGATACTGCTTCGTCACGTATGCTTTCAAGAGTTGGTTGCTTGTCGCATCATAAATTTCCACCGAATAGCTGACTGATCCCATAAAGATTCCTTCTTTCCCGCGCGCTGATTGAACAACGTTGTAAGGCATACCGGCCAAGTCAAAACGCGTAACCGTCGATGCCACCGCGGTGTTGGTGCCTGCACCGGTCAAGGTCAATCGCAACTTGAGAGTATTGGGTCCTGTGTTGGTGGCGATCCGAAACCGTTCGCTCAATACTTTTTTGAACCTTGCGTCCATATAGTTGGCAAGTTCCTGTTTGTCGGCTTCCGACAAATCTCCAAACTGATGATCAGGTCCGTTGTAGATAGTGACCGGCTCCATGACGATGGTGGAATAGTCCGTCCAATTCACATTCGAAGAATAGACATAAGGCGTTTTGTCGGCGTCCTTTTGCGAGTTCGGTTGCAGTTGAGGTGCGGAGTTGAGTTTGACGTACGGAACAGGTGCTGTACTAGCGCAACCAGCCAGTGTAATGAACGAAATACAGGCCAAGGGCAAAGCGATTGTTGAGAACTTATTCATGATATTTCCTATAGGGTCAAAGGGGAGATAGACCGGCGCTGAAGACGTAAAAGCGATGGAAGACATCACCAGATACATTACTGACCGATCGATCATTAAATAGTGTATCATCACTAATGACCGATTGGTCATTAGTATTTTTCTCAGCAATGTGAGATGCTGGCGCTATGCCGCGTCAGAACTCTGCAGTCACGTTGACAGTCAGACAACTCACATTGGTTTTATGTAATAAGAAAAGGAGCATCACCATGAACTTCCCACCTAGCCTTCGCCTCGCCTGCTTTCTTGTAATGACAGGCTCCGCGTTCCACGCACAGGCAGAGAGTTTTGCATCGTCAGCCTCGAGTGCTGGTTCTGCCTCCAGCGGCAGCGTGTCAGGCTCGTTGCATGATTCAAGCAACAGTTCGAGTAGAGATGAGAAGAGAGCCGATGGTGATTACCGCATCACCGACGTGGCTGAGGCACCTGGCAAAGCTGATTTCCGCCGGGTCACGATGCAGGCTGACGATACACAGCAACGCATCGTGCTGGATCTGCCAGCAGCCGTGATGGACAAGCAAGCTCTAGGTCGCGGTGATCTCGTCTATGCGCAAAACCGCGTATACGGTTTGGAGTTCGCCCGTGGTGATACGCGAGAAGCGTTCTACCTTGTCCTCGCCGACAATTGGCATGACGAACTTGCTCCGCGCTTAGTTGGTCTGTGAGAGTACGTCGTCTACTTGCATCCTTGCTGATCGCCGCGACTGTTGCGGTGGTCGGCACAGCAAATGCTGCATCAGGTTCCTCGGCCCTATCGAACTTTTGTGATCGAACCCAACAACTCACCGCGAGTCAGCAAGATCGCGTGCTGCGCTTTGCAGCTGTCGTCCGTGATGAGTTGGCTGCGACGAATAGCGGCGCAGCATTAATCAGTCGCTCCGGCCTGGACTTGTCGCGCTTTAATATCCGTTACTCACATACCGCCATCGCATGGCGCGATGATGACGCGACATGGACTGCGCGCCAGCTCTACTATGCTTGCGATGAAGAACGTCCACGCATCTATGATCAGGGCGTCGCCGGATTCGCGATGGGCATCGACAATCCAGCGCTGGGCTACATCTCGATCGTGAAGCTGCCATCCGATCCAGCGCAGATGCTTAAAGTCACATCGCTCGATAAAACGCGCGCACTGCGATTGCTGGCAGCGAGCTATAGTGCCAACGCTTATGCATACGGCTTGAGCTATCAGAATTGCAATCAGTGGGTGATGGAAATACTTGCAGCAGCATGGGGTAATTTATCCGATGGTGACGATCTGCGCGAGCGCGCGCAGCTTTGGCTGCGTCAGGCTGGTTATGCGCCGGAACCGGTCGCTGTCAATTCGCACTGGCTGATGTTTGCATCAAGCTTTGTGCCGCTATTGCATCTTGATGATCATCCCGAGGATGACCGCTACGCGATGAAACTGAAGATCAGTTTACCGGCTACCGTCGAAACATTCGTCCAAGAAAAATTTCCCGCTAGTGAACGCGTCGAAATTTGCCACGATGGCAAGCGCGTCGTCGTACATCATGGCTGGTCACCTATCGCCGATGGCTGCATACCCGGCGAAGGCGACCGAATCGTTGATCTAGATGGATGATTGGCTTCCAGGCAAATAGATGCGAGCCTGTTAGCCTTTCAATGCTTCCGTCGCAGCCTCATCGATCAATGCAGTGACTTCTACCGGCTTCGACGCCAGCGAAGCATGACTTGCTTTCAACGTGATGATTTTTCTAGCACCTAGCCGTGCTGACATCCGCTCCTGATTCACTGGCGCGATCATTCTGTCTTCACTTGAAATTTGATACCACGATGGTTTCTTTTTCCATGCAGGCGCAGTGATCGTGTCGCCGAAGGTGCTGGCAAGAGGAGCTTTTTGCGTGACCGCCATCACCAGCCCTTCGTCCGGCGTCAGATCCTGACAAAAGCTTTCGTGGAATTTATTCTGCTTGGCCCATAAATAACCATCGCTATCAGGCGCAAGATTTTGTACAGCAACAGGCGGATGTTCTTGGGTAATGCCACCGGCGCTTTCTCCAGCGTCAGGAGCAAATGCTGCGATATACACCAGACCAATGACGTTCGGCTGATCCCCCGCTTCCGTAATGACGGCACCACCATACGAGTGACCGACCAGCAAGACTGGACCTTGTTGTTGGGCGATCATTTTTCGCGTGCGTTCGGCATCATCTGCCAGCGATGTGAGTGGTAATTCAACCGCGTAAATAGATGTGTAGCCCTTGCGTGACAGCTCAAGAATGACCTTGCTCCAATGTGCAGCACCACCCCAAAAACCATGTACCAAAATAATCGTAGGCTTGTTGTTCATGATCGATCTCCAATCTGCAATGAAAGAAATTTCACCAACTGCCGCGACCCAACGTATTCACATACTCAATGCCATGAGCATTACGTTTGCGGCTTCAACAGCATATGCAACACCTTGCGATGTGTTTCCTTGATCTTCTGATACTCGCTCTCGGCCATAGTCGGATCAAAGATCATTTTTGCGACAGCCGCATAGAACACCGGTGCCATGACGAAACTAAAGTTGTCAGTGAGCGGATTCGCAAACATCTCACCCTTCGCCACATACTGATCAATCTGACGTTGCTGTTCGGCCCGCGCCGGCATCACGGTTTCTTCGTGCCATCGCTGGATCAATGCCGGCACACGGTGACTCTCTGAGATCACAAGTCGGATGACTTCAATCGTCTGAGGTGTGAGACCCGCATACGTATTATCGATAAATGCATCAATCTGCTCATCGAGGTTTAGATCTCCTTGCACGTGCTGCCAAAATCCTTGTGATGGAGCGAGCAAATCTTTGAGCAAGGTTTCGAAAATTTCATCCTTGTTGGCAAAGTGCACGTAGAGGTTGGCCTTGGATGTACCCGCGCGTTGGGCGATCTTTGAAATACTCGCTGCAGTAAAGCCCAGCGAACCAAATTCGATCAGTGCTGCATCCAGAATCTGCCGACGGCGCACTTCCGGCAACAAACGCACGCGCGTTTTTGTCACACTGGATTTTTCTGCGCTGGCTTGTTTTTTTGAAATTGATGTCATAGCTGTTTTTGTATTGCTGATTGCTCTGTTCGTGATTTGTTTTTCTAGATCGACACGGCTGCGCTGATAACGACAGCGACACTTAAATGAACGACTGGTCATTAGTTTAGACCATCGTGTAATCATCAATCAATAGAATTCAGGCAGCAGTCATCCGCTGCTCGTCAGCATAGACAATGATTTGCATAGGAAACGAACCTATGCTGAGGCGACAATCCTGTCTGTCAAAGTGAATAGGATACTTGCAATGATTGATGTGATATCACTTGGATATCATTCAATACTGAAATGTCCGTTATCGGCCAGAAGCGGATATTCAGTGAACGACTAAAAGTTGCCGACCATTCCAATGATTACTTGGCATTCAGCATTGCGTTACCCAAGATGCTGCTTCCCTTATCGACTAATACTTTGCCTGCATTCAGTCGATCACGGTCTTCCCGATTCTGGCTTAGTTTGAATTTTCCTACCAATCGAGTAATGTCGATTTCAATACCCACGATGGCTTTTAGCATCATGTCTATGTAGTCTTGAGGTGCATCACCCATCTTCCAAGGTATGGCTTCGCTCGCCTCAAAATTTCTGGTCAATCGCGCGACGACACCACGTACATATTTCTCATCGTCATGAACGGTGATGCGACCATGAGCATGAACCACACGGTAATTCCATGTCGGAACTTGTTTGTGTGCTTCATGTTTACTGGGATACCAATTGGGAGAGACATAGGCATCTTCCGAGCGAAAGATAATCAGCACATCATCCCCGTTCTGTATGGACTGCCAGACAGGGTTGTTACGCGCCACATGCGCACGCAACAAACCTCGTTCACCTACTTTGGCATCCAGCTCGAAAGGAATATGGTTTGCATCCAAGCCGTCGGCGCCATGCGTAATAAGCGCACCGAATGGATGAGTCGCGATAAAGTCATGCAAAACTTCTTGGCGCGATTCTTCAAAATGGCTGGGTACGTACATGGAACCTCCTATCGTCGGATTCATGATTTTATACTGCTGATGCGACTTTATATTGCGAGCGGGATCCAGCACCGCTGCTTACAAGCGTTCAGTTCTGAAGGCAGGAATCACAGAGCACGCTGTTCGGCGATATCCATAAAAGATCCGACCAAGCGACCTGCACGCCGTTCGGCCAGGCAATACACATAGGTATGCGTGCTGACAGGATCTCCCTGTATGTACACTTTGCGAAAACGCGGGTCCGGAATGAATTCCGCATCCGAGACAGTACCCAAACCCAGTCCACGCGCTACTGCTTCACGCAGCGCTTCGCGACTACCGATTTCCATCACCACTTGCGGCTGTACACCGACTTTTTCTAGCGCCGCTTCCAAGGCCAGGCGCGTGGTAGACCCTCGTTCGCGCATGAGCAGCGGCTGGTGCTCCAGTTCCTTCAGCGTCACGGAGTCGCGTTTGGCGAACGGGTGATCGATGTGCGCAAACAGTACTACCGGATGTTTGGCATAAGGCACGCTTATAAAGCGTGCGTCATTCGAAAAATTGGCCAGTATCGCGACGTCGGTGACATAGTTTTCCAGGTCATTGAGCGATTGTGCCGAGTTGCCCAGCTTGATAGACAACTCCACCTTGGGATAGCGCGCGCGATAAACATCCACCATTTCGATGACATGGAATGGGCCCACCGCACCTATACGCAAACTTCCTGCATGCAGCGTCCCCGAATTGACCAATAGGTTGAGCGCATCGACTTCCAGCTCGGCAATATTTTGTGCGATCGGTAACAAACGTTGTGCGGTTTCACTGAGATCTATCCTGCGTCCACGCCGAAAAAATAATTCCACGTTGTACTCACGCTCCAGCGCTTGCACTTGAGTAGTTAAGGTCGGCTGACTCAAGCCGAGCGCACGCGCAGCAGCGGAAAAGCCACGGTGGCGAGCGACGGCAAGGAAGGCGCGGAGTTGGGCAGAAGTCATCTATAGCTTTTATCTATACTTTGATGCCACATTTTATATTATTTCGATAATAAGACTGTCATAAAACGTCCTTAACCTTGCACGTGTTCAAAACAAATCCAATTCCGTATTTGTTTTCAGTTACTCCGGCTTACACCGACCAACACGGCAACGATTAAGGATCAATCATGAAACGACGTTTTCTTTTAGCACTCTGCATGAGCGTTCTCAGTGTCTCGCTCTTGACCCAACCTGCATTGGCAGCACCGACACTGACCATCGGCCTGATTCCGGCAGAAGATGCGCAAGCCATGCTGGAAAACAGCAAGCAAGTCATCAGCAGCCTGCAGGACCAACTGGGCATGCCGGTCAAGCCGTTCATCGCAACCGACTACAACGGCATCATCGAAGCTTTGCGTGCGAAGAAACTGGACGTCGCCTATCTCGGCCCTTTCTCTTATGTACTCGCCAGCTCGGTCGCTAACGTTGAAGCTTTCTCCGTCGCCGAAACCAAGAAGAACGGCAAGAGCTTCTACAAGAGCTTGATCATCGTGCGCAAGGACAGCGGTATACAAAACATCGAACAACTGAAAGGCCAGACCATGGCTTTCGTTGATCCGACTTCTGCTTCCGGCCATCTTTTCCCGAGCGCCGGCCTGCGTAAAAACAATATCGATCCAAACAAATACTTTTCCCGCGTGATTTTCTCAGGTTCACATGACGCCAGTATTTTGGCAGTGGCGAATAAGAAGGTAGACGCTGCCGCAGTGGCGGATCGTATCCTGGCTTCCGCGATTGCCAAGGGCGTGGTCAAGGAATCCGATTTCAATATTATCTGGGCTTCACCTGATATCCCGGAGTCGCCTATGGTCTGGCGCAAGGATCTGGATCCGGCACTGAAGAAAAAGATCGCCGCAGCTTTCGCCAATATCAAGGACGTCAAATGGGGCGACCAGGGTGTCTTGAATGGTTTTGTCGCGACCGATGACAGCGCTTACAACGTCGTGCGTGATGCGGCCAAGATACTCAACCTTGATCTCAAGGGGATGAAATGATCAAGATCCGTTCCCTCACCAAGCAATACGGCAAGAATGTCGTGCTGCGCGGTATCGACCTTGATGTCGTACCCGGTGAATTCCTGGTAATCCTCGGCCCGTCGGGTGCCGGCAAATCTACTCTGCTGCGTTGTATCAATGGCTTGATTACACCGAGCGGTGGTGAATTGTCCGTCGCCGGCTTTGATGCGACGAACACCGGCAGCCGTCGCAATCTGCGCGGATTGCGTCAGCAAGTGGCAATGATCTTCCAGCATCACAATGTAGTGCCGCGCTTATCAGTGCTGAAGAATGTATTGACCGGTCGTCTCGGTCAGGTGTCGACACTGTCTTCCCTGCTGCAATTGTTTTCGAAACAGGATGTGGCGCTGGCGATGGATTGCCTGCGCCGGGTCGAACTGGAACACAAGGCCGGCGAACGTACCGATGCGTTGTCCGGCGGCCAGCGTCAGCGCGTCGGTATTGCACGTGCACTGGCACAGCAGCCGAAAGTCATATTGGCCGATGAACCTATCGCCAGCCTTGATCCAAAAACCGCGCACCTGGTATTGCAATACTTGCGCGATGCTTGCCGCGAACTGGGCATCACCGTGATCTGCAATTTGCATCAGGTTGAATACGCACGGGAATTCGGTGATCGCATAGTCGGCCTCGCCGGCGGCAAGCTGGTGTTCGATGGTCGCAGCAGTGAGCTGAGGGAATCGCATATCAACCTGATTTATGGCGGCTTCGATAAGGCGCAAGAAACGCAAATAGCTACCAACGGCGCCACACATAGTGAAATCCAGCATCCCGCAGAGCTGTCTTTGCAAGGAGCTTTATCATGAGTGCATCACTACGAGCAACGCGCGACGACGCGAGCTATCACAACTACATCTGGACTGGTCCACGCCCACTGACCATACGTTCCTGGTTGCTGTGCATCGCCGCTGTCGTATTGACTGCTTTCGTGCTGGCATGGAGCGCGCGCGGCACGCAACTGAGCTGGACGGAACTGGCGAATGGCTTGCCGCAAATCGGTGACTTCCTCAGTCGTTCCTTTCCGCCGAACTGGAGCATACTCGGCTCGCTGGTCGGTCCTGCGATCGAGACCTTGCAGATCGCATTGTGGGGCACATTGCTAGGCGTACTTGGCGCGATTCCGGTGTCCTTCCTCGCGGCACGTAACCTGAATAAAAATCGCCTCGTCTACCAGACCGTGCGCCAGTTCCTCAACATCACACGCAGCATCAATGAATTGATCCTGGCCTTGATCTTCGTTTCGGCTGTCGGCCTTGGTCCCTTCCCTGGTGTGCTGGCATTGGCATTGCACGGCATCGGCATGGTCGGCAAATTCTTTGCTGAAAGCATAGAAGAAATCGACGAAGGTCCACTCGAAGCATTGCGTGCTACCGGCGCAGGTCCGCTGCAAGTCATTGCCTTCGGCGTGCTGCCGCAAGTCATCACCGCGTGGATTGCAACCGTGCTGTATCGCTTCGAAGTCAATCTGCGCCAAGCCACTGTATTGGGCATGGTCGGCGCCGGTGGTCTCGGCTTTGAACTGGTCAACAGCCTCAAGCTATTCAAGTACCAGGAAACTGCGACCTGCATCGTCGTGGTGACCCTGATGGTAGTGGTCGCAGACACACTATCGAGCCGCCTGCGGCAAATGATCCAGGACGGTCACACGCACTGATATTGCGCGGTGTAAGTCCTGGGAGTTCATCTGAACTTTCACTCTAGAAAAAACAAACCATGTGGAATTATCACAATCCGGTGTCGGTTCATACCGACACCAAGGGCTTGTCACGCCTTGCAACTTTGCTTGGTGACAGGCGTGCACTACTGATTACCTTTCCGGAAGCAGCCGCCCTCGGCATCGAAGGACAGATCGCAAGCTTGCTGGGCAAGCAGTTGGTCGGCATTGAAAACGCAGTGCAACCGAATCCTGACATTAGCTGGCTGGCGGCGATGTATGAACGGATCTGGCAGCGCTACGCAGATGTGGAATGCATCATCGCGCTTGGCGGTGGCAGTGTCATCGACTGTGCCAAGGTCATGCTGACGCCGACACCATCGGGTCGCTTCGACGAACTGCTGGAACATTTGCGTGGTGGCGCTCAGTTGTCCGGCGTCGGTGCCAAGGCCTTGATTGCCATCCCGAGCACGGCTGGCACCGGCAGTGAAGTGACGCCATGGGCCACGGTATGGGATGCGGCAGCCGGCAATAAGTATTCACTGCATTGCGCATGGACCTGGCCGCAGACTGCAATGATAGATGCGACGCTAATGTTGAGTGTGCCGGCATCGACGACGCTGGCAAGTGGACTCGATGCACTGTCACATTCCCTGGAAGCTATCTGGAACGTCAATCGCAATCCGGTTTCTTCCAGCCTGGCTTTCGGCGCGGCGCGCGAGATCCTGGCAAGCCTGCCCTTGCTGATGCAGGACCTTGGCAATTTGTCCCTGCGTGAACGCATGGCTGGTGCCGCGCTGCAGGCGGGTTTGGCTTTTTCGAATACCAAGACCGCACTCGCCCATTCACTTTCATATGACATTACTTTGACGCACGGCGTGGTACACGGCATC
This sequence comes from Herminiimonas sp. GW821-FHT09C12, assembly GCF_059416385.1. Taxonomy (NCBI): domain Bacteria; kingdom Pseudomonadati; phylum Pseudomonadota; class Betaproteobacteria; order Burkholderiales; family Oxalobacteraceae; genus Herminiimonas; species Herminiimonas sp. GW821-FHT09C12. The sequence goes on from NZ_JBWKPC010000001.1 coordinate 109,619, forward strand.
GCCTGTTCGTTCTCGTTACCGCACGTCATGCGCCTTGCCTTCGGCAAGGATGCGCAAGTCGATGCCTTGCTGCTGCGTATCTTCGACGCCACGCATACCGAGGCGGCAGTCGCGCGCCTGATCGCTTTCCTCGAAGGCCTGGGCGTCAGCACCGATCCTGCCAGCTACGGCATCGTCGACAGCATGGATGGCCTGGTGCAGCTCGCCTTGCAAGGGCCGCGCGGGCGCAACTTCATTTCCAACATCGCAAATTAAAACGCTTCCCTCATACAACGAATACAAAGGATTCATCATGCTCAACTCCGCCAAACCGGCCATTCCACTGGAAGCCGTGATCTTCGATTGGGCCGGCACGCTGGTCGACTACGGTTCACTGGCACCGACCCAAATCTTTGTCGATGCATTCAAAAGCTTTGGCATAGACATCAGCCTGGAACAGGCGCGCGGTCCTATGGGCTTATCCAAATGGCAGCACATCCGCACCTTGCTGAATGACGCCGTTATCGCAGCACAGTGGCAGCAATGCACGGGCAAGCCGCCGACCGACCAGGATGTCGATGCGCTCTATGCGCGCTTCATGCCGATGCAAATCGCCAAGGTCGGCGAATACTCGCAAGCCATCACCGGCGCTGCTGCTACTTTGGAAACTTTACGTGCGCAAGGTTTAAAGGTCGGCTCCTGTTCCGGTTATCCACGCGTGGTACTAGACGTGTTGCTGCCACTGGCGGCGCAAGAAGGTATCGCGCCGGATCATGTGATTGCCGGTGATGAACTGGCTGCCGGTGGTCGCCCTGGTCCATATATGGCGCTCGCGAATGTACTGGCACTCAAGATCGGCGACGTGGCCGGCTGCATCAAGGTGGATGACACCGTACCTGGCATCCATGAAGGTTTGCGCGCCGGCATGTGGAGCGTCGGTGTTTCCCTGTCCGGTAATGAAGTCGGCCATACGCAGGAACAGTTGGCGCAACTGCCGCCGGAACAGGTCGCAACTCTGAAAGCGAATGCGGAACAGCGCCTGCGTGAGGCTGGTGCGCACTATGTGATTGATAGCGTCGCCGACCTGCCTCTCGTGGTGCAGCAAATCTCGGCTCGCTTGCAAGCGGGGGAGCGGCCCTGACGCGACCGGCATCGTTCTGCCCACCTGCTATAGCAATGGGTGCGCATGGATAGCTTTGCCGCAACACGCGTCATGGGCCTTACAGACTGTAGTCATGGAACACAGAAAGGGGGCGCATCCGCAGCAGGCAATAAATTTGTACCGCGTAGTCGTATTGCATCAACCAGCACAAGCAAGCATCAACACACGAAAACATCCGATTCTTGAGGGATTTAAAAAATGAAAATGAAAAAACTGGCGACAGCAATGTTCGCCGCATTCGGCCTGATGGCTACCGGCGCTTACGCGCAATCCAACGTCACCATCTACGGCATCATGGATACCGGCGTCGAGTATGTGAACAACGCCAATGCGAATAAAGATGGTTTAGCCCGGCTGAACTCCGGCACGATGAATACTTCGCGTCTGGGCTTCCGTGGCGTTGAAGATCTGGGTGGCGGTTTGAAAGCAGTATTCCAATTGGAAAGTGGCCTCAAGGTAGACACCGGCGCGCAAGATGCTCCTGATTTTTTCGGCCGTCAGGCCAATGTCGGACTGGAAGGTAGCTGGGGCCGTATCATTGCCGGTCGTTCTTTCACCACCACCTATGATTTCATCGGGCAATTTGATCCTACCGGCTATTCGGCCGCTTATTCATGGGTGACTGCAGGCAGTGCAACCGGCGATCGCAAAGATGGCATGGTGACCAACTCACCAAATATGGTTAAGTACTTGGGCAAATTCGGCGACTTCAAAGTCGGCGCAAACTATGGTTTTGGTGAGGTTGCCGGCAACACGCAAGCTGGCTCCCAATTCGACCTGGGTGCAGGTTATGACCGCGGTCCTTTGCACCTCGCCGCGACCGTGCAACGCGCGAATGGCGCAGCCAACGGCTTTGGTGCATACGATAAAGCTACGATCATGCATCTGGCTGGCGACTATCAATTCAACGATACTTGGGGATTGGATCTTGGCTATCGCAATTACAAAAAGACCTTTGCAAATAATGCGACCGACTTGCGCAGCAATTTTTACTGGGGCGGCCTTACATACAGAACTACTCCGGCGCTGACCCTGATCGCCCTGCTCTCCTATCAGGACATCAAGAATGTTGCGGCCAACACCGATGCAGATCCATACATGCTCACACTACGCGCGAAGTATGCATTGTCGAAGCGTACGGATCTGTACTTGACTGCTGCTTACGCCAAGGCAAAGAACGGACAACTGATTGGTGTATCACGTGATGACAAAGGTTACGCCAACAACCAGACCGGTATGATGGCCGGCATCCAGCATCGGTTTTAGCAATCAGAATTTTTAAGGAAGTGAAATATCAATTTCACTTCCTTTTAAATAATCTTTGTGAACATCTTTCAAAGTAGGCATTGCGCTCAATTTTGCAATGTCTGCTTTGAGTCGAAAGCATACGTCAGCTTTCGGCCAATAGCGGACATCAGCGTGACAGCGATGTGCGCTTGCCAAAATGTAGGAATGTGTAATACTTCCAAAACTCCGCGAAAAACGGTTTCGGCATTTGGCTCCTGAGCCACAGTTCTGACGACCGCATACACGTCAACCGGCACTTATGGGTTGACCAGCGTTTCCCCCGACATCTGTCGGATTTATTACGAACGGTTGTGCTTTAGCGCGACGCGCCGTATTTATAGGAACGCGCCATGAAAAAATCTCTCAGCTTGTCGAAGTCATCATTAAATTCTCAAATTGCAATTGTAGGTGCTGGCTTGGGTGGATTGACGCTCGCACGTGTTCTGTACATCAATGGAATCCAGGCGACCATTTATGAAGCAGAGACATCGTCGCGTGCACGTGACCAAGGTGGGTTGCTTGATATTCACGAATACAACGGTCAGTTGGGATTAAAAGCCGCAGGTCTCTACGAAAAATTCCTTAGTCTCATTCTTCCGAGTGAGGATGCCAAACGAGTGGTCGATAGGCACGGGAATGTTCTATTAGATAAGCCCGGTTTGGGTAGTCTCGCCAAACCGGAAGTAGATAGAGGAGAGCTTCGCCAGCTTCTCATCGAATCATTGCCTGTGGATGCCATCAAGTGGGGCCACAAAGTCGCAAAAACCAATCGTTTGAATGATGGTCGGCATCGACTGACATTCTCCGATGGCTCTTCCGTAACTGCCGACCTGCTGGTTGGCGCCGACGGCGCATGGTCAAGAGTTCGTCCGCTTCTTTCTTCTATAAATCCGACGTACATAGGCACCACCTTCATAGAAACCAACCTTTTCAATGGCGACACTCGACATAAGCCAAGCGCAGACGCAATTGGCACTGGCACGCTGATGGCAGTGGAACCAGGGAAAGGTATTTTGGCGCACCGTTACGCGAGTGGAACTTTGCACACCTACATTGCGTTGAATAAGTCAGAGGCATGGATTAGTGAGATTGATTTCAACAATCCAATAACGGCACTAAAACGCATTGCTGCTGAATTCGATGACTGGGCTCCTCAGTTGAGGGCACTAATTACCGATGGTGAGACGAAGCCGGTTGTAAGGCCGATATATGCTCTTCCAATCAATCATAGATGGGAACGAATACCGGGCGTGACCTTACTGGGTGATGCCGCTCACTTGATGTCGCCGTTTGCGGGCGAAGGAGCCAACCTTGCAATATATGATGGAGCCGAATTGGGAAAGGCTATTTGTGCAAATCCTAGTGATATTGAGGCCGCATTAGTAGAGTACGAACGGGCATTGTTTCCCCGTAGCGAAGCTGCCGCAGACCAGACGTTTAGGAACCATCAGCGCTTTTTCGGAGCGGATGCGCCTCAAAGCGTCGTAGAAATCTTTTCTTAGCACTAGTTTCCTCCAATGTCCGCTTTGGGTCGAAAGTAGACGTTCGCCACGCGATATTAAACGATCACACCAATAAAAAAAGCCGGATAACAATCCGGCTTTTTTTCATGCATCAAACAAGCATCAGCCTGTAACAGCGCCTTTACTTGCAGTCGATGCCAAGGCTGCATATTTTGCCAATACACCACGTGTATAACGTGGTGCAGGTTGTTTCCAGTTGGCGCGACGACGTGCGATTTCTTCTTCCGATACATTCAATTGAATCAGCAATTGATGTGCATCGATAGTGACAGAGTCGCCCTCTTCGACCAAGCCAATCAGACCACCAACGAATGCTTCTGGCGATACGTGACCAACGACCATGCCCCAGGTACCGCCAGAGAAACGACCATCGGTAATCAAGCCTACCGATTCACCCAAACCTTGGCCGACCAGTGCTGAAGTTGGCGCCAACATCTCAGGCATACCTGGACCGCCTTTAGGTCCCAGATAGCGCATGACGAGTACGTCGCCAGCGACAATCTTCTTCGCCATGATCGCGTCCATTGCCGTGTATTCGTCGTCGAACACACGTGCAGGACCAGTGATGACTGGATTTTTCAAACCGGTAATTTTGGCAACACAACCTTCAGGTGACAGATTGCCTTTCAAAATCGCCAAGTGACCTTGCGCGTACAAAGCCTTGTCGATGGTGTGGATCACGTCTTGATCAGCACGTGGAACCGACGGAATATTAGTCAGCGCTTCAGCAACGGTTTGACCGGTAATCGTCATGCAATCACCATGCAGCAAACCTGCGTCGAGCAATACTTTCATGACTTGTGGAATGCCGCCAGCTTTATGCAAATCGGTTGCCACGTATTTACCGGATGGTTTCAGATCGCAGATGACTGGGACTTTTTTACGCATGCGTTCGAAGTCGTCGATGGTCCAATCGATTTCTGCTGCGTGTGCAATTGCCAGGAAGTGCAAGACCGCATTGGTCGAACCGCCGGTTGCCATGATGACGGCAACTGCGTTTTCGATTGCTTTGCGTGTCACGATATCGCGTGGCTTCAAGTCGTTCTTGATCGCTTGGATCAGTACGCGTGCGGATTCCGCTGCGGAGCCGACTTTTTCATCGTCAGGATTAGCCATGGTCGATGAGTAAGGCAATGCCAGACCCAACGCTTCAAACGAAGACGACATGGTGTTCGCGGTGTACATACCGCCACAGGAACCAGCCGATGGGCAAGCATTGCGTTCGATACCGTCGAAATCTTCTTGCGACATACGGCCAGCGGTAAATTCACCGACCGCTTCAAATGCGGAAACGATGGTCAGGTCTTTACCTTTCCAGTTACCTGGTTTGATGGTGCCGCCGTAGACATAAATACTAGGCACGTTGGTGCGCAACATCGCGATCATGCCGCCTGGCATATTTTTGTCGCAACCACCAATGACCAACACGCCGTCCATCCATTGGCCGTTGACTGCAGTTTCGATACAGTCGGCGATGACTTCGCGCGAAATCAGCGAATACTTCATGCCTTCCGTACCCATGGACATACCGTCGGAGATCGTCGGTGTGCCGAATACTTGTGGATTGCCGCCTTCATCCTTGATGGTCTTGATAGCGATATCTGCCAGCTTTTGCAGACCAGAGTTACATGGCGTGATCGTCGAATGACCGTTGGCGATACCGACCATAGGTTTGTCGAAATCTTCCTTTTCGTAGCCCATTGCGTAATACATAGAGCGATTCGGGCTGCGGGAGATACCCTGCGTAATATTTTTCGAGCGGCGATTGAATGCCATGATGACTCCAGAAAGAATGCAAATCGGTACGTTGCAATAAAGGCTGCAACGATTGCCTGCCCGGTAACAGGGCAAATCCTTGAAAAGAGCGCCTAGATTGCCTTGCGTCGAGCCATGTGTCAAATATATGATTCCATCATGATCAATATGTAAAATATATTGATATGAGGTAAATTATCGCCATGAATATCGAATTAAGACAACTACGCTACTTCGTCACCGTCGCCGAGGAAATGCACTTTGGCCGTGCTGCGCTACGTCTGCACATGACGCAGCCGCCTTTGTCGCAGTCGATACAAGCGCTGGAAGCCATGCTGGGTGTGCAACTATTCCGCCGCACCAGTCGCAGCGTGGCACTGACGCCGGCTGGCATCGCTCTGCTGCCAGAAGCACGCCGCATCCTGCAACAAACCGCAGCCTTGCCTGATTTGATGCGACGCGCGGCATCCGGCGCATCCGGCCGCTTGTCGCTGGCATTTGTCTCGACTGCCGATTACAGCGTGCTGCCACCCTTCCTGCGCGAATTCCGCGAAGCGTATCCCGATGTGGAAATCGATCTGCGCGAAGCGACCACTGACATTCAACTGGACGATCTGGCCCAAGGGCGCATTGATGTCGGCCTGCTGATCCCGCCTTTGCCGGACAAAGCCAAGCTGCAACTGGATTATTTACCTGTTTTATCTGAACCTTTGATTCTGGCCGCACCTAAGGGATTGAAGGCTTTGCGTGGAAAACAGACCGTGGCATTGCAGGCTGTAGCCGAGATGCCGCTGATTATTTTCCCCCGACGGATTGCTCCTGCCTTTCACGACGCGATTCTGGCTTGTTATCGCGACGCCGGTTTGACGCCGCATATCGGGCAGGAAGCAATACAGATGCAAACCATCATCGGTTTGGTGTCTGCCGGCATGGGTATCGCGCTTGTGCCACAATCCGTCTCAAACCTAAAACGTCCTGGTGTCGACTATAAAGCGCTGGCAAATAAAACGCCTTTAGTCGAAACCGGTTTGGCATGGCGACGCGATAATACGTCGCCGGTGCTGAACGCTTTTCTTGAATTATTGCGAAAGAAATAGAACATGTGGATTCATCCTATGCCCGATCCGATTGCCATTTCAATCGGACCACTCGCCATCCGCTGGTACGGTTTGATGTATTTGGCTGCCTTTGCGCAGTTCATCTGGCTGGCACGCATACGCATCAAGCAGCCGCATATTGCTCGCGCTGGCTGGCGCAAGGAAGACATCGAGGACATGTTGTTCTACGGTGTACTCGGCGTGGTGATAGGCGGCAGGTTGGGCGAAGTTCTGTTTTACGATCCTAGCTATTACTTCTCGAATCCGCTGGAAATCTTCAAGGTATGGAAAGGCGGCATGTCCTTCCACGGCGGCTTCCTCGGCGTACTGTTTGCGATGAGTATTTGGGCCCACAAACAAAAACGCAATGTACTCGACGTGTGGGATTTCATCGCGCCTATGGTGCCGCTCGGTTATGCCTTTGGTCGTCTCGGTAACTTCATCAATGCAGAATTGCCGGGCCGCGTTGCCGACGCATCGTTACCATGGGCAATGATCTGGCCGAATGTCGATAACTTGCCACGTCATCCATCGCCTCTGTACCAAGCTTTGGTTGATGGCGTACTGATGTTTATCCTGCTCTGGCTGTTCGCCCGCAAGGAACGTCCACGCATGGCAGTCGGCGGCATGTTCTGCTTGTTGTATGGCTCGGCACGCTTCTTCACCGAATACTTCCGCATACCGGATTACGAAGTGCACTTCGCCAATATCACTATCTCTGCCGGACAGATGTTATCAGTACCGTTGATCGTGTTGGGTATCGTCATGCTGCTGATTGCTTATCGCAAGAAAGCTGCCTAATGACCTTCTCTTATCGATTACAGACTGGCTTATGATTTCCTGGCTCGCATTTACCAAACTCGCTGATACCAACTTCACTCTCCCTCTCGCTGCACTGCTAGCCATCTGGCTGGCTTGTGCACGCGAATGGAAATCGGCCTTCTGGTGGTGCCTGCTGTTTGGATTCGGTCTAGTGATCGTGGCGGCAACCAAGATTGCCTATGTCGGTTGGGGTATAGGCATCGCATCTGTCGATTTCAAAGGCTTTAGCGGGCATGCGATGCGTGCTGCCACGATTGCACCACCACTGATCTACATCCTTCTGCAAAGACAGACGCAACAGATACGTGTGGCTGGCCTGTTATGCGCAATCGGATTCTCTATTGCCATCTGCATCTCACGCTTGGTGCTCGGCGCGCATTCAGTCTCCGAGGCTGTCAGCGGATTGCTGCTCGGCCTGCTCATCAGTTTTTGTTTTATTTGGACTTGTTCGCAGCGTTCAGCGAGCACCTTCGATCGTCGCCTGCTGATCGCAGGTTTGATCTTGCTGTTACCACTCGTGAGTATGGAACCAGCACCGACGGAAAGCTGGATACAGCGTGTTGCAGTTGCTCTCGCCGGTAGTGAGCATACAAATGACATCATTGAACGCATGCGCGGACATTGATTTAGTCCGATCTATTCCGCACACGATTAAAGCTATCTACTTCTGGCACCGCGCAGTTCACCACTGCGCCAGTTCGCCAACATGCCAGGCAACATCCTGCGGTAGATAAAAAGTACTATCGCCGCATAACTGACAGCTCCCACCAGCATAGACACCAGCAATACCGACAACAGTGACAAACCGCGATCGGCAAGCGCAAGCTGTACCGCGACTACGCACACTGCCATCGTCGCTGTACAGAAAAACGGTGTAGCCAGCGGCTTCAATTGCTGCAGCACTGGTATGTCCGCATATTTACGCAGCAGATAAAGACCCAGCGGATACGTCACAGCAACGCGGCAAGACCATGCGAGGATGATGTAGATAGGCGCATGATTCGCGGTCAGAAAAACTACAGCTATCGTACAGATACTCGCAAACACACCCGGCATCAACAAGGCACGCGGATGACCGAGCGCACGCAGATACGGACTGACAAAAATACGCGTGAAACTCGTCACCCAAATCAGACACAAGACGACGATCATCGGAATCGCTTCCGACCATTTTTCACCTAACAGCAGCGGCACCCATTGCTGCGCCGTCAGCGCCAGTCCGACAAAAATCGGGGTAGCCACAAACGCCATGATCTGCGTCACCTGCATGAAGGCACTTTGCAAGCGAGCTCTATCCTGCTGCATCGATGAGAACAGCGGCAAGCCTATGCGCCCCGCTACGCTACCAACGACATTCGACAAGGCATCGCTTGCCTTGAAAGCCACACTCACCAGACCCAGCACATTCAAACCATGAATGGCACCGATCAGCAGATTAAAGCCGCGCGTCAGGAAAGCCCACAACGCTCCTTCGAGCATGACCGGAAAACCAAACGCAACCAACTGTTTTGCATGCGGCATAGAAAACCTTCGCTGCGGCCAGCGTTTCTGTCCGCGCCAAAAGATCGCGGTCAAAATCAGATTCTGCACAACACCGGCAATCACTATGCTCCACACACCGAAATGCGCCACTGCCAAACCGATCGCAACCAGGCAATAACTCAAGCGTCCAACCACTGTGCGTCGCGCAATCGCCTTGGTACGCAGCTTGCGATCCAGCATTGCTGACGGCAACAAGTTCAAGCCGGTAAACATGCAGGCAGTACCTTCGATGATCAAAATGGTACCGACCAAAGATTGCTGCATGAAGTAAATGAAGTACAGACCAACACCGAGGCAAAAAACAAAACCAACTATGCCGAGAAAAACAGAGACCCAGAATGCACTGTCTATATGCAGCATGTTAATCGGTCGCCGCTGTATCAATGCCTCGTTGATACCAAGTGCAATCACCAGTTGCGTCATCAGGACGATAGCCTGAGCAAAGGCAACGCTACCAAAATCGGCTGGCGTCAGCACGCGCGTCATGATCGCCAGTGTCAGGAAACCAAGCAGGCCTACACCCAGACTATCGACGATAGCCCATGGCACCACCTTGCGCATATTTTTCATCTTGCCACCAGCCTGCGCTTAATAGCACCCAGCATGCGTCTGAACTTGCCGAAAATGGAGAAGGTATTCAGGAAGCGGTTCTTCGCTATCGATAACTTCAACATGCGTAACCACGTTTCATTGATTTGATTCTTTTCCGCAATCTGTACGATCTCTTCCAGCAATACCAGTTGTGCGTGATTAGCCGCACGCAGGTGCAATATCTGTGCATCGCTAGGACGGCCTGCCAAAGATTCCGGCAAGACTGCGCCTACCGCCATGAAGTTGAGTTTGGTACGCAGACATTTTTCGCAGCGACCGCAATTACGACCTGTGGTTGGGCCTTCCCAACATACGCGCAGATTGTGCAGACCGACCGCCCAATCGAGTATGCCTTCAGCTTTTTCAGTACGAGCGAATTCACCACCGTCATACACAATCTGGAAATCGCGACTGGACAACATAGTGTAAGTAATCGGATTGCCGCCCCATGGCAACACCAGGCGTGCATAGTCTTCATCGGAACCAACCAGGCCAGCGCTGGCACTGCCCTGCCAATTGCGCAGGCAAGTTGCGACACCATTGCCGAATTCCATTTCCCAATTCACACATGCAACCGTGCGCCAATTAGTCTTCAGCGTCACCAGCGGCACGCTGATCGAATGCAGAGTATCGGCGACTGATGCAATCGTCGTATCGAAAGCAGCCTTCGCATCCAGTGCAATATCGAAACCCTGGATCAAGACGCCGGCATGCAAGGGATAGCTGCGTCGTCCAGCACGACCGGTGACATGACGCCATGCAGTAAACGATGCATCGAGACCACCAGAAAATGCTGCCACTGCGCGTGGTGCATACGGCGCAGGAATGGCACTATCCGGTAATTCCTGCGAGGCGCCTACGCGTATAGATCGATACAAGTCAGGTCGCCATGCAACCCAGCATGCGACCAGATCTTCCATATTCTTCAATAGCGAATAAGTGACAGGGCCATCGATATACAAATCCTGGCCTCTATGCATGGCAACGAAGACTAATGCAGTCGCTGCCATATCGTGGGTCACCAGCGGCGCCGGCAAGCTATGCTCGGGTCCGGCCAGATCCCACCAGACTTGCTGATTACCGAAGCTGGCGCTACGCACTACTCTGCCTTCGCTGCGTTTTTCAGTGAGACATACGACCATGGTACGGGTCGCATTTTGCATAAAGGGATGGTCTTGCAGATTCATTACGCGCGTTGATAAACATCGTCGAAACGCACAATGTCATCTTCTCCCAGATAAGCCCCTGATTGCACTTCGATCAGGTGGAGCGGCATCTTGCCCGGATTCTCAAGTCTGTGTGTCGTGCCGATGGGAATATAGATGGATTCATTTTCGGTCAGCAGCCTGACCGTCTCGCCGCAAGTAATGCGCGCGGTTCCGGTCACGACGACCCAATGTTCTGCTCTGTGATGATGCATCTGCAGTGACAACTTTTCGCCCGGATCAACCGTGATGCGTTTGACCTGGAAGCGTTCACCGGCATCAATTCCTTCATAGGAACCCCACGGTCGGTATACGCGGGTATGGTTCAGATGTTCGCTGCGTTGTTCCAGCTTCAGATGATCGACCACATGCTTGACGCGCTGCACCTGATCCTTAGCCACGATAAGGACTGCATCCTTGGTTTCGACCACGATCAGGTTGTCTACGCCTATGGCTGCGACGAAGCGGCTCTCGGAGCGTATCAGCGTATCTGTCACGCCATCCGTATACACATCGCCTTGCAAAATATTTCCGTTTTTATCACCGGGCTGTATTTCTGCCAAAGCTGACCATGAGCCGACATCACTCCAGCCTATATCGACCGGAATTACCAACGCATGTGTAGTGTGCTCCATCACTGCGAAATCAATAGACTCTGCCGGGCAAGCCGCATAAGCCGTTTCATCCAGACGGCAAAAGGATAAATCGCTATACGCATCGTGTACCGCCAGCGCGCAGCATTGTGCCATCTCTGGCTGCAAGCGCTGCAGCTCGGCCAGATAAGCGGAAGCACGGAACATGAACATACCGCTATTCCATGAATAACTTTTATCGGCGACGAATTGCTCTGCAGTGCCACGATCAGGCTTCTCGACGAAGCGCTCTACCGCAAAACAAGTGTCGGACGCATCCAGCGCCGCACCGCGACGTATATAGCCATAACCGGTTTCTGCTGAAGTCGGCACGATGCCGAAAGTCGCCAGCGCGGTAGTGCCGATCGCGTCTGCCGCCAGCATCACTGCAAGATGGAAGGCATCTGGATCGCTGATCATGTGATCGGCCGGCAGCACCAGCATCACGGCTTCAGGATCGACAGCTTTCAAATAATTGGCCGCAGCTGCAACCGCAGGTGCCGTATTACGCCCTTGCGCTTCCAGCAAAATTGCCGTCGGCGTCACACCTATCTGGCGCAATTGCTCAGCCACCAGGAAGCGATGATCATCGCCGCATACGATCAACGGTGGCGCGATGCCTTTCCAAGTGGCGACGCGTAACACGGTGTCCTGCAACATCGTGCGCTCCGACACCAGCGGCAGTAATTGCTTGGGCAATGCCGCACGTGATAGCGGCCATAATCGACTACCGGAACCACCAGAAAGAATGACTGGATAAATCTTCACGCGACACCGGCGAGCTTGCGTGTCTTCACTTCCGGCGTGCGCGTTTTACCGCGTCTATCGCGTGCATCGCGCCAGTAGTCTTCCACGCATTCAGAAACATGCTGCATCTTGCCTTCACGACTGACGCAGTAATCCTTGCAAACGACCAGCTCCGACATCTTGGAATGCGGCGACACGCGTGTGTACTCGAACAGCACGCTGCGTACCACTTCCGAACCGCTGCATATCTGACTACCGTGTCCTATCCAGGTCGGGCCGATGATGGTGCTGCCGGCTTCTATCGTGCTGCCGGAGCCGAGATAAACCGGCCCTTCTATTGTCGTTCCTTCCCAATCAATATTGGTGTTGAGACCGACCCACAAACCATCCGCGATCTGCGTACCCGGCATCGTCATGTGCGCCAGTTCGCCCTTCAACACGTTTTGCGATACCGACCAGTAATCTTTTACATTGCCGATATCTATCCAGTTGAAGAAACGCTTTTGCGCAAAGAAAGGCACGCCTTTTTCCACCAGCAAAGGAAACAGTTGTGAGCCGATATCGAACTCCACACCGGATGGAATCAGATCCAGCACTTCCGGCTCGAAAATATAAATGCCAGTGCTGGCTAGATTCGACAGTGCGTCTTCCGGCTTCGGTTTTTCCTGAAATGAAAGCACACGGCCTTCATCGTCGGTCACCACCATGCCGTAATCAGATACCTTGGAGCGCTCTACTTCCTTGGTGATAATGCTGACCATCGCGCCTTTTTGTCTATGCTCGAACAGCGCGGATTTGATATCCAGATCGATGAGCGCATCGCCGCAAATGACCAAGGTCGTTTCATCGAAGAAGCCGCCGAACTCCTGTATCTTCTTCAAACCGCCGGCAGAGCCGATAGGTTTGGGCATCACTTCACCATCATCGGTCATATAACCTTCAAACGAATAACCGATCTGCGCACCAAAGCGCTGGCCTTCGCCGAAATAGTCTTCTATCTTCTGATGCAAGTAACTGACGTTGACCATGATCTCGTGTATGCCGTACTTGACCAAATGCTCGACCAGATACTCCATCACCGGCTTGCCCAGTATCGGGATCATCGGTTTGGGTAATTCATAAGTAAGAGGTTGGACGCGTGTCCCTTTGCCTGCGGCAAGAATCATTGCTTTCATGTTTTCCTTGAACTCACTGATTGAATGTTGATGGGCTTGATGAGAATCTTAAAAATTCAAGCGTAGGCAAAACGATCTTCCGACATCGCCTGCCAGCGCCATGAATCCGTACACATCTGTTCTATGCTTCGTTCCGCACGCCAGTTCAATTCACGCTGTGCAAGCGAAGCATCGGCGTAACACACAGCGATATCGCCGGGACGACGCGCAACGATGCGATATGGAATACGTCGCCCGCTTGCCTGTTCAAACGCCTGGATCATTTGCAACACGCTGCTGCCGCAACCGGTACCGAGGTTGTAAGCCATGACGCCGGCATCCTTGCTCAATAACCTGACCAGCGTCTTGACATGTCCTATCGCCAGATCGACGACATGTATGTAGTCGCGCACACCGGTACCATCGACCGTCGGATAATCGTCGCCATACACTGACAGCAACTCACGTCTGCCTGAGGCAACCTGCGCTACATAAGGAAATAAATTATTCGGGATGTCGTTCGGATCTTCACCGATCAAGCCGCTCTCATGCGCACCTGCCGGATTGAAGTAACGCAACAGGGCAATGCGCCATGCAGGATCGGATGTCGCTACATCGCGCAACATTTCTTCGATCATCAATTTGCTGCGACCGTAAGGATTCGTGGCCGCTAACGGGAAGTCTTCGAGGATAGGTACCGTCGCTGGGTCGCCATAGACAGTCGCGGAAGAACTGAACACCAGATTCTTCACACCATGCGCAGCCATCACTTGAAACAGGACAAGGCTGCCTTCGACATTGTTGTCGTAATAGCGCAGTGGCTCTGCCACCGATTCACCCACAGCTTTCAGTCCGGCAAAATGTATCACCGCATCAAATTGATATTCAGAAAATACTTTCTCAAGAGATTCTCTGTCACGCAAATCAATTTGTATGAAAGGCAGTGATGTACCTGTAATTGTGGCGACGCGATCCAGCACCGATATTTTGCTGTTGCACAGGTTATCGACAACGACCACTTGATAACCTGCCTTGATCAGTTCTACACAAGTATGTGAGCCGATGTAACCAGCTCCTCCTGTTACCAGTATTTGCATTTCATTTATCCAGGAAGCGGCAAGTTTGCACTCTTACAAAGATAGTTGAATGACTACAAAGTTCACTTTTACTTTCGAAGATTTAACGATAAAGATAAATTTTTTTGCGCGTCATTTTCATAGGGAAAATTCACACAAATGAAATATTTTTTCTCGGAAATTTATATCATGCTGATATTGAAAAATATGCACGGTTTATACAAGCTGCGCGCGCATTTTTTACACGATCAACACGTTGCCAACACTGTTTGATCGACAGCGACAAGATAATCAGCACAAACCATGCGCAACAAGCGTCTGACATCAGGCTGCACATTACTCAAAATAAAATCACGATTTATTTTTGATTGATGTCCATACAGCAGCATCAATAGCGCAATGCATGCACTATCTATCTGTGTCACTTCAGAGAAATCGATACGGATATCGCATCGTGATGCTGTTGCTTCAGAGAATGCTAGTCGCATAGGAGAAAGATTTTCATCTCTCCATGCACCACTTGCAGTGATCGTGCAATGACTGCCATGTTTGATGAGCGCTATCTTCGCCCCTGATGTTGCAAGCATGTCTGACTTGCGCAGACGCAATGTAATCGCACACGGTATGACGTGCAGCGCCATCAGTTTTAACAGCGTCAAGCCATCATGAAAATAACGCCGCCACAATGCAGGCTCTTCCTTGATACGCCACAACCATTCGCATCCCAGACGTCTAACCCAGATCGGTGCGCGAACGACGGTTCCTGCAACGAAGTTCACCACTGCACCAAGATGGCTGATGACAGGTACATGCAGAGCAGACAGATTGTGTTCTATCCACGCCTGTCCTTTTTTTGCACCCAGTGCCACCACGAGAAAATCAGGTTGGCTGGCATTGATACGATTAATGATTACACTACTACTCATCTGCTCTACGCTGCCGAATCCTGGCGCATCATGACCTACACAGATCAGACCGGATGGAACCATATTCAATTTCTCTTCGGCTGTTTCTGCCACGCCATCCGGTCCACCGAAAAAATACACGCGCAGCTTCGCCCTGGTTTGCTCGCGCAATTTTTCAAACAGACTGGAGCCGGCAACACGTTCACGTACCGGCAAGCCGAGCAGTCTTGCAATCCATACCAGCGGCATGCCATCTACCACAGACAAATCGCTGCGTATTACCGAGTCACGAAAATTTCCGCCATCCAGACTGGCAACGGCGAAATTCAAATTTGGTGTCGATAGAAAGCAGCGTTCACCGTTTTGTGCAGCGTCTACAACTTTATCTACCGCCTGCTGCATGCTGACTACATCAAACGGCAGGCCAAGTATGCACACTACCTTGCGCTGGAAATCAGTCTTGATCGGGTAGCCAGTCATTGCATCTGCATCGAACGACGATATCTGTGCGGAATGATTACTCTGCATCGCGCTTCGCCCTCACCCACTCAAGCTGCCGATTCACAAAGAACTTCATGTACAAAGGTACTTTCCAGAAGGCATAGCCGAGTGCAGAAAACAAATCTCTCAAACTCAAAACATCCTGACCAAAGCGTTGCCAGGACAACAGTATCGCCAACGACAAGGCACCTAGAGTCACAGCACTCAACAACAGCGGAGCCATGAATGTGAAGACAGCGTAATTCAACAAGGTGATGACAAATGCGGCGAGAGCAAGCAGTGTCAACAAGGCCAGCGGTGGCACGCACATATCCAGTGCCATCGCGAGTAGTACACGATTACGCTGGACGATACCTTGCACCAACATGCGCCATCCATCGCTGATGATCATGCCCATGTGGCCATGTTCCCAACGCGTACGCTGCATGCGCGTCGCTTCATCACCTATAGGGAAATAACTGATCACACATGCTTCGGGGCAAAACAAGGGGGCGGCACCGGCTCTCGCCATCTCTATACCCAGCTTCATGTCTTCCGCCAGATGGCCGTTTGCCAGCGAGGCATTGGCAATCAAAGCCCACGGGAAAGCCATGCCGGTTCCCATCAACTGACAAGGCAAACCCAGATGATGAAAGCCCAGCGGCCTCACCTTGTTCTTGACGATCCAGGCAAACTCGGCGATGCGTGTTTTCAATCCTGCACGCTGCGGTGCACGCATCAGATCCAGCGCTTGTACCGGACGTTGTGCAGACACAGCCAGGCATGCCAGACGCGTGATTGATCCCGGCGTCATTTTGCAATCTGCATCGATGACAATCACTACTTCCGGTGGACTGAGCGCCAACTGACGCACACCGAAATCCAGTGCATAGCCTTTGCCACGCTCTTCCATATTGTGCCGTTCCAGCACCGGCGCACCGGCCGCCAGTGCCAGCGCTGCCGTCTCGTCGGAACAGTTATCGGCAACGACCAATATCCTGTCGTCTTCACGCAACTGCTCGCGGATGGATGCAATCGTGTCGGCAATACCTTGCGCTTCGTTATGTGCAGGTACCAGAACCGCCACGCTGGGACGTCGACCAATGTCGATAGCCGTAGTCTGCACGCCTTGGTATGCGTATATAGCCTGTACCAGCAAGACGGCAACCGGGATCAACATCATGACCAGCAATAACAACAAAACCATCTGTAATAGCGTCATCATCGATTTACTCCCAGCAGCCAGCGATCGCCGTCCGCAACTTGATAAAACAATGCGATCAGCTTCGCAGCTTCGCGGTCTATATCGTGACGCGCCAATACGCGTACGCGCGCACGCGCTCCCATACGGGCAAGTTCATCCGCGGGCGTATTCAGGCAACGTTCCATTGCCGATGCCAGCTCATCCACCGAACCCGGCGGATACAACCAGCCGTTCTCGCCCTCAATCACCAATTCAGGTATGCCAGCTATCCAGGTCGTCAGCACCGGACGCTGCACAGACATCGCTTCCATAATCACGACCGGCAAGCCTTCGGCAAAACTTGCCATCACCAGAGCACGCGCTGCCAGCAGTTCTTGCTTGACCTGTTCGCCACTGATCCATCCAGTAATACGCACACGCGAGCCCAGTTCATGCTTGGCTATCAATGCTTCCACCTCGGGACGCATCTCGCCATCGCCAGCCAGTACCAGTTCAAAATCTATGTCTTTGCGTGCCAACTGTGCTGCTGCTTCGATCAGGATTTGTTGTCCCTTTTGTTCGCATAAACGACCTACGCAAACAAAGCGCGGCCGCTCCGATGCTGTTGTTGTCTCGATGCTGTAAAAATCAGGATCGACGCCGCAATGCACGATGTGCATCTTGGCCCAGTGCACATACGCAACGCTGCGATATAACTGGCTGCGACAAAAGGAACTGACTGCCGCCACAAAGGTGGCGCGCTTGAGTTTTTCTGATAAGCCGATTGCCTCTGCCTTATCGAATTCTTCTGAGCCGTGAATCGTGAGGCTGTAAGGCACATCACTCAGTTCGCTCGCCAGCATTGCTACTTCTGCTGAATTGGTACCGAAGTGCGCATGCAAATGCGTCGCTCCCTCGCGCTTGAGCCACAATGCGACGCGACATGCTTCCGCCAGATAAATCAAGTGATATGGCAAGGAACGATCAGCACGTCGACTCATCCTGCATGCCAGATACAAACCTTTGAAGAAACGGCTAGGCGTAGACATCACGATTTCCAGAGTCGAACGCAACAAGCCCGTCATGCCTTTTTGCAAAACATAACGAGTACGCGCACGCTCGGTGAAGTCTTCTGCATCCACCAGATCGCCATGCCAGCCGCGCAAGGCAATTCTTTGCACATTCATGCCCTGACGTTCCAGCGCCAGAATTTCCCGGCGAATAAAGCTGTGACTCACCTTGGGATACTGATTGATCAGGTAGGCAACACGTATTGAATTCAAACTACTTCCTTTCGACTATCCATCTCGAATTGCACATCGTTCACTTCTTGTAATCGGATGATTTTGGCCGGCACACCGACCGCAGTCGCGCCATCCGGCACATCGCACAAGACCACTGACATCGCACCTATTCGACAACCGTTACCGATACGCACACCGCCCAACACCTGCGCATAAGCACCAAAATCGACATCGTCACCAATGACGGGCACGGCACCATCAGCGACGCGATTGCCTATCGTCACGCCTTGTCGCAGCGTGCAGTTCGCACCTATCTGCGCCGCCGGATGGACAAAAATTCCACCGAAGTGCCATATCCGCAAACCCGGTCCTATCACTGCCGATTTCGGCAGGCTGATACCAACTACCGTTTCCACCAGTCGAAACCACAGCCAGTAAATCGATGTCAGCAAACGTCGCACGATGCCGGCAGGACGTTTATCGATGCGCCGCCCGAAGCGATACGTCCACACGGCCCAGATCGACTGCTCCTTTAAAAAAGGACGCGACAAACCATAACGTTGCAAATCCGCAGTCCAATCAGCATCGTGTGACGCGCTACCCATTAGTCCTGCACCAGCAATTCACCGCTCACGGTCGAAGGCACACCGACAGCACTGATCGCATACACCGTCACAATCGCGTTCTTGTTCGGCCATGCAAAACTTTTTGTTTCGCCATTCGTCAGTTCGCCACTATCGAAATACATAGGCGTACCGGATGGATCACGTACTTGCAGACGCAGTTTGGCGCCGCCAGTCGTTATCGCCTTCACTCGATATGTCTTTCCTTCTTGCGGCAAGGCCCAGGAAACCGGATGCAAACCACGCGATGAATAATTCACTTGCACCACCGGTGTATCACTGGCCGGGAAAATCACTGCCTGCTTCCAGGTATCGAAGTTGGCGAGTGGGCTGCCCGATTGCAGCTGCCACGGACCACGCATGGAGAGCAAATTCATTTTTTTCTGCAATACAACAGGCTTGCCGTTACCGTCCAGCCAACCTTGTGCAGACACCACAGGCCGCAATGCAGCCCGCATGCGCTCCAGATCGTCGGCCACCGATTTATCCCAGCCACCTTTGTGCAAATCGAAGCCGGCACCGTTTTCAACGTAGATAAAGAACGGTGTACCGAAGTTACGATCCACTACGTAAGCACCATAGGTCTTCAAGGTTTCTGCCACCTTGCGCAAATCCGGATTGACGATTTTTTGCGTATCGTAAGAAGCCGGCAACATCAACAAAGCACCTTCCGGAATCTTGCCGGTATTGGTCGTCGCAGCATTGGTATCCGCCGATGTCGCCGGAAATACATAAGTAGGATTGGGCGACAGCGCGTTATACGTCAGCGACAAGGCAAGTGCATGGCGATACATGACGTCGCCATCATTGACTTCATGCTTGCGTATCAAACCGCCAGCAGTCGGCACACCGGCCGCGCGCGAACCCTGAAAATAATGCGCAGGCTTGCCCCAACCACGACCGTTCAATTTGGTCCACGCATACTGCGCGGCTATCCACTTGCCATCCTTCTTCTTGAGTTGCCAGAACGAATGCATGATGCCGGTCACCGGATCAACGATATCGGCATGACCATCGCTGGCTGTCGCTGCAGCAACATCTGCCGGCCAGCGCGGAATCGTCACGTCATGAAAAGTGGATGCATCCGGGTCCCACAAGCCTTTGGTGTTCGGCAAACCACTGACCGTAACCGCGCTGTCATTGGCGCTGGCGAGAAAAACACCCGTCGACCACTCACCACCGGCCACACCTGGAAAGTAAGTCGATTTTGGAATCACGAAATCGCCCAATACCGGCGCAACCGGACGACTATTCCATGGCGACGTTGCTGCAAATGGTTTGCGATAAGTACCCCAGCCATCTGCCGCCTGCGCTGGTGCGCTGGCAACCAGTATCGTTGCGAACAAACCGAAGGCAGAGACCATGGCGGTTTTCGGGTAACGACTATGCATGTTTGATTTCCTTATTTGTTAACAAGCACTAGGCTGTTTTAAATCTCAGTTTCTTTGCCAGCGTCTTGCCACTCGCGATCCACCAATGCTCGTAATAGAAGGTGGAAATATGCGCAAGAATGAACAAAACAATGAACAGCAAAGGACGCTTCAAATACTTGATCACCACATCACCACTGCCCAGCCAGGTACCAGCCAGCAAGGGATGTATCACATACAGCGCGTATGAAATGGTCGCCAGATAAACCAGCACGCGATGATTCAGCAGAGTGGCGATCGTGCTTTCCTGATTCACGATGGTGGTACCGACCAGCAAGGCCGCGAGATAAGGGCGCAGATAATTCAGCGCAGCGCCTTGTTCATGGCAAGAAACCAGCAACAACAGCAACAGTGGCCATTGCGGAATCTTTTTAAGAAATGCCAGCAGGCGCAAATCAACGCGTTGATGAACTATCAGTGCCAGCGTGCAGCCCGCCAGAATTTCATCCATGCGGTAATAGCTGACGCTGGATGCATACACGCCGTCTGCCACACGCAGCATGGTGAACATCAAGGCCATGACAGGAAGAGCGAGCAGACTACGTACGCCGAACAAGGCAAACATCAAGGCGATGCCCACATAGAACTGCATCTCCATGCACAAGCTCCAGATGTGATCCGTCAGCGTGACCAGATGCTTGGGTGGCAGATTGGCGTAGAAGAAGTAATGGGCGAACCACGTTCCTGAAGATGCACCAGCTATCGTCAATGCAATCGCCAGATACAACCAGGCGAGCGGAATGATGCGAAAGAAACGTCGCACCACAAAATCAGATACCGGTGGATCCTTCAATAAAAAGGATGTAATCAGAAAGCCGGACAGCGTAAAAAACAATGCCATCCCCAATAATCCGAACATCGAATTCAGCTGCAACACCTTGGGCCCCATAGGCAGCAAGTGTGCCGCCAGCACGCATAGAATGCTGATACCGCGCCATCCATCCAATACTTCCAGACGTTGAGTGCTACTCATATCGGCCTCGGCGCTTGTACAGGACGTTCATTACTGCGCGCATGCTTGCTAGCGATAGACGGCACTGTCATTGCAACCAATGCGCAGCCAGCACCTACGACAAACCAGAAATACCAGTTGAAGACCAGATAGCCGAACATATTGTCCGAAGACGAGACGACCAGATAAACGATCACGATTGAAATCGTGATGAATGCAGCCAGCTTGTCGATACGCGCCAGTGATTTGAGTATCACCACCATGCGTGCATATAGGAAGAGATAAGCGCACAGGCCGATCACACCCGCATCGAAGAACCATTGCACATACACATTGTGCGCACCCCAGCTAATCTTGTTGGCAGCCGGGAAGAAGGTTTGCGAGAAATGACGGAATCCTTCCAGGCCATAGCCAAACAGATAATGACTAGGTCGCATCCATTGCAAGCCGCTTTCCCAGATTGAAAGTCGCCACGCAAACGAATTCAATTTGGCATAGCCCACCGCTTCCGTGCCACTACCAAGATCAAGCAAGCGGTCGCGGATTTCCGGAACCAGCAAGGCCACGACCGGTAACAGCATCAGATACAGCAGATAGCGTCTTTCGAAGAACAGCGCATATCCGATAAATACGAACAGGCAGGCGATCCACGCGCTACGCGTTTGCGTCAACACCAGCAGTGCCAACAGATATACAAAATAAAGCGTCAGCACAACACGCGCGCCACTACTAAGTTGTGTCAACTTATCCTTGAGCGTGAACAAGGTCAAAGGAATGACCAGCATCAGATAGAACGCAAAGATATTCGGATGTGTAAAAGTTGATTGCAGACGGAATCCTTCTGGCCCGCCTGCTCTGCCATTCAACGCAATATCGACCAGGGCATACAGTGCCGGCAAGACGGATGACCACAGCACCAGCTTGACGCAATGTCTGAAGTCTTTCGCCGATCGCACGAAATAGAAGGCACTGACGAATACAGCGAAATAAGAAAGCAAGGTCAGATAAGTACGGATCGCATCGCCTTTTTCCGGTGAGATCACCACGCCAAAGAATGCGACCAGCAAGAATGGCAACCATGCCATTGCCGTTTTTTTCGGCAAGTAAGACGGCTTCTCTATGACCAGTATGCAAGCCAGCAGAATCACGCACAGATTGATGACCCCGCCCAGACCAGTTGTATAAGAACCGATGGAAAAGCGTGTCGAATCGAGGATCACATCGCCGGCGGATCTTAAAACAATAATCAGCGTCAGCAACAGCATGCGATTGAACAACAGGAGAAAACCGAACAACAGAAACGCGGGCAGCGCCATCAAGCGCGCCAGCTTGTAATCCATCACATCCGCATAGAAAGGCACGACGATACCGGCCACCAAGGCAAGCAGCACAACTGCCAGCACAGCATATTTATCACTGCTTCCCGGAAGCCAGCGCGTATGCACAGTGTCTGTATTCATGGTCGGCTCACTCAGCATGCGACGACTCCTGACGCTGGATCAGCAGTACATGCATACAGGGCGCATCGCGATAGATGGTGGCATCCATGCTTGTTACGCCGCCAACTCTTGCGCGACGCTCATGCTGGTTTTGCCAGGGAAGCGACGGATCAACCACGAGCGGATCGCGTTCCATTCGCCGGTTTCCGGTGCATTACGCGACTGGAACTGAAAGTAGCGCCACAGCAAGCGTGCATCCTGACGCGTCGATGCCGCCTTGCGGAATATCAGCTCACGCTCCAATTCCTCGGATGCACCCAGACCGCGTCGCAGCGTATAAGCCATCTGCTCAAATTCATCGGAGAAATCAGTTTGTCCGGCAACATCAAACAGAATGCCGCCGTGATTGCAGAAAGGCGCAGGATCGAAGTAAGGCAAGTCATGCATAGTGCAAAAGGAACGCGTCAGATAACGCGAGATCGTCAGCGACACCTCAACCTGTTCGCGGAAGCGGGTCGCACTGACGTTGCTGCCGTGCCAGCGGTATTGAATCAGTTGCGACGGTACATTGCTGCATTTCCCCAGGATTGCCAGTTGGCCGAACATGAAGTAATCCTCGGCCAGGCTATTGACCTCAAGACGTTTATCAGCCGGCATCACATTCAAGAAATCAACGCCGTAACGCACGCCCAGATTTTTGACGGCAGAAAAATCCATCATCGCTGCCGGATGCGTAATCGGATTACGGAAGAAGCTGGCAGCAGCAACGCGATACCGACCGATAGGCATCTTGATATTGCCGGTCACAAGACCTGCGCCGTCGATTACGGCAGATTGCCCGCTGATGGCGATACATTCCGGCTGCCGCTTGAATGCAGCCAGCACAACATCCATCCTGTCCGGGAAACACACATCGTCGGCATCGTGGCGCATCACGTATTTGCAATCGCTGATATCCAGACCACGGTTAAGCAAGCCGGCCAGCCCTTCCGCGTCGGGGAAGCTGTACACCTCTATGCGCGGATCGCGCTGATGATAATCTTCGGCCAATTCCAGGCTGCCATCGGTCGAACCGTGATCCAGCACCAGCACGCGCCAATCCTTGAACGTCTGCATGCAAATGCTATCCAGCGATGCCGCCAGATAATCGATGCCATTCTTGACTGGCAGTAAAACGTCTATCGTCGCCAAAATAATGCTCCCTTAAATGACTGCCGACATCGCGTCGGATCGTGCAATGTGTATTTCTCTATCGGGTTTCTGCAAAGTGACCTGCTCGCTGCCACTCGTCCACGCCTCGACGTAACGGGAATTTTTTCCATAGCTGTTGTCGAGCACGATATTTTTCCGGCGCAGCAGGCAAGCCAGAATGTGGCCATGCAAGCGGTCAGTGACGATCAGATCGTGACGTGCAAATAGCTGCGCAGCATCTGCCACCAGACGTGCGGAATACGCTATCCATAGTCGCACCAGCATCTTGTTGGCGTAACGCCCCATGCCTCTGCGGAAGAAAGCACCGATCGCACGCCGGAACAGATTAATGTTCTCTTCGCGTTCACCAACGAATTCAGGCCAGTCAGTTACTGTCGCCACATCGATATCCGGCAATGCGTCCTGAGCACCACCTTCATCATCGACACGACTGATACGTAATGTTTGTTGAGATGGATGGTTCACGGCTGCGCTCATCGGATAAAGCTGATGCGCCATATCCGGCAACAGATAAACGTGATCGGTAAATTCCTGCGCCATCTTGAAGGAAACATGGTCACGTACGCAGATATGCACATCACCATGCGTGCGGAACAGTTTTGCCGACGCCGCCATCTTTTCTTCCGAAGAGAAATGTAGCGACTGCGGTAAAACAATGATGCGGTTGCGCTTTTGTGTCTGCACGATGTCTTCGCGCAGGTTTTGAAAATAAGGATAGAGGTCGCCGAAGTTGCCGCCACCGTGAAACACGATCACATCATCACGCGCTATCCATCGCGTGTCGTATGCAAAGTAAGGTGCGATCAGCTTGGGCACCAAACCTTTCTTGTGGAAGAAAGCCAGAGTGCCATGCATGATCAACAGATCACCGACATTACCGTGCGTCGGGATATCCACGTAATGAAATGGTGCATCGCCTATCAGATCGACCAGCACATCGTGTTTGGTCATCAGATCCATGCACAGTTCTTCGTGTCTCTTGTCAGGCTGCATGCGGTCTCGTCACATTAATATTCATTGAGCACTGCGCCCACCACCAGCACACCACTCTGCTTCATGGAATCAACCAGATTGCCGATTGCACCGGTATGACTGATGTCTTTGCGTGCGACCACCAATGCAGCACCAGCACGCGCAGCGGCCATCTGACCATCGGCATAATCGTAATCAGGCGGCGTATCGATCAGGACTACATCGAACTCATTGCCGAAATCACGCAATAGTTGCGGGAATGCAGCACGTCCCAGTAACTCTTGCGGATTCGGTGGCAACACACCCGTTGGCAACACAGATAGATCCATCAGAGAAGGAATACGCTGCACATCGGCAACACCCTTGCGGCCGGCCAAAATTGCGGAGAGCCCGCTGCGATTCTCGATGCCGAATAGCTGATGCTGACGCGGATTGCGCATATCGGCATCGATCAGCAAAGTACGTTGCCCCAGCTGCGAAAACAGAATGGCCAGATTCGCCGCAATATAGCTGCGACCATCGCCTTGCTCAGCGCTGGTAATCGCCAGTGCCGAACGTTGTGCACCAGTGCCGAACCAACGCATCACCAGCTGACTGCGCAAGGCGCGCAAGGCCTCGACCTGCTTGCTGAAAGGATCGTAAGCAGCAATCAACTCTTCGCTGACTGTGCTCTGCCCTTTAAGCAGATACGGATAAGCAAACTGGCTCGACAAGGCAAATTCGATATCAGCTTCTGTCAACAAACCGAGCGCAATCCCGGCATCGCCGAAGCGCTGCCGGCGCACACGCTGCTCCTGCAAAATGCGTTCCGTACCGTCTACGCTCAGACGGCCGCTTTTTTCCAGAATGCTGCCGATCTGACTGTGCGTAATGCTTGGTTCTTCGCGAAACTGCAGGGTTGCAGCATCTTGAATCTGCGTTGCTGTTCTGATCATGATTTTTCCAATCTGCTTGTTGCTACAGTGACTTCCAATCTCAAGCCCGTTTCGTCATGCCGGTACACCACGCCCCAAACGAGGAGGCGCATGTCTGCTGCTGATCTTTTTGGTTTTCTCGATCACACCTATCAGCGGCAAGCCAAACAATTGCGTCAGGTCTTCCGCCGAGCGAACACGGTGATCAAGCAATTCCATCGCAATCGCAGCGCCTATGCCGAGCATGGTGCCAACCACTAATGCGACCAATAGATTCAGGAAAAGACGAGGGCTGGCAGGATTGCGCGGCGCTGTCGCTGCCGTCAATACTGAAATATCCGACTGCATGGACTTGCCTTCCAGGTTCGTCTGCGTCAGTCGTTGCGATGCCGTTTCATACGCACGCTTGGCGTTTTCCATTTCGTTGGACAGCACACTCAATTCATCGCGTGCACTATTAAGTCCGAGAACTTTTGTTTTTTGCGCATTCAATGCGGCGCGTACTTCTGCCTCGCGTTGCTGCAGAATGCGTGCATTGCTCACTATGCCGGTTGATGCCAGACCGATTTGTTGATTAAGATTGGTACGTAGCTGATCCACTTCGGATTTGGCAGCGATGTATTGCGGGTGATTGACGTTGAGCTTTTGCGCGGTGTCGGCAAATTTAGCTTCTGCTTCCGACAATCTGGACTTGAGCGTCTGTATCAATGGATTGGCCAACACATCGGGCGATCCACCTGCATTGCTTTGCACTTGTCGTTGACGTGATGAAGCTTCTATCGATTGACCTTGTGCCACCACCAACTGGCTGGACAATTCATTCAGGCGCGCAGTCTCGACATCCAGCTTGTTATCGTTGCTGAAAATATTGTTTTCCTTCTGATAGGCCGACATCTTGTTTTGCGCATTTTCAAATTTTTCACGCAAGATCTTGATTTGATCGTTGATGTAGCCGCTCGCCTTTTGCGCCGGTGCGACCTTCAGATCCACACTCACCTGCTGATATGCCAATGCAAAAGCATTCGCTACCTTCGCGACATAATCTGCATCGTCGCCTTTGAAGCTGATATTCAACACGCTACTTTCGCGCGCCGGTTCCACCGTCAGATTGCTGCGCAAGCCATCTGCCAGCCAATCTTGTATTGTTCCCTGCCCCGGGTCCAATTTTGCAAAACGTTCCTTGACGGCGGGATCGTCAGCCAGCTTCAGATCAGCGATCACCTTTAATGCAACGACCTTGCTGTTGACGATATCAACCTGCGTCGGCATATAGCCTGGCGTCAGTTGCACCGGCACATTCATACCGGTTACCGGATCGATACCTTTGTTGTTCAATACCACTGCCGTCGTTGCCCTGTATGTCTTGGGCATGACCAGACTGACGACGAAGGTGACAGCCAAGGTCACCACCAGCAATAGAAAAATAATCTTGTAGCGCGCGCGCAAGGTGCGCAGGATTTGGGTCAAAGTCATTTTTGGATCTCGCTCAGAACAGGCTTTCTTTTACATAGACAATGTCGTCCGGCTTCAGCAGATCGTCATGCTTGACGTTCATGATCTGCAGTACACCATTGGCATCGCGCCGCTTGATACGTACACCGCGTTCCGTACCGCGTGGGCTCAAACCACCGCCGGTCGAGAGCGCCTGCAGAACCATCATGTCGCGTTCCAGTTTGTAGGAACCTGGCTTCTGCACTTCACCGTAGATATAAAAGCGTGGTGCGCGTTCGACAAACACTGAATCGCCTGCCACCAGTTCACGATTCTTGGCCGGGTCGCCGGATCGCACGAGTTCCAGCATGTCTATCGTTTCCTTGATGGTTTTACCGTCGCGTGTATGAGTGAGGATGACGGTATCGGCCGCTTCTTCATTGGCACCACCGGCCATCGCCAGGATGTCGGTCAAACTGCGCTTGCCATCAACCGGATAACGTCCCGGTTTGTTGACTTGTCCCAGCACCGAAACTTGCTGGCTCTGCATATCAGTCACCATCAGATTGACTTGCGGGTTGCGTATGAAGCCGCCTTTATCCAAGAGATCGGCAATCTTCTTCTCGGCCTGACCTGACGACAAGCCGCCAACTTTCACTTCCCCCACCAAGGGAAAGGAAATACTGCCGGCTTCGCTCACTCTGGTTTCCAGCGTCAAATCGTTATTACCAAAGACGGTGATCTTCAGCACATCGCCCGGCCCTAACGGTACGTCAGAAGCAGATGCCCAGCTACCCAGCGTGACCATCAGGATCATTAACATTGCCTGTCTTATTTTTTTCATTCTTCACTCCATTTGCATCAATTGTTCGGTGCTGCGCGATTCATTCGAAATTCGTTCGTGATTAGTCATCAATAAGCGTTGTCACGCATCAAAACGACCTTGAAGGTGCGCAAAATAATCCATAGATCGAGCGCCAGTGACCAACGCTTCAGATAGTCCAGATCGTAGGCAATACGCGCCTCCATCTTGTCCAGCGTATTGGTCTCGCCACGGAAGCCATTCACCTGCGCCCAACCGGTAATGCCGGGCCTGACCTTGTGGCGCAACATGTAGCCTTTGATCTGCTTGCGATACAGCTCGTTGTGCGCGACTGCATGCGGACGTGGACCAACGATGCTCATACGCCCTTGCAGCACGTTGAAGAATTGCGGCAATTCATCGAGAGAAGTCTTGCGCAGGAAAGCACCTATTTTGGTAATCCGCTGATCACCCTTGGTCGCCTGCACTACACGTGCGCCGTCTTCGCATACCGTCATCGAGCGAAATTTGTAGACGATGATTTCTTCACCATCCAGGCCGTAACGGCGCTGCTTGAAAATGACCGGGCCGGGTGAATTCATCTTGATCGCAATCGCAATGCCCAGCATCACCGGCAGCAACATGATCTGGATAATCGATGCCAGCACAATATCGCTGGCGCGTTTGACCATGCTGTTGATACCGGTAAACGGCGATTCGCAAATAGCTACCACCGGCAAACCAGCAACGCTATCGAAGCGCGCCTGTATCAAGTCGAAAACATAAATATCCGGCAGAAAATAAATCGATGCCGTCGTGTCCTGCAGCTCATTCAACAGTTTGCGTATGCGCGGTTGTGCAGAAATCGGCTGGCTGATGAATATCGTATTGATGTTGTGCATACGTACATAAGCCGGGATATCCGCCATGCCACCCAGCAATGGCATCTTCTTGTCATCGGGTTGGCGTGACTCATCCCTGTCATCGAAAAAGCCACTGACCTCCATGCGTAGATCAGGACTCTCATTGATGCGCCCCGCCAATTGCACACTCAACTCGTTCACGCCCACCAGCACTACCGAGCGCACGCCTGTCTTGCGCATACTGGCACCGGCCTTTTGCAATAGAAGCTGACCACTCAACAAGGTCAATGGCGTTGCCACCAGCCAGATCAATATTTCTGTATGCGTGAATAACAAGAACAAGCCCGCCACGTAAGCGAAGAACACCAGCAAGGCAACAGCAAACGACCACGCCAGAAAAATCGATTTACCCAAAGCCCAGAAATTAGACTGCGACGCATCGCACCAGGGATCAGCCCAACCGAACACGGTGGAACTGATAAAGAAAGCGAGCACAGCCAGCACCACATGATTGGCACTGAATTCCTTACCCGCGAGTATCGTAATCAGGTAAAGCAGACAGATCACAAGCAAGGGATCGAACAAGCGCCGATAAAATCGACGTGCAGGAATGTCCGCCGGATATTTGATATGGCTAATGTCAGAATTCATAGCGCGTACTCAACTTGACGCCGTCGGTACGATAAGTTGCCGACGTAATATTCGAATCCAGTTGCGTCCGATAAACGGAAGCACGAATACCTAAATGCCGCGTAGGTTTGTAAGTGACACCGAGCACGGCGTTGCGATAATCATCCGATCTATCCAACGGCGCCAATCCCTGGATCACCGACACACCGTTGTAATCACGCTTCTCTGAAGTCAACAAGGCATCAACACGTATCTTGCTGGTGGCATCCCAGGTCGAGGCCAGACTGACGCCTCGATTGCTGGCGTAGTTGGCGGAAAGATCATCGGTCGCACCAATCTCACGCCACAAACCCAATGAGACAGCAGTTTTGGCTGTTGCCTGCCAATAGGCAGTCAATCGTGCACTCGGCACACTGGAATCGCGCTGCGGGTTCGTTACGTATTCGCGTTTGGCCACGCCGCCAAGGAACTGAATAAAGGTCTTGCCTGTGACTTGCCAATCGACCTTGGCCTTGACTTCATTCTGGCTGTATTCATTGATAGGTGCGTACGCATATTCGCCTTCAGTATGGCGAAAGACGATACCGACCTTGTTGCCACTGCTCGCCAGATAATCGAGTCCGATATCGGTAACATTGAGCGTACGTTCAGCCGGCTGTTGCGACTCTAATTCATAGCGCAAATCGTAACGGCTGAATCCGGTATTGATTTGCCAGCTCGGATGAAGACGCCACGATGCATCCACATAGTTCTTCTGTTGAACCCGCATATTCGGTTCAAGACTGCGGAAGTCTTCAAACGGCGTCAGCGCCTTCGAGTAACTGGTACCCACATTTCCGGAAAACTGATTACCGAGTACCCAGTTCCAATTCGCCTTCAGCTCTTGTCCATCGTTATTGAATTGATTGAAGCGCTCATACTCGGAATGATTGGCAGACAGATCGGCCGTCAATTTCTGTCGACCAATTTCCTTATCCATGCGCACGCCCACTGCTGCACGCGTCCATCTATCGGAAACCGCTGTGCCGCTATCGCGCACATAATCCGGCTGGCGCAAAAGATTGGCGTCGTAGTTCACGCCATACGTGGCGTAAGGTGTAAACGTGTCACCCTCCACTGCTCTCGCAGGAACGCAAACCAACGCTCCAGCAACAAACAAAAGCGGCACCAATGCACATTCGCCTGCGCCTGACATTTCACGACGCAAATTCATTACGAAAAATTTAGTCATCATCAACCTGTGGCGACGCTATACATGTCGCGGAAAAATTTCAGCGCCACATGCTGTGCAATACCTTGCGTTTTGCAATCATTCGAAATCAACGACATCATTATTTTCACCATCCCCAACGTGCTGTTTCAACGAACAAGGCAATCGTAGTAATACGCCCATGCAAAAAATTCTGAGAAACTTTTAAATTGCGACAAGACAAAACAATCTGCCTTGCAACATCGCATCTTCACAAGCTTGTCGATGCGAAGTGCACGTTAAGAGAAGGACAACATGAATTAGTTCCGCGACAAAAAAGTCCGGTCGCGATAAAAAATATGAGTCATTTCCATTCTTGATTTAGGAAAAATAATGAAAGGAAATTGATTTGTTTTCGAGAGGAAAATAAGACGTGCAGCTTTGTAAAAGTTACCGGCAATGCGTGTATATATTGCGTGTGAGGTGAAGATAACTGCTCAAATATTAGGCAGTTACTTATATTTGAATTATTTACCGTATAAAGACATGCAAAAATTCACGCGCATATTTCATCAAACAGTCATAAAAATATTTTGAATATTTTTCGGATTGAATCAAATAAATGCGTAACAATTTTTCAGCGAAGAAAATATTTTCAACACATCAAGGCGAGATGAACAGCAGATAGCGCAACAGATATTCCGCTGACGCAATAAATGAAGTGAGAGAAACAGGAAAGACTAGAAGGAGAAATCAGGGAATAGAAATTAAAGCAGACGCTCGCAGATGAACTTCCACTCGTCCGGCGTAACCGGCGTAATCGATAAACGACTACCGCGCTGCAGAAGCACCATACTGCTCAGTTCAGGTATCGTGCGCAATTCCGATAAAGGGATGAGTCGCGTTTTTTTACGTATGCGCACATCGACCATCATCCAACGCGGCGTTTCTAGCGTCGCTTTGGGATCGTAGTAATGGCTCTTGGGATCAAATTGCGTATCGTCAGGGTAGGCGGTGCTCGCAACCTCGGCCAGGCCGACAATCCCCGGCTCCGCACAACTGGAGTGATAGAAAAATACGCCATCACCGACCTGCATCGCATCACGCATGAAATTGCGCGCCTGATAATTACGCACACCAGTCCATGGAACAGTCTTATTCGGTGCGGCCAGTGCATCGTCGATGCTGACTTCACCCGGTTCGGATTTCATGAGCCAATAGCGCATAATTTTTGAAGAAGCCAGGAAGATGGTTTTTGGGGAAACAGCAAGTACAGGCTTATTTTGAAGCACTCGCCCGCTATTGTCCAAAACAAGATGCGGAAATAAAAAAACGGTTGCATTTTCATGCAACCGTTTCAGCATTAAGCCCCGCCTGTGCCGCTTTGCCGGCATCCTGAACCAAGAGGTTCAAGTTGGCCACAGTTAGTTCAACTTCGGGTTCATCGGACTAGCGACGCGCACTCCCGTCGAACAAAATTCCGCAGCCGCTGCGCATAAATGGTTCAAGGAATTATGGCAATGGCGAACACGGCAGGAGCGCTTAGTTTACTCCAATCAGTCGGGAAGGAAAAGAAATCTCAGAAAAGATTTTCTTGTGGTGCAAGTGCAGCATCGAGCGTCTCGTGCATAGACGTGATTTTCTGCTTGACCTCGGACATGGACATCTCGGACAGCGGGCCATCCGGCGACTTGGTTGCCAGCAACTCTGCAGTAACACCAAGCGCAGCCATGACCGCAATACGATCATTACCCTTCAATTTGCCGGCGTCGCGGATGGCACACATTTTCTCGTCAAGATAGGCAACCGCTTCCTGCAAAGCACCCTCTTCGCCTTCCTTGCATGCCAGCTTGTAAGGCTGGCCCATGATCGATACGTCGAGCTGAATCATGCTGTCTCCTCATCTTTTTCTTGTGCGGGGATTTGTTCCAGCAATGCTGCAACGCGGTCATGTGCTTCTTGCATACGACGTGTCAGTTCAGCATTTTCAGCGGCCAAAGCAACCGCTTTAAGACGCAAATCTGCATTTTCGCTGCGTAGCGATTGGGTCAAATCAGCCAATTGGCCGATTTTTTCGGAAAGATTGTGAAAGTCTGTAATCATCTCGCCACTATAGATGTGCAAAGGAATGACCGTCAATAGATTGCATGAACAGAGCGCCGCTTTTCCAGCGCATGCGTACAAATTTATCGTGCACCGCACACTGATAGCGACAATTAGTCCTGGCAGATTGCCAAAATCATACGCAAATCTTGTGTGTTACATCATTTCCGTCAATTTCCCATCCGCCGTAATCAAGCCGGTCCGTATCGTCGCATCGGGAAAAACCGTCTGTGCTGCGATGCGATATCGCTGCAATTGCAATGCATAGGCAGCGCGTTCGCTATCAAACAAATTACGCTTGTAATCAAGTATCCACAATTCATCGTCAAACATCACGATACGATCGAAGCGTGCGACGCCTGCACTGGTGATGACTTCCATTTCATTGCGTGCAAAGCGATGCTGCGCAGGATCGAAGAAACGCTCAAGTTCCGGCTGCGCCAGAATTGCATGGGCCTGCTCCCACACTACCGTCGCCATCTCGCGTGAGCATGGCAGCCATTTAGCGATTTGTGCCGGATCATACATTTCCAGCGGCCACGTCGATGTTTGCGTCAGACGCTCCATCAATGCGTGTAACGCAATACCCTCTTCGATCTCTGCGTTGGAATAAGTTGCTTCGACTTCAATCTGCGGTGCAGGCAAGGCTGGCGGACTGAATATAGGTAAAGAGAATTCAGCTTCTTGCTCTATATCAGATACCAGCAAGCTCTCGCCTAATTCCACGTCCAAAGCGCCCTGGAAGCGTGAATACCAGCAACCGTCTGCCACACCACTCACAGAAGCACTCCGCGCATCCGCTACGCCACTAACGATCAATAGCTTCTTCGCACGCGTGGTCGCTACATACAAGAGATTCCAGTCTTCCTGCGTTTTCAATTGCTCTTCTTCGGCGAACAAATAATCACGTGCGGCACCCCGCTCGGCTTGACGGCCAAAGACGGAGAAATGATTCGGAGCATCCGCTTCCTGCTTCCATTCGCACAACACGCCGTAATCGTCGCGTGCCGGATCGCTGTGATTGGCATCCAGTAAAACCACGATATCCGCTTCCAAACCTTTTGCGCCGTGTATCGTCAAGATACGCACCGCATCCATGGCGGCATCGATATCGGCTTCATCCGGCGCATCGCTTTCTGCTGATTTCTGCAGGCGACGTAAAGCATCGATAAATTTTGGCAAGCTCGGGTAACGACCGGCATCCAGATTCAAGGCCAGTTCAGTAAAGGCTTCGATATTGCCCAGCACTTGTCCGCGTACCAGTGGCGATGCAGATTGCGCATAGCGCGCCACCACATCGCCATCGTGCAGTATCCGGTCGAGTAAATCATGTACCGGCAAATGCGCGGCTAGTTCCAGCCATTTTTCCAGCAGCGTCACAGCGCGTTGCAAAACGGGAGATGATGATTCCACAGCTTGATGCAATCTGCTCCACCATGTTTTTTCTGTGCGCAACGCGAGCGCGATCAAGTCTTCATCTGTCGCGGCTATGATCGGCGACTTAAGTACATGCGCCAGCGCGAGATTGTCGTGCGGCGTGATGAGAAAAGTCAGCAAGGCAATCAGGTCCGCTACTTCCAACGATTCCAGCAAGCCACCACGTCGGTCAGATGCGAACGGAATGCCGGCTTCACGCAAAGCACGTTCATAAGCGCCCAGATGCGTACGTTTCTTCACTAGCAACATCACATCCGACCAGCGCGCATCTTTGGATTTTGCGCGCGCATGCAAGATGGCTTGCGCGACTGCGCGCCCTTCTTCCAGACGACGCGCATCCTCTTCTTCTTCGCGCGGCATAGTGAGCGGATCACGCAAATGCGACGGCGACCAAACGACTTTCTCGGTCTTTTCCTGTTGTACCAGCGGCAAACGCCACACTGCACCCTGCTCGTTGGCCAAGGTGGTTTGCGCGGTATAAATCGGATTGGCAACAAAACTAGCGTTCAATACTTCAACTATGCCTATGGCATTGCGACGCGTCTGATTGGTGCGCAGAAAATCTGCGCCTTGCGCCACCAATACCGCTCGCGCAGCAGAAAATACGCGCGGCTCGGCTCGACGGAAACGATAGATGGATTGTTTTGGATCGCCGACGACAAACATGCTGGGCTTGTCGCTATCGTCGCCATACGCATTCAGCCACGCCTGCACGATGCTCCACTGCAGCGGATTGGTATCCTGAAACTCATCCAGCAATACATGTTTGTAGCGTGCATCAAGGCGGCTTTGCAAATAGGCTGCGTGTTCTTCATTCGTCAGCAGACGATAAGCTTGCCATTCCAGATCGGCAAAATCAAAGACGCGTTGCTCGGCTTTGACTGCCTGATAAATTTCCAGATAAGCAGCACCGACAGTAAACAAGGCGCGATTGAGTTCTATGACCTTGGGTTCCATACTGCGGCGCAAAATTTTCTTCAGCGCTTCGCCCACACTTTCGAACTCTACTTCAAATGCATAGACGCCATCTTCGCCCAGATTGTCCAGCAAAGCCTTGGTCAGATTCTTGGTTGCGCGGTTCTTGCGGAATTTTCCACCGCCATCGAAAAACTCATTCGTTAGTGTCTCAAAATTTTCCAGCGTCGCGCCATCGGACATCGCCTTTTCTATAGACGTTGCACGCTCCTGATTGACGGCAGTGCCTTGTCCCAGCAGCCATGCAATTTGTCCTATACGTGCGGCCAATTTTTCATCCGACCACAAGGACAAGCGCGCATCGGCTTCACCATCAGCACCGCACAATTTCTGCAACCACGCTATCGGATCACCGCTCTGCACCGAAGCCCACCATTCCGCACGCTTCGCAACAAAGGAATTGATTAAATTACGCGTACTGAAATCACCGACCTGCGAGTACAAATCTATCAGTGCTTCCTTGACGTGTTGATTGTCTTTTTCGTTAACCGCTTGCATGAAACGACTGTACGCATCCGACAATAATTCGCCGGTTGCTTCCGTCAAGGTATAACCATGCGGCACACCGGATGCCAGCGGCGCAATCTGAATCAAGCGCGCAAACCAGCTATGAAAAGTATCAATAGACAGCGATTGCGGACTGCGCAAGACGCGCTCATACAATCCACGTGCAAGTGGCAACATTGCCGGCAATTCATGCTCGGCAACGCCACGTTCTCTTAACAAGGCCAATACTTCTGCATCCGACTTCAACGTCAACTCATGCAGCAGTTGCATCAAGCGCTCGCGCATTTCCTGCGCGGCCTTGCGGGTAAACGTAATCGCCAATATCGCTGCCGGTTCAGTACCGGACAAGAGCAGACGCAATACGCGCGCCACAAGCAACCAGGTCTTGCCACTACCAGCGCAAGCTTCCACCACAACCGAGCGCGACGGATCGCAAGCGCGCGCAACAAAGTGTGCGGCATCGGCATGTGTGCCATTGATTTCATAAGCGCGTGGCGTCATGCGAGGATCGTCCATCACCAAGCTCCCTTGCGGCAGAGTCCACGCACATCGCAGTATTGGCAAACCGATTCCGGCCCGGTAGCTGGCAACGGAGCATCGTGCGCTATCGCACTCATCGTGTTTGCAATCTGTGCGCTCAAGGTCTGCTGCCAGGTTTCATATTCGGTGGATTCCACTTCCTTGATCTTGTCCTTCGTTGCTTCCAGTGGAATGTACAAGGCAGCGGCCAACGGCATATCGGAGAGCAAACCGTAGAATGGCAATTGATGATCTTCGCCTTGCTTGAGCTTGTCGCGCAATGCAGTTTGATTCGTGCTTTTGTAATCCAGCACGATACGCTCGCCAGATGCGTTTTCATCCATACGATCGACACGACCGTGCAAGATGATTTCGCCATCTTCCCAGCGCAATACCTTCTCGAACTTTTCCTCACCGAGGACAAAATGCCATCCCTGCGTTTCGCGTTCGGTCAGCCATTCCAGATAGGCTGGCATCGCTTTTTGCCAACGCGCGTAATAGCCGAGTGCTGCAGCGCTTTTATCGAGCGCTTGCCCGAATACCTGATCAGAAATCTCGCGCAGCAGTGCCGCTCGATCTACAACAGCATGCTCATGCAATTGCGTATGGAACATGGCCAGAATTTGATGCAGCCAATCGCCGTAGTCGCGTTTCTCCGGCATATCAGATAACTCGTCGATGCCTGACAAACCCAACATACGCGTAGCGAAGAATTGATAAGGACAAGCAACCAGACTGTTGTAACCGCTAGCGGAAAGTTTTTTTGGCGACAACGCAGATGCACTTGGTGCAGGCATCGACGCTGGCGACGGCAACAAATGACGCGGCGCAATCTGCACGTCATGCTCAGCCAATGCTGGCAAACCAGCGCGCGCCAAGCTGAGTTGCAAACGTTCTATCCATGGACTGACTGGATTCGGCTCGCCATTCTTGTGCGCCTGCCACGACAACACAACGCAATCGTTGGCAGACAACAGTTCTGTCACATCACGCAATTGCTGGCGCTGACGACTTTCACGCGTCGCCAGCCCCAGCTCGCGACGCACGACATTGGCGAAGAATAAGGTTTCTGCTGGCTGCGACGGTAGATGTTCAGCATCTGCACCGACCATCAACACTGCATCGAAGTTGCGCAAACGTGCGCCGTTCAGCGGCAACATCACGACACGTTTGTCGCGATTAAGCTGTACGAAGGCAGTCGCTTCCAATTGCAGGTTAATGAATGCACGCCATTCCGCAAATGAAAACGTATGACCAACCTGCTCGCAATCCTGCGCGATATCCTGCAGTAATTGAATCACCTGTGCGCCAGCGCCATCCGCTTGCAAGGCTGCACGCATACCCAGTACATCCAGAGTCTGCTGAATTGCGACTATCCATTCGTGCAGAGTTTTGGCTTTGCTAAATGCGGAGGATTGTTGTGCCAACAAGCGCATCATCTTTTGCGCGGCAGGAATTGCGGTCAAGGCATCACTGACTGCATCCCAACCACCGAGCACATTTCCACGTCGCAAAGCGATTTCGCTCGCCATCACCAGATCGGCTTTGTCTTCTACATTAGCAAATACAAATGGCGATTTCAAAAAATCCAGCAAGCCTACTGTCTCGGCCCGTGCCGCAACCAGCTCAAGCCAGGATGCCAGCGCCGCTGCCGCGCGCGTGGTCGATAATTTCCAACCGGTTTCATCGGCAACGATTACTTGTGCACGTTCGAGCAAGGCGCGTATGCGACGTGCGACTACGCGATCCTGCGCAACGATGGCGATATTGGCTTTGCCTTGCTGCAGCCAATCGATAATCGTTTGTGCACCAGCCTTGGCTTCTGCTTCCAGATTCTGTGCTGCATATAAATACAAACCTGCCGGCGTCGCCGTAGGCAAGGCAGCGGCTACCGCTTCATCCGTCAACATCTCCGACCATGCAGCAGCGTAAGTACTATTTATATGATGAGCCTGCCAATCCAGTGTCATCGATACGACCGCATGTTGTTCGCTGTATGCATCGAGGAAGGCTTGCTCCATCGCATCCGGCTCGACCGGGCTAATCCAGAACAGCGGCAATTGCGCCTGCGCGGCGATACGCATCATCTGCGCGAAACGCGTCACGATTGCATCGCTGGCATCGAGCTGACTCTTCCAGATAGTCCACACCAGTTGCGTTTCATCCGACAACAAATTACGCGCCACTGGCGACAATTGCTCCAACGCCGCCTGCCAGCGGGCATCGGCCACATCCGGCGAGACCTTCAGCTCCGGCAGCATAGCTTGCGTCAATTCATCCGATAGTGTTAACAATATCTCGGCCAGCGGCAGCAAATCCGTATTGCGTCGCGCGCTGAATAATTTTTTCAGCCAGGCATGTTGACGCAAAGTGGCATACAGAGACATCAAGCGTTCACTAGGCGCGGTGACTGTCGCACCAGTTTGCGGTGGCAATAGCCGTATATATTCAGACAGCGAAGTGATGACTGGCGGAATGAACGCGCCGTCGAGTTGCTTGCCCAATGCCGTCTTCAACAACTGTATATGTGCGAAAGTCGACACCACCACGCGCACCGACGACAGATCCTTGACCGACGCATGTTCGGCGCGCGCCAGCAAATCACTTTGCAACAATGCGCGTGCGGCATCATCCCAAAAGGCAGCGGAAGGTGGAATCAGTACGGCGCTATGCAGCATCAAGGGCTCAGGTGAAAGATGGAAACGGGAAAAGTGCAGCGATGGGCTGGTCAGTTTTGCATTTTATGCGAGGCTTTGTGAAATTTTATGAGCAATGCCCCACTTTTTATAAAATAGGTTATGATTTGTCCAGACCCCGCCTGATTACCTCTGGTTGCACCTTCAAAAAAACTTGAATTACATCGCAATGTCTCCATCTTTATCCAGTAAGCGGAGACGCTGCAGGTAAGCACCGATAAAGAGTGGTTATTGCCAAGGCGCTGATTTATCCTTTTCTCCTCACATTGAGGCAAACATGAGCGAAAACATCAAACATATTACCGATGCGTCTTTTGATACAGACGTACTGAAATCCGACAAACCAGTTCTGGTCGACTTCTGGGCAGAGTGGTGCGGTCCGTGCAAAATGATTGCACCGATTCTGGAAGATGTTGCCAAGGAATACGCAGGCAAGATCCAGATCACAAAAATGGACGTCGATGCCAATCAAGCAATTCCGGCCAAATTCGGTATTCGCGGCATTCCAACCTTGATTTTGTTCAAGAATGGCGTACCAGCAGCGCAAAAAGTAGGCGCACTGGCAAAAGGTCAATTGACCGCCTTCATCGACAGCAACATTTAATATAAATAAAAATTGCAGCGATGCGCCCGCATCGCTGCTTGATTACCAACTTCATCACGTCGTTCCCTCCCCCACCTTTTTATCTCCCTTCCTGGGAAACTCAAACATATGCATTTATCCGAATTAAAGGCGTTACACGTCTCCGCCCTGCTAGAAATGGCAATTGGCCTGGACATCGACAACGCAGCGCGCTTGCGCAAACAAGAACTGATGTTCGCGATTCTCAAGAAACGCGCGAAATCAGGAGAACAAATTTTTGGCGATGGCGCCCTCGAAGTATTGCCTGACGGCTTTGGCTTCCTGCGCTCGCCCGACGCCAGCTACATG
The DNA here is from genome assembly GCF_059416385.1 of Herminiimonas sp. GW821-FHT09C12. Taxonomy (NCBI): domain Bacteria; kingdom Pseudomonadati; phylum Pseudomonadota; class Betaproteobacteria; order Burkholderiales; family Oxalobacteraceae; genus Herminiimonas; species Herminiimonas sp. GW821-FHT09C12. Next base: position 149,628 of record NZ_JBWKPC010000001.1, read on the forward strand.
GCGTCCACCGACGACATCTATATTTCCCCATCGCAGATCCGCCGCTTCAATCTGCACACAGGTGACTCGATCGAAGGTGAAGTCCGCACGCCTAAAGATGGCGAACGTTACTTTGCATTGGTCAAGGTCGACAAGGTCAACGGCGAACCGCCGGAAGCATCGAAACACCGCATTCTGTTTGAAAATCTGACACCGCTGCATCCGAACAAGCCTTTGCTGCTTGAACGTGACATGCGTGGCGAAGAAAACATCACCGGCCGCGTCATCGATTTGATCGCGCCTATCGGTAAAGGCCAGCGCGGCTTGCTGGTCGCTTCGCCGAAGTCAGGTAAGTCCGTCATCCTGCAACACATCGCACATGCGATTACCACCAATCATCCTGATGTCGTCATGATCGTGTTGCTGATCGACGAACGTCCTGAAGAAGTGACCGAGATGCAGCGTTCGGTACGCGGCGAAGTCGTTGCTTCCACGTTTGACGAACCAGCTACACGCCACGTGCAAGTTGCCGAAATGGTGCTGGAAAAAGCAAAGCGCCTGGTCGAAATGAAAAAAGACGTCGTGATTCTGCTCGACTCGATCACCCGTCTGGCACGCGCCTACAACACCGTGATCCCGGCATCCGGCAAAGTATTGACTGGTGGTGTCGATGCCAACGCATTGCAACGCCCGAAACGTTTCTTCGGTGCTGCGCGTAACGTCGAAGAAGGTGGCTCACTGACCATCATCGCTACCGCACTGATCGAAACCGGCAGCCGTATGGATGACGTGATCTTTGAAGAATTCAAAGGTACCGGCAATATGGAAGTGCATCTCGAACGCCGTCTGGCCGAGAAGCGCGTCTACCCTGCGATCAATCTGAACAAATCCGGCACACGTCGTGAAGAATTGCTGATCAAACCAGATCAGCTGCAAAAAATCTGGGTACTGCGCAAATTGCTGTACGGCATGGACGAAATCGAAGCGATGGAATTCATCCTCGACAAGATGAAGTCGACCAAGAACAACGCAGAATTCTTCGACATGATGCGCCGCGGCAACTCCTGATCATTGAATATTCAGCCATGCATATGGCTGAAAGCAAAAAGCCCGTTTTCCTTGCATACGCTGCAAATGAAAACGGGCTTTTTTACTATGCAGGCGCAACACTCAACCCGGCAACTTCCAATCCCATCTAACTGCCAACAGGCGCAATGCCGAAGTCACGATAATGCTTGAAATCAAGGCCACTGCTGACGATACATTCAGCCACTCCAGCCCCATATAAACCCAGCACCCAATGAATGAACAGGTCGCATAAAGCTGCCCACGCCGGAACACCATGGGGATTTGATTGCACAATACATCGCGCAAAATGCCTCCAAAAATCCCGGTCGTCACGCCCATCATCACGCAGATAAAAACCGGCATCTGCGCTTCCAGCGCCAAGGAAGTACCGACTGCACTGAACAAACCCAAACCGAAGGCATCAGCGACAACAATCGTTTTTTCCGCCACAGCCGAACGCAAATGCGGCAGGAATGGCCCGGCAATCAGCGCCAGAATAAAGACAAGAATGGCATATTCCTGATGCTCTACCCAAAACAAGGGGCGTCGATCCAGCAACATATCGCGCAAGGTACCACCGCCAAATGCTGTAATAAAAGCAACAATAAAGACACCAACCAAGTCCATTTCTTTGCGCCGTGCCTCGACAAAGCCGGAGCAGGCAAATGCGACTATGCCGCATGCCTCAACTACCTGCAGCAGCGTACTCATGCCATTCTGCAAACCAATTGTCACAAAGACTCCTTTAAATGAACTGTTGCGACTGTAGCATTCATCTCGGCAAGCTTGTCGCAAATCCATGATTTTATTGAATTTTCCATGTATAATTCGCGACTCGTTCCAACCTAGGAAAGTGATCGACAATCGGGTCAAGAAGCTGTGCGACCGACGAAGTGACGATTGGCTACCAAACTATCTAAGGCAGAAAAATGAAAGAAGGCATCCACCCAGATTATCGTAACGTCGTGTTCCAAGACATGTCTAACGATTTCAAATTCATTACCCGTTCGACCATTCAAACTCGTGAAACCATCGAATTTGAAGGCGCAACATACCCACTGGTAAAGATCGAGGTTTCCTCGGAATCGCATCCGTTCTACACCGGCAAACACAAAATCGTTGATACCGCAGGTCGCGTGGATAAATTCCGCAAGAAGTTCGGTACCGTCGGTTCAAAAACATCCGTGGCAGAATAATTTCGTCACCGCGTTTCAAAAAAGGCAGCCACGGCTGCCTTTTTTGTTGCAAGCTCACTGTACGTCTATTCCTGTTGCGACTTGAAAATCAGTCTTTTCACACCATCAATAGAGAATCGCTGCACTGACGCAGAATTTTTACGGCACAATAACGCCGGATCAAATAAAAACAACTTTCTCCTTTCATGAAGCCAGTCCGCCTCCCCGCCTCCGCTACGCTTGCACTCCCGCGCGGGGCGTTGTTCGCACTGTGTTTGTTATATATCCTGCCCGGCCTGCTTGGTCGTGATCCGTGGAAACCGGACGACGCTACCGGCTTCGGCATCATGTGGACGATGGCGCACGGCTCGCTGGCTGATTGGCTGGCGCCCAATATCGTCGGCTTGCCGATGTTCGAAGAAGGCCCGCTGGCATTCTGGTTGGGTGCGATCTGCATCAAATTATTCGGCTGGCTGCTAGGCGATCCGATGGCCGCACGCATTGCACCGATCTGCTTCTTCCTGCTTGGCTCGCTTGCGGTCTGGTACACCACTTACCTGCTAGGCCGTCGTACTGAGGCACAACCGCACAAACTCGCATTCGGCGGACAACCTGAACCAAAAGACTTCGGCCGCACATTGGCCGATGGTGCCTTGCTGATTTATCTGGGCTGTCTTGGTTTACTGGTGCACAGTCACGGCACGACTTCTGAGGCATTACAGGTATCGCTGGTTGCCTGTGCTTTATACGCCACGACACGTTTATTTGAAAAAAACACCTTACGTCGCACCATCGTTTTAGCTCTTGCCTTAGCTGCATTGGCGCTGACGCGCGGCTGGGTTGTCCCACTCGCATTGTGGCTAGGCATCATTACCCTCGCATCCGTACGTGATCGTGCATTGTTGCTGCGCTTGATACTCATCGTGCTGCCATTGGCCACTGTCATTACAGGTTCATGGATATGGGCAAATCAATTGGTGCAGGCCAGTAGCGCATCAACTGATGCATGGATGGCGTGGAATTACCGCCAGATCAGCGCACCATCATGGTCCACCGCACAATACTTCTTTAAGAACGCTGTCTGGTTTGCATGGCCGGCATGGCCCTTCGCTATCTGGGCCGTGTATGCATGGCGCAGACAGCATGCAGCACTGCACATTACTCTGCCACTGACCTTTTTTGCTGCGCTGTTGGTCCTCGCCTTCTTGAACTCTCACGCAGAAGAAGCCAGCCTGTTGCCGTTGCTGCCTATGCTGGCGATTCTCGCTGCATTCGGTTTGCCAACAATGAAGCGTGGCGCCATCAACGCAGTCGACTGGTTCTCGGTCATGATGCTGACCACTTGCGCCGCTTTCATCTGGCTGGGCTGGATCGCCAAGCAAACCGGCTGGCCGGCACAACTTGCCAAGAACGCATTCAAGATCGCTCCAGGCTTCAAACCTGAATTCGGCCTATTCGCATTCCTCGTTGCCGCTGCCGCAACAGCAGCCTGGATCTGGATTGTGTACTGGCGTATCTCGCGCCGCCCTTCCGTTTTGTGGCGCGCAGTCGTACTGTCTTCGGGTGGGATTATCTTGTGCTGGTTGCTGCTCATGACGCTGTGGCTGCCATGGGGTAATTACATCAAGAGCTACGTCAGCGTTGCCAAACAAATCGAGATCGCATTACCAACCGTCAAACGTTGCGTCGCAACGAACGTCGGCCCTGCGCAACGCGCATCGTTTGCCTACTTTGGAGAAGTCGAGTTTGCGCAAGGTGGCGAGAAAAATTGTGATTATTTGTTGCTACAAGATAGCCATCGCGGAAACGATGCGCCACAGTTCATAACACGCTCCAACCAGCAATGGCAATTGATCTGGCACGGCCGCCGCCCAGCTGATCGCGACGAACGCTTCCGTCTTTATCAACGTATCTACAATACGCAAACCGAACAGAAGTAATAACGATCCACGACCGCTCTCACGCAAAGGGGATACTGCTTTAGTAGTAAAAAATGCAAAAAATATGCATTTATCTTCTACAAACAAGCACAATCAGTCTTGCTCAAATCGCCCAAATCGAGCATAATGCTCAGCTTGCGTTGCCGAGATGGCGGAATAGGTAGACGCACGGGACTCAAAATCCCGCGCCGCAAGGCGTGCCGGTTCGATTCCGGCTCTCGGCACCATTATTGAATACGCACCTTCGGGTGCGTTTTTCATTTCAAATCAAGCTCTTAGGTTACTGAAAATTACCTTCAGCAGTCACTCTTAGTATCCCTCCCATTTGTCCTATATTGTCCTCGCGGCTCAAATCAAGAAAAGTTTTGTCCTGATTTGTCCTGACGAGTATTCGATTCTAGCAAAGCTGAAAATTACTGTTGCCAGTTTCATTATGGCCGAGCTAGAATTAAATCATTGTTGCGCTCTGTATAGGGCCGCATCGTTGGGGAACGCAGATTTACCCACGGTGTTCAAGAAAATAAAGCCGGTGAGGGTCGGCTCCCTGTTTTCGAGATATAACAATCCAATTTGGGGTAAATGTATTTGTTTGCTGCTCTGTCCACAGAGCAGGATATCTGACACGAGACCACGGTCGAGGCCCACAGATATTCGCATCAAATACCCAGTCCTTCTGCCCACAAAATCCCCTCCTTTTCCACCTTGAGTGCCGTGGCGCGCAAGGCCAGGTGGTACCTGGCTTCAAGGGGGAAGTCATGTCTCAATTGCACACACCAAATTACATCGCCTCAGTTTACGGCGTCACTAGTCAATCAATTTATGTTCGCTTAACAATCGACGAACGTCTTATCGCCATCAACGGCGAGAATGAATTTTTCCCCGTCGTATTGTTACCCAAGGTTTTGCCTTTTAGCTACGAATCAATAAAAAATGCTATATCCAAGGGGCGGTTCGTTTTACCCGTAGTTAAAGTCTCAAACCGAAGTTATGTGCTCAGGTCTATTCTTGCCCCCTACTTGGAAGCATACGAACGTGGCGAAGTAAATCCGCGTAAACGTGTTGGCCGAAAATCAAATCGTGAGCGTCAAAAAACTGCTCTTACAACAGTAAAAACAGAAAATCCAACTGCCGCGTAAGCGATCATGCGGAAACTCGAGAACTGGGGCGACGAGACCGTCGCTAGGCTTCAGCAGATTGAAAGAAGAGTATCTTCTCGCCCCCCTGCCCTTGCCAATGTAGTTCAACTTCCACTGTGGCCAGAATCAGCTCGAGGCGTGCCAAACATCGCGCTTCGATCTGCCATATTCGCAGCAATCAAAAAAGGGCCACGTAAATTTCTTGAGCGCGAATTGATATCAGCACTTGAGGGTTATGAGATTTATCAGACGGGCCAGCAGTTGGACCAAGGCGACCTCAGTTTAGTTGTAACTCTATTTCACATAGCTCGTTCCTTCGGACTCGGAACAGAATGTCGCATCAAGATACACAAGCTTCTCAGCAGCTTGCATAAAACAAATACAGGAGGCAATCGTAACGTCTTACACAAACGAATTTTACGACTTCGCGCCAACGCCTTCGAACTCAAGCATGGCCGCTATACTTATGTTGGTGGATTTATTGACGAAGCATATAAGGATGACAAAACGCGTGAATACGTTATTGTTCTCAATGCTAAATTAAGAGATCTATTTTTTTATGATCAATTTACGCAAGTGAATTGGAGCGTTCGTCAGGCGCTTGACGGAAAACCTATATCGCAGTGGTTGCACGCTTTCTATTCAAGTCATGCGCAACCATTTCCAATGAAGATTGCGACCCTACATAAAAATTGCGGCAGCGAAGCAGCTTCACTTAATGATTTCAGAAAGGATTTGCTACGCGCATTAAGCGCATTAGCCGATGCCAGCAACGCAAACGACCAGCCATTCGATTACGAAATCCGGGGAGATTTGGTTCATGTGATGAAACAAGCAAGTGAATCACAACGACGCCATTTAGCTAAAACAAAAAGGCGTCGCAGCACCCCTTAAGCACGTCGCGACACTCCTGAAATAATGTCGCAGCGCCCCTTAAAAGTCGTCGTAGCGCCCCAACTCGAGCCAACAAAACAGTCTGGAAAGCCAATACTGATAAGGCTTAACCTAAGTCCCTAAAATTAGCTAATCTGTTTTTAATCTTTATCTAATCAGCACATACAAACACGCATGAGGGCCACGCCATGTGCTGCAGCGGGATACGGAGTGCCGCTACGCGGCAGCCCTACCGGGCCGGCTCCTACCACTGCACCGCCTACGGCGGCTACGGCACAATATGGCGCGGAAATTGTACAGAGCAAGAGCAACGTCACTATGTCTTCAATATAGACACTCAACGACCTATAAATCATCACGCTGGGGCGATTTGAGTCCGATCCAGCACATAGTGCTGGACAGTGCGAGCGCGAAGCGCGTAGACACTGCCGCATGGTCGGATCGGCCGCAGGGCCGACCCCAGAGCATCATGGCGGGCATGTAGGAGTGTTTTGGCCGGCTGTCCCGGCCAGCGACAATGCCGTCCACTTATGCTAGCCACCCCTTATAATCAACTCTCAGTGGTACTGAGATACTGCGACACACAACTAAACAAGCGCAAAGTATCTGCCGGGAGGGCTCATGTATTTGCAGCATATTCACGCTCAAAATTTTCGAGCGTTCGGCGACGGCACGACCGCGCCGACTCTAGACTGGAAACTAAATCCAGATCTGAACATACTTATAGGCGAAAACGACGCGGGCAAGAGCAGCATCATTGATGCGATTCGTTTTCTACTTTGGACGACAAGCTTTGAGACAGTTCGACTGCAAGAACAGGATTTCTTTGTTCGCACAGCCAATCGAACTGACTCTCTCATTATCGAGGGTACGCTCCGCGATCTTTCGGCGACCCAAGAAGCCAGCGTATTGGAATGGCTTACATATGAAGTCGATGGTTCGCGTAGCTTGATTCTTAATCTCCAAGCTCGTAGACGCCCCCCGCAGGCAGGCCGACGCGCTCGCATTGAGCTTGTCACCCGTGCGGGTCGAAATGGGACTGGCCCAGAGATTGGTTCTGCGGTCCGTGAACTGGTACGAGCCACATACCTACGTCCTTTGCGTGATGCTGAAGCTGAGTTGCGACCGGGACGTCAATCTCGCTTATCTCAGATCCTAAGTGCACATGTCGATATGGGCGAACAAGCAGAGAGCGACTTCGACCCGGCGAATCCAACAGTGGCAGCAACGACGCTCGTAGGTATGATGAATCAGGCACAGCATCAGATCGGTGGCCATGCAGCCGTAGGCTCTGTTCAAAAGGACATCAACGATAACTATTTGAATCCGATGTCGTTTTCTGGAGAGCCATTAGCTTCGCAAATTCGTATCGTCGGAGATGCAAGTCTCACCCAAATTCTTGAGCGATTTGAACTCAGCCTTCTTCCCCCCGGCACGATCCACCCAGGCGAACGTTGTCCGCGAGGCCTGGGATATAACAACGCTTTGTTCATGGCTACAGAACTTGTTCTACTACGCAGCACCGACGAGTTAGGATTGTTGTTGGTCGAAGAACCGGAAGCCCATTTGCATCCGCAGTTGCAAGAACGGGTTATGGATCTAATTCAACAACAGCCAAAGACAGACCAACATCCTATTCAAGTCATCATGACTACCCACAGTCCGTCACTGGCTGCAGGAGCAAGCCTTCAATCAATGACTTTGGTACATAAGGGTAAAACCTTTCCACTACGGCCAGAAGAGACCAAACTCGCCCGGGCAGATTATGAGTATCTCCACCGATTCATAGATGCGACAAAGTCAAACTTATTCTTTGCTCGTGGAGTCGCAATTGTTGAAGGCCCCGCAGAAGCATTGCTACTTCCGGCAATCGCTGAAGTGGCAGGTCTTTCATTTTCCAAGTATGGAATTTCAGTTGTGAACGTAGGTGATATTGGTTTGTATCACTACGCCAGGATCTTCCAGCGGTCAGCTGCCGACGAGGCAATCCCTATTCCAGTGGTTTGTGTTACCGATCGAGACATCGTACCCGATGCGGCAAGCTACGTAACGCCACCGAAGACAGGCAAAAGGTTTGAAAAAGACTACGCAGCAGGTGAAGCTGCTTCCGCTGTGGCTAGGAAGATTGCTAGAGTGGAGTCTTCAGAAGATCCTGCCGTGAAAGTCTTCGTCTCGGACTATTGGACGCTTGAATACGACCTCGCAGCAGCTGGATTGGCAGAATTGATGTTTCTCGCGATCGCGATGGCGAAAAAGGAAAAGAGCAAGGGCGAACGGCTGACCGATGCCGATGAAGCCACCGCACTTGCAGATGCGAGGGCTGCCTGGCCAACAGAGAGAGCCACCTACAAAACATCGGAAGCGCTCGCTATAGCGGTCTACCAACCGTTGTATGAAAAAGATGCTTCCAAGGCCGTTGCGGCGCAATACGCTGCCAAGTTACTCCGGTCAAAGGACTTCGGCATTGACCAAGTCCTACTTGATGCGCTACCACCCTACTTGAAGGCGGCGCTACGCCATGTAACGGGAACATCAGATCCTATACCTGCTGCGACAACAGCAACGGCGGCAGCATGAGTCTCCCCATTATTACGGACCTTGATCTTGAAAAACTAATCGTTGATTTTCCGTCGCTCGATTTCAGCGATGCAGAACGAAGAGCTGTCCTTCTTGAGGCCGGAATACGGGATATACAAGCAGCACCTGGAAGCGGTAAAACCACGCTCCTTGCTGCCAAACTACAACTTCTCGCCGATAAATGGACGCACTCCAATCGCGGAATCTGTGTTCTTAGCCACACGAATGTAGCAAGGGATGAAATTTCCAAGCGCCTAGGTACATCCACTAACGGAGCACAGCTTCTGGGATACCCGCACTATGTAGGAACGATTCACGCTTTCGTGAATCAATTCCTAGCACTTCCTCTATTACGAAGTGATGGTGAAACGATAGACGTTGTAGATAACGACATCTTTGCATCGCAGGCGCTTTCTTTATTACGTACCAAACGGACGCTGCACGCATGGGTTCAGAAAAATCCACAACGAGGACCTGCAGCAATTGCTACGCTTCGGTATCAAGGTGCCAATCTGACCTTGGGTTATGCGGAGGGTGGGCTTCCTGCACCTGGTAGCGCCTCATGGGCCGAAGCAAACCAACTAAAGCAGCGCCTGCGTAGCAAAGGCGTCTTTCGATTTGATGACATGTTCGCATTTGCGGAAAAGTTGCTTGTCAGGTTTCCCGATATGCCGAAACGAATATCACACCGATTCCCAATAGTTCTTATCGATGAGATGCAGGATACAAGTTGGGAACAAGAAGATTTATTAGCGAGACTCTTTGATGACACCGTGATGATTCAGCGATACGGAGACAGGAATCAGCGCATCCTATCGTCCGGTACTAATACAGAAAGGTTAACGTTCCCTCGACCTGAATCTCTAAGTGTGACCTCTACGAAGCGCTTTCCCGAAACCATAGCTGCCATAGTACGCACAGTACAAGAGCATGGTGAAGCTGTAGCAGCACCGATCATAGTCGGTGCGCGGCCACCAGTGCTGTTTCTGTATGCCACAAGCAGAGTCACGGCTGTTATTGAAGCATTCGGCAAACATGTACTATCTTCGTTTTCAGATGCAGAACTTGGCGAAGGCGCCGTAAAGGCGATTTGCGCCAGAAAGCGAAGCGATTCAGCAAGCGCCGCCGGCCGACACATTGGGGACTATTGGTCAGACTACACACCATCAAACGTGTCGCCAAGTGGATCTGAGAGCATATATTGTCTGCTGACCGATCCAGAAACGTTAGGAATTATTCCGCTCGGCCTCGACCAACGTGTGCGAGATATTAAGCGAGCTATCTTGCTCGCATTGAGAGCGGCCGAAGCTCCATCTGTACAGGATTTAAGAGATGCGACACATCTTCTGCGGCGACTAGAAATTGTAGGATGCGATGTGGGGCCAGTCCGCATGCTATGTCATCAGCTTGCGACAAGCACCGGTAACACTTCGGCTGAAAAGTGGGACGCAACTCTTAACTTAATGTATGGAGCTTTGCGCGCCTTGCTACCAACCACACTCACAAGGGAAGCGTTCGTTGCCTTGAGAGCCTTTGAAATGATCGGCACTACGCCAACATCCAAAGTGGCTAACACGTACGTCGTCACTCATGAAAATCGTTCAGTTCCAGTGAAAATTGGAACCATCGCGTCCGTAAAAGGTGAGACCCATCTTGCTACTCTTGTAATGGAAGCGCACGGCTTCCCCGCAAGAAGTCATGATTTACAGGCAGCACTTGCAAGTATCGCAGGTGGAGAACCCCTAAGTACTAGAGCCAACGCATCGATGCGCAGTATCTACCGAAATTTGTATGTGGCCGCATCACGCCCTTCTCATTTGTTTTGCATGGCAATGAATCGAGAACGTGCTCCAGCTCCACATATACAAGCTCTGCGAGACAGGGGGTGGCGGGTTGTCGAACTTGAAGAGCAGGAGGGAATTATTGCTCCGTTCTAGTACCGCAGACGAGGCCCGTCCAAAATTTTACCTAAGACATAACTGAGTACCGACTCCAACTCTTCGAAAGGTCATAGAGTTCGGTACGGTTGTTTTCAAACGTGCTTGCTGCTGCCCCTAAAACATAGCTAGGGCGTGACGTAATATTAGGCTCAAAGGTCATAAGATTCGGTAAAGTGAGTATTCGCATCAATTTAGCCACTTATTCGCCCATCAAAATAACCACCCAATTTCACAGAAAGTAACCGCATTTTTCTAGGATGAATAGTGAATCGCCCCAACCGCGAAACTATGATCCAATCCCAAGTTGATATGTCATAGAGGAGAGAGTCTTGCCACGTTCCCATCGGCTAAAAATGCAAAGAGCTTCTGAGGCTCCAAAGTCGAGATCGATAGTTAGCGACGGCTTGGTCGTTGCGGGTGCCACTGCTGCGGCCTACCTTCTGACGTTCGCCTACGAGTACGGCTACTGCGCATATTTCGGAATACCGGGTTTCCTGATCGAACCCTCGACAGGAACAATTCTCTTCGCTGCAATGTTCATTTTGGTAGTCGGTGTCTTTCTCATCGACGTAAGCTTCTTGCCTCGTGAATTGCTGGCAGCAATACCTTGGCCAAGACTACGAACACGCTTAATATTAATTGCTCTCATGTGGAGCACACCCGCGTTAATGGGCATGCCATTCGACTGGCCTAGGGGGCTCTTTACGAGCGTATGGACGCTGCTCTTACTGTCTGACTATATCTATGCGCTGATTTTGAGATCTGGGCCATTTTCCGAACGTATTTCGCAGGGAGAGAAGGACACCGAAACCTCCAAATCCGGATGGGATGGCCCGAAGAGAATTTTCGGCGCGACGGCTGTTGGTTCAGTGCTGATCGTTTATTTAGCAATGCTAAGCGCCTGGATAATCGGCACGATGCACGCACGATTTCAAGAGGGTTTTATCGTCGTCAAATCGACACCGGACATTGCGGTCATCAAAAGATATGGGGATCGATTCGTCGCTATTCGCTACACGGGAGCCCCGCCACGAGCCACCGGTGAGTTCCAAGTGATAAATACGGAGACGGATATGGAGTTTATGAATTTGGAAAAACTCACCATTGAGTCAGTGCGGAGGCGGAGAGATAGCAAGGACAAGAACTAGCGAGATTCAACCACAGCCCCATGGCTTGGATCCACGCTAGTGGTGTTATCGCCCCCGATAGCGGCTGCTCGGCGACCGTATCAGCCCAAGCAGGCAGTCGGCCTGCACAGCTTGACCAATCTGCCTCGGTTGGTAATATCTGTAGGTGGACAGGCAGTTCTTGGCCGATCGCTACCATTTGCAACTGTAGTCACTTGAACATAAAAATTCAGGTGTTACTGACCACAACATTAAATTGAGTGTAAGACAGATTAACCGTCGTTGCACACGAATGTGTTTACCAAGCCTAGAAATCCCGGGCCTATTAACACATCAAATTAATGTGTCGAACGCCTGATGAGTAATTGAGAAGCCTGTGTGTGTAGTTGTATTACACAAGCAGAAGGCACAGTGTCCGCTTTCGCCCCAAAGAGGACACTACTTGGCAGTTCAACCTAAATCATTTGAAAACAATAATGGCAACACTTCTCTCGCACTTCCTCCAAAGTAAAATACTAACAATTGAAGGATGTTTAATTGACTGCACAGAAATTCGTCTTGAGCAGAATGGTGGGGATCATCGTTGCTGGCGACTTCCAGGCTCACTGGTTGTTGACTTCAACGAAGGGATATCCGCAAGGCTGGTTTCATCCGGCGAGAATCGCCCTGTACTTTCATCGTTACACCAACTAGCCCTGGCTAGTAGTGTGCAATCAGGAGAACTGATCCCAGATAGTCACTATTTTAGCTTAACAGCCATTGATGTTTCTGGTCATGAGTGGACAAATCCAAGTGTCAAAGTCACAGAAACACCTTGTTCAACTTGTACTGTTATTAAAATACATTGCGATTGGATTCGTACAACTAGCACAGCGGCAGGGAGTAAAGATTTTGTTCACATGCTGTTTTTGGAGCCACTCGATTTTCCTTTAAACGAATTTCGCCACATAAACATAACAAGTGCCAACTTATTAGTCTCAAGTAAAACTGAACTCTTTGGTTCTAATGGCGATACTACGCGAGCTTCAATTCGCTATAAAAATGCGAACGCAAAAGATGATTTTTTTACACTCTGTGCTTTCGCAAAAGAAAATACTCAACTTCCTCAAAATTTCGATTCGAAACTTATGGAAACGGTACGTTTTCTCTCTGCATCTAAAGTTGCTTTTTGCGCTTCTGAAACCGTGCGTAACGAAGTTTGCACACTGGAACTGGCAAAAGCACCAGGTGCAACAAAAGGCCTTTTTCCACCACCTTTATATAGTCGGGCAGATCATGTTCTAGACTTCTACAGGCTTTTCGACGTATTTTTGGAGCAAGCTGTTAAATCATCAAACGATGAAGGGTTTTCTCCTCTAATGACGAAGTTTCATCCATTGTATGGCCTTGGCAATGTATCACTCGACAGTATTGCTCTATTGATCAGTGTGACGGTGGAGGCCGTGGTGAAGGAGCATTTTTCGGAAAAAGGCCAGCCAGAAGATCAAGTGCTTCAAGAAGTTGATTTAATCAATGAATCGATTAGCAAGTTGCCTGTCTCGGACAGAACGAAAGCTCGCGCAAAGGGTTCTCTTGGCGGCATGAAAAACAGCCGTGCCGATGACAAATTGAATGATCTGAAAATTTCTGGACTCCTTTCTGATGATGAGATCAAGGCGTGGAAAGGTCTGCGCAACGCATCTGCTCACGGAAGCCTTCATGTGGATCCGAACGGATTTCAAAAACTTCTCGATAAAGTGTATTCGGCTGCGACACTTCTTAATAAACTAGCCTTGCTATCGTTAGGGTACGTAGGTAAATATAACGATCACTCAGAAAGAGGATGGCCTGAGAAAGACTTCCCCCCCCAACAAAAATCAGAAATGCAGTCGCTGCCTGAAGACTCTATCGAAGTTCTAACTAGCTCAGTCGCAACAAGTACTGCCACACTATTTGATGCGGTAGTGACACCAGAACCGATCGAAAAACAAGTTTCGACAATGCTCAATCTGACAGCTGTGCAATCAGCTACAGAAACACAACCAGCGTTAGCAAAGCAGTCAAAGAACAACTAAGTTAGAGCGCATGAGTTCTATCAGATTGGTTTTCTCTACGATGAAGTCTAAAAGATTAAAATATTCAACCATCTAAGTGGGAACAAGCCAATGTCATTTGTCTGTACGCAGTGTGTCGACCATGAGGAATTTTGCGCTTACGCCCAGGACAACCTATTGAACAGCGAATGCGACATCTGCAACGCCGTTGATGTCCAAGGTTTTAACACGGACACGATAGCGGAACTGATTGATCCTGTTTTCAGAAAGACGTTCGCGCCATACAGCGGCTATCCAAGTCGCGCCTGCATAGGCGATGATCTTTTGTCATGTCTCCATGAATTATTTGGCAAAGATCTACCGTTTGAAGAGGAAATAATCAACGCTCTAAGCGAAACAGAGTTTGTCCATATCAAGGATGGCGGCGATGCTTTCTATGAATCGTTCACAAACTACGAACGAATTGGTCTGGTTAGGGCTAGCGAACAGATCTGGATGTGGGATGAGGTATTACGTGAACTGAAATATGAAGCCCGATTTTTTAGCCCTCGTGCCCGTGAGCTATTTTCAGGACTTTTCGATAATATTGAGCAGATGGTTGATGAGAACAATCAATCTGTCGTTCTAGACTTGACTGCTGGCACAGTCGTCTATCGGGCGAGAAAATTTGAAACGCGCTGGCAGGGCAAAGAATTTGAGGAGGATCCAGAGAAGCATATAGGCCCCGCGCCCCCTCAGTTCGCTCGAAATAATAGGATGAGTCCCGAGAATGTCTCTTATCTGTACACGTCACTCGATAGCGATACTTGTAGAGCAGAGCTGCGTCCAGCCATCGGTGAACAGGTTATGGTCGCTGGGTTCGAGACCGTTCGCACACTTAGGCTGCTAGACTTCAGAAGATTGGAAACTGCGTCATTCACAAAAGACCACGGTGTATTTCATCCTGACTATCCCAAACTTCAAGGACGACGTGTCCTACTGCGACAGTTGCACCATCTGATTTCAATGCCGGTAGTTCCAGGGCATGAAGCAGATTATTTGATTACACAAACAATGGCGGAGTATCTGGCCCATGTTCATGAGTCCCACTTTGATGGGATAGTCTTCCAGTCAGCTCAAAGAAGCCACGGTGTGAACGTCGTAATTTTCCCTATTAAGGGAGTCCTTGCAGATGAGTTTGACAAGCACTTCAAAGTTCGATTCAAGGTCGGAACAGTTCGCGCCTATCGGGTTGAAGGCGTCACTTATTCAATGAGCGACGTGAGCCGAGACCATCCTTTCAAATCGTACGAAGACGATTTTGATTTTGATTCGCAGTCATATTTATGAATGCTCAAGATGAAGCCATTTCCCAATGTATTGCCAACTCCATCGAAATTTATGAATGTCCGTTTTTGGCCGATTGCGGACATTTGATAACCGCGTTTATATATGGAACGTTGTAGTGCATTGACTATGCGAATGGGCGGCGGCTTTGGAGAGAAAATTGATGGCTACTTTGGTGTGCGGCTGAATGGTTACTTTGATGCGAATACTCAGTAAAGCGTCTTCAGTGATTTTTCACCAAACACCCAAGGCAGCAAATGCGCAACATTAAGGGCGTCATCTAGCGCGCGATGATGAGCGCCTACAAGGCCTAACTGGGTAAGCTCACATGCTTTGGCCATTCCGACTTCCTTACCAATGCGCTGCACTTTCGCGAATAAACGTTTCGCATTTTGATGCTCCAGCGTGATTGGTTCTGCGATGCCATGCCGTGCGCTATCTCGTGAAAGTTGCTTGAGATCATAGGCTCCCCAACTAGTCCAGATTGATTCGGTCGTTACATGTAATGCAATGAACTGCCGAAGTGATTCACTAACAATTGGGAACAAGGGAGCACTGTCAACGTCTTGTTGCTGAATACCAGTTAAGGTAATGCAAAACGCTGTTAATCGAGGATTTTCAACCGGTCGTACAAACGATTGAAAGCGATCAATAATGGCTCCATCAGAGCTAATCCAACATGCTCCGACTTCAATTGTCTCCATATTTTCTGGTGAAATCGCTCCATCATCGGAGCATGTTGCTTCCAGATCGATGACTAAAATGGGATATGTAATGAAAACCTCAACCTATTAGAATGACACTAAAAACTAATTCCTATCTTTCGCAATGAATCTCAATATACAAACCTTGCAATCATTCTTTACCGAGAATATCCGTTGGCCTGCCTTCGTACTTTTCTGCAAGAGCCAATACATACTCTTGGCGTTAGCTTTTATAGTCCCAAAATACTGGGTACATTCATTTACCAGTCTGATAATTTTCTATGCCGCAACCGCGTTTTGCTTTTTAAATTGGAGAATTGGAGGGATACCTGGAACTCATCTCACTTGGTCACTCGGCCGTCCAGGCATAGCAGGAATCCATCTTACTCGCCGCATTGATAACACCGAAAATTATCGAGATATTGTTAATCAAATTATTGTTTGGTGCCAGCTCGCAGAGAAAAAAGGACTAAAGTCAATCAGACTGATTACGCCAAACCTCATTTTGCTTAACAACAAAAATGGGGCTGACCGACTTGCGAAGTTGATCAAAAGAATTCAAATTTCCTTACAAACGCCAGCGGACATTCGTCATGTCAACGATCCTGCTTGGCTCGATGCCCTTTTGTATCCGTTTACTGGACTATCTTACGATTCGCGCTGGCAAGGTTTGAAGGGACTGAGAGAAAAGTTTCGTTACCTAATTAGCCTTCGCAAAAAGGGCGTGATCGTTCACTTCAATTAATTACTCTATTAAACGACAAATACTTTGCCTCCGTGAACCATTGATAGATACTCACGAAAGCGATATTCGCTATAGAGAACTTGTCTCGCCAATGTATTCGGTGCCATCCGGATGGCCTCGATTAATTCTGCACGACTACATACGTATTCATCTTTATCTTCAAGATATTCAATAAAAGCATCTGGCAAGCGTTCCATTTCAGCTTCAAGTTCTGCTTCGCAGAACTGTAGCAAAGAAGTTTCTTCTATTGGAAAAGCCGAAGCTGACTGACTGATTTTTACAAGGGAAAGAGCATTCATATTTTTGTCCAATCTTTAATTGAATTTAAAAATTACCGTCCACACGGTAAAAAACCGTCATTTACCGTAAATTACCGTATCAGACGGACTGACCAGTTTTTGCTGCATGTCGACTGATTGCAATCGCCAGTATTCCACCGAAAAAAGTAATCCCACCAAAAATTAAATACGCCTGCAAATCACCTGACTTTCCGTGAGTGGAGAAACCAAAGATTGCATCTGCGAACAGATAAGGTCCAAAAACCAACCACAGCCATCCCACGGGATTTACAAAAATCACCTTGAAAAGTTGTATGTAAAAATTCATATCGTCTCCTAGTCATCGCCCCATACAAACAAAATAACAAGCTGA
This sequence comes from Herminiimonas sp. GW821-FHT09C12, assembly GCF_059416385.1. Taxonomy (NCBI): domain Bacteria; kingdom Pseudomonadati; phylum Pseudomonadota; class Betaproteobacteria; order Burkholderiales; family Oxalobacteraceae; genus Herminiimonas; species Herminiimonas sp. GW821-FHT09C12. The sequence continues at coordinate 166,923 of NZ_JBWKPC010000001.1, forward strand.
GATAGATACTCGCAAGGTTTCAACGCCGTTTTTCAATGAAAAATGACAATTTTGGGCGAATCATAAATGCAATACAGCCGAGCATCAGGAATGTGATTACGAGTATGGTCATACCTCCTAATTCGCCAGCGGAACTCGTCCAGGCAGCTTGCGATACTTCCTGGTTTGACGGACACGTTGCGAAAGCCAGTAGTTGATAGATTGGTTTCGTTGCACTAAGCCAGAGCGCGCCGGCAATGACAATGCCTAGCATGTTCAAAATAATGAGATAAAAAATACTTTTCTGCGTTTCCGGCTCGAGATGTTGTGGGTGAGGCGCCATAGATTAATTCCCCTTATTTGATTTGTTTGTTACGGAGTTCAGCAAGGTACCGCTGTTCGACGATGAGATTGTGTTGGGTGATATGACTTGCCCTCCTGAGCGCGCCGCCTGGATGAAGATTCCGTTGATCTTGTTCTCAATGTCGGAACCAATATGCGAACTCGTGTTTTGACCGATCCAGCCAATAAGGCGATCTGCCATGCTCAATAGAATTGAAAACGAACTATTCACCAAGGTCATGCCGATAATCGCAAAGATGACCAGGTACGCAACGATCGACATAAGGCCGGTCAGACTATTGCCCTGACTTGCCGCAACGGTAGAACCAAAATATTTAAAGAGAAACGTACCAAGCACTATGACAGTTCCTGATGCAAAGAAGAAAGCGAACGTCAAGACGATTGGACGTGCGAAATTATTGAACAGGTACAGATACCCATAACTAGTTCGCTGCCCCATTCCTTCTCCATCTGAATCGAAATGGGCCAAAGCCCATAGCGAAGAACCGATCAATGACTCCAAAATTGATGTAAACCATTGAATCAGCGCCGCAAACCATTGAATGAACGGCAGCATTGGCAGATAAAAAGCCATAGCTGCTGCAGCTGCAAACATGATCCAGGCCACCGTGCTCAACAATGCGCCTCCTTCACTTACCAGGCCCATTACCGTTCCAATAATTCCACCGGACTTGCCGGCGGAACCCACGGTGGAAACCGCATTTGCAACGATCCCCGTAGGCGATGCTTCAGCCACAAGCGACAATCCCTTAACCGCAGCAAGAATGGTTTGCGCCAATGCCAGCGCGTTATCGCCAACATTTTTAAATGCAAGAATCGGATTGATTGTGTTGCTTGCCCCAGTAGAGCTTGAGCCGGCGAGCCCACTAAGAACTTTGCCAAGAATGTATTGCCCAACCGAAGCATCACCCGTGACCGTGGTGACTCCACCAGTATTTGTGTTTGACTGCGCAGCGGACATCAATCCAGTTAGTGCCGATACAAGGCTATCTTCCAAAGAAGACATCCCTACTTTTGAATCCTCGAATTTCACGATGGGATCCAGCATCTCATTCATTGCTTCGTTCACCTCTGCAAAAACACCGTACCAGAGACCTAACGTTGCCCAACCACCTTCTTTCATGTGATTGATCAACTGGTCACTAATCGCAGATACATTCGATGCTCCATTAGCAGCCGTCGTCATTTTCTCAAGCTGTTCTTGGAACAGTTTTGAATAGGAACCGAAATACCCATTATTCAGTATCTGAAGCGCATTTTTTATTTCTGCAGATTCTGCAACCTTACTAAGTCCGCCGTCGACAATCTGATTTGCTTGGCTGTAAACAGCTTTCAGTGTTTGTTCGTGGCTCGCGATTGCAATAGATCTAATGCCTTCGTAGTTGACACCATTAATGCGGAATCCAAATGTCGCACCCAGCGAAAAACTGCCGCTCGATAAAGAATTATTCATCCTAGGGCTAAACTGCATTTGAATCTTCCCGCATCCGGTAGAACCTCTCGCACTCGGGAACTGCATGGAGATACTGTCTTTTGTTGTTTTGAGAGAAGGAGCGTAGTTAGTCACCCTATCTGTAGAGGGAACGTCATACTCGATTGATTCCGCACTCGCGGCATTGGCGGCTCTAGTGCAGGCCGTATAGAGCAAAATATGTGTTTCAAGATCGTGTAACTGACTCGCCTGTTTAACCGAACCCATCGGATTGACCGTTACTTTGAATCCAGCGCCGCTATCGATGGCAGCTTTGGAAACAGCGTTGGCACCGGCGATTCCAAGTGTGGCCGAAATAACCATCAGCGCCTGGCAGAATGCCCATCCTCCAAACACTGGCATCAAGCTAGCTGCACCAAAAGATATACGGATCGGCAACCACACCGTCGACATTCGTCGACCAAGAATTACCCCTTCGTGCATGGTCTGCGCTAAGCCGGCAAATGCGGTGTAGGCAAACCAGAGCATGGCAACAATGAAAATAAACATATTGAATGTTTTGAACATCTCACCCATGAGCACGCTGCTATTCGCCCCTGTCTGGCTAAAGGGATTCAATACGAAATCTCCTAGGACAGACCGCAACATAGCCATCGATTCATCTGTCTGTGAAATATTCTCGGATAGAATTTGAGCTACTTGGCTCAGCAGACCTCCTTCAGCATATGCTGTTAACGGCAGAAGCAATAAGAGTAGGTTTAGAACTGTAATCCTTTGAAAATTTCTCATGAATCGACCCCTGCATTTTTGGCTGTGCAAAACAAGACCGGTTCATAGCCTGCCAAGGCCAAGCTTTCTCCCTCCCCAATCAACTGCGTAAATTCCAACTTCATTCCTTGACGACATACTCCAACCATCCATTTTTTTTCGAAGAAGATCCAATCGCTATGACAGCAACCACCACACCCGTGCGGAGTTCTTTGCATCGCGTTTTCGAGCGCATCGGTTGCTACTTGTGGCCAATCTGAACGAATATCTTTCGTCATTTCTTCCTCGACAGTTATGGCTTAAAAATTTCTGAACTGTTATACAAAAATTGATGTTGCCAATTGTCTGGCTGCGAGAACTCGAAGGGTTTTCTTTGGACTGCACGTGATCGTGTCCGTAGTTCCTCCAAAGAAGGAGGAACACGTTGTTGTGCGTCGCGTCGCTTAAGGGCGGCCGAAATATCCGTTTCCAGAGTAATAATTTCTTTTTCAACAGCTGCTACCGTCCGTTCTAATTGCCCAAATAAAGCAGCGATAGCAAGACTTTCCGTTGCACGTCTCTGTTGAATATAAGACTGGCCACCACGTCGGTAAATCGCAGTCAGAACGGGCCCCAAATGCTTACTTGGCTCGCGGTCGATACCTTGAGCAACTAAACTGCGATGATCAATTCTGGCTGTGTGGCCGGCATGAGCGAGTGCGTCATTTGTAAAGGTGGCCCAACGTTTTCGTACCGCCTCCAAATCCTCTTTGCGTTTTCTTCCCGCCTTTTCTGTATCCAATTTTTCTCCTAAGGCAGCGAACTCGATTTTCCTAGTCGTTCTGAGAATGTGCGCGTGATGATTACGGTTATCACCTCCTCGTCCTGGTGCGTGAATTGCCACATCAACCGCACATCCCTCCACATCTGCCATGTCCTGAGCAAACCTCAGTACAAGGTGTCGCCGCTCTTCCTCGGATAATTCAGTAGGTAATGCAACTTCGTATTCACGCGCAACGCAGGCATCCTTACGCCGCTCCGCTAGTTCGGCCGCATTCCAAAGTTTTGTCCGATCAAAAGCCCACTTGGCCGAGTTATTTGGCAAAACAATGTCAGCTGAAATAACACCGTGCTTACGTCGGTAGTCATACACCTCGCCCGTTCGGCGATCGACAATTCTTTCACCGGATCGATAAGCTGCAGCGGCTGTCGCACTGCGACCAACACTACGAGTGATAGGCTTAATAGCTAGGTGAAAAATTGCCATGTCTTTTTGCTTCTGCTGTCGCTTTTCGTCGCGTAGCGACCGCACGAGTTACGAAGTAACTCCTAAGTGCGCCCTTCGGTGTTGGCTTGTTAAGAATCTATGGTCTCGACAATAACCACGGTTGCAAGAAATCAGAAGTCATTCGCAGTAACCTAATTCAGCTGTGCTATTCCGTTTCCGAAAAAACCAAGCTACTGTTCGGCAGATCGAAACCAACCTACTAAGCTATGAAAGCTCCCGACAAAGCCATCGTGACTATTGAAGAAAAAATTGCCGCTCAGCAGAACAAGTTGGCGCAATTGAAAGCTCAAAAATTAAGAATAGAAAATGCTAGTAAAGCGAAGGTAAACAAGGAAAAAAGAGTTGCTGATACGCGTCGAAAGATTTTGTTGGGTGCCTACTTTCTTGAACAGATTCAACGTGATGAATCACTGAATATTGATGTTCGTAAACGACTTGATAAATGGCTTACACGGCCTGACGAGCGGCTTCTTTTCGACTTTCCGTCAGAATCTGATGCGCAGAATGTGAGCCGATGAGAAAGTCAAAAAAAATCTGGCTGCTATGCGGTCTGCTTGTTTTACCAGCAACGTCACAGGCATATCCGGTTACTGATGACCAACTGCAGAAGACATTGGGCCAATTAACCATTCAAATGAACGTGATTCTGACTTCAGTCTTTAAGCAACTGCGGACACTGACTGGTGAGCAATCAACATCGGCCACTAAAATTTCGAAAACGATCTCACAAGCATCCGACAATGCCATTCAGCGTCGTATCGATGCAAAGAAGGAAAACAGTTCTTTGGAGAGCGGTAGGAATGTCAGGATGCCGATCGATCCTTGCGCGAACGGCGCGCGCGGAATTTCGGATCCTAATTTTGATCGCGTCCAACCTGGCTATGCCGGCGGCGGCATGCAACGTCGCTTCGGAGGTGACTCTTCCGCAAACATTCCGTCGACCGGATCTGCAAGCATGGATAAGTCCATCAAAATTTCCAATGGTTTGGTGAATGCGCCATCACCGGAAACGCAGGCGTTATTGGCCCAAGAGGGTGCCTGCAATGCGTACGCGGCTGGCCAGCGCGTCGTGTCATGCAAGGCGGCCGGCACACCGGTCGGTTCAGTTGTGCTCCCCAATGCTGATATACAGGCCGATTCATTGTTTGTCGGCGCACAAACTTCTGCCGACGCGGGCAAGATCTCCGATGCATTTGGCCCCGCGCAAATGGCGGCTGCACAGGCCTATCTGCGTAATATTTCGAATCCGATCACATTGCGCGAGCTCATGCCCGCTGAGGCAAAAACAGAAACAGGCAGAAAATATTTTGCCTTGCGAGATGCCTATGCCGCACGTCTCGATCTTGCAATACGTCCCGCTAATCAATGGTTGAGTGACAAGGTCAAATACAAAGCCACCATCCCGATCCTTCAAGCGATGATTGATGGAAATGGTGCGGCTTCAATGTACTTGACTACGCAGCTACCGATCGTGGCGCCGGACTGGAAAACAGAAGGCATCTCTCGGCAGCAGCTCACGTCGATCGAGACGGCGAGACGTTATCAAAATTCCTACTGGGTCAAAGAAATCGCCATAGCGAATGACCTCATGACATTACAACGCGAAAGATTGATCATGACTGCGCAAAACATTGACCTTACGATTCGGAGGTTACGAGAAATAGAGCAGTCGAATATCGTACGCGGCGCACTCTATCAAGCAACATTAAATCAGGACCTTATGCCAGGAGTTTTAGCTCAATATCGGAAGGCGATGATAGGAAGATAGTTGTAGAGCGCCATTTATATTAACTAGTGCCTATATCCTCATCTATACACACCGCGAACTCGCTAACGATAAAATCCATAAAATGTAAATATGTAGTTTTTACATCATCATCAATTGCCAAAAATTTTTCATCCTCAAAGCGGTTCGCATGAAGAGACGCAACCTCAAAATTTTGATGTGAAATTTGAGAGAGAAAGTCATAAATATCCTTGTGATAAAGGACACCAATTTTTGGGAGTTTCGCTTTCTCTGCCACATTGGAAGCGAAAAATACTGGCTGCCACGCGCGTGCAGATCTTGCTTCAGCAACTTTCGGCGCAATTCCTTGGGATATTAGATCGCGGCTCATTGATAGCTTTTGCCGTGCGATTTCTTTCGCGTTGAAAACAGTCGCAGCGGCAAGATATCGATAATTTATTTCTGGCTGCAGCCAATCAAAATAAAAATTCAAATGAATTTCGTAAAGAACTCTCAGGAGTGCCAAAGCCTGGTACCACAGATTCTTTTCGATCAATATTTCAATAGCTTGCAACGTTTCTTGCGCCCTCACTAATGCAGAGAAAAGCATATGGTGATAATGCATTTGTTCTAAATGAGAGATGTGAAAGAGCCTAAGGCGAGCAATAAGTCTGCGAATCTCATCCGTGAATTTTCTCAAATCATCCGATGGATTTTTTGACAATTTCCCTCTCAATATCGAAGGAAGACTGGAAGGCTTTTCTCTGCTTTTCAAGCCACATATTCTCGCATCAAGGGCTCCGTCTGATACGTTAGCTTTCGTTTCCAATGACGAAAATGGCAGTGGTTGATTCCCTGGCGCGAACACAATTACTGGAACAGAACCAAACTTCAAACGCTTATAAGCAATGCAGCTGACGACATCATCAGGGCAGAGAAAACGGGGACCATCATTAGGATTGGAATTTCTATACAAATGCAATGCTGGTCTTGCACCTTGCTGAATTTTAAGAATCGTATGTTTAATAACATCCTCTGGTGGCGCATCGCACAAGTATTCGAAATTGCTTGCTGGAAGATAAAAACCTTCCTTGATCATGTCTATCGGCATTCGTGTTAAAAAACCTGGGATACGACCCGTTAAATACTTTGTATACAAATCCAAAAATATGGGATCGGTTCCAACCATCCATTCCGGTGTTTGAAGTTTTTTTAGATCAATTTCGAATGTTTTTGGAGAACGCCGAATTGTCATGGCGTTCAGCTTGATTGACGTATTTTCTCGCTTAGATGGAGACTTGTTTCGTTTCTTCGATTTCGGCATAGTTGAATATTGAGCAAAAGTAAAGATAGTTATTGGACCACGAACTTATAGTAATCGTTAGCGGTTATGTCATCCACAGAACGTCTGCATACGCTCTTCCTCGTACCTTCAGGCTAACCTAGTTTTTGTGCCAGCGCGCTCGCACGGAGATGTGTATAGCCACGAAGCATAGACAGCGTTTTATGCCCTGTCTGTGATGAGACCTCCATAATATCAAGCCCCTTCTCAAACATGCGGCTGGTAGCCTCGCGCCGGCAATCATGCAACCGGATGTTTTCAAGAAAACCAACTACAGCCGGCCGACCAGTTGCAAGGCAGTCTGCGACGTATTGTTTCTTCGCCTGGCAGATGGCTTTATCAAAGAAATGGCGAATAGCACGAGACGTGATGGCAAATACCTTTTGTGTACTAGTCCGCTTACGCAGTAAAACCACTTTCCCGCTTTCGTTCGTGTGGAGCAGTGGCATAAGCAGTACGACAGCATGAGACGATAGGCCAATAATGCGATCCTCTCCGTTTTTTGTATCAAGAAGGGTCGCAGTACGCGCAACTAGATCAACATCTTGGACACGCAAACGTAAAAGTTCTCCCCTTCGGCAAGCAGTTTCAATGAGCAGCTCAAAAAAAGGCAGTACTTGCGAGTTGCTCGACTTCGCTAGCTCAGTCCGAACATACTCAAATTCGTCCAATTCAAACCGACGACTACGCATGCGTGCTGCCTTAGGTAGCTCTACTGTCTTGACTGGATTTTGCAGATCCGCACACCAGCGCCTGGTAGTCGCAATACGAAACATATGGCTGACAAGCATTAAATATTTCCTAATCGTCGTGTCAGATAGTTCCGCACTCTTCAAGTCGCGTTTCAAGCGTTCAATAGCATCGCCATCAGCCAGGTACACAGGAAGGCTGGCAAACGCCTTCATTCGTCGCAAGCGGCCAATTGCGTAGGACTCTTCCTTACACCCCTTCTTGGATGGCGTGACTTCCTCCGCATACCGCTTTAACAAACTGTCAATCGTGAGGTTATTCGCTTTCTTTTTTTCTGCTTTAGCGCGGAGGACTTTTTCTTGATCTTTATCCGTTGACTTACCAGCTCGAAGCAAATCTCGGTAGGCGCAAGCCTCTTCAAGAGTAAAAAAGGTCTCGTTAATGAACGTATCACCTACTTTCATTCGTACCCGAAAGCTAAACCCATCCGACCGGGCCTCAATATTTCTCTCGTTGTTGTTTTTGGATTTTCGCTGCATGTGCTTCCACTCCGTTTTGTCCTAATTTGTCCTGCAATTAGGATACGAAGAGGTGACGACGGCCGGAAGTCATTGCCAGTAACCAGTTTCATGATTTTATGGATTGGGACTCAAAATCCCGCGCCGCAAGGCGTGCCGGTTCGATTCCGGCTCTCGGCACCATAATAGACATGCGGTTCTCAAGAAATTGAGCGCCGCATTTTTATTTCTACACTCCAGAATCTTTCCTACAAAGACGATCCGGTTCCAGATTATCAACTTTATCCAGAACCTTCATTGTTCACGCCGTATCGCATTTCAATATCCTATTGCACTAATCAATTTAGCTTGATTTCGGGCATGCGCCGCCCTGTGCAGATATCAAACTGCGCGCAGCTTCACTGATTTGTGTAGCCAAGGTTGCGATGGCTTTTTGATGCCCTCGTACCAGACTGGAATAGTCGCCTGGTGCAGGCTCACGCAAGCGGCTGCTGCAATATAGTCGGGTGACGTTTTTGTCGCCCGTCATCGCCAAACTCCAGTCGGCATTGATCACAGCATATTGCCCAGGCAAAGAATCGAAACGACGTACTTCAACCTTGATACGCAGCACCGGTTTGTTAATTGGCGACGGCAAACCGGCGATGTCTTGCGTCCCTAGTTTCTGCGTCAGTTCCGCAGATAATGCTGTACGTAACTCATCAGCTAACGGCGCGACCCATCGTTCATTGTCAAGCTGCGCAATGCCTCCGTTAACTTGACGCACAAGCAGTTGCGGTTGATCCACTTGCACCGGTACACCTACTGATTGCAGATCGATCAAAAAAGGAACCGCCGGTGCCGAGCTTGTTTCTTGCAGTGGGGCGACCAAGGTGTAATAGCGCACTGGTGCCGAAGCGCACGCAGTCAATGCCAGACCAATGGCGACTATCAGGCCTCTGTTAATGGAAGCTCTCATCGTGGTGACTCCTCTGTATATCCGTTTCGGTTTGCATCGGGAATGGCTGCAGGTGTTGCCTCTGAAGGTCTTCCACGAATCAGCGCTTCGGGGTTACGCCCCAACAAGTCAGTGAGCGTGCGCAATGAACGTGCCGAACGCTGTACTTCCGTTAGTGTCTTGCCCAGATTTTCTTGCAACGGCCCATCTTCGGCGAGCGCACTGTTCGCGGTATTGAATGTTTGCTGCGCTTCACGCAGAGTACCTTCGACCTGCGGCAACACACCGCCATTGAGTTGCTTCAGCGTTTTATCCAAGGTAACCAGACTCTGATCCAGATGCTGACTGATTTTGTCGAATGGAACCTTGTCTATCTTGGCGACGATGCTGGCGATCTGTTCTTGCAGCTTGTCAAAATCGCCCGCAACAGTCGGTATCTGCAAAGGCTTCGCATTGACGTCGAAATCTATCTTGGCTACGTTGGGCATGAAGTCGAGCGTAATGTACAACTGCCCGGTCAACACATTGCCGGTACGTGCTTGCGCGCGCAAACCATGTTCAACCATGCCGCGCATGATATTCGCAACTTGCTGTTCTTGATTGCCCTTTTGCATAGGGAATTTATCGCGGACTGATGCTAAACGATCCGGATAGACTTCCACATCCACGATCACGGGGAAAAGTTTTTTCACCGGGTTGTAATCCAGATTAATCGCTGTCACACGCCCCATCGTCATGCCGCGAAATTCGACTGGAGCATTTACCGCCAATCCACGCAGAGGCTGTTCAAAACGCATTTGCAAACGAAGAGCTGCACCATCCGGTGGTGCCATTGCTGTTTGCTGATCTATTGCCAGAACAAAACGCGTTTTGTCATTAGCAGGAGTCGTGTTGTTGGCAACAGCAGGCGTTTCAAAAGCAATGCCACCTGCGATCACGGTTGCAAGTGACTGCGTTTTTAAATTCAAACCATTTGCGCCCAACGACACATCCAAACCACTCGCATTCCAAAAGCGCGTCTCTGTCATCACGAAGCGATCATACGGCGCATCGACGAATACCTGCATACCCACACCGCTACCGTTGTCGTCTAATTTGTAGGAGGCGATCCGACCTACTTGAATATGACGAAAATAAACCGGCGAACCGATATCCAACGATCCCAGGCTATCGCTATGCAACGAGAAAGTTTTACCCAGTGTTCCGCTAATAACTGTAGGGGGAATTTCCAAGCCGATAAAGCTTTTCTGAGTCTCGGTGGCTTTGCCTTTATCGACACCGATATACGCACCAGATAGCAAGGTATCGATACCGGATACGCCGCCAGCGCCAACGCGTGGACGCACAACCCAGAAGCGCGTGTCAGCACGCGCAAAGTTCTCTGCACTTTTTTCCAGATTAATGACAACCAGAACCTGAGACTGGTCCTCATTCAAATTAATCGCAGTAACCGTACCGATCGCTACATCTTTATATTTCACCAAAGTTTTGCCTGCTTCCAGACCTGCAGCACTTTGGAATTGAATCGTGATCTGTGGTCCGGTCGATAACCATGTATGCACTATCATGGATAAGCCGATCAATGCAGCGACTATAGGCACCAACCAAACCAGAGGCACACGCCAGCGTGGTTTTTTAATTTGTGGATCGCGCAATGCTGGCGCTTCCGGTTTATTGTCTTGTTTGTCAGATGTGTCGTTCATGGTCACTTTCAGAATCCCAGATCAAGCGAGGGTCAAAACTCATTGCGGAAAGCATGGTAAAGATCACCGTCAATCCAAAAAAGCAAATACCTATTCGTGCTTCTGTATGGCTCAAGGCATTGAACTGCACCAAGGCAGTAACCAAAGCCACCACCACCACGTCGAGCATCGACCAGTAGCCGACAAATTCAACCATGCGATAAAGCCGAGCGCGTCGTCGCTTGGCCCACTGGCTATGTCGGCCAGTCGTCACGAGCAAAAATCCCAGCACCAGAAATTTTGTGCACGGCACCGCCACGCTAGCGATAAAAATGATCAAGGCAATATCCCAAGATCCCGAATGCCAGAATTCCACAACACCGCTCATGATAGTGCTGTCGCCACCGCTGCCCAGCATGCTGGTGTACATCACCGGCAAGATATTGGCCGGCACATAAAAGATAAGCCCCGCCAACAGGAACGCCCAGGCACGCGTAATGCTGTTTACTTTGCGTCGATGCAATGTCGTTCCGCAACGTGGGCAGGCGATGGACGCATCCTGCTTGTCCTCGCAGACCAAGCCACAGCTATGGCATCCAATTACACCTAGCTCGCGTGCGCGTGGAGGTACGCTCATGGAGTCTGCCTCGACGCCACATCCTGCACCTCACTCGAGACGCGTGCCGTCGCAAGATCTGTTTGATATTGCTCAACCAGCTCCCACAACCAATGCGTGTTCCGGCTGGCGATGATAATGATCAAGACATTCAAGGCTGCCAATGCCCAAGTACCGATGCCCACAACGACATCCAGAAAATTGGAAAGTTTAATGACAGCCACCAGCACGCCGAGCATGCAAACTTCAACCATGCTCCATGCGCGCAGTTGATTGAGCGTTTTCATCAGCAAGGAAAACCCCGGCGGATATTTTTCCAGACGCACGTATGCAAGAATCCAGAGTAACAAGGCAATCTGCAAGAACGGCACCACAATGAATGTGAAGGCAGCAGGCAAGGCAATAGGCGCGACCGCACCATGCGCCAACGCAGAGACTGCTTGCCAAAGCGTTGCTTCGTTATGCAAGCCTTTTAAACTGATACGAATAACGGGATAGACATTACTCAGCACAAACATAATGGCAGCCGCCACCGTCAATGCCAGCCATTGATCAATGCTGAGTCGGGCAGCGCGATAAAGAACCGCGCCACAACGCTCACAATGCGCGATTTCGCCCCGCGCTAGCGGCCGTCGCCGGTACACGCTATCGCAATGTTCGCAAACGACTTGATGAGGAAAAACTTCCATGAGTACGGCCTATGCTTACTGATGACTAGATTAACAACCAGACCGTCGATACAAAAATGGATAAAAAGCTAAATTATTCTACTTTAGTTCCAGACTGCATGATCTAACTTGTCCAATGCAGCATTGGGCATAAGCAAGCATTCACCAAGGGCGCACTGAAGCAACTCACATAGGATTGAGGCTTCTTAGGTATTTTGTTGGAGAAGTAGTAGCAGTTCGATCAGATGGTGGCAATGATTGCCTATACAAAGGCAAACCGCGTTGAATGACCAGGAGCATTGAACAAGAAGGAAGGTACAGCAAAGATGCTGGAGGCGAGCATGAACCTCACAGCCATCCTTGGTAAAGGTTTCAGCAGCGCGCCCCACTATTCACAAACTGTCGAAGAAAAATGTGGCACTGAGCAGCGTGGCTAGCGCTGTCAGTGCCTATCGTGGCCGCATCTGATACAACTTCAGGTAACAGAGAGACTGCAAAGCAACCTGAAACCAGATGACAACTCGATACCTTGCCTTAAATCAAATGATCCAGCAGATCAGGACCAAAGACTTCGCGATGTAGATTTTGTGGCGGCACACCATGTGCGACTAGATCCGCCCACTGTGCCTGCATGAAGGGTAATGGACCGCACATATACACTTTGGTATTGGCAATATCCCACTGTGGCAGCTTCTTCAATTGCATACGGCCGGGCAAGGAAGCATCGTTGCCTTGCTCGCTTGCACTCTCTTCATAAAATGTGACGTTGTGCAAATTCGGCATCAGCTCGACTGCCTTCGCAATATCGGCGCGATGTGGATGGTGCTGTGCATTGCGTGCGGCATGCGCAAAAATAACGCGACGTTGCGGCGCGACGTAAGCGATGCGATTCAATGCTGAAATCATTGGCGTAATACCCACACCGGCGGACAACAATACGATCGGTCCGTCACCATCGGTATCTGGTTTGAAATCGCCGAACGGCTTGCTGGTCGACAAAATGCTGCCGACCACAACATTGTCATGCAACCAGTTGGAAACCGTGCCGACCGGCGTCTCTGCACCAGCTGGTTCACGTTTGACCGAAATCCGCAGATGCCGATAATCTGGCGCATCCGACAAACTGTATTGACGTAACTGACGCAAGCCGCTTGGCAAATGCACAGCCACACTCACGTATTGCCCAGGATGAAATGACGGTGCTTCTCCACCATCGGCTGGCTCCAAGGTAAATGATTTGACCTGATCGCTCTCCTGCTCTACTGCAGTTACCCGCATATCGAACAAAGCACCTGGCGTCACGCCCGCTGCTTTGTACAATCTGCTTTCCTCATCGATCAAAGCCTGCGCCAAAATTCCATACGCTTCCGCCCATGCAGCGATCAACGCTGGTGTAGCTGCATCGCCGAGAACCTGCTTGATCGCTTCCAGCAAATGCTGGCCAACTATCGGGTAATGCTCGGCCGTTACACCCAGCGATACATGCTTGTGCACGATGCGTGAAATCACCGGTGCCAATGCAGCCGGATTATCGATATTAGCGGCATACGCAAAGACGGCAGAAGCCAGCGATTGCTGTTGCGAACCGTTCGCCTGATTCCCTGCATTAAAAATATTGTGTAATTGCGGATGCGATATGAACAGGTTTTTATAGAAAACCTGTGTAATGGCGAGACCGTGTTCGCGCAAAACCGGAACACTTGCATCGATGTAGGGGCGTGACTCAGCTGACAACATGATTACTCCTATGTGGCATTTAAAATGCAACTTATAAGTTATAAAAAAGGACCTCGTTAAGGTCCATCGATTCGACTTCTTACACACTAAACGGTGGCAGCGCGATCCATCAGGAAATGTTTATGCATCATGACTATATGCTCACCTGTGCTACCACTCACGATATCGGCCAAGGTGTACTCATCCATTGCACCGTAGAAAGCATCCACACCTATCTTCAAGGCATTGCGCAAACGACAATCACCAGAAAGCCGGCAACCTATACCTTCGCAATCAATCGCTTCCGTATCACCTTCCAGCACGCGCAAGACGCTACCGATATGCAAATCATCTGCGCTCACCGCCAGACTGATACCACCATTACGACCGCGCACCGCATCTATCCAACCCATCTTCGCCAGCATGCCAACCACTTTAACCAAGTGATTGTGTGGCACATCGAACTGCAATGCGACTTCCGCAACGGTAACCGATGGGCTGCGCGACTCCCGTGCCAAATACATCAGCACACGCAATCCAATATCCGAAAATCGGGTTAATTTCATCAGCTATCGCTCTCTAGTACGACCCATTTTATTTAATGTGCATATTTAAAGCAACATATTTAATTTCCATGCCGCAGCGCAGCAGCAAAAACTGCACCCGCAAAAATAGTGAATGCTAGAATGCACCACACCATCTGTATTCAGGGAAACATCATGTTGCTAGGCTTTATCGGACTCTTCATTGTGTATGCGTTATCGCATTACTGGATCACCATTGAGAAACGCGATTTCTTCGCCACTGTATTGGTCATCGTACTGCCATTCGTCGGCGTCTACTACCTTGGTTGGATGGCATTGCTGTACTGCGTGCTTGCCGCCTATCTGGGAACCAAAGCTGGATTGAAAAAATTGCACCGCAGCCGTGCACTACGCGTCTCTTTTTACGAAGACAAAGACGAGAAGCCGCAACAATAAATATACCTAGGTGAGATTCGCATAACGCCAATCTCACCGCATATTTCTCCCCTCGCCTTACAAGCACGCCAGCAAATTGTCTTTAATGCGCTAACCAATGCCAGCAAAGATAAGCCAGTACACCCCAGATCAAAACTACAAGCACCGCGCCCGCATAACTCTTGGGCTTCTTGGCATACTTGGTGATCCAATCATCGGCTTGCACTCTGCAATCCGCCAGCACATGCGGCGGCAACAAACGCACTGCCAACCAAATCAATGCCGGCACCAGCAATACATCGTCGATATAACCGAGTATCGGAATAAAGTCCGGGATCAGATCAATCGGACTTAATGCATACACCACAGCCACCACACAAACGACTTTGGCCAAAAACGGCGTCTCCGGATGCTTGCGTGCAAACCATAGGACGATGACATCGCGCTTGATCCGTTTGGCCCATTTTCTTATCGTTGCAAGCATCAGTATCTCTATCGTTAGTAGAACAAATCCTAGCCAGCAGGAATGCTTATAATGATTCCCATCTTTTATTTAGCTGCAAACACATGTCATTCGTGTATTTTGCACACTATTCCTGACATTCGGGAGAAAACCAAACAATGCCCGTCTCACTCGATCGCTTACTGGTAGTTGGTATCTCATCGCGCGCACTCTTCGATCTGGAAGCGGAAGAAGCTATTTTTCGCACACAAGGTCTGGAAGCTTATCGCCAGCATCAGCTCGACAATGAAGCAGAAATCCTGAAGCTGGGTGCCGGCTTCGCCTTGGTACGCGCCCTGCTCAAACTCAATGCATTAACGCCGAACCAACGCTTTGTCGAAGTCGTCATCATGTCGCGTAACTCTACCGAGACATCGATGCGCATCTTCAATTCGATCAAACATTACGACCTCGATATCACGCGCGCAGTGTTATCCGGCGGCGCATCACTCGCGCCTTATTTGCACGCCTTCAACGTCAGCTTGTTCTTGTCCTTGCATGAAGATGATGTGCAAGCCGCCATCAACTCTGGTGTCGCTGCTGCACTGTTGTATCAAAAACCAGCCAATGCTTTTGAAGAACTGGATCAAATCCGTATTGCATTCGATGGCGATGCAGTCATTTTTTCGGATGAATCCGAACGAATTTACCAAACCCAAGGCATAGAAGCGTTTGAAAATCACGAACGTGAGAATGCATTGCGACCGCTGCCGGAAGGTCCTTTTGCGCGCTTGCTGAAAGCGCTTTCTTTCATCCAGAACAGTTTCAAAAATACAGAAGGCCGTACTGCGCCTATACGCACTGCATTGGTTACTGCACGCTCGTCGCCGGCACATGAACGCGTCATCCGCACATTGCGCGCATGGGACGTGACGATAGATGAAACTTTCTTCATGGGTGGCGTATCGAAATCGGATGTATTGGCCGCCTTCAAACCACACATGTTCTTCGACGATCAACCCGGCCATTGCGATCGCGCATCACCCTTGGTACAAACCGGACGCGTGCCATTACGTGCAGACGTTAAAGATCACTAGATCGTCGCGCACATAAAAAAAGCCGCTCTGCATAAGCAAGAGCGGCTTTTTTATTGACTGCTGGGATTAGCGTTCTGCTACTGCATCCGCTACACACAAAGCCGTCATGTTCACGATACGACGCACCGTCGCCGATGGCGTCAGAATGTGCACAGGCTTATCGCAACCCAGCAAGATAGGACCAATAGCCACACCGCTACCAACCGTATTTTTGAGCAAGTTGTATGAAATATTTGCCGCATCAATATTTGGCAAGATCAACAGATTGGCCTCACCTTTCAGGTTCGAATCAGGCATCACTTGTTTCAGTTGCTCTGCATTGAGTGCGATATCGCCATGCATCTCACCTTCAATTTCCAGATCTGGCGCACGCGCTTTAACCAATTGCAGCACCTTGCGCATTTTTTGCGCAGATTCGCTATCGCTGGAACCGAAATTAGAGTGCGATAACAATGCAGCACGCGGTGCCAGACCGAAGCGACGCATTTCTTCCGCGGCCAGTATCGTAATCTCTGCCAGCTCTTCAGCAGTTGGGTTCTCATTGACGTGTGTATCAACCAGGAACAATTGACGATCTGACAGAATCAGGCAATTCATCGCAGCGTAGACATTCACACCAGCGCGTTTACCCAAGACTTGCTCCACATAATGCAAATGCAAATCGTTGGTACCGAAGGTGCCGCAGATCATGCCGTCAGCATATTTCTTGTGAATAGCCATTGCACCGATCAGCGTATGACGGCGACGCATTTCCAGTTTGGCGTATTGCTCGGTCACACCTTTGCGGCGTGTCATTTCCAGATACGTCTGCCAGAAGTCGCGATAGCGATCATCGTGCTCAGGATTGATGATGGTGAAATCGACATCCGGCTTGATGCGCAAACCGAAACGTTCAATGCGTTGTGCCAATACCGCCGGACGACCGATCAAAATCGGTTTCGCCAATTTTTCATCGACCACAACTTGTACCGCACGCAAGACGCGCTCTTCTTCGGCTTCTGCATAAACGATACGCTTCAGATCCGGTGGTGTAGCTTTCGCGATCTGGAAGATCGGCTTCATGAAGGTGCCGCTGCGATAGACAAACTGACGCAAACGATCGGCATACGCGTCCATATCCTTGATCGGCCGCGAAGCGACGCCACATTCTTCCGCAGCCTTGGCTACTGCCATCGCGATCTTGACAATCAGACGCGGATCAAACGGCATAGGAATGATGTAATCCGGACCGAAGCTCAGATTATTGATGCCATATGTCGTCGCCACGATATCCGATTGCTCAGCTTGCGCCAGTTCGGCAATTGCATGCACTGCGGCAATTTCCATTTCACGTGTAATCGTGGTCGCGCCGCAATCCAGTGCACCGCGGAAGATGTACGGGAAGCACAGTACGTTGTTCACCTGATTCGGGAAATCGGAACGACCTGTTGCAATCACAGCATCGTCGCGCACTGCACGGATTTCGTCTGGCAGAATTTCTGGTGTTGGATTTGCCAGCGCGAGAATGACAGGACGCTTCGCCATCGCAGCAACCATCGCTGGTTTCAATACACCACCAGCCGACAGACCGAGGAAAATATCTGCATCGACAATGACGTCGCCTAGCGTACGTGCATCGGTTTTTTGCGCGAACTTTTCTTTGTCCGGATCCATCAATTCGACGCGGCCTTCATACACAACGCCGGCCAGATCGGTGACGAAAATGTTTTCGCGCGGGAAGCCCAGATCAACCATCAAGTCCAGACAGGCCAGTGCAGCAGCACCAGCGCCGGAAACGACCAGCTTGGCTTTCTTGATATCTTTATTGACGACTTTCAAGCCATTCAAGATTGCAGCCGAAACAATGATCGCAGTACCGTGTTGATCGTCGTGGAAGACTGGAATCTTCATGCGATCACGCAAGGTACGCTCGATGTAGAAGCACTCAGGTGCTTTGATGTCTTCCAGATTGATACCGCCGAAGGTCGGCTCCAGCGAGGCGATGATGTCGCACAGCTTGTCTGGATCGGTTTCGTTGATTTCGATATCAAAGACATCGATACCGGCAAATTTCTTGAACAGTACGGCTTTGCCTTCCATCACCGGCTTGGCTGCCAGTGGGCCGATGTTACCCAGGCCCAGCACTGCAGTACCGTTAGTAATGACGGCAACCAGATTGCCACGTGCTGTGTAGCGATATGAATCAGCCGGATTAACGGCGATTTCTTCACATGCGACGGCAACGCCCGGCGTATAGGCCAAAGCCAGATCGCGCTGATTGGTTACTTGTTTGGTGGGAGTGACGCTGATTTTTCCGGGAGTTGGAAACTCGTGATACTCGAGTGCAGCTTGACGTAACTGAAGGCGAAGTTCTTCTTTTTTATCGGTGTTCGAATCCATGCTATGCAGCCATCCTTTTTATGCGTAGGAAACCGTCCATTTTAGCAGAGCCGCAATTTATAAATCGCGTTTTTCTACGTGTTTCTACGGATAAAAACAAGTGAAAAATATGTCAGAAGATAGCAATAAAATTGACGATATTTGCAATAATTATCA
The DNA here is from genome assembly GCF_059416385.1 of Herminiimonas sp. GW821-FHT09C12. Classification (NCBI taxonomy): domain Bacteria; kingdom Pseudomonadati; phylum Pseudomonadota; class Betaproteobacteria; order Burkholderiales; family Oxalobacteraceae; genus Herminiimonas; species Herminiimonas sp. GW821-FHT09C12. The sequence continues at coordinate 185,660 of NZ_JBWKPC010000001.1, forward strand.
TCTTTTACGAGATATTCAATTTTACGAACGATAAGCAATAAGTACTCGATTTAAGACTGATAATAACGCCCCATGAATTGCTGCAAATTAAATGCAGATTAAAAATCAGGTTTTGAGTAAACTGCAAGTAATTGGACATCGCTCCATGCCTATTTCGCACACTTATTACGCGTTTTTTAACGCGACATTTTTTAGACTAGAAGGATGTATATGAAACCGATCATCATTATCGGAGCAGGACTGGCTGGTTATACCGTTGCACGCGAATTCCGCAAACTCGACAAAACCACTCCCTTGATCATGATCACCGCAGATAGCGGCGGCTTCTATTCCAAGCCTATGTTGTCGAATGCCTTTGCACACGGCAAGCAGGCAGAACAAATGATCACGCACAGTGCGGCGCAAATGGCAGAGCAACTGAATGCCACGATCCAAGCCAACACCCATGTCACCGGCATCGATGCTGCTGCCAAAACAGTCACGACTGACAATGGCGTATACGAATATGAAAAGCTGGTACTGGCAGTCGGCGCGCAAGCTATACATTTAGGCTTGAAGGGTGAAGCTGCCGATCAAGTCCTGTCCGTCAATCACGTCGATGACTATGCAAAATTCCGCGCGCACATCAGCTCGCCGAAAAATGCCCATCCGGTACGTGTCACCATTTTGGGTGCCGGCTTGATCGGCTGCGAATTCGCCGACGATCTGGCAGGTGCGGGACACAGCGTCACCTTGGTCGATCCAAGTTCGCGACCACTCGCCGCACTGGCTGCACCTACGCTGTCAGCAAATCTGCAGACAGCATTAAGCGCGCGCGGCGTTACTTTCCATCTGAATACCGTGGCAGAAACCGTCGCACATGGCGCAAACGAGCTGCGCGTGACACTGGCCGACGGCAATACGGTGGAAGCCGATGTCGTCCTGTCCGCAGTCGGCCTGCGCCCTGATCTGCGTCTGGCACATGCAGCGCAACTCAAAACCGGACGCGGCATCATCATCGATACTGCGGGGCAAACCAGCGCGGCAGATATTTATGCCTTGGGCGACTGCGCGGAGTACACCTCGCTCACCGATGGCAGCACACATACCCTGCCTTACATCACACCTATCATGACTGCAGGTCGCGCCATTGCCCGCACGCTGACGGGTGAAAAAACCGCGATCGATTTGAAGCCATCGCCGGTCTTGATTAAAACACCGAGTTACCCGCTGGCATTGATCCCTCCCGCACCGCATATCATCGCGACCGGCAAATGGCTGGATGAAACGACCGCAACTGGTCGCAGCATCTGTCGCTTTTACGATGCAAATGGCTTGCTGGCAGGTTTTGGCGTATCGCCGCATGACAATGCCATCCGGCAAGAATTGCTGGCCGGTCTGGGACAGGCCAGCAGTGCTAAAGCAGACGCAGCAACCAGCTGATTCGTCGCACAAGGCGATTGCCTGTCACGGCAATCCATCATGTGAAGCGCGTCCTCTGAATTGAGGTCGCGCTTCACATACTTTTCATATCCTCCCAAACTACATCTGACGCAAAGACTCCCGCTGCATTCTGTACAATTGCAGCATGTTGTCCGAATTCGATCTGATCGCGCGCTATTTCGTGCGCCCTGGCCATCCTAAAAACCGAGCTACGCTGGGTATCGGGGATGATTGCGCGCTGCTGGCACAACAAGCCGATATGCAAATGGCTATTTCTTCCGACATGCTGGTCGAAGGTCGCCACTTCTTTGTCGGTGCCGATCCTTACAAACTCGGCCATAAATCGCTGGCCGTCAACTTGTCCGATCTAGCGGCAATGGGCGCCACACCGACGGCCTTCACACTCGCGTTCTCCCTGCCGAGTGCAGAAGAAAAATGGCTCGCACAATTTTCTCAAGGTCTATTTGCACTAGCCGATACGCATAATTGCGAATTGATAGGTGGCGACACCACTAAAGGCCCATTGAATATTTGCATTACGGTATTCGGGCAAACTCCGACTGGCCAAGCCTTGCGCCGTGATACTGCGCAAATCGGCGACGACATCTGGGTTTCCGGTACTTTGGGCGATGCCCGCCTTGCGCTCGGTGCGCTCTATAAAGAATATGAGTTGGATGCAAAGACACTCGCCGCAGCGGCTGTACGCTTGCATACACCACAACCACGTGTGGCACTCGGCCTAGCTTTGCGTGGCATCGCGCATTCTGCGCTAGATGTATCTGACGGCTTGATCGGCGATCTTGGTCATATCCTGAAAAAATCAGGTGTCGGCGCCACCTTGCATCTGGATGACTTACCAGCCGGAACCATGCTGCAACAACAGTCACAAGATATACGCCGTCGCTTTACGCTGGCAGGCGGCGACGACTACGAATTGTGTTTCACCGCACCAGTATCGAAACGTGAAGCGGTGCTGGGAGCTGCAATGGCAGCCGATACCCCGGTGACACGCATAGGCACCATCGATGTTGCATCCGGTCTGCGCCTGCTCGATCAAGCGGGTCGACCATTGGATCTGAACATCACATCCTTCGACCACTTCGCTTCCCCATGAACGCATCCGAATCCGACACGTCCAGCACTCCTGTCAAATCCAATTCCAGCTTCATGCTGGCGCATCCGGCACACATCCTCGCACAAGGATTCGGCAGCGGCTTGGCCAAGTTCATGCCAGGCACCTTTGGCACCTTGTTTGGCTGGTTATCCTTCAATGTACTGACTGCCCGCTGGCCTTTGTTTTTTACGCCATCCAATTGGTGGCTAGTGATTATCGGCGGCTTCCTGCTTGGTATCTGGGCATGTGCCAAAACCGGTCGCGATCTCGGTGTTGCCGATCACGGCAGCATGGTGTGGGATGAAGTGATTGCCATCTGGCTGGTGCTGCTCTTCATTACACCGGCAAGTTTGTGGATGCAATTCTATGCATTCCTTGTCTTCCGCTTCTTCGACATGGTCAAACCGCCGCCTATCAACTATTTCGATAGACGTTTCAAAGGCGGCTTCGGCGTCATGTTCGACGATATCGTCGCGGCATTTTTCACCTTGCTGGTCTTTGCCATCTGGCGCAGCTTCTAACGGGAAACACCATGTCGAATCTCTTTGAACTGGCAGCTACAGTTGGTCAACGTTTGAAAGATCGCGGCTTGATGCTGGCAACAGCAGAATCGTGCACCGGCGGCGGTGTGGCACAGGCCATCACTGAAATTGCCGGCTCATCCGATTGGTTTGAATGTGGCTTCGTTACCTATTCCAACGAATCCAAAATTGCGCTATTGAAAGTACCGGAAATAGTGTTGGCCAGACACGGTGCAGTCAGTCAGGATACGGCCGTGGCAATGTGCAAAGGCGCACTCGCCAACAGCAGAGCTACGGTTGCACTCTCGACCACCGGCATTGCTGGCCCCGGCGGCGGCGTACCAGGCAAACCCGTAGGCATGGTTTGCTTCGGGTGGGCGCTAGGCGAACAAGTGCAGGTAGAAGAAATAATATTCAGCGGCGACCGCCACTCGGTGCGTGAGCAAAGCATAGAACATGCATTACAGGGCTTGCTGGACCTGCTGAACAAAAACGCTTGATTTGCAACCAAGCCGCGTCAAAGCATCAATGCTGCTCACACATCGGCATTGATCGCATCCTAAATTCTATTAGAACAAAAAGAACAAAGCCGATGCAGCTAATGCAATGGCGGTTGCCATCGTTTTGACAGGATGATTTTCAATTAGATAATTCATAGCAGGCAGGCCGAAAATTCAGATCCCGAAGTATAGGGCCCACCTGACGGCTCATCTATCCCATGAATATGGGGTGTTATTTGCAATACTGATTAATAGCGTCGCGGGTATCCAGTGCGACCTGACGCGCAGCTTGCGCAAAATTCTCATCCGCTTTCGCATACAAGATCGCGCGCGATGAATTGATCATCATGCCGGTGCCATTTGCAGTACGTCCGGCTTCTACCGTCGCTTTAATATCACCGCCCTGCGCACCAATGCCGGGAATCAGCAAAGGCATGTCACCAACAATCGCACGCACCTGTGCCAACTCATTCGGGAAGGTCGCGCCGACTACCAGCGCGCATTGGCCATTGGTATTCCATTTGTCTGCCACCAGATGCGCCACGTGTTGGTACAAAGGCTTGCCATCAACGTTCAGGAATTGCAGATCGGAACCACCCGCATTGGAAGTCCGGCACAACACGATCACACCGCGATCCGATCGCTCCAGATAAGGCTGTACCGAATCAAAGCCCATATACGGATTGACCGTCACTGCGTCTGCGCCATAACGCTCGAAAGCTTCACGCGCATATTGTTCTGCAGTCGCACCGATATCGCCGCGCTTGGCATCCAGCACTATCGGGATATGCGGATAACGCTCACGCAAATAGCTGCAAATCGCTTCCAACTGGTCTTCCGCACGCAAGGCTGCGAAATAGGCGATCTGCGGCTTGAACGCACAGGCGGTATCGGCCGTTGCATCTATGATTTTTTTGCAGAATGTCAAAATGGCATCAGGTTTGCCCTGCAAATGGGCTGGAAACTTGGCCAGATCTGGATCAAGACCAATGCAAAGTTGGGTTTTCTGGCTTTGCCAGACGGCGGATAGTTTTTGGATGAAGGTCACGGCGATATCTTTCTATTTCTAACAATCCGTATTGTAACGCGCCATGTTATCGTGCCGGCATGACATCTCTTTCCCGCAAAGACTGGATCCTGCTCGTTCTTCTGACCCTGTGCTGGGGCATTAACTGGCCCATCATGAAAATAGGGGTGCAATTTTTCCCGCCGATTGCCTTCCGTTCCCTGTGCATGTTGGGAGCGGTTCCTGTCTTATGGCTGGCCGTGCGCTCGCAAGGCGCTTCCTTCAAGATTACACGCAGCGACTTGGGAACCATTTTCAAGCTCGCCATCCCTAATGTCATTATCTGGAACACTTGCATCATCGTCGGCGTAAAAATGCTGTCCTCCGGGCGCGCTGCCATCCTCGGTTATACGATGCCGATCTGGGCAGTGCTGGCAGGCCTCATCTTTTTCCGCGACAACATTACGCGCGCTGGTTGGTGCGGTATCGCACTGGCACTGAGTGGTGCACTATTGTTACTATCAAGTGAATTTGCAAATATGGCCGGACAACCGCTGGGCAGCATACTGGCATTGATCGCCGCTGCTTCCTGGGGCTATGGCACCGTATTGATGAAGCGCACCAAACTCAATATTCCATCGATCACCCTGACATTCTGGATGATTCTGCTGGGTGCAGTTTGTATGAGTTTGATTTCAGCCTTGCTTGAATATGAAGCATGGCGCCTGCCTAACACGGCAGAATTATTGGCGATCTCTTATAACTCGCTGCTGGTATTTGGTTTTGCACAGACAATCTGGTTTTCACTGGCGCGCACTTTGCCACCTCTTGCTTCCAGCTTGTCGGTCATGATGATCCCGGTGCTGGGCGTATTTTCCGGCATGTACTTGTTAAACGAAATGCCGCACTGGCAGGATTTTGTAGCAATGTTGCTGATTCTTGCAGCAATGAGCACGGTACTATTGAAACCCCGCACCACCGTCATCAAATAGCCGATCACAAACCGGATGTTTTGCACAATATTCAAGGAGGAATGAAATGACCAAACTATTCAAATGGCTGTCGATTGCTTTGCTGGCGTCAACATTAAGCGCATGCGGCTACAACGACTTTCAAACAAAAGACGAAGCGACCAAAGCGGCATGGAGCGAAGTCGTCAATCAATACCAACGACGCGCCGATTTGATTCCGAATCTGGTCAATACCGTCAAAGGCTACGCAACGCATGAACGCGAAACGCTAGAAGCGGTGACCAAGGCACGTGCTGCGGCAACCAGCTTCCAGATCACGCCAGAAGTATTGAACAATCCGGAAGCCTTCAGCAAATTTCAACAAGTACAGGGCGAATTGTCCTCAGCCTTGTCGCGCTTGATGGCCGTCTCTGAAAACTATCCGCAACTGAAAGCAGATACCGGCTTCCGCGATTTGCAATCACAACTGGAAGGTACGGAAAATCGCATTACCGTCGCACGCCAACGCTACATCGTTGCAGTACAAGATTACAACGTACTGGCACGCAGCTTTCCGACCAATATCACGGCCAAGGTCTTCGGTTATCCGGTGAAACCATCTTTCACGGTAGAAAACGAGAAAGCAATTTCAGCACCGCCAGCCGTCAATTTTGATAAGAAATAAGATCATCAGCCCATGAACATTCCGCGATATCTGCTGGCTTGTACGCTCGCATTTTTCTGCATGCTCGCCAGCGCACAGAATCTTGTGCCGGTCCCGCCGCTTAAAGAGCGCGTGACCGATCTGGCCGGCATGCTGAACGCGGAACAGCGCACCACGCTGGAAAATGTTCTGGCTGAGTACGAAACGCGCACCGGCAACCAGATCGCCATCCTGCTAGTAAAGAGCACCGAGCCGGAAGGCATAGAGCAATACAGCATACGCGTCGCTGATGCGTGGAAGCTGGGACGCAAAGGTGTCGATGACGGCGTGCTGTTGCTGGTTGCCAAAGACAATACAGCTGCATCCGGCCGCCTGCGCATAGAAACCGGGCGTGGCGTACAAGGCGTGCTGACCGATGCGCAATCCAAACGTGTGCTGCAGGACGTGATTGCACCACACTTCCGACAAGGTGATTTCTACGGCGGCCTAGCGTCAGGTGTTTCTGTCATTACCAGTTTGCTGGACAAGGAAGCTTTCCCTGAACCCGCGAAACAAGGCAACAAAGCGCAGCAAAATGATGCTTTCGGCTGGGCACCTTTCATCTTTTTTGCCATTCTTATTCTGATCACGATTGCACGCAGTCGTGGCGGCAGCGGCCCGCGCGGTCATAGCAGCAATGGTGATTGGGGCAATTCGGCAGGCGTGATTCTGGGCGCTGCCATCGGTAATGAACTTGGTCGTCGCTCCGGTGGAGGATTCGGCGGCTTTGGTGGAGGTGGCGGCGGTTTTGGCGGCGGTGGAGGATTTTCCGGTGGCGGTGGTGGTTTTGACGGCGGCGGCGGTGGTTTTGACGGCGGCGGTGGTGGTTTTGACGGCGGCGGCGCTTCGGGGAATTGGTAATGAATAAATTTTCGCGTGCAATACGGCATCTAACGACGACCAGATTCACTGGCAAAAAAGCATTCCCTTGCGCAACGCTGGCAGCAATTCAAAAAACCATCGCGGCTGGAGAGAAAACACATCGCGCAGAGATACGCCTGATCGTTGAACACTCGCTTGAACTATCCGCGGTGTTAGCCGGAGTCAGCTCCCGCCAGCGTGCACATGAATTGTTTTCGCAATATCGCATCTGGGATACGGAAGAAAACAGCGGCATACTGATTTACATTGAGCTGGCCGATCATCAAGTTGAAATCGTCGCTGACCGCGGTATTTCAAAACTGATTCCAAGCCATCACTGGCACGCGGTTTGTAAAACCATGACGCAAGGTTTTGCCAAGGGTGAATATCACGACAGCGCGATTGCCGGCTTGCAGCAACTCAACACCATGCTGCACGAATATTTCCCGGAAAATGAGACACCACAAGCAAATCAGTTATCGAATAAACCGATACTGCTTTAAGCGCGTCTCCACGACGCGCTACGACCTACTCAACCATTCTCATAAATCCATTGCAACAATGCATCGTGCGCTGCCGGACCGGCTACTGCATTCGTGTGGTTGATAATACACACCACCGCATAACGCTTGCCCGATGCAGCCAGCACATAACCAGCTATTGCGCGAACATCGTTCAATGAACCTGTCTTGATGTGCGCACTTCCTGCCACCGATTGTTTCGTCAAACGCTTGCGCATCGTACCGTCATAGCCGACCAGCGGCAGCGAGGATATGAATTCTGGCATGGTTGGTGATTTGAAAGCAGCGACCAGCATGCGTCCCATCGCACCGACAGAAATGCGCTCGGTACGTGACAAACCCGAACCGTTTTCAATCACCAGCTGCGATGTATCGATTCCCTTATTGGCCAGCCATGTCTTGACAACTCGCCCACCGCGCTCTGGCGTTGCAGGCACTTTGAGTACGTCCGCTGCCAGCGTCAACAGCAGTTGGCGTGCCATCACATTGTTGCTGTATTTATTAATGTCGCGTATCACTTCCGGCAATGTGGTTGACTGCCACTCCGTCACAAATCGCGCAGCAGGTGGCACTACGCCATTAGTAACGTTACCGGAAAAAGCCCCGCCCACATCCGTCCATAGCTGACGAAACACCACGCCAAAATATTCGCTATGGTTCATCTGATACGGATGCAAATACCAGGTTTTTTCACCGCATGAAGCGGAAAAAGTCCCGGTGAAATTCGCGCTGACACGTCCCATGGACGGTTGCAGCTTGCCTTGCCAATCGCCACATGCACCATTCGACAAACTTGGCGCCATCACCGGATAAGGTGCCGCCGGCGGATCGATGGTGACATCGACCTGATTACGGCCTGGATTAGGCTGAAAATGGAAAGCGAATACCTTGTAATTCAACAGCAAGGCATCCGGCCCGGCGTTATACGGCTTCAATGGATCGCCGTCGAACACGGAGGCATCGTAGGGCATGTCTTCAAACACGCTACGATCAAGTATCAGATTGCCGCGTATCTCGCGTATGCCCGTCGCACGTATCTTGCGCAGGAATTGCCAAAAATTCTCCGTCACCAGCTTCGGATCACCACTGCCTTTGATGATCAAATCGCCATCCAGCACATCGCCATTCAGCGTACCTGTCATATACGCCTGGGTTTTCCAGGTGTAGGTCGGCCCAAGCAAATCAAGCGCAGCATCGGTGGTCACCAGCTTCATCGTGGATGCGGGATTAAATCCAGCGACATCATTCGATGCAATCCAGGGCGCTGGTCCCGATACCTCTTGTACGTAAGTACCCACTGCATTAAGCGGTATAGCACTACGTTTCAATGCATCAGTCACGACTGACGGCAATCCTTCTGCTGCATGAGCGTAAACAGGAGCAACAACAATCGAAAAAAGTAAGGAAAAAGTGCAAGTAAGTCGTGTCGTGATTCGCATGATATTGGGTCTGATGTGATTGGATGATTATTACATGCCAGACGAAGCAACTCACCCATCCTTGCTGCCAAAATTTGGCACGGACATTGCATTATCAACATCGGCTGTTGCTCAAAAGAGTCGAATCCTTGAACTCCTGCACCAGAGGAGGATGCGAAATACGCTCGCATCCATATTCAGCCTGTAATCGGCATTACAATAAGATGCCCAAGTGCAATACGAATGCCCATCATGATTATTCATGCATCCCCTCCAGCTAGTGTTACCGCAAAAAATCAGCATGTCATGCATGATGCTATGACTGCTCGCGCCATAACATTTCTTTCCAGCTGCAAAGCATTCTCTTAAGTGTCGAATTTTTCTTCAGATCCTCATTTCGTCGGCACTGCCTGGATAGGTATGGTCGCTATTGGTTTAACGCTGCTATTGATATTGGTGCTGCTCTATTTACGCGCATCACTCAACCGCCGCACGCGAGCAGAACGCGCATTTTTCTCGATCTGGCATCCCTTGCTGCTCAGCTCACTCCATTCTTCTGTTTCTGCTGTACTGCCTTCCCTGGCCGCACGCGATCGCGTCTACTTTTTAAAACTTTGGAATCAATTAATACGTAGCGCCAACAGTCGCGAGGCAACGGAAAATCTGATCAGCATTGCCTACTCCGTCGGCTGTGATCGTTTTTCGCAGCGCCTGCTACGCCATGGCAATCGCGTCGAACGTCTGCTGGCAATACTGACACTGGGGCACTTGCGTGACCATGCTTCATGGGATGTACTCGTGATGCAAACACTCGCTGCAGATAACGTCACGTCCATCAATGCATTTCATGCGCTAGTACAAATCGATGCAAAGGCCGCCGCCCAGCAATTAACACCACTCATGCTGGCGCGCGAAGATTGGGCGATTGCGCATATCGCCAGCATTCTGCAACCAGCACATAGCGCGTTCACTCTTCCATTGCTTGAAGCTGCGGAAGAAATCAAGGCCGCTCATTTGATCAGGGCTTTGCGTTTGATCGAAGCTTTACGCCTACCGATACCGCACACTACTGCGCTCAAATTGCTGGATATAACAAACGAGACAGAAACCATCATCGCCGCGTTACGCATTTCAAAAGATGCCGGTTTATTGAGCCATATTCGTCTACATTTAAATCACCCTGATTGGCGTGTACGCGGGCAAGTAGCAAAAGTATTGGGGCGCATAGGCGAACACGCAGACGTCAATCGCCTGATCCCGCTGCTGGCGGACGCGGAATGGTGGGTACGTTATCGTGCGGCACAGGCACTAGTAGGAATACCATTTCTCGGCATAGTCGAAATCGAATTATTGCGACACAACTTATCAGATCGTTTTGCCCGCGACATGCTTGGCCAAGCCCTGGCGGAAAGACATCCATCATGACATTGCCTGTCGTACTCAATTACGTGACATGGGGCGTATTCAGCTATTTCATCGCCTACAACCTCGGCTATCTCTTCCTGAATATTCTTGCGATCTTCCGCATGCATGGCATAGAACAGGGAAAAATCCTGGCCGATCTGCCACATATCCATACAGGATTAGAGCCGCCGATCAGCATACTGCTCACAACACGCAATGAGGCCAACACCATCGCAGCCGCAGTAAAGGCTTTGCTGCAACTCGATTATCCGCAGCAGGAAATCATCGTCATCAACGATGGCTCGCAAGACGAAACCATACAAATCCTGACTGCTGCATTTGATCTGCATCCATTTCCAGAGGCCTATCGCGTGCAATTGGCGACACAAGCTGTCAGCCGCATTTATCGCTCAACACGCTATCCCAATCTACGCGTCATCGACAAAGAATATGGCGGCACTGCAGATGCACTGAACGCCGGCATCAACGCATCACGTTATCCATTATTTTGCAGCGTAGATGCAGCGACTATCCTGCATAGAGATAGCTTAAAACGTATCGTCACGCCGTTCCTGAACGACAATACAGTGATCGCAGCAGTAAGTGCCGTACGTGTTGCCAACGGTTGCGAAATAGAAAATGGTTTGTTGAAAAAGGTCGCGTTACCCAAGCACTGGTTAACACTTTTTCAAATCATTGAATATCTACGCAGCACATTGTTCGCGCCGTTAGGCTGGTCCATGCTCAATGGCATGTTGATGGCTCCAGCTGGCATGACCTTGTTCCGCAAAGCAAGCGTCATCGCAGTTGGCGGCTATCGTCGAGATACTCGCAGCGCGGGGACAGAATTGATCGTGCGCATGCACCGTCTAATGCGCAAGAAGCAACAAACGTATCGCATACGCTTTGTCGCTGATCCTGTGTGCTGGCATCAAGTGCCACAGAATTTCACCACCTTGAAAAGCCATTGCATACGATGGCAACAAGGGCTGGCAGATAGCCTCAACCAGAATATGGAATTGATGTTCTCACGCAATGGTGGTGTACCTGGCCGCATCGTTTTCCCATTCTTCCTGCTATTTGAATGGTCGGGCCCTATCCTTGAATTTCTCGGCTACGCATTCATGCTCATCGCCTTTGCCTGTGGCCTGGTGTCATGGCAAGCATGTATTGCGTTTCTTTCCGTAGCAATCGGCTTGGGTATTCTGCTGTCGGCATCTACCTTGCTGCTGGAAGAAATGTCCTTCCATCTCTATCCGACCACCAGCGATATCGCCAAGTTGGCCATCGCGGCTGTCATCAGCAATCTAGGCTATCGCCAACTCACATCAACTTGGCGTGCACTAGGCATGCTGCGCTGGATGACAGGTCGGCCAAGCAGTCATGATGCAATTGAATATCTGGAAACGAACCGGGCAGCTTGATCAGATCAGAGAGCCGGTTGTTTCAATCTGCAAGCGCTTGCTGTCTTGCAGCATGCTTTCCAAGGCTTGCGCAGTCACCGGACGACTGAAGAAATATCCTTGGATCTGATCGCAATCGTGCTGTTGCAGATAAGCCAGTTGCGCTTCAGTTTCCACCCCTTCCGCGATCACAGTCAGACGCAAGCTATGCGCCAATGAAATGATGGATGCAACGATGGCAGCATCATCTGGATCGGTAGTAATGTCATTGACGAATGAGCGATCGATTTTCAACACATCGATAGGGAAGCGTTTCAGATAAGACAGACTGGAATAACCTGTACCAAAATCATCGATCGACAATTTCACGCCCAACGCCTTCAACTCGCGCAAGACGCCGATCGCATGATCAACATCCGCCATCACCAGACTTTCCGTCAATTCGATTTCCAGATACTCAGGCGCCAGCTCCGCTTCTTGCAAGGCCAAGGCGATCGACTCCAGCAAATCCTGCTGTGCGAACTGACGTGATGACAGATTGACCGACATCCGCAAGTAGCCCAAGCCACTCGCCTGCCACGCCTTGTTTTGCAAGCATGCGGTACGTATTACCCATGCACCGATAGGCACGATCAAACCAGTTTCTTCTGCCAAACCGATAAAGCGCATCGGTGGAATCATGCCCAGCTCTGGATGCTCCCAGCGTATCAATGCTTCTACACCGACGATTTTTCCCGTGCGCAAATCCACTTGCGGCTGGTAGTGCAAGATGAATTCCTCGCGCTCCAAGGCATTGCGCAAATCACCCTCGATCCGCAAGCGCTCCAAGGCACGTTCATTCATCGCCGAAGTATAGAACTGGAAGTTATTACGTCCGGTTTCCTTCGCTCTATACATCGCGATATCAGCATGCTTGATCAGCTCTTCCGGTGTTGCGCCATCGGTCGGATAAACCGCGACACCCACACTACTGCTGATGAAGAATTCATGACCTTCAATCGTCAACGGCTGCGCGATGCCATCCATGATGCGTTGTATGATCCCGGTCGATAATCCAGAGTCGATACGCTCAGGAAGTATCAATACAAACTCATCACCACCCATGCGCGATACTGTATCCGTATCACGTACCGCCAATTGCAAACGCTCTGCGATGGCTTTCAACAAAATGTCGCCAGCTTGATGCCCCAGTGTATCGTTCACGAATTTGAAGCGATCCAGATCGACAAAGGCTATCCAGATCGGATGGTTATAACGATGCGCATACGAAATCGCCTGGCTTAAACGATCGCGCAACAAGCTGCGATTGGCCAAACCTGTCAGTGCATCTCGATTAGTCTGAAATTCCAGCTCTGACTCATACCGCTTGGTCGCTGTAATGTCGTATTGCGCAACGACGAAATGACTCACCTCGCCTGTATCGTCCTTGACTGGTGCAACATATAAATCGCTCCAGAACAAAGTGCCATCCTTGCGATAGTTGCGCAGAACAGCATGGCCTTCTCTTTTCTCGAATGCAATCGCACGAATTTCTTCAATACCTGGTTGATCGCTATCCTTGCCCCACAAAAATCCGATGTTGCGTCCTATCGTTTCTTCCAGGGTATAGCCGGTAATCCGTTCGAATGCAGGATTCACATATTCAATCGGATAATGTGGTGCCAGCGCACTGGTAATGATGATCGCATTGGCACTTGCTTCGATTGCTCGCTCACGTAACTGCAACTCGTGCTCGGCATGCTTGCGTGCAGCGATATCAGCAATCAAGTCCTCATTGACTGCACGTAGCTGCGCAGTTCTATCATCGACCAGCAATTGAATACGGCGTGAACGATCCACTACTGTTTGCAGATAAATCGCTGAAACGACACTCAAGAAAAGTCCCGCGAGGAACGCCCACAAGGCATTGCTGCTTTTTTTGATGAACAAGGTAGGAGGTGTAGACACCACCATATTCCATGTTTTGCCAGCGATATCAAATACATGTTGGTAAGGTGCAGGCTGATCATAGAACAACCACTTTGGCAGGCCGAGCATAGCTTCATGTACCGTCGGGATGGTCCCTTGACCAAAGACTAAACTATCTTCATTTTGTTCGGCACTTGCATACACACTGACATCTACGTCCAGATCAATGTTCGAAGCCAGCAAGAAATTATCTGCGTCCAGTGATTTGGCAATTAAATCACCGCTACGAAAAACTGCAGCCGTATCACCTATCACAGCCAAACGACGCGATGCAATATCGGTCAGCGGCATACCGGGCTGATAGACCGGCATCAAAACGATGAAGCCGCGCTGCACCGTACGTTCTTGCAGCAAGCGCAGCAATCCAGTCGCAGAAGGCTTGCCAGTATCAATCGCGCGTTGCATTGCGGCGCGTTGAAACGGATAAGAGTCCGCATCAAAACCTAATGCAACGTCATTGCCTTGCATGGGCTCGATATAATTCACTACGCGGTAGCGCGCCCTTTCAGCGGCTGGCACCCGCTTGCCATCAACCATTTCCGTAATCGAAAATCCTGGGTAGTGCGCACGCATTGCTGCCTCGTATTTCGGACGCTCTTGGTTCGACACAAAACGATGGAAATTGAAGGCCTGGATGTAAGGATTACGCTCCAGCAAAGGAAGGGAAAATGATGCGAATTGCTCGCGACTGATCGCACCGAAGGTAGTGAATAATTGATTGATATCGGTCAGCACGCGCAGTGAACTATCCAACCCATTCTGCACAGCAGCCACACGTACTTTGGCCTGTTGCTGAAAATCGATATCTACCTTGTCATGCTCAAGACGACGCACAGCTGTAAAAAGCAGTGCACTGATCAACAATCCGATCAGAAGCGTCGACAACGCGGCCAATGACACAGAAAAAGGTGCGCGACTACGCATCAATGAGTATTCCCTATGCGGTATTTTTCAAAGCCGGAATTCATGATCAGCAACAAAAGCATATCTATGAGGCATTTTCAATTACAAAAAAGCGCGCTTGCACAGCGCGCTTTTTGTGACAGTGGCCAATTAACCCAGCCACTTGGCAATAGATAACAACAACACCAACAGCATCCATAGCAACAACGCTCGCCACACCAGACCTACTGTGCTTTGCAATGCGCGGCTGGAAGCCTCTTCGCCGACTGGTGCTTCTGTTTCGATATTGATGGAATCCACCGTCCCTGCATCTGCGGGAATAACATCTGTCGCATTCTCAACCGGCGCACCAAGGCGTATACCCATCGCGCCACCACCAGCAGAAAGAATGATGCCAATGGCCTCATCCTGCCAACGACCGGCAAAATTACGCCACGCATAAATTGCATCTTCGAAGTTACCAACTACCGCAAATGCAGCCGCAGTCAATCGCGCAGGAATCCAGTCGATCCAGTAAAACGCTTGTGCGGCAAAACGACCGAACTCTTCACGCTCTGCCATTTTTGGCTCGTTCCAGATACGCGCCAGATATTCTGCGACGCGATACATGACGGCACCAACCGGACCCAGCGGCGTCAATATCCAGAAGAACACGCCAAACACATTGCGATGTGTCGTGACCAATGCTGTTTCTACCGCAATGCGTGCCACTTCACTGACATCCATACCTGCGGTATCCCGCTTGGTCCACTCAGCCAGCAGGGAACGTGCGGTCGCTTCATCGCCGTTATTCAAAGCCAGCTGAATAGAAGTAAAGAAGTGACTGTAGTGACGGAAGCCCAAAGTCACATACACCACGCCGACATTCACGATCAATGCAGCCAAAGGACCGAGCTTGACGCTGATCCAGTACAAGATGGCAACCGGTATCGTGAATGCAGCAATCATCAAGACCCAGGCCAGCCGTCCGTGATGTGCCTGACCTGCGTTGAACGACCCTTCCAGCTTGGCAGCAAGTGCTCTGGCTCCGGCGTATACCGGGTTATCCGCGCGCAATGGCTTTAATTGCTCGATCAATAGCGCAAAGAAGATGGAAAAAAATGTCATTAAAGCGCCTTATTAGTCAGCCAACCCATACGATAACGCAGCACTTCGCGAGAATCAAATAATCAGAACGATAATATTTTACCGACAGCCAAACTCTGTACTGTCTATGTACAACAGGCTTACGCCCGCAGAAAATGAAACAGATTACGCAACATGCCCGCAGTTGCGCCCCAGATAAAAAAGCGCTCGTAAGGCATGACGTAAAAAGTACGACTACCGGTAAGAAACTCGGCAGTCCGGCGTTGATGATGCATGCCATCCATCAAAAAGGATAGTGGCACTTCAAACACCTCGGCCACCTCAAATGGATCAGCATGTATTTCAAACGGCGGCTGCACGATCCCGACTACGGGCGTCACACGAAAACCTGTGCCGGTGTGGTATTCAGGCAAAGTACCAATGACATCAATATGCCGCCTGTTGATGCCCACCTCTTCTTCAGTTTCACGCAAAGCCGTTTCAATGGGCGAACCATCGTAAGTTTCCATACGGCCGCCGGGAAAACTGATCTGCCCCGCATGATCGTTCAAATGCGCAGTCCGTTGCGTGAACAATAGGGTCGGCCCAGTCTCGCGCAATACTATCGGCAGCAAGACTGCAGCTTCCGTCAATGTCGTATCCATAGGCCGCACCAGACGCTCAACCGTGATTTCCGGCGACCATGCTGGGGGATGGGCAAAACGTGCACGCAATGCATCCGCCATCAAGCGCTCTGATGCAATGGCCTCTTCTCCACCAAGTGAATCCACAGGGAGTAATTCCGGATCGAAATGCAGTCTGGCCAAATCAGCTTCCTACGCACAAGAATAATGAATCCAACAATCGCTCAGCAGAACATGCATGCCAGAGCTGATACATAAATCGTCAATGATGAAAGTAGCACGCAAAATTTACATGACACATTCATACAATTACTTTAATCGATGTTAAACCTGTCACAGCTTAAGCACCAGATTTAACAATCAAAAAATGTGCCACAAAAACAAAAAAGACACCCGAAGGTGTCTTTTTTGTTACTACCGAATGAATTGCTCGAATGAATTCGATTAATACAATTATTCTGCAGCTTGTTTTGTTGCAACGCGGCGTTGTGGCAATTTTTCTTTGATACGTGCCGATTTGCCCGAACGTTCACGCAAGTAGTACAGTTTTGCACGACGTACGTCACCGCGACGTTTGACTTCGATCGATGCGATCAGCGGGGAATACAGCTGGAACGTACGTTCGACGCCTTCACCGGACGAGATTTTACGAACGATGAAGTTCGAGTTCAAGCCACGGTTACGACGGGAAATTACAACGCCTTCGTAAGCCTGAGCACGTTTGCGCGTACCTTCAACTACGTTAACGTTGACGATCACTGTATCGCCAGGAGCGAAGTCAGGGATGTTTTTTGCCAGGCGAGCAATTTCTTCTTGCTCTAATGTTTGGATCAAATCCATTTTTATTACTCCAATAACCATCTTGCCGGCGCCAGGATACTGATTGCCCGGTAGAGGATGGGGTTAACACATTGCAGGGATTGCACTGCTTCCCTGCTCTACACAACAAACTGCCTATTACAAACTGCTTAAAAACTTTTCATCGGTCCGCGTCAGCAATCCTGCGGCGCGTGCCTTGATAATCATATCCGGACGCTTCTTCGCGGTTGCTTCCAGTGCACGTTCACGACGCCATTTTTCGATCTCGACATGATGGCCACCCATCAACACTGCCGGTACCGCTGTGCCTTCGTACACTTCAGGTCGCGTGTAATGCGGACAATCGAGCAAGCCATTCACGAAGCTGTCTTCAACTGCCGATGCATCATCATGCAAAACACCCGGCAATTGCCGAATCACTGCATCCATCAATGCCATCGCCGGGATTTCACCGCCTGACAGGACGAAATCGCCGAGGCTGATTTCTTCATCAACGCAGCTATCCAGAAAACGCTGATCGACTGCTTCATAACGTCCGCACAACAAAACCAAACCCGGCTCTGCCGTCAGTTGCATCACGCGCTCGTGGGTCAATGCCTTGCCTTGCGGCGACAAATACACAACGCGGGGTGCAACCAAACCTTGTTCTGCCTGCCTTGCCTTGGCTGCCTGTACGGCAGCCTCCAGCGGCTTAACCATCATCACCATGCCGGGACCGCCACCATAGGGACGATCATCGACGGTACGATGCTTATCACTGGTGAAATCGCGCGGATTCCACAAAGACAATGCACATTTCTTTTGCTCAAACGCGCGTCGTGTAATACCCGACTGCGTAAGCGCTGTGAACATTTCAGGGAACAGCGTGACGACATCAAATTGCATCTCGCACACTCCTCAAAACGAAGCGACTAATAATCTAGTCCCCAGTCCACCGTAATTTTTTTTGCTGTTCGATCAACCGTGATGACAAACTGCTCAACGAACGGGATCAGCAACTCTTGCGGCGCAGCTTTGGCATCAGTAACTTCAGTCGACTGAGGTACGGCCACACGCAAAATAGGATGCGCGCCGTTGTCCATCATGTCGCTGACCTGCCCCAGATGTACGCCCTGCAGATTTTCGACTTCCAGGCCGATCAAATCGACCCAGTAAAATTCATTGTCGGACAGAGCCGGGAAATGACTGCGCGGGATCTGCACGGCTGCACCTTTCAGCGCCTCCGCGGCATCTCGCCCGGCCACACCCATCAACTGCGCGACTACATCGCCAGAATGAATCTTGGATTGCATCATCGCCACGTCATGGAATTCAGGCTTATCCAGCCACCATGTCTTGGCATTCAACAATGCATCCGCATCGGCTGAATAGGGTCTGACCCGCACCCAGCCATTCAATCCATACGCACCAGAGATGTAACCAACCAGCACCAAATCCTCAGGAACTTTCATTCCCGATGCCGTTTGATTCGACAAAACTTAAGCTGCTTTGCCAGCTTGCGCTACCAAACGAGCAACTGTCGGCGACAATTGTGCGCCAACGCCTTGCCAGTAGGCCAGACGGTCTTGCACAATGCGAACGCTTTCTTCAGCGCCCGATGCTACCGGGTTGTAAAAACCGATGCGTTCAATGAAGCGACCATCGCGGCGATTGCGCGAATCTGTAGCAACAATGTTAAAGAAAGGGCGCTTTTTTGCACCACCACGAGCTAAACGAATAACGACCATAATATTTCCAAAAAGTGTCTGAACACGGAAAAAGCCGCAAATTATAGCCCAAGTAGCGCTGCACCTGCAACCTCATTCACCAGCTTTAGCAACAGCAATGCGACAAATCACGCAAGATTGTCGTTTTCAGGGCGAATACAGGTAATTGCAACGAGTACAGAGTCTGCCCTTACAATACCCAGCGCATGGCAAAAAGCCCGTCCGCAGTCAATAAAAGCCTCTTTTTACCTATTAATAGACGCAATATGCCCACTCAACACAAGAATAAAACCCTCAGCACTTTCCTTGCGGCAATATTTGGCGGGCTAGGCCTTCATCGGTTTTATCTTTATGGCAAGAAGGATATTTGGGCCTGGGTACATCTATTGACACTGCCATTCTCCATCTTTGCCGGTTTTATCGGCGCTTTGGTCATAGGTCTGACACCGGATGAGAAATGGGATGCGCAACACAACGCACATTCCGGTCGTACATCCAATTCAGGCTGGGCCAACATTCTATTAGTCGTCGTCACTTTCGCCCTGGGCTCAACCGCATTGATCGCCACCATCGCCCGTGGATTCGATCTATATTTGACTGGCGGCGCACTCGGTTAAAAACCGCTGCACCCCCGTCCCTCGCACCACCGCCCCACGACAGTGCAAGAGTCTCACCACGATGTGCAGCGCTAGTGCGCACTCACCTCTGCACGCATCTAGTTAACTGAGTCACCTGCCCGTTCTGGACTCCCACACTTGAATTTCTTCATGGCACACATAGTGCTTTTATGAAACCTACGCGTGGCATCGCCACGCAGCTTAATAATTCAAGTCATCAGGGGAGTTTCATGACTATGCGTTCCGCATCTGCTTCGCTGGCATTAGCCGTTCTGGTTTCCGGCTTGCTCTTCAATACTGCTTCGGCACAATCTTCACCGCCGGAAGCAAGCTCTCCCACCGCTACCAGCGTAAGCCCTCCTCAAGAAGCACAACAAGCAGCACCGCTCACGATGCCGATGATAGTCGAACCTGCTGCGGCCACTGCGCCAGAACCGGCCGCAGCAGAACCACTCAGCAAACCCACTCTGGTTGATGCATCCAAAATCAGCGCTGGCGACACCGCATGGGTCTTGGCTGCGACCGCGCTGGTCTTGCTCATGACGATACCTGGCCTGGCCTTGTTTTACGCCGGCATGGTGCGCAAGAAAAATGTATTGGCGACGATGGCGCACAGCTTTGTCATCACTTGCCTGATTACCGTGATCTGGGTCGTCATCGGTTACAGCCTGGCATTCACGCCCGGCTCGCCTTATATCGGCGGACTGGACCGCGTGCTGTTGCACGGCATGGAATTCATGAAAGAAGCCGGCAAGGTCACAGTCAGTGAAATCGCACCGACCATCCCGGAAAGCGTCTTCATCATGTTTCAAATGACGTTCGCGATTATTACGCCGGCGCTGATTACCGGTGCCTTCGCCGAACGCATGAAGTTCTCTGCTTTGTTGATGTTCATCACGCTGTGGTCGATTTTTGTCTATGCACCGGTGGCACACTGGGTATGGGAACCGGGCGGCTGGCTGGCAGCACGTGGCATACTGGATTTTGCCGGTGGCACAGTGGTGCATATCAATGCCGGCGTTTCCGGTCTGGTTGCCGCCGTCATCATCGGCCCTCGCCTGGGCTTTGGTAAGGAACCGATGCCGCCGCACAATCTTGTCCTCACCGTGATTGGCGCTTCCATGCTGTGGGTAGGTTGGTTCGGTTTTAACGCGGGCTCCGCAGTCGCCGCAGACGGACGTGCCGGCATGGCTATGCTGGTGACGCAAATAGCTACCGCCATCGGCGCACTGTCGTGGATGTTTATCGAATGGATACGACGCGGCAAGCCATCAGTACTTGGCCTGGTGTCGGGCGCAGTATCGGGTCTGGTCGCCATCACACCGGCATCAGGTTTTGTCGACGTTACCGGCGCGCTGGTCATTGGTGTCGCCGCCGGTCTCGCCTGCTACTGGGGTGCGACTACGCTCAAATCGAAACTCGGTTACGACGATTCACTCGATGTATTCGGCGTACATGCCATAGGCGGCATAGTCGGCGCACTGTTGACCGGTGTATTCGCAGTGCAAAGCATAGGCGGCGCACAAAGCAGTTTCGGCAATCAAGCCTTCGGCGTTGTCGTGACCGTCGTTTTCTCCGCCGTCATGACCGCTCTGATACTCGGCATCGTCAGCGCACTGGTGGGCTTGCGTGTCACGCCTGAAGCTGAAATAGAAGGTTTGGATTTGGAACAACATGGTGAGCACGTGCTATGACGGATGAACATCACTCACGTGCAGAACTGGAAACACATGCATTTGCCCTGATGGGCAGATTGCATGTGAATCTGCGACGACAAAGCGGCCGGGTTATCGATATCGAATACATGCGCATCGATCCGGCTTACTGTCGCTACTTATTGAAAATGGCGTCTCTTTCCACCAACGCAGATGTGCAAGACATAGGACAAAAATTGCAAGAAGTGTTCTTCGGCGAAGAAGGCTTGTTTGTACGCACGGAGCCAAGACAACCCTTGCTGACGCGCTTGGCAGAACCAGCACCGCCCACATCAACTCCGGCTGCCGCAGCAACTGCACCCGCCGCAACTCCTGAAACCAGCGATCCAGTTGATCGCGGCTACATCGGGCGTTTGCGCTAACGCATCACAATCAAAACTGCGTCTCGTCCAGTGCCAACACACCACTGCTGCCGGCAATAATCGCACTACGATAACCGGCAGCCTGCGATAAAAAGTAATCAGCAAAGAAGCGTGCCGTCGCCAGCTTCGCTTCATAAAACTTCGCATTACCTTCGCCCGCATCCAGCTTGGCTTGTGCAATCAATGCAGCACGCGCCATCTGCCAACCACCGAGCACGATGCCAGCCAGTTTCAGATACGGCACGCTACCGGCAAACACCCCTTTGATATCGGATTGAATATTCGCGACCACATAAGCAACCACATCTTCCAGCGCAGTGGACGCTGCAGCGAGGTGCGTGTGTATCGCAGCCAAATCTTTTGATGACGCGGCTGCTAGCTCAGCTTCCGTTTCGCGCACGCGCGCAATAATGTTGCGTGCAACGGCACCACCATCGCGCACAGTCTTGCGACCGACCAAATCGTTGGCCTGTATCGCCGTCGTTCCTTCGTATATCGTCAGGATGCGTGCATCACGATAGTATTGCGCCGCGCCGGTTTCTTCAATGAAGCCCATGCCGCCATGTATCTGCAAACCAGTAGATGCGACATCTATCGACATCTCTGTTGACCAACCCTTGATGATAGGCACCAGGAATTCATAGAAAGCCTGATTGGCGCTGCGCACCTTTTCATCCGTGTGATGATGCGCCACATCGGAAGCAGCAGCACCGACATAAGCCAACGCACGTGCCGCCTCTATCTGCGCACGCATGGACATCAACATGCGACGCACATCCGGTTGATGAATAATCGAAACCGCAGTTGGCGAACCTTCCAGATCCTTGGATTGCACACGATCCTTCGCATACGCGACGGCTTTTTGATACGCCCGCTCAGCCACGCTAATACCTTGTATGCCAACCGCAAAGCGTGCTGCATTCATCATGATGAACATGGTTTCCAGCCCGCGGTTCTCTTGTCCGACCAGCGTACCGATGGCGCCGCCGTGATCACCGAATTGCAGTACAGCAGTCGGACTCGCCTTGATGCCCAGCTTGTGTTCTATCGATACGCAAAACGCATCATTACGTTCGCCCAGTGAACCATCGGCGTTGACCAAAAATTTCGGCACCAGGAATAAGGAAATCCCCTTCACGCCTTCCGGTGCATCCGGCGTGCGCGCCAACACGAGGTGGATGATGTTCTCCGCCATATCGTGCTCGCCGTACGTGATGAATATCTTGGTACCGGAAATTTTGTAAGTGCCGTCGCCTTGCGGAATCGCACGTGAACGCACCATCGCAAGATCGGAGCCAGCTTGCGGCTCGGTCAGGTTCATCGTGCCTGTCCATTTACCAGCAATGAAGTTGGGAAGGAATTTTTCTTTTTGCTGGTCGGAGCCGGCAGTCATCAGCGCTTCGATCGCGCCGTCGGTCAGTAGAGGGCACAAGGCAAACGAAAGATTCGCCGAATTCAACATTTCCATGCACGGCGTTGCCACCAGCTTGGGCAAACCCTGTCCGCCGAAATCTGCCGGATGTTGCACACCCTGCCAACCTGCTGCGCCGTAAGCCTTGAATGCTTCCTTGAAGCCCGGCGTGGTGGTGACCTTGCCGTCTTTCCACTCGCTCGGATGTTGATCGCCAGTCTGGTTCAGCGGCGCAATCACTTCGCTGCAAAAGCGCGCATTTTCTTCCAGCACCGCTTCCACCGTTTCCGGCGTTGCATCTTCACAGCCGGGCAAGGCATTGATGGCCGACAGATCGGCCAGCTCGTTCATCACGAACAGCATGTCTTTCAAAGGGGCAAGGTAAGTCATGCAAGGCTCCTAAAAGAAAATGGGCAGGACGTTCAGCTATTTGCAGTGTGCCAGAAAAAATCCTGAACGCACTACTAAGCTACCCGTCCTGCCCATTTTGATGCAACGACATTGCCGCTGCACCACCTCTATTTAACTTAACCTAGCTCTGTCACCAGTTGCGGAACAACTTCAAACAGATCGCCAACTATGCCGTAATCCGCCACCGAGAAAATCGGCGCTTCCGCATCCTTGTTGATCGCAACGATCACTTTGGAATCCTTCATACCGGCCAAATGCTGAATCGCGCCGGAGATACCAACTGCGATATAAAGTTCCGGCGCCACGATCTTGCCAGTCTGACCGACTTGCCAATCGTTAGGCACATAACCGGCATCGACTGCGGCACGCGATGCGCCCATCGCAGCACCGAGCTTGTCGGCCAATGGTTCGAGGATTTTGAAGTTGTCTGCCGAACCCATACCACGGCCGCCGGAAACGACGATCTTCGCTGCAGTCAATTCAGGACGCGCAGATGTTGCCAGCTCGCGCGACACGAATGACGATTTGCCAGAGTCGGCAACTGCAGTCACGTTTTCTACTGTCGCCGAACCGCTTTCTGCTGCGGAATCAAATGCAGTCGCACGTACTGTGATGACTTTGATCGCATCCGACGATTGCACGGTTGCGATGGCGTTACCGGCATAAAAAGGACGCTCGAAAGTATCTGAAGAAACGACCTTGGTAATTTCAGAAATTTGCGCAACGTCGAGCTTGGCAGCCACGCGCGGCAAAATGTTTTTACCGTAAGCAGTTGCTGGTGCGAGGATATGCGAATAGTTTGCAGCCAGTGCGAGCGCTTGCGCCGCAACGTTTTCTGCCAGGCCGTCGGCGAACTGTGCGCCGTCAGCAACCAGAACCTTGGTCACACCGGTAATTTTTGCCGCGGCTTGCACGGCGGCATCAGCTTGGTGACCAGCGACCAGAACGTGGACTTCGCCGCCGCATTGCAAGGCAGCGGTAACGGTATGCAGGGTGCTGCCTTTCAAGGAAGCATTATCGTGTTCGGCAATGACGAGTGCTGTCATGATGAATTCCTGTGATGTTTGTCTATGAAGCAGCGGCGCACTATGCGCACGACTGCTACAGATAATTAAATGACTTTGGCGTCGTTCTTGAGTTTCTCGACCAACGTTTTCACGTCCGGCACGATGATGCCTGCAGAGCGTTTCGCTGGCTCGACAACTTTCAAGGTTTTCAAACGCGGTGTGACATCAACGCCCAGATCGGCTGGCTTGAAGTTTTCCAGCGTCTTCTTCTTCGCCTTCATGATGTTAGGCAAAGTCACATAACGCGGTTCGTTCAAGCGCAGATCGGTCGTGACGATAGCTGGCAAGGTCAGCGCAACAACTTCCAGACCGCCATCGACTTCACGCGTCACTTTGACTTTGTCACCGTCAACTTCAATCTTGGATGCATAAGTTGCTTGCGGCCAGTCCAGCAAGGCTGCCAGCATCTGACCGGTCTGGTTGGCATCATCATCGATCGCCTGTTTACCCAAAATGATCAGTTGCGGTTGTTCCTTGTCGGCAATTGCCTTCAGCAACTTGGCGACAGCCAATGGCTGCAACTCGACATCGGTTTCCACCAGAATGGCACGGTCTGCACCGATTGCCATCGCGGTGCGCAGGGTTTCCTGCGATTGCAAAATACCGCAAGAGACGGCGATGATTTCGGTCGCTTTACCAGCTTCTTTCAGACGGGTCGCTTCTTCCACTGCGATTTCATCGAAGGGGTTCATCGACATTTTGACGTTGGCGATATCGACACCGGTTTGATCCGATTTGACGCGGACCTTGACGTTGTAATCAACCACACGTTTGACTGGAACCAACACTTTCATAGCTCTGCCTTTGAAAAAGTCACAAGGACGTAAATGTAAACTAGGCAAGATTATAAACGGAAGTGGCGCAGACCTTCAGCACACACAGATTTGACTAGTCTAACGGGATAAGAAAAACAGGGAGTGAGCAAGGGGCGCAATCAGCTTGCCAGCCGCAAGGGCCGTACATCTCGCACCAGAAAATTGCTACTTTAATTACAAAAAACATGGGTGCGCATCGGCACCCATCGTTTTATTTGCGTTGCATGAAGAACGTGAACACTTCGTTGTCCTGGCTTTGCTCCAACAGGTGATTACCCGTCTGTTTCGCAAACGCCTGAAAATCGCGCACCGAGCCCGGGTCAGTTGCCTGCACACGCAGCACCTGGCCGCTTGCCATTTCTGCCAGTGCTTTCTTCGTCTTCAATATCGGTAATGGGCAATTCAAACCCCGTGCATCGAGGTCCTTGGTAAATTCCATGGTCATGCTCTCACATCAGTACTAATTCGGGCGTTTGATTCTACTCTCAAACGCAATAGCGGGATGCCGAAGCGCCCGAGATACAGCTTATTTAACAATTACTTGCATTAATTCGTCGCTTTTAATGCTCAATGGAAAAATAGAATCAGCGTGCACAGCGGCACGCCCGATTTTTCATTGGAAATGAGCAAGTGGCGGAAGCCAGACAAGCTGACTCCCGGCTGAAATGGATCAGACGCGTTCGCCGACCCAGGCTACAACACCTTGCAATGCTGCCGGCAAACCGCTGGCATCCGTACCGCCAGCTTGCGCCATATCCGGCTTGCCACCGCCCTTGCCGCCAACTTGCTGCGCGACAAAGTTAATCAGATCGCCGGCTTTGACCTTGCTGGTGGAATCTGCCGTCACACCTGCAATCAGACTGACCTTGCCATCATTGACCGCAGCCAACACAATCGCGGCGGTTTTCAACTTGTCTTTCAATTTATCCATGGTGCTGCGCAAGGTCGCCACATCAGCGCCTTCCAACACGGCGGCCAAGACTTTGATACCTTTGACATCAACCGCCTGCAATAGCAACTCATCACCTTGCGAAGATGCCAGCTTGCCTTTCAAGGCAGCGACTTCACGCTCAAGTTGTTTTACTTGATCCAGCACTTGCACCAGACGCGGTTGCAATTCTGTCGTCGAGGACTTCAAGGTTGCGGCAGCGCTATGTACAGTCGCTTCCAGATCTTGCAGATAAGCCAATGCGTTGGCACCAGTAATCGCTTCGATACGACGCACACCGGCAGCAACACCGCTCTCGCCAACGACTTTGAACAGGCCAATATCGCCAGTGCGGGTAACGTGCGTACCACCGCACAATTCACGGCTGGTGCCGATGTCGAGTACGCGTACGGTTTCGCCGTATTTTTCGCCGAATAACATCATCGCGCCAGTCTTCTGCGCCGATTCGATATCCATCACACGTGCTTGTGTATCGGAATTGGCGAGAATTTCTGCATTGACGCGTTTTTCGATTTCCAGAATCTGATCGTGCGTCACTGCGGCATTGTGCGCAAAGTCGAAACGTGTTTTGTCTGCATCAACCAGCGAACCTTTTTGCTGCACATGGTCGCCCAGCACTTCACGCAAAGCCTTGTGCATGATGTGTGTCACCGAGTGATTGCGCATGGTTGCAGCGCGGCGTGCGCCATCGACTGCAGCCTTGACTTTGTCACCTATGTTCAACGCGCCTTGCGTTTGCATGCCGTGGTGGCCGTAGACATCGGCTTTGATTTTTTGCGTATCTTCAACACCGAATTGCACGCCTTCAGCACTAATGAAACCTTGATCACCAACCTGACCGCCACTCTCCGCATAGAACGGTGTGGTGTCGAGGACGACGATACCGGCCTGACCTTCTTTCAAGGTCTGCACAGCCGTGCCCTCGAAATACAAACCGACCACGGTCGACTGTGCTTCCAAATGCTCGTAACCGGTGAAGACGTTGCCCGCGCCGGTGTATTCAACCGCGCGTTCCATCTTGAACTTGCCAGCCGCACGACCTGCAGCTTTTTGTTTTTCCATCGCGGCAGCAAAACCTGCTTCGTCAACGCTCATGCCACGTTCGCGGCACACGTCAGCCGACAAATCGAGCGGGAAGCCGAAAGTATCGTGCAATTTGAATGCCACTTCGCCCGGCAAGACTTTGGTACCAGCCAATGCCGTATCGAGAATTTCCATACCGTTGGCCAGGGTTTCAAAGAAGCGTTCTTCTTCTGCCTTCAGCACTTCGGTGATGCGTTGTTCATCAGCTTTCAATTTTGGATAGGCTTCGCCCATCTGCTCAACCAGATCTTTCACCATCTTGTGGAAGAACGGTTTTTTCTGACCCAGCTTGTAACCGTGGCGAATCGCACGACGGATGATGCGGCGCTGTACGTAACCGCGACCTTCGTTCGATGGGATCACGCCGTCAGCAACCAGGAAAGCAGTCGCGCGGATGTGATCGGCGATCACTTTCAACGAGTTGTTGGTGAGGTCTTTGGTATTCGTTTCACGGCCTGCTGCCTTGATCAATGCCTCGAAAGTATCGATCTCGTAGTTGCTGTGTACGTGTTGCAGAATCGCAGCCAGACGTTCCAAGCCCATCCCGGTATCGACGCAAGGCGCTGGCAACGGTTTAACCGAGCCGTCTTCAGCCATGTCGAACTGCATGAAAACGTTGTTCCAGATTTCAATGAAGCGATCGCCATCTTCATCCGGGCTGCCTGGAGGGCCGCCCGCGATGTGTGGGCCGTGATCGTAGAAGATTTCCGAGCAAGGGCCGCATGGGCCGGTGTCAGCCATCATCCAGAAATTGTCTGATTTGTAGCGACCGCCTTTGTTGTCGCCGATGCGAATGACGCGTTCAGGCGGCAGACCGATTTCCTTGGTCCAGATGTCGTAGGCTTCTTGATCTTCGATGTAAACCGTAGCCAGCAATTTCTCGGCAGGCAGGCCATAGACCTTGGTCAGCAATTCCCACGACCATTTCAATGCATCTTGCTTGAAGTAGTCGCCGAAGCTCCAGTTACCCAGCATTTCGAAGAAAGTATGGTGACGCGCGGTGTAACCGACGTTTTCCAGATCATTGTGTTTGCCGCCAGCGCGCAGACAGGCTTGTACCGAGGTTGCGCGCACATACGGACGCTTGTCTTCACCCAGAAACACGTCCTTGAACTGCACCATCCCTGAGTTGGTAAACATCAACGTTGGATCGTTGCCCGGCACCAGCGGGCTGGACGCCACGATAGTGTGGCCTTTCGACTCAAAGAATTTCAGGAATTTTTCGCGGATTTCGGACGAGTTCATGTTCTGGCTAAAAGTAAGGAAATGGGTGGTGCAAACGGGAGATTATACGTGATATGGACAGGATAACCCTGCCCACTTCATGGTCGAAACCACACGCAAGCAGTCAACGCGCGGATGGGGAAATATGCCCTTCGGCGCTGCCGAAGTGCGGACCGATCAAGTCGATTCGATCAGTACAGAAGCCATCGACGCCCCAGGACAGGATTTCTGTCGCTCTGGCCGGTTCGTTGACGGTATAGCAAAACAGGCCAAACCCGGCCTCTTTGATCGCACGCGCCAGAGGGGGCGTCAGGTTCTTGTGATTGGTGTTCAGGGAGATCGCGCCCAACGTATGCAGTCGCTCATTCCAATCCGGCGGAATTTCATCGACCAGAAAGCCGCGCGGAACATCCGGCGCCGCCAATTGCGCCGCCTGCAAGGCTGCGAACGAGAAAGAAGACAGCAAAGGCAAGGCTGCCGGCGTGTAAGCCAACTTGTTTTCAAACATACGCTTGGTCGCCTGCGCCACGACCCAACCAGTTTGATCTTCAAAACCCGGCACCGGCTTGATCTCGATATTCATCCAGATATTGTTGTGCATGCAGAAAGTGGCCACTTGCTCGAAAGTCGGAATCGGCTCGCCTATATATTCCTCGCCAAACCACGCCCCCGCATCGCGTGCCGTCAATTCCTGCGCGGTGAAGTCGGCCACGCAGCCCTCGCCCGCCACGGTGCGACCAAAATCAGGATCGTGCATCACGATGGGCACGCCGTCTTTAGACAGCATCACATCGAACTCAACCGCGTGGAAACCGTGCGTCAAACCACAGCGCATCGCCGCAATCGTGTTTTCTGGTGCCAGCACACCGCCACCGCGATGCGCAACAATCTTGGGATAGGGCCACATGGTTGTCTTCCAATCGACTCGTTGCGAGACAGTGTATATAACAATGCGCATTTATCAACCATTAGACCTTGTATTTTCAATACGAGACCAAGGGCCTGTTAATAGTTAATTTGCGAGTGCGAACGCGCGACAGGCGTTGACTGCCTAGGCGCAGCGACGCGACGTAGCGGCACTACGGCAAGGAGCTGCAACAACGGCAGGCGACGCCTGTAGCCGTTCCCGAAGGGTTCCAGACAGAAAGCGCGCTAGCTGCGTTGCATGGCTTGCAGGTGGAACACCACCTGCTACGCCACGCGTCTTGCCACCACGCTTTCTGTCTGGAACGCATCTCGTAAATTAACTATTAACAGGCCCTAGGAACAACAGATAGAATGTCCTCGCTTTCGCAACCGGGCGCACTGAGGTGCATACGCATTCATCCGGAAGCAGCATTAACATCATTCGCGCAGATCATTTTCACTCTGCCTAAGCAACTAGATATCAGGATTACATCATGTCGTCATTTGACTGGAACAACCCATACCCATCGATCCGCGCTCCACTTTTTGCGCGTAACGTCGTCTCGACTTCGCAACCGCTGGCGGCACAAGCCGGCCTGCGCATGTTGCTTAAAGGCGGCAACGCAGTCGATGCAGCGATCGCGGCGGCAGCGGCCATCACCATCGTTGAACCAGTCTCCTGCGGCCTCGGTAGCGATGCATTCGCACTGGTCTGGGACGGCAAGGAACTGCATGGCTTGAACGGCTCCGGCACGTCGCCAGCAGGATGGACACCAGAATATTTCAAGCAAAAACACAACAACGTCATGCCAGAACGCGGCTGGGATACCGTCACCGTTCCTGGCGCTGTCGCCAGCTGGGTTGCCTTGTCCAAGCGTTTTGGTAAATTGCCTTTCGCCGATTTGATGGAACCTGCGATTGAACTGGCAGCCCGCGGCCACATGGTCTCGCCTGTTGTGCAAAAGAAATGGAGCAACGCCGTCCCGATTCTGAAAAATCAACCCGGCTTTGCAGAAAACTTCATGCCGCACGGCCGCGCACCGCACGTCGGCGAACAATTCGTCTTCAGCGACGCAGCTAAAACCCTGACCAAAATCGCAGAAACCAATGGCGAAGCCTACTATCACGGCGAGTTGGCAGAATCCATCGTCAACTTCGCCAAGGAACACGGCGCAGCGATGACACTCGCCGATCTGGCAGGCTTCCAGCCGGAATGGGTCAAACCGATTCAGAAAGATTACGCCGGTCACACCGTGCACGAAATTCCACCGAACGGCCAGGGCATCGCCGCGCTGATCGCACTCGGCATCCTCGACAAGCTAGACATCACACGTTTCGCAGTCGATTCCGTCGAAGCACAACATCTGCAAATCGAAGCGATGAAGCTCGCCTTCGCCGATACCTACAAATGGGTCGCCGATGAAAAGTACATGACGCAAGTCACCGTCAAAGATTTGCTCGACGACGGTTACCTGAGCGAACGCGCCAAGCTAATCAAGATGGATCAAGCCACCCGCTTCAACCACGGCACGCCACCAAAAGGCGGCACCATCTACCTGACCGCGGCGGACGAAAGCGGCATGATGGTCAGCTTCATCCAATCGAACTACATGGGCTTCGGCTCCGGCGTAGTCGTACCGGGCACCGGCATCAGCTTGCAGAACCGTGGCTTCAGCTTCAACCTCAGCCCTAACCACCCGAACTGCGTCGCACCGAACAAGCGTCCCTTCCACACCATCATCCCTGGCTTCCTCAGCAAGGACGGTCAACCGGAAATGAGCTTCGGCGTCATGGGCGGCAATATGCAACCACAAGGCCATGTACAAACCCTGATCCGCATGCTGTCGTACAACCAGCAACCGCAAGCTGCATGCGATGCACCACGCTGGAAAGTCAACGTCGGCATGTCCGTCGATGTGGAAGAAACGATGCCACCAGATGTACGTGCAGCCTTGCTGGCACGCGGTCACAAGATCGAAAACATCGCCGACAGCTATATGGATTTCGGCGCTGGTCAATTCATCTGGAAAACCGAAAACGGCTACATCGCTGCCAGCGATCCACGTCGCGATGGTCAGGCTGTCGGTTACTAATCACAATCGACAACTCACACGCATCAGATTCATATCAATTCACGTTCCCGTAACGCCAGTGTCACTGCTTTATGAGAACATTGTTTCAGGCTGTTGACAGACCCCGGAGTTGCGCACGATTCATGCTTTAGCAATCGTGCGCAACTCTGGACTGTTTGTACCGTCCAAGGAGCAATGTTTAGCATGCAGGATGTCGCATGGATCAAGTACTGGAGGATCGATGAAGCGTAGTGAGATGCGTCACAAAGTTCAAAACACCAGCCTCGGCTTTCTCGCCGGCTATGTGGATACATTAGGTTTCGTTGCACTGTTCGGTTTATTTACTGCACACGTCACAGGCAACTTTGTCTTGATCGGTGCAGAAATGGCGCATCCGCAAGGCGGACCGCTGTTACTCAAAATTCTCGCCTTCCCTGCCTTCATCTTTGGCGTCGTGATTGCCCGCCTGCTGATTGCCGTCTTGCTCAAGCGCGGCCAGCATGCCTTGTGGTACGCCTACATCCTGCAACTGGTTTTATTGATTGCCTTCATGGTGCTCGGCTATCTCGCCAGTCCTATCGGCACAGAACCATCCGATATGGCGGTCGCTGCCGGTGTCATCGGTGCGATGGCGATGGGCACGCACAGCGCCTGTGGCCGCTTGCTGCTCTCACATCTCGCACCAACCGCCATGATGACCGGTAACGTCACTCAACTCGTCATCGATTCAGTGGACGTGCTGCGCGGTGCCGCTGACGAGACGATCAAGCAACGCTGCATCAAATTCCTGTGGCCAGTCCTCGCATTCGGTGTAGGCGCGGTCGGCGCGGCTTTCGCTTATTCCTATGCCGGTTTTCTGGCGCTGTTGCTGCCCATCGCCATCCTGCTCTACCTGATGTATATCGAGCGCGGCATGATCAAAAAAATACACAAGTCCAAGCAGGTCGCCTGACGATTCCGTATCCGGCTTTCAAAACCGTCCTCGCAATATCCATCCCCGCACACGCTGTCGCGGGGATTTTCATAGCACCCATTCCCTTGCACAAACAGCATCCAGCGCCACGGGAATAGCGACAGCAAACGACACATAGCCATTTATGGCTCAAATACTCCACCTGCTACGGTAAAATGCCCTTTACTTCTTAACATTGCGCTACCAAGCCCAGAACACGTATCCATGAGCAACGATTCAAAAAACGGCAGCACCAATCCGACACCAGCCCCTTCCAACTTCCTGCGCGCCATCATCGAAGCCGATCTCGCCGCCGGTAAACACGAAAAACGTGTGGGCAAGGACGGCCAGCCGCTGCCAACAGTCATCACTCGCTTCCCGCCGGAACCTAACGGTTACCTGCACATCGGCCATGCCAAATCGATCTGCCTCAACTTCGGCCTCGCGCGCGACTACGCCGGCCGCTGCAACCTGCGCTTCGACGACACCAATCCGACCAAGGAAGAACAGGAATACGTAGACACCATCATCGACAGCGTCAAATGGCTGGGCTTTGACTGGAAAGAAGGCGAAAAGGAACATCTCTACTTCGCCAGCGACTACTTCGACCAGTTGTATGCAATGGCCGAATACCTGATCAACACAGGCCACGCCTATGTCGACAGCCAATCCGCCGAAGACATGGCGAAGAACCGTGGCAACTTCGGTGAGCCGGGCAAGAACTCGCCTTTCCGCGACCGCCCTGCCGCCGAATCGCTGGACCTGTTCCGCCGCATGAAGGCCGGCGAATTCAAGGATGGCGAACACATCCTGCGCGCCAAGATCGATATGGCATCGCCAAACATGAACTTGCGCGACCCGGCCATCTACCGCATCCGTCACGCGCATCACCACCGCACCGGCGACAAATGGTGTGTCTACCCGATGTACGACTACGCGCATCCGATTGAAGATGCGATTGAAAACATCACGCACTCGGTCTGCACGCTCGAATTCCAGGATCACCGCCCGTTCTACGACTGGGTGCTGGAACGCCTGGCCGAAGGCGGCTTCTTCGCCAAGCCGCTGCCGCATCAATACGAATTCTCGCGCCTCAACCTGACCTACATCGTCACCAGCAAACGCAAGCTGCGCCAACTGGTTGAAGAAAACATCGTCGAAGGTTGGGACGATCCGCGCATGCCTACCCTGGTCGGCATGCGCCGTCGCGGCTACACGCCGGAAGCGATCCAGTTGATGTGCGAACGCACCGGCGTCACCAAATCCGACGGCTGGATAGACTACAGCGTGCTCGAAGGTGCACTGCGCGAAGACCTCGATGAAAAAGCACCACGCGCCATCGCCGTACTGCGTCCGCTCAAACTCATCATCGACAACTTCCCGGAAGGTGAAACTGTTGAGTGCTCGGCACCAGTGCATCCGCATCATCCTGAACGTGGCAATCGTACCTTCCCTATCAGCAAAGAACTGTGGATAGAACAGGAAGACTTCATGGAAGTGCCAAGCAAAGGCTACTTCCGCCTCTTCCCCGGCAACAAGGCACGCCTGCGTTATGGCTACGTGGTTGAATGCGTGGGTGCGGACAAAGATGCAGACGGCAACATCACCGCCGTCCACTGCACCTACTTCCCCGACAGCAAATCCGGCACCGAAGGTTCGGCCAACTACAAAGTCAAAGGCAATCTGCACTGGGTCAGCGCCGCACACGCACTGGAAGCCGAAGTGCGCCTGTACGACCGCCTCTTCACCGACCCGCATCCAGATGCAGGTGGCAAGGATTTCAAACTGGCCTTGAATCCTGACTCGAAAGAAATCGTGAAAGCGTTTGTAGAACCTGGCGTATCAGCAGTACAACCGGATGAGAAATTGCAGTTTGAACGTCACGGTTATTTTGTTGCGGATCGCGTAGACAGCAAGGCTGGGAAGCCTGTGTTTAATCGGGTGGTGACTTTGAAAGATAGCTGGGGGAAATAAAACAAGTTTTAACTAAAAAAGCGGGGGCTGAACTAGCCTCCGCTTTTTTTTGGGGATTTTATGGGGTATCAATCCTAAAGCACGCATGTTAAATTTCCATAATTCCACATTGCATTACGACAACAAATAACCTGTAACTCGCTCGCGGGAATAACATCAGATCACGAACAACAAAACAGTGGCGCTACAAACGGGGACATAGATGGCTGAGAATATAGAACTGCACTTTACCGGTCGTTTAGCACCTGACCATCAAATTACTGCTCGCACACTTGCACATTCTTTAAGCCATTTGCAACGTGCTGTCGATAAGGCGGTCATTTTTGAACGACGCGGCACGTTAAAGAAATATTCTCAACTGGGCGCCAATGAATATGCATTGGCCGACCTTATAGTTCTGCCTTTTACAGAAGGAAGCATTCGCGTGCCACTCGTTGGCCCGTTATTAAATGATGTCGCTTCAAAAATAAGAGGTGTATTGGATCAGCCGTATAGATTGGCAGCAGCAGAGCTTAACCTCGAAAGTGAACGACTGACAAATCAAATAGAACCGGCTATAAATCGAGCGAACATGGATCTACCACGACCGACTCACCAAAATTTATTAGACGATCACTTTCAACTCGAAAGAGATTACTTTGAAGCCGCCTTACTTTCCGACCTCAACAATCTAATCGCCCCTCTACGTTCTGCAGCAATTACCGATAATGAGTCAATAACACTTAGCCTCAGAGACAATCAGAGAAGCCGTGAATATATGTTCAACAAGGACATCAGCAAACGCTTTTCAAAAATAACTAGAGAGAAACGATTAGGGCCGGAAACCATATATGAAGGCGTGCTACAAGGTTTAGAAGAAAGTGCTATTGGCCCATTTCCCTACTCTGGAAAATTTTTTAGTCTTGCATCAAAATCTGAACATAAGCTATCCGTCTTTATAGAAAATGATGCTCATCAACTCAATGAATTCAATCTTACAAAAACGCCATTCCGCTTTATCGGAGCTCCCTTAGCAGTGTACGGCGCCTTCGATTCGCATCGTGGTGATATTGTCTTTCTAAAATTCATATAAATGGAAAAATTAAGCGAAAAATTTCAGGAAGAGTTATGGTCGAAAATAAGGCCACTTCTAGAATGGCATCGTTTTATTATTTTCGTTATATTGAATTTTTTATTTTCTTTTAACTTTTTTTGTCTATTTATCGCAGCTTTAGAAACCAAGACCTTGCATGACATCCCGAATTTATTACTTGAAATATCGAGCGAGTTAAAAATTAGAGATTTTCTTTTTTCTGCTTTAGTTGCATTCTATTTTGTTCCATGGCTAAGCAGTAAGGTGAACTGGATTCTTCTTCAAAAAATTCAATTTGGATTATCAAAACCACTTCAAAAATCCCTCATGGATTTTGCTGAAGTGATTGCGTCAACGAACCTGGATTTACCTAACGATTTAGTAAAAGAAAAATTAAAAAAAGAAAAGGAAGCAATTAAGCGATTTCGCTTACTTAAAACTCTATGTGAGATATGGGTAGTTATAATTCCGATCGCATATTTTCAGCTTCTAGATACAAATTATAAGAACATAATTCTTTCTATAATTTTGATGGGAATTGGTTTTTATGGGATCAGTCTATTAATGATGCTGACTTTTCTTCGCGATATAGTGCCCGCTGAAATAATCCGTCAATTTAAAGAAATCAGAATGAATGAATCATCCCACCAGATGTAAATTCATCAATTCATAAACATAGGTATCTAATGTCAAATGCTTTAGTCGCCTTTTGTCATCACATCGCCTTTCTGGCAATCATCTTGATGCTTGCCTTCGAAATGCTGTTGCTGAAGCAGCCACTAACGCTGACCTCTGCGAAAAAGATCCAGCGCTACGACGCCATCTACGGCGTCGCCGCTGGCCTGATCATTATCATCGGCGGTTTGCGCGTGATGTATTTTGAAAAAGGCGCTGACTACTACATGCATAGCGCGCCCTTCATCATCAAGATCGCGCTCTTCATCATCGTTGGCTTGATCTCCATCCATCCAACCATGACTTTCCTGAAATGGAATAAATCGCTGAAGCAAGGCGTCGTACCTGAATTGAGCGATGCACAGAACCGCAAGCTGCGCGGCATCATCCATCTGGAACTGACTCTGCTTGGATTGATGATCCTGTGCGCAGCGATGGCTGCCAAGGGCATCGGATATTTCGGCTCGTAAATGCTCACCTCATTGACGCCCACAATAGTTTCTCTGTTACCGATGGTGGTAAGCGTTGCAATACTTTATGTATTGGCATCGGGCATCGTGTTTTATCAACAGAGAAAGAACAAACATCGTTACTCCCCTTTGACGTCAAAGTTGTTACGCGGCCCCGGACATGCACTGGTCAAGAAACTGGAAGATATTAATTTTGATGTTGCGGCCAACTTCTTCCTGATCTGGTTTATCCCGGTATTTATTTTTGCTATGCATGTTTCAGTTCCTTATTTTTTAGGAAAAGAACATGCATCTATTACGACCGCAATTCATGTTTTAGCAACTATTGGATTAGAAATTTATGTGGTTTTCAAACTCATTAAAATTACAAACCAACGCCGAAAAATCCGCGAAGGTTATGAGGCAGAAAGTGCAGTTGGCTCTGAATTGAATTTATTGATGCTTGACGGCGCACATGTTTTCCATGATCTGCAAGCAGAGAATTTCAATATTGATCATGTAGTAGTTTCGTCCGCAGGCGTGTTTTGCATAGAAACAAAAAGCCGCGTCAAGTATGCGGAAGCAAATAAGAAACAAAATGCGCGTATGGAGTTCGACGGAAAAACGCTCAACTTCCCATCCCATAAAGAAACCGAACCAATTGATCAAGTACGAAGAAATGCCAAGTGGCTGAAAGATTGGCTATCAAAGGCGACTGGTGAAGTCGTGGATGCACGACCTGTACTGGCTTTTCCTGGCTGGTTTGTCACAACATCAAATCGTAGCGATGTGCTTGTCATCAGTGGAAAGAATGTCAGTAGTATTTTTAAAAATGCCACAACCAAAACACCATTAGATCCTGCAAGAGTCAAAAGCATCGTTCATCAGGTCGAGCAACGTTGCCGTGACATTGAACCTGTCAATTATAAAAAGGCATCCAAGCCCTTTTTATCAGAATAAATAACACAATCAAACTCGCTCACGTCACTGTCGTTAGCGTTTCTTCTTGACGACGACTTCCGGGACTTGGCCCAAGGGCTGCATCGCCCGTATGGTTTCCAGAAACAGACGCAAGCGCGCCGGATAGTAGCGCGCATGTGGATACACCAGATACACTGGCAACGGCGGCGCATTCCATTCAGTTGCGAGGCGTACCAAGCGTCCCTGTGCAATATCGTCAGCGACCAGCCATGCTGAAATGATTCCCGCGCCCAATCCCGCCAGCACTGCAGTGCGCAATGCGTACAAACTATCTGTGCTCATGCGCGGCTGTATGGTGAAGTGATGTTCTGCACCATCCGACTGCCGCGTCAGCATCACTTCTTCCCGATAAAAAGTACGGAAAGCCAGCCACGGCAGCGTGTGCAAATCCTCTACCTGCAAAGGTTGTGAATTGCCCTTCAGATATTGCGGCGATGCCACCACGATGCGCGGCACTTCGAAAAGCTTGATCGCGACCACGGAAGGATTGTCGACCACGCCAACCTGAATCGCGCAATCGATGCCTTCGGCGATAAAGTCGGGGCGACGGTCATGCAGCATCCATTCAACAGCAACACGTGGATAACGTCCGAGGTAATCCGCCAGTGGCTTGATCAGATGCTCCTGCCCAAAGGCGTGCGGCACCAGCACGCGCAAAGTGCCTTCCGGCTCATCCTGCGTACCGCGCAGATCAGCTTCCATCTCTTTCCAGTTATCGAGCAAATCCTTGGCATGCGCAAAGCAACGCTCACCATCGGCGGTGAGCTTCATGACGTGTGTGGAGCGTTGCAGCAGGCGCAAACCCAGACTGCGTTCTAGCGCCTGCAAGCGACGGCTGACCGTGGGCTGACTGGTTTTGAGTTGTTCGGCCGCAGCCGACAAGCTGCCTGCCTCGACGATGCGGACAAAGGTTTGCATCAGCTCGATGCGGTCTACGCCTGGATTTCCCGATTCTTTCATGCGTTAAGCGTATAACAAATGTACGTTTAGAGCTACTACCATGGAAGAATCACTGCGAGGAGAATGCAACACATCGCTATATACAAGGATTCATCATGTTGGTTATTCAATCCACACATACAAGCCAGAATGCAGAAAAGGCTGCATTGTCGCCTTCCCTGATTCTGCTGCTGGCTACCGGCGCTGGTTTGAGCGTGGCTTCTCTTTATTACAGTCAGCCTATGTTGGGCGTGCTCGGTGCGGACATCCATGCCAGCGATCGCATGATCGGCTTGGTGCCGACCTTGACGCAGTTGGGCTATGCAATGGGGATTCTGCTGCTGGCACCTTTGGGGGATCGCTACGACCGCCGCACCATTATTTTGTGGAAGGCGGGCTTGCTTGCATTGGCACTGTTGTTCAGTGGCCTTGCTCCCAGCATTGTGTGGCTGCTCGCAACCAGTCTGGTCATCGGCCTGACGGCGACGATGGCGCAAGACATCGTGCCTGCTGCGGCAACACTGGCACCGGAATCGCATCGCGGCAAAATCGTCGGCACGGTGATGACAGGCTTGTTGCTCGGCATTTTGCTATCGCGCGTGATCAGTGGCTTTGGCGCAGAACGATTCGGCTGGCGCTCTGTGTATGTTGCGGCTGCAGTCGGTGTCGCGATGATTGCAGTCGCTATCTGGCGCGGACTGCCACGCTTCAAACCCACAACGCAGTTGGCATACGGCGCATTACTCGGCTCGATGATCCAGTTGTGGCGTCAGCATGGCGCATTGCGTCAGGCCGCGCTTGCTCAAGGTTTGCTGGCGGTTGGCTTCAGTGCGTTCTGGTCGACGCTGGCGGTGATGCTGCATGGCGAACCTTTCCATTTAGGTAGCGCTGCGGCAGGTGCTTTTGGTTTGGCTGGCGCTGCGGGCGCATTGGCTGCTCCGTTGGCTGGTCGTCTTGCGGATAGACGCGGCCCTGAGCTGGTTACACGCATCGGCGCTGGTTTGGCTGCCGTATCGTTTGCCGTGATGTTGCTCGCACCATTGGTGCCGCCGCATATTCAATTGGCGTTGATAGTCGTGAGTACGATAGGTTTTGATTTTGGCGTGCAAGCCACTTTGGTTGCGCATCAAACGATGGTTTATGGGATTGATCCTGGTGCGCGCAGCCGTTTGAATGCACTGTTGTTTACCGGCATGTTCATCGGCATGGCCAGCGGCGCAGCGTTAGGTAGCCTGATGCTGGCGCAATGGGGCTGGACTGGCGTTGTGGCACTGGCGACGATTTCTTCATTAGGTGCATTGGCGGTGCGCTTGCTGCGTGGAAGCAAAACATAAGTTGTTGCCGTGATTGTTGCGCAATAAGATGCGTTAGGATATCGACTGAACATACCCGGTCGATATCGCTCTTGATGAGATGTCCGCTATTGTCTGATAGCGGACATTTTGTTTTGTGCAGCACCATTCAATTATTGAGAACAAGCATGAGTACATTTAAAAACGTCATCCTCTACACCGACACCGACGGCTTTGCGAAATTTCGTGAAGCAGACATCGCCCTGCCCGGCGGCTCGCCTAAAGCCATGCTGTCAGAACTATTTCCCTCCGATGGATTTCAAGTACGTCACAGCCCACCGGGCGTGAGCAGCGATTTTCATTGCACGACGACTGCGCAATGGCTGGTTGTCTTGAGTGGTGAAATGGAAATCGGCTTGCGCGATGGCAGCAAGCGCATCTTCAAGGCTGGCGATCATTTTTTCTCCAATGATGTGTTGCCTGAAGGTGCAACGTTCGACAGCACGGTACACGGCCACAACAGCCGCGTCGTTGGTGATACTCCGTTGACGACCTTGTTTGTCAGAACGAGTAAATAAGATAAAAACTTATCTTTAATCCACTTAAATCGTAAACGAATTCGAAAAACTCCCTAATTTATGGGATGCCAAAACACAGCCGCAGTGATAGTTTCTCCGCTGCGTATTTTTTATGTGTCTTAAACAATTTTAGGTCGTTCTTTTATTCATCCAACTCAAAGGAGACTGTACAACACCATTAATTTGTACTTATCAAAGTCAGAACAATAAATAAATTTCAATAATCAGGGATGGATTATGTTTAGATTAAGCACCGCTTTAATGGCGTTGGCAGTTGCCGTATTGAGTACCGGTTGCTCAATGATGGCTCCTCAGTACACGCCTTCACTCGATAATGTCCAGGCTCTCAAGGATGCTGGCAGTTATACCACCAAGATCGGCAACTTCACTTCCACCAATGGCCCAGGCAATGCAAATCCGATTAGCATCCGTGGCTCTACCTTAGCTTCTCCATACCAAGGCTCTTATGCCAATTATCTGGCAGAAGCTATCAAGCAAGAGCTAACGCTAGCGCAAAAACTATCAGCAGATGCAACTGTGGAAATATCCGGCGTCCTTTTGAAGAACGATCTGGATACATCTAATTTTACGACTGGCTTTGCCATCGTAGAAGCACGCTTCATCGTCAAGAAACGTGGCAGCGTAGTCTATGAGCAAGTGAAATCTGCGCGACATGAATTTCCCTCCTCATTTGCCGGTGCCGTAGCGATTCCTCGCGCTGTTCAGGAATATTCATTCGCCGTGCAAAAATTGCTGGGGGCACTTTATGCAGATCCGGCATTCACTTCCGCGCTTAAATAAAAATACTAACTGCCAATCACTTATACCCATCATATGTCTATCAAAACTATATTCTCCGCATTGCTTGTAGCGACAGTCCTTACTGGTTGCGCACGTCCACTTGTTATCTCTCCAAACATGGACAAAATTACAGCTACGACATCAGGACAAGCAACTGACAAGAACGCCGGTTACTACATTGCCAACGATGTATTAATCAAGGAAGTCACAACGCCTGGAGGTGGTGGCGATAAAGTCAGCTATCTACCATATCGAGACATAGAAATAGCCTTCTACAAAATGTTAGATAACGTCTTTGGTAATGTAAGCAAACTAAAGGATGCAAAAGATGTAGATGCTATTAGCAAAAATAAGATCAGCTATATCGTAATTCCAACACTAGTGACAAATTCATCATCGCCCAGCGCATTCACTTGGCCGCCCACTAAATTCAGCGTTGAATTAACTTGCGACATTTCTGATGCAACGGGAAATAAAATCACATCACTAAAAGTAACAGGGGAAGGTGCTGCAGAATTTGATGAGTTCAAGAAAGATTTTGCTTTGAGTGGGAAACGTGCCACAGAAGATGCTTTGCTGAAAATGCAAAAAGCTATGCTCGATGCACCGGAGTTGAAGAGATAATTCCCACTCAACGGCCTAGAAAGAGCGACAATTACGTCGCTCTTTTTTATTGAGCACATCATCCTAAAGACTTACCATCAACGATGGTCGGGGTGAGAGGATTCGAACCTCCGGCCCCTGCGTCCCGAACGCAGTACTCTACCAGGCTGAGCTACACCCCGACTCGGCTTGATCGTCAGATTTGGGAAGCACATACGTCCTGCTGACGATCCTGCTCGACTTTATTTTAGAACTAGTTATTTCCGCTTTCAATCTAGGAAATGACGAGCTACAACTAGCAAGGCGGACATAAAGCCCTGCTCGTATCCGACCTCACATCCTGTTAAGCTAATCACAGAATTCCCTGGCATTTAACTCTATCGATTGCCCGTTCATGCCGATCTTGTTACGCGACATCGCCATTTATCTGAAGCGTTTGTTCCGTCTATCCGAGGCGCATCTAATGCTGTTGTGCGCCGCTGTGGTTGGCGTCATCGGTGCTTTATCGACGATTGCTTTTCGCGATAGTCTCGCCGGACTGCAACGGTTACTGGTCGGACATAGCGGCTCACTGGTAGAAATGGCCAAGGTCTTGCCATGGGAAATGCGTGTGCTTCTGCCCACTGCAGGCGGCATCGTTGCCGGCGTGTTTCTGGTGCTGGCAAAACGTTATGCCAAGGAAGCAAAATCCGATTACATGGAAGCTGTCGTCGTCGGCGATGGTCATCTCTCTGTCCGGCAAAATCTGCTGCGCAGCATCTCATCCTTATGCACGATAGTGTCGGGCGGTTCCATCGGGCGCGAAGGTGCGATGGTGCAACTGGCTGCAACCTGCGCTTCTGTAGTTGGACGTATCGGCCGCTTTGAACCATCGCGCCTGCGCCTGCTGGTGGCCTGTGGCGCGGCTGCTGGTCTGGCCTCTGCCTACAATGCACCGATTGCCGGTGCATTTTTTATTACTGAAATCGTGCTGGGTTCGATTGCGATGTCGAGCTTCGGCCCGGTTCTGGTCGCGGCGGTGGTGGCGAACATCACAATGCGCGAGTTCCCCGGTTA
This sequence comes from Herminiimonas sp. GW821-FHT09C12, assembly GCF_059416385.1. NCBI lineage: Bacteria > Pseudomonadati > Pseudomonadota > Betaproteobacteria > Burkholderiales > Oxalobacteraceae > Herminiimonas > Herminiimonas sp. GW821-FHT09C12. The sequence goes on from NZ_JBWKPC010000001.1 coordinate 228,592, forward strand.
TCAACCTGCATATGAAATGCCCACCTTTCAGGCGATTGCAGATGTTGAAGTCATTCTGTTCATCGGGCTGGGCATACTAGCCGGCATCTGCGCACCGCAATTCCTCCGGATACTTGATTTCTCTAAACGCCAATTCCAGAAAAGTGGATTGCCGCTGCCTGTACGACTCGGCCTCGGCGGCCTGCTCGTCGGCATTATGTCGGTATGGGTACCGCAGGTGTGGGGTAACGGTTACAGCGTGGTGAACTCACTTTTGCACGAGCAATGGGTGTGGTCGGCAGTATTGATGGTGCTGGCATTCAAACTGGTGGCGACCGCACTGACAACTGGCTCCGGTGCGGTCGGCGGCGTGTTCACACCTACGCTGTTCATGGGTGCGGCGATGGGTTATCTGTTCGGACTTGGCATGCAGTTGTTGTGGCCGGGTGCGGTATCGCAACCGTTTGCTTATGCAATGGTGGGCATGGGCGCATTCCTCGCGGCGGCAACCAGCGCACCGATGATGGCGATCCTGATGATCTTCGAGATGACCTTGAGTTATCAGATCATGTTGCCGCTGATGCTGTCGTGCGTGGTGGCTTACTTCATTGCACGCAGCATCGATGGCACATCGATGTACGAGATCGTGATCAAGCGCAATCAAGAAGAAAAAGAGAAATTGCGCCTGCGCCAAACCCAGATGCGCGACCTGATCAAGCCTGCAGAAACCGTGTTGCCACTGACTGCATCGCTGGAAGATATGACACGCATCTTCATCGAGCATTCCGCCAAATATCTCTATATCGTTGATGCAGCCAATCTCTATCAAGGAGTAGTTGCCTTGCAGGATTTGACGCTGATACTAATGGACAAGCAGGCGCATCCAGACAAAACAGCAGCCGACTTTTTGCGTCACGACTTCCTGCCCGTAATCACGCCAGAAATGTCGCTCAGCGAGGCATTGCAACGCTTTCTGCAACATCAGGGCGAGCGCTTGCCGATAGTGCAAAGCGTGGGAAAACCAGTGCTGCTGGGCGCTATCTATAAAACGTCGCTGCTGGATGCCTACTACCGATTGAGTTAAGGTAAGCCGATGCAGTGAAAAAAACAGAATCGCTTCTTCGATAGCTTGTTGATGGCAGTCGGTGCCGGACTGTTTTTTATCAAACTAGGACCTACAACGTAATCACTGTGTCAGGCTTCTTCATTACAATATCGACTTGATATCGCCATGCAAATGGCCGCATTAAAAATTCAGTACAAGCAACGACAACGTCAACTTTGCATCTGGGCTTATCAGATCTGGTGTATTTCTTGCGTTACAGTTGGCATCGTTGAACCACAACGATATCGGCCTTTTTATATCCATTACCATTGGACACCCTCATGGACTTGACTACACCTGCTCTGCTCTTCCCCGCTATTTCGCTCTTGCTGCTGGCATATACCAACCGTTTTCTGGTTATCGCGCAATTAATACGACAACTGCACGTCAAGTATCAGGAACGTGCGCACGACGTGGTAAGTCGGCAAATTGCCAATTTACGCGTACGCGTGATGCTGATCCGCCGCATGCAGGAAATGGGCGTCGGCGCTTTTATCCTGTGCGCACTGTCGATGTTCCTGGTCTTCATCAAACTGATCTTTATCGCGCAGGTGATCTTCGGTTTCAGCATCTTCATGCTGGTGCTGTCGCTGCTGGTGTCCTTGTACGAAATCATCATCAGCACCAAAGCCATCGAAATCGAGATGGAAGATATGGAACAAAGTCTGAAAGAACTCGACTGATCACACTACCGTGCAACGACCGTGTTAAAGTCGGCGCTGCACAATTTGCCGTCCATTTCTCTCGATTACTCACATGCCACCGTCTCTCCCACTTGCCAAAAACGTCTTTGGCGAACCATTGGTTCCCTGCTCTTTCAAGCCATTAACCGGCTACTTCCGTGATGGCTGCTGCAAGACAAATGAAGATGACGTCGGTACGCATGTGATTTGCACTGTGATGACGGCGTCCTTTCTGGTTTTCAGCAAGGCGTGTGGCAACGATCTCTCGACGCCGCGTCCGGAATGGGGTTTCCCTGGCCTGAAGCCGGGCGATCAATGGTGCTTATGTGCCAATCGCTGGGTAGAAGCATGGAGTGCGGGTGTGGCACCTAAAGTGGTGTTGGAGAGCACCAACCAGACTGCACTGGAAATCGTGAGCCTGGATGATTTACGCAAGTATGCTTATCCGATCCGGGAAGAAGAATAGGCCACTCTCAGGCCATATAGCACCGATAGCTTTATCAATATGACAATCAACATGATTGTTGTCGCAAAATGCCAAGATACTCCTCAATATTTCTGAAAAGAATCCGTTAGAATAATTTCCACCCTGCAAATTAACCCAACACTCATTTAAACGGATCGTCAGGCAAAGTATGGATTCGTTGACCGCTGGCATCGCTTTAATCCTTGTGCAATTTTGTATTGCATTGGTGATGGCTGGTGTTTTTTACGCCGCCCCTTCCGAAAAATGCACAAAATACTGGGCATTGTCTGGTGTCTGGATCGCCTTCGGCGTCTTGATCGCCATATTAAATAATCGACTGAATAGACCCGCCTTTATCCTCAACGGAACCGGCGCGATCATGATTGGCTTGGTCTTCCAATGGCATGGCATTCAAGCTTTTTACAAAAAACAACCGCAAAAATGGGGATGGGCCATCGTCGTCGTCTTCATCATCCTGCTCGCGATTATGGTCACGCTGGAATCTAGCCCTCAAGGACGCTCGATTCTTCTCTCCTTCACAATATTGCTATTACTTGGCCTGAGCTTTCACGCGATCTGGCAAGGACAAAACGGCCCACCGAAAACATTTGTTCAAGCACTGGCGCCAGGTGCGATTGTGCTGCTGATGATAGGCAATATTCTGCGTATAGGAATTGCCCTTCTGCAGGTAAGCGAATACTTGCCGCCTACTCGCTCAACGTTCGAGATCGCCGTTGCCTATCTGCTACCAACTGTTGGCACCGTACTGTTTTCCATCGGCTTACTGCTTCTGTACTTTGAACGCATAGTGGAAGAGAACCGCCATCTGGCAACGCACGATGAATTAAGCAAACTGTTGAATCGTCGCGCCATCGTTGCCTCCGGCGAGTACAGCCTGGCATCCGCTGCACGGCTGCAGCATGAGCTGACGATTGCATTTATCGATATCGATATGTTCAAGAACTTCAATGACAAGTTCGGCCATGCTGCCGGCGACACAGTCATCATGGACGTTGCCGCCATCCTGCAGCAAACCTGCCGCACCATCGATCTGGTCGGTCGCTATGGCGGTGAAGAATTCCTGATCATTTTCCCAGGAGTTAATCGTGACGACGCCGCACTTGTCGGCCAACGTTTGGTGGATGCGGTAGACAATTATCGCTTCCTCGGTGTACACCCTGTCACCATCAGCGTGGGATTAACGACCTTACCAAAGAAGGACGTTTGCTCGTGGGAGCAGTTAGTCCGACGAGCAGATGCAGCCTTATACGAAGCAAAAGGCTTGGGGCGAAATCGGTACGCAGCCTAAGTTCCATCCCCTCGCTTGAACACTTGCCCTTTTTTCATCTCGCTATATTTGTAAAATGCATAATGCAGCGAGATGTTTCCTTTTGTGGCGGCAAACCCTCATTTTTCCTCAGTATTTTGCCTATGCAACACCATCTTTATTTCCCCATGGATACATCGCACAGCCGGTGGTAAGCTAAGCCTAGATCACAATAAAAGAGGCAGACACCGTGGGCATCATTCATCAACAGTTGGCATTGGCTGATATCGTTCCCGGTATGGTGCTAGCAGATAATTTATTGGATACGCAGGGACAAGTTCTATTGCCCAAAGGGGTGATGCTGACAGAACAAACGATAGAATCCCTGCGTCGTCACAATGTCGTTTCCTTGCGCATCTTCATGGGTGAACTCACGGAAGAAGAAGAAACCGCGCAACGCGATCGCTTTCAATCCAGACTTGCACGACTGTTCCGCAAATCAGATGACAAGGAAGCGAACGGCTTGCTGCATGCCTACATCCGCCGCTTTCGTCTGGGGGAACAATGATGACGATAGATATGCCCGAAACAAGTACATACAGATTGCATTTTGATCAGGTCATCAGTCAGATCCGTGATCTGCCGGCCTTGCCTGCGATCGTGCAGGATTTGATGAGAAACGTCGGTCCGGATGATGTCGACCTCAATGTCATCACCAGAAAAGTTTCTCTCGATCAGGCACTCACTGCCAAAACGCTGCAGTTTGCCAACTCCTCTTTCTATGCTTTGCAATCGAAGGTCACGACCATCCAGCAGGCGATTACGCTGATTGGCGTGGATTCGGTGCGCCATGTGGTTACGGCAAGCGCACTGACTGGATACTTCCCGCCGAATAATTGCGCCGGTTTCGATTTCTTTTCCTTGTGGCGTCATTCAGTGGCAACGGCCGTCTGCGCACGCGTATTGGCACGCCATCTGCATCTGAATCAGGATTACGCCTTCACCGCTGGTTTGCTGCACGATATCGGCCGCTTGGTTCTGGTCACCTATTTCCGCAATGAATACGAAGCGGTGATCGCCTATCGCAATCTGCACGATTGCCAATGGCTGGATGCAGAACGCGAAGTAATGGGCGTCGATCACGTCATGGCTGGAGAAGCGCTGGCGGCACACTGGAATTTTTCCGATTCGATCCGTTATGCGATTGCAGGCCATCACCATCCTGAACAGCAAAAAGTGCGTTCACTGGCATCGATCGTGCATATCGCCGATGCTATCGCGCATGCGCTCGATTTATCCGGCAAGGAAGATGATCTGGTGCCGCCGATTTCAGTGATCGCGTGGAATGGGCTGGGATTGAGTGAAGATGTTTATCAGCAGGTCTTTCACGAAACTGAAATGTTGTTCGATGAAGTAAGCCGCGTATTGTTGACAGAAAAATAGAAGGAACAAGTTGGAGCAGATTACGACCTTTGGCGCATCCGGTTATGCAATTGGCAGCTTACATTTATTCGATGGCATTACCGATACTGTCGTCGCCACCCTGCTCGATCAATGCGCTGTAGTACGCATCCTTCACGGTCAAACCGTTTCCCAGCCTCACAATAGCGATGCCTGCGTGTATGCCGTCTTGCGCGGCGCGCTCGGCAATACACTCATCGATGAAACACAAGGCGTACGCACCGAGAAGATACTACCCGGCGAAAGTGTTGGTGAATTATCCGTACTGGACGACGCAGCACATTCAAGCACTTTGATCGCCTTGCAGGAAACTGATCTGCTGGTGATTGAATCAAGCACGCTCTGGCGTCTGATAGATGAAGCAGATGGCGTCGCACGCAATCTTTTACGCCAACTATCATTCCGCCTGCGTGCAGCCAATGCCAAATTGCGGCGACGTGAAAAAGTCGGTGAATTCTATCGACAGTTATCGATGGTGGATGGCTTAACCAATCTGAATAATCGCGCCTGGCTCAACGATAAATTATCCGTATTGATAGAAGAAGCACATCGTACCAACCAAGCTTTTTCTCTGATCATGATAGATCTGGATTACTTCAAGCAATTCAACGATCAACACGGCCATCTGGCTGGCGACAATGCCTTGCGTACTGCCGCTGGTGTATTGAGTGCAGCACTGCGTCCTAGCGACTTTGCCGTGCGGTATGGTGGTGAAGAATTAATCGTCATCCTGCCAGACAGCAATGATGTTGCCGGTACAATGGTGGCGCAACGTCTGTGCGAACGCATGCGCCTGGCCGTTGTGTTCGACGATATGCGTATCCCCTTGCCGCACATTACTGCATCGTTTGGCGTCGCCGTACTGGCACCGCAGCAGGATGCTGATGGCTTGCTGGCAAGCGCAGATGCCGCCTTGTATCGCGCCAAAGAAGCCGGGCGCAATCAAGTCGCGGTTTAATTAAAAGCCTCGCTTCATTACTTATTTTTATTTCACGATGTCTACGCACACCTTTCTCTGGCACGACTACGAAACCTTTGGTATCAATACGCGTCGCGATCGCCCGGCGCAATTCGCCGCGATCCGCACCGATGCCGAACTGAATGAAATCGGCGAACCGATCATGCTGTACTGCAAGCCGGCCAACGACTTCCTGCCTGATCCGCAATCGTGTCTGATCACAGGTATCACACCGCAAGTCTGTCTGGAACGCGGCGTACCGGAACATCAGTTTGCCGCAGAGATAGAAAAAGTCTTATCGCAAACCGGCACCATAGGTGTCGGCTACAACACCATACGTTTCGATGATGAAGTCACGCGCTTCATGTTCTGGCGCAATCTGATCGATCCCTATGCGCGCGAATGGCAAAACAGTTGCGGTCGCTGGGACATACTCGATGTCGTGCGCACTGCGTACGCCTTACGCCCTGATGGCATCAATTGGCCTAAACATCCAGATGGTCGTCCCAGCTTCAGATTGGAACAACTGACTGCAGAAAATGGCATCGCGCATGAAGCTGCGCACGATGCGCTGTCCGATGTACGCGCTACGATTGCACTCGCACGCTTGATTCGTGATCGTCAGCCCAAGCTGTTCGACTTCTGCTTAGGTCTACACAAGAAAGACAAAGTCGCGGCGGAAATCGGCTTGCCGGTGCGTCGTCCTTTTCTGCATATCACCGGCATGATTCCCGCCGAACGCGGTTGCATCGCTATCGTTTGGCCATTGGCAGTTCACCCGACCAACAAGAATGAAGTGATCGTCTGGGACTTGTCTGTCGATCCTGCCGAATTGGCAACACTGGATGCAGAAACCATACGCATGCGTATGTTCACCAAGACCGATGCCTTGCCGGAAGGTGTAAGTCGACTGCCGATCAAAACCATCCATCTGAATAAATCGCCCATCGTTATCAATAATCTGAAAACACTGTCACCAGCGATGACGGAACAATGGGGCATCGATGTCGCCACCGCGCTCAAGCATGCGGAGATCGCAGCAGCCACACCGGATATGAGTGCTATCTGGCAGGATGTATTCCATCGCCCGCAGGAAGCAACGCCGGACGTAGATGAAGATCTATACGGCGGTTTCGTTGGCAATAATGACCGACGCTTGCTGCAAGATTTACGCGCACTCTCCCCGGAAGCATTAGCCAAGGCAACGCCAAGCTTTAACGATGCTCGCCTGGAAGAAATCGTTTGGCGCTACCGTGCGCGCAACTTCCCGCATACGCTTTCTGAAGAAGAAGTGCAGCGCTGGGAAGAACATCGCGCTGCGCGTCTGTTTGATGGCGAAGGCGGTGCCCGCACAATAGAAACCTTGTTTGCTGAAATTGACCAGTTATCTGAAGATGTCGATGAACGCGGCGAAGAAATCCTCGGTGCACTCTACGATTATGCTGAAGCGATCGCACCAAGTCGCGCATAACATTCCTGCATAGCACAACGCCGATCTGTCACTTGCGGCTGAACACGCCGTGCTAATCTGTGCACTGGCAGATAAGGGCTCAGGCCATTAATTGGAGATAGATATGCATCTTTCTTACTGGTGTGTTCTGATTGCCGGCATCATGCCCGTCGTCACCGTTGCTATCGCCAAATGGGGCCGTCCTGACTTCGACAACTCGGAACCGCGACGCTGGATGGAAAAACTGGAAGGCCGACGCGGTCGTGCAGATGCAGCTCATCGCAATCACTTTGAGGCATTTCCATTCTTTGCTGCGGGTGTACTAGTCGCGCAACAACTACAGGCACCGCAAGATTCGATTAATATGCTGGCTGCAGCATTTATTGCTGCGCGCCTTGTGTACACATTTCTGTATCTGACGGATCGCGCTACGTTGCGTTCCATCGCGTGGTTCATCGGTTATCTGTGTGTCATCGCGCTTTTCCTGACTCCAGTTTTTCATAGCGCTTCATGACATAGTTTGTTGGCGCTGTTTTTTCACTTTTCTCTACTTCATAGTTATGTCGCACGATCAAACCTTACAACGACTGCAAGAGTCTCTTGATGCCATTCGGCAAGATCGCCTCACCGTTGCCGCGCTCTGCCAAACATGGCGCGCGCAAACGGCTCTCCTATCAGATTTGCCTGCACCTTATGGCAAAGTGATGGAAGATATGCTCGGCCGTCTGGAAGCAGGCAGCTTGTTCACTGAAGAGAGCTGCTCCTTCAGCCAGATCGATCTGCTGACAACACTGGATATGTGGCTGGATAATGCGCGACAAACGCTGGCCAAATCAAACTAAGCGTACGTCGCTCCCATCATTCTTTAAATAGTCAGCACACCATGCAACAACTTGAATTTGAACTGAACGACGAATATGTCGAATTGAACCAACTGCTGAAACTGGTCGGCATCTGCGATAGCGGTGGAGCCGGTAAGGTCATGGTTGCCAGCGGTAATGTCAAAGTAGATGGTCAAACCGAATTGCGCAAAACCTGCAAAATCCGTGCAGGACAAGTTGTCGCCTTGGGCGACGTGCGCATCAAGGTACGCGCAGCAACATAAGTCGCACCACCCTCCTATTCATCATGTCAGCCCTTGAATGGCGCGCTCAACTTGTCTTTAGCACAATCGCAAAAGCCTACGCAGTGATGGCAGGCATGGGACAATGAGGCCATGACGCCACACGAAAAATTAATCTTTGTCGATCTGGAAACAACAGGCGCAAACCTGCTCAACGATCGCATCACCGAAATCGGTATTGTTACCGTCAGTATTGATGGCAACATTGATCGCTGGTCGACCTTCGTTAATCCAGGCCGGCCTATACCTGAATTTATTCAAGGCTTGACCGGTATCAGCGACGAGATGGTGGAGACTGCGCCCTCGTTTGAAATATTGGCAGATGCCGTACGCGCACGTTTGGAAGATGGATTATTCATCGCGCATAACGCACGCTTCGATTACGGCTTTTTGCATCATGCCTTTGCACGCTCAGGACATGCACTGCGCTCGGAAATGCTGTGCACCGTCAAACTATCGCGTGCATTATTCCCTACCGAGAAAAAACATAATCTGGATACGCTGATCACCCGTCACGAGCTGATTCCTGAAGCCCGCCATCGTGCTTTGGCCGATGCGGATTTGTTGTGGCAGTTGTGGCGGAAGCTGAGCACCAACATACCGCATGAGGTCTTTTCCAAGGCCGTTCAAACCTTGCGACAACAACCAAATTTACCCGTACCAACAGCATCAGATAGCTAAATAGTAATGCTATGCTGCTGGCTAGCAAACGGGTCATCAACATTCCCAAACGGCCACGCTTGCCTTTACTGATTTATACCTAAGGAATACGACTAATGAGCAAACTCATCTACATCGCCGATCCAATGTGTTCGTGGTGCTATGGTTTTGGGCCGGAATTGATGACTTTGATCCATGGTTTGCCAGATACGCCCTTGGAGATTATTGTCGGCGGCTTGCGTGCCTACAATACGGAAGTGATGGATGAGGAGTTGAAAGCAACGCTGCTTTCACATTGGAAGAAGGTTGAAGAAGTCAGCGGACTACCATTCTCTAAAGATGGTTTATCGCATGAAGGCTTTGTCTACGATACCGAACCGGCTTGCCGCGCTGTCGTCGCAGCCGGCATCTTGGCCCCTGATACAGCACTCAACGTTTTTCATGCGATTCAACATGCATTTTATGCTGAAGCTTTGAATACAACGAAGGCTGAAGTATTGGCGAAAATTGGAGCGGACGTGCTCAACAAAGCTGGTTTCGAAATTGACGCGGCAACGTTTCTTGCGACATGGTCATCCGAAGAAGCCATCGCAACGACTAATGCCGATTTTGTACAAACCAAACGTTGGGGCGTATCCGGTTTTCCAACTTTGGTATTGGAAAAAAATGGTGAGCTACACCTGGTGACATCCGGCTACACAAAAACAGAAACACTGGTTGATCGTTTGCAAGCGCTGATCGATCAACCAGCTTGATCTACATATTCCGTTCAATAAACTGACGTAACAGATAGATTTTTAAAACAAGCTGAACCGTGGTTCAGCTTGCTTCAATACATATGCTGCCCACCATTGATCGCGATGTTGGCGCCAGTCAAAAACGCTGCCTCATCCGATGCGAGATAAGCCACCAAGCCAGCGATCTCTTCCGGTTTGCCTAATCGCCCCATTGGAATTTGCGGCACGATTTTCGATTCCAGCACTTCTTGTGGAATCGCCATCACCATCTTGGTACCAATATATCCTGGTGAAATCGTATTCACTGTAACCGCCTTGCGTGCAACTTCCAGCGCCAATGCCTTAGTAAAACCATGCATGCCTGCTTTGGCTGCAGAATAATTGGTTTGCCCAAATGCCCCCTTCTGGCCATTCACTGAAGAGATATTAATGATGCGCCCCCAACCGCGCTCCACCATGCCATCACATACAGGCTTCGTCATATTGAATACGGAATCCAGATTGGTGCCCATAACAGCATCCCAATCAGGCTTATTCATTTTCTTGAAAGTCATGTCGCGCGTGATACCAGCGTTGTTGACCAGTACATCAACCGGGCCGATTTCTTTTTCGATACGCGCAACGCACTGTTGCGCTGACTCGTAATCCGAAACATCACACGAATAAGCGTGAAAATCGTAACCGCTGGCCTTCATCGTCTTCAACCATTCATCCGCCTTGGTATTGCCAGGCGAATAAGTCGTCACTACCTGATATCCAAGTGCCGCCAGTTTGATGCAAATCGCTTCACCCAAACCACCCATGCCTCCAGTGACCAATGCAACGCGTGTCATATTTTGTCGTCCTCTTAATTCGATATTTTTATTAAAAGCGTCAAAGAATTTTTATCGTTCAATCGCTAGTGCTACCCCCATACCACCACCGATACATAAACTCGCCAAGCCACGCTTGGCGTCGCGACGTATCATTTCATGCAAGAGCGTGACCAGAATACGGCAACCGGATGCACCAATCGGATGACCAATGGCAATCGCACCACCATTTACGTTGATTTTGTTTGTATCCCAACCCATTTCGCGATTCACTGCGATTGCCTGTGCCGCGAAGGCTTCATTGATTTCCATCAAATCAAGATCCTGATGCGTCCATCCCGCTTTTTTCAAACATAGCTGCGCCGCTGGGACAGGCCCCATGCCCATCACACTGGGATCGACACCAGCCGATGAATAAGCTTTTATTTTTGCTAGAGGTTTGAGTCCGAGTTCATTCGCTTTTTTCGCAGACATCAGAATAACTGCAGCCGCACCATCGTTAATACCGGATGCATTACCTGCGGTGACAGTACCATCTTTTGAAAATGCAGGGCGTAAGGCAGCGAGTGATTCGGCCGTTGTGCCGTGTTTGATGTATTCATCGGTATCGAAAACGACATTCCCTTTTTTACTTTGTATTTCAAAAGGAATGATTTCGTCTTTGAACTTGCCGGCCTTTTGGGCCGCCTCAGCCTTTTGTTGAGATGCGAGTGCAAACTCGTCTTGCTCCTGGCGTGAGATACCGAATTTTTTTGCAATATTTTCTGCGGTTGTACCCATGTGGTACTGATTGTAGACATCCCACAGACCATCAACAATCATCGTATCGGTCAGCTTCGCATCACCCATGCGGAAACCATCACGTGAGTTATTCAAAACATGCGGCGAAGCGCTCATGTTTTCCTGCCCACCAGCGATGATGATTTGCGCATCACCACATTTGATCGCTTGCGCAGCAAGATGTGTTGCCTTCAATCCGCTACCGCACACTTTATTGATTGTAAAAGCCGGCACCATGTCCGGTATGCCACCACGTATCAATGCCTGTCGTGCAGGATTTTGTCCGCAACCGGCAGTCAGCACCTGCCCCAGAATTACTTCACTAATTAAGTCCGCCGGAATGCCGCTACGCGCCAATAAACTTCTAATGACATGTGCACCTAAATCTGTAGCAGGTGTCTTTGCCAAAGCCCCACCAAATTTTCCAACACCAGTACGTCCAGCAGAAACAATGACGACATCATCCATTTCAACTCTCCATAATGCACTTCGGGGAAACAACTTTTACTGTTGATCAGCAAGGCTACGCGGTGAAATTCGCACAAAGAACTCTCTGCTCAAAAGTATCCTCTTAGAACCGTATCTAAAAATTGTTGGGAACGCAATGACTAGATATCAAATAGAAGAAAACTTCCGCAGACATAAAATGATTCTTCTTTGTTTCGACTTGTTATATGTCAGTTTTTCTGTCGTCAGCTTCAGAACTATGTGGAAATCACGATGATTGAATCATGAGAATTCAAGACGATTTATGAGGAAAACACTTCGTTCTTAATCGCCCAAATAAGAATGCATTCGCATTACATGCTTCGTATGCAAATGCTCGTCGATTGAAAGTATATGGACACTAGAGAAGTAAGCGATCGAGGATCGCGATCATGCTTGAGCGTACTTGGGCAGTCGATATTATTTGCTGTAGCGTGTATCAGGACGAACGGAAGAGGAAATGGAACGAAGTGCGGTCTGAATTGGTGCTATCGTCTCCAGTTTCCGATGACGTAGAGCCTGGATTTTCCCGAACGATCGAGGATGTAAAACCGATTTTCCAAAGCAAAAACCCCCCAGCATTTCTGCTGAGGGGTTTTCTAAATAAAAGCCTGACGATGACCTACTTTCACACTGGTTGCAGCACTATCATCGGCGCAAATTCGTTTCACGGTCCTGTTCGGGATGGGAAGGGGTGGTACCAAATCGCTATGGTCATCAGGCATAACTTGTAAAGCCACTTGCTAAGTCGTTAAAGCTGACTTGAGCAAACAACTCAATCTGGAAGAAGTAAAGATCACACTGTAACCATGGGTGATGGTACAGCGGTTTTGATTGCACGAATCAAGTTCGCACTCACGTGTACTTGTTGCCTACACCTGCTAAGGTTATAGGGACAAGCCGTACGGGCAATTAGTATCAGTTAGCTTAATGCATTACTGCACTTCCACACCTGACCTATCAACGTCCTGGTCTCGAACGACCCTTCAAAGAGCTCAAGGCTCTGGGAAATCTCATCTTAAGGCAAGTTTCCCGCTTAGATGCTTTCAGCGGTTATCTCTTCCGAACTTAGCTACCCGGCAATGCCACTGGCGTGACAACCGGTACACCAGAGGTTCGTCCACTCCGGTCCTCTCGTACTAGGAGCAGCCCCCTTCAAATTTCCAACGCCCACGGCAGATAGGGACCAAACTGTCTCACGACGTTTTAAACCCAGCTCACGTACCACTTTAAATGGCGAACAGCCATACCCTTGGGACCGGCTACAGCCCCAGGATGTGATGAGCCGACATCGAGGTGCCAAACTCCCCCGTCGATATGAACTCTTGGGAGGAATCAGCCTGTTATCCCCAGAGTACCTTTTATCCGTTGAGCGATGGCCCTTCCATACAGAACCACCGGATCACTATGTCCTACTTTCGTACCTGCTCGACTTGTCAGTCTCGCAGTTAAGCACGCTTATGCCATTGCACTATTAGCACGATGTCCGACCGTACCTAGCGTACCTTCGAACTCCTCCGTTACACTTTGGGAGGAGACCGCCCCAGTCAAACTGCCTACCATGCACTGTCCCCGATCCGGATAACGGACCAAGGTTAGAACCTCAAACAAACCAGGGTGGTATTTCAAGGTTGGCTCCACGAGAACTAGCGTCCCCGCTTCAAAGCCTCCCACCTATCCTACACAGATTGGTTCAAAGTCCAATGCAAAGCTACAGTAAAGGTTCATGGGGTCTTTCCGTCTAGCCGCGGGTAGATTGCATCATCACAAACATTTCAACTTCGCTGAGTCTCGGGAGGAGACAGTGTGGCCATCGTTACTCCATTCGTGCAGGTCGGAACTTACCCGACAAGGAATTTCGCTACCTTAGGACCGTTATAGTTACGGCCGCCGTTTACTGGGACTTCAATCAAGAGCTTGCACCCCATCATTTAATCTTCCAGCACCGGGCAGGAGTCACACCATATACGTCCACTTTCGTGTTTGCATAGTGCTGTGTTTTTATTAAACAGTCGCAGCCACCAGTTTATTGCAACCCCTTCATCCTTCCACAGTAAAGTGGTCAAACTACAAGGGCGTACCTTATCCCGAAGTTACGGTACCAATTTGCCGAGTTCCTTCTCCCGAGTTCTCTCAAGCGCCTTAGAATACTCATCTCGCCCACCTGTGTCGGTTTGCGGTACGGTCTCGTTAGACTGAAGCTTAGAGGCTTTTCTTGGAACCACTTCCGATTGCTTCACGAATAAATTCGTTGGTCCCATGCCCTTGAATTACGCTGCCGGATTTGCCTAACAGCCTTCTATGACACAGGAACCGGGACATCCAACACCCGGACAACCTTCCGCGATCCGTCCCCCCATCGCATCTAACGACGGTGCAGGAATATTAACCTGCTTCCCATCAGCTACGCATCTCTGCCTCGCCTTAGGGGCCGACTCACCCTGCTCCGATGAACGTTGAACAGGAAACCTTGGGCTTACGGCGTGGAGGCTTTTCACCCCCATTATCGCTACTCATGTCAGCATTCGCACTTCTGATACCTCCAGCATCCTTTACAAGACACCTTCGCAGGCTTACAGAACGCTCTCCTACCATATATCCGAAGATATATCCGCAGCTTCGGTGACTGGCTTAGCCCCGTTACATCTTCCGCGCAGGACGACTCGATCAGTGAGCTATTACGCTTTCTTTAAAGGATGGCTGCTTCTAAGCCAACCTCCTGACTGTTTTAGCCTTCCCACTTCGTTTTCCACTTAGCCAATCTTTGGGACCTTAGCTGGCGGTCTGGGTTGTTTCCCTCTTGACGCCGGACGTTAGCACCCGACGTCTGTCTCCCAAGCTCGCACTCATCGGTATTCGGAGTTTGCAATGGTTTGGTAAGTCGCGATGACCCCCTAGCCATAACAGTGCTCTACCCCCGATGGTGATACTTGAGGCACTACCTAAATAGTTTTCGGAGAGAACCAGCTATTTCCAAGTTTGTTTAGCCTTTCACCCCTACCCACAGCTCATCCCCTAATTTTTCAACATTAGTGGGTTCGGTCCTCCAGTGCGTGTTACCGCACCTTCAACCTGGCCATGAGTAGATCACTTGGTTTCGGGTCTACACCCAGCGACTGAACGCCCTATTCGGACTCGATTTCTCTACGGCTTCCCTATACGGTTAACCTTGCCACTGAATGTAAGTCGCTGACCCATTATACAAAAGGTACGCAGTCACGGAACAAGTCCGCTCCTACTGTTTGTATGCACACGGTTTCAGGATCTATTTCACTCCCCTTCCGGGGTTCTTTTCGCCTTTCCCTCACGGTACTGGTTCACTATCGGTCGATATCGAGTATTTAGCCTTGGAGGATGGTCCCCCCATGTTCAGACAGGATTTCTCGTGTCCCGCCCTACTTGTTGCAAGCTTAGTTCCACACCACATATTTCGTGTAAGGGGCTATCACCCTCTATGGCTGCACTTTCCAGAGCATTCCACTATATCTGATGCTAAAACTTGCGGCTGATCCCATTTCGCTCGCCACTACTTTGGGAATCTCGGTTGATTTCTTTTCCTGCAGCTACTTAGATGTTTCAGTTCGCCGCGTTCGCTTCACACACCTATGTATTCAGTGAGTGATGACCCAAAGGGCCGGGTTTCCCCATTCGGAAATCTGCGGATCAAAGCTTGTTTGCTAGCTCCCCGCAGCTTATCGCAAGCTACTACGTCCTTCATCGCCTGATATCGCCAAGGCATCCACCATGTGCACTTATTCGCTTGTCCCTATAACTTTAGCCTCTCAATCGCTTGCACTTTCAAGAGACGGTTATAAGGCAAACAAGTACTACGTGTTTGCTGTATTGACACTGGATTATCCTTTCGGATAACTGATCGTCAATACTATTTGATTTGATACAATCAAAACCCATCAGCGCATCTCAACAATGCTTGCGCATCATTGGTTTGCACCAATAAATCTTTACTTCTTCCAAATTGTTAAAGAACAAAAACAGCCAATGATCTATCTAAAAGATCAAACCTAAATCACGTCCGCACTTTCATGCAGATCAACTTAGGTTTGACATCTTGGTGGAGGTTGACGGGATCGAACCGACGACCCCCTGCTTGCAAAGCAGGTGCTCTCCCAGCTGAGCTAAACCCCCGAAACCGGTTATACGTATTTCTTGGTGGGTCTGGTTGGGCTCGAACCAACGACCCCCGCGTTATCAACACGGTGCTCTAACCAACTGAGCTACAGACCCGTTTGGATCAGTACCAACCAACAACCCGCAGACTGATTCAGCCTGCGCACTGCCGACATTAACTGTTCTTTTCTTACTAACAGACGATAAGTGTGGACGCTTAACTTTCACGCAAACTCTAGAAAGGAGGTGATCCAGCCGCACCTTCCGATACGGCTACCTTGTTACGACTTCACCCCAGTCACGAATCCCACCGTGGTAAGCGCCCTCCTTACGGTTAGGCTACCTACTTCTGGTGAAACCCGCTCCCATGGTGTGACGGGCGGTGTGTACAAGACCCGGGAACGTATTCACCGCGACATGCTGATCCGCGATTACTAGCGATTCCAACTTCATGTAGTCGAGTTGCAGACTACAATCCGGACTACGATACACTTTCTGGGATTAGCTCCCCCTCGCGGGTTGGCGGCCCTCTGTATGTACCATTGTATGACGTGTGAAGCCCTACCCATAAGGGCCATGAGGACTTGACGTCATCCCCACCTTCCTCCGGTTTGTCACCGGCAGTCTCATTAGAGTGCCCTTTCGTAGCAACTAATGACAAGGGTTGCGCTCGTTGCGGGACTTAACCCAACATCTCACGACACGAGCTGACGACAGCCATGCAGCACCTGTGTTACGGCTCTCTTTCGAGCACCCTCTAATCTCTCAGAGGTTCCGTACATGTCAAGGGTAGGTAAGGTTTTTCGCGTTGCATCGAATTAATCCACATCATCCACCGCTTGTGCGGGTCCCCGTCAATTCCTTTGAGTTTTAATCTTGCGACCGTACTCCCCAGGCGGTCTACTTCACGCGTTAGCTGCGTTACTAAGTCAATTAAGACCCAACAACTAGTAGACATCGTTTAGGGCGTGGACTACCAGGGTATCTAATCCTGTTTGCTCCCCACGCTTTCGTGCATGAGCGTCAGTGTTATCCCAGGGGGCTGCCTTCGCCATCGGTATTCCTCCACATCTCTACGCATTTCACTGCTACACGTGGAATTCTACCCCCCTCTGACACACTCTAGCCATGCAGTCTCAAATGCCATTCCCAGGTTGAGCCCGGGGATTTCACATCTGACTTACATAACCGCCTGCGCACGCTTTACGCCCAGTAATTCCGATTAACGCTTGCACCCTACGTATTACCGCGGCTGCTGGCACGTAGTTAGCCGGTGCTTATTCTTCAGGTACCGTCATTAGCAAACTGTATTAGAGCTCACCGTTTCTTCCCTGACAAAAGAGCTTTACAACCCGAAGGCCTTCTTCACTCACGCGGCATTGCTGGATCAGGCTTGCGCCCATTGTCCAAAATTCCCCACTGCTGCCTCCCGTAGGAGTCTGGACCGTGTCTCAGTTCCAGTGTGGCTGGTCGTCCTCTCAGACCAGCTACTGATCGATGCCTTGGTAGGCTTTTACCCCACCAACTAGCTAATCAGATATCGGCCGCTCCATGAGCATGAGGTCTTGCGATCCCCCACTTTCATCCGTAGATCGTATGCGGTATTAGCGCAACTTTCGCTGCGTTATCCCCCACTCTAGGGTACGTTCCGATATATTACTCACCCGTTCGCCACTCGCCATCAGGAGCAAGCTCCCATGCTGCCGTTCGACTTGCATGTGTAAGGCATGCCGCCAGCGTTCAATCTGAGCCAGGATCAAACTCTTCAGTTTAATCTCTGTTTTATGTCATTGCTGACATGGTTCTTTCGAACCGGTCGCTCACTCAAAATACTGACAGGTACTTTCATTTAACTGAAAGTATCTATATTTCTTTGTGAGCATTTAATGTTTAAAGTTATGACAACGAATAAATTCGCTGCCGCGCTTCCATCAAACGCCCACACTTATCGACTGTTAATTTTTAAAGAACCTGTTCTGCTTCGCTATCAACTTGCGTCGTTTGCGTCGCTGCGAATCGTTTTGTTCGTCAGCAGCAGAGAGATGAGATTATGTGGCATGTCTTCGTTTTCGTCAACATCTTTTTAATTTATTTTTTAAAAGATTTTTTACAAACTCTTCTAAAAAACTTCCTAAAAAGACTCGCTTTAAAACATCTAAAACGGACCCGAAAAACAAACCACTTATCACCCCCATCACACTCACATTTCAGCTCGCTTACTTCGCGTTTCGCTGCGTGTTCTGCGACGGGAGCCGAACTATAGCAAAGCTTCTTTCAACTTGGCAAGCGCTTTTCTGAAAATAATATAAATTCTTTTTGCAGAGGCTTTTTACCAAGAGTACTTGCCTATATAGAAGCCTTACTTTGCCTTGTGATAACTGGTTACTAAATCAACTTCATTCTTCGATCCGAGGAAGACTGGCACACGTTGATGCAGCTTTTCAGGTTGTATGTCCAGGATGCGTTGCTGACCATCGGTTGCTGCTCCGCCTGCCTGCTCTACGATGAAGGCCATAGGATTGGCTTCATACATCAGGCGCAGCTTGCCTGGCTTGTCCGGTTCACGCGCATCAGCCGGATACATAAATACGCCGCCTCTATTAAGGATGCGATGTACATCTGCCACCATCGAAGCGATCCAGCGCATATTGAAGTCTTTACCGCGTGGGCCAGTGGTGCCGGCCAGCATTTCGTCAACATAACGTTTGACCGGCGGATGCCAGTGGCGCGCATTCGATGCATTAATGGCAAATTCCTTGGTATCAGCCGGGATTTGCATGTTGCGCTGGGTCATGACCCATGAACCCATCTCGCGATCCAGCGTAAAGCACTGCACGCCGTTGCCGGTAGTCAGTACTAATACTGTTTGCGGACCATATACTGCGTAACCGGCAGCGACTTGCTTGCTGCCAGGTTGCAGGAAATCTGCTTCCGTTGGTGCTTGCACGCCATCTGCAGCTTTCAATACCGAGAAAATAGTACCTATAGATACATTGACATCAATATTGCTGGAGCCATCGAGTGGATCGAACAACAACAGGTATTCGCCCATAGGGTAGCGATTCGGAATCGGATGGATGGTTTCCATCTCTTCCGACGCCATTGCCGCCAGATGCCCGCCCCATTCATTTGCTTCCAGCAAGATATCGTTGGAAATGATGTCCAACTTCTTTTGCACTTCGCCTTGAACGTTTTCACTTTCCGCTGTGCCCATCACTTCGCCAAGCTCGCCTTTACCGACCGCATGGCTGATCGTTTTGCAGGCACGGGCAACTACCTCGAGCAGCAAACGCAGTTCTGACGGGATGGTATTGTGCAGACGCTGCTCTTCAATCAGGTATTGCGTGAGACTGATACGTTTCATGTGGTCCTTTTACTCTTAGTTTGATTCTGTAATTGCCGGTTCTATCGTACAAACCCGGCAAAGCTGTATTTATCTATATAGCTATCTATTATCGATCAGCTGGCAGCCAGCGACTTGCCCACTACTTCACGCGTATCCTTGGACAACTTGGCCGTATCGGCAACCTGCTGCAAAGCGGCACGCATTTTTTCCTGCAAGGCAGGCGCATATTTGCGCCAGCGATCCAGACTACGTGCCAGGCGTGCCGCTACTTGCGGGTTGATCGCGTCGAGTGCGATCACTTGTTCCGCCCAAAAAGCATAACCGCTGCCATCTGCCGCATGGAAGCGCGACGGATTGCCATTGCAAAAACTAAAGATCAGGCTGCGCGCGCGATTCGGATTCTTGATCGAGAAGGCAGGATGCTTCATCAAGGTACGCACTGCCGCAACATCAGTAGTACGCGCCATCGCCTGCAGGCTGAACCATTTATCGACCACCAACGGCTCTTGCTCGAAATCACTATAAAACTTGGACAAAGCTGCGGCCCGACCCGGCGCCTGACTATTTGCCAGTGCCGCCAAGGACGCCATTCTATCCGTCATATTGTTTGCCGCGTCGTATTGCTCTTGTGCCAATGCATGTGCATCGGCATCGTCCAACTCCGACAAATAAGATAGCGCAAGGTTCTTGAGCGCGCGTTTGCCAGACGAAGCCGCATCCGGGCTATATGGACCATCGGCCTGGTTCGCCGCAAACACACTGCTAAAATCTTTGCGCAGGTCTTGCGCCAGCGATAGGCGCAAGAAACGACGCGCCGTATGGATAGCTTGCGGATCAATTACATCCATTTGCTCCGCGATCACAGTTTCGGCCGGCAAGGTCAACACGGTTTCACGGAAAGCTGGATCCAGCGTCAGGTCATTCAGGCTGGCGCGCAGGCTATCGCTCAACGCGACATCCACACTCAAGGTGCTGCCCGCTTTCTGTGCTGTTGCAGTCAATGCCAGCAAACGACGCGTCGCCAAACGTTGACCAGCTTCCCAACGATTGAAGGCATCGCTGTCATGCGCCATCAGGAAAGCCAGCTCCTCATCGCTATATTCGTATTCCAATACAACCGGCGCAGAGAAATTGCGCAACAGCGATGGCACCGGTTTTTCGCTCACATTCGTGAAGTGAAAAGTTTGCTGATTCGAAGTCAGTTCCAACACCAAAGTTTCTGATTGACCGCTATGTCCATTCAATGACAAAGGCATATCTTTACCTTTGCCATCGAGCAAACCGACCGCTACTGGGATATGGAAAGGAAGTTTCTTGGCCTGACCCGGTGTTGGCGGGCAAGATTGCGCCAGCGTGATGTCGTAAGTCTGTTTATCGGCATCATACGAAGTCGTGACTTTCACGCGCGGCGTACCAGCCTGACTGTACCAACGCTCGAATTGCGTCAGGTCGCGACCATTGGCATCCATCATCGCGGCACGGAAGTCATCGCATTCCACGGCATGGCCATCATGACGCTCAAAATACAGATCCATCCCTTTGCGGAAACCATCGCGGCCCAGCAAGGTTTGATACATGCGCACGACTTCTGCGCCTTTCTCATAAATAGTGACGGTATAGAAGTTGCTGATTTCAACGAAAGAGTCAGGGCGCACTGGATGCGCCATCGGGCCTGCATCTTCCGGGAACTGAGCCTGACGCAGCACACGCACGTCATCGATGCGCTTAACCGCACGACCGCTGTCGGTGCCTATCATGTCGGCGGAAAACTCCTGATCGCGGAATACGGTCAAGCCTTCTTTCAGAGACAACTGGAACCAGTCGCGGCAAGTCACGCGATTACCGGTCCAGTTATGGAAGTATTCATGGCCGACCACCGCTTCGATATTCGCGTAATCGGTATCGGTAGCAATGCGCGGATTGGCCAGCACGAACTTGGTATTGAAAATATTCAAACCCTTGTTTTCCATCGCGCCCATATTGAAGTCACCAACCGCGACGATCATGAAACGATCCAAATCCAGTTCCAGGCCGTAACGTTCTTCGTCCCAGTGAATGCTGTTCACGAGCGAATCCATCGCATGCTGGGTCTTGTCCAGGTTGCCTTCCTCGACCCAGACCTGCAGCAGTGCTTCGCGGCCTGACTTGAGTTTGACGGTCTGTTCCTGGCAGACCAATTGACCGGCGACCAGCGCAAACAGGTAAGACGGCTTCTTGAACGGGTCTTCCCACAATGCATAGTGACGACCGTCACCCAAATCGCCCTGTTCGATCAGGTTGCCGTTCGACAGCAAGACCGGATATTTCTTTTTATCCCCGCGCAGCATGACGGTGTATTGCGCCATCACATCAGGGCGATCCGGGAAATAGGTGATTTTGCGGAAGCCTTCAGCTTCGCATTGCGTGAAGAAATTGCCGTTGGAGACGTACAAACCCATCAGCGAAGTATTTTTGTCCGGGCGGATCAGTGTTTCGATTTCCAGCGTGATCTTTTCCGCCGTAGTCGGGATGCGTAACAGGCCATCCACCAGTTTGTAATCGCGCTTGCTCAGATTTTTACCGTTCAGGCGGATTTGCACCAGTTCCAGCTCTTCGCCATGCAGCACTACTGCCTTCTCTGAACTGGCGGCATTGCGCTCCAGCGTCATGCGCGTCGCGACTCTGGTGTTCGACGGATCCAGGTCGAAACCCATCTCAACGGTGCGAACCCAATAGCTAGGCGGAGTGTAATCTTTGCGATAAATCGCGGGGGAAGTGTCGGTGCGCATAGGGATAGATATAGGTGGGAGTAAAGCAAAATACCATTTTACCAATCATGGGAATGAAAATGGAATCTGCTTGTCTGATCGTTGATATGCGGCAAAAGCGACCCCGCCCACATACATAGTCGTATCAACAACAAATTTACTGTTGAGCATAAACGGAATTGCCGAGTTACAAAATGTAACGGCTCTTTTTGCCATTACCGCTATGCTATACACATCTGTCCAAGGAGAATAAAAATGAAACGCTGGTTATTGATGTGGGTGGCGTTATCCAGCCTATTGTTAAGCGGTTGCGCGTCGGTTATCAGAACTGATGTCATCGCCTTTCACGATTGGCCTGCCGACCTGCAGAACAAAACATATGTCTTCGATCAAAAAATTGATCAAAACAATCTGGAAGAAAAGAGCTACGAAAATCTGGTTCGCGCCGAGCTGACACGTCTTGGCTTTGTAGAAGCGCCTACTCAGAGCGCAGCCAATCTCAAGGTTGCGTTCAAGTACAAGGTCGATACACGTGACGTCAGAACCGTACAGCCATACATCGTCGATCCTTACTGGAACGGTGGCATGTATTACGGCCCAAGATGGCGCGGTTATTACGGCCCTTACTACGATCCATTCTGGTACCCAGGGCCAGTTACGCAGTATCGCGACGTTCAATACCAAGTATTTGACCGCCAGCTTAATATCCTGATTACCAGTATCAAGGGTGGCAAAAAACTATATGACGTCACCGTACACAGCAGCGGTGGCAATGGTTCTCTGGCTTTCGCCATGCCTTATTTGGTACGCGCAGCATTCACTGACTTCCCTGGGAAAAATGGTGTGCCACGTCGCATAGATCTGGAAATCAAGGAATAAAGCAGCAACTGCATCTGAATATAAAAATGGCGACTTAATATATAAGTCGCCATTTTTTATTCCCTCAACGTCTCGTCCACCTGTCGTAGCACAAACGCTGTTCAAACAATCAAGGTGTGTAATACGCCAATGAACCGAAAGTAAGCGCCACCACCATCAGCACGCCAAATCCCAGCAAAATAAGAAGTCGGCCGAATTTAGGTGTGCCATCGGAGTCTGACGGCTGTTCTTCCGGATGCTGTATTGGATTGTTTTCCGAATCTAACTCTTGCATTGCAGAATCCTTAAGGAAGCAAAATTGAGGAACCGGTGGTTTTCCGCGCTTCCAGATCGCGATGCGCTTGCGCGGCATCCTTCAGTGCATAACGCTGATTAATGCCGATTTTGATCTTGCCGCTTTCCACCATGCCGAACAATTCAGCCGCCATCATTTCCAGATCGTCGCGCTTGGCAATATAGTTGAACAGCGATGGCCGCGTAATGAACAAAGACCCGCGCGATGCCAGTTCGTTCAGACTGAATGGCGGCACCGGACCAGACGCGCCACCAAAACTAACCATCATCCCCAGCGGCGACAAACAATCCAGCGAACCCATAAAGGTATCGTTACCAATCGAATCATAAACAACAGGCACACCTTTACCGCCGGTGATTTCCTTCACGCGCTCGACAAAGTTTTCCTTGTTGTAATTGATCGTGTGTACGCAACCATGTGCCTTCGCCAGCTCAGCTTTCTCATCCGAACCGACGGTGCCTATCATCGTCACACCCAAGGCACGCGCCCATTGGCATGCGATCAAACCTACGCCGCCTGCTGCTGCATGAAACAAAATCGTTTCACCACCCTGCAAACGGAAAGTACGGCGGAACAAATATTGCACCGTCAAACCTTGCAACATCATGGCCGCGGCCGTCTCGAAGCTGATCGCTTCTGGTAATTTGACGAGAATATCTGCAGGCAGCACGCGTGCTTCGGCATATGCACCAGGCGGACGTCCGGCATACGCAACGCGATCACCCGGCTTGACGTGCGTGACGCCAGCACCAACTGCTTCCACCACGCCCGCACCTTCCATCCCCAATCCCGCTGGCAAAGGCTGCGGATACGACCCCATGCGAAAATACACATCGATGTAATTCAAACCGCAAGCATGCTGCCGAATCAAGGCTTCGCCGGGACCGGGTGCAGCAACATCGACATCAACGTATTCCATCACTTCCGGGCCGCCGGTTTTGAAGATCTTGATTGCTTTGGTCATGAGTAACTCGCCTAATTTAGTAATACGTGGATTGAATCAAAACGTTCCAGGATAACCACCACCATCGAGCAAAATGTTTTGCCCGTTGATGTAACCCGCATGTTCGCTACATAGAAATGCGCAAGTCGCGCCAAACTCTTGGCGCGTACCGAAACGTTTGGCCGGATTGGCCGAACGACGTGCAGCACTGACTTCTTCTACCGTCCGCCCGCTCGCTTCTGCGGCAGCGGAGAAGATAGCCGCCAACCTGTCGGTCTCGAAAGGACCGGGTAATAAATTATTGATCGTCACATTGCGCGCAACTGTCTTGCGCGCCAAGCCAGCGACAAAACCGGTCAAACCAGAACGTGCGCCATTAGACAAACCCAGACTATCTATCGGTGCCTTCACTGCACTCGACGTAATGTTGATAATGCGACCAAAGCCACGCGCCATCATGCCATCCACCGTTGCTTTGATCAGCTCTATCGGCGTCAGCATGTTTGCATCGAGCGCCGCGATCCAATCGTCACGACTCCAATCACGGAAGTCACCAGTCGGCGGGCCTGCTGCATTCGTCACCAGAATATCGGGTTGCGGACAAACCGCCAGCACCTGTGCGCGTCCTTCGGCAGTCGTGATGTCACAAGCGACGATGGTAATCATGCTGCTGGAAATTGCACGGATTTCACTCGCAGTTGCCTGCAAGACTTCCAGATTGCGCGCCACCAGCGTGACATTCACACCTTCTGCCGCCAGCGCTTCAGCACAACCACGTCCCAAGCCGCGACTCGCGCCGCATACCAATGCGGATTTTCCTCGTATGCCTAAATCCATCGCTGATTCCTACGCTCGTTTTTTAGATAAGACATAAATACCGCACAAGACCAAAGCAGTACCCGCCAGTTGTATGCCGGTAATCGGTTCATCGAGTATCAGTGCCGCTAAAAATAAAATGGACACTGGACCTATCATGCCGGCTTGCGACGCCGTTGCCGCGCCTATGCGATCGACCGCAATCATCGTCAGGAACACCGGCATCACTGTACAGAAGAAACCATTAATCATGGACAAGCCGTATACCGCCATCGGCTGTATCAAGGCCGAGGCCGGACGCAGGATAAAGAATTGCGCGATGCAAGCCACGCTGGAGACGCACATCGCATACGCCACCAGACGCAATGCGCCGACACGCTTGACCAGTTCACCCGATCCCAGCAAATAGATCGCGTATGCAATCGCGCTGCCCAAGACCAGCAGGCTGCCAAGCACAACATTGGAACCACCGATACGAACATCGTGCACAAATACCAGCACCGTACCGAGATAAGAAATGCCCAGCGCCGCCCATTCAAGCCCGGTAATCTTTCGCTTCATGACAAAAATGGAGATCAGCAACACAAAAGATGGCGTCAAAAACAGAATCAGGCGTTCCAGCCCGACGGAGATATATTGCAATGCGAGGAAATCGAGAAAGCTGGAGAGGTAATAGCCGAGCAAACCCAATACGGCGATCTTTCCTTTCTCACTGCGCGTCAGCGGCACCGCTGTGCGTCCCTTCCAGATGCCAATGACGATAAAAAACGGGAGAGAAAATATCATGCGAAAAGCAATCAGCGTCACCGCATCCACACCGTAGCGGTATATCAGTTTGGCAACGATTGCTTTGGTCGAAAATAGAATCGCGCCCAAGAGCGCGATCATCAGACCGATGAGGAAATGTTTACGTTCGGAAGGAATAGAAGTGAAATCGGCCATGCCATGATTGTAAAGGCTAAGCGGATTACAGGTTGGACGCTGCCAAAATCATCGTTTCAAGCACGTTCAGTTCGCACCGATGATGGCGCGAACCGATAAATAGACATTAGAACAAATGCCCGAGCTTGGCAGCCTTGGTAGTCAGATAACGCTCATTAAATGGATTGCGTGTAATCACCAGCGGTACGCGTTCCACCACTTTGACGCCAAGTTGCTCCATCGCCGTGATCTTGCGTGGATTATTCGTCATCAAGCGCAGCGTCGAAATCTTCAGATGCTGCAGCATAGGTTTGCACAGTTTGTAATTGCGTTGATCCGGCTTGAAGCCCAGCGCTTCATTTGCCTCAACCGTATCTGCGCCGGCATCCTGCAATTGATAAGCACGGATTTTATTGACGAGGCCGATGCCACGTCCTTCCTGACGCAGATAAAACAAGGCGCCCCGCCCTTCTTCAGCGATTTTCTGCAATGCAGCTTCCAGTTGCGGACCGCAATCGCAACGCAGGCTGAACAAGCCGTCGCCGGTCAGACATTCCGAATGGATGCGCGACAAAACCGGCTCGCCATTAGAGACATCACCCAGCGTGATCGCAACATGTTCCTTGCCGGTGGCAGGTTCAACAAATGCGTGCAGGCGAAAGGTCGCCCACGGCGTCGGCAATTCGCACGACGCAGCGTAATCCAGTTCAACTTCAGAAGAAACTGCCGCTTCAACTGCGGCACTAGGGGTAAGACTTGTATTCATGAGTAAGGGATTCAATCAACCAGCAAATACAGACAATACCGACCATCGGCATTGTCTGTATTAAATGCTCAGAAGACGAAGGATATCAGGCTGCGAGCAATTCGTTTATTGCATCGCTGGTTTTGGCTTGCGCTTTTTGCACGCCTTCCGCGCCCATTGCGATTCCTTCGCTCTGAATAAAGGTCACATCGGTCAGACCAATAAAGCCTAACACCGCACGCAAATAGGTGCTGGTGAAGTCCATTACCTTGGCTGGACCTTCACTATAGACACCACCGCTAGCGGTAAAAATATAGACTTTTTTACCCGTCAACAGGCCAACCGGGCCTTTTTCCGTGTATGTGAAGGTGACGCCAGCGCGGGCAACGTGGTCGATCCAGGCTTTCAGACCAGATGTAATAGAGAAATTGTACATTGGAGCGCCTATGACGATCACGTCTGCATCAAACAGCTCCTGCACCAGGGTTTCCGACAATTTGGCGATTTGCGCCTGTTCTGCACTACGGTTTTCCGCTGGTGTAAAGAACGCGCCTAGTGTCTGGCCATCAATATGTGGCAAAGGCTGGGCCGCTACGTCGCGTTCAACGACAACTGCATTTGGCTCCTTGGCCTTCCATTTGTTGATGAATTCGGCAGTAGCCTTGCGGGAGATCGAATCGCCGTTACGTATGCTGCTGTTGATGTTGAGGATCTTGGTCATGATAAAACTCGCTTTCTTGTCAGGTTGAGTCGTCGGCGCGTCTATCAACGTGCTTTTCGACATGTTTTTTGCTAAATCAGGACTACTGATTTGTTGCACTCATCGTAGAACAGGATTAGCATCAAGAAAACCCACATTGTTTAGCTAATTAGAATCGATATTTTCGATATGAGAGAACCCGGCCTACCCACACTGGATCAATTGCGCGTATTCGTCGCCGTGATCGACTGCGGCAGCTTTTCTCGCGCTGCGCGCGAATTGCACCGCACCCAATCCGTTGTCAGTTACACCATAGCCAATCTGGAAGCACAGTTGAATGTCGCGCTGTTTGACCGTAGTAAGCGCAAACCAACATTGACTGAAGCAGGCAAAGCGCTACTGGCCGACGCCCGTACAGTAGGGATGAAAGTCGATGCGATGCGCGCGCGCGCCAAGACACTGGCGCAAGGTCTGGAGGCTGAAGTGTCGCTGGTGGTCGACGTGATGTTCCCGAATTGCCGGCTAGTCACTGCCTTAAAGGCATTTCAGCAAGAGTTCCCTACGGTAGGCCTGCGATTGCGCATCGAAGCGCTAGGCGCAGTCATGCATCTGGTGAGCGAACGCGTATGCCAGATCGGCATCACCGGCCCCATGCTGGATTTTGCTGATACCTTCCACCATCAGCAATTGGGGCATATCACGATGATTCCGGTCGCCGCGCCTACGCATCCGCTGGCACAGATAGAAGGCGTCATCCCAACCGAAGTCGCACGCGATCACATCCAGTTGGTGCTGACCGATCGCAGTCAATTGACTGCCGGACAGAATTTTGGCGTGATCGCCCTACGCGATTGGCGACTCGGCGACCTTGGTGCCAAACACATGCTGCTGCTGAACGGTTTGGGCTGGGGCTCGATGCCGGAAGAGATCGTCAAAGCCGATCTGGAGAATGGGCGCCTGGTTCATCTCAAGTTTGCACACATGATCAGTGGGCAATATACCTTGCACATGATCAATCGCGTGGATGAAGCACCGGGTGTGGCGGGGCGTTGGTTGATGCAGTATTTGCTGGATCAAGCGTCAGAGGCTTGATTTACTTGACTCGCCGTATTTGCATCGAACAAATACGGCGAGTCACATCTTTTTACTTGCCCTTGAAAATCGAGCCCAGCACGCCGCGGATAATCGCCCGTCCCGCACTCGATCCCATCGTCCGCACCGCCGATTTCACCATCGTCGTCGCAATACTATCGCCACGACCACTCTTACTGAACAAACCACCCAAGGCATCGGTAAGCATCCCGCCACTTCCCGCGTCAGCACCTTTGGTCGCTGCTGTTCCTTGTGGCGTATTTTCTGCCACGCGCGCTTTGATCATTTCGTAAGCAGATTCGCGATCAACTGCCTTCTCATACACGCCAGCAACCACCGAACTCGCAATCAATGTGGAACGCTCGGCATCCGTAATCGGACCTATCTGCGATGGCGGCGGCAAGACATAACCGCGTTCAACGATGGTTGGGCGCCCCTTTGCATCAAGGAAAGAAACCAGCGCTTCTCCCACTCCCAATTCGGTAATCACTTGCACGATATCCAGCGCAGGGTTCGGACGGAAGGTTTGCGCCGCCGCTTGTACTGCTTTTTGATCGCGCGGTGTATAGGCACGCAAGGCATGCTGCACGCGGTTACCGAGCTGGCCAAGTACGGTATCTGGGATGTCCAATGGATTTTGCGTCACGAAGTAGACGCCTACGCCTTTCGAGCGTATCAGGCGCACCACTTGTTCGATTTTTTGCAGCAAAGGCTTGGGTGCTTCACTGAACAACAAATGCGCTTCGTCGAAAAAGAAGACTAGCTTAGGCTTGTCCAGATCGCCGACTTCCGGCAAATGCTCAAATAATTCGGACAGCATCCACAGCAAGAAGGTGGAGTACAGCAAAGGCGCATTCATCAACTTATCTGCAGCAAGGATATTTACTACCCCCTTGCCTTTAGCATCGGTTTGCAACAAATCTTCGATATTGAGCATAGGCTCACCAAAGAATTTATCACCACCTTGCTCGTCAACACCGATCAAGCCACGTTGAATCGCACCGATACTGGCGCTGGAGATATTGCCGTATTCAGTCTGGAAGGAAGATGCGTTGTCACCAACGTACTGCAACATCGCGCGCAAATCCTTGGTATCGAGCAATAACATGCCTTGATCGTCGGCAATCTTGAACACCAGCTGCAATACGCCTTGCTGGGTATCGTTCAAATTCAACATGCGCGCCAACAACAAGGGACCGAGATCGGAAATCGTTGCGCGGACCGGATGCCCTTTTTCGCCATAAACGTCCCAGAACGTGACCGGCACCCCTGCCCACGTCGGCTCAGTCAGTTCCAGCATCGCAAAACGCTCTTTGACCTTGCCGACGGAAGCGCCCGCCTTGGCAATACCGGACAAGTCGCCTTTGACGTCGGCCATGAAAACCGGCACGCCTATATCGGACAAAGCCTGTGCCAAAGTCTGCAAGGTCACGGTTTTACCCGTACCGGTGGCGCCCGTAATACAACCATGCCGATTGGCAAGCTCAGGCAGCAAACTTAATTCATGGTCTTTGTTTTTAGCAATCAGCAGAGGATTTGGCATGTTCTTGTCCAAAGTAGGAGGGGTTTGCAGCAAAAGCGATATGGTAAAATCCGCGCTTCATTATAGCTAACTCATCGGGAAAGATTCGTCATGGCAGGACATAGTAAATGGGCCAATATTCAGCATCGTAAGGGCCGTCAAGACGAAAGACGAGGCAAAATCTGGACCCGCCTGATCAAAGAGATCACGGTGGCAGCACGTATGGGCGGCGGCGACGTCGCAGCCAACCCGCGTTTACGTCTGGCAGTCGACAAGGCAGCCGATGCCAATATGCCGAAAGACAATGTCACGCGCGCGATCCAACGCGGCAGCGGCGGTCTGGAAGGCGTCAATTACGAAGAAATCCGTTACGAAGGCTACGGCATCAACGGCGCAGCCATACTAGTCGACTGCATGACCGACAATCGGGTACGCACAGTGGCTGAAGTACGTCACGCGTTCTCCAAGTTCGGCGGCAATATGGGGACCGAAGGCTCGGTCGCTTTCATGTTCAAGCATTGCGGCCAGTTTTTCTTTGCGCCGGGTACCGATGAAGACAAATTGATGGAAGCAGCGCTGGAAGCTGGCGCCGATGATGTCACTACGGATGAAGAAGGCGGCATAGAAGTTATTTGCCCACCTCACGATTTTTCCACAGTCAAAGACAAACTGGCCGCAGCCGGCTTCAAGGCTGAACTGGCAGAAGTCGTGATGAAACCGGCGACCGAAACCGTGTTCCAGGGCGACGATGCGATCAAGATGCAGAAATTACTGGATGCACTGGAAAATCTCGACGACGTACAAGAGATTTATACGAACGCAGTGATCGAAGAGTAATGCACAGTTTTTAAAAACGGACTGGCTCCGTTTTAAATGACGATATGAAATCAGTCGAAGCGCAGCAAGACACCAAGATAACCAGCTACATCACACACATGTTGATGCGGCAATTTTAAAAAGTAATGAACCACATGAAAATTCTGGTAGTCGGCTCAGGCGGCCGCGAACACGCTCTGGCTTGGAAATTGGCGCAATCCGAACGGATTCAAACCATCTATGTTGCACCTGGTAACGGTGGCACTGCGCTGGACGACAGACTGAAAAACATTGCGATCACCGATCCGCAAGAGTTGGCGCAATTCGCCCAGCAGGAAAATATCGCGCTGACCGTGGTCGGCCCGGAAACGCCGCTGGCGGCTGGCATCGTGAATATCTTCCGCAACCAAGGTTTGAAGATTTTTGGCCCAACCAAGGAAGCAGCACAGCTCGAAAGCTCCAAGGATTTCGCTAAATCGTTCATGCAACGCCATGCGATCCCGACTGCGGAATATCAAACCTTCTCCGAAGTAAATGCAGCGCACGATTACATCAACCTCAAAGGCGCACCTATTGTCATCAAGGCCGATGGCTTGGCGGCTGGTAAAGGTGTAGTCGTTGCGATGTCGCTGGATGAAGCGCACCACGCAGTCGACATGATGCTGTCCGACAACAAGCTCGGCGATGCCGGCGCACGTGTCGTGATTGAAGAATTCCTCGCCGGCGAAGAAGCCAGCTTCATCGTCATGGTCGATGGCAAAAACATTTTGGCGCTGGCCACCAGTCAGGATCACAAACGTCTGCTCGACCACGACGAAGGCCCAAATACCGGCGGCATGGGTGCTTACTCACCTGCGCCTATCGTCACGCCAGCGCTGCATGCACGCGTCATGCGCGAAATTATTCAACCTACCGTGCAAGGCATGGCCAAGGATGGCATTCCATTCTCCGGCTTCCTGTATGCAGGTCTGATGATCGACGACAAAGGTAATCCTAAGACTTTGGAATTCAACTGCCGCATGGGTGATCCGGAAACACAACCGATCATGGCGCGTCTGAAAACCGATCTGGTCGGCGTAATGGAACACGCGGTCAACGGCACGCTGGATACGATAGAACTGGAATGGGACCGTCGTACCGCGCTGGGCGTAGTGTTGGCAGCAGCGGGTTACCCTGATGCACCGCGCAAAGGCGACGTCATCACCGGCATCCCGGCAGAAACTGCAGATAGCGTCACCTTCCACGCTGGCACTACATTGAATAACGATCAGTTGACCACCACTGGCGGTCGCGTCTTGTGTGTAGTCGGCCTCGGCGACAGTGTCAAAGTCGCACAAAAGAAAGCCTACGACACTATCGACAGCATCCATTTTGACGGCGCACAATTCCGCCGCGATATCGGCTGGCGCGCACTGAAACGCTCTTAATACCAAGTGATGTCGTGTAGTTATTCCCGTACAAGCGGGAATAACTGCTCTTCCTTCATTAATAACGATGGGCTGCGGCGCATATGCGCGCAAGGTACAATCCGCCCACAACCTTTTTACCGCTCGCATAGTGACTTCTTCCCTTCCCTCGTCTTCCTCCGTCAAAGATTATTTGCTTGGTCTGCAGGCGCGCATCGTCGCTGCGCTGGAAGAAGTCGACGGCAAAGCCTTCGGCACCGATAGCTGGGAACGTCCGGAAGGCGGCGGCGGTATCTCGCGCATTATTGAAAACGGCAATGTGTTCGAACGTGGCGGCGTTGGCTTCTCGCATGTCATGGGCAAGAATCTGCCGCCATCGGCTGCAGCTAACCGTCCCGAAATCGCTGGCCGCAATTGGGAAGCGATGGGCGTGTCATTAGTGCTGCATCCGCGCAATCCATACGCACCGACGGTACACATGAATGTGCGCTTCTTTACGGCGACGGCAGAAGGTCATGAACCTATCTGGTGGTTTGGCGGCGGTATGGATTTGACACCGTATTATGGCTTTGAAGAAGATGCGCGGCATTTTCATCAAACCTGTCGCGATGCACTGCAACCGTTTGGTGATGATGTGCATCCGCGCTACAAGAAATGGTGTGACGATTATTTTTATCTTAAACATCGGCAAGAACCGCGCGGCGTAGGCGGAATCTTCTTCGATGATCTGAATGAATTCAGCTTCGAGCAATGCTTCGCCTTGCAACAAAGCGTAGGCGATCATTTCATTGCATCATATGTGCCTATCTTAAAACGTCGTAAAGATACGCCTTATGGCGAACGTGAACGCGACTTCCAAACCTACCGACGCGGACGTTATGTCGAGTTCAATTTGGTCTTCGATCGCGGCACCCTGTTTGGTCTGCAATCGGGCGGTCGCACCGAATCTATACTGATGTCGATGCCACCAGTGGTAACATGGCGCTACAATTGGCAGCCAGAAGTCGGCAGCCCGGAAGCAAAACTGACTTCCGACTTCCTGATTCATCGCGATTGGGTCTGAATGAAGACCAGCGAACAAGCCGTCACGCGTTGCGTGGCCATACTCGGCGGCAGTTTCGACCCGGTACATAACGGCCATGTTGCCCTGGCGAATTACTTTGTCGAATTGCTGAAACCGGACGAATTACGCATCATTCCCGCCGGAAATCCATGGCAAAAGCATGGTTTACAGGCATCCGGCAAAGATAGAGTAGCGATGGTGCGTAGTGCGTTCAGCACACAAAAAACCGCCGTCAGCATCGATCAGCAAGAAATCCTGCGTGACAGCGCAACCTATACCATCGACACCTTGCGCGCGGTCCGGGAAGAGTTGGGACCGCATGTTTCCATCATTTTTCTGATGGGGGCTGACCAGTTACAGCATCTGAATACATGGCAGGAATGGCAACACATGTTTGACTATGCGCATATATGTGCCGCCTCGCGCCCAGGTTTTGCGATGGATGCAGCGCATGTACCAGCCGACGTGACGCAGGAATTCACACGGCGCGCAGCAACAATGGAACAAATACGCAATACCGCGCAAGGCTTGGCTTATCTTGCGCCGAATTTGGCAGTCGATATTTCTGCCACTGAAATCCGCGCAGCGCTGCAACGCGGAAAACACCCGATTTCGCTAGTGCCTCCCGGGGTGCTAGACTATATTGAACAACATCACCTATATAAAAGCTAATGGACATCAAAAAACTGCAAGCCCTGGTAATCGACGCACTCGAAGACGTCAAAGCACAGGATATCAAGGTGTTCGATACCGTACATCTGACCAGCCTGTTTGACCGTATCGCCGTTGCATCTGGTACCTCCAACCGCCAAACCAAGGCGCTGGCAGCATCCGTGCGCGACAAGGTTAAAGAAAACGGCGGCACCGTTCTCAGCGTCGAAGGTGAAGACACCGGCGAATGGGTACTGGTCGATCTGGGCGACATGATCGTCCACATCATGCAACCAGCTATTCGTGCTTACTACCGCCTGGAAGAAATCTGGGGCGAGAAAGAAGTCAAATTCGGCGCAGCGAAACGTCTTTCGACACGCATCACACCAGACGACGATGCACCGAAAAAAGCAACCGGTCGTCATTTGAGCGCAAGCCAAACCACACTGGACGACGACGAGCCGAAGAAACCTGCGCGCAAAACTGCCGCAAGCAAAACCACGGCCACCAAAACAGCTGCGAAAAAAGCACCTGCCAAGAAAGCTGTCGGCAAAACCATCAAGGTAAAAGCAACCAAAACTGCAGAAGCTTACAAAAAAGCAGCACCCAAGAAAGCGCCTGCCAAAAAAGTAGCCAGCAAGACGCGCGCACCGGCGAAGCCAAAAGCCAAGCCTGCCGAGTAATCGGACGCGCCCATGCAGCTCGTCATCGCTGCGGTTGGTCACAAGATGCCCGCCTGGATAGAAAGCGGGTTCGGCGAGTATGCCAAACGCATGCCGCCCGACTGCCGCATTCTCCTGAAGGAAATCAAACCAGTCGAACGGTCCGGCAGCAAAACTGCCGAGACCGCGATGGCACTGGAACGTGCAAAGATAGAAGCTGCCATTCCCAAGGGCGCACGCATCATCGCGCTGGATGAACACGGCAAGGACCTCACCTCCGTGCAACTGGCACAGCAACTGACGCAATGGCAGCAGGATGGCGGCGATGTTGCCTTCATCATCGGCGGCGCAGATGGTCTAGATGCCGATTTCAAGAAAAAAGCAGATATGCTGATCCGCGTATCCAGTCTGACTCTGCCGCACGGCATGGTGCGCGTACTATTGGCCGAGCAACTCTATCGTGCCTGGTCCATCACGCAGAACCATCCTTATCATCGGGTGTAACGACCTTATGAAACCTCCTCCGCAAAAAATCTATCTCGCCTCCAAAAGCCCGCGCCGACGCGAGCTATTACGGCAAATAGGTATCGAATTCGAATTACTTTTACTACGCGACCAAACCCCGCGCGGGCCCGAAGTCAGTGAAATCGTCCTGCCTAACGAACGCGCAGAAGATTACGTCGCACGCGTAACGCTGGAAAAAGCTGCCTTCGCGCAAAAAACCATGTGGTGGCGCAAGCTACCGGCACGACCGATACTTGCAGCCGATACGACCGTCGTGCTCGACGGCCATATACTCGGCAAACCAGCCGACGAAGCAGAAGCCATCGCCATGATGCGCTCGCTATCAGGTCGCACGCATCAAGTACTCACGCATATCGCCGTCCTGCACGACGATAAAATTTATCAAATGACGCAACGCTCCGATGTCGCTTTCACTGCGCTATCGGATCACACCATTCGTGCCTACTGCGCTACATCTGAACCGTATGACAAAGCAGGCGGTTACGGCATACAAGGTCAGGCTGCACTCTTCATTCAAGACATCGCAGGCAGTTATTCAGGCATCATGGGGCTGCCGCTATTTGAAACCGGAAAATTATTGGAACAGGCTGGGATGCGTATTCTATGAGTGAAGATATTCTCGTCAACGTCACACCGCAAGAAACCCGCGTCGCACTCGTATTGCAAGGTGCAGTACAAGAGCTGCATATTGAGCGCACGCTGTCGCGCGGCATGGCCGGCAATATTTATCTAGGCAAAGTCGTACGCGTCTTGCCTGGTATGCAATCGGCCTTCATCGACATCGGCCTGGAGCGTGCTGCCTTTCTGCACGTCGCCGATATCTGGGATGCGCGTTCGCACGAAGGGCCGCCGACCACGCCGACGCCGATTGAACGCATGCTGTTCGATGGCCAGGCAGTGACCGTGCAAGTCATCAAGGACCCGATAGGCACCAAGGGTGCGCGACTGTCGACACAGATTTCCATCGCCGGACGCATGCTGGTGTATCTGCCGCAAGAATCGCATATCGGCATTTCGCAACGCATAGAAAACGAAGCCGAACGCGAGCTGTTGCGCGAAAAAGTACAAAAGCTGATGCAGCCTGAGGAAAAAGGCGGCTTCATCATACGCACCATGGCAGAAGATGCGTCGGATAGCGATTTACAAGCCGACGTCGAATATCTGCGCAAAACATGGGCCAATATTACTCAACTCGCGAAGACCAAACCTGCACCTAGCTTGCTGTATCAAGATCTTGATCTGGCGCAACGTGTGATGCGCGATTTCGTCAATGACGAAACCGCCAGCATCCAGGTCGACTCGCGTGAAAATTATCTCAAACTGCAACAGTTCGGCGAGTTGTATACGCCTTCCGTTCTGACCAAGCTGGCGCATTATCCAGGTGAACGTCCGCTGTTTGATTTGTACGGTGTGGAAGAAGAAATTCAACGCGCACTGGGGCGCCGTGTCGATTTGAAATCAGGCGGCTATCTGATCGTCGACCAAACCGAAGCAATGACGACTATCGACGTCAACACTGGCAGCTTCGTCAACGGCCGCAACTTCGACGACACGATTTTCAAGACCAATCTGGAAGCATCGCACGCCATCGCACGCCAATTACGTTTACGTAATCTGGGTGGCATCATGATTCTCGATTTCATCGATATGGAAAACACCGAGCATAGAAGCGCTGTGCTGAGCGAATTGAACAAGGCGCTGTCGCGTGATCGCACCAAGGTTTCCGTTTCAGGATTTTCTGCTCTCGGTCTGGTAGAAATGACGCGCAAACGTACGCGTGAATCGCTGGCACATATTCTGTGTGAGCCCTGCCCTGCTTGCAGCGGCAAAGGCCAAGTCAAAACAGCACGCACGATTTGCTATGAAATCCTGCGTGAATTGACGCGTGAAGCGAAGCAGTTCAACCCGCGTGAATTCCGCATCTTGGCTTCGCAAGTCGTCATCGATATGTTCCTCGAAGAAGAGTCGCAACATCTGGCGATGCTGGGCGACTTCCTCGGCAAGCCGATTTCACTGCAAGTGGAAACGGTTTATCACCAGGAACAGTACGACGTTATCCTGATGTAGTTCTGCCTGGATTGCAGCCATAAAAAAACGGAGTCATGTGCGCATGACTCCGTTTTTATTTGTACCAGCGAATACCTTATTCTTTCCAGTAATCGGCAATCCACGGCGCCTTGCGTACAAAACGCAGAGCGCGATTACGTCTTCCTTCCAATGCATCTGGTGGATTCACTTCACCGTGGAAGATCACGATCTTGGTATCAGCCGGTACAAACGGCTCACGCCAGTAATTAGTCGGCCAGGCGGGAATGCAATGATATTTATAGCTGCAGCACCACGATGCCGGCCAGTAGCTAAGCTTGCCCTGCTTGTGCAAGACATCCGACAAGAATGCCTGCTCATTACGAAAGGCCTTGCGCGCTTCGACGCCTGTCGTGCGGAACTCTTGCAAAACATCTGCATGCGCACCCAATTTGAAACGATAGACCGATGAA
Organism: Herminiimonas sp. GW821-FHT09C12; assembly: GCF_059416385.1. NCBI lineage: Bacteria > Pseudomonadati > Pseudomonadota > Betaproteobacteria > Burkholderiales > Oxalobacteraceae > Herminiimonas > Herminiimonas sp. GW821-FHT09C12. The sequence continues at coordinate 266,314 of NZ_JBWKPC010000001.1, forward strand.
TTACCAGTCACACGCCAAGGCCGCTTCCAGTCATGGATGATCAGAAATTCACCCGGCTGCTCAAAGAAGGCATCAATCTTGTCGGTGATCACGACATCGACATCGAGAAACAGCGCCGTACCGGTCAAGCCATGCAGATCCGCTTCAAAGGTCGTCAGTTTTTTCCAGCCACGCTCAGGCAAACCGTCTGGCAATTTCAAATCCGGGATAGGAAAACATTCAACTTCGGAACGAATCCCGCTGCCATCATCGGTCAGACAGACAAAACGGAAGTTCCCGCTCAAATTGCGGCGAACCATCGCGTACAGGCGATTGACGTATTCCGGGCCGTATTTGGTGCCCCATTTCATGCACAGGATGACGCGGTCTGCCGCTTTACTTCCCACATTGACGTTTTCTGTCATTCATTTTCTCCAGCGCACAGCGCGTGATACAGATTTCATTTACAAAAAAATCGAGTCGCTACGCATACATCGAAACACAGAAGTTACGACATATAATGCCGTACGAATCCGAACAGAACGCAAATCGACAAGATTTGACGCCTGAAGGATAGTGCCGTCGCAGCAAAATATGCAATTACGGCATCTTAAAGTGATTCAATGCCGCTTTCCAGCGATAGATCAAAGATCGATGCTTTTTCAGCGCTCTCTGAGAATTACATGGCACTACCAGCAATAAATGCACCAGAACTCATACAATCTGCTCATACAATCTGATTTACCGCTTGTACGGTACTCATTAAATTAAGACTAGTGCAGACCATGCGCCCCACTCATTCCGAAACAAATACCACTGTTGCCGATGTCACCGTCATCGTCGTCACCTATAACAGCGCGCATTGCATGGCGGGGCTGGGACAGACGCTGTCGGCATTGCCGCATGTCGTCATTGTCGATAACGACAGCAACGATGACACTATCGCGCAAATAGCGATCGAAATGCCAAATGCCCAGGTATTGCGCAATGACCGCAATCTCGGTTTTGGTGCTGCAAATAATCGCGCGCTGGAACAAACGCAGACACGCTATGCATTGCTGCTCAATCCGGATTGCCTGCCGACTCCCGATTTCCTGCAAAATCTGCTGGCAACCGCAGATGCATATCCTGAAGCTGCCATCATCGCACCGCATTTGATACGTCGTGGCGGTGATGTCGAAGTCAGCTATCGCTGGCCGGTAACACACTGGACCTCCAACGGTCCTGCAGCAGATGGACCTTGCTGCGTTGGCTTCGTCTGTGGTGCCGTCATGTTGTTGAATATGGAAGTCATGCGCGACATCGGCTTTTTTGATGAAACCTTCTTCCTGTATTACGAAGATGAAGACTTGTGTCAGCGTGTCTTCATGCAAAACAAGGAAATCATCGTTGCTCCCAATGTCGCAGTCACGCACCTATCGCGCGGCTCAGTCAAGGGAGCGCATCCGTGGCGCGCTGAATTCGGCCGCGGCTACCATCATGCACAATCAAAACTGATTTTCACCGGCAAGCATTTCGGCCCCGAGCATGTTGCCGCATTGCGCTCGAAGACGATGGGATTGGCAATACTCACTCTGTTGCCAAGATTGTTGCTGCCATTCCCGCGCTATTTATCTCGCCTGATTGGCCGTATCTGCGGCTTGTTTACATACAAACCCAAGCAGTAACGTTAGATGTGGATCAGCTCACACTGATCCACATTTTCAAAATGCGTCTTTGGCAAATTGCAGATGGTAGAGATTCGCGTACACGCCATTTTTCTCCAGCAATTCTTGATGCGAACCCAGTTCGACTATCTGACCTTCGGCCAATACTGCGATACGGTCCGCGCGCTCAATCGTTGACAGACGATGTGCAATAACCAAAGTAGTACGGCCCTTCATCAATTCATCCAGTGCTGCTTGCACTGCGCGCTCTGATTCAGAATCCAGCGCAGATGTCGCCTCATCCAAAATCAGGATAGGCGCATCTTTGTAAATCGCACGTGCAATCGCCAGACGCTGACGCTGACCACCAGACAAGCGCGATCCGTTATCGCCTATCATGGTTTCCAGCCCGCCAGGCAAACCGGCAATCACTTCATCCAGATGCGCCGCAGTAGCGGCCGCCAGAATACGTGCGCGGTCTGGTGTTTCGTCGCCATAGGAAATATTTGCAGCTATCGTGTCGTCAAACAAAACCACATGCTGACTAACCATCGCGATTTGCTTACGCAAGCTGGTCAAGGCAATGTCTTCTACCGATACACCATCCAATTGAAGCTCACCGGCCGTCGCCGCATAAAATCCTGGCACCAAATTGACTAATGTCGATTTACCGCCACCAGACATACCAACGAACGCAATCGTCTCACCTGGCATGATGCTCAGATTGATATTTGTCAGCGCCAATGTTTGATGACCTGGATACGAGAAACCGAGATTTACAAAATCAAGTCGACCAGCTGCACGTTGCGTCAGGTCACGTCCCGAAGTACGTTCAGGTTTGGCATCTATCAAGTGAAATACCGCTTCAGCCGCGGTCAAACCGCGCTGTAGAGGGCCGTTTACTTCTGCAACACTCTTCAGCGGTGCCAACAACATCAGCATCGCTGTTATGAAGGAAACAAAACCGCCGACGGTAGTCTGATTATTACCGGACTGGATCAAAGCAATCACGATCACAACTGCAACCGCAGTGGATGCCATGATTTGGGTCACTGGTGTGGTCAATGCCAGGGCACTCGCCATCCGCATCGTGTAGCCGCGAAGTTTATCGGCACGTTCCTCGAATCGCTTGCTTTCGTACTGTTGGCCACCAAAAATCTTGATGACCTGATTGGCACGCGTTGTTTCTTCTATGACTTGCGTCATCTCGCCATTGACCATCTGGTAATCACGCGTCAATCGGCGTAGTCGCCGACCACTTGCCCGTACCACGATGGCAATCAAGGGTAACAAAATCAGCGTAATCAGGGTCAAGCGCCAGTTCAGCCAAAACAGGAAAGACAGCAGAACCACGACTGTCAGTGAATCGCGAATAATAGAGCTATAGACCTTGGTGATCATTTCAACGATTTGCTGCACTTCAAACATCATCGAGTTGATGACCCGACCAACTGAATGCGTCGCATAGAATCCCAACGGCACGTCCAGCATGCGTTCAAACATTTGCTTGCGTAATACGGTAAGCAGACGCGACGAGACCCAGGTCATCATATAGGTCGTGGTGAATGTAGAGATGCCGCGCAAGACAAAAATACCGACGATAGCGAATGGCACCAGCCACAACGAGAATGTCGGTTTGCCGCCAAAGCCTTTATCTAGCAAGACCCGCAACACGGCCGGGAGCATAGGTTCGGTCAGCGCCGTCATGATCATGCCGACAAATGCAATCGCCAGACGCTTCTTGTACGGCCCCAGCATGCCGTACAGACGTTTTAAATGAGGAGAAATTGTCATCAGCTCATATCTCCATAATGATGGTCCTGCTTACGATATGCATGTCGGTTGATACCGGCTAGCGGAATCGCCAGCAGCACCATGAACGCAATGCCAAACAAGGCATCACGCAAAATGGCATTGACCAGGCCGCCAAACATGATGGCCACACCAATGGTGAACAAACGCACACCGTTTTCCCCACCGATTCTGACTGCCACGATCAGTTGCGTCAGCCATATCCATAACAGTGCTGCCACCCCGATCACGCCAATCTCGGCGGTGTACAACAGATAATCGTTATGCGGCGTTGCCATGCTTTCGCTCTCCAAGCCTTTTGCTTTTTCCGGATACTTGACGGCCCAGGTGCCGATGCCGCTGCCAACTACCGGATGCTCTTCGATGATCTCACTGGTAAGACGATACATCTCCAGACGTATGCCATCAGCACTGACCTTGCCACCATCAACAAAAGCTTTGATGTCATGCGCCGTACCGACCAGACGTTCGCGAAAACCGCTTGCGGTTTGCCACGCAACACCAATCACGGCGACGGTACCGATCAACAGCAATACACTGCGCCATGAAAATGTCATGTAGCGCAACACCACCAAGGCACAACCGAAAACGAAGATCAAACTGCCGGTACGGGTTTTAGCCAAGAACAACAAGGCAGCGGCGATGTACAGAAAAGCCACGATACGCAGCAGTTTATGATCACGCTTCGCACAAATTTCATTCAGCATCCAGCCGCCAGCGATACCCAACAAGATGCCCAGCAAGATGGATTTGTTGCCCGCGTAATCAATGTAGTTCTGGAACAGAGTCCATTTCGGCAGCAATTGCAAACGGCTCAGATAAAACAAGGTCGCCGCCAACACTGCACCTGTGAAAAAAACATTCAGCGCACGTTGTTGCCAACGCCCTGCTCCCACACTGATGAACACGAGTAGAAACAGGTAAATCTGGTAATGCATGAATGCCTTCCAGAATCCGACTGGTCTATCCAGAAACAATCCCGCACCACAAGTCACTACCAGCAAACCCATCACCGGCAAAAACATCGGACTATCCTTGATTGCCTGCCATTTATCCCCGTAATGTCCGCCCAGCAGCCATGCCAGCAGGAACAATGTAATACCGGTATAACCAATCCCTATTGGAAAAAACAAGGTGATGGGCAATAGCGAGAGTATGAATTGTGCTTTCGTTTCGTTTGAATTGAATAAATTCATACGATCAGTCATAGGCGATCTGTACATTTTTTTCCGAATATAAATCGATTAATTTTTGTTTTATGTTGTCGTCCGGATTGATGCGCCATTGCTCCGCAAAACATAGTTCCGACATACCTTTTGGATTTTGATACTGAATAACCACCGGGCTACCGTCTGCGCGCGCAGCAGAGCGCAAGGTTGCCATGAGTACACTCACGTCAACCGACGCCTGCAAAGACAGGCGCACGCATTTTGCATACTGTATGCGCACAGCAGCGATATCCATTACCTTCTCTGCCGTAATCCGCAAACCACCGGAGAAGCGATCTTCCGAGACTTTGCCCGATACCGCGAGGAATTCATCTTCCTTGAACAAATTGCGATTGGCGTCATACACCTCGTTGTAGACCGTCACATCCACCGTCGCGCTACCATCATCTAACGTAACAATCACGATGCGGCCGCGCTGCGTCATCTGCGTACGCAAACCGGAAATCACGCCAGCAATCGTGCGTGGCTCGCGCGAAGGCTCCAGGCTGCTCAACTTCGCACGCGCAAAGCGACGCGCTTCTTCTGCATAGGCATTGAATAAATGTCCTGACAGATAAAAACCGAGCGCGGCTTTTTCTTCAGTGAGTTTTTGCTTGTCGCTCCATGGCGACACTTTCACATATTCCGGTGGTGTTTCCAGGTCGCTGTCATCGCCGCAAAACAGGCTGACCTGATTCGCTGCAGCTTCAGCCTGCTCCGCACACTCCATTGCAAAAGCAACCGATGCCAGCAAAATAGCGCGATCAACATTGAAGCAATCGAAAGCACCAGCGCGTATCAGCGAATCGATAGTGCGACGATTGATCTGACGCTTATCGACACGCTTGCAAAAATCGAACAAGTCGACAAACGGTTTTTCCTTGCGTGCTTCTACTACTGCATCAATCGCACCCTTGCCTGAACCTTTGACTGCGCCCAAACCATAACGGATTTGTGTTGCCTTCTTGCCCGGCACGCCAACCGGTGTGAAACGGTAATCCGATTGATTAATATCTGGCGGCAGCAAAGTCAGACCGCAGATATCAATCGCATCTTCGACCAAGATCTTGATCTTGTCGGTATCGTCCATCGCCAGCGACAAGTTGGCTGCCATGAACGCGGCCGGGTGATGTGCTTTTAAATATGCAGTGTGATACGACAACAAGGCGTAAGCAGCAGCATGCGATTTATTAAAACCGTAGCCGGCAAACTTTTCCATCAAGTCGAAGATTTCATCGGCTTTTTCTGCCGACAAATCATTCTTCGCAGCGCCGGCACGGAACAACTCGCGATGCTGCGCCATCTCTTCGGCTTTTTTCTTACCCATCGCACGACGCAACAAATCCGCGCCGCCCAACGAGTAACCACCGATGACCTGCGCCATCTGCATAACCTGCTCCTGATAAACCATGATGCCGTAGGTTTCAGACAGAATGGCTTCAGTACGCGGATCAGGATATTCAAAACGTTCGCCGTGCTTGCGTCGGCAGAAATCTGGAATCAGATCCATAGGACCCGGGCGGTACAAAGCCACCAGCGCAATAATGTCTTCAAAGCGATCGGGACGCGCGTCCTTCAGCATGCCTTGCATGCCGCGACTTTCCAGCTGGAAGACCGCGACCGTCTTCGCCTTGGTCAGCAACTCATACGAAGGTCTATCGTTGAGCGGTAATTTTTCCAGCGCGAAATCGGCCAGCGCCGGATCGAGATCCTTGATGTAACGCACGGCACGATCAAGAATCGTCAGCGTGGTCAAACCCAAAAAGTCGAACTTCACCAGACCGACGGCTTCAACGTCATCTTTATCGTATTGCGATACCACGCCGGCATCACCACCCTGCGTGTAGAGCGGACAGAAGTCAGTCAGCTTGCCCGGTGCAATCAACACGCCACCAGCATGCATACCGATGTTACGGGCGATGCCTTCCACTTTTTGTGCCAACTCCAGCAACTGCTTCACTTCTTCTTCATTCTCAAGGCGTTCCGCCAACAGCGGTTCTTCCTTGATCGCATCAGAGATCGTGACCAGTTTGCCCGGCTTGAATGGGATCAGCTTGGAAATACCATCGCAGAAGTTGTAGCCGAAATCCAGCACACGACCAACGTCACGCACCGCACCTTTAGCCGCCATCGTACCGAAGGTCGCAATCTGCGATACCGCATCCTTGCCGTATTGATCCTTCACATACTGAATGACGCGATCGCGCCCTTCCTGGCAAAAATCGATATCGAAATCGGGCATCGAAACCCGCTCAGGATTCAGGAAGCGCTCGAACAGCAAGTTGTATTGCAGCGGATCCAGATCGGTAATCAATAATGAATACGCAACCAGCGAGCCTGCACCTGAACCACGGCCCGGACCAACCGGCACGCCGTTATTTTTTGCCCATTTGATAAAGTCCGCCACGATCAGGAAGTAACCGGGGAAACCCATGTGGATGATCGTATCGGTCTCGAACTTCAAACGCGCCTGATAACGCTCGCGGTTTTTCTCACGCGCGGCCGGATCAGGATAAAGATGTTCAAGACGTTGATCCAGTCCACGCTGCGCTTCCTTGACGAGGAATTCATCGATGGAAGAGCCATCCGGCGTCGGGAAATTCGGCAGCTTAGGCTTACCCAGTTCCAACACCAGATTACAGCGCTTGGCAATCTCGACTGAATTCTGCAAAGCATGCGGCATGTCGGCGAACAGTTCCGCCATTTCCGCCTGCGTCTTGAATCGTTGCTGAATATTAAAGCGCTTGATACGGCGCGGATTGGCAAGAATTTCGCCTTCGGAAATACAGGTACGCGCTTCATGCGCGGTAAATTCATCCTGTCCCAAAAATTGCACGGGATGTGTTGCCACCAAAGGCAAATTCAATTTTGCTGCCAGCACCGATGCCTGACGCACGTGGGCATCCATATTCGGCTGCTCGGCACGTTGCACTTCTATATAAAAATGTCCGGGGAAAACTTCGGCCCAACGGCGTGCGCAACGTTCGGCGCCAGCCAGATTGCCGTTATCAATCGCCATGCCGACATCGCCGAAATGCGCGCCAGACAGAACGATCAAACCATTAGGGCCACCCTCGGCAGCAAGTTGCTCTAACCATTCAGGACGAATCTCGGCACGACCGCGATGTAAATTGGTCAACCATGCTTTGGACAACAATTCGCATAATTGCAGGTAACCGGTCTTGTTCTTGACCAGCAGCAACAAACGCGATGGCTTGTCACGGTCGTTATCATTCGTGATCCAGACATCGCAACCAATGATGGGCTTGATGCCGTTGGAACGGGCTTCTTTATAAAATTTGACCATCCCGAACAGATTGGCCAGATCGGTAATGGCCAGCGCGGGCTGCATATCGGCAGCCGCTGCCTGGATCACATCATCGATGCGAATCAGGCCATCGACAATCGAATATTCGGAATGGAGGCGGAGATGAGTAAATTGCGGAGAAATCATGGCCGTATTCTACCGCGACCACCCCTTCGATCAGACATTTCAGCATTCCTAAACGTGAAGTTTATAATGTCGACTTATTCCTGCCTTGCCTCTTCCTGCCGTTGACGATTGCACATCGTCAGCCATGGCACAGCATGCAAGGCATCAGCCACAAAATATTGCTCAAATCACAAGGGCAATCACCTTCAAGAAACACGCAAGCATGCAAGCTACATCGTCATTCGTTAATATCGCCGCCTACAAATTCATCAGCTTTGATGACACGGCGGAGAAGCGTCCGGAATTTCTCGCCAAATGCGACGAACTGTCGCTAAAAGGCACCATCCTGCTCAGTCCGGAAGGCATCAATCTGTTTTTGGCAGGTAAGCGTGTCGACATCGATAACTTCCTCGCTTGGGTACGTGCCGATGCGCGCTTCACCGATCTGGAAGTAAAAGAAAGTTTTTCCGACGACCAACCGTTCAAATACATGCTGGTCAAGCTCAAGCGTGAAATCATCACGATGAAGCACCCATTGATCAAACCGGAAGAAGGTCGCGCACCTGCGGTCGAACCACTCACGCTCAAACGCTGGCTGGATCAGGGTCACGACGATGATGGCAAGCCTGTCGTCATGATGGATACCCGCAATGCGTTTGAAGTTGATGTCGGCACTTTCGACAACACCATCGATTACCGCATCGACAAATTCAGCGAATTCCCTGATATCGTGGCGCAGCACAAAGATGAGTTGGCAGATAAAACCATCGTCACCTTCTGCACCGGCGGTATCCGCTGCGAGAAGGCAGCTATCCATATGAAGAACGTTGGCTTCGGCAGCGTGTATCAACTCGATGGCGGCATCCTCAAATATTTTGAAGATGTAGGTGGCGATCATTACACTGGCGACTGTTTTGTATTTGATCACCGCACCGCCTTGAATCCGCGCCTGGAACCCAGTCTGCCGACAACATGTACCGCTTGCAACGCGACCGTATCACCGCGCGAGCAACTGGCACCGGAATTTGTCGATGGCAGCTCGTGTCCGCATTGCGCAAAATAATTTTTAGGAACGTATAGGCACCGCCCATACGATCACGCTGTTTAACTTACTGTGTTTAAAAAATGATCAATATCAACGGCAAAATCAAAGTCGACAACGCAGCACCCTTCGTCCTGTTCGGCGGCATCAATGTGCTCGAATCGCGCGATCTTGCCATGCGTTCCTGCGAAGAATATGTACGCGTCACCAGCAAGCTAGGCATTCCCTACGTCTTCAAGGCATCGTTCGACAAGGCCAACCGCTCATCCATCCATTCCTATCGCGGTCCTGGATTGGAAGAAGGTTTGCGCATTTTTGAAGATGTGAAAAAAACTTTCGGCGTACCGCTCATTACCGATGTGCACGAACCGTATCAAGCCAAGATCGCGGCAGAAGTCATCGACGTCCTGCAACTGCCCGCCTTCCTCGCACGCCAGACTGATCTGGTCGTCGCACTGGCGCAAACCGGTCGCGTTATCAATATCAAAAAACCGCAGTTCCTCAGTCCGTCGCAGATGCTGAACATCATGGAAAAATTCACGGAAGCCGGTAACGAACAATTGATACTGTGCGATCGTGGCACCTGCTTCGGTTACGATAATCTGGTGGTCGATATGCTGGGCTTCGGCGTAATGAAAAAAGTCTGCAATAACCTGCCGATTATTTTCGACGTCACACATGCATTGCAGCAACGCGATCCGGGTGGCGCTGCCTCCGGCGGTCGTCGCGAACAAGTCGCTGACCTCGCACGTGCCGGCATGGGTGTTGGCTTGGCAGGCTTATTCCTCGAAGCACATCCGGATCCTAAAGTCGCAAAATGCGATGGTCCGAGCGCACTGCCATTGGACAAACTGGAACCGTTCCTCGCACAATTGAAAGCGCTGGATGATTTAGTTAAATCATTTGCACCGCTGGATATCGAAGCGTAAAAATATTCCTGCATTATGAAAAAAGCGCGGCATCTTTATCGATGTCGCGCTTTTTTATTGCAAGCACACTGGTTTAGACCAAATCAAATACCAGCACTTCCGCTTCCTTACCGTCACTAATTTCCAGCGTTGCTACATCAGCCACCTTCAAGGCATCACCAGTTTTCAACACCGCACCATTCACAGTCACTGACCCGCTTGCAACATGTACAAACGCGCGTCGCCCCGCTGCCAAGGTCAAACTGGCTGTCTCTGCACCATCAAACAAACCCGCATACAGCTTCGCATCCTGATGTATCAACACGGAGCCGTCGGCACCATCTGAGCTGGCAATCAGACGCAGGCGACCACGTTTTTCCTCTGGCGCAAAATGCTTCTCTTCATAGCTGGGCGGAATCCCATTCACATTCGGCTGGATCCAGATTTGCAGGAAATGCGTGGCCTGGTCTTTCGCATGATTGAATTCCGAATGGCGTACGCCGCTGCCTGCACTCATGCGCTGCACATCACCCGGACGTATCACGCTGCCGGTACCCATGCTGTCTTTGTGCGCCAGCTCGCCTTCCAGCACATAGCTGATGATTTCCATATCGCGATGACCATGGGTGCCAAAGCCACCACCAGCATTGACGCGATCTTCATTGATCACTCGCAGCGGGCCGAAGCCCATATGTTTTTCGTCATAGTAATCAGCGAAGGAGAAAGTATGGTGCGAATCTAGCCAACCGTGATTGGCGTGGCCCCGGTCTTCACTTTTGCGAATTTCAAGCATGATCGTTCCTTTCGGTGAGTTTTATTGTATGACTTAAGTTTTAAACTATGAGTGACACTATAGACGTTCAAAAGATATTAAATAAGGGCATAATTCAGCACAAGTCATTCAATTATTTTGAATAATAGAAAATCCATATGAATCTGACGCTGGAAGCCATACGCATACTGGACACCATAGACCGCAAAGGCAGCTTTGCCGCAGCTGCGGTGGCGCTGGATCGCGTGCCATCGGCACTGACCTATAGCGTACGCAAGCTGGAAGAAGACCTCGATGTATTGCTATTCGACCGACGTGGTCATCGCGCCAAGCTGACCGCAGCGGGACAAGAATTACTGACAGAAGGACGCCACCTGCTGCGTGCTGCCGACGAGCTGGAGCAAAGGGTCAAGCGTACGGCCAGCGGCTGGGAAGTAGAATTGCGTATCGTGCTCGACAGCATCATCCCTTTTGAAAAAATGCTGCCACTGATACGCGAATTCGATGCGGAAGGTTCAGGTACGCAATTGCGCTTTTCCACTGAAGTGCTGTCCGGCGTGTGGGAAACCCTGACCAGCGGCGCGGCCGATCTCGCTATTGGCGTTTCATCTGATGGCCCGGAAATCGTACGCGGCAGCGGCGACTTCCGCGTACGTCCTTTAGGCGAAGTCGATTGGGTCTTTGCAGTAGCACCAGATCATCCACTCGCAAACATGCCTGATCCGCTGGCAGCGCAACTGGTACAACAATATCGCGCAGTTGCCGCCGGCGATAGCGGCCGCTTCCTGCCCAGCGTCAGTGCCGGCCTGCTTACCGGCCAGGCCACGCTGACCGTTCCGGATATCCATGAAAAATTGAAAGCGCAATTAGCTGGGCTCGGCTGCGGCCATCTGCCACGCAAATGGGCCACGCCTTATCTCGCTTCAGGCGAACTGATAGAAAAACAAACGATAGAAATCAAACCCACAGGATTGCCGCAATACGCATGGCGCACTTCATCGCGCGGCAAATGCCTGAAGTGGTTCCTCAACAAACTGGCAGATCCCGATGTGCAACGCGCGCTGCTGGCGGAGTAATACATGACGAATAACTCGAATAAATATATAGGGCGCTTTGCGCCATCACCCAGCGGCCCCTTGCACGCCGGCTCGCTGGTCGCAGCCATGGCCAGCTATCTGGATGCCAAAGCACATCACGGTCAGTGGCTGGTGCGCATAGAAGACATCGATGAAACCCGCACCGTCCCCGATGCCACTGCGGCCATCATGGATGCGCTGACTGTCTTCGGCATGCAACACGATGGTGAAGTCGTGGTGCAAAGCGAGCGCAAGGATTTATATCAGGCCGCATTTGAACGTTTAAACGGGCTGCTTTATCCATGTGGCTGCACACGTCGCGAAATCGCCGATTCACGTTTAGGTGTAGCCGCCGACGGTGCCGCGATTTATCCCGGTACGTGCAGACACGGCGTCGCTCTAGGTAAAACTGCACGCACCTGGCGTGTGCGCGTACCCGAACTGAATGAAGAAAATGAATTAATTACCTTCGATGATCGCTGGCTCGGCACGTTGACTCAGCATCTGGCAACGGAAGTCGGTGACTTTGTTTTAAAACGTGCAGATGGCTTCTGGGCTTATCAAATCGCCGTCGTGGTAGATGATGCAAACCAAGGTGTCACACATATCGTGCGCGGTACCGACTTGCTGGAATCAACTGGCCGCCAAATCTATCTGCAACGCATGCTCGGTTTGACTACACCATCGTATATGCATGTGCCTGTCGTATTGAATGAGCTGGGCGAAAAACTATCGAAGCAAACCGGTGCGAAAGCACTTGATCTAAATAATCCACTCAATGAACTCATACGTGCAGCGCATTTTCTTGAATTAAAAATCGATCAGACGCCATCCATCGCTGAATTTTGGCAACGTGCTATCGCTGCATGGACGCAACGATTCATCGCACAATAAAAAAGGGCACAGTAATGTGCCCTTTTTAAATGAAGAACTAAGTCTTAGCGCTTAGGCATTCCACCCAGCAATGCTGCCATCTTGTGCTTAGGCGGTTTGGCAGGCGCTTTCTCAACCGGCTTGGCTTCGCTAATCGTGGATGGTGTCGGCTCGTAAGGCTTGGTAAAGAATGGATCTATCTTTTCCTTACGTGGTGCGGCATACGCACTACGGCTACTAGGATCGCGACTAGCGGACGAATCACGGTTACTCGATTCACGACGCTCTGAACGCTCCGGCGTACGACCACGCGACTCAGTATCATCACGACGCGCACCACGCTCTTGCGGTTTACGCTCACTAGCACGCGCAGCTGGCGGTACAAATCCTGCCAGTTGTGCCGGCACGAATGTGTGTTTGATCATCTTTTCGATATCAACCAGCAAGCGTGCATCCTTGTCCGAATACAGAGAAATCGCATCACCGGAAGCACCAGCGCGACCAGTACGACCGATACGATGCACGTAATCTTCTGCGTTATACGGCAAATCGTAGTTGATCACGCAAGGCAGTTCCGCAATATCAAGTCCACGCGCTGCAACGTCAGTCGCAACCAATACTTCTATCGTGCCGTTCTTGAATTGCTCCAAGGCTTGCATGCGTTCCGATTGCGATTTATCGCCGTGAATCGCGGAAGCTTTGACGCCTTCACTTTCCAGATGGCGCGCAAGACGCGATGCTCCGATTTTGGTATTCGAGAAAACGATGACTTGCTTCAATTCGCGCTGGCGAATGATGTAGGACACTGCAGCGGCCTTCGCATCTTCATCGATTTTGTAAATGATCTGCGTAACGTTTTCTGCCGTCGCATTGCTGCGCGCAACTTCGATCGTGACCGGATCTTTCAGGAAGGTCGCAGCCAGTTTCTTGATCTCTGGCGAAAAGGTCGCGGAGAACATCAGGTTCTGGCGCTTCTTCGGCAACAAATTGATGATGCGCTGCAGGTCAGGCAAGAAGCCCATGTCCAGCATGCGATCCGCTTCATCCATGACAAGGATTTGCGTTTGCGACAGATTGATTGTTTTTTGCTGCACGTGATCGAGCAGACGACCAGGCGTTGCAATGACGATTTCCACACCGTTACGCAATGCAGCGGTTTGCGGCGCCATATCCATGCCGCCGAACACCACCAGCGAGCGCAATGGCGTATGACGGCAATAAGCTTTCACGTTAGCGGCAACCTGATCGGCCAGTTCGCGTGTCGGCGCCAGTATCAATGCACGCACAGGATGACGAGCCGGCGAAGCGCTGGTGTTGGCATGTGCCATCAGCAACTGAATGATAGGCAGCGAAAAACCAGCCGTTTTACCAGTACCGGTTTGTGCCGCGCCCATCAAATCGATGCCGCGCAATACGATAGGAATTGCCTCAGCCTGAATCGGCGTCGGATGTACATAACCCTGATCATTCAAGGCGCGCAGGATTTCCGGTGCGAGGCCTAAGTCTTCGAAACGAATGGCCGGATGCGCATCAGCCGCATTGAGCACAACATTTGATGGAGTTGCTGACTGGATTACAGGCTGACTATCAGACATGATTTTTAGCAGGTCTTGCCTCTTATAAGGCGACATGATCGATGTCGATGTGGATCAAAAAACCGCACAACGAATCCGAAAAAGACCTGGCTCTTTCGATAAATTTGAATTATTTCTGTGGTGATGAAACGAGGTGCATGTGCGGACGCAGGCCGCTATTGAAAATCGGGACCATCTCGACCGCCATCACTACCCTCGACAGGACAGTGTGCATTATACGCCGGACGGGAATATATCGTGATTTATCAACATGTTGGATGCAAAACTGTAAATAAAGCCGGTAAATTTCTTTACCGGCCACTCACAGATAGGTCACGCGAAAGCTGACCCAGAAGAAATTACCACTGGGAAACCTTCCGCATGTAATGGTAATACTTATCGAATCAACCACTTATCAAGCCGATATTCTCAATGCTGCATTGTTCGCTGATAGAGATTCATGCGTGCCATGTTGCACTTGCAAGGACTTTTGTGGCGAATGGAACGGTGCAACTCTGGCCTCACTACGTCCCGTCCTGAAGACGGAAATGGACTGCGCCAAATGCACAGTCTGCTCTTCCAGACTGGCTGCAGCGGCAGCGGCCTCTTCCACCAGTGCGGCATTCTGTTGCGTCACTTCATCCATTTGCGAAATCGCCAAATTGACTTGATCTATTCCGCTACTTTGTTCGCGGCTAGCCACTGTGATCTCGTTCATGATGCCGGTCACGCGTTGCACCGAGCTGACGATATCGTCCATGGTAGCCATTGCATCACTGACCAGACGATTGCCGGCATCGACTTTTTCAACTGACGCATCGATCAAGGTTTTGATTTCTTTCGCCGCACTGGCAGAGCGTTGCGCCAGACTCCGCACTTCTGAGGCGACAACCGCAAATCCCTTGCCTTGTTCACCGGCACGCGCAGCTTCAACTGCCGCATTCAGCGCGAGAATATTCGTCTGAAATGCAATGCCATCAATCAGACTGATGATGTCGACGATCTTTCTGGCCGATGTACTGATTTCATCCATCGTGGCGCCAACTTTTTCCACGACTGCGCCGCCTTTGCCAGCCACGTCCGATGCCGATTGCACCAATTGATTGGCCTGGCTCGCATTGTCTGCATTCTGTTTCACGGTAGCAGCAAGCTGCTCCATGCTGGATGCAGTTTCTTCCAGACTGGAAGCCTGTGATTCAGTTCGGCCCGACAGATCCATATTGCCCGCAGCAATTTCTCGCGTTGCGACCGTAATGGAATCAACGTTGCTGCGTATATCACCCATTACCGAGCGCAAATTCACGTTCATTTGCTGCAAGGCTTGCTGCAACTGCCCCATATCGTCATGACGATTCACCTTGAAATCGAAAGTCAAATCACCACCGGCAATGATGCGCGTCTCGTCTATCAACATCCGTAAAGGGCGCACGATGGATGCGTGTAATCCGGCCCATAACAACAAGGCGAGACAAATGCCGCCTATCGTTGCACCGGCATACCAGTAAGCCCATGCAGCATTTTCCGCTGCAGTTGATGCGGCAAACCCCAGCGCCGCAATCAGCGCAATGATCGTACTCATACCCAGTGCAATTTTTACGCTTAAACCAATATCCTTTAATGCCGCCAGCTTGCTAAACAAACCCGTCGATACCACTGCACCACGCTTGATCGCCAAACCCTTGGCTTGATCAGCTTTAAAGCGTGCATAAATAGCATGCGCGCCTTCGACCTGCTCCCGACTAGGCTTGCTGCGCACCGACATATAGGCAACGATTTGATTCTCTTCGCGCACCGGCGTGACGTTCGCATTCACCCAGTAATGCTCACCATTCTTGCGACGGTTTTTAACCAAACCCGTCCACGGCAATCCTTGCTTGAGCGTCTGCCACATATCGCCGAATGCTTCTTCCGGCATGTCGGGATGACGAATGAGATTGTGCGGCTTGCCGATCAACTCATCTTCATGAAAACCGCTTGCTTCTATAAACGCGGGATTCACATAAGTGATCCGGCCTTTGGTATCTGTCTTCGACACCAAAGACATCCCGTCTTTTAAAAAGTATTCGGTATTTGTGACGGGTAAATTGGTGCGCATCTAAAAATCTCCAGCTTTGGGATGAAATGAGCGTATCGATAAGAAGGCAAACCAAGTACGCATACCGTTATCGAAAGGAGCGTATGGGTAATACGCTGGACTCAATATATTCCCGTAGGGAAAGTTTTTATTGCGCTAGATCAAATTTTGTAGAGATAGACATAAAAAATTACAGCACAAAATCTCCGTATTCAAACCAATCAGCTTCTTTTCAGTCAAGGTCGGCGACGAAATGTCCAAAATAAAGTGACCAAACCTGCAACTGCAGCCAACAATCCCAACCACGCAAATGCCGGCATCCCCATCCAATGCGGACCGTACTGCAACAACACAGGCCCTAGCGCCAGCAATACTGCTGCTGTAACGATCGCAATCGCCAAACGTGTCGCCGCTCGCTCCAATGAAGTACCAAGACGATCCAGGTTCGCAATTTTTATATTCGCCATGAAGTGTCCATGCTTCAAGCGCAACATGACCAAGCGTAGAAGTTGTGGCAAATCCAGAGCAGCCGTTTGCACATCGACCAAAGCACCTAGTGCTTCTCGCCGTATAGTGCGAGGTGAATAACGACGCAACAAAGCACGCTTCACCATCGGACCAGCAATTTGCACGATATTGAATTGCGGATCCAGGCGTTGCAGCACGCCATCTGCAGTCGCAAACGCCTTCACCAGCAAGGCAAGATCAGGTGGCACCGCCACACGACTCTGCTTGGCCATCTCCATGAAATCATTCAAAGCCTGCTTTAACGAAAGCGGCGCACTGGCAGTACGTGTAACAAATTCCTGCACCGCCTGCTCTGCTCTCAACCAATTGAAATCTGTCGGCCCCGACCAATCCATCAACAGGTTAATCAAGCCATCAGGTCGACCGGATACGATGGCGCGGAACAGCACCAGCAGTTGATCCCGTCGCAAATCTGACAAACGACCCACCATGCCGAAATCAATAAAACCAACCCGATTCTCGGCCAGCACTATCAAATTACCGGGATGTGGATCGGCATGGAACAAACCGTCATGCAATACCATTTTCAAGAATGCGCGTGCACCACGCTCAGCCAACAAAGAGCGATCCAATCCTTGCGCACGCAAGCCGCTGTCATCCGTAGGTGCAATCCCATCGACATACGATTGCACCAACAAACGCTCACTCGACCATTCGGAATAAATACGCGGAATCTCGATCTCTGGATGCTGTTCGAAATTACGCGCCACCTGTTCGCAGGATTGTGCTTCGCGTCTGAAATCCAACTCATCCTGCATCGCTAGCGTCAGATGACGCACGATATCGCGCGGTTTGTAATACGGTGCCAGCTTGCGTTCTTCGACAATATTCGCGAGTTGCGCCAGCAAGCGTAAATCAGCTTCGACCGTACGACGAAGCCCTGGACGCTGCACCTTCACCACCACGTCCTGCCCATCGTGCAAGCGTGCACGATACACTTGCGCCATCGACGCAGAAGCCAGCGGCTCTATATCAAAAGATGCAAACACATCTTCAACAGGTGCGGCCAGATCTGCAACCACCTGTTCGCGTATATCAGACCAAGGCACGGTTGCTACACGGCTATGCAAGCGCTCGAATTCTTCTATCCACTCCGTCGGCAATAAATCGCCACGCGTCGCCAGTATCTGTCCGAGTTTAATGAAGGTCGGCCCCAGAGCCTCTATCGCCATGCGCATACGCTGCGGCGCGGATTGCCCTTCTGCCGCAGTGTCCGGAGGCGTATTGATAGAACTATTGGATGTTTTATCGTTGAAGAGATCGCCCAAACCAAGACGTATGAAGACATCCTGCACGCCGAAACGTGCCAGCACAGAAATAATCTGCCGCAAACGTTCGCGATCCCGTATCGCCGCCAATGTCATGTCTAACATCTGCCTCGCTCCTTGGTTGTACGTGCTATCCAATTCGTCGTGCGGCCCCGCAGCGGTACTTCGAGCGAAGCACCGTTTCCATATAATCCACAATACCGGCTGATGGCGCAAGCCATTGCCCAAGCTTTAGGCAATAAAAAAAGGGGTTACGAATAATCGTAACCCCTTCTTATTTGTGGTGGGCCTCCCGTGAGTCGAACACGGCACCAACGGATTATGAGTCCGCTGCTCTAACCAAGCATGAGCTAGAGGCCCAGTAACCTGTTTAGAATTTAATTACCTTCTAGGAAGCTCTTCAGTTTATCCGAACGCGATGGATGACGCAATTTGCGTAACGCCTTTGCTTCTATTTGGCGAATACGCTCACGTGTCACGTCGAACTGTTTACCAACCTCTTCCAGAGTGTGATCGGTAGACATTTCGATACCGAAACGCATACGCAAGACTTTCGCTTCGCGTGGTGTCAACGAATCCAATACATCCTTGACCACGCCGCGCATCGAAGCGTGCAACGCTGCATCGGCTGGTGCCAATGTATTGTTATCTTCGATGAAATCGCCCAGATGTGAATCGTCGTCGTCGCCGATCGGTGTTTCCATCGAAATCGGTTCTTTCGCGATCTTCATGATCTTGCGAATTTTGTCTTCCGGCATTTCCATCTTGATCGCCAATGTTGCTGGATCTGGCTCGGCGCCGGTTTCCTGCAAGATTTGACGCGAGATGCGATTCATCTTGTTGATTGTTTCGATCATGTGCACAGGGATACGGATAGTGCGCGCCTGATCGGCGATCGAACGAGTGATAGCCTGACGAATCCACCAAGTTGCATATGTCGAGAATTTAAAGCCGCGACGATATTCAAACTTGTCGACTGCCTTCATCAAACCGATATTACCTTCCTGAATCAGATCCAGGAATTGCAAACCACGGTTGGTGTATTTTTTCGCGATCGAAATAACCAGACGCAAGTTAGCCTCGGTCATTTCGCGTTTCGCTTTGCGTGCCTTCATTTCACCGGCAGCCATCTTCTTGTTGATGGCGCGCAGATCTGGCAAGGGCAATACGACACGCGCTTGCAAGTCGATCAATTTTTGCTGCAATTCTTTGATGGTTGGTACGTTACGTGCCAACACAACACTGTATGCATGCTTGCCATTCACTTCACCATCAACCCAGTCCAGATTGGTTTCATTGCCTGGGAAGACTTTGATGAAGTGGCCGCGCGGCATACCGCACTTGTTGACAGCGACATCGAGAATTTGTTTTTCGATGTGACGCACTTCGTCAACTTGACCACGCAAGGTGTCGCACAATTTCTCAACAACTTTTGCGGTGAAGCGAATGCTCAACAATTCGTTCGAGATGATTTCCTGCGCCTTGACGTAAGGCTTGGAGTTATAGCCTTCCTTCTCAAAGGCTTTGCGCATCTTGTCGAATTGCGTAGCGATAGTAGCGAATTTGGCGAGAGAGTCACGCTTCAACTGTTCCAGTTGTTCGCTCGAGAAACCAGCAGCACCAGAAGCAGCTGTCGTTTCTTCCTCTTCTTCCTCTTCTTCTTCCTCTTCCTCTTCTTCGTCTTCTTCATCAGAAGCGGCAGGAGCAGGAGGTGCAATCACCGGCTCGGATGCATTCATGTCGACCAAGCCGTCAACGATCTCGTCGACCTTGGCTTCGTCTTTGGCAATGCGTTCCGATGCTGCGATGATTTCTGCAATCGTGGTCGGGCATGCGGAGATCGCCTGGATCATGTCACGCAAGCCATCTTCAATACGTTTTGCAATGCCGATTTCGCCTTCGCGTGTCAGCAGTTCAACCGAACCCATTTCACGCATGTACATGCGGACAGGATCAGTAGTACGGCCGAAATCGGAGTCGACAGTCGACAGTGCAGCTTCAGCAGCAGCTTCGGCTTCATCATCACTGGCAACGGTAGCGACGTTATCGGACAACAACAATGTTTCTGCATCCGGCGCTTGTTCATAGACCGCGATACCCATGTCGTTGAAGGTACCGATGATGCCTTCGATCGCTTCCGGATCAATGATGTTTTCAGGCAGGTGATCGTTGATCTCTGCGTACGTCAAGAAGCCGCGTTCTTTACCGAACTTGATCAGCGTCTTCAGTTTTTGACGACGCGCTTCGAGTTCTTCTTCACTGGCTTCTGTATCGGACGAGAATGCATCTTTCAACAATGCTTTTTCTTTGGCCTTGCGATCTTTCGCTTTCGCTTTGTCGACAGCTTTCAGTTCTGCACGTTCGACTGCGTTCAATGCCGCGACTTCATCGTTCTCAGGCTGGAATTCTTTTGGTTTGCGACCACGACGGCCAGGCACCTTGATCGATGGCAGGATGTAACCCGACGTATCGATTGCGGCCAAAGTAGCAGCGTCAGTAGTCTGACTGACGGTCGCAGTGATCATGACGTTGACGCCAGGACGCGACTCGACTTTTGGTTCGATTTTTGCTGATTTGCTAGCAGACTTCACTTCAGATTTCTTATTTGTCACAGGGGCTTTCGATTGCACTGATACCGGCTTTGCAGCAACTTTGGGTGAAAGTTTGGCCGCGGGAGTTTTCGCTACAACTGCAGCGCTCTTCGTCACGGCTTTGCTTGACGATGTTATTGCCTTTGTCTTCGAGGCCACGGCTTTTGCCTGACCAACTGACTTGGCAGCTACTTTCTTCTCAACAGGTTTTGTCGACTTTACCGCAGCCGATTTGGCCTTACTTGCGGCAAGAGTTTGTTTGTTCGCGGGTTTCTTCATTGCATTCGCCATTGGATCAACTACCAAGGTTATGCTCTTGAAGCGCGGTTAAGCTTGCGCTCGACGAGCCGATTTGCGCATTCAACTCTGGCTTACGCCCGCGCAAGTTTATTGATTTTCTTTTCGATTACTTTATTACCTACAACTCTAAGACCTTGAATCGAAAGCCTTTAATTATAACATATAGGGGAGCATTCCTCCTCTACACAAGAGCAAAATTAGCCTCTTTGCATGATTTCTGCCTGCGCCTGACGTCGCAATTGCTCTTGCTGCAAGGTCAAATCGCGATAACGCGCCTGCGCTTGCTCACCATTTAAACCTGCCAGCACAAGTTGCTCAAGCTCATCCTTCAAGACCTTCATTTTGGTCTGACGAATCGCGCCAGCCAACTCCACACGAGCAACCGCCACATCCGACTCTGGCTCAGCGGCAATCTCGGCTATCAGGGGATCGAAATCCGAACCGGTAGAACGCAATAACTCTGCCAGAATCGCAAAATTTGCCTGCGCACCCATGTCGCGACTCATCATGACCAGTTGCTCCAGCATTTCCGCATGATCCGGCGCAAAATGCGCCGTCATATCCAAGGCAGCTTGATCCAGCTCGGCGGCCAATATCGGATGCGCTACCAACAAGCGCATGATCTGGCGCTCCAAACCAAGCGGCGCTGTCCGCTTGCTGCGCGGCGGTGCAGCGCGTACACGAGAAATCGGTTGTACCAATTCGAATAGGGCTTCGATTTCTGCCGGCGTACTTTCCGTTACTTGCGCCAGGCTGCGCACAATTTGCAAACGCAATGAAGAAGGCGGCAATGCCTGCAGCAAAGGCTTGGCATCGAACTGCGCACGCGCCCTGCCTTCCGGTGTGCCGAGATCATTATCGCCAACCGCTTCTTTCAACAGAAATTGCGACAACGGCATGGCATCCTGCACTTGCTTCTCGAACGCATCGGTGCCTAGTTCGCGGATAAAACTGTCCGGATCGTGTTCGCTAGGCAGGAACAAAAACTTGATAACTTTGTTGTCGCTGGCGTGCGGCAAACTGGCTTCCAGCGCGCGACGTGCGGCACGACGTCCCGCTTTGTCGCCATCGAAACTGAAAATAACTTGATCAGTCTGACGTAATAATTTTTGCACATGAATCGGTGTGCACGCAGTACCCAGCGTTGCCACTACCTGCGGGAAGCCGAGCTGTGCCAGCGCGACCACATCCATATAACCTTCTGTTACCAATGCGTAACCAGCTTCGCGTATTGCCTGGCGTGCTTCAAACAAGCCATACAGCTCACTACCCTTTTGAAATAAGGGCGTTTCAGGCGAATTCAAGTATTTGGGCTCGCCGTTATCCATGACGCGCCCACCAAAACCGATCACCTGACCTTTGGAATTGCGGATCGGGAACATGATGCGATCGCGGAATCGGTCATAGCGCTTGCGATTCGCGCCTTCTTCTTCGGCCTTATCGATCACGAGGCCAGATTCGACCAATGCATCCAATTCATAATCAGGGAAAACTGCGCGCAAACCATCCCAGCCGTCAGGCGCATACCCCATGCCATAGCGCGCAGCGATTTCACCGGTCAAACCACGGCCAATCAAATAACTTTTTGCCCGTTCAGCATGACGCAATTGCTGACGATAAAAATCACAGGCACGCGTCATTGCCTCTGACAAGGCAAGACTTTTTGCCTGATGCTCGGCACGTTGCGCCGGCGGCAAACGATCTTCCGCTTCCGGCACGACCATGCCGACGTTTTGCGCCAAATCCTTCACCGCCTCAACGAAACCCATCCCCGAATACTCGATAAGAAAACCAATCGCAGTACCATGCGCACCGCAGCCAAAGCAGTGATAAAACTGCTTGGTCGGACTAACAGTAAAACTGGGAGATTTTTCGTTATGGAAGGGACACAGTCCCATGAAGTTCGCGCCGCCTTTTTTTAGCTGCACGTACTTCCCCACCACGTCGACAATATCGACGCGGTTAAGGAGATCCTGGATAAACGACTGTGGTATCACGTCGGCAGCTGAATGCTGAAGACGATCAGGCTTTGGTCAGCGCGGCTTTTACCAAACCGGACACGGCTGTCATGTCGGCGCGGCCAGCGAGTTTCGCTTTTAAAATCGCCATGACCTTGCCCATATCTTGCGGGCCAGCGGCACCGGATGCGGTTACGGCAGCAGCAACTTCGCCCTGCACTTCTGCATCAGACAATGCGCTAGGCATATAAGTAACCAGAACAGCCAGCTCAGCTTCTTCGATATCAACCAGATCCTGGCGACCGCCAGCCTGGAATTGCGAAATCGAATCCTTGCGCTGCTTGATCATTTTTTCAATGATGGCGAGTACCTGGGTATCGTTCAGCTCGATACGTTCGTCGACTTCTTTTTGCTTGATGGAAGCAGTAATCAGGCGAATCGTGCCCAATTTGCCCGCTTCTTTCGCGCGCATCGCCGCTTTCATATCTTCTGTGATCTGTTCTTTCAGGCTCATACGCACTCCGATATCTGATTAATCAAGCGATCATTAAAAACGCCAAAACCCGCTGCGGACCAACACCGGAGCGGGTTTGCAACTAATTTCTCAAACCGCACGCACATAGCGCGCGCAGCTCTCAAGAAATTAGTACAGCTTTTTAGGCAATTGCTGGCTGCGGATACGCTTGTAATGGCGTTTCACAGCTGCAGCGAGCTTGCGCTTGCGTTCAGCAGTTGGCTTCTCGTAAAACTCGCGCGCACGCAAATCGGTCAGCAAACCAGTTTTTTCAATGGTGCGCTTGAAGCGACGCATAGCGACTTCGAACGGCTCGTTTTCTTTAAGGCGGATAGTGGTCATTTAAATGTAAACCAATGTTGGGTAGTGAGTCGAAGAGTATAGCAGCCTTGCGCGACAAATGGAAGGCTCTTTATTCGACCATATCGAAGTTGACGGGGAAATGCGACAACATCCGCTCTATATTCCCCTTCAATCAGAAGGATTTAATGACCGTAAAGCTTCATGCTCAGCTCGGCATCCCAATAAGCTGCCTCGATTTTATGTCCTTCCGGATCGCGGACAAAACAACCGTAATACGGATCGCCATAGAGCGGACGCGGACCAGGCGGACCATCGCAGCTTGCTCCGGCTGCCAGTGCAGCGTCATAAAACGCATGAACCTGCTCTTTATTAGCAGCACCAAATCCCATGTGAAAACCGTTACCGATACTGGCAGGCTTGCCATCATGCGGCGTCTGCACCCAGAACTCAGGGTATAGGCGCCCATAAGCTACCGCGCCGGGATGTTCCATGATGACCTTGATATTCAGAGCCGGTAAAACAGCATCGTAAAAAGCCCGCGCCTTGTCAAATTGATTCGTCCCGATAGAAACATGGGAAATAATGCTCGGATTTTCATTGCTCGCTTGTTCACTGTCCATTTAATCGCTCCTTTAAGGATAAATAAAACAGCAATGATCATAACTTGCACTACTGACAAGGCATGTCAGTAGTCTTGGCAACCATCCCAATTAAACCGATTGTCCCGCCGCCACACCAGATGCCCAAGCCCACTGAAAATTGTAGCCACCCAGCCAGCCGGTCACATCCACCGATTCGCCGATGAAGTGCAAACCCGGCACCTTGCTGGCCATCATGGTCTGCTGCGACAACTCGCGCGTATCGATGCCGCCCAGCGTTACTTCTGCCTTGCGGTAGCCTTCTGAACCGTTCGGGATGATGCTCCATTGATTCAGCGATGCGCCCAGCTTGCGTAATTGCTTGTCTTGCATATCCGCCACGCGCGCATCGGCTTTGAAGTCATTCACAGCCAGCCACTCATCTGCGAGACGCGATGGCAACCATTGCGCCAATTGATTGCCCAAATTCTTCTTGCTGGTCGATTTACCTTCTATCAAGGCTTCGGCAATATCGGTTTCCGGCACTAGATTGATTGTTAATGGCGTGCCCGGTTGCCAGAAGCTGGATATCTGCAGAATCGCCGGACCGGACAAGCCACGATGCGTGAACAACAAATCTTCCTTGAAATAGCCGCGTGTTTTCTTGCTGCCAGTTTCCACTTCCACCGGCAAGGCGATGCCGGACAAAGGTACGAATGGCTGCCAGGCGTTCGCATCGAAAGTCAGCGGCACCAGCGCCGGACGCGGTTCAATCATTTTCAAACCGAATTGCTTGGCGATGCGATAAGCGAAATCGGTCGCGCCTATCTTGGGAATCGACAAACCGCCAGTGGCTATCACCAGACTATTGGCGAGAATATCGCCGGTATCGGTTTCTATGCGGAACTGCTCGCCGTTTTTAGCGATCGACACCACGGTGCAAGGCATGCGCCACGCCACATTGCCGAGCGCGCACTCCGCCTTCAGCATACTAATGATGTCTTCCGCCGAGTTATCGCAAAACAACTGGCCTTTATGCTTCTCGTGATACGCGATGCGATAACGCTTCATCAAGGCGAGAAAATCCTGCGGTGTATAACGCGACAAGGCGCTTTTGCAGAAATGGGGATTTTGCGAAAGGAAGTTTTGCGGCGTGGTATCGATGTTGGTGAAATTACAGCGACCACCACCTGAGATACGGATTTTTTCTGCGAGCTTGGCGGCGTGATCGATCAGCACCACGCTTTTGCCGCGTTGCCCTGCTACTGCAGCGCACATCATGCCCGCTGCGCCCGCGCCGATTACGGCAACATCAAACTGTTTAGTCATGGCTTGCTACAAATAGAAATAAGCCGTGATTGTAAGCGCAGCCGCTTCAGGCGACGCGCTTGTTTTCAGCTCCTATGCTGTCAGATGTGCAAGAACCGTCTCGCGCAAGGTCTTGGTTGCTGGCTGTGTGGCCGCTTGTGTCGCACACCGCACGACATCGCCGATGACGATGATGGCAGGACTGCCGATGGATGATTTTGCCAAGGCATCTGGCAATTCAGACAAGGTCGTAATCAACTGTGCTTGCGCCGTGCCAGTTGCGGATTGAATCACTGCGACTGGTGTATCGCCGGCTTTACCGCCATCCAGCAATGCCATTTGAATTTCTCGGCAACGCGCCACGCCCATATAAATCACCAAGGTCAAATTCAACTTGGCCAACGTGGTCCAATCGGGATTCGATTCTGAATTTTTACCGTGACCGGTAATGAAGATGGCGCCCTGACTCCAGTCTCTATGCGTGAGTGGCACACCGATAGAGGCTGGCGCAGCCAGACCACTGCTGATGCCGTTGATGACTTCGACTACGATGCCAGCAGCTTGCAAATGATCGCGCTCTTCGCCACCACGACCGAAGATAAAAGGATCGCCACCCTTCAGCCGCACGACACATAGACCGGCTTGCGCTTCGGACAACATCAAACGTTCTATGAATTCCTGCGGCGTTTGCGCGCAACCTCCGCGCTTACCGACCTGAATGACGCGCGCTGTCGCAGGTGCATGTTCCAGCACTGCCGGATTGACCAGATCATCAATCAGAATGACATCGGCGCATGCAATTGCCTTGACGGCCTTGATGGTCAGCAGCTCTGGATCGCCGGGACCCGCACCTACCAAAAAAACCTTACCTGACTTCTGCTCTACCTGCCGCTCCATGATCTGCACCTTGTTTGCTCTTTAGACTCTTAGAGATAAGCAAACAATGTTCCACCTGTTCCGCTATTGACACTGGAATCGGCACATCACCGCGCAGCGCGGCTTCTATCCATTTGGCCGTCGTCGCGGCATCGCGCTCTGCAGGCAGCGGCGGCATTTCATCGACCGGCTCCTGCTTTTGCACCAAAATTGTGCATTCGTTTTCGTGTATCCAATTGATTTGTTGCGCACGTTTCGCGTTGGCAACTGTTTCACCTTCGGTACCGCGCATCAAAAACACATCGCCGCGCTCCGCTGGCGCTGCCGTCGTGAAATACGAAGTCAGCATCGATAAATATTCCGGATGCGTGTACGAGGTCAGTCGCAAGGCAGGCGCAGAAAACGGCTGCATGATCTTGACCAGTGTATGCGTGGAATTGCGTACGCCGAGGATGCGGCGCATCGCCAGCAAACGAAACATACGTGGCGCCAGATCTTCAATCGGCATCAGCACCGGCGCACGACGCGCGAATTGTTCTGCGGCTTGTTGTGCATTGTGTGTGAACGAATAGCCTAGCTCTTTCAAAATCTCTGCTGTCGTCACGCGTCCCGGATCCGTCGTCACGCCATGAATGAAAACCGGCGCACCTTCACGCGCCAGCAACAAGGCCAGCAAGGGCGTCAGATTCGGCATCTGGCGCGAACCGTTATAGCTGGGAATCACGATAGGCGCGTACTCGCCATCAGGCGCGTGCAATTGATCGAAAGACGCTTCAGCCGCATCGATAAAACCGGCGACTTCATCCACCGACTCACCCTTAATGCGCATGGCCAGCATGATGCCGCCCATCTCCAGATCGGAGACGCGACCATCCAGCATTGCCGCATACAGTTGATTGGCATCTTCACGCGACAGGCTGCGCGCGCCTTTGACGCCACGCCCGATTTCCTTGATGAAACGAGCTGTGGCAAATGGTTCAGTATTGGTTAATTTTTGCATCCGAAGAGGGTACTACGAAGGCTGCTTCTGCGAAAGCGCAGCGAGCATCAAGCAGCTTCTGGTGTCGAGGTTCGTTGAGTGAAGACGATTTTTTTCAATTCAGGTACGCAGGAACCGCAGTTGGTACCGCATTTCAATTTTTTTTGTAGTACAGTCAAGGCGGCATCCGGTGCATCCGACATGCCCATGAGCGCATCGTTGATTTCGGTTTCCGACACATTGAAGCAATTGCAGACTATGCGACCACGCGCCTTGAAATTCTGCGGTGCCTTGGTCGATGGCATCAGCAACAAACGACCTAGCGTTGCCACCGATTGCTCGCCTTCCAGATAATCCTTCAACCAGCGCTCGGCAGAAATATCACCCGCCAAAGCAACCGCCTGCAACTTGCCATCGTTCACCAGGATATGACGCGAGTTACCACGCTTGCTATCGTCATAGCGCAATACTTGTGTACCGGCTATGCCGAACTTGGTTTCGATTTCTGCCATCAATTCAGCGCTGGCTGCGTAATCGTCTGCCGCGCGGAACAGCACGCCGACTTTATCGCGACCGAACAAGGTGCACGATGCGTAGGCAAACTGGCGCATCATGGGACGCAATGCGGATTGCAGATTCAGTACTTGCGCTTCATCCACCCAACCGAAGGCAATAAAACGCCACGGCAATTCCACTTTCAAAATCTTCACCGCCGTATGCTTCAACTCAGGCTGCTTGGAATCAGCATCGTAGGCTGGCGATGTCAGCGAATTGACGCCGTGCGTACCCGCACCATCACTGCCGCGACCAGATACATATTCCTCGCCCCAATGCATGCCGATGAAAGCCTGTCCGGCGCGCATATCATCCCCAACCGCTGCAGGAAAGATCTGCGAACCGAATTTGCTGGTGACATGTACCAGATCACCTTGCTTGAACAAGCGTCTATCCATATCGACCTGCGACATCACTATCGCTGGCTCTGCCGCATGTGAAAACAATTGCGCCACCGTACCGCTACGACTCATGCCATGCCATTGATCGCGCAGGCGTCCGGTGGAAAGATGGAAGGGAAAGCGTGAATTAATCGGATCGCTTACCGGGTGATAAATCGTATTGACGAACTTGGCACGGCCGCTCGCAGTCGGGAAGATGCCGTCTTCATACAAACGCTTTTTGCCGCCGTTGGCACCATCAGGAAAAGGCCATTGCTGTGGCCCCTGCTCTTCCAGCATCTTGTAACTCAAGCCGGTGATATCCAGATCGCGTCCGCGTGTCGATTCGCGATGTTCGTTCCAGACGTCTTCCGTGCACTCATAGGGAAAAAGCGTATCGCGGCTGACCGTAGCAATGCGCTGTACTTTGCCCGCGGCATGACTTGCCATCGTCTCTTCCAGCTTGCGTGCAAAGCGTACGGCGATTTCCCAATCGTGCAAGGACTCAGCCAGTTTCGGCAAGACAGATTTGAAACGCGTGATACGGCGTTCAGAGTTGGTAACCGTGCCTTCCTTCTCGCTCCACGTCGTCGCCGGCAACAACACGTCTGCATAATCGCAAGTCGCTGTTGTCTTGTAGGCCTCCTGCACGATGACCAGCTCTGCATGCTGCAATGCTTCACGGATCATCTTTTGCTCCGGCATCGATTGCGCCGGATTGGTACAGACTATCCACAGAATTTTGATTTCGCCGGTGCGTACTGCATCGAACATTTCCACCGCGCTCTTGCCTGCTTTTTCCGGCACATCATCGACGCCCCACAATGCAGCGATCTCGGCACGATGTTGCGGGTTCGCCAAATCACGATGTGCTGATAGTTGATTGGAAAGACCACCAACTTCGCGCCCACCCATCGCATTCGGTTGCCCTGTCAGCGAGAACGGACCCGCACCTGGCTTGCCGATTTGATGTGTCGCCAGATGCAGATTAATCAGTGCCGCATTTTTCGCAGTGCCGGACGACGATTGATTCAAACCCTGGCAGTAAAGTGACAAGGATGCTTTCGATGTACCAAACCAGCGTGCCGCCTGCATCAAGTCCGCCTCGGTAATGCCGCAGGTATCAATGACGAATTTCGGCGTGTAATCGCGCACGGTGTGCTTCAGTTCTGCGAAGCCTTCTGTATGCGCTGCGATGAAATCGGCATCGATCAGGTTTTCCCACAGACAGATATGCAGCATGCCGTTAAACAATGCGACATCGGTACCAGGAAGAATAGGCAGGAACAAATCCGCTTCGCGCGCCGTATCGGTGCGACGTGGATCGGCGACGATGACTTTCAGATTTGGATTGGCTTTGCGCGCATCTTCTATGCGGCGATACAGAATCGGATGCGCGTAAGCGGTGTTGGAGCCGACGATGAAAATCACTTCTGCATGATCGATATCTTCGTAGCATGCGGGCGGTGCATCGGCACCCAAGGTTTGCTTGTAACCAGCGACGGCGCTGGACATGCACAAGCGTGAATTGGTATCGACGTTATTGGTGCCTATCAAACCCTTGGCCAGCTTGTTAAAGACGTAATAATCTTCCGTCAGCAATTGACCAGACAGATAAAAGCCCACACTGTCCGGCCCGTGATCGCGTATCGTCGCCGCAAATTTGCTGACGATAAAATCCAGCGTGGTGTCCCACGATGCACGTTCACGTTCATCGCCACGTGCCAGACGTAATTCCGGATACAGCGCACGCGCCTGCTGCTGCAAGGCCGGACGTGCTGTCAAATGCAAGGTACTGCCCTTGGTGCACAAGCGACCAAAGTTAGCCGGATGATCGGGATCACCACGTACGCCGGTTACCTTCTCGCCATCGCTTTGCACGAGCACACCGCAGCCTACCCCGCAATAACAGCAGGTGGCTTTGGTTTCGGTCAGCGGCGATTCATTTGCATGCCTCGCCTCTAAACCGGCAGCAGAAGGCATGGGCGCGTTCATGCAGCGGCAGCCTCACTGATCGTGATGACTTTCAATTCCGCCGCATCCAGATAAACCAGCCCAGCTTCTACCTTGACGCTGAATTTTTGCGTGCAACCTTCATCCGGTGCAACTGCACAGCCGGAATCCAGTTGGATATTCCAGTTGTGCAAGGGACAGGCAACACGTTCACCGAACACGATGCCTTGTGATAAGGGACCACCTTTGTGCGGACAACGGTCCAGCAAGGCGAATATTTTGTCTTCGCTATTGCGGAAGATGGCAACGTTAGGCTGATGGTCACGATGCACGACACGGGAACCGAGTACCGGAATGTCTGTAACCTTGCAGATGACTTTCCATTCGTTAGACATGACTGGCCTTGATAAAAATTATTCTGTTTTTAAATAATCAAACCGACAAAGGTTCGAACTGACGCGTATCGACCATCGCTTTTTCCGGTTCGTGCCACGGATCTGGTTCACCTTCCAGCGAGAACAGCAAACGTTCATACAAGGCTTTGCGATTCGCTTCATCCTCGACGACTTTCTGCTTCGCATGCTCCAGACCAACGCGCGCCAGATAATGCACAGTGCGCTCCAGATACCAACCTTCTTCGCGATACAGTTGCAGGAAGGCACCGGCGTATTCCAGTACTTCTCCATGCGTTTTCAGCTTGACGAAGAATTGCGCAACTTCGGTCTTGATGCCGCCGTTGCCACCGACATAAATTTCCCAACCTGAATCGACACCGATCACACCGACGTCCTTGATGCCGGATTCTGCGCAGTTACGCGGACACCCAGAGACAGCCAGCTTGACCTTGTGCGGCGCATACATACGAGCGAGTTGGCGTTCAAGCTGCTGTCCCATCAAGGTCGAATCTTGCGTACCGAAGCGGCACCATTCAGAACCGACACAAGTCTTCACCGTGCGCAAACCTTTTGCATAGGCCAGACCGGAAGGCATGCCAAGGTCGTGCCAGACTTCGCGCAGATCTTCTTTCTTCACGCCGAGCAAATCGATGCGCTGACCGCCGGTTACCTTGACGGTTGGAATCTTGAACTTGTCGACCACATCAGCGATACGGCGCAATTCGGATGAACTGGTCTCACCACCCCACATGCGCGGAATGACAGAGAAGGTTCCGTCTTTTTGAATATTCGCGTGTGCGCGTTCATTGATGTAACGCGATTGCGGATCGTCCTTGGCTTCATGCGGCCAGGTCGAGATCAGGTAGTAGTTGATGCCAGGACGGCAGCTGGAGCAGCCGTTAGGTGTACGCCAGTTCATCCTTGTCATCACGCCTGCAACCGTCAACAACTTCTCGGCCTTGATCGCATCACGTACTTCTTGATGTGTATGGTCGGTACAGCCGCACATAGGCTTGGCTTTGCTTGATGCAGAATAATCGCCACCGGCAGTCGCCATGATGATTTGTTCCACCAGACCGGTACAGGAGCCGCAAGATGCAGAAGCCTTCGTGTGTTTGCGCACGTCTTCTATCGTGAACAAACCTTTTTCCTTGATGGCCTTGACGATGGTGCCTTTGCATACGCCGTTGCAACCACAGACTTCTGCGGTATCCGGCATTGCAGCGGCTTTGGAAAAACCTTCATGACCGACATCGCCCGGACGGCCGACATTGGCTTCACCAAACATCAAGGCATCGCGGATTTCGCTGATGTCCTTGCCTTCGCGTAGCAGATTGAAATACCAGCTGCCATCAACCGTGTCACCGTACAGGCAGGCACCGATCAACTTGTCGTCTTTCAACACCAGCTTCTTGTACACGCCACCGATAGGATCGGACAAAAGGATTTCTTCCGTGCCTTCGCCACCCATGAATTCACCGGCAGAAAACAAATCAATGCCAGTGACTTTCAATTTGGTTGAAGTAACCGAACCTTGGTAACGACCGATGCCGTAGTTGGCCAGATGGTTGGCGCACACCTTGGCCATCTCGAACAATGGTGCAACCAAACCGTAGGCTGTGCCGCGATGGTTGACGCATTCACCGACGGAATAAATACGTGGATCGTAGGTTTGCATCGTATCGCTGACGACGATGCCGCGATTGCAATACAAACCTGTGGATTCTGCCAAGGCGGTATTCGGACGAATACCAACTGCCATCACAACCAATTGCGCCGGCACTTCCAGACCATCGGTGAAACGAATCGCTTGGACATGGCCATCGTCATCACCAATCAGCGCTTCGGTATTTTTTCCCAACAGGAAATTCAGGCCGCGATCTTCCAGTGATTTTTGCAGCATCTTGCCAGCCACATTATCGAGTTGCCTATCCATCAGGCAATCAGACAGATGCACTACTGTGACGTCCATACCGCGCAACTTCAAACCATTGGCAGCTTCCAGACCGAGTAAGCCACCACCGATCACGACAGCATGCTTGTGTACCTTGGCCGCATCTATCATCGCGTTGGTATCTTGAATATCGCGATACGAGATCACGCCTTTCAAATCCTTGCCCGGCACCGGCAACATGAATGGATTGGAACCTGTGGCCAGCAACAATCTGTCGTATGGCGCAATCGTGCCATCGTCAGCGATGACCAAACGCTGTGCTCTATTGATCTGTACTATTTTTTTACCGAGGTGCAGTTTGATTTCGTTCTCTGCATACCAATCGACATCATTGAGCATGATGTCTTGTATCGTTTGCTCACCTGCCAATACCGGCGACAACAGTATGCGGTTGTAATTCGCGTAGGCTTCCGCACCAAAGACGGTAATGTCATACACATCGGGGGCGATCTTGCGCAACTCTTCCAAGGTGCGCACACCAGCCATGCCGTTGCCGACCATGACAAGCTTCATCTTTTCCATCATGCTTCTCCTGAGTTCTTCCTGGTATTTTTTTGTGTTTGTTACGCTGCAACCGGATGCGACTGGCGGTGATACAAGAACTCCAACACGGCAGTACGGTATTGCGCATACAGCGGATCCTGCGCCAGCATCACGCGCTCACGCGGACGCGCCAGTTTCACTTCAAGGATTTCGCCTATAGTGGCGGATGGACCGTTGGTCAGCATGACGATGCGATCCGATAACAAGACTGCCTCATCCACATCGTGCGTCACCATGACCACAGTAGAGCCGGTGGCTGCGACGATCTTCAGCAACTCATCTTGCAAATGCGCACGTGTCAATGCATCAAGCGCGCCGAAAGGTTCATCCATCAACAACACTTTCGGTTCCATCGATAAGGCGCGGGCAATGCCGACGCGTTGCTTCATGCCTCCGGAAATTTCATTCGGACGTTTTTGTTCTGCATGAGTCAAACCGACCAAAGCCAGTGCAGCCTTGGTACGTGTTTTCAATTGCGCTTTGTTCTCAGTCGCACCGAATACGCGCTCCACTGCCAGATACACATTTTCATAACAGGTCAACCATGGCAGCAGCGAATGATTCTGGAACACCACCGCACGTTCCGGTGATGGCCCTGCAATTTCACGATTACCACATAACAACATGCCGCCGGTCGCTTGCGTCAAACCGGCAATCAGATTGAGTAGCGTCGACTTGCCGCAACCGGAGTGACCGATCAAGGTTACGAACTCGCCTTTACCCACGGTCAGATTGACATTGGTCAGCGCGTTGAAAACGCCCTTCTTGGTGGTGAAGGACATTTCCGCATGTTGAATATCGATGAACTTGCTGTTGATGCTATCCATGATGTTTCCTGTATCTGGTTGTATGGTGCGTTTGCGTATTCAGCTTTATTACTCGATCAACTCTTCACATCTTCATAAGTGAAGGCTCTGGCGATGCCGACCAATATCTGTTCGAGTATCAAACCGACGATACCGATCACGACGATGGCGATGATGATGTGCGGCACATTCAAGTTGTTCCATTCATCCCAGACCCAGAAGCCAATACCGACGCCACCAGTCAACATCTCTGCCGCGACGATCACCAGCCATGCAGTACCAATCGCCAGACGCACACCGGTCAACATGTATGGCAACACGGAGGGGAAAAGAATTTTGGTTACGATTTTCCATTCAGACAGCTTCAATACCTTAGCGACGTTCATGTAATCCTGCGGTACACGTTGCACACCGACTGCTGTGTTGATGATCATCGGCCAGATTGAGCAAATAAAAATCGACCAGATCGCAGCAGGATCGGCGGCTTTGAATACGAGCAAACCTATCGGCAACCAGGCCAATGGAGAAACCGGCTTCAACAAGCTGATGATGGGATTGAACATGCCGGACAAAAACTTGAAACGACCGATCATGAAGCCAAGCGGAATACCGACCAGAGCCGCCATGCCAAAGCCCATACCAACACGTTTGAGAGAAGCCAGAATGTTCCAGCCTATGCCTTGATCGTTAGGGCCATTGCTATAGAAAGGATCGGCAAACAAGACGCCCGCAGATTTCAGTGTGACCATAGGCGATGGAATGCCGCTGTTCTTCACTGAAATGATTTCCCATACAAGAACCAGGAAAATCACACCAAAAATCGGCGGCAGTACCGTCAGGAAAAAAGGCTTGAACGAAAACGTTTTTGCCTTTGCCTTAGGCGGCTCTACCGCCAGACTTGCAGCACTACTTTTCACAACAGCCTCCGGTTTCGTACTGGCTTCCATTTCCGGCTTTGCCGTTGCGCTGGTAGGCGCGCTTTCTGCGGGACGCATGATTGCACTCATGATGACTCCTTATGCCTTGATCTTGAATGACTCTGCGTATGCTTTCGGGTTCTTGCCATCCCACACCACGCCATCGATCAGTTTGGAAGAACGCATGACATTTTTCGGGACAGGCACATTGGCCAGCGTGGCCGCTTCCTTGTACAAATCGATGCGATTGATCGATTTGGCCGTACCCAGATAGTCCGGCTCGCCTTTTACCAAACCCCAGCGTTTGTGCTGCGTCATGAACCACATGCCATCCGACAGATACGGGAAGTTGGTTGTGCCTTCGTTGTAAAACTTCATGTAGTTAGGGTCATCCCAGGTTTTACCCAAACCGTTTTGGTAACGACCAAGAATGCGTTGATTGATGACGTCTACCGATGTGTTGACGTAGGACTTGGCAGCAATCACATCTGCCATTTTGTTTTTGTTGGACAAGGATGCATCGATCCAGCGACCGGCTTCCAGTACAGCCGCAGTCAGTGCACGCGCAGAATTAGGGTATTTGGCAACCCAGTCGGATGTCGTGCCCAATACTTTTTCCGGATGATCTTTCCAGATGTCTTGTGTAGTGGCGGCAGTGATACCAATACCGTCAACGATCGCACGATGGCCCCATGGCTCACCTACGCAGAAACCATCCATATTGCCGACGCGCATATTGGCAACCATTTGTGGCGGTGGAACCGTGATGACCTTGGCATCCTTCATCGGGTTAATGCCATACGTTGCCAGCCAGTAGTACAGCCACATCGCGTGGGTACCGGTTGGAAAAGTTTGCGCGAATGTGTATTCGCGTTTTTCCATTTGCATCAGTTTCGCCAGGCCAGGGCCATCGACGGCGCCACCATCTGCCAGCTTTTTGGAAAGCGTAATCGCCTGACCGTTATTGTTCAGGTTCATCAGGATGGCCATGTCTTTCTTGGCACCGCCTACGCCTTCATGTACACCGTAGATCAAGCCATACAAGACATGCGCTGCATCCAGCTCACCATTCACCAGTTTGTCGCGTACACCAGCCCACGACGCTTCTTTGGTAGGCACTATCTTGATACCGTACTTTTTGTCGAAGCCCATCACTGAAGCCATGACGACAGAAGCACAATCGGTCAAGGGAATGAAGCCAACCTTGATTTCTTCTTTTTCCGGCTTATCAGAACCTGCAGCCCAGACACCTTGCGTAGACAAACCACTGAAGGCAGTTGCCGTAATGGTTGCACCCGCTTTCAAAACTGTGCGCCGTGTCATATTGATTTTCCTGTCGTTCGTTGTCATGGTTTCCTCGAAGAGCGGTTCTGATAAACACAAAAAAAAAGACGCCCGGGTCGACACAAGCAGAGCTCATGCGACACGGACGTCTTTGTCCTGATTATCCCGGCCGTCATTGGCCCGAATAATCTTGTTCCTGGTACCGTCGTTGGTACTAACCACTTTCTAGCAATTGATGTGCCAGCGAAAAACTACTTACTTAGCGCGGCTGTCACGTCATCCTTCTCTTATTAACGCTCTCTTTCCGTGCGCCGCATCTATTTAGTGCGGATTCAAGACGACTTCTGGTGCGACTATCGGATTAACCAAGTAAATCCGCAATATCAAGAACACGTTGCGCCAACTCCGATAGCTTCAGATTCTTGTCCATCGCCATGCGACGCAGCTTGGTATACGCCTCGTCTTCGGAAATTTTGTGGCGTTCCATCAATAAACCCTTGGCGCGCTCTATCGTTTTACGTTCAGCCAGCTTGAGTTTGGTATCCGACAACTCCGTCAGCAATTTTTGCTCGGCGTTGAAACGCGCCATGGCCACATCCAATACCGGCTTGATACGTTCAGATTGCAAACCCGCAACGATATATGCCGACACGCCTGCTGCCATCGCAGCTTCCATACTGGATGTGGCCTTGTCTTCGGTAAACAAAACAATGGGACGCCGTGCATCACGTGTTGCCATCACGACATGCTCCAGCACATCGCGTGCATCAGATTCGGCATCGATAATGATCATGTCCGGCTGCATTTGCGCGACCCGTTCTGGCAAATGCAAATCTGCCGGAAATGAGGCGATGATGTTGTAGCCGGCTTCCAGCAGACCTATGCGTAATGCGCGCGTGCGCTCTTCCTGCGCAAGTGCGTGCTCGTCCGGCTCTCCCTCCGGCGTGATGGGATTGACGACAACAATACGTAAAGAGCGCAAATCAGGTTGAGAAGTCTTAGTCATTTCGCGTTCTATTAAGTCGTACTAAATATGATCTTGTCAGAATAAGCTACAATCCATGCAAGAATCACACCATATGTTGCATTTTTCCTGCATCTTTATCCCATGCTTGTTCTCGGTATCGAATCCTCCTGTGATGAAACGGGTCTTGCGTTGTATGACACACAACGCGGCTTGCTCGCGCACGCCCTTTATTCACAAGTAAAAATGCATGAGGAATACGGCGGTGTTGTGCCTGAACTGGCATCACGTGACCATATTAGACGTGCGATTCCCTTACTTGAACAAGTCTTTGCAGAAAGTGGTGTCGCGCACGATGCAATAGACGCCATCGCCTATACGCAAGGCCCTGGTTTGGCTGGCGCATTATTGGTCGGCGCATCTGTCGCTTGCGGTTTGGGCCTAGCCTTGGACAAGCCGATGTTAGGCATACATCATCTGGAAGGGCATTTGCTGTCGCCTTTGCTGGCCAGCGAACCGCCTGAATTCCCCTTCATTGCGCTGCTGGTTTCCGGTGGTCATACGCAATTGATGCGCGTCGATGGTGTCGGTCAATACACGATGCTGGGCGAAACGCTGGACGATGCAGCTGGTGAAGCATTTGATAAATCAGCAAAACTGCTGGGCCTCGGTTATCCCGGTGGACCTGCGATTTCACGCATGGCCGAGTTTGGCGATCCGACTGCCTACAAGCTGCCGCGCCCTATGCTGCATTCCAAGAATCTGGATTTCAGCTTTTCCGGTTTGAAGACTGCTGTGCTGACGGTGGTCAAAAATCAAACCACGAATATCTGCGAACAAGACAAAGCCAATATCTCACGCGCCTTCGTCGATGCCATCGTTGAAGTGCTGACCGCAAAATGCGTCACCGCACTTAAACATACAGGTTTGAAACGCTTGGTCATTGCAGGTGGTGTAGGCGCCAACCAACAACTGCGTGCATCGTTAAATGCTGCCGCTGTCAAAAAGCACTTCAAGGTGTTTTATCCAGAGCTGGAATTTTGCACCGATAACGGCGCGATGATTGCATTCGCGGGCGCGATGCGTTTGCAGATTAATCCAGACGCCGCGAAGAAGGACTACGCCTTCAACGTCAAACCACGCTGGCCGCTGGATAGCATCAGCGAGATTTGAGCGAATTCAGTAAGGAAATAAGCAATCTCTTTGCTTAGGGCTAGCTTGCTCTGGCCCGCTCCATCCATCTGAAACAGATCTGTTCATTATTATCTTTTAGAACGACGCAATACTCAGAGTGTAATGCGAAGAATTACCTTTGCGTGCCGCCGCGCGATTGAGATAAACCCGCACTGTGTAATTCCCTTCGGCTTGCACTTTCTGTTCCCACTGATTCTTGCCATCCATTGCGCTCACGTACAAGGCCACTTCACTCGACGGTGGCAAGACATTGAAATAGGTTGAGGATTTATTGCTGGCTTCCAGTGCCACCGACAAGGTGCCACCTTCTTTTACATGCACGATGTAATCACGTGTGCTTTTGTTCGGGCCTTTAAGCACGCCCTTTAACTTCGCTACGTTTGTGCCATGCACTACAACGAGCTGACTTGGTATCTGCGCCAGCACCACGGACGACATCAATCCCAAGACTAGGCTCAACACACACTTGTGAATGAAACCAGACACCAAGATTTTCATGATCACGCTCCTGCGGCCAAGGTCTGCTTCATCAAACGTAACAATCCGAATGCGCGCACTGTAAATGATGGATTATTTTTTCTTGCTGCCTAGTCGGCTTTCTTTCCCTGCCAACAGATTACCGATATTTTTGCTGTGTCTATAGACCAGCAGAATGCTCATCGCCAACACCGCCAGCAAAATCACATCCGGCCCAAACATCAAACCATAATAGAACGGCGCGAAGATAGCCGCTATCAATGCAGCCAGTGACGAATAGCGGAATGCATACGCAATCACTACCCATGTAATCAAGGTCGCCAGACCCAGCCAGCCATTCAGCGCTAGCAATACGCCCAGCGCTGTCGCCACACCTTTACCGCCGACAAAGCGGAAGAAGATAGGCCACAGATGACCGAGAAAAACAGCAATCGCGACTAGCGCAACGCCATTCTCATGTACACCATAAGCCGGGCCGAATTGCTTGACCAGCCAGACCGCGAGAAAACCTTTAGCGCCATCGCCAAGCAGCGTCAGTACTGCAGCTTTTTTATTACCGCTACGCAGCACATTGGTCGCACCCGGGTTCTTTGATCCGTAACTACGCGGATCAGCCAAACGGAAAAATTTGCTGACAACAACAGCAAAAGAGATCGAACCGATCAGATAAGCACCGATGGCAAACAAAACTGTATTCATACCAACCTTTTTAATATTTCCCTGCACATACCGCGTTCATCACGCTCGTCGTGTCTATTCTGTCAATGCGCAATTGACGGCTGTCGCAGACAATTTTTCTACCAGTATATTCGGCGCTATACCGATCAGATAACCACGCCGTCCGCCATTGATATAAATATGATCAAGCGCAAGGATACTCTGCTCGACATAGACCGGCATTACCTTGCGCGTACCGAAAGGCGACGTGCCACCGATCAAAAACCCTGAATGCCGATTCGCCACTTCTGGCTTGCACGGTTCTACCGACTTGCAGCCGATCTGGCGCGCCAGATTCTTGGTCGATACCTTGCAGTCGCCATGCATCAGGACAATCAGTGGCTTGGCCGCTTCGTCCTGCATCACCAGCGTTTTCACGACATGATGCTCATCTACACCCAGTTTTTGCGCAGAAACCGTGGTGCCACCGTGTTCTTCATAATCGTAAGGATGTTCGGAAAAACCTATACCGTTACGGCGCAACCACAGTGTCGCGGGCGTTTCGGAAATATGCTCTTTTTTGGCCATGCGTGTTACGCTCATCTATAAAATTTGGAGCACATTATGCAACAAGAACTCCGCTTTGCAACCTTCAATGTCTGCAATCTCGCATTGCCGGGCATGAAATTCTATGAAGACCAGATTCCGTATTCTGCCGAAGAATACGATGCCAAGATTACATGGATTGCACAGCAGCTAGACCGACTTGATGCCGACGTCATCGGCTTGCAGGAAATCTTCTCGCAAGCCACGCTAACAGACATACTGGCCAAAACTCAAAAATACCAGAATGCACATCATATAGGCTTCGATCCGGAAGCATCCGCCGATCATCTGACGCCCAGCGTGGCCTTGATCTCGCGCTTGCCGGTCGCAGCCGGCGCCACCACTTACACGCAACTCCCCAACCATCTTGCCATTGATCTACCTGGCGTAAGCCATCCGGTAACGCATTTCACGCGTCCTATCCTGCATGCGCAAATCGAAGTCTCGCCCGAGCTGCTGGTACATGTTTTCGTCTGCCACCTGAAATCCAAACTGCCGGATTACCGCAACGACATCAACGATGATCACCCGGATCAAACCGGCATCGCCATCCTGCGCTCATTGATACGTCGCGGCACCGATGCACTGGGCTTGCGCTACTTGCTGTCCGATTTAAAAAAAGGCAAGCGCGCACCTGTCATTGTCATGGGTGACTTTAACGATGTGGCCGACGCCATCCCGACCCAAATGGTGATGGGACTGGGCAAATATCCGCTTAACGGCGTAGATGATCGTTTGTTTGAAAGCTACCGCATCCAGTCGCGACGCGACCCACTACGCGATGTCGGCTACACACATA
The DNA here is from genome assembly GCF_059416385.1 of Herminiimonas sp. GW821-FHT09C12. Classification (NCBI taxonomy): domain Bacteria; kingdom Pseudomonadati; phylum Pseudomonadota; class Betaproteobacteria; order Burkholderiales; family Oxalobacteraceae; genus Herminiimonas; species Herminiimonas sp. GW821-FHT09C12. The sequence goes on from NZ_JBWKPC010000001.1 coordinate 307,398, forward strand.
TTCATGACAGCAGCTACGAGACGATCGACCACATTCTGGTTTCGGAAGAATTTAATCCGACATCGCATGCAGCCATCGGTGAGGTAGTCGAAGTAATCTATCTGAACGATCACATGACCTTGAGACAAGCGCATGAGTCAGATCATGGCTTGGTGCTGGTACGCATACTGTTACATGATAAAACTGTCGAATCAGCTCAACCATCCGAGCAAACCGACTTGCCGTCCGACTGAGTTACTTGCTGGCAGGATCAACGTTGCTTGCATCATCCGCAACATCTGCATCCGATTCATCAGCATCAACTTCAGATGGTTCTGAGCCATCGTCAGGCGAATTGCCTTTTTCCTGCTTGCGCTTCAACTTCTCTTCTTTTTTTCTTTTCTTTTCCAACTCTTTTTGACGCTTTTCGTACTGAAAATTAGGTTTAGCCAAGTGGTCGCTCTTTGAGTGGATGTTCTGTTTAAGGTAGGCAGATGGTCGGAATCATTACTTCGATAACGCGCCATCAATGGGACGAATGCTAGCATGCCACCGCCCTTTGCGTCTTGAAGCAGACAGAGCAAAATTGCCATTGCAGCCTCGAAACGCATCGAAATATCTGGCAAAAATAGGCAATTCAGTCCATTTACATTCTTTTAAGCAACAAAATAAACCGAGGCGTCGACAAAATAATCTACATTAACCGCGCGGATGATGCATCTGATGCAAGCGCTTTAAGCGTTCGCGCGCCACATGCGTATAAATTTGCGTCGTGGAAATATCGGAATGCCCCAGCAATAGCTGCACGACACGCAAATCGGCACCGTGATTCAGCAAGTGTGTGGCAAAGGCATGGCGCAAAGTATGCGGCGACAAAGGCGCATTAATCTCTGCCGCGAATGCGTGCTTCTTGATCAAGATCCAGAACATTTGACGTGTCATGGCACCGCCGCGTGCCGTCACGAACAAGGCATCGTCAATCTGGCCATTCAGGATCGCAGGACGCGCTTCCTTCAGGTAACGCTCTATCCACGCACGTGCCTCTTCACCAAACGGGATCAGGCGCGTTTTATCACCTTTACCTGTCACGCGCAGCACGCCTTCATTCATGCCCACCTCTATCGACTTCAACAACACCAGTTCTGTCACGCGCAAACCGCTGGCATACATCAGCTCCAGCATCGTGCGGTCACGCAAACCCAAAGGTGTTGTCACATCAGGCGCAGCCAGCAAGGATTCCACTTGTGCCTCTGACAGTGTCTTCGGCATGCGTGGCGGCTGTTTGGCCGAACGCATTCTCAGACAAGGATCATCAGTAATTTTGTTTTGACGCAGTGCCAATTGATAAAAGCGTTTGAGCACGGCCAATCGGCGATTCGACGAAGTTGCCTTGGTCTCTGCATGTCGTGCAAAGAAATATGCGTTCAGATCATCAGCATGCGCAGCCAGCAAAGGCTTGTTACGCTCGGCCTGCAGCCACACAGCGAATAAGCGCAGATCGCGTCTATACGCTTCCAGCGAATTCTTGGCCAAACCGTCCTCCAGCCACAAGGTATCGCAAAACTCATCGATCTCGCCTTGGCTGCGCAATGCCTCAACGCTCATCGATAACCTTCCACCATTTCATGTGCCAATAACCAACGTTTCACACCGACGTGAAAACTGGTTTCATCGTCGTAGTGCGAGAAACCGCCGAGACCATTCGCAGCCGTAACGCGGTGACAAGGAATCACCAAGGGATACCAATTCGCACCACAGGCTTGACCGACTGCACGCGGCGCTGATTGCACGCGTCTGGCAATATCACCGTAAGTCAGCACTTTGCCGCGTGGAATTTCAGCAATTGCTTTCCACACCTTGTTTTGAAATGCCGTTCCTATTGGCGCCAAAGGTAAATCGAAACGGAAGTCGGGATCGTGCAGATAACGATCAACCTGCAAGGCAGCTTTTTCCGACAATAGATCGACTGGTTCTTTTTCATCAAAGCTCGCAGGCAAATACACCAACTCGCGCACATGCTCACCTTCCACGCGTATGCCTATTGCACCGAAAGATGCTTCGACGATAGCGGTGAATAAAGATTGGGCAGCGTTCTGTTTCATGGCAATGAATTGAATAAGAGTGCGATAGGACAAGCATAAAGCAACACAGCATAAAATAAAAAAGGCGCATCTCGCGATGCGCCCTCAAATACCTCTACTGTACCCCCGCTGCGTATAGCCTGGGCTATCGCCTCTTTATTGATACAGGTCTCCCCTACTAATCCGGCATCGATGCCGTGTGTGTGTATGCGCCTCTGCTACCAATTCTGTCTTGCGATAATACGCGCCCTGCGCTGAGTGGGACTGATTATAAAAATCAATTCACGAGAAATCAAGCGTTGCGCCAGACTGGATCATAGCCGAGGAAAACAGCTTGTGGCATATTTTTTTGTCTAAATGCAAACAAACGTTTCATACCCATAATCAAGCATGTAACACAAAATAAAAAGGGCGCATCTCGCGATGCGCCCTTAATCTTTACATACTACTTTTTTACATTTCTACCTGCTGCCTAGCTGATCGCTTAATCGCTCAGTTCAGCAGCACAGGATTAGTCTTCCTTGAACGCTTCTTCGCGTTTCTTGCGCAATGCTGGCAACAGAACCACTGCCATCGCCAATACTGCAACAGCCAGCATGGTTGCGCTGATTGGGCGCTGCAAGAAAACCATCGGGTCGCTGCGGGACAACAACAGTGCACGACGCAGATACTCTTCCATCATTGGGCCAATGATGAAGCCCAACAACATCGGTGCCGGTTCAGCTTCCAGCTTGGCGCAAATGTAACCAAACAAACCGAACAATGCCATCAGATAAATATCAAAATCGCTATTGTTCAAGCTGAATACGCCAATTGCGCAGAACAGCAGAATTGCCGGGAACAGATGATGGTATGGCACGGTAATCATGCGTACCCACAAGCCGATCATAGGCAGATTCAACACGATCAGGAAGAAGTTACCAATCCACATCGATGCAATCAAACCCCAGAACAGTGTTGGCTGTTCAGTCATCACCGCAGGACCTGGTTGGATACCTTGAATAATCATCGCGCCAATCATCAGCGCCATCACCGGATTCGATGGGATACCCAAAGTCAGCATAGGAATGAAAGAAGTTTGTGCACCGGCATTGTTTGCCGATTCTGGTGCTGCCACGCCTTCAATCGCGCCCTTACCAAACTGTGCCGAATTTTTCGAAATCTTCTTCTCTAAGGAGTAAGACGCGAAAGATGCCAACATCGCGCCGCCACCAGGCAAGATGCCCAATGCCGAACCCAGCGCAGTACCGCGCAGGATAGGTGCAATGATGCGCTTCATATCGTCTTTGGTCAGCATCAAGCCGGAAACCTTCTTCATCACCAGAGAACGGGTTTCTTCATGTTCCAGATTACGGATGATTTCACCGATACCGAACATACCCATCGCAACAATCACGAAGTTGATACCGTCTGCCAGCTCAGGCATATCGAAGGTGTAGCGTGCTGCGCCGGAGTTCACGTCGGAACCAACCAAACCCAGCAACAAGCCCAGAATCACCATACCGATTGCGTTGAGCAAGGAACCGCTGGCCAACACGACCGACGCTACCAAACCCAAGACCATCAGCGAGAAGTATTCTGCAGGGCCAAACTTCAACGCCAGATCTGCCAGAGGCGGCGCAAACAATGCGAGCAAGATGGTCGCCACAGTACCGGCAAAGAAGGAGCCAATCGCAGCCGTTGCCAGCGCCGCACCCGCTCGTCCCTGTCGGGCCATCTGGTAACCGTCAATCGCCGTCACCACCGAGGAAGACTCCCCCGGTAAGTTAACCAGAATTGCAGTAGTGGAACCACCGTATTGCGCACCGTAATAAATACCCGCCAACATGATCAAAGCAGCGATCGGAGGCAACGCAAACGTCGCAGGCAACAACATTGCGATCGTGGCGACAGGACCCAGTCCAGGCAATACACCCACCGCTGTGCCAAGGAAAACACCGGCCAAGCAGTATGCCAAGTTCTGAAGCGACATAGCCGTGTCGAATCCAAGAGCTAAATTAGCAAATAATTCCATTTGAGTACCTTTTTAACCGCCAAACCATGGGCCAAAAATTGCAATCGGCAAGCCGAGCAATTCGACGAAAACCACTACCGAAAACACGGCAGCACCTATGGCCAGCATGATCGCCGGTACCCATTTGAATTTTGTACTAGCGTAGGCGCTGAACATGATGATTGCGAATACCGCAACGACCAAACCTGCACCACGAATCAGAAAGCCGAAGAGCAAAACACCGGCCAGAATCAGAATTGTTTCTTTGATAGCAAATTTGCCGATAGGCTCGCCATCACGAAAGAACGCACGCACCATGGCAATCAGACCGATCAATGCCAGCAAGCCACCCAGAATAGTAGGGAAATAGGCAGGACCCATCTTGCCTGCAGTGCCCATATTGTAGTCACGACCGATGAGGACAGCGGCCAGTCCTATACTTATGAAAATAACCCCAGTCCAAAAATCCTTGGGATGTCGAATAAATGATAACAAGATGCTCCCCTTCTCTAAAAACCAGATGGTTCAACGCTGAATATCAAACGTCGAACGATATACATTCTGTCCTGCCATGAATCAGTAATTGCGAAATTACTACCAAGCCATTACTCAAATGACGAGATGCGCCTAAGCGCATCTCGTCATTTATAGAATTACTGCATTTTTATGATCAGTCAGCGTAGACGCCAGCTTTTTTGATGATCGGTGCCCACTTGGCGATTTCCGACTTCAGATGTGCGCGCAATGCTTCTGGTGTTGCACGATTTTCAGCAACTGGCTCTGTACCCAGATCAGCGAAACGTTGTTTCACGATTGGATCTTTCAGTGCGATTTGCAGTGCGGCATCCAGCTTGTCGATGATTGGTTTTGGTGTGCCTTTAGGTGCATACAGACCATGCCAAACAGCGACTTCAAAACCAGGCAAGCCAGCTTCGTTCATTGTTGGCAGGTTAGGCAAGGAAGGTACACGTGTTTTTGTGGTTACAGCGTAAGCCTTGATTTTGCCGCCTTTGATCTGGCTGGTGGTGTTGGTGGTTTGATCGCACATGATATCAACCTGACCGCCGAGCAAATCGTTCATTGCCGGACCTGTACCTTTATATGGAACAGTGGTCAATTCAGTATCGATTGCAGTCATGAACAACATGCCGCACAGATGCGAAGCGGAACCAACGCCAGCATTAGCGTAAGTCACTTTGTTTTTGTTAGCTTTAACGTAAGCCAGCAACTCTTTCAAGTCTTTAGCTGGGAAGTCGCCGCGTGCGATCAGAGTCATAGGCACATCGGTGATCAGGCCAACTGGCTCGAAATCATCAATCGCGTTGTAGCTCAACTTGCGATACAGCGATGGCGCTGTCGATTGACCGATGTGATGCAAGAACAGGGTGTAACCATCTGGTGCCGATTTCGCAACACGTGCTGCACCGATAGTTCCGCCTGCACCGCCGACGTTTTCAACCAGAACTGTTTGCTTCAATGTATTACCCATCGACTGTGCAACCAGACGTGCAACAGTATCGGTAGGGCCGCCTGCAGCAAACGGCACAATCATCGTGATCGGCTTGGTTGGATAAGGTGTTTGGGCGTATGAAAATGCGCTAGCTAATACAGCAAGGCCAACAACCGACTTCAGAAATTTATGTTTCATGTGACGTGTCTCCAGATTTAATAATTATTGGAAAGGCTACAACTGAGATCCGAGTGGCTCGGGTCACTATTGTTCGTGCATCCTATCAAAGTCGTCAAAAAAACGATACCAAGGATGCTAGTTAATACCTCTGATTGGGTGGAAGAGACGTTTTGTACCAAAAACGTGGAGGATTCTAGCGATCCTATATCTTCCTGAACTAATCTAGGGAGGGCGATAATACTAACTGAACCTTTCACCAAACTTGCGGGGACAAGACTAAACGATTTTAGTTGCCGTCCGCAAGAAAAGAAATATTATCGTTTGCGAATAATCAATACTAAATGAGTGATGGTTCAAAATAGTGAAAACAGCGCGCACTGAAAGTGTGCGGGCGGAGTAATGAGAATCAGCGTCCGCTTACGCGGCGCGCATCAGAATCGCGCGTCACGGCAAACACGATCGCTTTACCAATTCTGCTTTCCAGTTCTTTTTGCACCGGTAACAAAGCCTGACGCCAGGCAGCAGTTTCTGCTTCGGTCAAGGTATGCACGGTCAATTTTTTCATTTTCTTGATACGTTCAAGTGCAGCAGCATTTTCCTGCTCGGCCAGAAGATTGCCGTAGGTAGTTGCTTCACGCATCGATACTTCAATCGCATTACGCAGATCCGATGGCAAATTTTCCCAGAATTTTTTATTGACGACGACGGCACTGCCCAGATAGCCATGATTCGATATCGTCACATTGCTTTGTACGGCATACCATTTTCTTGCATAAAAACTGGCTGGCGTACCCTCAGCGCCATCGATCGCATGCACTTGCAGCGCGGGATAAACCTCATGCGCGTCCAGTATCTGTGGCGCAGCACCTAGCGCTTCCATTTGCATACCCAATACTCTGGATGGATGTATCCGCATATTAAGTCCGACAAAATCGGCCGGCGTCTTCAATGCTTTGTTCGCCGACATGATCTTGAAGCCACTATTCCAATACGCTAGCCCTATCATGCCTTTGGAATCCAGCTTCTTTAATAAACCTTTACCGATTGGCCCTTCTGTAATGCGCGCTACCGCGTCCTTGTCGGCAAAAGCGAATGGCAAATCAAAGACCTCAAAATCCGGCGAGCCGAATTCTGCCAATTTTGCCAAGGATGGAGCCAGCATCTGCACCGCACCTAATTGCAGCGCTTCCAGCTCGTCCGACTCTTTATAAAGCAGATTATTTGGGTAAACGTCCACCCGTATGCGACGGCGGCTGGCTTCTTCAACCAGTTCCTTAAAACGCAGGGCCGCCTTGCCCTTAGGGGTATCGCTGGCAGAAACGTGGCTGAATTTGATTACAGTAGTCGTTTGCGCAGATACAATTGCGCTGGTCAGCGATAATGCCAAGCCCAGCAGAAACAAATGTAGTTTTGTTGCTAATTTCATCGCACGACCAGAAAGTTTCAAATTGGGGTTGCTACTATGCGCAGTCACTCATGGCATCACAAGTGTGGATAACCACATTCTCCGCCACAATAGATGCCTCACGCACACACTTGAAATACACCAGCATTTTTTAATTTGAATGTAATGCTGTGAATGAACCACAAAAAATCGCCAGCGCTACTGCACAGCCAGTCGATTTTTTACATTGTTATTTATGATACCAAATCAACCTCGTTCACCAAGCTTCGGCTTTCCAAGTCGCAAACAAGCGTGGCGCTGGCTTGCCCCTTTATTTCTGGCACTACTGTTTTTGACAACCCTGATCTGGTTGCCATTGCACGAAAAGCAACAGGAAGCCAGCGAGCGCCAGGAACAATTAATTGCCGATTCCTTGTGGGTCGAGCAAACCATACGCTTCCAGCTACAACGCAACGAAGAAAGCTTGGGCTTGATGGGCTCCGAGATTATCTCAGGCTATCTGACAGGTAAACGCTTACTTGATCGGATGGAGAGTTTAATTCGTAATAATCACGAAATCCACCGCATCATCGAGCTCGATGCAAACGGCAAACTGCTCACCTCGACCGACGAAACATTGATCACCTTCAATGAATTGTCAGCACCATCGAAAAAAGCCAACGAACGCGCACGCACGACCAGAACACCGCTCTACAGTCAGCCCGCTACCGATATCAGCGGGCCGGTGATGATCGATTATCACGTACCGCTTTTTGTCGGCAACAAATATATAGGCAGCATTATTGCGAGCTATCTCGCATCCAGCATATTGGATGACATGGTGCCATGGTGGTTTGCGCAAGATAATGAAATCGCGCTCACAGACATCAATGATGTAATCATCCACAAACGCGCATCAGGTGGCGCCGGACGTGGTGTGTATACACATAGACGCGCGCTCAATCTTGCTGGTGTCTCGTTGAAGCTGAGCACCAACAGCATCAAGAGCGCACCCAAGCTGTTACCAAGTCTGCTGGTCGATACGGTCATCCTGTTGTCGCTCGGGCTGGCGTGGAGCTTGATCGCATTGTGGCGCGACATTAATCGCCGCCTTGCTGCAGAAACCGCTTTGCGCGAACAAATTGCTTTCCGTACCGCGATGGAAAACTCGTTGATTACAGGCTTGCGCGCACGCGATCTGGAAGGGCGTGTGACCTATGTGAATCCGGCTTTTTCGCAAATGGTAGGCATACCCGCGGAAGACATTGTTGGGCACTTGCCTCCTATGCCGTATTGGGTACCAGAAGCAAGGTCTGAGTATCATCGACACTTCTCCCAAGTCGCCGCAGGCACTGCCAATCCACAAGGCTTTGAAACTATTTTCCAGCATGCAGATGGTCGTCGTATCCCGGTGTTGATTTTTGAATCGCCACTGGTTGATAACACTGGCGCACAAACCGGTTGGATGGGCTCCATCCTCGATATCTCTGATCGCAAACGCGTAGAAGACTTGAACCGACAACAGGAAGAAAAACTGCAAGCCAGCGCACGCCTCGCCACCATGGGTGAAATTGCCTCGACGCTGGCGCATGAATTAAATCAGCCGCTTGCTGCAATCTCCAGCTACACCACTGGTGCGCTGAATATGCTGGAGCGCGATAAATCCAGAGCCAACGAAGTCAATATCGACATGCTGACGCACGCATTGGAAAAAGCCCAAGCCCAAGCGCAACGCGCAGGACAAATCATCCGCAGCGTGCACACCTTCGTCAAAAAACGTGAACCTATGCGTACCGCCGTTACCATCGCGGAATTGATAGAGAGCGTCGCACCTCTGGTTGAATTACAAGCGCAAAAATATTTCGTCATGATCAAGATCGACATTCCATCGACCTTGCCGCCAGTACTGGCCGATCATGTGTTGCTGGAGCAAGTCTTGCTCAATCTGACTCGCAACGCCATCGAAGCGATGCAAGATACAGCACCAGAAAAACGCCTATTGAAAATTGCAGCTACAGTCGACGATGCCGTACCGCAAAATGTCATCGTCTCCATCAGCGATCAAGGACACGGCATACCGGCAGAAGTGTCCGAACGCTTGTATTCGCCGTTCTTCTCAACCAAGGCAGACGGAATGGGCATGGGCTTGAGTATTTGTCGTACGGCAATCGAATTTCACGGTGGCACACTCACCCACACAGAGAATCCGGGCGGTGGCACGACCTTCCGTTTCTCGCTCCCGACGTTGCAAAATAAATTGATCGAAACGACAATGCGTGCAAAGTAAAAATTAAAAGATATCTTTTTGATATATTTTTGACACTTTTAAGCTCTATCATCTGGCCGCGACAATATATAGTCGCTGTGAGAGTAAACGTAACAAGACATACGGCAGACCGACAGGATATTCAATGCTGCACATTATTGACGATGAAGAAGTAATCCGCGATTCACTGATGTGGCTGGCCAAATCACGTGGCATCCCCGCCACTGCATATGAAAGCGGCAAGACCTTTCTCGCTACGCTAGACAGCACGACACGCACCAACACGCAGGGCCAATGCGTATTGCTGGATGTTCGCATGCCGGACATTAGCGGCGTTGCCTTGTTCGACCTGCTCACTGCACGTGGCTTGACGCAAGCGTTTCCAGTCATTTTCCTGACCGGCCATGGCGATGTGCCGATGGCAGTCGATACCTTGAAGCGTGGCGCATTCGACTTCTTTGAAAAACCGTTCAACGACAACAAGTTGATGGATCGCATACAAGAAGCGCTGACTTCGTCGGAGCATGCTTCGGCCAGCGCAGCCATACACACACGCCTGTCAGCGCTATCCGGACGTGAGCGCGAAGTATTGGATTTGATCCTTGAAGGTAAGATGAACAAGGTCATTGCCGACAAACTGGGCATCAGCATGCGCACAGTAGAAGTTCATCGCGCACATATTTTCGACAAGATGAATGTAAAAACAGCAGTCGAGTTGGCACGCCTGTTGAAGTAAAATCTTATGCATGCAAGACTCATGTCTTGCATGCCGCACCATTGCACCGCTTTATCCCCTAACCTGTCTTCCCGTTCCGGCGCCTGTCGCTGATTGCAATGCATATCGTCAACCTCCTGCTGCCTGATTTCATGCTGATTCTGTTCGGCGCTGTGCTGTTTCGCGTCACGAATTGGCATGACGAGTTCTGGATCGGGACGGAAAAGCTGATTTACTACGTGCTGTTTCCGGCATTGTTGTTTTACTCCACCGCACGCTCGCCTATCAATTTCGGCACGACTGCGCAGTTTCTTCAGATTGTCATCGCGACATGCGTCGCCGGTATTGTTTTAGGTTGGCTGGCAAAGCCGCTATTCAAAGCCGGCCCGATGATTTTCGAATCCGGCTTGCAAACCGCATTTCGCTTCAACTCCTACATTGCGCTCGCGATCGCAGGCCGACTCGGCGGCGATGAAGGCGCATCCTTGATGGGCTTGGCTATCGGCTTTGCTGTTCCTTTATGCAATATGGCAGCAGTCCATGCGCTGGTGAAGAACAAAGGCAATCTGCTGATGGAGTTAGTAAAGAACCCGTTGTTGATGGCAACCATGGGCGGCGTCATCTTTAATCTGCTCGGCTTTCATCTGCCCGATTTGGCCAGCGCTTTCCTGTCACGCTTGGGTAATGCGTCCATCGCACTTGGTCTGATCATGGTTGGTGCCGGACTGCGCTTGAATGGCCTGGAAGCATCAAAGGGTATTGCCGCCTATTTCCTCGTCGTCAAACTATTGTTCGTACCTATCGTCGCGTATGTCCTCGGATTGTGGATAGGCTTATCGCCCTTACATTTACAAATGGTCGTCATGTTCGCGGCATTGCCGACGGCATCCAGCGCATATGTGTTGGCTGTTCGTATGGGTGGAAATGGACCTTTTGTTGCATTTCTGATTTCTGCCGGCACACTGATTTCCATGGCAAGCTTGCCACTTTGGCTGGCGCTGCTACAGTAAAGTAAACTCTCATCGCTGTCGCAACACCAAAATAATAAGATCACGCAGAAGTAGTGGAAAATTGAACTCTGCTTAAACAATTGCATCGTACTGCTGCGCACTGTTAGCCAAGCACGGCAAAGAACGAGATCATTGACCAGTAATTTACGGACACGTCTATTCAATGCAACACTACACCGCCCATTTGCATGAAGAAGCCGGCACCATCGCCCTCGGTGCAGCGCTCGCGCGCGCATTGCAACCAGGTCTGACGATCTATCTGCATGGCGATCTTGGTGCAGGGAAAACCGCATTGACGCGTTCCATGCTGCATGCGCTAGGCCACAGCGGCCATGTAAAAAGTCCAACCTACACATTAGCCGAGCCATATACAGTCACCATAGGCGAGCAAACCGTCAATGTGATCCATTTCGATTTATATCGGATGGCGAGTGCTGAAGAATTTCTTGATGCCGGATTCCGCGAATACTTCAATCATCAAACCATTTGCGTCATCGAATGGCCTGAAAAGGCTGAAACGGTATTGCCTCCTCCCGATATCAGCATTTCGCTCGCAGTTGCAGGCGAAGGGCGTGATGTAGAATTGCAAGCGTTGTCCGACCAAGGTGTTGAATGTCTGAATCGACTGAAATTCGCTCCAAACCTGTAAAAGCAAGAGTGCGTCGCACCGTCCTCAAGGCGGGCGGCACTTTACTCATCTCGCTCTTTTCCCCTTTGCCGGCATTCGCTTCGCAAATTCTTGCCGTGCGCGTTTGGCCATCAGAAGATTACACACGCGTCACGCTGGAAAACGATGCGAATCTAAAGACCAACCATTTCATCATCAAGGATCCGGAACGGCTGGTGGTGGACGTGGAAGGCATCGATCTGAATCCGACACTGAAAAGTCTGATCGCAAAAATTCAGCCCAACGATCCCTACATCAAACAAGTACGTGTCGGCCAAAACAAGCCTGGTGTCGTGCGTCTGGTGTTCGATCTGAAGGAAGAAGTCAATCCGCAGGTATTTACCTTGGCCCCGGTCGATAAATATCAGCACCGCTTGGTATTCGATTTGTACCCAGTCAATCCTCCTGATCCGATTGCCGCGCTGATAGAAAAAGGTCAATGGTCGCTGGATAAACCGACTGAAACAATGCCGCCGCCGGTTGCCGAAGTCAAACCGCCGTATGCAGAACCTAAAGTGGATCGCGCACCGCAAGTCAGCCGCATGCTGACCATTGCGCTCGATCCCGGCCATGGCGGCGAAGATCCCGGCGCAGTAGGACGCGGCGGCAGCTACGAAAAACATATCGTGCTGTCTATCGCCAAACGCCTGAAGGCCAAACTGGAACAACATCCAAATATGCGCGTCATGCTCACGCGTGACGGCGATTATTTTGTGCCGCTACATGTGCGCGTACAAAAAGCGCGCAAGGTGCAGGCTGATTTGTTTGTCTCCATCCATGCAGATGCGTTTGTGCAACCGACGGCCAACGGCTCATCGGTATTCGCTTTGTCGGAGAAAGGTGCCAGCTCAACTGCTGCGCGCTGGCTCGCCAATAAGGAGAATGCTGCTGATCTGATCGGTGGTACCAACATCAAGAATCACGACAAGCAACTCGCCAGCGTTTTGCTCGATCTATCTACAACCGCGCAGATCAACGACAGTCTGAAACTAGGCAAAGCGGTATTGAATGAAATCGGTGGCATCAACCGCTTGCACAAGAATGCGGTGGAGCAAGCAGGTTTTGCAGTATTGAAAGCGCCAGACATCCCGAGCATTCTGATCGAGACCGCGTTTATTTCAAATCCGGAAGAAGAAGCCAAACTGAACGACGATGCGTATCAGGATCGGATGGCCGATGCGGTGGCGCAAGGCATCAAGAAATACTTTGCAAAAAATCCACCGCTGGCAAAAAGCAGAATGATGTAGTGTGCGCAGCCCGCGCACGCTGATTAATTCTTGATCGATTCTTTCCTGAATCGTTTAGCGAAACGCCATAAGGCACTGATCACGACTGGCACGAAGGCTGCGCCTACACCGACCAGCACGATGGTATTCAAGTGATCGCGGATGATCGGAATATTGCCGAACAGATAACCACCCACCACCAGTATCCCTACCCACAGAATCGCACCGACGCAGTTGAATATCTGGAATCGGAAGAAAGTCATATCCGATATACCGGCAATAAACGGCGCAAAGGTGCGAGCAAACGGGATGAAGCGCGCAAGTATCAAGGTTTTACCGCCGTGCTTTTCATAGAAGGCATGCGTTTTTCTCAAGGCATCCTTGTCCAGCCAACGGTAATCGTGGGTAAACACTTTTTCACCCACCAAGTGACCTATCCAGTAATTCACCGTGTTACCAAGGATTCCCGCTGCCATCAACAGACTGAGCAGCAGCCATAGATTCATTTGGCCAGACGCACAGAATGCGCCCGCAATGAAGAGCAAGGTATCACCGGGTAGAAAGGGGAAGACAACCAAACCGGTTTCACTAAAAATAATGGCAAACAGAACGACATAAATCCACATGCCGTATTGCGCAATAAAAATGCCGAGATACTTGTCAACATGCAAAATCATGTCGAAGAACTGCATGAAATCCATAATTTTCCTTGGTAGCGGCAGCATCATACACCAGCGATCAGGCTGACAGACAACCTAGAAAGACTACGCTTTGCAGCGACAGTTCACTGCAGCTCATGCGCATGCAACGTTATAATCTATCCATGCACGCATCCTCCCAGCCCGTTCGGCCGATACAGCCACTATCCGACCAACTCATTTCGCAAATCGCCGCCGGCGAGGTAGTCGAGCGCCCCTCTGCCGTCGTCAAGGAATTGCTCGAAAACGCATTGGATGCTGGTGCCACGCAAATCAGTGTGCGACTGGAACAAGGCGGCGTAAAACGCATCGCGATCACCGATAACGGTCGCGGCATTGCGCCGGAACAATTGCCACTGGCATTGGCACGCCACGCCACATCCAAGATCAATTCGCTGACCGAATTGGAAAATGTCGCCACACTGGGTTTTCGCGGTGAAGCGCTGGCATCCATTGCATCCGTTGCACAACTGACGCTGACATCACGCACAGCAGATGCACAGCACGCGTGGGAAATCAGCGGCGTGCAAACCATAGATCAAAAAAGCACGGTTGCGCCCTCTTCCGGCGCATTAGGTACCACCGTCGATGTACAGGATTTGTATTTCAATACACCTGCACGTCGCAAGTTTTTAAAAACCGAACAAACCGAATTCGGCCACTGCGCAGAAGTCGTGCGTCGCATCGCCTTGTCGCGCCCGGACGTATCGTTCTCGCTGTCACATAACGGCCGCACCATCGATCACTGGGCGGTGAACGATATCGCCAAGCGCAGCGCACATATACTCGGCAATGAATTCTCCGGCGCGCGCATGCCTTTGGAAGAAGCCGCGGGCCCTTTGCGCTTGCACGGCTTTATCGGCTTGCCAACAGCCTCCAAGGCGCGTGCCGATGCGCAGTACTTCTATGTAAATGGCCGCTTCGTACGCGATAAATTATTGACGCACGCAGTACGCTCCGCTTATCAAGATGTATTGCATGGTGATCGCTACCCATCGTATGTGATCAGTCTTGATCTCGATCCAGCATTGGTCGACGTCAACGTGCATCCATCGAAGATTGAAGTACGCTTCCGCGATAGTCGCGCCGTACATCAGTTTGTCTTCCATGCCGTTAGTCGCGCCTTGGCACAAACATCTGCCACAGCATTCGGCGCAGTTCCTTCGCCAACACCGGCACCATCCGGTGCTATGCCGTGGTTGCGCGAGCAGCAACAGACATCGTTCGCGCCGCAATTCAATACGCCGTATGGCGTCGCGCAAACAACTGCAAGTTATGGCGCACTCTTTGGCGCAGAACCTATAGCGGATCAAAACAACGGCGCGTCTTCGCCACTGCAAGCGTTCACCGGCAATAACACGCAGACTTTATCCGATGATGAATTTCCTCTCGGCTTTGCGCTGGCACAGTTGCACGGAATTTTCATCCTGGCACAAAACACCAAAGGCTTGGTGCTAGTCGATATGCACGCCGCACACGAACGCATACTGTATGAGCAATTAAAAAATGCGCTGGACGATAATGCGATGCAGGTGCAACCGCTGCTGATCCCGATTACCTTCTACGCTGATGGCGTGGAAGTTGGCACAGCGGAAGACAATAAAGACATACTGCAATCACTAGGCTTCGACATCGCTGCCTTGTCACCGACCACCTTGGCCGTGCGCGCTGTACCCGCACTGTTGAAAAGTGCCGATGCACAAACACTGGCGCGCGATGTATTGCGTGACGTACGTGAATACGGCGGCTCGCGTGTATTGGTCGAGCGACGCAATGAATTACTCGGCACATTGGCCTGCCATACCGCGGTGCGTGCCAACCGTACGCTGACCGGCCCGGAAATGAACGCCCTGCTACGTCAAATGGAAGCAACCGAACGGGCAGACCAATGCAATCACGGCCGTCCAACCTGGGTGCAGCTAGGCTTATCCGATCTGGATAAACTCTTCGAGCGCGGACGCTAAAGTGTCCATCATTCAAGCAGCAAGCGCATGACTACCCATTCCGCAAAACCGTTGGTCGTCTCCATCATGGGGCCGACTGCTTCCGGCAAAACTGCTGCCGCGCTAGCCATTGCAGAACGCATCCCGGCGGAAATCATTTCAGTCGATTCCGCTCTCGTGTATCGCGAGATGGATATCGGCACTGCCAAACCAACTGATGAAGAACGCGCGCAAGTACCGCATCATTTGATCGACATCCTCGATCCGCTGGAATCGTACTCGGTCATGCAATTTCGTCAGGATGCCATACGCCTGGCAGCAGAAATTAGCGCACGCGGCAAACTGCCTTTGCTGGTCGGCGGCACGATGTTGTATTTCAAAGGATTGAAAGATGGGCTGGATGCCTTGCCGCAGGCCGATGCCGCGCTCCGCGCCGAGCTGGATGCCGAAGCAGCAATCATCGGCTCGCCGGCCATGCACGCCAAGCTGGCAGCCTTGGATCCCATCACTGCGGCTCGTTTGAAGCCAAACGATGCACAACGCATACAACGCGCATTGGAAATCCTCGCACTGACCGGACAACCGATGTCAGCACTGCTGGCACAAGCACCAAAAACTGAATTGCCTTTTACTCTATTGCCAATTGCATTGGAACCATCTGATCGCAGTGTTTTACATACACGCATAGCAACGCGTTTCGATGCCATGCTGAAAGGCGGTGGCTTGCTCGATGAAGTGAAAGCATTGCGCGCACGTGGCGACTTGCATCTCGGCCTGCCATCCATGCGCTGTGTCGGCTATCGCCAAAGCTGGGAATATCTGGACGGCGCTTACGGCTTGGGTGAATTACGCGAAAAAGGCATCGCCGCCACACGCCAACTAGCCAAACGACAATTAACCTGGCTACGCTCGATGGAAGATAGACATGTTATCGACTGTCTTGCACCCGATGCTGCCGGCGCAATTTTGCAGCAGATAGAAAACGCTCAAAAAAAGCCCTGATTGCAAATTCAATAATAATTTCATCTCCTGCAAACCCGCAGAAGCCAAGGATTTTGCCCAATATCTTGCTAAGTAATGGAATTGGATATTGACAGGGACGGCCAAAAACGCGATAATTTTCGGCTATCTGGTGATATAGCTCAGTTGGTTAGAGCACAGCACTCATAATGCTGGGGTCGGTGGTTCAAATCCACCTATCACCACCAAAAAATACATAAGCCGTTGATTCGTAAGGATCAGCGGCTTTTTGTTTGCCGCCCTACCCGCTTGGTGTTGCACAAAGGTGCTACACATGGCAGGCACGTTCTTAACAAAATCGCGGCACGGAACCATTTATTATTTCCGACGGCGAGTTCCTAAAGCAGCACAGCACGTCTTTGGTCGGCAGGTGTTCGTGCAATCACTAGAAACCAGTGACCGCCGCTTAGCTGTCGTTCGGGGTCGGGGGCTTGCGGCTCAAACCGATTCAATTTTCCGACGCATAGCAATGTCAACAAAATCAAACGCTTCCGACGGCTTCATCACCAACTGGGAAATGGAGATCGATCTCGACGACTTGGGGAAGCCCAAGAAACTTTACGTCAAAGCTGAGCCGGAAGAGCAGGATGCAGTCAACTCTGCGATTAGAACTGCGCTAGAGGGCATAAGAGGCCACGGCAACAATATCAGCCACACAATCACTCACAAACCCTTCAGAGCGGCTCTCACAGAATATTTCAGTAAGTCACAGATCAAAGCGCAGACGAAGGCGACCTATCGCAGCAAACTTGATCATGCTCAAAAGTATTTTGGTGACGCCAAAGACGTGCTGAAGATCGACCAAGCGGATTTTGTGGCCTACTGCGGTCACGTATTGGCAACGGTACCAAATATCACCTCGCAAGGTCATTACATGACCACCGTCGCAAGCTTTCTGAACTGGCATCGCGTCAGGACAGCAGGCCTATCCGCGCTCACGACAAAAACACTAATGCCGAAGAGAGACTCCCCCGAGTCAGAAGACAGGGACGCTTTCACCCTAGAACAGCTTGCCTTAGTGTTCGAAAACGCTAAGCAATATAGACGGAGCAATCCGTATAAGTTCTGGGTTACGATTGCCCCCGCCTTTTTGGGATGCCGAATCGAAGAGCTTTGCCAAATTCATTTGAAATCTGACTTGGTTAACGACGAAGAGGCGGGTATCTGGTATTTAAAATTGGACGGTCGCCCTGACCCTGACGGCATAGTTCGAAAGTCGTTAAAAAAGGTATCCACTTGGAGGCACGTGCCAATACACGCGTCACTGATTCAGCATGGCTTTATTGATTTTTTGAGAGATCAACAACAAGCAGGATTCCAACGACCCTTTTCAAAAGAATGGAAACCTCGCGAAGTAAAATCCGATCTGGGGCATATCATTAAATGGAGCCATTACATCAGTCGATGGGGCGGCAGGGAATTGGATGCAATCGCAAAACATCAACAATTCGATGCCGATAGCCTCGCCTACTTTCACTCAATGCGCCATACATTCAAACGCGTCTTGGGCGATGCCGGCGTACCCAGCCATATTTCAGAAGCTCTGGCCGGACGGCGATACGCCAGCTCTGACGCGGAACGATATGAAAAGCTGAAACAGAATCACCGTCGCTTATCCATCGAGGGTGTCGAGCGCGGCTTGGATGCAGTCGCAGCTTTACTCAACAAAACACTAGGTGCTTAATAAATTGCGACTCAAGCGAGTTGATTATTTTATTGCTGGAGATGGCGGGAATCAAACCCGCGTCCAGAAACACTCTACGTTCTGATTTGACTCGCTTAGACACCGCAGCTGACGACTCAGTACTTACCTCGTATGAAGTTGATACAGTCTGAAGGCTGTAGCAGTGTTAGCTACTTTAAGAATCGAAGACAGGGGGTAAGAATGTACAGAAGAGTACAAGAACTATTTTGCTAGTTTAGCAATTAGCTTGAATGAGAAGTAAATTCCATGCTCACCGAATTCTTGCGCACTTCTTCCATCTGAAATGGATATAAAAAGTTTAGAGCGCAGAATTGGAGGCATTTCTTTTTCGCAATGCGAATAGCAAAAAATATCCAGGACGCATGCAGTAAGAATTAACGAAACCTTTTTATCAACTTCCTCAATTAACTTATTAGTTAACGCGATTCCAAACCAATAAGCGAGTTTAAATGGATCTTGAGAGTGGGATTTGACTCGGTGATTTGTAAGGTACTTGAAAATACTAGCCGCAGCATTCAGCATCAGTTCGTCTTTACAAGTTTCTATAACCTTGCGAATACGATTGATACAGGCGATAGATTCGTCTTCAAAAGCACGTTGAGCAGCCATATCAGTAGGCTTAGGAAACGGCGAACAATGATCCCGATATAACTTTAGGCCTGTAGGTACACCCCAGAAAAATTGCTGGAGAATCCCTTCAATATCACTGTTGAGTAATGCTAAGGCCGCATCGGCGGGCGAAGCCGAGACAATAGGAACTACTTCGCCCATCGGTAACCCGCTCAAGCTGGACGCGGATATTTATCAGTATTCAGGAATCCACCACTTCCCGATTTCAGCATGTCGCTGATTTTTGTGCTGCAGCCATTTTCGAACTCATGATCAACCGCACCACCGCCCAGCAACACACCAGCCATTGTAGCTAGAGTTTGCGGATCGATTTTAAGTGTTGGTACTGTGCTGTTAAGCACTGGATCAGTTTTCACGGCAAGCCCCTCGAGAGCATTATGATGTAGACAGACTAACCAAAGATGAAGTTAGTTCAATGACAGCCAGCGACTATAGCAAAGAAATCGTACCAAATCAACGACATATATTGACCAACCGGTAAATAACAATTTGAGAATGCCATCTTGTTTAATAGACGTCAATACTCATTATCAATTTCCTTAAAGAATTATTAGTTGTTCAAATATTACCAATATTGGCGTTTTTGGCGCTATTCAAACCCCAAAACACGGATAGTATTTTTAAAAACATTAATGTTTCTGTAAGGTGCCTAGCAATGCGGACTCAGTTAGTCAGAGCTGAGCTGGGGACTGCCTTAATGAAATTCACTCACCCTACCGCTTGTCATTCCGAGCCACGTAAAGTCTCTCCTAGAGAGCAACAGGTCAGCAGTTTGGCAGAGTTCAAATTGTTCTGAGCCTAATCCTCCCCGCATTGCGCGGTCCAAGCATGGATCACTTATTTAGTCGGCACTTTGAATTGCTGAATTGCAAATGTATAAGGCAAGTTGAAATTTTTCTCGGAATGATGAAGTCATCACCTTCGAATCAACTCTTATATATCTAAGACTACCGCAATGTATAAGAGAAAAAAAGGGGAGGAATCCTTGAGCGTTTCTTATGCACTTTTTATCGTTTTTTTGCTTCAACCTGGGTGACAAACAACACCGCGACATCTACATCAAAGGCAGCAGCAAGTTTTTCAATTGCATCCAGTGATGGATTAGCGTTACCTCGTTCAAGGCGACTCATATAGCTGCGCGCAAACCCACAGTGGTCAGCAAAGGCTTCCTGGGACAAGCCAGTGTTCAGTCTCATGGCTTTCACCGCAGAGCCGAAACGTTTTCGGAGAGGAATATTCACCCCGTAAATGTCGGCTAATGTACACTGCAAGGCCACGCTCTAATTGATACCTCTCTAATCGAGACATATCGAGCAATTGACACTGTCGCCGCCACTATTAAACTCACTTCCAAGAAGGCAACCGATGATGAAACTCGCTTTTATGACGCAGCTACTTTTGCTTTGCTTAATAGCAGGATGCACTAGCAAAGAACAACAAGCGAAATATGACAAAGAGAAAGCTGAATGCGTTAGTCGATTGGAGGCGTTTACGCACATTGGATGCAAAGAATGCAACCTTAACGGGGACAATCCTTGGAAAGCAAACTCGAAGGCAAATTATCTCGATGCATTGGATGCATTAATCGTTGCCCAAACAACACCCGCAGGCAGCGACTATTACTGCTACAAAATGAAAAGCAGACTCAATATAGTGAGGCACACCATTCGAACAAAAGAGCCGAGCGAATATCGTGCAGAAGCAGAAGCTGAAAATACAGCGTTCGATGCTACACAGCAGGCTGGATCAGCCGAGTACGAAAAGAAAGCTGTGAAGCATATTCGTTCCGCTCCTGGTGTTGGCAATAGATACGACACATACATAATGAAAGACGGTACTACTCATACGTGCCGAACAAGCGTTACCGATGCTGGTAGAGCTGTGGACTGTAATTAAGTGGTAATGGACGCTGCAAGATTCCGTTCTAATCGTGACCTTCAAATGTCGCGGTCTCGTGTCGACATTAGTCAGCAGAAGATGCTTAGAGTTGTCTTTGACGAGCAGGGAAATTTTTATGTATCTCTGAAGAATACGGAACGGACAATTGATTAAGTTGAAGTGCTACGAACGTAGCAAGGGCAAACAAAAGAATTAACAGAACAAATTCAAAGAATTTAATGCTTTTTAGGGGCATGGGGTAGTTCAGGGCATACTCCCCCTAACCCCAAGAGATTGGGGGTTAGGTGGTCACCTTGTCTACCCCATAAGGCATGGGTATAGTTTTTTGTAACTCAATCTCCATCGCAGCTATCTGTTATGCAATCAACTGATCGAGGTCAGGTGCGTTGATTACATTCACTGGCACGGTCTGCGAAGCCTCTTGCGAGCCAACTCCACCGCTTGAAATATGCCAGAACCTTCTATTTCCAAACTCATCGCGCCCGAACGTTAGGGTACCGATAAAACGCGATGTACAAGATCATGAGCATACACTATTGCAACTCAATTGCATATAAGGGTTGTGAATATGTCTTTCTTATCCGGCAATATCTACATGGCGTGCTAACCTTTGACTACATATTAAATGAACGTCTTGTAATGTAGTCAATGGGGCAAAAATGACAAACGGCAAATACATCGCTTACTAAAGGGTAAGCACGCAAAAGCAAGGTGCGTCCGGTCTCGGCTTGGAAGCGCAACAGGCGGCGGTGGCGCAATACCTGAATGGAGGCGCATGGGAACTGATCACGGAATTTGTTGAGACTGAGACAGGCAAAGGAGCCGATGCGTTGGCAAAGCGTCCCCAACTTCGCGCTGCACTTGAGGCGTGCCGCAAGTCCGGTGCAAAGCTTTTGATCGCCAAGCTAGACCGGCTTGCCCGTAATGTTCATTTCATCACTGGCTTGATGGAGGCGTCACGCGGGAACGGCAAGAACGCCGTCAAATTCGTAGCGTGCGATATACCGGACGCCAACGACCTGACTATTCACTTGATGGCGGCATTCGCCGAGCATGAAGCGAGGCGCATCAGTGAGCGCACCAAAGACGCTTTGGCGATGGCTAAAAAACGTGGTGTAGTGCTTGGCGCTGCCGGTTCAGGCAACCTGAAACCTGATATCGAACGCCGCCAATCAGAGGCTGCGGCATTCGCTGAAAAACTTCGCGGCCAGGTGAAAGGCTTTGAGTTGCGGAGACTGACCCAGCGTCAAATGATTGTCGAGTTGAACGAGCTTGGCATCCGCACATCCAGGGGTGGCACCTGGTCCTTAATTCAATTGCAGCGGCTTTTGAATCGTCTGAACGGGCCGACAGCCCCTTAACTTAGCGGCCTGACTTATTGCGCGCTGAACTATGGCCTCTCTATTTGCGGCGCTTATTCGATATGCATAAGTTCTACTCGCCGTCAGGAATTGGTCAATCTCGAATCGCTGCCTTTACCTGTTCGACGGTAAGCCAGCGACGCGACGAATGCACAACCCTATGGCAGTTCGCACAAAGTAATGCAAGATCGGTAAGTTTTGTTTTGTCACCTTCTCTTAGCGTATGAACTGGTTTGGTATGGTGAACTTCAATAAGCCCAGCACCCACACTGCCATACTTTACTGAAAAGTCGAATTCACATGCTTCACAAACCAGCCGACCATGCTTCTTTAACGCTGCTTTCTTGCACTGTTCAACAAGTGTTCGGCTCCGCTCTCGAACACGATGTAGACGCGTGAGAACGCGTCCCTCTTCCGCCTCTTCGATGCCAGCTTCGTCTTCGCCGCCAAGTGTTCCAACTGGATTACTTTCCACAGTCAACCTGATAGCAGCGACAACGTCAAACAATCTCGCTGAGTCACCGGAAAATTCAGCCCATACGATTTCTTCATCCTTGTTTCCGCGAGTCAGTCCGACCTTGCCATCATTAGTGTAATCGGGATCGAAGCGCCGATAATTCATCAGCTTCATGTAGACCCCGTTTGCGTTACGGAATGTATCGGTAATGGGTCGACCGAGCGCTACGCTCAATCTGTTCAAGAATTCAGAAAGCTCCCCAACTTCCTCGCTATCTTTGCCAGGCGGAGATGCGCGATGACGTAGGTATAGGTCAAGCGCCAGAATCAATTCATCTCTGGACCATGCGACATTGCGGCGCGCTACGGGTATGCCCACCTCTTGTATCGCATTTGAAGTATCGGCTTTCAAACTATAAGCCCAGTTTTTAACTTCTACTTCCGTATTTCCCTGCAGTGCTTCTTTCCACAAGACATGCGCCTGCCCTGGTAGTTTTTCCGTTTCGCTAAGCACTTGATCAAATTCTGCATCTGTCCAGTTGCGAGACTGAGTTGCAGCCTGCATATCCGCAACTGGAAAAGACCATGTTCGGCCTTCTCTTCCCCAAGCTTTTTCAAAAGGAACCTGGGCAGCTAAGCCAAGTGGTGGAAAGCCAAGAATGTAGCAAGCCAAATCAATACGGGACTGTATGTTTCCGTGAACACGACCAAAGCGTTTCGCGTCACTGATGTCCATTACCTCTGCGGCATCGGCATTGGAAAAAACTGGAATAAGACCGTCATATTCTCTGGCCTGAAGTTTGAGCCACTGGATCAGTTTTTCTGTTCGGGCTTGTGTCTCGCTATCGACATAGGCGGGTGGCGAGTTAATTTCATTTTGCAATCCGAGAGTTCGTCGGGCGAACCATAGTGCGCGTACTGAGAATTCTTCTGGATGGTCTACGATAATTTGCTCATAAGATAAGTCTTCCAAGTCGGCATCGACCAAAGTCTGAAATCCTTGCGTGGGTTTTGCTCGACTTACGGCGGTTTCTGCGGCATCAATAAGGCCCCGATTTCTCAATTGTTCAAGCGTTCTGCCAGGATACTTTCCCTGCTGCCGCATTACCCCAACATACAGACTTACCGCTTGCACAATTTTCTGTTCAGCTGGCGATAGCTCGCTCACAGCTAATCCTGTTTTATCTTCGATCAGCTTTTTTGCTAGTTCGGATGCACGAGTTGAAATTGCGGCGACAACCTCGTTGGTCAGCCGGTTTAGTTTGCGCGCGTTTGCTTCGAACTGGCGTAAGTCTTCCCAATTGTTTAGATTGCGAACTGTCCGTGCAATTTTTTCGTCCATTTATTCCTGCCTAAATTAATTGCCGCTACCGCTAGGACTCCAACTATAGCTCTTTGAATAACTCTCTAAACTAGCGGGCGCAGAAAATTTTGCATACACTGAACGTTATGTTGTCCTGAAGCGCATCACTTAGGTGATGCACATTGACTCAATCTCGACACCAAGCGCTAGAAAAAATGCTTACAAATCATATGGTTATGAATTTCTTGCAACGACAGGTGCGATTCCACCTATCACCACCAAGAACATGTTTTCAGAGCAATCCGGAACATACAAAAACCCGCTTTCAGCCTCGGCCGATGCGGGTTTTTTGTTTTTTAATTTATTGCGGCCTCACGTTCAAACGAGGCCGCAATAAGAAGAAATACTATTAGCTATGTTTATGCTGCTGCGTACGCGCATAGCGCTCCAGCAATTCGAATATCCCCATCCCCGCCACCATCGCGATAACAAAAATAATCGTCTTGCTGTTGCCGATAATCAAAGAAGCCAGCGCCGGGCCGGGACAGTAACCAGCAAGCCCCCAACCTACACCGAAGGCAAGTCCGCCCAATACCAAACGGCGGTCTATCTGCGTTGCCTGTGGCAAACGTAATGCGCCACCCAACAGTGTCGTTGTCCGCTTTGCAGCAATGCGGAATGCAATCAGTCCCACCAGAATGGCTCCACCCATCACAAAAGCCAGCGAGGGATCCCACTTGCCACCGATATCCAGAAAACCGATCACCTTGGCCGGATTAGCCATGCCCGAAATAATCAGACCAAATCCAAAAATCAAACCAGCGAGCAATGCCATGACAATTTGCATACTCCGCTCCTTAAGCGATCAGATGTCGCACAATAAATACCGTTAAAAAGCCAGCTGCCATGAACGTCATGGTCGCCACCAGCGAACGCAGTGAAAGACGCGACAATCCGCAGACGCCATGCCCACTCGTACAGCCATAACCGTAGCGCGTGCCTATCCCTACCAATAATCCAGCTATGACCAGTGTCACGAAATCGGCATCGATATGTGCATCCGGTAAAGGTTTGAATAGAGCAAACACAAGCGGTGCCAAGATCAAACCAATCAGGAAGGCAATGCGCCAGGACATATCGCCCTTCACCGGTCGCAACAAGCCACCCAAAATGCCGCTGATACCGGCGATCTTGCCGTTGAATAATATGAACGATGCCGCAGCAAGGCCGATCAGCAATCCGCCCAATAGCGAACTCCACGGCGTAAAGTGCACCCAGTCGATAGTCATTATTTTTTCCTTTTGCCAGTAGTACAGTACTGCTGGTACAACACATCAATCACTGCCATCGCTTCCGTACTGGCGATGCTGTAATAAATCTGTTTGCCTTCACGCCGCGTATTGACCAACTGCTCTTCGCGCAATACGGTCAACTGCTGCGATAAAGTCGGTTGCCGTATGCCCGTCACGACTTCCAGCTCACTCACGCAGTATTCGCTTTCGCACAACTGGCAAAGCAGCAGCAATCTATCCGGATTCGATAAAGTCTTAAGCAAACTGCATGCCTTGGAAGCTGCCTTCTGCAACGATTCCAAATCAACCTCTTCTTTTGTACTCATCTACATTACTCATTTGCGCACAAAACAATATGCATTATTTTAATATATATTTTTATATATTATAAGATAAAAAATAGTGCGCTATTTCACGCGCGACTGCTGAAAACATACGCAACAATGGTTCATAGCTGCGCGCATCCTTTGTTGGCCTTATTGTGTTTTCTGGAGGCAGCTATTTTTTTCGCCGCTTCAGCGAATGCATTATCAAGATAACCACCATACAAGCCAGCAATATCGCCACCGACTATCGGTGCCGTCAGCAAACATCCCGCAGCATCAAGAAAGAGAACAGTAGGCGCAGCATGAATTTTGTAGCTCTTGGCTATGCTGCGATGATTGCCCCATGAATGATCAAAATTCACAACAGCCTGCGTTCCCGTCACATCCACTTCACGGATGACAGGACGCTCCTTGACACGAGCATCACGCAACAAGGGCAATAGATAGTTGTTCCGCACGACATGGCAAAACGAGCAACCAGGCAACGTGAAGAAGAGAATGATGGGCTTGCCCTGACGTTGAGCTTGCGTGCTGTCGCGCGATAGATCGGTCAACATCGGCACCGCCATCACTTTATTAGCGGCGACGACATGGCCGTTCAACATGAGGCCAAGCAACAGCACCGAGAGAATACGCAAACTCATTTTCACATCCTAATTTTGCTGGGCGAAACGTCCGATATCATCGAAGTCTTCATCAAAGATTTCCCCGATATCTATACGCCTCAGCACTCCTCGCTTATCGAATACATAGTTGACTGGCAAACCTTTGCGTTTACCGAGCACACGTTCCAGTGCCAGATAGTCAGTCGTAACTGGATGAGTAAGGTGGTATTTCTCTACCCACTTCAGTGCTTTCGTTTTTTGGTCTGCATCACCGACTTCAATATTGACGCCAATGACGATCAATTTATCTGCGTTCTCTCGATACAGCTTTTGCAGCTTGGGAGCTTCATTCGCGCAGAAAGGGCAATAGGAAGCGAAGTAACTGAGCACAACAACCTTGCCACGCAAACTGGCAGGCGTGATCGTTTTTCCATCCAGAGTAGTCAATGTCGGCAACACCGGCGTGTCACCGGGGCGCACATCAGCAGCGTGCGCCCATCCGGCAGATAAAAAGGACACCAGAACGAACAGACGGGATAAGGGCAACATCAAACGATTACGCATGCTGCACACCTTGAGTGTATGAAATTAATAGCATGACACAAGGTATGCAATCATGCCTCACATCAGTACTTGGGAAAATACAGCTTGCTCTTGTCCAACTTGTAGCTCCACGGCAGATTCGCATTCTTCCACCCGTTTACTACGCGTTGCCCTGCCTGCGGCCCTGTTTTTGCCACATCGCCTTCAAATCCATCAACCACGGTATACACCTTGCTGTAACCAAGATCTGACAGCAGATTGGCGGCACGCGAACTGCGATCACCTGAGCGACAAATCAGAATCACCGTATCGTCTTTACCTAAACCGCTTGCACTTATGCGACGTGCCAACTCCGGTCCGAAGTCACTATTCACATCGAGTTTGAAGCGGCCGTTCTTGTCGTCCCACGGTGCATCGTCCGGATGCTCAACATATGGAATGTTCGCATCAACGATAGTCGGCATACCAACGTAGGACACTTCCCCACGCGTACGTACATCAACGAAATAAGCTTTTGTACCCAACTGCTGTTTGAATGCATAAGCTTCTTTGGCATCGAGATACAAACCTGCCTTGGTTTGCTTGATATCCGGTACTTGCGCAGCATCAAAGGCAAATGCGGATACACAGCTAGCGCTCAGCAACAGAGCTGCAAGAATTTTTTTCATGTCAGCTCAGTCTTAGTTAGCGATACCAGGATTACCATCCATGCCAATAATCTTCGGCGTGTTCAGCTTGCGCGGTGTAACGACCTTGTTCGTGCGCAGCCACTGCGCTACGACGTCCCATACCGGCTCGCCTGACGCACCTTCGGCAACCGGTGCCCAACCAGCGACCTTATAGGTCTTGCTGGCATCAATCAGCTTACCGTCGAGGCGCATGTCTTGAATACGCCCACCCATTTTTTGCTTAGGCTCTATCGTGTAGCTCATGCCACCAACACGCACCATATCGCCACCCTGTTGGTAATACGGATCAGGATTGAACAAATTATCGGCGACGTCTTCGAGGATGGTTTTGATCGTCGCGCCATTCATTTCCGTCAGTGTGCTGTACGAATACGTGGTCGCGGTTTGATCCATCAGATGTTCCATCAGGATAGGACTATCCGGCAACAGAGATGTGCCCCAACGGAAGCCCGGAGAGAATGCAATGTCCGCACCTTTGACATCCATCAAGGCATCAACGATCAATTGATCGAAGGTGCCATTGAAATTGCCACGACGGTACAAGGTACCTTCCGTCATCGCAAGTTTTTCATTGAGCTTGGATTCATACGGCGCACGTATCTTCGTGATCAATGCATCCATATTCTTGTCGGCTGGCAGGAAGTTCGAGAACACTGGCAACAAACGATATTTATAACCTTGTACCTTGCCGCCACGCACATCGAAATCGAGTACGCCGAGGAATTTGCTGTTGCTGCCGGCATTCGTTACCAGTGTCTTGCCGCCTGGATTGCTGACGATCACCGGTGTCGGGATACCGTCATGCGTATGACCGCCCATGATGGCATCGATGCCACGTACGCGCGACGCCATCTTCAGATCGACGTCCATACCGTTATGTGACAACACGACGACGACCTTGGCACCTTTGCTGCGCGCCTCATCCACCATCTTTTGCATATTCTCTTCCTGAATGCCGAAGCTCCATTCAGGCACCAGATAACGCGGATTGGCGATAGGTGTATATGGGAAAGCCTGACCGATAATCGCGATCTGCACGCCGTTCATTTCTTTCAAAACGTACGGAGGGAATACCGGATCACCGAAGTCTGTCGTCTTGATATTTTGCGCGACAAAATCGACCTTGCCCTTAAAGTCTTTCTCGACGATTTCCTTGACGCGCTTGTCGCCCAAAGTCATTTCCCAGTGCGCCGTCATCACATCAACACCCAGCTCCAGACAGGCATCAACCATGTCTTGACCATTGGTCCACAAAGCCGTTGCCGAACCCTGCCATGTATCGCCACCATCAAGCAGCAATGCGCCAGGACGCCCCGCTTTCATGCGTTTAACCAGTGTTGAAAGATGCGCGAAGCCACCGACCTTGCCGTAAGTTTGCGCAGCTTTTTCAAAATTCAAATAGCTGAATGCATACGCTTCCGGCGTGTTCGGCTTGAGGCCGATTTGCTTGAGCAATTGTTCACCAACCAGATGCGGCAGACGACCAACCGCGTCACCTATGCCAAGATTGACATTAGGCTCGCGGAAATAAATCGGCTTCAGCTGCGCATGGCAATCAGTGAAGTGTAAAAAGTGGACATTGCCAAAACGTGGCACGTCGTAGAGCTTGGAAGCAGATG
Source organism: Herminiimonas sp. GW821-FHT09C12 (assembly GCF_059416385.1). Taxonomy (NCBI): domain Bacteria; kingdom Pseudomonadati; phylum Pseudomonadota; class Betaproteobacteria; order Burkholderiales; family Oxalobacteraceae; genus Herminiimonas; species Herminiimonas sp. GW821-FHT09C12. The sequence goes on from NZ_JBWKPC010000001.1 coordinate 336,438, forward strand.
GTGCAGCCAGTGCGCCCTTGGCGTCGAGCAGCATGCCGCCAGCGGCCGCAATACCCATGACCTGAATGAACTCGCGACGATTCAACCCCATGTTATTCCTCTAATGTATTCGGTAGATAGCCTCACCGTTCTTGCTGTGCGCAAGCGATGGGACAAGACAAAGAAACGAGCATCGAAGCTGCGCCATGAATCTGCGCGTCTTCGATGCTCTGATCGTATTACTTGTTGACGGGTGAAGCCGGATCCAGCAACAAGGCCATTACGTCCTTGATTTGCTTTTCTTGCAGGATGCCGTTGTGGCCGAAGCGCGGCATGTTCGAACATGCAGTGAAGGCTTGAGCGTTATAAATCTTGGCCCAGGTGTACTTCAGCATGTCTTCGCTTTGACCGCGTATCTTGCCGTATTGATAGAGAGACGGGCCGATATTGCCGAACGAAATTTCCGCTTTGCCGATTTGATGACAGGCATAGCAGTTACCGCCGTTCACGCTACCAATTGCATCAGACGATTGCATGCCGCGACCGTTCTGTGCAATTTTCTCGCCTTCTTTCCAATCGCCGAGATACTTACCATCCGCTGGATATTTCACCAGTTTCATTTGCTCAGCTTCCAGTGCGGCTGCTTTATCCTTAGGTACGTCGCTCGGATATTCGCTACACAATTTCTGTGCATCGTCCTGATTGAGCATGCGCTCCATCGTTGCCGGACCTTTGGATTTGAAGTCAGACTTCAACATAGCAACAGTGTCTTTGTCATAGTCACTATTCGCTGCCACTGTTGCGCAACCGGCGATGATTGCCGCCGATGCCAATAAGATGCCAATTTTTTTCATATCGCCTCCTTATCGTTTCAGCGCTGGGCCGTTATAGACGCCACCATCGGCATTTTTCGCGAGGAACATCGTCACTGCAGTGATGACATCCGAGCCATAAAGCGGCTCAGGGAAGCGCTGCTGACGGAAGCAATCGTTCAAGCGATGCTGCATGGTGCGCACCTCGCCTTGCGATACGCGATATGCCGGCCAGGTTGTGTAAGCAGCCTGTGCATTGCTCTTGTTCAGCAGATTAGGAAGGTCTTGCAATCGTATGCGTTGATTGTCGACCGAGTGGCAAGTTGCACACGCGAAGTCATGCGAGCCGGCACGGTAGAAGAAAACTTTCTTGCCGATTTCGTAAGCACGTTTTTCTTCCGGATGCGAAGTCGACACCGACATTTTCATGCCTCTCGATTCGGAAGTAATGTAGGCCACGATAGGCTCGATCTCAGAAGGCTTACCAGCAGAGCCAAACGGCATTTTCACCGCTTGTTCACGTGTCAAACCTTGCAAGTTCATGCGGCAATAGATCAGGCGCTGTTCAAGATCCATGACCTTGTTGGCATCCTTGAAGTAACGCGGCAATTCAGCATAAGCGCCTTTGAGTACACCAGGCCCTTTACCAAGATCGCATTGCTCCAGGCTGACATTCTTTGGCCCTGCCTTCATGCGCCACAATTCTTCGCCGCGCATTTCCCACAACTCGGCAGGATTACCATCAGCCAGCAATTGACGATACTTTGCAATCTCGTCCGTTGCCGACCCTTGAGCCATTGCAGATGCAGCCATGCTCATTGCGATCGCTGCTAAAAGATATAAGCCTCTATGTCTCATTACGCCCTCCTTAAAATAAAGTGGATGCGGTCTATGCCGCATTCATGTCACTCGGGTACGACTGCTCCCGTTTAATTTGCGTATGACTAGCTTCAGGAAACTACTGCTTCATCGGTACGGCTATCACCCATATTGTCGGTCCAGGTGATGGTGATCTTGTCGCCTTTTGCGCCGCCTTTGAATTTGAACGACAGGAACGGATCCTTGGAGATCGAAGTACCCATCAATGAATCCAGTACAACCTTGTCGTTGCACTTGGCAACCAGCGTCTGAATGAAGTGCGCAGGAACCAGCTTGCCTGCTGCATCTTTGCGTTGACCTGTTTCCATATCATGACGCATCAAGACCTTCACTTCTACGACGTCGCCGCTTGCATTCGCGCGAATGCGCATCGGATTTCCCATGATAATTTCCTCAAAAATTGGTATAGATATACAGCGTGCTCAGTGCAGATTACTTAACCGCCGCAGCCGCCGAGAGTAACTTTGATCTCTTTGCTAGCGATCAGCCACTTGCCATTTGCTTTTACCAGCGCGTGCACATTCGATGTACCGCCCATCTTCACGCGGGTGCTGATGTTTGCTTCAGTACCTGCAGGGATAGTGAACGTAGCTGACAATGGCGTAGGATTTTTCTCGACCAGAATGGCCATGAATTCCGTGTTCGGCACATTGCTCGAAACCGACACTGGAACCACTGCACCGTTTTCTGCGATATCAGGACCGTTGACAGCGATGTCTGTGCTGATTGCTGCTTTATCGGCACCCAAGGCTGCCAATGCTTCTTGCAGGGATTTTGCATCGAAGCCGCTAGACTTCCAGTCTGCAGCCAGTACGTCTGTAGGCTTCAACAAACCTGCGCTGATAGCCAGGCCGAGTACGGTTGCAATGCGCAACGCGTCGCGTCTATTTTGATTCATTAGATTCTCCTCTTGAAAAATGGATGCCATCTCAACTGCTGATGGCACGATCATCATTTACTTCACTTGCGCCAGCGCCTTCGACAGACGATCTTTGTTCATGACGAAGCTCTTCGACAGCTTGTCTGCTTCGGCTTTTGCTGCGTCCAGATTCGTTGGCTTACCGACCTGAATCACACCCGCCATGCCCATGGTTTTATGAGGATCGCAGACATAAACATACACGCCATCTTGCGTCAGTGACACAACAATTTCTTCATCCATTTTGCCTTTCCACTCTTTGGCACCTGCTGGTACTAAAGTGGAAGCGCTGTTGTGCGCTGCATCAGCCTTGATGAATTTAACTGTGTCGCCCTTCTCCGCTTTCAGAAAAGTAGGCTCGAAGGACATCATGCCGTCCTTGCCGTTATTAACCATTTTTACTTGATGTTCTGCTGCCGACACGCCCAACGAAAACAATGCCAAAGTCACAGCGCTTACTAATTTGTACATGCATCTCTCCAATTTCTAGTTCTAGTTAAATCAAATTTTTACTGACTGTGTTTACAGATAACAGTCAGCGTTCCACCAACCTTATTTCGCGCCGTTCAAGATCCAGGCAACCAGCGTTTTAATATCGTCATCCTTGACATGTGCTTGCGCCGGCATAGGTATCGGCCCCCATGTGCCAGTGCTACCGTTTTTTATCTTGGCCGCCAATGCTGCCGTTGCTCCGGCATCGCCTTTGTACTTGGCGGCGATTTCATTGAAGCCTGGGCCTATGATCTTGTTGTTAACACCATGGCAGGCAACGCAAGCGTACTGCTTGGCGATGGCAAGTCCATCCGGTTTAGCAGGTGCTGCAGGCTTGGCCGGTGCAGCGAGTGCCAACTTCTGATCTTTGGAAACAGAAGAAATCGGTGTAGTCGAAGGCGGCTTGGTAGTATCAACACCACGTACTTCACCGAAGGGACGGTTCTGCTCCTGAATATTGCCGTGTGCATTTCTGGATGGTGCAGGCAGCGTCGAACGAACATCGCTGCTGACCGGGCAATCCTTCATGCATGCAACGCTCTTCACATCCGGTTTGCCTTTGACATCCCACATGCCGTGCTTTTGCGTCATGCCATTACGATTCGGCATCAGCTGTTGCACTTCGGCGATGTTCTTGTCCGACAGAACAAAATCGTCAGGCAGAATTTCTGACATGTTCAAGATGTAAGCCGTCACCGCGTAGACTTCTTCCGTCGTCAGCGACTTCGGTGCAGTCCACGGCATTGCGCGATTGATGTAATCCCACAAGGTCGATACCGTTGCGACTTTCATCATCGTGGTACGTTGCGGCTGCTTGTTGGTAGTCAATGCAGCAACGTGACCCGTCTTCATATCTTCTTTGGTAGTGCCACCAACGATAGGCGTGAAGACTTCATTCGATTCACCGAAGGTACCGTGACAGGAGGCGCACTTGCCTTCCCATACAATCATGCCTTTGGAAACCGAACCTGATCCTTTAGGCAAACCCTTGAAATCAGGACGCACATCGATGTCCCACGCTGCGATTTCTTTTTCAGTTGCAGTACGGCCAATGTTTGAATAAGCAGTTTGTGCAAAGGCAATCGCGCCCGTTGCTGCCAGCGCCAGCGCGACGACAGTTTTAGTAAACCTGGACATTCGACACCTCTCCGGATTCCGACACTTTCCAGGACTGGATAGCGTTGTTGTGATAAATGGAGCGCGTGCCGCGCACTTCGCGTAGTTCATTGATTTTTGGTTGCACGTAACCGGTCTCGTCTATCGCGCGCGATTGCAATACGACTGGCGAGCCGTCCCACGTCCAATTGATATTGAAACGTGTCAGGCACTTGGTATTGATCGGCCCTTCCAGTCGTGCCGTACGCCAGTTACGTCCACCATCGACAGACACATCAACGCGCTTGATCTTGCCGCGACCCGACCATGCCAAACCTGTGATGTTGTAGAAGCCTTTATCCAGCAGCATCTGACCGGCAGATGGTGTGGTGATGACCGATTTGCATTCCTGGATTGATGTGTACTGACGGTACATGCCATCCGGCATTGCATCGATGTAGTGAATCGCTTCGTCTTTGGTCGCGTAAGGCATATCACCTACTTCGATACGACGCAGCCATTTGACCCATGACACGCCTTGCACGCCAGGTACAACCAAACGCAGCGGATAACCATTCTCAGGGCGCAGCATTTCGCCGTTCATGCCCCATGCGACGATGACATCGTCCAAGGCTCTATCCATGCTGATGGTGCGCGTCATGCTGGAACCATCTGCACCTTCGGCGAGGACGAACTTGCCATTCTTCTTGTCGTAACCGCAGTCTTCCAGCAATACCGATAAAGGGACACCGGTAAATTCGCAGCAGCTCAACATGCCATGCGAATACTGCACGGAAGGAACGGCGACATTGCCCCACTCCATCGCGGTATTGGCACCACACTCGATGAAGTGCATGCGCGACACAGACGGCAGGCGCATCAAGTCATCCATTGTGTAAACTTTTGGATTCTTGACCAGGCCATTGATCATGAAACGATGCTTGCTCGGATCGATGTCATGCCAACCTTGATGATGACGCTCGAAGTGCAAACCGCTAGGCGTGATGATGCCGAACAAGCCTTGCAGCGGCGCGAACGAAACCGAAGCGGCAGACACACGCGTCAGCCCCGGCGATTCGCGGCGCATCAGATTTTTTTCGTATTTGGATGGAACACCGTAACCGTTGGTTGCTACAGGTTGACCCAACGTCGTGGAATGTTCAGGCAGATTCAGGATGTTCGGATCACCGTCACCGACTGCCGATCCAGTCTGTGCAAATGAAACACCACTTGCCATTGCAGCACTCGCTGCGAGAAAACTTTTACGCAGAAAACCCCTGCGCTCTTCACTCAAACCTTGGGATGTAATTTCCTGGGCCAATACAGGATCCACGAAATTCTCTGGCGCGCGCACTATGCGGCCCGCCTTTAGCGCCTCTTTAGTCATCCATCGTCTCCTGCTGCAATTTCGTTTAATTATGTGCCTATATAACTATATGCGCATATACGGAATATTAGAAACGTTTTTTTATTTTTTTAAATTATCTACTGGCGATGCGACGTGTTGTAGCCACGACTGGCAGTTCAACTACCGGTGACTGCACGCCTATCTGGGCAGCGACTCGACCGCATACAGACTTGCACAAATCGACGGTCTTTTCGTCATCGACGCGGTAATACACTTGCGTACCATCTTTGCGACGCGCCAGAATTTTTGCGCGGTACAACATATTGATTTGGCGCGACACATTCGCTTGTGTCGATTCGACTTCGTTGACGATATCGCCAACTGAACGTTCGCCATTACACACTGCGTACAAAATCTTCAGGCGAGTCGGCTCACAGAGCAAAGAAAAATAGTTTGCTACTTCTTCAAACAGCACACTCATCTCTTCTTTGTTGAAATTTTTATCCACGACTTGCACCTAAAAATAAATAATAAAAACAGATAGTTCGTTCACTATACACATGCAACGTTAACACTACTGCTTCATCACTGCACTTAAAAAAACTGCCGAGTTAGCAATAACCCGGCAGGCTGATTACGGCTTGATGTAAGCGTAACCTTCTTGTATTTGCAAACGTGCCACTTCAGCCACGCCAGAAGGAACAATGGTTGCCTCCTGGATTACTTGGCTCTTGTCGATTTTGCGTGTTTCCAAAGTATTGTTGCAAACCCGGAATTGCACATTGCGATTAACCAGTTCCTGCACGACTGCATCGTAAGGATTACCGTTTTTGTTCTTTGCGCCTTCCAGCAAAAAGTCGATGCCAGGGCCATGTGTCACGACGATAATTTTCGCTTTAGGACTGGCATTCAAATGATTGCGGATATTGTTCAAGGCAGCGGTAGCAACAGAGCTATCGTTGATGTGATACACCACCTTCTCTTCACGCTCGGCGGCACCAGCAGCTGTCATACCGACAGTTGCACATAAAAGTAACAGGAATGCTACGCGGATCATTTTCATCATCGTCTCCAAAATTAGAATTATCGTCTAGCCAATCAGCTTAAGGCTTATCCAGACTTTCTTTTTCCATCAAAATATAGGTGCCGTAGGCATTGAGCCGATTGGCTTGATCAAATGCCGGATATTTTTCAAACCCGGACCAATCAACCTTGCCGTACGCTTCATCAAACGGTACCAGATCCGCTACTGCATCACCCATTTTTTGTCGTAAAAAAATCAGGTAATCGCGCGTCAACTGCATATCCTTCATAGGCGCATGCGACATTTTTCCATGCCCCGGAACAACCATCGCTGGCTTGACTTCCAACATACGATCCAGTGCTTGCAGCCAGACCTTGCTATTCGCTTCGCCGACAAACGGAATGCGGCCAGTGAAGAATAGATCGCCAGCAAACAAGACTTTATCTTCATCTACGTACAGCATGATGTCTTCCGGCGAATGTGCACCGCTGGAATCGATAATGCGGAAATGCATGCCGCCCATTTCAAACGACAGCACTTTGGCATCTTTAAAACTGAGCCAGCGATCTGCCGGGATCAAACGTGTATTTTCATTCACCCATGGCGCAAGATCGGTGCGCCGCTGCTTGAGTCGTTCTTGCGTCAAATCCGAATTCAGTGTGGCGCGTGCATTCTCGTGCGCCCAGACTTCTGCACCTTGTGCCTTGAATGCCTGCAAGCCGTAGAAATGATCTGCGTGGTAGTGACTAATGATCACGCGCTTCACCGGCTGCGGTGTAATCCGCTTGATCGCCTTCAGCATCGCTACACCCAAGGCTGGCGTTGCCAATGCATCGAAAACGACTACGCCATCTTTCGTGACAACAAAACCGGCATTCGACATGAAGCCTTTGTTGGCCGCGCTCGCCATCCCGGCCGTGCCCTGGAAGTAATACACATGCGGCGATATTTTTATCGGACGTAGCGTAATTTCTTCTGCGACTGCTGCACGTGTACACAACAGTGTCAGTGCGATAAACAGAAAACCATAAACCTTGGTATAGCGCTGCATGTCTTCTCCGTACTATGCGTATCTGCCTAAATACGTATAAATTAATTATATAGTTATATAAGCAAATATTACCAAAGCAATTCCGTCCCGCACAGTCTTATTAGAATTCGCCTTGCGCGCCCCGCTCCATCATTTTCCACATCGTGTTGCGTACTTGCATCACGGATTTTTTCAACTCTGGTGGAAGCTTGCGGCCCATCTTGATCAGCATGTCCATGTTCAGCGCGTAGATCCAGAGACCATCATCTCTTTCTACAACGGTGATGCGACACGGCATATAAGCAGCCATGTGCGGACTGAAATCAACCATTTCGCGCGCGATGGTGGGACTACAGTAGGAATAAACTTTCAGGAATTTTTCCGGTTTGCCGGAGCGCAGCGACAATTCACGCGAGAGAAAGAATTCACCAACCGACTTGATATTCTCTTCTGCCGCAACACTGGTAAAGGCTTGCTCTACTTCGGCTATCGTCACGCCATCCTTGACCTTGCGCTCCCAGGTCGTCGCCACAGCGATATCGCCATCCGAATCTACCCAGCGCTGCCAGACGTTCATCGCTTCAGCGCCGGAACCATCTTCCGTATTATTGATTGCGCGCAGCGTGCCGCACGCAGACAAACTTGCGAGTGCGACGGTCAACGACAACAGCTTGATCCAGGATTTTATTTTCATTACAACTAATCTGACTTGGTTTGAGAGCGCGCCGCTTCATTTCTGCGCGGCAGCCGTACTATACCGCGCTCAGCTCACTCGCTCTATCAAGAAATAGAGCGAGTGCCAAAACATCAACAAAAATCAGATTGTGCGGCTAGCAAAATTACTGACTCAAGCCACGCGCATCGATACTCCACAAGCATTCAACAACATCACCTCTGAACCCAACGTACTGCTGATACAGATTCGCAGTCGGGTCACAGTGACCAGGGATCAGAAACAAACGTTCGCCCAGATAATCCTGCGTATTACCGGCCGCGATCTGCAAAATGCCATGCTCATCATTGGCTGCCGTGTATTTAAGCTGATCGCCATATTCTCTTGGTCTGACCAAAGGCAAACCGGAATCCACCGCCACACCTTTAAGACCTACATCGCATACGGCCATCCCCGCTTTTGCGGTACTCATAATAGTAGTAGCGATGAACAGGCTATGCGCCGGCTTCCAGCCGCCTACCCAATCTTTGGAACCATAGTCGCCATCCATAAAGACGTACGAACCAGGCTGAATCTCGGTAAATACACCACTCGTCACATCGAATTCCGCCGTCCCCGTGCCACCACCTGTCACAACCGGACAAGCGATCCCGCGCGCTGCGAGGAATTGCACATACTGCGCTGCCGCATCTGCCGCGACACTAGCCGCCGACCGACGCTGCTCCCAGCTAGCCAGATGCTGTATACCGCCGTGATACGCCTGCAAACCACCAAAAGACAAACCTTGATAGCTCGCGATCCTGTCGACCAAGGCAGCCAGCGCATCATTACCTTTCACGCCGCAGCGCCCCTGACCTATGTCCACTTCAGGGAAGACCGCGATAGAAACGCCGGCCTGACTGACTGCTTTTCCCAGCGCATCTACTTGCGCCACATGATCCACGCACACGCTTAAGCGCACGTAACCAGCCAATTCGACCGCCATCGCCACCTTGTCCGCGCCGACAAACTCATTACTAATATGTATGCTCTGCACGCCCTTCTCTACGAAAGGGTAAGCCTCGCTCATCTTTTGACAGCAAATACCGACTGCACCCAGCGCCAGCTGCGCTTGCGCAATTGCACTCGATTTATGTGCTTTGGCATGCGGGCGCAGTGCCACGCCATGCCGCTGCGTCAGTTCCGCCATGCGTTGCGCATTAGCCTCAAACGCGTCCAGATCGAGCAAAAGCGCAGGCGTACTGACGCGCGAGACCGGATCGCCGATGCGGGCCATGACCGGCAGCTTCAAATTTGCGACATCTTTCATGCTCACTCCGAAATAAAAAATAAGACGATATGCACGACTTCCCGCATCCATGGACGCATCTGGAAGCAGCTACTTTGTACTCAAAATGCCATTTAGACGAATTTCTTCGAAAAATTTCATGGCATCACGTATCCAGCAATTGACATTTTTTCTCAGATGTATATTGTATTCAATATTCTAAATGCACGGATCGCAAATTACAGCGACTCCATACTTTTAGGAAATGATTAGTTGGGCAGAGATGAAAAAAGCGCGTCAGACGCATCGCATTTCTACCGGAAAACGAATTCAGGATGTGGGCAATGTTGTCCGCTACTGATGCAGGAGATGGTCAAAAAAGGGTTCGCAACCCACATATAGGAGACAGCATCATGCAGAAAAAACTTATCCGCCAACCGATGAAAGTCGGCCTCTTCCTCACCACGATGTGCTGCGCATTGAGTGCATCGGCCTGGGAACCAACCAAACCGGTTGAACTGGTCGTACCGTTCAGCGCAGGCGGCGCATCAGATCAGATGGCACGCTCGATTCAAGGCATCATCACCAAGCACAATCTGATGAAGCAACCGATCATCGTGCAAAACAAGGCCGGCGCCAGCGGCGCGGAAGGTTTGCTTGATCTGAAAGCAGCCAAAGGCGATCCGAACAAAATTATCGTCGCATCCTCATCGATATACACCACACCTCTCGCTACCAACCTGCCATTCAACTGGCGCGATTTGACGCCGATAGCCATGGTTGCGCAAGATGCATTTGTACTGTGGACCAATACTCAAGCCGGCTACAAAACACCGATGGCTTACATTGACGATGTCAAGAAAAAGCCAGAAACGTTCAAGATGGGCGGCACCAGTTCCAAGCGCGAAGATCACATGATTACGATGATGATCGAAAAACAAACCGGCGCAAAATTCCTCTACATTCCGTATAAAGGCGGCGGCGAAGCGGCTACCCAACTCTCCGGCAACCACATCAATTCCGACACCAACAATCCATCTGAATCTGTCTCGCAATGGCGCGCCGGTGAGCATCAGGCTTTGTGCGTGTTCTCGCCTAAACGCATTGCATACACCGCCAAAGTGACTGCTACACAAGCCTGGTCCGACATCCCTACCTGCAAGGAACAGGGGCTTAATGTCAGCTATGAAATGCTGCGCATTTTCATGATGCCAGGCGGCGTCAAACCAGAACAGACACAGTTCTACGTGGACCTGTTTAAAAAAGTGATGGAAACACCTGAGTGGAAAACGTATCTCGAAAAGAATGCGCTGAAAGGCGAATTCATGACAGGTGCTCCGCTGGAAGCGTTCCTGATGAAAGATGAACAGTTGCACCGTGAAATCATGAAAGAGGCTGGCTTCATCGTCTCCAAGTAATCCTCACATCATCACCCTGATTCAATGACCGACATGCGTACGCCACGGTCATTGAATCACCTCACGGACAAGCGAATATGAATCCTTCAGAACCTCACGCAGAAGAAGAGAGAGAACACTCTCGCGCAGTCATCACCATCCGCAGCGCCGAAATCATCGTAGCGATTACGCTCGGCCTGGTATCCCTCCTTACTATCTGGAGCAATTACCAACTCGGCGCAGGCTGGGGTGCTTATGGCCCGGAAGCCGGTTATTTCCCACTCAGATTAGGCGTAGTGATCCTGCTCGCCAGTTGCCTCGTATTAGTACATGCGATACGCGATAACGATCAAACGCCCTTCCTTGAAATCGCACAAGCACGTCTGGTTGCAGTCATTCTGCTGCCGCTGATCGTGTTCGTCTTTGCCATTGCATATCTGGGCATTTACGTTGCATCGATCATCTTCATCGCAGCATTCATGTTTTTCCTCGGCAAGTTCACTTGGTGGAAGTCGGCCAGCGTGTCGATCATCGTCATGCTCGTGTTCTTTTTTGTTTTCGAAATTCAATTCAAGGTGCCGCTGCCTAAGGGTCCTCTTGAAAACTGGTTAGGCTTCTAAGGAAAAAACATGGAAGAACTAAACTCATTAATGATCGGCTTCGGCCACGTTCTCGGCTGGCACAACATTGCACTGATGTTCCTCGGCATTTTGCTGGGCATCGTGGTCGGCGTGCTGCCTGGTCTCGGCGGTCCGAATGGCGTTGCCATTCTGTTGCCGCTTACGTTCTCGATGAATCCGACCTCAGCCATCATTCTGCTGTCCTGCATCTATTGGGGCGCTTTGTTCGGTGGTGCGATCACATCCATCCTGTTCAACATTCCGGGTGAGGCGTGGTCGGTGGCCACCACCTTCGATGGTTATCCGCTGGCGCAACAAGGCAAGGCGGGACAGGCACTGACGTCCGCATTTACCGGCTCCTGCATCGGCGCATTGTTCGGCGTAATCGTGATTACCTTCCTGGCTCCAGTGGTCGCCAAGTTTGCATTGCGCTTTGGTCCTCCGGAATTTTTCGCTGTCTACTTCCTGACCTTCTGCAGCTTCATCGGCATGGGCAAGGAACCGAAAGCGAAGATCATCATTTCGATGTGCGTCGGCTTCATGCTCGCTGCAGTCGGTATGGATACCGTGTCCGGGCAATTGCGCATGACCTACGATGTTCCTGATCTGTTGCGCGGATTCGATTTCCTCGTTGCGGTGATCGGCTTGTTCGGTGTCAGCGAAATTCTGATCACGATGGAAGAAGGCTTGGCATTCAAAGGCAAGAAGGCAGCGATCGATCTCAAGGTCGTTTTCAAGACCTGGGCGATGATGCCTAAGTACTGGATGACCTTGTTGCGTTCGTCGGTCATTGGTTGCTGGTTGGGCATTACGCCAGGCGGCGCGGTAGCTGCATCCTTCATGGGATACGGCATGGCCAAGAAGTTGTCGCGTGATTCCGAGTCTTTTGGCAAAGGCAATATTGAAGGCGTATTGGCACCGGAAACAGCAGCACACGCTGCCGGTACCAGCGCACTGCTGCCTATGCTCGCACTTGGCATTCCTGGTTCGGCTACAGCGGCAGTTCTGCTCGGCGGCTTGATGATCTGGGGCTTGCAACCAGGTCCTATGCTGTTCGTCGAACAGAAGGAATTCGTCTGGAGCTTGATTGCCAGTATGTACCTCGGCAACATCGTCGGCTTGTTGGTTGTACTCAGCACAGTCCCGGTATTCGCTGCGATCCTGCGCATTCCGTTTTCGATCATTGCTCCATCCATCATGGTGATTTGTGCGATCGGTGCCTACACGGTACACGGCGCAGAATTCGACATCTGGTTGATGGTGATCTTCGGCGTGATCGGCTACATTTTCAAGAAACTGAACTATCCATTAGCACCTTTGGTGTTGGCCTTGGTGCTGGGTGATCGTGCAGAAGATGCATTCCGTCAAACCATGGTTGGTTCCAAAGGCGCACTCGGCGTGTTCTGGGGTAGCGGCCTGGTTGGCACCGTGATGACGCTGGCAGTCATCGCACTTGTGTGGCCTATCATCAGCAGCCTTATCGGTAATCTTCGTCAGAATCGTCAAAAACCTGCCTGACAAACGTGCAGCAGTGGAGAACAACGACTCTCCACTGCCTAACGTAAAAAAGCCTGAAGATTTCTCTTCAGGCTTTTTTTATTGCTGGGATATTGCGTAAGCAAATTAGCTGCGAATTACTTTAGCGTTCAATCTACCTTTGCAGCACGGCTGCTGGTGTCACGCAAATCCGCCATCACCGAGTCACGCTTGTCGAGCAAATGCTGACGCAGAATAACTGCCAGTCGTTTACCATCGCGCGCTTCCAGTGCTTGTATCATTTCATCATGTTCACCGATGGCTCTATCCCACTTCTCTTCCTTGAAGTTGGACTTGAAGCGCAAGGCCAGCAAACGTCTGTTCACTGACAGATAGATTTGTCGCAGCATCGAATTGCGTGCCGCTTCATTGATCTTGTTATGTATGGTTTGATTGCGGCTGTAGTAACCAGGCAAATCGTTTTGCGCTCTGCATACCAGCATCGCTTGATGCAAAGCCTTGATATCAGCAATCTCCGCTGGCGAGATGCGCTCAGCCGCCAGCTCGCCCGACAAGGCTTCCAAGCCACTCATCATTTCAAACGCTTCCCAGACTTCAGTGTCATTCATCTTCGACACGAAGGCACCGCGATTCGGCACGATGTCGATCAAACCTTCCGACGCCAGCACCTTCATCGCTTCGCGTAGCGGCGTGCGCGAAATGCCCAAGCGTTCGCACACCTCTCGCTCGTTCAACTTCATGCCCGGAGCCAGCACGCCTTCAATGATCAGTCGCTGCAAATGTTCCACCACCGCATCATGCAAGCGCTGACGCTCCATGCGTGGCATGTCTGGGCTGCTATTGTTATTTTCACCAGCGATCAATGTATTTTGCATACTAAGTCCGATTTAATTTAACTCTATTTTAATCTAATTGCCTGGGAATTGATGCAGCACACCATATGGCATTTCACATACATCCCATGCGCTCGATTACATGTATCTGCTTAGTCACACCACGCCAGTATTGCATTCCCAGCAACTTGCTGGATACACCTAAAAACGACATGTAAACCATCCGTATCAATTCGCGCATTGCTGGACGCAAAAAGCTTTACTAATCAAAATCACTCTGCTAAAGTATTTTGTATGCAATATTCAATAATGCGAAGTTTCCTTAGGAGAATGAAATGCTGAAGCTCGACTTTCACCCAGCCGGCCGCCACATGTTGCAAATTCCTGGCCCTAGCCCTGTGCCGGATCGCATCCTGCGCGCAATGAGCTATCCGACCATCGATCACCGCGGCCCTGAATTCGGTGCGCTGGGCTTGAAGGTTCTGTCCGGCATCCAAAAGATTTTCAAAACGACGCAACCAGTCATCATTTACCCAGCATCCGGCACCGGCGCATGGGAAGCAGCATTGAGCAACACCCTCAGCCCGGGCGACACCGTACTGATGTATGAAACAGGTCACTTCGCCACGCTGTGGAAAAAAATGGCAGAAGCACTCGGCATCAAACCTGAGTTCATCGGCTTGCCTGGCATCGAAGGCTGGCGTCGCGGCGTACAAGCTGATTTGATCGAAGCACGTCTGCGTGCCGATACCGGTCATGTCATCAAAGCAGTCTGCGTAGTCCATAACGAAACCTCCACCGGCGTTACCTCCAATATCGCAGCCGTACGCAAGGCGATGGATGCAGCCAATCACCCTGCACTGTTGTTAGTCGATACGATCTCCGGCCTCGCAGCAGCGGACTATCGTCATGACGAATGGGGCGTGGACGTGACAGTATCCGGTTCGCAAAAAGGCTTGATGCTGCCGCCTGGCATCAGCTTCAACGCCGTCTCGAAAAAAGCGATCGCTGCCAGCAAGAATGCCAAGTTGCCGCGCGCATTCTGGGATTGGACTGACATCATCGAGATGAACAAAACCGGCTACTGGCCGTACACACCGAACACCAACCTCTTGTACGGCTTGCACGAAGCGCTCGACATGATCCTCACCGAAGGCCTAGACAATGTATTTGCCCGCCACGAACGTCTGGCCGCAGCTTGCCGCCTCGCCGTCAATGCCTGGGGCCTGGAAGTGCAATGCGCGGACTCTTCCGTCTACTCACCTATCCTGACTGGCGTCATGACACCTGAAGGAATCGATGCAGACATGGTGCGTAAAACCATTTACGAACGTTTCAATATGTCGCTGGGCACCGGCCTCGGCAAGATGAAAGGCCGTATGTTCCGCATCGGTCATCTGGGCGAAGCAAACGATCTGAGCTTGATGGCGACATTGGCCGGTTGCGAAATGGGTTTGAAAATCGCCGGTATCAAACTCAAGGGCAGCGGCGTTGGCGCAGCGATGGAATTTTTGGCAGAACAAAAAATCCCACCGTTGAAAATCGCAGCCTGATTAAAACTCTGTCAAAGAACATCAGCCTGCATGCTGGCGTAATAGCTAACTGCAGGCTGCGTCAAAAAGCTTTGCATATATAAAGAGACGCACGCGACTGTGCAGCGCTGATTGAATGTGCTGTTTGTTTCAGAAAAGGATGTCCCGGAAATGCTCGTCAAGCCGATTCACTTTGTTCCTGTAAGCGGACGTAGTCCTAGCCCGCTGGCAAGCCGCTTGCGCAAGGAATTGCGCGGCGATGTGTTGTTCGGCAATGCAGATCGTGGCCGTTACGCCACCGATGCATCGATCTATCAAATCATGCCGATAGGCGTTGTGGTTCCGCGCGATCAAGCTGATCTGCTGCTCTGTCTGGACATTGCACGTTCCGAAAAAACTCCCATCCTCGCGCGCGGCGGCGGTACCAGCCAATGCGGTCAAACAGTAGGCGAAGCGCTGGTCATCGACAACAGCAAGTGGTTGAATAACGTTATCGATTTCGATGCAGAAAAACGCACCATCACGGTAGAACCGGGCATGGTGCTGGACCATCTGAATGCATGGCTCAAACCACATGGCTTATGGTTCCCGGTTGACGTTTCGACTGCGGCGCAGTGCACGATAGGCGGCATGGCAGGCAACAATTCCTGCGGCTCGCGTTCTATCGAATACGGCAATATGGTGCACAACGTGTTGGCAATAGATGCTGTGCTTGCTGATGGCACGCAAGGCCGCTTCGAGACGCTGGAAAATATGGCGCACACCACGCGCCTGCAAGAAATCACACAAGGCTTAAAACGTATCGCAACCCGCGAACAGCAAGAAATTATCGAACGCGTACCGAAAGTATTGCGTCGCGTCGCCGGTTACAACATCGATCTGTTCGACTGCCAAAATCCGCGCGCTTACACCGATGATGGCAGCGCCAATCTGGCACATATATTGGTCGGCTCCGAAGGGACATTGGCCTTCAGCCGTCAACTGACATTGAAGCTGGTACCACTGCCTAAGCACAAGGCGCTCGGCGTCATCAACTTCCCAACCTTTTATCAAGCGATGGATGCCGCGCAGCACATCGTCAAACTGCTGCCGACCGCTGTAGAGCTGGTTGATCGCACGATGATTGATCTGTCGTTAGATATAGCCGCATTCCGTCCTGTCATTGAAAAAGCCTTGGTCGGCAGTCCACAAGCGATCTTGCTGGTGGAATTCGCGGGCGACGATAAAGCAGCATTGGTTGAAAGACTCGCCGCTTTGGCCGACTTGATGAGTGATCTCAGCTTGCCCGGATCTGTCGTCAACATGGTCGATGCGAATGAACAAAAAGCTTTGTGGGATGTGCGCAAAGCCGGTCTCAACATCATGATGAGCATGAAGGGCGACGGCAAACCCGTGTCCTTCATCGAAGACTGTGCCGTGCCGCTAGAACATCTGGCCGAATACACGAATCGTCTCACTGAAGTTTTCCACAAATATCACACCGAAGGTACCTGGTACGCGCATGCCAGCGTCGGTACTTTGCACGTACGTCCTATACTCGATATGCGTCGTGACGGCGCAGCCGACATGCGCAAGATTGCGGAAGAAGCATCGGCATTGGTACGCGAATACAAAGGCGCATATTCCGGCGAGCATGGCGACGGTTTATGCCGCGGCGAATGGGTGTCCTGGCAATACGGACCGAGCATCAATCAGGCATTCAGCGAAATCAAGGATTTGTTCGATCCAGACAATCGCTTCAATCCTGACAAGATCGTGCGTCCGCCGAAGATGGATGACAAAAGCAATTTCCGCTTTGCACCCGGTTATCAGGAATTGCCGATCAAGACACAACTGGATTGGTCGGCATGGAACGTTACACGTGATCCTGCCAGCGGTAAGGAAACAGAACCAGGTACCGGCAATGATCGCACCGGCGGTTTAGCCAAAGCCGTCGAGATGTGCAACAACAACGGCCATTGCCGCAAGTTCGACGCTGGCACCATGTGTCCTAGTTATCGCATCACAAAAGATGAACGTCACGTGACGCGTGGTCGCGCCAACACATTGCGTCTGGCTATCTCAGGCCAACTTGGCGATGAAGGTCTGGCCAGTCCCGACGTCAAGGAAGTGCTTGATCTGTGCGTCTCTTGCAAAGGCTGCAAACGCGATTGCCCGACCGGCGTCGATATGGCCAAAGTAAAGATAGAAGCACGCGCAGCATGGGCAAATAAACACGGCATCAGCCTGCGTGAAAAACTCGTGGCTTACATGCCGCGTTATGCACCTTATGCCAGTCACGTCGGCACGCTGCTCGCTGTCGCCGACAAGCTGCCGTGGATATCCGGCTGGTTGAAAAAACAAATCGGGCTGGCACCGCAACGAGCATTCCCGCGCTTCAAGCCATCGTTCCTGTCGCAACGTAGCAATCACAACAGCGATGCGACGACTAACAAGGAAGTGCTGCTGTTCGTCGACACCTTCAATAATTACATGGAGCCGGAAAACGCCATCGCCGCACAAGCCGTGCTGGAAGCTGCCGGCTACACCGTGCATTTCAATGTACGCGCTGGCGAACGTCCGCTGTGCTGCGGCCGTACTTACCTGTCCGCCGGTTTAGTTGATCAAGCCAAGCAAGAAGCGCGCAGAACGCTGGATGCATTGATGCCTTTCGTTAATAGAGGCGTTGCTATCGTCGGCCTGGAACCATCGTGCCTGCTGTCACTGCGCGATGAATTCCTCAATTACGGATATGGCAAAGAAGCCGAGAAGTTGGCGAGCATGGCCTATCTGTTTGAAGAGTTCCTAGTACATGAACATAGCGCAGGACGACTACAGCTTGATCTCAAACCACTCGCCTCAAACAAGGCGATGGTGCATGGTCACTGCCACCAAAAAGCATTCGATGCATTCCGTCCGGTACAAACGGTATTGAACTGGATACCGCAACTAGACGTTGCTGTCGTCGAATCGTCTTGCTGCGGCATGGCTGGTAGTTTTGGCTACGAAGCAGAACATTACGATGCGTCGCAAGCGATGGGTGAACTGTCGCTGTTCCCTGCAATACGCAAGGCAGAAGATGGCACCATCTTTGTCGCCGACGGCACCAGTTGCAGACATCAAATTTCTGACGGTACACAAGAAGAAGCCATCCACGTTTCACGCGTACTGGCCGACGCCTTACGCACGTAATCAGTTGCGATGCACGCATAGTGCATCGCAACAAAAACATCTCCCTCACTCAAAACACCGCTGTCCAGCCAAGGATGGCAAGAAGTTCTGCTTCCGCCCGGAACCAATCGATCTTTTTGCACTCAGTTTAAGTGTGTAAGATGAAATAACACCTAAGCTATCGGCCTTGGGACTCTGACGTAACGACCGAATCCGCGTATTGCCGATGTTTTTGATCTGCATCAATCTCTTGCGCTGCGTGCGCAATATAGTCGAAGAAAGTAGCGTCCTTCCCACCTCATGGAGGTCACCATGTTCCAGAAAATTCTCATTCCAACCGACGGTTCTCCGCTATCCGATAAAGCAGTCGATACAGCAATTGAGTTTGTTCAAAAACTGGGCGGCGAACTGGTCATACTCTCCGTCGCCGAACCCTATTTATATACAGGCATGATGGAAGGCGCAGGCGTCTTCCCGATAGATCCGGTGCTGTATGACGACAAGGTTGCCGACCTTGCACAGAAACACCTAGATAAAATCGAAGCCACGACACGAGCCAAAGGCATTAAATCCAGAACCGTGGTGTCGATAGGCCTCAATCCGTATGAAGAAATCGTCAAGATCGCCGAAGAGTACAAATGCGACGCCATTTTCATGGCATCGCACGGACGCAAAGGTTTGAACAAGCTGTTTGTCGGCAGCGAAACACAAAAAGTGCTGGCGCACACCACGCTGCCAGTTCTGGTGCTCCGCTAGAAGCGCGTATTACCCTGGGTTGCGACGCCTGTCGTGACCCATTTTCCCTGCAATTCCATCCAAGGTAAGCGGGTAATAGCCGTTCTCGCCCCGTGGTATCATTGCGCTTCGCAAAAATGCGCAGAAAACATCCTGATTCAACACGAAATTCGCAAAAAATCCGCATAGTTCGTATATCCGAGCCGGATTGATTCTTGTCCTAGCCATCCAGATAGCCGCCATCCATTTTTATCCTGAACGGAATTAGTCATGCGGATACATAATTTCCTGATCACTTGCGCTCTTGCTCTTGTGACATTATCGGCACAAGCGTTTGAACGGCCTTTCCCGCCCGAGGTAAAACGCGGCGTGATGACACCGGCCAGCTATCCGGCAATTGTTATCAATGAGAAAACACGCACCTTGTCTGCCGGTGCGCGGATCTGGAATCAGGACAATATGATCGAGATGCCATCTGCTTTACGCGGTAGCGACATCGCCGTGAATTACACGGAAAGCAATACCGGCGACATCGACCGCATCTGGATTTTGACGGCAGACGAAGCGAAAAGGACCTTGCCGCTCGTGCCAGTAGAACCAGCCAAGCCCACACCACTGCCGGCCCCTGTGTCCAAGTAATTCAAGTAATTAACTAAGCAAGAAACTGAGTAAATAAGCCATACCATGCAGAAAAAGATATACATCAAAACCTTCGGTTGCCAAATGAACGAGTACGACTCGGACAAGATGGTCGACGTACTCAATGCCTCCGATGGCATGATCAAAACCAACACGCCAGAAGATGCCGATGTGATCTTGCTCAACACCTGTTCCGTGCGCGAAAAAGCGCAAGAAAAAGTGTTCTCCGATCTCGGCCGTCTGCGCGAACTGAAACTGATCAACCCCAATCTGGTAATCGGCGTCGGCGGTTGTGTCGCATCGCAAGAAGGCGATGCCATCGTCAAGCGCGCACCGTATGTGGATCTGGTATTTGGCCCGCAAACCCTGCATCGCTTGCCGGAAATGTTGAAGCAGCGCCACTCTACCGGTCGTTCACAAGTCGATATCAGCTTCCCGGAAATCGAAAAATTCGATCACATGCCGCCAGCCAAAGTCGATGGCGCAACAGCATTCGTCTCCATCATGGAAGGTTGCAGCAAGTACTGCAGCTACTGCGTCGTGCCGTACACACGCGGTGAAGAAGTTTCGCGCAACTTCGATGATGTGCTGGCAGAAGTAGCCGGACTCGAAGCGCAAGGCGTGAAGGAAATCACTCTGCTCGGCCAAAACGTCAACGCCTATCGCGGCAAGATGAGCCGTGATGCAGCCGATGGCGAGATCGCCGACTTCGCGCTGTTGATCGAATACATAGGCGAAATGGAAGGCATCGAACGTATCCGTTTCGTCACCAGCCATCCAAAAGAATTCACGCAACGCCTGATCGACGCCTACGCAAAAGTACCTAAACTGGTTGATCATTTGTATCTGCCAGCGCAGCACGGCTCCGACCGTATATTGGCAGCGATGAAGCGCGGCTACACCTCGCTCGAATACAAATCGATACTGCGTCGCTTGCGTGAAGTGCGCCCGAACATTTCGATTTCATCTGATTTCATCGTTGGCTTCCCTGGCGAAACCGATGCCGATTTTGAAGCGATGATGAAGTTGATCGATGACGTCGGTTACGACAACAGTTTCAGTTTCATCTTCAGCCCGCGTCCAGGCACACCTGCTGCCAATCTGGAAGATGACACACCGCATGAAGTCAAACTACAACGCCTGCAACGTCTGCAAGCGGTAATCGATCAAAACACACGTCGCTACAGCAATGAAATGGTCGGCACCGTACAACGTATTTTGGTGGAAGGCCCATCGAAAAAAGATGCGGATGAACTGCAAGGCCGCACCGAGAACAATCGTGTCGTCAACTTCTCTGCCGGTCCTAATTCTGCACGTCTGATCGGTCAAATGGTCGACGTCAATATCGTGCAATCTCACGCATATACATTGCGCGGCGAGATCATCGTTAAACAATAATATTCCTCTAATCGCATAAGCGCCTGCTCAGCCAAAATTGAAAACAAAAACTGCCGCTCAACCACTGTATTTCATCCCGGAACCGCTGGATAACAAGCGCCTCGCGCATCTGTGCGGCCCTATGGATGAGAATCTGCGGCAGATTTCCGCCGCACTCGACGTCACCATCTTCCGTCGTGGCGAGAAGTTCATCATCAACGGTGACAACGGCGCGCGCGCGCTGGAAATTCTTGAGCAGTTTTATCCGCTGGCGGACAAGATCGTCTCGCTGGAAGAAGTGCAACTGGCGCTGGTTGAACAACGCGCAGCATTGGCAGAACCGGAACTGGTCTTGGCAGTGACTGCCAAACCTTCGAAAAAGAAAGCCGTTGAATCCGTCACCGATGCGCCGGTTTTAAAAACCCGCCGCCATGATTTGCGCGGCCGCACGCCGCATCAGTTGCAGTATCTGAAGGCGATCATGGATCACGACATCACCTTTGGTGTCGGTCCCGCGGGTACCGGCAAAACGTATCTGGCTGTTGCTTGCGCCGTCGATGCGCTGGAACGCGATGCGGTCAAACGCATTATTCTGACCCGCCCGGCAGTAGAAGCTGGCGAGCGTCTCGGTTTTCTGCCTGGCGATTTGTCGCAAAAAATCGATCCTTATCTGCGCCCTTTGTACGATGCGCTTTACGATTTGCTCGGCTTTGATCGCACGCAAAAAATGTTTGAAAAACAGGCGATTGAAATTGCGCCGCTGGCCTATATGCGCGGTCGCACTTTGAATCATGCCTTTGTCATTCTGGATGAGGCACAAAACACCACGCCAGAACAAATGAAAATGTTCCTGACACGCATAGGCTTCGGCAGCAAAGCAGTTATCACAGGCGACATTACGCAAATCGATTTGCAGCAACATCAAAAAAGCGGCTTGATCGAAGCGATTGATGTGCTGAAAGATGTGCGCGGTCTGGCCTTTACACGCTTCACCAGCGCCGACGTCGTACGCCATCCATTGGTGGCGCGCATCGTCGATGCTTATGATGATGCCAATCAAGCTGCCAAACCTGCTGTAAAGAAAACCGTAGCCACCAAGACCACGACGAAAAATGCTGCAAAAAAATAAGCTTTCCCTGTCAGTGCAATACCCTGACAAACGCCTGCAAGACCTGATCACCCGTCCTAAATTACGTAGCTGGGTCAAGGCCGCACTGCTTGCACCTGCGCAAATCACTTTACGCTTCGTCGACGCCGAAGAAGGTCGCACACTGAATCGCAATTACCGCGGCAAGGACTACGCCACCAACGTACTGACCTTCGCCTACACCGAAGATGAAGACAGCGAAGTTACGCAAGCCGACATCATCCTGTGTACAGACGTATTGGAACGCGAAGCTGCCGAACAAGAGAAAACGCTGGAAGCGCATACCGCACATCTGGTGATACACGGCGTATTGCATGCACAAGGCTACGATCACGAATCGGACGAAGAAGCAGAAGAGATGGAAGCGCTGGAAATCGAATTTCTGGCAGATCTCGGCTACGCCAATCCATATCTGAATACCTAATCAGCACTTCATCTCACACAGGCATTGCACATCAGCAAGTAGCGTTCTGCCATGCGATTCCACGCATTTTTGGCAGCTCACGTCATTTGTTGTATCCTAATATCAATTGAAACCACCACCCGCAACGGCTTTTCGCCTTATGCAAGATATCCCCACTAGCGGCAAATCCGGCGATGCGAAACCGCATCGATCCTTGTTTGAGCGCCTGACCGCATTAATCGCTCCCGAACCCGACAGTCGCTCCGAGTTACTCACCATCCTGCACGATGCACACGAACGCAATCTGATCGATGCGGATGCGCTCGCGATGATCGAAGGTGTTTTTCAAGTATCGGAATTGTCTGCACGCGACATCATGGTGCCGCGTGCGCAAATGGACGTCGTCGATATCACCAAACCGATTGAAGAATGGCTGCCTATGGTGTTGCATACTGCACACTCGCGCTTCCCTGCAATCGATGGCGAACGTGACAAGGTAGTCGGGATTTTGATGGCGAAGGACTTGCTGCGTTACTACGCGGAAGAATCCTTTGATATCCGCAGCACCTTGCGCACTGCCGTTTTCATTCCCGAATCGAAGCGCCTGAACGTCTTGCTGAGCGACTTCCGCGCCAAGCATAATCACATTGCCATCGTGGTCGATGAATACGGTGGCGTGGCTGGCTTGATCACGATTGAAGATGTGCTGGAACAAATCGTGGGCGACATCGAAGACGAATACGACTTTGATGAGGAAGAAGACAATATCCTCGCAATCAAGGCCGGCGAACATGGCCCGCGCTGGCGTATCAAGGCCTTGACCGAGATTGAACAATTCAATGAAGAGCTAGGCACTGCATTATCCAGTCCGGATGTCGATACGATAGGCGGCCTGGTTGCCGATCATCTTGGACGCATGCCGCACAAAGGCGAAATGCTGGATATCGGCAATCTGCGCTTTGAAGTATTGCGCGCCGATGCACGCCACATTCATGTACTGCTAGTAGAAAAACTGCCGTCGTCACCAAACGAGGATGCGCTTGATAGCTGATTTCACAGATAACATCGCGCGCTCCTGCATCACGTCACGGCATCTCGCCTAATCACGTGAACAAGCTTTCATCCTTCCGTTTTACACCGACCCTGGCCGCCATCGCGGCCTTGTTCGCAGGCGCACTGAATGTATTCGCCTTCGCGCCTTTCGGTTTTTGGCAGGTGCAAATCATCGCGCTGGCGCTGCTGTTCTACCTGATATTGCAAGCGCCATCGGTCAAAGTCAGCGCATTGACAGGCTGGGCTTACGGCTTTGGCTGGTCTGTCTGTTGCGTGTATTGGCTGTACATCAGCATGCATCAATATGGCGGCATGCCGGCACCCATCGCGGCGCTGGCCGTGATCTTGCTGGCGGCCTTCCTCGGCCTTCTTCCTGCGTTGGCCACTGGCCTCGCCGCACGTTTTCAACGTGGTCGAGTGATCCCCTCTTGGATCATGCTCTTGCTGATTTTGCCTGCATTGTGGATGTTCTCCGAATGGTTGCGCGGCTGGGTGTTTACCGGCTTTCCATGGGCCATCTCTGGTTACGCACACACCAATAGCCCGCTCGCCGGTTACGCGCCACTGATCGGCGTATATGGCGTGGGTTGGCTGGCCGCATTGCTGGCCGCTTGTCTAGTCTTGCTGCCGAACAAAAAATTCGCCTTCCCTTTGTTTATCGTCATTCTGGCGGCGGGCCTAGGTCTGAAGACAGTCAGTTGGACGGCACCAAATGGGCAAGCTATTTCCGTACGTCTGTTGCAAGGCAATGTGCCGCAGGAAATCAAGTTCGACGCCGAGCAAATCAATGCGACGCTGACCTTGTACGAAGACATGATACGTGCCGCGCCAGCAGATTTAATCGCGACACCAGAGACCGCACTACCACTCTTGGCGCATCAATTGCCGGCAGATTACCTGCCGCGCCTGGCTGAGTTTTCTACCGCCTCAAACAGTCATCTGGTCATCGGCATCCCGATCAGCGACGGGCCGCAGCAATATGCCAATAGCGTGATCGGCATCACGCCCACACCAGCTAACGGCACCGCACCCAAACTGTATCGCTACGACAAGCATCATCTGGTGCCCTTCGGCGAATTTATTCCGCTCGGTTTCCGCTGGTTTGTCGACATGATGCACATTCCGCTGGGCGATTTCAGCCGCGGCGATGCCTTGCAGGCACCGTTCGCAGTCAAGGATCAATGGGTCTTGCCGAATATTTGCTACGAAGATTTGTTCGGTGAAGAAATCGCCGGTCAATTACGCGCCAGCGATGCTGCCGGCACGCCGGTCGCGACACTGCTGCTGAATGTCTCGAATATCGCCTGGTTCGGCGATTCGATCGCCTTGCCGCAACACTTGCAAATCTCGCAAATGCGCGCGATAGAGACTGGCCGCCCCATGTTGCGTTCGACCAATACCGGCGCCACTGCCATCATAGGTCCAGACGGAAAAGTGCTGTCACAGCTCAAACCCTTCGAGCGCGGCGTGCTGACGGCGTCAGTGCAGGGTTATCGCGGAATCACGCCTTATGTTGCGGTTGGCAACGTTTTCATCGTGCTGCTGGCTTTCGCCCTGCTGCTCGCTGCCTGGTATCTTGCGCGCAGAACCCCTAGTAGCCACTAAAACCCGGTAAAATCTAGGGTTTCGGCAACTCTGCCCTCGCCCGTACCGGGTGATGCAAAAATTCAAACAAGATGCTCACATTTCAACAAATTATTCTGACGCTCCAGAAGTACTGGGACGCACAAGGCTGCGCACTGCTACAACCATACGATATGGAAGTCGGCGCCGGCACTTCCCACACCGCTACTTTCCTCCGTGCAATCGGCCCTGAGCCATGGAAAGCTGCCTACGTACAACCATCGCGCCGCCCGAAAGATGGCCGCTATGGTGAAAATCCAAATCGCTTGCAACACTACTACCAATTTCAAGTCGTGTTAAAACCAGCACCAGCAAACATTCTGGAACTGTATCTGGGCTCACTGGAAGCACTTGGCTTCGATCTGAAGCAAAACGATATCCGTTTCGTTGAAGATGACTGGGAAAACCCAACATTGGGTGCTTGGGGACTGGGCTGGGAAGTTTGGCTGAATGGTATGGAAGTCACGCAATTCACTTACTTCCAGCAAGTTGGCGGCATTAACTGCAAACCGATCACCGGCGAAATCACCTACGGTCTGGAACGCCTCGCCATGTATTTGCAAGGCGTCGATAACGTCTACGATTTGAAGTGGACTGAAGGCCTGTCCTACGGTGACGTCTACAAGCAAAATGAGATCGAGCAATCGACCTACAACTTCGAACATAGCGATGCCGACTTCCTGTTCACCGCTTTCGGTGCACACGAAAAACAAGCGCTGAATCTGATCGATAACAAACTGGCCTTGCCTGCTTACGAACAAGTATTGAAAGCCGCACACACTTTCAATCTGCTGGATGCACGTGGTGCCATTTCGGTTACTGAACGAGCTGCCTATATCGGGCGCATCCGTAATCTGGCACGCAGCGTTGCACGCAGCTATCTCGACAGCCGTGCTCGTCTCGGCTTCCCGATGGCAAAACCAGAACATGCCGCCGAAGTGCTGGCCCAGATTGAGAAGGAAGCGGCATAAGTATGAGTACCAAAAATTTATTAGTCGAACTGTTCGTCGAAGAATTACCACCAAAGGCGCTGAAAAAAATTGGCGAAGCATTTGCACAAACATTGCAAGCATCGCTCAAGACGCAAGGTCTGTTGGCTGATGGCAGCGTACTGACGCACTTCGCATCACCACGTCGTCTCGGCGTGCATCTGACAGAAGTTGAGATTCAGGCTGACGACAAACAAGTCATGCAGAAATTGATGCCGGCAGCGGTAGGTTTGAGCGCCGATGGTAAAGCCACGCCTGCTCTGCTGAAAAAACTTGCAGCACTGGGTGCAGACGAATCTGCAGTCGCCGGTCTGAAGCGCGAATCCGACGGCAAAACCGATGTACTGTTTTTCAACAGCATCGTGACCGGCGTCACCTTGGCTGACGGCTTGCAAAAAGCTCTGGAAGAAACACTGAGCAAATTACCTATTCCTAAAGTCATGGCTTATCAATTGGCTGACGGCTGGGATACAGTCAACTTCGTGCGTCCTGCGCATGGCTTGGTTGCATTACATGGTGCCGATGTCGTACCGCTTGCCGTGCTCGGTCTGCATGCAGGTAACACAACACGCGGCCATCGTTTTGAAGCCGGCCTCGATCCTGTCTACATCCGCGATGCAGACAGCTATGCGAAGCAACTCCTCAGTGAAGGTGCAGTCATTGCCAGCTTCGCTGAACGTCGCGCAGAAATCGTGCGCCAGCTTGCCGCTGCAGCCAAAGAAGCCGGCGACAATCTGACACCGATTGAAGATGAAGCATTGCTGGATGAAGTCACCGGCCTGGTCGAACGTCCTAACGTTCTGATCGGCCAGTTTGAAGAAGCCTTCCTCGAAGTACCGCAGGAATGTTTGATTCTGACCATGAAGGCGAATCAGAAATACTTTCCTTTGCTCGACAGCAAGGGCGGCCTCAGCAATAAATTCCTGATCGTCTCCAACATCCGTCCAGCCGATGCCAGTACCGTCATCGGCGGTAACGAGCGCGTGGTCCGCCCTCGTCTGGCCGATGCCAAATTCTTCTTCGATCAAGATCGCAAGAAGACACTGACATCACGCGTAGCAGGTCTCGACAAAGTTGTGTACCACAACAAACTCGGCACTCAAGGCGAACGTATCGCTCGCGTGCGCGCCATCGCACAAGCTATTGCCGCCAAACTCGGCGTCGATGCGCAACAAGCAGATAGCGCAGCGCAATTGGCCAAGGCAGATTTGCTGACCGATATGGTCGGTGAATTCCCAGAACTGCAAGGCATCATGGGCCGCTACTACGCGCTGCATGACGGCTTGCCAGCGCAGGTTGCCGATGCAATTGAAGATCACTACAAACCACGTTTTGCCGGCGATGAATTGCCACGCAATCCAGTCGGCATGGTCGTAGCACTCGCCGACAAACTGGAAACCTTGGTTGGCTTGTTCAGCATCGGACAAGTACCGACTGGCGACAAAGATCCATTTGCATTGCGTCGTCATGCACTCGGCATCATCCGCATGCTGATCGAAGGCAAATTGGATATCGGCATCAACGATTTAATCGCTGCAGCGGAAAAACCATTCAACGGTTTGAGCGCAGAACATCGCACTGCCTTGTTGACGTTCATTTTTGATCGTCTCGCGAATGCTTTACGCGAACAAGGCTACAGCGCGCAAGAAATCGATGCAGTACTGGCATTGCAACCACAACGCCTGGCCGATGTCGCGGATCGTCTTGCTGCAGTCCGTGCTTTCGCCGCATTGCCGGAAGCAGCCAGTCTGGCTGCAGCCAACAAGCGCGTTGGCAATATTCTGAAAAAAGTGGATGGTGAAGTTGCTGCCAAGGTCGATACTGCTCTGCTGAAAGAAGCTGCCGAAGTCGCACTGAACCAGACCTTGGCGACGGTCAAACCGCAAGCTGAAGCAGCTTTTGCACGCGGTGATTACAATGCATCCTTGCAAGCATTGGCCGCATTGAAGAATCCAGTCGATGCTTTCTTTGATGGCGTTATGGTCAATGCGGAAGATGTCGCACTGCGTAATAATCGTCTGGGCTTGCTGGCTACCTTGCATCAAGCGATGAATCAGGTTGCCGACATTTCCAAGCTGGCCTCTTGATGGCAACAAGCCGCTTGCTTCACGACATTGCAGTATCGTATTAACGATCCATCATGCAATCCATTTTGAAAGGTGATTCGATGAAACTGGTTATCCTCGATCGCGACGGCGTCATTAATCACGACTCGCACACCTTTATCAAAACGCCTGATCATTGGGTGCCGATTCCCGGCTCGCTGGAAGCAATTGCGCGCTTGAATCAAGCCGACTATCGCGTGGTCGTCGCCACCAATCAGGCTGGCATTGCACGCGGTGAGTTCAACATCATGGCATTGAATGCGATCCATCAAAAAATGCATTCCGCCGCGCAATCGGTAGGTGCAGAGATAGATGCCGTTTTCTTTTGCCCGCACGCACAAGACGATAGCTGCGATTGCCGCAAACCCAAGCCGGGCATGCTGCATACGATAGCAAAACGATTCAATGTGAGCTTGAAGGGATTGCCGATGATAGGCGATTCCCTGCGTGACTTGCAGGCAGGTTTTGTCGTTGGCTGCGCACCTTATCTGGTACTCACCGGCAAAGGCGAAAAAACCAGCGAGAAAGGTGGCTTGCCACCGGGAACCACGATTTATCCCAACCTCGCTGCCGTCGTCGATCATTTACTGAAAGCGCCTGCGCTCAGTTACGCCGTTTAAATTATTGCTGTTAAAAAATCTGGAGACTTGATGTCACGTGCCATTTTGTTTTTGCGTTCCCTGTTGTTTGCATTGATCATGCTGGTCGCCACCTTGATATGGGCGCCGATCTGCTTTCTGGCTGCGCCGTTGTCTTATAACCGACGGTATTACATTACTTCGCGCTGGAACGTCTTCATCATCTGGCTGGCAAAAGTGTTGTGCGGTATCCGCTACGAGATCAAAGGATATGAAAATCTTCCAGATCAACCTGTGATCTTGCTGTCCAAGCATCAGTCAGCATGGGAAACCATTTTTCTGCTGTGCAAAATGTCGCGCCCATTGGTCTTTGTCTTCAAGAAGGAATTGCTCTACGTGCCTTTCTTTGGCTGGGCACTTGGACTGTTGCGCATGATCCCTATCGATCGCAATAACGGCAAGGACGCGTTTGCTCAAGTTGTGGTGCAAGGCCGCAAACGTCTTGCCGATGGTCAATGGATCATCATGTTCCCGGAAGGCACGCGTATTCCTGTCGGCGAGCAAGGTCGCTACAAAGGCGGTGGCGCACGCCTCGCCGTTGAAACCAATACCGTGGTTGTGCCTATCGCCTTGAATCCAGGCGCGTGCTGGCCGAAAAATTCCTTCATCAAGAAACCAGGATTGGTGACTGTTTCCATCGGCAAGCCGATGTCGCCGGAAGGACTCACTGCAGTCGAATTGATGCAACAAGTCGAAAATTGGATAGAATCCGAAATGCGGGTGATTTCGCCCGAAGCCTATCCTGCTGAAACATCGCAGAAACAATAACGGCCCGACTACTCTTGAAGCTGCTTCGTCACACATCGCCCGATCCGCAACAGCTTGCGCTGCAGCTTGATTTCTTTTCGTCCGATTTTTCTTCGCAACCGAAAATAGATCACCCGGCACCCAAGCATTCACCTGGATCGTTGCTACCAAGTTTGCCATTATCAAATGGCGATGTGAGCGCACCTGTGCCTCATGGCAAGCGCCGCGTCCATGTCGGTGAGCACATACTGGATTACACGTTGGTGAGATCCAAGCGGCGCTCTATCGGCTTTATGATTGATGACGATGGCTTGCGCATCACTGCACCGAAATGGGTAACGCTGACTGAAATCGAGAATGCGATTTGCGAAAAGCAGCGCTGGATTTTCACCAAGTTGAATGAGCGACGCGAACACTCTGCACGACGTCTGCAACCGCAAATGGAATGGCGTGATGGCGCAACCTTGCCCTATCTTGGCAACGACATCACCTTGCGCATACTGGGTACCCAATCTGCCGGCATAGTTTACGATGCCGAATCAAAAGAATTAACCGTCTGTCTGCCTGGCGCTGCTGCTGAGCGCCAGCTGAAAGATCGCGTACAAGGCTGGTTGCAACTGGAAGCGAAACGTATTTTCGCCGAACGTTTGCCTGTCTATGCGGAGAAGCTGGATGTCAGCTACCAATCCTTCGCATTGTCATCGGCGATGACGCAATGGGGTTCGTGTACTGCAGATGGCAAGATTCGATTGAACTGGCGGTTAATTCACTTTGCGCTGCCGCTGATTGATTACGTGATTGCGCATGAGTTGTCGCATTTGCGCGAGATGAATCACAGTCCACAATTCTGGGCGACTGTGCAATCGGTATTCCCTGAATTCGCTGCGGCGAAAAAAGCATTGCGCGATCACGCGCCGGAAACACTACCGATTTTCTAGCAAGTTCTTATAATAAAACGCATCATGCGCTGTAGCTATGCATGATGCGTTTTGTCCGCTAGCAGACACTTATTCAAACCTTAGAACTTCTCTGTACTTTCCCATTCCTTGCGTTCGATCAACTCGACTTTGTAACCGTCGGGATCTGTAACAAATGCAATCACAGTACTACCACCTTTGACCGGCCCTGCTTCACGCGTTACGTTACCGCCACCAGCTTTGACATCAGCACAAGCCTTATAAGCATCAGGCACTGCAATCGCGATGTGACCGTAAGCCGTACCCATTTCATAGTCATGCTGGCCATGGTTATAGGTCAGCTCCAGCTCAGCATGCTCTGGATTACTGCCGTAACCGAGGTAAGCCAACGTGTATTTGTATTCGGTGTTTTCCACCTGGCGCAGCAATTTCATACCGAGCAGTTTGGTATAAAAGTCTATGGATCGTTGCAGATCGCCGACGCGGAGCATGGTGTGAAGAATGCGCATGTAAGTCCTCGTGGATAAATAAAGTGAAGCCTGAATTCTATGCCTATCAGGCATTCCTTGCCGGACACGCAGCAGATCGAGGATCGCGAATTCGCCTTACAGGCGATTGGCTAATGCGACGTATTGTGCAAGTGGAATTGTTTCCGGCCGCAATTGCGGATCGATACCAACTTCAATCAAATCGCTCTCAGCAAACATTCCAGCCAGACAATTACGTATGACCTTGCGACGTTGCGAGAATGCCTTCAGTACAACTTGCTCCAGTTTTTCCTGATCGCAATGCAGCGGATTTTCGAGCGGAATCATACGCACGATGGCGGACTCCACACGCGGCGGCGGATCGAATGCAGTCGGCGGCACAATGAACATCAATTCCATGTGATAACGCCATTGCAACATCACAGACAAACGACCATAGGTCTTGCTACCCGGTTCAGCCACCATGCGCTCTACCACTTCCTTTTGCAGCATGAAGTGCTGATCCTGCACATGCGGCGCCATCTCCGCCAGATGAAACAGCAAGGGACTGGAAATGTTGTACGGCAAGTTACCAACCACGCGCAATTTGCTGCCGGCAGGAACCGGGATAGACGAAAAATCGAATTGCAAGGCATCTGCCGAATGAATAATCAGCTTCTTCGGATCGAAAGTTTTCTTCAAGCGCTCGACCAGATCGCGATCCAGTTCAACCACATGCATTTGATCCACGCCTTCCAGCAACAAGCGCGTCATCGCAGCAAGGCCGGGACCGATTTCAACCATCGTATCTTGTGGCTGTGGATCGATCACGCGAATGATGTTGTATAGAACTGTGTCGTCGGTCAGAAAATTCTGGCCGAACCGCTTGCGAGGAATATGTTTCATTGATTAACGGTTCAAGCCGAATGAATTCAGCGAGTTGCTTCTGTAAAAGAGGTGGATGCTGTTGCCATTTGCGATGCAACGCGTATCGCTTCCAGCATGCTGCCATGATCGGCATGGCCCAAACCGGCAGCGGCCAGATCCAGCGCTGTACCGTGATCGACCGAGGTACGGATGATCGGCAAACCCAAGGTAATGTTTACACCTAACCCGAAACTGGCGTACTTCAATACCGGCAAACCCTGATCGTGATACATCGCGAGTACGCAATCAGCGTCTTCCAGATACTTTTGCTGGAATAATGTATCGGCTGGATACGGACCACGCACATCGAAACCTTTAGCGATCGCAGCTTGCAGTACCGGCGTGATGACTTCAATTTCTTCCCGCCCCAGATAGCCGCCTTCGCCTGCATGCGGATTCAAACCTGTTACGAGAATACGCGGCTTCACGATGCCGAATTTTTTCTGCAAATCGACGTGCAGAATATCGAGGATACCGGCAAGGCTATCGAAGGTAATTGCCTCAGCAATATCCTTCAATGCCAGATGCGTCGTTGCCAAGGCCACACGCAAAGGCTGCGGCGTCGCATTGGTCGCCAGCATCATCACAACTTGCGCCGTATTGGTTTTATCAGCCAGATATTCTGTATGGCCGGTGAATGGTACACCGGCTTCATTGATGGTACTTTTTTGCAGCGGCGCAGTCACGATCGCATCAAACCAGCCTTGCATTGCACCTTCTATCGCGATATCCAGCGTTTGCAACACGTAACGTCCGTTATGCGCATCCAGCTTGCCGGGTACCACGTGCGCCGCAAGCGAACAGTCGATCACTGTAATTTGATCACGTGGGAAATCCGGCAAACCGCTATTGCGTACTGCTTGCAAAGATAGTGCTGACAATCGAATAGCCGGATTGATGGCAGCGGCGGTCATCGCTAGAAATGCCGCGTCACCTATCAATATGCTTTTTACATCGGCACGCAATTCCCATGCAGCCCGGATAGAAATTTCCGGGCCGATGCCGGCTGGCTCGCCACAGGTAATGGCGATAGTCGGGCGCTTACTCACAGCATGGATAAAGCGAGAGGGACATGATTATCTATCTTCCAAACGGTATTCAACATACGCGCGGTCACGTACTTGGCGCAACCAATCCTGCGTTGCTTCTTCCATTTTTTGTTCGCGAATTGCCTGACGCGCAATCATGCGTTGACGTTCTTGCGATACGTCGTCGCTCTTGCGTTCCGTCACGAGAATCAAATGATAGCCAAACGGCGATTCGATCGGTTCGCTGACTTGACCTATCGGCAGTGCATCCATCGCACGTTCGAATTCGGGCACGGTATCGCCAGGATAAATCCAGCCCAGATCGCCACCTTTGGATGCAGAGAAATCATTCGAATACAGTCGCGCCAATTCTTCAAACGTCGCAGCCTTGTTATCGAGACGCTGCTTCAATTCTGTCAATTTGCGGCGCGCTTCCGCTGCCGAGACAACTTGATTCACCTTGATCAGAATATGGCTGACATGTGTTTGCTTGACCGCCGCAGGTGCCGCTGCACCGTGATCCTGCGTCGCGCCGCGCATCACGCTTTGCGTGCGTTTTCCGAGTAACTTGATAATATGAAAACCGTTACCGCTTTTCACCAACGGGGCAATTTGTCCTTCTTGCAGATTGGCTGTGGCATCAACGAATAATTGCGGCAAACGATCCGCAGTACGCCAGCCCAACTCACCACCCGTCAAACCATCCGTACCATCTGAATAGGCAACCGCCAATTTGGTAAAGTCCGCACCAGCATTTAATTGTGCGATCACATCATCTGCGCGTTTTTTGCTATCGGCGAGTTGTTGCGGCGTTGCATTTTCAGGTACACGAATCAGAATTTGTGCGAGATGTAATTCCTGCGGAGCGGCGGCGGTCGTACCGTTTTGTGCTGCAAGGTAAGCATCTATTTCTGCATCCGATATCTGGATCTTGTTATCTACTTCGCGCTCACGCAAACGCTGCATGGTGATCTCGTCGCGAATCTCATTGCGGAATTTGGAGTAGACCAGACCATCTTCTTCCAGGCGCTTGCGGAATTCCGGCATGCTCAATTTGTTTTGATCTGCAATACGACCAATGGCGCGATCCAGCATCACATCGTCAACCTTGATCCCCGACTCTTTCGCCTGCTGCAATTGCGCGCGCTCGACGATCATGCGCTCCAATAATTGGCGTTGCAGCTGATCGCGTGGTGGCATGGCACCACCCTGACTTTTCAATCTGGCCTCGATCATCTTGAGACGCTCAAGGAATTCATAGCGCGTGATCACTTCATTGTTGACCACCACAATAATGGCATCGGCCAAACGCGGCTGCACACTAGGTACAGATGCAGGAGTAGTTGCAGGGGCCATGTTTTGCGCATGGGCAGCAAGCGTCATGCCACACGTCATGCCCAACAAAATCAATGCATGTTTGACAGATCGAATCGGCTTTTGAAAATTAAACATAGGATGACTCATGATTTTTACGTGCCAGCTTAATAATTGAGATTGTTGGAAGGTCTTCCCAAGACTTGATAGCCAGGAATACTTGTACGTAAGGCTTCCAAAGGATCGGAACCCAACTTGGTTAAGCCGCTCAACTCGAGTTGGAAAAAGAGCGTTGATGTTGATTGACCAGTCGCCGTTGGAATACGTTGTGCCACCACACGGAATATCCAGCAATCGGCCTTGTATTCAAGACCGATCAGGCCTTCAGACAAACCTCTGGCTGGTGCCACGCCTGTCTGCGTATAACTAGGACGATTCGCATAATCGTTAGGCAAAGAATAATTGAGTCGGCCGACACCATACCAGCGATCAGCGATCGGCCATTGGCCGGATACGTCCACTTGACGCAAGGCATTCGGTACGTCCACACGGTAGGTCAAATTCAATACTTTCTTTGGCTCCGGCCGCCAGCTCACCCCTGCATTCGCACGAGTAATACCTCTTTCACTCGCGCTGTATTGCATATTGCCTTCAGTGCTAAGCGCATTGGAAATTTTGAGCATGCCTGATGCCAGCAAATCGGATTTGCTTTCTGCAATCGGGGTGCCCAAGGTAACGCGTTGGTCGTCAAAATAAAGACGCTGCGCGAGTGCCAAACGCAAACGTTCCGTGCCACTTTCTTCGATATAACGTGAGACCATCGCCAGCGTTAACTGGTTCGCATTGCTGATGCGATCGTTACCGATAAAACGATTTTCACTGAAAATCTGTGCAAAACTCAAATCAGCTAATGCCGTATCAAATATCGGGAACTGACTTTGATCACGATACGGCGTTCTTACGTAAAACAGACGCGGTTCCAGGGTCTGGGTTGCGGCTTGACCGAAAATACTGGTTTCCCGTTCGAATACCAAACCGCCGTCCAAAGAAAAAGTCGGCAATGCACGGTTATATTTTGAACTGATGTCAGTCAAAGGATCCTGAACACTATATGTCGCAGCATTCAACGACAATTTAGGCGTCAGGAAATAACTAGGACGAATAATCGGGTATGAAATACTAGGATTAACGACATAACGCTCGCCGCGCACCAGAGTCGGATGCCAAAAGCGTGTCGCCTCAAGATTTGCCGTCCAATCAAAACCATTAACGTCTTGTCGTCCTGCGACAAGACTTACCTGAGGCAGTCTATCGTACGGAGCTACGATAGGCGAAGCAGGATCCTGCAATACTTGATAGTTAGAAGCGCGTGCCGTCGCTGTCCAGAAACTACCGGAGTAATTGAAGTACAGATCTCGCGACAACAGGCGTTGCGTACTCGTTGTCAGATTCCGTGAGAAATCAACGGGGTAGTTATTATCCGAAGCCGAATTGATATTCCAGCCAAACGACGCCGCTGAATTAAAGCGTTGCGTATGCACAGAGGAAAACGCCCAACGATTAGTCTTAGTCTCACTATCATTAGGCAGGAATTCCGCTTTGGTTTGTCCTGCGTAATCGGCATCCAAATAACGTGCATCCGCACCCAACATAAGCCCTCGACGGGCGATGTATCGCGGTGTCAGTGTCAAATCGCGATTCGGCGCGATATTGAAATAATAAGGTGTCGCTAATTCAAAACCGCCGGTACTCGTCGTACCAAAGGTCGGCGCCAGAAAACCTGACTTGCGCGCACCAGAAAGCGGGAAAGACATCGAAAACGCACCTAAAATCGGTACGCCCTTGAAATAAATCACAGGTGACTCGGCAGAACCAACCTCACGCCCGGTATCTAGCTCCAGGGTACTCGCTTTGATATACCAGTCCGGATTCGGGCCTTCGCAGGTACTATAAGTCCCATCTACAACGACGGCGCGGTCTTCCGATTCGAAATTAATCCGTTCCGCCCGACCCTGCCCATTACTCTCTTGCATCAGATACGTCGGATTGGTGACATAACCAACGCCCGTATCCATCTTGATACGCATCTTGTCGCCAGTGTAGCGATCGCCGAAGCGCGTCATGCGAACGTTACCGTTCACTTCGACCTCATCCTCGCTCACCCAATAAGTCGCATGATCGGAAGAAACCGTCGTCTCGCCGCGGATGATTTCCACATCACGATCAAGTATCAGCTCACGATCCGGACGCCCTGTCATTTGCTCGGCGCTGACACGCGTCTCTTCGTCACGTTCGGCCGCCTTGGGCGATTTTGCAGTTGTTTCAACAATTTGGGCAGAAACGAAGGTCGGCGCAGAAACCGCGGCGATCAATGCGGCCATTGTCGTTAGCAAACGCTGAGGGCGGTGAAAAGAGAAGGGCCAGGTCATGAAAATAGAGTTTTGAGTACCATCGCTGGCGATTTTTCGAATTTAATCCCTTATTATATGGGAACTCACCGCCCATCAACCGGATTACCTAGGCTTGCTTCATGTCTTTACATACAACATCTGATTCCGCTGACGACTTGCGTCTGACGGAACTCAACAAATGGCT
Source organism: Herminiimonas sp. GW821-FHT09C12 (assembly GCF_059416385.1). Taxonomy (NCBI): domain Bacteria; kingdom Pseudomonadati; phylum Pseudomonadota; class Betaproteobacteria; order Burkholderiales; family Oxalobacteraceae; genus Herminiimonas; species Herminiimonas sp. GW821-FHT09C12. The sequence continues at coordinate 373,689 of NZ_JBWKPC010000001.1, forward strand.
AGCCTCTTTACCAGCACCGCTGCTCAAACTGGACTCCTTACGGCCTGCTTCCTCCGACGCAAGTTTCCGCCGTTATTTCCGCATAGACGATGCGGATGGCGCCACTTTTATCGTAATGGATGCCCCACCGCCACAGGAAGACGTACGGCCGTTTATCCATGTTGCAGAGGTTTTTGGCGAAACCGGCGTGTCCGTGCCGAGCATTTTGGCACAAGATATCGACCAGGGCTTTTTGCTGCTGACCGACCTCGGATCGACCACTTATCTGCAATTGCTGAATCCCGACAATGCGCACAAGTTATATATAGATGCCATCGATGCATTGGTGCACATCCAGACTCACAGCAAACCTGCGGTTTTACCCGAATATGATCGCGCTTTGCTGTTGCGCGAACTGATGCTGTTTCCAGAATGGTATATAGGCAAGCATCTTGGCCTGACCATGACAGAAAAGCAAACCACTACACTGAACAATATATTCGAGCTCCTGTTGGCGAATAATCTTGCGCAGGCTCAAGTCTATGTGCACCGCGATTACCATTCACGCAACCTGATGGTGCTGACGCAAGGCAATCCCGGCATACTGGATTTCCAGGATGCTGTATTTGGCCCTATCACTTACGATCTGGCCTCATTGCTACGCGATGCCTACATACAATGGGATGAGGAAATCGTACTGGACTGGGCAATCCGCTATTGGGAACGCGCCAAACGTGCCGGTTTACCGGTCAATCCAGATATCGACTCTTTCTACCGCGATTTTGAATTCATGGGTCTGCAACGACACCTGAAAGTACTGGGTATTTTTGCTCGCCTGCATCACCGCGACGGCAAAGACGCTTATCTGAAAGACCTACCGCTGGTCATGGAATACACCCGTAAAGTGGCCTATCGTTACAAGGAACTGGCACCTCTAGTGAAATTACTGGACGAGCTGGAAGACAAGGCTCCCCAAGTCGGCTATACCTTTTAAGCAACAACACACTCCGGCCTGCCGCTAGCCCTTGGCTACGCAGGTCGCATCAAATATCTATTAACGAAATGCGAACACCATGAAAGCAATGATATTCGCAGCCGGGCGCGGCGAAAGAATGCGTCCGCTCACAGATACTTGCCCCAAGCCGCTGCTCACAGTGCGCGGGCGTCCTTTGATCGTCTGGCACATCCTGAATCTGGTGCGCGCTGGCATCACAGATATCGTGATCAATCACGCCCACCTCGGCAATATGATTGAAGAAACACTGGGCAACGGTGAAAAATTTGGCGCACGTATCAGCTATTCAGCTGAAGGCACGGCACTGGAAACCGCAGGCGGCATTGCCAAGGCGCGCCACCTGCTCGGCGATGAACCTTTTCTGGCTCTTGCAGCCGACATCTACTGCCCCCACTTTGATTTTTCACAAGTGAAAAATGTGCTGGAAGATAACGATGTCTGGGGCAATCCATACCCTGTCGATCAACGCGATGTAGCATGGCTGTATCTGGTAAAGAATCCGGTACATAATCCGCTGGGTGATTTTTCCTTGCACAGTTTTTCCATCGCCAACGAAGGCGAGCCTCGACTGACTTTTTCCGGCATAGGCGTGTATCGCCCTAGCATGTTCGATTCGATAGCAGCCGGTGAATCGGCCAAGCTCGCACCGCTGTTGCGTGAATATGCAGCGCGCGGCCAGGTCGGCGGCGAACTGTATCGCGGCGACTGGACTGATGTAGGCACGGCTGAACGCTTGGCAGAACTGAATGCACCTTTGACAGGACATTACAAATGAAACCGTACACCGATAGACGCGCATCACTGATCGCACAAATGCAAGCCAAAGGCGGCGGCATTGCGATCATCCCGACCGCGCCGGAAGTCATGCGCAACCGTGATGCCGACTATCCGTATCGACACGATAGTTACTTCTATTATTTGTCCGGCTTCACCGAACCGGAAGCCGTGATTGTTTTAGTCGCAGGCGCAAAGAACCAAGCCATATTGTTCTGCCGCGAAAAGAATATGGAACGTGAAATCTGGGATGGCTTTCGCTATGGCCCGGATGTAGCACGCAGCACTTTCGGTTTCGATGCCGCCTATCCGATAGAAGCACTGGATACCGAACTGCCAAAGTTGATGGCGAATGCACCGGCCCTGTTCTACGCACTCGGTAGCGACAGCAAACTCGATACGCAAGTACAAAGCTGGCTGCAAACTGTACGCACACAAGCACGCGCTGGCGTCACACCGCCGACTGCTGCCTACGATGTGCATGTACTGCTGGATGAAATGCGCCTGTTCAAGGGCGCGAGTGAAATCGACATCATGCAACGCTCAGCCGATATCGCCGCCGCAGCACATAGACGTGCGATGCGCATCTCACGCCCAGGCTTGCGTGAATATCATCTGGAGGCAGAAATCCTGCATGAATTCCGCAACAGCGGTTCGCAGTTTCCAGCTTACGGCTCCATCGTCGCCACTGGTGCGAATGCCTGCGTGCTGCACTACCGTGCCAGCGATGCGGAGTTGAAAGATGGCGATCTGGTTTTGATCGATGCTGGTTGTGAACTAGACAGCTACGCATCCGACATTACGCGCACCTTCCCGGCGAACGGAAAATTCTCTGGCCCGCAAAAAGAATTGTATGAAATCGTGCTCGCATCACAAGATGCCGCGTTTGCAGAAACGCGCCCTGGTAAACGTTTCATGGATGGCCACGATGCCGCTGTCAAAGTTCTGGCACAAGGCATGCTGGACACCGGCCTGCTCGACAAGAACAAGGTCGGCTCGCTGGATGATGTGATTACCAGTCGCGCCTATAGCCAGTTCTATATGCACCGCACCGGGCATTGGCTGGGCATGGATGTACACGACGTCGGCGAATACCGAGATGCAGCACCAAATGGCACAGATAAACCATGGCGTACTTTGCAGGCGGGTATGGTGCTGACCGTTGAGCCGGGTATTTACGTTCGTCCGGCAGAAGGCGTGCCAGAAAAATACTGGAATATCGGCATCCGTATCGAAGACGACGCCTTGGTCACGGCTAACGGTTCACACGTCCTGAGCGCAGCAGCACCGAAAACTGTGGCCGATATCGAAGCCTTGATGAAGCACTGATTCGATTGCCATGCAAACTGATTTCGACATCGCCATTTGCGGCGCCGGCCCGGTAGGACTGGCGCTCGCTGCATTATTGGTCAAGCATGGCAAACAAGCTGATCGCATTGCACTGATAGATGCAAAAACCATAGAGCAAAGCGCGCAAGACCCACGCTCAATTGCACTGTCATACGGCAGTCAGCAAATCCTGGAACGGATAGGTGCATGGCCCATTGCAGCGACAGCCATCCATCAAATTCATGTCTCGCGTCGCGGCCATTTTGGCCGCACTCTGATAGACCGTGCTGAATACCATCTGCCCGCACTCGGTCACGTCACACGTTACGGCGCTATCGTCTCCGCTCTGAATGCACTTGCAGGAGCGACGGCGATCAAGATGATACGCCCGCAAAGTGTCAGCAGCATCACGGAAAACGATGGCATGGTGAGCCTGAATTTCACCGAGCATGCGCCATTGTCCGCACAGTTGGTGATACAGGCTGAAGGCGGCATCTATAACGAACAAACAAAGAAAACGCTGCACCGCGACTACGACCAAATTGCGATCGTCGCGCACGTAGATGTCAGCGCAGCGATTTCACATCGTGCTTTTGAACGTTTCACGGATGAAGGGCCGCTGGCATTGCTGCCACAGGAGGATGGCTATGCCTTGGTATGGTGTGTACGTCCGAAAACTGCAGAGCATTTGCTGGCCTTGTCGGATGCAGCATTTTTGCAAGAGCTTGGACGCGCTTTCGGTACGCGCTTGGGCAACTTCACCGCCTGCAGCAAACGCAATTCCTTCCAACTTGGGTTGAATGCAAAACCAGATACATCCGAACGCATGATCGCAATCGGTAATGCCGCTCAAACCTTGCATCCGGTTGCAGGTCAGGGACTCAATCTGGGATTGCGCGATGCCGTAGTACTGGCGCAACTGCTGAGCACACATGCAATGCCGGATGCATTAAACAAGTTCGCAGAAAAACGTCGCACGGATCGCAACACCACCATCCATCTGACCGACATCATGGCGAGAATTTTCGCGGATAACTCTCGCGGAATTATTTCGCAAACCTTGTTGGGGATATCACTAGGCATGGTCGATGCAATCCAGCCTGCCAAGAAATTTCTGGCTGAGCAAATGATGTTTGGTCGACGCCCTTAAGCGGCATTCTTGCTCTGCCCAATAAAAAAGCCGCATCACCAGATGCGGCTTTTTTCATGATTCCTAGCAAATCAGCACAGTGCGCTCGGCACTGTCACTTAAAAATTATTTTGATCAGACGCCGACTTCAGCACGCTGAAATTCTGCCCAATTGACTGTCGATGCTTTTTTAGCACCGCCATGTGTCATGGTTTCGTAGCAGCGGGCTTTGGTAGTTTGGATGGCATCGATCAGGAAGTCCGCGTCGTACACTCTGAGCAAATGCGATTGATGCGTTTCCATATACTTCTTGATGCGATCTCTTTCGCACGACAGGCTTTGCAGCGCGTGGAATGTTTCGTCATCCCAGTGCCAGCTCAGGCCGAGCTCGTAGAACGCTGCATTATAGGCAGCAAGATGGCATTCAACTGCATCACGTATTGGGCATTGTTCAAGTACGGAATTGATCATGGCACTTCCTCTTCTATATGTTCACGTCACTGCGGAACCCTGTCTGCACACCTTTCTACAGACTGCGAACGTATCGTAATGCCCAACAATGATTAGGTATAGTTAAAGTATTTAATCATAATCATTACTTATAACTTATGAATAAGAAGAATAAAAAACTGCTATTTAATGATTTATGACGAGGTTTACGGTGATTATTGACAGTAGTCATAGGCAAACCTTGCTCAGGCAGGATATTGTTGCGACCGGGCTAAATACAGGCCGGTCTGCAATCCGCATCGCTCAATCGCAGGCATCAACAGCAACATCTCGGGATTGATCGCGTCATGAAAGTCATCGTTTTGGGTTCGGGCATTATCGGCACGGCATCGGCCTGGTTTTTGAACAAAGCCGGTCACGACGTCACGGTCATCGAACGCCAACCCGGTGCTGCGCAGGAAACCAGTTTTGCCAATGGTTGCCAGATCTCCGTCTCGCATGCCACACCATGGGCCAACAAGACTGCGCCCATGACCATACTCAAATCGCTAGGCAAGGAAGATGCGCCCTTGCTCTATCGTTTCCGCGCCGAATGGCTGCAGTGGAAATGGGGCATGAACTTTCTGCGTGAATGCACACCAGCACGCACCGTTCACAACATCCATCAAATCGTCGCCATCGCTGAATACAGTCGCCAGACTCTGCAATCTGTACGTGCCGAAGTCGACATAGACTACGACTGCTTAACGCGCGGCATTCTGCACTTCTACACAGATCAAAAAGACTACGACGAATCACTGGCATCAGCCAGCGTGATGCGTGATCTCGGTTGTCCACGTGAGCCCATGACTGTGGATCAAGCAGTGACATTGGAACCAGCGTTAACCCATATCCGCAAGCAAATAGTCGGTGCCGATTTTACTGAAACAGATGAGTCCGGCGACATCTATAAATTCACCACCGGCCTGGCACGCAAAGCGCAAGAGCGCGGCGTCAACTTTCAATTCAACACGACGGTCACACGCCTGATTACAGAAGGAAGCGGCGCTGCAGCACGCATAACCGGTGTTGAAGTGATTGATCCGGAAGGTCGTCACATGACGCTGCACGCGGATGCATTCGTGATGGCGATGGGAAGTTTTTCCGTACCAATGTTGAAACCGCTGGGTATCGATTTGATGATCTATCCGGGCAAAGGCTATTCGGCGACTTATCCGATTGTGAATCCCGATTTGGCACCAACCATATCGCTGATCGATGACGGCTACAAACTGGTTTTGTCGCGACTGGGAAATAAATTGCGTGTGGCTGGCACTTGCGAATTCAATGGTTATTCGCGCGAATTGAATGCCACGCGATGCGAGGCAATTACGCGCAGAACGCGTGAGCTGTTTCCCGATGCTTGCGATTACGAGAGTCCTGCATACTGGGCGGGCCTGCGTCCATTGACGCCATCGAATGTGCCCTATATAGGCAAGACAAAATTCAGTAATTTATTCTTGAATACCGGACATGGTTCGCTAGGCTGGACCATGGGCTGCGGTTCGGGACGTGCGATCGCCGATATTATTTCTGGCGTACATCCAGAGGTAGATTTTGCTTTTACCGGCATTACACCGCGCAAGGCATCTACCCACTCTGTTGTATCAAGCGGCCACAATAATCGCACTGCATAAACAACAAACCCGCTTGAATCGGCTACGCGTTTTCGGCCACTGCAAGATCATCAAAAACAATCCTGTCAGCGCCGCTCAGCAATAAGAAGTGTTTGCCGCTGCAACGCGCAATCAATGACATCTTCAGACGCTCGGCCACCATGTGCCCCATCTGCGTAGCACCGGAGCGCGATAGTAAAAACGGAATGCCCATCTGCGCACCCTTCATCACCATCTCTGATGTCAAACGCCCTGTGGTGTAGAAAATTTTGTCATCACCACGCACATCGTCAAACCACATTTTTCCTGCGATTGCATCGACGGCATTGTGACGACCGACATCTTCAACAAAATGAATCAGCTCACCATTTGCAGAAAACAAGGCGCAACTATGTACCGAACCGGCTTGCTTATAGACCGAACGATGTATGCGTATGGTGTCTATGATTTTGTACAGGGTAGATTGCTTTAAGCGTGCATCAGATGATAAAGAGATGGAATCAATTTCATCCATCAAGCCACCGAACACTGTGCCTTCGCCGCCACCTGTCGTGACCGTACGCTTGGAAGTACGCTCTTCAATATTATCGATACCGTTGCGCGTTACTACCGCCGCCGCATCGACATCCCAATCCACCTGCACCGACAAGATGTCTTCAATATTTTTGATGAAACGCTGATTGCGCAAATAACCCAAGGTCAATGCTTCCGGCGCACCACCCAAAGTCATCAAGGTCACCAGTTCACGCTTGTCGACATAAATCGTTAATGGCTGCTCGGCTGGAATCGCAATCGTTGAGACGCGACCACGCTCATCCATGACTTCAACATCATGTGTCAGCTTGCGAACTGCATTGGATAAAACTGGACGAGCATTCATAGATAACAAATTCAAAATAGTACGACTGCACTCGCAAGCAGCTGATCGTGCGTAGCCATGTTTAACGAGTAAATGAAAATCAGATGTCGTGATTATCGCATTACCAGGCCTGCTCAGGCAGGTAAGCAGGACGAGTGACTTTAATCTATCCAACAGCGACCCAAGGTGTAAACGCGTTCTAGAAGCTGTACGAGTATCATGGATGCTTCAATCTACTTACCTATCTAATGATGCATCCCTCTTACGGCAGCTTGGCATGAGCCCATTTGTTCTTGCATTGGTGCTGTGCGCCGCGCTCTTGCATGCCTCCTGGAATGCCTTATTAAAGAGCAGCGCCGATAGACTAGGCTCCCTCGCCGTAATGACCATAGGCGCAGGTTTGGGTGCGTTACCACTGATATTTTTCCTGCCGCTGCCGCTGGCAGCAAGTTGGCCCTTCATCGCCTTGTCGGCCGTCCTGCATACTGGTTACAACCTGTTCCTGATACGCGCCTACCGGATTGGCGACTTTAGTCAGTCTTATCCCATTGCGCGTGGCTCTTCGCCTTTGCTCGTGACGCTCGGTGCAGCGCTATTTGTCGGCGAAGAAATGAGCATGTTGACATTGCTAGGCGTGATCTTGATTTCCGTTGGCATCATCAGCCTCGCGCACGTCAGAGATCACGTGAATCTTGCAGGCCCCATCGCAGCATTCACCACCGGTGCTTTCATCGCGGCGTACACCATCACTGACGGCATGGGCGCACGTGCATCAGGTGATGCTCTATCCTATTGCGGCTGGCTGTTCGTGCTCGACAGCATACCGCTTGCATTGATCTATCTGTGGCGACACAGGCGCCTGCCAATTACATTGGGCACCAGCGAAACCTGGACCGCACTAGGCGGCGGTGTCATGTCGCTGCTGGCTTACGGCATCGTGATCTGGGCCGTGACGTTGGCACCGATGGGAACCGTATCGGCCTTGCGCGAAACATCAGTACTGTTTGCCGCGCTGATAGGCTGGTTATTCCTCGGTGAAAAATTGAGCATGCGCCGGATACTGTCTTGCCTCTTGATTACGGTCGGCGCTGTCGTGCTGGGACTACACCTCTAGCATCAACATTTCAAAATACTTAATCCAAATAAAAACCGGCACTTGCTGCAAGAGCAAGTGCCGGTTTTTTAACGCTAACTAAACCTGACTAAATCGTCTTAGTTAAGCGCCAGACTATTCGTCAAGTTAGTCAATGCCTGACCACCACCGTAGCTGGTCTGTACCGGAGCAACACCACCCAAAGCAATACGAATTGCGCAGTATTTGAACTCTGGAATCTTGCCGAACGGATCCAGTGCAGCATTCGTCAAACGGTTAATCGCCGCTTCGTAGTAGCAGAACGGTACGAATACCGCGCCGCGTGGCGAGCTATCGTCAGCACGTGCATACAGAGAGACTTTACCGCGACGTGATTCAAGCGTGATGATATCGCCTGGATTGCCCCCCATATTCGCCAAATCCAACGGATGGATCAGAGCGATAGGATCCGGTTCAATCGAATCCAGCACCGTTGCACGACGCGTCATACTACCTGTGTGCCAGTGTTCCAACTGACGACCCGTGATCAAGACCATAGGGTACTCAGCATCAGGACGCTCAGCTGCAGGAATGATATCTGCAGGTACAAAACGCGCACGACCGGATTCACGTGGGAAGCTGTCAACGAACACGACTGGCTCACCTGGATCGCCTTCTTTTTCGCATGGATAGGTCACGGAATCTTCACGTTCCAGACGTTCCCATGTGATACCAGCGATGCTAGGCATGGTGTGACGCATTTCATCGAACACTTCCGACACATGCTTGTACTGCCAATCCAGACCAAGGCGGTTTGCCATTTGCTGAATGATCCACAGATCTTGCTTGGCTTCGCCTGGTGGGTTCAACGCTTGACGACCCATTTGCACCGTACGATCAGTATTCGTGAAGGTACCGGTTTTTTCCGGGAACGCACTTGCAGGCAAGATGACGTCAGCCAGATAAGCGGTTTCAGTCAAGAAGATATCCTGAACAACGAGGTGATCCAAAGCAGCCAATGCTTCACGCGCATGGTTTGCATCTGGATCAGACATCGCTGGGTTTTCACCTTGTACATACAGACCGCGGATTTTGCCGTCGGTGATCGCATGCATGATCTCAACCACGGTCAGACCTGGTTCTGGATCCAGCAAGTCTTCCGACATCTTCCATGCTTTTGCAAAGTTGGCACGGATCTTAGGATCGCTCACGCTTTGGTAATCTGGATACACCATCGGGATCAAACCAGCGTCGGATGCACCTTGCACGTTGTTTTGACCGCGCAATGGATGCAAACCTGTACCTGGACGACCGATTTGACCAGTCATCAATGCCAGTGCGATCAGGCAACGTGCGTTGTCAGTACCGTGGATGTGTTGCGATACGCCCATGCCCCACAGGATCATCGATCCTTTTGAGGTTGCGTACAGACGTGCAACATAACGCAATGTTTCTGCATCGATACCGCAGATAGGCGCCATCAATTCAGGTGTGTAACCTTCAACGTTTTTGCGCAGTTCTTCGTAACCGATGGTGCGGCTTTCGATAAATTCTTTATCGACCAGACCTTCAGTAACGATGACGTTCATCATCGCGTTCAGCATTGCAACGTCGGTATCAGCCTTGAACTGCATGAAGCGATGCGCAATACGCGACATTTCTGTACGACGTGGATCGCAAACGATCAGCTTGGTGCCGTTGCTGACAGCATTCTTGATCCAGGTTGCAGCAACCGGATGGTTCACAGTTGGGTTGGCACCAATGATGATGACAACTTCTGCCTTGGTCACGTCCATTACTGGATTCGACACTGCGCCGGAACCGATACCTTCGAGCAAAGCGACAACTGACGATGCGTGGCACAAGCGTGTGCAGTGATCGACGTTGTTGCTACCGAAACCAGTACGTACCAATTTCTGGAACAGGTACGCTTCTTCGTTACTGCCTTTTGCCGAGCCGAAACCAGCCAACGATTTTTTGCCGTGGGTGTCGCGGATTTTTGCAAAGGTGCCACCGGCAACTTGCAATGCTTCTTCCCATGTCGCTTCGCGGAATACTTCCATTACGCGATCTGGATCCATGATGAAGTCGCCGCTCTTAGGTGCATCAGCACGACGGATCAAAGGCTTGGTCAAACGGTGTGGATGGTTTGCATAATCGAAACCGTAACGACCTTTAACACACAGACGCTCACGGTTAGCAGGACCATCGCGGCCTTCAACGTAGAGAATCTTGTTGTCTTTGATGTTGTAAGTCAGTTGGCAACCGACGCCGCAATATGGGCAGACGGAATCAACTTGTTTGTCAGGAACGTTCATCGCAACATCGCGTGCCGGCATCAGAGCGCCGGTTGGGCATGCTTGTACGCATTCGCCGCAAGCGACGCAAGTCGACGCGCCCATCGGGTCATCCATGTCGAACACGATCTTCGCGTGATCGCCGCGGAATGCCAGGCCGATCACGTCATTTTCTTGTTCGTCGCGGCAAGCGCGTACGCAACGTGTACATTGAATACATGCATCAAGATTGACCGTCATCGCAGGGTGCGAGAAATCAGGAGCGACGCGTGCACGTGCTTCAAAACGTGGCTTGCCGACTTCCATTTTCGCAGCCCATTCGTCCACTTCATTGTGGCGCGTATAGTCAGCTTCTGGCATGTCGGACTGCAACAGTTCCAACACCAGTTTTTGCGATTTCACTGCACGTTCGCTTTCGGTATTTACTTTCATACCGTTGGTCGGGTTACGGCAGCAGGAAGGTGCCAGTACGCGTTCGCCATTGATTTCGACGACGCATGCGCGGCAGTTACCTGCTGTGTCCATACCTTCTTTAAAGCAAAGGTGCGGAATTTCTATGCCTTCGCGCTTGGCGACGGTCAAGATCGTATCGGTTGCACGGCCGGTTACTTCACGACCATTCAACTCAAACGTAACTGTAGGCACTTCGAGTTGTGCCATTTCGCTTCGGGTAATTGCGTTCATTATCTTTTCACCTTAATCCGGGGCTACGTACTTAAGCCAACTCATGCGGGAAGTACTTGACGACACAGTCGATAGGGTTAGGCGCAGCCTGACCCAAACCGCAGATCGACGAATCACGCATCACCTGCGACAGATCTTCCAGCAAACCAACATCCCACTTCGGCTTCTTGATCAATTCTGCTGCTTTGGCAGTACCAACACGGCATGGTGTGCACTGACCGCAAGACTCATGCTTGAAGAAGTCCATCATGTTGCGTGCTGCTTGTACCGCAGTATCTTTATCCGACAAAACGATAACCGCCGCCGAACCGATGAAGCAGCCGTATGGTTGCAAGGTATCGAAATCGAGTGGAATCGTATTCATCGATGCTGGCAAGATGCCGCCCGATGCGCCGCCTGGCAGGTAACCGTAGAAGGTTTGACCATCCAGCATGCCGCCGCAATGTTCGTCGATCAATTCCTGGATCGTGATACCAGCTGGTGCCAGTTTGACGCCAGGATTTTTCACGCGACCGGAGACTGAGTACGAACGCAAACCTTTACGACCATTGCGGCCATGCGATGTAAACCAGTCGCCGCCTTTTTCCAGGATGTCGCGTACCCAGTACAGGGTTTCAAAGTTATGTTCCAGTGTCGGACGGCCGAACAAACCGACTTGCGCCACATATGGCGGACGCAGACGCGGCATACCGCGTTTGCCTTCGATTGATTCGATCATCGCGGATTCTTCACCGCAGATGTAAGCGCCAGCGCCGCGACGCAGGAAAATCTCAGGCATGTTTTCCATCGGTGGATTGGCTTTCAGTTTCGCCAATTCCGCTTCCAGCATGGTGCGGCAACCGTGGTATTCGTCACGCAGGTAGATATAGATAGTTTGGATATCAACAGCCCATGCTGCAATCAACATGCCTTCGAGGAAACGATGCGGATCTTTTTCCAGATAGACGCGATCCTTGAATGTGCCTGGCTCGCCTTCATCGATATTCACAGCCATCAGACGTGGGCCTTTTTCGCCACGCACGATGCGCCATTTGCGACCAGATGGGAAACCTGCACCACCCAGACCACGCAAGCCGGAATCTTCCATCGTCTTGATGACAGACTCAACATCGCGTTCGCCGGAAATACATTTCTTCAGCAGCGCGTAGCCGCCCTCGTTTTGATATGCAGCGAAGTCAGTAATGCTGCCTTCTGCCTGCACGATTTCTTTTTTCTCAACCGCTGCTTGTACTGCTTCGCATGTTGCGTTGATGATCGGATTTTGACCAACGACCGCAACTGGAGCTTGTTCGCAACGACCAACGCAAGGCGCTGCAATCACGCGCACTTCTTTGCCCAAAAGCTTAGGCAACTTGGCCAACATATCTTTCGCGCCGGCCATTTCACATGACAAGCCGTCGCATACGCGAACGGTCAATGCCTGCGGTGCAATACCACCTTCTTTAACGATATCGAAGTGATGGTAGAAGCTCGCCACTTCATACACCTCTGTTTGTGCCAAGCGCATTTCTTGCGCCAGCGCAGCCAGATGGCTGGAAGCCAAATGACCGAATTTGTCTTGGATTTTGTGCAGATGTTCAATCAGCAGATCGGCTTGACGTGATTCGTCGCCCAGCAACGCGCGCACTTCAGCCAATGCAGCAGGGTCAACCCGGCGGCCTTTTGGCGCCTGACGCTTGCGCTCCTTTGTGTTGACTACTTCTTGCACTGCAATTGGAATGACTTTGTGGTTCATGATTGTTCCTAATCAGCTTAAATACCCTGACAGTTATCAGGGTCTTCTCATCGTGTCGTTCTATGTCTTATTGCGCTTTATCCTGCATCGTGGATGCCCGTCTTTCTGCATCAGACCGTTCGACTTCCACCATCTTTGCTGCACTTACTGCTTGGCTTACGTATCAATTAATTCCCGGGAAACCGCATATATGCTTTTTTTAGCATATAAAGACCCTTTTCAGATGGCCGTATCTTATCGATGCGGCCCCACCTCCAGCATTGACCAAGGTCAATTTTCCACATGATCTTTAGTACATATGCCCTTGCCGCAGGCAAAAACCATAGAAAAATCAGCCTTCTGCTCGCATTTTCACCGTAAAAGGAATCATTCTCATTTGAATGACTCGCTTAACGCATTCCTATCATGCTATCCCAAAATAAAATGCTTCGCTCCAAAGCACCTCATTTTACCGGCTGAAATAAGCATATATCAATTCCCCATTTCATTCGCTATACGCTATACGCTCTACGTTGCATATACAAACGCGAATGCCGTTAGCCAATAAAAAAAGCCCCTCCCGTTAGGGAGAGGCTTTTTTGCAGCAGCGGTCTTTACAGACCGCTTTACTTTTGAATTACGAGATCACGCGTTCCGCACGCAATGCTGCAATATCTTCCGCGCTGTAACCAAGTTGGCCGAGCACTTCTTCTGTGTGCTCACCCAGCAATGGCGAACGTGTCACATCAGTTGGGCTATCCGACAGTTTGATCGGGTTACCGACTGTCAGGTATTTGCCGCGAACTGGATGATCCACCTCAACGATGGTGCCTGTTTCACGCAACGATGGCTCTTCAGCGATTTCCTTCATCGACAAGATCGGACCGCAAGGGATGTCGAACTTGTTGAGGATGTCCATGGCTTCGAACTTGGTCATGGTCTTAGTCCACTCTTCCACTGTTGCGAAGATGTTTTTCAAGTGTGGCAAGCGCGATGCTGGTGTTGCGTATGCTGGATCCGTCAACCATTCTTCTTTACCGATCACTTTGCAGATCGGCGCCCATACCGCACCTTGAGCGATGAAGTAGATGTATGCGTTAGGGTCGGTTTCCCAACCTTTACATTTCAGAATCGAACCAGGCTGACCGCCACCCGATGCATTACCGGCGCGTGGTACGGAATCGCCAAATGGAGTATCCGGATATTGTGGGTACTCTTTCATGACGCCGGTACGTTCCAGACGCTGTTGATCGCGCAGCTTGACGCGGCACAGATTCAAGACTGCATCCTGCATAGGTGCCAACACTTTTTGACCACGGCCAGTTGCATGACGTTGCAACAATGCAGCCAAGATACCCAGCGCCAAATGCAAACCGGTACCGCTGTCGCCGATTTGTGCGCCAGTGACCATTGGTGGGCCGTCGTCGAAACCGGTAGTCGAAGCAGAACCGCCTGCGCATTGCGCGACATTTTCATACACTTTGCAGTGTTCGTATGGACCAGGACCAAAACCTTTGACCGATGCGACGATCATTTTTGGGTTGAGTTCGTTGATACGTTCCCATGTGAAACCCATACGATCCAGCGCGCCTGGTGCGAAGTTCTCTACCAGTACGTCGCATTCCTTGATCAAGGTTTCGAGGACAGCTTTCCCTTTTGGATTTTTTGTATCCAGCGTGATCGAACGCTTGTTATGGTTGAGCATCGTGAAATAGAGGCTGTCTGCCTCTGGGATGTCACGCAATTGACCACGTGTAGCATCGCCTTCGCCAGCACGTTCAACCTTGATAACATCTGCGCCAAACCATGCCAGTAACTGGGTACATGTCGGGCCTGATTGCACGTGTGTGAAATCAAGAATGCGATAGCCGCTTAATGCCTTACTCATCAACTACTCCTATCTTTTACAAAAAAACGCGAACAGGTCATCCCCACTCGCGCAGTACTTAGCTAATAAAAATTATTTATACATTGTTTGCGCCATCGTACCTGGTGCGTAGACCGCGGGATCGACCCAGATATTGATGACTGCAGATTTACGTGTTTTCTGTACTGACTCGCGAGCACGCTGTAGCGCGCCTGCGATGC
This sequence comes from Herminiimonas sp. GW821-FHT09C12, assembly GCF_059416385.1. Classification (NCBI taxonomy): domain Bacteria; kingdom Pseudomonadati; phylum Pseudomonadota; class Betaproteobacteria; order Burkholderiales; family Oxalobacteraceae; genus Herminiimonas; species Herminiimonas sp. GW821-FHT09C12. The sequence continues at coordinate 388,734 of NZ_JBWKPC010000001.1, forward strand.
GTGATGGGTCGCGCACTTCCTCACCATAACCGCCCAACATTTCAGCAAACCGACTGTACGGGATATCGGACAGCAGGTTACCAACATTACCGCGCTCTTCACCGTACTTTGCCAATTGGCCGTAACGGATTTGATTCATGGCCGAGTTGTTCCCGACCACCGCGATAAATGGGACATTGAAGCGATTCGCTGTTTCAATATCGAACGAGGTCATTGAGAATGCGCCATCACCGTAATAGCACAATACCTCTTTTTCCGGATTGGCCAAACCGGCAGCAATTGCGAAGCCGGTACCAACCCCCAAGCTGCCTAAGGCGCCTGGATCCATCCATTGCCCCGGATTACGTGGACGAACCGCTTGTGCCGAGATCGTCACGACATCACCACCATCACCGATGTAGATAGTGTCTTCGCCGAGGAATTCATTGATTTCATATGCAACGCGATATGGATGTATCGGTGAGCTGTTCGATTTGAACAGCGGCATCAATTTCTCCGTTGCGACAACTTCTGCTGCCTGCAAGGCCTTCATCCATACTTTGCGTTTTGCTTGCGCCGATTTGTCGATACGACCTGATGCTGCCTCCAGCGTTGCCGCGAGGATGGCACCCGGATCACCAACCAAACCCAAATTGACGTCGCGATTTTTACCGACCGTACGATAGTCTTGATCGATCTGAACGATCTTCGCATTTTGACTCAAGCGTTTGCCGTAGCCCATGCGGAAATCAAAAGGCGTACCGACGATCACAATGACATCCGCCTTGTCGAAACCTTCACGACGTGTACGATCAAAGTGATGCGGATCGCCCGGCGGCAAGATACCGCGCGCAGCGCCATTAAAGTAAGCTGGAATATCCAGCATGCGCACCAGAGCAACAGCTTCTTTGTGTCCGCGCGAAGTCCAGACTTGATTACCGAACAGAATAACTGGACGCTCTGCGTGCAACAGCAAGTCCGCCAGCTTTGTAATATCGAGCGGATCACCTATCGATTTAACTGACGCACGATAGCTGCTAGGTGCAGGAATCACAGCACGACTCACGTCGATTTCACGATCAAGTACATCACGCGGGATTTCCAGATACGAAGGACCGCATGCACCAGCGAACGCTGCACGTATCGCCATAGACACCATGTCTGCTATACGTTCAGTGGAACGCACACCTTCAGAAAACTTGGTGATGGGACGCATCATTTCTGTATGCGGCAAATCTTGCAGGGAACCCATCATGTGTTGAGTGATGCCACCTTGACCACCGATGTGCAGCACCGGACTCTCCGAACGGAAAGCGGTGGCAATACCAGTCATGGCATTAGTGCAGCCCGGTCCTGCCGTAGTGACAACAACGCCGAGCTTGCCAGTTTGACGGGCATAGCCGTCTGCTGCATGTGCAGCAACTTGCTCATGGCGAAAATCAACGATGCGTATGCCTTCATCGACACAACCATCGTAGATGTCGATGATGTGCCCACCGCATAGGGTAAAGATGGTATCGACGCCTTCATTCTTCAGTGCACGCGCAACCAGATGACCACCCGAAATGATGCCGCTATCGCGGCTCTTCACTTTGAGGGTGTCATCTGCTGTCGTGGTCGACGGATACGCCGTTACTGAAGACATGATTTTCCTGTTAAGCCGGCCATGAAAGTCATGCTCGTTCACGGCCGTGCTGTTTACTTACTTCTTACGGTAAGGCATCTTTAAAAAACATGTATAGGTTTTTAGAGATACCCTTCAGCCTGCGCATTCACTATAGCTAATACGAGTGGCCGTATCATATCGATCTGCCTGCGCTTCCATCATTGACCCCGGTCAATTTTCATCGCATGATATTCGCCCTGCGCATCCTTCTCTGTTTTGCCTATTTTTCCCTCTTAAATAAGGCCATCACAGCAACTACTCTTCTTACCTTCCATCGTGCTTTTTTAACACCGATTTATCGATGAGATTTTGCAGCGCACTAGTTATCCGAGAACACGCAGAATCAATGCGAGCTTAGATAAAATTTTGCATCGCAGCATAATTTATCATTCACTACTCATCCTCAAACATGCTCGCTTGAGCAAACAAGCACTATATCAGCTAACGATTACACACCCAGAAGTGCCACTTTACGCATTGCCCTCTCGTGGCACAGACGAAAAAAAACGGCGCCCAAACTGGGCGCCGTTTTTACAAGCTAGAAGCTAGTTGAAGAAATTCTTAAACTGCTTTAGCAGCGTGCAATGCAGCGATCTGCTCTTTCGAATAACCCAATTGAGCCAGAACTTCATCAGTGTGTTCGCCCAACAATGGCGAACCAGTGATTTCTGGTTTCATATCGGAGAATTTGATTGGGCTACCAACTGTCAGGTATTTTTCGCCACGATCTTTGTGCTCAACTTCAACGATCGAACCGCTTTCGCGCAACGATACGTCGTTAGCCAATTCTTTCATCGACAGAACTGGTGCGCATGGGATGTCGTACTTACGCAGAATGTCGACAGCTTCGAACTTGGTTTTGTCTTTGAGCCATTCTTCGATCGTTGCGAAGATGTCAAAAATCTTGTCTTGACGAGCTTCTGCAGTTTTGTATGCAGGATCGTCAACCCATTCTTCTTTACCCAATGCTTTACAGATTGGCGCCCAAGCATGACCTTGGATGGTGAAGTAGATGTACGCGTTAGGATCGGTTTCCCAACCTTTACATTTCAGAACCCAACCTGGCTGACCGCCACCGCCAGCGTTACCGCCGCGTGGTACTACGTCAGTGAATTTACCGTGTGGGTATTGTGGGTACTCTTCCAAGTAGCCGATTTTGTCCAAACGTTGTTGATCGCGCAGTTTGACGCGGCACAAGTTCAAAACAGCATCTTGCATCGACACAGCAACTTTTTGGCCTTTGCCAGTTTTTTGACGACCCATCAGAGCTGTCAAAATACCGATTGCCAAGTGCATACCTGTGTTGGAGTCACCCAAAGCAGCTGCCGAAACAGTTGGTGGGCCGTCCCAGAAACCTGTGGTGGAAGCAGCGCCGCCAGCACATTGAGCCACGTTTTCGTAGACTTTCAAGTCTTCGTAGTGGTGACCATCGCTGAAACCTTTAACCGATGCCATGATCATGCCTGGGTTCAATTCTTGGACACGTGCCCATGAGAAACCCATACGATCCAATGCGCCTGGACCAAAGTTTTCGACCATAACGTCGGATTCTTTGATCAGCTTTTCCAGAACTTCTTTACCTTCTTGGGTTTTTGTATCCAAGGTCAGCGAACGCTTGTTGCTGTTCAGCATGGTGAAGTACAAAGCATCTTTGCCTGGGATGTCGCGCAATTGTGAGCGAGTTACGTCGCCGGAACCTGGACGCTCAACTTTGATAACGTCAGCACCGAACCAAGCCAACAGCTGCGTACATGCTGGACCAGCTTGTACGTGGGTGAAGTCGATGATCTTAACGCCTGCTAATGGTAATGTTTGACTCATGATTGGTAGATTTCCTTATCAATCGTTTAACTTGACTCCTGAAATCAGAATACTTTCAGGAAGTGAAAAACCACTCAGAGAGTTCTGAGTGGAATCGCGCCATTTACATGGCTTTAATCCAATACTACTTGGAGTTCTTAACCTTCTAGTCTAGTGCCGCACCACAAACAGTGTCAAGTTGCGGCACAGTCAACACTTCGCTGACCGTGCCACGCAATGACCATGGCTTGCGCCTTGGCTCTATCTAGTATTACTTCTTCTTACCGATCGTCGAAACGATGTTCAAGTTACCAATACGGCCGGATTCAACACCAGCTGCTGGATCGATGATCGCGTCGATGATGGTTGGCTTGCCCGATTTCAGGGAAGCTTCCAAAGCTTTAGCCAGTTGTTCTGGAGTTTCAGCACGAACGCCTTCGCCACCCAGAGCGACACTGAACATATCGTACTTGGTGTTCGGATTGAACAACATGCACGAGAATTGGTGTTCTGGGTTTGCTTCGTCACCGCGGTAGATACCGCCGTTGTTCATGATGATGACGGTTACTGGCAAGTTGTAACGTGTGATTGTTTCGTATTCCATTGCGCTGAAACCGAATGCGCTGTCGCCGCAAATTGCAACGACTGGCTTGCCGGTTTCAACAGCTGCAGCAACAGCCGAACCCATACCGATACCCATTACGCCCCATGTACCTGTATCTACACGTTTGCGTGGCAAGTATTGGTCGATGACCATACGTGCGTTATCGAGGGTGTTTGCACCTTCGTTAACCAGAGTGATGTCTGGGTAGTTTTTCAACACGTCACGGATTGCGCCGAGCGAGTTGAAGTAGTTCATGACTGGAGTAGCTGTGCTCAGTTTGGTAGCCAATTTAGCTTTGGTGCCAGTAGCACGTTCAGCAATAGCGCTCATCCATTCTGTTGGCTTAGCAGCGCCTTTCAGGCCAGCGCGCAATGCATTGACGCAAGATTGAACGTCGCCAACCAGTGGTGCAGCGATAGGTACGTTGCTGTCCATTTCGTTAGCTTGGATGTCGATCTGTACGAATTGTTTCGAGCCGCCCCATGTTTTGCCTTTACCGTGCGACAACAACCAGTTCAGACGAGCACCGATCAATACAACAACGTCGGACTCTTGCAGAACCATCGAACGTGCAGCAGCAGCACATTGTGGATGCGTATCGGAAACCAGGCCTTTAGCCATCGACATAGGCGTGAAAGGAATACCTGTTTCTTCGATCAGTGCTTTGATGTCTGCGTCGCATTGAGCGTAAGCAGCACCTTTGCCGAGCAAGATCAATGGCTTTTTAGCGCCTTTGATCAATGCAACAGCGCGTGCAACAGCGTCTGGACCTGGGATCTGTGCTGGAGCTGGATCAACTGGAACGAACAGAGTTTTCGCGCCTTCTTCTGCGCTCATGGTGGTGCTGAACAGACGTGCTGGGATGTCCAGATACACGCCGCCTGGACGACCGGACAATGCTGTACGGATAGCGCGCACAACTGCTACGCCGATATCTTCAGTACGGTTGATACGGAACGAAGCTTTGCAATGTGGACGAGCGATGTTCAACTGATCCATTTCTTCGTAGTCGCCTTGTTGCAGGTCGACGATTTCACGTTCCGAAGAACCGGAAATCAGAATCATTGGGAAGCAGTTGGTGGTGGCATTAGCCAGTGCAGTCAAACCGTTCAAGAAGCCAGGTGCGGAAACAGTCACGCAAACGCCTGGTTTTTTGGTCAAGTAACCAGCAACCGATGCCGCGTAACCTGCATTTTGTTCGTTACGGAAGCTGAAGAACTTGTTACCACGTGCTTGCCACATACGGCCGATTTCGGTAACCGGAATGCCGAGAAGACCATAAATGTTGGTAATGCCGTTCATTTCCAAGGCTTCCATCAGGAGGTGGAAGCCGTCTGTCAGCTCTACGCCTTCTGCTACTGCCTGAATGTCGTTTTTCATAATGAATATCTCTTCGGTTGATTTCGATAAAGGTTAGGCAACGTTGCCTAATCCCATGGTTGCCGCGCTTTTGTCGGCCATTCGTACTTGCAAGGCACCTCTAAAAATCAGATCGGTTGATTTTTAGAGATACCCTTTAGTTATGCTTTTACGCATACACTATCCAAGTGGGCGTATCATATCGATCTGCCCTCGCTTCGATCATTGACCCCGGTCAATTTTCATCGCATGATATCGGCCCCGACCACCCTTCTTTCTTTTATATCTACATATCTTGTAAATGCCGACTGTTGATAACCATCCAGAACGAAATGTCATTCGCGTCCAGCTCAGACAAAATCTTGTCTTAAAAGACATGACTGATAGCGAATGGGCCGAACTGGAGTCGCATTTACTCGTCGTAGACTGTCCAAAAGGTGACTTCCTGCTGCATCAGGGCGTGCATGAAATGGAACAATATTTCATCCTTGATGGCATATTGAAGCGCGTTGTTACTAATCAGCAAGCCAAGGAAATGATTCTACGCTTTGCCGATGAACGCAATATGGAAACCAGTTACGCCGCATGGCGACTGAAAACGCCTACACCTTACAGCATCATCTGCGTAACCAAAGCGCGCGTCGTGAAGTTGCCTTTGCTGCAATGGATCGCTTTCATCGATAAACATGAACATGTCAAACAAGCATTTGAGTTAGACGTCATGCATTTGATGAGCGAAATCATGGCACATACGATTACTTTGCATTTGCTCGATGCGCCTGGTCGCGTACAGCGCTTTACTCGTAAACATCCAGAACTCTTCGATCGCATCCCGAAGAAAGAACTCGCCTCCTACCTCAATTTGTCGCCAGAAACATTGAGCCGACTAAAACATCAAGGAAAAATCTGACCTCTTGGTAAGTGAGGTCAGATTTTCAAAAAACTAGTATTTGCCCGAAGAATACAGTTTTGAATTAACCATCAAGCGCACTTGATTGTCCACACTGACAACACCTGGAACACCAGCGGCAACTTTCTCTGCAGCAGCATGTTCATCAGCATGCAGGACCAAGCCACTCAACACGACATGACCGCGATTTGCTTCAATCGTAATCTTGACATCGCGACTCGCCGGCGCACTCTTTAATGCAGCACGCACATGCGCCTCTAGCGTCATATTCTCAAGTACGGCTTGCGATGCTTTTGTTTCCTTGAATTCTGGACGCCCTACCAAATTCATAATTTGTGCTGCGCAACTTTCAACTGATAAGCGATCAGTATTCAGCACCAGATCGTATAACACCGGATCTCCCCACGTTACTCCAAATTGCTGATGCATGCGTGTGGCATGCGCTGCATCACTACGACGGATTTCCGCTTCGGCAAAATCTGCATCATCTGTTTCCAAATGCGCCATCAGCCATGCGACCCGATTTTTCATTGAACGTGTAATACGAACTGTCACCACATGTGGCACTGCATGCAGCAGGCAAGTTGCGCCCCAGCCGCGCAAGACAACATTGCCTTTGTTGGCCAACTCGAATACTTCTTCCGCTGTATATAAGGCGATACCTTCTTCATCTGCAGTAATACGATCGACAAAACCGGCCTTGCCCTCACGCAAACGGCGAATCACGCTTTTGCTTATATCCATCTTTTCTGCAAGATGATCGATCACCTCATGGCGCATCACTGCAAGATTCTGTGTTTGTGCAAGATGCATTGCGACATCTTTGGCAAGCGAGCCCATTTCCTGCGTCATTGCGATCACTGGCATAGCTATCTCCTTAGTTATGGTTCTCGGTAATACACGACTAATCAATAAACAGTTCAATTGAAGCTGATTACTCTGGTCAAGCAGAGTAACCATACCATCAAAATTTAGCTCCAAAAACAACTATGCCCCACGTGGCTATTCACCGCGTGGGGCACACTAGATCAGATTAGCTTGAAAGCTGAATCATTCAACATCCCGTTTTGCAGGATGCCGGATCAAAGATATTACAAAGGTCTATCAATCTACTGGACGCTCATCAGCAAACTCGTCAACTTTTGGTGGACGAACTTTTGCGATCAGACGCGAGATCAATGGCCAGAACAACATGAGCAACGCCAGGCCAGTGATGCTACCAACCAGTGGGTTCGAGAACATGACAGACACTTCGCCTTGCGATGTCAACATCGCTTGACGGAATGAATCTTCTGCCTTGTCGCCCAACACCAGCGCCAGAACCATAGGAGCCAATGGGTAATCGAGTTTCTTGAACAGATAACCGATGACACCAAACACCACCATCAACCAGATATCAAACATCGCGTTGTGAACGGTGTAAGCACCGATCGCGCAAATCACGATAATCACTGGTGCGATGATCGAGAATGGAATACGCAGAATCGAAGCAAACAGTGGAACTGTGGTCAATACAACCAGCAGGCCAACCAAGTTACCCAGATACATACTAGCGATCAAACCCCAAACGAAGTCTTTTTGCTCAACGAAGAGCAATGGACCAGGTTGCAGACCCCAGATCAACAAACCGCCGAGCAACACAGCCGCTGTTGGCGAACCTGGGATACCCAGAGCCAGCATAGGCAGCAATGCAGCTGTACCAGCAGCATGTGCAGCAGTCTCAGGAGCAACAACACCTTCGAGTTCACCGGTACCGAACTTCGAACCGTTCTTCGACATTTTCTTGGCCAGACCGTAAGCCATGAAAGATGCTGGAGTTGCACCGCCTGGTGTGACACCCATCCAGATACCAACCAGCGAGCTGCGAACCGAAGTTACCCAGTACTTAGGCAATTTTTTCCAGGTTTGGAAAACGATTTTTGGATCGATCTTCGCTGACTTACCGGAGAACGCCAAACCTTCTTCCATCGACAACAAGATTTCGCCGATACCGAACAAACCGATAACTGCAATCAGGAAGTCGAAACCACGCATGAACTCTTCGAAACCGAAGGTCAAACGCAATTGGCCTGTAACCGTATCCATACCGACTGCTGCGAGTGCAAAGCCGAGTGCCATCGAAGCCAGAATTTTGAACGGCGAGCCTTTGCCCATACCGACAAAACTACAGAAGGTCAGCAGATAAACCGAGAAGAATTCCGGAGGACCGAAACGCAACGCAAATTTAGCAACCAACGGTGCCATAAAGGTAATCATGACAACCGCAACGAACGCACCGATGAATGACGATGTAAATGCACCTGTCAGTGCCTCACCCGCATTCCCTTTTTGCGCCATCGGGTATCCGTCGAACGTCGTTGCGACGGACCACGGCTCACCGGGAATGTTGAACAGAATCGACGTAATCGCACCGCCGAACAACGCTCCCCAGTAGATACAAGACAACATGATAATTGCAGATGTCGGCGACATCGAGAAGGTCAACGGCAACAGAATAGCTACGCCATTCGCGCCACCCAAACCAGGCAATACGCCAATCAACACACCCAACACAATGCCGATTACCATCAGCAAAAAGTTCATGGGCGTCAGAATGACAGCAAACCCGTGAAATAGTGAATTAATTTCTTCCATTTTACTTATTACTCCTTGAATTCCAATCTAACTCGATAGCAAGTACATCGATGTAATCGACACGCACAAGCTCTAGTAACCGAGGAAGCTCAAAAGATCTATCGACCCTTTGTACAGGGGCACTTTGAACCACACCTCAAACATCAGGAAGAAGACGACATTGACACCTACCGCAGCAATGACCGCTTTTACTGGTGAGAACTTACCGAGGAAGACCATGAACAATGCGATATAGACGGCAGAGGAAACATAGATACCGAAGACCTGAATGGCACCAACATAGATAATTGCTGGGATCAAGACTTGCAGCACGCGCTTCAACTGTTCGCTATCGACAAACACTTCCGTGTTTTTTTCTTTGCCAAACAAGGATTGATAAAGAGTGCCTATACCCGATATACAAATAACGATACCGATATAAAACGGGAAGTAACCTGAGCCAGGGCCATCGGTCGTCCAACCGGCGCCCAACTCCCAGCTTGAAATAACAACAGTAATACCCAGCAACAGCAGCAGAGCAGCGACAACTGCCTCGACAACATAAGTGGCCACGCCAGTGCGAACGCCACCGCTGGATTCTGAATTCTGATCCATGAGGAATGCTCCTGAAAATTTTTACAATGATGTTGGGACAGGCGAGCAGAAGCCAGCACTACCGTTAGCCGGTAGCGCTGCCTGCTGCTTCTTATTGCCTATATCCCGATGTTGATTACTTCTTCGCCATGAAGCCAGCTTCTTGCATCAGAGTAGCGTGTTGCTTCTCTGCTGCTTCCAGCCAGACTTTGAAGTCGTTACCAGTTTTGAAGGTCGTGTTGAACGCGCCTTTTTCCATGTAGTCTTTCCATTCAGGTGTTTCACGCACCTTCTTGAAGAGGTCAACATAGAATGCCAGTTGATCAGGCGTTACACCTGCAGGCATAAAGATACCGCGCAACATGGTGTAGTCGGTAGGGATACCGGCTTCTTTACATGTTGGGATGTCGTTCCACGATTGAGTATCGGTAACCTTGGTTTTGTATGGCATACGATCATGATCGAATACGCATTGCGCTTTCAGCTTACCTGCGCGCCATTGCGAAACTGCTTCGATAGGATTGTTAACCGTCGATTGCAAGTGATTACCAACCAATTGCACTGCAACTTCACCACCGCCTTTGAATGGGATGTAGATGAACTTGGTGCCAGTTGCTTTTTCCAGGCCAACAGTAATGATTTGATCTTCCTGTTTGGAACCTGTGCCGCCCATTTTGAATTTATTAGGGCCGGCTGCTTTTACCGCATCGATATATTCTTTTGCGGATTTGTATGGTTGTTCTGCATTCGTCCACAGAACAAATTGATCCAGTGCCAACATCGCAACTGGGGTCATGTCACGCCAGTTGAATGGGACGCCAGTAGCCATAGGTGTTGTGAACAGATTCGACAAAGTGATGATGATTTTGTGTGGATCACCTTTGTCGTTTTTGATGCCGAGGAAACCTTCAGCACCAGCGCCACCCGATTTATTGACAACAATCAGTGGTTCTTTCATCAATTTGTTTTTGATGATCACGCCTTGAATCAGACGTGCCATTTGATCAGCGCCACCGCCGGTACCGGCAGGGACTACAAATTCGACTGGTTTGGTTGGTTCCCAAGCGGCGAACGCTGGGGTTGCAGCAAGAGCTACTGCAGCAAATGCACCGGCAGTTGCCATTGCCATGCCGCTTTTCGAATGCGAAATGAATTCCTTGATCATTGCTTGTCTCCTGTTAATAATAATTTTAACTACTGTGCTACTTGCCGCTTCAAGGTGCCTTGTGAGCACAAGCACCGCACGGCGGACGATGCTTACATACTTGAAATTGTTTTAATTTTTCAAAGATAGTGTGGCCTTTCTTCGAAAAATCTCTTGACCTGCGTCAAGTTTTCAGGACTACGACCATGTTGGACGCGTCACTTGCTATTGTTCCGAGCCACTCTTTCGAGTGATCGAAATGCGCCTAAGGTCTCCATTTACCCTACTTGCAAATCAACGAAAGTCATTCGAAGTGCCTGTTTTATTGCGGCTATCATCTAACGACTTTTCTTTACTCAGATACACAGCATTTATATTTTATGTACCTACTTGCTTTACGGAACCAAATCCGCTTTACATCAGTGTGCCATTCTTAAGAAACAAAGTGGGAAAAAATTTCACTACGTATTTATACGTAGTCACACCATTTAAATATTTTCAATCGCAAAACAAAAATCGAATATCAATTCTTGATTCTCTTTAAATGATCACACTAGATAATCTGATTCTGCGAGAGCTGTTGAACGCTTTCCTTGATGAAGGTTAAGAATTAACATTATTTACATCAATGACATCAAAATCAACGCACGCTAATCGAGCATTGATCATCGATTTATATTTAGCCGCGCACCATAATCACGCATCACCGATGCATTAAAAAAGCCCATGAAGACTTTTAAATCTTCATGGGCTCATCATGTTTCAGACTGTCATACCGCTGAATTAAGCGACTTTTTGCAGTTTGACCTGCCCAGTCTCTTCATTCATGGTCTTCGCCAGCAATTTGACCAATGCGAACACTGTATCAATGTGCGGTGTCGGTGTTTCAGTCAAACGACCGAGTTCTGCTACCGAACCAACCAATGCGTCGATCTCTGGATCACGGCCTGCTTCCACATCTTGCAGCATCGATGTTTTGTGCTTGCCCACTTTTTCAGCACCAGCGATACGCTTCTCGAGCGTGACGCGGAATTCGATGCCGAGTTTGTGTGCAATCGTTTGCGCTTCAGTCATCATCGCAGCAGCAAGTTCACGTGACAGTGGGAACTGGCAGATGTCTTGCAGAGTCGAGTGCGACAACGCGCTGATTGGATTGAAGGTCAGGTTGCCCCACAATTTGAGCCAGATTTCTGAACGGATGTTATCCAGCACTGGCGATTTGAAACCAGCATTGGTGAAGCATTCCGAAACACGGGTTGCACGTTCGCTGATCGAACCATCGAGTTCACCGATAGGGAAACGATCGCCTTCAATGTGCTTGATCACGCCTGGAGCGATCAGTTCCGATGCTGGATACACAACGCAACCAAGTACGCGGTCAGCAGGAATCTTGGAAGTGATCTTACCTGTTGGGTCCACGCTTTCTACGCGTGTACCTGCCAGTTTGCCGCCATGCTTGTGGAAGTACCAGAATGGAATACCATTTTGCATCGTAACGATGACGGTGTCCGGTCCGATCAGTTTTGGCAAATCATCAGCGATCGCTTCGAGTTGATGCGCCTTCATTGCCAGAACGATGATGTCTTGATGACCAGCTTCGTCGTAGTTGTTGGTTGCTTTGACGTTAGATGCGATGTGTTCTGAACCATCGTGCATGATCAGCTTGGCGCCGTTCTTGCGGATGGTTTCCAGATTCGCGCCACGGACGATGAAAGTGACATCTTCGCCGGCCAATGCCAACTTAACGCCAACATAACCGCCGATTGCACCTGCTCCAATAATTGCAATTTTCATACTCTAGACCTCGCCACTATTATTTAAAATCATTTGTGAGCTTGCCGATGCCAGCAATCTCAACTTCCACGACGCTACCTGGCTTCATCGAGCCGACACCTACCGAGGTGCCGCACAAGATGATGTCGCCTGGGAACAGCGTCATATCGGCGGAAATCATGCTTACCAATTGCTGCGTGGAGAAACGCATATCGCTAATTGGATAGTTTTGACGAACATCGCCGTTCAGAACAGTTTTAACAACCAGTGTGGTTGGATCGAGATCGGTTGCAATTGTTGGACCAAATGGGCAGAAGGTATCCAGACCTTTTGCGCGCACCCATTGTGCAAACGATTCATCGCGATTCAAGATGGTCGCAACGGTAACGTCGTTTGCTACGGTGTAACCGAATACATAATCCATTGCATCCGCTTCGGATACTGCCTTGGCAGTTTTGCCGATGACGATACCAAGCTCACCTTCAAAGACGACTTTGTCATCTGTTGGTGGCTTCTGGATGGTTTCACCTGGGTTCAGATACGAGTTCGGTGCCTTGATCAGGTACAGCGGCTCTTTCGGATCTGCCAGATTCAATTTCTTCGCCAATTCGTGGAAGTTGTTCCACATAGCGATGATTTTGGTTGGCTGTGCCGGCATCAACACTTTGACGTCGTTGATATTCAACACTGTGTCAGTTTTGACTGGATTAGCAAACATATCGCCGGTATGGACTTGAATGTTATCGCCTTCAAGCGTACCGAATTGTGTGTTACCTGCGTGACTAAAGCGTACCCAACGTTGTGACATTTTTTACTCTCTCAAGATTTAAAAACTTGTACTGTTACTTCAAGGCAGACCTGCGCGAACTTACGCTCTAGCGCGGTCACATCCCGGCGTGCGCAATAAGCGCACATGCATGTAGTAACTATCTCTACAGAAAACACCGTGTATTTCCTGTAGAGATAACACTCCCCATGCATGGGGAGTGTCGGAACTTCTTATTACAGAACCGATTTCAGCAAACGGCCCATTTCAGCTGGGTTACGTGTGACTTTGATACCGCACGCTTCCATCACAGCCAACTTCTCTTGTGCTGTACCTTTGCCGCCAGAGATGATCGCACCGGCGTGGCCCATACGTTTGCCTTCTGGTGCAGTAACGCCAGCGATGAAACCGATAACTGGCTTCTTCATGTTGTCTTTGATCCAGCGTGCGCAAGTTTCTTCTGCATCGCCGCCGATTTCGCCAACCATGATGACTGCATCGGTATCAGGATCGTCATTGAACATGCGCAGAACGTCGATGTGCTTCAAGCCGCTGACTGGGTCGCCGCCGATACCAACCACGGTCGATTGACCGAGGCCGAATTCAGCCAATTGACCAGCTGCTTCATATGTCAAAGTACCCGAACGCGAAACGACGCCGATGCGGCCTTTCTTGTGGATGTGACCTGGCATGATGCCGATCTTGATTTCGTCTGGCGTAATCAAGCCTGGGCAGTTCGGTCCGAGCAGCAAGGTTTTTTTGCCTTCCATGCGTGCTTTGGTACGAATCATGTCGCGCACTGGAATGCCTTCGGTGATACAGATCACCAGATCGATACCAGCATCAACTGCTTCGTCGATTGCTGCTGCAGCGAACGGAGGCGGAACATAAATAACCGAAACGGTTGCGCCTGTTTCTGCTTTTGCTTCAGCGACGGATGCGTAAATAGGCACGCCTTCAAACGATTCGCCAGGTTTCTTTGGGTTCACGCCAGCAACGAAACAGTTTTTACCGTTTGCGTATTCGATACACATTCTGGTGTGGAACTGACCGGTTTTGCCGGTGATGCCTTGGGTAATAACTTTAGTATCTTTATTGATCAGGATTGACATGCTTATTTCCCCTGTGCTGCGTTGACGACTTTTTCAGCCGCTTCAGCCATGTTGTTTGCAGTGATGATCGGAAGACCTGATTCAGCCAGAATCTTCTTGCCCAATTCTTCGTTGGTGCCCGCCATGCGAACGACCAGTGGAACTGTCAGATCAACCTGTTTCGCTGCTGCGATCACGCCTTGTGCGATCACGTCGCACTTCATGATGCCGCCGAAGATGTTAACCAGAATCGCTTTGATGTCTGGGTTCTTCAACATGATCTTGAATGCTTCAGTAACTTTCTCAGTCGTAGCACCACCGCCTACGTCAAGGAAGTTGGCTGGCGAGCCGCCGTACAATTTGATGACGTCCATCGTTGCCATTGCCAAACCTGCGCCGTTAACCAAGCAACCAATGTTGCCGTCGAGCGAGATGTAGGTCAGGTCGAATTTCGATGCTTCGATTTCAGCTGGATCTTCTTCGTCCAGATCGCGCATTTCAACGATTTCTGGATGACGATACATTGCGTTCGAATCGAAATTGAATTTCGCGTCGAGTGCAACGATACGGTCGTCGCCAGTGACGATCAATGGATTGATCTCAGCCAACGATGCATCGGTTTCGTCGAATGCTTTGTACAAGCCTTGCATGAATGCGCGCGCTTGTGGAACCGAGCCTTCAGGTACGCCGATTTTGCGGGCGATGTCATCAGCCTCGCTATCGAGCAAACCCTTGACTGGGTCGATGAATACCTTGTGGATTTTTTCAGGAGTGTGTTCAGCAACGTGTTCGATGTCCATGCCGCCTTCGCTGGATGCCATCAAGGCAACGCGTTGGCTACCACGATCAACCACCATACCGACGTACAGTTCTTTCTTGATGTCCGCGCCTTCTTCGATCAACAGACGTTTTACCAAACGGCCTTCAGGTCCAGTTTGATGTGTTACCAGTGTCATACCGAGAATGTCATTCGCGTACTTGCGTACTTCGTCGAGCGATTTTGCAACTTTAACGCCGCCGCCTTTGCCGCGACCACCAGCGTGAATCTGTGCTTTAACAACCCAGACTTTGCCACCGAGTTTTTCGGCAGCTTGTACAGCTTCATCTACGGAAAAACAGGGGAAACCTTTTGGTGTCGTAACACCGTACTTACGCAGTATTTCTTTTCCTTGATACTCGTGGATATTCATGATTGTCCTTATTGATAATCAATTTTTGGCAGCGAACCGCTACGATAATTTTACTTTGCTTAAATCCACGCAAAAACCGTTGATACTCCCAGCAAAAAAGCTGCTCATTTCAACTGTTGCAAAACCGAATAAAACGGTGACGTGGATTGTCCGAGAAGCGTATCTCGATATCCTTGACCACGGTTAAGATTCGATACTTGTCGCGCCTTAATCGAATGTACTTATGCAAAAAACGATTAAGAAATAGCGAACAAGCGAACAACATTTCGCATCAGATACAACTAAAGGGAGTGAGCTGCAAATTTGACGCGGCGCAACATCGAACCGATAGGTTGATGTACACAGTCAAATCGCCTAGCATCCACTGCGATTGCGGTCAGGTCATGACACAATCCACAAGGATGCCGTGCTCAAACGCCTACTTCACCCCGCTGAAATTCGGCCCAATTCACCGAGCGTGTTACGCGGGTTCCGGAGGCAGTCATGGTTTCATAGCAGCGTGCTTTGGCGGCTTGTATAGCTTCAATCAGGAAATCGGCTTCATACACTTTCAAAAGATGCGCTTGGCATGTATTCAAATAATGTTGAAGACGGTTACGGCCACCTGTTATGACGGTAAGATCATCGTCGGTGTTCGCATCCCAGTACCAGCTCAAGCCAAGTTCATAAAACGCCGCGTTATAGGCGTTACGATGCAAATCTGCTGCATCATCAGCATATTGATTCAACGCGACCTTGAGCATAGTAATTCTCCTGTATGTACTTTTGGTACTTATTTGGTGTTTTTTCAAACTTAAATGCATCTTAGGGGTAAAAAATGATTAGGAATAGTTAAAGTATTTGATCATAATGATTCCTTTTAGCTTATACATCGAGTACTACACCCTATGAAGAACGCAACACTCCGGCAACTGAAGGTTTTTGAGACCGTTGCCCGCCATTTGAGCTTCTCTCGTGCTGCGGAAGAACTGCATTTGACGCAGCCAGCGGTTTCCACCCAGGTTAAAAAGCTGGAAGAGCACGCCGGGCTTGCCCTGTTCGAACAACTAGGCAAGAAAATCTATCTGACGCCGGGCGGCGCGGAACTGTTGCACTACAGTCGCAGCATCATCCAGCAGTTCCAGGAAGCGGAAGATGCGATGACCCAATTCAAGGGCATCACCGGCGGCAAATTGAATGTGGCCGTGATCAGCGCAGGCGATTACTTCTTCCCGCGCCTGTTGGTTGAATTTGCGCGCAGTCATCAAGGTGTGACGCTGAATCTGTCTGTGCACAATCGCGAAGGTCTGTTGAATCAGATGACCAGCAATCTGACCGATATTGCGATCATGGTGCGCCCACCTACCGATATGGATACGATCAACGAGGCTTTTGCACCTCATCCTTATGTGATCGTGGCAGCGCCTGACCATCCTCTGGTGTCGCAAAAAAATATCCCTATGAGTACGCTCATGCATGAACCCTTTGTCGTCCGGGAAAAAGGTTCGGATACCTGGCATTCGATGGAAGACGGATTCGGTGAGCGCATCAACGACCTCAATATCGCGATGGAAATCCGCAGTACCGAGACCATCAAGCAGGCCGTGATCGCGGGCATGGGTATCAGCTTCCTATCAGCACACACCATCAGTCTGGAATTGCAGGCTGGCAGTCTGGCCGTATTGGATGTCGAAGGTTTCCCCGTCATGTTGAACTGGTATATCGTGCACCGGAAAAACAAACGCCTGCCGCCTGTCGCGCAAGCGTTTAAAAACTTCCTGCTGACAGAAGGACCTGAATTGATCGAGCGCCTCATCCGTTACAGTCCAAGACCTGGACAGCAGCAATTAAGTAATGTCCCCGTCAAATCGCTACCGAAAAACAAAAAATGATGTAACGAATATGCCGTATCAGAATTTAAAAAGCCCGCTAGTCAAACAAGACTAGCGGGCTTTTTTATCGTATTAACTTGAACTTACAGCTTCAAGATAATTTTACCGATGTGCGTGCTGCTTTCCATCAAGGCATGCGCTTGCGCTGCTTCTTCCAATGGGAAAGTTTGATAGATCACTGGCTTGATCTTGCCAGCTTCAATCAAAGGCCAGACGCGTTCACGCAACTGCTTCGCAATCGCCGCTTTGAATGCAACAGGACGCGGACGCAGAGTTGAACCAGTAATCGTCAAACGACGCAGCAGAATTTGACCCAGACTTACTTCTGCCTTGTTGCCACCCAACAGTGCGATAAAGACCAAGCGTCCATCATCGGCGAGGCAACGAATTTCACGCGGCACATAATCGCCACCAACCATATCGAGAATCACGTCAACACCCTTGCCGCCGGTAGCGGCCTTGACGATCTCAACAAAATCTTCTGTCTTGTAATTGATACCGCGTTCAGCACCCATCACTTCACAGGCGCGGGCTTTGTCATCGCTACCAGCTGTAGCAAATACGCGATGGCCGAGTGCCGTGGCGATCTGGATCGCCGTTACACCGATACCGGATGTGCCGCCCTGCACCAGCAATGTTTCATCGCCGCTCAAACCGACGCGATCAAAGACGTTACTCCATACGGTGAAGAAGGTTTCTGGCAAGGATGCTGCTTCGACTGCATCCAGACCTTTTGGAATCGGCAAGCACTGCTCGATAGGCGCTGTACAGTATTCAGCGTAACCACCACCCTGCGCCAGTGCGCAAATCATGTCGCCGATTTTTAAATCACTACCGGCCAGATCGCCACCGACGATTTCGCCCGCGACTTCCAAGCCTGGCAAATCCGATGCACCCTTAGGGACAGGATAGTTACCAGTGCGTTGCAACACGTCAGGACGGTTGATACCTGCGGCGTGCACCTTGATCAGTACCTCGCCAGCCTTAGGTTCTGGCATCGGGCGCTCACAGAGCTTCAATACATCTGGTGGGCCTGGCTGAGTAATCTCGATTGCGCGCATGGTAAATCCTTTAATGTGATGACGTTGAAGGCAGCAAGGATATTCGATAATCCATTTATCTGCCAATCAACTCAACATTCCGCATAATTCCCGCGCAACACGGTCTTATTCTTCTTACACCACGCGTCCAGCCATCGGTGACGATGGGGATGCGGCGAATTTGCGGGCGATACGACCTGCCAGGTAAGCATTGCGACCTGCATCGATGCCCAGTTTCATTGCATGCGCCATACGGACTGGATCTTGCGCACCAGCAATCGCGGTGTTCATCAAGACGCCGTCGCAACCGAGTTCCATTGCAATCGCAGCATCGGAAGCAGTACCAACACCTGCATCAACAATGACCGGGACTTTGCTTTGTTCGATGATGAGCGACAAATTCCACGGATTGAGGATGCCCATGCCGGAACCGATCAACGATGCTAGAGGCATGATGGCGGCACAGCCGATGTCTTCCAACATACGAGCTTGAATCGGATCATCGCTGCAGTAGACCATGACGTCAAAGCCATCTTTGACCAGGGTCTCAGCGGCTTTCAGGGTTTCCGGCATATTCGGGAACAGGGTCTTTTCATCACCCAGCACTTCGAGTTTGCACAGCTTGTGGCCGCCGAGGATTTCACGACCAAGTTGCAGCGTATAAACCGCATCGGCAGCGTTGTAACAACCAGCCGAGTTAGGCAGCAAGGTGTATTCAGAAGGTGGCAAGACATCGAGCAAGCTCGGTGCATTCGGATCTTGACCGATATTCACGCGACGAATCGCGACGGTAACGATTTGTGCACCGCTGGCTTCGCTGGCCGCACGTGTTTGTTCGAGGTCTTTGTATTTACCGCTGCCAACCAACAGGCGGGAGCGATAAGTGGTGCCAGCGATCGTCAATTGGTCGTCGAAGAAGATTGGGGTAGTCATGGATAGTCCTGTTTCTTTGATATGCAAAATTAATACGCAACAAACATACGAGGCAGCTCGTGGCTGCCTCGTATTTACTTCAGTGATCAACCACCGCCAATCGCACGCACCACATCAACGCGATCAGCTGCTTGTAACTGCCGCTGCTGCCACTGACTACGCGGCACGATTTCGCGATTGATGGCAACGGCAAC
Organism: Herminiimonas sp. GW821-FHT09C12; assembly: GCF_059416385.1. Lineage (NCBI taxonomy): Bacteria > Pseudomonadati > Pseudomonadota > Betaproteobacteria > Burkholderiales > Oxalobacteraceae > Herminiimonas > Herminiimonas sp. GW821-FHT09C12. The sequence continues at coordinate 408,261 of NZ_JBWKPC010000001.1, forward strand.
TGCTTTGCCTGATAGTGACAAATCAGCCATCAACTCTTCAACGTTCTTACACGTTGCGAGTTGATGGCTAGCGCCATTGAGCTCTATTTCAATATTGATCATTACTGTTTTTGATAAATTTCAGAGCCGCTTTTCACGAACTCAATCGACTTCACTTCCATACCTTTTTTCAAAGCCTGAATTTCAGTGATGCCTTGTTGTGCGGCATATTCGCGTACTTCCTGCGTGATTTTCATCGAGCAGAAATGCGGACCACACATCGAGCAGAAGTGCGCGACTTTGGCGGAGTCTTTAGGCAAAGTTTCATCATGAAATTCACGTGCCTTATCCGGATCAAGACCGATGTTGAATTGATCGTCCCAACGGAATTCGAAACGCGCTTTCGACAAAGCGTTGTCGCGTATCTGCGCACCGATATGACCTTTCGCCAAGTCGGCAGCATGTGCGGCAATCTTGTACGTGATGATGCCGTCCTTGACGTCGACCTTGTTCGGTAAGCCTAGATGTTCTTTCGGCGTAACGTAACAAAGCATGGCTGTACCGTACCAGCCGATTTGCGCAGCGCCGATGCCAGACGTGATGTGGTCGTAGCCAGGTGCGATGTCGGTCGTCAATGGTCCGAGCGTGTAGAACGGTGCTTCGTGGCACTGCTCCAGTTGCAGATCCATGTTTTCCTTGATCAGATGCATAGGCACGTGGCCCGGGCCTTCGATCATCACTTGCACGTCGTGCTTCCATGCGATCTGCGTCAGTTCACCCAGCGTTTTCAATTCGCCGAGTTGCGCTTCATCGTTGGCATCGTAGATCGAACCTGGACGCAAACCATCGCCTAAGCTGAACGACACGTCATAGGCTTTCATGATTTCGCAAATGTCTTCGAAGTGCTCATACAGGAAAGATTCCTTGTGATGCGCGAGACACCACTTCGCCATGATGGAACCACCGCGTGACACGATACCCGTCATGCGCTTGGCAGTCATAGGAACGTAGCGCAGCAACACACCAGCGTGGATCGTAAAGTAATCGACGCCCTGCTCTGCCTGCTCGATCAATGTGTCACGGAAAATTTCCCATGTGAGGTCTTCCGCCTTGCCGTTAACTTTTTCCAGCGCCTGATAGATAGGCACGGTACCGATAGGCACAGGTGAATTGCGGATGATCCATTCGCGTGTTTCATGGATATGTTTGCCGGTCGACAGATCCATCACGTTGTCGCCGCCCCAGCGTATCGCCCACGTCATTTTTTCCACTTCTTCGCCGATCGAAGAAGTGACTGCCGAGTTACCGATATTCGCGTTGATTTTGACCAGGAAGTTACGGCCGATAATCATCGGTTCGATTTCCGGATGATTGATATTGGCAGGAATGATGGCACGACCGCGCGCGATTTCGCTGCGCACAAATTCAGCTGTGATCTCTTGCGGAATAGCTGCACCGAATGACTGCCCCGGGTGTTGACGCCCCATCAGCTCGGCTAGTTTTTCGCCTTTTGGTCCGGAGTGTTTTAACTCTTCCAGATAAGCACGGCGATTCATGTTTTCACGGATCGCAACGAATTCCATTTCTGGCGTAATGATGCCTAGTCTCGCGTAATGCATCTGCGACACGTTCTTGCCTGCGAGTGCGCGACGTGGTTTGCGATGCAGATTGAAACGCAGTTCAGCCAGCTTGGGATCGTTCAAACGCTCGATGCCGTATTCTGATGTTGGGCCTGCTAGTTCTTCGGTGTCACTGCGTTCCAGTATCCACGGCAGACGTGGTGTGTCGAGGCCGGAACGGATATCGATTTTTGCTTCCGGATCGGTGTACGGGCCGGAAGTATCGTAGACATAGATCGCCGGATTTTTTTCGAATCCAAACGATGCGGCAGTATCGGATTGCGTGATCTTGCGCATGGGCACGCGAATATCCGGACGTGAACCTTGAATATAAACTTTGGTGGAATTTGGTAATGGTTGGATCGCTGCTTCATCTACCGTGGCGGTAGCGGACAGAAATTTCGGATTGGCATTCATTTTGGCTCCTTGGCTAACTACATTGGCTTGGAGCCAGCTCAGGAGGTTTCGAGAACATGTACCGTATCAGCTTGGACATCGATAAATACAATTCGGATGCCGGATGCAATACACGTTCTCGGTAGCTTCCCTTCGCTGGCATTATCCAGATCAGGTTCAAGGGTTTTTCTCACCCGGCAAATGCGGAACGCATCTACCTAGGACCCCTAGCTTTTTACTTCTACAACAGGTGAATCAAACTACGATTCGTAGTCTATGCCATAAAACGACTATGTCAATTGACCCACGTCAGACTTTTACATCTGACATGAATGGGTTACTGCAACGCAATACTCCATTCATGTCAGTTCTGGAAAATGGCAAGACTGCCATCTCCCAGAAACTGTAATACAACTAATGCGCTGTATTACTTAACCGTTGCGATGTGCAACAGATTGGTCGTACCGGATTCACCGAATGGCAAGCCAGCCGAGATAGCGATGTAATCACCCTTCTTGGCAAAACCTTCATGCACGGCCGCCGCCACTGCTTCGCTGACCATGTCATCAACAGAATGCACATCCTTGCCACCAACGATCGAGTGGATACCCCAAACCCATGCCAGACGACGTGCGGTCTTCAGTTCTGGAGTGATGCTCAGGATCGACGTAGTCGGACGTACACGCGCAGCGCTCATGCTGGTGCTACCGGATTTGGTGTATGTCACAGTAGCGACAGCTTTGATCGCAGCCGTGGTGTCACGCAAGGCGTTGCAGATTGCATCTTCCGCCGTTGGACGTGGTGTCACTTGCTGTGCATCGAGCAGCGTGCGGTAGACCGGATCGCTTTCCACTTCTCTGATGATGCTGTCCATCATTTGAACAGCACGAACAGGGTTCTTGCCGCTGGCCGATTCCGCGGACAACATCACGGCATCTGCGCCTTCGTAAATGGCGTTGGCAACGTCCGATGCTTCTGCACGGGTTGGCATAGGCGATTCGGTCATCGATTCCAACATGTGTGTTGCAACGATAGTTGGACGACCGTATTTACGCGATACACGGATGATTTCTTTCTGAGCGCGCGGCACTTGCGAGATCGGCAATTCAACACCCAGATCACCACGAGCAACCATGACGGAGTCAGAAGCTTTACAGATCGCATCGATGTCGAGCATTGCTGCTGGTTTTTCGATCTTCGATTGAATCAGGGCGCGGTCACCGATGATCTTGCGTGCGTCTTCGATATCAGAAACTTGTTGCACGAACGACAGAGCTACCCAGTCCACGCCCAACGACAATGCAAATTCCAGATCAACCAGATCTTTCGGTGTCATTGCAGGGATCGGCAGAATTGCGTCTGGCACGTTGACGCCTTTGCGGTTTGAAATCTTGCCGCCCGTAGTCACACGTGTGACGATGCGGTCACCCGAGTTGCTTTCGATCGAAACACGAATTTTGCCGTCATCGAACAACAGGTTTTGACCAGCTTTGACAACCGCGAACAGCTCAGGATGTGGCAGGTAAACGCGTGTTGCATCACCTGGAGTCTGATCGCGGTCGAGCACGAATTCCGAACCTTCAGTCAACATAGCGGAATCGCCATTGAAGGTGCCAAGACGAATCTTCGGACCTTGCAGATCGCAGAGGATGGCAACTGGACGGCCGTATTTGGTTTCCAGGCTACGCACGATTTCGTGACGTGCGCGGTGATCTTCGTGCGAACCATGGCTGAAGTTGAAGCGGAACATGTCCACGCCAGCTTCAAACAATGCGCTGATGGTTTCCACATCACCACTTGCTGGGCCCAGGGTAGCAACGATTTTTGCTTTGCGATTACGTCTCATGACAGATCTTCTTCTTAAATGAAAAATGAAAAATGGGTACCGCTATGCCTGCAATACAAACACAGCGGAAAATAAATTACAAAATCAGGATTGCGCGGAAATCGTTAACGTTGGTACGTGTCGGTCCGCTGACAATCAAATCACCAAGTGCGCTGAAAAAACCATAGCCGTCGTTATTCTCGAGCATGGCTTTTGCATTCAAGCCTTGCTCGGTAGCACGCGTCCATGAGTCAGGTTGATAGATCGCGCCGGCATTATCTTCGGAGCCATCAATACCGTCGGTATCGCATGCCAATGCGTGAATACCAGCCGTACCTTGCAGGGACACTGCCAGGCTCAACAAGAATTCTGCATTGCGACCGCCACGACCTTTACCGCGCACGGTAACGGTAGTTTCGCCGCCGGACAGGATGACGCATGGCTTGGCGAAAGGCTGACCATACTTCGCAACCTGTTTTGCCAATGCTGCGTGCACCATACCAACGTCACGCGATTCACCTTCCAGATCGTTGGACAAAATGTAGGGCGTAATACCAAGCTCGCGTGCCTTGGCTGCAGCAGCTTCCAGCGCATGCTGTGCTGTTGCCATGACGTGATGTTCATTGCGCGCAAAACGTGCATCGCCTGGTTTTGGTGTTTCGCCAGCGCCGGATTCCAAATGCTTCAAAATATTTTCTGGAATCTCGATTTTGTATTTTTTCAGAATCGCGAGTGATTCTGCGCAGGTAGTTGGATCAGGCAAAGTTGGACCGCTGGCAATCACACCAGGATCGTCGCCAGGTACGTCGGAGATCAACAGTGTAACGACACGTGCAGGTGCGCATGCCAAGGCCAAACGACCACCTTTGATTGCGGACAAATGCTTGCGCACGCAATTCATTTCAGAAATCGTGGCACCGCTTTTCAGCAATGCTTTATTCAATGCTTGTTTTTGTTCCAGCGAGATGCCTTCACCCGGCAAACTCAACAAGGCGGAGCCGCCGCCTGTGATCAGGCATAACACCAGATCATCTTCAGTCAAACCCTTGACCAGTTCCAGCATGCGGCCAGCTGCTGCACGGCCTGCTTCATCCGGTACCGGATGCGCTGCTTCAACAACTTCGATCTGTTTGCAATCAGCACCGTGACCATAACGCGTCACGATCAAGCCTTCCACTTTGCCTGGCCATGTATCTTCAACAACCTTGGCCATTGCGGCAGCACCTTTGCCGGCACCGATCACCAGCGTACGACCTTTGGCAGATTGCTTGGGCAAATAGGCAGGCATACATTTCTGTGCGCTCACAGCCTCTACTGCAGTGGCATACAGGTCATTCAAAAACTGACGTGGATCAATCGACATGGACGAGATACTTTTAAAAAATTTGAATCAAACCGACATCACACATCAGTGCAATGTCGGCCGCAGTACAAACGTCGTTGACGAATTACGCCTTGGCGATTTCGTGGTTCGACATGATTTCGATCGCGCGGCACAGTGCCGAGTGATCCAGACCGCTCATGCCGTTTGCTGCGCATGAATTCATCAGTTCTTGGGTGTTTGCTGTGTTAGGCAAAGACACGCCCATCGCCTTAGCACCTTGCAATGCCAGGTTCAAATCTTTCTGATGCAGTTCGATACGGAAGCCTGGGTTGAAGGTACGTTTAACCATACGCTCGCCGTGTACTTCCAGGATGCGGGAGTTAGCGAAACCGCCCATCAATGCTTGACGAACTTTTGCAGGATCTGCGCCAGCTTTCGAAGCGAACAACAGAGCTTCAGCAACAGCTTGGATGTTCAATGCAACGATGATTTGGTTAGCAACTTTGGTGGTTTGACCATCGCCGTTACCGCCAACCAAAGTGATGTTTTTGCCCATCAATTCGAACAATGGCTTAACGGTTGCAAATGCTGCTTCCGAACCGCCGATCATGATGGTCAACGATGCAGCTTTAGCACCGACTTCGCCACCAGATACTGGTGCATCCAGGTATTCGCAACCCAGAGCGTTGATTTTTTTCGCGAATTCTTTAGTAGCGATAGGCGAGATCGAGCTCATGTCGACAACGATTTTGCCTTTCGACAAACCAGCTGCAACGCCGTTTTCTGCAAACAGAACTGCGTCCACGTGCGGGGTATCCGGCACCATGGTGATGATGATGTCTGCATTTTTAGCGACTTCAGCACCTGATGCGCAAACAGTTGCGCCACCATCGACTAATTCTTGTGCTGGTGCTTTTTGATCATGCAAAAACAGTTGGTGACCACCCTTTTGCAGGTTCAGCGCCATTGGTGCGCCCATGATACCCAAACCAATAAATCCAACTTTTGCCATGACTGACTCCTGATTATTTAAGTGTATTAACTGCGGTGTATTAACTACATACTCAGTAAAAATACTAAGCGGCCCGATGTCGGACCGCTCAGTATGCTTAGAGACGCTACATTATAAGCCGTGCGCTGCGCGCCAGCCCAATCCTTCTACCGTACCAGCCTTAGGCTTGTACTCACAACCGATCCAACCCTTGTAACCGATTTCATCCAGGAACTTGAACAGGAAGGTGTAGTTGATTTCACCTGTACCTGGCTCAAAACGACCTGGATTATCTGCCAGTTGCAGATGAGGAATAACCGCGAGGTTGTTCTTCATCGTGTTCGCCAATTCACCTTCCATGCGTTGCATGTGATAGATGTCGTATTGGAAGAACAAGTTGTCCGAACCAACTTTGGCAATGATGTCCAGAGTCTGTTTGGTGCCGGTCAAGAAGAAGCCTGGGATATCGAATGTGTTGATCGCTTCGATCAACAACGGGATACCTTCTGCTTTCAATTTGGCAGCTGCATATTTCAAGTTGGCAACCAGAGTTGCTTCTGCTTGTTCATGCGTTACGCCAGCAGGCACAATACCGGACAGGATGTTGACCTGTTTGGTGCCGAGCACTTTGACGTATTCAATTGCTTTGTCCACACCAGCTTTGAATTCTTCTACGCGATCTGGATGGCAAGCGATACCGCGCTCACCACCAGCCCAGTTACCGGCTGGCAGATTGTGCAAAACCATTTCCAGATTGTTCTCTTTCAATTTCGCTGCAACATCAGCCGCAGGGAAATCGTATGGGAACAAGAATTCAACGCCTTTGAAGCCATTCTTTGCAGCTTGTTCAAAGCGGTCCATGAATGGGACCTCGTTGAACAGCATCGTCAGATTAGCAGCAAGTTTCGTCATCTTAAGCACCCTTAACGTCGAGGATTTCTTCGAATTCGTTGATCGCGTTGATTTCTGTACCCATCGCGATGTTGGTTACGCGCTCAAGGATGATTTCAACAACGACTGGCACTTTGAATTCTTTGATCCACTCTTGTGCTTTACGCAGCGCAGGTTGGATATCGTCTGGGTTGTAGACGCGAATTGCTTTGCAGCCGAGGCCTTCAGTAACTTTAACGTGATCAACACCGTACGAAGCGTTTTCGGTCGAGTTGATGTTGTCGAACGCCAGCGATACGCAGTAGTCCATCGTGAACATACGTTGTGCTTGACGGATCAGGCCCAGGTACGAGTTGTTCACCAGAACGTGAATGTATGGCAGGTTGAATTGCGCACCAGCTGCCAGTTCCTCGATCAGGAATTGGAAGTCGTAATCGCCTGTGATAGCAACGATTTCGCTGGTTGGATCAGCAGCCCGAACACCCAGAGCAGCTGGGATAGTCCAGCCCAATGGACCTGCTTGACCGCAGTTGATCCAGTTACGTTCTTTGTACACGTGCAGGAATTGACCCGCAGCGATTTGCGACAAACCGATGTTCGAAACATAGCGCGCTGTTTTGCCGAACACTGTGTTCATTTCTTGGTAAACACGTTGTGGTTTGATAGGCGTTACGTCGAAATCCGTTTTACGCAACATGGTGCGTTTGCGTTCTTGGCACTCAGCCAACCATGCATCACGGTTTTTCAGTTTGCCAGCAGCTTTCAATTCTTTCGCTACTTCGATCATCAATTTCAGTGCTGCACCAGCGTCGGAAGTAATACCGAGGTCTGGGCCAAACACGCGACCGATTTGTGTCGGCTCGATGTCGATGTGTACGAATTTACGATCTTTGGTGAAAACGTCGATCGAACCGGTGAAACGGTTAGCCCAACGGTTACCGATACCGAATGCGAAGTCCGAAGCCAGCATCGTCGCGTTACCGTAACGGTGCGAAGTTTGCAGACCAACCATACCGACCATCAGAGGATGATCATCAGGTACTGTGCCCCAGCCCATCAGGGTTGGAACGACAGGAACGTTAACCAGCTCAGCGAATTCGAGCATCAACGGTGTTGCGTTTGCATTGATCACGCCGCCGCCGGAAATCAGCAATGGACGCTCTGCAGCGTTCAACATGGTGATTGCAGCTTCGATTTGTTTACGGGTCGCTGCTGGCTTGTAGACTGGCAATGGCTCGTACAGATCTGGATCGAATTCGATTTCAGCAACTTGCACGTCGAACGGCAAATCGATCAGCACTGGACCTGGACGGCCCGAACGCATGATGTGGAAAGCTTGTTGGAACACTTGTGGAACCAGTGCTGGTTCGCGAACCATCACCGACCATTTTGTTACTGGCTTCGAGATCGTTTCGATATCAACAGCTTGGAAGTCTTCTTTGTGCAAACGTGCACGTGGCGCTTGACCAGTGATACACAAAATTGGAATCGAATCAGCGATTGCCGAGTACAAACCGGTGATCATGTCTGTGCCGCCAGGACCCGAAGTAGCGAGAGCAACACCGATATTGCCGGTTTTGGCGCGGGTGTAACCCTCGGCCATGTGTGTCGCGCCTTCTACGTGGCGTGCCAGAATGTGCTTGATCGTGCCTTGCTTTTGCATTGCGGAGTAAAACGGATTGATAGCTGCGCCTGGTACGCCGAACGCCTGATCAATACCCTCTTTTTGCATTACCCAAACTGCTGCTTGGGCTGCTGTCATCTTTGCCATTACATATCTCCATTGAAATGAAATTTTCCTAGCATCTATAGTAATTCTTATGCATTACTTTTAGAATAGGACAATTAATTAACCAATTAAATACTTCAGGTATCGAATGGACAAGCTCAAACAGATCGAAGCATTTGTGATGGCGGTCGAGCATAACAGCTTTGCGGCAGCGGCATTAGCCTTGCAAGTAACACCCGTTATGGTCGGGCGCCGCATCGATACTCTGGAGAAACGCCTGGGCGTCCGCCTGCTGCATCGCTCCACCCGTCGACTCGCCCTCACGGAAGAAGGTTCCGTCTATCTGGAACACTGCCGCAAAATGCTGGGCGAACTGGATCAGGCTGAAAGCGCACTCTCGGCGGGCCATAACAAGGTCACAGGTCATTTGATCGTTTCTGCTCCAGCCTCATTCGGCCGCCAGCATGTCGCGCCTTATGCACAGGAATTCCTGGAGCAGCATCCTGGCCTCAAGATGTCATTCAACCTGACAGATCGCGTCGTGGATTTGGTGCAAGAAGGTTACGACATGGGCATACGCATAGGCGGGAACATCGACCCCAACTTCGTGGCAATTAAACTTGCCGCCAATAAACGAGTCGTATGTGGCACCAAGGAATACTTCAAGAAGCACGGCAAACCAAAGACACTAGACGATCTTGCTAATCATAATTGTCTCTCCTTTAATCTTCAAGGCGGACAGCAACGCGGCTGGTATTTTAATTACCGTGGCAAAACCGTCTCTGTGCGTGCTCAGGGTAGCCTGGACTGCAATGATGGCGAGTTACTACATCGCTGGATGACTGAAGGCCTGGGCATCGCATGGCGCTCTGTATGGGAGATCCAGAGTCAATTAGAGAGTGGCATGCTGGAAACCGTGCTGGATGATTATGCAATCCCTGAATACGACATCATGGCGGTCTATCCGCAACAAAGAAACGTCCCAGCCAAAGTACGCCTATTCATCTCACACTTGAAAATGATGTATAGCCAGCCTGGTTATTGGAGCAGGTGAGCACTAACTTTTGCTTGCTTCACTAAGTTCGACACCACCCAACCCCAATAAAAAAAGCCCGCATCAGCGGGCTTTTTTGTAACAGACGTATTGCTATTAGGCTTTGAGAGTTGTCAGGACTTCATCCAACATCTTCTTCGCATCGCCAAACAACATGCGATTGTTTTCTTTGTAGAACAGCGGATTGTCGACACCAGCGTAACCGGAAGCCATCGAACGCTTCATGACGATCGAAGTTTCAGCCTTCCAGACCTCGAGCACTGGCATACCAGCGATCGGGCTGTCCGGATCTTCTTGCGCATCCGGGTTCACGATGTCATTGGCACCAATCACCATGACTACATCCGTATCCGGGAAGTCTTCGTTGATCTCGTCCATTTCCATCACGATGTCATAAGGTACTTTGGCTTCGGCCAGCAACACGTTCATGTGGCCAGGCATACGACCTGCAACAGGATGGATCGCGAAACGAACCTTGGTACCTTTGGCACGCAAGAACTTGGTGATGTCATTCACCGTGTGCTGAGCTTGTGCCACTGCCATGCCGTAACCCGGCACGATAACAACGCTTTTTGCTTCACGCAGCAGTTCTGCGGTTTCTTGTGCAGAAACAGGAGTCGCTTCACCAACCTGCTCTTTAACAGCGCCGCCCGTCTTCGGAGCACCACCACCAAAACCACCGGCGATCACGCTGAAGAAGTTGCGGTTCATCGCTTGGCACATGATGTACGACAGAATCGCACCTGACGAACCAACCAGCGCACCAGTCACGATCAGCAAATCATTGCCGAGCATGAAACCGGTAGCCGAAGCAGCCCAGCCAGAGTAGCTGTTCAACATCGATACGACAACCGGCATATCAGCACCACCGATAGCCATCACCATGTGAATACCGAACAGCAGAGCGATCACAGTCATGATGATCAACGGGGTCATGCCGCTGGCAACGTCAGGCGCATTAACGAATTCACGGCCAAACCAGATCACGAGCACCAAACCAATCAGGTTGATGAAGTGACGAGCTGGCAACAGCAATGGCTTACCGCCGATTTTGCCGTTCAATTTACCAAACGCAATCAGGGAACCTGAGAACGTTACCGCGCCGATGAAGATACCGACGTAAATTTCAACCTGGTGAATCGCCTTTTCAGCGCCTTCCAGATGGATAGACGGATCGATGTAGCTAGCGAAACCAACCAGTGCAGCAGCCAGACCAACGAAGCTGTGCATCAATGCAACCAGCTCCGGCATTTCGGTCATTTTGACCTTCTTGGCGGCATACAGGCCGATTGCACCACCGACGAGCAGCGCAAGAATAATCCATGCATAGCCGTCAGCAGTTACGCGTGGGCCAAAGATGGTAGCGAGCACCGCGATGCCCATACCGATCATGCCGTAGAGGTTACCGCGACGCGAAGTTTCTGGATGCGACAAGCCACCCAGGCTGAGGATAAAAAGAATGGTTGCTCCGATGTAGGAGACAGTGGCCAGATTTGCAGACATTGTGGTCTCCTTAATTCTTACGGAACATATCAAGCATGCGACGGGTAACAGCAAAGCCGCCGAACATGTTGATTGCGGTCAAAGCGATGCCAGCAGCAGCGAGACACTTAATCAGCAGCTCGGGACGTGCCATACCATCAGCCAGCGGAGGAGCGACCTGCACCAACGCACCGATCACGATGATCGACGAGATGGAGTTGGTAACGCTCATCAGAGGCGTATGCAATGCCGGAGTAACATTCCAGACCACCATGTAACCAATGAAGCAACCCAGTACGAACACGGTCAAGTGACCGAGGAAAGCGGTAGGTGCACCATAGCCAATCAAAGCGAACAACAAGGTCGCGAAGACAAACATTGTGACTACACGCTTAGGTGAGGAAACTGTAGTGCTTGGGCCATGACCGTGCGCCGGCGCTGGCGCCGCAGCTGGTTTGGCAGCCGGAGCAGCCACTTGTTTCAGCGGTGGAGGCGGCCAGGTTATGTTGCCTTCCTTGATGACTGTCAGCCCACGAATGGCTTCGTCTTCCATGTTGACGTTGATGGTGCCATCAGTCGTCTTTTTACCTTCAGCGTCCTTGCACAGCTCTTCGGTCAGACGCAGCAGGTTTGTTGAGTACAGCGTACTAGCCTGCTTAGGCAGACGGCTCGGCAGGTCGGTGTAACCAACGATGGTCACGCCATGCTTCACCACAACCTTGCCTGGTTCGGTCAGTTCGCAGTTGCCGCCTTGCTCGGCCGCCATATCGACGATCACGCTGCCGGGTTTCATGGACTGAACCATTTCGGCGGTGATCAGTTTCGGAGCAGGTTTGCCCGGGATCAGCGCGGTGGTGATGATGATGTCGCATTCCTTGGCCTGTTGGGCGTACATCTCACGCTGCGCAGCCTGGAAGCCTTCGGACATGACCTTGGCATAGCCGCCGCCGCCCGAACCTTCTTCGTCATAATCGACCTTAACGAATTCGCCGCCCAGCGAAACAACTTGATCGGCCACTTCGGCACGAGTATCGTTGGCGCGCACGATGGCGCCCAGGCTGGCAGCCGTACCGATCGCAGCCAAACCGGCCACGCCAGCACCTGCGATAAATACTTTAGCCGGAGGAACCTTGCCTGCAGCCGTGATCTGGCCGTTGAAGAAACGACCGAAAGCATTGGCAGCCTCGATGACGGCGCGATAACCACTGACACCGGCGGTGGAGGTCAAAGCATCCATCTTCTGCGCGCGCGACAGCGTGCGTGGCAGCGAGTCCATAGCCAACACGGTAACGCGCTTAGCCGCAAGCTGCTGCATCAATTCAGGATTCTGTGCCGGCCAGATGAAGCCGATCAGGGTGCTGCCTTCGCGAATCAGACCGACTTCCTCGGCACTTGGAGCGCGCACCTTGAAGACGATATCGGACCCGGACCACAAGTTGGCAGCGCCTTGCACGATCTGTGCACCGGCAGCGCGGTAAGTATCGTCGCTAAAGTTGGCGTCGTCACCGGCGCCGGATTCTACGTTAACGGAAAAGCCGAGTTTGATCAGCTTTTCAACGACTTCTGGCACAGTGGCCACCCGTTTTTCCCCGGGGAATGACTCCCGTGGTACCCCTATAACTAAAGACATATAACATCTCTCATAGTTTGTTTAAATTCTGTTTGATCGCCACGACCAGCAAACGAATAAAAACCCGGCTCAAGCAGCCCTAAAACGGCGCGACCGGGTTTCTAATTACTACGACTGCCTATCGCTATTTTTTCAATCCGGCGAACTTATTCTTTTCATCGACAAAGACAATCTTCGGCACATAAGTCTTGGCTTCTTCGTCTGCCATAGAGCCGTAGGTGCAAATAATCAGCAAATCACCCAATTGCGCGCAGCGTGCAGCAGCACCATTGAGCGAAATTTCACCACTACCTTTGGCGCCTTTAATGGCGTAAGTGGAGAAACGCTTGCCGTTATTAATGTTGTACAACTCAATTTTTTCGCCGACAAGGATGTCCGCTGCCGTCAACAAATCCTCGTCAATCCCGCACGAGCCTTCGTAATGCAAGTCGGCCTGAGTCACCGTTACGCGGTGGATTTTCGACCTGAGCATGACACGTTGCATTTTTTATTCCGTTTCGTTACTTAAAACATCACCTCAACGCCAAAGCCCGGCGAAGGCAATCAATTAATTATGTGGTTCATGGCCCTGCGCTTCCACTAATGTGAGGCAGTAAACCATACATTCCTGCAGCGGGATCTCCGCTCAGCAGCAGGGTAATTGCCCGGGTCGGGCCAACGCCTGCTAACTTCCGTAGGGGTTTTACAAGGAAGCGAATTGATAAGCATAAAGCCAAATGCCCACCATGGCAAAGATAAAGATGAGCAATCTTGACCTGACTCATTTTATTACAATATTTCCTGTGGAGGAAACATTGCCAGCAACCTTCTCTGGTGCGCGCTAGAATAGAGGGTTATTCCGAGAGCCAATATGCCTGATATCTGGAAACCATCTGTTACTGTTGCGGCCATCATCGAACGTGATGGGTACTTCCTGCTGGTAGAAGAAGAGACCAGTGAAGGAATTCGCTTTAATCAACCTGCCGGCCATCTGGACCCGCACGAATCACTGGAAGAAGCAGTGATCCGTGAGACGCTGGAAGAAACCGCACACGATTTCACGCCTACCGCACTGGTTGGCATGTATATGTCGCGTTACGTTTCTGCGCGCACCGGCCACGATGTAACTTATTTAAGTTTCAGCTTTTGTGGTGAAGTCGGTGCCAAACACGACCAGCCGCTGGATGTCGGCATCCTGCGCGCCGTCTGGATGAACTACGACGAATTGGTCGCGTGCCAGGAAAAACATCGCAGCCCTTCCGTATTGGCGCGCGTGGACGACTATCTGGCCGGGAAACGCGCACCACTATCGCTGCTACAAACGGATCCGTCCGTCTATGAGGTAATTAGTAATGGCTAAAAAACGTGTCGTCATCGGCATGTCCGGCGGCGTCGACTCGTCAGTTTCAGCATGGCTGTTGAAAGAACAAGGTTACGAAGTGATCGGCCTGTTCATGAAGAACTGGGAAGATGACGACGATTCTGAATACTGCTCGACGCGGCAAGACTGGATAGATGCCGCCAGCGTAGCCGACGTTGTTGGCGTCGACATCGAAGCCGTCAATTTCGCATCGGAATATAAAGACCGCGTCTTCGCCGAATTTCTGCGCGAATATCAAGCTGGTCGCACGCCGAATCCCGACGTGCTGTGCAACGCCGAAATCAAATTCAAAGCTTTCCTCGATCACGCGATGCTGCTCGGCGCCGACATGATCGCCACCGGCCACTATGCACGCGTACGCGAAGTCACTTCTGGACCAAACGCCGGTCAAACCCAGTTATTAAAAGCAGTGGATGCCAGCAAGGATCAAAGCTACTTTCTGCACCGATTGAATCAAGCGCAATTGTCGAAAACATTATTCCCGCTCGGCGAAATCCATAAAACGGAAGTGCGCAAGATCGCAGAACAATTGAAATTGCCGAATGCGACGAAGAAAGACTCCACCGGCATCTGCTTCATCGGCGAACGTCCATTCCGGGAATTTTTGAATCGTTACCTGTCCTACCAACCAGGTCCGATGAAAACACCAGACGGCGTCACCGTCGGCGAACACGTGGGCTTGAGTTTCTATACATTAGGGCAACGCAAAGGCATAGGCTTGGGCGGCATGAAAGCGCACAAAAACATCGATGGCAACAGCGAGCCTTGGTACGTCGCGCGCAAAGATGTTGCGACGAATACTTTATATATCGTGCAAGGGCACGATCATCCGTGGTTGTTATCGTCCGAACTGAGTGCAGGACAAATGAGTTGGGTCGCAGGCAGTCCGCCTAGTGAAGAACAGGTTTCGGCTAAAACGCGCTATCGACAAGCTGACGTTGCCTGTTCTCAGCACGCAAGCACTGATAGTTTCTCTCTTGCTTTCGCCACCCCACAATGGGCGGTGACACCAGGACAATCTGCCGTTCTTTATCAAGGCGATGTTTGCCTTGGCGGCGGAATCATCAATACATCGTCTACGCCAAGCTAACCGCCGACAATACAGGAAATTAGCTAGCCGTACGTAAATCTCGTCGGCTAGCCACCAGAAAATTTCCACTCCACGTTGTACACTGTCCGGCAATTCATCTGCCCTGCGGCAGATATTCTGTCTGGAGAAAAAATGCGTTTGTTTCCAATCGGTTATCTCGCCCTTGTAGCATCCGGGCTTCTCTTCATCCTCTCCCTGATCTTTACGCCGCAACACGATAATGTCTGGTGGCTGGTTGCACTCTTTGGCCTCTTGACCGTAGTCGGCATCAGCGATGTATTGCAAACCAAACGCGCGGTACTGCGCAACTACCCTATCCTCGGTCACTTCCGTTACATGTTTGAATCGGTGCGCCCGGAGATACGTCAGTATTTTCTCGAAGATGACGCCGAAGCAAATCCGTTCTCACGCAATCAACGCTCCTTGGTGTATCAACGCGCCAAGCAAGCGATCGATAAGCGCCCATTCGGCACACAAATGGATGTCTATCAAAGCGACTATGAATGGATCAATCACTCCATCGTGCCAGCGAAAGTGGGCTCGCACGACTTTCGCATCACTGTTGGCGCCGATCGCGCGCAACCGTACTCAGCCAGCATATTCAATATTTCTGCGATGAGTTTTGGTGCGCTGTCCGCTAATGCGATTCGCGCCTTGAATCAAGGCGCGCAAAAAGGCGGCTTCATGCACGACACGGGTGAAGGCAGCATCAGTCGCTATCATCGTCCGGACGATGCGAATGATACCGGCGGCGATTTAGTATGGGAGATAGGCTCCGGTTATTTCGGCTGCCGTAATGATGATGGCAGTTTTTCACCAGAGAAATTTGCGATCAACGCCAATCTGCCGCAAGTCAAAATGATAGAAGTCAAACTGTCGCAAGGTGCCAAACCTGGTCACGGCGGCGTCCTACCTGGCGCAAAAGTATCGATCGAAATTGCGACCGCACGCGGCGTGCCGCAAGGTGTCGATTGCATTTCACCGTCGTCACACTCAGCATTCGATACACCCATCGGCTTGCTGCACTTTATTGAGCAGCTACGTAATCTGTCTGGCGGCAAACCGACCGGCTTCAAACTGGCAGTCGGTCATCCATGGGAATTCTTCGGCATCGTCAAAGCCATGCTGCAAACCGGCATTACGCCCGACTTTATCGTGATTGATGGCGGCGAAGGCGGCACTGGTGCAGCGCCGGTTGAATTCACCGATCATGTCGGCGTACCTTTGCAGGAAGCATTGCTACTCGCGCACAACACATTAGTCGGCGCCAAGCTGCGCGACAAAGTAAAGATAGGCGCATCCGGCAAGATCGTGACCGCATTCGATATCGTACGCACACTCGCACTTGGTGCGGACTGGTGCAATTCGGCACGTGGCTTCATGTTTGCACTCGGCTGCATACAATCACAAAGCTGCCACACCGATCGCTGCCCAACTGGTATTGCAACGCAGGATGCATTGCGCCAGCGCGCACTCGTCGTTCCTGATAAAGCTGAGCGCGTCGCCAACTTTCACCGAAACACACTGAAAGCACTCGCTGAATTAATTGCAGCAGCCGGCTTACAGCACCCATCCGAACTCAAGCCACATCATCTGGTACGACGCGTATCAGCCAATCAAGTCAAACTCGCATCCGCGCTGCTACCCTATCTTGAAGTCGGCCAATTACTGACTGAGGCAAACCCAGGCAGCGATTTACCCGAGGTATTTGGCAAATACTGGCCCATTTCGCAGGCAGAATCGTTTCACCCGATACGCTGACTCCAGCAGTACTTACCCCCTCAAACATCCGCCTTATCTGCGGCGACCATATAGTCGCCGCAACCCTCCTTTTGTTAAGAATTCGTTTGTTTTCCCTCTCAGGAATAGTCGCTTAACAACTTTCATTGCCGTGATCACCACAAATTCGATTTATTTAGCATCTGGCCATGCAAACCCTCGCGAAAAAACTTGCAATCTGCGGCCAAATGCCCAATAATCTAAACACGAATTGTTCTCATTTACATGAAAAGGTTGATCATGGCGATCTCGGCACCACGTGACGCACAGGAAAATGCTCCTCCTGCTCCACGTAATAACGCTGCAATGGAACAGCCAATAACACGCATCAATAGTCGTGATTTGTTTCGACAAATGCGCGAAGTGGAAATTGCACATGAAGGACGGATTTACCGCCTTCGTTTAACGCAGTTGAATAAATTGATTTTGACAGCATAACTAGCATCATCGATTCGCAACTGAGCCAGCCCGTGCCAGACTGCACTAGCCAGCCAAACCAACCCAAAAGGAGAGTTTGATGGCAATCGAAAAAACGGAGCAAGTATTACAAGAACCAAACGCAGCGCCGGCTCAACCAGAATTATTAGTTTCAGCCGTGTTGCACTTGATGTCGCATTACACCGCGAACAATCAGGAAAGCAGTTCGTGCATCAAGCTGGCCTCAGTCATTGAGCGACACTTGAAAGCACTGGCCGATCTGCCCGATCTGGCACCAGTGTTACGCGCGACATGCCAGCAGTTATCGGAACAATGGGCGATGGTGGTTGAACGGGCAATGCCGCAACCAGAGAAATTTAAATTGTTTACGCGCCTCGTTACTGGAGCACGCGTTAATTGATGTAAAGCCGCGAAGTGCAATCAGACCACCGGCATTTGGAACCTTAGACTTAGTGGCATTTTTTGTGATTGTTACCTACAAAGAAAGTGGCAAGAGGCATCGATGATTGTTTGTGTTTGCAGCAATGTTTCCGAACGAAAAATCCGTCAAGCAGTTGATAACGGAACAACGTCGATGACGCAATTGCGTAATGAATTGGAAGTTGGCACTTGCTGTGGCAAGTGCCACTCCTGTGCCAAACGCGTTCTGCGCGAATGCCTTGCCGACGCTCGCCCATCTCACCCTATAATGTTTCACCCTAACGCATTGGCCGCATAAGCAATTTCTTTATGAACGCAACAACCACCCAGTCGTCAGCACCGCTTTTACCGCCTCTCTTATCACAGCAACTCAGACGATTCGGACCTCTGATCGCAATCATTGCGATCCATATCGCTTTGTTTTACGCATTGCGTAGCGGCCTGGTACATCAGGTCGCTAAAGTATTGCCGCGCGAAATCTTCGCCAACTTCATCACCGAACAACCAGCGCCGCAGCCCAAGCCGCAACCAGCTGAACCAAAAACCGTTCCAGTCGTGAAGAAACAAGAGACACGCCCAACGCCACGTCCGGTCGTGACCGAAGCGCCGTCACCACAAGCTATTACTGAAACCGCCGCACCAACGCCTCAATCGAATGAGCCGCCATCGCCTCCTGCGCCAGCAGCACCATCCGCGCCGTCGGTTCCAGCCACACCAAAATTGATTTCAGGCGTTTCTTACATCAATGCACCGCGCCCGGTTTACCCGCCGCTCGATGCGCGCATGGGTAATGAAGGCACCGTCACTTTGCGTGTGCTGATCAATGAAAAAGGTCGCGCCGAAAAAGTAGAAGTTCAGAAGTCTTCAGGCTCATTGCGCATGGACGATGCAGCACGGGATGCCGTGATGCGCGCATTATTCAAGCCTTATTTGGAAGACGGGAGACCAGCTCCTGCCTACGCAATCGTACCAATTAATTTCACGCTAAATAGATAAAAGAAGGAATCATCATGGAAGTCAGTCCGTACGGTTTAGAGAGTTTGTGGGCGCAAGGTGACTTTGTCACCAAGGGTGTAGCGGTGTTACTGGTCGCAATGTCGATTGCGTCGTGGTACGTCATCGTTACCAAGGCACTGCAACTTTTCCAATATCGCAACTCCGCAAGTGCAGCAGGACATGAGTTCTGGGATGCAACCGATTTGAAATCAGGCATGGCAACTCTGGGCACTGGCAATCCGTTTGCCGCGATTGCAGAAGCTGGTGTAACCGCAATGGAACATCACGAAGCACACAAAGGTCATCTGCACGACGAACTGTCGGTCAGCGACTGGATCACGCTGTCACTGCGTCAAGCCATCGACGAAACACAGGCCCGCCTGCAAACCGGCATGGCCGTCTTGGCATCCGTCGGTTCAACAGCACCATTCGTCGGCCTGTTCGGTACCGTATGGGGCATCTATCACGCACTGGTTGCGATTGGTACGTCCGGTCAAGCAAGTATCGACAAAGTGGCCGGCCCGGTCGGTGAAGCACTGATCATGACTGCGCTCGGTCTGGCAGTGGCGATTCCTGCAACCTTCGGCTACAACGCACTGGTTCGCGGCAACAAATCAGTGATCGCAAAAATGAATAAATTCGGTTTCGATCTGCACGCATTATTCGTTACCGGTGCGCGCGCCAAAGATGCTGGCAGCAATGCAAGCGGCTCCAAACTGGTTGCTGTCGTCGGAGGTAAATGATGTCCATGGGTTCTCTGTCGGATGACGACGATTTCAATCCAGAGATCAACACCACGCCGCTAGTCGACGTGATGTTGGTATTGCTGATCATCTTCATCATGACCATCCCTGTGATGAACCATGCAGTGAAGCTTGATCTGCCTCACGCTGCAAACCAGCCTAACGACGTCAAGCCGGAAACGATCAATGTATCGATCGATGCCGCAGGACAGGTTTACTGGAACAATGTGGAACTGGATCAAACAGAAATGCTATCGCGCATTGCTGATGCAGCAAAAGTAACGCCACAACCGGAATTGCATCTGCGCGCAGATCGTCTCACACCGTATGAAAAAGTCGCACAAGTCATGGCTGCAGCACAGTCCGGCGGCCTGACAAAAATGGGCTTTGTGACCGAAGCACCGAAGTAATCACTCACCTGCGAACAGGCTAAAAACCTGCTCGAACAGACCTGAAAAAAACGCGCTTAGCCACTCGCTACAGCGCGTTTTTATTTGCCCAATCACCCTCGCCCTCACGCCACACCATTTCCCGCAAACCCGCGCCCAGCTTCACTTTTGCAATCGAAACACGAATGATTCCAGTTAGCAAAATGAAGGCAAAATGATCATAAATTGGACATCCTGGGCTATCATGTGCGTTCTTTGCTGACCGAGCACGCTGACAACAGATCGTCAGATGCCCAGCAGCCCATTTTCAACATCACTTTCGAGGCTCCCATGAAAGGTGACAGCAATATCATCAAGCTGCTCAATGCACAGCTTACAAACGAACTGACCGCAATCAACCAATACTTCCTGCATGCACGCATGTACAAGCACTGGGGTTTTGAAAAGATCGCGAAGAAAGAGTACGAAGAATCCATCGGCGAAATGAAACATGCCGACAAACTGATCGATCGCATCTTGATGCTGGATGGCCTGCCGAATTTGCAAGCACTGCATAAATTGATGATCGGTGAGAACACACCGGAAATGCTCAGCTGCGATTTGAAGCTGGAAAAACTGGCGCAAAAAACAGTGAAAGAAGGCATCGCAGCATGTGAAGCCAGTAGCGATTATGTTTCGCGCGAACTGTTCCAGTACATACTGGACGACACTGAAGAGCACATCGACTGGTTGGAAACGCAACTCGATTTGATCGAAAAAGTCGGCATCCAGAATTACCTGCAGACACAAATGGCAGGCGAATAAATACCGGTAGTAACGCTGCAATGCTCAATGCAATCGAGCATGAAAAAGGGACGCTAGCTGCGTCCCTTTTTCATTTCCGATGCACCACTTATTTTGGTGGTGTTTCCTTGAACGATGGACGTTCAGATAATTTTTCCAACAGCTTCTCCAAATTTGGATATTCGCTACGCCACGAGATTTCCGGGAAGCGGAACGACAGCCATTCCAGCACGCAACCAACTGCAACGTCAGCCAGCGTGTATTGATTGCCAGCGCAAAAAGCCGTGTCTTTCAAACCGACTGACATCGCCTTCAAACCATCATTGACCTTCCTGGTTTGACGATCTATCCAGGCTTGACTGCGTTGCTCAGGCGTACGCAGAGTGTGCTCCAGACGCAACAACATGGCAGCATCTGCAACGCCGTCAGCCAGCGCTTCCCAGCATTTGACTTCGGCACGTTCGCGGCCGTGAGCTGGGATCAATTTACCAACAGGTGTCAAAGTATCCAGATATTCGACTATCACACGCGAATCGAACATCGCGCCGCCATCTTCCATCACCAGACATGGCACTTTGCCTAGCGGATTGGATTCTTGAATCGTAGTATCAGCACCCCACACGTTTTCAAGAACGAAATCGTAATCGATCTTTTTTTCCAACATGACAACACGCACTTTACGTACGTAAGGGCTGGTAAGGGAACCAATCAGTTTCATAGATGCTTTACTTCTAAAATCGGAAGGCGATTATAACATCGGCAAAAACTGAAAAACCGCTCTACCCATTGCGTACAACAACCCATATCCGGGCTTCAAGTCGCGCCAAGTGGTAGAATGTCGTCTTCCTCAATTTGCGCCGTTTTTGTATTTTCGGCAGCTTTTCCATCCACGTCATTGCGCTTGTCGCCCTTCATCATGCCTCTTTCCATGCTCTCCGCCCTTTCTCCATTAGACGGCCGTTACGCCACTAAAACCGATAAATTGCGTCCGATTCTGTCCGAATCCGGCTTCATGCATCATCGCGTGAAAGTGGAAATTGCATGGCTGCAAGCATTGTCGGAAGCCGGCTTTGCAGAAATCAAACCGTTTTCTGCCGGCGCCAACGCACTGTTGAACAAGCTGACGACCGATTTCACAGAAGCCGATGCACAACGCATTAAAGACATCGAAGCCGTTACCAATCACGACGTCAAAGCGGTTGAATACTGGCTGAAGGAACAAGTCAAAGACGTGCCTGAATTGGTCGCAGCAACCGAATTCATTCACTTCGCCTGCACGTCCGAAGACATCAACAACACATCGCACGGCATGATGCTCAAAGCTGCACGTGACACCGTGTTGCTGCCATCGCTGCAAGGCTTGATCAGCAAGCTGACACAACTGGCACACGACAATGCAGCGGTGCCTATGATGTCGCGTACGCACGGCCAGCCAGCCAGCCCGACTACGCTCGGCAAGGAAATGGCCAACGTCGTTGCACGCCTGAAACGCGCAGTTGATCGTATCGCAGCGGTAGAAATTCTCGGCAAGATGAATGGCGCAGTCGGCAACTTCAATGCGCATTTGTCCGCATACCCAAATACCGACTGGCAGGCATTCTCGAAAGGCGTGATCGAAAACCGCCTCGGTCTGACTTTCAATCCATACACAATTCAAATCGAACCGCATGACTACATGGCGGAACTGTTCGATGCGATTGCACGCACCAACACCATCCTGCTGGATTTGAACCGCGATATCTGGGGCTACATTTCGCTCGGCTATTTCAAGCAATCCACCAAAGCTGGCGAAATCGGTTCTTCGACCATGCCGCACAAGGTCAACCCGATCGACTTCGAAAACTCCGAAGGCAATCTGGGCATGGCTAACGCCGTGTTGAAACACATGGCTGAGAAGTTGCCTGTTTCACGCTGGCAGCGTGATCTAACCGACTCCACCGTGTTGCGCAATATCGGTGTCGGCTTCGGTTATGCCTTGCTGGCATACGACAGCTGCCTGCGCGGCTTGAACAAGCTGGAAGTCAATCCTGTGCGCATCGCACAAGATCTGGACGAAACATGGGAAGTATTGGCTGAGCCGGTACAAACCGTGATGCGTCGCTACGGCATCGAGAATCCGTATGAACAATTGAAGGATTTGACCCGTGGCAAAGGCATTTCGAAAGAAGCTCTGCAAGTATTCATCGCCACCTTGGCAATCCCGCAAGAAGCCAAAGATCATTTGATGGCCATGACACCAGCCAATTACATCGGCTACGCCACCAAGCTGGCAAAAGAAATCTAAATGCGAATCAAGCTGCAGGCCGCATGAAAATGCGCCGCCTGCAGACTTGATTTTATTTTGCTATATTAGTCCTAACTTGAACTAATAAGCAAAAACCCACTTATGCGTAAATACACGCTGACAGCCATTGCGCTGCACTGGCTCATGGCGGCACTCATCATTGCCACCTTCCTGCTGGGCCTGACCATGGTCGACATTCCCGGCCTGACTCCTACCAAGCTCAAATATTTCTCCTGGCATAAATGGCTGGGCGTCACCGTATTAGGCCTCGCCTGTCTACGTCTGCTGTGGGGCATCACACATCCTGCGCCACCACACCCCGGCAATATGGCCGATTGGCAAAAGAAAGCTGCGCGCGTATCGCACGGCTTGATGTATTTACTGATTTTTGCCGTACCACTTTCTGGTTATTTTTACAGCCTGGCCGCTGGCGTACCTGTGGTTTATCTCGGCATCGTGCCACTGCCCGTCTTGATCGGACCCGATCAAGAATTAAGAGCTGTGCTCAAGCAAGTGCATTACGCATGTAATGTCACATTACTCATCGTCTTTTGGCTGCACATACTGGCCGTACTGAAGCATCAATTCATAGATCGCGATCGCACGCTGCAACGCATGCTTCCGTGAATTCATTTTTATCGAAAGGATCACCATGTTCGTTAGTTCACTTTCCAGCAAAACCACACGCTGGCTAGCCATCGCCAGTGTTTGCGTAGCCTTGCCGGCTCTTGCGGCCACAGTACTGAAAACTGATGCAGCAAAAAGCAATGTCACCATCACATTCAAGCAACTGAACGTACCGGTCGATGCGAAGTTTAAAAAATTCAACGCACAAATTACCTACGACAATGCCAAGCCAGAAACCTCCAAAGCCAATGTTGACATCGATGTCAGCAGCTTCGATTTGGGTGATCCGGAATACAACAAGGAAGTCCTGAAAAAAGAATGGTTTAACGCTGCACAATTCCCTAAAGCGAGTTTTGTTTCCAGCCAGATCAAATCTGGCGCAGCAGGCAAACTGGATGTCAGCGGCAAGCTCACCATCAAAGGTAAAACCACTGATGTCAGCTTCCCTTTGACTGTGAAAAAAGAAGGTACCAATCAAGTATTTGAAGGCGTATTGCCGATCAAACGCCTGACCTACAGCATAGGTGAAGGCGAATGGAAAGACACCAGTATGGTGGCCGATGAAGTCACGATTAAATTCCGCGTCGTCACGACGCAATAAGCAGCACGATTTGCCGTATGTATCGCAGCACAAACGCAACAAAAAGTAATTAACTTACACAACACAGGAGCCATTGAATGAAATCCAAACTTGCACTGATTTGCCTGCTCACCGCCGGCGCGACTTCCGCTTTCGCACAAACCTATACGATCGACCCTAGCCATACTTACCCAAGCTTTGAAGCCGATCACATGGGCATCTCGGTATGGCGCGGCAAGTTCGACAAAACCAGCGGCACCGTCACGCTGGATCGCGCAGCAAAAACCGGCTCGCTGGATATCGTCATCGATGCCAACTCTATCGATTTCGGCCATGCCAAAATGAATGAGCATGCAAAAAGCAAGGATATGTTCAACGTAGAGAAATTCCCTACTGCTGTCTACAAAAGCAAATCCTTCAAGTTCGATGGCGACAAACCGGTGGCAGTTGAAGGCGAGTTGACCTTGCTGGGCGTGACCAAACCAGTGACACTCACACTCAACAAATTCAAATGTATCCAGCATCCAATGTTGAAACGTGAAGTCTGCGGTGCCGATGCATCCGCTGAATTCAACCGCGGTGATTTCGGTCTGAACTATGCTTTGAACTACGGCTTCTCACCTATCGTCAAACTGGCGATTCAGGTAGAAGCAGTAAAAGCTGACTAAGCAAATGACGTAAAACACTGAAAAAGCCGACGTCATTTCACGTCGGCTTTTTAATGTAAACACTGAGTATTTTTATGGCTGAACGATATCTCCGCAGCATCCGATTACTCGCTGAATGCTTCCACGCATTCGAGCGTCAGGCTGGCGCAAACATCCGCTGCCGCACCGGACTTACACCACCACAGTTCGACATCATTGCGACGCTGGGCAATACCTGCGGCATGAGCTTCAAGGAACTGGGCGAAAGAACACTGATTACCAAAGGTACATTGACTGGCGTAGTAGATAGGCTGGAAGAAAAAGGCTTGGTCGCTCGCGTGACACAACTGGAAGACAGACGCAGCACATTGGTGCGCCTCACCCCAAAAGGAGAAGCCGAATTCGAACGCGTATTCGCGCCGCAAATCGCCTTCGCCAAACAACCATTTGCGAGCTATGACGAACAGGATTTTGAAGCATTGGAGAAAGAACTAAGCAAGCTGCATGCGAACCTGACCGGACACGAACCGAAATCAAAATACTGATTTTCTGAAGCTTGGTATAGACAATAAAAAAGCCGGCATCTGCCGGCTTTTTTGTTTGTGCGTTATTTAAACTACCGCGCCGTCATGCTCATCTTTTTCCTTGATCGGTTTGATCAAGTCTTCACGCTTGACGCCCAACCACATCGCCAATGCTGCTGCCACGAACACGGAAGAGTAAATACCGAAGCAGATACCGATCGTCAATGCGAGCGCAAAGTAATGCAAGGTCGGACCACCAAAGAACAACATGGACAAGACCATCAACTGTGTCGAGCCGTGCGTAATCATCGTACGTGAAATGGTACTGGTAATTGCATGGTTCAACACGTCAGCTGTTGCCAGCTTGCCGAAGCGACGATCACGGAAGGTTTCACGTACACGATCAAATACAACCACCGATTCATTGACCGAGTAACCGAGTACCGCCAGCACCGCTGCCAGAACCGTCAATGAGAATTCCCACTGGAAGAAGGCGAAGAAGCCGAGAATAATCACCACGTCATGCAAGTTAGCCAAGATGGCTGAGACCGCATATTTCCATTCGAAGCGGATCGCCAGATAGATCATGATGCCGATCACCAGCATTCCCAGTGCCATCAAGCCGTCATGCGTCAACTCCTCGCCGACTTGCGGCCCGACGAACTCCACACGCTTCAATTCAACCGTACTGTCCTGTGCTTTCAATGCACCGATGACGCGTTCGCTGATTTGCGCCGAATCGACATTTGGCTGCGCCGGTAAACGTATCAATACGTCTTGAGCAGTACCGAAGCTTTGCACCTGCATATCAGCATAGCCGAGTTCAGTCAGCTTGCCGCGTACGCCTTCGATGTCGGCTGGTTTGGAATAGGCAACTTCCATCACCGTACCGCCGGTAAATTCAATCGACAGATGCAAACCACGATGCAGCAGGAAGAACACAGCGGCGACAAATGTCAGTGCGGAAATGACGTTGAAAATCAACGCATTGCGCATGAACGGGATATCTTTTTTGATGCGGAAAAACTCCATCACTTTCCTCTCATGGCGACCGCTTGATGTTGTCGCGATAACGCGTCATCCAGCGGTCTATCTAAATACAATTCAATCAGGTACGACATGGTGCGCAAGCTATGCGCACCGTGGAACATTCAATCAGGCAGTCGGTTTCCAGACTTGACCGATAGAGACCGATGTCAGTTTTTTCTTGCGGCCGTACCATGTATTGACTAAACCGCGCGATACAAACACGGAAGAGAAAATCGAGGTCAGAATACCCAGGCAATGCACAACAGCAAAACCGCGCACCGCGCCAGAGCCGAAAATCAACAGAGCCAAACCGGCGATCAAGGTTGTGACGTTGGAATCGAGAATGGTTGCCCATGCACGTTCAAAGCCCATCGCAATCGCGGTCTGCGGTGCATGACCCGCTCGCAGTTCTTCACGTATCCGCTCATTGATCAGCACGTTGGCGTCAATCGCCATACCTAGCGTCAGCGCAATCGCGGCAATACCTGGCAAGGTCAATGTCGCCTGCAGCATCGACAACAAGGCAATCAACAACATCACGTTGACCGCCAGTGCAAACACGCTGAAGAAACCGAATGCGCGGTAGTAAACAATCATGAAGATCGCGATGGCGATGAAGCCGTACAGCGTTGCGTCAAAACCTTTCTTGATGTTCTCTGCACCGAGTTGCGGTCCGATTGTGCGTTCTTCGATGATTTCCATCGGAGCTGCCAGGGAACCGGCACGTAACAGCAAGGCCAAGTCGCTGGCTGCTTCAGCCGAACCCATACCGGTGATCTGGAAGCGTGCGCCCAATTCATCACGAATCGTGGCAACGGTCAGAACTTCGCCCTTGTTCTTTTCAAACAGAACAATCGCCATCGACTTGCCTACGCGCATACGGGTAGCTTCACGCATGCGACGACCACCGTCACCGTTCAGATCGATACTGACTGAAGGCTGATGATTTTGATCGAAGCTGGCGGATGCACTGGAGATGTATTCACCGGTAATGATCGGATCTTTATACAAGACCACAGGTGCATTCTTGCCGACCTTGAACAGTTCGGAGCCGAACGGAATGGCTGCAGTTTCTTCAGTACCACGAGTAACCGTTTCATCGACCAGACGTACTTCCAGAGTCGCTGTCTTACCGATAATGTCTTTCGCACGTGAAACGTCTTGTACACCTGGCATCTGTACCACGATGCGATCTGCACCTTGACGCTGAATCAATGGCTCGGTCACGCCCAATTCATTGACACGCTTCGACAGTGTGGTGATGTTTTGCTGTACAGCGTCTTCCACCGTTTGTTTCAATGCAGCCGGGTTCAAGGTGCCGACCAATTTGAGATCTTCACCACTACCAGCGTCAGTCAGCACCAGTTCACGCAACTCACTAGTTAACAAGGTGCGTGCCTTGCTGCGTGTATCTGCATCGCGGAACAGGATTTCAATATTGTCACCACTGCGCGAGATACCGGCATGGCGAATATTCTTGTCGCGCAGGATGCTGCGTGCGCTGGCTTGCAAGCCGAGTACACGCTTGTTCATGACAGCCTTGGTATCGACCTGCATCAGGAAATGCACACCACCGCGCAAATCGAGACCCAGATACATAGGCGCTGCGTTCAGGCTTTGCAGCCAGGACGGTGTATTTGGCAACAGATTGAATGCCACCAGATAAGTTGGGTCTTCAGGATCGGCATTCAGTTCTTTCTCAAGGACGCCCTTGGCTTTGAACTGAACATCGGTATTGGCGAAGCGTACGCGTACGGTACCTTGCGTACCTATTGTTTCGTAGACTATCCCATCGTAAGGGAGACCGTCTTTCTTCAGTAACTGCTCAACCTGAGTCATCAGGGAACTGTCTACTTTGACGGTAGCCTTGGCACTGCTGATTTGCACCGCTGGCGACTCACCGAAGAAGTTCGGCAAGGTATACAACACACCCAACAACAGTGCGACGGCGATCGTAATGTACTTCCAGAGGGGATAGCGATTCATATTGATTCAGGGTTCGGGGTGGAACGTCAGACAAAAATCAACCCCACGTCCGACCAGCGGAGGTGGGGCATTTAACCCATTACAGCGATTTGATCGTACCTTTTGGCAACAAGGTCGTCACTGCACTCTTTTGAATGACCAGCTCGGTACCGTCTTGCACTTCCAGCGACAAGTAGACGTCGGAAACTTTAGTGATCTTGCCCAGTACACCACCGACTGTGATGACTTCATCGCCACGTGTTACTGCTTCGATCATCGCCTTGTGTTCTTTTTGACGTTTCATCTGTGGACGTATCATCAGGAAGTACAGCACGATGAACATCAAGATGATAGGCACGAATTGGGTCAGGTTGCCCATGATGCCGCCAGCGGCTGTTGCAGCGTAAGCGTTGGTAATAAACACGTGAATGCTCCAGGTTGTAGTAATAAATGGTCGGTTATTTTAGCACTGGAAAATTGCTTTTCCCGTCTAGACGGTCTTTCGTGGAAGAAAGTTCAGGCTCCGCGTGCGCGATCTTCATGGAATTGCTTCACAAAGAGCTGGAATCGGCCCTCGCTAATCGCCTCCCGCATCTCGCGCATCAGGTCCAGATAGTAGTGCAAGTTGTGGATAGTATTCAGTCTTGCACCAAGAATTTCGCCAGTACGATGCAAATGATGCAAGTAAGCACGCGAAAAATTGCGGCAAGAGTAGCAGCCACAGGTTTCATCCAGCGGCTTCTTGTCATCCTTGTAACGTGCGTTCTTGATCTTGATATCGCCAAAACGGGTGAACAACCAGCCATTGCGCGCATTACGCGTCGGCATCACGCAATCGAACATATCGATGCCGTTGGCCACGCCCTGCACCAGATCTTCCGGCGTACCAACGCCCATCAGGTAATGCGGCTTGTTGGCAGGCAGACGCGGGCCGATATGTTCCAGCACACGCATCATGTCTTCTTTCGGCTCACCGACCGACAAACCGCCGATCGCCACGCCGTGGAAATTCAGTTCCTCCAGGCCAGCCAGCGACTCGTCACGCAGGTTTTCAAACATGCCACCCTGCACAATGCCAAACAGCGCATTCGGGTTTTCCTCACGATTGAATTCGTCCAGCGAGCGTTTAGCCCAGCGCAAGGACATGCGCATCGATTTAGCCGCTTCTTCGGTGGTAGCCGGACGGCCGTCGATTTCATACGGTGTGCATTCATCGAACTGCATCACGATGTCGGAGTTCAGGATGCGCTGGATCTGCATCGATACTTCCGGCGACAGGAATAATTTATCGCCGTTGATAGGCGAATTGAAATGCACGCCTTCTTCAGTAATCTTGCGCATCTCGCCCAGCGAAAACACCTGAAAACCACCGGAGTCAGTCAGGATAGGTTTATCCCAGCCCATAAAATCATGCAAACCGCCAAACTTGGCGATAATGTCATTGCCCGGACGCAACCAAAGATGGAAGGTATTACCGAGGATGATCTGGGAATCGATTTCTTTCAATTCCAGCGGCGACATCGCCTTGACCGAGCCGTAAGTACCGACTGGCATGAAGATAGGCGTTTCGATCACACCGTGATTCAGCGTCAGTTGGCCGCGACGTGCGTTGCCGTCAGTTTTAAGTAATTTGAAATTTAGCATGATGGCATTCTGGTCAAAAACATCGCGTCGCCGTAACTGAAGAAACGATAACGTTGGGAAATAGCGTGTTGGTATGCAGCACGAATAGTGTCATAGCCGGCAAACGCCGACACCAGCATCAGCAGCGTCGACTTCGGCAAATGGAAATTGGTAATCAGGCGCGTCACTGTCTTAAAGGTATAGCCCGGTGTGATGAACAGTCGAGTATCGGCGCTACCGGCTTGCAAGACGCCACTTTGCGAGGCCGATTCCAGCGCGCGCATGCTGGTGGTGCCAACCGCAACAATATTACCGCCGGCAGCTTGCGTCGCCTGCACCGCATCCACGGTTTGCTGCGAGATGGTGTACCACTCGCTGTGCATATTGTGTTCAGCCAGATTCTCATTGCGTACAGGCTGGAAAGTACCCGCGCCTACATGCAAAGTAACGTAGGCCAGTTGCACACCTTTCGCCGTCAAGGCGTCCAGCAACGCTTGATCGAAATGCAAACCCGCGGTCGGTGCAGCCACTGCACCCGGCGTTTTCGCGTACACGGTTTGATAACGTGTTTCATCGTAGGCATCGGCCGCATGTTCGATATACGGCGGCAAAGGCAAACGACCGTGCGCCTCTATCAACTCGAATACATCGTCAGGGAATTGCAATTCGTAGAATTCGCCCACGCGCTCGCCGACTGTTACATCAAAGGCATCGGCCAGACGTATCTGCATGCCGGCGACTGGTGACTTGGAAGCACGTATCTGTGCATGCACATTGCGCGCATCCACTACGCGCTCGATCAGCACTTCCACTTTGCCGCCGGTTTCTTTCACACCGAAGAAGCGTGCCTTCAGCACGCGCGTGTCATTGAAAACCAGCAAATCGCCAGGCGACAGCAAGTCGACGATATCGGCAAAGTTGCGATCTATCATTTTGTCTGGAGCGACGTGTAGCAGACGCGATACGCTGCGTTCAGCCAAGGGAGTTTGCGCAATCAAGTCTTGCGGCAAATCGAAATCGAAATCGGAAAGAGAATACATGTGGCTAATAGTTGAAGACATCGGTTTTACGGTCCGAGGTGTGACGCATACAAATTTAATCTGTTTATATGCAATCGCGCTGCAGAACTGCTATGGTTGCAAAGCTTGCCGGATCGGCACTTTCATGTGATGCAATACGCAAGACATGAAGTCATCGCTGTAGTCATCACAAAACCCGCTATTTTACGCCCTGCCGCCCATTTTCGGCCTGATATGCCTGTATTGAAGAAAAAGCCCGCACCTGTTGCCAAAAAAGCCACCAAATCAACAACGGCGGCGGCACCCACACGCGCTGAAAAAATCGACGACAAATTGATCAAGCTCGGCCTGCGCTCAGACATGGACAAGGTCCTGCATCTGCCCATGCGCTACGAGGACGAAACCGAGATCAAGAGCATCAGCGCAGCCGGTTTCATTTTTGGTCGTGCAATACAGGTCGAAGGTGTCGTAACTTCCTGCGAAGTCGCATTCCGCCCGCGCCGCCAACTGGTGGTGACGATCTCCGACGATACCGGTCAGTTGGTGATGCGCTTCCTGAATTTTTACGGCAGCCAGGTCAAACAAATGGCCGAAGGCAATCGCGTACGCGCACGCGGCGAAGTGCGCCACGGCTTCTTTGGTGCGGAAATGGTGCACCCCAATTACAAGATGGTGATCGAAGGCGCGCCTTTGCCTGCCGCGCTGACACCGGTTTATCCGTCCGGCGAAGGTCTGTCACAAACCGTGCTGCGCAAAACCGTCATCGACGCAATGACGCGCATCGAATGGCGCGATACGCTGTCTGACACATTACGCAACTCGCTGGACTTGATGTCATTCGAGCCAGCGGTACGACTGTTACACAACCCGCCGCCCGATATCGATGAAAGCGCACTGGCTGATCGCTCACATGCCGCCTGGGTGCGCATGAAGTTCGACGAATTGCTGGCGCAACAGCTATCGATGAAACGCGCGCAAATGGCGCGACGCGCCAAAGGTGCTGCAGTGCTGCCAAAAGTCGGCACCTTGTCGAAAGCCTTCCTCAAGCAACTACCGTTTTCATTAACCGGTGCGCAACAACGCGTGCTGGAAGAAATCCGTGCCGACCTCAAGCAATCTTTCCCTATGCAACGCTTGCTGCAAGGCGATGTCGGTAGCGGCAAGACCGTGGTCGCAGCATTGGCTGCAGCGCAAGCTATCGACAGCGGCTTTCAAGCTGTATTAATGGCACCGACCGAGATACTCGCTGATCAGCATTTCCGCAAAATCGCCGGCTGGATGGAACCGCTGGGCGTGAACGTCGCGTGGCTGACCGGCAGCTTGAAGAAGAAAGAAAAGCTGGAAGCCAAGGCTCGTATCGAATCTGGCGAAGCGCAACTGATCATCGGTACGCATGCGCTGATACAGGAAGACGTATTGTTTTCCAAATTAAGCTTGGTGATCGTCGATGAGCAGCACCGCTTCGGCGTCGGCCAGCGTCTAGTCCTGCGCAACAAAGGTCTGGACAACAACGTCTCGCCACACAAACAAAAGATTCCGCATCAATTAATGATGTCTGCCACACCGATTCCACGTACTTTGGCGATGACTTACTACGCCGATCTGGAAGTCTCCGTCATCGATGAATTGCCACCTGGCCGTACACCTATCGTGACACGCGTGATCGATCAGAATCGCCGCGATGAAGTGATAGAGCGCGTACATGCTGCCGCGCTGGAAGGACGGCAAGTATATTGGGTCTGCCCACTGATCGAAGAATCGGAAGCGCTGCAATTGCAAACGGCGACCGACACGCATCTAACCTTGGTCGAAGCATTGCCAGACTTGAGCGTAGGCTTGGTACACGGTCGCATGAAGCCGGCCGAGAAACAACAAGTGATGGATGCCTTTACACGTGGCGAGATACACGTGCTCGTGGCTACCACCGTCATCGAAGTCGGCGTCGATGTTCCAAATGCATCGCTGATGGTGATCGAACATGCAGAACGTTTTGGTCTGTCACAGTTGCACCAATTACGCGGACGCGTAGGGCGCGGCTCCACCGCCAGCGTGTGCCTGCTGCTGTATCAGGGTCCGCTCGGGCAAGTCGCCAAACAGCGCTTGGGCATCATGCGTGAATCGACTGACGGCTTTGAAATTGCACGCAGGGATTTGGAAATCCGCGGTCCCGGCGAATTCCTTGGCGCACGCCAATCCGGCCAGGCCATGCTGCGTTTTGCCGATCTGGAAACCGATCAATGGCTGGTCGATAGAGCGCGCGACCTTGCGCAAGTCTTGCTGCGTGACGACCTGGCAACCGTCGAAGCGCACCTGGCGCGTTGGCTCGGCGCACGTGAGGACTACCTGAAGGTATAAAATAGGCTACTCGTACCGGCCCAGACAAGAAGATCATGACGCTTACCGAACTCAAATACATCGTTGCCGTCGCACGTGAAAAACATTTTGGTCATGCGGCAGAAGCTTGTCACGTCGCCCAGCCCACATTGTCAGTCGCCATCAAGAAACTGGAAGATGAGCTGGGCGTCACGCTCTTTGAGCGCGGCGGCAGCGAAATTTCGATGACGCCACTAGGCGTACAAATCGTTGCACAAGCCGAACGCGTGCTGGAACAAACCGCCGCCATCAAGGAAATCGCCAAGCAGAACAAGGACCCGCTGGTCGGTCCTTTCCGCCTCGGCATCATTTATACAATCGCGCCTTACTTGCTACCGCCGCTGGTAAAAACGCTGATAGATCGCGTGCCGCAGATGCCCCTGGTATTGCAGGAAAATTTCACCGTCAAATTGCTCGACCTGCTGCGTCAGGGTGAACTGGATGCCGCCATCGTCGCGTTGCCCTTCCCTGATCAAGGCTTGCTGGCACAGCCGGTATACGACGAACCGTTTATCGTCGCTGTGCCAAAAAATCATGCGTGGGCGAATCGCACTAGCGTCAGCACCGACGATCTGAAATCGGAAACAATGCTCTTGCTCGGCAACGGCCATTGCTTCCGCGATCAGGTGCTGGAAGTCTGTCCGGAAATGTCGCGCTTCTCCACTTCCGGTGATGGCATTGCACGCACCTTCGAAGGCTCTTCGCTGGAAACCATACGGCACATGGTTGCCTCCGGCATAGGCATCACTGTTTTGCCGCAAGCATCGGTACCGGACATGCAAGCCAAGGATGGCATGTTGCGTTACATCCCGTTTGAAAAACCAGGACCGTCGCGTCGCGTCGTGCTGGTATGGCGCAAAAGTTTCACACGCGGCGCCGCTATCGAAGCTGTCCGGCAAGCATTGTTGTCTTGCGATTTGCAAGGCGTGACGATGCTGCCACATGAACCACTGTCTGAAGCCTGATACTGAAGCTTAAAATTTAGAACATCAGGCTGCTCTCTTATTCCTGTACAACCGAACACCGCTAGATGAACCGCCTCCAACTGTATTTTCGCCTGATCCGCCTCGATAAACCGATAGGCATTTTGCTGCTGTTGTGGCCAACTTTGTGGGCCTTGTGGCTGGCATCAAATGGCAAACCGGATTGGACGCTGGTCGGCATTTTTACGCTGGGCACGATTTTGATGCGTTCAGCTGGTTGCGCCATCAACGATTACGCGGACCGCGATTTCGATAAACATGTGCAGCGCACAGTCGATAGGCCGATCACCAGCGGCAAGATCAAACCCTATGAAGCTTTATTGGTTGCACTGGTATTGACGCTAATCTCATTCGCACTGATCTGGCCGCTCAATACCTTGACCAAGCAACTCTCCATCGCGGCGGTCATCATCGCGGCCAGCTACCCCTACTTCAAACGTTTCTTTGCAATCCCGCAGGCTTATCTCGGCATCGCATTCGGCTTTGGTATTCCGATGGGTTTTGCGGCGGTGCAAGGCACGGTGCCGGCAGCAGCATGGTGGCTGTTGGTCGCCAATGTTTTCTGGGCAGTTGCTTACGATACCGAATATGCGATGGTTGATCGTGAAGACGATCTGAAGATAGGCATGAAGACATCGGCGATCACCTTCGGTCGCTTTGATGTTGCTATCGTCATGCTTTGTTACGCAGTTACCTTGGGCTTGATCTTCATCGTCGGCTGGCAATTCGGTTTGCGAATTTGGTTTGTAGCCGGCTTGCTGATTGCAGTTGCCTGCGCGATTTATCACTACACGCTAATACGTGAGCGCGAACGCAACGCGTGCTTTGCCGCCTTCCGTCATAACAACTGGTTAGGTGCTGCCATCTTTGGCGGCGTTGCACTCGATTACTTATTGCGCTAATCACGCACTCATCCATGCCTCCTCCATCATCAGCGCCTAGCACTAGCGACCCTAACGTCAAACGCTATTTGCCTTGGGTAGTAGCGATTGCGCTGTTCATGGAGCAGTTGGATTCCACCATTATCAACACCGCTATTCCTTCGATGGCGGCCAGCCTCAATGTCACACCATTGAGTCTGAAAGCGGTGGTCAGTTGCTACATTCTGAGTCTGGCTGTTTCCATTCCTATCAGCGGTTGGATGGCAGATCGTTTTGGTACACGACGCGTCTTCAGTACCGCCGTAGGCTTGTTCACGTTTGCATCCATACTCTGCGGCTTGTCGACGAGTGTTCCCATGCTGGTGGCTGCACGTATCCTGCAAGGCTTCAGCGCAGCCATGATGATGCCGGTCGGACGCTTGACCGTCATACGCACTTTTCCCAAATCTGAATTACTGGCGGCGATGAATTTCGTCATCATCCCGGCATTGATCGGCCCTTTGCTTGGGCCAACAATCGGCGGTTTGATCGTGCACTGGCTGCCGTGGCAAGCCATCTTCTTTGTGAACGTGCCGATAGGATTAGCGGCGCAATGGATGATCCATAAGCACATGCCGGACTATCGTTCGGATGCGCCACGGCCGCTGGACGTCATCGGTCTGGTGCTGTTTGGCTCCGGCATAGCGTTGCTGTCATGGATACTGGAAATATTTGGCGAACACTATCTTGATGCGACTTCGACCGCTATTTTGTTTCTGATATCTATCGCGCTGCTCGCGACTTATTGCCTGCATGCGCGACGCACTCTGCATCCGCTGCTGCAACTCGCGCTGTTTAAAACACGCACCTTCCGCGTTTCTGTCGTCGGTGGATTCATTACGCGCTTAGGCGTAGGCGGCCTGCCCTTTCTGCTTCCCTTGCTGTATCAAATCGGCTTGGGACTGCCTGCATGGCAATCAGGATTGATGATGATGCCGACAGCTGCGGCGGCAATGGCAATGAAGTTGATTTCGGTCAAAGTGCTGGGACGCTTCGGCTATCGCAAAGTCTTGATCGTCAATACCGTGATGATAGGCGTCACGATCTGCATGTTTTCCATCATCACACCGACCACGCCTATTGCAGTAATTCTGCTACTCGGCTTGGCACAAGGCTTTTTCAATTCACTGCAATTTTCCAGCATGAATTCGATGGCTTACGCGGATATCAAGGTCGAAGATTCCAGCATGGCCAGCACCATTGCCAGCTCGATGCAGCAGATGTCGATGAGCTTCGGCCTGGCGTTCGGCTCCATCATCGCGGCATGGTATCTCGGCGACTTGCCACAATCCGATCGTGCGGCCGTCGTCAATGCCCTGCATCACGCCTTCCTTACCTTGGGTGGTTTGACGATACTGTCTTCGCTGTCGTTCTGGACGCTACGCGCCAATGATGGTGAAGCCGTCAGCAAAGGACACGTATCAACACAGTAATTTTTTGCACTAAAAATAAACCACAATATTCTGGAGACTATTCATGAATCGCAAACGAGTCGGTATTGTCATTTTCGATGATGTTGAAGTGCTGGATTTTTGCGGCCCGTTCGAAGTGCTTTCGGTCACGCGTATCAACAACGAACGCAGGCGCGAAGAACCATCGCCATTTGAGGTACTGCTAGTGGCGCAATTCGATAGACCTATTACGACAACCGGCGGCATGAAGGTTCTTCCCGACACGACATTCGATCAATGTCCGCCTCTCGATATATTGCTGGTTCCTGGCGGCTGGGGCACACGCAGCGAAATGAATAACGAGACGATGCTGTCATTTGTCACTGCACGCGCAGCAGAAGTAGAAACGCTGACCTCGGTTTGTACCGGTGCTTTAATTCTGGGCAATGCAGGCTTGCTGAATGGCTTGCGCGCCACCACACACTGGCGCTCGCTCGCATTGATGCAGGAACGCTTCCCGCAAGTGACGGTTGATTCTGTTTCTCAGGTAGTGGAACAAGGCAAGGTCATTACCTCGGCTGGCATCTCGGCTGGTATCGATATGGCGCTGACTATAGTGAAGCGATATTGTGGAGAAAACATTGCGCGTGCGACCGCGCGTCACATGGAATATCCATACCCGGAATCGAATGTGCGACGCGTTCCTCTTGAGCCAGCAGCACGATAAAGTCATCGTCAGTAAATGATCATACGTCCCGAACAACACGGCGATATTCAAACCATCGCTGATGTCACGCGTGCAGCTTTCGCTGATCATCCGCACAGCGATCACTATGAACAATTCATTATCAATGCCTTGCGGGATGCTGGTGCCCTATCGATCTCTCTGGTGGCAGAAATTGATGGTCAAGTCGTAGGCCACATTGCCTTTTCGCTTGTCAGCATTTCTGATGGCAGCAGCAATTGGTATGGCCTTGGCCCTGTGTCTGTTTTACCGCAATGGCAAAAACAAGGAATAGGGAAAACATTGATCAATCACGGATTGGTTTTATTAAAAGAAAACCATGCGCAAGGCTGCGTCTTATTGGGCGAGCCTGAGTACTACCGTCGGTTTGGATTTCAACATAACGCCAATTTAATTCTGGAAGGCGTGCCACCAGAATATTTCCTGGCCCTGTCCTTTGACGGGGAACGTCCCAAAGGCAATGTTCATTACCACGCAGCCTTCTCCGTTCAAAGCTAAGGTTAAAGAGACATCTCCTGCGGCAATGCCTCTCGGCAACATCAGGCGACTACTTTAGTTTTGTCATTGGGGAATTAAATGCCAATTTTATATCTAACAAGGTAGCACTCAAGAAGATGTAGGGCGCAGCTCCTTCAGCCTATTAATCCATGGGATTGACAGAGTTATATCGACGGCGCAGAGTGTATTCCCGCCATTCAAAGGAGCAGATATGAAAAGCAAAATCATTATTTCTTCGATCATGGTAATGACTATGGCTGCAAGCAGCCTAGCATTCGCCCAAGGCTATGACCGTCGCAACGACCGTGACCAGCAACAAATGCAACGCGGTGGTCCAGGCGGCGATCGCGGCCCAGGTGATCGCCATGATAATCGACGCGATGATCGTGGCAATAACCGTCACGATGACCGTCGCGATGGTCGCGGTGCCGGTCCAAGTCATAACTTCTACAAAGGTGATCGCCTTTCCGGCGAATATCGCAACAGACAATATGTGGTGAACGACTGGCGTAGTCACCGTCTGAATCCACCACCTCGCGGTTACCAATGGGTGCAAACCGGTGGTGACTATGTGCTGGTCGCGATCGCAACCGGCATCATTGCGCAAATTCTGCTCGGCCATTAAGCAACAAAACTATCTGCTCTGACGCATTACCGCAGGCCTGAAGTTTCCACGAAACTTCAGGCCTGTGTCTTTAGCAGCACTCAGTCCTGACCGAACTCTTCGCCCAAAGCCTGTCCACGCGCTGCGGCCGCTTTCATTGCTGCGATAATGGACTGCTTGACGCCGCTATTCTCCATACTCGTCAATGCCGCGTAAGTCGTCCCACCTTTTGACGTCACACGCTCACGCAATACCGCGATTGGATCTGTCGCTTGTGCCGCCAATTGTGCCGCGCCGACAAAGGTTGAAATCGCCAAGGCATTACCTTGTTCTGCCGTCAGCCCCATCTCTTGCGCGGCTTGCTGCATCGCTTCGATGAAATAAAACACGTATGCCGGACCACTACCCGATACAGCCGTGACAGGATCGATCAACTTTTCATCATCCAGCCAAACTGTCTCGCCCACTGCGCGCATGATGGCATCCGCTGCGGCATGTTGTTCCTTGCTGACACCAGCGGTTGCAACCATGCCGGTCACGCCTTTGCCTATCAAGGCTGGCGTATTCGGCATCGTGCGCACAATGGCTGTGTGCCCTTTCAACCAGCGTGACAAATCCACTGCGCGAATACCGGCAGCTATCGACAAGATCAACTGCGCTTTAACGTGTGGCACCAATTGCGCGACCACACCTTTCATTTGTTGCGGCTTGACGGCCAGCACGATGACATCGCTGCCGGCTATCGTCGCATCTATTTCCGCTGACGTTTTAACGCCGAATTGCTGTTGCAGTCTCGCCAATGAATCGACATTGATATCGACCACATGAATGTTGTCCGCCGCAGTTAATTTTCCGGCCAGACCACCGATCAAGGCAGCAGCCATATTGCCGCCACCGATAAAGCTGATTTTCAGATTATTTTGCATAGTCCCTGGTTCCAAAAATTGCAGAGCCTATCCGCACGATAGTGGCACCTTCGGCTATCGCCGCGGCCATATCGCCAGACATCCCCATTGATAATGTATCGAGCGCCAACCCCTCGGCGCGTAATTGGTCGAACAATGCATGCAACTGCCGAAACGGTGCCCGCTGTTGTTCTGCATCGCCTTCCGCCTCCGGTATCGCCATCAAGCCACGCAAACGCAAACGTGGCAAAGCGACGATCGCTTGTGCGACGGCGCTCACGTCTGTCGGCAAGACGCCACTTTTACTCGCCTCGCCACTGATATTGACCTGCAAGCAGATATTCAAAGGCGGCAAATCCGCCGGACGCTGCTCGGAAAGCCTGTGTGCGATTTTTTCCCTATCGACTGAATGCACCCAGTCGAAGTGTTCAGCAATCGGACGCGTCTTGTTGCTCTGTATCGGTCCGATAAAGTGCCACTCCAGCTCCAGATCGGGGCGCGTAGCCTGCACAGCCGCTATTTTCTCCAACGCTTCCTGCAGGTAGTTTTCCCCAAAAGCGGCTTGCCCGGCCTCCGCCGCCGCGATCACGGCATCCGCACCAAAAGTCTTGGATACCGCCAGCAATTCAACGCCGTGCACGTCGCGTTGCGCGCTGTTCGCAGCGTCGGTGATACGCTGACGCACAGCTTGCAAGTTTTGGCGTATTACAGACATAATCAAAGTTCTTTTAAAGCATCATTAATCGTCACGATACCATCGGTATCACGCATAGTGCGACTCACCTTTTTGAAGCAGGCTCAGGGATTATAAATGGACATTTCAGAACTACTTGCGTTCTCGGTCAAGAATAAAGCATCCGATCTTCATTTATCCGCCGGCTTGCCTCCAATGATTCGTGTGCACGGCGATGTGCGTCGTATCAATTTGCCACCGTTAGAGCACAAAGATGTGCACGGCATGATCTATGACATCATGAACGACGGTCAGCGCAAAGTGTATGAAGAAAGACTGGAAATCGATTTTTCCTTCGCCATTCCCGGCTTGGCACGCTTCCGCGTCAATGCCTTCAATCAGGATCGCGGTGCGGCTGCAGTACTGCGTACCATTCCTTCCAAAATTCTGAGCCTGGAAGATTTGAATGCGCCGAAGATTTTTACCGAGCTGTCATTAAAACCACGCGGTCTGGTACTCGTCACAGGGCCAACTGGTTCCGGCAAATCGACGACGCTGGCGGCGATGGTCAATCACGTCAATGAAAACGAATACGCCCACATTCTGACGATTGAAGATCCGATTGAATTCGTCCACGATTCGAAAAAATGTCTGATCAATCAACGTGAAGTCGGCCCGCATACGCACTCGTTTGAAAACGCATTGCGCTCGGCGCTGCGCGAAGATCCCGACGTCGTTCTGGTTGGTGAGTTGCGCGATCTGGAAACCATACGTCTTGCCTTGTCGGCCGCAGAAACTGGTCACTTGGTATTCGGTACACTCCACACATCATCTGCTGCGAAAACTATAGACCGTATCATCGACGTCTTCCCTGGCGATGAAAAAGAAATGGTGCGCGCGATGTTGTCCGAATCCTTGCAAGCCGTCATCTCGCAAACCTTGCTGAAAACAAAAGATGGCACAGGTCGCGTAGCAGCACATGAAATCATGCTCGGCACGCCAGCGATCCGCAATCTGATACGCGAAGCGAAAATTGCACAAATGTATTCGGCCATCCAGACCGGCTCCAACGTCGGCATGCAAACGCTGGACAGCAATCTGACCGATCTCGTTCGTCGCAACATCATTTCAAATGCAACGGCACGCGCTGCTGCCAAGACGCCGGATAACTTTCCTGGATGACGGCGGGGTTGCGCAAAGCATGCTTTGCGCCGCCTGAATCTGAGCAGCTTGCAAGCTACGAGGTGGGACGCACGAAGCTTTACAGCTGAAAGAATTGAACTAAGAAAGAGGCAATATGGAACGCGATCAAGCCACTAAATTCATGTACGACTTGCTGCGCCTGATGCTGAGCAAGAACGGCTCCGATCTTTTCGTCACGGCTGATTTCCCGCCTGCATTCAAGATCGACGGCAAGATGACGCAAGTATCGAATCAACCGTTGACGGCTGCGCACACCATCGAGTTGGCGCGCGCCATCATGAGCGACAAGCAAGCGGCAGAATTTGAAGCGACGAAAGAATGCAACTTCGCGATCAGCCCAGGTGGCATCGGTCGCTTCCGCGTATCTGCATTTGTGCAACAAGGTCGCGTCGGCTTGGTCA
This sequence comes from Herminiimonas sp. GW821-FHT09C12, assembly GCF_059416385.1. Classification (NCBI taxonomy): domain Bacteria; kingdom Pseudomonadati; phylum Pseudomonadota; class Betaproteobacteria; order Burkholderiales; family Oxalobacteraceae; genus Herminiimonas; species Herminiimonas sp. GW821-FHT09C12. Next base: position 450,173 of record NZ_JBWKPC010000001.1, read on the forward strand.
TCCGCACCATTACGACTGCCATTCCAAAAATGGAAGATCTCGGCGTACCGGAAACATTGAAAGACATCGTGATGACCAAGCGCGGTCTGGTCATCATGGTCGGCGCAACCGGCTCCGGCAAATCGACCACGCTGGCCGCAATGATCGGCCACCGCAATGAACACAGCTACGGTCACATCATCACCATCGAAGATCCGGTTGAATATGTGCATCCTCATAAAAACTGCGTCATCACACAACGTGAAATCGGCGTCGATACCGATGGCTGGGGTATCGCACTGAAGAACACTTTGCGTCAGGCACCTGACGTTATTTTCATCGGTGAGATACGCGATCGCGAAACCATGGATTACGCGATCGCCTTTGCCGAAACTGGTCATCTGTGTCTGGCGACCATGCATGCGAATAGCTCGAACCAGGCACTGGATCGCATCGTCAATTTCTTCCCGGAAGAACGTCGCCAGCAATTGCTGATGGATTTGTCGCTGAACTTGAAGGCTATGATTTCGCAACGTTTGATTCCATTGAAAGATACCAAAGGTCGCTGCGTCGCAGTAGAGATCATGCTGAACTCACCACTCGTTTCTGATCTGATCTTCAAGGGTGATGTGCACGAGATTAAAGAGATCATGAAGAAGTCGCGCGAACTCGGCATGCAAACCTTCGATCAAGCCTTATTCGATTTGTATGAAGCAGGAAAAATTTCTTACGAAGATGCATTACGCAACGCCGACTCAGTCAATGATTTGCGCCTTTCCATCAAATTGAATGGCAAGGAAGCGCAGACACGCGATCTGAGCAAAGGCACTGAACATTTGGGAATCGTATGAGCAACATCTATGACTTCAAAGCCAACAGCCTCGCCGGCGCAGCCATCGATCTCGCACAATATCGCGGCAAGGTCTTGTTGATCGTCAATACCGCCAGCAAGTGCGGCTTCACACCGCAATACAAGGGACTGGAAGCGGTATATCAACAGTTCAGCGACAAGGGTGTGGAAGTATTGGGCTTCCCTTGCAATCAATTCGGCGGACAGGAACCGGGCGATGCAGATGCGATTGGTGCTTTCTGCGAAAAAAATTACGGCGTGACCTTTCCGCTGTTTGCCAAGATTGATGTGAATGGCGATAACGCCGATCCGCTGTTCAAATACTTGAAGCACGCTGCACCCGGTCTACTCGGTAGTGAAACTATCAAATGGAACTTCACCAAGTTCCTGATCAAGAAAGACGGCACAGTCTACAAACGCTATGCACCGCAAACCAAGCCGGAAGAATTGGTAGACGACATCAACAAATTACTCGCCGAATAAAACGGCAACCACAATAAAAAACGCTGGCTGTACTGTGAAGTACGCCAGCGTTTTTTATTGTTGCCGTGCGTTGTTTAGTGCGCTGCCTTCAATGCACTATCGATCAATTCTATCCAGTGCTTGACCGGTGTATCGGTGCCGGATTGCAGATGCGTCAAGCAACCGATGTTGGCTGACACTATCATCTCAGCCTTGGTCTCTGCCAGCTTGGCAAGTTTGTTGTCACGCAATTGATACGACAACTCTGGCTGCATCACCGAGTAGGTACCAGCCGAGCCACAGCATAAATGACTATCACCGCACAACTGCACATCCACACCAGCTGCGCGCAAGACGCCTTCAACCTTGCCGCGGATTTGCTGGCCGTGTTGCAAAGTGCAAGGAGGATGGTAAGCCACACGCTTGGAAATTTTTCCATTCAACTTGCCTTGCAGCTCCGCTTCGAAGGCCGGCATGATTTCACTCAAGTCTTTGGTCAGACCAGAGATCACTGATGCTTTTTCTGCATACGCAGCATCTTCCGCCAACAGATGACCGTAATCCTTGACCGTTGCACCGCAACCGGAGGCCGTCATCACAATGGCTTCTGCACCAGCTTCCACCAATGGCCACCATGCATCGATATTGCGACGCATATCATTCAAGGCACCCTCGTGATCGTTCAAGTGATGACGGATCGCACCGCAGCAACCAGCCTTCGGCGCTACGACCAATTGCACGCCGAGTGCATCGAGTACGCGCGCAGTGGCGGCATTGATATTCGGCGACATCGCAGGCTGTACGCAACCATCCAGCAACAGCATCTTGCGTTCATGCGCACGTGTAGGCCAGGTACCGGCGTTTTCCTTGCGTGGCACTTTGTTTTTCAGCGCCTGCGGCAACAGCGGGCGGAACAATTGGCCAGTCTTCATCGCCGGCTCAAACAGCCATTTGCGCGGCAATAATTCTTTCAATGCCGTGCGTTTCAATTTTTGCGAGAAGGAATACGGCACGCGATCTTCGACTACCTTGCGACCGATATCGATCAGACGTCCGTACTTCACGCCGGACGGGCAAGTTGTTTCGCAATTGCGGCAAGTCAGGCAGCGGTCCAGATGCAACTGGGTTTTCGCTGTCGGCTCTTTGCCTTCCAGCACTTGCTTGATCAAATAAATACGGCCGCGCGGACCGTCGAGTTCATCACCCAGCAATTGATAGGTCGGGCAGGTTGCCGTGCAAAATCCGCAATGTACGCAGCTACGCAGAATGGCATCCGCCTCCTGGCCTTCGCGAGTATTTTTGATGAAATCGGCTAAATTGGTTTGCATTGAATCCTACAATTCTCTGAAGAGTCTTACTGCGGGAGTGACCAAACATTCATGGTCACTACTCACGCACGGTCAAACAAGTAACGATGAATACTGTCGCTCAATACTGCGCGTACATACGACCCGGATTGAAGATACCTTCAGGGTCAAAACTGTTTTTCAGGTTTTGGTGTATCCGACCAACCGCAGGTGCCAATGGCTGGAACACGCCGACATCCTTGTCGCCACCACGGAACAGCGTCGCATGGCCGCCGGCTTGTGCTGCCGCTGCACGTATGGTCTCTGCGCTTTCATCAGAACGTAACCAACGTTGCGCACCTCCCCATTCGATCAACTGTTCACCGGCCAGTGCAAGCGGTGGTGTAGTCGATGGCACCGACAAGCGCCACAACACATCTGATTGTGTGAAGAACTCATTACTTTGTTCGCGCATCGCGATCCAGAAATCGTTGCCTTCTACTTCTTCGCCGCCTATGGTTTGCTGTGCTGCGACGATCGCCGCTTTCGCACCAGACAAACGCAACACGAGCGTGCCGTCGTACCATGCGCTGGAAGAGATAGGCAAAGGTTGACCACCCCACTCGTTCAAGCGACGGATCGCATCTTCCTCGTTCATCTCAAGTCGCAAGCTGGTTTCTGCATACGGCTTAGGCAAGACCTTGAGCGACACTTCCAGCAACAAACCCAGCGTACCGAGTGCGCCTGTCAGCAAACGCGACACATCGTAACCAGCGACGTTCTTCATCACCTGACCACCGAAATGCAGCACATCGCCCTTGCCATCCATCACTACTGCGCCCAACACGAAGTCGCGCACTGCACCAACGGAGACACGACGCGGGCCAGACAAACCGGTAGCGACCATGCCGCCTACCGTTGCACCAGGACCGAAATGTGGCGGCTCAAATGCGAGCATCTGATTCTGTTCTGCCAGAATTGCTTCCACCTCAACCAGCGGCGTACCACTGCGGACAGTGATCACCAATTCGGTTGGATCGTAAGCGACGACACCGCTATACGCACGCGTGTCGAGTATCGCTCCACTAGGCGTTTGGCCATACCAATCCTTGGTACCGCCGCCACGTATGCACAATGGCTGCTTTTGACGACCGGCAGCGAGTATGCTTTCTTTAAATTGTTCGATTACCTGTTCCATGCTGGCCTTGAAAAAATTAGAAGCGCGGTAAATCGGCGAACTTCAGCATGCCGCGCTTGACGTGCATCTTGCCGTACTCGGCACAGCGCTGCAGCGTTGGAATTGCCTTGGTAGGATTAAGCAGAGAGACTGGATCGAAGGCGCGTTTGACGGCGAAGAAGGCATCGATCTCTGCACGCGAAAACTGCACGCACATCTGATTGATTTTTTCCAAACCCACACCGTGTTCGCCGGTGATGGTGCCACCTTCGGCAACACACATTTCCAGAATTTCAGCGCCGAATAATTCAGCACGATGGAATTCACCTTCGGTATTGGCATCAAACAAAATCAACGGATGCAAATTGCCGTCGCCCGCATGAAACACGTTCGCACAGCGCAAGCCGTATTTGATTTCCATCTGCGCAATGCCGGTCAATACATCAGCCAGACTGCGGCGCGGAATCGTACCGTCGATACAGTAGTAATCAGGAGAAATACGACCAGCAGCAGGGAATGCATTTTTACGGCCAGACCAGAAGCGCAAGCGTTCAGCCTCATCACGCGACACCGCGATTGCGGTAGCGCCTGAATGCTTCAGCACTTCCGTCATACGTGCGATTTCTTCTTCGACTTCTTCCGGAATGCCATCAGATTCACACAGCAAAATCGCTTCTGCATCGATGTCGTAACCGGCTTTGACGAAAGGTTCGACCATGCGCGTTGATGTCTTGTCCATCATCTCCAGCCCGGCTGGAATGATGCCGGCAGCAATCACGCTGGCGACTGCGTTACCGCCTTTAACCACATCGTCGAAAGACGCCAGAATCACGCGCGCCAATTTCGGTTTAGGAATCAGTTTGACTGTCACCTCGGTCACCATGCCCAACATGCCTTCCGAACCAACGAATACCGAGAGTAAATCCAGACCTGGCGCATCGAGTGCAGCGCCGCCCAATTCAATCACATCGCCTTCTATCGTGACGACGCGCACGCGCATCACGTTATGCACGGTCAAACCGTATTTGAGGCAATGCACGCCGCCGGAATTTTCGGCAACGTTGCCACCGATAGTGCAGGCGATTTGGGAGGATGGATCGGGAGCGTAGTACAGGCCGAGCGGCGCAACCGCTTCAGAGATCGCCAGATTGCGCACGCCAGGCTGTACGACAGCAGTACGTGCATATGCATCGACTTTAACGATCTTGTTCAAGCGCGCGGTCGACAGCACGATGCCATTTGCAATCGGCAAGGCACCACCGGACAAACCGGTACCGGCACCACGCGGCACGATAGGCACTTTGAGGGCGTTACATATTTTGAGAACGGCGATGACCTGCTCTTCATTGTCGGGCAAGACCACCACCATAGGCAGCTGACTGTATGCCGCGAGGCCATCGCATTCGTATGGTCGCGTATCTTCTTCGTTGAAGAGTACGCAACGTTCCGGCAGAGCAGCACGCAATGCGTCCACTACCGTGCGCTGGTACGCCGCTGTAAATGGAGGTGCCGAAGTTGTATTCATCATCAATCCTGATTGCAATTTTCGCGTCTGTTACTGACAGCCGCACGAGGTCTGATCAGAGTGTAACGAATACGCACCCTTGCTGGACTGAAAGCTTTACCTGCCAGGGTGAAAATTATTCAAGTGATGTGAAAAATGTCAGCGATTCAGCTCACTGAGCCATACGCTGCATATTAAAACGCTCCGTCATCCAATTCATGAACAGCGCGACCTCAGGCCGCTCGCGTACGCTTTGCTCGTACACAAGGTAATAAGCATGCTGCGGCGTCGTCAACTGGATATCAAAGAGAGGAACAACCTCACCGCGCGCGATCATTTCATCGGCGAAATGCTTGCGCGTCAGCGCCACACCATAGCCGTGCCGGACGGCTTCCAGCAACAAACCGAGATCATCGATACGCAAGCCCGTCGCCGGCTCGGCCCAATCCAGACCTGCCACCTCGAACCATGGCTGCCACGGCTCCAAGGCGGAACGCAACAACTGTGCTTTTTGCAAATCGGCTGGCGTTTGCAGCCCACCGATTTTTTCCAGATAGGCGGGACTAACTACCGGGAACGCTGGTTCTTCAAATAATTTCTCAGTGGTCGTGTCTGGGTATTTTCCGGCACCGAAGCGCACTTCCAGATCCGTCTCCGACAAACTCATGTCATAGAGCGGAACAGAGAGAAAAGTCTCAATCGTGATGTCTGGATATTGCGTGGTGAATTCGGCCAGATGCGGCAAGAACAAATAGCGCGCAAAAGTAGGCGGCACCGTAATCTTGACGCGCGGCTGTGCCAGTGGATGACGATGCGGCAAGGGAAAATCTGCCAGCGAGCGCAAGGCGTCACGCACCACATCCAGATAGCGGCGACCGAATTCGGTCAGGCTGACACTACGGCCATCGCGCGCAAACAAGCGCTCGCCAACGAACTCTTCCAGCAAGCGTATGCGATGGGAAAACGCCGATGGCGTAATACACAACTCTTCTGCAGCAACTGCAAACGAACCATGGCGCGCTGCGGCCTCAAAAGCGGAAAGGGCATGCACAGGAGGAAGTCTTATTGCCATTGCGTCAATCTATCGTCGGTTATCAAGGCATCATTTTACCGGCTTCACCGGCTTCTTTTAGCTAAGTGCTTGTTTTAAAGCCAGTAAAACTTATTCAAATGCAATTTTCACAACAAATATCGCCTTAACCGTAGAAAATTGAAGCGCACCGAGTCTTTTAGTGAGCAGCCTGAGTCAGCCGTTTTCCCGTATCCTCAGGCCTTCCTTCCACTTTCCATTCTTATTCATGGGCAATCGACTTTCAAAAATCGCAACACGTACCGGCGACAAAGGCACGACCGGACTCGGCGATGGCAGCCGCGTCGACAAGGATGCGTTGCGCGTACACGCGATGGGCGATGTAGATGAATTGAATTCACATCTGGGCTTGTTGCTGTGCGAAGACTTGCCGCCAGCTTTGCGTGAAGAATTGATCTCGATACAGCACGATTTATTCGATCTGGGCGGCGAGTTATGCATCCCCGGCTATACGCTGATACATGATGAACAGGTTGCGCGGCTGGATGGCTTGCTGGCCAAGTACAACAGCACGCTGCCGCCATTGAAAGAATTTATCCTGCCAGCTGGTTCACGTGCCGCTGCACAGTCGCATATCTGCCGTACCGTGTGTCGTCGTGCTGAGCGCACTATCGTCACTTTGGGCAAGGCAGAGAAGCTCAACGACAATCCACGTCAATACATGAATCGCTTGTCTGACTTGATGTTTGTGTTGTCGCGCGTATTGAATCGTTATGCGGGCGGGTCGGATGTGTTGTGGGAGAAGGAAAGAGTCAGGGATATTGATTCCTGAATTTGCTCTTGTCGCAGCCACTTAGTTAGCTGCAACGACACAAAAAAAATGCCGTTCAGTGAAGAGCTGAACGGCATTTTTATATCGTGTAGCGCTTAATTCAAACGCTTGTCGCGTTCAATCAGTGCATAAGCCGAATGGTTATGGATGGACTCAAAATTCTCCGCTTCCAGCGTATAGGCCAGTACGCGTTTTTCATTGTTTAACATCACGGCGACATCGCGCACCAGATCTTCGACGAACTTCGGATTGTCATACGCACGCTCCGTCACATACTTCTCATCTGGACGCTTCAACAAACCATACAATTCACACGAAGCTTGCGCCTCAATATTCGCAATCAATTCTTCCACGATCACATCGCCATCCAGCAAGGTATGCACAGTGATGTGTGAACGTTGATTGTGTGCACCGTATGCAGAAATCTTTTTCGAGCATGGGCACAAGCTCGTTACCGGCACCAAGACTTTCAAGGTCACTTCCAGCTTGCCGTCCTTGAATTCACCATTCAGGCCAACTTCATAATCCATCAAACTCTGCACGCCCGACACCGGCGCAGTCTTGTTGATGAAGTATGGGAACGACACTTCGATACGGCCAGCATCTGCTTCCAGCAAGGCTAGCATCTTGCGCATCATCTCGCCAAATACGTTCACGTCCAACGGCTGCGTATTTTCTTCCAGCAACGCGATGAAGCGCGACATGTGCGTGCCCTTTTGCTCCTCTGCAAGATGCACATACATATTCCAGCTGCCTACCGATGGCTGTACACCAGACAGTGTTTTTACCGTAATCGGATAACGCACACCTTTGACACCAACACGCTGAATCGCAATACGACGGGTATCCGGCGTGCTTTGTACATCGGGGATGGCGCTCAAGCCAGGATCGCGAGTATTCATACTTAAACCTTAAAGTAGGCGGTGCCATTGCGGCACCGCACAGAAATCATTGCTTACTGATTGACGACCAGGCGTGGCTGGTCTTTGCCGAAGCGTTTGCGGATAGAGGCGGCGATGCCTGTTGCATCCAGTCCGCACAAGGCGAGCAATTTTGCTGCATCACCGTGATCGATAAATTGATCCGGCAAGCCCAGATTCAATAATGGTTTGACGATGCCTGCGGCGGCCATGGCTTCTGCCACTGCTGCACCAGCACCACCCATGATGGAACCTTCTTCTACCGTGACCAGCGCATCGTGTGTCGCTGCCAAACGTTTGAGCAATTCCACATCCAGCGGTTTGACGAAGCGCATATTGGCAACCGTCGCATCCAGCTCTGCACCTGCTTGCACACTAGGTGCGACCATCGTGCCAAATGCCAGGATCGCAATGCCTTTGCCTTCGCGTTTGATTTCGCCAGTGCCGAGCGGAATCGTTGCCAGATCAGTGCCGACCTTGGCGCCGATACCACCACCACGCGGATAACGCACTGCAGCCGGCCCTGGATGCTGGAAACCGGTCGAGAGCATCTGACGGCATTCGTTTTCATCCGATGCCGCCATGATGACCATGTTGGGAATGCAACGCAGGAAGGCAATGTCATAGTTGCCGGCATGCGTCGCGCCATCGGCACCGACCAGGCCGGAACGATCCAGCGCAAAAGTCACATCCAGATTTTGCAGCGCAACGTCGTGTATCAATTGATCGTAACCGCGTTGCAAAAAGGTCGAGTAAATCGCGACAACCGGCTTCAAGCCTTCGCACGCCATACCGGCAGCAAAGGTCACCGCATGCTGTTCAGCAATGCCGACATCGTAATAACGATCCGGGAAGCGCTGTTCAAATTCAACCATGCCCGAACCTTCACGCATCGCCGGCGTGATGCCTATCAATCGCTTGTCAGCGGCAGCCATATCGCACAACCAGTCACCAAACACGCTGGTGTAAGTGACTTTCTTTGTTGTGCTCGGCTTGATGCCTTCGGCTGGATTGAATTTGCTCGGACCGTGATACAGCACAGGATCAGCTTCCGCCAGTTTATAGCCCTGACCTTTACGCGTCACCACGTGCAGGAATTGCGGGCCTTTCAAATTCTTCAGATTCTGCAGCGTTGGAATCAGCGAATCCAGATCGTGACCGTCGATAGGACCAATGTAGTTGAAACCGAATTCTTCAAACATCGTGGCCGGTACTATCATGCCCTTCGCATGTTCTTCAAAGCGTTTCGCCAGTTCACGCATAGGCGCAGGCAAAACAGTCTTGCCTACATTTTTCGCCGCGGCATAAAACTGTCCCGACATCAGACGTGCCAAGTAACGATTCAATGCGCCAACCGGTGGCGAGATCGACATATCGTTATCGTTGAGCACTACCAGCAAATTGATATCGTCATGGATGCCGGCATTGTTCATCGCTTCAAACGCCATACCGGCCGTCATCGCACCATCGCCGATCACAGCGATTGCGTGTCTATCTTCACCTTTGGTTTTGGCAGCCAGTGCCATACCCAGTGCGGCAGAAATGGAAGTCGATGAATGCGCAGTACCGAAAGTGTCGTAAGGGCTTTCATCACGACGCGGGAAACCCGAAATACCATCGATCTGACGCAGGCTGTGCATCTTGTCGCGACGACCGGTCAATATCTTGTGCGGATAAGTCTGATGACCCACATCCCAGATGATGCGATCTTCTGGTGTATTGAAGACGTTATGCAAGGCAATCGTCAGTTCCACCGTGCCGAGATTGGACGACAAGTGGCCACCAGTTGCCGACACGGATTCCAGCACGAACGCACGCAACTCATCCGCCAGCTGCTTGAGCTGTGGGCGTGAGAATTGCCGTATGTCGGCAGGGTCGTTAATAGTTTCAAGCAAATTCATACTAAGCCTTCCGCTGCACGATCAAATCTGCGAGTTCTCGCAAGCGTCGTGCTTTTTCTCCAAACTGCTCCAGCGCACGATGAGCATCGTTGCGCAATTTTTCTGCCAGGGTCTTCGATTGTTCCAGCCCCAATATCGATACGTACGTCGGCTTGTTGTCAGCAGCATCCTTGCCCGCAGTTTTACCCAGCGTGACCGAATCTGCAGTCGCATCCAGCACATCATCCACTACCTGAAATGCAAGGCCGATGGCAGCCGCATAGCTATCAAGCGCCTGTGTTTCTTCTGCGGATAAAGATTTGCCGGCGAGTGCGCCCAGCAATACCGATACACGCAGCAAGGCACCGGTTTTCAAACGGTGCATCTGTTCCAATTCTTCCAGCGACAAACTCAAACCCACACTTGCCAGATCAATTGCCTGACCGCCACACATGCCGAGCGAACCGGATGCTTTTGCCAACAGGCGCACCATCGCCAATTGCCGCACCGGATCGAGTCCGCCATCGGCCAACACGTCAAACGCCTGCGATTGCAAAGCATCGCCAACCAGCAAGGCACATGCTTCGTCGTACTTCACATGCACGGTCGGCTTGCCGCGACGCAGCGCGTCGTCATCCATACACGGCATATCGTCATGCACCAGCGAATACGCGTGGATCATTTCCACCGCAGCGGCAGCACGCGCCAGTTCCGCGGCGTCGGCATCGAACAAGGCACCGGCGGCATAGACCAGCAAGGGCCGTACACGCTTGCCGCCATCCAGCACTGCGTAATGCATGGCTTCGTGCAGGCGCGCAGGCGTTAGGGCCACCGGCGGCAAATGCTGCACCAGTGCCAATTCCATTTCCGCCTGCGTTGCTTTCATCCAGCCGTCAAACGATTGCATAGTCGTCATTCATCCGCCTCGATTGCACGATCGGCGTTGAATGGCTTGAGCATCTCGCCTTCCAGCACTTTGACCTGATTGTCGACTTTTTCGAGTTGCGCGGCGCAATACTTCACCAGTTCGGAGCCACGCTTGTAGGCCGCAACCGATGCTTCCAGCGGCAGTTCGCCTGCTTCCATGCGTGCGACCAACTGTTCGAGTTCTGCCATCGCTTCTTCAAACGACGAAGGCAAGGCGGCAGAGGTAGATTTTTTTGACATAAGAACTGGTAAATGGTTTAGCCCGTTATTTTAGAGCAAACCACCCTGCACTGTTGATAAACGCAGCATATCCATCGGTTTCAAATGCGGAAAACGCGCTTTTTATCGAAAAAAAGCGTAAATGCTGCCCGTTATCTCGATTTTTCGAGCGCCATACCGGCACTGGCGAGAAACATTTTCTTTTTATTAATTATCAAAATATGGCGTGCACTGGCGCTTTGGCGGCTCGTCGGAGCGCGAGACTCTGGGGTATAATCCTCGGTTCTGTCCAAAATTGCCTCTTTATCTCGTTTGATTAAGGTTTTTGCGGATTCTTTCCTCTTAGGTTGGTGCAAATTAATTTGGGGGTGGGGATGTCCGATCTGGCTAATCTCGCCAAACTCGCGCGTTCTAACGCGCAACTTCCAGTCAACGTCTATTTTGACGAAGCGCTGTTGAAGCAAGAAATCCAGCAATTGTTCCGTGAAGGACCGCGTTATGCGGGTCATGAGCTGATGGTGCCGAATGTCGGCGACTTTGCCACGCTCGCGTGGGAAAACGAAGGTCGCATGTTGGTACGTAATCAGCACGGTATCGAATTGCTATCTAACGTCTGCCGTCATCGCCAGGCGAAAATGTTCAATGGTCGCGGCCATGCGAAGAATATCGTCTGCCCGCTGCATCGCTGGACTTACGACCTCAAGGGTGAATTGATAGGCGCGCCGCATTTCGGCGAGACGCCTTGCCTGAACCTGTCGAATACGCCATTGCAAAACTGGAACGGCTTGCTGTTTGAACAAAACGGCATGAATGTTGCCAACATTCTCGGCAAGCTTGGCGTCACCAAGGATCTGGATTTCAGCGGCTATATGCTGGACCACGTTGAAGTACACGAGTGCGATTACAACTGGAAGACTTTCATTGAAGTCTATCTGGAGGATTACCACGTCGAGCCTTTCCATCCTGGTCTTGGCAGCTTTGTCAGCTGCGATGATCTGAAATGGGAATTCGGCGACCAGTACAGTGTACAAACCGTAGGCGTGCATCACGCACTGGCCAAATCCGGCTCGGCAAAGTATCAGAAGTGGCAAGAACAGATCCTGCAATTCCGCAACGGCGAAGCACCACCATACGGCGCGATCTGGCTGACGCTGTATCCAAACATCATGGTCGAGTGGTATCCGCATGTGTTGGTCGTGTCGACTGTGTGGCCGAACGGTCCGCAAAAAACACGCAACGTAGTCGAGTTTTACTACCCGGAAGAAATCGTGTTGTTCGAACGCGAATTCATTGCAGCCGAACGCGCAGCCTATATGGAAACCTGCGAAGAAGACGACGAGATCGCCTTGCGCATGGATGCCGGCCGCAAGATTTTGCTCGACCGTGGCGAAAATGAAGTAGGTCCGTATCAATCGCCTATGGAAGATGGCATGCAACACTTCCATGAATGGTATCGCCGCCAGTTAGACGTTTAAGAAGTAAATCTGTCGGGGTGATGCGCACGCATCATCCCGACAACGAATATTTGCACTCCTGCAGCATCAACCGCCTCACCTCTCTTCAATACTCATGCAATCACTTTGGATGCTGTTCGCCACCTTCTCCTTTGCCATCATGGGGGTGTGCGTAAAGCTGGCATCAGAAACCTATACCGTCGCCGAAATCCTGATGTATCGCGGCCTGATCGGCGTGATCTTCATTTACGCCTTGATCCTGCGCCAGAACGGTAGCTTGAAGACGCCTTTCATCTGGCAACATTTATGGCGCTGCTTCATCGGCACAGTCGCCGTCTGGCTATGGTTTTACGCGATCACCCTGCTACCTCTGGCAACCGCGATGACACTCAATTACATGGCACCGATCTGGATTTCCGGCATCTTGTTCTTTGCTGCCTGGCGCTTGGGAAAACGGCGCTTTGAATGGGGTCTGGTGACAGCCATCCTTGCCAGCTTCATCGGCGTTACTTTGCTGTTGCGACCATCGATACATGACGATCAATGGCTAGGCGGCGTCATTGGACTATTTTCCGGTGCGCTATCGGCATTGGCGTATTTGCAGGTAAGACATCTCGGCCAACTCGGCGAACCGGAATCACGCGTAGTGTTTTATTTTTCCGCTACCGGCTTGTTCGCCGGCTTTCTCGGCTGCATGTTCGGACCAGGCTTGCAAGGCGAACCCGTCAGCATTATTCGCACACATTCCACCTATGGCATCACGCTGCTGCTCAGCATAGGCGTACTCGCGGCTATGGCACAGATGGCAATGACACGCGCCTATCGACTCGGCAACACACTGGTCACGGCCAATCTGCAATACACCGGCATCGTCTTTTCAAGCTTGTGGGGCATCATCATCTGGAATGATGTACTGGGACTTTATGGCTGGCTCGGCATCGCCGTCATTCTGGCCAGCGGCGTCGTGGCAACGTTCTACAATATCCGCAATTCGGCGACGGTCAAAAACATTACTTCCGCCGACCCGATTGCGACAGAAATTTAAAAGCTCGTTTGAAATGATCATGCGCGTGCGCCAAAAGCACACGGCAATTTAAAAGGTAGAACATGGCTTACACCACACTGATTTCTGCAGAAGATTTGTCCAAGAATTTATTCGAGCCAGACTGGATAGTTCTCGATTGCCGCCACGACCTCGCCAATCCGGAGGCAGGTCGCATCGCCTATGCGGAAGGACATATTCCGAATGCGCAATTCGCCCATCTGGATACCGATCTGGCTGGTGACAAAGTAGGTGCAGATAATGTTTTCCGCGGTCGCCATCCGTTGCCGGATCGCGCCAGCCTCATCGCTACACTGCAAAGCTGGGGCATCAATGACACCTCGCAAGTCGTAGTCTACGATGTGCATGGCGGCATGTTCGCCGCACGTTTGTGGTGGATGTTGCGTTGGGTTGGGCACGAAGCGGTCGCCGTACTGGATGGCGGCGTGCCGGCATGGCTGGCGAATGGCATGTGGCTTTCTACCGAAGCATCCTTGCACGTACGCGGCGATATAGCAGAGAAACCTGCACTCACATCGACCGTTAGCGTTAGCGATATTCTGAATAATCTATCAGATGAAAAGCGCACCATCGTCGATGCACGCGCACCTGATCGTTACCGCGGAGAGAATGAAACGATAGATCCAGTCGGCGGACATATCCCCGGCGCAAAGAATCGTTTCTTTAAAGAGAACTTGCAGGCTGACGGTCGTTTCAAATCTGCTGAGCAACTGCGTAGCGAATTCAACGCATTCATCAGCGATCCATCCAAGGCTGTCATGCAATGCGGCTCAGGTGTGACCGCTTGCCACAATTTGCTGGCTCTGGAAGTGGCAGGCTTGTCGGGCGCTGCACTTTATCCAGGCTCGTGGAGTGAATGGTGCGCTGATCCGTCACGACCAGTCGCATAACTCAATATCTGGAATAACCGCACGCGCAACACTTAATGCGCGTGCGCATGTCCTGTCAAAAACAACACGATACAAACGCCCAGCGCGATCAACACGATTTGCGGAATCGTCTCGCGCATGGATGCGCGACGTTGCATCTGTGGCATTAAATCACTCACCGCAATGTAAATGAATCCCGATGATGCAAACACCAGCACGTATGGAATCCATTCTTGCGAGCGGTCCAGCATAAAGTAGCCAACGAGACCACCGACCACCGCCGTCAAACCGGAAATGATGTTGTACGCATAAGCACGTCTACGGGTAAAACCAGCATTCAGCAAGACGATAAAGTCACCAATCTCTTGCGGGATTTCATGTGCAATGATCGCCAGGCCGGTCAAGATACCAAGATGAGGATCAGCCAGAAAAGCGGCTGCGATCAAAATACCATCAGTGAAATTGTGCAGACTATCGCCCACCAAAATCATCCAGCCGGCAGCACCGGCTTCCTTCGCATCATGTCCATGCTCATGCCCGTGGCCGTCATCTTCGTGATGATGCGAGTGACGCAGGATGGCGAATTTTTCCAGCAGGAAGAAACCCAGCAAACCTGCCAGCAATAATGCAAACAAGGCATGCGTATCGGCACCCGACTCAAACGCTTCCGGCAATGCGTGCAGCAGCGAGGTCGCAAGCAATATCCCGACCGACAGGCTGACCATGCGATCAACCAGTTTGGACAACAGCGAAAACGAGAATAAGGCCGCAGCGGAAATGCTGAAGACACCGGAGATCGCGGTAGTCAACAGGATGGAAACGAGCGTGGAATTAATTTTTGGCTCCGGGCTTAATGCAACAAGGTTGCAAATTAAAGCATATCCCGGCTATTTCAGCAAATAAAAACGCGAGAACATGCGTTATTCATGTCCTCGCGTCGTCATCAAACAGAACTAATGATCAGCTAACGCCGTGGGTTTTGAACCACTCCACACAACGCGTCCAGCCTTCTTTCGCATCCGCTTCCACATAGCTGGAACGGTAATCGGCGTGGAAGGCATGGCCGGAATTCTTGAACAAAACGAATTCTGATTTACTGCTGCCTTTGGCCAGCGCATCTTTCATCTGCACCAAAGTCGTCACTGGAATGCCGCCATCCTGCTCACCGTACAAACCGAGCACCGGCGTTTTCAACTTGGTGGCGATATCAACCGGATTCTCCGGCGTGAGTGCGTTGTTGCTGCCGACCAGACGACCATACCAGGCGACACCGGCCTTGACCTTCGGGTTGTGCGCGGAATACAACCACGTCACACGACCACCCCAGCAGAAACCGGTAATGCCCAGCTTGTTCGTATTGCCGCCATTGGCCTTGGCCCATGCCACCACTGCATCCAGATCGCCCATCACTTGCGCATCCGGCACTTTGGAGATGATCTCCTTTTGCAGTTCAGCAATCGTGCCGTAGGAACCAGGATCGCCTTGACGCACGAACAGTTCAGGCGCCAACGCCAGATAACCAAGCTTGGCAAAGCGACGCGCCACATCAGCGATGTATTCATGCACGCCAAAAATTTCAGAGATGACCAAGATCACCGGCAGATTGGTTTTGCCTTCTGGTTGTGCGCGATAAACCGGCACCGCCTGACCATTCACGTTAACCGTGATTTCGCCTACCGTAAGACCTTTGCTATCCGTTGTCACCGCACTGTGCGCGGCAATCGGCAACACTGCCGCCGCAAAACCCGTACCCAATGCTGTTTTCAAAAAACCACGTCTATCAACGCCATCGGAGATAGACGTTTTTGCGACCAGACTATCGAAATCTTCTTTCAAATTCTCCATTGCGACTCTCCTATGAGTAGTTCTTCATCTCGATTGAAAATATTCGCTGTCCTATACTCACGCACAAAGCCAGCAAACGGCTAAATCAATATCCGTGTCGCATGCGCACTAGTAATTAATGCGCTTCATCCCAGTTCTTGCCTACACCAACTTCGGCAATCAAAGGTACCTTCAACTCTGCAACATTACGCATCAGTTCCGGCAGTTTCTCACGTACCAATGCCAATTCTGTTTCCGGCACTTCCAGTACCAATTCATCGTGTACCTGCATGATCATTTTCGATTGCAGTTTTTCCGATTCCAGCCAGCCTTGCACAGCTATCATCGCGAGCTTAATCAAATCAGCCGCGGTGCCTTGCATAGGTGCGTTAATCGCTGCACGTTCTGCACCTTGGCGACGTGGACCATTCGGTGAATTGATTTCTGGCAGCCACAAGCGGCGACCAAAAACCGTTTGCACATAGCCGCGTGCTTTTGCTTCCAGTCGCGTCTCATCCATGTAGCGCTTCACGCCGGCGAAACGATAAAAGTATTTCTCGATATAGCTTTGCGCAGCAGCACGCTCGATACCCAGATTACCAGCCAAGCCAAATGCGCTCATGCCGTAGATCAAACCGAAGTTGATCACCTTTGCGTAGCGACGCTGTTCACTATCGACATCTGCGCGCTCAACACCAAAAATTTCTGCCGCAGTTGCACGGTGAATATCTTCGCCTTCGGCAAAGGCGCGCAACATGTTTTCGTCGCCTGAGATATGCGCCATGATGCGCAATTCGATTTGCGAATAATCGGCAGACACAATGACGCTACCCGGTGGCGCAATGAATGCTTCACGTATGCGACGACCTTCTGCATTACGAATAGGAATATTCTGCAGATTTGGATCGTTGGATGAGAGTCGTCCGGTCACCGCCACCGCTTGCGCATAGTTGGTATGCACACGACCAGTAGTCGGATCTATCATCTTCGGCAATTTGTCGGTGTAGGTCGATTTCAGTTTCGCCAAACCGCGATACTCAAGCAACACTTTCGGTAGCGGATAATCTTCTGCCAGTTTTTGCAGCACTTCTTCATCAGTAGAAGGCGAACCGGATGGTGTCTTCTTGACGACAGGCAGCTTCAATTTTTCAAAGAAAATTTCACCGATTTGTTTCGGCGAATTCAGATTGAAAGGTTGACCCGCCAATTCATACGCGCTCTGCTCTATCTCCAGCATGCGCTTGCCTAGTTCATTCGATTGCTTGGCCAGCAAATCAGGATCGATCAGCACGCCGTTGCGTTCTATCTTCTGCAATACCACTGCGGTTGGCAATTCAATGTTTTCATAGACAAAGGTCAGGCCTTTATCGCCCGCCACCTGCGGCCACATGCGTTGATGCAATTGCAGCGTGATGTCTGCATCTTCCGCTGCGTACTCTGTTGCGCGAGCGATCTCGACTTCATCGAAACCAATTTGCGATGCGCCCTTGCCACACACTTCCTGGAAGCTGATGGTTTTGCGGTTCAAATGACGCAAAGCCAGGCTATCCATATCGTGACTGCGATGCGATTCAAACACATAGGATTCGAGCATGGTGTCATGTACGATGCCGCGCAAATTGATGCCTTGATTGGCGAAAATATGACTATCATATTTTAGGTTTTGTCCGACTTTTGGCTTGCTGTCGTCTTCCAGCCATGCCTTCATTTTTGTCAGTACCAACTCACGCGACAACTGCTGCGGCGCATCTTGATAATGATGAGCAACCGGAATGTAAGCCGCGACACCGGGCTCGCAACACAAGGAGATGCCGACCAGTTGCGCCTGCATCGGAATGAGTGAAGTGGTTTCTGTATCGATAGATGTCAGCGCGGCTGCATCTATTTTTTTCAACCAACGATCCAGCTCTGCTTCGGTCAAGATCGTTTCGTAATGTTTTTCCACTTCTGGCGCTTCATCGGCAAACAAGGCACCTTGCGGTGCAGTCGCGGTATCCGACGTTTCAGCTTTATCGGATGCTTCCGGTTTGTCACTCAACTCACGCAACCAGGTCTTGAAACCATTGCGCGTGAAGAAGTCGACCATGGCATCTTTATCTTCCGGCCGCTGCGTCAACGATTCCGTGATCGACTTCATGTGTTCAGACAAATCACAATCTGTTTTAACGGTGATCAAGGTCTTGGCTTGCGGTAGCCAGTCGAGTGCGCGTCGCAGATTATCGCCAACTGCGCCTTTGATTTCTGCCGCGTGTTCAACGACACCGTCCAGCGTGCCGTATTGCGTCAACCACTTCACTGCGGTTTTGGGACCGACTTTGTCTACACCCGGTACGTTATCGACGGTATCGCCGATCAGAGTCAGGTAATCGATGATGCGTTCAGGTGGCACACCGAATTTGGCGATGACGCCGTCGCGATCCAGCTTTTCATTGCTCATCGTATTGATCAGCGTGACGTGATCATTGACCAGTTGCGCCAAATCCTTGTCACCGGTCGATACCACTGCATCCATACCGTGCTTGACCGCTTCGACTGCCAGCGTACCAATGACGTCATCCGCTTCTATGCCTTCCACCATCAGGATGGGCCAACCCATTGCGCGTACTGCTTCGTGGATAGGTTCGATCTGCTTGACCAGATCATCCGGCATGGAGGCGCGTTGCGCCTTGTATTCGGCATACAGATCGTCGCGGAAAGTTTTACCTTTAGCATCAAACACACAAGCCATGTAATCCGCTGTCGGATAATCCTTACGCAGGCGACGCAGCATATTGATCATGCCGTAGATGGCACCGGTCGGCGCGCCATTCGGCCCACGCAAATCCGGCATCGCATGAAATGCGCGATATAGGTAACTGGAACCATCAACTAACAACAGGGTTTTATTCATAGGGATTCAGTAAGAAAAACGGGCGGCGACTACAGAGTCTTGTGTAAAGCGCACCATGCACGTCATGCAGCATGGAAAATGGCTACGATTATGGCAGAGTTTGCGTTGCCGAATCACTCAGCTTCACCTCCTGCGCCGCACCATGAGTACTTGCTTTGCCTGGGAAAACTGTGTCTATGGGACGTTTGGTAACAAAATGAACTATTTTCGGCAGGGTTTAGCCTGTTTGTTACAATGAACCATCTTGCTACATTTCCTTTCAACGACGGCTCATTCATACACTATGCGCACATCCAAATTCTGGTCACTTATTACGATTTCCGCCGCGGTTATCGCTACGCCTATGGTTGTGAACGCACAATCCAATGACGTTGCACCACCGCCGCCACAAATGCAGCGCCTGGAAGAAGGCGAAGCGCCTGCGGTGACAATTCGTCAACCGGATACCAAAGAAAAAATTACCGAGAAAAAATCTCAAGGCCGCGTAACTGAAGTCAAAGTACAAACCGGCAGAACCACGTATTACGCACATCCTAACGATCCGGCTGGCAGCGCCATGCGCGGTGACGGACAAAGCGACACTACGCGTCCTGTGCAGTTCCAGATCGGCGAGTTCGGACCACCAAAAAGCCAGCCGGCTCCAGAACCTGTTCAAACACTGCCACCGGCAACAAAGTAAGCGACACCGATTTCAGTTGTAAAGCTCCTGCTCAATAACGCACCCCGGTGCGTTATTTTTTGTTTTTGATGACACGTATTTCTTTCTAATTTCCTCATGGCAGTATTTACTCCGGTCAGCCTGGATGACCTCTCACAATGGATCACACAATTCGATCTGGGCAAAGCGCTCTCGATCAAAGGGATTCCTTCCGGCATAGAAAACACCAACTTCTTCATCACGACTGAGTTCGGCGAATACGTATTGACGATATTCGAGAAGCTCACGTTTGAGCAATTGCCTTTCTATTTGAATTTGATGCGTCATCTGGCTGAGCGTGGCGTATTGGTGCCTGCGCCGATTGCAACGCACGACGGCGCGCTGATCAATGCATTACATGGCAAGCCAGCAGCCATCGTGAGCAAGCTGGAAGGTCAATCTCAATTAGAACCGCAAGCCGTACATTGCGCAGCAGTGGGCGCTATGCTGGCACGCATGCATGTGGCGGCAGAGAATTTCACTATTCACCAGCCGAATCTGCGTGGAATTACCTGGTGGAATGAAACTGCACCGGTCGTCATGCCATATTTGTCCGATAGCAATAAGCAACTATTGGCAGCGGAAATGACTTTCCAGAATGACTTTGCTGCATCGGATACGTATCGCCAATTGCAGAACGGTCCTATCCACGCCGATCTGTTCCGCAACAATGTGATGTTCAACGGCGACCATTTAACGGGCTTCTTCGATTTCTACTTTGCCGGTTGCGACACATGGCTGTTCGACGTCGCTGTTACCGTCAACGACTGGTGTATCGATCTGGAAAGCGGTGAACTGGATCAGGCACGCGTACGTGCGATGCTGGATGCTTATCATCATGTACGCCCATTTACCGCGGCAGAACAACTTGCATGGCAAGCCATGTTGCGCGCGAGTGCCCTGCGCTTCTGGTTGTCGCGCTTATACGACTTCCATTTGCCGCGCGATGCAGAAATGCTGACGCCACACGATCCGGTACACTTTGAACGTATTCTGCGTTTGCGTATCGAACAAGCAACTCCCCCTCTTTTTACATCGGCTGGATGATGGACAAACTCCCTGCAATAACCGGTTGGCTCTGGGTCAAAGAAGGCTTCGCCATCTTCCGCAAGCAACCGGCTGAATTATCGACACTCTTTTTCGGCTATATGTTCTTGATGCTGGCGGTCGGCATCATCCCTGTCATTGGTCAATTGCTGCCACTGATTTTGATTCCGCTGTTCTCAATGACGTTCATGCATGCATGTGTGCATGTGACAACCGAGAAGCGCGTGTATCCCAATTTATTATTGGTAGGCTTTCGCTCGCCGGCAGTACGTACCTTGATCAAGCTGGGCACCTTGTATCTGGTCGCAGCGATCGTTGCGGTTGGCGCTTCCAGCTTGGTAGATGGTGGCGTGTTCTGGCAGGCGATTACCGGTCAAATCACATTGGATGCGGAGACTGTACGCGACTCCAATATGACGATGGCGATGTTGTTTGCTGCTGCGGTATATACACCGGCAGCGATGGCATTCTGGTTTGCCGCACCGTTGATCGCGTGGCAAGGCATGGGCGTCGGCAAGGCGATTTTTTACAGCTTCTTCGCTGTGCGTCGTGCCGGCAAAGCCTTCTTGATTTACGGTTTGGCCTGGGTGACTATCGGCATGATTTTGCCTGTCATCGTGAGCTCTATCCTGGGAATGATATTGAATTCGGCAACAGCGTCTATCTTCATACTGCTGCCGATGTCGCTGGTACTGACAGTGATTATGTACTGCTCGTTTTACCCAACTTACACACATCTGTTCGGTAATCCGCCGGACGAACTTCCGTTCTGATAGAAATGAAGCAAGCGCGTCTGATTGCGCTTGCTTCATTCTTCACATCGTCAGCCCGCTACCTTGTCGAGCTTGGCGATACTCAAATCCAATAGCTTCATTCCGTGCTTACCGAAGTTGATATGTGCACGCGCGCTGCCGCCACTGCCTTCTATATTCACGATCACACCTTCACCGAACTTGCCATGCGCGACTGATTCACCGATGCGCCAGCCGACATCCGTCTTGGCTATGTTTTGCGCAATCCTATTGCTGCCGGCACCCAGCGCATCTTCCCACGCAGCTTTTGGATGTGGCGTCCAGTGATGCTGCGGCTGTACTTTCGGCGATAACCATTTCAGAGAATCTTCCGGCATCTCGTCAAAGAAACGCGACTTCAAATTGAAGCGCATCTGCCCGTGCAACATCCGTGTTTGCGAAAAGCTGATGTAGAGACGACGCTTGGCACGCGTAATCGCGACATACATCAAGCGACGTTCTTCTTCGACGCCGCCTTCTTCTTTCTGCGAATTCTCGTGCGGGAACAAACCTTCTTCCAGACCGGTAATAAACACCGCGTCGAATTCCAAACCCTTGGCTGAATGCACAGTCATCAATTGCAAGGCATCCTGCCCCGCTTGCGCCTGATTGTCGCCCGCTTCCAGCGAGGCATGCGACAGGAAGGCAGACAAAGGCGACATCACAGCCGGCAATGGCGCATCAGCATCCAGCACTTCTATACCATCTTGCGTAACGATCGCAGGACCGGCCATCTGCTGACTGGTTGGCCCCATCAATGCCGGCGCGTCATGACCGAAACCTTCTTCAGATACGAACAGAGTTGCAGCGCTAACTACCTGCTCCAAGTTCTCTATGCGATCGGCGCCTTCTTTTTCATTCTGATAATGCGTGATCAAGCCGCTGGCATCGATCACCACTTGCACCATTTCCGGCAGCGGCAAGTTCTGTGTTTCGAAACGCGCGGCTTCTATCAATTTAATGAAAGCACCCAGCGAGGTTCCCGCTTTACCTGCGACATAAGGCACCGCTGCATATAGAGAAATTCCATACTGCTTGGCAGCATCCTGCAACTGTTCCAATGAACGTGCGCCTATGCCGCGCGTAGGGAAATTCACCACGCGCAGGAAAGCAGAATCGTTGTGTGGATTGTCCATCAATTGCAAATACGCAATCGCATGCTTGACTTCGGCACGCTCGAAGAAGCGCTGACCGCCGTACACGCGATACGGAATACCAGAAGAGAACAGTGCATGCTCGATCACGCGCGACTGCGCATTCGATCGATACAGCACGGCGATATCACTACGCGCCGCGCCTTCTGCGATCAAGCTTTTAGTCTCTTCGATTATCCACTGCGCTTCTTGCAAATCGCTGGTGGCTTCGTAGATACGCACCAGTTCGCCATGGCCGGCATCGGTATGCAAATTTTTACCGAGGCGTTTGGTGTTATTCGCAATCAGCGTATTCGCGGTATCGAGGATATGACCGTGCGAGCGATAGTTCTGCTCCAGCTTGATCAGATTCTCGACTTTGAATTCACGCTCGAAGGCACTCATATTGCCGACGTTGGCACCGCGGAAAGCGTAAATACTTTGATCGTCATCACCAACGGCAAATACGGCACCCTGCGTACCAGCCATCATCTTCAACCAGTTGTATTGCAGATCATTGGTATCTTGAAATTCGTCGACCAGAATGTGGCGGAAGCGTGATTGATAATGTTCGCGCAGAGGTTGATTTCGACTCAACAATTCGTAGGTACGCAATAACAATTCTGCGAAATCGACTACGCCTTCACGCTGGCATTGCTGATCGTAGATATCGTACAACTCAACCATCTTGCGGTTGTAGTCATCGAAGGCTTCCACTGCACTGGCGCGCAAACCCTGATCCTTCGCACTATTGATGAAGTACATCAAATTACGCGGCGGATATTTCTCATCATCGATGTTGTTTGCCTTGAGCAAACGTTTGATCATCGACAGTTGATCTTGCGAATCGAGAATCTGGAAAGTCTGCGGCAAGGCGGCATCACGATAATGTGCACGCAACAAGCGGTTACACAATCCGTGGAAGGTGCCTATCCACATACCACGCGTATTGATAGGCATCATCGCCGACAGGCGCGTCATCATTTCCTTCGCGGCCTTGTTGGTAAAGGTCACGGCGAGTATGCCCGCGGGCGAGACCTGACCGGTCTGGATCAGCCAGGCGATACGCGTAGTCAGAACACGGGTTTTGCCGGAACCGGCACCTGCCAGAATCAATGCAGGCTGTGCGGGTAAGGTGACAGCGGCGAGTTGTTCGGGATTGAGATTGTGAAGAAGATTTTGCATCTATCGATTATAGCCGTGACGGCTAGCGGCATGCCGCTGATTACACGTCTCTTGCTCTGCGGCATGCGATAGGAAGCAAATAAAGGGATGGTTTTTAGACAGCTAATCTTGCCAGACTAAAAACAGAAGACAGTATCGGTGCGCACTTGCTGCTGCGCACCGACCGATGATGCAGATTACTTGATGAACAAACTGACGAATGCACGTGCCGCCGCTTGCGGATCACCTGCCAGATAGACGCTGCTGATCGCTGCGACCATATCCGCACCATTGGCTACCAGGGGTGCAGAGTTTTCCTTCGTCATGCCGCCGATAACGCAACTAGGCACCTTGCCTTGTGCTTTCCAGTCGGTGACGATAGTTGCTTCTGTCGTGACTGGATATTTCTTGACCTTAGATGGATAGAAACCGCCGAAGGCCACATAGCTGGCTCCCGCCGCCTCTGCAGCATGCGCTAGCCTCAAATCACCGTAGCAGGAAGAACCGAGAATTTTGTCTGGGCCTATAAGGGCACGTACTTCCGCCACCGATTTATCGGTACCGCCGACGTGTATACCGTCTGCATTGATACTCATGCAAAGATCGATGTGATCATTGATGATGAATGGCACTTCATAGCTGCGGCACAGCGCTTGCAGACATTCAGCCTGTTCCTGACGCAAAGCTGCATCAGCAGTCTTGTGGCGATATTGCAGCAGACTGACGCCGCCTTTCAATGCGAGTTCAGTGATTTCCAGCAGTTTGCGGGTGTCATCCCAATCAGGAGTGACGAGATAGAGACCGTGCAGATTAGAGTTCATGCGTCTTTGCCTTCTTGCTTAACGACTTAAACCACGCGTCCGGCCATCGGCGACGATGGGGATGCGGCGAATTTACGAGCGATACGACCTGCCAGGTAGGCGTTACGACCTGCATCAATACCTAATTTCATTGCATGCGCCATGCGTACCGGATCTTGCGCACCGGCAATCGCGGTGTTCATCAAGACGCCGTCGCAACCGAGTTCCATTGCAATCGCGGCATCTGAAGCAGTACCAACACCTGCATCAACAATGACCGGGACTTTGCTTTGTTCAATGATGAGCGACAGATTCCACGGATTGAGGATGCCCATGCCGGAGCCGATTAGTGAAGCCAGCGGCATGATGGCGGCGCAACCGATGTCTTCCAGCATACGGGCTTGAATTGGGTCATCGCTGCAATAGACCATTACATCAAAGCCATCCTTGACCAGCGTTTCTGCCGCTTTCAAGGTTTCCGGCATATTCGGGAACAGGGTCTTTTCATCACCGAGCACTTCGAGCTTGCACAGCTTGTGGCCACCGAGGATTTCACGACCAAGTTGCAAGGTGTAAACAGCATCAGCTGCGTTATAGCAACCGGCCGAGTTCGGCAACAAGGTGTATTCGGAAGGCGGCAAAACATCGAGCAAGCTCGGTGCATTCGGATCTTGACCGATATTCACGCGACGAATTGCGACGGTAACGATTTGTGCACCGCTGGCTTCGCTGGCGGCGCGTGTTTGTTCGAGGTCTTTGTATTTGCCGCTGCCGACTAAAAGGCGGGAGCGATAAGTGGTGCCGGCGATTGTCAGTTGATCGTCAGGGAAAAGTGCGCTGGTCATGATGGAGTTCCAAGTACGTGGGTGCAGGATGGAGCAAGCTGCATGGGAATCAAAGCAAACAATATCAAACACACAAAGCAGCCTAAGCCGCCGGTGTTGACAAGAGGATCAGCCGCCGCCTATGGCGCGCACGATATCGATACGGTCAGCCGCCTGCAATTGGCGCTGCGCCCATTGCCCGCGCGGGACGATTTCACGGTTAATGGCGACCGCTACGGCTTTACCGGACAGCGACAACTCCTCTATCAGGTCAGCCACATTCTGGCCATTCTCAACCTGGCGCATGGCGCCGTTCAATTCGATTTCCAGCATCACTTCACTCTGTCACTTCACTATTTTCAAGGGTGGCTGCTTGCCGCTGACCACCTTGTCATTTATTCAAGGGCTTACGGCTTTGCATCCGGTCTACCGCACACATCAGCGGCAATTTGTTTACGAACGTTGCAGTCAGTCGCGCAGGCGATACAAGCCTGACTTGCCATCCAGTCAAAACAACTTTTGGCAAGGCATAACGACTCAGACAAGCAAAGAAGACCAGAATTCTACCTTCATTTGCAAGATCAGAGGCAATACGCCCCCTCATCGTCACTTATAATGCTTGATTCGATTCAATTCATTAAAAATCATGGAATTAGCCAAGTCTTTCGATCCCGCCGACATTGAAGCATTCTGGGGCACCGAATGGGAGAAACGCGGTTACTACACCGCCACCACCGACGCAGACAAACCCGCATTCAGTATTCAGTTGCCACCACCGAACGTGACCGGCACTCTGCATTTGGGCCATGGATTCAATCAAACGATCATGGATGGCTTGACGCGCTACCACCGCATGCGCGGCTTCAACACTGCCTGGATTCCCGGTACCGATCACGCCGGTATCGCGACCCAGATCGTGGTTGAGCGCCAGCTTGATGCGCAAAAAATCACGCGCCATGACCTCGGCCGCGAGAAGTTCGTCGAAAAAGTGTGGGAATGGAAAGAAAAATCCGGCTCCACCATTACCGGCCAGATCCGCCGCCTCGGCGCTTCGCCGGACTGGAGCCGCGAATACTTCACGATGGATGAGCCACGCTCGAAAACCGTGACCGAAGTATTTGTCCGCCTGGTCGAACAAGGTTTGATCTATCGCGGCAAACGTCTGGTCAACTGGGATCCAGTGCTCGGCACCGCAGTCTCCGATCTGGAAGTGGTATCGGAAGAAGAAGACGGCCAGATGTGGAATATCCGTTATCCACTGGCTGACGGCTCCAGCTACAAATTCCCGATCGCATACGATGAAGCAGGCAATGCGACCGAATGGGAAGAACGCAACTTCATCGTGGTCGCCACCACCCGTCCAGAAACCATGCTGGGCGACGTTGCTGTTGCGGTCGATCCTACAGATGAACGCTACCAACACTTAGTCGGAAGATTGCTCACGCTGCCTTTGTGCGGCCGTGCAATTCCGATGATTGCCGACGATTACGTCGACAAGGAATTCGGTACCGGTTGTGTGAAGATCACGCCGGCACATGACTTCAACGATTACGCTGTTGGCCAGCGCCACAACCTCGACAAGATCAGCATCCTGACACTGGATGCGAAGATCAATGAAAACGCACCGGCCGCGTATCAAGGTCTTGATCGTTTTGCTGCGCGCAAACAAATCGTCGCTGACCTCGATGCACAAGGCTTGCTGGAACTGGTCAAGCCGCACAAATTGATGGTGCCGCGCGGCGACCGTACCAACACCGTGATCGAACCGATGCTGACCGATCAATGGTTTGTCGCGATGAGCAAACCGGCACCGGAAGGCACTTACTTCCCGGGCAAATCGATTACCGAAGTCGCGCTGGAAAAAGTGGCAAACGGCGAAATCAAAATGTTGCCGGAGAACTGGACCAATACCTATAACCAGTGGCTCAACAATATCCAGGACTGGTGTATCTCGCGTCAATTGTGGTGGGGCCATCAAATCCCGGCATGGTATGACAGCGAAGGTAAAGTCTATGTTGCCCGCAATGAAGAAGAAGCGAAAGCCAAGGCAGCGGCTGCAGGCTATACCGGCACACTGACCCGTGACGAAGACGTACTCGACACCTGGTTCTCATCAGCGTTGGTACCGTTCTCTACACTCGGCTGGCCGGAAGAAACACCGGACTTCAAAACCTTCCTGCCATCGTCGGTACTGGTCACCGGCTTCGACATTATTTTCTTCTGGGTTGCGCGCATGGTCATGATGACCACGCATTTCACCGGCAAGGTACCGTTCAAAACCGTGTACGTACACGGCTTGATACGCGACAGCAGTGGACAAAAAATGTCCAAGTCGAAAGGTAATACGCTCGATCCTATCGATCTGATCGACGGCATCAGCCTTGATGAATTGGTCGCCAAACGCACCGTCGGCTTGATGAATCCCAAGCAAGCGACCAGCATTGAGAAATCGACGCGCAAGGAATTCCCTTCCGGCATTTCTGCTTACGGTACCGATGCGCTGCGCTTCACGATGGCGAGCTATGCTTCGCTGGGACGCAATATCAATTTCGATCTGAGCCGCTGCGAAGGCTATCGCAACTTCTGCAACAAGCTGTGGAATGCAACGCGCTTTGTCCTGATGAATTGCGAAGGCCACGATTGCGGTTTCCGTGATGCGCCATGTGCAGCTGGCGATTGTGATCCAGATGGTTATACCGACTTCTCGCAAGCCGATCGCTGGATCGTGTCCAAGCTGCAGCGCACCGAAGCAGACATCGCCAAAGGCTTTGCTGACTACCGCTTCGACAATATCGCTGCCTCGTTGTATCAGTTCATCTGGGACGAATATTGCGACTGGTATCTGGAAGTCGCCAAGGTACAAATTCAAACCGGTAGCGAAGCACAACAGCGCGCGACACGTCGTACCTTGTTGCGTGTACTGGAAACCATCTTGCGTCTGGCGCATCCGGTCATTCCATTCATCACGGAAGCACTGTGGCAAACCGTTGCACCACTCACAGGTTACAAGCTCAATCCGGCCGGCGACTCGATCATGTTGCAACCGTATCCTGAAGCGCAAGCCGGCAAGATCGATGAACAGGCTGAAAGCTGGATGGCTGACTTGAAATCGATGACGGATGCCTGCCGCAATTTGCGCGGTGAAATGCAATTGTCGCCAGCCTTGCGCGTACCGCTGATCATGGAAGCAACGGACGCAGCACAAACAGCGCAACTGCAATCGTTCGCGCCGTATCTGCAAGCATTGGCCAAGCTGTCGGAAGTCAATGTCGCTGACAAACTGCCGGAATCGCCTGCACCAGTCTCCATCGTTGGCACAGCGAAGTTGATGTTGAAAGTGGAAATTGATGTCGCCGCAGAACGCGAACGCCTGAGCAAGGAAATCACGCGTCTCGACGGTGAAATCACCAAGGCGAATTCCAAACTCGACAATGAAAGCTTCGTCGCCCGCGCACCGGCACAAGTCGTGGCACAAGAGAAAGAACGTGTCGCCAACTTCTCGGCAACACTGAGCAAGCTGCGCGAGCAATTTGCCAAGTTGTAAAACGTGAGGCGCATGTCATTTCAGAAAATGGGGTGACATGCGTAAAGAAAAAGTGGCTGACGTAAAACTACGTCAGCCGCTTTTTTATTTGGAATTTAAAAATCAAACAAATGACAATGACAGCCCAGGCAAAGCCACACCAGAAAATGCAGTCGACCAAGTTTCTCCAGCCTTCACCGGATAAGCATCAGTCAGCGTCCCGGTTGCAATAATTTCACCGGCAGCCAAAGGCTCAAACTGCGGTTGCGTCTGTAAGGTCTGATGCAGATTCAACAAAGCATGTACCGGGCTATCCAAAACATTGCTGCCAAAACCGGCGCTGTGCAATCTGAACTCATCTCCGTCGCTATACGACAGCGATACGCTAGCCGCAGTCAGGATGTCTGCCAAATGCGCACGTGTCGCCGACGACAACATATGTGGCTCACCCAAAATCAATGCGCCATGCAAACCGAAAGCAGCGACGGCATCGGCAGCCTCGAATTTCCAATCGGGAAACGGACACACAACTACTTCAAATCCGTGCGCCATCCATTCGATGCAATTCGCAATATCTTCCAGCGTGGCATTTGCTGGTGGCGCCTTCGCCAGTTTGAATACGATCTCCGGCTCTATGCGCGGCTGTACCGCGCCGGTCAAATCCTGCAGGCCGTGATTATTCTCCGAATAACGAACCGTATCGTCATACATATGCGCCCAGATCGGTGCACTGATAGGCTCGCGCTCACCGTAATTGGGCCAAATCTTGCGATTGGTAAAACCGATCTTGCGCCCTATCGGCGTCTCCCCTTGCGCAGTACGAATATCGACTATGCATTTGGCAATATCGTAACCATCGGCGATCGATAGATTATCGTCTTTGCTCAAACAGGGAATTTGTTGCGCATCCGCTCGCGCCGCCAGTAACTGGTGCGCGTATCGATTGGCTTGGGTAGACATCAACATGGCTGGCTCGCGCAGAGAAGTTGAATAAAGGAAATAAAGCCTTATTTGCGATGCAACATTCTCACACAAGGTCGATGCCCTGCAAAGGAGCAAATTGTCCCAGGAAGCACGTATCAGATGAAATTTTTTAATGCAGAGATGACTTTTGACTAATGATTCACTGCAACATTAGTACTTGTTGCACCAACTTGTGCATAGGTTCAGGGCTGCTTGCGTTGTCGCGCCAGATAGCGATCCAGCTGATTGGCAAACGCTCTAATATCGCTCTGGCTAAAGGCTGAGGGCCCGCCGGTGTCAACGCCACTACTGCGCAAGTCATCCATGAAAGCTCGCATCGTCAACTGTTGCTGAATATTATCTTTAGTATAAAACTCACCACGCGGATTAAGCGGATGACCGCCCTTCTCCAGTACATCGGCTGCCAGCGGAATATCGGCAGTGATCACCAGATCGCCTTCTTGCACCAGACGCACGATTTCATTGTCAGCCACATCAAAGCCGGCCGGCACTTGTATCGCCCTGATGAAGCGCGAAGGCGGTGTACGTAATAATTTATTTGCCACCAAGGTGACTTGCACTTCCAGCCTATCTGCAACGCGAAACAAGACTTCCTTGATCACGTTAGGACAAGCGTCGGCATCAACCCAGATTTGCATGATTTTCTTTTTGCAGGAATGTAATACGCAGGGATAAGCGTCGTGCAGCAAATAACGGCAATGCCGGCAAGCTTGTTAGCTGCCCCACAACTCGCCGTTTGGCCCAGTCTGCGGTGCAACGACACCGAAGTGCGCATAAGCCAGCTGCGTCGCGATACGGCCACGTGGCGTACGTTGCAAGAAGCCTTGCTGGATCAGATAGGGTTCGAGCACGTCTTCTATCGTGTCACGCTCTTCACCGATCGCTGCCGCTAGATTATCGAGCCCGACCGGACCACCGTTGAATTTGAACAGTACGGCTTCCAACAATTTTCTATCCATCAGATCGAAACCAACCGGATCGACATCCAGCATCACCAGCGCTGCATCTGCCATCGCCTTGGTGATTTTGCCATCGCCTTTGACTTCCGCGTAATCGCGCACGCGACGCAACAAGCGATTGGCAATACGCGGCGTACCGCGACTGCGCTTGGCGATTTCAAATGCGCCCTCTTCATCGATAGGCGCATTCAGCAAGGAAGAGCTGCGTGTGACGATCTTCGTCAGCTCTTGCGGCGTATAAAATTCAAGGCGTGCAACGATACCAAAACGATCGCGTAAAGGATTCGTCAGCATGCCGGCACGTGTGGTCGCACCGACCAGCGTGAACGGTTGCAGATCCAGGCGTACGGAACGCGCAGCAGGACCTTCACCGATCATGATATCGATCTGGTAATCCTCCAGCGCCGGATACAAAATTTCTTCAACCACAGGCGACAGGCGATGTATCTCATCGATGAAGAGCACATCGTTCGCTTCAAGGTTGGTCAGCAACGCTGCCAGATCGCCGGCGCGCTCCAGCACCGGGCCGGAAGTCTGACGCAGGTTGACACCCATCTCACGCGCAATGATGTGCGCCAGCGTGGTCTTGCCCAAACCCGGAGGACCAAACAATAAAGTGTGATCCAAGGCTTCGCGTCGCTGCCGTGCCGCCGTGATAAAAATCTCGAGCTGGCCACGGATTTTTTCCTGACCTACATATTCATCTAACTGCTTGGGGCGCAGCGCGCGCTCGATGGCCTCCTCGTTGGCGGAGGCAGGGGTCGCTGCAATGATGCGTTGTTCGCTGAAATCGTCGGTTTGAATACTCATGGTCGCATTGTAGCGTGACGGCTTCTAAATTGAATAAGGGATATGTGCTTACGCTTTCGACAGCGATTTCAACGCCAGCTTGATGCCATCGGAAACACCCGTACCGGCTGGCACTTGTTTCAAGGCCAGCATCGCCTCCTTGTCCGAATAGCCGAGCGCCAACAGCGCATTCAAAATATCGGAAGTCGTATCCGATGTAACCGTACCTGCTACGCCAAGGTCTGCACCCAATTTTCCTTTCAACTCCAGCAGCAAACGCTCGGCAGTTTTTTTGCCGATACCGGGAATCTTGGTCAATCGTCCAGCTTCCTGCATCGTGATCGCCTGCGCCAGATCAGCGACTGACATGCCGGACAAAATCGACAAAGCCGTGCGTGCGCCTATGCCGGTAATCTTCACCAATTGCTTGAAGACATTTCGCTCTTCATTCGTGCCGAAACCAAACAGGATGTGCGCATCTTCGCGCACCGTCAGATGCGTCAGCAACACAACTTTTTCGCCGAGGCCAGGCAGATTGTAGAAGGTGCTCATAGGCACATTCACTTCGTAACCGACGCCATTGCAATCAACCAGCAATTGCGGTGGATTTTTCTCGAGCAACAATCCGGAAAGACGACCTATCATCGTGATGACCTTGAATAGAAATGATTGAATATTTTTGTTCAGCTATCGAGAGTAGTACGGATTGCGAGCTTGCACATTATCCGACCAAACGACCGCCGCGCATGCGCAAACCTTTTTTCGCCAACTCAGGTGCCAGCGCCCCCAGCACGCTGAGTGTGTCACCGCTATGCGCATGACATATTGCCACGCCCAAGGCATCAGCAGCATCGGTGCCGGGCAATCCCGATAACTTCAAGAGACGCTGCACCATGTCCTGCACCTGTGCCTTCTGCGCCTTGCCTTGTCCGACCACGGCCTGCTTCACTTGCAAAGCGGTATATTCCGCCACCAGCAAGTCAGCACCTACCAGCGCGCAAATTGCAGCGCCACGAGCTTGACCGAGTAATAGTGTCGATTGCGGATTAACGTTGACGAAGACTTTTTCTATCGCAGCACAATCTGGCTTGTAGGTAGCAATGACTTCTGCAACGCTAAGGAGTATGGTTTTCAGCCGCTGCGGCAAATCGGCATCAGGCGTCTTGATCGTGCCCGAGGCGATATAAGTGAGTTTGTTGCCATGCTTCTCGATCACACCGAAACCGGTAGTACGCAAACCGGGATCGATGCCGAGAATTTTCATATTGGATATATGGGCAGATAATTAAAGGCAATGCGGCATCAGTCGCATCATCCTTTTTGATTAATGACGGAAATGACGTGTGCCAGTCAGCATCATCACGATGCCCTGTTCATCAGCAGCATCGATGACTTCCTGATCGCGCATCGAACCGCCCGGATGAATCACAGAAGTCGCGCCTGCGGCAACAACAACATCCAAACCATCACGGAACGGGAAGAAAGCATCAGACGCAACCGCGGTGCCAACCAGTGACAAGCCAGCGTTCTGTGCCTTGATCGAAGCAATGCGCGCAGAATCAATACGGCTCATCTGACCTGCACCTACGCCCATGGTCATGCCATTTGCACAGAACACGATTGCATTCGATTTAACGAACTTGGCGACACGCCATGCAAACATCAAGTCTTGCAATTGCTGTGGTGTTGGTTGCTTTTTGCTGACGATTTTCAGTTCGGCCAGGGCAACGTTTTTTGCATCTGGCGATTGCACCAGCAAACCGCCACCTACGCGTTTGAAGTCATGGCTATTAACAGCATTACCAAGTGGAATTTCCAGCAAGCGTACGTTTTGTTTGGCTGCGAATATTTTCTTCGCTTGCTCGGTAAACGATGGCGCGATCAAGACTTCGACAAATTGCTTGGCTACCGCTTCTGCAGCATTGCCATCAACTTCACGATTAAATGCGATGATGCCGCCGAAGGCTGAAGTTGGATCGGTTTGCAGTGCCTTGCTATACGCTTCCAATGGGCTTGCGCCGACGGCCACGCCACATGGATTGGCGTGCTTGATGATGACGCATGCAGACTCATCAAAAGTCTTTACGCATTCCCACGCTGCATCTGCATCGGCGATATTGTTGTACGACAGTTCCTTGCCT
Organism: Herminiimonas sp. GW821-FHT09C12; assembly: GCF_059416385.1. NCBI lineage: Bacteria > Pseudomonadati > Pseudomonadota > Betaproteobacteria > Burkholderiales > Oxalobacteraceae > Herminiimonas > Herminiimonas sp. GW821-FHT09C12. The sequence continues at coordinate 484,191 of NZ_JBWKPC010000001.1, forward strand.
TGCAATTGCGTGTAGTTCGCCAATGCGCCTACTTGCGGATTGCTCTCGCGATAGAAGGCAGCCGACTGATGCGGGTTTTCACCGTAACGCATTTCCTGCACTTTTTCAAAATGCAGATTCAAGGTCGAAGGATAAGCGCTGCGCGTTGCGTGCTGCTTGTCTGCGCCTAACGAAGTGAAGTAGTTGGTGATCGCACCATCGTATTGCGCAGTGTGTGCGAATACTTTTTTCGCCAGCGTAAATTTGGTTTCGTATGTTACTTCGCCTTTGTTGGCATTCAACTCGCTCAACACTTGGCTGTAATCGGTCGGATCGCAAATGACAACAACGTCTTTATGATTCTTGGCCGACGAACGCAACATGGCTGGGCCGCCGATATCGATGTTCTCGATCGCGTCTTCCAGTGAGCAATGTTCGCGTGCAACGGTTTCCTGAAATGGATACAGATTGACGACCACCATATCGATATTCGGGATGCCGTGTTTTTCCAGAGCGCTGACGTGTTCAGGAAAATCGCGACGCGCCAGAATGCCGCCGTGCACTTTAGGGTGCAAGGTTTTAACACGGCCATCGAGCATTTCCGGGAAGCCGGTGTAATCCGCTACTTCCGTGACGCTGATACCATTTTCAGCCAGCAATTTTGCCGTGCCGCCAGTCGACAGGATATTGACGCCCATGCCTGACAGCGCGCGCGCAAATTCCAGAACGCCAGTTTTGTCAGAGACCGAGATAAGAGCTTGTTTGATCATGATGAAAATAGTGGAAGTAAATTAAATAAGATAAAGGCGCGAGGCAACAACGGTTGAACTTACGCGACTACACCGCCGCCCTTACCTTATTCACTTCCCGCCAGAACTGCGGGAAGAAAGTTTGGTGTACAAAGCCGTTACAGCAGATCGTGCTGCTGCAATTTCTTGCGCAGCGTATTGCGATTGATGCCCAGCATATCTGCCGCATGCGACTGATTGCCTTCGGCACGTTCCATCACTGCTTCGAGGATGGGTTTTTCTACAGTAAAAACCACCATCTCATAGACATTCGATGGCATTTGCTCGCCCAGATCCTTGAAATATTTTTCCAGGCTTTTCTTGACGACTTCTTGGATATTATCTTTGCTCATGTGCTTAGTTGATTGCGCGTTTTTATAATTTGTCGGGGTCCGCACATTGCCAGATGACAATGTATTAACCCTGTATCAGGCGGCCAACTTTTCTTCAGTCGGACGATATTGTAACCGTTCGCCGTGGACCAACTGCAATTCAAAGAATGTATTTACGGCCGCTAACTGCTGTTCGCAGTCTTCCAGCTTGTTCATTTGTTGACGAAATGCTTCGCCACCGATCAATTCGCGCACATACCAGCCAATATGCTTGCGCGCGGTACGTACACCCAAGTATTCGCCGTAAAACGCATAGTGCGCACGTAAATGCTCATCCATCAATGCGCGTACTTCTGCAATCATGGGGGCCGGCAAATGCGTGCCAGTACGCAGGTAATGATCGATTTCGCGGAATATCCACGGCCGTCCCTGTGCTGCACGACCTATCATGATGGCATCCGCCCCCGTCGTATCCAGCACGAAGCGGGCTTTCTCCGGCGTGGTGATATCGCCATTCGCCACAACAGGGATAGACACTGCCGCTTTCACGGCCGTGATCATCTCGTATTCAGCGTCACCACTATAACCATCGGCGCGCGTGCGGCCGTGCAAGGTCAGCATCGCAATACCGCTCTGCTCGGCGATACGCGCAATGTTCAATGCATTCTTGTGCGCTCTATCCCAACCGGTACGAAACTTCAGTGTGACAGGCACATTCACTGCGGCGACCACGGTTTCGAGTATCTCTGCGACCAAGGTCTCGTGTTGCAACAAAGCGGAACCGCACCAGCTATTACAAACCTTTTTGACCGGGCAACCCATATTGATATCGATGATTTGCGCACCGCGATCAACATTGAATTTTGCGCACTCTGCCAGCATGAGCGGATCGGCGCCGGCAATCTGCACCGCTTTCGGCTCTACTTCACCATCGTGATTGGTACGGCGCGTGGATTTATCCGTCGCCCACAAGCGCGGATTGGACGCAGCCATCTCCGACACGGCATATCCTGCGCCCAACTGTTTGCACAATTGGCGAAACGGTCTATCCGTCACCCCAGCCATAGGGGCAACAAATACATTGTTCGGAAGGGAATATGGGCCGATGTTCACGGAGGAGATGTGCTGAGGAAAACCGCTATTTTATCCCCATCCGTCTACTACTCATGCAGCTTCACGATTAAATACGGCAAACGTTGTATTTAATCGCAACTAGTTGCCAGTTTGCTTATTTCGGGTTATCGCCCTCATCCAGCGACGCATGCTCCAGATGCGCAACATCACCCCATTGCAGAATCTGGAAGTTTTGCCCATCCCAGGTAACGCGATTGACGCTGGCATTCAGAACATCAAAGTCACGCGGATGCTCGTAACCCATATTCTTCACACGACGATAAATCGAATCGAGCACACCGCCATGTGTTGCGACAGCAATCTTGCGATAACCAGGTGTGCTGGCCAAACGGCTGATGCAGGCAACGGCACGTGTGGAAAATTCACGCAGCGTTTCTGCACGACGCTCGCCATCTGGATAGCGTGCATCGATCTCGCGATGCTGCCATGCGAGATAATCTTCCGGATAACGCTCTTTGATTTCCGGATGATTCAAACCTTCGAACGCGCCAAAGCAACGCTCACGCAAACCCTGCTCGGTTTGCACCTTCATGCCACGCGGTAGCGCGACGGCTTGTGCAGTATCGTATGCGCGCCGCAAGTCGCTGGAAAAAATCGCATCCAGCGGCTCATCCAGCAAGGCACGACCAAGCGCTGCAGCCTGACGCACGCCCTCGCTGTTCAGACCAATATCCGTATGCCCTTGCAAGCGTTTACCAACATTCCATTCTGTTTCGCCGTGGCGAATCAATAATATTTCTGTCACATCATCCTCGTTACTTCGTAATCGCCAATGCCGCATTCAAGGTATAGCTGCCAGTCACACTCGCCTCGGCCAAAACATGCCCGGCAATTGCAGCGCGCACTTGCTGCCCGGTAAATTTACCATCGACAGGCACATGGGCGATATCCAGCGCGTACAAAGTAAATACATAGTGATGCACAATCGCATCATTCCACGGTGGGCACGGACCGTCATAACCAAAATAATCACCGCCCATATCGGCATCCTGCGCAAACCAGCTGGTGTAATCATTAATGCCGTGACGCGCACCCTTGATAGCAGAATTGGCTATCGTCGGACCTGCCTTACCACGCGGCGTCACACCATCAGCAAAAGAAGCCGCAGCAATCCGCTGTGTATCCGATGGAATATCGACCAGTGTCCAGTGGAAAAAATCTACACGCGGCAAATCGGCAGGTACAGTTTTGCCTTCCTGATTCACATCATCGCCACGCGAAGGCACATCTGGATCGTGCACGATCAAGGCCAGCGATTTGGTGCCGACCGGCACATCGCTCCAGGCCAAATGTGGATTTCTATTGTTCGATAATGCGACATGCGTAGCTGGATCAATTACGCAAAATGCGAACTCGCCCGGGATGGCCGCGCCATCCTTGAAGGAATCACTCCATAGTTTCATCGTGTACTCGACTTTCCAATAAGTGAAAACATTTTAACGGCGCTACGCAAATCGTGCCGCATCGATATTCAAACTGTCGGTTTAACCTGCAACCAGAATGTCACCGGCCCATCATTCGTTAATGAAACCTGCATGTCGGCACCAAATTGTCCGGTGGCGATATCCGCATGTTTAGTACGCGCTTGCGCCACAAAATAATCAAACAATGCACGTGCCACATCCGGTGCCGCTGCCGGCGTAAAAGATGGTCGTGTACCAGAGCGTGTATCTGCCGCCAGCGTAAATTGCGGCACCAGCAACACACCGCCCGCCGTATCAGTCACGCTGCGATTCATCTTGCCGGCATCATCGGAGAACACCCTGTACGACAAGAGCTTGCCCAACAAGGCATCAGCTTCTTTTTCTGTATCGCCGCGTTCAGCACACAACAACACCATCAAGCCGGCATTGATCGCGCCCACCGTTGCGCCGCTTACTACTACGCTGGCATGCGCCACACGTTGCAACAAGGCAATCATGTTGTACTCCCGCGCATTAGCAATGCACCAGCAAACGAACTACGCACGAATATCCAATCAAGCCAAAGTCACACGAGCGAACTTGCGCTTACCGACTTGCACTACCAGCGTTCCAGCCTCAACCTTCAAGCCCTTGTCGCTGATGACGGTGCCGTCAATACGCACGCCGCCTTGCTCAACCATGCGCAGCGCTTCCGAAGTGGATGCACACAGATTAGCTTGCTTCAGCAATTGTCCAATGCCCAAAGGTGCGCCACTCAATGCAACTTCCGGAATATCGTCAGGGATACCGCCTTTGGAGCGATTGACGAAATCAGTCAGCGCATCTTCTGCAGCTTGCACCGAATGGAAGCGTGCGACGATTTCCTGCGCCAGCAAGACTTTGATGTCGCGCGGATTGCGGCCGCCTTCGACTTCTTGCTTGAACTGAGCGATTTCGCTCAGTGAACGGAAAGACAACAATTCGTAGTAACGCCACATCATCACATCGGAAATACTCATCAGCTTGGCGAACATGGTGTTGCCCGGCTCGGTGATGCCGATGTAATTGCCTTTGGATTTCGACATCTTTTCAACGCCGTCTAAACCCTCAAGCAAAGGCATGGTCAAGATACATTGCTGCTCCTGGCCATAGCTCTTTTGCAACTCACGTCCGACTAGCAAATTGAATTTTTGATCAGTGCCGCCCAACTCCAGATCCGACTTCAACGCCACCGAGTCATAACCCTGCATCAGTGGATACAGGAATTCATGCAAGGAGATAGGCGTATTCGAATGGAAACGTTTGGTGAAGTCTTCACGCTCCAAAATGCGCGCCACCGTGTACTTGGCCGACAGCTCGATCATGCCGCGTGCACCCAGCGGATCGCACCATTCCGAGTTATAGCGGATCTCAGTCTTGACCGGATCCAGCACCAGACTGGCTTGCGCAAAGTAAGTCTTCGCGTTCTCTGCGATTTGCTCTTTCGTCAATGGTGGACGCGTAATGTTGCGGCCCGACGGATCGCCGATCATCGACGTGAAGTCGCCGATCAGGAAAATGACTTGATGGCCTAGATCTTGCAACTGACGCATCTTGTTGAGTACGACTGTGTGGCCCAAGTGCAAATCTGGTGCAGTTGGGTCCAAGCCGAGCTTGATGCGCAAAGGCTTGCCAGTTTGTTCAGACCGCGCCAGCTTCTGCGCGAACTCTGATTCGATTAACAATTCTTCAACGCCGCGCTTAGCGACCGTCATAGCCTCTTGAACTGCGTCGGAGAGAGGCAATTGCACCGCTTTGCTGCTAGAAGAAACGTCCATATCGGGAAATAAATTGTAATAAAAGGGGGTAAGAAAAACAGAACTCGGTACAATGCTTTTTAAATTAAATTCCAGCTACTCTAACCTTGCCGTTCAATCAACTAATAAAAGCACAAGAAATAGATACCGAACAAGCGGCAGATTTTAACTTATTGCATGTTCACATTAAATAAATTACTTAACGCAAGCTCAGCTAGCAAAAAACTACTACTCGGATCATCTCGCAAAACTCGTATCGTTTCAGCCTCCGCGCTGTTATTGGCGGTGTGTGCGTTTGGTGCCGCAGGTGTGGCGCCTATGGCCCCCGATGCGGATGATATCCCGGTTAAATCCATCACGCAGGAATTGAAGCTGCCGCATCTGGCCGACCAGATCGCCGCGCTCGACGACCTCCAGCAAAATTACATCAGCGAAGAACGCGTACGCTCCGGCGACACGCTCGCCACTCTGCTCGACCGCCTTGGCGTGGAAGATGCCGACGCTACCGCCTTCATCAAATCCGATGCGATTGCACGCAACGTGATGCAACTGAAAGCCGGCAAGCGCGTACAGGCACAAACCACCGAAGAAGGCGATCTGAACTGGCTCAGCAGCACAGTTGGCAGCGGTGCCGGCAATCTGAAGAATCTCGTCATCAAACGCGAAGGCAATGGTTTCAAGGCGACAGAAACACCTATCGCAATGGAACGACGCATAGAAATGCGTTCCGGTGAAATCAAATCATCGCTGTTCGCCGCAACCGATGCCGCACAAATTCCAGACAACGTTGCTTCGCAAATCGTCGACATGTTCTCTACCAACATCGACTTCGGTTCCGACCTGCGTCGTGGTGATCGCTTCAATGTGGTGTACGAAACATTCTGGCAAAACGGTGAATACGTCTACGCCGGTCGCGTGCTCGCAGGCGAATTCATGAACGGCCCGGCGACTTATCAATCAGTCTGGTTTGAAGATCCTAGCGTTGCACAAAGCGGCGGCTACTACGGCTTCGACGGCAAATCGTTAAAGAAGGCCTTCCTGAAATCGCCGCTTGAATTCTCGCGTATTTCATCCGGTTTCTCGGTACGCAAGCATCCGATTTCCGGTTTGTGGAAAGCACATAAAGGCGTCGACTTCGCAGCTGCAATCGGTACACCGATCCGCGCATCCGGCGATGGCGTAATCGATTTTGCCGGCGTGCAACGCGGTTACGGTAATGTGGTCGTTATCAAACATTGGTCAAAATATTCCACCGCTTATGCGCACATGAGCCGCTTTGCTACCAATCTGCGCAAGGGCACGAAAGTCAGCCAAGGCCAGGTGATTGGTTACGTCGGCATGACTGGCTGGTCAACCGGACCACATTTGCATTACGAGTTCCGCGTCAACAACGAAGCACGTGATCCTCTGTCGGTTGACATTCCAAATGCGCAACCTTTGGCTGCAGCACAGATGCAAAAATTCCGCGCTGTCGCTGCCGACATGTCGCATCGCTTCGCCTTGCTGACACCGGAAAACAGCAATTCCAGATTGGCATTAAAGTAATCCGAATCATTCGAGTCAGCTAATCATTAGCTGACCTAGTAGCAAAAAACCGCTTGCCTAGCGTAGAGTGACTTAAAATCATCTCTACTCTGACAAACGGTTTTTTTTATGTCTACTCCCAATTCAAACGCATCCCTTTTCATCGGCTTGATGTCCGGCACCAGTCTCGACGGTGTCGATGGCATCCTGGCGTCGTTTTCCGATGACGGTGTATTACGTCAAACCTTAGCAGCCGCCTACGTGCCCTTCCCCGATGCATTGCGTGCCGATTTGATGGCGCTGCAAACTGCAGAACCGGATGAAATTCATCGTGAGGCGGTCGCAGCCAATGCACTGGTTAAATATTATGCGGAGTGTGTTGCCGCTCTTTTGCAAGAAGCGCATATCGCAGCCGAGCGCATCACGGCCATAGGCGTACACGGACAAACCATCCGTCATAGACCCGAATCCGGTTACACGCGGCAAATCAATAACCCGGCCTTGCTGGCAGAACTGACTGGCATCGACGTTATCGCCGACTTGCGCAGCCGCGACATTGCGGCTGGTGGCCAAGGCGCGCCTTTGGTACCAGCCTTCCATCGCGCACTATTCAGTGCATCAAATGAAAACCGCGTCGTCGTGAATATCGGTGGCATCGCCAATATCAGTGTGCTGCCATCCAATAGCAATGCGCCTGTGATCGGCTTTGATACCGGCCCTGGCAATGTATTGATGGATGCGTGGATAGCGCAGCATAACGGGCAGGCATACGACGCTGATGGTGCATGGGCAAAGACCGGTAAGGTAAATGCTGAACTGCTGAAAGAATTGCGCGACGAGCCCTTCTTCGACGCACCGCCACCCAAGAGTACTGGACGCGATTTATTTCATCCTGCATGGCTGGCGCAAAAGCTGGAGAACTTCCCGGGCTTGGCAAGTGCTGATGTACAAGCAACTCTGGCCATCTTTACCGCCACGACACTGAGCGATGCGATTGTGCGGTATGCGTCACAAACCCAGGCGGTTTATATCTGTGGTGGAGGCGCTTACAACAGCTATTTATTGACGCTCATTCACTATGCGTTGAAATTGCATCATCCAGCTATCAGAGTAGAGTCGACGGAAGCCTTGGGCGTTGCGCCCAATCAGGTTGAGGCTCTGGCATTTGCATGGCTGGCACAACGCTTCCATGTGCGTGAACCAGGTAACCTACCGTCAGTCACTGGCGCGCGTGGCTTGCGGATTTTAGGTGCGCTGTATCCGGCCTGAACACGCAAAGTTTAAGGACATAAAAAAAGCGCAGAATCTTCTGCGCTTTTTTACATCAGGAATCGAACTACGTCGTCAGTGATATTAAGCCGAGAACGAAGAACCGCAACCGCAAGTGGTGGTTGCATTCGGATTCTTGATCACGAATTGCGCACCTTCGAGGTCATCCTTGTAATCGATCTCAGCGCCGACCAGATACTGGTAGCTCATTGAATCGATCAACAGCTGCACGCCGTTCTTGGTCATGGTGGTGTCGTCTTCATTAACGATTTCATCAAACGTGAAACCGTACTGGAAGCCGGAGCAACCGCCGCCCTGCACAAACACGCGCAATTTCAGATCTGGATTACCTTCTTCTTCGATCAATTCCGCGACTTTCATCGCAGCGCTGTCACTGAATAAGATAGGGGATGGCATTTCGGCAACTGCATTCATTTCAGGCTCCTGCTGGAAAACGGTAGTTCATTATAGACCTTAGCCGCGCTTTACGTATTATTCGCGGCAAGTATAGGTACGGCCAGCTTCAAAATCGGTTCATCGACCTCGTGCGTCAGCTTGCCGGAAACGACGGCACCGCCGTGCATTTCCAGTGCTTTGTAGTTTACATCCCCAGTTATGCGGGCGCGCGGCTGCAATTCAAGCAATTCTGACGAAAATACCGGACCGACAATTTCACCATTGACAAGTAAATGCGCAACACGCACTTCACCTTCGACCCGTGCATGCTCGGAAATCACCAACATGCTGATTTCATCCGCTTCGGCGATCACGTCGCCCTTCACACATCCATCTATACGCAAGCCACCTTTGAAGTGCACATTGCCGGTAATAATCGTTGAGGCGCCAATCAGGCTATCTATCGTACTTTTGGTTTTACGGCCAAACATGATGACGCTCCTTTACAAATTTGCAGACTGTTGCGCGCGCAAGGCACCTTTTTCCAGAATCTTGATCTGGACGGATTTGACGATAGCGCCTTCCGGTACGGTAAACATGCCTTCAATGCGCTGATAATGCTTGAACGAAAGCTTGAATTTCTCCAGCTCGTCCGATTTAGGTAAAGTCATGATAGCACTTTTGCCACCCTGCATTAGTGTCACAACGAGCTGATAATTCCCTATGAAATCATGCGCGACTTTGCCGCCTTGCATGATTAACAAACGGTAACGCAGTTGCGTCGGCTCTACCATTTCGATCTTCAAACGTCGAATGGTAATGCCTTGCGCACCGGTGTCGGTAGGCAACAAGCTTTCAAAGAAAGAAAGATCTTCCTTCAGCTTGGTGTTCTCGGATTCCAGCGTTTTAATCTGACGCGATAATTGCGCCTGCAGAGATTGCTCTATATTCAGCTGGCTTTCTGCCGCATTCACCGTCGTTTGAAACTTATCCCGCTCGGCACTAACCAGCTTGAGTTGTTCCTGCACTTCGACCAATTGAGCCGATGTTACAGCAGGCTTGAAACCGGTAAAGCTGCGCCCCAGATCGTAGGCCCACATTGCCATTGCACCGCCCAAACCCACCACAATCGCAATGAATACCGCGCGCAGCGGCCACGGCAGATGATTTTTGATCGTCATCCGTGGCGCCGAAATCGACCAGCGACGCAGCCATAGCTTGCGCTGCAGGGATTTGAAAACCGGTTTGGGCTTGCTCATGAATCAGATACACATCATTACGGCAGAACCGGAATATGCATCAAACCTGCGGTCTCATCCAAACCGAACATGAGATTCATACATTGCACTGCCTGGCCGGACGCACCTTTGACCAGATTGTCCTGCACCACCAGCACGACCACGGTATCGCCGTCATCCGGACGATGCAGCGCGATACGCAACATATTCGACGCGCGCGTAGAGCGTGTTTCCGGATGCGATCCAAATGGCATCACATCGATGAATGGCTCATTGCCGTAAGCTTTTTCAAACAGAGCCTGCAGCGCTGCGTTATCGATATCCTTGGTCAAACGCGCATACAAGGTCGAATGCATGCCGCGGATCATAGGTACCAGATGTGGCGTGAACAACAAGCCAACCTTTTCCTTGGTCAGCAAACGCAAACGTTCCAGCGTTTCTGGCGAATGACGATGACCAGATACGCCGTAGGCTTTGAAGTTGTCGCCAGCCTCCGAGAACAGCGTCGCCACTTCCGCCTTGCGACCAGCACCGGAAACACCGGATTTACAGTCAGCAATCAGATGCGAAGCATCAATGACGCCTGCCTGCAACAATGGTGCGAGGCCGAGCTGCATCGTAGTTGGGTAGCAACCTGGATTGCCGACGATGCGCGCCTTGCGGATTGCATCGCGATTCAATTCAACCAAGCCGTAAGCCGCTTCTTTCAGTAACTCAGGGCAGGTATGCGGGATTTTGTACCATTTCTCAAATGCAGCAATATCCTGCAAACGGAAGTCCGCTGCCAGATCAATGACCTTGACACCAGCCGCCAGCAATTCTGGCGCTTGCGCCATCGCCACACCGTGCGGCGTAGCAAAAAAGACGACATCACATTCAGTCAGCTTGGCTTTTTCTGGAGACGAAAAAGCCAGATTCACGCGCCCACGCAATGAAGGGAACATATCTGCCACTGGCAAACCATCTTCCTTACGCGAAGTAATAGCGGTGAGTTCAACCTCCGGGTGCGTTGCCAACAAGCGTAATAATTCCACGCCTGTATAACCGGTGCCGCCGACGATGCCAACCTTAATCATGTTTATTCCTAGCAAAATGTACTTCGTTTTATTTTAACAGGCGATAGAGCACAAACGTTTGCACTCACGCGTACTTTACAAACAGAGGCTCCAGATAAAAAAAGCCGCCAGGCGTAAACCGGGCGGCTTTTCGATGCTCTGAAAACGCTGATTAACGCTTGGAGAACTGTTTTGCGCGACGTGCTTTACGCAGGCCGACTTTTTTACGTTCAACTTCACGTGCATCGCGAGTAACAAAACCGGCTTTCGACAGTTCTGGTTTCAAGGTTGCATCGTAGTCGATCAGAGCACGGGTAATGCCGTGACGCACAGCGCCCGCTTGGCCGGATTCACCGCCACCGTTGACGTTAACCATGATGTCGAATGTTTCAACATTGTTGGTCAATTCCAAAGGCTGACGAATCACCATCAACCCGGTTTCGCGCGAAAAATATTCATTCGCTGGCTTGCCGTTGACGACGATTTGGCCGGAGCCGGATTTGATGAAGACGCGAGCCACTGCACTCTTGCGACGGCCGGTTCCGTAATTGTAGTTACCGATCATGTCTATTCCTTAGAGTTCAAGTGCTTTAGGTTGCTGCGCAGCGTGCGGATGAGTTGCCTCAGCGTACACTTTGAGCTTCTTGATCATCGCGTAGCCGAGTGGGCCTTTAGGCAACATGCCCTTGACCGCTTTCTCAAGCGCACGACCTGGAAAACGCTCTTGCATTTTCTTGAAGTTCGTTTCATAGATACCGCCTGGGTAACCAGTGTGGCGATAGTATGTTTTTTCTGTTGCTTTGGTACCGGTCACGCGCAGTTTGCCTGCGTTGACGACGACAATGAAGTCGCCTGTATCGACGTGAGGAGTAAATTCCGGTTTGTGTTTGCCGCGCAGTCGGAGTGCCACTTCGCTGGCAACACGTCCGAGGACTTTGTCCGTCGCGTCAATCACGAACCAATCGCGCTGGACTTCGTGTCCTTTAGCGGAGAAGGTTTTCATGATGACTTCCTAATTAAATAAATCGCTCAAATGGTGGTTACGCGGCTTCGACTTCCTTGATACTGCCCGCGTACTCGGCCTTGTTATCTCTTCCTGAGCAAACGAAAGAACCGCAGATTATAGTCTTTTCAAGGACTTAGCGTCAAATTTAATCAGATTGAAGTGGTGATTTACACGAAAAACCGTTGTGATCCAGCCCAATTGATGGCGAAAAGTCATCTGATCGAGGCGCATCCGACAATTTTCGTGCTTATTCAATTAGTCCCGAGCAGTTACAATGTCACAAAATCAACCTGCAACTTTACGAGAACACCATGGAATGCACAGTACGTTGGACCGGCTTGTCCGGCATGACTTTTTTAGCTGAAACCGGCTCCGGCCATGTCGTCGCGATGGATGGCGCGCCTGAAGGTGGTGGCCGCAATCTGGCACCGCGCCCGATGGAAGTTGTTCTGCTCGGCACCGGCGGCTGCACCGCTTACGACGTGGTCGTCATTCTGCGCAAAAGCGGTCAGGACGTATGCGGCTGCGAAGTCACACTTAAATCGGAACGTGCGGAAACCGATCCTAAAGTATTTACCAAAGTGCACTTCCACTTCACCGTTACTGGCCGCAACCTGAAGGCCAACGTGGTGGAGCGTGCGATCAAGTTGTCACACGACAAATACTGCTCAGCGTCCATCATGATGGAAAAGACCGCAGAAATTACCCACTCTTTCGAGATCGTGGACGACGCAGCACCTGTAGTAGCCTAACTTTTTGACATCACCTCGATAAAGCGACAGGAAGAGAATCATCCTCTTCCTGCGTGGCCGCACAATCACGGCCGACATCAAATCCAACTATATATAAAGCATTACAGATAGTAAGCCGTGCTCGTCATGACTTTCGACATGGCTTGCATGCCTTTCTGCGCCCAAGGCGAGACTGTTTGCGCCCCCAACGCTTGCGCTGCTGCACCATGCGCTGCCTCATCTGCGCTCATCTGCGCGACGATAGCCAGCGATTTGGCATCCTGTGGCGGCAAGCTATCCAGATGCTGATTAAGATGCGCCTCGACCTGGCGTTCGGTTTCAACGACAAATCCAAGGCTGCGCGCGTCGCCCAAGGTCGCGGCAACCGCGCCCAAGGCATAAGCACCGGCATACCACAAGGGATTCAATAAACTAGGACGGGATCCCAGCTCCCGCAATCTCTCTGCGGTCCACGCCAGATGATCCTCTTCCTCACGACCAGCTAGCAGAAATTGCTGCTTGATGGCTTCGCTACGCGCAAATTGTGCCTGCGCCTGATACAAAGCTTGCGCGCACACTTCGCCCACATGATTGACCCGCATCAAGCCAGCACTATGGCGCCGCTTCGCACTGTCCAACTCACCTTCTGCAATCTTCACCGCAGGATTGGGCCGCTCGGCGACCGACACACCACTCATCACGCGTAAAGCGCTATCAAAATGCTGAATCAAGCGATCAGAAAAAACCATATCGTTTGTAACCTATCCAAAAACTCAAAAATGTTGCATACGAACGACACGCCAGAACGAAGCAAATGTGTCATTTGTAAAATATTAACGTATATCAAAAAGATATAGCCCGGAATTAGCTTAGCCTTGGCTCAATCAAGCTTAATGGAATGCCAATTTCCATTATTCGCAATAAAAAACAAGCACTTATCAAAGTGCGAACAAGCTATACAAAACAAAATTTGATTGCGTGACCGTATCCCAACCCACGCAACATAACACTCTAGAAACCCACTGAATCAATGAAGACCTTGCATTTTGCACTTGCTCTTACCAGCAGTTTCACCAGCCTTGCCTACGCAGAACCAAGCATGACGATTTACGGCACTTTCAAGGAAACGCCTGACGAGACCGACAGCGAACAGCCGCGCAAAACGCCTTTCAACGCGCCATATCAATCAACGGTCAACATTTACGGCACGATAGACGCAGGCATACGCAATGTTACCAACACTACAAAAAACGGTGGCGGCACTTTGAAGATGGGCTCGAATGGCGAGTATTACAACAATCGCATCGGGATTAAAGGCAGGGAGGATCTGGGCGGAGGCATGGATGTCCACTACCACTTCGAAACAGGCTTCAACACCGGCACCGGCGCGCTTGATAACAAGGACAATCGTTTCTTCAACCGCATTTCATCCCTGGGATTGGCCGGACCATTTGGCTCCATAGACTTTGGCCGCCAACCGTCCGTTGCCTGCAAGGTTGTTTATTTGTACGAGCCCTTCCAGTATCGCTACGTCCAGATTATTCCGCTAGCGGGCGCAGTCGCGGGCAATATGGATGGCAACGTCACTAGACCATTTGGCACAGTCGATGGTCCTCGCTTTAGTAATGGGATCCAGTATTTCGGCAAATTCGGTGGCTTTACGGCCAGCGCAGAGTATGTAATGGGCGAAGTGGCCGGCAGCAGCAATAACGCATCAGCCAAAGCGATGGGCTTAGCCTATACAACCGGAGCTTTCACAGTCGGTGGTGCCTACACCCTGCAGAAACCAAATATCGCCTCCGGCAACACACCTGATTACCGAGATCAAGACCAGATCACCTTTGGCGCTGCCTATAAAGACGGAGCGCTACGCATTGCCGGCGGTTATTTAGAAACAACAACCAAAGCAGCCGTCACTAATCACGCGAAAAACACATGGCTAGGCGCAAACTACGATTTCACTCCCATTATCAGCCTCACCGCCGGTTATTACAGAACCACGCTTGAAGCGACAAGCAACGAAATCGCCAGACGCAATCTGCTGATCATCGGCGCAACCTATGCCTTATCCAAACACACCAACATCTACACCGGATTCGATAAAGCGTCGTTGAGAGGCATTGCTTCTTTAACAGCGGACAAGAAAACGCTGCAGACCGGCATTTCCATCGGCATTAACCATATGTTTTAAGGCACGCATCTATAAGACATCAATTTAGCAATGACATCCACAGATGCAGCCATCCGAACAAGACAGATATAGCACTCGATCACACCTCAACAGACAAATTGCAAAATAGATAATTTTTCATGCATCAAGACAAATCATCTTCGCCTCATTTTGGGATACAAGCGCACCGCTTTGTTGCGAAAAAACGTCACTTAAGCCATTTCACCCATGCGCTTTTGATATTTTGGTTGTCACTGTCAGCGTATTTTGTTTCAATCAATCGTCGTCTTGCCATCTGAACTAGGCAAGACAGGCAGCTCCGCAGGACTTCATGTACCACTTGCCTAGCGAGTGCGTATATTTACAACAACATTTGAGGAACATTTAAATGAAAAAATCGCTTCTGGCATTAGCCGTTTTGGGCGCATTTGCAGGTGCTGCATCGGCACAATCGTCCGTTACCGTCTACGGTATCGTTGACTTGGGATTCAGCAGCACCGACACCGGCGCAGCAGGTAACTCCCGTACCAACGGCATCACTTCCGGCGGTCAATCGGCTAGCCGTATCGGTTTCAAAGGTACAGAAGATCTGGGCAATGGCTTGAAAGCCAACTTCCAATTGGAATCCACAATCCAAGCTGATACTGGCTCGGCATTTGGCTCCCCGACAACAGCACTGCCAGGCGCAGGCAGCCCTAACGTTGGCGCCCAAAACGGTGCTGGCGGCTTTAACCGTTTCGCGACTGTTGGTTTG
The DNA here is from genome assembly GCF_059416385.1 of Herminiimonas sp. GW821-FHT09C12. NCBI lineage: Bacteria > Pseudomonadati > Pseudomonadota > Betaproteobacteria > Burkholderiales > Oxalobacteraceae > Herminiimonas > Herminiimonas sp. GW821-FHT09C12. Next base: position 499,766 of record NZ_JBWKPC010000001.1, read on the forward strand.
TCCGGTGCTTTCGGTGCAGTGAACTTGGGTCGCCAAACTTCGGCAATCAAAGATGCATACGACCAAATCGATCCGTTCGGTGACGGCGGCACAGTTGGCGCGATCAGCAACGTTTTCTTCAATGGTGCATTGAATGGTGACTACGGCCGTATCTCCAATTCGGTTAAATACACATCGAATTCGTACGCTGGCTTCAAAGCAAACGTTGCTTATGGCTTCGGTGAAACAGCTGGTTCGACAAGTGCAAACAGCAACTACGGCCTCGGACTGGGTTACGCAAATGGTCCATTGAATGTCCAATTCGCTTACCATAACCAAGACCGCTCTGCTATCGTTGCTCCATTCACACAAGCAGCGAAAAACAAGCTGACATTCATCGGTGCAACTTATGATTTCGGCGTAGTTAAACTGCACGGCGCGTTCGCAGATTCGAAACTGGAAACAACGATTGGTGCTGCAGAAGGCAAATATCGTAACTATCTGATTGGCGCAAGTGCACCAATCGGTCCAGGCACCATTTTCGCGTCGTACTCGGTCAACGACAACAAAACCAACGGCGTTCAAAATGCTGATACGAAAAAATTCGCTATTTCGTACTCGTACGATCTGTCGAAACGTACAAACCTGTACACCGGTTACTCGAAAACATCAAACGATGCAAACGTAGTCACAGGTGCTACTACAGGCTTGGATCCATCGATTTTCAACGTTGGTATCCGTCACAAGTTCTAATTCCCAGCAGGCCTAGCCTGCTTGGTTTGAACTGCAAGACAGAAAAAGGCACCTTCGGGTGCCTTTTTTATTACCTTCTCGACACTCAAACAACTCGCATCATTCTGGTCGACGCAACAATTCGGCCTATCCATCGTAGAATCCAGTCTACGAAGAACAATCAAATCAAAGCACCATGCTTGGAGACCAGATGCACCGCTGTCTGATTATTGAAGACGATACACATAACGCGCGCTACATCGCCAAAGGCTTGAAAGAGATAGGCTACGATGCCACCGTCTGTTCGGATGGCGCCGATGGCATTACACGCGCGATTAACGAACAGTGGGACGTCATCATTCTTGACCGCATCTTGCCGCAGGGTGTCGATGGTCTTTCCATACTGGCAACCATACGTGAAATGGGGAAGCGCACTCCCGTTCTTATCTTGAGCGCATTGTCCGCAATTGATGAGCGAGTACGTGGCTTGCAAGCCGGATGCAACGATTATCTGACCAAACCCTTTGCATTTTCTGAACTGGCAGCACGCGTCGAAGCCTTGGTCCGATGGACGCAGCCCGGCGACGTCATACGCGAACTGCGCATGGCAGATCTGAAAGTGAATCTACTGACCCGCAGCGTAGAGCGCAGCGGAAAGCCGCTCACCTTGCAACCGCGAGAGTTCCGTTTACTGGTTTACATGATGACGCACGAAGGTCAGATCATGACCCGCACCATGTTGCTGGAAGCCGTATGGAATTATCAATTCGATCCGCAAACCAATGTGATCGACGCCCACATCAGCCGTTTGCGCAACAAGATCGATAAAGGATTTGCAGTACCGCTGATCCACACACGTCGCAATCTCGGCTACATCATGTCGGCCAATCCCCAGGTGGAAAACATCGAAGAGACTGCTGTGCAGAAAAACACCTCGAAATCGGCCTCATGAAAATAAACGGCTTCAAGCTGTGGGGCTCCGTTGCCTTTCGCATGGCGTTCAACTATAGCGCGCTGCTGGTGCTCTCCATGCTGGTGTTGCTTGCCATTTTCTACACGCAAACCGTCAATGTTCTGCAAAGCCGCATCGACCGTCACATTGCGTCCAATTCCCATCGCCTAGAGAGTACTTTTTCCGAGCATGGTGAAGCGGCCCTGGCGCAGCAAATCAAGGATATTTTGCGGGATGGGGTCTATTCCGATACAGAAATTTACCTATTGGTTAATCCCTATGGCGAAAAAGTCATCGGCAACATCCCTGCCATCCCGCATAAATACAAGAACAAGGAAGGCATGGTAGAGGCACGTATCATGCGTAACGGCCACGAAGCCATCGGCCGCATGTACATACAGCGCCTCTCTGACGACAGCAAGTTGGTCGTCGGCAGTGATATCAATCAACAACTGGAAATCGAACGGCTGTTTGATCGCGCCAGCCTGATCGCAGGTTTGATCGGCTTGCTGATGTCCATCGTTGGTGCCCTGCTATTCCGCCGCGAACTCAGACGGCGCGTGAGCGGGATACAGCAGATAGTGACACACATCGAAGCAGGCGATCTGAGCCAACGTATTCCCATTTTTCAGCAAGAAGATGAATTTTCTCGCCTCAGCCGCGACATCAACAGCATGCTGGATCAGCAACAACGCCTGATGGACGGCGTACGTCATATCTCCAACACTATTGCACACAATTTGCGCACACCGATGACCCGCATCCTGCTGCGCCTGCGGAAAAGCGAGCGTGAGGGCGCACAGGCGCGCGATGAAGCATTACAGTTCGCCTTGCAGGAAATTGAAGAATTGAGCGTGATGTTCGACAAGTTGCTGAACCTAGCCGAAGTCGAATCGGGCACGCGACGCCAGATTTTTACACCGGTTTCACTGAACGAAGTCGTGGCCGATGTGCTGGAATTTTATGAGCCGGTCGCAGAAGAAAAATCCGTACATCTATCAGCCATTTTCGATGCTGAACCGATAACCAACGGAGACCGCGACCTGCTTGCCAGTGCGATCGCCAACCTGGTCGACAATGCACTGAAATATGCTGGTGAAGCCGCCATTGTGGAAGTACGAACGGCACAAGACGCACATGGTACTTCCATTACCGTACGCGACAATGGCATAGGCATCCCTGCAGCCGAATTGTCACGTATTGGCACCCATTTTTACCGTCTGGATCGCAGCCGTCCAGGCTATGGCTTGGGCTTGGCCAGCGTTCTGGCAATTGCACGCCTGCATGGTGGCAATCTTGAATTTTCCGACGCCTCACCAGGACTCATTGTCCGTATGACACTAGCGCCCCACCCTGCGTAACAAACTCCGATTCTCTGGAAATGGCGGATGTCTCCGCCCGCCAACACGTTACCGAATGGTAATACCGCTTTTCTGACACTCCCGTAAGATTCACTGCATATACGCTGCGTCTTTCTGCCTACAAAAAACAGAAAGAACAAAAGACCGTGTACACACGCGAATCAAAGGATGAAGAGACATGCAACAGTTTAGAAGAATAACGATAGCGGCAGCATTGGGAGCAGGTTTAGTTGTAGGCATGACGGGTTGCGACAGCAAGGACAAAGAACTGCAGCTGCCAGCACCGGAAGTACAAGAAGCCAAGGCAGCGGTGTCCGCCATCAAGAATGGAAGCGACACTTTGCGCTATTCAAGCACCGCGCCGCAATTGGTCATGCTGCAATCGCAAAGCATTCCAGCTTCAGCGGTACCATTAACTGATCAATTAAGTGCGCATCTCGTCTACGACGATGACGTCACTGCGCGTATCGGTGTCAGCATTTCCGGACGAATTGTCGCGCTGAAAGCAGCACCAGGTGATGCCGTAAAAGCTGGGCAAGTACTTGCAGAAATCGACTCCCCCGATGTCGGCACTGTCTACGCTGATATCAGCAAGGCACGCGCCGATGAAGAACACAAACACACCGTTCTCGAACGCGCCAAAGACTTGGCACAAGGCGAAGCCATCGCACTCAAAGATCTGGAAAGTGCACAAGCCGACTATACGCAGGCAAAAGCAGAAACAGCACGCGCCGAACTGCGTCTGAAGAATCTGAATCCAAACGGACTCGCCATACGCGGCCAACGCATCAGCCTCGTTAGTCCGATGAACGGCGTGGTCACAGAACGTACTGCGACGCCAGCGTTGGAAGTCAGCCCTGGTATGTCCTCCCCATTATTCGTTGTCACAGATCCCAAACGTCTATGGCTGATGATAGATCTGCCAGAAAAATTACTAGGACGCATCAAGCTGGGCAGCACCGTTTCTGTCGAGAGCGATGCCTATCCCAACGAACGCTTCAACGCAAAGATCGTACAGCTGAGCCAAGCCGTTGATCCAAATACACGCCGCGCCACAGTGCGCGCTCGCTTGGACAATCCCGGCGCAAAACTGCTGCCAGAAATGTTCGTACGCGCCTCCGTGCTGCAAGACAGCGGTAGCGGCGTGCCTGTACCGAATAGCGCCATCGTTACTCGCGGCATCTATACCTTCGTCTTTGTACAAACTGCGCCCGGAGAATTTCAACGGCGCAAGGTCAAGCTGCTGACGCAAGGTAGCGATATCAGCTACGTCGGCGAAGGACTTCAAGGAGCAGAACGTGTTGTCGTTAAAGGCGCGTTATTGCTGGATGCAGAAATGAGCGCGAGCGATAGCCATGATTGATCGACTCATCGTCTTCGCGATGACGCAGCGAATGTTTGTGTTTGTACTGGTTGGCGCATTAATCGGTTTTGGTGGTTATGCATTATCGAACTTGCCGATTGAAGCTTTCCCCGATGTACAAGACGTGCAAGTACGCGTCATCTCGCAATTACCCGGACAAGCACCGGAAGATATGGAGCGCGCTGTCACCTTGCCTATCGAGCGCGAGATGGCCGGCATTCCACGACTCACTAACGTGCGCTCGGTCACCATGACCGGCCTGTCTATTGTTACCCTCACGTTTGCCGAGGACACAGACAATTATTTCGCACGTCAGCAAGTAACAGAAAAACTGGCGACAGTGACGTTGCCAAGCGGCGTTCAACCGGAACTCGCGCCGCTCTCTACTGCTGTTGGTGAGGTCTATCGTTACACCATTGAAGCTCCAGGATTATCAGACACTGAAATTCGCACGCTGCAAGATTGGACCATCCGTCCGGTTCTGCGCATGACGCCAGGCGTCGCCGACGTCGTCAGCTTCGGTGGTGCAATCAAGGAATACCAGATCGAGGTTGATCCGCTCGCACTGCGCAAGTACCAAATCACGCTGGATCAACTCAGTCAGGCCGTCAACAATGGCAGCGGTAGCGCTGGCGGTGGCTTGCTGCGACAAGGTGATGCATCACTGGTTGTGCGTTCTGCAGGTTTGTTCAACAGTACCGAAGATATACGCAAAGTAGTCGTCGCCGCACGACAAGGGCGAGCAATCACTGTAGGTGACATTGCAACGGTACGCGAGGGTGAGCGCCCACGCTTCGGCATCGTCGCCGCAGATCACCGCGACAGCATCGTCGAAGGCATTGTCTCGATGACCAAGGGTGGCAATCCATCCAAGATCAATGCCGAGTTAAAGCAGCGCATCGAACAACTGCAACCCAGGTTGCCAGCAGGTGCGAAGATCATTCCGATCTATGACCGTACCGAACTCGTGCGTCACACTGTCACCACGGTGGCAGAAAATCTGATCATCGGTGCCTTGCTGGTCATCGCCGTCCTGGTCATATTTCTCTCCAGTTGGGTTGCGGCACTAATCGTTGCCACCGTCATTCCCTTATCACTGCTGTTCGCCTTCATCCTGATGAATGCACGCGGTGTATCTGCCAATTTGATCTCTCTGGGTGCTGTCGACTTCGGCATCATCATCGATAGCGCCGTTGTGATCGTTGAAGCTTTGATGGTACGTCTGGCAGTCAAGTCTGTGCATGATGCAAATCCCATCGATGCACGCTCACATCGCTTGAGCATTCTGTACCGCACGATGAAGGATATGTCGCATCCGGTGCTGTTTGCCAAGGCCATCATCATTCTGGCCTTCGTGCCTATCTTTACCTTCCAGCGCGTAGAAGGAAAGATCTTCACGCCGGTAGCACTGACACTTACGTTCGCACTACTCGGCGCGGTATTGCTGACATTTACGCTGGTGCCGACCTTGCTGTCGTATGTGCTGCAAAGACGCACCTTGGCTGAGAAACATAAGCCGTGGCTGGATTGGCTGCAACAACGTTATCAGCGTGCGCTGGAATACACGATGACGCATGCGAAGAAGACACTATGGATTTCCGCCATTCCTGTCGTCATTGCATTTTTGCTGGCACCGCGCCTCGGCAGTGAATTCATGCCCAAGCTGGACGAAGGTAACATCTGGCTGACCATCACGCTGCCCACTTCCGCCTCGCTGGAAACCACCAAGGATGTCGAGCGCTTGGTACGCGCCAAACTCATCGCCTATCCCGAGGTAGCGCACATCATCACGCAAGCTGGCCGCCCTGACGATGGCTCCGATCCTAAAGGGCCTAACAATCTGGAAAGTCTGGTCGACCTCAAGCCACGCAAGACATGGCGCTTCGCTGACAAGGATGCTCTGGTTGCGAATATGTCCGCAAATCTGGCATCTATCCCTGGCATCACGACCAATTTCTCGCAAGTTATTCAAGATAACGTAGAAGAATCGCTGTCAGGATTCCGCGGTGAAATCGTTGCCAAGATCAGTGGCAACAATCTCGACATTCTGGAAAATAAAGCATCGCAAGTTGTCGACGTCGTCCAAGGCATACGCGGCGCTACTGACGTTGAAGCCACGCGCATAGGTGGACAAACTGAAGTCGTCGTCACACCGGACCGCATGCGTCTGGCGCGCTACGGCATCACGGTTGGTGACGTCAACACGCTGGTAACGCAAGCAATGTCCGGCGTCGCCGTCACCAGTTTCTTCCAGGAAGACAAACGCTTCGATGTCGTCGTACGTATAGGTGAAAAGAACCGTAACAGCGTTGATGCCATCGGCAATCTGCAACTCGCGATCCCTGGATCTCAAGTCGGCAATGGCCCTGGCACTATCGCCCTCAGCGACGTCGCCACTATCGAAGTCAAACAAGGCGCGTCGCGCATCTTGCGTGAAGCTGGCTCGCGTAGTGTGATTGTGAAGATGAATCTGCTCGGTCGTGACCAAGGTAGCTTCGTCGAGGAAGCGCAACGTGCTGTAGTCGAGCAAGTGAAACTGCCACCAGGCTACGACTTGACTTGGGGTGGTCAATTCGAAAACTCACAACGTGCGGCCAAGCGTCTGATGGTAATCATCCCATTGACCGTACTTTTGATTTTCTCGCTGTTGTTCTGGGCTTTCCGCTCCATGCGTCTGGCAAGTCTGGTACTCGGCATGGTGCCGTTCACACTGATCGGTGGCTTGGCGGCACTCGGCCTGTCCGACTTGCACTTGTCAGTATCTGCTGCGGTTGGCTTCATTGCGGTCGCGGGTATTTCTGTGCAGAACGGTGTCATCATGGTCGAGGAAGTGATACTGCGGGTACGCGAAGGTGCAGAGATCACACAAGCGATTGTGCAAGGCGCCGTGGTCCGTCTGCGACCGATTCTGATGACCGCACTGATGGCTGGTCTGGGCTTGCTGCCTGCCGCTCTTTCACGTGGCATCGGTAGTGAAACCCAACGTCCATTCGCCTGCGTGATTGTAGGTGGTGTCATCACTGGTACGATCTTTACGCTGCTGATATTGCCTGTCGCGATACGTTTGTTCGGAAATTTTTCCGAAACGGGCGATAGAAAAGATGACTATGCACCTGCCGGTCCAACACCTGCAGTGAGCAAGGAGTAAGCGACATGAAGAATCAAATATTTGAGCTAGCGGTACCGTCTATTTCGACACGCCAGAAATCAGGCCATGCGCAGCGCCGTATCGTCATCGCAGCAGCCATCAGTTTATTGGCTGGCTGCGCTGTTGGCCCCGACTACAGCAGACCTGAATTGACACCATCAACAGGCTTTTCTCCTAAGCCACTGCCAGCAGCAACGACTGCCTCGCCAGTACCGGGAGGTAACGCGCAGCATTTTGTTTTGTCGCAAGATATTCGGGCAGATTGGTGGACACTGTTTCGTTCGCCACAATTGAACGCGTTGGTTGAGAAAGCCTTCGCCGCCAATCCAACTATCGAGTCGGCACAAGCAGCATTGCGTGTCGCACAGGAAAATGTTTATGCACAGCGTGGTTTTTTCTTCCCGACAGTGCAAGCCGGTTACTCGCCGGCACGCACCAAGATCGCCGGCAATCTAGGTGGTAATTCGCCTGGCCTACAGGGCAATGGCACCAACATCAGCACAACCGAAAAACCATCTTCGCCATTCGTTGGTCCCGTCATCTACAATTTCCACACGACGCAACTGACGGTCGGATATGCACCTGACGTATTTGGCGGCAACCGCAGACAAGTAGAAAGTCTGGAAGCAGAAGCGAAGTATCAGAAACTGCAACTCGAAGCTGCATACATCACCCTGGCATCCAACGTCACTGCCGCTGCCATACAAGAAGCTTTGTTGCGTGAACAGATTGCAATCCTCAATCGCATCATCGAATCCAATACCCAATCAGTGGAATTGGTACAGCGACAATTGAAGGCCGGCTACGCATCGCGACTCGATCTTTCGATGCAGCAGACCACACTGCAGCAAGCGAAAGAGCAATTGCCACCGTTGCAGAAACAGTTTGAGCAAACCCGCAATCTGCTGCGTGCACTTGCAGGCGGCATGCAGGATAGCGATTTGCCTGAGTCCTTCGATCTCGCTTCATTGCAATTGCCGGAAAATTTGCCTTTAAGCTTGCCATCGCAAGTGATTGAACAACGCCCTGATGTGCGCGCTGCAGAAGAACAATTGCGTGCAGCCAGTGCCCAGATCGGCGTTGCACTCGCCAATCGCTTGCCGCAGTTTTCTATCGATGGAACTTGGGGTGGCGCTGCCAATCAGTTCAGCCAAATGTTCTGGAGCTCTGGGCGTTTCTTTGAGCTAGCGGCCAACCTTTCCATGCCGCTGTTCGATGGTGGCGTACTGCGTCATCGTCAACGTGCGGCAGAAGAATCGTACAAGCAAGCCGCAGCGCAATACAAGGAAACCGTGATTACTTCGTTCCAGAATGTGGCCGATACCTTGCATGCGATTCATGCCGATGCCGAATCGTTCAAGCTCGCAGCCGATGTCGCAGATACGACCAAAACCACCTTGGATCTGACCCAAAGGCAACATGCGCGCGGCTACGTCGACCGCCTTACCTTGATCACGGCAGAACAGGGATATCGGCAAGCGGCCTTGAACGTTGCACAAGCGCGCGCTACACGTTTGGGAGATACCGCAGCGTTATTCCAAGCTTTGGGTGGCGGATGGTGGAATCGTGCTGATAAAGAAACGAAAGCAGAGGCAGCTCCTGCAGTCGCCGCAAGCACGTCACGCGACTAAGTCAGCTTATTCAGTAGCGCTGCCATGCATGCAGTTTGAATTGTTTTTCGGTCGAAGCAAAGAGTAGTACTTACGCTCTGCGCTTCGGTCGGAAGACAGTTTTATCACCATAAAATTCAGCATCCTGTTCAGGCCACCAACCCGGCACACCTAATACCGGCAGCGGTGAAAAATCAGCTGTACTCAAACCATGGGCCAGTTGCAAAGCCACCGTCGTATCAACCCAGCGGCATTGCTCTTCCAGTGCAAGATCAGACGCAGGACACTCTAGCGCCACTATCCACGCATGCCCCGTGATCGCCTTGTACGGCGCCACCAGTTTTTCCATCAAGGCATGACCGAATAAAAACACTGCGCACTCTTGCAGAAAATCTGCACGATGCGTGAGGAACACATCCTCCCATTCATGCGTGCGCAAGGCTCGCACCAGATCGTGATTGGATGTAATGAGCAGTGCTGCATTCTCATCGAATATCGTCGCGGCATCACGCAGCTTGCCGCGTGGTGCAATCGCCTGCTCTGCCATCGAGCGCTCAATTTCTCGCGCTTGCAAGGCATTCAATTGAATTTTTATTTGCGGGAAAGTCAGCCAGACCAAGGCATTAAAGAAATCGTGCAGATTGTCGCGCGTAGGAACATTGCCGGTATTGCTAATGAAGGTTTCATACGCAGTATCAGACGGCAGGTCGGCCTGCAGCACAAAGCAAAGTGGCAAGTCACGATGATTGCGCAAAAGCATACTCGATGCGCGGCGATTCAACTCCTGACGCCAATCGCTGGCTTCTGCGATAGTCATACCGACAGTACGTACACAGGCCAGCCAGGGGCGCGACCAATCAATGTTATCCAGAAATGATGGCTTCATCGATTAATCGCTGTACAAAAATTCAAAGTTGAATCGCAATACTTGAAACGACTTGGGATTCAAACGGCTCGTCAGACGAACTTCCAGCCTATCGTCTCGCCACCGTTCAAAGGTACCAACGTTGTATTGCCCAGCGGGACTTCGGCAGGCACTTGCCATTCTTCGCGTTGCAAAGTGATGGTACCGGTATTGCGTGGCAACTTGTAGAAGTCCGGGCCGTTGAAACTGGCGAACTGCTCCAGCTTGTCCAGCGCGTCTACTTGGTCGAAGGCTTGCGTGTACAGCTCCATCGCGTGCAGCGCGGTATAGCAACCAGCACAACCGCAAGCATGTTCTTTCAAGCCTTTAGCATGCGGTGCCGAATCGGTACCGAGGAAGAATTTATTGCTGCCGGAGATCGCTGCTGCGACCAAGGCTTGACGATGTATTTCACGCTTCAATACCGGCAAACAGTAATAGTGTGGACGGATACCGCCCTTGAAGAGTTCGTTACGGTTGTACAGCAAATGATGCGCGGTAATTGTTGCAGCTACGTGACCGTCTGCTTCTGCCACGTACTGTGCAGCATCCTTGGTTGTGATGTGTTCGAACACCACCTTCAACTCCGGCATATCGCGGTGCAATGGCTTCATCACGCGATCAATGAACACGGCTTCACGATCAAAAATATCAATCTCTGGATCGGTTACTTCGCCATGCACCAAAAACGGCATGCCAACCTTTTGCATCATTTCCAAAGTTTTATAGCATTTGGCCAAATCGCTGACGCCGGCATCTGAATTAGTCGTTGCACCAGCCGGATACAACTTCACAGCATGCACAACACCGCTCTCTTTCGCACGCTGGATTTCTTCCGGTGGCGTATTGTTGGTCAGGTACAAGGTCATCAAGGGCTCGAACTGCATGCCGGTCGGCAAGGCCGCCAGAATGCGCTCACGATAAGCGACAGCTTGTGCAGTCGTGGTAACCGGCGGCTTGAGGTTGGGCATGACGATGGCGCGCGCGAATTGACGCGCCGTATCAGGCAAGACGGAGGCTATCGTTGCACCATCGCGCAAATGCAGATGCCAATCGTCAGGACGGGTAATAGTGATGCTGGAAGGGCGATTCGATACAGATTTCGTGGTCATAGCGGCTCTTTCTGGAGATTGCCGCTATTTTACCCGTTCACCCAATAAAAAAGCCGCCTCGGCTTTTAAACGAGACGGCTGAGTAATGCCAAAAAGACAGGTCAATGAATAATCTTGGCTAAAAAGTCACGCGCACGATCCGAGCGCGTCGTGCCAAAAAATTCATCTTTTGTACAATCTTCAACTATCAAACCCTTGTCCATGAAGATCACGCGATTGGCCACTTTCTTGGCAAATCCCATTTCATGCGTCACTACCATCATCGTCATGCCGTCTTGCGCCAAGCCGACCATGACATCCAGCACTTCATTGATCATCTCTGGATCAAGTGCCGAAGTCGGCTCATCGAACAACATCGCAATCGGGTCCATAGACAAGGCTCGCGCAATCGCCACGCGTTGTTGCTGACCGCCAGACAACTGGCCAGGGAATTTATCCTTCTGTGCGATCAGGCCGACGCGATCCAGATATTTCAAACCGCGCTCGGTTGCATCAGGCAGGCTGCGCTTCAATACTTTGACTTGTGCCAGCGTCAGGTTTTCGCTGATCGATAGATGCGGAAATAATTCGAAGTTCTGAAACACCATGCCTATGCGTGAGCGCAGGCTGGATAAATTGGTCTTCGGATCACCGACCGAAATACCATCTACGGTGATTTTTCCGTGCTGAAAAGGCTCCAGTCCATTCACGGTTTTAATCAGCGTCGACTTACCGGAACCAGATGGGCCGCACACCACAACCACATCGCCCTTGGCAACTTGCGTCGTGCAATCGGTCAGCACTTGAAAAGCCCCGTACCACTTGCTCACGTTTTCCAATTCAATCATGTTCTTATCCTTATCGAATGATGGCAAACCGTTTTTGCAACTGCTTGACGCCCATCGAGAGTGCGAAGCTGAGCACAAAATAAACGACGGCAACAAACAGATACATCTCAACTACGCGACTATCACGCTGTGCAACCTTGACTGATGCGCCGACGAAATCGGTCACATTCAGCAGTGATACCAGTGACACATCCTGGAACAGCACGATGGTTTGCGTCAGCAAGATCGGCAACATATTGCGGAAGGCTTGCGGCAACACGACCAGTTGCATCGATTGCCCGTAGGTGAGACCCAAGGCATAACCGGCATTCACCTGCCCTTTGGAAATACTCTGTATCCCGGCGCGCATGATTTCGCAAAAGTACGCAGCCTCAAACAAAATGAAGGTGATGTAAGCCGAGCGATCCGCACCGAGTTGGACTGGTCGTTCCGATCCCGTGATCTTTTGCAAGATGATAGGCATCAGGAAATAGAACCAGAAGATCACCAACAACAGTGGAACCGAACGCATCAAATTCACATACGCAGCAGCAATCAGGGACAGCGTCTTGAAACGCGACAAGCGCGCCATCGCCAATACTGTGCCAAATATCACACCACCTATTGTCGCCACCACCGTCAATTGCAAGGTGTACTGCAAACCCGTTAATAGATACGGCCAGGTACGCGTGATGATTTCAAAATCGAGATCACCCATGTTTGCCTCCCGCGATATAACCCGGGATAGCAACACGCCGCTCGATCAAGGCCATCACACGATTGGCTGTCATGGCGATGATTACGTAGATCAGCGTCGCCGCACCGAAAGCTTCGAAATAACGGAAAGTCATCTCTCCCATTTCACGTGTGCGGAAGAACAGCTCGACCAAACCGATTGAATAAGCGACTGCTGTATTTTTGATCAAATTCATCAACTCGGAAGTCAGCGGCGGAATGATGATGCGATACGCCATCGGCAACAACACGCAGCGATAGGTTTGCATGGTTGTCAAACCCAAGGCATAGCCCGCATAGCGCTGACCGCGCGGCAAGGCTTGAATGCCTGAGCGCACTTGCTCGGCAATCCGTGATGACGTAAAGAAGCCGAGACAAACAACCGCCGTGACGAATTGATGCTCAGTCGGATCAAGCGTGATAACCCAGGCTTTCACCGCCGGCACCAATCCCGGCACGACGAAATACCAAACGAAGAATTGCACCAGCAAGGGAATATTGCGAAACAATTCAACGTAAGCACCGCCTAGACGTACCAGCCAGCTCTTCTCGCTGGTACGCGCCACACCGACGATCGAGCCGACTACAAAGGCAAATATCCACGCAAAGAAAGCCACCGCCAGGGTCCACCATAGCCCCGACAACAAACTCTCCGCCCATGTGCCATCGCCATCAGGAACCTGCTCCAGAAATATGCTGAAATCCATCGCCGCTCCCCTAGATCAATGCAGTCCGCAAGATCGTCATGCGATTACACGCCTTTGTCGCTAGGATTCTTGAATGCGTCCTGAATCGGCGGCGTCATCGGGAAATTCAAATTCATTCCTTTAGGTGGAATCGGGCTGGTAAACCATTTAGCGTAAATCTTGTTGATCTCGCCCGACTTCATGACTGCGACTATCGACTTATCAACCAAGGTTTTGAATTGCGGATCATCCTTGCGCAACATCATGCTGTACGGTTCTTCGCTCAAGGACTCTGGCAATATCTTGTAGTCGCCTGGACGTTTGGAATTGGCGATTTGTCCCGCAAGCAAAACGTTATCCATGACAAAAGCAACGGCTCTGTCATCCGCCATCAGCAAGAAGGCTTCTGCATGATCTTTACCGTAGATTTCTTTTACCTGCACATTCTCGGTTTTCTTGTAACCCTTCAACAGCGGTACCGAGGTAGTACCTGAAGTGGTAGAGATAGTCTTGCCGTTGAGGTCAGTCAGCGTATTGATGTTTGAAGTCTTTTTCACCGCTGCCGTGACATTGATCACGAAGTAATTCGGGCCGAAAGACACCTGCTCCTGCCGCACCTTTGAATTGGTAGTCGAGCCGCATTCCAGATCAATAGTGCCGTTGCGCAACAGTGGAATACGATTGCTCGATGTCACAGGTTGCATCACAACCTTGAGGTTAGGCAACTTCAAATCTGCTTTGACCGTATCGACTATCTTCATGCATAGATCAACGGCATAACCTATCGGTTGTTGCTTGTCATCAAGAAATGAAAATGGAATCGACGACTCGCGATAGCCTATCGTGATGGAATTCGTTTCCTTGATTTTTTTCAGCGTCCCGGTCAGTTCTTGCGCTTGCACTGCAGGCGCTGCCGCTACCAAAGTTCCTGCACCGAGCGTGATGGCAAGTAAGGTCTTCAAATTCATGGTGTCTCCTCAAAACGTGTCGTCAATATTTTGAAACGTATCTGGCAAATTTCAGGCCAGCTCATTTTTATCCCTGCAAAGGCAAAAATCTAGTGCGTATTTTCTATGATTTTCATCTATGGATACAAACCACGCATTTCACGCGCCTGTAATACGCGCGTACAGCCAACAATAAATGCCGCCGTACGCAGCGACACTTTCTTCTCTTCTGCCAAGGCCCACACAGCAGCAAATGCTTCACGCATGATACGCGTCAGACGGGAGTTGATTTCATCTTCAGTCCAGAAGAAACTGGAAAAATCCTGCACCCACTCAAAGTAACTGACCGTCACGCCACCCGCATTGGCAATCACATCAGGCACGACTAATATACCTCTGTCGTGCAGGATATCATCGGCTTCCGGTGTGGTTGGGCCATTCGCACCTTCCAGCACGATGGAAGCCTTGATCTGATGCGCATTGCTTTCGTTGATTTGCTGTTCTAGTGCAGCCGGCACCAGAATGTCGCAATCCAGCGCCCAGAATTGGGACGCATCCTTCAATTCATCCGCATCGGGAAAACCAGCAACGCTACCGTTCTTCGTAACATAGGCCTGCAATGCCACGATATCGAGGCCACTCGCACGCACCACGGTAGATGCATGATCCTGCACCGCCACAATCTTCGCACCCGCCTCAAAGAAAAGCCTTGCAGCAACACCACCAACATTACCCAGACCTTGCACCGCAATCCGCGCCCCCTGAATATCCAGACCGCGCTTGGCTGCCACTTCGCAACCAACCACAAAGACACCTCGACCGGTTGCATCGTGCCGTCCCAAACTACCGCCCAATGAAATCGGCTTGCCAGTCACCACACCCGATGCGGTACTGCCCTGATTCATCGAATAGGTATCCATCATCCACGCCATGATTTGCTCATTGGTGTTGACGTCTGGCGCCGGAATATCCTTGTTGGGGCCGATGATGATATTGATCTCGCTGGTGTAACGCCGTGTCATGCGCTCCAGCTCGGCTTTCGACAGCGTTTTGGGATCGACGCGTATGCCACCTTTGGCACCACCGTAAGGTACGTTCACCGCCGCGTTCTTGACCGTCATCCACGCCGATAAGGCCATTACTTCCGACAATGTGACATCTTGATGAAAACGGACACCGCCCTTGCCGGGACCACGTGAAGTATTGTGCTGTACGCGATAACCCTCAAAATGCGCCACCGTGCCATTGTCACGTTCAATCGGTACGTCGACGATCAGGATGCGCTTGGGTCGCTTGAGCGTTTCCACCCAGCGCGCAAGCGAACCGAGATAAGGCGTAACGCGATCGATTTGTTCGAGATAGACACCCCATGCGCCAATGCCGGACGGGGTCAGATAGGAAGGCAGTTCATGCTGGCTGGACATCGAGAATACGCTCCTGAAGTTTTCAAACCAATGCCATCGACGATGACATCAAGAAAAACCCGGGTAATTCTGTGCAAGCTCATTCGTAAAGCATACGGAACATCTTATGCCAATCGCTGATGACTTCGGGAAAAATTTCAATGTGGTCTGCTGGTTTGATCTCTTCCTGTAGAGCATCATGGGCAGGCGAAGTTCCATGCGCCTGCCATTAACTTAATACAAATCAAAAGGCAGCTTGGGCGGCGCATTCTCAGCAGTGTCTTCAGCATCCTCTGGCAAAGGTGACGCCAACTCGTCATCCTGCCGCACTTGCTGGCGCATCCACATTTGCGCATAAGCGCCATCGGCTGCCAGCAATTGCATGTGCGAACCACGTTCGACAATGCGGCCACGATCCAGTACCAATATCTGCTCTGCATCAGCTATTGTCGACAGGCGATGCGCAATGATCAATGTAGTTCGGTCTTTTGCAATTTCCTTGAGCTGCGCCTGTATTGCCTGCTCCGACTTGGAATCCAGTGCTGACGTCGCTTCGTCAAAAATCAAAATCGCAGGATGTTTCAGCAAGGTACGCGCAATCGCCACACGCTGCTTTTCGCCACCGGATAATTTCAAGCCGCGCTCACCAACCATCGTGGCATAGCCGTCAGGCAAGGATTCAATGAAATCATGGATGTAGGCAGACTTGGCGGCAGCAACAATCGCCTCCTTGCTTGCACCCGGTTTACCGTAGGCGATGTTGTATTCGATCGTATCGTTAAACAGCACCGTATCCTGCGGCACGATACCTATGGCCTGACGCAAGGAAGCTTGCGTGACATCCCGCACATCTTGCCCATCGATCAGAATCGCGCCCTTGTTCACATCATAAAAACGGAACAGCAAACGCGACAAGGTGGACTTGCCGGAGCCGCTATGCCCGACTACCGCAGTCGTGGTACCGGCCGCTATCGTGAAATCTACATCAAACAGTATCTGTCGCTTCTCTTCATAACTGAAATCGACGTGCGAAAAACGCACTTCAGCACCATCTGTCACAAGCGCTTGCGTATCTGGCTTGTCGGCGATTTCACGATGTTGATCGAGCAGCGCAAACAGGCGTTCCATATCAGCAAGGCTTTGCTTGATCTCGCGATAAATCACACCGAGAAAATTCAATGGAATATATAACTGGATCATGAAGGCATTGACCAACACCAGATCACCCAAAGTCATCGTGCCATTGATCACACCTTGCGTTGCGCGCCACAGTATCAAGGTGACGGCAATCGCAATGATGCTCGATTGCCCGGTATTCAATAGCGACAAGGACGTTTGCGATTTGACGGCAGCTGTTTCGTAACGCTTCAAGCCTTCGTCGTAACGCTTGGCTTCGTAATCTTCATTGCCGAAATATTTGACCGTCTCGTAATTGATCAGCGAGTCGATGGCCTTGGTATTCGCCTTGGAATCGAGATCATTCATCGTGCGGCGGAAGTGCGTGCGCCACTCCGTCACCACGACGGTGAATGCGATATAACTGACCAGCGCCACGCCAGTAATCACTGTGAACCAGATATCGTAATGCAGCGCCAGATAGCCAAGCACCAATGCGATTTCAATCAAGGTCGGCAGTATGCTGAACAACGTGTAGGAAATCAGCGAGGAAATACCTTTTGTACCGCGCTCGATATCACGCGTCATGCCGCCAGTTTGACGATTCAAATGAAAGCGCAAGGACAAGGAATGCAGATGACGGAATACCTGCAAGGCGATTGTGCGCACTGCGCGCTGCGTAACCTTGGCAAAGGTGTATTCGCGTAATTCGGTAAATAAAGTGGTCGACAAACGCAATGCACCGTATGCAACCAATATACCGAGTGGCAGCACCAACAAAGCTTGCGGGCTGCCCGGGCTAATTGTCAGGCTATCAATCAAACGCTTCAACACCAACGGCACGCCTACGTTGGCGACCTTGGCTCCGATCAAGAATACCAAAGCAAGCGCAACTCGCCACTTGTATGTCCACAAGTAGGGAAACAGGGTCTTGAGCGTGCTCCAGTCGCTACGATTGCTGGATGGTGGAGCTGGCTCGGATGAAGCGGAAGAACGGCGCATGGGGCAAGGTTTGGTCAGATGGTTTATGCTTCGGGTTCAGGATTGTAGCGGTTAAAGAAATTATCCACAGGAGACAACATGGCAAGTGAACACCACACAGACCTGCCCGCAGGGAAGATTCCACAAATGCGCGTCGTACCAATGCCGCATGACGCCAATATGCACGGCGACGTATTCGGCGGCTGGATCATGGCACAGGTCGATTTGGCCGGCGCAGTATGCGCAACACGCCGCGCCAATGGCCGCGTCGTTACCATTGCAGTGAATTCGTTTTTATTCAAACATCCGGTATTCGTCGGCGATCTGCTGTCCATCTATGCCGAGATCGTCAAAGTCGGCAATACCTCGGTAACCGTGAATGTGGAATGCTATGCAGAACGCAATCGTCTGGATGTGGAAATCGTAAAAGTAACCGAAGCGACGCTTACCTATGTTGCAACGAGTGATGATCGCAAAGCACGACCATTACCACCGGCTATCGCACCACATAAATAAACTCTTCTTTTGATAGTTGCGTCATTCCCATTTATGCAGGAATGACGCAGCCATCTATCAAGCTGTAACCTTCTCATCCCGCAGTTCACGCCGCAAGATTTTTCCTACATTTGATTTCGGCAATTCGGTGCGGAACTCTATCCATTTCGGCTTCTTGTAACCGGTGAATTGTTCCTTGCAATAAGCCATCAAGGTTTCTTCGGTCAAAGCTGGGTCTCTACGCACCACGTATAACTTGACGGCTTCGCCCGTGTGTTCATCCGGAACGCCTATGCAAGCGCATTCCAGCACGCCAGGATGCGCAGCAACCACGCCTTCGATTTCGCTTGGATAGACATTGAAGCCGGATACCAGAATCATGTCTTTCTTGCGATCGACGATCTTCGTATAACCACGCTCATCCATGACGCCGATATCACCTGTCTTGAAGAAACCATCTTCCGTCATCGACTGCGCCGTCTCGATCGGATTGTTCCAGTAACCAGCCATTACTTGCGGGCCGCGAATAGCGATTTCGCCGGGACTGCCGTGCGGTGCTTCACTGTCATTGCTGTCGATGATTTTCAACTCGGTTGACGAAACCGGCAAACCGATCGTGCCGGAAAACTCGTTTGAAGTAACAGGATTGGCCGTCGCAACCGGTGAGGTTTCCGACAAACCGTATCCTTCGCAAATAGCGCAGCCTGTCAACGCCTTCCATTTGTCATTGACGATCTGTTGCACTGCCATGCCACCACCGTTACACAGCATCAGTTCGGAAAAATCAACCTTGGCAAAATCAGGATTATTCAACAAACCGTTGTACAAGGTATTCACCGCCGGCAGGAAATTCACCTTGTACTTCATCAATTCTTTGATGAAACCGGGAATATCGCGCGGATTCGGAATCAAGAGGTTCGTGACGCCCAGATGTGCACCCAGCATGCCGCACGTCGTCAATGCAAAGATATGGTACAGCGGCAACGCACAGACGAAAATCAGTACTTTGTCCTTGGGCAGCTTGTTCAAGGCAGGCGAAATCCACGCCTCGTTTTGCAGCACATTGGCGATGATGTTTCGGTGCGTCAGCATCGCGCCTTTGGCAGTGCCAGTCGTGCCGCCGGTGTATTGCAGGAAGGCGAGGTCTTGATGGCCCAGCGTCTGTTTTTGCAAGGTCATGCCTTCTGCCTGCTTCAGCACATCCTTGAAGGTAACGGCATATGGCAAGGTGTAAGCAGGCACCATTTTCTTCACATGGCGCACGACAAAATTAACGATCGCGCCCTTCACGCCGCTAAACATATCGCCCATCGATGCCACGATGACATGCTTGACCTGCGTGCTGGCGATGACTTTTTCCAGTGTGGAGGCAAAGTTCTCCAGAATGATGATGGCTTCCGCACCGGAGTCGGTCAGCTGATGTTCCAGCTCACGCGGTTTGTATAGAGGATTGACGTTGACGACGACGTAGCCGGCGCGCAGGACTGCGGCAATGGCAATCGGGTACTGCAAGATGTTCGGCATCATCAGGGCCACGCGTGCGCCTTTTGCCAAACCTATGCTCTGTAACCACGCACCCAGTTCTCTGGAAAAAACATCTACCTCACCATACGTGAGGGATTTGTCCATGCAAATGCAGGCTTTGCGGTCAGCGAATTTCTTGAACGACTCATCCAGCAATTCAACCAAAGAACCGTATTGGTTAGAATCGATTTCTGCCGGTATGCCTTCTGGATACGACTTTAGCCAAAACTTGTCCATTTTCACCTCTAGTCTTTTTTGTTGTGAGAGTGATTGCCGTCATTGTTACTCAGGTAAGTCGATGCTATCGGGCAGCGCGTCTATGTGCAAGCATTTTGATTGAAGATCCCGCACCCTCTTTGATATACATCAATGATCGTGGGCCTCGCTTACCGCCCGGCGTGCGTGATTGTAGAAGCAGACGCACCCAGCTTTGTTAATTCCTGATCGCGTTCCTGCTTGCTCAACGCCGCCATCTCACTCACCGCGCGATAAAAATCGGCAAAGTCCTTTTGCTCATGCAACAAGGCACGGAAGCCGGGGACGAAATCATGATACGTCGCAATCGAGGCCAGATGCGCATTCGACAAAGGCTCGGCAAACCAGCGGTCATAACCTGAGTATCCGTCCCACGAGACTTTCAAGGTCTGATATTCATTTTGCAGTGCAGCGAAGATTTCTTTCTTGCTCGCCCGCTTCTCCGCATCGCTCACATCATCAGCATAATTGTCGACCAGCTTTTGGCGATACTTCAGCAACAAGGCGACGAATTGTTTTTTACGCTGCGCCGAATCAGCATACAGCAGTCGCGTTTTCTCATCGCTATGCGTTGCCAGCCAACGTTCAACACCGACCTCTTCTACCGTCGTGGCAAAAGATTCATTGAATTGCGTATCGTCTTTGACATATACGACCTGATGCGCCAGCTCATGAAAGATCAGTCGCGCCACCTCACCATCAGGGAAGCGTATAAACGTGGACAAGACCGGATCCTTGAACCAACCTAAAGTCGAATAAGTAGGTACGCCTATGATTTGCACATCGTAACCATCAGCGCGCAGACTAGCTGCAAAATCCTGCGCATCGTCCTTGCTGTAATACCCGCGATAACTAACGCAACCAGCAACCGGGAAACACCATTGCAATGGCTGCATAGACAATTCCGGTGTCGCCACCACATTCCATAACGCATATGGCCGCTGCAAATCAGCATAGTTTTTATAACTGGCGTTATCCGGCAAACCCAGATCCTGCACAGCAAATTGGCGCATCTCCTTGACCCTGGCAAGCCGCTGTTTAAGCTTGCCATCCACCTCTGGATCAAGCAATAAATCGTCTATTGGTCTAGCCGCAGCAAGCAAAGAGGATTGTCCATGCGTCGCTTGCGCGTAGTAACTGATTTGCGCACAACCGCCAACCAACAAGGCGCTGCAAATCAGCATCCATGTCTGCCATCGATATATTGTTTTACGTACATGCAATGGCGGCGAACTATTCATACTTCCCATTTAATAATGTAATAAGGGAATACGTATTGCTATGAGCAAAACCATCTTGCACCAGAACATGGCATGCTCTGCCATATTTTTCTAAAAATCTATTCTATTACAGCGCCACCATCGTTACGCACTCTGCGCAGTTGGCGTAAGATAGACAATTCTCGCAGTACAAATCAAGCAACAGTTGTCGTAAAACAAAACGACAATCAAGCACGCCGCAAGAATGTGGAGACACCATGAAGTTGATTGATCCCATCATCCAGTTTCACAACGAATTGCAAGCGATTCGTCATGAAATTCACGCACATCCTGAGTTGTGCTTTGAAGAACGCGACACTGCTGAGCTGGTCGCGAAAAAATTAACTGAATGGGGCATACCCATTGTGCGCGGCATGGGCGTCACCGGCGTCGTCGGCATCATCAAGAATGGCAACAGCAAACGCGCAGTCGGCTTGCGTGCCGATATGGATGCCTTGCCGATACAAGAACTCAACACCTTTGCTCACGCCTCCAAAAATCAGGGGAAGATGCATGCCTGTGGCCATGATGGCCATACCGCGATGCTCTTGGGTGCTGCGCATTATCTGTCGCAACACAAGAATTTTGACGGCACCATTTATCTGATCTTTCAACCGGCGGAAGAAGGTGGCGGCGGTGCGAAGCGCATGATAGATGACGGCCTGTTCGAGCAATGCCCGATGGAAGCAGTATTCGGCATGCATAACTGGCCCGGCATTGCTGTCGGCCAATTCAGCGTGACACCCGGCCCGATGATGGCATCGAGCAATGAATTCGAAGTGATCGTCAGCGGTAAAGGTGCGCATGCTGCACAACCGCATAAAGGCATCGATCCGATCATGGTGGCAGTGCAAATTGCACAGAGCTGGCAAACCATCATCACGCGCAACAAAAGCCCTATCGATGCTGCAGCATTATCGATCACGCAAATCCACGCCGGCAGCACCACGAATGTGATTCCGGACGATGCAACGCTGGTCGGCACGGTGCGTACCTTCGATCTGAAAGTATTGGATTTGATAGAAACACGCATGCGCGCAATCGCAGAGCACACCGCTCAGGCGTTTGATGCAACGGTCAAATTCAACTTCCGACGCAACTATCCACCACTGATCAACCATGCGAAAGAAACCGCATTCGCGGTTGAGGTCATGCAGTCCATCGTCGGTGTCGACAAGGTAGATCCCAAAGTTGAGCCAACCATGGGCGCGGAGGATTTTGCCTTCATGCTGCAAGACAAACCCGGTTGTTATGTATTCATCGGTAATGGCGAAGGTGATCACCGCTCGGCTGGACACGGCTTGGGTCCATGCAATCTGCATAATCCCAGCTATGACTTCAACGATGATTTATTGCCTATAGGCGCGACCTATTGGGTGCGCTTGGCAGAGACTTTCCTGAAGCAGGCATAAAGTAATTTTCTGCGCCGAATAAACCCGGCGCAGAAAAAATCACCACTGATTAAGCAAGAATCGCTACGGCCTGCTGACCGTAACTAATCAGATAACCACCATTCTGCTGCTGCCAATCACGCGCAGTTGCTGCATCGGCAAACCAGTTCTGCTGGTAGTCGCCAAACATGCCCAGCTCCAATCGATAGCGATCCAAGATGGCAGTCGGCATTGCATCGATCTGGCTCTTGCACACTTCCCACGCAGCAAAGCCAAGTTCCTTCGCCAACGTATGCAAGATATGTTTGAGTTGTACTGTTTCACGCACGGCATACAGATCGGTAACGCGCAATTCCGGCATGATCTTCATCGCAATGATGCGTCTCAAAACGGGCAATGCTTTGCTGGGCTCACTGGCTTGCGCACTACGCAATAAACGACGCGCATATCTGCGTAAAAAATCGCTATTGGAAAGATTGCTGCCGAGATTGTTATGGGAGTCGTTGCCGACGGGGAGAGATGTAGACCACATGACGTTCCTTTCATATTGTCGTTTCTCGCTACGACATCAAGGTTTAACGTGCGGTTTTTTGCTGCTTGGTTGCAGCTGATCCGAACTGAAAAATCACAAGAAACAGGTGCATCGGCTTTTGCGAGAACAGGCATCCTGTCATGCCTGCCGCCATTCTAGCGCAAATTGAAGGTAGTCTGCTAGCGTAACAAATTGATATCGCCGTACCAGGCTTCTACCGTTTCACCCGTGTTGTCGGTATCGGTCAGCACACCGACGCCTATCAACTTGCCTGGTTTTTCACCAAAGGCTTTTTCATAATCGGCAACGATATCGCGTGTAAAACTGTGCCATTCACCTATACCTTCACGACCGCTTTCCGCCACCACCATCTTGACGCGATTGCTACGCGCATTCGGAATCACTGTGCCTACCGGTGCTTTACGTCCCCAGATATACATCAGCGTCGCATAGGGGACTTCTCGTCCCGTGAGCAAGCGTGCTGTTTCAAACATGATTTGGTCAGAGAAAGGCAAACTATCCTTGTCACCATCGAAACCCAGAATAATGCGCGCAGGTGCATCTTCCAAACCGCGATCATAATTATTTGCCGATTCGACCAGACCGTTGATGCGCCACTTCCAGTTGATCATCAGATCCGGCATGGGATCGATGTCCACCTTTTGCATCAAGCCCGATGCCGCCTTGGCTGCACGCGCATGCAAGACCGTTGTTCCATTATCGTCAACCAGAGAATATTCAGTCAGCTTCTTGTTGCGATGAATGATCATCGGCTCCCAGGCGGATGGCATGTTGCCTGGCGCCCCCTCAGAGAAATGAACGATACGCGTATTGACCGAAGCAGAGTCAGCATCCGTACTGATTGGCACTTGCGCGC
Source organism: Herminiimonas sp. GW821-FHT09C12 (assembly GCF_059416385.1). NCBI lineage: Bacteria > Pseudomonadati > Pseudomonadota > Betaproteobacteria > Burkholderiales > Oxalobacteraceae > Herminiimonas > Herminiimonas sp. GW821-FHT09C12. The sequence continues at coordinate 523,934 of NZ_JBWKPC010000001.1, forward strand.
AACCGGCAAGTAAGGATAGCAATGCAATTGTGGAAATTAATTTCATGTTCTTGTCATCATGATTACGCTCGGCACAGACAAAGCGTATTTGTTTCGGTGATTCGCACTAGATGGCAAGATGATTAATTTGCTATGTCTTACTCTGCTTCGTGCATTGAATCGTATATTGTCCACGCTGCCACTCGTCGCTGTCGACTAGCGGCGCGCTCGTATCTGCGACGAACTGCCAACGCATTTTATGATACTTCGCCACGCTCTCACGATGTGCGACGCTGACTATCGCTGCTTCCGGTAATTCTTGCACGATTAATTGATAGACCAGATCTTCCGTTTCCGTGTCCAGCGCACTACTTGCCTCATCCATGAAGAGCACATCCGGCCGCGTCAGCAAGGCGCGTACAAAAGCGACACGTTGCTGCTCGCCGGGAGACAAACGCTGACTCCAGTTATCGACATGATCGAGTTGCTGCTTCAGGTGCGGCAATTTGCACAGGTCGAAATAATGTTGAATCGCCAAATCGGTATACGTTTTTTCACCGGCAGGATAAGCGACCGCAGTGCGCAAGGTACCGATAGGTAGATAACTTTTTTGCGGCAGGAACAGCAGCTTCCAGCTTTTCGGAATTTCGATATTACCGCTACCGTAAGGCCAGATACCGGCAATCGCACGCACCAGCGTCGACTTACCGCAACCGGATGGCCCTGCAATCAAAATGTGCTGACCGGCCTGGATATCGACGGTCAGCGCAGACGTCAATGGCTGTCCATCCGGCAAATTCAATGTGAGGCGATCAATCAAAATTGCGCCTACATTATTCGTCTCTACCGTCACGCCATCTATATCCATTTGTGCAGCATCGACGGCCGTATGAAATCCAGCCAGACGATTAACGCTGGCCTTCCATTCAGCCAAGTCGGTAAAAGCAGAAATGAACCATGACAAGGCACCCTGCACTTGCCCAAAAGCCGAACTGATTTGCATCAGGCCACCCAGCGTGATCGCGCCGGAAAAATAGCGCGGCGCAGCCATCAGGAAGGGAAAGATATTGGCGAATTGCGAATAGAAAGTGGAAACCAGATTCAAGCTCTTTGTGGTGCGCATGATGCCCCACCAGTTATCGCGTATGCGCTGGAAGCGGTCATTCAGTTGCACACCTTCTTCGCCTTCGCCACGATACAGCGCTACCGCTTCGGCATTCTCACGTACGCGTATCAGGCCGAAACGAAAATCTGCTTCAAAGCGTTGACGCAAATAATTCTTGCTAACCAAAGGCCAGCCGACCAAACCGACAACCACTGATCCGATACCGGCATAGGCAATCGCAAACCACACCATGTAACCGGGTATCGTTATTTCCTGCGAAGCAAGCATGAATGAAATCGGCCCGCTGACTGTCCACAAGATGCCAATGAAGGAAATCAGCGTGACGACGCTAGACAGAAAACCTAGCGACAGTGACAAGGTTCCGGCGGTAAGGAGATTTAAATCTTCTGCGATACGTTGATCCGGATTATCCGCAGTGTGCGTTTGTTCGATCCGATAGTAAGCCTGATGATTCAACCAGCGTGCCATGTACTGCTTGGTCATCCACATACGCCAGCGCATTTGCAGCGCTTGCGTCAGATAGATACGGTAAATGGCAACGGCGATGAAGATGAAGGCAAGATAAGTAAAGCGCCACAACTGCTCGGTAAATACCTTGTAGTTCTTCGTCTCCAGCGCGTTATAGAACTCGCGATTCCAAGTATTGAACAATACCTCGAGATAGACCATGCCCAAGGCGAGCGCAACAATGGTGAGCAGCAATCCGCGCGCACGCCACTTTTCTTCCGATACCCAATAAGGTTGAATCAAACGCCAGACGGCGCGCCAATCGATACGTTCTTTAGGCATGGTGAACCATTGAGTAAGACAGTCTGAGTATTATCAGGAAGAACATTGTTCAGAGTTGAAGCAAGTAGACCGATAAAACGAATAAATGTTCATATCGATACGCAATATTGCCGTGTACTTAGCCAGGCAATTGATCTGCGACTTTACCTAAACGCTGACCGGGATTGCTTTGTTCCAGCGCCAGCAACACGGCCGATTGATCGGCTTGTGGCGCACGCTGCAACACGCTTTGATAATTTTCCGTCACCAGCTCTGTCACGGGCAAACGCAAACCGGCGTTGGCTGCTGCGATCAACACGTTTTCCAGATCCTTGAACTGACTCTTGACCTGACCACCCGGCAGGAAGTTACGCTCCAGCATACGCTGACCATGCACTTCCAAAATCCGGCTTTCTGCAAAACCGCCGCGTATCGCCGCCCGCACTGCAGTTGGATCTGCACCGCCGGCCTGCGCCAGCAACAAGGCTTCGGCCACGATATTCAAAGTGCCGCCAACGATCAACTGATTACACAGCTTGGCGATCTGACCACAACCTGCAGGACCGACCAGCGTCGGACGTCCCATCACGGTCAACACAGCTTCTGCATCGGCAAAGTCTGCCGCGCTGCCACCTGCCATGATTGCCAGCGAACCGGCTTGCGCGCCAACCACACCGCCGGAGACTGGTGCGTCGATAAAGCGTACCCCAGCGGCAGCCAGTTTGGCATGCACTTCCTGCGCTTCGGATTGACGGGTCGAGCTCATCTCTACTACCAGTGCACCACGGCGCAAACCCGGCAAAGCGGCGTCTATCACCTGCGCCACAATCGGGCCAGCTTCCAGCATGGTGATCACGATATCCGCTTCACGCACAGCATCCGCCACCTGCTCCGCTACTTTTGCACCCAGCGGCGCGAGCTCATCCGCCTTGCTGCGTGTACGGTTCCATGCGGTGACCTCATAACCTGCCTGCAACAAGCGGGTCGCCATAGGCTTGCCCATCAGGCCTATGCCCAGAAAAGCGACGACAGGTTTCATGATCGGTGTAGATGCAGACTGATTCAATTCAAACTCCTTTATGCACAAGATTTTCACTGCATAATGGCGCATTCCCCCCACAAAAAGCAACTGCCATGTCGATGCACGAAATCCAGCCACTTCTGCCTACACGCATGCAATTGGGTGAGTGCCCGCTGTGGCATGTGCAGGAAGCTGCCTTGTACTGGATAGATATCGATGGATGCGCCGTGCATCGCCACATTCCGGCCAGCGGTGCACATCAGCAGTGGGCCATGCCATCCGAACCAGGTTGTATTGCGGTTAACGCTGCCGGTGGCCTGCTCGTTGCCTTGCGCACTGGCCTCGCATTACTGGACACCGTTAGCGGGAAACTGACAGCGATCGCCGATGCGCCTTACGATCCGAAAACCACCCGTTTCAACGATGGCCGCTGCGATGCCGCCGGCCGCCTGTGGGTAGGCACGATATACGAACCGCGTGATCATCCGAATGCGGCGTTGTACTGCATTGAACACGGCACCATACGCGATAGCGGCAAGCTTGCGACAGTATCGAATGGTGTCGCCTTTAGTCCGGATAACAAAACCCTATATCACGCCGATACCACTACACATCGCATCTTTGCCTATGAATTCGACCTCGCTACCGGCGACATTGCAGGCAGCCGTTTGTTGAAGCAATTCTCGACAGACAAATTGAATAATTACGGCGGCCGTCCGGACGGTGCTACCGTCGATAGCGAAGGCGCTTATTGGTGCGCAATGTATGAAGGTGGAAGAATTCTGCGTTTGTCGCCAAACGGCGATGTACTGAATGAGATTGCAGTGCCTGCACGCTGCCCGACCATGATGGCTTTCGGCGGTGATGATTTACGCACGCTCTACATCACGACAGTCAGCAAGAATCGCCCGGCAGCCGAATTGGAACAATACCCCTTGTCCGGTTGCATACTGAGTGTACGCGTCGATGTCCCCGGCCTTCCTGAACACGCCTATCTCGTTTAAATCTACTTCAGCCCACGATGAGCAAATTCATACTCGCGATCGATCAAGGCACGACCAGTTCACGTGCGATCCTGTTCAATCATGACGGACAGATACACGGCGTCGCGCAACAAGAATATCCGCAGATATATCCGGAGCCGGGCTGGATAGAACACGATGCGAATGCGATCTGGGATACCCAGCTCACTGTCGCACAGCAAGTATTGAAAGAACATCAGGTCAGCGCATCCGATATTGCAGCCATCGGCATCACCAATCAGCGCGAAACCACCGTCATCTGGGATCGCAAGACCGGTGTACCGATCGCCAATGCCATCGTGTGGCAAGACAGACGTACCGCGGCTTTCTGCGATCAATTGCGAGCAGAAGGAAAAACCGAATTATTCCAGCAAAAAACCGGACTGCTGCTCGACTCGTATTTTTCCGGTACCAAGGTCAAATGGTTGCTCGATCACACGCCGGACGCACGCGCAAAAGCGGAACGCGGCGAACTCGCATTCGGCACCATTGATAGCTGGTTGATCTTCAAGCTGTCCGGCGAACACATGACAGACAGCAGCAATGCTTCACGCACTCTGCTGTTCAACATCCACACCAAGCAATGGGATGATGAACTACTCGCCATACTGGATATTCCACGCTCGCTATTGCCGACCGTAGTCGCCAGCAGCGGCGTTACCAGTCATACCCACGCAGAGTTATTCGGTAGCCCGATTCCGATTGCCGGCATCGCGGGTGATCAGCAAGCCGCCACCTTTGGCCAAGCCTGTCACAAACCAGGCATGGCCAAGAATACATATGGCACCGGCTGCTTCATGCTGCTCAACACCGGCGAGCAAGCTATTACATCGCACAATAATTTATTGACGACTATAGGCTGGACTTTGGGTACAGGCGCATCTGCGCGCACCGATTACATGCTCGAAGGCGGCGTCTTCATGGGCGGCGCCATCGTGCAATGGTTGCGTGATGGTTTAGGCATCATCCAAAAATCCTCTGACGTCGAAGCGCTGGCGAGGAGCGTGCCGGATAACGGCGGCGTGGTATTCGTTCCAGCCTTCAGCGGCCTCGGCGCGCCGTATTGGGATTCCTATGCACGCGGCACCATCATCGGCATGACACGCGGCAGCAACAAGGCACACATTGCACGCGCCGCACTGGAAAGCATCGCGTATCAAAGCGTCGATTTGTTGGATGCAATGAAAAAAGATGCGCAGCTTGCGTTACAGGAATTACGCGTGGATGGCGGTGCGGCACACAACGACTTGTTGATGCAGTTTCAGGCAGATATTCTCGATGTGCCCGTCATCCGCCCCGTCATCACGGAAACCACTGCATTGGGCGCGGCCTACCTTGCCGGACTTGGCGTGTCGTTCTGGGAATCGAAAGAAGAGATTGCAGCGCAGTGGAAAATGGAAAAGCGTTTTGATCCGAACATGACTGCCGATGAACGCGAACAACGTTTGCACACATGGCATCGTGCAGTAGAACGATCACAGGCTTGGGAACGTCCTGAAGCTTAAGCTATCCTGCTACGCGTTTTTCGCAGTCTGATTTCCCAACGTTTCACGCCACCGCGTTCCAATTCGATTTGTGCACCGTCTTCTATAAAACCGAATTTTTCATAAAAGAGAAGAGCACGCTCATTGTCACGCAATACCCACAAAGTAGTCGTCAAAGGTTGCGACAAAATTGCATCGATGGCCAGTATTAACTGGGCACCAATACCTTTACCCCAGTACTCCGGCAACACATAGATGGCATGCAACTCGGAACTGTCCGCAGCATCTGCATCGCGACTGACACCGCCCGATGCCCATCCTGCAATAACGCCGTCATGTTCGGCGACGATGGTCGTGCTCTGATTGTCTGCCAGCAAGTCCAGCCAAGCCGCTGTGCGCTTTTCAACTGAAAGATTCGCAAGAAATTCAGCAGGGAAAATTTCAGCGTAAGCCGTCTGCCATGTACGCACGTGTATCTTTGCTATGGCTACTGCATCCTCGACTGTTGCATGACGTATCACTTAGTTGCTGCCTTAAATAATTTCATATTCAAATGCCCAGAAAAAAGGCCATGCTGTGAATGTTGCCTTGCTCGAGAAGTCCTTCACCAAAGACTGCAACTCAATCTCCGAAGGAAAATTCTTGAGCACACGATGCTTGCTACCATCACCCAGCGTTCTGGTTTGAAAAGTATTGCCTTCACTATCTTGTTCAACGATAGCGGAACTACTACCTTCAACATAACGATTGTCCAGCAACACTACCTTCGCTCCTGGTTTCAAAGTGGCATTCAAGCCAGAAAGAAATTCCCGTTGCCTTGCCTTCGGCACATGCGAGAACCAGAAACCGGCAAATGCAGCATCGAATTTCCCATCTCTTTGCGGCAAGGCATACGCATCACCAACCAGAAACTCAAGCTTGCCATCGGATACACGTTTGGCAGCGATCTCCAGTGTTTCGACCGCAGCATCGACAGCCGTGATACCGGATGCAACTGGCGCAATGAACTGCGTCCAGTATCCAGTTCCGCATGCCACTTCCAGTATATGCTTGCCAACAAAATGTGATGGCAACCATTGTTCTATCTCACGCAAATCAGCCTGCCGTTCAGGCTTTAGGTAAACCGCGTCATACTCCGACGCACGCGCGGCGTAATATGGTTGCAAAGATGCGTCTATCTGCTGTGCCAATTTTTACCCCTTCTTGTGAAAATTCAAGCAATAGACACATACCGATCACATAAATTCCCCAGCGATTACTCCCTACCTTCAGTGGCCGCTTTCGCCCTCGCCGCTTCCTGTTCTTTTTCCGCTTCTATCCACGCAGCATCCGGCACCGTACCGTTCAAGTAGTAATCACCAATCGCACGCTCGCGGAAGATCGCAGGATTATGCGAAGCAGCCGTGCGTGCATTGCGCCAGTGTCTATCCAGACGACGTGTTTCGCTGGTAGCGGATGCACCACCGACTTCAAACAACAAGGTACTGGCCTGCAACACCAGGTCAATAACGATTTGCTGCGCCTGGAATGCCTTGACCTCGGTTTCTACATACAAGGCTTCATCGGCGGTATCCGCCAGACGCTCTTGATGCACTTCATCCAATGTGCGTGCAATGCCTTCGACTATCGTATCAGCCGCAAACGACAAGCTTGCCAAGCGACCAACCACACGTTGCACCAGCGGATCATGGCGCGGACTGGATTCACCCAACACACCGAAGGCGCGCGTCTTGCGTTGCACGAAGGCGATGCCGTCGCGTTTAACAGCACGACCGACACCAGAAATAGATGCCAGCAAAATCAATTGCAAGAATGCCTTCTGATAAGACTGCGCATAACTATCCTTGCCAGTGGTACGACGTGTAATGTGATCTGCCGAGATCTCGACGTTGTCAAATATCGTCGTGCCGCTGCCCGTCATACGCTGACCGAAGCCATCCCAATCATCCACGCGCGTCACACCTGGCGCGGTCGCTGGCAATGCCACGCTTACGCGCTCTACGCCTTCGACTACGGAAGCAACAATCCAGTCGGCGTAGATAGTGCCTGTGCTGTAATATTTTTTCCCATTCAGGAACCACTTGCCATCCTGTTGTGTGACGGTTGCGCTGGTACCGGTCACTTCCGTCAACTCCGCCATTGCATAACCGATCAATGCGCCTTCGACAATTTTCGGGAACCAGAATGCGCGCACCGCTTCATCGGTATGGTTAAGACGGCTCTCCAGAAAAGCAAAGTGTCCGCGCAATAAATGAGACACATTGGAATCAGCCTCCGCCAGCTCCACCAGCAAACGAAAGAATTGCGAAATCGTTGCGCCAAAGCCGCCATACAACTGCGGAATACGCACACGACCAAAACCTGCCTCGCGCAACCAGCGCACCGGCTCATACGGTAATGCGCGCTCTTGTTCGCGCTGCACCGCACCTTCTGCAATACGCGCAAAGATAGGGCGAAAATGTTGCGCCAGCTCTTCATAAGTCGGAAGTGCAGGCGCAGTTTTTTGTTCAAGATGATGAATAGTGGCGGTAGCAGTATTTGTCATGATGCTTTGTTTCTATAAAAATGAATGTCCTGATGCACACAGGATGAAAATGAATCGTGCCGAGTAAGCAATATCTAATAGCCGATGAATAATGCGGCACAGCTAATGATGCAGCGACGCATGATTTTCTTGTGCATCATGCAGCCCTCACGCGTGGATCGATGAAGCTGTAGAGAACGTCGACTGCGATATTGACAATCACGTAGATGAAGGCGATCAGCAAGGTAATGCCGACCACGACGGGCAAATCTTTGCCACTCGCTGCCTGCACGATCAAACTGCCTATTCCTTGTCGCGCAAACAATGTTTCAACAATCACTGCGCTGCCGAATAAACTGGCAAAGAGAAAACCGGACAAGGTCACGATAGGAATCAGTGCGTGACGCAAGGCATGGCGCAGTCGTACGCCTGCATCACTCATGCCACGCGCACGCGCTGTCATGATGAAGGGTTGCTCCAGTATGTCTTCCAGTTCCTGCCGCAATACTTGCGTCAATACGGCAACGATAGGCAATGCCAATGTCAGTGCCGGCAATACCGTGGACTTCCAGCCTTGTGTACCGGAGGCGGGAAACCAGGGCAAACGGAAAGCGAATGCCAGCAACAGCAAGATTCCCAGCACAAACGCCGGCATCGATGACAACACCAGCTCGGAGCCAGATGAGAATGAGCGTATCCAGCGTGCGCGCTTGGCCGTCAACAGGGATAGCGCAATCGACAACACCAGCGCAATTACTGCCGCCCAGAAAGCCAGCTGAATAGTCGCGCCGATTTGCTGGCTGATTACTTTGGCAACCGGCATACGCAGGCGATAGGACTCACCGAGATCGCCCTTGGCCAGCTTGCTTATATAGTGTCCGTATTGCGTCAGCAGTGGATCATTCAGCCCATACTCAAGGCGCACCTGCGCTAGCACCTCGGCAGTCGGCATCGCATCCGGTCCACCGACGATGGCCAGTGCGGTATCACCTGCTGTGACATTGATGGCGATGAAAGTCAAAGTCGCCGCAGCCCACAACACGCCCACGCCAGCCAGCAAGCGCCACAATATTCGCTTCAGCAAACTCATGGCGCCTCCTTGTCCAGCCAGACACCGATAAACAATGGCGTGTTATGCGAGGTATCAAAAATCACGCCCTTCACATTGCTGCGATAGGCAATCATGTGAATGCTTTCGTAAGCAGGAATGGCCGGCACCAACTCCGTCAAGCGTCGTTGCGCCTGGCTGTATAGCGCCTTCAACTCGACCGGATCATTCGATTGGCGCGCACGCTCCAAGACATCATCCAGTTCAGGATCACGCAGACGCGAACTGTTTTGTCCTATCAGTTTTTCACTGGCGATCGAATTGCTGTGATACAGAATGTACAAACCATCCGGTGTATTCGTATGCCAGTAACCACCGCCCAGCGCTTCATAATCGCCGGCGTAACGTCTATCGGTCGCCACGACTATCGGCACCAGTTCTATCTTCAATTCAAAGCCGACCTTGCGTGCATCGGCCTGGATTGCGACCGCAACACTATTCGGGAAAGCCGGATTCTCAGCAATCAACACGGTGGCGGACAGACGCTTGCCATCCTTGACCCGATAACCTTTATCATCCCTTGCCGTCCAGCCAGCCTGATCGAGCAGACGATTAGACTCCGCCACGTTATACGTCAGCACATCTTTAAAAGAAGGATCGTAGTAGCGCGAATTGGCCGCGAGGAAATCTCCTTTCGACTGATACTCGCCAAAGCCGGTAATCCACGCTATACCATCACGATCGATCGCAAACGCCAGAGCCTTCCGCACTTGCACATCATTAAACGGAGCCTTCTCTACATTAAGTGTCAGGCTGCGGAATGGATTGCCCTTGCGTACTCGACTATGGAAACGCAGAGATGGATCGGCACGTATGGCTTGCGCATTCTGTGCCGGTGCATCCAGCGTGAAATCAGATTGCCCGTTCTGCAGTGCAGAATAACGAATCATCGCTTCCGGTACGAAAGTCAGTTCAATGCGATCCAGATAAGCCGGACCTTTATGCCGAACCACCGGCGGCGCCCAGTTGTAGTCAGCACGTTTGACGAAGTTCGCACCTTGCGCACGCACATAACTTTCCAGCACGAAGGGACCGGAGCCGATCGGATGTTCCGCAATCGACTTGGGATTTTCTTTAATCTGCTTGGGCGAAATCATGCTCAACCAGGATTGCGCCAGCACATCGAGGAAAGGTGTATACGGCTCGCTCAGCGTCGCCTCAAACGTGTATTCATCAACGATGCGACCACGCAGATAAGGACGGATGTAGGCAGCGGCCAAAGGCGATTTGGTCGCCGGGTCGCGCATATGTTCCAGATTCACCTGCACGGCTTCTGCATTGAAGCGAACACCGTCGCTGAAAGTGACGTCATCGCGCAAATGGAAGGTATACGTTTTCCCATCTGGCGAGATGTCCCATGACTTGGCCAACCAAGGCGAGATATTCCCTTGCTCATCCTGATAAACCAGACCGTCGTACAGGATGCGACCCAACCACTGCACATTACCGTGCGAGATAGCATGCACATCGAAGGTCCCAGTATCCAGCGCCACGGTTGCGCGCAAAGTACCACCAGGTTTACCTTCGCTCTGCTGGTAATAATCTTCAGGTGCATAGCTGAGCAAACCATCGCGCACAGTTCCACTCCCGGCTACATTCGCTTGCTTCTGTTCGGCAGGTTTGTCAGCGTCACCCGACGAGCAGGCGCTCAACACACAAACGCCCGCCAGCAAGCTGATGCGTAATAGCGCATTCAGCAAAGAGATCGATCCACTGCCTTTGGCAATCCGCATCATATTTACAGCCCTTCATTTATTTCATTTAAAGATCAGTTAAAGATCGATTAAAAGCGGAACGACGCACCAGCAAAGGCACCGAAGCCATCACCTGCATAAATCGCGCGCGTGGTGTCTAAGCCGCGCACGTTGTATTGCGGGCTGATAGCTGATGCATAAGCCTTGTCAGTCAGGTTTTTCAGATCGAGGAAGACGCTCCATTTACCACCTGGTTCTTCGTAGCCAACCTTGGCACCAAAGATTGTGTAATTAGGTGCGGCCAATGAGTTGGCGTAATCGATCCACGTTTTCGAAGCGGCACGCACATTGAAGCCAACGTAGTAGCCTTTTGGATGTTGGTATTGCACTTCTGCGCTGTAGACATGCTTAGGCAGACCTGGCAATTCGTTAGCGCCGTAGATAGGATCGTTCTTGTAATGGAAGTCGTTATAGGTATACGCCTGGCGCAAAACGATGTTGTCGCCACCTTTGCCTTTCCACACACGTGCATCCAGTCCAGCTTCCAACCCTTGGTGTACTGTCGGCGAGGCGTTGCGCTTTTCGATATCGGTAGGCAATCCACCCGGGATTTGCGCCGTCAACAATTCATTGCGTACCGCAGAGCGATAAAGCGCCACACTGCCAGTGAAGGTGTCGTTACTTCCACGCAAACCGATTTCAACAGTATTGGCCTTTTGTTCGGTCAGGTTTTTGACGTAATTTTGGCTAATGAGGGTACCGGAACCGGTAAAGCCCCACGTAACTGGCGGATCAATAGAACGGCTGACGTTGGCAAACGCGACAAGTTTCGGCGCCAGTTCATATCGCAGCCCCAGACGTGGGGCCGCATAAAGATGGCTGTATGTTGTTCCAGCGTTTGAAAGAGGAAGATCGGAATAAAGCGTGTTGACATCACGACGTATATTCACGACAGATAATCCTGTCGATAACCAGGTACGCGGATTAAGCTGCAGTTCATTGCCTGCAGCCAGAACGGTGTCGGATGAGCTGTCATACGTCGCGTACTTGCGTAAAGCCCCTGTTGCTCCGTTGTACGTTTTAACGCTGGAGTTAATAGCCTGGGTTCGTGTAAAGCTGACTGCGGTTTCACTTTGCAAGCCGAATAGTTGCTCACTACGCAGATAGCGCAGCGATGCATTGATATCTCTCCACGTCCAATAGTTCGGTGTCCCCGTCGCCCCTGGAGCATTCACATTAAGAATCTGCGGGTAATCGTGATAAACCAAACCAAACTCGAGTTTGGAAACGTCATCGATCGTATAAGTCGTTTTACTACCAATGAAAGTCGAACCAGGCTTGGTGCCATCTTGACGCCCATTAACCACGGCAGGATCGGTCTGCCTGCTATCAGCCTTCAACTGCGCGACTGTGAGCAGGCCAGGATTTTGGTGATACTCCTCGCGATAACGAACAAAGAGACGTGTCTCCAACTGCGGCGTCAGGCGAAAACCAAAGTTACCGACTATGCCCTTCGTCTCGACGTTAGTGTTTTGCTGATAACCGCGCCGCTCGGAGTTGCTCACACTGACGTAGTAATCGTTGTCTCCTGATTCTGATACACCGCCTACACTCAACTGTTGTTTACGCCAGCCAAAACTGCCAGCTTCAAAGCGCCCATACACACCAGGCGACGTCCGTCCTGTATGCGTCGCCAGATTAATCGCACCACCCAATGCCAACGCACCATATTGAAAAGCATTGGCACCACGCAGCACTTCTGTGTAATCAATCCCGGACATTTCCAGTAATTCATAAGGCGTACCGCCGGAACCAGTCAGCGCCAATCCATCCAAAAGAAATGCAGTGCCTTCCCGGAATACGCCACCAGCGGTGGCAATACCTGAACCGCGTATGGAAATCTTGATGGCATCGTTACCGCCAGTGGACTGCGCGAAGACGCCCGGTTCAAAAGCGAGCACATCCTCCAGCGTCGATGAACGACCTTTTTCCACATCGGCATTTTTCACCACACTGACACTGCCGGCGACGTTCTCCAGTCGCACTTTGGCTTTGTCTATGGTCGAGAGCGCTTTACCTTTAACGACGACGGTGTCTTCTACTTGCGGTGTCGTTTCCTGCGCATAAGCCATTCCGCTGGCCATGCAAAACACAACGCTGGCATGCAATAATTTTGAACGATGCGCCCGCGGGAAAATAGAAGCCACTACGCGGGAAATAATCTGCGATGGAGGAAGTACTTGTTTCAAAATAACCCCTTAAGTAATGCCTGATAAAAATCAGGGCGAAGTGCTGACGCTGTCTTTAAAAGACGCGTCAGCTATTTATTTTTCTAATGTGTAATGAATGAGCTACCGATTACTTGAATGCATACGAGACGCCAGCAAATGCACCGAAGCCATCACCTGCAGCAAAGCGAGCCTGGTCAGCCACGGTATTTACTGAGTAAAGCGGAGTAGTGCTGGAGGCGTAATGCTTGTCACCAAGATTACGTAAATCCAAGAACACCTTCCAACCGTCAGTCGGATGTTCAAAACCGGCAGAGGCACCGAAGAGCGTATAGCCATTAGCTCTGTATTTATTTGCATAATCGGCATAATTCCCCGCTGCCGCTTGCGTATTCACACCAATATAGAATCCACTCGTATGTGCGTACTGCAATTCAGCCTGATAGAAGTGACGCGGAATACCTGGCAATTCATTTTTTCCAAACTTGCTATCGTTCTTGAACTTGAAATCGTTAAACGTATAGGCTTGGCGCAATGAAATTCTCTGCCCGCCGGCTTCCCACAAAACATTCCCGAGACTAGCTTCCACGCCTTGATGAATCGTCGCGCTGGCATTGGATTCTGCAGTGACCTGACTAACACCGAGCGAGGCTGGAATGATTTCCACCGACAGCAATTCATTCTTAATCAGTGAGCGATACGCGCTCAAGCTCCACTCGGATTTACCCGTTTTCCCACGCGCGCCAAGTTCAAGAGTATTGGCTTTTTGATCCTTCAGATCCAAACCTCTGCGCGCTGCACCTGACAGTGGCCCACTACCTGTTGGATAAGAAGGTGGAGGAGTCAAGAAAGCCCACGAGTTTGGTGGTTCTACCGAACGACTGGCGTTACCGTAAACCTGGACATCCGGCGTGATGTTGTAACGCAAGCCTATGCGTGGCGCTAGGTCATTGGTTGAACGGCTATATGGCTCATTCGAAGGAAAAGTGACTTGGGTAGAACGCTCGGTATGGATGGCAGAAAGTCCGCTGGTCAACCAAAGACTAGGCGCGATTTCCAGATCGTTGCTTGCATGGAGAACCGTATCTGAACCACCATAATCGGCGTGTCGATAAAGCGTACCGACTGGAACGCCTGCGTTAATACCGGTTGAACGACGCACTGCGGAGTCAAGGTAAGCATCCAGATGTTTGGTGAAAAGTACGCCGACCTTGGTATTGCTGGCCTTACCCCACAAAGTGTCAGAGCGACTGTAGTTCGCCAGCAAGGATACGTCGGTAAAACCCCATGTGCCGCTACTGATACCTATTTGCTGATCGATCGGATAATCATGATAGTTGAAGCCAACTTCAAGCTTGGATACATCATCGATACGTAATGTGGTCTTGTTACCGATCCAGGTTGATCCAGGCTGATTTCGCGCAGAGTCCAAAGCAACGTTGGTCGCATTTGCCTGCGATGGATCTTGTGCAATTTGCTCACGCGTCAACAAACCCGGTTGCTGATTTTTCGTTTCACGATAACGGAAGTAGAAGCGTGTATCCAGATCAGGATTGATCTTGTAGCCGATGTTTGCAACTATCCCACGACTGCTGCTTTTAGATTGCTGCTGATAACCATCGCGCGATGAATCAGTCAGACTGACGTAGTAATCGAGCGCCCCGATCACCTTGCCAAAGCTCACTTGTTCTTTGCGATAGCCAAAGCTGCCACCTTCAAGACGTACTTCAAATGGCGCCGCATCGTAACCTGTTTTGGTCACGTAATTAATCGCGCCACCCAATGTCAACGCACCGTAATCGAAGGCATTCGCACCACGTAAAATTTCTGTATAGCTCAAGCCCAAGGGCTCGAACAATTCATATGGCGTACCACCTGGCCCGGTAACCGGCAAACCATCGAACATGAACAAGACGCCGGAACGGAAGAAGTTGGTACCGCGATTAATACCGGAACCACGGATCGAAATCTTGAGGCCATCGGCGCCACCAGCCGCTTGTGCAAATACACCAGGCTGATAAGCCAGCACATCTTCATTGGTAGAAGCACGGCCTTTTTCAACCGTATCGCTACCGACCAGACTGGTACCACCTGGCACTTCATCCAGCTTTGCTTTTGCTTTTTCGGATGACTTCAATGCCTTGCCCTTGATGACAACCGTATCTTCCACTTGCGGTGTAGCTTGCTGCGCGTAGATGGCACCGCTCGCCATGCACAACACTGCGCTTACACTCAATGCGCGTAAAGCACGATGTGTCGATGGTTGGACAATGCGCCCTTTATGTGGCGTTAAATTCACTTTCTTCTGCACTTTTCTTACTCCCAATATTGATCAAATGAGCGACTCGTTCTTTACAACTGCAATGGGACTAGCAGTCATGCTGCTTGCGTCCGCATAGATAGTTGCCGTACTGCTCCTCGAATCTCTCTTATCGTTTTTATAAAAATTCTGGAGGCAATACATCACGACATCGGCACTCAATGACTTCCATACTGGGCTTCTGTTTCTTGTCATCGATTGATCGCTTGCGCGCTGAATCATGCTGCATCAAGTTCACCTTCTTTTTCACTTTCCCTACTCCCGATATCAATTGAATGCGCTACGCGTTTTCTTGTTCCCAGTTGTGGCACTGCACTCAGTAGCGTTTGCGTATAAAGATGCTGAGGATTCTCGAAGACTTCGTGCACGCCGCCAGATTCGACGACCACACCATCCTTCATCACCAGAATCCGGTCACTGATCCTATGGATCACGCCAAGATCGTGCGAGATGAACAGACAGGACAAACCCAGGCGATCTTTCAGATCGATCAGCAAGTCGAGAATTTGTGCTTGCACCGATACATCAAGTGCGGAAACCGGTTCGTCGCAGACCAGCACTTCCGGCTCCGGCGCGAGTGCGCGTGCGATGGCAATGCGTTGGCGTTGTCCGCCGGATAATTCGATAGGACGACGATGCAGATAACTTTGATCAAGTCGCACCAGATGCAGTAGTTCAATAGCGCGTGCCCGCGTTTTTTCTGCATCGGTATAACCAGCTACGCCCAGTGCTTCAGCCAACACACGCTCTACCGTGTAACGCGGATCGAAAGAAGCGAGCGGATCTTGAAAAACGACTTGTATGCGTTTGCGCTCTGCGCGTTGTTCGTCAGCAGTGAGCTCACTCCAGATCCGATCACGCAAGCGCACGTTGCCGATGTTGGGCGTTTCCAGCCCAAGCACCATGCGCGTCAAGGTTGTCTTGCCGGAGCCGGATTCACCGACGATGCCAACGGTCTCGCCTTTGCGCAAAGCGAAGGACACTTCGGATACCGCGATGCGCTTGACGCCATCGGCACCGTAGAAAATCTTGGTCAGGTTGTTGCATTCCACAACGATAGGATGCTTGTTGAGGACGCTGGCAGGCAGCTCGGTCGGCACGCTGATTAAATGACCATCTTCTGCGACGGCAACTCTTTGACGAGCCGGACCGCGCTTCTGCACAGAAGACACAGCAGACAATAATGATTTGGTATAAGGATGTTGCGGATCGTGCAGGATGGCATCCAGCGGTCCTTGCTCAACGATCTCGCCATGCCACATCACGGCCACGCGATCAGCCAGGCGCGATACCACTGCGAAGTCATGGCTGACGATCAGCATTGCGTTATCTGGCGTGCGCAAGGATTCGAGCAAATCCAGTACTTGCGCCTGCACGGCCGCATCGAGTGCGGTAGTCGGCTCATCAGCAATCAGCAGTTCAGGATTGCAGGCAATTGCAGAAGCAATCAATGCACGTTGACGCAAGCCGCCAGACAATTGATGCGGATACTGACGCAGACGCGATTCAGGATCGGGCATACCGACCGAACGCAACAAGGCGATGACTTTTTCTTCACGCTGCTGTTTGGTGAAGTTGCCATGTAATTTGAGCGGCTCGGCAACTTCTGCTCCTACCGTGCGCAAAGGATCCAGCGAACCAAGCGCATCCTGCATCACAAAGCCGACCCGACGACCGCGAATATCGCGCCACGTGCGTTCATTAAAATGACGCAGATCATCGCCATCGAATTGCAAGCGATCTGCCTGCAGTGTGCTGCGATGCCCGGTCAAGCCAACCAGCGTACGTGAAGTAACGCTTTTGCCGGAACCAGACTCGCCCACCAGTGCCAGGCATTCGCCACGATGCAAGTTGAACGAGATGCCTTTAATGACAGTGGGACCGTCATGCCCAAAACGGACATGCAGGTTTTCCACTTCCACCAACGGTCGTGCCTTGCTTGCCTGCGTTGTCATGTGCGCTTGCCTTCACTACGCAATAACAACTCACGCCCCAATGCCGTGATGGAAATCACCGTCAAGGTCACTGCAACACCTGGTGCCGTGACCAGCCACCATGCGTTCGACAAAAAGTTGCGGCCGACTGACAACATTGATCCCCACTCCGGTGAAGGTGGCGGTGCGCCAAAACCAAGAAAGCTCAATGCCGCACCGGCAGCAATTTTTCCGCCTATGCCTATCGTCGCCAATATCAAAACCGGTTTGATCGTATTCGGTAATACGTGACGCAGGATGATCGTCGAGCGACGCAAACCCAGAGTAGTCGCCGCCTCCACATATTGCGCATGACGCACGCTATATGTTTGTGCACGTACCATGCGGGCATAACGCGGTACGCTGGCAACACCAACAGCGACGATCGTGTTGAACATGCCTTGTCCCCAGAAGGTAATGATGACCAGCGCCAGCAACAGATCGGGGAATGACAGCAATACATCAATCACACGCATCAAGAGATTATCTACAATGCGATTACCCAGACCGGCGAACAAACCTATCGTCACACCAAAGATCAGACCGATCACTGTCGCTGCCAAACCCATCAGCAGTGATGGACGTACGCCATAGATCAAACGCGTCCAGACATCACGTCCGTTTTCATCCGTGCCCAGCCAATGCACTGCGCTAGGTAGGCGGAATGCTTCACGCGCCGATGCTGCCAAAGGATCACCCGAAGTAATCCAGCTCGGCTGCAGAGCAGCGACGATTAAAAAGAGGACGAAGATGGCAGCCAGAACCAAACCAGGACGCAAGTTGCGCCAATCATTCAGGCGATTGGACAAGCGCCCACCGCGCGCAATCGACTGATCGAGCGTCGCGCCAAAATCAGGCGCCTCCAGTTGAACTGTTGATCCCGTACTCATTGCGGGTAAAGTACTCATTGCGGACAAACCTCGGTGATCGTTTTAATGGGGAGTTAATTACGCGATGATGCGTGCGGTGAAGATGGTCAGACGGCGAGCAAGCTCTCGCACACTTCTTCCTCTTCGTACTGGCTTCTTGGTCGTGACAAGCCGAGGTGATGACGCAAGGTAGTGCCGGTATATTCAGTGCGAAAAATGCCGCGCTTACGTAAAATCGGTACGACCTGATCGACAAAAATCTCAGCACCAGACGGGAACATGTCCGGCATGATGTTGAAGCCGTCAGCAGCGCCGGACTTGAACCATTCTTCCAGCGTGTCGGCAATTTGTTCCGGCGTACCGACTGCCAGACGATGGCCGCTGCGTATGCGTTTGGATAATTGACGAACGGTCAGGTTTTCAAGTTTCGCCAGATTGATTTGCGCATCGAAGAAGCCATGTGATCCTGCACCGAGTGCACGCGCTGCAGGATCACGTGTCATCTCACGTACATCTTGAATACGATGCCACGGCAATGGCGCATCCAAATCCAGATCGCTGACCGCAATGCCGATACGCGCTGCGATCTGTCCAGCCAAACCGAGTTCGCCCTGATAGCTGTCCAGCTCATCGCAACGTGCATGCGCTTCCGCCTCGGTGCTACCGATGACAGTAGACAGGCCAGGCATGATCTTCAAGGAATGAGGATCACGACCCCATGTACGTGCGCGATTTTTCATCTCGCTATAGAAGGCCTGACCATCCGGTAAGGTAGTTTGCGTCGTAAAGATCGCATCGGCATAACGCGAGCCAACCGACTTGCCACCTTCAGATGATCCGGCTTGCACCAATACCGGTCGACCTTGCGGTGAGCGCGGCACATTCAACGGTCCTTTTACTGAAAAATGCTGACCGACATGATCGATCGCATGCACCTTGCTCGCATCAGCGAACACGCCTTTTTTCCAGTCATTGATAATCGCTTCGTCTTCCCAGCTATCCCACAGCTTGAGTGCGATATCGATAAATTCTGCGGCACGGCCGTAACGATCCTCATGCAGAGGCGCACCATTCAAACCAAAATTCTTCGCAGCGATATCGCCAGCTGTCGTCACCACATTCCATGCGATACGTCCACCGCTGATGTGATCGATCGAAGCAAGACGACGTGCCAAGTTGTAAGGGTCGTTATATGTCGTTGATGCGGTGGCAATCACACCTATGTGTTTGGTTGCGAGTGCAACCGCGGTAAGCAATACCGTAGGCTCCAGTCCACCGATAGGATTGGTAGCGACATTGCCATTAAGCGCAGGGCCATCCGCCAGAAAAATGGCATCGAGCGTGCCACGCTCCGATATACGTGCGATGTTCTGGAAATATTCCACGCCAAGCAATGCGCTGCTCGGCACTTCTGCGAAGCGCCATGCCGAACCGTGTCCTCCGAGACCGAGGATATTCATGCCAATACTCATTTGGCGTGGGGGCGATGCCATCTTGATTCCTTCTTCAACAACACTCAGGCTTGCGATATGCAAGCGAATAATTTTTTTGTGAAGTTACCGCCTTCATCTCCATGTCACAAACAATAAAAACTGCGATCTATAGCAAGAGATTTGATATATCGTTTGATCGATGCCTCGCATCAGCAAACACGATTAATGGTTTGCGCCATAAAAAAACCCGCGACCTTGCGGCGCGGGTTAAATCCAATCTTGAGAGATATCGGACAATGACAAGTTGAATCCTAGCCTCTCCTTCTCATACATCCAACGAAGCAATTCATGCTTATAAATTCGGGATGTGCATATCAAACTTCAGATATGCATATTCGTACAAATTCGTTGCCAAGCACTGGCAAGAATTTCTATGATTAGCATCACTGCATAGCAATAGATAGTTGCAATTAAGGAATGAAATTCATCAAGCACTCATTTCTGAAATGAGCACGTCCATTGCAGAGAAACATTCCGTGTCTCCTATACGATAAATTTTAACGATGCTTTCATTACTGTTTTAAGCGTCTATTTTTTTAAGTACTTAGAGCCGCATGCATATATCAAATATCTTTAACGTTTAGCGGAATATGCAAACAATTTTTAATTGGTTCTTATATGAAATTCGGATTGTTATGCTAAATAAATTGGCATCGTGTCGCCGTATAAATACACGGAATACATAAGCATTCGAATGAATAAACTTTGCCCTCTTCTGCAACACATACGCAAGGTAGTAGCAATCAGTATTAACGGAGAAAAAGCTTCATGAATTTTCAGCAATTACGATTTGTACGCGAAGCGATACGGAACAATCTCAATCTGACCGAGGTTGCAGCGGTGCTATACACATCGCAATCCGGTGTGAGCAAACAGATCAAGGATCTGGAAGACGAACTAGGCATAGACCTCTTCGTCCGCTCAGGCAAGCGACTGACCTCTGTCACGCGTGCAGGTGATGGCGCGGTAGAAATCGTCAAACGCATCCTGCTGGAAACTGAAAATCTGCGACGATATGCCAGTCAATACTCAGGCGTCGATACCGGTCAATTGATCATCGCCGCCACGCACACACAAGCGCGTTACACGCTGCCAAAAGTAGTCGAACAATTCAATAATGAATTCCCCAAAGTAAAACTGGAACTGCATCAAGGCACACCGAATCAGGTCGCCGCCATGATCAGCAACGGCGAAGCAGATATCGGCATCGCCAGCGAAGTACTCGACCAATCACCAGACCTTATTTCCTATCCATGCTTCTCCTGGAATCACCAGGTCATCGTTCCTATCGATCACCCATTAGTGAAAAAATCACCGGTCACACTGGAAGACATCGCGCAATATCCATTGATCACTTACAACCCGCAATTCACTGGACGTAAATGCGTCGATGCTGCATTCAATCAGGCAGGTTTAATACCTGACTTCCGCCTGACAGCAATGGATGCAGACGTCATCAAGACCTATGTCGAACGTGGACTTGGTGTCGGCATCGTGGCAGAAATGGCTTTGGATGGCATAGAGAAGAACGGCTTGACGGTACTAGAGACAGAAGGTACGTTGTTCGGCTCATGCACGACCCTGGTCGCTGTCAGGAACGGCACCTTTCTGCCTTCGTTCGCTTATCGCTTCCTGGAAACGTTTGCGCCGAATTTGAGATTGGAAGATTTGAAGAGCGCGTGATCAAGTCAGATATCGTAGATCAAGTGTCCATCAGATACGCAAATGAAACGGACATTTCTGACATTGCACGCGTATTGGTGGATACATGGCGCACAACTTTTCAAGGCCACATTACTTCATCATTTCTCGACAGCCTGAGTTACTCACAACAAGAAGCACGTCATCGCAAGACGCTGGAAGCGGCAAATGTTCTGTACTACGTAGCGACGAACCAGGATGGGAAGGTTGTGGGATTTGCCCGCGCTGGGCCAGATCGAACGATTGAGCAACCTTGCGATGTCGAGCTATACGCAATCTATATACGCAAAGAAAATCAAGGCCATGGAATTGGACGCAAGCTCGTCAATGCGATTGCCACCGAATTAATCAAACACGATAAAAAATCTCTGAGGGTATGGGCATTGACCAACAATCCATTTCGGCATTTCTACGCACATCTCGGTGCCTATTCTGAAAGCATCAAACCGATCCAACTTGGATCGGAAGAGTATGAGCAAGAGAGCTTCGTGTGGAAAGATCTCTCCCTCCTGACTGCTTGATCATCGAATATTTATTCCACTTTATGGAACATGCATTTTCTGAATATCGATATTGAAAATGCTTCGTTGTTCGTCGGCAATCTCTTCGGTAATGTGAATGCGTAACGCTTTCTTAACAACCGGAGGAGAATCAAACATGAAAATCATCAAGTCCCTGCTGATTGCAGGCAGCTTGTTTTTAGGTGCGGCACATGCTGCGCCTAGTGACTTCCTCGTCAGCACAGACTGGCTGGAAAAAAACATCAGCAATCCGAAATTACGCCTGATTGAAGTTAGTGTTAATCCCGGCGTATTCGAACGCGCGCACATCCCTGGCGCGGTAAATTTTGAATGGCATACCGATCTGGTCGACACAGTCCGTCGCGATATCGCGAGCCAGCAAAACTTTGAAAAACTGCTGCGTAACGCCGGCATCAATAACGACAGCACTGTCGTACTCTATGGCGACACCAATAACTGGTTCGCGGCATGGGGCGCATGGGTATTCGATATCTATGGCATCAAGAACGTCAAACTGCTGGATGGCGGTCGCAAAAAATGGGAAACAGAAAATCGCCCACTGGTTGCTGTGACCAAATTGCCGGCAGCTGGCAATATCAAAGTCAGCGCAGCCAATCCTGCATTGCGCGCACGTTTGAGCGATGTCGTTGCAGCAGCAGAAAAGAAAAGCAATGTGGCATTGGTCGACATTCGTTCACCTGATGAATACAGCGGCAAAATCTTCGCACCAGCCGGCGTACAAGAATTGGCTATCCGCGCCGGTCACATCCCGGGCGCAGCTAACGTGCCTTGGGGCCAAGCTGTTGCAGCGGATGGCACTTTCAAATCGGTTGATGAACTGAAGAAAATCTATGCGGCAGCCGGCATCGATGGCAGCAAACCAGTCATCACTTACTGCCGCATCGGCGAGCGCTCCAGCCACACCTGGTTCGCACTGACAAAACTGCTGGGCTATGACGTCCGCAACTACGATGGTTCGTGGACGGAATACGGCAACGCAGTTGGTGTACCGGTGACGAATCTGGCCGGCACAGTATGGGGCGGCAAATAATTGGCTGATCTGGCATTGCCGCCGCTTCGGCGGCTTGTGCCATCTGTCATTGTCCTGATGGCAGCAGTCTGGTTTTCTCACACCCTTGGCAGCGTTGCCGAGGGTGGACGCGAACTGGCACTGTCTGCCCTTTTTGGCATTGCATTTGGCATCTTCCTGCAGCGTTCGCGCTTCTGTTTTTTTTGCGTCAGTCGCGACTTCATTGAGCGACGCGATGCCCGTGGTTTGCTCGGCATCATTGCCGCGCTCGTGATTGGCATACTCGGTTATCACCTGGTCTTCGGCGCCTTCATGCCGACCCCGACTATTGGTCGTCTTCCACCGCAAGCCCATATAGGACCTGTCAGCTGGATACTGGCGGCAGGTGCACTCAGCTTCGGCTTTGGCATGGCGATCGCAGGTTCATGCATCAGCGCACATCTATATCGCCTCGGCGAAGGCTCTACCGTCTCGCCGTTTGCCTTGCTCGGCGCCCTGTTTGGTTTCGTCCTGGGTTTCCTGAGCTGGAACACGCTGTATCTTTCCGGCATACAGCAAGCGCCGGTCATTTGGCTGCCGCATCACTTCGGCTATGCCGGATCGGTGGCATTGCAACTCATCGTACTGGCTGCGCTGGCCATCTGGCTCTGGCGTGGACATAAGGCACAAGAAGCAACTCCCGACAGCAAATGGGAAAGACGCTGGCCGACATATGTAGGCGGTTTGCTGATCGGCTTCCTCGGTGTGCTGGCTTACTTCCGTATTGCGCCACTGGGCGTCACTGCCGAACTCGGCAGCATCGCACGCACCACCGCAGACCACCTGCACTGGCTGCCAAGCCGACTGGAAGGAATAGACACCTTCTCCGGTTGCGCCACCGTCATCAAGGAAACCTTGTGGTCGAAAAACGGCGTATTCGTCCTCAGTCTCATATTCGGTTCGCTGGCTGCCGCACTCTCTGCCGGCGACTTCAAACCGCGCCGCCCCAAACTTCCTGAAATCAGCCGCGCTTTTGTTGGCGGCATCCTGATGGGCTGGGGTTCTCTGGTCGCGCTGGGTTGCACAGTCGGCACGTTGCTATCCGGAATCATGGCAGGCGCGGCATCAGGCTGGATATTTGCGCTCTTTCTTTTCGGAGGGTTGTGGATAGGATGGCAAGTGCGCGTGAAGATGAAGTGGAACTAAAGATGCCTCTCTTCAATTTTCCAGAATTGGAGGAGGTATTTAAACTACAAAAGGAACGAGCTTCATTCTTTCATTATTTTTGAAAATCTCAGACCATCTAATGCATATCCATTTTTCTCATAGAAATGATGAGCATCAAGACGCTTATTGCTGCTCGTCACCTCAAACTTGATACAACCTTTTGTACGAAACCATTGCTCGGCCACATCCATCAAGGCAATGCCAATTTGCTCCCGGCGATGCGCTTCATCTACAACCAGAGAAGTAATCCGTCCCATACTTCCCTTTACATGGAATAGCTGAAAAGCATGAATACTGATGCTACCGACGACCTTCCGATTCAATTCCGCTACAAATACATGATCAAAATCGCTAGTCGCTGCAATCTTTTTTCTCACTTCTTCGAAATCAATTGCATAACCAAGCTGCAGCAGCAATTTTTCTATTGCACCGCAATCAGCAAAAACTGCAGGTCTGACTATCAACATTAATTTCCGTTTATTAGACTTAAAGGATCAAAGAAATTCATCGTTAAGATTAGCTATTCTGGACATGTTCGTCTGCTGCCTCGACAAAATCATCAAACGATTCATTGCTGCTGGCATGCAGCTTCGCATATAAACCTTTATTCCCAAGCAGTTCTTCGTGCGAACCTTTCTCAACGATACGACCTTTTTGAAGCACCACGATCACATCCGCATCCCGTATTGTTGCAAGACGGTGCGCAATGATGATGGTGGTTCTTCCTTTACGCAGCACATTCAACGCACGTTGAATTTCCAGTTCGGTGAAGCTATCAATATTCGCGGTCGCTTCATCCAGAATCAGAATCTTCGGTTTCGCCAACAACGCTCTGGCAAAACTTAATAGCTGACGCTGGCCTATCGATAGATTACGGCCACGCTGGCCCAGCTGTGTATCGTAACCATCCGGCAAGCGCATGATGAAGTCATGTGCACGTACGGCCTTGGCAGCTTCGATGACCTGCTCGCGGGTTGCCCATTGCAAGCCGTAACGCATATTGTCTGCAATCGTGCCGCTGAATAAGAACGGCTCTTGCAACACCATACCGACGCATTGCCCCAATGAATCCAGTGTCAGATCACGTACATCCTGCCCGCCGACTTTGACTTCGCCATCCCACACATCGTAGAAGCGATGTATCAATGCTGCGATACTGGTTTTACCGGAACCGGTCGGGCCGACCAGGGCCACTGTTTGATACGGTTGAATATGCAGATTCAAATCGTGCAACACCGGCTGGTTGGGACGATAACCGAAGGTGACATGATTGAATTCAATCGCGGGGGGTACGTCTGCCAATTCTTGAGCATCTGCCTTGTCACTCAAGGTAACTTCAACATCCAGCACTTCAAAAATCCTGTGGCCCGATGCCATCGCACGTTGCATGACGGTGTATTGCATCGTTAATGTACGTATCGGATCGAAGAAGCGTTGCACACAAAAAATGAAAGCGACCATTACGCCAACATCAAGCTGTCCCGACACGACTGATGAACCACCGACGACGACGACGATCGCCATTGCGAATCCAGTGAGCGTATCCACTGTTGGCATCATCACCTGTGCGGCGCGCGAAGAACCAATTTGTGCTTCCAGATTTTCTATTGCGCGCACATCGTAGCGTTGGAAGTTGACGATCTCACGACGACTCTCTTGTACGGTACGTATGCCGTTGATGTTTTCTGCCAATGCAGAGTTGACGCTAGACGACGCTTCACGCGCACGTGTGAATGCCTTGCGTGCCCACGGCAACCATATCTTGCGTACGATCACCATCATCGGCAATACGCACAAGGTCAGCAAACCCAGCTTCACATCCATCAGCAACAGCACAGTGATGATACCCAGCAACAGGAAAAAATCGCCGACTGCAGAAACCGATGTCTCCATGAATTCCTGCAAGGAATTAATATCGCCTTGCAGGCGCGACATCAGACGTCCGACTTGTGTCTGATCAAGAATAGACAGCGATACATGTTGCAAGTGATTGAACATCGCGCGCCGCAGATCAAAAATCACGCGTTGTGCCAAACGTGCCGCCACCCATTCCTGAAAGAAGTTGGATACCGAATTCAACACGATGAGGAAGCCGAATGCGATCAGGATGGTATTGAATGCGTAACTGGAATTACCTACCGCGCTATCGACCGCATAGCGCACCGTCACCGGAATCAACACTTGTACTATCGTGAACAAGGCAACCGTAAAGACAACCGCAAGCAAGGCCCAGCGATGTGGCTTTATATAAACCCATAGACGTGAAACGACACGACTATCGTAGCGAGAGAAAATCTCTTCGCCACGTACTTCTGCATTCAGGTCGATGCTCTTTTTTTGTTCTGGTGCGCTCAAGATGCCAACTCCACGTTATCGTTCTGTATCGCCGTAGCAGCAACTAATTCATTGACTGCATTTCTTTGCTCCTGCGCTCCGCGATTCTGCAAAGCCCATAAAGCGGCGTAGTGTCCACCGGCAGCGACCAGTTCTGCGTGCGTACCACGTTCAACGATACGACCTTCATCCAACACGATGATTTGATCAGCGTGTTTAAGCGAACTCAACCTATGCGCAATGATGATGGTTGCACTATTCTTCATCGATTCCTGCAAAGCAGCGCGTACGCGTTGTTCTGTCGCTGGGTCAATTGCTGCCGTAGAGTCATCGAGAATCAGGATTGCGGGCTGATCCAACAAGCCACGCGCAATCGTCATGCGTTGACGCTGACCACCAGACAAGGCAACACCACGCTCACCAACGCGTGTGGTGTAACCCTTGGGCAATTGCTCTACGTGTTCGTGTATCTGCGCAATCGATGCAGCATCAATCACGCGTGCCTCATCAATCAAAGGCTCGGCATACGCCACGTTGTTATGTATCGATGTATCGAACAGAAAATTCTCTTGCTGCACCAGACCGACGGCACGCCGCAAGGATGTCAATTTCAATGAGCGCAAGTCCTGACCATCGATCGTGATGCGACCGGAATCAACTTCATAGAAGCGTGGAATCAGATGTGCAAGTGTCGATTTGCCACTACCTGGTGCACCGACTATGCCGAGCACCTGGCCTTGTCTTACTTCAAAATTAATGTCGTGCAATATCGCTCTATCATTGGACCCATGACCGTAGGCGAAGTTGACCGATTCAAAACGCAGCACACCTTTATCGATAATCAGATCGTGCGCATCTTTTGCATCCTTGATCTCTGGATCGGTATCCAGCACTTCAAACAAACGTGCGCCCGAACCGGTTGCACGCGCACTGGCGTTGATGATCATGCCGATCTGACGCAGAGGCTGTTGCAGGATCGTGATGAAGGTCAGGAATTCCGTTAACGAACCCACCGTCAAGGCACCGCTCGCTACACGTTGGCCGCCCACCCACAACACCAAAGCCATCGAGGTGTAATACGCCAGAGTCATCGTGCTCATCGAGCCCATACGCACCGTGATGCGCTGATTGGATAAACGCAGGGCGAGGTCGGATATCTTGTCGAACTTGGCCATCTCATGTAGGCGCGACGTGAAGGCACGGACCACGCGCACGCCTTGCAAATTCTCTTCCATGTTTAATGTCATTTCGGACATCATCTTTTGCAATCGCTGCCAGCTGATGCGCAAGTTCAAACCGGTACGTGCCGCATTCCACGCGACAAAAGGAACAAAGCTCAAGGCCAGCAAACCCAAGGTGACATCTATGCTCAACAAGCGCCATGAACCGACACTCAATAACAAGACCAATGTGATGACACGCAATACACCGAACTCCAGGAAAGCTCGTACACCTTCCAGATCCAGCATCCCGCGTGCAATCAAATCGCCGGTATGTATCTTGTCGTGATAGCTGAAGCTGAGCCTCTGCAGCTTTTCAAAGAAAGCCATACGCAAATCGTAACCAACCTTTTGCGCCAGAGTTTCTCCCAGATAACCTTGCAACCCAGTCAGAATGCCACGTACTGCGCAGACGACAACGATCAATCCCCCCGTTACCAGCAAGGCATGCTGTACAACGTCGGCACCCAGTTTGGCATCAGCGAGCAGATGGCCAGCCTGATCCACCGCATGCCCAAGCAGCAATGGCATCAGCAAGTTGAAAACGGCGGCACCCAGCGCCGCCAGAATCGCGAATGTACAACGCCATGGATAACGTACTGCCAATCGCGTCAAACGCCCCAGCACCTGCGGCATGGCTTGTACATCGATCTCTTCCGAATGATGCGGCAACACTTTAGGTATCGGCTTCTTCGCTTTGCTTGCGATGTTGATGGCAGGACTGGCGTCAGGGTCGTCCGCAGAAGGGACAGAAGAAATACTCATAAAACGGCTATCCACAAAATAGTGTTATTTAAAATTCCATGCATACGCTGCACAGATGAGCTGTCTGCATGAGGCAACCCATCGCGATCAAACAATCAGATTACGAGGCACGCGACCTGTTACTGGATATTCTGGATCGGTGTAACCCGGTGTACTCGGATGGCCGGGTGGCACGAGTTTGTCGAACAGCGCCTCATCTTCTGGCGTGAAGCGATAGTTCAATCCGCTCAGATAACCTTGCCATTGTTCAAAAGTGCGCGGACCGCCAATGACTGAAGTCACCAGGCGATTGTTCAACACCCAGGCCAGTGCCAATTCCACATTCGTTGTTCCGTGTGCTTGTGCGTGCTCGTATATCGCTTGCGCGAGTTGCAATGATTCCTGACGCCACTCTGTTTGCAGCGCACGCTTGTCGCCACGGCCGACTCGGCTGTTTTGATCCGGTTCGCTGCCAGGCAGATACTTCCCTGTCAGTACACCACGCGCCAAGGGGCTGTATGGCACCACGCCCAGACCGTGGAAGTTGCATGCCGGTAGATGCTCGACTTCCGGCATTCGGTTGGCTGCGTTGTAATACGGCTGCGACACGATAGGCTGATCAACGCCCAGCTCTTTGCTGAGATGCACAACCTCTGCCACTTGCCATGCGCTGAAGTTGGACAAACCGAAGTAACGTATCTTGCCATGCGCGATCAATTCACCCAGTGTGCGTATCGTCTCGCGCAGAGGCGTCGTCGCATCCGGTCTGTGCAGATAATAGATATCGATGTAATCAGTACCCAGACGTTGCAGACTTTGTTCTACTGCCTGTACCAGACGACGACGTGACAAACCCTTTTCATTCGGCCACTTATCGGAACCGTTACCGACCTTGGTGGCTAACACCCATTTATCGCGCTGAGCGGCAATACCCTTGCCTACTACGCGTTCCGATTCACCATTGGTATATACATCGGCGGTGTCGATAAAGTTGATGCCTTGTTCGTATGCGTGATCAATGATTTGATGCGAGGTTTTTTCATCGGCGGTACCGCCAAACATCATCGCGCCCAGACACAGACGGGATACTTTCAGGCCGCTTTTCCCCAGATTTTCGTATTGCATGTTTCACCACTTTCTTTTTTCAATCAGGCTTAGCTCGGCCGAGTTGTCAGACGCTGGATAGCGCCTCATTCGCTATGTTTACAACATTAATGTCCACCACTGGCTCCTGCACTTTTTCTTCAACCTTTTTTTCTATCTGGTTAAAGCGGCGACGTAGCGGAACTTTGTCGTTCAAATAATAATTGCCGATATCAAACAGACGCCATCGCACCGGATCGTGCAAGGTATGGGTACGCGCATCACGCCAGTAGCGATCCAGATTGTGTTTACTAGCCGTCGATTGCGTACCTGAAAATTCAAACAGCTTGTTGGTAATCAACAGTGCCGCATGGGTACTGGCAGCGCGCACTTCAGATACCGCGATGGACGCTCTGGTCCAGTCCGTTTGCAAGCCAGTCTCATACGCATGGTCTATGATCCTGCCGGCGCGTTCCAGCAACGCTTCTGCCCCATGCAAAGCGACCGATAGATCGCCTATCTCACGTATCGTCAATTGATCATCTTCCCAACTCGCATCGGGCGCGGCATCCGACTTCTTGGGATTACGCCCACGAATGAAGGCTATCGTCGCCTCAAATGCAGCACGCGCGATACCGGTATCAATCGCGGCATGCATGATCTGTCCGGTAGGGCCGACCGGCGATACATGCTCTTTCTTCTCCCGGTGCGAGATAACGAACTTCTTCTCGATACGTGCGTTATCCAGAATCACGCTGCCGCTAGCGGTTGTGCGTTGCCCCAGCGCCGCCCAGTCATCGATGATCGTCAAGCCTTCTGCATGGCGAGAAAAAAATGCCAGGTGATGCTCTTCCTTGTCTTCTGTATTAAGCGCAGTCGGTATCCAGTCTGCATAGAGCGAGCCGGTCGCATAGAACTTGCGGACATTGGCGCGGTAGTGTTCATCACCATCGTCAAACAAGCTTACCTCCCTGTCCTCCGGCTTCTTGACGTTGAGTTCTACCAATGCATTACCAAAGTGGTCGCCGGCGAGTATGCGCTCAAAGAAAAATTTCTTTTGCTCTTCGCTACCGTGTTCACGTATTAACTCAATAACAAAATAATGATTCTGAGGAATCTGACCGATAGATCCATCTGCCTTGGCAAATATCGCAAAGACCTGTGCCAACGTGACGTAGGAAACGCCCGCACCACCATACTCCTTCGGTACCGTAATCGCCCACAAGCCGCTCTGAGTGATTTTTTTCAGTTCCGCTACAGGCAGACGACGCTCACGATCACGTAACGAAGCCTCCTGCGCAAACTCATCGGCTAGGACTTGCGCCACGGCCAGCGCCTCTTCATCGCTGCGTAGCACTGTGACTTTGCCGTGATCGGCATACTGCAATGTTGTGGGTGTACTCATTTTTTTCTCCTTGCATCAATAAGGCTGGCGCTCAGTGCACCTGATTATTTCCATGTTCGATATTGGGCTGCAGTGTGGTTATCAGGAAGCTTGGCACCTTGGCCAAACAACTTTTTCCGCAATGTGCCTTCTTCATAAGCCTCTTTGTATAAACCTCTGGTTTGCAATTCTGGAATCACCAGATCAATGAAATCGCGATAGGTTTCCGGTGCAATGGTGCGCGTCAGATTGAAGCCATCGACATCGGTCTCAGCCACATACTTGGCGATTTCATCCGCAACTTGCGATGGCGTACCAACGATGGCGGAGTTCTGCGCACCGAAGCCACGCGTTGCCAGCAACTTGCGACGCGTCGTTCCTTCGAGGAAGTTGCGACCACGTGCGCTACCGACACGCTTCAAGCGTCCTGGATAAAGTATCTCCAGTTTTTCTGGCGTGATTTCCTCATCCAGTTCAAACTTTTCAAGATCTATGCTTTGTCCACTGGCCATGTGTGCGAGTGAGCCTTCTGCACTGGCGTATTGTTTGTAGTCTTCGTATTTTTCACGCGCAGCTTTTTCGTTGGTATCAACTACTACCGTCAAACCGGTGAACACTAAAATGTCATTTGGTTGGCGGCCAGCATCGACAGCAAGACTACGAATATTGGCAATGCCCTTCGCCAGCAATTCTCGTGTAGGTGCGCCGGTGAATACGCACTCCGCATGTTTGGCGGCGAATTCATTACCGCGTTGCGATGCACCTGCTTGATACAAGACTGGCGTGCGCTGCGGTGATGGCTCGGTCAGGTTATAGACACCATCAACTTTGTAATACGGACCGTTGTGATGAACACGATGTATCTTTTTAGGATCGGCATAGATACCACGTGTGCGATCCTTTAACACGGCATCATCTTCCCAGCTACCTTCCAGCAGCTTGTAGAACACTTCCATAAAATCGTCGCCGCGCTCATAGCGATCGTCATGGTCAATCTGTTGCGTCAAGCCCATCGCGCGTGCAGCGCTATCCAGATAACCGGTGACGATATTCCAGCCGATACGGCCATTACTCAAATGATCCAGCGTGGCGAGGCGACGCGCAAATAAATACGGCTGCTCATACGTCAGGTTGCATGTCACGCCAAAGCCGAGATGTTTGGTTTCCTGCGCCATGATGGGAACCACGTAGAGCGGATCGTTGACTGGCAGCTGCACTGCTTCACGCGCTGTCGTTTCTATGCCATCACCGAGCACGTCATACACGCCGACGATATCCGCAAGGAAGATGCCATCGAACAAACCGCGCTCCAGCAGCTTCGCCAATTCCGTCCAGTATTCCGGCTTGGTGTAATCAACGGAGTTGTCGCGTGGGTGCTTCCACAAACCGTGATGTATGTGACCGACACAGTTCATATTGAAAGCGTTCATGCGGATCTTCTTGCTCATTCTTTATCTCGATCTGTTGCGAAAAATTTATCTATTGGTGAAAAGCCATAGCGGAAGCGCACCGCACTGATAACGGTGGCAACAACATCGATAAAGGACTCCAGAGATGCGCGATAACTAATCGCGCTGATTACATGTACCAACTCTTGGGATTTTTATTGCTGTCGTCGACAACCCAGCGGAGTCGCTCGCCATGGCGAGGATTAAGCGGCCCGACCAAAGAACAATATCAATTCAGTGTCGGCTTAAGAACCAAGCAAATTTCATTTCATTATTCCGATTTTGTTCGGAGTTCATGCAGACGACGTGCAATGCTTAGCTGAATAGATGGATAACAGATCGGTGCGTAACAAAGTGATGCCACGCACCGATAAAGACTTACCAGCGATATGCGCTGGCACCAAAGTTGGCTTCGTAGAATGGTGCGATGTGCGTACCAGGTGGAATGATCGCATCGATGCGTTTGAGGTCTTCTGGCGTGAACGTCACGTCAATTGCCTTGATCGCATCTTCCAATTGTTCCAGCGTACGCGGCCCGGTGATGGCGCTGGTAATGCCAGGCTGTTGCGCCGTCCATGCCAAAGCCAGTTGCGACAATGGCACGCCTTTTTCTGCGGCCAATTCGGAGAGCGGCTCTATCACATCGAACACGCGATCGACAAAACGCTTGGCCTGCATAGGATTGGGATTGGTATAGCGCGAATCCAGTGGCAAGGGCTGACCTTTACGGTATTTACCAGACAGCAGACCGCCGCCAATAGGACTCCACGGAATGACAGCAAGGCCGAAGGTTTCTGCAACCGGGAGCAGCTCGCGCTCTATGCGTCTATCGAGCAAATTGTATGGTGGCTGTTCCGAGACAAAACGATTCAGACCCAGTTCCTTGCTGGCCCACAGAGCTTCGACCACTTGCCAACCGGCGAAGGTGGTCGAGCCGATGTAGCGTACCTTTCCTGACTTTACCAGGTCATCTAATGCACGCAGAGTTTCATCGATAGCTGTCGTCGGTTCCGGCCTATGGATTTGATACAGATCGAGATAATCCGTTTGCAGGCGACGCAGGCTTTCTTCTACTTGCTGAATGATGTGGCGACGAGAACTACCACGTAGATTGCCGTCAGTATCATGCATGGGAAGATGCACTTTGGATGCGAGAAAAATATCGTGACGTTTGCCATTGCGCTTAAGCGCTTCACCAGTGAATTCTTCACTACGACCACGCGCATACACATTGGCGGTATCGATAATGTTGATACCAGCTTCTATCGCGCGATCAACGATGCTTATGGTTTCATCCAGCTCGGTCTTGTTGCCAAACATCATGCAGCCCAATGTCAACGGAGATATCTTGACGCCGGTACGTCCAAAGTTACGATAGTCAGTAAGTGCCATGTAAATCTTCTTGAGAATATGCATCACGCAATGCGTAGCCGGATACGCATTGCTGCGATCCAGAATTCACTGCTTGATGCGATGGGAATAATAATCAGCGAGAGCAGATATCTACTCACCGATTGAAGAGGTGTTTTAATGCAAGAGCACTGCGATTTTCTCCAGCCACAGTTGATCGATTGCGGAGAACGCATCCAGTCTGTCGCTATCGACATCCAGAACGCCAGCTACATTACCGTCGCTATCGAAGTAAGGCACGACGATTTCTGAACGCGACAAGGAGCTGCATGCAATATGACCTGGGAATTGGTCTACATCCGGCACAACGATAGTCGCGGCTTGTTGCCATGCACTGCCGCACACGCCCTTACCTTTTTGAATCCGTGTGCAAGCAACCGGCCCCTGAAATGGACCAAGTACCAATTCATTCTGCTGCACACGATAAAAACCTACCCAATGGAAATCGAATGCTTCTTTCAAGACCGCAGAGATGTTTGCCAAATTAGCGATCACATCCGATTCACTGGCGAGTAAGGATTTAATCTGCGGTAGCAACTGCGCATAGATTTCTACCTTGCTGCCTTGCTTATTGAAACTCAATACCTCGGCCATGCTTACCTTCTTTTTTGTCCGGTAAAACGAATAACTTTATTGCGCAAATTGTTCATTCCCGACCAGTCCGAGTTTGTTCGCACCCAGGCGTTGCGCCGATGCCAGCACAGCGGCCACCGCTTTGTACGGTGCATTGCGATCTGCGCGCAGATGCAGTTCAGGTTGCGTCTCTTGCGCTGCCGCACCAGATAGTTTGATATCCAGTACTTCTCGATCTGGAATAGCTTCACCGTTCCAGCTCACGACACCTGCTGCATTGATATCGACCTGCACCACCTCCGGGATCACCGTTTGTGAAGGAGGATTACCCGCTGGCAAATTGAGTTCTACGTTATGCAACTGAATTGGAATGGTGATGATCAACATGATCAGTAACACCAACATCACATCGATCAGCGGCGTGGTATTCATTTCCGACATGACTTCCAGCTCGCTTGAATCGCCGCCGGAGCCTACACTCATACTCATGATTTATTCCTTCTCGTCAAAATTTATGCACCGCGCGGTGCCGGCTCGGTGATAAAACCTATCTTCACTATCCCCGCACGCTGGCATGCAAATATCACGCGACCGATTGCTTCATATTTGGCATCTCCATCGCCGCGTATCTGAATCTCTGGTTGCGGCTCTTGTACCGAAACTGTTTTCAGTCGCGTCGCCAATGCATCCACACTGGCAACCGATTCTTGATCCCAATAAATTTTGCCGTTTTTGTCGACGGATAAATTGATGTTTTCCGGCTTGGTTTCGCGCACATGATTAACTTCATGCGGGAGATTCACTGCAATCGTGTTGGTGACGACCGGGATCGTGATCAGGAAGATAATCAGCAGCACCAGCATCACGTCGACTAGCGGCGTGGTGTTGATCTCGGATACGACGTTATCTTCTTCCCCGCCATTGCCAAAGGTAAGTGCCATGATTTAGCTCGCTTTGGCTGGCGCAGAGCTGAGCAAGACGGCGTGCAGAGTAGAGCTGAAGTCTTGTACTCTTTCCAACGCAGCCTTGTTGCGACGAACCAGCAAGTTGTAACCAAGAACGGCCGGCACAGCAACTGCCAGACCAATAGCGGTCATGATCAGCGCTTCACCAACCGGACCAGCTACCTTGTCGATCGATGCCTGGCCAGACAAGCCAATCGCCGTCAGCGCGTGATAAATGCCCCACACAGTGCCGAACAAACCAACGAATGGTGCGGTAGAGCCAACCGTCGCTAAAAATGCCAAGCCATCTTGCAAGCGGTTCTTCACCGTATCGACCGAGCTATGCAAGGATTGCACTACCCAGGTATTGAAGTCCACATGCGCCAGTAAACCACTGTGATGTTCGGTTGCTTTCAACGCAAGCGTGCCGATAAAGTGAAACGGTGTTCCACTCTCCAACGTATCTAGACCTTGGCGTACTGTGCCGGCATCCCAGAATGTTTGTTCGGTATCACGTGCCTGCTTATGCAGTTTGCGCTGTGCCAACAACTTGGCGATGATGATGTACCAGCTACCGATGGAGAACAGCAGCAGAATCAGCAGCGTCCCTTTCGCTACGACATCGCTACCATTCCATAAAGCGGAAATACCATAAGGATTGGATTCTTTAGCATGATCACCAGCGACTGCCGCAGCATTGCCGGCGGATGCTTGCGCAGCGGTAATGGCAGATGCGCTAGCAATTGCCGGCGCTGCCACTGTAGATGCCGTCGCAGCAAAGGCAGGAGCGCTGAAGAAAAGTGCCAACACAACAGCGGCGGTGGATAAACGATTACGGCTCAACATGATTTCTCCAATGAAAATATATTCGCAACAAAATTTGCTGCAATGATTAATGTCGGTGGGGCGATGACAACGCCTACTCCACCTTGAATTCGAATGGCACTTGCACCACTACTTCGCGGCCTTGACCTACGCAATTGAAACGATGTGCCGCATCAAGCGCAGCACGGTTCAACAACGGATGTGCCGAACGAATCAAACTGAAATCCTTAGATTCACCATTCGTACCCACCACAAACTGAACCAGTACATTGCCGGAAATATTGTTCTGCAAAGCTTGACGTGGATATTCCAGCGATTGGCGAATGCGAGTGGAATCCGGACAAGCCAACCCGACCTTGGCAACTGCCGGCGTCGGCGTGGCCGGCACATACGGCTCAGGCGGCGCACTGCTGACAGCTGCAATTACATTTTGTTGCGGCTGAATGTTAACCTGCACTTCAGGTGGCGGCACATACGCTGGTGGCGGCTTCACGAATTTCGGTGGTGGCGGAGTCTTGACCTGCGGCGGCGGTGGCGGCAGTTTTATTTCTTCAATGATGCGCGTCTCGATCGGCTTGGTAATGACATTGATCACATCACGCGCAAGGCCGGTGACCAATGCATAACCAATCACCAAATGCAGCAATACGGTCGCACCAATACTGATGATTGATTTTGTTGAATACTGTTGTTGCGGTTCTAATGTGAAATCCAATTTATTTCTCCATGCGTTGCAGGCATCACAAAAAGGAAAGCCCAACGCGCTGTTCTGCATTGCTGAAAATTTCGATTACTACAGACAGGGATTACAATGCGTGACGCATCCATCACCACGAAACGCTAACTACATACAGTCGATATTTCGCGCATGGAGTATTGACTCTATCGACACTCAGCTTGCTCGTTTCCTTGAAGACGCAGAGCGTTATTCTCAAAAAATACGAGCTATGCATGGGTTCTGCAAAGCGGCATAATTTCCCTATCGCTGCCAGAATAGCATCGTGTTTTCCGATTCAATACCAACAAAATTTCACTTCTATATCCAGTTTCTTTCATATCTAAATTCCGAATATTGAAATTGACCCAACACTAAATAAACAAAGAAAAGATGGGGAAGACTTACCATTTTTGGCCATAAAGAACGGTAGGAGGATTGAATATTGCTCTGCCATTGAGGCAGTATCTGCTGCGAACAAATGGATGGAGAATTTTTCTAGAGGCGATCACATAGTGAGTCGTATGTGATGCAAAGTGGAGAAATGGAGTTTGAATTTCCTTCTTCAAATCAGTTTTAAAACAAGAAGGGCCAGCTATAAAGCTGGCCCTTCAATATCTACGTCACTTATTTCAAGATTCAAGCACTATACAAAAATCATGCTATCGCTGCTTGGAATACACAACGTTTTTTACTCTACTGCAAGCCACAATACTGCCAATCCGACACCAACTGGTATGCCAAAGCGCGCCAGTTTCGTCGCATTTTCTTTCGCGACAACTTCGACTGGCAGATCCGTCAAAGCCATGACTTTACTCACGACAGAACCTTGAAAAAATCTCGACAGTGCATTTTTCCGCGTGGTGCCCATCACGATTTTTTGTGATGCAGTTTCTTGAGCGCATGCAACGATACCTTCTGCAGCATCGCCCTTGTTGATGTGAACAGAATGTTCAACGCCAGCTTTAGTCAACAAGTCGACGGCACCTTGCAGTGCTTGCTCAGCCCGCTCTTGTTGCAACAAACGAACATTGGCTGATGGTACAAAACGCGTGATGTATCTCGACAGACGGGGTTGTATATTGGCCAGGTTCACGTTGATCAATTCGTCATGTATTGCACGGTATTGAATAACGTATTCCACTGCACGCAACGCATTCCGCGAACCGTCTACGGGTATGAGAATGTTGAGCATGATGATCTCCTCGCAATGTATAAACGTTAGTAATTTTTGTGAACGGTCTTCAAGGATGTTTTGGTCTTGCCTCCCCGTGCGTCGATTTGATAGGCGCATTTCTAAGCAAACCACTCAGTACGACTCCGCCTATGACCAAGCCGTACAGTAACCAGACTACAAATTCATTCTGCGCAAAAAACTCCTGCAATATCGGCTCTTGCACAATCATTTTTGCCGCCGTCCATGCAAGTACTGTTGCACCCAGATAAATGATGACCGGATAACGCTCTACCCATTTCAAAATCAGCGTGCTACCTAGCACCATGATCGGAACGCTGATCACTAATCCCAGCACCACCAGCAAGAACTCACCATGTGCTGCACCAGCCACACCCAACACGTTATCCATGCCCATCACTGCATCCGCCACGATGATGGTACGTATTGCAGCCCACAAACCGACACGTGACGACGCTAGATCAAGCTGCTTCTTGTCATCATGGATAGGTGCCAGCAATTTATAAGCGATCCAAACCAGTAACACACCACCAACCAGCAACAGCCCAGGAACATTCAACAGCCAGACAATTGCGATGGTCATCGCGATCCGCACAACAACCGCACCTATCGTGCCGCCTATGATCGTGATGCGCTGCAAATGCTTAGGCAGTTTTCGTGCGACCAGCGCAATGACGATCGCGTTATCTCCAGCCAAAACAAGATCAATCACAATGATTGCCAGTAATGCAGAGAAGAATTCCGCTGAGAATAATTCCATGGCTCCTCCTCACACCCGACTGGCATTCACTCACCGCCGAATATTGAAAAAGGTTGGAACGAAAAAAAACCTTTACCTCTATTCGGTAAAGGTCTCGCTACAACGTTGCCGTTGCCTGCAGGCCGGGGAATTTTCCCGTAATGACGGCGTATGCAGTAAAGCTACTCCCCTTTAGGGCGACTACTTGTATTCAACATAGGTGACGGAATACTCAGTGTCAATGGAAATATTAAAATAACGTTAAATAACTCTTAACGATAAATTAATTTAATCGTAAGGCATTGAATATATTGAGATATTTATCAAGGAAGTAGCGCGTTTTGAGACGAGAAAATTGCCCCATGACAGGATTTCTACGCCTTAGGAGCTGCTATCTACTGACTTGGCTCGACATATTCCAAGCCCAATTGGATATCAAGGAGTCGTTCTTCTTGAAAGTTTGAGACACCAAATTTACGTGAACGATAAGCGTCCACACAAATGAAAAAGGGCTAGCTTTACGCTAACCCTTTTAAAATTACTGGTGCTGATGAGGCGAATCGAACACCCGACCTACTGATTACGAATCAGTATTTGCAAGGGGCCTCACACATCAAAACCTCATAAAATCAACGGGTTATCTTACCCACTCTTACTTCATTTTCCCTAAAGTTACTGCACTTGCTGCAGCAAATTTGCAGCAAAAGGAAAAGCGCTAGGTAAAGTGAGGTATCACCATGGTCACTCAGGAACTCTATACATTTACGCAGTCATGTGACTGCGTAACCACTTTATCATATGCAGCGCTTTCTCAACATTGACGAACTTAGCGACGTCATTTGCTTGGCTAAACAGACTATCTACAACCGGGTGAATAAAGGCGGCGATTTGCCACCCCTTATTAAACTCGGGAAATCCCTCCGATGGAGGTCAAGCGATGTAGAGGCCTGGATTGACTCGAAATCTGCCATGTCCTTTGCCCCTATTCAATCCCGCCGCGTGGGACGACCTACTAAAGCCGAAGAAATAGCCAATCGCGTTAATCGTGCTTGAGTTGCAGTTATAAACGAAGTTCGATTGAAGCAATTCGTCATTCATTAGATATCGTTTTCCTCATCCTGCTCACTAATAAGTTGAGCAGGCTCAACTACATTCCTTTTGGGTGAAGTTTGCTTTCGTACGATTACTTTGTCTTTCTCCAAGCGCACTTCCCAGTCCGTGGCTTTCTCGAGCGTCAACAATGATTCTTTTAGTTCTACAAGCCACTTACTTCTTTGTTGCGCTGGTTTTAACTGATTCCCGCGCGAATCTAGCATCTGCTCTCTTCCTGCGAGTTTTTTGATTTTTTCTATTGTGATGGCATGAGGAACCTCGTGCGTTTCATAGAAATCGTACAACCACATTGCAAGAGGGTCATTGAGCGTGCGTAATTTGGTGCGGATATCGAGTGAGATAAACGTAATTCCTGTTTGAAAGACGTGTGTCATGTTGGGATTCATCTCTACTCTATAGAGCCCCATCATTCGGGACGTACGGAAATGAACGGCGTGACGGATGCTGCGCGTGTGGGCTGCTGAGAGTGTTGAAATGCACTAGGGGTGAGGAGGGGAAACCTGGAATCCCTGGCACCTTCGTAATGGAAGGGTCGCTGGATAGCTTAAGCATGTAAATAGAGGTGAGAGTCCTCTTTATCGCAGTAAGAAACCTTGGGTGCGCTCTTTCGGGAGTGATGCATTGATGACAAGTCGAAGCGGGTAGGTCGCCGCTATGGAACATCGGGCGACTGAAACCAGGCAACTGGGTAAGCGTACGCGATGCTTTGACTTTGAGATGCCGCAATCCTAAATCGTGGTTTCGACACGGTTAGCTAACGTGGGAATCTCTGACGGCTCTTGCACCGGGTGGCACTGGTGAAGATGAGTACAAGAGAGGGAGAGGCGGATAGTAGAGTTTGAGCCGATTGCGAGACTTAATCAGTCAAGCATGAGGCGAATCTTCGGATGCTCGAAAACTGCCAGCAGTTGAAAAGTAGTGTGGTTCCCAAAAGGGATTAGGGCTTGGCAGCCCATTGTAGTGATGCGTCGGAGGGCTATCTTGGCGGATGGTCCTACGAATTTTGAGCCGTGGTGGTTCGAATAGCGAAAGAGGATAAGCTATATCAGATAATAGTAATGACCAGTTATCCTCGACCGGTCTATTCTCTCAGCCACCTCCATCCTTGGAGGTGGCTATCTGAGTAGTGCAGAATTGAATGCGCGAGCTATTAAATTAGCTCAATCGCTTTGGCTAACAATGCCGCAGTCTGATGTAATTGTACTGCCTTATATGTTTCGATTAGCATTTCTGCAGTTGTCGGTGGTTTCTTTAAACCTTCTCTCAGTTCTTTAACCGTTTTCAAGAACGGGACATTACCTAAATCATATTGAAATACCAAAAAATCATCTGGGTGCAATATTTCGATATTGTGTTTTTTAGCCACCTCAGGAGGAAAGTCTTTTTTATTGTAAGTAACAATTGCATCTGCATGGCCTACAATCGCCGCCGCCAAAACATGGCGGTCATTAGCGTCTGGAAGTACAAGAGAATCAATCAGATATTCATATTCCTCAATGACGGAATCTTCGATAGAGTCATTCATCAACTCTACGGTCCTAGATAGACTGGCGAACGTTAATTCCGGCCGCTGCTTTAGTAAATTGGATACCCATTCATCATGGATGCGTGCCGTCCAACGGGCGTGAAACGCCCCACGAACGCCAAGCCTAATTAGAATATCCCTTAGTGGTGCGGGATATAGCACGCACGCATCCAGTACTACTGTGTATGGCAAAACGCCGGCCATTAACGGGAATAGCCCATATCAAGTTCTTGAGCTTGCTCAAGTAGCGCGTTCAGATTCTCTTTAGCTTTTAATGCTCTTGCTTCTTTATATGCCATTACATCAGCCAGGCGCACACGACGATGTGACCCAACCATATGATGCTGAATCTTGCCCTGCTCAAGCAAGCGAATCAGATAAGGGCGGGACACATTTAGGAATTGAGCCGCAACTTGCGTGGTCAAATCCATATCTTTGGGCATCAATACAACTCCCTTGCCCTGTGCAAGATTGCCAAGTAAATTGGCCATAAGTCTCAAAACTTTCGGTGGAAGTTTAAGGATGGGTTGTCCGTCCACACGCTCCACACAATCCTCCTCCATCAATGCAATATTTTCTGCTTTTGAATGGTCTAAAGCACTCATGATGCAACGTTGTGCCGCCTTTGCGAGCTCAACCTCTTCTTGGCTCTCAAGAGACATTTCCAAGTCAAGGATAGGGGTAGTCATAGTAATTCTCCATAGTTGCCAAAGAGCAAATCAATCCTCTCTCGCCGCCTCTCCATT
The DNA here is from genome assembly GCF_059416385.1 of Herminiimonas sp. GW821-FHT09C12. Lineage (NCBI taxonomy): Bacteria > Pseudomonadati > Pseudomonadota > Betaproteobacteria > Burkholderiales > Oxalobacteraceae > Herminiimonas > Herminiimonas sp. GW821-FHT09C12. The sequence goes on from NZ_JBWKPC010000001.1 coordinate 565,999, forward strand.
TAGAAAAGGAATTAGTAATTCCTTTTCTAAATGGAGAGGCATTAAATTCATTGTAAACAAATCATACGAAACAAACGCAATAAACGCAACACCATTTTTAGCATCAACCAAATACTGTATTAACCGATGTGATTTTTAGGTCAAATTAAGTGACGTTGTACATGCATTACTGTTTTGGGGCGCCAATTATAGGATTAAGGATTGGCAGCCCATTGTAGTTTCGCGTTGGCAGGCAGTCTTGGCGGACAATCTGACGAACTTTGAACCGCGGTAGTTCAATAGCGAGAAAGGAAGTGAACGTTGAAAAATGCTGCACGGTCACTCTCGACCATGCGGATACTCTGCCCATCCTTTTGACCAGAGGTGGTTTCTTACCGCCGGAGTATGTAGTGTTACAACATTTGCGCAGCAAACATTATTACTAAAGTGCTTCATTAATATATGCGATGACTTTATTCTATTAAATCGTGGAAAATCCTCGATATAAAGTTAAATTTTCTTGCAAAAACAATAATTAATTAGGGAGTTGATGTGTCCAACGGCACTAGAGTTTTTCGCAACTTAACCGTCAGCGACTGGCGGCAGTTCAGCAACGTTAATATCGAGTTTCACCCTCGGTTAACCGTTCTTACGGGTGCAAATGGCGCTGGAAAAAGTACTCTCTTAGGCATTCTATCTTCGCATTTCGGATGGAATAGGTCTTACTTGGCAACTCCTTCGCTTAGTAGAAATCTTCACGGAGGATTTGAGTATCTTTTGCAGCGGCGTCGGTCAAAAAAAATCCGCGCAATTCCGCCGTTGCCTCCAAACCACGCTGATATTGGTACGCTAAACGTATATGGTTTTCTGAGGCGCATGAATTGCAGCATTTTTGCAGCAATAATCCCTTTAAAAACAAAAAGGGTTACCGTTTACACGGTAACCCTTTGATTTTACTGGTGCTGATGAGGCGAATCGAACACCCGACCTACTGATTACGAATCAGTTGCTCTACCAACTGAGCTACATCAGCGAAGCCGACTATTCTACCAAAAAATAGAATCTAACTGTTGCGCAAAACGCGCTTTCTAGAGTAATTGCTAGTCTTTGCTGCTTAAAATTATGGCAGTGCACCTTACGAACAGTACGAGTCCACAATCTCAATAGCGTATATCAACTCACATGACGCGCCTAGCCAATTTGCATTTGGCTAGGCGTTCCTCAGTGTGGCTCCCGGCCATCAATCCGCTCAAATCACTCAAGTAATTCCATCAATGTAACGCGTAGGCTGCAGAAATATCCGCGAGAAGTAAGCGATCGAGGATCGCGATCATGCTTGAGCGTACTTGGGCAGTCGATATTATTTGCTGTAGCGTGTATCAGGACGAACGGAAGAGGAAATGGAACGAAGTGCGGTCTGAATTGGTGCTATCGTCTCCAGTTTCCGATGACGTAGAGCCTGGATTTTCCCGAACGATCGAGGATGTAAAACCGATTTTCCAAAGCAAAAACCCCCCAGCATTTCTGCTGAGGGGTTTTCTAAATAAAAGCCTGACGATGACCTACTTTCACACTGGTTGCAGCACTATCATCGGCGCAAATTCGTTTCACGGTCCTGTTCGGGATGGGAAGGGGTGGTACCAAATCGCTATGGTCATCAGGCATAACTTGTAAAGCCACTTGCTAAGTCGTTAAAGCTGACTTGAGCAAACAACTCAATCTGGAAGAAGTAAAGATCACACTGTAACCATGGGTGATGGTACAGCGGTTTTGATTGCACGAATCAAGTTCGCACTCACGTGTACTTGTTGCCTACACCTGCTAAGGTTATAGGGACAAGCCGTACGGGCAATTAGTATCAGTTAGCTTAATGCATTACTGCACTTCCACACCTGACCTATCAACGTCCTGGTCTCGAACGACCCTTCAAAGAGCTCAAGGCTCTGGGAAATCTCATCTTAAGGCAAGTTTCCCGCTTAGATGCTTTCAGCGGTTATCTCTTCCGAACTTAGCTACCCGGCAATGCCACTGGCGTGACAACCGGTACACCAGAGGTTCGTCCACTCCGGTCCTCTCGTACTAGGAGCAGCCCCCTTCAAATTTCCAACGCCCACGGCAGATAGGGACCAAACTGTCTCACGACGTTTTAAACCCAGCTCACGTACCACTTTAAATGGCGAACAGCCATACCCTTGGGACCGGCTACAGCCCCAGGATGTGATGAGCCGACATCGAGGTGCCAAACTCCCCCGTCGATATGAACTCTTGGGAGGAATCAGCCTGTTATCCCCAGAGTACCTTTTATCCGTTGAGCGATGGCCCTTCCATACAGAACCACCGGATCACTATGTCCTACTTTCGTACCTGCTCGACTTGTCAGTCTCGCAGTTAAGCACGCTTATGCCATTGCACTATTAGCACGATGTCCGACCGTACCTAGCGTACCTTCGAACTCCTCCGTTACACTTTGGGAGGAGACCGCCCCAGTCAAACTGCCTACCATGCACTGTCCCCGATCCGGATAACGGACCAAGGTTAGAACCTCAAACAAACCAGGGTGGTATTTCAAGGTTGGCTCCACGAGAACTAGCGTCCCCGCTTCAAAGCCTCCCACCTATCCTACACAGATTGGTTCAAAGTCCAATGCAAAGCTACAGTAAAGGTTCATGGGGTCTTTCCGTCTAGCCGCGGGTAGATTGCATCATCACAAACATTTCAACTTCGCTGAGTCTCGGGAGGAGACAGTGTGGCCATCGTTACTCCATTCGTGCAGGTCGGAACTTACCCGACAAGGAATTTCGCTACCTTAGGACCGTTATAGTTACGGCCGCCGTTTACTGGGACTTCAATCAAGAGCTTGCACCCCATCATTTAATCTTCCAGCACCGGGCAGGAGTCACACCATATACGTCCACTTTCGTGTTTGCATAGTGCTGTGTTTTTATTAAACAGTCGCAGCCACCAGTTTATTGCAACCCCTTCATCCTTCCACAGTAAAGTGGTCAAACTACAAGGGCGTACCTTATCCCGAAGTTACGGTACCAATTTGCCGAGTTCCTTCTCCCGAGTTCTCTCAAGCGCCTTAGAATACTCATCTCGCCCACCTGTGTCGGTTTGCGGTACGGTCTCGTTAGACTGAAGCTTAGAGGCTTTTCTTGGAACCACTTCCGATTGCTTCACGAATAAATTCGTTGGTCCCATGCCCTTGAATTACGCTGCCGGATTTGCCTAACAGCCTTCTATGACACAGGAACCGGGACATCCAACACCCGGACAACCTTCCGCGATCCGTCCCCCCATCGCATCTAACGACGGTGCAGGAATATTAACCTGCTTCCCATCAGCTACGCATCTCTGCCTCGCCTTAGGGGCCGACTCACCCTGCTCCGATGAACGTTGAACAGGAAACCTTGGGCTTACGGCGTGGAGGCTTTTCACCCCCATTATCGCTACTCATGTCAGCATTCGCACTTCTGATACCTCCAGCATCCTTTACAAGACACCTTCGCAGGCTTACAGAACGCTCTCCTACCATATATCCGAAGATATATCCGCAGCTTCGGTGACTGGCTTAGCCCCGTTACATCTTCCGCGCAGGACGACTCGATCAGTGAGCTATTACGCTTTCTTTAAAGGATGGCTGCTTCTAAGCCAACCTCCTGACTGTTTTAGCCTTCCCACTTCGTTTTCCACTTAGCCAATCTTTGGGACCTTAGCTGGCGGTCTGGGTTGTTTCCCTCTTGACGCCGGACGTTAGCACCCGACGTCTGTCTCCCAAGCTCGCACTCATCGGTATTCGGAGTTTGCAATGGTTTGGTAAGTCGCGATGACCCCCTAGCCATAACAGTGCTCTACCCCCGATGGTGATACTTGAGGCACTACCTAAATAGTTTTCGGAGAGAACCAGCTATTTCCAAGTTTGTTTAGCCTTTCACCCCTACCCACAGCTCATCCCCTAATTTTTCAACATTAGTGGGTTCGGTCCTCCAGTGCGTGTTACCGCACCTTCAACCTGGCCATGAGTAGATCACTTGGTTTCGGGTCTACACCCAGCGACTGAACGCCCTATTCGGACTCGATTTCTCTACGGCTTCCCTATACGGTTAACCTTGCCACTGAATGTAAGTCGCTGACCCATTATACAAAAGGTACGCAGTCACGGAACAAGTCCGCTCCTACTGTTTGTATGCACACGGTTTCAGGATCTATTTCACTCCCCTTCCGGGGTTCTTTTCGCCTTTCCCTCACGGTACTGGTTCACTATCGGTCGATATCGAGTATTTAGCCTTGGAGGATGGTCCCCCCATGTTCAGACAGGATTTCTCGTGTCCCGCCCTACTTGTTGCAAGCTTAGTTCCACACCACATATTTCGTGTAAGGGGCTATCACCCTCTATGGCTGCACTTTCCAGAGCATTCCACTATATCTGATGCTAAAACTTGCGGCTGATCCCATTTCGCTCGCCACTACTTTGGGAATCTCGGTTGATTTCTTTTCCTGCAGCTACTTAGATGTTTCAGTTCGCCGCGTTCGCTTCACACACCTATGTATTCAGTGAGTGATGACCCAAAGGGCCGGGTTTCCCCATTCGGAAATCTGCGGATCAAAGCTTGTTTGCTAGCTCCCCGCAGCTTATCGCAAGCTACTACGTCCTTCATCGCCTGATATCGCCAAGGCATCCACCATGTGCACTTATTCGCTTGTCCCTATAACTTTAGCCTCTCAATCGCTTGCACTTTCAAGAGACGGTTATAAGGCAAACAAGTACTACGTGTTTGCTGTATTGACACTGGATTATCCTTTCGGATAACTGATCGTCAATACTATTTGATTTGATACAATCAAAACCCATCAGCGCATCTCAACAATGCTTGCGCATCATTGGTTTGCACCAATAAATCTTTACTTCTTCCAAATTGTTAAAGAACAAAAACAGCCAATGATCTATCTAAAAGATCAAACCTAAATCACGTCCGCACTTTCATGCAGATCAACTTAGGTTTGACATCTTGGTGGAGGTTGACGGGATCGAACCGACGACCCCCTGCTTGCAAAGCAGGTGCTCTCCCAGCTGAGCTAAACCCCCGAAACCGGTTATACGTATTTCTTGGTGGGTCTGGTTGGGCTCGAACCAACGACCCCCGCGTTATCAACACGGTGCTCTAACCAACTGAGCTACAGACCCGTTTGGATCAGTACCAACCAACAACCCGCAGACTGATTCAGCCTGCGCACTGCCGACATTAACTGTTCTTTTCTTACTAACAGACGATAAGTGTGGACGCTTAACTTTCACGCAAACTCTAGAAAGGAGGTGATCCAGCCGCACCTTCCGATACGGCTACCTTGTTACGACTTCACCCCAGTCACGAATCCCACCGTGGTAAGCGCCCTCCTTACGGTTAGGCTACCTACTTCTGGTGAAACCCGCTCCCATGGTGTGACGGGCGGTGTGTACAAGACCCGGGAACGTATTCACCGCGACATGCTGATCCGCGATTACTAGCGATTCCAACTTCATGTAGTCGAGTTGCAGACTACAATCCGGACTACGATACACTTTCTGGGATTAGCTCCCCCTCGCGGGTTGGCGGCCCTCTGTATGTACCATTGTATGACGTGTGAAGCCCTACCCATAAGGGCCATGAGGACTTGACGTCATCCCCACCTTCCTCCGGTTTGTCACCGGCAGTCTCATTAGAGTGCCCTTTCGTAGCAACTAATGACAAGGGTTGCGCTCGTTGCGGGACTTAACCCAACATCTCACGACACGAGCTGACGACAGCCATGCAGCACCTGTGTTACGGCTCTCTTTCGAGCACCCTCTAATCTCTCAGAGGTTCCGTACATGTCAAGGGTAGGTAAGGTTTTTCGCGTTGCATCGAATTAATCCACATCATCCACCGCTTGTGCGGGTCCCCGTCAATTCCTTTGAGTTTTAATCTTGCGACCGTACTCCCCAGGCGGTCTACTTCACGCGTTAGCTGCGTTACTAAGTCAATTAAGACCCAACAACTAGTAGACATCGTTTAGGGCGTGGACTACCAGGGTATCTAATCCTGTTTGCTCCCCACGCTTTCGTGCATGAGCGTCAGTGTTATCCCAGGGGGCTGCCTTCGCCATCGGTATTCCTCCACATCTCTACGCATTTCACTGCTACACGTGGAATTCTACCCCCCTCTGACACACTCTAGCCATGCAGTCTCAAATGCCATTCCCAGGTTGAGCCCGGGGATTTCACATCTGACTTACATAACCGCCTGCGCACGCTTTACGCCCAGTAATTCCGATTAACGCTTGCACCCTACGTATTACCGCGGCTGCTGGCACGTAGTTAGCCGGTGCTTATTCTTCAGGTACCGTCATTAGCAAACTGTATTAGAGCTCACCGTTTCTTCCCTGACAAAAGAGCTTTACAACCCGAAGGCCTTCTTCACTCACGCGGCATTGCTGGATCAGGCTTGCGCCCATTGTCCAAAATTCCCCACTGCTGCCTCCCGTAGGAGTCTGGACCGTGTCTCAGTTCCAGTGTGGCTGGTCGTCCTCTCAGACCAGCTACTGATCGATGCCTTGGTAGGCTTTTACCCCACCAACTAGCTAATCAGATATCGGCCGCTCCATGAGCATGAGGTCTTGCGATCCCCCACTTTCATCCGTAGATCGTATGCGGTATTAGCGCAACTTTCGCTGCGTTATCCCCCACTCTAGGGTACGTTCCGATATATTACTCACCCGTTCGCCACTCGCCATCAGGAGCAAGCTCCCATGCTGCCGTTCGACTTGCATGTGTAAGGCATGCCGCCAGCGTTCAATCTGAGCCAGGATCAAACTCTTCAGTTTAATCTCTGTTTTATGTCATTGCTGACATGGTTCTTTCGAACCGGTCGCTCACTCAAAATACTGACAGGTACTTTCATTTAACTGAAAGTATCTATATTTCTTTGTGAGCATTTAATGTTTAAAGTTATGACAACGAATAAATTCGCTGCCGCGCTTCCATCAAACGCCCACACTTATCGACTGTTAATTTTTAAAGAACCTGTTCTGCTTCGCTATCAACTTGCGTCGTTTGCGTCGCTGCGAATCGTTTTGTTCGTCAGCAGCAGAGAGATGAGATTATGTGGCATGTCTTCGTTTTCGTCAACATCTTTTTAATTTATTTTTTAAAAGATTTTTTACAAACTCTTCTAAAAAACTTCCTAAAAAGACTCGCTTTAAAACATCTAAAACGGACCCGAAAAACAAACCACTTATCACCCCCATCACACTCACATTTCAGCTCGCTTACTTCGCGTTTCGCTGCGTGTTCTGCGACGGGAGCCGAACTATAGCAAAGCTTCTTTCAACTTGGCAAGCGCTTTTCTGAAAATAATATAAATTCTTTTTGCAGAGGCTTTTAAACGTTCTTAAAACTAGGTGAACGCTTCTCCAAAAATGCCTGCATTCCTTCCTTCTGATCCTCTGTAGCGAAGGTGCTATGGAACAATCTACGTTCGAATTGCACACCTTCTGCCAGCGTCGTTTCATAGGCGCGATTGATAGACTCTTTAGCCATCATCACCATAGGTAGCGACATACTTGCTATTACTGTTGCTGCTGCCAACGCTTCTTCAATCAACTTATCTGCAGCAACAACGCGCGACACCAAACCCGCACGCTCAGCTTCAGCCGCATCCATCATGCGCGCCGTCAAACATAGATCCATTGCCTTGGCCTTAGATACTGCACGCGGCAAACGCTGCGTACCGCCCGCACCAGGAATAATGCCTAGCTTGATTTCCGGCTGGCCGAACTTGGCAGTATCAGCAGCGATAATGAAATCGCACATCATGGCCAACTCACAACCGCCACCCAAGGCATAACCAGCTACCGCTGCGATAACCGGTTTGCGGATGCTGCGAATCTGCTCCCAGTTACGCGTGATGTAATCGCCTTTATATACATCCATATATGTATACGTTGCCATCAGAGCGATATCAGCACCGGCTGCAAATGCCTTTTCGCTACCAGTAATGATCATGCAACCGATATCGTCATTGGCATCAAACGATTGCAGCGCTTGCCCCAGCTCATCCATTAACTTGTCATTGAGCGCATTCAGGGCGGCAGGCCGATTGAGTGTAATGAGTCCGACTTTGCCGTGGATTTCGACCAGAATATTTTCGTATTGCATGGAATCGCTCCTATATATGCTGCACTAGATACTATTCAGACATCACTTTGGTAATAAAACCCACATCGTCCCGCGTTGCTTCATGCGCCCAGCCAGTTCACCTGCTTGCGCACCAAACCCCCAGAAGTAATCAGCACGTACGGCATTCTTGATCGCGCCCCCCGTATCTTGCGCCATGACCAGGCGCTGCAAAGCTGCATTACTGTTCGGCTGCGTCGTTACCAAAAACACCGGAGCACCCAGCGGTATATATTGTGGATCGATCGCAATCGATCGCTGCGGCGTCAATGGCACGCCCATCGCACCTTTCGGGCCAACCTTGGGATCAAGCACTTTTTCTTCCCTGAAGAAGACATAGCTTGGATTGGCATTCAATAACTCTTGTTGTCGCCCCGGATTGGCAATCACCCACGCTTTAATACTTTGCGCGGAAGCTTGATCCAGTGTCATCTCGCCCTTATCGACTAAGTAACGACCGATAGACTTATAAGGCTGGCCATTTTGATCAGCGTAGGCAACGCGCACGATTTCTTTACCGTCGGCCAATTGCACACGGCCAGAACCCTGCACTTGCAGGAAAAAAGCCTCGATAGGATCGTCTACCCACAGGATTTCCTTGCCGGCCAAGGAGTTTGATTGCGCCATTTCTGCGCGCGATGGATAGGCAACCACTTTATTGCCGACCAAGCGTCCACGCAAACGCATACCTTTTAACTCTGGGTACACGCTCGCCAAGTCGATCGTCAGAATATCGTCGGGCACGCGATGCAAAGGCGTCTGATATGGGCCGCCGCGTTTGCGCGCACCGCGCAGCAAAGGTTCGTAGTAACCGGTAACCAAGCCATTATCCGAACCATCGGGATTCATTACTTGGTAAGGGGTGAAGTAAGTTTCAAAGAACTGGCGCACTGCTTCGTCATTATTGCTATCGACACCTGCTGCAGCCGCGCACGCATTTTTCCAATTCACTCTTCTAATCAATACTGAGCAAGACGACTGGAATGCAGGCCAGGCTTCGCGCTGATTGTCGGCCTTCCAACCCGGTAAAGCAGCGAAAGTCGTCGGGCGCAAGGCTGGACTGACTTCAGTTTTAGGTAAATCACCCGGTGTAACAACCGGTTTCGTCGGCACAACTGGCTTCTCGGGCGGGAGTGTCGAGCAGGAAACAAGACCAAGCAGAATGGATGCGAGTAAACTAAGGCGAATAAATGACATGGGAGTAATTGGCAATGTGGCTATTATTGGTTGAAGCGGGAATCGCACTGTTCTTACTGTTCTTTATCGTGTGGTGGACGATGTTCTCGGGACAAAAACCGAACCATCCACCAGCAAAGAAAGCCTTACCGCCCAAGGACGATACAGCGGATCAATCGCAGAATTAATGCAAAGTACGCGGCAGAGACAACACAAACTCAGGAATCTTCACCTCAAATTGCTCGCCATCTTCTGCCACGCAGAAATACTCACCAGTCATTGAACCCTGCGGAGTCGGCATAGACGTCCCACTGGTGTACTCGAACTGCTCCCCAGGCTGCAACAATGGCTGATTACCAACAACACCCAGACCGCGCACTTCCTGCGTATGGTTGTTGGCATCGGTAATCACCCAATGGCGCGAAATCAATTGCGCCGCCACTTGCCCGGTATTCTTGATCGTCACCGCATACGCGAACACATAGTTAGAACGACCTGGATCGGATTGCTCTTCCAGATACTGCGTATTGACGGTCACGGTAAATTCGTAAGATGCCATTTGATTCCTTTTGTGCAGCAAGTTCCCTGCGCTGCTTTTATCGTTCAATTCTGTCGAGCAACGCACATTCAATTGCTCTTATATATACATAGCAGCCCATTGCACACGAAATTCATACGCCATGCAAGGCACCACCGAAGAGTCGCGGGTTAAAATAGCTGCTTCTTCTTCAAAGTCACGACCATGCCTAACTATCGCATCGCTCCCAGCATCCTATCCGCCGATTTCGCCCGTCTTGGTGAAGAAGTGCGCAATGTTGTCACCGCCGGCGCCGACATCATTCACTTCGACGTCATGGATAACCATTATGTTCCGAATCTGACGATAGGACCTTTGGTATGCGAAGCCATACGCCCGCATGTACAAGTACCGATCGACGTGCATCTGATGGTCAAGCCGGTTGATCGCATTGTCCCCGATTTTGCCAAGGCTGGCGCCAACATCATCACCTTCCACCCGGAAGCGTCCGACCACGTCGATCGCACTCTGCAACTGATACGTGACAATGGCTGCAAAGCCGGTCTGGTACTGAATCCGGCAACTTCGCTGGATTATCTGGAACACGTGATGGATAAGCTCGACATCATTTTGCTGATGTCGGTCAATCCCGGCTTCGGCGGACAGTCCTTCATTCCTCACACACTTAAAAAAATCGCTGCCGTACGCAAGTTGATCGATGAATCCGGCCGCGACATCATGCTGGAAGTCGATGGCGGCATCAAAATCGACAATATCGAAGCCGCAGCACGCGCTGGCGCAGACACCTTCGTCGCCGGCTCTGCCATTTTCGGCAAGCCAGACTACAAAGCCGTGATCGATGCGATGCGCAGCGAATTAGCGAAAGTATGAGTTTGAGCAACGCGACTGAAAACAAGGTGCTGCACGGCATACGTGGCGTTATCGTCGACCTCGACGGCACCATGCTGCATACCGCGCAGGATTTGCATATCGCCATCAATCGCATGCGCGATGGTTTAGGGCTAGCGCCACTGGATCTTGATACCGCCATCAGCTTTGTCGGCAAGGGCGCAGAGAACTTGGTGCGCAAAACCATAGGTGTCGATTTTTCGCCTAGCGACGTTGAACTGCGCTTCGCAGAAGCCATGGCCTTGTTCGAGCAGCATTACTTTGACGTCAACGGCGAATTCGCCAGCGCTTATCCCGGCGTACACGAAGGTCTGCAAGAAATGAAAGCCAAAGGTTTGCGCATGGCTTGCGTCACCAACAAGCCGATGGCATTTACTTTGCCGCTGCTGAAAAAAACCGGCTTGCACGATTATTTTGAAGTGATTTACGGTGGCGACTCGTTTGCGAAAAAGAAGCCAGACCCTATGCAATTGCTGCAGGTATGCGTTGATTTTGATCTGGCGCCAGCACAAATCGTAGCCATCGGCGATTCCATCAACGACTCGCAGGCAGCGCGTGCGGCAGGTTGCAAAGTTCTCAACGTACCTTATGGCTACAACCACGGGCAGGCTATACAAGATGTCGATACCGATGGTATAGTTTCCTCGCTGCTAGACGCAGCACATCTTATTTCACCAACATAAATCATCATGTCTCTCGACAAAAAACGTATCGCAACACCGGGCGCCCATGAGGCCTGGCTATGGCGAGGCTGGCAAAACTGGTCTTAAACACCACTTGCCGCTGATCGCCTATATCTTTTGCGCGATCAGCAACGTTTTTTACAGTACTTACTAAAGTACTAAACCGCTCGTCTACAATAGCGGTCCGGAGAGAACTATGACTGAACTCGAATTCAAATCGTTAGCCGCGCAAGGCTACAACCGTATTCCACTGATCGCCGAAGCTTTCGCCGATCTGGAAACACCGCTCACGCTCTACCTGAAACTGGCACAAACCCAGAATGGCGGGAAGAATACCTTCCTGCTGGAATCTGTCGTCGGTGGCGAGCGTTTCGGACGCTATTCCTTTATCGGCTTGCCAGCCAATACGCTGATGCGCAGCTTTGGTACGCGCATCGAAGTCGTCAAGAATGGCAAGATCGTTGAAACCGTCGAAGGCAATCCGCTCGATTTCATCGCTGAATTCCAAGCGCGCTATAAAGTAGCGATTTTGCCCGGCATGCCACGCTTCTGCGGCGGCCTGGCTGGTTACTTCGGTTACGACGCTGTGCGCCATGTGGAAAAACGTCTGGCGCATTCCACACCGAAAGATGACCTCGGCCTGCCGGAAATCCAATTACTGCTGACCGAAGAACTGGCCGTCATCGACAATCTGTCCGGCAAACTGTATCTGATCGTGTATACCGATCCAACCCAGCCGGAAGCCTTCAGCAAAGGTCGGCAGCGCCTGAAAGACTTGCGCGCCATGTTGCATCGCGCGGTTGAATTGCCAGTAACGACTGCCTCGGTACGCACCGAAACGATACGCGAATTCGACAAAGAGTCTTATCTGGCCGCCGTCGCCAAAGCCAAAGAATATGTAATGGCCGGCGACCTGATGCAGGTACAGATCGGTCAGCGCATCAAGAAGCAGTATGTCGATTCGCCGCTCACGCTGTACCGTGCGCTGCGTTCGCTGAATCCTTCGCCGTATATGTATTTCTACAATTTCGGCGATATGCAAATCGTCGGTTCGTCGCCGGAAATCCTGGTGCGTAACGAAACCGTTTCAGAAGACAAAAAGAAAATCACGATACGTCCGCTGGCTGGCACCCGCCCACGTGGCGCGACGCCGGAAAAAGATGCGGCACTGGCAAAAGAATTGCTGGCCGATCCGAAGGAAATCGCAGAACACGTAATGCTGATCGACCTCGCACGTAACGACATCGGTCGCATCGCAGAAACCGGCAGCGTATTAGTCACCGACAAGCTGGTGATTGAAAAATACTCGCACGTGCAGCACATCGTTTCCAATGTCGAAGGTACCTTGAAATCAGGTTTGTCGAATCTGGACGTATTAAAAGCAACCTTCCCGGCCGGCACATTGTCCGGCGCACCTAAAGTACGCGCGATGGAAATCATCGATGAGCTAGAACCAACCAAGCGCGGCATTTATGGCGGCGCTTGCGGCTACCTGTCCTTCGGCGGTGAAATGGACCTAGCGATCGCGATCCGGACCGGCGTCATCAAGGATGGCATGCTGTATGTCCAGGCCGCCGCCGGTATCGTCGCTGATTCAGTGCCCGAGATGGAATGGCAGGAAACCGAGAATAAGGCACGCGCAGTATTGCGTGCAGCGGAACAGGTACAAGACGGTTTGGACGGGGAGATTTAAATGTTACTGATGATCGATAACTACGACTCGTTCACCTACAACCTGGTGCAATACTTCGGCGAATTGGGCGAAGACGTGCACACCGTGCGTAATGACGAGATCACACTGGAACAAATCGCCGCGCTGAACCCTGAGCGCATCTGCATTTCGCCCGGTCCTTGCACACCACATGAAGCCGGCGTATCGGTACCTATCCTGCAACAATTTGCAGGCAAGTTGCCTATCCTCGGCGTCTGCCTCGGACACCAGGCGATAGGCGCGGCATTCGGCGGCAAGGTGGTGCGTGCGCAGCAAGTCATGCACGGCAAGACTTCGCAAATCACACATACCGGCGTCGGCGTATTCAAGGATTTGCCATCGCCATACACAGTGATCCGTTATCACTCGCTGGCAATCGAACGCGCCTCCTTGCCGGATTGCCTGGAAGTTACCGCATGGACCGATGATGGCGAAATCATGGGCGTACGCCACAAGGAGTTCGATATCCAGGGCGTGCAATTCCATCCTGAATCGATTTTGTCCGAACACGGACATGCGCTGCTGAAGAATTTCCTCGTACGCTGATGGATATTGCAGCAAATCATTTGAAACCAGAAAGCATCGTCATGCCGATCACCGAACAAGAAGCTTTATTGCGCTGTATCGATCATCGTGAAATTTTCCACGACGAGATGCTGCATTTGTTCCGCAAGATCATGAGCGGTGAAATGTCGCCGGTCATGATCGCGGCATTGACGATGGGCCTGCGCGTGAAGAAGGAAAGCATAGGAGAAATCGCAGCGGCGGCACAAGTCATGCGCGAGTTCTCCACCAAGGTGCCGCTGACCGATACCACCAATCTGCTCGACATCGTCGGCACCGGTGGTGATGGCGCCAACACTTTCAATATTTCCACCGCTTCGATGTTTGTCGCGGCTTCGGCCGGTGCGCGCATCGCCAAGCATGGCGGTCGCAGCGTCTCGTCATCGTCGGGCAGTGCCGACGTGCTGGAATCATTAGGAGCGAACATTAACCTGAAACCGGAACTGGTCGCCGAATCGATCGCACAGACCGGCATAGGCTTCATGTTTGCCCCGAATCATCACGCGGCAATGAAACATGCAGCACCGGTACGCAAGGAACTCGGCGTACGCACCATCTTCAATATCCTGGGACCACTGACCAATCCTGCGGGCGCACCGAATATCCTGATGGGCGTGTTCCATCCGGATCTGGTCGGCATCCAGGTACGCGTCCTGCAACGCCTTGGCGCGCAACATGCAATCGTGGTCTGGGGACGCGACAATATGGATGAAGTCTCGCTGGGTGCAGCCACCATGGTCGGCGAACTGGTCAACGGCGAAATCCGCGAATATGAAATTCATCCGGAAGATTTCGGCCTGCAAATGATCGCCAGCCGCAACCTGAAGGTCGCAAATTCGGTGGAATCGAAAGCCAAGATCTTTGAAGCGCTGGATAACGTTGATGGAGCAGCTCGTGACATCGTTGCATTGAATGCCGGCACTGCCCTGTATGCGGCTGGCGTCGCCAGCTCCATCGCCGACGGTTTAGCAAAAGCACGCGAGGCCATTGCATCCGGTGCGGCGCGTGCCAAGCTCGAACAATTCGTGCAGGTTACACAAGCACTCGGCAAGGCTTGAGCGCATAACGCACAGCCTGCCATTAAAGATACTGAAAAATCATGTCCGATATTCTGAATAAAATTCTCGACGTTAAAGCTGACGAAGTCGCCGCTGCCAAAAAATATCGCAGTCTGGCTAGCTTACGTAGCGAAGTAGAGAGCGACAAAGAAGCGCGCGCCAGCATTCGTGGCTTTGAAGCAAATCTGCGGGCGAAAATTGCAGCAGGAAATGCAGGCATCATTGCTGAAATCAAAAAGGCTTCGCCATCCAAAGGCGTGATACGCCCGGACTTTCATCCGGCCGAGATCGCTGTCAGCTATGAAAAGAATGGTGCTGCCTGTTTATCCGTACTGACCGACGTGCAATTCTTCCAGGGCTCACCGGAATACCTGAAACAGGCGCGTGCTGCCTGCGCCTTGCCTGCCTTGCGCAAGGATTTCATCGTCGATCCGTATCAATTGTATGAAGCGCGCTCCTGGGGTGCCGATTGTATTTTGCTGATCGTTGCAGCACTGGACCATGGCTTGATGGCAGAGCTCGAAGCCTGCGCGCATGAACTGGGCATGAATGTTTTGGTGGAAGTGCACAACACAGAGGAATTGACTGCAGCATTGAAACTGAAAACCAGCCTGCTCGGTGTCAACAACCGTAATCTGCGCACCTTCGAGACTTCGCTGCAAACCACGCTGGATTTGTTGCCGCGCATTTCGCCGGACAAACTGATCATTACCGAATCAGCCATCGTCACACCTGACGATGTGAAGAAAATGCGTGATGCCGATGTACACGCTTTCCTGGTGGGTGAAGCCTTTATGCGCGCGCCGGATCCAGGCGTCGAACTGAGCCGCCTGTTTAAGTAATTCACTTAGCTGGGCGATTCATACAGGTGCGCATAGACTGCGCACCTGCTTCTTGTTTTACTTTCTGTTTTACTTCCTACTTTAATCCTGCAAATTCAGCCATGCCTTGCGCAAACGTAAAGCCGCTGCCGGCTTGTCTGCGCTCTTCAGCGTAACAGCAGGTACATCCGATGGTGCCAACGCTACATTGAAGATCATCAATTCATCGCGCCGGAAAGCGTGCAAGCCGATGGTCTGACCGACACGATAACGGCTCAGCAGGCTATCCAGATTAGTCGCCGTCACTCGCAAGCCATCGATGGCCACCAGCACGTCACCAGCCGACAAACCCGCCTTGTGCGCAGCGCCACCTTCGTACACATTCGCCACCTTGCAGTCATTACCATCACGCACAGTGCGCATGCCCAAACCCGGTTTTGCATTCTTGCGCTCGTCGGCGAAGTCGACGCCGAAAGGTGCCAGCAATTTTGCCAGCGGAATATCTTCAGTACCGCGTACCCAGCGATCCAGTACTTTTTTCAGCTTGAGACCGGTGACGCTGTCGAACAGCGCATCGACTTCAGCTTCGGTCACACCGCGACCGGCTTTGCCATCCTGATAGAAGTCACGCCCGTATTGCTGCCACAAGGCTTGCATCACATCATCCAGCGATTTCTTGCCTTTGGTCTGCTCACGGATAGTCAGGTCGAGCGCCAGACCGACCAATGAACCCTTGGTGTAATAGCTGACGATGGCATTCGGTGCATTTTCATCCTGACGATAATATTTAACCCATGCATCGAAGCTTGATTCGGCCACACTTTGTTTATGACGACCAGTACCACGCAATACGTTATTGACTGTTTTCGCTACCAGCTTCAGATAAGCAGATTCATTAATGACACCACTACGCACCAGCATCAGGTCATCGTAATAACTAGTGAAACCTTCAAACAACCAGAGCAGTGGCGTGTAACCTTCTTCCTTCAAATCATAAGGTGCGAAAGCGGCTGGCTTGATGCGCTTGACGTTCCACGTATGGAAGTACTCATGGCTGCAAAGACCGAGGAAGGTGCGATAACCATCGGTCATTTCCTTTTGCCCTTTGACCGGCAAATCGGCACGCGAACAAATCAGCGCAGTCGATGCACGATGCTCCAGCCCGCCATATCCATCACCGACCACCATTGTCATGAAGACATAACGGTCTACCGGTGCACGATGCGTCTTCGGCTCAAATAAAGAGATTTGCGCTTCGCAGATTTTTTGCAAATCGGCACTCAGGCGCGGCAGATCCAGGTTTGGTACCCGCCCGGTAAAGACCATATCGTGCTGCACGCCATGTGCCTTGAAGCTGGCGAGGGCGAAGGTGCCAAGCTCCACCGGGTGATCGATCAATTCATCGTAGTTCGACGCGATATAAGAACCGAAACCGTAACGCTTGGCTTTCAGCTGGCGCATCGCCGTCGCAACACGCCATTTTGCATAAGTGTCACCTTGTGGCTTCTGAATATCCACTTCATGCACGCGCTGCTCTTGACCATCGACCTGCAGGAAAACGCTAGTGCCGTTAAAGAAACCATGCGTCTGATCCAAATGTGCAGTGCGCACCGACAAATCCCACGCATAGACTTCATAGTGTACGGTCAATGGACCGGTGCACACATCAGCGAGCCAGGTATGCTTATCCAGTTTGTTCAGCGCAACTTCATAACCACCGGATTCAGCACGTATACGTACGATGTTCTTGGAGAACTCGCGAATCATGTAGCTGCCCGGAATCCACGCAGGCAGAGAGAAGCGCTGTCCAGCCGGATCAGGCTGACTGACCGTCACGCTCACGGCAAATAAATGCGCGGCCAAATCTTTAGGAACGATGGTGTATTGAATTGCGTTTTTCATGCTGAGCCGTTGTAAGGTACAAGAACGTTAGTTTAGCGGTATCTGCCTGCGTACGCAGATCACGCGTTAAATAGAAATGATGAACGCGCGCCATTTCCATCATCGGAATACTGCTCAGAAATGAAAACGGCTACGCAAGCGTAGCCGTTTTCAATATTGCCAAATATTTTTTACTTTATAGTCGCCAATTTAGCTTCCAGACCTTTTGCATCAATTGCGCCAGGAATGCGTGAGCCGTCGGTGAAGATGATGGTTGGTGTACCAGTAACACCCATTCTTTGTCCCAATGCCAACACTTTTTCATGCGGCGTTGTGCATTTATCGGACGCAGGAGCTGGCGCTTTTCCATTCAGCATCCAGTCGTCCCACGCTTTATTGCGATCTGCTGAACACCAAACATTGCGTGATTTAGCGATCGAGTCCGGCGACAGTATGTTGTACATGAAGGTGTAGACAGTAATGTCATTGATACCTTCCAGCGTTTGACGGAAGCGTTTGCAGTAGCCGCAGTTCGGATCTTCAAATACCGCGATCACACGCTTGCCATTACCTTTGACCTGCTTCATCGCAGCGTCCAATGGCAGATCACTGAAAGCAACCTTGTTGATTTCTTCTAGGCGTGCTTTGGTGTAATCCTGATATGTCTTGGTATCGACTACGCGGCCGATGAACAAAAATTGTGCTTTTGCATCGGTGTAAATGATGTCGCCATTTACTTGCACTTCATACAAACCGGAATAAGGCGTTTTGGTTACCGATGCCACTTTCGCATCGCTACCCAAGCGTGGCTCAATTGCTTTGCGCACCGCTACTTCTTGTGCCGTTTCAGCAAAGGCGCTGACAAAGACCAAGCCCAACAATGCCGCTGCTGCAGCCTTGATTATTTTCATATTACATTCCGTTAAGATTTTTCAGATGGGAGTGGTATTACAAAGACTTTCCCAGTGCGTGCCCAATCAGGCGTCTTTTTAAGACTGGCAACTTGTTCACCAAGTTCAATCCTATATTGCGTACAACTCGCAAAGGCTCCAGATCAGCACCAAACAACCGAGCCAAACCATCGGTTGCCAATTGCATCAACAGTATATCTTCCTTGCGTGTACGTGCATAACGCGACAACACGCGCGCATCACCGCAATCGCGGTGCATACCGCGCTCAGTGACTGTTTTGATCAGTGCGGCGACATCGGCAAAACCCAAATTCATCCCATGTCCTGCCAGCGGATGGATCACATGCGCGGCATCACCAACCAGCGCAATGCGCGGCGCAGTAATGGTATGCGGACGTATCAAGGACAGCGGGAATGACTTCATCATCTCTGGTTGCAAAGGAGATAAGGTGCCGAGTTGTTGCGTCGACAAATCTGTTACCCGCGCGGCAAGTTGCGTGAGCGATTCTTTTGATAATGTCTCGGCCAAGGTCTCCGGCGCCGACCACACTAGTGACACGCGTTGTCCCGGCAATGGTAAGAGTGCAATGATGCCCTCTGCTGCGGAGAACCATTGATACGCCACGCCATGATGCGGTTTTTCACAAGCGAAGTTGGAAACAATGGCGCGCTGACCATAAGGCCGATAGTCGAAATCGATATTGCACTGCGCACGCACCCACGATTGTCCGCCGTCGGCCCCAACTAATAACTCCGCCGCAAGCGTATCGCCATTGGCGAGCTGCACGCGCGCACTGCTGTCGTTTGCTTGCAGGCTGACCGCACGTCCATGGACGATCTGTACATTCGATGCGAATTTCAAGGCAGCATCGAGCGCTTGATTCAAATTACGGTCTTCAACTATCCATGCCAATGTGCCAACGCGTGCGCCATAGGCATCAAATGCCAACTCACCGGCAGTGGCACCATCGCCATGCACCACCATGGAATCAACAGGTTCTACGCGACTTGCATCGAGCGCATCCCACACTTTCACGGAAGACAATAAAGTCTGCGCAATATGATTTACCGCATAGACCCGCACATCCCACTCTTCTTTTGCGACGGAAGATGCAGTCGACGCAGCAGGGCTCAACAAGCTGACCTTCAGTCCAGCCTGCGCAAAACCAAGCGCAGCGGCTTTACCGATGGCGCCATCGCCAATAATACAAACGTCGCTTTGCACATGCATAAAGCCAAATCCGTGAAAGAAGAGGGAGGAAATTACTGAAGCACGCTCATTATAGCGGCTGAAAATAATTCAAATTGCACATACCTCTTGCAGACTTCAATAGTTTTGCTATAATTGCGCGCTTGGCCTGGTAGCTCAGTCGGTAGAGCAGAGGATTGAAAATCCTTGTGTCGGTGGTTCGATTCCGCCCCGGGCCACCAAAGCATTCAAATAGAAACGCCTCATGTTTTCGCATGAGGCGTTTTTTATTGTCGGCTTCTTTTACGGAAATGTTTTCTCCGTAAATGCAGCACGAGTCATGCATCAATATACTTCCCGCATATAAATCACCGGACCGCTTTTATAAACGCCAAAAGTCGCGCGCGCGCCGGGATCGTCGTCAAACAAAATTTGCGACCAACGCCCTTGCAACCAGGGTTGTGCTGCAGAAGTCACGGCCGTACATGCAATTCCTGCTGGCGGCGCAGTATCGGGCCCCAAATCAACACAGACATCCACACTACCGTTACTCGCTGGCGCAGGTGCCGGCCTTGTCAATACAATGCGACCAACACCCTGTCTGAGCGTGCTGCCATTCGCCACATGCGTTGCCACCGGCATATTGTTCACATTAACACCACCCACATAAGCACGGAACGCCACATTAGCCGCAGCAACGGTGGTGCAGTTATCGGCCGCATTCGTGACAAAGTTCGTACCATTCCAGAAATCGGTTCTGATAGGCAGCGACAAATTCAACAACTCCGAACCGTTGGCATTGTCCATCCGCATTCTGCCGTAACGGAACTGGTTTCCTGAATCAAAGGCAATGCCGGTAGCCGCATTACCATCAAAAGTAAGCGTGTTAGAAACGATTTTGCCGCCCCCATTCACTTCTCCGTGACCAGTCACCACTTCTGCAATACTGACTTTCAAAGAAATATTTGCGTTAAATGGTACTCTGGGTAACGCGGGATCACGTTGAAATGCCAGCTCATCTGCAGAATTGATCTCAATGGTGCCCGTACCATTCGCCTTAAAAAAGGTAACAGGGCCCACCACAGCCACACGATTAAGCTCAGGGGAAACTGGTGAATAAACCTGATCAATCCCTGCATCAGTCAATGTCCACAATGTATTCCTGTAATTGCTAGTCGTGCCATCATCGGCATTCTGCGCCGTAAGGGTAATTTTCGGCGGAGTCTTATATTTGAATGGCTGACCAATATAAGTAAAGGAACGTGTATCAGTACAAGTCGCATTGAAGGTCTGGAATACCGGAATAGTATCCACCGTCAGTGAGAAATGATCCGGCACAAAACGCCCGACAAATATCTGATCGCTGGAAATAGTATATTCAGCTACAGACGAATCATTGATATCAACATTGGCAAATTCGGAGTCTGTCAGTGTGAGATCAAAACTCCCGACCTCTGAATACTTTGCATCATTTGATATCGTTGTCCCCAAACTCCCTAAACCATCCCATACTGTCGTGGTTAACACACCATTTGTACAAGTCGGTGTCGGCAATGTGCAGGCAATGGTTGCACTTGGTCTACCGGTGTAATTACTTGTTGTAACCGCAGCGGTATTGACTGCCGTCGCACTGAGAGTAAAAGGCTGGCCTGCTTTATGCACATTGCCGCCGGTCACCGCACTATTGGCCAAGGTTCTCGTCGTGCCCGACGTTTTCCAATCACCATCTTTTGCAGAAACGTTGATGAACTTATCGGGACGAATGGCAAAATTATCCGTCGAACACGCAACCGTAGTCGCCGTACCGGTCGCAGGATAACTCAGCCGCACACGCACATCGCGATACACATTAGGCACAGCAGCAATAGCGACGTTTTTCCGTCCGGCATTTGCGGCTGCGAATGTCATGACTTGCGAAGTAAGCAGCGTTGATGAAGCCGGGCAATTGACGGCATCCAATGTACCGTTCCAATCTACATTACCAAGCAATTCGACTTTCACATCCCCGACAAATCCTGTCTCTACTGCCGTTTTTGCGGCATTCAATACAATCACGTCCAAACCGATTGCGGCACCAGCAATTTTTGTCTTGATCACGCCAGTGATTGCAGCAGCGGCAGTCGACGATTCAAATGCGTTGAATCCTCCCACTGTCGCTGCCGTCGGTATCCCTACATAACAATTACTGGTTACCAAAGGACAGTTGGGAAGCGACGATGTAAATGTCGCATAAGTACCATTGTTGCAATTGGCCGGCGCTGCATAGTTACCGCTAAAATCGCGTGCGCTGCCGGAATAGGACGCTGTGGCACACGGTGCCTGATAAAAACAGCTTCTGTTCACATGGCTGGATGAATCAGGATTCGATTGGAGATTAACGCCATAGTTACCATTGCCCTTGATGATGGAATTCTTCAGCGTCACACTCTCTGCGTTGTAATTGAAAGACAAACCGTATCTGGTCGCAGAATTGACGCAAATATTGTCCGCAATAACCTTGCTGGAGCGAGAAACCTCCAACCCATCCACGCCTGCACTATTGATCGTGATGTTCTTTAAGTTATGAACACCAGCTGTTGTTCCATAGTCCAAATTGATGGCCGTTGCGTTAGCCGATTTGGCAAGCACGCCATCAAGCGTCACACTGCTCGGATTACTGATGTTGAGCGCAACACCCTGCGAGCTGATGCTGGCGGTTTTTATTGAAGAAACATCATACAGAGCTATCCCTGCACCACCGGCTGTGACTGTCACGGACTGCATGGAAACAAGACCACGATCGGCCTTGATACCGTCTCCTGTACTCGTGACCGTCACTGTATTAAATGTATGCGCCCCATTTGCATTGGAAGTCAACTCAATGCCATTGCCACCGTTCGATGTGACGACAACAGTATTGAAGGTCAACTTCCCGGAAAGATCGACATACATTCCTCTTCCCGATTGTGATGTCAACGTCAGATCTTTAAATGAATGGGGCTGCGCATTCTCCACATAATTCATCTGAAAAGCAGTCTTTTGAGCAGTAACCGTCATGTCCTCAAAAGTTGCCTTGTACTTACTGCCGACAGTGATACCTACCCCGTTGGATGAGGAAACATTGATCGCCTCCATCGAGTCAACGCCGCGCGCCGCAACAATGCCATCGTCAAAACTATTAACCGTCACAGTATCGAAAACATGTGCGGCATCTGCGTTGTATCCCACATTGATACCGCTGCCTGCACTACTGATGATATTCAATTGCTTGAAAGTATGCGGGCCACCGGTTTGCAAATAGATGCCGGTCCCTCTTGCCGTAATCGCCAGATCCTGGAATGTATGCTTCCCTACGCCATTGTTGTAATCGTTGGCAATCGCTGCATTACCACTGCCGGTAGACGTAATCGTCAGATTTCTCAACGTGGCGTTTTGCCCGCTGATCGTGAATACGGTCGCACTATTGTTGATCTTGACGTCACTTCTATTGCCGGTAGACGAACGTATCGTCAGATTGGATTGTGTGAAGGTAAGGGACTCGTTGTAAGTACCCGGACAGATAACGATTTGATCGCCGTTCCCTGCTGCGGCTAGCGCAGCGGCTATCGTTGAATACGTTGCGCCGCTTGCGCAAACATTCCGTGTCGCTGCATGGGACGAAACATTGATGAACAACAGAAGGAGAAATAACGCGTTGATTAATTTTTTCATGGTCCCTATCTTGATGGGCTGACGATGCCATTCCTCATTCAAGAACTCTCTGCGTTGCCGTACGGAAAAATCAGAATATTGAATCCGCCATTTGGTAAATAAAATGACGCTTACGACCCCGATGCTAGATGCTTGCGAGAAACAAGTCACGGCATTTTAACAGCGTGCAAAGCCGCACCTGGCTTCTGTCTCCAATGTGCCGACAAATGTAAAACCTGCATTCTCGCCCGCTTTACTTTGCATCTTCCTGCGTTCCTGTTTTCTCCATACTCCACACCATCACTGGTCAAAAAGGAAGTCTCCAACAGACGCTTGTTTTGATCTAGTATGGCTGGATGGGTTGTTCAGGCGCCCATATCGTGCCGACTCGGTACGTATTTATCGCCATTTTTGGAGGATATGATGGGATTACTCGATCAACTGACAGGACAGGTAATGGGTTCGCTCGGCGGGCAGAATAGTGCCGGTACACAGGGTGATTTAATGAGTAGCGTCATGGGACTGGTCGATGGCGCAGGCGGCGTTCAAGGGTTACTGGAAAAACTGCAAAACGGGGGCTTGGGCGACCAGGTCGCGTCATGGATAGGCACCGGTGAAAATCAACCGGTCTCTGCCGATCAAATCAAGAATGCGCTGGGAGAAGACAACGTCCAGCAAATTGCGCAGCAAGCAGGTGTAGAACCAGAGCGCGCCTCAGCTGGCTTGGCAGAACTTCTGCCACAAATTATTGACAAACTCACACCAAACGGGCAAGTTCCAGAAGGTGGTGATCTGTTGCAACAAGGTTTAGGCATGCTGAAGGGAAAATTCTTCGGTTAGCGTTATTGTTGGGAGCAGCAGACAAACAAATCTGCCTCTCCCGACAAAGTTGATGCACCAATCGTCAACTGAATAGAGTTCCAAGTCGTTGTAGTCTAGGCAGCATGGTTGTAGTCACACCAATACTTAATAAAAAAGTGTTTCCCAATGACCCTTACTTGCGAGGTTCCAATGAATAAGCTTCTAGCCCTAGTCATTTCAAGCGCATTTGCCACCTGTGCATTCGCCGCCGATCCTGCCCCAGCAGCTCCTGCACACGAAAAAACCGCTCAACAAACGAAGATGGCAACCTGTAACAAGGATGCCGAAGGTAAAAAAGGCGATGACCGTAAAGCATTCATGAAAGATTGCCTCAGCAGCAAACCAAAAGTCAGCGCAGCACAACAAGCGCAGCGCGACAAAATGGCAAGTTGCAACAAGGATGCCGAAGGCAAAAAAGGCGATGACCGCAAAGCATTCATGAAAACCTGCCTGTCGAAAAAATAATTTAATCCTCGTCTCAAAAACAATGGGCGGAACTGCATGCAGTTCCGCCCATTTTTATTGCAGCCCACATGTTCGCATGGCTATACAAGCACTTCATCGCGAACATTGAACGGAGCATCGCGTCTGCAAGGTCAGAATGACCGGACGCGATTAAGATAAACGGTATGGCCTTATGAACCTGAATTGATTCATGCAGCCTCACTTTCTAAAGCAAACTTGTCACCAAACTCAAGATGCTTCCAGACTAAACAATATCTCGATCAGAGATACGCAACCCAAAGTCACGATAGGCGCACCGACGACAAAAGCAGCGATGGGAACAAGATCGCCATCTTCATCCATTTTTTTAGCGCTTGAGCGTGTAACGTGAGGTAGATGCCATGAATCAAAGACATGCAGTTTCATGATTGCCTCCAGTTAGTTCTAAGGTGAGCTTCCTCGGATACTGCGTTTTCAGTATAGGAAATGCTGCGGAACAAGCAATATTCTTTTGCAGAAATATCTGCTCAAGATAAAAAATGTGACTCCAATGAGTTCACAATTGCGTATAACTACAAGACACACATTTTGCTTTTGCGCGAGAATAAACGCGTCGTAGTACCAGCAATAAATGTTCGTTATTCGGCGTTAATCACTCATCTCGCAGTGAGATGAAGGTAATTTCTATCACTTCATGTCGTCAGAAAAAGACTGACATGATGCAAAAAAACAATAAATGATCGGCATTCACCCTCGTATTTTGTGAAATATTGTCACATCGCAATCATTGAAGACCCAGTAGGGGAATACTTTGTTAAATTAGAGCAACGAAATACAACCCGCTATTCAAGCGATAAAAATATGCGAATTGCCGTACTTGATGATGACCGCAGCCAGACAGACTTAGTCTGTCAAGTGCTCAGCGCCGCCGGCCACTTCTGTCACCCGTTCCAAAGCGGTAAGGAATTGCTGAATCAGTTACGCCGTGAGAGCTTCGATATGCTGATTATCGATTGGCAGGTTCCCGATTTAAGCGGTGCCGATGTATTACGCTGGGCACGCGAAAAATTGCCTACCAATTTGCCTGTCTTGTTCATGACCAGCCGTTCCGGCGAAGATGACATCGTGGCGGGTCTGGCCGCTGGCGCCGACGATTACATGATCAAGCCGATACGCCGTGGCGAGTTGCTGGCACGCGTACAGGCTTTGTTACGCCGCGCTTATCCAAGTCAGAATCCGATCGAGCAGATCCAATTTGGCAACTTCATCTTCGAAGCGCGCACTGGCCGTTTGACCATGTCCGGCGCACCGATTGAGGTGACACAGAAAGAATTCGATCTCGCATTGCTGTTCTTCCGCAATCTGGGCCGCCCATTGTCGCGCGCTTATATTCTGGAAGCAGTGTGGGCACGTGATGTTGAAATTCCATCGAGAACCATGGACACACATGTCTCCAGAGTCCGGAGCAAGTTACAATTGCGTCCAGAGCATGGTTTTCGGTTGGCTCCAGTGTATAGCTACGGCTACCGCTTGGAGCAGATGACGGGTTAAGCAAGGCGCACCAGGGTTGCGCGGAGAATAGACATGCGCATTACCCTTCATACATTGATGTTGGTTATGGCACTGACGATAGGGAATATCCCTATCGCATGGTCAGCTATACCCATACAAGCTCCAGGCAGTATTGATGTCCACCCATCCGGCATCACTTACTACGCACAAGCAGGCGACACGCTCATATCGATCGCCCAGCGCCTTACGACCAAAACCGGCAATTGGGTTACGCTCGGCAGCATCAACCACATCAACAAAGACAGCAACATTCCTATCGGCACGGCCATAGCGATTCCAGCGGATCTCTTGGCAGAGGACCCTACTGAAGCAAGCGTCATCGCCCGCAATGGCAATATCACCGCAACAACCGCCGACGGCAGCGTGACCGTCATAGACATCGGTAGCAAAATTGTCGAAGGCATGCGCATCAATACCGGCATCAACAGCTTCCTGACCATTGCGCTAGCAGATGAATCACGCATCTCAGTACCTTCCAATAGCAGCGTCCTGCTCACCAAACTTCGTAAATCTCGCTACACCGGCAGCCCCCGTACCGAAGTCAAATTATTACGGGGAAAAGTTGTATCGCGTATCTCTCCATTAGATGCCAACAAAGGACGCTTTGAAGTGCGCACGCCTTCATCTGTCGCTGGTGTACGCGGTACTTATTTCCGCGTCGGCCTTGATGGCAAGAATGTAGCAACGGAAGTACTACGTGGCCGCGTCGTCGTAGGCTCACCACGTACGCCGGAAACCCGCATGCTCGATCTGGCGAAGGGCAATATCATCGCCAGCAATTCCATCGGACGCGCCGTCGATTTATTACCGGGACCCCAATTAGCAGGTATGCCATACAGACAAGATGGTGCGGCACAATTTTCTATCGAGCCTATCAATGGCGCCCGTGCTTATCATGTACAGCTCTCGCAAGATGCTGAAGCATTGCACCTGCTGGCCGAAGCGAAAAGCAAGATGCGCGACGTCACCATCGAGAATATTGCAGAGGGAAATTACTTCGCCCATATATCTGCAATCGATAGCTTGGGATTAGAGGGTATGCCTAGCACCATTGCCGTCACGATCAAAAATCGTATTGATCCCATCAAAGAATTACCGATTCAAGCTGCACCATCAGTCTCAAATAATTACAGCAAGGAATTGGAATTACGTTGGCAAGGATCGGCGACGCAAAAGTACAACGTGCAAGTCGCGCGCGATGTGGAATTTAGCTGGCTCTTGTTTACAAGCAGCGTCATCGGCAACGAGATCAAACTACCGCGGCCATCATTTGGTACTTATTTCGCTCGCGTACAAAGCGTCAATGCCGATGGCAGCACCAATCCATTTTCGTCCGCACAAACCTTGATCGTCACGGATCAATGGATCATCAACGACGGCCACCCATTACGTGCGAAAGAAAGCTCGCGCGACACCTCCCGCTCAGCAGATCGACGCTAAGTTTCGATGAAGATACGTTGGCTTTCCCCGTTCGTGCGGCGCCTCGCATTGCGCGAATGGCTGATGCTATTCATCGGTCTGCTAGCCCTCGCCCTCGCACTGGGCTGGCAGAATGGTCTGGGACGACTCGATCAATCTCTGTATGACTTCTTTGTCTCGGTCGACAGCAAACCCGTACGCGATGACATCATCATCGTTGCCATCGACGATTACAGTCTGTCGCAACTTGGTCGCTGGCCTTGGTCGCGTACGCTACATGCGGACCTGATTAACAAACTGAATAAAGCCAAACCGCGCGCGATCGGACTCGACGTCATTCTGTCCGAAACGGAACCACCGCAGCCGGATGGTAGTCGTCCTGGTGATAAAAAACTCTCGGCAGCCTTGATGCAAAGCGGGCGCACCGTACTGCCGGTGGTCATGACGAACGCTGGCCGTGGTCTGACCATCGGTTTGCCGATTCCTGAATTCGCAGAGGCGGCACATGCACTCGGACACATAAATCTGGAACACGATACCGACGGTGTAGTGCGTAGCGTATTTTTATACGAAGGTCAGAACGGCAAAGTGTGGCCACATTTCGCAGCAGCGTTGTTGGAAACTGGCGAAAACATTCAATACTCCGGTGCGACTACGCCGCAAGTAAAAACCGTCATACCATCATCAATCGATACCGTGCAACGCGGCGATCAAATCTATATCCCGTTTGACGGCAGCATCGGTCATTTTCAATCGGTTCCTTATGTCTCGGTATTACGCGGTGAAGTTGCTGATGAATTCTTCACCGACAAATATGTACTGGTAGGTGCGACAGCGCTCGGTATGGCGGACTCTTATCCAACGCCAGTTTCTGGAAATTCAGGCGCCATGCCTGGCATAGAAATCAATGCGCATGTGCTGGCCAGTTTGCTGGATGGTGACAATATTCATATCGCATCACCATGGCAAACTGCCTTGTTCAATGCCGTGCCAGTCTTCATGGCCTTGCTAGGTTACTTGTTGCTATCGCCGCGCCTGTCTCTCTTTGCGACAGGTATCTGGATGATCATCACGCTCACCGCCAGCTACATTAGCTTGCGCCTGGGTCTGTGGATTGCACCGGCGGCATCCATCATAGTGCTGATCATCTCGTATCCATTGTGGAGTTGGCGACGGCTGGAAGCTGCCATCACCTATCTGGGACAAGAATTTACGCGCCTCGACAAAGAGCCGCATTTACTGCCGGAAGAAATGGCTGCGGCACCAGAAACTGAAATGGCTGACGTGCTGGAGCAGCGCATCACCGCAATGAAAAATGCAGCACGTCGCGTACGCGATCTGCGTCAATTTGTTTCTGACAATCTGGATAATTTGCCGGATGCGACTTTGGTTACATCGATTGAAGGCAGCGTCCTGCTCGCCAACAAACATGCCAACGATTACTACCGCTCCATCGGTTTTGACAATGTACTCGGCGTCAGCATCCTTGATTTATTGTCGCAACTGAAAACGCCGCAACCAGTCGACCTTGCAGCCAATCTCTCTTTCGATTGGCCTGAATTGCTTGATCTCGATCGTGCGGAAGCATTGAGTAACGGCATCTCTGCGCAAGATCACAATGGCCGTGATTTGCTGGTCAAAAGCAGTCCCTGCTACTCGGCAGCCAATCTGCTAACTGGCTGGATCATCAGCGTGCTGGATATTTCGACCATACGCGCCGCTGAACGCAGTCGCGATGAAACGCTGCGCTTCTTGTCACACGATATGCGCGCACCACAGGCATCGATTCTGGCTTTGCTCGAACTGCAAAATGAAGTGTCGTCGGCGTTACCGCAATCAGAACTTTTTGCCCGTATTGAAAAAGCTTCACGCAAAACGCTGGGGCTGGCCGACAACTTCGTGCAACTGGCACGCGCGGAATCGCATGAATATCGCTTGGAAGAAGTCGATTTCCAGGATTTGCTATTCGATGCCACCGATGAAATGTGGTCCTTGGCAAAAAGCCGCCACATCACTGTTCAGATGGAAATCGCCGAAGGTGAATATCCAGTCAAGGTCGATCGCACGCTGATGACACGCGCGCTGACCAATCTGTTGTCCAATGCAATCAACTACAGTCCGGATCACACCAGCATCATTTGTTCAGTCTGGTCACAACAGGAAGGCGATCCGTCTTATGTCATGTGTCGCATCCGCGATCACGGCTATGGCATAGCTGAAGCCGATCAAAGCAAGCTGTTCCACCGCTTCCAGCGTGTCGATTTACCGAACCAACCGCGCCATGATGGCGTAGGATTAGGACTGGTCTTTGTGAAAACCGTAATTGAGCGCCATCAAGGCGATATCAGCTTTAGCAGTCAGGTCGGTAATGGCACTACTTTCACACTCACCTTGCCTTATTGTCACGGTACGTAACTGCCTAGCGGCAACAGTCTCGTGCCATAGTGCAACAGGCTATAATGTAGCGCTATTCAACCCTTGAATATTTGTGCCATAAATGCAACTGCTTGCCGTCGGCCTTA
This sequence comes from Herminiimonas sp. GW821-FHT09C12, assembly GCF_059416385.1. Classification (NCBI taxonomy): domain Bacteria; kingdom Pseudomonadati; phylum Pseudomonadota; class Betaproteobacteria; order Burkholderiales; family Oxalobacteraceae; genus Herminiimonas; species Herminiimonas sp. GW821-FHT09C12. Next base: position 596,076 of record NZ_JBWKPC010000001.1, read on the forward strand.
ATCACACTACCGCGCCTGTCTCTCTGCGCGAGAAGGTAGCCTTTCCTGCTGACCAGCTTGGTCAAGCGGTGGCTTCCGCACGTAGTTGGTATGGCCGCAGCGACGCGACAACTTATACCGACGAAGCAGCGATCCTGTCGACCTGCAATCGCACCGAGTTATACGCTGCCAGCAATCTGCCCGGCGGCGTGGACGAAGCGATCGATATCACTGCGCACTTCCTCGCGGATTATCACAAACTACCTTACGCAGAATTGCGTCCTTATCTGTACGCACTGCCGCAAGACAATGCAGTACGCCACGCCTTCCGCGTTGCATCGGGATTGGATTCGATGGTATTGGGCGAGCCGCAGATTCTGGGCCAGATGAAAGATGCTGTGCGCCAGGCCGATGCAGCTGGCGGACTCGGCACTTATTTGCATCAAATGTTCCAGCGCACATTTGCAGTTGCGAAGGAAGTCCGCAGCACCACCGAGATCGGCGCACACAGCGTCTCGATGGCGGCTGCGTCAGTACGTTTATCGCAACGCATTTTCGATACGATCTCGGAACAGAATGTGTTGTTCATCGGCGCTGGCGAAATGATCGAATTAAGTGCAACGCACTTCGCCGCACAGAATCCAAAATCCGTGACGATAGCCAATCGCACACTGGAACGTGGCGAAGCATTGGCGCATCGCTTCAATGGTCGCGCCATTCGTCTGGCTGATCTGCCGGATCAACTGGCCAACTTCGACATTCTTATTTCATCGACTGCATCATCGCTGCCTATCATCGGTCTCGGCATGGTGGAGCGTGCAATCAAGGCGCGCCGCCATAAGCCGATGTTCATGGTCGACCTGGCAGTACCGCGTGATATCGAAGAAGAAATCGGCCATCTGGACGACGTCTTCCTCTACACCGTCGATGATCTCGGCACCTTTGTACAAACTGGTGTTGAAAATCGTCAAGCGGCGGTCGCACAAGCCGAAGCCATTATCGAAACCCGCGTGCGTTCCTTCATGCATTGGATAGATGCACGTGCCGTTGTGCCAGTCATTCAAGACTTGCACGAATCCAGCGAAACCATGCGCATGATAGAACTGGAACGTGCGCGTAAATTGCTGGCCAAAGGCGAAGATATCGACGCCGTACTCGAAGCCTTGTCCAAGGGTTTGACAGCCAAATTCCTGCATGGTCCGCAACAAGCGCTGAACAATGCACAAGGCGACGAACGTGCACGCCTCGCCGCATTGCTGCCGCAGTTATTCCGTACCAAGCGCTAGCGACGCTCTTCCTGCTCAGTCTGCCCTTGCGCAGACACACCTGTTTGCATCCTGTCATGCGATGCAATCTACCCAAACTACTCATAGCTATACAAGATTAAAAAATATGATGAAACCATCCATGCTCGCCAAGCTCAATCAACTGACTGAACGCTTGGACGAATTGAATGTGCTGTTGATGCAGGAAGACGTCACGTCCAATATGGACAACTATCGCAAGCTGACTCGCGAACATGCTGAACTAGGGCCGCTTGTCGCTTTATACGGCAGCTACACGCAAGCCGATAACGACATCAAGGATGCGCAAAATATGTTGTCCGATCCGGACATGAAGGAATTTGCGCAGGAAGAAATCACGGCCGCCAAAACGCGCATGGAACAGCTGGAAATCGATCTGCAGAAAATGCTGTTGCCGAAAGATCCCAACGATGATCGCAATATCTTCCTCGAAATCCGTGCCGGCACCGGTGGCGATGAATCGGCATTATTTGCTGGCGACTTATTACGCATGTACACGCGCTTTGCCGAACGCAATCGCTGGCAGATAGAAATGGTGTCGGAATCCGCATCCGAAGTCGGCGGCTACAAGGAAGTGATCGTGCGCATCGTCGGTTCCGGCGCATATTCAAAATTGAAATTCGAATCCGGCGGACATCGCGTACAGCGCGTACCAGCAACCGAAACACAAGGACGCATCCATACTTCCGCGTGCACCGTCGCCATCATGCCGGAAGCCGATGAAGTAGAAGACGTCAACATCAATCCGGCTGACTTGCGCATCGATACCTACCGCGCCTCGGGCGCTGGTGGTCAGCACATCAATAAAACCGATTCCGCAGTCCGCATCACGCATCTCCCGACCGGCATCGTGGTCGAATGTCAGGATGATCGCAGCCAGCATAAAAACAAGGCTTCGGCATTGAAGGTTTTGGCAGCGCGCATCAAGGACGTGCAGTTGCGTGAACAACAATCGAAGGAAGCGGCAACGCGCAAATCCCTGATCGGCTCCGGCGACCGCAGCGAGCGCATACGCACTTATAATTTCCCGCAAGGCCGCATGACCGATCACCGCATTAACCTGACTTTGTACAAACTCGACTTCATCATGGATGGCGATTTGACCGAGTTGACCAATGCACTGGCAGCGGAGCATCAGGCAGAATTACTGGCGGCGCTCGGCGACGCAAATTGATTGCAACTATTCAGGCAAGTATTACTCTTACCGTGCATCCTTTTTCGAGAATCCACCGATGAAAAACTCCAAACCTGTTTTACTCGCAGTCATCTTTGTTTCTCTAGCCTTGCTGGCAGTTGCACTTTATCTGCAACATGTAGAGAACATGCAACCTTGTCCACTGTGCGTCATTCAACGCTACGCCTTTGCCGCGATTGCCTTGATTTGCATCATCGCCCTGTTTTTGCCACGAGGCGCAGCCAGGTTCGCGACCGCACTTGCCGCTCTGGCATCCATCGCGGGTGCTGGTGTCGCCGGCTGGCATATTTATATCAAGGCACATCCAACCGTATCCTGCGGCATCGATCCACTGGAAACATCCTTGAACACCATTCCAACGGCGAAGTTATTGCCCTTCCTGTTCCAGGCTGACGGTTTATGCACGACTGAATACGCACCCATCATGGGCTTGTCCTTGCCTCAATGGGCATTGGTCTGGTTTGTCGTGATCGCGCTGTATTTAGCCTATGCCGTGTTCCAGAAAAATCGTTGATGCATTCAGTTATTCAAGCGGGCGATACCATCGCTGACATCATGCAGCGCGCACCAGTTGCTCAACTGGAAGCACGCATCTTGATTGGGTATGTCACAAAGCTATCGCGCGTGCAGTTGATTACACACTCTGAACGTCAATTGAACCTGGCGGAAGCACAACAACTCTCCCGTCTGTTTGAGCGACGACTCGCAGGCGAACCGATCGCCTATCTGACCGGCGAACGCGAATTCTACGGCTTGTCTTTTGACGTCACTCCAGCCGTTTTAATCCCGCGTCCCGACACGGAATTACTGGTTGAACTGGCCTTGCAATATCTGCCACCGCAAGGTCGCGTGCTGGATATGGGCACAGGCTCCGGTGCCATCGCCATTGCCATTGCGCATACGCGGCCAGACGCGAGTGTCACCGCACTCGATGTCAGTGAACAAGCGCTGGCCATTGCGCAAGGCAATGCCAAGAAGAACAATGCTCAGGTAAGTTTTTTGTGCAGCGATTGGTTCTCTGCATTGGAAAATCAAGATTTCGATTTGATCGTGTCCAACCCGCCGTACATCGTTGCTGGCGATGCACATTTATCCGAAGGTGATTTACGCTTTGAGCCAGTCGATGCCTTGACCGATCATGCGAATGGATTGTCTGCGTTGCAAATCATCAGCCAAGGTGCGGCCTCTCATTTAAAGGCAGATGGCTGGTTGCTGATGGAGCATGGCTACGATCAAGCAGCGGCTGTGCGTCAGCTACTGAGCGAAAATCGATTTGAAGAAGTGCAGAGTTGGCGCGATCTGGCTGGTATAGAACGCGTAAGCGGCGGGAAGAAGTCCCGCCTGTAGCATCAAGCGGCGAGCGCTTTTTCCAGTAGTTGATGCAAGGTGGCGAAATCCGGCTCGCCGACATAACGCTTAATGATATGACCGTCTTTGTCTACCACCAAAGTGGTTGGCGTCAACTTCACGTCGCCGAATGATTTCGCCAGTTCGCCCTGAACATCAAGCGCAACCGTGAACGGCAGTTTGCGCGTCTCGACAAAATTCAACACATAGTTTGCCGGATCGTAAGCCATCGCTACCGCGATGAATTCCAGACCGTTGTCTTTGTACTTGTTATAGGTATCGACCATCTCCGGCATCTCTTTCACGCACGTCACGCATGACGTTGCCCAGAAATTGATCATCACTACTTTCCCGCGCAAATCCTGTGAAGTGATTTTCTTGCCTTGCAGATTGATGAAGGTCACCTCGGGGATCACATCTTTTTTCGACACTGACATATAGCCGACCCCAGCCAGCGCCACAATGATGAGAGCGGCCAGTACTTTGAGCCAAGTACGTTTAGGTGCAGAAGAAGATGCTTGCATGATCGACAATTCGAAAAGTTCAGTGCGCCTATTATAGTCAGGTCGAGCAAATGGCGTATGCCATGCCGATGGCTATCGACATTGGCATGGCTTTATTTCGATATGAGTTGCCGCATGCGCTGCCGCAGCTCTCGCTCGATACGTTGTTCTTCTTTCCAGTCTTCACGTATCGCTCGCCATAGTGATATCGCCATCAGGATCACAACAATGGTAAACGGCAGGGCAAACACTATCGTCGCCGTTTGCAATGCATCGATCCCACCTGCAAGTAATAAACTAATCGCAATACCGGCAATCAGCACGCCCCAGGTAATTTTGACGCCTGCCGAAGGATTAGGCTCACCACCCTTGCTCATCATCCCCAATACAAGTATCGCCGAATCGCCAGAGGTAACAAAAAATACCAACACCAGCAAAGTCGCGATGACCGACATAATCAAACCCAAAGGCATCGCATCCAGCATCGTAAAGAGCGCCGTCGACAAATCCGCCTTGGCTGCCTCCGCAATCGGTATGCCTTGCCAGATTTCCATTTGCAGCGCTGTGCCACCAAAGACCGAGAACCAGATGAATGCAGCAATCGAAGGTGCAATCACTGTCCCTACAATGAATTCACGTATCGTTCTGCCGTGCGATACACGTGCGATGAACAAACCAACGAAAGGCGACCAGGACAACCACCACGCCCAGTAAAAAACTGTCCATTCACCCACCCATTCACTATCGCGGAAAGGCGTCATGCGCAAACTCATGCGCACGAATTCGCTGAGGTAACTACCCAGCGTATTCGTAAAGGTATCGATGATTGCAACGGTAGGGCCAAGCAGAAAAACCATCACGGTCAGCAAAGCTGCAACCAACATATTGGCCGATGACAACCATTTGACGCCCTTTTCAACGCCACTCACAGCAGACAGGATGAAAAGGGTAGCCGCGACCACAATAATGCCAACCTGCGTGTACTTGTTAATCGTCAATCCAAACACTGCCGCCAAGCCGCCGTTGATCTGCATTGCTCCCATGCCAAGCGAGGTCGCCACACCGAAAGCGGTCGCGATCACGGCAAGCGCATTAAACAAACCCGACATGCGCTGTACTGGCCGCCATGGCAAGGCATTGGTCGATTCACTGATCAAGGCAACGCCTTGTCTTCGATACTGGAAGAAGGCAATAGTCAATGCGACTATGCTGTACACCGCCCAAGGATGTATGCCCCAGTGAAAGAAGCTGTAACGCATCGCCGTCCCGGCTGCGTCAGGCGTTCTGGCGATGGTGCCGGGTGGACCTTGCGTGAAATGGGAAAGCGGCTCCGCGACGCCCCAGAACACCAGACCGATACCCATGCCTGCGGCAAACAGCATGGCGAACCAGGCGGGCAGGGAAAACTCCGGCTCGTCGTCATCTTTCCCCAGTTTGAGATTGCCGTAGCGGCTGAAGGCGAGGAAGGCAGCAAACAGTACGAGACCCAGCACTACCCACAGGTACAGCCAACCGAAATTTTTGGTAATCGCCGCCATCGCGATATGGGAAATGGTGCCTAGTGATTCGGGTGAAAAAACACCCCACATGACAACAATCAAGATTAATCCAACCGGAAAAATCAGTTGCATCTTTTCTCTCCCAAAAAGAAAAGCCGTACAGCAATATGCTGCACGGCTTCAATATATCACTCTCGCATTACACCGATACAGGATCGATGTAATCACGATTAACTCTTATTTTTTCTGTTGCGTATCCGATGTGTTGGTCATCTGGCGGTACTCGTCATCACTGATGTATTCAAACACCTTGACGACTTTTTGAACACCGCTCACACCGCGTGCGATCTCAGCTGCCAGATTACCTTCGTTTTCTGTCACACGCCCCATCAGATAAACAATGCCGCGCTCAGTTACCACCTTGATCGCATTTGCATAGAGTGTCTTGTTATCGACAAACGATGCCTTCACCTTGCCGGTGATCAAGCTATCGTTTGAACGCGAACCGAAACCTGAAGCACCCGATACAGCCAATTCATTCACCACCGATTGCACGCCTTCGATGCTGGCAGCTTCGCGGCCAGCCGCTTCTTTAGCAGCTTCGGTAGGTACTTCGCCGGTCAGCAACACCTTGCGATTGAAACTGGTGACATTCACGTGACCAGCTTCACCAACCACACCCGGAATGCGGGCCTCGCCCTTGACCATGATCGCTTTGTCTTCCGTCTGTGCGCCCAGCGTACGACGATCAGTCGCAGCCAATGTGCCAGCAACAACGCCACCGGCCATCATTGCGAAGCAACCTTGCAAACTAACTGCAACTACACCACACACCAAAATCAATGCCAACGGACGTCGTGCTACAACCATGTAACGGTTCAAATTAATCATTCTCATCTCCTCCAAATAATGCAACGTCAATGCCGTCACACAAACAATGTATCGTTAATAAATGTACTTCCTGTATCCGTGCAGTTCGGTCATGCGGAACGCAGATATGGACATCTGCGTCCGTCAGCAATTTGGCTATCGCACCACCGCCTTTGCCGGTCAGTGCGACAACGCGCATATCGCGTTCCAGCGCTGCCTCAATGGCGGCCATGACATTGGCTGAATTGCCGGAAGTCGATAAAGCCAGCAAGACATCGCCGGATTGTCCGAACGCCTGTACCTGCTTGCTGAAGATTTCCTGGTAACTATAGTCGTTACCAATTGCGGTCAAAATGGATGTGTCGGTCGTCAGCGCCATCACCGGCAAGGGCAGGCGTTCGCGTTCAAAGCGTCCCACCAGTTGTGCCGAAAAATGCTGACAGTCTGCGGCCGACCCGCCATTGCCGCACGCAAGAATCTTGTTCCCGTTAGACAGGGCACCGAACATTAGTTCAACTGCTTGTTCAATTGGTTGCGCTAATAACGAGGCTGCCTGGATTTTCAGCTCGGCACTTTCGTGGAAGTGACTGAGGATACGTTGATTGGTCATGATGTGGTGGATTATAGAGTAGTCCATCGCGATGAATCGCGTGGTTCAAAAGAATTCAAGCCTCGATGGCATTTTTCAGCCATGTCATTTTGTTGTCATCAAATGCAATTACATCGAAGCGGCAGGGTGGCGGCATCTTGTAACGCTGCAGATAAATCTGCGCGGCAATGATCAAACGCTTCTGTTTGCTAGCCGTGACACTGGCGGCGGCACCGCCATGGTTTTTGTCCGCACGTTTTCTGACTTCAACGAAAACCAATTCTTTGCCATCTTGCATGATCAAATCGATTTCGCCACCTTTGCAGCGAAAATTACGTTCGACCAGTGTCAAACCTTGTCGCTGCAAATGTGCAAGCGCATCGTCTTCGCCGGCTTGTCCGATTATCTGTTTGGCCGTACGAGGGCGAAGAAAGTCGGGTAGCCGCATCAGCTCAGGCTTATTGCACGTCCAGCGGTTGCACCATGCCTTCGCGATAAATCGCCGGTTGCAATACGCGCTCAAAGTATGGCGCGCCACGGCCGAAGCGCACTGTCAGTTTTCCGGTCACGCCATCGATATCGAAATCGGTTTGCTTGATCGCGACATTCGCAGCAACACGATAAGCATCGATACCCAACGCATACAAACGTTCGATATCCGGGCTGATGCGTTGCTCGTTGTTTTTTGCAAGATGCGGATAAGTCATCACGGCGGCATGGTCAGCTTGCAACTGCCACGGCATATCCACTAAACGCACGCCTTCCAGATCAGTCAGGCGATCAGCATCAGTCCAATCCTTTAGTGCAAATGGATTCAATTGCGACGTACCGTACATCGTCACTTCGCCGCCGATGCCGAGTCGTAATTGAATTGCTTGTGCCGCATCGAGACCGACAAAAATCAAGCCCGGCTTTTCCGCTTGTATGCGTTTTTTCAGTTGTACCAAGGTATTGGCGTTAATGAAGCCACCCGTCATGCCCAGCTCCATGACTTCGGACTGCAGTCCGAGATGGCTCCATTGGGCAGCAAAGGCTTTTACTGCACGCTTTTGCCACGACACATTGGTTGAAATCGCAAAAGCTTTCAAGCGCGACCGCTTCGCACCTGCCCAATTCGCTACCTGACGCGCTTCATCTTCAATCGACAAACCCATCACCAACATATTGGACGGCACGCGTACTTCCACGTCATCCGCGGCATTCAATTGCGTCAACACAATGGTCGGCTTGCTGGTGCTGTTATTTTGGACGATTGCGGCTGCGCCGCTGCGCGTCAATGGCCCTACTACGATGTCATTTTTCGACACTGCGTCCAGATAACCGGACAAGATGTCTTGCGCTGCATCGCCGGTTTCCACCAAATTGACAGTAATGTTCCCCGGTTCATGTTGATAAGCCGCCATGAACCCGGCGCGTACCGCTTCGGCAACCCGCGCCAGGGATTCCGCACGTGTAGGTAATAGCAGGGCGATCCGCACCGGTGGCAATCTGGTTGTCACGACCGGAATCTCGATCGCTTCGACTATAGGCTCATCTATCGGAGCATGCATGGCATCTGGCAACGCCAAATCAGTCTGTGCGAGCTGTATCCTGTCAATCGACGACCTTTGATCTTGAATGCCGAGTACACTGGCAACGCTAGCAGCGGCGGCGCCAGCAGTTGTATTTGCCAGTACAGGCGAGCACAATCCGCTGATGACGCTTGCCAGCACGAACATTCTCGCTAAATTTCCCAACATCCGATTCTCCCAATGACTGATACAAGCAACAGCCTCTCCGCGATCTTGCCGATTATGCATGATGTCTCACAGCAGACCTATCCTTCGGCGACATTATATGTGGTGGCTACACCGATCGGGAATGCGGGCGATATATCGTTGCGCGCTTTGCACACTTTATCCATCGTCGATGCCGTCGCCTGCGAAGATACGCGCAATACTGGTCATCTTCTGACACGTTACGGCTTATCGAAGAATTTGATCGCCGCGCACCAGCATAACGAGCGTGAAGTCGCTGACAAATTGATCAGCCGCTTGCAAGCTGGTGAACGCATTGCACTGGTCTCCGATGCTGGCACACCGGCCGTCTCCGACCCTGGCGCACGCATAGTTGATGCCGTGCGTAGCGCTGGTTTGCGCGTGGTCCCATTGCCGGGTGCATCCGCTGCTGTTACTGCATTGTCAGCCAGCGGCTTACTCAACGACCAATTTTATTTTGTTGGTTTTCTGCCTGCGAAAGCCAAGCAGCGCGAAACCTTCTTGTTCGGATTGAAAGCAATTGCTGCGACCATGGTGTTTTACGAAGCACCGCATCGCATTACGGAAGCAGTCGAAGCATTAGCAGCTGCATTCGAGCCAACGCGACAAATCGTGTTCGCACGAGAATTGACCAAGCTGTTTGAAGAAACGCATCGCTGCACACTGGCCGAAGCCAGCGCATGGATCAATGCGGATGCGCATAGGCAAAAAGGGGAGTTCGTCATATTGCTGGAAGGCGCACCAACTGCCGGCGATCAAGACCAGATCGAAGCAGAGCGCATTCTGACGATACTGCTGCAAGAATGCTCAGTCAAACAAGCCGCGACACTCGCCGCACAGATTACCGGCCAGAAAAAGAATGCCTTGTACGACCGCGCCCTGCAGATGAAAAACGACAGCGATAATTCAAACGATTAACGTTGCACGATTAAGGGTTTATTGACACCTGCTTGTTGTACTTGTGCGGCCGCCGCGGCCGCTTCATCGCGACTGGCAAAGGGGCCGCTATACAGTCGATATAGATTGTTCGACGGCTCCACTTTCAACTGCGGCAAATTCTTCCCTACCTCCTGCGCCAAGCGTACGCGCACCGCTTCAGCATTGGCTACCTGCGAATACGCACCGAACTGTAAATAGAACCCTTTGCTCGGAGCTGCCACAACTTGCGTATCCGCTGGCGTAGTCTGGGTTTGCATCGCAATTGGCTCCAGCGACGTTGTCTCAACGGTAGGGACATGCACTGGCGATGGTGCCGGCGTTGTTACCGCTACAGGCTCATTACTCTTGTTGGCATTGATGCGTTCGATATCGGCAGGCAGTAATCGCTCAACTTCCAGCTCTGCGCTGCCATGCCCGATATAGCCTAGTTTTAATGCCGCGGTATAAGACAAATCAATGACACGGCTCGAATGAAATGGGCCTCTATCATTCACACGTACTATCACCTGCTTGCCATTACTCAAATTCGTTACGCGTGCATACGATGGAATCGGCAAGGTCGGATGCGCGGCCGACATTTGATACATATCGTAAGGCTCGCCGGATGAAGTTTTCTGGCCATGGAATTTCTTGCCGTACCAACTGCCGCGTCCGCGCTGCTTGAACGGCTCTTCATTCACTATCGGCACGTATTGTTTGCCGAACACGACGTACGGTTTATTGCCGCGCTTTGCATACGGCTCTACTCTAGGCTCAGCATCCGGCAAGTTTTCCAAACCATCCGGTATATCTTCGCCCGGACCATCGTCCTTGTAATAGCCGCCACGACCAGAACCGGCTGGCGGTAAAACAGGATGAGTTGAGGAACGTGATACAGATGCAGGCGCTTTGCCTGTCGATGGTGTCGATAGCGGTACGCTGCTGCAACCGGCCAAAACGACGATGAAGAGTATGGATAAAAACTGTACTGCCTTATGCGGGCGAAATTGCATCGCATGCTCCTGATGATGATTGCGCTACAGAAATATCCACAACGCAATCGATGAATCGATCACATCAGCTTTGCATCAACTTCCTGTGCCGCTGAATGCTCATCAAAATGCCGACGCCCAATCCGAGCGTGACAAAGGCGGTGCCACCGTAGCTGACAAAAGGCAAAGGCACACCAACGACCGGAAGAATACCACTGACCATCCCCATGTTCACAAATGCATAGGTGAAGAAGATCAAGGTAATCGCACCCGCCAATAAACGACTGAACAAAGTCGGCGCATTCGCCGCAATGATCATGCCGCGTCCGATCAACAATAAATAGAGGAACAGCAAAATGCAATTGCCGATCAAACCAAACTCTTCCGAATAAACGGCGAAGATGAAATCGGTAGTGCGCTCAGGAATGAATTCCAGATGTGCCTGCGTGCCGTTCAACCAGCCTTTACCGGTAACACCACCAGACCCAATCGCAATCGTCGATTGAATAATGTGAAAGCCTTTGCCAAGCGGATCGGTCGTCGGATCGATCAGTGTCAACACGCGTCCGCGCTGATAGTCATGCATCATCGACCACACCACAGGCAAGCTGGCACCTACCGCCACGGCAGCCGCTACCAGTACTTTCCAGGACAAACCTGCCAGAAAGATCACATAGAAACCTGCGGCCAAGACTAGCAAGGATGTACCCAAATCCGGTTGGCGCATGATCAAGCCAACCGGTGCAATCAAGAGCAAACCGGCAAACAAAAATTCGCGCCAGCGCGTCATGCCTTCGCGCTTCTGGAAGAACCATGCCAGCATCATCGGCATGGCGATCTTCATGATTTCTGATGGCTGCACAATCACGCCGAGATCAACCCAGCGTCGCGCACCGTTACGAATCAAACCAAACTGCGCTACCGCCAACAGCAAAACGATGCCCGTCAGATATAAAGGCACGGCAAAACGCATCAAGGTCTGCGGCGGAATCGCAGCCGCAATCCACATCACGACAAAGGCGATCATGATGTTACGCACATGATCTTCCACCCGGCCCGGGAAATCGATACCGGCTGAATACAGCGTCACCGTTCCCACCGCCAGAATCAAACTGACGATCAAGATCAAGGGACCGTCGAACACTTGAATGTAGGGTTGAACGATTTGCCCAAACGAGCGTTTATTCATCTGTGTGCTCATTCGACGAATTCTTCCTTAGGCTCGTTCTTCGGCTTGACTGGTGCTTTAGTGTCAGGACGTTTACCTAACAAATAAAAATCCATCGCTGCCCTGGCAATCGGCGCCGCCGCTGCGCCACCAAAACCACCATTTTCTACAATGATAGCCAAGGCTATGCGTGGATTGTCTGCAGGAGCAAACGCTGTGTATAAAGCGTGATCGTGATGACGATCCGAGATTTTGCTGGAGTCGTATTTCTCGCCTTTTTTGATCGCAATCACTTGCGCGGTACCCGTTTTGCCAGCAGATACATACTCGGCTCGCGCGAAGGCGCGGGCACCAGTACCTTCTTTATTCACGCCTACCAACGCGTTCTTGATGATGTCGATGTTTTCTTGCTTCAAGGGAATGCGATAGCTCTCTTTCGGCACGGTCAGCGTGCGTTGGCGTGTCGTGCCGTTTTCTATCATCTTGACCAAATGCGGCTTCATCACTATGCCGTTATTGGCCAGCGTTGCCGTCGCATGCGCCAGTTGCAATGGTGTAAATGAGTTGTAACCCTGGCCGATACCGATGGAAATGGTCTCACCTGCATACCATTTCTTTTGCTCCGGCTTTTTATATGCAGCGGCCTTCCATGCTGTCGATGGCAACACGCCTGTACGTTCGAAGCGAAGATCGATACCGGTCTTTTGGCCAAAACCGAAAGGCTTCATGAAATCATGAATCGCATCAACGCCCAGATCATTGGCAAGGACGTAATAGTAGGTATCGCACGATTGCACGATCGATTTATACATATCGACTATGCCGTGCCCGCCTTCTTTATCATCGCGGAATTTATGATTACCAAACCAGAAGTAACCCGGATCGGAAATCGCATCTGATGGTTTGCGTTTGCCTAACTCCAATGCTGCCAGCGCCATAAACGGTTTGTACGTCGAACCTGGTGGATAAGCACCTGACAAGGGACGATTCAGAAGAGGGTGGTCCGGCGAGTTATTCAGTGCATCCCAGTTTTGCTGATCAATGCCTTCAACGAACAAATTAGGATCGAAGGTCGGCATCGATACATAGGCCAGCACGTCGCCAGTCGATGGCTCAATCGCTATCAAGGCACCGCGTCGATCACCAAACGCCTGTTCAACGACCTTCTGTAATTCAATATCGATAGACAGGATCAGGTTGTCACCCGGCGTTGCCGCCGTGCGCGACAAGGTACGAATAGGACGACCACCGGCTGAGACTTCAACTTCTTCGTAACCGGTACGGCCGTGCAACTTGTCTTCGTAATTTTTTTCCAGGCCTTCCTTGCCGATATGCTCGGTGCCGCGATAATTGGTCGCGTCGTCGCTATCGTCTATTTCCTTCGCTTCACGCGTATTGATGCGACCGATATAACCAATCACATGCGAAGCAACTGCGCCCAGCGGATATTGGCGGAACAGGCGCGCCTGGATTTCAACGCCGGGAAAGCGATAACGCTGTGCGGAAAAACGTGCGACTTCTTCATCGGTCAAACGCACCCGAATAGGCGAGCTGGCCAGATTGCGCGATTCTTCCTGCAGCTTCTTGAAGCGCCTTCTATCCTTGGGTTGAATATCGACCAGCGTGGCCAATTCATCGATCAGTGTTTCAAGATCGCCATTGATTTTTGATGGTGTGATTTCCAGCGTGTACGCAGAATAATTACGCGCCAACACAACGCCATTACGATCAACGATCAAACCGCGATTGGGCACCACCGGCACGATAGAAATACGGTTATCTTCCGCCTGCGCTACATAATCATTGTGTTTATATACCTGCAACCAGATAAAGCGGGTCAGCAAACACGCGAACAGAATGAACACCACCACACCGGCGACTGACAAGCGCAGACGGAAGAGTTGTAGTTCGCGTTCGGTATTTTTTAATTCAGTCATTCGGTTTCAAATACCGGATAAACAACAGGGAAGGCGGCTTAAATCGGCCGCGTATCATCGCGATTGATCGCGCGACGTTGTGGTGCGAGCAAGATCCATGTCACTACCGGCCATAACAAGGCAGCCACAACACTTTCGGAAAAATACATCCAACCAGGGAAATTGCCACCGACAAACAGTCGAACGATCACCTCGACCACTTGCGTCATCAACAGCAACAGAAAGACATGCAGCGCCTGCGTACCATTGGGAAACCACAATACGCGTCTATGTATCATGATCGCAAAATACGATAGCAAGGTGTACGCCAAGGCATTCTCACCAAGCACCGCCGCATCATGCACATCCATCAACAAGCCCATGCAGAAGGCAACGCCGATACCGACCTTGCGCGGCTGATGCATGCTCCAGAACACCAGTATCAGCGCAACAAAATCCGGTACGCCTATCCACTGTCCCCACGGTAGCAAGTTCAGTAAAAAAGCGACGATCAAGCTCACCACGATGAAAAGTGGGCTGGCCGGCAAAAGAATGTAATGAGGCTGATGGTTCATCGCGGAGCAGTCGCAGGCTGTGGTGCAGATGGTTGGGCGGGTTGTAGATCTATGCCCTTGCCGGAAGTTCCATTGGTACGGCTGGCAGCATGTCGCAGGATGCCAGCCATCTTGGTGTTCTTGTCTTTGCTATCGTCCGCGGCGCGCGGCTCGAATTTGTTTTCGGTCAACAAAATCAGTAACTGGCGATTGCGATCGATGCCGGCCGTCGGCTGACAAATAATGCGTGCGAAGGAATCAACTGATTTGTTTTCAACTTGCGATACCGTCGCGACAGCCAAACCCGGCGGATAAATGCCATCGATGCCGGATGTCACCAACACATCGCCTTTTTGAATATCGGCATTGGTCGGCATGAAGCGCAGATCCAGCACATTGGATTGGCCGCGACCATACGCCACACTGCGCAAACCATTACGCACGACCTGCACCGGGATTGCCTGATTCTTGTCCGTCAACAGCGTTACTTCCGAACTGAAAGGAAATACCCGTGTGACCTGACCCACGACACCAACATGATCGATCACTGGTTGCCCGGCCTCGACGCCGTGTTGGCTGCCGCGATTGAGCACGATCTTGCGCGTGAAGGCATCACGGGTGTCATACAGAATCTCACCCAACAAAGATTTCACCTGCAAGCGTTCGCTGGCGCCCAGCAATTGACGCAGTTGCGCATTTTCAGCGAGCAGCTGCTGTCCTTGCTGCAAGGTGCGCGCATCGAGCGTTTGCTGCAGTTTGAGTTTTTCGTTTTCCGCCTGTGCACTCGTTAGTGATGTGAAATAGTCACCAACGTAATAGAGTGCATCGCGCGGTGCCAAGGCAACGACTTGCAAGGGGTAGAGCGCGGTCGAGATGACTTGCCGCACGACCGCGAGTGAGCGCATGTGTGAATCCACACCCAGCAACACCAACGCAATCAAGGCGAAGAACACCATCTTTGCACGTGCCGATGCACCTTGTTTGAAGAGTGGTGGTGGGCTGTATTCCATGTATTACTTGTTGGAGAGCGTGCCGAAGAGCTTCACAACAAACCGCGCTGCCGAGACGTGATGTCCGGCAGCCGCGATCTGTGTTTCGAAGTGTTGTGCTTTCATGACATTGTTCATGTCAGCCAGTCTGATGGTAATGCGTTGTGGACGATTATTCGTAAGAGAAGATCGAACCCAATTTATCCATGCGTTCCAGCGCCATGCCCGAACCGCGCACCACGCAAGTCAAAGGATCTTCTGCAACGATGACCGGCAAACCGGTTTCTTCCATCAGCAGACGGTCCAGATCGCGCAGCAATGCGCCACCGCCGGTCAGCATCATGCCTTTTTCAGCAATATCGGCACCCAGTTCCGGAGGAGTTTGTTCCAGCGCGTTTTTCACTGCGGAAACAATATTGTTCAGCGGATCAGTCAGCGCTTCCAGGATTTCATTGCTGGAGATTGTGAACGAACGTGGGATGCCTTCGGACAGGTTACGGCCCTTGACTTCCATTTCACGCACTTCGGAGCCTGGGAAGGCGGAACCGATTTCTTTTTTGATCGCTTCAGCGGTTTGTTCGCCGATCAGCATGCCGTAGTTACGACGGATGTAGTTGACGATCGCTTCGTCAAATTTATCGCCACCGACGCGGATCGAGCCTTTATAAACCATGCCACCCAGCGAAATGATGCCGACTTCGGTCGTACCGCCACCGATATCAACCACCATGGAGCCAGTTGCGTCCGATACCGGCAAGCCAGCACCGATCGCAGCAGCCATAGGCTCTTCGATCAGATAAACCTGTGCTGCACCTGCGCCCAGCGCCGACTCACGGATCGCGCGACGTTCCACCTGAGTAGAGCCGCAAGGTACGCAAATGATGATACGAGGGGAAGGTTTGAAGAGTTTGGTGTCGTGCACCATGCGGATGAACTGCTTGAGCATTTGCTCGGTAACGGTAAAATCGGCAATCACGCCGTCTTTCATCGGGCGGATCGCCTCGATATTGCCTGGGACCTTGCCCAGCATCTGTTTGGCTTCCTTACCGACAGCCATGATGGTTTTCTTGCCATTCGGGCCACCCTGCTGGCGAATTGCCACTACAGAGGGCTCATCCAGCACGATACCTGCGCTACGTACATAAATCAGGGTGTTGGCGGTACCCAGATCGATTGCCAGATCATTCGAAAAGTAACTACGTAAAAATCCAAACATGAATTGTCCTGGTTGCGCAGCAATGGTGCGCTTAAGTAAAAGAAAAGGGTTTTATTAGCCGCGGCGGCCCAATATCGGCGCCAGCAAGGCATTAACCCGATATTCTACCTTATAATTTACCTTAAATTAGTCGTCTCAAAAGGCAAAAATATCCGCTTGATGCGCTATTTTGCGAAGCTTTTGCCAACACTAGAAGACTTTTGCTCCTTTCGATTTCCTTAACATTGAACAGCGGCCCGACCGCAATCCGACCATGTCCCTCGAACTTTCCGATGTCAAACGCCTATCAATGCTCGCGCAAATTGAACTGACCAACGAGCAATCCGTGCAAACGCTGGACAAGCTCAATGGTATTTTTGCCCTGGTTGAACAATTGCGTGCCGTCGATACCACGGGTATCGAACCATTGAATCACCCTATCGCCATGATGCAGCCAGATTTGTCGCTGCGCTTGCGTGACGATGTCGTCAGCGAAGCGAATCGTCGCGACGATTACCAACAAGTCGCACCGGCGACACAAGACGGTTTATATCTGGTGCCTAAAGTCATCGAATAAATCGCCAGCGCTTTTTATTAAATGCGCACTTGGAGCAATTGATTGCTCCGACAACCGAACACCAGAAATTCACTATGCATACCAAGACACTTAAAGAATTATCGGCACTGCTGCATGCCAAGAAAATTTCCGCGACGGAGTTGGCAAATCTGTTTTTGGATCGCATCAAGCAAAGCGATTTGAACGCATTCCTGCACGTAGACTCTGCTTTGACTTTGCAGCAAGCAGCGGCGGCAGATCAACGTCTGGCCAGCGGCGATACTACCGCACTGACCGGCATCCCGATTGCACATAAAGATATTTTCGTCACACGCGATTGGCGTTCGACTGCTGGTTCCAAGATGCTGGAAAACTACGTCAGCCCATTCGATGCAACCGTCGTGGAAAAATTCAACCAAGCTGGTATGGTCCATCTGGGCAAATTGAATTGCGATGAATTCGCGATGGGTTCATCGAATGAAAATTCCTACTTCGGCGCAGTAAAAAATCCGTGGGATAAAGCAGCGATTCCTGGTGGCTCTTCTGGTGGTTCCGCAGCAGCGATTGCTGCACGTCTGGCACCGGCATCGACAGCAACCGACACCGGCGGCTCAATCCGCCAACCTGCAGCAATGTGCGGCGTGACCGGCATCAAGCCAACCTACGGCAGCGTCTCGCGCTTCGGGATGATTGCATTTGCATCGTCACTGGATCAAGGTGGCCCGATTGCAAAAACGGCGGAAGATTGCGGCATGCTCTTGAACGCGATGACCGGTTTCGATCCACGTGATTCGACCAGCATCGAACGCACGCAGGAAGATTTCACACGCGATCTGAACGCACCTTTGCAAGGCTTGAAAATCGGGCTGCCACGCGAATATTTTGGCGAAGGTTTGGCTGCCGATGTAGAACAAGCAGTACGTGCTGCACTCAAGGAATATGAAAAATTGGGCGCGACACTGGTCGATATTTCTTTGCCGAAAACCGAACTGTCGATTCCAACTTATTACGTCATCGCACCAGCAGAAGCATCATCCAATCTGAGCCGCTTTGACGGCGTGCGTTACGGCTATCGCGCCAAGGATTACACCGATCTGTCGGACATGTATCGCAAGACGCGCTCGGAAGGATTCGGCGACGAAGTCAAACGTCGTATCCTGGTCGGTGCTTATGTGCTGTCACATGGTTACTACGATGCCTACTACCTGCAAGCACAAAAAATCCGTCGTCTGATTGCACAGGATTTCCAGCAAGCATTCACACAATGTGACGTCATCATGGGACCGGTGTCGCCGACTGTAGCGTGGGATCTGGGTGACAAGGCTGACGATCCTATCGCCAACTATCTGGCTGATATTTTCACGCTGTCGACCAGTCTGGCTGGCTTGCCTGGCATGTCGATTCCTTGCGGTTTCGGCCAGGGCGAAAAGAATTCCAAGCGCCCGGTTGGTTTACAAATCATCGGCAATTATTTTGCCGAGGCAAAGTTGCTGAACGTCGCACATCAATATCAACAAGCGACCGACTGGCATCTGCGCCAACCTGCCGAATAAGCACTATCAGTACAGCGCGACGAACTTTAATACGCTAACAGCGAGTAAGGAAATATATGCAGTGGGAAGTGGTAATCGGTCTGGAAACGCACACGCAGTTGACGACCCAGACAAAAATTTTCAGCGGCTCGCCGACACAGTTTGGCGCTGAGCCAAACACGCAAACATCGCCGGTCGATCTAGCCTTACCGGGCGCATTGCCAGTGATGAATCGCGGCGCAGTGGAACGTGCGATTCAATTCGGCCTCGCCATCGGCGCGACCATTGCACCGCACTCGGTCTTTGCGCGTAAAAATTATTTCTACCCTGATTTGCCCAAGGGTTATCAGATCAGTCAGATGGATCTGCCTATCGTACAAGGTGGCCGTGTATCGTTCGCGATGGAAGTCGACGGCAAAACAGAAATCCGTTCCGTGCAATTGACACGCGCACATTTGGAAGAAGACGCCGGCAAATCGCTGCACGAGGATTACCACGGCATGACCGGCATCGACTTGAATCGTGCCGGCACACCGCTGCTCGAAATCGTCACCGAACCGGACATGCGCAGCGCGGTTGAAGCTGTCGCCTACGCCAAGGCCTTGCACACACTCGTGACCTGGATCGGCATCTGTGACGGCAATATGCAGGAAGGCTCCTTCCGCTGCGACGCCAACGTTTCCGTACGTCCAGTTGGACAAAAAGAATACGGCACACGCTGCGAGATCAAGAATCTGAACTCATTCCGTTTCCTCGAAGATGCGATCAACTACGAAGTACGTCGTCAGATCGAATTGATCGAAGACGGCGGTCGCGTGGTGCAAGCAACGCGTTTATACGATCCGGACAAAAAAGAAACGCGCGAAATGCGCAGCAAGGAAGACGCGCACGATTACCGCTACTTCCCTGATCCTGATTTGCCACCGCTGGTCGTCAGCGCAGAATGGATCGCACGCGTACAGGCAGCGATGCCGGAATTGCCGGGCGTCATGCGTGATCGCTTTGTACGCGACTACAGCCTGTCGGAATACGACGCGGCAGTACTGACGCAATCGAAGGCCATGGCGAATTATTTTGAAGCCGTGGTTGCCGCCGCTGGTAAAGAACAAGCCAAGCCAGCCGCCAACTGGCTGATGGGTGATGTTGCATCGACACTCAATCGTGAAGACATCGACATCGCTGCCGCACCAGTCGCTGCTGCACAACTCGCTTTGCTGTTGAAGCGCATTGCCGACGGTACGATTTCCAACAAGATTGCGAAAGAAATATTCAACGCAATGTGGGAAGCGAAATCGGATAGCGTCGCACTAGCAGATGAATTGATCGAATCGAAAGGTCTGAAACAAATCTCCGACAGCGGCGCACTGGAAGCAATCATTGATCAGGTATTGGCAGCCAACGAAAAATCCGTTGCCGAATACCGTGCCGGCAAGGAGCAAGCCATCAATGCTCTGATGGGACAAGCGATGAAAGCCAGCAAAGGCAAAGCCAATCCAGCGCAGCTCACTGAATTGCTGAAGAAAAAACTGACTGCATAAGCATCAAGTAAGCAAGTCAACCGCACGATAAAAAGCGCGCTCCGTAAAACGAGCGCGCTTTTTTATTTTGCAGCATTAGCAACAAATAATTAATGCATGCGTGCAACATCGTCATGTCCGCTGATTCACATGCAAACTATTTTTGCCACGACGTGTCCAATCAGTGTTTTACACTCATCTATGGACAATCCAATGAACACGCCAAACACACCAGCAGGCCCGGCCGATCCCGGTGCCGCACGCCCAGAAGACCTAGGTTACCCGCTCAATATCGCAGCTCATTTGTCCAACGGTGAAGCCTCACACATCCTGCATACACAACACAGCACTCAGGTCCAACTCTTCATCGAAGCCTTGCAAATGAAGCGCCCGGTTACACACGATGTAGCGTCGTCATTTCTCGAGTTTTTATTGAAGGACACCATACCTGCGGACGCGCCGCAATTGACAACGCACATGCATGCAAGCAACTGGGAGCAATATCTGACGCCACCGGAAACCATGGATGACATTGCGCGCCGTGCAGCAACTTTTTTTGATAGTGAGGCAGGCGTAGAGTTAAGTAATTTTTACACCAAGATTATTTCACGTACGACCTATTAGTGACGTTGCTATTCACTTCAATGAAAAGTGCGTCTCGTAAAACGAACGCGCTTTTTTTAATATATCAGCCCTGAAAATATTTTCTCAATGCCTATTACGATTACGTACGGCTCGGTTAATAAATAAAGAAGATGCGTAAAGTGCAATGAAATACCAAGTATAAATAGCAAAATTTACTTGTTGATGCTCCCCAAATCTAGTCCATAGAAATGAGTTATACGATGATGCTGCCGAGCTGGAAGATAACGCGTAGTAACCAAATAAGAAATTAATAATTGGAAATAAAAGAGTCGAATAGCAAAAGAGTCTTTGATATTTTATTTTTAGAAACGCGAAACCGGCTACCAAACCTATCGCCACACTCCATGGGAATGCTCTAAGAACGATAAGCAAAAAAATTGCAACTTGGCGCGAAATATTTTCGAGCAATGATGTGCCGACAGGAGACGTCAAGACACTAACGAATAAATTACTCATTGGAGAAAAATTAATTTCCCAATAAGAATAATTAAGAAACCAGCCAAGGGAGCTGCCAAATAAAACCGTCAAAGAAGCAAAGAAAATTCTCTTAAAACGTATATTCATATTTTTCTTAGTCACGACTAAAGATAAGCGCTTGCTCTACTTTTGCGCCCCCTGGATTAATTACGTTTATCTATAACACACCTAATTTGATGAAGCTGTTCTCGTAATCTCGCGATACCGTCGCAAAGTCAGATCGTATTTTTCATTAACCTGTGCAAGCTCCAATTCGCTGTCTTGGACGCTCTTCTTCAACTCACGCACATCCTGCTCTGATCGCCCTAACTTCACCTGCAAGGCGGCAGAGACGCCACCTTTTTGTTTTTGCGCAGCGACTGCCGTTTGGGTCACGCCCAGTTCTTTCTCAGCATCCGACAAGGTACGCTTTTGCTGGGCGATTTGTTCGTTCACGAGTTCGGTATCACGTTTTCGTGCTGAGACGATATCGTCTTCGCTGCGATAACGCGCGGAGAGTGCGCGATCAGATCTTTTTCGTTCGTCAGCGGCAGCTTGTTCTGCTTTTTTCTTTTGCTGCTGCAGTTCCAGTACGCGCTTTTGCTCAGCGGTGAGCGGGGCGGCGATGTCTTTTTTTACTGCGCCGTTGCTACTGTATTCGCGCACAGCGCGGTCAGCGCATTCCGGGATTGGACGATCTGAGGTGAGTGTATTGCCCGCAGCATCCTTGCACATGTAAACCTTGGCGTGCGCAGATGCTGCGATAAACATTGAGAAGAAAAACAGTGTCTTGATTGCACCTTTCATTTCACTCCCCGAGAAGAATAACGATGGTTATGCCACGCCGTACCTCGTACGGTAAGCAGCGACAGCTTCTTTGTACTTCGCCTGTTCAGAATCCGCACCGGCATTTGACAGGTATTCAAACAAATCTGACAGATTGCCTATCGACACCACCGGCATGTCGTAGGTATTGCTGACTTCCTGCACGGCCGAATGTGCTGACAATGCACCATCCTTGCCAGATCGCTCCATCCTATCCAGCGCAATCAGCACGGCGCATGGCGTCGCACCGGCGGCGCGTATCATGTCGACAGACTCACGCACCGAGGTACCGGCAGAAATCACGTCGTCAATGATCACTACACGCCCTTGCAACTTGGCACCGACTATCGTGCCACCTTCGCCGTGATCCTTGGCTTCCTTGCGATTGAACGCAAACGATACGTCGCGGCCTTTGTTCGCCAGCGCCACTGCAGTCGCAGAAGCGAGCGTGATGCCTTTGTAAGCAGGGCCAAACAACATATCGAATTCGATGCCCGAATCGATCAGGGTCTGTGCATAAAACTCTGCCAGCGCTGCCAGCGTGCCGCCCTGATTAAACAAGCCAGCGTTAAAAAAGTAAGGCGATGTGCGACCAGCCTTGGTCACAAACTCGCCGAAACGCAGTACGCCGGTTTCAACCGAAAACTTGATAAATTCTTGCCGTAAATTGTTCAAAACAACTCCATAACGGGTAAAAGTGACGAAAATTGTCGTTATTTGCTCGACTAAAGCCACATTTTAAAGCGTTATCGGGTCTACATGCCTGTAAATGCAAAGCCCATGCCTGATCGATCCCGCATCGCTCTGACTGAAAGCAAGCCGCGCGGCATCGAATCGGTTATCCTGATCGCCTCATTTTTTTGAACGACGCTATGTTGAAAATTGTTTCTGCCAATCTGAATGGCATACGCTCAGCCGCTAAAAAAGGCTTTTTCCAATGGATGGCCAAGCATGCTGCCGATTACATCTGCGTACAGGAATTGAAAGCGCAGGAAGCGGATATGACGCCGGACTTTCTGACGCCTGAAGGTTATTTTGGCTACTTCCACTACGCCGAGAAAAAAGGCTATTCCGGCGCTGGTGTGTACTGCAAGACCAAACCAGACCATGTGCAGATCGGCTTTAACTGCCCTGAGTTCGATGCAGAAGGACGCTATGTGCAATGTGATTTTGGCAATCTGAGCGTGATCTCGGTGTATTGCCCGTCCGGCTCATCGGGCGAAGAACGACAGCAAGCCAAGTTCCGTTTTATGGATGTCTTCTTGCCACATCTGCAGGAACTGAAGGCGCAAGGGCGCGAGTTCGTCATCTGCGGCGACTGGAATATTGCGCACAATGAAATCGATCTGAAGAATTTCAAAGGCAATCGCAAAAATTCCGGCTTCCTGCCAGAAGAACGCGCATGGCTGACACGTGTATTCGATGAAGTAGGCTTGGTTGACGTGTATCGTCATCTGCACCCGACCACCACCGAGGAATGCTATACATGGTGGAGCAATCGCGGCCAAGCTTATGCAAAGAATGTCGGCTGGCGTATTGATTACCAGGTGGCAACACCTGCACTGGCAGCGACAGCGCACACTGCTGCGATTTACAAAGATGAACGCTTCAGCGATCACGCTCCGTTGACGATAGGCTACGACTGGAAGGGATGAGTGCATGGCCGCTTTTCACGAAGCGGTCATAAAGCATTTTTATAATCCAGGACAACGCGGGGATCGCACGACTATTTCCATAGCAAGGCTTGCGGCCACCAGCGCATCGCAACTCAACCATTCTGGAAATAACCATGTCCGATCTGCCGCATCTTGCCCGCCGCCAGGCACTCAAATTTCTCGCCAGCGCACCACTGTTGCCGCTGGGCGCATCATCCGCACTGCTTGCCGCCTGCAGCACGACCACAACAACTGCTAGCAAAGACTACGTTGCGACCAGCTTTACACCTATGGCTGCGCCTAGCTTGGCCAATGCAGCAGCAATGGCAAGCACTGCAGTCGGCTCTACGCTGAATGTGCATTACGTTGATAACTCGGTGCAAAGTTATCAACTTGCTTATCAACCATTCTTTATCACCGGCCAGCAAGTACCCGACGGCAACGGTGGAAAGATATTGAGCGGCGGTTATTTCGACATCAATAACAAAGCCATCATTGATCGCTCCGTCACCGGCAAGGAAAGACAAATTTTTTCAGACTCGCCGGATGGCACTTCTCTGCTGTCACTACCGAATCCAACTGTAAACAACATCAAAGGCAAGGCCGTCTTCGCCGTCGTGCAATTTGAATACACCACGCGCGATCAACTCGGTGCAGAAAGCGGCAAGAACAACGCTTACGGCACCTTGCCATCGCCGATTGCAGTACTGACGCTGGATCAGGATCAAGGCAATGGCAAACTCGGTTTAGTCAAATATCACAACGTTGATACGTCCAGCGTGCATGGCTTGTGGATTACCTGTGGTGCCAGCTTGTCGCCATGGAACACCCATCTATCCAGCGAAGAATACGAGCCGGATGCGCAGTTCATCAGCGATAACCCTTTCTTCAAAAAATTCAGCAAGAATCTGTTCGGCGACGAGAACAAGGCCAATCCGTATCACTACGGTCATCTGCCGGAAGTCACCGTTAACCCAGATGGCAGCGGCAGCATCAAGAAACACTTTTGCCTTGGTCGCATTTCACATGAACTGATACAAGTGATGCCGGACAATCGCACCGTCTTGATGGGCGACGATTACACCAACGGCGGCTTCTTCATGTTCATCGCTGATAAAGAAAAAGATTTGTCGGCGGGTACTCTGTATGTCGCGAAAGTCGGCGCTGGTTTCTCGGTCGATCCATCGGCACCGGGCGCTGCACTGAGCTGGATTAAATTGGGACATGCGAGCAGTGCAGAAATCGAAAAGCTGGCCAATACCTTGAAGCCTTCCGACATCATGCACAGCGTCAAAGCCGATCCAAACGACGCCAGCTACACCAAGCTGTATGCCGATGGCATTGCGAACTGGGTCAAGCCCAAACCGGGCATGGAACGCGCCGCTGCCTTCCTCGAAACACATCGCTACGCGAATCTGGTCGGTGCCAGCATGGGCTTTACCAAGATGGAAGGCACGACCGTCAACATCAAAGACAAGATCGCGTATTCAGCATTGCAGAATATTCAAAACTCAATGGTGAAAAACGATCCCGCATGGAATCCAGCCAGTGGCATCACGGTAGACAAAGCCATTGTTGCCGGCGGCGTGTTCGCGCACAAACTGACAGGCGGACAACGCGACGCCAGCGGTACAGCGATTGCCAGCGAGTGGGTACCAGTGCAAACCCGCGCCTTGCTGATCGGTGAAGACATCGCTGCCGATGCCCTGGGCAATCTTGCCAATCCAGACAAGATTGCAAACCCGGACAATTTGAAGTTCTCGGAAAAAATGCGCACGCTCTTCATCGGCGAAGACAGCAGCACACATGTAAATAATTTTCTGTGGGCATACAACGTCGATACGAAAAAACTGGCGCGCATCATGTCCATGCCATCTGGTGCCGAAGCGACCGGCTTGCATGCCGTCGATGAAATCAATGGCTGGACTTACATCATGAGCAATTTCCAGCATGCTGGCGACTGGAGCGGCAAATTGCACAGCAAGGTCAAGGACAAGCTGGATCCTTTGATCAAGACCAACTACAACGACAGGTTCAGCGCGGCTGTTGGTTATCTGACAGCTGATCCGGCCCAACCCAAATTATCTAAAGCATAATTCCAAGCGTTCAATGCTGATATGTCATTAAAGGTAGGTACACCAAGGTGTGCCTACCTTTTTCTCATATCGCCGCACGCAATTCGGTTGAACACAATACAATTCAGCATTGCGCCAGTTCGCCGTACCCGCTCTACTACCTCATGTCCACTGATTCCCTATTGTCCGCACCATCCCGCTTCCCTCGTTTACAGTCAGCGGCTACGCCTTTTCTCTTCATACTGCTAGGCGTGATCTATGCCTCATGGGCAGCGCGCATCCCGGCAATCCGCGATGTATTGCAATTGAGCCCGGCACAACTGGGCATGGTCTTACTGGGCGGCGGTTTTGGTGCAGTCGCTTCATTTCCACTAGCTGCATGGTTGGTCGGCCACTTTGGCGGACGACGCGCAGCCTGGTATGCCGGCCTCGGCTTGATCGCCGTATTGCCAGCACTCGCACTCGCACCGACTATGTCGTGGCTGGTCATCGCCGCGATTGTTTTGGGCGCAGCCTCCGGTTGCTTCGACGTCGCCATCAATGCAATCGGCACCGCACATGAAAAACTCGCTGGCCGCTCCACCATGTCGCTGTTGCATGCATGGTTCAGCGTAGGTGCAGTAAGCGGCGCCTTGTTTGGCAGCGCGATGGCTGGCTTCGGCATTACACCTGTTGTGCATTTCAGCATCACAGCGCTCGCCTTGTTGCTGCCTTTGTACATCGCTTACCAAGCCTTGCCACCGGAACAAGTTGAGAAGCCTACGAGCAAACAGTACTTCGCGATTGCGCACGGTCCTTTGGTTGCGCTTGGCATTATTGGTTTTTGTGGTGCGGTGGCAGAAGGTTCGATTGCCGACTGGAGTGGCGTCTTCATGAAAGATCGGATGGGTGCGCATGATGGCGTTGCGCCGCTGGCGTATGCCGGCTTCGCAGCCTTGATGTTGTTGGCGCGTTTGGTATGCGATCGTTTGAAAGATAGTTATGGTGCACGACGTGTCGTGGCGGCTGGTGCATCGCTGGCGGCGTG
Source organism: Herminiimonas sp. GW821-FHT09C12 (assembly GCF_059416385.1). NCBI lineage: Bacteria > Pseudomonadati > Pseudomonadota > Betaproteobacteria > Burkholderiales > Oxalobacteraceae > Herminiimonas > Herminiimonas sp. GW821-FHT09C12. The sequence continues at coordinate 623,139 of NZ_JBWKPC010000001.1, forward strand.
CGGAATTTTTCTTGCAGTTGCCGCGTTCAATATACCGCTGACCATACTCGGCTTTGCACTGGCTGGTGCCGGCTTCGCTTCGGTCTTTCCCTTCGTCTTCAGCTCGGCCGGTCGCCATGGTGCAACAGCATTGGCGGCGGTCGCCACTTTCAGTTACAGCGGTGGCTTGATCGGGCCACCTGTCATAGGTTTTCTGGCGCAAGGTTGGGGCATGCAGGTTGCCCTCGGTTTGATCGGTGTGATGGCGATTGCAATTGCGATCTCTGCCAGTCGTGCACGTTGGCTCGAATAAATTCCAGGACTTAATTGCGACTCTGCTTGTGTCTCAATCTAAGCGAGGCAGAAGCCGACATATACAGCAAGACCAGACCACCGCTCAGCAGCATTTCATCCATCCAGTCAAAACGCTCATCGAAGGCATCGCCCAATATCGCCAGTGTGAGTAACACCAAAATCAGGTGCGCACAAAATACTGGCAAGGAGGCAGCACCTATCGTTTCAAGAAATTTAAAACGAGGCAAGTGCCAATGCTCGCTACTGTCAAGGTGCATGACGATCACCAGCAACGCAAAGAAATTCAGCAAACGCAATGGCGCCAAATGCCATTTATCCAACCAAAGGTTGAGGATGTCATTACCTGGAAACGGCACTTGACCGACCAGATGCCGCCAGATAAAAAACAAGACGGCAATCACTACTGCCGCAATCAGCAAGCGTGGCGAGAATGGTTTGCGCTGTCGCAATAAGCCGTTGGCATCCAGCGAACCCAGCCACAAACCAAACACCCACAGTAACTGCCAGGCAAAGGTTTCAAAGGAACCTGTCTCGCGAAACGGTATCGGCAAGCCGGTAAGCGATACCAATATGCCGTACAGGAATGAAGACAAACCAAATTGCGCGGCGAGCCATAAGGCAATGCTCACGATGAAAATGCCACGCCAGCCATGCCGCATCCCATATGCCAATATCCACGGGCTGATCAGCAGCAGCATCACATACAGCGGCAGGATATCGAGCAAGGGCGGGTTATAAATCAGCAACATGCCACCCAGCAAACCGGTAATTGGATTCTCCAGATAAAAGCCAATCAGGTTTTTCAATCCAGGCTGGTCGAATTTCAGTCCCAGCGCCGCAATCAAGGTGAACAGCAAGAACAAGCAGGCGACATGGCAGGCATAGACGGTCAAGGTGCGTTTGAAGAATGCCTTGCGCATTGCCTCCACACCATCGTGCAATGCCTTCCTTGTATAAATCATGCCGGCCATAAATGCGGACAGCATGACAAAGCCTTCGGCCGCAGATACATAACCCAGCGTCTGCCCCAATCCAACACTGAAGCGCGTAGGCAGGTGCGTAGAAAACATCATGACCAACATCAAGCCGCGCAGGGCATCAAGCTCCCAGCGGCGCGGTATTAATTTATTCATTTGATGATATCGACAAACGTTCTCAGTCTGTCTTGAAAAACTTCAGGGACTTGCGCGGGTTCAAGCGTGAACCGCAATAGACTCGGGTTTCCACCAAAGGTTCGCAATGCGAACCAGGCTTTCATGAAATGCGGAAACAATCCGACGGGAAAGTTTGAGACTCTAGAGGAAAATAAATCAGGAAATAGATGCCAGAGGCAAATTCAATAATAGATTTTGCGGCTTGATGCGCAGAATTTCATCCGCATTCATTGCGCAAGCAAGATAAACCGGACGACCAGCCACATCCGCACGTGCCACCGCAGGATCAACAAAATCAAGTTGGAATAGCGACAGGATGCGACGATTGCGCTCTTCATCCAATTCCACACCGGCGTATAAATCATTCAGGATACTGGTCGCTTCTGCATCCAGTCCGATATGCCAGGCCCAGTGTTTGGCTTCTATAGACCGCAATGGTCTGACCACTACGGCCACACCATAGAAATGGTCTATCCATTTTTCAATCACGCGACAGAAGGCGGTCAATGCAGCGCGGCCGTAAGCAAAGCTGATGACGGTATCGTGCCGCTCATTGCGTGCCCAATAAGTGTCAGCATTTTCCTGATCGATCACATCGAGTTCTACGCGGCGTGGCTTGGTATTGGCTTCTATCAGCAGTCTGCCGATATCGCCGTAGTTGCCGCCGGTAGCATGCAGCTCTACAGTCGCGGCATCGGCCAACATGACGGCACCATCTTCAATCGCGACCTTTTGCTTGCGGAAAAATAATTCCGCCGCGCGCACTTGCAAAGGTTCTTCGCTGCCAGCCAGCATGCCTTGTACGATCATCTGCGTCAGTTGATCGATGAAGACAGGCGGAGCCGTCACGCTACCAGCGCGGAACAATTCGAGATAAGCCGCTTCCAGCGTAGGCGCAGCAAGCAAACGATCACGCCACGTCAGCAAGACGCGATAGTTATCCTGTGCATCGGTATCTTGCAGGGCAGCGATCTCGGCTTCAGATACTGCGCGCCGCGGTGCTGCCAGCAAGGCTGCATGCAAGGCAAGTTCCTGCTCGCAGGATTCGGCGATAGGTGCAACTTCGGGTCTATGCCACCAAGCACGCAATAAATCGTCGCTCAGTAACAAACGGCCATCGGCATCGCGCCCGGCAAGCTTGAAGCCGGAATGCGACCAAAATTCTTGCTTGGCGAGGGCCGACATTATTTGAAAAACCTTTTCTCACCAGTCTTCAGGTCCAGCTCGTAGCGCACACCGTTTTCAGTCAACAGCATGTCCGGTGGCTCCTCACCCGCTAATACGCCGTAATTCACCGGCAAGCCTTCGCCCTTACGGATCAGTTCATCCGCACGTTCGTACACATTCGGACAACCGGTTTCAGCCATCAGGGATTGGACGATCGCAACTTTCCACGCATCGACACCGGCCGACTGGAATTCGCAAATCAGATAACCCTTTTGATCGCCATACCAATCAACCAGCAAACCGGACAATTCATCTTCATCGCCGATCACCAACGGCAAACGCTTGGCAGCACCGATCCGTTTACCCTTGGCGGCATCAATGCGCTTATGCACTGCAACTTTGACCCGGCGCTTGATCAATGCGTGATCAACTGGCTGCTCTTCGTCAAATGTCCATACGCGCGCGCGGATTTGCGATTTGGGCGCATGTGCAGCACGCGCGAGAAATTTACCCGATGACGAGCGCACAATGGCGGTCCCGCCGGATTTCATGCGCTCCGCCGGCTTGCCGTCAACCCACTCGACTGCCGATGCGTAAATCCATGGCTGGCGTTCGAGCAGGCTTTTTTCTTTGCCTTGTTTAATAGTAATGATCAGCATGGGAATAAATTTAGTGCGCAGTAATTGAAGGACTCCATGATAAACCGCAACGTGGCTGAATAAAGATTTGCTTTGTGTTTGGCAAGCAAAATGACGGGGAAGTCAGCATTATCGATACAAGCCACCTCGCATCGCTTGCTGCATATGCGCTCTTGTGTCAGCATCTCTCCCTGTCGGCATGACGCCGACATCCCCTCCAATCAAGGTAAGAAAAGATGATTTTTCGCAACAGCGGTGTAGCACGGCGCTCATGGTCAGACACTTTCAAGGTCTATCGCGAAACCGCCACCTTGCGCATGCTGTTCCTTGGATTCTCCGCCGGTCTGCCTTTAATGCTGGTACTGGGCACGCTCAGCTTCTGGCTGCGTGAAGCAGGCATAGATCGCAGCACCATCGGTTACCTGAGCTGGGTTGGTCTCGCTTACGCCTTCAAATGGGTGTGGGCACCTTTAGTCGATCGCATGCCGATTCCTCTGCTGACGCGCTGGATGGGACGTCGGCGTAGCTGGTTGTTGCTATCGCAACTGGCGATCATGACCGGCCTGGTCGGCATGGCACTCAACGATCCGCATCTGGCTTTGCAACCGGTCGTCTGGTGCGCGCTGATGGTGGCCTTCGGCTCTGCCACGCAAGATATCGCGCTCGATGCCTTCCGCATTGAATCCGCCGACACAGATAGACAAGCTGCGCTCGCCGCCAGTTATCAAACCGGTTATCGCCTTGCCATGATTTGGGCTGGCGCAGGCGTGCTGTGGATAGCGGCACGCGCTGAAATTAGCGGCGCTGGTGCCTATCAGCCCGGCGCATGGCGCGTCGCTTATCTGGCGATGGCGGTATCCATGCTGGTTGGTGTGGCAACGGTGCTGTTCTCTGCCGAACCGGTGCGCCGCATACTGCCACCGGCAAAAAATGTCGCGGCCTGGTTGGACGATGTGGTGATCGGCCCTTTCCGCGAATTCATCGTGCGCTATCGCTGGCAAGCTTTGCTGATCCTCTCCCTGATCGCGATCTATCGCATCAGCGATGTGGTGATGGGCATCATGGCCAATCCCTTTTACGTGGACATGGGTTACAGCAAGGATGAAGTCGCGGCAGTGACCAAAATATTCGGCGTCATCATGACGCTGGTCGGTGCCTTTATCGGTGGCGCATTATCGATGCGCTTTGGCATGATGCGCATACTTGCACTCGGCGCGATCTTGAGCTCGGCAACTAATCTGTTGTTTGTATGGCTGGCCGGACATGGCCATGATGTGCAAGCTTTGGTGCTGGTGATTTCTGCCGACAATCTGGCGAGCGGTATCGCGAGTGCGGCCTTCATCGCTTATCTGTCCAGCCTGACCAATGTCAGTTACTCGGCGACGCAATATGCGCTGTTCAGTTCGATGATGTTGTTGCTGCCGAAATTTCTGGCGGGCTATTCCGGCGCGTATGTCGATGCATACGGCTACGGCAGCTTCTTTACTGGTACTGCCTTGTTAGGACTGCCGGTGATCGTATTACTGTGGTTCGCCGCCAAGACTGCACCGAAGACGAACCACAACAGCTAGCGATTATTGCTTTTTGCGCAGGCGGAACACGGCAAGGCTGCCGCGCCAGTTAGGCAGGAAATTGATAGGCTTGCCTTCATCCAGCGCTACACGTTCGACCACTTCCAGTCCGACCTCATTGGCCAGCTCTTCAAAATCCTTGATCGTGGCGCAGCGCAAGTTAGGCGTGTCATACCATTCGTAAGGCAAGCTTTTCGACACAGGCATGCGACCGCGTAACAAGGCAATTCGATGCGGCCAGTAGGCGAAATTCGGGAAGGACACAATCGCATCGCGGCCGACGCGTGAGATATCGCGCAACACACCTTCGACATCTTTCATCATCTGCAACGCCGACAGGCACAGCACTGTATCGAATGCGTTATCAGCGAAGATCGCCAGGCCCGCTTCCAGATCACGTTGAATCACAGAGACACCACGCGCGATACAAATAGGAATTTCCTTGTCGTCGATCTCGATGCCGTAACCGCTGCATTGCTTGTCCGATTGCAGGTAGTCCAGCATCACGCCATCACCACAACCGAGATCCAGCACCTTGGTGCCGTTGTTAACCCAATGCGCGATAAAGGCGAGGTCGGGACGCAATGCGCTCAATTGTTCAAAGTTCATGCGCCTGCTCCTGCTTTCAAACTACCACCTTCAATTTCGCGATACGCACGCTCAAAATACGAACGCACCACATTCATGTAACGCTGATCTTCGAGCAGGAAAGCATCATGTCCGTGCGGTGCATCGATTTCTGCATACGTCACGGTGCGATTATTATTGACCAGCGCCTGTACCATTTCATGGCTGCGCTCAGGTGAAAAACGCCAGTCAGTCGAAAACGACACCAGCAAAAATTTCGCAGTGGTATTCGATAAAGTCTTGGTCAGATCGCCGCCGAAATCTTTCGCCGGATCAAAGTAATCAAGTGCCTTGGTAATCAGCAAATACGTATTCGCGTCGAAGTAAGTCGAGAACTTGTCGCCCTGATAGCGCAGATACGATTCGATTTCAAAGTCGATGCCGAAACCAAATTGATAAGAACCGGAACGCAAGTCACGACCAAACTTGGCTGCCATGTCGTCATCCGACAAATACGTGATGTGACCGAGCATGCGCGCCACGCGCAAACCATTCTTAGGCACGACGCCGTGCGAATAAAAATCGCCACCGTGATAATCCGGGTCAGTCAAAATTGCCTGCCGTGCGACGTCATCAAAAGCAATATTTTGCGCCGTCAATTTAGGCGTAGAAGCGATCACCACACAATGACGCAAACGATCCGGGAACAGGATGCTCCACGCCAGCGCCTGCATACCCCCCAGCGAGCCGCCCATCACGGCAGCGAATTGTTTGATACCCAAAGCATCAGCCAGACGCGCATGCGATTGCACCCAATCCTCGACCGTGACTACCGGAAAATGTGCACCGTACTGTTTACCAGTCGCCGGATTGATGTGCATAGGACCCGTCGAGCCGAAGCAGGAACCGAGGTTATTAACACCGATGACGAAGTATCGATTGGTATCGAGCGGCTTGCCTGGGCCGACCATATTGTCCCACCAGCCCGTGGTGCCAGCATCTTCGCTATAGCTGCCAGCAACGTGATGCGAAGCGTTCAGCGCGTGGCAAACCAGCACTGCATTTGAATGATCTGCATTCAGCGTGCCATAGGTTTCATACACCAGCGTGTAATCGGTAAGTTCCGCACCGCTCTGCAAAGGCAGCGGTGTCGAGAAAAACATGGATTGTGGGGCAACGATTCCGAGTGAGGTCATGTTATCTATTCAGGAGAAGGGTGCTAGTGCGGTACTACGTAATTGGTGGGGCCATGAAAGTGAAGGATTTGTGCGTCAGACTAGGCGCAAACCACAGCAATAGCCTAACTATTGCGAGGATTTGCAACGACGTATGGCACACAAAGACTCGCTTGCATGGTTTCATCAATTGCGTAGCACCGCACAAAGCGGCACTGGTTTCTCAGGTACTTCAAAAAAACAAAAGCCCGAAAGCGATACGCTAATCGGGCTAAATTCGAGACTCAGTTTCGAGCACGCTTTAGCCGTATTTATTATGCGCCCGCAAGCTGATGTCAAATCGGCGCAATGCCATAAGAATAAACAAGTCGCCCCGCGCCGTCAAACGGGCTGCCTGCGAGTTGATAATGAATTATCAACATTAAGGGAACAGCCCATAGCTAAATGGCAAGCACGGGAGGCACAGCCTCCACTATATAAATAGGAATATCCCCGCCAGCAGGCCATCAACAAGCGCAACCTGAGAACACAAAGCAGCCAAACGCCATCAGCGCGTGGTCTTAGCGTTTTTGGTATGCAACTGTGGAATCACGGCGGCCATCAATTGCAAGCGTCCGGTAATGACTCCTTTTAATACCGTCATCGAGTTGGAAATTGCCTGCAGCTTGGGTGTCGGCCCCTGAACCAGTATGACTTCCATCATCTTGTTTTCGGTCAGATGCACGTGCAGCGAGCTGATGACTTCATCGATGTGCTTGTACTGCAGATTCGATAATTTCTCCTGCAGCTCTGGCACCGAACGATCATAAAAAAGTGTGATGGTGCCGACCATCACCTCATTACCCAACTGCCGTTTATGTTCGATCAAATGCTGATTGACCATATCCGTGATGGCTTGCGAACGACTGCCATAGCCGCGCTCTTCAACCATTTGATCAAGCTCGCTAAGCACTTCCGGCAGGATGGAGATGCTGATGCGCGCCACCGATGAGGTGTCTTTCTCTGGATTCGTTTTCATTTTTTCCTGATGCGTACAGTTAATCTTTCAGCAGCGTGCAGCACATCGTCCCAAGCATCTGCAACACAGCTTGCCTTGCAACAATCCTCTTGTTGCCATTCGTTCCAGCGCATTTCAACAAGCGCACCAAAACAAAACAAGCCAGCTCAAAAAAGAGCGCGACTTCACCGCATTGGTGTTCCTCACACATCAAGCCAGACTTCATCTCGGGCTTTCCGCACGCAAAAGCATTGGCACGGTTAATGCTCAGTTTAGCAGTATTACCAAAATGTATTTTAGTAATACTGCAATTTTAATGTGCCTATCTTGTTACTAGCAAAAGCCGTGCAGAGCGCGCTCGACTAGCGATGTATGCAGCAATTTATCGATAAGGTTTTATCTATGTTGTGGTCAACACTGACGTGGGATGAAATCCCGAAAATACTGGAAGCTGCACAATATGCCGCCATCCTGCCGATTGGTGCGACCGAGCAGCACGGGCCGCACATGGGATGCGGCATGGATTTTGTCATCGCGGAAGAGCTGTGCAAAACCGTCTCCGAACAAATCTCTGTACCCATGCTGCCCTTGCTGCCTTACGGTTGCTCCATCGGTCACAGCAAGCGCTGGCCGGGCACGATTGCCTTGCAACCCATCACATTGATTGAACTGGTCAAGCAAGTCGGCGACTGGGCTTATTACAGTGGCGTGCGACGTTTGTTCATCGTCAACGGTCACGTCGGCAATGGCGCTCCTTTGCGCTGTGCGCTGGAAATGCTGCGCGCCGAGCATGACGACTTGATGGTCGCTCTGATCAACACGCCGACCATCAGCAAACGCGTCAAGGAATTCCACTTTGCCGATGCCGAAGACTGGCATGCCAATGATGCAGAAACATCGTTGATGCTGGCCATCGCACCCGACATGGTGCGCCCAGAAAAAATCGCGCAAGCCGACGATCCCGACCGCACTACAGGACACGTCTTCGCCCATCCAGTCAATCGCACCAGCGGTAACGGTGTCACCGGCACACCCAGCCTTGCCACTGTCGAGAAAGGCATACAAGGCTTTTTGTGGATGGTGCAAGACCTGGCCGAACTGATACGCCGCGGCATGCAGGAAACACCACCGCTGGCGCATTCCTATCTGGATAGAGCGACGTAAATCATGCGCGCCGCTCGTTCATCTTTCATCTGTCACCGCAGTATTTAACGGAGCTTATTTCATGCATTCCCCAGAAGAAATTCAAACCATCCAACAAAACCTCAAAGACAAAGGCGTCAAGTATTGCATCGGTGCCTACGTCGATATTCACGGCATTCAAAAAGCGAAGGTAGTACCTATCGATCACCTGCCACAAATGGCGGCTGGATCGGAACGCTACACCGGTTACGCCGTCGATGGCTTGGGCCAGGCGCCGAACGATGATGAACTGACCTCGGTGCCGGACTTGAATCACATCGTGCAATTACCGTGGGAACCGAAGATTGCATGGATGCCGGCCGACAATCATTTCCAGGGCAAGCCTTACCCATTAAGCACACGCGTCGCACTCAAGAAGGTATTGGCCCAAGCAGCTGAAATGGGTTACGGCATGAATCTGGGCATCGAATGCGAAATCTATCTGCTCAAGCAAAATGCAGATGGCACACTCTCCGTCCCCAACCCTGACGACAAACTCAACAAGGCTTGCTATGACGTGCGCGGCTTTATCGACAGCTTTAGCTGGCTGGATAAAGTCGGCTCCTGTATCAATGATCTCGGCTGGGATTTGTATTCCTTCGATCATGAAGATGCCAACGGTCAGTTCGAATTCGATTTCAATTTTGCCGACGCACTGACTTCCTGCGATCGCCTGACTTTCTTCCGCATGATGGCCAAGCATTACGCCAAGGAAGAAGGTTTGCTCGCGACCATGATGCCCAAACCCTTCGCCGACAAAACCGGCACCGGTGCGCACTTCAATATGTCGCTCTATGATTTGAAAACCGGCAAGAACCTGTTCGCCTGCGAACCAAAAGATGATCCGCGCGGCATCGGCCTCACACCGTTGGGTTACAAATTCGTCGCCGGCATACTCAAGCACGGTCGCGCGCTGTGTGCCGTGCTCGCACCTACCGTCAATAGTTACAAGCGCTTGGTACGACGTGGTGCGATGAGCTACTTCTCATGGGCACCGGTCTTCAATTCCTACGGCTCCAATAACCGCACCAACTCGGTACGTATTCCAGCCGGCGGCGGACGTTGCGAATCACGCAATGCCGATGGCGCCGTCAATCCTTATCTGGCTGCTGCCATTGCGCTCGCTGCAGGATTGGAAGGCATACGCGAGAACCTGGATCCGGGCGCACCGAACGAAGACAACCTGTACGCGATCTCCGACGCCGAACGCAGTGCACGCGGCATTGAATTCCTGCCACAAACCCTGCAGGAAGCAGTTGCAGCCTTCGCAGCCGATCCCTTGATCGAACGCACGCTAGGAACGGAATTAAGAAATGAATTCATCAAATACAAGACGGAAGAGTGGGAGACATATCACCTGTCGGTGAGTCAGTGGGAAGTTGAGCGTTACAGCTACATGTTCTAAAGAAGCGGCTTGCACGATTTATGCAAGGCAAGTCATGTGTGCAGTACTTGATATTCATCCATATGCGTCACAGCAACCATTTTTAGGAGTTGGATCATGATTTCAGCATTACGCAAATCAAAGATTTGGAGCAAGGCCATCCTCGCAGCATCGTTGGCATTCAGTCTCAACCTCAGTTACGCCGCTACCCCGCTGAAGATCGGTTACAGCGATTGGCCGGGTTGGGTTGCATGGCAAGTTGCTATTGAAAAAAACTGGTTCAAACAGGCAGGCGTCGATGTCTCATTTGAATGGTTTGATTATTCAGCATCGATGGATGCTTTTTCTGCCGGCAAGATTGATGCAGTCACCATGACCAACGGTGATGCACTGGTCAGCGGCGCAGGTGGTGCCAAAAGCGTCATGATTATGTTGACCGATTATTCCAATGGCAACGACATGATCATAGGCAAACCCGGCATCAAATCCTTGAAGGATTTGAAAGGGAAAAAAGTCGCGGTGGAAGCAGGTCTGGTTGAGCACCTGTTATTGCTCAATGGTTTGAAGAAAGCCGGTTTGAAAGAATCCGACGTCAAAATCATCAACGCCAAAACCAATGAAATGCCGCAAGTACTGGCATCCGGCGATGTCGCTGCTGTCGGTGCATGGCAACCGATCGCAGGCCAGGCCATGAAAGGTTCGCCAGGTGCACGCCCTATCTATACCTCCGCTGACGAACCAGGCTTGATTTACGACGTATTGGCAGTCAATCCGAGCAGCCTCGCTAACCGCAAGGCCGATTGGCAAAAAGTAGTGAAGGTATGGGACAAGGTCGTCAGCTATATCGAAGATCCAAAAACACAAGCCGATGCTGTGAAGATCATGGCAGCGCGTGTCGGTATTTCACCAGAAGCGTATTTGCCGCTGCTCAAAGGGACCAAATTATTGTCACTCAGCGAAGGCAAGAAAATTTTCGTGAAAGCCGATGGCTTCCAATCCCTGTACGGCTCGTCAAAAATTGCAGACGACTTCAATGTGAAGAACGATGTCTACAAGAAGGCGCAAGACGTCAACAGCTATATCGATGGTCGCCTGATCGATGCGAAGTAATGCCTCTTTAATATTCTGACAAATGTAAATCTATGAGCAAGTCTGGATTATTCAGAGTACGCGCGGCGCTATCGCCGCGCGAGAAATTCCTGCTCGGAATCGGATCGTTTCTGCTGCCGCTTTTTCTGTGGGCAGCAGTGAGTTACTTGCCATTTGTCTGGCATCCACAAGTACTCGTATCCAATCCCGGCGATGTCGATTATTTTCAAATCGGCATGCGGGTTGATAAAGCGATCTATGCGCAAGAACTGGCAGAAATGGCCGCAGAAGGAAAAGCCCAGCCACAAGGCGAACCTGCCAATCCGGTTTATCTGCCAGCACCGCATGCTGTTGCAAAGGCTTTCTACACAGCCTTCACCACACCGCCGGAACAGCAGGATGCGCCATGGTTGTATCAAAGTTTATGGCACAGCATCAAGATCATCTTCTTCGGCTTTTTACTCTCATCCATCATAGGCGTGCCACTCGGCATCGTATGCGGCACTTACAGTCCCATCTCACGTCTGATCGAACCCTTTGTCGAATTCTTCCGCTACTTGCCGGCACCGGCCTTCGGCGCGCTGGCGGTTGCCATCCTCGGCATTTACGACGGGCCAAAAATTGCCATCATCGTGATCGGCACACTGTTCCAGCAAATACTCATCGTCGCCAACACCACGCGCAAACTCAACTTCGGTTTGCTGGAAGCGGCGATGACCTTGGGCACAAAAGGATTTCGCCTGATTTCCAAAGTCGTGATTCCAGGCGTCCTGCCTGATTTGTATAGAGATCAACGCGTGCTGCTCGGCTGGGCCTGGACTTATCTGATCGTGGCCGAGCTGGTCGGCACCAGTTCCGGCATTACTTTTTTCATTACGCAACAAGCGCGTTATCAGCATTTTGAAAACGTCTACGCCGCCATCGCCATGATAGGGATCATAGGACTGGGCATCGACTTGCTGCTGGCGCTCCTGGGACGCACGCTGTTCCCGTGGAATGTCGCTCAGGACAAGACTTAATATGGAGCCAGCGATGACGCAAGATAACAAGGATTACCTCAAGCAATCTCCAGCAGTACGAGAGCGCTTTGAGAGTTTGAAAAAACGCGATGTAGTACTTGAGGTCAAGTCACTGGGGAAAACGTTCACGTCTACACAAGGCGAAGTCGTCGCGCTGAAGGACATCAACTTCAAAACCCATAGACGCGAATTTGTCTGCGTGATCGGTCCATCCGGTTGCGGTAAATCGACCTTGATCCGCATACTCGCCGGATTGGAATCGCATAGTTCAGGCGAAGTGCTGCTTGATGGCAAACCGGTCAACGGCCCTGGCCCGGATCGCGGCATGGTGTTTCAGGGCTACACACTATTCCCCTGGCTGACCGTGAAAAAGAATCTCATGTTCGGTCTGGAGATGAACAACGTCGGCCACAATGCCGCCGAAGCCGAAGCACGTCAGTGGCTGGATCTCATTGGGCTCACCAAGTTCGCCAATGCCTACCCGCATCAACTCTCTGGCGGCATGAAGCAACGCGTGGCGATAGGGCGCGCACTCGCCAACAAGCCGCGCATCCTGCTGATGGACGAACCCTTCGGCGCACTCGATGCACAAACGCGCACCAAGATGCAGAATCATCTGCTGGATATCTGGCGCAACATCGACATCACCATACTCTTCATCACGCATGATCTGGATGAAGCCGTCTTGCTGGCAGATCGCATCCTTGTGTTAAAAGCCCATCCGGGAGAAGTACAGGAATTGATCGAAGTGCCGGTGCCGCGCCCACGCGCGCTGAACCAAACCAGTTCACCAGAATTTCTGGCGACCAAAGCGCGTCTGGAAGCATTGATACATCCGCCGGAAGCTGAAGTACAAGCAAGTGATGAAACGGAAGAAACTGAACCGCACTTGATACGCTTTACGCATGTCTCGGACAATATCGAATAGCAAGAACGTATAGAATTTAATTCTAGCTGTTTGAATAGCAGCGTGCATACATCACCATTTAAAAAATGAATCACATGAAGCCTTTACTCATCATCAAAACAGGCGATACCTACCCTGAACTCGCCGCAGAGTTCGGCGACTATGAGCACTGGATCAATGAAGGTTTCGGCGAATTGAATCTTCCGGTGCAAGTCATCGATCCGCGACACGGCGGCATACTTCCCGCCATCGACACGATTGCCGGCGTGGTGCTAACCGGCTCCGATTCCATGGTGACGGATCGTGCGCCGTGGAGCGAGGAACTCGCTGTCTGGCTGGCCAAACTGGTCAAGCACAATACGCCCGTGCTGGGCATCTGCTTCGGCCACCAACTGCTGGCACACGCACTCGGCGGTGAAGTCAGCTTTCATCCACAGGGTCTGGAGTTGGGCAGTGTAGAGATACAAAAAACACCCGCGGCGACATCGGATATTTTATTTAAGGATATGCCGATGAAATTTTCAGCACAGGAAGCACATAGACAAAGTGTGCGGCAGCTGCCACCAAATGCCGTTCTACTGGCGAGCAACGAATTTGAAACACATCAGGCATATCGCGTAGGCGCATACGCATGGGGCGTGCAATTCCATCCAGAATTCAACCGTGAAATAGCGCAACGCTACATACAACGTCTGGCGACATCTTTGCAAAAAGATGCCGTACAAACCGAAGCGAAGATACCGCAAGCCGTAGAGAGTGCTGAAGCCGCATCCTTGTTGAAAACCTTTGGAGCTATCGTCAAGAATCAGCAAAACTTCTTGTACAGGCGCACAGCGCCCGCGCATGCCGCTACACATCTGTAAATCCGATCTCAGACTCCGACATCAAAAGAAAATTCAGGCTGAATACTGATGAGCATATTGCTACTCATATCGGCCTGACACGACGCTATCCAAACATCCAGTTACTCCTAGCATGCAGTCTCGCACTCAATAAATACCGGACTGCATCTCACCCTGAGTCGGATCATTTCTTCCGCACTTCACCCGCAGCCGAATGTTAAACTTGCGCCCATCGCATCAAGACAAGTTCGATGGCAAGCCACCGCCATTCATCACACAGCTCTTCCGAAAGCTTACGTCGAGAAAATGGCCGCTCTCACAAAACATGCATTACCAGCCACGCTGTACGCAGCGTCTGTCTATGCGCTGTACTGCGGTCACACCAGCACATTCACGCTTTACGTCATCGACATCCAATGAATACCGTACCAACAAACGACAAACCACACCCTCAGTCGCTCACCGATCTGTTTGTTTCCTTTACCTTGCTCGCCTTGCAAGGTTTCGGCGGCGTAATGGCCATCGTGCAGCGTGAATTGGTCGAGAAAAAGAAGTGGCTGACACAAGAAGAATTTGTTGAAGACTGGGCCGTCGCGCAAATCATGCCTGGTCCCAATGTGGTGAATTTATCGATCATCATCGGCGGCCGTTATTTCGGTTTGCCCGGCGCACTTGCGGCATTAAGCGGCATGTTGTTGTGCCCACTGCTGCTGATACTCACCATCGCGATTATTTACGCACCGTATGCCCATGATCCGAGGATCGTCGATACCTTGCGCGCGATGGGTGCTGTCGCCGCCGGACTGATACTGGCAACCGGCGTCAAGCTGGCGCGTGGTTTGAAAAACAATCCACTTGGGCCACGCCTGTGCGTCGCGCTCGGCTTTCTGTGTTTTAGCGCTGTCGCATTACTGCGATTGCCGCTGATTTATCCACTGTTCGGACTCGGCCTGATCAGTTGTGTGCTGGCTTATCGAAAGCTGGCGCCATGAACGACACCTTGCGTCTCTCCATGCAGTCCGCCGACTGGCTGCATCTGCTCCTGCATTACATGTCGCTGTCGCTATTGTCATTAGGTGGTGCGATTGCAGCCGCACCGGAAATGCATCGTTATCTAGTGGCCGAACAACACTGGCTAACCGATCCTCAATTCAGCACGTCGATCACGCTCGCACAAGCAGCACCGGGACCGAATGTCTTGTTCGTTGCGCTGATGGGATGGAACATAGGCTTAAACGCGGGCGACATGGCGACGGGACTGTTCGGCATGACAGTGACGATGGTCGGGATACTGCTGCCGAGTACAACGTTCACGTATCTGGCAACGCGCTGGGTACATCGCAATCGCGAGCTACGTGCCGTACGCGCCTTCAAATTGGGGATGGGGCCTATCGTGGTTGGCTTGGTGTTTGCCACCGGCTGGATACTCGCCAGCGCGCACAGCACACCATCGGAAGATTGGCCGCTCTGGCTGATTACCTGTGCCGCGATGTTTCTGATTCTGCAAACCCGCATACACATACTGTGGCTGCTGGCGGCAGGTGCCTTGCTGGGATGGTTGGGGCTGGTGTAGATAATGGCGCGCTCATCAGCGCGCCAGGCACCTGATTACAAGGTACGCAGTTTTTCAACCGCTTCGGCAATCGCCTTCGGTTCAAACGTACGTGCGATTTTGCGTGTTGCCGGTACCAGCACACCCAAATCGCTATTCAAAATTTCATTCTTCACGGCCAGCAATTGCGACGGATGCATGGAGAATTCACGCAAGCCCATGCCCAACAGCAAGCGCGTCATACTGATATCGCCCGCCATCTCACCGCAGACAGAAAGCGGCACACCGGCTTTGGCTGCAATCGCAATCGTAGTCGACAGCAAGTACAGCACAGCAGGATGCAGAGGGTTGTACAAGTGCGCAACTTCGTGATCGACGCGATCAATGGCCAGCGTGTATTGAATCAAATCGTTCGTACCTATCGACAGAAAATCCATGCGCTTGATGAAGAGCGGCAGCGTCAAGGCAGCTGCAGGAATTTCTATCATTGCGCCTACCGGCATCTCTGGATCGAACTTGATTTTCTCTGCGCGTAACTGCGTCTTCGCCTGCTCTATCATCAGCAAGGTTTGATCGATCTCGAACGCATGTGCCAGCATAGGCACCAGCATTTTGACCGGGCCAAATGCGGATGCACGCAAGATCGCACGCAATTGCGTCAGGAACATTTGTGGTTCGGACAGGCAAAAACGAATCGCACGCAAACCCAGCGCTGGATTGAGTGCTGTCTGCTCGGCAAAGTCCAAAGGTTTATCGGCACCGATATCCAGTGTACGTATCGTGACCGGACGTCCCTTCATTGCAATCACGGCACGCTTGTAAGATGCAAATTGCTCATCTTCCGATGGCAATTGATTCGCGTGTCCGGTGCGCCCCATAAACAGGAATTCGGAACGGAACAAACCAACGCCATGCGCGCCAGCATCCATTGCATGGCCGCAATCGTCCGGGAATTCGATATTTGCCAACAAGGTAATCGGCGTGCCGTCGATGGTCAGCGATGGTGTTTTCTTCAGCTTGCCGAGCTTCTTGCGATCACGTATCTGGCGCGCCTGCTTCTCACGATATTGATCAAGTACGACCGATGTCGGGTCCACCACCACCACACCGGCATCGCCGTCGATGATGATCCAGTCACCTTGCACTATCAGTGCCGAAGCATTGGAGACACCAACCGTAGCCGGAATATCCAGGCTACGTGCAACGATGGCGGTATGCGAGTTCTGCCCGCCGACGTCGGTAATGAATCCATTAAACGCGCGGTTACGAAACTGCAGCATGTCTGCCGGTGAAATATCGTGCGCCACGACGATCATGCTGGCACTACCTTCGCTGCCATCGGCCTTCGGCAACAAATTGGCACTACCGGTCAATACTTTCAGCACACGTTCGCCGACTTGCTGAATGTCAGCTCTGCGTTCGCGCAAATAGGTATCTTCGATTTCTTCGAACTGCGCAGACAATTCTTCAATCTGCGTAACCAATGCCCACTCAGCGTTGTAATAACGCGAGCGAATAATGTCCAAAGGCATTTCGGAAATCATTGGATCGGAGAGGATCAAAGCGTGCACGTCGATGAATGCGCCCAGCTCTGCTGGTGCATCTTTCGGTAGCTCGTTCCAGATGTTTTGTAATTCGGCATGCACGGTGGCAATTGCCGATTGCAGTCGCGCTACTTCAGCTTCAACTTGGTCGTCGGCCACCAGATAATGCTGCACATCGAGTGCAGCTGGCGCAAGAATATGCGCGCGGCCAATTGCGATGCCGCGCGATACTGGAATGCCGTGTAGCGTAAAAGAAGTCATCGGGATCGGTCCGAATCAGTAGGGCCTGAAGACAATACGAAAATGAAGCCTGCAGATGCAAGCAAGGCGCTTGCCACGTCTACTGGCTTACTCGCCTTCACCGAATTTATTTTGTATCAGCAGTTCGAGCGCATCGAAGCACTCTTTCTCGTCCGGTCCGTCAGTCTCCAGTGTGACCTTGGCGCCCTTGCCGGCTGCCAGCATCATGACTCCCATGATGGACTTGGCGTTGACTCGACGCTTATTGCGCGTCATCCAGACTTCGCTTTTGTACTTGGCGGCTAATTGCGTCAGTTTGGCCGATGCGCGTGCATGCAGACCGAGTTTGTTGATAATTTCAATTTCTTGTTCAATCATTTTTCTTATAGATTTGAATTCAAATTAATTAGGCGAAAGCCGCACACGGTTGTCTACCCTCACCGCGCCGCCCTGACCACCCGCCAGTGCCATTTCCACTACTACATCCAGCGTATCTTGCCGATACGTAATTGCGCGCAACAACATCGGCAAACTGATACCGGCAATGACCGCCACATTCGGTACATTGCACAAGCCCAATGTACAGTTCGATGGTGTCCCGCCCATGACATCGGTAATCACCAGCACGCCGGCACCGTCGTCGAGACCAACGATGGCCTTCTTGGCGAGTTGCTCAACTTCACGCGTGTCCTGATCTGCGTTGACGTCGACCGCATCCAGCCGTTCCGGGCGTGTGCGGAACACATGGGTTGCCGCCGAGATAAAGGCTTGCCCCAAAGGTGCGTGCGTCAATAACAGGATACCGACCATCTATTTAATTAATCCAAACGTTTTTTCACGACAGAATTGCCGGCAAAATCCGGCAAGTCCCATCAAATACTTAGGAATTCCATGTTTCAGCGTGCTTTTCCAGCGCATCGATGAACATTGCAGCGACATCGAAGCCGGTTTGCTGTTTAATTTCCTGGAAGCAAGTTGGGCTGGTTACATTTAATTCAGTCATGTAATTACCAATTGCGTCCAATCCTACCAGTAACAAGCCTCTTTTTAACAAAAGTGGCGCCAAAGCCTCACCGATTTCACGGTCACGTGCCGATATTTCGCGCGCCACACCAATTCCGCCTACTGCCAGATTACCGCGGATTTCCGACCCTTGCGGAATACGCGCCAGGCAGTAAGGCACAACTTGTCCACCTATCAACAAAATGCGTTTATCGCCTTCGGTAATCTCTGGAATATAACGCTGCACCATAATGGTCCGATGACCGTTATCCGACAACGTTTCGATGATGGAACCCAGGTTCAACGCATCGTCCTTGACGCGGAAGATACCAGCACCGCCCATGCCGTCCAGCGGCTTGAGGATGATATCGCGATGTTCTTGATGGAAAGCGCGCACGCGAGCGGCATCGCTAGTGACCAGCGTAGGCGCGATGTATTGCGGGAATTGTGCAATCGCAAGCTTTTCATTGAAGCTGCGTACCGCCTCCGGCTTGTTGAAGATGCGTGCGCCTTGTTGCTGCGCCAACTCCAACAAATAGGTCGCGTAGATGTATTCCATATTGAAGGGCGGATCGGTGCGTTCCAGTACTGCATCGAAGGCCGTCAATTCCTGTGCCACTGGCGCGTCCTGACGATACCAGTCATCCTGCTCGCCGCCAGTCAACGTTACGCGTGACACATTCGCGATGACCTTGCCGCCTTCGAAGGCCATATCTTTGTGTTGAAACACATGGATGGTATGACCGCGGCGTGCCGCTTCGGTCATCATCGCGTACGTCGTGTCCTTGTAAATCTTGAAACCATCCAGCGGATCGGCAACAAAAGCTAATTTCATTCAATACATCCTGAGAAGCGCGCTGCCCGACTGAATCTGGGCAAGCATGTTATTGGTGGGCATATTTGCAAACCACTCAATTGTGACACCAAGTCGATTTTTTCACCGAGGAAGTAAATTCGCCACCGGTTAGGGTGGCGAATTTAGCATTAATACACTTCCGGATTAGGATCGGTTTTTTCCATTTCCAGTGACGCTGCCAGCAAGGCCAGTCGTGCAACAACACCGTACATATAGAAGCGATTTGGCGCCGCAGTACCAGGTTTGGCTTGGTAATCCGGCAATGCGTGTTGGTGTGCAAATGCCAGCGGCACGTAATGTGCGCCCGGCGCATTCAGATTTTCATCATTGCCGCGCTCTGCATGCACACGGTAGAAGCCGCCAACCACGTAGCGATCTATCATGTAGACCACAGGCTCCGCGACCGATTCATTGATGTGCTCAAAAGTCGGTACGCCTTCCTGAATAATCACGTCTGTGACTTCCAGACCATCTTTGACGACCGACATCTTGTTACGCTGCTTGCGGTTCAGATCCTTGACTTCACTCGCATCGTGCACGGTCATGATGCCCATGCCGTAAGTGCCGGCATCGGCCTTGATGATCACGAACGGTTTTTCCTTGATGCCGTATTCCTTGTACTTCTTGCGCATCTTCGCCAGCAGGGTATCGACATTTGAGGCCAGGCAATCTTCGCCTGTGTGCTCGTTGAAATTGACGTTCTCGCATTTCATGAAATACGGATTCAGCATCCATGGGTCAACGTCGATTAACTTGGCAAATTTCTTGACCACTTCATCGTAGGCGGAGAAGTGATTGGTCTTACGTCGCACAGCCCAGCCAGCGTGCAAAGGCGGCAACAGATTTTGCTCGTTCACGTTTTCCAGTATCGACGGCAGGCCGGACGATAAATCGTTATTCAGCAGAATGGTGCACGGATCAAAGTTCTTCAAACCGACGCGGCGACCGTTGTGCGAGCGCTCCAGCGGCTCCAGCGTCAAGGTCGTGCCATCCGGCAGCTCAATCGGCGTCGGTCCGGTCACATCTGGAGACAAAGAGCCGAGACGTACATTCAAACCGGTTTGACGGAAGATCTGCATCAAGCGGGCGACGTTCTGCAGATAAAAGGTATTGCGCGTATGCCCTTCAGGAACCAGCAATAAATTCTTGGCGTCTGGACAATATTTTTCAATCGCAGCCATCGCTGCCTGCACCGCCAGTGGCAACATTTCTGGCGAAAGGTTGTTAAAACCACCAGGGAAAAGATTGGTATCGACTGGCGCCAGCTTGAAACCGGCATTACGCAAATCGACCGAGCAATAAAAGGGCGGCGTATGTTCCTGCCATTCCAGCCGGAACCAGCGCTCGATGGCTGGCGTAGCGCTCAGGATTTTTTTCTCAAGGTCGAGCAGCGGACCATTCAAGGCCGTGACGAGATGCGGAACCATATAAACCTTATGTTCTGAAACTATCGTTAATTGAAGCTGATTCTAACGGGAAATACCGCTTGCGTCGTCCGCATTGCAATCGGATTTACTCAATTTGGCATACGTAGATTAGGGCTGAAAAGCTTTTTTAAAGCCCCAAATGAAAAAAGCGCCTCCGAAGAGGCGCTTTGCAAATCCCACTTGCGCGGGGAGAGGAACAAATCAGGAGTGATACGCTGTTTCACCGTGGCTGGTGATATCCAGGCCTTCGCGTTCTGCTTCATCAGAGACACGCAGACCGATAACCAGATCAACCAGTTTGAAGATGATGAAGGCAACAACTGCAGTCCACACGATGGTGATCGCTACAGCTTTGAATTGCACCATCACTTGATGAGCGATCGAGAAGTCTGCTGCACCGGTACCACCGAATGATGGCGAAGCCAATACACCGGTCAGAAGTGCACCGAAGATACCGCCAACACCGTGAACGCCGAACACGTCAAACGCATCATCTGCACCCAACAAGCGTTTCAGACCAGTTACACCCCACAAGCAGATCACACCGACGAGCAAGCCGAGGATGATGGAGCCCATAGGACCGACGAAACCGGCAGCTGGCGTGATGCCAACCAGACCAGCAACCGCACCCGAAGCAGCGCCCAACATCGAAGCTTTACCTTTGAGCATGGATTCAGCAGTGATCCATGACAGAGTCGCAGCGCCAGTTGCCAGAATCGTGTTGATGAATGCCAGACCAGCAATCGGATTTGCACCCAGAGCGGAACCAGCATTGAAACCAAACCAGCCCACCCACAGCAACGATGCACCAACCATCGTCAATGTCAGCGAATGCGGAGGCATTGCTTCTTTACCGAAACCGATACGTTTGCCAACCATGTAAGCGCCAACCAAACCAGCAACACCTGCATTGATGTGAACAACGGTACCGCCAGCGAAGTCGAGTGCACCATCAGCAAACAACAGACCGGTAGGAGCCCACACCATGTGTGCAACCGGGATGTAGCTGAATGTGAACCACAGCACGCTGAAAGCCAGCACTGCAGCAAACTTCATACGCTCGGCGAAAGCACCAACGATCAGTGCACAAGTAATCGCAGCGAAAGTCGATTGGAACGCAACGAACACATATTCAGGAATGGTCCCCGACAGCGTTTCCGGCTTGATGCCATTCAAGAAGAGCTTGCCGAAGGTACCAACGAAGGAACCACCGTCAGCAAACACCAGGCTGTAGCCATACAAGCACCAGAGGATGGTGATCGTCGAGAAAATCACGAAGACCTGCATCAACACGGACAACATGTTTTTCGAGCGACCCAAGCCGCCGTAGAACAAGGCGAGACCAGGGATCGTCATCAAGATAACCAGCATCGTTGATGTCAACATCCAGGAAGTATCACCAGTGTTCAATACTGCTTCCGGCGCGGCCGGTGCAGCAGGTGCCGCTGCGGCTGGCGCTGCTGCAGGAGCTTCTACGACTGCTTTTTCTGTAACAACGACCACTGCTTCAGCAGCCGGCGCTGCTGCAGGTGCAGCATCTTCAGCAATCGCTGGTGCGGCAAATCCAACCGCCAGTAACAAAGCACCAGTTGCAAGGGCACTTGTGAACATTTTCTTCATACTCATCTCATTCCCCTTAAAGTGCTTCTTTACCGGTTTCGCCGGTGCGGATGCGGACGACTTGTTGCAAGTCATAGACGAAAATTTTGCCGTCGCCTATTTTGCCGGTTCTTGCCGCAGTTTCGATTGCTTCGATGGCACGATCAACGATCGCATCATCGACAGCAGCTTCGATTTTTGTCTTAGGCAGAAAGTCGACCACATACTCAGCACCACGATACAGCTCTGTATGGCCTTTTTGGCGACCGAAGCCTTTGACTTCAGTTACGGTAATGCCTTGCACACCGATCGCAGACAAGGCTTCGCGCACTTCATCCAGCTTGAAGGGCTTGATAATGGCGGTAATCAGTTTCATTGGAACCTCTTACGTTATTTTTAAATTAGAAAGCTTTGGAGATCGACAATACACCGGTTGTGCCAGCGGTCTTTTTCACTTTGCCGCTTGCATTAGCAAGTGGAAGGTCGCCATCAATATCAGTACCAACGACGGCTAAGCCAATGGTCGCAAAGCCGAAATCACGAGCGATGGAAACTTTGTAGTCTGTATAGTCCGACGCACTGTTATGACGTACTTTTTGGTGACCAACGTGGAAACCCAATGTGGTTTTATCAGCGACTTCAAATGCTGCATTCAATTCAACATAGCCCGAACCTTTTGTATCAGGAGCGCCGAAGAAATCGGAAACTGTGCTGCTATATTTCAAAGTGAACCATTTGTAGGTACCGGCAGCATACAGCTCTGTCGTATTGTATTTTTTACCAGAAGCAGTGCTTAACGCGCCTGGGTAGTAGTAGTACAGAACACCGACATCACCAGTCAAATCAGGCGCGATGTCAAATTTGTAGCCACCGTAGAAGTCCATCTCAATAGAGCCGCCGTTAATTGCTGTATCGTGGACGTTCGAGTTCCAGTTACCGACATAGAAACCGCTAGAATGAGCGTAGTCGAAACCACCTTGAGCAGCTGGTTGTTTAAAGGTTTGCGAAATGCCGCGGAAACGATAGTCGCTTACTACAGAAAAATTACCAGTGAACGAATGTTCTGGTGTAGCTTCTTGAGCGTGTGCCACGCCACCAGCGAATGCACCCATCACAGCAACCGCAATAATCAGTTTTTTCATGATCTTCCCTTTAAAGTTGAATGTAGAAACCAAACGTTGGTTATCTTCGATTCCTATTTAGCAGGACTCATGCCAGCCTTTTTTAGACTAGATGTATTATCATTTTTACCATTTACAGTTATCGGATCGTATATTTCTTGTTTGCATATGCCCCGATACGCACTTTTATAGCACGCACAAATCTCAATTGCACCTTTATGGTGCTAAATAACCACTTTATTTCGAGGATATGATGGAAAAGCCAAATTTCTTTACTGATATGCAAGACAAGATCAATCAGGCTCTGGAAAACTCACCAGCCAAGGACATTGAAAAAAATGTAAAGGCGATGATGAGCCAGGGATTTTCCAAACTGGATCTGGTAACGCGGGAAGAATTCGACGTGCAGGCGCAAGTATTGGCCAACACTCGTGCCAAGCTTGAAACACTGGAAGCCCAAGTCGCAGCTCTGGAAGCGCAGTTGAAGAAATAAAGGCGCACCCAGCCTGTATTTATATGCGTCACACACGATATGACTGACAGCGTGCTCAGTTCTATCGAGCGCGACGGCCGTATCGTTTCAGCACATGAGAATAAAAGGGGCTAGCCATGCGTATGAGCGACGAAGAATATTTCCGCAGTTGCGTCGCCAAGGAGCGGCACTTGGCGCAACTGCTGGGTCATCACAATGTAGAAGAGTTTTACGAGAGTGCAGGCTCGCTCTGGGAAAATACCAAGCTTTTGCCCAAATGGACCCGTGACTGGCAAGCCTGCGGACCATTGATAGCCGAATACGAACTGATCATCAGCTACGATCAAGGAACAACTGATCCAAACGGCAAAGCTGTCCACATTGGCACAACCGTCGTGCATTTTTCCGATCATCCAAGTAAATGCCAGGCCATCAGATTCGCCATCGTGAAGGCGGTGATCACGCAGCTGGAACACACCAAGCATTGCAAACACTGAAAGCAACAAGCCCACAACAAAAACAATCCGAAAAGGAAGGTAATGAGCTTAGCCGTTTTGAGAAGTCGCGCACTGACTGGTATGCAAGCACCGGAAGTCACCGTCGAAGTACATCTGGCCAATGGATTACCCAGCTTTACAATAGTTGGCCTGCCTGAAACCGAAGTGAAGGAATCCAAGGATCGCGTGCGTGCTGCCTTGCAGAATGCCGGCTTTGAATTTCCTGCACGTCGCATCACCGTCAATCTGGCACCAGCTGATCTACCCAAGGAATCGGGACGCTTTGATTTACCGATTGCGCTCGGCATACTCGCCGCCTCCGGCCAAATGCCGGCCGACACCTTGGATCAATACGAATTTGCTGGTGAACTCTCCTTGTCCGGAGAATTGCGTCCGATACGCGGCGCGCTTGCGATGACTTTTGCGATGCACCGTTCTGGTGATAAAAGCGGCCAACAGCGTGCATTCATCTTGCCGCGCATGAATGCCGACGAAGCGGCCTTGGTCAACGATGTCACGATACTTCCAGCCGATTCGCTCTTGCAGGTGTGCGCACACTTCGCCGCTCTTGACCCGGATGCGCGGCTGACGCGCCATATCGCCGCACCAATCAGCATCCGCCCCAGCTACCCGGATCTGGCTGAAGTAAAAGGGCAGATACAGGCAAAACGCGCATTGGAAGTTGCGGCCGCTGGCGGCCATAGTCTACTAATGGTTGGTCCTCCAGGCACAGGCAAGTCCATGCTCGCTGCACGTTTTGCCGGCATTCTGCCGCCGATGACGGATGATGAAGCACTGGAATCCGCTGCCGTGCAATCACTGACCAGCGGCTTCAGTAGTGCACGCTGGAAAGTCCGGCCTTATCGTGCGCCGCATCACACTGCATCCGGTGTGGCATTGGTTGGCGGCGGCGGCACACCACGGCCGGGAGAAATTTCACTCGCACATCGCGGCGTGCTTTTCCTCGATGAGCTGCCTGAATTCAGTCGTACAGTACTGGAAGTATTACGCGAACCGCTGGAGTCAGGACAAATCACAATTTCACGCGCAGCGCGACAGGCGGACTTCCCCGCGCAATTCCAATTGATCGCAGCAATGAATCCCTGCCCATGCGGATACCTGGGACATCCATCCAATAAATGCCGCTGCACGCCTGACGTCATCACACGCTACCAAGGAAAAATCTCCGGCCCTTTGCTCGATCGCATTGATATGCAGATTCAAGTCGGCGCACTGCCACATGAAGACTTGCTCAAGCAATCCAATGGCGAGCCTTCCGCCGATATCGCGCAACGCGTGGCACACGCCTCATCTCGGCAAAGCACGCGCCAAGGCAAAAACAATAATTTATTGTCCAGCAGCGAGATAGAACATCATTGCAAACCCGATGACGCTGGCGAACAACTGCTACGCACCGCAATGACGCGTCTTAACTGGTCGGCGCGTGCTTATCATCGCGTGTTAAAGGTCGCGCGCACCATCGCCGATCTGGCCGATGCGCCAGTGATCGGTCATTCACATGTGGCAGAAGCCATTCAATATAGACGCGCCTTGCGTGAGCAGTGAGCGGAGCATTAGCAAGAACATCCACAGCAGCATTGCGAATAGGCAACACTGACATGTCACTGGCATGGGAATTGCTAACTCAAGGATATAGAACAAGTAACAAAGAATGTCCTTTATCAGGATACCTTCGTTCCAACAAGTTTGCGTGATGACGTTGCCGGTCGATATTCTTCCCTTTTATCGATCGGCAATCGAGCGCTTTATGTTTTGCTTTTTAAAGTAAGAGATACGTCACGCACTCAGCGCGCTTCGACAATTTCCGGCTCACCGTTTGGATAAGGATGCAGGCAATACTCTTTGCCCGTCTTGCCTTTCATGTGTGGCTGTGGCCAAGTACCGCGAATACGGTACAGAATATTTGCTGAGAAAAGCACAGGACCTTCAACAATCCTCGGATTTTTCAAACCGCTTTTTTGCAGACAAGCTTTAGCTGTTGCGCTGTACAACTCATCCCACGCCGCAGGTGATGAGGCGATTGCTGGTGCTGTGATTGCAGCAAGAATACCGAGTAGAAAAATATGACGCATGTCTCTTACTCCTCAAGTCATCCAACGTAGGAAAGATTATTCCTCGACCGGAACAATCGTCGTCTCATATAACTTGGCCAAAGGTTTTTTCGCCTTGGCCCATGCGACTGCTTGCTGCGCTTCTGCCAAGGTCATGACCGATGCCTTATCCCGACTGCGGATAAAGGAGACTCCTTCAAAGACGCCTTCTTTGCTTTTCATTGCTTTCGCATAAACCGGCAAATCTTTTTCCTGCGGCTCTGTTCTGCGTTGCTGAACGATGTAACGTTGATCAATGTTAGTCATAATAATTTTTACACAATATTGAAGATAAATTGCGCCATCAGCGCACGTGCTCTGCATCAAAAGCCAGCATATTCCACGTCACGCCCATACGCACATCGGATTTCAGTTCGACCAATTGCCGTGAGAGATAAAGCTGATCTTTATCCTTGCGCAATTTTTCGCCCAATGTGTCTTTCAGAATACCGGCACCTGCCATGATGCGCTCGATATTGCCGTAACTCTGCAACAGCTTGGCGGCCGTCTTCACACCCACTTTGGAAACGCCGGGAATACTGTCCGAGACATCGCCCATCAACGCCAGCAAATCGCCCAGCATCTCGGGTGGCACACCGAATTTACTTTCCACCCATTTGCTATCGTGCCATTCGCCTTTGAAGTGATCCCAGACAATTGCACCTTGTGCGATCAAGGTATGCAGATCCTTGTCTGTCGATGCAATGATGGCTTCGCCACGCCCTTCAGCCAGCCAACGCAACACACCGGTTGCAATCACATCATCAGCCTCCACTTCCGGCACGGACACAACATGCAATCCCAATTCGGATAACTGCGCATAAAAATCGGG
This sequence comes from Herminiimonas sp. GW821-FHT09C12, assembly GCF_059416385.1. Taxonomy (NCBI): domain Bacteria; kingdom Pseudomonadati; phylum Pseudomonadota; class Betaproteobacteria; order Burkholderiales; family Oxalobacteraceae; genus Herminiimonas; species Herminiimonas sp. GW821-FHT09C12. The sequence continues at coordinate 650,378 of NZ_JBWKPC010000001.1, forward strand.
GAGACGCTCTTTCAGTACAGATGGCATGGCTTCACGATTTTCGCGATAGCGCGCATACAGATCGTGCCGCCACGTATGGCCGCCGAAATCGAAGGCAGGTAATACATGCGTAGGCTGATGCGTCGCCAATAATTTTCTGAACGATGCGAGGGAATGGCGCAAGGCGGCATCCGCTTTGGTGGATGTATCCGGCTCGACATTGGCTTCATACACACGCCGCACAATGTTAAGGCCGTCAATCGCGAGCAGTTTTCCCATGAAATGGAGCCTTATTCAAACGACAGCGCAAAGGAACTCTTCGCGCCGAATAAAGATAGGCATTCTACAAGCGTTTAGAACGCCGAAATTGCATATGAATTATGCATATAGCAACAAAATGGCAATCTCTTGTCGCATATTTGCGATAGTCACCAACAATCGCAATGTTTCCACATGGCAATTTTTAACATTTAAGTCATAATGGCGACCGATTCATTGCTAGTGCGCCTCTGCTTCTGCACATCAGCAAACACGCCTGCCCGCCTCTCAGCATGACGGTCGAATACTTCGACAAGATGCCATGTACGTTCCGCAGCATATCCATTTCACCTGCCGTACCTTGGAAACACCATGAAAATCACAAATCTTAAAATCAGTACCCGGCTCAGTCTCGGCTTCGCTTTACTGCTCACCTTGATGATCGTAATGACAGTCGTTGGCATCTTGCGCTTGCAAGAAGTCGGCAATGCCACCAATGTCGTCGCCGATGAAATGCTGCCCAAGGAACGCTTGGCACAAGAATGGTTAAACGCAGTTGCGCTCAACAGCGTACGCACTTTTTCCGCGGCTAAAGCAACAGATGCTGCAGACGAAAAACTCTTTCAAGATCAGATGGCGACACAAAGCGCGCGCGTCAATGACATACAAAAAATAGTGGAAGGCTTGATCAAAACGCCGGAAGACAAGCGCCTGTTCGAACAAGTTCTCAGCGCACGTGCCGTCTATCGGGATAGCCGCCAAGAAGTCTTCAAGGCAAAAAAAGAAGGTCGTATGGCGGACGTTAATCAGGTCACGACAGACATCATGTTGCCTGCGATGAGCGCCTATACCAAATCGATAGAAGCCATCCTCAATAACGAAAAACGCCTGATCGATGAGGCCGGCACATCAATCAATGCAGCATTTATCTCTGGTCGCAGCTTGCTGATAGGCTTGTTACTAGCCGCTGTCGCACTCGGCGTCTTCTTCGCATGGCGTCTGGCTGTCAGTATCACGCGACCGTTGAATCACGCTGTCGATGTCGCACGCACTGTTGCGGCCGGTGATCTGTCGGTGAAGATCGATGTGGAATCAAATGATGAAACAGGTCAATTGATGCAAGCCTTGAAAGACATGACACGCAGTCTGCACAAAACCGTATCAGAAGTTCGCAACGGCACAGAAACCATCGCCACGGCATCACGTCAGATTGCGTCCGGCAATCTGGATTTATCGTCACGCACGGAAGAACAGGCCAGCTCACTCGGAGAAACTGCTGCGTCCATGGGCCAGCTGACATCGACCGTCAAACAGAATGCAGACAATGCGCGTCAAGCCAACAGCCTGGCAGGCTCCGCCTCCGATGTCGCAGTCAAAGGCGGCTCCGTTGTATTGGAAGTCGTGCACACGATGGAATCGATCAATGAATCGGCACACAAGATCGTCGACATCATCAGTGTCATTGATGGCATCGCTTTCCAAACCAATATTCTCGCGCTGAACGCAGCCGTCGAAGCAGCCCGCGCTGGCGAACAAGGTCGCGGTTTTGCCGTCGTTGCGACCGAAGTGCGCAATCTGGCACAACGCTCTGCCGCTGCCGCCAAAGAAATCAAAACACTGATCGGCGACTCTGTCAGCAAAGTCGAAGCTGGCAGCAAGCTAGTGAACGAAGCTGGCAGCACGATGAATGAAATCGTCGACAGCGTGAAGCGCGTGACGGACATCATGGCGGAAATCATGGCCGCCAGCCAGGAACAAAGTTCAGGCATCGATCAAATCAATCAAGCGATCGGACAGATGGATCAAGTCACACAACAAAATGCCGCATTGGTTGAAGAAGCTGCTGCCGCCGCCGAATCGTTGCAGGACCAAGCCAGCAATCTGGCACAGGTCGTCAGCCGATTCAAACTAGATGGCAACCAGCTCGCATTGTCCGACGCGTTTGAAAGAGCACCGCGCGTGCACACTGCAAGACCAGCCATACGTGCACAAGCTGCAAAACCATTGCTGACCAACTCTGCAAAGAAAGATAAAGTTGCCGTCACTAGCGGTGGCGATGACTGGGAAGAATTTTAATTCTCAGTGAAGCAAACCCACATAAAAAAGACCAGCACATACGCTGGTCTTTTTTTATTCGCATCATTCACATCACGTGCAGAATAATCTTGCTTCACCTCCTCGCATCCAGACATTACATGGTGCGACATCACTGCGGTGTACCATACACGTCCGAACGCATTGCTCACATCTATTGCCATGAATTTTGCTGCAAGGTTTATCCTTAAAATCACAATCGTCACCGCTGCACTCATACTCGTGGCGTGTACACCCAAATACGATTGGCGCGAAGTGCGTAGCAGCGATGCACCTTACGTGGTCGCCTTGCCAAGCAAACCAACCACGCTCACTCGCAAGATCGACTTGAACGGCATACCAGTGTCGATGACGATGACGGCATCGTCCATCGATGGCGTAACCTTCGCGGTCGGTACCGCAGAGTTGCCTGATGCGATGCAAGCGCAAGTGTCACTCAACGCGATGAAAACCGCATTGGTCAACAATATCGGCGGCACCATCAAGCAAGAAAAAATGTCGACGATGGCACACGGCGCAGCAACAGGCCAACTCGCCGTCATGGAAGTGGAAGCAAACGGACCAGCCAGCGCTGCAACCAATGATCAGAAACGCGTATTGTTTGCACGCTTTGTCGCAAAAGATAAGCGCGTATATCAACTGGTGGTAACCGGCTCTGAAAAAGCCGTCACGCGCGAGCTGGTCGGCACATTTTTTTCATCTTTCAAACTGAATTGAAAACAGTGCCGCACGGCATGCAACTCTGCTAGAAGAGTTATTAAAATCGTGCTAATGTTTAATCGTCGTTCACTTCAAGGAGGCTGCTCATGTTAATCACGTTCAAATCCAAAGCTGCCGCCGAGGTATTGATGTACGAAGAACACGCAAAACGTATTCTCGATCTCCTACACAAAGACCATAAACGCGGTGTCATCACCGCAGCAGAAACAGCAAATGCCATTAAATTGCTGGAATCGGAAATCGTGGAAAGCAAAGCCCATTTCGCATCTGAAGCCGTGCAACGCGATGTTGTCGCTCATCACGGTGAAAATGGCGATGATAATGAACACGAGCAACCGCAAATCGTCCACTTCTCGTCCCGTGCCTACCCATTACTAGAAATGCTGCGCGCCGCGCATGCAGAAAACCGCGATGTAATGTGGGGCGTCTAATACTCACTGTTTTTGATTGAAATATTGCCACCCGTTTCCACGGCGGCAAGAGCAGGGCAGTTTCCATCTTGCAAACTGCCTTGTTCCACCTGTTTTGCCTCGTTTCATGCCCATTGCACAACAAGTCCAGCGCATTCAAGCCAGATAGGCTGGATTAACACCAACACGGCACGCTACCCGCAATATCCCAAACTTTTTGTAATTTATCTCGCCTTGATGCGCGCGCACCGGCTTGCGCCGCTACAATCACGTCATTGAAAATTCAAGAACTCATGCATGGCATCAGGCATCGGGTTCTGGCTGGAACACTCCGTGAGCGACATCATTACCGCACTCGGCACGCCTGGCTTTAACGAAAAACTAACGTGACAACCATTCATTTAAAGCCGGACTCGCTTTCCTTCAGCCTGCATGGCGCAGCGCAAGCTATCGCCGCTGTCGGCCGCGGCGTTGCATTACCGCAAGCGCTCGCGCAAATATTTGCGAAAACCGGCGCAACGCCACAAGCACGCGGCGCAATTCAAGATCTTTCTTATCATTGCATGCGCCACATCGGACGCGCCGAAGCCTTGCTCGATGCCATGACCACCAAGCAAACCGAACCGGCAATTTTGCACGGCTTGCTGTGCTGTGCACTGGCGTTGATTTCTGATCCGAATGAAACCGAGTCTGACGCACGTTACAGTGCATTTACGGTTGTCGATCAAGCTGTTACTGCCGCAGCCGCAGATCCTGACATGGCGCACGCAAAAGGCATGGTCAATGCCGTTCTGCGCCGCTTCCTGCGCGAACGTGATGCACTGCAAAAAAGCGTCGGTGGCACGCAAAAAGCGCGCTGGAATTATCCGGATTGGTGGATAGACCGCATGCGCTCGGCTTATCCGAAAGATTGGCAAGCCATACTCGAAGCTGGCAATGCAGCACCGCCGCTCACCTTGCGTGTCAATAAACGCAAAACAAACATAGCCGATTACCTTGCCACTTTGGCGCAGCAAGACATCGTTGCCACCAAAATTGGCCCTGATGCGATCAAGCTGGCGCAACCAACACCGGTGAATCAAATTCCCGGCTTCAGCAATGGTTTGGTCTCAGTACAAGATGCCGCGGCACAATTAGCCGCGTCATTGCTGGATGTGCGGGATGGCATGCGCGTACTGGATGCTTGCGCAGCGCCAGGCGGCAAAAGCGGTCACATCCTGGAAACTGCCGACGTCGAATTAGTCGCGCTGGACAACGACCCACGCCGCATGGCGCGTATCGAAGAGAATCTCACACGTCTTCAGTTGACCGCATCCTTGCAAACAGGTGACGCCAGCGATACCAGCTGGTGGGATGGCAAACCTTTCGATCGCATTTTGGCTGACGTTCCATGCACCGCTTCTGGCATCGTGCGACGTCATCCGGATATACGCTGGTTGCGTCGCAAAGCGGATACAACACAACTGGCGACAATTTCAGCCGAAATCCTAGACAACCTTTGGCAGATGCTAGGGCCGGATGGTAAATTGCTGTTTGTCACTTGTTCTCTGTGGCCGCAGGAGTCGGAAGCGCAAGCTGCAGCATTTGCTGTGCGGAATAATGCGATTCGTTTGCCTGCACCCGGTCAATTATTACCGACCGCAAATGCAGAGAATGATCATGATGGCTTGTTTTATGCACTGTTTCAGAAATCAGCATCCTGAGCTTTTAACGCAACCTACTTAACTTATCAGGCAGATTGATCTGCCTTCCCAAGACGCGTGAAACGAAAACTTTCTCTTTCTTTCTACTGGCTGTGCGCCATTGTGATGCTGGCGTTCTCGCTGCAACACACGGCTGCATACGCTGCTGAAAGTATAGAGATAGAACAAGCACGTCTGGAAGACAGCAGCGAAGGTTATCGTCTCTCTGCGACTTACTCCTTCGATCTGAGCCGCGGCCTGGAAGATGCGTTGATGCGCGGCATCCCACTCTACTTCACGACCGATATCGAAATTACCAAGCCACGCTGGTATTGGTTTGACGCCAAAGAAATCACCGAGAGTCAAACCATCCGGATTTCTTATAACGTCCTCACACGCCAATACCACGCTGCGATTAGTGGCCGTCTGCAACAAAGCTTTGCCACGCTGGATGATGCCTTGTCCATGGTGCGTCGCCCGAATCGCTGGGTAGTAGCAGACAGCAATGCTTTGAAAGTCGGGCAAACCTACGAAGTTGCGATCCGCATGCAACTCGACGTCGCCCAATTGCCCAAACCCTTCCAGGTACATGCGATGAACAGCAGCGACTGGCGCTTGTCATCGAGCTGGAAGCGCTTTACTTATACGGCAGAACGTCAGTGACCAGACTGCTTCGATATCTGCTCGTTGTCGGTGGGGCAGTTGTCAGTATCTTGTTGTTCCTGCTCGCATCAGCATCTGAAAATTCCAACCTGTTCGAACAGAATTACCCGTGGCTGCTGATACTCAATGCGGTCGTCGCAGCAGCTTTGCTGACTTTGGTCGTATTGCTGCTGGTGCGTCTGTTCAAGCGCTACAAACGCGGCAAGTTCGGCTCCAAGCTGATGATGCGCCTGGTATTTTTGTTTGCCATCATCGGCATTCTGCCCGGCGTCGTGATCTATACCGTCTCCGTGCAATTCGTTTCGCGCTCCATCGAATCATGGTTTGACGTGCGCGTCGAATCTGCACTGGAATCCGGCCTCAACCTTGGTCGTGCCGCGCTCGACTCCTCACTGAATGAGCTGCAAACGAAGGCGCGCAATATGGCGCTGGAATTATCCGATCTGTCGGATGCGATGCAGATCACGCAGCTATCGCGCATGCGTGATCAAAACCTGATGCAGGAAGCAGTCATCGTCACCAGCAACGGACAGATGATCGCCAGCTCAGGCTCGCAATTGAGTGCACTATTACCCGATCTACCCACTGCCGCCATGCTGCGTCAGGCACGTCTGACCCGCGCGTATGCGGTGATCGAAGGCAATAACGATTTTCAGGATGACATTCCATCCATCAAGAAACCTAAAACCAATACGCTGACGGCAACCAATGCCGCCGATAGTTTGCATCTGCGCGTTGTGGTCGAAATCCCCAACTCCAGCAAGGCGCTATCGCTGCAAACCGAATCGCGCTATCTGCAATTGTTGCAACCGGTACCGGCACAGCTTGCAGCGAATGCGGAAGCCTTGCGCGTGGCCTATAGCGAATATCAGGAACGTTATCTGGCACGTACCGGCTTGCGCAAGATTTATATTGTGACACTGACGCTGACCCTGCTGCTCGCCATTTTCGGTGCCATCGCCGGCGCATTCCTGATCGCCACTGACTTGGCAAAACCATTGCTGCTGCTGGCCGAAGGTACCAAGGCCGTCGCGGAAGGCAATCTGTCACCGCGTCCTATCATTGCCACCTCGGACGAACTCGGCACGCTGACGCAATCGTTTAACACGATGACGCGCCAGCTATTTGACGCACGCGCATCGGTTGAAAAAAATCGCTCAGAACTGGAAAATGCCAAAAGCTACCTAGAGTCGGTATTGGCCAATATGTCGGCCGGCGTGATGGTTTTGGATCGCAACTTCAAACTAGTTACTTGTAACGAATCAGTTGAGCGCATACTGCAGCATGATTTTGCCCAGCACATCGGCAAACCATTGAAAGAGATCGATGGACTCAGTGCCTTTGCGCAAGTGATCACGCAATCCTTCTCCGAACAAAGTGCACAATCGGCAGCCGGCCGCGCTGGAGCCGAAACCTTGCATTGGCAACACCAAATTGATGTCCCGCGCCGTATGGGCGGCCCGGAAATGGAAAACGATATTTCCTTGTTGGCGCGTGGTTCGCGTCTACCTGGTGCAAGAGAAGGTAGTTATGTCGTCGTGTTCGATGATATTTCCGACGTGATTTCTGCCCAGCGCTCGATAGCCTGGGGCGAAGTCGCCCGTCGTTTGGCGCACGAGATCAAGAATCCGTTAACGCCGATTCAGCTATCGGCCGAACGACTGCAGATGAAGCTGGAAGGCAAATTAAGCGGGCCGGATGCACAAGTCCTCGAGCGCAGCACGACCACCATCGTCAATCAGGTCTCTGCGATGAAGCGCATGGTCGATGACTTCCGCGATTACGCGAAGACGCCGCCGGCCGTTTTATCGTCGCTGGATTTGAATGCCTTGATTGAGGAAATCCTGCACCTTTACCTGGCCGGAGATGAGCGCGACATCATTCATGCTTCACTGGCACAAGACTTGCCAATGATCATGGGTGATCCGACCCAGTTGCGTCAGGTTATCCATAATTTGCTGCAAAATGCGCAAGATGCCGTAGCCGATCGTGGCGAACAGGAAGCTGCTCCGCGTATTGATATCATTACCGAGGAAATTCATTATCGGAGTTCAGATGGCGCCGTCAGTAACGCTGTACAGCTGACGATCACCGACAACGGTCCCGGCTTCACGCCGAAGATACTGGCGCATGCATTTGAACCCTATATCACCTCCAAACCACGCGGCACCGGCCTAGGATTGGCGATGGTAAAGAAAATTATCGAAGAGCACGGTGGGCGCATCGATATAAAGAACCGCAGTGATATGAACGGTGCGAAAGTGGCGATTTTGCTGTTAAAGTTATCTTCCGATGAAAGCTGAAATAAAACACAGCGCATTGGGAGGGCAATCAAGATGAGGGAGGGAAACAGATGGCAAATATTCTAGTTGTTGACGACGAAATGGGCATACGCGAATTGCTCTCGGAAATCCTCGGGGATGAAGGGCATGTCGTGGCAACCGCAGAGAATGCACAGCAGGCGCGCGAGCTCCGTGCGGCAGCTAAACCCGATTTGGTCCTGTTGGACATCTGGATGCCCGATACCGACGGCGTCACACTGCTCAAGGAATGGCAACGCGACGGTATGCTGACCATGCCAGTCATCATGATGTCTGGTCATGCCACCATCGACACCGCAGTAGAAGCCACCCGCATCGGCGCACTCAACTTCCTCGAAAAACCAATTTCGCTGCAGAAATTGTTGAAGGCCGTGCAACAGGGCCTCACACGTGGGCAGGAAGTCACACGGATCGCAACGATGCCGGTACGCGCACCGATCGCGTCTGTTGATAGCCACAACCATCTGTCACTGGACAAATCTGTACCTACGGCCTCCAGCCAAATGTATCCGCAAATCGTCCCGTCTCCGCTGATGTCAGCCGATACGCAATTCTTTACCGCTTCGTTTGAATTGCCTTTGCGCGAAGCACGCGACGCCTTTGAACGCGCCTACTTCGAGCATCATCTCGGCCAGGAAGGCGGCAGCATGACGCGCGTAGCCGAAAAGACCGGTCTGGAACGCACGCATCTGTACCGCAAGCTCAAGCAGCTTGGTGTTGAACCAGGCAAGATCGCCAAAAAAGGACTATGACACTTGCGTCTCTGGTGCTGGGCGGACGCGCCGCCATCCGCGAAGCCACGATCTACACTCACATCGACGCCAATCTAGACACTGCCATCATCCTCGAAGGTTTGCCCGACGGGCACAGCGACCTTGACGCATTGGCAGTCAACTCCAAGCTGAAGATCGCACGCATAGCCCCCGGCTGCATGTGTTGTACTGGCAACATGATCATGCGCGTTACCCTCAACCGCATGCTGCGCGACAAACCGGCACGACTGTATATCAGCGTTGCCAACAGCGAACACATCGCGCAACTCCGTCTCTTCCTCACACAAGCGCCTTACGATAGTTTGCTCATGCTCACCGACGATATCGTGTGCGACAACGCAGCGCCGCACTAAGAACCCTTTACGATCTTCTGAAAACCGAATTTTCTGCGTCAACCCGATGCGGGAATGACGCGTTCTTACAAGAGATAACCGACAAGCTCTACGCGTTATCACGTACTACCTTGTTAATCTTGCCTCACAGCACTTAATTTCTGTTGTTACACGCCGTTACCAACTTATGGACGGAATGAATGTCCAACACTTGAAATTGCTCCAAGTAGCGCCACTTCCCTATCAACGCGATGATTTCTTCATTGCAATAGCGACAGGAGAATTATATGAACGTGATCTACAACAGCGAGCAATACAGCGTCGTGGAATTCGGCGTTGACGATGGGCAGGACGCCCTGCGTTTTGGCGGCTTTGAAATCATGGACAAACCGGCCAAACGTGAAATCTTCATCGCCGGAGCATCCGCAGAGTCATTCCGCCAGAATGTGCGGGAACTGATTGCGACCGAACCTAGCGTGGAAGAGATCGATGAGTTTCTTGGCAATTACGATTCATTCATGAGCCAGGCAGTCACGATACATTAAGCTGTTTTCTACTGCCTGCATTGGCCGGATGCGCCCAATGCAGGCATAATTCCCGCTTCTTCTTTAGCGCTCTATCGCGATGTACGCGAACTCTCATTTCATCGTCAGTCGACAAACCGAAGCACACCTGCAGCTACAAGCACAGGTTGCACGACATGCAACACACACTTTCCAGAAACCGGTCACTGCCTACAATCGCAGCGCATTTGAACACAGCATTGCGACATGGCAAGCCGCTGGCGCGCCGCCACTGATCCTGGATGCCGGTTGTGGTGTCGGTTTATCTACATTTAATCTGGCTGCACAATTCCCCGATCATTTCGTGATTGGTGTTGATCAATCGGCAGATCGCATTACGCGTAACACGCAATGGCCCGATGCCATCCCGTCGAATTGCCTGCGTGTACGTGCCGATCTGGTGGATTACTGGCGTCTGCTATTACAAAGCGGGATACGTCCGGCGCGACACTACATTCTCTATCCGAATCCATGGCCGAAGATTGGGCATCTGGCGCGACGCTGGCATGGTCATCCGATATTTCCGACTATCGTCGCCTTGGGTGGCGAGTTGGAATGCCGCAGCAACTGGCAAATTTATATAGAAGAGTTTTCTGCCGCACTGACACAATTGACGCAACAAACTGTCAGCAGTGCATCCTACGTTCCGGATCACTGCATCACGCCATTCGAACAGAAATATCTGGCATCCGGTCACACACTATGGCGCTGCCGGACACAGCTTGTGCATGCGTGAAACGCATCCGACATTAATTCTTCTCTCGTAGTATTTCGAGCAAGCGCTGTCCCGCCACTTCCAGCGGGCCGCTATTATCCAGTCGTATCACTTGCGGCTCGTCCGGCGCTGTAAATTCCTTGCCGCGCTTGAGGCGTTTCAGCAAAGCTGGCCCCTTCTCACGCTGCCGCGCTTCCAATCGTTCACGCAACAAATTTTCATTCGCCTCCACCCATACAACAATCGCATCAGGAAATGCCTGACGCAATTGCGGCACGTAGGCGCGAGAACCATTGATGACAACATCATGTCCCGCTTTCAGATCCGCCTCTATACCACGTCGTATGCCATAACAAAGATCGTTGGCTTGCCACACCATAGAAAATTGACCACCTGCTGCCAGCCGCCAGAAAGTCGAGACATCCACCGCTTCGTGTGCCTCGTTTGATTGCGCTGCACGCGTGATTGTTCTTTGCGCAAACATCACCTTATCGCTACCGGAGCAATGATCCCGAACCCACTGCAGCAAGGCATCTTTGCCCACACCGGAAGGACCTACACAAAAAAATATGCGTCCGCTAGTTGGCAACGTCGCCCGCTCACTTTGGGCAGAAAAGGGAATCCGCTTCCACTCAACGAAAGGTGCACCCGGATAATCTTCACGCGCGATCGTCAATGCATCTATCGTCAATGGCGCATGCTCCAGCGCTGCAGAAAAATGTTGTTCCGCTGCTTTACGTATTGCGTAAATCACATCGGCATCAACGTGCAAGAGCGCATCACTCAAGGTCATATGGAAGCGAAAGAATTCCTCCGTGTATGGATAACCCCAGCGTTGCAAAAGCGCACTCTGTCTTGCTGTTAATCCTCCACTTCGACGTTGCGCCAATTCCAGCTCCGTCAAAGGCGCACGCAATAAATCGAAATAGGTAACGCATCGCATCGCCAGCCCGCCGATTTCATCCAGCGGCCCATTAACCTGCAATGCCAAAAAATCTGCCAGTGGCCGCACACGCGGCTCATCCAGCACGATCGCTTTTTGCGTCGAGCAAAACGCGGCAGCCATTTCGAGTAAATGCGCTTCAGTAAAACCTTCGAATAAGCGAAAGGGTGCTTTCAGCGTTGCATGAAAGCCGTAGCGACGCGCATCTGCGGTCAAGCTGGCCAGCAATAATTTGGGAATACCGGGAATGTTGATTTGCGCAGGCGACTCTGCCACCTGCATCTCGCGCCCCAGCCAATGACTGCCAGCTTGCGCCCAGACAGAATCGGCGGGAGGAGTGAAGTAGAGTGCGTAGCGTGCCATAGCTACAGATGATACGCGCACAGCATCAGGCGGCGAGTCAATATCACAACGCGCGCCTTGCACGAGGCCGGTACTGCTGTGCATCAGCAAATCCCGAGTGCGCATAGCTCACCTGATGGTGGATGGATTGCGTTCATGCTAGTGGACAATTATGACCAGATTTTGACATTACAGACTGCACAAGCAATAAGGTCGGCATTTTTTCCCCGCGTGAAGAAAATACGACAACCGTCATTTTCAAAGGCTAAGCGGTAACACGCTCGTCATATTATTTTCCTCGACAGACAAGCCCACTCACAGTCGTGAGATACTGTAGCTATCATTCAGCTTCAACCAACGGAAACACATGTGCCAGCTTCTTGGAATGAATTGCAATGTCCCGACTGACATTGTATTCAGCTTCACCGGCTTCGCGACTCGCGGTGGCGGTACCGATGTCCACAATGACGGATGGGGCATCGCATTTTTTGAAGGCGCCGGTGTGCGCCACTTTGTCGACTATCAAGCTGCCATCGCATCGCCGGTTGCGGACCTGATTCGACGCTTTCCGATCAAATCGAAAAACGTCATCGCCCATATCCGCAAGGCGACCCAAGGCCATGTTGCTCTGGAAAACTGTCATCCCTTTGTGCGCGAATTATGGGGACGTTACTTCGTCTTTGCACACAATGGCGATCTCAAGGATTTCAATCCTGAATTGAACGGTCCGTATCAACCGGTAGGCACGACCGATAGCGAAGCCGCATTCTGCTACATCCTGCAGGAGTTACGCCGGCGCTTTGACGATGCCTTGCCTATGCTGCCGGAATTGACCGCAGCCATCGCCGAGTTAACCAAGGAAATTGCGCAACACGGCACCTTCAATATGATGCTGTCGGATGGTTCTGCCTTGTTTGCACATTGCTCGACCAATCTGCATTACATCGTGCGTCAGCATCCGTTTGCAGAAGCGACATTGTGTGATGAAGATGTGAAGGTGAATTTTTCTGAAGTGACGACACCGAATGATCGTGTCGCCATCATCGTGACTGAACCTCTGACCACGAATGAAACATGGACACAATTCCAGAGTGGTGAATTGAAAGTGTTTATCGACGGATTACCGCTGCCTTAAACGCCACATATTTTTCAGATCAAGACGACAAAAAAAAGCTGCAGGAAATTTCCTGCAGCTTTTTTATTAATACCTGCCGTTTAAGACAATGATCGTCTTAGGATAAATTCGGCGCCAACCAGCGCTCAACATCTTCCTTGCTGGCACCACGACGCGCCACCATATCGTTGACTTGATCGTCACCGACTTTACCGACCACGAAATACTTGGCTTCCGGGTGTGCAAAGTAAAAGCCCGACACCGCAGCACCAGGGAACATCGCGTAGGAATCGGTCAGCATCATGCCGATCTCTTCCGCCTGCAAGGTCTGGAACATTTCTTTCTTGACCGTATGTTCCGGACAAGCCGGATAACCAGGAGCAGGGCGGATGCCGCTGTACTCTTCCTTGATCAGCGCTTCGTTCGACAACTTCTCGTCAGCCGCATAGCCCCACAAATCTTTACGTACACGTTCGTGCAAATGCTCGGCAAAGGCTTCTGCCAGACGATCTGCCAATGACTTCAACATGATCGATGAATAATCGTCATGCGCATCTTCAAAACGCTTCTCGTACTTTTCAATACCAAGACCCGCGGTAACAGCAAACAGACCGATGTAATCAGCCACACCGGACGATTTAGGCGCAATGAAATCGGCCAGACATTGATTAGGACGTGCCACACCATCGATCACCGGCTTCACTGTTTGTTGGCGCAAGCCGTAGTAAGTGAAAGCCACCTTGGTGCGCGTTTCATCCGTATAGACTTCGATGTCGTCGTCATTCACCGTATTCGCCGGCAACAAGGCAATCACGCCATTCGCTTGCAACCAACGACCTTCGATGACTTTTTTCAACAAAGCCTGACCTTCAGCAAAAACCTTGGTCGCCGCATCGCCGACTACTTCATCTGTCAGGATCGCAGGATACGGGCCAGCCAAATCCCAAGTCTGGAAGAATGGGCCCCAGTCTATGTATTGCGCTATCGTCGCCAGATCAACATTCTTGAACACACGACGGCCGATGAACTTCGGTTTGACCGGCGCGTACTTACCGGTGAAGTCCAGCTTCATCTTGTTGGCGCGCGCTTGTTCCAGCGTCAGCATAGGCACAGCTTTTTTATTCGCATGCTGTTCACGTATGCGTTCGTAATCAGCTGCAACTTCAGCGATGTAGGCATCACGCTGTTCTGGCGTCAGCAGCGATTGCGCGACCGAAACCGAACGCGAGGCATCCGGCACATACACGACAGGACCATCATAGTTGTGTGCGATCTTGACTGCCGTGTGTGCACGGCTGGTCGTTGCGCCACCGATCAGCAAAGGCATTTTCAAACCGCGGAAGTATTCGTCACGCTGCATTTCTTTCGCAACGTAAGCCATTTCTTCCAGTGAAGGCGTGATCAAACCCGAGAGACCGATAATGTCGGCATTCTCTTCTTTCGCTTTGGCCAGGATTTCGGAACACGGCACCATCACGCCCATGTTCACGACTTCGAAGTTATTACATTGCAGCACCACCGACACGATGTTCTTGCCGATATCGTGGACGTCGCCTTTCACGGTGGCGATAACAATCTTGCCCTTCGGTTTGCTGACGATGCCGGTCTGCTCTTGCAGCAAACGCTTTTCTTCTTCGATGTATGGAATCAGGTGGGCTACCGCCTGTTTCATCACACGCGCGGATTTCACCACCTGCGGCAGAAACATCTTGCCCTGACCGAACAGGTCGCCGACGATGTTCATACCGTCCATCAACGGGCCTTCGATCACATGGATAGGACGACCGCCATTCGCGAGCAATTCCTGCCGCGCTTCTTCGGTGTCTTCGACTATCCATTGCGTGATGCCTTGCACCAGTGCATGCGCGAGGCGCTGCTGTACCGTGCCGCTACGCCATTCGAGCGTCGCTTCTTCTTTCTTGTCGCCGGCTTTCAGTGTCGACGCGATTTCGATCATGCGCTCGGTCGCATCTTCGCGACGGTTGAGCACCACGTCTTCCACGCGTTCGCGCAATTCCGCCGGCAGGTTATCGTAGACGCCGACCATACCGGCATTGACGATACCCATCGTCATACCAGCCTTGATCGCGTGATACAGGAATACCGTGTGGATCGCTTCGCGCGCAGGATCGTTGCCGCGGAAGCTGAAGCTGACGTTGGACACACCGCCGCTGATTTTTGCGTGCGGCAGGTTTTCCTTGATCCAGCGTACCGAGTTGATGAAATCAACTGCGTAGTTGTTGTGCTCTTCGATACCAGTCGCAATCGCGAAAATGTTCGGATCGAAGATGATGTCTTCTGGCGGGAAAGCAACTTCTTTCACTAGCAAGTTGTACGCGCGTTCGCAGATTTCGATCTTGCGTTCGAAGGTATCCGCTTGACCTTTTTCATCGAAGGCCATGACGATCACGGCCGCACCGTAACGACGGCACAACTTGGCTTCGTGCAGGAATTTTTCTTCGCCTTCCTTCATCGAAATCGAGTTGACGATGGCCTTGCCCTGCACGCATTTCAAACCCGCTTCGATCACCGACCATTTTGAAGAATCGATCATGATAGGCACGCGTGCAATATCCGGCTCGGATGCCACCAGATTCAGGAAGCGCGACATCGCTGCCTGCGAATCCAGCATCGCCTCATCCATATTGATATCGATAATTTGCGCGCCGTTCTCGACTTGCTGACGTGCAACCGCCAATGCTTCATCGTATTGCTCGTTAATGATCAGACGTGCGAACGCCTTGGAGCCGGTGACGTTGGTACGCTCACCGACGTTGACGAACAGCGATTGATCATCAATGATGAAAGGCTCCAGGCCAGACAATTTCATGGTCGGCGCTATCGTCGGGATCACGCGCGGCGCGATATTCTTCACGATGTCAGCAATGGCCTTGATGTGATCCGGCGTGGTACCGCAGCAACCACCCGCGACGTTGACGAAACCGCTTTCCGCAAAATCCTTCAACAGCGAAGAAGTAACGTCCGGCGTTTCATCAAAGCCGGTATCACTCATCGGATTAGGTAAACCCGCATTCGGATAGATACAAACGTAGGTATCAGCGATCTTCGACAACTCTTCCGCATACGGACGCATCAGCGCAGCACCGAGTGCGCAGTTCAAACCCACAGTCAATGGCCGCGCATGACGGATCGAATGCCAGAAGGCAGGCACAGTTTGTCCCGACAAAATACGACCGGACGCATCCGTGACGGTGCCGGAAATCATGATCGGGAAACGCTTGCCGGATTCTTCGAAGAATTGGTCGATCGCGAACAATGCCGCTTTGCAGTTCAACGTATCGAAAATGGTTTCAACCAGCAGCACATCGGCACCGCCTTCCACCAGCGCGCGCGTCTGATCCAGATACGCAGCAACCAGTTGATCGAAGGTGACGTTACGCGCCGCCGGATCGTTGACGTCCGGTGAGATCGACGCAGTCTTCGGTGTGGGTCCCAAAGCGCCGGCAACAAAGCGTGGCTTGTCCGGTGTCGAATACTTGTCGCATGCTGCACGCGCCAGACGCGCCGAGGCCACGTTCATCTCGTAAGCCAGATGAGCCATGTGGTAATCGTCTTGCGCGACAGTGGTCGCACCGAAGGTGTTGCTCTCAATCAGGTCAGCACCAGCGGCCAGATACTTTTCATGAATTTCGCTGATGATATGCGGCTGCGTCAGCGACAACAATTCGTTGTTGCCTTTGACAAACAGTTCCCTGCCGGGCGGTACATGTACGCCAGCAGCAGCCAGATCTGCGAAACGCGTGCCGCGATAATCCTCTTCCGTCAGCTTGTATTGCTGAATCATGGTTCCCATCGCGCCATCCAGAATCAGGATGCGGCGCGCCATCAGGTCGCGCAGGAGAACTTCAGTAGGGCAGAGAGCGTCGCGTTTCATCGTCAATTCTTTATCTATTCGTTATCGGTGCAGCCACATAAAAGCAAAAACCCGGACACAGGCCGCGCCGGGTTAACAAGTATGAAAACTAGGTGAAATTATACGTTAAACCCCATGTCCTTAGCCGCTTCTTATCCTTTTCACAACAGACACAAACCCGGCTGTCAGTCACTACATCGCTGGTGCCGATTCGACCAAGTTGCCGTCTGTCGCATGTTTCGACTTGGGCATTCGTGATTCATTCATTTTCAGGGTCAGGCATTTGGCTGCACCACCCGCCTTCATGAATTCCGTCAAAGCAATCTGATGGACGTTAAAACCCCAACGCTCCAGTTGCGCGCACAAGCTCAACGACGCCTGGCTCAGGAACACATGCGTACCGCTATTGACTGCATTACAGGCGAAATGAAGTGCATCGCCCTGCGATACGGCAAAGCGTTTTTGCGCTGGCACGCGTGCCGCAATACGCGCTTGTGCAGCGGCATCGAAGGCATCCGGGTAATACAGCAAATACCCGCCTTGCAAAGGACAGAAGCAAGTGTCCAGATGATAAAAGCGCGGATCAGCCAGTTTCAAAGATTGCACTTCAATATTCAGCATCTCGGCGATCAAAGGCGCGCATGCCACATCCGAACGATGACCGTTACCGAACCACAGCAGATCGCTGCCTCTATCCAACAAAGCGTCACCGGCACCTTCAAACGGCAATGCATGCGGCATGTGCAACACGTTCAATCCACGCGCAGCGAACCATGCGGCAAAATATGCTTCCTCAGGTTTGCGTTCAACATGACGGAAGCTCGACAAAATCACATTGTCACCAAGTACCAGGCCGCCATTCGCAGTAAATACCATGTCCGGCACGCCCTCCGCCGATGGCATGCACTCGACGCGCGCTACTGCTTGCAAGGCATGAACAAGCTCCTGCCATTGTCCTTGCGCAGTCAGGCGATCGCCATGCGCGACATTCCCTTCCATCCACGGATTGATGATGTAGGAAACCTCAAAATGCTCAGGCGCGCACATCAGAAAGGTATCGAGATGTTTCATGTGCAATCCTCCGTATGTGGCGTGGGTAAAGTGGCGAATACATGTTCGATGATGCGCAATGCTGCATCGATTTCTTCTGCGCTGATAATCAAGGGCGGCGCAAAACGCACGACGGTGTGATGCGTCTCTTTCGACAGCACGCCGTTTTCCATCAAAAGCTCACAGAAGCTGCGCGCCGAAATAATTCTGGGATCCAGTTCCAGTCCTATCAGCAAACCCTTGCCGCGCACACTGCGTATTGCCGGATGCTGTAGCGCATGCAAACCATCACGCAAACGTTGCCCCAGTCGCTGCGCCGTTGCAATTAACTCGCCATCACGCAGCAAGGACAGCGCTGCATGACCAACTGCCGCAGCCAAAGGATTGCCGCCGAAAGTGCTGCCGTGATCGCCAGGCGTAAATACATCCATCACATCGCGTCGCGCCAAAAATGCCGAGACCGGCAACAAGCCGCCACCCAACGCTTTACCCAGAATCAGACCATCCGGTTTGACGCCTTCATGATCACAAGCCAGCAAGCGTCCGGTGCGTCCCAAACCGGTTTGTACTTCATCGCAGATCAGCAACACATTGTGACGCGTACATATCTCGCGACATTGCGCCAGATAGCCATCCGGCGGCACGATGATGCCGCCTTCACCTTGTATTGGCTCGACCAGAAAAGCCGTAGTGCGCGGCGTAATCGCGGCTTCCAGTGCCGCCGCATCGCCAAAAGGTATCGTCACAAAGCCGCCATCAAACGGGCCAAAACCATCGCGGTACTGCGCCTCGGAAGAGAAACCGACAATGGTCGTTGTACGTCCGGAAAAATTACCGTGGCAAACGATGATCTCGGCTTGTTGATCGGGTATGCCTTTGACCTTGTAGCCCCATTTACGCGCCGCTTTCAAAGCAGTTTCCACCGCTTCGGTGCCGCTATTCATCGGCAAGGCTTTTGGCATGCCGGTCATCTCGCACAGCAATTGCAAAAATGCGCCTAACTGATCGGTGTAAAACGCGCGTGAAGTGACGGCCAGCTGGCCAGCCTGATGCGTGAGTGCGGCAACCAAGTCGGGATGACTGTGTCCGAAGCTAACGGCGGAATACGCGGACATCATGTCCATATAACGCTTGCCGTCTTCATCCCACAACCAGATACCTTTGCCTTTAGTCAATACGACCAGTAAAGGCTGATAGTTATGCGCGCAATAGCGATCTTCCAATGCGATGCGATGACTGCTCACGATGACGCTCCCTCAAAAGAAAACCCCTGCGGAACGATGCAATTCACCCTTACATGGTAAGACTAATGCCGAGAAATATTTCTGCGTTATTGAACGTCATTTAGGTATAAAGTGAACGAATCGTGCACATAAAGAGATATTTATGGAGAAATTCGACCGCTACGACCGCATCCTGCTGGAAACCCTGCAAAGCCACGGGCGCGCCTCCAATGTGGAGCTATCAGAGCGCGTCAATTTATCGCCGCCACAATGCTATCGACGCGTGCAAAGACTGGAACAGGAAGGTGTGATACGCGGCTATAGCGCGCAAGTCGATGCGGCTGCGCTCGGTCTCGGCGTCACCGCTTTCGTGAATTTGAATATTGCGCGCGAACAGTTCAAGCAAGTGCGCGAGTTGGAAAAAGCAATACGACAATTCCCGGAAATTCTAGAGTGCTACACCATCTCCGGCGACTTCGACTACCTGCTGAAAGTCGTCGCCGTCGATCTGAAATCGCTGTCGTCTTTTTTGACTGATCGCTTGATGCAGGTACCCGGCGTCGCTGGTGTACGGTCTATGGTCTGCCTGGAAGAAATCAAACCCGCCAGCCCTTTGCCGCTACCGGATTAACCTACTCCATCAAACGACCACGTTCGCCGCAGCCTTGCAGCTTGCGGCTGCCTATCGTGACTTCAGCCGTCCATGGATACTGTGCGCCCGACATATTGTCGGTACAGGTTTGCTGCAACATGCGGATCTGGATAGAGGTGCGCTCGTTCTTCGCTGTGAAGGTACGCGCCGCGCCATCGTTGCCGAATGGGGTATAGACAAAGTATTCGGCTTCCTCACCCAGACTTTCGAAGCGCAGCTTGCTGAAGTCTGCAGTGAATTTCCAGAATGGCTCATTACCGTGCGCCCACCAGATCACCACGTTGGCCATTTGCATATTTCGTTCTGGCTGCGGTGCTACCGTTTTCTGCTTGATCGCATCTGCACTCTGGCAGGCAGCTAAAAACAGTGTCAGCAAAATGATGCTTCTTTTCATCGCACATCTCCCGTCGAACAAGACCGCAACATCTGCCAGAAACTTTGCAAAAACGTCTTACTGGAAACGCTTATCTTCCAACTCAAAGCCCTTCAAAAATTCCACCGCCGACAAACGTTTGCCGCCCGGCTTTTGCAATTCAGTCACGCGCAATGCGCCATCGCCACAAGCAACCAGTACACCGTCGTGCGGATTCGCCGCGATCACCTGACCCGGCGGCAATTGATTGGAAGCAGGCACCGCTTCCGCATGCCAAAACTTGATCAGCGTGCCATCGCAAGTCGCAGCAGCACCGGGGAAAGGATTGAAAGCGCGTATCTTGCGCGCCAACACGACAGCGGACTGCGTGAAATCCAGCGTCGCTTCATCCTTCAAAATCTTCGCTGCATAGTTGGCACCATCAGGCTGTGGCTCGGCATGCAGATCGCCTTGCTCCAGCTTCCGTAAAGTATCAACGATCATCTCGCCGCCCAGCTTGGCCAACTTGTCGTGCAGACTCGCGGTCGTATCATCTGTCGTAATTGGCAAACTTTGCATAGCCAGCATAGGGCCGGTATCCAAACCCAATTCCATTTGCATGATGGTGACGCCAGTTTCCGCATCGCCAGCTTCTATCGCGCGATGGATAGGCGCGGCACCGCGCCAGCGCGGCAACAAGGATGCATGAATATTGATGCAACCACGTGGCGGAATATCCAGCACCGATTGCGGCAGGATCAAACCATAGGCAGCGACCACCATCACATCATGTGGCGTTGCCTTCAACAAGGCATGTGCGTCTGCGGCAACATCGGGATATTTGCCGTCGAGGCGCAGCGATACTGGCTGCGCGACAGGAATGTCATGCGCCAAAGCAAACTGTTTGACGGCAGACGCGTGCAATTGCATGCCGCGACCGGCAGGTCGATCCGGCTGCGTCAAGACGAGCGGAATTTCAAAACCTGCTGCGTGCAGCGACGCCAAGGCGACCGCCGCGAATTCCGGTGTGCCGGCAAAAATAATTTTCATGAGGGGATTGTAGTACGAGCAGCACAGGATGCGAACCCATGCGTGCTATTGATTGGAAACAACAATACCGGACTCACGCTGAGTCCGGCAACAACAGTCAGGATTGCGCCGAACGCTGTTTGTTGGCGCGATTGATCTCACGCTCTTCTTTCAACATTTTTGCCTTGATGCGATTGCGCTTGAGCGGCGACAGATATTCAACAAAAACCTTGCCTTTGAGGTGATCCATTTCATGCTGGATGCACACAGCCAGCAAGCCATCTGCTTCCAGTTCGAATTGTTTGCCGTCTGCATCGAAAGCTCGGACTTTCACTTGAGCATGTCGTTCTACACCGTCGTACACACCGGGAACCGACAGACAGCCTTCGTCGTAGACCTGCATTTCCGGGCTGGCCCAGATGATTTCCGGATTGATGTAGGCACGCAATTCGGTGTGCGTTTCCGAAGTGTCGATCACGATGATTTGTTCGTGTACATCGACTTGTGACGCGGCCAAGCCTACGCCCGGCGCTTCGTACATGGTTTCTGCCATGTCGGCGACCAGCGTCTTGATGCGTTCATCGAACACGGTGACCGGCTTGGCAACTTTATGCAGCCGTGGATCGGGGTAACGCAAGATATTTAATATGGACATACGTGCTTTTGCGCAACAAGGCGGCGGGTTAGGAGCGTGGTTCTTCTTGCTACTTCAAGGATTTATGTGCAGAATTTGATTCAATTTGGCAAGTTTTTTCACGAATTCGTTGGTTCGTTATTAACATGCTGCAGCACAGCGTCAAAATTGGCCAATTACCGGACAGACCATGAAAAATTTTAGCACAGCTGCACTCTTCCTCGCACTTGTCTCTGCCGTTTTACCCGCAACAGCCTTCTCCCAAACACCGTCAAATGCCGTCTCAGGCAATGCCCGCTGTGCTTTTCTGGCCAATGCACCCGATCAACATGTGGTCGTGCGTGGCGATACCTTGTGGGGTATTTCAGGCAAGTTTCTGGAGCGTCCTTGGTGCTGGCCACAAGTTTGGGACATGAATCGCGAACAAATTCGCAATCCACACTGGATTTATCCAGGGCAAACCGTATATTTCGACCGCGTTGCAGGGCGTTTGCGCCTAGGCAAAGAAGTCGGCAGCGACAATAGCGGCGTGCCTACCGTGCGCCTGTCGCCACAAGTGCGCTCCACCGATGCCGCCTCGGATGCGATTTCTGCCGTTTCGTTTAAATCGATAGAACAATTCCTGACCAAACCTTTGATCGTTGAAGTCGACGAGCTGAAAAATACGCCACGCATCGTTGCCACACAGGAAGGCCACGTCTTTCTTGCCAGCGGCGACAAGGCATATGTACGCGGTGATTTGCAGGGCCGCACCTCATTCCAGGCTTTCCGTCCGGGCAAGCCTTTGAAAGATCCGGTCACCAAGCAAATCATCGGCTACGAAGCCATGTACCTCGGCACCTTGAAACTGCAACGCCTGAGCAAAGCCGAGAACGAACCGCACACCTTGACGGTAATCACCGCCAAGGAAGAAATGGGCGTCGGCGATCGCCTGATTCCGGAAGAACCGACACCATTCATCAACTACGTGCCACATGCACCTGAACAGCCACTTGAAGCGCGCATCGTGTCCGTATACGGCGGCGTGTCGCAAGCCGGACAGAACCAGATCGTAGCGATCAATCGCGGTGCCAAAGACGGCGTCGATATCGGCACTGTGCTGGAACTGCGTCGTCTCGGCTTGATGGTGCCGGATCGCACCACAGGCAACGGCCGCGGCTTGATCAAACTGCCGGATGAACAATACGGCGAGCTGTTCGTCTTCCGCGTCTTCAACAATATCTCTTATGGTCTGGTGATGCAGGTAAGGGATACGGTGCAAGTTGGCGATATCGCCAAATCGCCGGAATAACATTTCCATCACAGGTCACAACGATGCCTGCATCGGACGATATTGCACACTGGCTCCGGCTGGAGCAAACGCCCGGTGTCGGCCCGGAGACCGCACGCAAACTGCTCAGTGCGTTCGGCCTGCCGGAAAATATCTTCAACGCCAATCTCTCCGCATTACAAGCCGTAGTCTCGGATCGCATCGCGCATGCGCTGCTGGCACCACTTTCCGAACCAAGCAAAACACTGATAGCACGTACGCAGGAATGGGCAACGCAGACAGACAATCATGTCTTCACGTTAGCCGATGCAGATTATCCAGCGGCCCTGCTTGAAATCTCCGATCCGCCTATCCTGCTTTATGCAAAAGGACGCGTCGAATTATTGTCGCGCCCCTCTCTAGCCGTCGTCGGCAGTCGCAATGCAACAGCACAAGGCATCAGCAACGCAGAGAAATTTTCCGAAGCACTCAGTCTGGCCGGATTAAGCATAGTCTCCGGCATGGCCTTAGGCATAGACACAGCAGCGCATCATGGCGGATTACAAGCCATACAAAAAATGCAAAGCGCAGGCTCCACCATCGCCGTCATCGGCACGGGTGCCGACATTGTTTATCCCGCACGCAATCGCACACTCGCACATCAAATTGCAGCAGCAGGTTGCATCCTCAGCGAATACGCACTTGGCGTGCCGGCCATCGCATCCAACTTCCCACGTCGCAATCGCATCATCAGCGGTTTGGCACGCGGCGTACTAGTAGTTGAAGCTGCCTTGCAATCCGGCTCGTTGATCACGGCACGCATGGCCGCCGAGCAAGGGCGCGACATGTTTGCAATTCCCGGCTCGATACATTCGCCTTTATCGAAAGGCTGCCACCAGTTGATCAAGCAGGGCGCAAAGCTGGTGGAATCAGCACAGGATATTTTGGAAGAACTGAAATACGCGCCAATTGCGATGACAACAAATGCACCTGTAGAGCAAATTGAAATCAATGCGCCCTACGCACAGGTATTGCAAACGATGGGGCACGATCCCGTTGATGCCGACACCTTAGCCATGCGTTGCCAGCTCGACATCGCCGCCATCAATGCACATCTGCTTTCTCTGGAATTAGATGGTCTGGCAGAAATGTTGCCGGGCGGCTTATATCGACGCATTGCCTGAAGATTATCGTTAATGAGTGTTTAGCTAATGCTTCAGCACACAAACACAACGATCATTTCAATTTGACATCGCATCCTTGCACACAAAATTTCCGCCCCTATTGGCAGTAGCATTTTTAGTGGTATCCTTCTTCTCAGTAAGCGCTGTTTTTTGATCTGCCGCTGTCGTAACACCTCTTTGTAGTGTGTGTTGTGTAAAGAGCGTGATTCATACGCATCCGATCCAGGCGGCACCAGCAATGGTGACGTCTTAACCCAAGCGCTACGGTGAAGCCATGTTTGACGTTCTAGTCTATCTGTACGAAACCTATTACCGGCCCGATGCCTGCCCGGACTCTGAGGCGCTGGTAAAAAAACTATCCGCTATCGGCTTTGAAGAAGAAGAGATCGAGAAGGCTCTCGGCTGGCTAACTGCGCTTGCCGAGACCACGAATGAGCTCTCCGACTCTTATCCGCATCAGACGGCGTTCTCGTTCGGCATCCGCATCTACGCGACACAAGAGATGGATGTACTCGGTACGCCTGCGGTCGGCTTCATTCAATTCCTCGAATCGGCCAAGCTGATCAACCCGGTCCAGCGCGAAATCGTCATCGAACGCGCACTGGCAGCCGGCGAATCGCCGATTTCGCTCGAAAAGCTGAAGGTCATCGTATTGATGGTCTTGTGGAGCCAGGGCAAGGAACCGGACGGTCTGATATTCGACGAGTTATTTCTCGACGATGACGACGCCCCACCACGGATGCTGCACTGAAGTATGCCGTTCCAGCATGTCCGGCCATCCCGGACATGCTTCTTCAACAACACACCAGCTTTCTTTTTCGCATCTCTTTTGCCTCCCGCTTGCGGATTTCCCAGCAACGCGCTTATCATTGGCCGCTTGACGGCTATGCAATTATTATATTAGGCAGCGTTTTCATGAGAAACCGCCCGTTTGATAAGCTGCAAGCCGCATGTTGTGCAGCATATAGCGCGTATATTGACGCGTCCATTTCGAGACCCTATTTACTATGACAAAGACCCTCATCATTGCCGAGAAGCCATCCGTCGCGAACGATATCGCGAAGACGCTCGGCGGCTTTACCAAGCACGATGAGTACTTTGAATCCGACGAATACGTCCTTTCATCCGCCGTCGGCCATCTGCTTGAAATCGCCGTCCCGGAAGAATACGACGTCAAACGCGGCAAATGGTCATTCGCGCATTTGCCGATGATTCCACCGTATTTCGCGCTCAATCCGATCGCCAAGACCGAATCGCGCCTGAAAATACTGAACAAGCTGATCAAGCGCAAAGATGTCACCGGCCTGATCAACGCATGCGATGCCGGGCGTGAGGGTGAACTGATTTTCCGCCTGATCGCGCAACACGCAAAAGCCAAACAACCGGTCAAACGTCTGTGGCTGCAATCGATGACGCCAGGCGCGATTCGTGAAGCATTCAAGAATCTGCGCAGCGATGAAGAAATGTTGCCACTGGCTGACGCCGCGCGTTGCCGTAGTGAAGCAGACTGGCTGATCGGCATCAACGGTACCCGTGCGATGACCGCCTTCAACTCGAAGGAAGGTGGTTTCTACCTGACCACCGTTGGTCGAGTACAGACACCGACGCTGTCCATCGTGGTTGAGCGCGAAGAGAAGATTAAAAAATTCGTCCCGCGTGATTACTGGGAAGTGCGCGGAGAGTTCGTCTGCGCTGCCGGTATTTATCAAGGTCGCTGGCTGGACACATCCTTCAAAAAGGATGAAGTTGATCCGGAACGTCGCGCCGAGCGTCTGTGGAGCAAGGCTGCGGCCGAATCCATCGTCGCTGCCTGCCGCGGCAAGCAAGGCAATGTCACCGAAGAGTCGAAACCGACTACTTCAATGGCACCGGCGCTGTTCGATCTGACCAGCTTGCAACGCGAAGCCAATGCGCGCTTCGGCTTCTCTGCCAAGAACACGTTGGGTCTGGCACAAGCGCTGTATGAAAAGCACAAGGTCTTGACCTATCCGCGTACCGACTCACGCCACTTGCCGGAAGATTATCTGCCGACCGTGCTGGAGACGCTGGAAGTTATCGCCGAGAACAATAATTACCACCAGTTCGCCAAGCAGATCACCGACAACAAGTGGGTCAAGCCGAACAAGCGGATTTTCGATAACACGAAGATCAGTGATCACTTTGCGATCATCCCGACCACACAAGCGCCGAAGAATCTGTCCGAGCCTGAGCAAAAGCTGTACGACCTTGTGACACGTCGCTTTATGTCGATCTTCTTCCCTGCGGCAGAATTCCAGGTCACGACACGCTTTACCGAAGTCTCCGGCCATCAGTTCAAAACTGAAGGCAAGGTCATGACCAATCCGGGCTGGCTCGCGGTTTACGGCAAGGAAGTCATAGACGAAAAAGATCCGGAAAACAGCGGCACGCTGGTTCCTGTCGCCAAAGGCGAGAAGGTCAAAACCGAATCGGTAGTCGCCAACGGTCTCGTCACCAAACCGCCCGCACGCTATTCTGAAGCGACGCTGTTGTCGGCGATGGAAGGCGCCGGCAAGCTGATCGACAACGACGGCTTGCGTGATGCAATGGCTGGCAAAGGCTTGGGTACACCAGCGACCCGCGCCGCCATCATCGAAGGTTTGCTGAACGAGAAATACCTGCTGCGCGAAGGCCGGGAAATGATCCCGACCGCAAAAGCATTCCAGTTGATGACTTTGCTGCGTGGTTTAGGCGTCAATGAATTGACCGCACCTGAACTGACCGGCGAATGGGAATACAAGCTGTCGGAGATGGAACGCGGCAAGATCAGTCGTGAAGAATTCATGCGCGAAATTGCACAGATGACGCAAATCATCGTCAAGCGCGCCAAGGAATACGACAACGATACGATCCCCGGCGATTACGCGACACTGAAAACACCATGCCCAAATTGCGGCAGCGTGGTGAAAGAAAACTATCGTCGCTTCGCCTGCACCAAATGCGAATTTTCGATGAGCAAAACGCCAGGCAGCCGTCAGTTTGAAATCGCTGAAGTCGAAGAACTGCTGACCAATAAAACCATCGGACCGCTGCAAGGCTTCCGTTCGAAGATGGGCCGTCCGTTCGCTGCCGTGTTGAAAATCTCGCGCGATGAAGAGATCAAGAATTTCAAACTGGAATTCGATTTCGGTCAAAACGACGACGATGAAAACGCCGAAGCGATGGATTTCACAGGCCAGACCGCTCTTGGTCCTTGCCCGAAATGTGCTGGCAATGTGTACGAATTGCCTTTGTCCTACGTTTGCGAAAACTCAGTCGCCAAACCGAAGACTTGCGATTTCCGTAGCGGTCGCATCATCTTGCAACAAGAAATTTTGCCTGAACAAATGAGCAAACTGCTCAACGAAGGTAAAACTGATTTGTTGCCTGGCTTTGTCTCGCAACGCACACGTCGCGCGTTCAAGGCTTTCCTCGTACGTGGCAAAGACGGCAAGACCAGCTTCGAATTTGAACCACGCAAAGAGAAAGCACCAGCCAAAGGTAAAGCAGCGGCTGTTGCAGATGGTGAGACAGAAGCCAGCAATGACGCACCGGTAAAAGCCGCCAAAAAAACAGCCGCCAAACCAGTTGCCAAGAAAGCTGTCGCCAAGAAAAAACCGGCCGCCAAGAAAGCAGCCGCGTAAAAAAGAAAGATCGTACTGCGCATCGCACGCATGCGCAGTACACTTGAGTTGTATCCAGGTTAGAACAAGTAAGCGAATACACATTGCACGGCAGCAGAAGCATCCATCAGGTTCGATCATTCAACAATGCGCCTACGTGATGGAACGAGTTGCATCAATTTTCGACGCAAACCTTGTATCACCAACCGAGGGGAACTCTCATGGATCAACTTGAATCCACCGTCCCAAGCAAAGACGATTGCAACATCGCCATGCTCTCCCATCTACTGGGCATTTTTACCGGCTTTCTCGGTGCACTCATCATCTGGCTGCTCAAGAAAGACGATTCCACATTCATCGCATCACAAGCCAAAGAAGCATTGAATTTCCAAATCACGATCACCATCGGTTTCATCATTGCGTGGCTACTGGCATTCATCCTGATCGGCGTGATCTTCGTCCCTATCTTGCTGATCGTTAATCTGATTTTCTGTATTCTGGGGGCTGTTGCAGCTTCCAAGGGACAAGACTATCGATATCCATTTGCGGTTCGTTTGGTGCAGTAAAATTTGCGAGGTGGGAAAAGCGAGATACTCTTTTCCCACTGCACAATTCACAAACACATTTAATTCCATTCCAAATATGGCCACAGAAAATTTCCTTTCTTTTCCTGTCGATCTGCCCGTTCCGCACAACGATGGCGCCTGCAATCACTTGTGTGGATCAACACTGCCATCCATCGCTTTGCAGGCAACATCTGGCGTGACCGTCGATCTGTCGAAAGAGCAAGCGCCCTGGGTTGTGGTGTATTGCTATCCGCGTACCGGTCGGCCCGGTCATGAATTACCCGGTGGTATGGATGCGTGGAATGCGATTCCTGGCGCACGTGGTTGCTCGCCGCAATCCTGTGGCTATCGCGATCATTATGCGGAACTGCAAGCTTTGGGGGCGAATGTCTATGGCCTCAGCACGCAAGACACCGAGTATCAAAGCGAAGCGGTGGAAAGATTGCATCTACCTTTCCCCTTGCTGAGCGATGAACAACTCATACTGGCGAAAGCGTTGCAGTTACCGACTTTCACGTTCGCGGGCCTGGAGTTGATCAAGCGCCTCACGCTGATCATACGTGCCGGTCGAATCGAGGAAGTGTTTTATCCAGTGTTCCCGTCGGATGGCGATGCGGAACACGTGATTGAATGGCTGCAAGCACGCAACCATAAATAGTCAAGAATAGCCGCGTTCACTCTCGCGGCTATACACCTTAGTTAACCGCGATATCTTCCAGCGCGAGCAGAAAGCGCTTGCGCTCCAATCCGCCCGCGTAGCCAGTCACCGCACCCGATGAGCCGATCACGCGGTGGCAGGGCACGATAATCGATATCGGATTTTTCCCGATGGCTGAACCGACAGCGCGCAATGCCTTGGGATTACCAAGTCGTTGCGCGTGCTGCGCATAGCTGACGCTTTTACCAAATGGAATGGCGCTCAGCTCTTGCCAAACCGAACGCTGAAAATCTGTTCCAGCCAAATCCAGCGACACATCGAACTCAGTCCGCTTGCCGGAAAAATATTCGTCCAATTGTTGTGCCGTACGCTGCAAGTGCTGTGATGCAGTCGATTGCGCCAACGCTGCTTGCCAGCCATCTTTACCTTTGAAATGCTTATGCTCTTCAAAATAGATACCGCAAATTCCATTATCCGTCGCAGCGATCAGCAAGATACCAACCGGGCTTGGATGTTCGATATAGGAAATCATGATTA
Organism: Herminiimonas sp. GW821-FHT09C12; assembly: GCF_059416385.1. NCBI lineage: Bacteria > Pseudomonadati > Pseudomonadota > Betaproteobacteria > Burkholderiales > Oxalobacteraceae > Herminiimonas > Herminiimonas sp. GW821-FHT09C12. The sequence continues at coordinate 679,915 of NZ_JBWKPC010000001.1, forward strand.
CTCCTTCGTTGACATCAACATCGACCTGTTCATTTAATAAATCAACTCTTCAACTAATTGAGTTCCACAACAACAGCGCTGCATACGCCCGCCATGGCGACCAGTTTTTCGCGCGTTCAAGGAGCTGCTTTTCCGTCAAACGCTCTCCGCCTTCCACTTCCACTGCCGCTTTTTGCAAACCCAAATCGCCAGCAGGAAAACCATCCGGAAAACGCAGTGCGCGCATGGCAATGTATTGCGCCGTCCATTCGCCGATGCCACGCACCGTTTTCAAATGTGCGACGGTTTCTTCCAGAGATACGCCCGGCTTCATTTTCAAACTGCCTTGTGCTGCAAATTGCGCCAGATTAAGAATGGCGCCAGCACGCGCCGTCGGCATTCCAATCGCTGCAATATCCGCCACCTGGGCATCAGCAAGTTGCTCCGCCGTAGGGAAGTGATGACTGAGCCCTATGAAAGGCGTATCCGCAAGTGTGCCAAAGCGCCGCACCAATCGACCGGACACGGTAGTCGCTCCGGCCACACTAACTTGCTGCCCCAACACCGCACGGATTGCCAATTCAAAGACATCAAAGGCACCAGGCACACGCAAACCCGGCACCTTGCTTATCTGCTTAGCCAACAAAGGATCCAGCGATAGGTGCGCCGCTATGATTTCCGGGTTCGCATCGAGGTCGAATTGACTGCGTACACGCGCCAGCAAGGGCATCAACACATGTGCAAGATTCGCAGGCAAAGACAGTTCGAGCTGATTCTTGGCTGGCAGATTCGTAATACGTAGCCAGCCGCTAGCGTCATCCAGCTTCACGCTACGCACATACGACATGGTACCGGGCGCATGCTCTATCACGGCTTCTACGCCCGGTATGGCACGTCCTGAGAGGTAACGCAGCATCGCTGCCCACGCGTATGGCGGACGATAGGCAAGGCGCAATGTGATGGCTTCCTGCCCATCGTTGGAAGGCGTGCCTGCTGCGCGGCGGATGCTGGTCGGTGCCATGCCATAGCGCGCCAGGAACAGGGCGTTAAAGCGTCGTATGCTGCCAAAACCGGCGGAGTAAGCCACATCGCTCATGGGCAAGCAGGTTTCCTGCAGTAACTTTTTGGCGAACAGCAAACGCTGTGTTTGTGCCAACTCGACAGGCGTGACGCCGAAGTGCTCCAGTAAAACACGGCGCAATTGACGCGATGACAATCCAACTTCTTCTGCCAATCTTTCTGTATCGCCATCATTCAAAGCGCCCGCAGCAATCCTTTGCCACACTGCATAAGCAAGATTTTGTTGTAGTGCATACGGAGCGAGTTCAGGACGGCAACGCAGACATGGACGAAAGCCTGCTGCTTCTGCAGCTGCAGCCGTACTGAAGTAGGTGCATGACGATGCACGTGGGGTTCTGACGGAACAGACAGGGCGGCAATAGATGCCGGTGGTTTTCACGCCAACGAAAAACACGCCGTCGAAACGCGCATCCTTCGCCGCCAATGCGCGATAGCAACTCTCTGCAACCAAGCTTGCATCAGGGGTGTGGTCGTTGAATTTGCGCATGTCCATGCCGTATTTATACGCGTGGACTTATGCAGCGTCTAGCCGTTTTCGGACAAGATCCTCGGAGGGGTACTTTCACGCAGATGACGCTCTGCTGGTCGTAGAAGGATGCATTGCTGTGGATGCATCCCGACATGCATATTACTTACCGACTTGTTTATGTATCTGGAATGCCAAAGAGATGTGGGCGAATTCGATCAGGATTTCTTTCGTGCCGCCATTGAAGGTGCTGAAAGAATTACCGGTACGCACCACCAAACGTGGCGGAAATAACCAGCTGAGGAAAGGAATGCCTATCATCTTCGCGCTGCGGACATCACGCCATTCAACTTGGCGATTGTAGAGCCAGGTTTGCGTAATGCCTTTGTCATCGATGGTAATCGTCGAGCGCAAGAACCAGTAATAACTGACAACCAGCATCAGTGCCGCGCAAAGCAGTAAAACTTTGACGCTGAGACCGTATTCCAGCAAAGGATAACGTCGCATGATATCGGCGGCGTACACCAGCAGGCTGATTGAAAACACGGTAGCCAATAGCTTGAACCAGCGGCTGTATGAAGGCCCGGTGACGGTTTTTTCCGGCTTGTAAAAATTCATTGTCATATTGTTACTGCTCGATTCGTGAACGTGGCCGAATGATCGCACATCTAACCGTCGCAGTCGAAAATGTCATCTCCATTAATGACGCACGGCATCGTGCCGACGGATAATTTCGCCCCAGATTTGTCGCCTACGCTGATCGTCCACAGCACCCCACTCTGTGATCTCTTCTATCGTGCGCAGGCAACCTGTGCAAAACGTCGTACGAGTATCGACACGACAGATACCTATGCATGGTGAGGGCAAAGGCGTCGCAGCTAGATCGAGAAAGGAAATCAGATCGTCGAGATCTTCAGGGCGCGCGGGTTTTCTGCGCATGATGGTTGAGCCGGGATGATAGTAGATGCCCGACAGTATAAGCGGCCGCCTGCCAGAATGGACAGACGGCCGCTTATCGAAGGAAAAGGCCTCAGGCGGCGAGTGCTACCGCTTGGGAACGTTGCAGCAAGACCGGTATCGATTTCGAAGTCGGCGTGTTACACACATCGCCCACGCTATTGAGAGGAACCAGCGGATTCGTCTCTGGATAATAAGCACCGATACAACCACGTGGAATATCGTATTCCACCAGCAGGAAGCGATTGGCATGACGCTCTATGCCGTCGTCCCACACCGTACTCATATCCACCCATTCACCAGCCTTGAAGCCCAGCATCAACAAATCTTCCGGGTTGATGAAAACCACGCGACGTTGACCAAACACGCCACGATAACGATCATCCATCGCGTAAATCGTGGTGTTGTACTGATCATGTGAACGCGTCGTCATCAAAGTCATCAGCTTGTCGCCATGCTGCTGTTTGGCGCGACGTATAGGCGTGTCCTGTTCGATATTGTGGACGATGAAATTCGCTTTACCGGTATCGGTCAGCCACTCACGTTCGCGGGAAGCGACACGCAGATGGAAGCCACCCGGCTTGGCGATGCGTTCGTTGTAATTTTCAAAACCATCGAAGATGCTTTCCATCGCGTCACGCACCAACGAATAATCTGCAGCGTAAGCCAACCAGTCGACCTTGTCTGAACCAAGCGTCGCATGCGCGATATTGGCTGCAATCGCTGTTTCCGACATCAGGTTTTTCGATGCAGGCGTATTCATGCCGTAAGAGATGTGCACCATGCTCATCGAGTCTTCCACCGTCACGCCTTGCGCCACACCATTTTGCTTGTCGATCTCGGTACGACCCAGTGTAGGCAAGATCAAGGCATCCTTGCCATGCACCAGGTGGCTGCGATTGAGCTTGGTCGTGATATGCACAGTCAGATTGCATGAGCGCAGTGCTTCAAACGTACGTGGCGTATCCGGCGTTGCCATCACAAAGTTGCCGCCCAGGCCGATGAATACTTTGACGTGGCCTTCCAGCATTTCATGGATAGTTTCCACGACGTCGTAACCGTGTTCACGTGGTGGCTCGAAGTTAAAGACCTTGCCCAGACGATTAAGAAATTCCTGCGAAGGTTTTTCTTCAATACCGACGGTGCGATTGCCTTGCACATTTGAATGTCCGCGCACCGGGCACAGGCCTGCACCTTCGCGACCGATATTCCCGCGCATCATCATCAGATTGGACAACATGTGTACGGTTTGCACAGAATTTTTGTGCTGCGTAATACCCATGCCCCAGGTTGCAATCACGCGCTTGCCGTTCACATAGATGCGGCTCAGCTTTTCGATATCGTCACGCGAGACACCGGACTCATCAACTAGCTCCTGCCAATCCTGCATACGCAAATCCGCTGCAAAATCCTCGAAGCCTGCGCAATGTTCCGCAATGAAAGCTGTATCCAGTACGCGTTCCGTACCTTGCTCCAGCGCTTCATCATCCAGCTCCAGCGTGCGTTTCGCGACACCTTTAATCAAGGCGAAGTCGCCGCCCAGCTTAGGCTGAATAAAAGTCGAGGCAATCTTGGTACTCGATAGCGTCAACATTTCCACCACGCTTTGCGGATCGGCAAAACGTTCCAGCCCACGCTCGCGCAAAGGATTGATGGAAACAATGACAGCGCCGCGCTTCGAACATTCACGCAACTCACCCAACATGCGTGGATGATTGGTTGCCGGATTTTGTCCAAAGATCAGCAAGGTATCGGCATGCTCGAAATCATGCAGCGTGACCGTACCTTTACCAACACCAACGGTAGATGGCAAACCACGGCTGGTCGCTTCGTGACACATGTTCGAGCAATCGGGGAAGTTGTTGGTACCGAACATGCGTACAAACAATTGATACACAAACGCCGCTTCATTGCCGGCACGACCAGAGGTATAGAACGCAGCCTGATGCGGATTGTCGAGTTTGTGCAAATGCGATGCGATCAGTTTGAACGCGTCACTCCACGCTACCGGCACATACTTGTCGGTAGCTGCGTCATAACGCATAGGATCGGTCAGACGACCATGCTGTTCCAGCTCGTAGTCGGATTGCTCCAGCAATGCAGCGACTGTATTTTTTTCAAAGAAGGCAGGCGTAACGCGTTTGCTGGTTGCTTCCGCCGCGACGGCCTTGACACCGTTTTCACAAAATTCAAAGGTGGACGCATGCTGACGATCAGGCCATGCACAACCTGGACAATCAAAACCTTCCGGCTGATTTTGTTTGAACAAGGTACGGTAATTTCCACCGGAGACTTTTTCCTTGATCATATTGATGGCGACATACTTCACCGCACCCCAACCACCGGCTGGGTGATCATAGGTTTCAATACTGCCTTGCGACTTCAACTTTTCCACGACAAATTTCCTTTGATCCGGCGCACCGTCATGCGAGTTCATTCATGCATGAGCACCTTGTGTGCCGAGTGACCAAAGCTTAGAGCGCTATGTCATTTTGATGAGCGTACACATAGCTTGAAATAAAAAGAGTACAGTTTGAAAAGCGACGTATCTGTGCTTTTATTTCCGCTTAAGTATTTAGCAACAAGCGCTGGAGAACCGTATAAACACTAGGGTATTTGAGTAATGAATATGAGTCATTACAAGCGAAAAAATTAACATGACAAGCATCAGGGGCATTTGTGAAGTTGTATGAAAAGCTGGCAAAAGATATTGAAGAGCTGATCGAGAACGGCGTGTTCCGACCCGGCGAACGCTTGCCGTCGATACGACAAACCAGCCAGCATCATCGCCTCAGTATCACGACTGTTGTGCACGCATTTCTTTTACTGGAAAGCAAAGGCGTCATCGAAAGTCATCCGCAATCGGGTTACTTCGTACGCGTCACACCACAATCAGCAAACGGCAAAGTGCCGCAGGAATTACGCACCTCGCAACCGCTCGCGATATCGTCGCAGGTGGACGTCAGCCGTCTGGTGCTATCCACGCTACGTTCCATCAATGCCGATGATGCCGTTCCACTCGGTTCACCGTATCCCGATCCCAGTCAGTTCCCATCAGAAAAAATCAATCGCTATGCCTACGGCATCACACGACGTCAAACCAAATGGGGCGTGACCGATGCGCTACCACCTGGCCATCCGGATCTGATACGCCAGATCGCACGTCGCTATCTGGAAAATGGCACCGCCATCGATCCGAATGAAATCGTCGTCACAGTAGGTGCGACCGAAGCCATCAATCTCTGCTTGCAAGCAGTCGGCAAAGCGGGTGATATCGTCGCAGTCGAATCGCCTACCTTCTATGCGATGTTGCACGCGATCGAACGTATGGGTATGCGTGCGATAGAAGTGGCCACGCATCCACGCGAAGGTATCGATCTGGCCGCACTGGAAGAGATACTCGACATGCATCAGATTGCCGCGTGCATGGTGATGCCGAATTTTCAAAATCCGCTCGGCTTTCAAATGCCGGATGAAAAGAAACGCGCACTGGTCAAGCTGATTACCGAGCGCAATGTGCCGGTCATTGAAAACGATGTCTATAACGAGTTGTACTTTGGCGATGCGCATCCGACTTCGCTCAAATCCTACGACACTGAAGGCTTGGTACTGCACTGCGCTTCGTTTTCAAAAAGCCTGACCTCGGCCTATCGCATAGGCTGGGCAATGCCGGGACGTTATCGCGATCAAGTAGAAAAATTGAAATTTCTGAATACGCTGACGACGCCCACCATTCCGCAATTGGCGATAGCCGAATATCTAGAGCACGATGGTTACGAACATCATCTGCGCCACATCAGAAAAATCTACGCGCAACAAGCGAACATGATGCGCGCTGCAGTCAAACGTTTTTTCCCGGAAGGGACACAAACGTCTGAACCAAAAGGTGGTTATGTCTTGTGGGTGGAATTGCCAGCATTAGTTGATTCAATGAAGTTGTATGAACTTGCCTTGCAGCATGGCATCACCATCGGACCGGGTTATATGTTCTCCACCACCAACGGCTACAGCAACTTCATCCGTCTGAACTACAGCTATCCGTGGTCAGCCAGCATAGAAGAAGCGCTCAAGACCATCGGCAAGCTGGTCGTCGATTGCATGCGCCAGGCAGAACGCGCAGTTGATGCACGGACGCGCGAAAACTATAATATGAGATAACACGCAGCTTCCAGGCTGTCGTGCCTATGACGCTACATAGAGAGCGCATCGGAGACGGGATGTTCGATTGCAACAAGTGTCGCCTTACAGCGAACAAATCGAGCATCAGCATTTATGCACAAAAAGGAAAGCCCATCACATGGTCAACGCGGACGCATCGCAACAAGAAGACGAATTGGATCCGGTTAAAGTCACCATCCTGCGACACTTATGGGAAGCCTCACAAGAGAACGCATTGTGGTCGCTGGCCAAACTCAGCAAGCGCTCCTGCATACCGATGAGCACCTTGCGCCGCAATCTCAGCGAGTTTGAAGCGGCGGGTATCGTCGATGTGACGACGCATGAAGACGGGCGTATTTTTGCGACGCTGAATGCGACTGGAATAGAAATCTTCCCAACGCTATTCAGCACGCAATAAGCACTACGCTCAAGCCGGAAGTGTGACCATCAAGCGCGCGGCGCAAACAAGATGATGCCCATGCCTGCCAGTGTAACGGCGACGCCGACGAAATCCCAATTGGTGGGCTTGATGCCATCGACGATCCACAACCAAAGCAATGCGACGGCAACATACGCGCCACCGTATGCGGCATAGACGCGGCCTGCAGCTTCTGGATGTAGCGAGAGCAACCATACAAACAAAACCAGACTAAGCGCAGCAGGAATCAGCAACCAGACTGATCCAGCCTGCCGTAACCAAAGGTACGGCAAATAACAACCGACAATCTCAGCGATGGCCGTCAAGACAAACAGGCCTATCGTTTTCATTTCAAACATTTTTATTTTCCGATACTGATTGTTCGCTTACCAAATGCCACTCCCACATTTCGCCATACTCGGGATGCTCCAATACATGCATGAAGCGAAAACCGAGATTACTCAAGATCGCATTCGAAGCATTCTCTTCATTCGCAGTATGTGCAACGACAGTCAACTCAGCTTGCTCTGTCTGCACAATCTCCAGCAACTGTCGCACCATCAAGGTCGCGATTCCTTTTCCTTCTGAATCAGGAAAAGTGAAATAACCAATTTCCACTTTTCCATCCGATGGTGGTGCCTTGAATGCGCACGCACCAACTACCTTTCCATTCTTCTCCGCAAGATAGCCTACCCACGGCAAAACAAAACCTGCATCTACATATAACGAGGCCGTTGCAGCACACACTTGCTGCGCGATGCTATCCAGCGTACCAACCTTGCTGACGGGCGATCCTTGCGAATTAATTTGAATGAGATCGATATATGACATGGGAGTTGGATGAGCTTACTTTTTTGTAAGCGTGGTGTAAGAAAAACGGATGCAATCACAACACTATGATCATGCACAAAAAATAATTAAGCCATTTAATCAGATTAATCCCATCGTCACAAATCGATTTTCCATTGACGGAATAGATACATAAAGTCGATGTCGATACCTCTTTAAAAATCTTTCACACACACGCTCAATATCCGTTTTAAAAAATCAAAATTTCCCTCTGAAAACATCGTATTTTCTTGCGTAAAAATGCGACCTTAAAAAATAAAAATCGATGCCTGTGAACTTTTAAAAGAATATTTAACACTTGCTCTTCATCTGTCATATCCGTCGAAAAATGCACCAAAAAGAGCCTCTTTGCCTGTTGCATTGCGACTTGACTTATCGCCACGAAAGCGCATTCTACGCTCGTCAGTACTGCCGCCATTTCCCAATGGATGCGATCTGTCGGTTGATGAATCAAAGTGATTTCTAAAAAATATAATAGGAGATACACAATGAAGAAAAGCCTCAAACAGAATCAGACTTCCCCTTCCACACGTCGTAAGTTTCTTGGTACCGCAACAACTGCCGGCGCAGCAGCCGCACTCAGCTTTCCGATGATCTCTACTGCGCAAACTGTCACACAGATGCGCTTCCAAAGTACCTGGCCTAGCAAAGATATTTTCCACGAGTACGCACAGGACTTCGCCAAAAAAGTAAATGACATGACCGGTGGTGAACTGCGGATTGAAGTGCTACCTGCTGGCGCAGTGGTACCTGCTTTCGGTCTACTCGATGCGGTATCGAAAGGTACGCTCGATGGCGGCCATGGCGTGATGGGTTACAACTACGGCAAACAAAGTGCGATTGCACTGTGGACCTCCGGACCGGTATTCGGCATGGATGCGAACATGGTATTGGCATGGCATAAGTACGGCGGCGGCAAAGAACTGCTGGATAAACTCTATGCATCCATCGGCGCAAACGTCACACCATTCCTCACTGGTCCGATGCCAACGCAACCACTAGGATGGTTCAAAAAACCAATCACCAAGAAAGAAGATCTGCAAGGCTTGAAGTTCCGCACCAACGGGCTCGCGATCGATATGTTCACTGAAATGGGCGCTGCCGTGAATGCATTGCCGGGCGGTGAAATCGTATCCGCTATGGATAGAGGTTTGCTGGATGGCGCGGAATTCAACAACGCCAGTTCAGATCGCATCCTCGGCTTCCCTGATGTATCCAAGGTCTGCATGCTGCAAAGCTTCCATCAAAGCTCGGAGCAATTCGAGATCAGCTTCAACAAAACCAAGTACGACGCACTGCCACCGAAGATGAAAGCCATCATCGCAAATGCGGTAGAAGCATCGTCGGCCGATATGTCATGGAAAGCAATTGATCGCTATTCAAAAGACTATCGTGAAATGCAAACCAAAGACCGCGTCAAGTTCTACAAAACGCCAGATGCCGTCTTGCAAACACAACTCACCGTGTGGGACGACGTGGTAGCGAGAAAAGGTAAAGATAATGCACTGTTCCGCGAAGTCGAAGCTTCGCAACGTGCATTTGCCGAGCGTGCAATGCGCTGGGATATGGATACCAACAACAACAGGCGCATGGCCTTCAATCATTACTTCGGGCCTAAGAAAACACCGTCCAAGGCTTGATGATTATCTGAGACAAGCGGGCATCACTCCTGATCGCGAGCGGGAGTGATGCCCGTTTTTTAAGCAGCACTGTTTTCTGCAAAAGGTGCAATCCATGACCGTCCAACTTTTCCTCAACAGGATAGACCGCATCAATACCTGGGCCGGCAAAGCCGCCTCCTGGTTGATCATGGCGCTGATGCTCATGATCTGTGCGGAAGTCTTCAAACGCTATCTACTCAACGCACCAACAGCCTGGATTTTCGATGCCACCAATATGCTGTACGGCACATTATTCATGCTCGGCGGTGCTTATACATTGGCGCAGAACGGCCATGTCCGCGGCGACTTCCTGTATAGCAGCATGAAGCCGCGTACCCAGGCCACGCTCGATTTCATTCTGTATTTCGTTTTCTTCATCCCTGGCGTTCTGGCGCTCTGTTATGCGGGCTGGGATTATGCCGGCGATTCATGGCGTATCCAGGAACATTCCACATTGACTGCGAATGGCCCGCCTATCTATCACTTCAAAGCCATCATTCCGCTGGCAGGTGGTTTGATGATGTTACAAGGTCTGGCCGAAATAGTGCGCTGTGTGGTCTGTCTGAAAACCGGTGAGTGGCCACCACGTCTGAAAGATGCTGAAGAAATCGACGTCGTCGAACAGCAACTTGCCAATAGCGAGTACGTCGATGCAGAAACCCGCAAGGATGCAATCGAACGTGCACATTCAATCGAAGAAGCGGCAAAACAACGCGGCATGGGCGATGGAGCGAAACTATGAGCGATCCGGCAATGGGTATGTTGATGCTGGGCCTGATCGTAGTGGTCATCCTGCTGGGATTTCCGACTGCGTTCACCTTGATGGGGCTAGGCACTGCATTTGGTTTTATTGCGTTTTATGATCCGTCGCAATCATGGGTACACAACAAGGTATTTGATCTGATGGTGCAGCGCGCTTACGGTGCGATGACGAATGATGTATTGGTATCGATACCGCTATTCGTGCTCATGGGATACGTGATGGAGCGAGGGGCGCTGGTGGACAAAATGTTCTACAGCTTCCAGCTCGCGTTCCGCCGGGTTCCGGCTTCGCTGGCTGTCGCTTCGCTGATCGTGTGTACCTTCTGGGGTATCGCCAGCGGCCTGGTTGGCGCTGTGGTGGTGCTGATGGGCGTGATTGCGTTCAACCCTATGCTGAAGGCTGGTTACGACACACGGCTGGCTGCCGGTGTCATCACTGCCGGCGGCACGCTGGGTATCCTGATCCCACCATCGGTGATGATCATCGTGTTTGCTGCAGTGGCCGGCGAATCCATCGTCAAACTGTATGCAGCCGCGATGCTGCCGGGCTTCTTCCTCGCCTTCCTGTATCTGGTCTACATCATAGGCTGGGCGATGATCAATCCAAAGATCGCGCCACGCCTGCCGGAAAGCGCAACGCATATTCCGGTTGAACCATGGACCACCAAACTGCAGGAAGCATATTCGAAGAAAATGCTGCCGGCCTTGGTAGCTGCAGTTGCGATGCCGGGCAAAGCGCTGCGCATAGAAGTCGATGGCAAGCAGATCACTTACTGGAAGCTGTTCAAGAACTTCCTCGCGGTGCTGATGCCACTCTTCATGACCGTGCTCACCGTGTGGCTGGTGTGGTGGTATGTCGTCATCCATCAACAACCGGATGAAGTCGAGCCGACACGACCAGTTGCCATGGAAACGCGCCAGGCACCGGCTACAGAGAGCAGCGATCCGCATGCATTGGCAGAAGCACCGCTGCAAGAGTTGGGTGGTGAACAAACTGCGGAAGCGGACGAAGATTCTTCAGTCGGTTTGCAAGAGATGGGTGACGCCGAGCTGCAAGCTTCGATACCGGCACATGAATACACCGGTCCGCCATCAGGTTTCTATATTTACTTCTCCATCCTGTGCGTAGTCTCGGCAGCTTTGCTGATTTACTACTACTGGATCATGGAAGCCGAGCTCTTCCAGTTGCTGAAGTTGCTGATGTCTTCAACGCTGCCACTGGCGACGCTGACCTTCCTGGTGCTGGCGGTGATCCTGTTCGGCATTACCACGGCAACTGAATCGGCGGCGGTTGGTGCGTTTGGCGCCTTCCTGCTGGCGATACAAGCGCGGACCCTGACCTGGAAGAAGATCAAGGAAGCGGTATTCCTGACATCCAAAACCACGGCGATGGTGTGCTGGCTGTTTGTCGGCTCGGCAATTTTCTCTGCCGTGTTCGCCATCCTCGGCGGCCAGGCACTGGTGGAGCAATGGGTGTTGTCGCTGGACCTGACGCCGCTGCAATTCATGCTGCTGTCGCAGGCCATCATCTTCGTCCTGGGCTGGCCGCTGGAATGGACCGAGATCATTGTGATCTTCGTGCCTATCTTCCTGCCTATGCTGCACCACTTCGACATCAATCCTTTGTTGTGGGGCACGCTGGTCTTCGTCAACCTGCAGGCAGCCTTCCTGTCACCGCCGGTGGCGATGTCAGCCTACTATCTGAAAGGAGTGGCGCCTAAGCATGTCACCCTCAACCAGATTTTTGCCGGCATGATGCCCTATATGTTCATCGTGATCATTTGCATGGTCCTGATGTATCTGTGGCCGGGCATGACCTTGTGGCTGCCGGAATTCCTTTACGGGAATTGATGACTGAACGACGAGCAATCGTCAGGCAATATTAAAAAAGGGATGCAACCAATTGGTTGCATCCCTTTTTATTTGAACTACGAATTAATTTTTTCAGCTGCAAGCAGGCGAGCGTTTCGCTGCAATCGCATTACCTGCACGACTCACTGCCTTACGCCCCAACTTCTCCGAGATGAATTGTCCCGCATCCACTACTGCATCCAGATCAATGCCGGTTGCGATACCCAATCCCTGCATCATGTACAGCACGTCTTCAGTCGCGACATTACCGGTCGCACCTTTCGCGTACGGGCATCCACCAAGACCCGCTACCGACGCGTGATAAATCGAGATACCAACTTCCAGACTCGCATAAATATTCGCCAGCGCCTGACCGTAAGTATCGTGGAAGTGACCGGATAAACGATCAATCGGGAATTCTTCTATCGCACGCTGCATCACTGTTTGCACATGACGCGGTGTCGCTACACCTATGGTGTCGGCGATATCGATTTCATCGCAACCCAGTTCTCGTAATTGACGCACGACATCAGCCACACTATCTGCGGTGACTACACCTTGATACGGACAACCGAAAGCGCAACTCAGCGCACCACGCAAACGCAGATTGTGCTGCTTGGCCGCCTGTGCAACATCGCGGAAGCGCGCGATCGATTCAGCGATAGAACAATTGATATTCCTTTGCGAGAAAGCTTCCGATGCCGCAGCGAAGATCACCACTTCATCAACATCTGCTGCGAGCGCAGCTTCGAAGCCCTTCATATTCGGCACCAAAGCTGAATAGATCGTGCCGGGCCTACGTGCAATACCAGCCATCACTTCGGATGACGTCGCCATCTGCGGCACCCACTTCGGTGAGACGAAGGACGCCGCTTCGATATTCGGAAAGCCAGCTTGCGATAGGCGATTCACCAGCTCTATCTTGGTCTCGGCGCTAATGGTTTGCTGCTCGTTCTGCAAGCCGTCACGCGGACCGACTTCGACGATCTTGACGGATGCTGGCAGTTGTTTGGCAAGATTCAATTGAGGAACCTCATTGGAAGGAAAAACGGCCGGTCGATAAAATCAACCGGCCGTAGCTATATCGTCTGACGATATTTACAAAGACGTCATTAGGACGGTGTTACGTCGCAACGTGCATCGATAGCGGTGCTGCGAGTATGCATGCCGAGCTTCTCCAGCAATTCTTGATCAGCCATCGCTTCTGGATTGCCGGTAGTCAGCAACTTGTCGCCGTAGAAAATCGAATTCGCGCCAGCAACGAAGCACAGCGCTTGAATTGCTTCACCCATTTCACGACGACCGGCGGACAGGCGCACACGCGCTTTCGGCATCGTGATGCGAGCGACAGCTACAGTACGTACGAATTCCAATGGATCGATAGGATCGGTACCGTGCAAAGGCGTACCTTCAACCTGCACCAGATTGTTGACTGGCACTGACTCTGGATACGGATCCATATTGCACAATTGCGCGATCAGGCCAGCGCGTTGCAAACGCGATTCGCCCATACCGACGATACCGCCGCAGCACACCTTGATACCGGCGCCACGTACACGACCGAGTGTGTCGATACGATTTTGGTAATCGCGAGTCGAGATCACATTTGAGTAAAACTCAGGTGCGGTATCCAGATTGTGATTGTAGTAATCGAGACCGGCGTTTTTCAGTTTCTCTGCCTGGCCTTCGCCCAGCATGCCAAGCGTTGCGCAAGTTTCCAGGCCCATGGCCTTCACTTCACGCACCATCTCTTCGACTTTTTCCAGATCGCGGTCTTTTGGTTCGCGCCATGCTGCACCCATGCAGAAGCGGGTCGCGCCGTGCGCTTTTGCTTCACGCGCTGCGGTCAGGACTTCTTCCAGTGGCAGAATTTTTTGTGCGGTCACGCCGGTGTCGTAGCGTGCAGCTTGCGGGCAATAGCCGCAATCTTCCGGGCAGCCACCGGTCTTGATCGACAACAAAGTCGCCAGTTCCACTTCCGTCGGATCGAAGTTTTCACGATGCACGGTTTGCGCACGGAACATCAAGTCGTTGAACGGCAGATTGAACAAGGCCAACACCTCATCCACCGGCCACGCGGTTGGAACGATAGGTGCGACAGGCGCTTGGAAAGTTACAGGTTGCGACGACATCGAAAAACTCCTGACTAAAATTTAAATCGGGTATTCGCCAGATCAGGCCTTGGGCCAGTTCGGCAAACACGAAAAATCCAGATACGCAGCAGCGGCAGCAGGCAAGGGCGCAGCCAAACGCGGCACACAACCCAGCAGCGGCGCGGGCAAACGCGCAACCAATGCTTCGACATTATCCTCAGCAAACGACATGCCAGCATCGACTGTATTGGCTACCCAGCCCACCAACTTCAGCCCACGCGCAGCAATCGCATCGGCGGTCAGCAGGGCATGATTCAAGCAGCCCAACCGCAGCCCGACCACCATTATGACCGGCAAACCCAGTTCTTGGGCTAAATCCGCAGTATCAGCATGGTCCGATAACGGCACGCGGAAGCCGCCAACACCCTCAACCACCACGGCATCTGCCAGCTCACAGACTTGCGCATAACAGTTCTTAATATGCGCGATATCTATAGCAACACCTTGCAACTTCGCCGAAACATGCGGCGCAGCCGCTTCATGCAGCAAATACGGCGTCGCCAATTCGGGGGGCAAAGCCACGTTTGCAGCCTGCGCCAGCGCGTCAGCGTCGTCATTGTGCCAGACCTGACCGGCGCTTGTCTGAATTGCAGTTGCTCCGGCAGCAACGCTTTTGATCGCTGCCGCGCGTACGCCTCTTTCCACCAGCGCATGCAACAAGGCGGTGGAAATCATGGTTTTACCGATTTCGGTATCGGTGCCGGTCACAAAACAATTAAAAGTAGCTGTCATCTCAATCTCGCTTTTCCAGTTGGTGCAGCACCTCAACGAGCTGCGCGACATCGGCGGCGCTATGCGCTGCCGACAAGGTCACACGCAAACGCGCGGTACCGGCAGGTACAGTTGGCGGTCGTATTGCCGGCACCCAGATATTTTGTTCGTACAAAGCTGCAGCGATCTTCATCGCCTCATCGTTCGCACCAATGACCACTGGCTGAATCGCAGTATCCGAAGCCAAGGCTTGCCAGCGTTGCAATTGCAAAGCACTGCGCCATTGCGCAATCAAGGTCTGCAAATGCGCACGACGTTCTGCACCTTCCGCACCTTCGATAATGTCGAGGCTGGTCAGCAAGGCATGTGCGACTGCCGGTGGCGCAGCCGTCGTATAAATATACGGACGGGCACGTTGCACCATCCACTCAATCACGCTCTTATGCGCGGCGACAAATGCACCCGCAACACCAGCAGCTTTGCCCAGCGTACCCATGTAAACCAGATTAGGTGAACTCAAAGCAAAATGTTCCAGCACACCGCGACCATGCGCACCCAGCACACCAAAACCATGTGCATCATCGACTACCAGCCACGCATCATGCTGTTCACACAAAGCCAGCAATTGCGGCAGGGCGGCCAGGTCGCCATCCATGCTGAAGACGCTATCGGTCACCACCATCTTGTTATCGGCAGTGCTGGCAGCCAGCAAAGCAGCGAGCTTATCCAGATCGCCATGCGGATACACATGCACATTCGCACGCGACAAACGCGCACCATCTATCAACGACGCGTGATTCAGTGATTCAGAAAACAGATCAGCACCGCTGCCGGACAAGGCACTGAGAATGGCGATATTCGCCATGTAACCGGTACAGAAATACAAAGCACGCGCATCTGCTATCTGCGGCGATACAAACTCAGCCAACCGCTCTTCCAGCTCGGCATGCGCGCGCGAATGACCACTGATCAAATGCGATGCACCGCTGCCAGCACCGTAGATACTTGCGCCTTCCTGCAAGGCATTCACTATGCGTGGATGCGCAGCCAGACCGAGATAATCGTTGCTGCAAAAAGCCAGCATCTCGCGTCCATCAACTTGCACACGTGGCGCGCATGGTGATTCAGTTGTGCGACGGCGACGACGCAAGCTTTGCGCATCGAGTTGAGCAAGTTGTTGTTCCAGTCCCGCGATCAGCTTGCTCATCCGCGCATGACCTTTTCAAAAACAGTGTGCGTACGCGCTGCCAGGCCATCGATTTCTTCATTATTCAAAATGTAGGGCGGCATCATATAGACCGTGCGACCGATAGGGCGCAGCAACAACTCATGTTCCAGCGCAGTCGTGAAGAAGCGACGCGAGAAAGTCGCTGCCGCATCGGCATCATCAATCACCGCATCGAAGGCCCAAATCATCCCGCGCTGACGGAAGTTGCTGACTTGCGCATGTGTAGCCAACGGCGCCAATGCATCAGTCAAGCGCGCAGCACGCACGCGATTGGCATTGATCACATCATCTTCATCAAAGATCGCCAGCGTCGCCAATGCAGCGCGACAGGCAAGTGGATTGCCGGTGTAGGAATGCGAATGCAAAAATCCGCGCGCCACATCCGTATCGTAAAACGCCTGATAAATCGCATCGCGCGTCATCACCAAAGACAAAGGCAGATAACCGCCACTAATGCCTTTAGACAGACACAAGAAATCCGGCCAGATCGCAGCTTGCTCACACGCGAAGAAAGTACCGGTGCGACCACAGCCAACTGCAATTTCATCTGCGATCAAATGCACGTGATAACGATCGCACAGTGCACGCACTTCCTGCAGATAGACGGGATCGTACATCGCCATGCCAGTCGCGCATTGCACCAGCGGCTCGACGATGATAGCGGCAATATATTTGGAACGGTCTTGAAACAAGGCTTCCAGTTCGGCCGCAGCACGACGTGCCACATCGACGGCGGATTCACCATCGCGCGCAGCACGCGCATCGGGGCTCATCACCACATGTGCATGCTGCAGCATCGGGCCGTAGGCATCACGGAAGATAGGCACATCGGTTACTGCCAGCGCGCCTATTGTTTCACCGTGATAACTACCCTTCAGGCAAACGAACTCGCGCTTGTCACTCTGTCCGTTATTGCGCCACGCATGAAAGCTCATCTTCAATGCGATTTCCACCGCCGATGCGCCATCGGATGCGTAAAAGCAATGGCCGAGCACATCACCAGTACGCGCTGCAAGCTGCTCCGACAATTGCACTACCGGCTCATGCGTAAAGCCGGCCAGCATTGCGTGCTCCAGCAGATCGAGCTGCAACTTCAATGCGCTATTGATACGCGGATTGGCATGACCGAATAGATTGACCCACCACGAACTGATCGCATCCAGATAGCGATCACCGTTGGTGTCGTACAACCACGCGCCGCGACCGTGACTGACCGGCACCAGCGGCAGCGTTTCGTGATGCTGCATTTGCGTACACGGATGCCACACGCTGCGCAGACTGCGCGCGACCAGATCGGATTGCTTGCCTGATGGTGTTTGATTCATTGCGTCCAACATGACTCCAGATATTCTTTATTGACGATGACTCAATCGGGGAACACGCCGTCTATATAAAACCAGCGCCCGTCTTCTTTTACAAAGCGGCTGACTTCATGCAAACGTTGTGCGCGTCCGCCACTCTTGGAGCGCGCGACGAATTCGACCGTGGCCTCATCCTGTCCAGGAATGAATTTTTTGACTTCCAGGCCCAGCCATTTAGTCGAAGCGTCATGCACAAAATCCGTCAGCGGCGGCCGCGTCGATGCATGCCAGGTCGCATGTACATAGTGCATCAAACCCAAGGCGTAAGCGCTGTAACGTGAGCGCATCAATGCCTCGGCAGTCGGTGCTGCGGTCGATGCTGTTGTAGCGTCGTGATACGGTTGGCAACAAAGCGCATAATCTCCGTTGCCGCACGGACAAACGGGACCAGCAGCTGTATTTGGTTTTGTCATGATCTGTTTCACTTGCCTATCATGCAATGGCGCGGTGTGATGTAACACCGTTTAGAATGACACCATGCATTTCCGACGGCTATTGTAGGCGCGCCCGCAGTGAATGTGAATCTTATTGGCTAGCCACGGGACCACGATGAATTTGCTTGAAGCACAACTAAATTACCCATTTGACGACACCTTGCCAGATCTTGGCAGCACGTTCGAGATCACGCCCGGCGTAAAGTGGCTGCGCATGGGTCTGCCATTTGCGCTCAACCATATCAATCTCTGGCTGCTGGAAGATGAGTTCGAATCGGAGAACGGCACCGTACGCGGCTGGACCGTCATCGATTGTGGCATCTCCAACGATGCCACACGCGCCGCCTGGGAAAGCATTTTTGCCACGCAATTAAACGGTCTGCCCATCGTGCGCGTCATCGCCACCCATTGCCATCCTGATCACGTCGGCCTCGCCGACTGGATATGCAAGCGCTGGGATGTCCCGCTGTGGATGACGACCGGCGAATACACCTTCGCCCGCATGATGTCCGCCGCGCTGCCGGGCGCTGACGGCACCTCGATGTTCCCCTTCTTCAAACGTCACGGCCTGGCCGATCCGCAAATGCTGGCGGAACTGGAAGGTCGTCGCAGCTATTACCCAACGCTGGTACCTAGCGTACCGATCTCCTACATACGCATGCACGACACGCAAAGCTTCCGCATAGGCGCGCACGCATGGCGCGTCATCACCGGCTTCGGCCATGCACCAGAACATGCGGCGCTGTATTGCGAAGATTTGAATCTGCTGATTTCCGGCGATATGGTGCTGCCGCGCATCTCGACCAACGTCTCTGTCTTCGCAGTCGAACCGGAATCGAATCCGGTGCAGCAGTTTCTCGATTCATTATTGAAGTTCAAAGACTTGCCGGAAGACACGCTGGTACTGCCATCACACGGCAAACCTTTCCGTGGTTTGCATACGCGCATACAGCAATTGTTCGATCATCATGCGGCGCGATTGGAAGAAGTATTAGCGGTTTGTGTCACACCACAATCGGCGGCGGATATTGTGCCGATTATGTTTGTGCGCAAATTGGATGCCCATCAATTGAGCTTCGCGCTTGGAGAAGCGCTGGCGCATTTGCACAAGCTTTGGAAGGATGGGATGTTGAAGCGGATTATTAGCAGTGATGGGGTGATTCGGTTTCAGACTTATTGATCTGAGCCAAAATAGGAATAGATTCACGAATTTCAAAAAACCATCTTACAAATTTTTAGTAATCCATCACTAAAGTTGCGATAGCAAAAATTGCAAAGATAATTGCTAGCAATATCCAAATATAAAAATTCAAGCCCATGCGAGAACCCCAGCGTTCTTGCATTTCAACACGTTCAATCCCAGACAAATGTTCGAAGTGATTACCAGCCATAACTTTGAAAGGCTGTTCTTTGACGTTTTTACCTATGCGATATACAACGATAGCTAGCCAACCAGCCCCTAGAGCTAACAAAAGGAAAAGTATAGTAAGCATTCGCAACCCTTTTCAAAACATGATGGATCAAACAATACACCCATCCACAGAAAAGTCCCGCTATCAGTCCTGCACACTATCTCCGCATCTCGGCTTTAAATTCCGCTTTGACGCTGCCGATTTTGCGGTGCGTGAAATGGATCAGAAATGAAAGCTGTCTGAGCGTAGCGAGTTCTTTCATTTCCCATTTCAGGTACTGCGAAATCGGGAACCCGAAGGGCAGCGACTTCGCGGTCGCCTTCTTTTGCTTACTTTTCTTGGCGAAGCAAGAAAAGTGAGTAGCCGCCGGGCTACCCCCGGCATGCTGAGCTAATTCGCATGAACTAAAGTTTCCGCGCCTTCCGCGGCGCATTAGCAAACAACAAGTCATAAAGCCAATTCGGCAACATACGCAGTACCTTAGCAACAACTCCCATCTGCCAAGGAATCACCCGATAACTACACCCTCCAGCTATCGTGGCAACAGCAACCTCAGCAAACCTCTCCACCGGCATCAAAAACGGCATCGCGTAATCATTCACCTGCGTCATAGGCGTATCGATATAACCCGGCGCTATCGTCACAACCTTCACTCCACTCTTCTTCAACTCCACCCGTAAAGATTCGCAATAGCTGATAACAGCTGACTTGGATGCGCTGTAAGCACCCGCACCCGGCAAGCCGCGTATACCGGCAACGCTACCTATGCCAACCAGACGACAACCGGTATCTCCGGCAGCGGCTTGCGCCTGCATGGTGTTGATGAAGGATGAGAAGGTGGCAACAGTTGCCATCACATTGGTAGCGAAGACTTGCTCAAAGACTTGCAGGTCTTCCGCATGTTCAGTCAAGGTGCCACGCGAGATGCCGGCGTTAGCGATAACAATATCGATGCCTTGCGCATGCTGGATGAAATCAGCAGCAGCATGTGCCAGCGCGGCATGATCATTTACATCGAGCGGATAAATTCTGTGACTTGCTGCACCGGGCAAGCTGTCGGCCAGTTCACGCAGCACTTCGCCGCGACGCGCGACCAGCCCGAGGATGGCGCCTTGTTGCGCATACTGGCGTGCAAGAGCTGCACCGAGTCCGCTGGATGCGCCTGTGATGAATACGCGTTGCACATTACTAGTCATGAATACTCCCACATGCGCTCCAAATAAAAAATCCGCAATCTTGCGAGTTGCGGATTTTACTCATGCGATCTTTTGCTGAAAAAATCAGCGAGGTAATCTTACTTTGCTGATTTGGTAACCAGCCAGTCCATGACTTGCAAGGTTGCGTCATGCAAGACGCCTTCCGGACGATTGCCGAGCGATGCGCCGACGATGGATGGCGAAGTGATGTAACGACCATCGATCGCGATCATAGGAACACCATCAACCTTGTACGCGGCTTGCAATTGCGTCGCGCGCTGTACTTTGGTTTGTACGCCGAAGGAGTTATAAACCTCGGCAAACTTCTTAGAATCAACGCCTTGCTTGGCGATGAAGTCGGCGATCTGTTTATCCGTATCCAGCGGTTGGCGTTCTACGTGGATCGCACGGAATACTTTGCCGTGGATGGTGTTAACCAAGCCCATGGCTTCCAGCGAGTAGTAGAGTTTTTGCTGCGGGATGAAGGTATCGCGGAAGGCGACTGGCACACGTTTGAAAACGATCTTGTCGCCTTGCTTTTTCACCCAGGCTTCGAGTGCTGGTTCGAGCGCGCTGCAATGCGGGCAGGAGTACCAGAAGAATTCGGTGACTTCGACTTTCTTGCCGCTATCGGTTTGCTGTACTTTTTCCAGCGTGCGGTAATCGGTGCCATTAACCGGTGCGGTCGGCGATGCGCCGGCGGTCGCAGCAAACAGACTCAGACTTGCGACAGCCAACAGGTGTTGAATAAAACGCATGAGATTCCTTTCAGTTATTTGCCGATGCGCACCACTGCGACATCGACGCCATTATCAGACAGCTTACCGCGTACTCGGTTCATTGTTTCCAACTGACCAAACGGGCCGACACGCACACGATACAGTGCGCCGGTTTCCGCCTTATATTCGGAGACAGTTGCCTCGAAACCCAGCAAAGCCAATTTTGCCTTCATGTTCTCTCCATCTGCTCTTTCGCGGAAAGCGCCAGCTTGCAGATAGTAGATCCATTTTTCATCAGCGCTCTCTGCCTTGGCTGTAGCTTCTACCTTGGCTTGCGCTTTGTCTTTTGCCTGCGTTGCCTTGTCGACTACCGGTGCTTTGGTGGTATCAACAGACGCGGACGGGTCGGTAGTCTCTACCGGTTTAGGCTGCTTCTTGCCATACAAAGGCTTGTTCGGATCGGACAAGTCGTTGGTGGCTGGCGGCAGCTGCGTCGAGCGCTCCGGCTGCGCACCAGTTTTATTGGTGAACGGCAATGGCGTTTTGGAAATGACCAAGGCCACACCAACTGCAATACCCAAACCGATAATAAGGCCGAGTATCAAGCCGAGCAAAGTACCACCGGCCTGCTTTTTAATTTCCCGCTGCTTCATCTTTTTAATCATAGAGTTCCTGTTACATCCGGGTCGGTGCCGAAACACCAATCAAGGCCAGACCGTTACGTAATACTTGTCGTGTTGCATGCATCAGGGCAATGCGCGCCATCTTCAATGAGACATCATCTACCAGCACGCGTTCTGCATTGTAGTAGCTATGCAATTCGCCTGCTAAGTCGCGTAGATAAAACGCGACCTGATGCGGGCCTAATTCTTCCAATGCCTTTTGCAGCATCTCTGGATATTCGGCGAGCTTGGCGAGCAGCGATGCTTCGCGTGGTGCGGTCAATGGCGACAGATCGACATTCACCAGCGCGGCTTCATCAAAGTCAGCACCTTCGGCTTGTTTCAGCACGGAACAAATACGGGCGTGTGCATATTGCACGTAATAAACCGGATTCTCGTCGCCTTGTGTCAAAGCGATATCGACGTCGAAGACGAATTCGGTATCAGCCTTGCGCGAGATCAGGAAGAAGCGGACTGCATCGCGACCACGTGTGAGGTCACGCACTTCGCCCTCAACTACTTCGCCATTCGACCATTCGATCAAATCACGCAGCGTGACGTAGGAACCGGCGCGTTTGGAAATTTTTACTTCTTCGCCATTACGCATGACGGTGACCATCTTGTGCAGCACGTAATCCGGATAGCCTTGCGGGATACCGATATCAAGTGCCTGCAAACCAGCGCGCACGCGGGCAATCGTGCCATGGTGATCGCTGCCCTGCACGTTGATCGCTTGCGTAAAGCCGCGTTGCCATTTAACTGTGTGATAAGCGACGTCCGGTACGAAGTAAGTGTAAGTACCATCAGACTTCTTCATCACGCGATCTTTATCGTCGCGGTAATCAGTGGTGCGCAACCACAGTGCGCCATCCAGTTCATACGTCTTGTCAGCCTTGATCAAGGCATCAACTGTTTGCGCAACTTTGCCGTCGTTGTACAAAGACGATTCGAGATAGTAGTTATCGAACTTGACGCCAAAGGCTTGCAAATCCAGATCCTGTTCGCGGCGCAGATAAGCAACGGCGAATGCGCGTATCGATTCGATGTCATCGATATTGCCACTGGCAGTCACAGGCAAGCCATCGCTGGCAGAGACTGTTTTCTTCGCGAGGAAGTCGTTGGCGATGTCTTGTATGTAGTCGCCGTTGTATGCCGATTCAGGCCAGCCATCTACGCCTGGTTTCAAACCCTTGGCCCGTGCCTGTACTGAAGTTGCGAGCGTGGCGATTTGTACGCCGGCGTCGTTGTAATAGAACTCGCGAGTGACGGCATAACCTTGTGCCTGGAACAAGGACGACATCGCGTCGCCCAATGCGCCTTGACGACCATGACCTACGTGCAAAGGACCGGTTGGATTGGCGGAGACAAATTCGATGATGACTTTTTTATCATTGCCGAGATTGCTCTTGCCGTATTCCGCACCTTGCTGCAAGACGGCTTTGACCACGCCTTGGCGCGATGCTGCGGTCAGACGCAGGTTGATAAAACCTGGACCGGCGATATCAGCCGATTCGATCAGATCGCGGTTAGCTGGATTGTCGAGCAGTGCGGCGACCAGCGCCTGCGCTACTTCGCGTGGATTTTTCTTGAGCGGTTTGGCAATTTGCATTGCCAGATTGCAAGCTACGTCGCCATGCGATGGATCGCGTGGACGTTCCAATGTGATGGTTGGCTGCAAATCGGTGCCGGCCACCAGTGGTGCGACGGCGGCTTGGAAGAGTTCGGTGAGGCGTTGTTTTTGTGCTGCGAGCATGGAGTTGTTTCTGACGGTACAAGACCGAATATTGAATAGGAATAAACGTAGACGGAATTATACTGGCTAGCCAGCGCTCATCCGTCCAATTTGTCGCGGCAATACGATCCAATAAAGCGTGACATCTGGAAAGCCTGCGGCTCCCACGGCAGATCAGAGAGACGATGCTCCGCTAAAAAGATGTAAGTACACGCTATCACGGTTTCACCTGATTCTATTACAACATTGACGGAATCACGACGATATTCACTACCTTCAAAAGCGTCCAGCGCAGCGATGTCTTGCGCATTCACATCGAAGTAAACCACGCCTTCCACTGCCGCCTCCGGCCGCGTAATCATGCCGGGATAAGTATCGTCAGCCAACGCATAACGGGCGTAACCTTGCGCCGTCGCTGCTGCGGATCGGTAATCGCCGCGAACGACGCGCTGCCAGATTTCCGGAAACATCAGCGAACCGTAGGTAAATATATGCATAGAACTGATTGAATAGATGAAATTGATGTAACAGAGAAACATGTCTGCGCCGAGGCGCGTCCATAGCATCCTGATATGTGACTTCGTATTCTAAGGGAAGTGCCTGTTTCTGGCGCGGCGTGAAATTGCCTAGCTCAGGTACTCGGATGCGGAGGGAAAATCAGCCCGGATACACGCGATGGCATCCGGGCAAGTTTGTTACTGGCGGGTAGTGTTGGTATGAAAAGGCGCGTCGTCATCCGACGACAAAATGCCATCCAATGCAGCCACCCGTTTTGCCAGCGACTCTGCGCTATCGACCAAACGTTCGGCCGCTTCGGCCACCAACGCAATACTGCCAAAGGCAATCGCTTCGGCCACACCTGCATGCAAGAGCGCCGTCACCGACAGGTAATCGAAGGTTTGGTAATGACAAAACCAGAAGCGCCGCGACAAGCCCTGTATCGAACGCAAGCTGCCGGTGAGGAATTCATTGCGCGCGCAATTCAGGCACAGCTCATTGAATTCCTTATCGCAACGGATGAACAACATCTTGTCTCCGGCTTGTGCCGAGCGACGGAAATTTTCACCCAGCATGGCGAACTGGCGACGTTGCTCCTGCGTTGCACGACGCGCTGCATTTTGAAAAACCAGTCTATCTATTTCTCGTCGTACTTCCAGCAAACGCAGTTGCGCCACCGGATTGATCTCGGTCACATAAATGCCGCGCTTGGGCTTCACCACCAGCAAATGTTCAAAGCAAAGTTTGCGCACAGCTTCGCGCACAGGCGTGCGACCGAAACCGGCAATGTCGCTCAAGAAGGCTTCGTTGACATCCGTGCCTGGTTGAATCTCCATCGTGACGATGGCTTCTTCTATGCGGCGGTAAGCACGTTCTGCTGAACTCGCAACTGAAGGACGTGGCGACGGCAAGGGCTGACGCGCAACCTGAACGTCGGCGGGGCTGACAGGTTTGGGGGCAATACGATTAGTCGGCATATATATTCTTTTCTTTTTCTGATTCTTGTTGCACTGATTTTATTACGCGGAAAGTCGTGTCTCTACCCATTTGACAATGCCATCTAGGGTACGAAAATCTTCTACTGAACGTGCCTCGACGGGCGCGGCCACTTCATCAAACATGCGACTCAGCGCGCGACCGGGACCGAGTTCCAGCAACACAGTCACACCACGTTCCAGAGTCGCATTCATGCAATCCTGCCAGCGCACCGGCTCGGCAATTTGTGCCGACAAGGTAGTCGCGATCGTGCTCGCGTCAGTCGGGATGCCATTTATACCAGCCAGCACTGGCGCCATGAGTGGATGCAAAGTCATCGTCGTCAGCAATTGTCGGAAGGGCTGTACTGCCGCCTGCATGACTGAGGTATGCGATGGAATCGCCACATCCAGTGCCTTGCACCAGTGACCTGCTGCAGTGATAGCAGCAACTGCACGTTCGATATTCGCACGCACACCACCAAGTACGAAATGATCTTCGCCATTGATGATGGCCAGCTCCAGATCATATTGCTGGCATAGCGTGCGCATCGCTGCGGCATCCAGTCCTTTCACTGCCAGCATGCCTGCATCTTTAGGCGCAACTTGATCCATCAAGATTGCGCGCTGCGGCACCAACACTGCCATCGCTTGTACATCCCATGCACCGGCACATCCATAAGCAGCAAGCTCTCCGACGCTATAACCGATAAATAATTCCGGCTGCGGTAAACGTTCTTGCAATGCGGTCCACGTTGCAATCGCAGCGCCACAGATCAATAACTGCGCATTGCGGTTATTAAATAAATTTTCACCGCGTGCAGCAAGATCGACGACATCGACACCCAGCGCATCGGAATAAGTTTTCAACCAATCGCGCGCAGCGGAAGACTGCAGCGCAAGATCAAACATCTGCGGATGCTGTGCACCTTGACCTGGGCATGCGATGGCCAATCCGCTCATACCGCAATATTCCGTACACTCAAACCATCGATGAACAAGGTTGCTGCCAACATATCGGCGGTGCCACCCGGACTCAAACGACGCGCAACAAATTGATGATGTATTTGCGCAGCACGCTGCTGCCAATCCAGCGCGTATACACCGCCGTCGGCAAGAAAGGAAACCGCAGCAGTGCGCGCATAGTGCAAACCATGTGCACCGCCTCTATGCAGCAGATTCGTATCTTCCAGCGAAGCCATGATGGCGAAGAAAGCCTGGCAGCGTGCAGCAGTATCGTTACCGCCTGCATTACGCACAGCAATAATAGCGGGCAAGCCGATTTTGAAAACATGTGGAAATCCCGCAGCCGCTTCACCGCGTGCGCCACCGACAGCATATTGTCGGCACACGACACTGCCGTTGCTATTGCTGCCGTTCCTGCTATCTGCCGCCTTGATATCATCGCCCCAACTATCGATCAGCAATTGCGGCATATCAACGCGATGCTCACTCACATCAGCCTTGCCCAAGGTCGCGCACAACAAACCGAGATTGAAGATCGCACCGCGATGCGTATTGACACCTGCAGTTGCGCGCAACATTCTGGCTTCCGCCGCCAGCCCCAATTGCACCAACTCTACGAAACCGGCACCACGCGTACCGGCTTGATAAATTGCGCTGAAAAAATGGCGCAATGAAAACAGACTCTTTACGAAAGATGCAGGCGTCATGTCATCGTGACTGCCGTTGTCTATCTTGCTGACCAGACCCGGTTTGGGATACAAACACATCTCATCGTAAAGCGCACGCACGGCAGCCTGCACGACTTGTTGCGTACGTAGCGCCGTTGCCGAGGTCGCTATCAACGCCATGCCGCCTGCTTCCATACGCACTCCATTGATGTGAGCGTGACACCAGCCAAGGTTTTAACCAGCACCAATCGTGTATTCGCCAACAATTCCTTCCATGCGACGGCACGACCATCCGGAAAAATCATTTCGCCATCCAGTCGTACATGGCCTTCTTTTTCTACCGCATCCAGCAAACGTAAAGCTGCACATGCCTGTTCTTCTGAATCTGGGATCACCAATAAATCGATATCCGAATTGTCCGCCATGTATTGCGTACCACTCATGATTTGCCAAGATAAAGAACCGTACACACGCAGCGTCAAACCTATACGTTCTGCATCCGACTGCAAATGCGATAGCGTATCGTGCCAAAGTGGCGGCAAGTTGTTCTCAGATGAGAGTGCTTCAGATAACGATAGTGCATCGGCGACATCGCGTATGGCCGATGCCGGTACACAAAAAGCAAGTGAACGCGCCGCCTCTGTACGCGGCATACGCAAACCAAGCGGCACAAGATCAACAGCATCGTCCGGCTGCCTGCTGCGCGCAACAAAGGGCAAGCCACGTGCTGCATGTTGGTGTATCGCCTCACGCTGCGCTGCATTATTCAAACATATCTGCTCAGCCGCATCCGGCCAATTCAGCCAGACGCGTGCATGCCGCTTGAATACGAATGAAGGTGATTGCAACTTGATCATTTTTTCAGGCTCTATGCTCGCGCACCAGTTTTGCTATCTTTACCGCACCCGTGCGACCGCCACGACTTGCACCCAATTCACGACGATGGTCTATGGTGTTTTTCTTTGCCAATGCTGTTTTCAAACAGACGTCCAGCGGACCTTCCCAGATCGCTTCGACCGCACCCAGTGCGACGAAGTTATGCGCACCCGGTCCGAGTATCGGTGAGGTACGACAGAGTGCTTCCAATTCTTCCAGCGGTAATTTGGTAATACGCGACATCGCTGGCAAAGCCATCACGCGTATCTGCGCGCCGGGCACGGCATAGGTCTCGTCTGCCATCATGCCAAACGACAGAAAACCACCGCTGACTGCTTCGCTATACACCACGCTCAACAGTTGATGCCCACGTGTACGCGCCACTGCAAAGCATTTCGCCAGATGCGCGAGGAAAGGGCTGTTGCCCAATAATTCATCACGGCGTGAAAGCTGCTGACCCTGCGTATCAACCAGCATCAGGATAGGTGCGCCCGGCTGCTGGTTCATGATGTCTATCACCGCGTCCGATAACTGCAAGGCGATGTCCACACCAATCGCTGCGTGACCGGACGTGCCTATGACCGCTATCGTCGTGTTATCTACCCGTCCCTGACCGCTCAGCACTGCGCCGTTGGCGCTGACCGTATGTCCATCCGGGAAAAGCTGATCGCATAATTCTTTCCACTCAAGCATGTTCTTCTCTCCTGACGTGCGCACTCATCTCAAGGAATTCCGGGATCTCTGCCAATGGCACATTCTTGGGCTCGGCCACACCCAAGGCCTGCCAGATCTGCGTCGCATCGGCGCAAGCGGAGAAACGCTGCATACGTGATTGCAATGCCTGATGTTCTTGCGTGATGGTTTCCAGCGTCAGCGGTTTTGATGCACCGAGCAAACTGACTGCAGCATCGCGAAATGCTGCTACATCGTCCGGCACGATCATGTCGGCATCACCCATCAGATAACGATGCTTGCCGCCCATGGTGCGCCAGACCAGAGCGCGATCACGTGCGTCGAACTCTTCCACGCCTTTGGCTGCTTCAATGACTTCGGGACCGGACACCGACAAGCGACCTTCTTCCGAAATGATCATGTGATCGCAGCATTTGGCAACGATGCCTATACCGCCGTAACAACCGTTGGAGCCACCGATCAAGACAATCACAGGTATGCCTGCATGACGCACGTCAAACACAGCACGCTGAATTTCTGAAATGGCGATCAAACCTGCATTGGCTTCATGCAAGCGTACGCCGCCGGTATCGAGCAAGAGCAACACGGCAGCTGGACGCTGTACCAGCGCGCGCTCCAGCAAGCCCGTCATCTTGGCACCATGAATTTCTCCGACCGAACCACCCATAAAGGCTGGCTCCTGCGCCGCGATCAATACCTTGGCACCACTCAACAATCCTTCACCAATCACGATGCCATCATCGAATGCAACCGGTTGTCCAAGCACAGGAAGGTGCGGACTGAAATGACGTTCCGACGGCGGCAGAATTTCGTGAAAGCTGCCGGCATCGAGCAGATCGGCGACGCGTCTGCGTGCGGTGCGCTCAAGATAACTTTTATGCTGTTCGCTCATTGTGTACTCCTGAATTCTTCCACCGCTTGCATCAGGCGCAAGCTCACGACCGCAGGTGTGGCACCGGCATCGTTGATGGTGATGACCAGATTGGCGAGGCGATAGCGTTCTGCGCAAGTGCGTGTAACCGCGCGCCAGGTTTCATCGAAACCATGTACCGAGGTTTCAATCACGAATTTCACCTTGTCGTTCAGCGCTGCTGGTTCGAACAGCACTTCCAGATTTCCTGAGCCGACTACGCCGACCAGACCGCTACCTATGCTGCGATCAGGGTTGGCACAAGGACCGATTTCAAATTCAAGTGTTTGCATGGATGCCTACCAATTTCTGAATCTGTTAGGGGGTTGATAGAGATTGCCTGACCATCTGACCAAATCCTTCATGGACTTGGCAGCCAGCAGATCACGCGTTGCCAGCGATACATCAACGCCTATGTCTTCCGGGCGCTGAATGACACCACGATCGCGCAAGTTATCGACTACACGCTGGTCACGCTTCATACCGACTTCAGTAAAACCGGCAACACCGCGTACCGCTTGCTCACGCTCTTGCGGATTGCTGCATTTATGCAAATGCGCGATGCCTTCTTCGGTCACGATTTGCGTCACGTCATCGCCGTAGATCATGACTGGTGGCAGATCGAGCGAGAGGTCTTCCATCAACTGCCATGCATCCAGCTTCTCGGTAAAAGTCGGGCTCATTTTTTCGCGGAAGGATTCAACCATTTGCACGACCAGCTTGCGACCGCGCGGCATGGTAGCGCCTGTGGCTGCCGCTGATTCCTGGCCTGCCTTCAACCACGGATAACTGACGTGACGACGTGCACGCGATTCGGAACCGAAGTTGGGTGCACCGCCAAAACCAGTGATGCGATTGAGCGTGGCGGTTGAGCTATTGCCTTGCGTATCAACTTGCAAGGTCGAGCCGATAAAGAGATCAGCATAGTGACCTGCGATCTGGCAGAACACACGATTCGAACGCATGCTGCCATCCGGCCCGTTGAAGAACACATCAGGACGCGCGCGCACATACTCTTCCATGCCAAGTTCGGAGCCGGCGCAATGTATGCCTTTGACGAAACCGGATTCAATCGCTGGAATCAATGTCGGACAAGGATTGACCGTCATGTAATTGCAGATCTTGCCGCGCAAACCTAATGACTCGGCATACGTCGGCAAGATCAATTCAATCGCAGCCGTATCGAAACCGATGCCGTGATTCAAACGCGTCACACCGTACGGTGCATACAAACCCTTGATGACCATCATCGCCATCAGGATTTGCGTCTCGGTAATCTGCGCCGGATCGCGAGTGAAGATAGGTTCGATGTAATGCGGCTTGGGTGCTTGCACCACATACGAGACCCAATCACCCGGCACATCGACGCGCGGTACCGTATCAACAATTTCATTGACTTGCGCGATGATGATGCCGTTCTTGAATGCCGTGCCTTCGGCAACAGCGGGCGTGTCTTCGGTATTCGGCCCGGTGTACAAATTGCCATTGGCATCTGCACTTTGTGCGGCTATCAGCGAGACGCGCGGTGTCAGGTCCATGAAGTAGCGACCGTACAGTTCCAGATAGGTGTGGATCGCACCGACATTGATTTTTCCGGCTTTGATCAGGCGCGCCAGCCGCACGCCTTGCTCACCGGAGTAACAAAAATCAAGGCGCGATGCGACTCCACGTTCGAACACATCCAGATGCGAAGCCAAAGCCAGATTCGATTGAATGATGTGCAGATCGTGCACAAGATTGGCATCGAGTTTGGATAAAGCCAGCGCCAGAAAATCGGCATGCTTCTGGTTATTGCCTTCGACGCACACGCGGTCACCTGATTCAATGACCGAGTGCAGCAATGCAGCGATATTTTCTGCTGCAACTACTTTGCCGTTGGCGTGTGGCGCGCCGCGTTTCAGGCGCGCCGCTGTGTTACGTGCCAGCGTATCCCACTGAAAGTCCGGGGACATTTTCATGCTACGACCTCCACTACTTTAGTGCGCTTGCCGAGCAAGCTGGAAATCAATGGCCATACCAAGGTGATCAATGCCAGCGTAGTGATCGTGCCGACCAGATAGTTGGACCAGAAAATGCTCATGCCACCATGCGACAACAACATGGTTTGACGGAAAGCATCTTCTGCCTTGTCGCCCAGCACCATCGCCAATACCAAAGGTGCCAAGGGATAGTCGAGCTTCTTCAAGACATAACCAACTACGCCGAACAAGACCATCAGCCAGACATCGAACATCGCACCATGCACGGTGTATGCACCAATCGCACATAACAAGATGATGATGGGAGCAACGATGGTGAAGGGCACCCGCAAAATCGCAGCGAAGAAAGGCACGGTACTCAAGACCACGATCAAGCCGACCACGTTACCGAGATACATACTTGCGATCAAACCCCAGACGAAATCCTTCTGCTCGACGAACAGCATCGGCCCCGGTTGCAAACCCCACACCATCAAGCCACCCAGCAACACTGCCGCTGTCGCCGAACCCGGGATACCGAGTGCCAGCATAGGCAGCAGCGCTGTCGTGCCGGATGCATGCGCTGCGGTTTCCGGTGCCAGTACGCCTTCCAGACTGCCTTTACCGAACTGATCTTTCTCTTTCGAGAAACGCTGCGCAATGCCGTAACCCATGAAGGATGCCGCCGTCGCACCACCTGGCGTGACACCCATCCATGCACCAACCAGGAAGCTGCGAACCAGCGATGCCCAGTAACGCGGCAACTGACGCCATGTCTGCAAAACGACCTTGAGATTGATACCTGCCTGCTTGCCACGGAAGGCCAAACCTTCTTCCATCGTCAACAAGATCTCGCCTATGCCGAACAAACCGATCACGACGATCAGGAAATCGACACCACGCAACAACTCATCAAAACCAAACGTCATGCGCAAGCCGCCGGTGATGGTGTCCATGCCGATGGTGGCAAGACCGAAACCCAGCATCATTACGAGTATGGTTTTGAATGGCGAACCGCCACCCATACCAACAAAGCTGCAAAAGGTCAGCAGATAGACTGCGAAGAATTCCGGCGGACCAAACTTCAAAGCGAACGAAGCAACCAGCGGCGCGAGGAAGGTGATCAGTACAACCGAGAAAAACGCACCGATGAAGGAACCGCTAAAAGCCGCCGTCAATGCTTCGCCGGCTTTACCTTTCTGCGCCATCGGATAACCGTCGAAGGTTGTTGCAACCGACCACGGCTCGCCCGGAATATTGAACAGAATCGAAGTAATCGCACCACCGAACAAAGCGCCCCAATACAGACACGACAACAAAATGATGCCGGCCGTCGGCTCCATCGAAAACGTCAACGGCAATAGAATCGCCACGCCGTTCGGCCCACCCAATCCCGGCAATACGCCGATCAGGATGCCCAGCGTGACACCTATGAACATCATCAAAATATGCTGTCCCGTAAGGGCGACAGAAAACCCGTGCATCAAATAACCCAGCTCTTCCATGAATGTCTCCTTCTATGGATATCTTTATTAGCGGTATTCAGTACCCGAACGCCGCTTCAAGTGGGCCCTTGATCAACGGAACCATGAATTGAATTTCGAACAACCAGAACACGACTGCTGCGACTGCCAAACTGACGCTTGCCGATTTCAGCCAACTGTATTTGCCCAGCACGCGCATGAAGCCAGCGATCAACGCAATCGCTGCGATGTACATGCCGAGGAATTGCGCCACGATGACGAAACCGATAATCGGTATCAACACTTGCAATACCGGCTTGAGCTGTTCGCGCGTGACGAAAGATGAATTGCTGAGCGCCTTGTTGCGCGTGCTGTTGTACATCACGAACAAGGCTGCAATACACATGATCACGCCGATGCGGAAAGGGAAGTAACCGGACTTGGGCCCGGTAGTTCCCCAGCCTGCGCCGCGATGGTAGCTATCCCACATCAGCACACCACCGGCGATCAGAAACACCAGTGCACAGGCGAATTCCGCCACACCGTGTTTGATAAGAACACGGCCCTCTTTTTCATTGCTATCCATTTGTAGACGCTCCGTTTATTGAGGCGCTGCCAGGAAACCGGCTTTTTTCAACAAGTCGTAATGCATGTCTGCATCTGTCTGCAGAAATTTTTGCAAGGCTGGACCAGTGAGGAAGGCATCCTTGAAAGCATTGCGATTGGAGAAATCTTTCCATTCCGGTGCTGCAACGATTTTCTTCATCTGATCTACGTAATAGGCAACCTGATCCGGCTTAACGCCTGATGGCAGGAACACGCTACGTTGCATCAGATAAGTCACATTCAGACCAACCGATTTGCACGTTGGGATGCTGGACCATGATTCCGTCGCAGTGATCTTGTCGGTTTGTGCCATCGGCTTGTCATCGAATACGCACAGCGGACGCAGCTGACCAGCGCGCCATTGCGAGACGGCTTCGACTGGATTGTTGACGGAGACATCGATGTGATTACCGACCAGTTGCGTCGCTACATCACCGCCGCCTTTGTATGGGATGTAATTAAATTTGACGCCAGCTGCTTGCTCAATTGCGGCGAACAAGAGATTGTCTTCGCGCTTGGAACCAGCACCACCAGCGCGAATTTCACCTGGCTTGGCCTTGGCTGCTGCCAGCAATTCAGCGGCAGTCTTGTATGGCGAAGCAGCATTCACCCACAGTACAAATTCATCCATCACCAGATTGGCGACAGGCGTCATGTCTTTCCAAGTAAAAGGAACATTCGCCGTCAGCGGCAGCATGTACATGTGTGATGCAGAAATCAGAATCTTGTTTGGATTGCCTGGCGAGGTTTTCAAATCGATGAAACCTTCCGCACCACCGGCACCACCTTTAGGTGTCACTATGTATGGCTTGTTGGCAAGACTGTGTTTGACAACAATGCTGGACATCAAGCGCGCCATTTGATCGGTGCCGCTACCGCTACCGGAAGGCAAGACCATTTCGACGGCTTTGGTTGGTTCCCATGCGAAGGCCGTGGAGCAGAGCATGGTTGCGGCGACGAAAGAAAGCGACGCACGTGTGGCGTTGAGGCGGTTGAACATGTTTTGTCTCCTGATTATTTTGCCGCGCAAACTCGTAAATCGCACGGTCTGGTTGGTGGTGCTTTTGCACCTGATTGATATATTCTGCTTATATATTAGTTGTGTCAATCAATTTTACAGAAGGGTTTTCAAGTTTGTTTGGGCGACGTAAAAATGCCACAAGGGGCTGATTTACTTGTCTTATTTCTTGGGTGGTTTCTGTTGTTGCTGATGGTGTTCTTTCTTTGGTCGGGCTAGGTATGCCGGGGGTAGCCCGGCGGCTACTCACTTTTCTTGCTTCGCCAAGAAAAGTAAGCAAAAGAAGGCGACCGCGAAGCCGCTGCCCTTTGGGTTCCCGTTTGTGCAGGACAAAAAATGGGAAGCGAACGAAACTCGCTGCGCTCAGACAACGTTCACTTCTTGATCCATTTTCTGCCCTGCACAAACGGCAGCGTCAGAGCGGTTCACTTCAACAGCTTCTTTGAGTCACTCACCCAGTTTAAATTAGCAAAGCTGTGGCCCTTGCTGTTGTTTTTGAGGTGCCCGCATTGACGTTGCCAAGGCAAGCAATCGTCAGACGGATAAAGGGCGCAAACATGTCTGAGCGTAGCGAGTTGGTTTGCGACCCCGACTGGCGATTACTTGTCTTGGGTACCCGCTTTAGCGGGCAACGGCTTTTGCGTCGCCTTCTTTTGCTCACTTTTCTTGGCGAAGCAAGAAAAGTGAGCGGCTGCCGGGCCGCCCCCGGCAACCCAAGCATCTTCGAAGAGAGAACAACATCAGCAATAACTAAGCCCCAATAAAAAAATGCCGCTCAGTAAAAAACTGAACGGCACCAAAGGCGTTGCACACATAAAACTTATTCCAATCAAATGACGCTCAATTAAACAAGCGCCACCCAATCACAAACAAACATCAACCAGACACTTCCTCCAACGAAAGTCCTTTAGTCTCAGTTCCCATCACAATCACAACCAACGCTGCGATAGCGAACGAAATCGCGCCCAGTGTGAACACGCCAGTATGACCAGTGAACGGCAAGATCACGCCAACTGCGAACGGTCCAAGCAGCGAACCAAGACGACCAACAGATGAAGCGAAACCTGAGCCGGTTGCACGTGAACGTGTCGGGTACAGTTCCGGTGTGTACGCATACAACACCGACCACATACCGAACAGGAAGAACTGCATGCACAAACCAGCTCCGATCAACTGTGCCACTGGTGCTTGTGCTGTCGCAACCTGACCATACACATAAGCCGCACTCGCACTACCTAACAACATCAATACGCAGGTCGGTTTGCGTCCCCATTTTTCCAGCAACCAGGCCGAGAAAATAAAACCAGGAATACCCGCCAGCGAAATGTAGACCGTATACATCACCGACTTGGTGACTGCGTAACCGGCTTGCTGCAGCAGTGCGCCCAACCATGTGGTCAAACCGTAGTAACCGAGCAAGGCAAAGAACCACAATGCCCACAGCATGATCGTACGTTTGGCATATACGCCGTGCCACAACTCGGCAAACAAGGCACGCTTGTCTTCTTTTTTGGCTGGCTTATCAACTGGTGGTGCAGCTGCTGGCAAAGGTTTGCCGCCATTGGCCTTGATCACGTGCTTTTCGATATTGGTGGTGACCGCATCTGCTTCTGCATCGCGACCGACTTCTTCCAACCAGCGTGGTGATTCAGGCACGTAACGACGCACAATGAAAACAAACACGGCAGGAATCGACAAGGCGATGAAGATACCGCGCCAGCCAATCAAAGGCAGAGTCAGGTAAGCAAGGATACCGGCAGCGATAAAGCCGAGCGGCCAGAAGCCTTCCAGAATCGCGACATATTTACCACGGCTCTTGGCCGGAACAATCTCCGACACCATGGACAAACCGATAGGGAATTCCATACCCATGCCGAAGCCGAGGAGAACACGGAAAACCATCAACCATGTGACATCTGTAGCGAAACCACAGGCCAGACTGCCAACGCCCCAAAAAACCATACTCCATTGGAACACCGGCTTGCGGCCGAATTTATCTGCCAGCATGCCGGCCGTTGCAGCGCCGAGGAACATGCCGAGAAAACTCGAACTAGCCAGCAAACCAGCTTGCGTTGTGCTCAAGCCGAATTCAGCTTTGATCGAACCCAGCACGAAGGTCATGATCCCCAGATCCATCGAATCGAAGAACCAGGCAGTCGCAATAATTGCGAACAGCGAGCGCTGGTAACGGGTCATAGGCAACCGCTCAAGGCGGGCTGCTACGTTGGCACGGAGTCGAACTCCGGTGTAAGCATCCATATCTGTCTCCTGTTGAACCGCGGCTGGCGGTTCTGTTTTGATTTTCTAGTTTCTTTGCAATCTAACGCACTGATATATTATATGAATTTCAGTAGCATGCAATAGATTTTTTAGATTGCGATTCCCAGCTCAATCGCCCAACTTGCCGTGCCAGGCACGCTTGACGATGTCGCCATAAGTCGCAGGAACATCTGCCACCGGAAAGGCCTTTGCCAAACGTGTGACGGCCAGTGCATCGACTGTCAAGGCAGGCAATTGCTCTTGCGCAATGCCAAATGCTTCCAGCGTGGTCGGAATGCCAAGTTGCGCGACCAGATCACGTATCAACACCGGCAACTGACGTACTGCACTCGCTTCATCGCTGGTAGTTATGCCGAACAAGCGGGCGATTTCCAGCAATTCGGTATGTCGTACCGGGCGCAAGGCATCCAGTACATAAGGCAACATCACCGCATTGGTGCTGCCGTGGGATTGATGTGTCAAACCAGCGACGGCATAAGCGATGCCATGCACCGCATTCAAGCCTGCACCGCCATAAGACAAGGCTGCGTAGTGGCTCGCATAAGCCATGCCTATGCGCGCGTCGGTATCGCTGCCATTGTTGTAAGTACGCATCAGATATTGCGCGCACAGCTTGATCGCTTCATGCGCGAACATCATCGTCAGCGACGAACGGCCGCTGTATCCAGGATCTGGATGACCGCCACGATCAAACTCGGATGAATCCAGCGTCAGATAAGATTCCAGCGCATGCGTCAATGCATCAACACCGGAATCGGCGGTCACGCGTGGTGGGCAAGTGTAGGTAAATTCAGGATCGATCAGCGCAATCACCGGACGCAAGACGTTGTCCATCACCGCGACTTTGGTGGCATTGGTCGGATCGATCAGGATCGCGCCTGGCGTTGCTTCCGAACCAGTGCCGGCAGTGGTTGGCAAGGCGATCATAGGCAAGGCTTGCGGTGCATTCGGCAAAGCACCGATGAAGTTGCTGACGGGGCGACCATCGGGAATCGTCAGGCACAGTGCTTTTGCCAAATCGATATTGCTGCCACCGCCTAAAGCGATGACGTGATCCGGACGGATATCGCCGAGTTCTGCGCGGATGATCTTCGTCGCCTCATCGCATAAAGTGGTCGTCGGGTCTGGCTTGCCGCCATCGTAGACAACCGTGAATATCCCGAGTGCAGATGCGGCTTCCACATACTCGCGCACCCAAGGTGTTTTCTCACTGAAGAAGGTGTCGGTAATCAATACACCGGAGCGATACCCCAAACGTGCCAGCAGCGGTGCCAATTGCGCGCGGCTGCCGCAACCGAATACCAGACGTGCTGGCGGACAAAAGTGAATCAGGTCATTGCTTCTCATGGGAACTCCGAAGGGTAGGAATATCAGATAAAAAAGAGCGCATTTCTTCAGCGACGCGCACCGTGTTTTGCGTGAGGATGCTGTGCATGGCATCGTCTATCGTGCTCAGTCGTGCTTGTGGCAAACCGCGTTTTAATAACTGCGCATGGGTCCAGGGCGAATCCTCGTCGGCACGGCCATGCACGATCAATGTCGGTATATCTATCGTAGGCAACAGCGCACGCTGATCGGTTGGCCCTATGCTTTGCCAGGTCCACGCCACGGCGTCACGGTCGGCTGCATCGCGCAAGCCGAGCCGCACTTCACGCGCAGCAATCTCTTCCAGTAGCGCTTCATGTTCTGTTTCATGAAACCAGCGCGTTTGCTGCAATACCGGGCTGCCCGACATCAAAACCAAGGCCTGCGGCAACTGCGCACCGTCTCTTTGCAATAAAGCCATCGTCGCCAGCGCCACAGAGACGCCCATGCTCCAACCGGCCAAAACAAATTGCGGCGTATGAACATGACGTGCAATCACTTCACCCACCTCGCCGGCGAATTGCTCCAGCGTATAGTCGGCACTGCTATTGCCGCGAAATGCGTTGGCGCGACCGCGCAGATTCGGCAAGACCCAGCGCACTTCATCGTGCAAGGCTGCCGTCAGCGGCTGCCAGCTGGCACGCGTACCCTGAATCCCGTGCACGGCCACTATCGTAGTGCCGGCATCTCCGCGACAAATCACATCCATGTCATCGATTTGTTGCATTCCGCCTCCATTGAAATAACTGATACAACCCATATATGAGATGAATTACAGTATGCAAAACATCTTTTTAAAACCATAATTACGTGCATATAGCAGTCATCTACATACGTATCTTGCTTCTGAACTGACCGTACAAACTCAATCGGACCCCATGACAGCTACCAAAAAAGTGCCGCGCAAATCCAGCGCCACAAAAGCACCGAGACAGGCGAAAACGCCCAATTCTCAAAGCACCATGCAAGACATGGCTGAACCCAAGCTCAAGCTGACTGATATCGCTTACGAACAAATCGAAGAAGCGATCATCACCTTGCGCATTCCGCCTGGATCAGTGATTTCCGAACTGACCTTGAGCGAGATGCTGAATATCGGTCGCACCCCAATTCGTGAAGCAATCCAGCGCCTGGCACGTGAGCACTTATTGCTGGTGTTGCCACAACGCGGCTTGCTGGTTCCAGAAATCGATCTCCGCAAACAACTCAAACTGCTGGAAACACGTCGTGAAGTAGAGCGCCTGATCTGCAAGAGCGCTGCACGTCGCGCATTGCCTGAAGAGCGTGAGCGCTTTGCTCGTTTGCATGATGAATTCATGCATGCCTCCGCTACCGACGATGACGTTTCCTTCATGCGCTCCGATCGGGAATTCAATGAATTGTCCTTAGTCGCAGCGCGCAATGAATTTGCCGAAGGTGCGATGCGCTTGATGCATGGTCTGTCCCGTCGCTTCTGGTACTTCCACTACAAGCAAGCTGCCGACTTGCCTGAAATGGCGCGCTTGCATGCAGCAGTCGCAGGAGCCATAGCCAAAGGTGACGTGAATGCAGCCGGCGAGAATCTCGACCTGCTGCTGGATAACATCGAAACCTTCACCAAAGCTACATTGATGTCGGATATGTGATGACAAAAGAACGCCGGGCATGCCCGGCGTTCTTGCATCAAATCACGAGACCGCGATCGATGGTTGCTTCTTCTTCCTTGGTCAACTGCGGGCCGTCCAGCGTTACGCGAGAATCGTCGTAACGGAAGCGCTTGATAATCGGCTTGAGATCTTCCTTGATGTGCTTTTCGCTATAGCCGTTGAACAGATGGCCGAGCAAACCGCGATCCAGATCTGTCGTACCCATCGCCCAGTCAGCAATCGGGAAGGTCAGGTTCATGTTGTACTTCATCATGATCCCTTGATTGTGATGCGCTGTATGGTGACGACGGATCGTGTTGATGAACGGGATGTTGCGTACAAACCAGTTCTCATGCACGTGGCAGCAATAGTGGAATGTTTCGTAGATCAAGTACTGCGCAACCATCGTCATGAACAGGATGTAGCCTGCATTCGTATTGATGATGATTGATGCCAGATAACCCAGAGTCAAACCACCAACACCCAAGGTAATCAAGACGCGCCACGGGAAAAACACTATGCGGAATTCACGTGTTGTATCGATCGTCGCTTCATTGTCAGTGAAGTACTGATGATGCTGACGGGTGTGTCGGTCGTAGATTGCACGCAGTGCATAGACATCGATTTTGCGATGCATGACAAAGCGATGCATGGCCCATTCGACAAAATTACCGGCCAAAAATACCGGAATGACGATCAGCCATTCCCAGCCTGAATTCTGCAATTGCGTCAGGCAATACCAAATTGCGGCTATACCGGTCGCGTACATCACGCCGATATGTAATAAACCGTTGTAAAGCGGGCTGATGTCGGCCTTGTATTGTTCGCGGAATTTCCGCTGGCGTTCACTCATCATGATAAATCTCCAGAAGTAGATGAATTATTCTTATTGTGTATGACTGATATATTAGTTATATCCGAAGACGCTGTCAAGCATCTGTTTCGATTCTGTTGGCGCGCGCTGTTTTACCTGCTAATGTGCAAAGCGTAGTCAATATGCAAATAAGAAACATGGAGACGGCATCACACAGCGCGGCCGCATGGCGACCCGCACCACGTCATCCGGCAATATCCGAACGCAATACTTGCAGTAGAGAAACCACCCTCTTTCATCTCGAATGTCACTGGAGAATTGCCCATGCTTGAACTGATCTCAGATCCGCAAATCTGGATGGCCTTCATTACCTTGACCGCACTGGAGCTAGTGCTGGGCATAGACAACATCATTTTTATTTCCATCCTGGTCGACAAGCTTCCCGTCGAACGACGAGAATTCGCGCGCAAGCTGGGCTTGTTCATCGCCATGTTCATGCGCATAGGCTTGCTGATGGTATTGGCCTGGATAGTTGGCCTGACAGCACCACTATTTACCGTGATGAATCAGGAAATCTCGGGGCGAGACTTGATACTGATAGGCGGTGGCTTATTCCTGATCTGGAAAAGTACGGGTGAAATCCATCAATCGCTGGAAGGCGAAGAGGGCCACACGTCGAGCACGGTCAAGGCAACCTTCACTGCCGTGATCCTGCAGATCATGGTGGTCGATATGGTGTTTTCACTGGACTCGATCATCACGGCAGTCGGCATGGTTGAGCAGATCGAAGTGATGGTGGCGGCAGTGATTTCTTCCGTTGCCTTGATGATGTTGTTTGCCGGGCCTATTGGTCGCTTCGTCTCGCGTCATCCATCGATCAAGATTTTGGCGCTGGCATTCCTGGTCGCTATCGGTATCGTGCTGATTGCTGAAGGATTCGATCAACACATTCCTAAAGCCTATATCTACAGCGCGATGGCATTTGCACTGGTGGTGGAATTGATCAACATCCGCATGCGTTCACGCGCCAAGCCCGTGCATCTGCATGCGCCGTATGCATCCGACGAAGCAGCAGCGGACAAATAAAAAAACGGCGCGATAAAGAAATTCTTTATCGCGCCGTTTTTTATTGAATAGCTTTCCGATCAGGTAGTTTTCCGCATTGCCAGTATCGCTTCATGATCGGTCATGAAGATATGCTCCTGACCCAAGGCCTTGATCCAGCCCGCATTATCCAGCACATCCCATACCTGTTTCTTGATGGCAGACACATACAAGGTGATGCCTTGACTGTGCAAAGTCACATGCAAGGATTCCAGCGTATCAACACCGCTGGCATCGATATCATTGACCGAACCTACACATAACAAGACGCTACGGATATCGTGATCCGCGCTGCAACGCGCGACGACAAAGCGTTCCAAGGCTGCACCAGTCAGGAAGTTGAGCGCCGCATCGATACGCACTGCCAGCACGCCTGGTGCCAGTCGTGGTAATTCGAAGCGCAAACTGTCGCGTAAAGTACCATCTTCATGTTCACTGACTTCGATAATGCGCGGCTGCATGTGACGATACAGATAAGAAACCATTGTCAGCGTAATACCGGCGACCACGCCCCAATGCAAACGTGGCATCGCAATAATCGTCACGACAAAGGTCACAATCGCAATCGCCGCATCATCGCGTGAGATCACAAACAAACGCTTGAATGCAGAAAAATCGAACAGTCCGAATACCGGCACGATAATCATCGCCGCCAATACCGCACGCGGCAGGTAATACAGCAGATCCGCCAAAAACAGCAAACTGAACAACACGCACAAGGCACTGAACAAGGTCGACCATGCACTAGTCGCACCCGCATACAGATTCAGCGCCGAACGCGAAAAGGAACCGCTGACCGGGAAGGCACCGCTGAAGCCGCTCGCCATTTTCGCCAAACCTTGACCAATCAATTCCTGATTTTCATCCCAACGCTCACGCCGCTTGCGCGCCAACACACGGCAACTCGACATCGCTTCGGTAAAACTGATCAAGGCCAGCACCAAGGCCGCCGACCACAAATCGCGATGCTGGTCGAATGAGATCGCTGACGGCAAAAGGAGTGGTGGCAAACCCTTGTCGATATCGCCGACTATCTCCGCACCAGTCGCGCCATAGCCAACCGCCCAGCTCAAGATCGTGCCGAGTATCGTCACCAGCAAGATCCCAGGGAAACGCGGAAAGAAACGCTTGCTCGCGATCAGCAAAATCAAGGTGCCTATGCCGAATGCACTCGTCATCAGCATGATGGAAGGCGCAGCGATCACGCGCGTGACGACATCTCCTATATTCGCCACAAACAAATCAGGCACACCAATCAAGGCCGGTAATTGCGACATCATGATGATGATGGCCGCCGCATTGATAAAGCCGATGATGACCGGTTGCGATACCAGATTCGCCAAACCGCCGAGCCGGAATGCCCCCAACAAGAATTGAATCCCGCCGGTATAAATCGACAACCAGATCGCCAGCGTCACCCACTGCATACTCGCTGGCGCCGCCATAGGTGAAAGCGAACCGAACACCAGCAAGCTGGTCAACGCTGCCGGGCCAACTGCCAGCAAGGCCGACGATCCCCACAAGATACCAATCACGCTCGGAATCAAGGCCGCATACAAACCCGTCGCAGCCGGCATCCCGGCCAAGGTCGCATACGCGACCGCTTGCGGAATCAAGACCAGACCAACGCTGATACCTGCCCACGCATCGTTTTTCAACGACGCCACAGTCGGCCGCGGCCAGTTCAGAAAAGGGAAAAACCGTTTGATGTCGAAACCAGAATTCATATTGGGGAAATACTGTTCAGAAATACTGCTTGATTAAATTGACTCAGCCCACTGCAGCTTGCCGCTGTGCAACGCTGTTGCTCATGGCCTACTCGTTTTACCGCGACTATGAGCACGCGTACAATAAGCCGATGGATATCACACTGCCAGAGCTGGAAGAAGCGATCAACTATTGGCGCAACTTGCGTCCCTCGCTAGGTGAGGAACGCGCGCTATCGCCGGAAGTCAACGAACTGGCAAAGCTGTACGCGCTCATGATCTTCCACCAACAAAAATCCATTTCCTACACATCCTTGGATCAGGCTTGCCGGCAATTGATAGATGCCTGGCGCAAACAAACTGCCTGAAATCAACTTACCGCCATGTGCTGCGCTTGACGTTGCAGCAAGGCTTTCTCCGTCTTGCGCGCCGCCTGTGCCTTCAGCTTGGTATTGGCCTGCCCGGCGTAATCGCTACGCAACACATCCCCAGCCTCTTCTTCATCCATGCCTTCCGTCACCAGCCATTGCGCAACCAGCACTGCCAGACGCTCCAAGGCAATCCGGTTGGTCGCATCGGTAGTGGCATACAACCAGTTCGACAAACGCATGAAATTGGCGAATGGCGAATCTGATGCAGACGCGTGCAGTATCAACGGCAAGGTATGTGCAAAACGTCCCGAGTTGGCGATCAAATCCCAGTAGCGGGCAAAGCGCACCAACTGCTGCATCGCATTGAAGTCGATACGGTCCGTTGCCAGGATCGTGTACGGTGGATGCGGATCGAACACTAGGCCATAGGTTGCGGTATGGCGAATAATCGGCGTGCCGCGCAAGCGCTTCAGGATGCCAAATTGAATTTCATGCGGCTTCAATTCCAGCAGGCGATCAAAGCCTTGAGCGAAGCTGGCGATATCTTCACCCGGCAAGCCTGCAATCAAATCGACGTGCAAATGCGCATGCGAGTTCTCGCACAACCAGCGGATATTCTCTGCCGCTTTTTCATTATTCTGTTTGCGGCTGACCAAAGTCTGCACATCGGGATTAAAACTCTGGATGCCAATTTCAAACTGCAACGTACCGGCCGGGAATTTCTTGATGCCTTCTTTCAAGGCATCCGGCAAATGATCGGGCACGACTTCAAAGTGGGCATAGACCGGATCGTCGGGATGCGCTTCCAGCTTGTCGAGGAAAAACTGCATGATCTTCAAGCTGGATTTGATATTCAGATTGAAAGTACGATCGACGAATTTGAACAAGCGTGCGCCACGCGCATGCAGCGATTCCAGCTCGCCCAGAAATTTATCCAGATCGAAAGGCCACGCGGTCT
Organism: Herminiimonas sp. GW821-FHT09C12; assembly: GCF_059416385.1. NCBI lineage: Bacteria > Pseudomonadati > Pseudomonadota > Betaproteobacteria > Burkholderiales > Oxalobacteraceae > Herminiimonas > Herminiimonas sp. GW821-FHT09C12. The sequence goes on from NZ_JBWKPC010000001.1 coordinate 724,557, forward strand.
TGTCCAGTGCTGACAAACAGAATTCACATTTGAACGGGCAACCGCGCGACGCCTCTACATACAGCGTGCGGTTCTTGATGTCGTCGTCGGTATATAAGTCATACGGCATGTTCAACTCAGCCAATGGCGGTTGCACACCGGCATGTATCTTCATCAATGGCTTTGGACCGTGCAAGATCTGTTTGCACAATTGCGGGAAGGTGACATCGCCCCAACCGGTGATCAGATAGTCCGCCAGTTGCACAATGCTCTGCTCGGATGACTCATACGACACTTCCGGCCCACCGAGCACGATCACAACTTCCGGCGCGACGCGTTTGAGCAGGGCGACCAGCTTGGTGGTTTCTTCCACATTCCAGATATAGACGCCGAAGCCGATGATGCGTGGCTTGTTCTGCAATAGCTTTTCCGCCATATCGGTCGTGCGCGCGCCGATGACGAATTCCTGCAATTGCGTGACGTCCTGCAAGTCGCCCATGTTTGCCTGTAGGCAGCGCAAACCCAGCGATGCATGCGTGTAACGGGCGTTGAGTGTGGAAAGCAGTATGGTCATGAGGCGGCAGTAACAACGAAACGGCCATTTTACGCCGCTATATCCGAAACCAGAGCGGATTTGGCACAACTGACAACATGCGCTCTTATAATGATCCGACTTGCACGCACATAGCGGGCAGGCAACACACGATACTCACCGCGCTCCATGATCAGATTCCCATACCTTGCCGGCTTGCTCCTCTGCTTTCCCTTGCTCCTTGCCAGCACTGCCCATGCAGAGGCACGCATCACCGAAATCGACACCACCGCTTGCAATGCGATGCGCAGCAATGGCGTATTACAGAAAGATGCGCCGGTCAGTTGTGCGCAACTGCGCATCGTGCATTTTTCCTATCTGGACTTCGACGACAAGTTGCGTAACGATGGCGAGATCATGGTGATGGCGGCCGTTGCCGAACACGTGCAAGCCATCTTCGATACGCTGCTGAAACGCAAATTTGCCATCGCCGGTGCACGCTTGATGGATCACTATCACGGTGACGATCTGGCGGCCATGCGCGACAACAACACCTCCGCCTTCAACGATAGACGCATCACCAACGGCAACGCACCATCGCTGCATGCCTACGGTCTGGCCATCGATATCAATCCGGTTCAAAACCCATATCTGCAATTTGAAGCAGACGGTAAGGCTATTTACAGTCCGACTAGCGGCAGCAAGTATGCCAATCGTCTACCTATCCGACCGGGCAAACCCGCGCGCAAAGGAATGGCGGAAGAAGTAGTTGATGTCTTTGCCGAACATGGCTTCTTGATCTGGGGCGGCAATTGGGATGCGCCTATTGATTATCAGCATTTTCAAGTCAGTCGCCCTATGGCAGAACGTCTGGCGGCCTTGCCTGTCGCGCAGGCACGTACCGTTTTCAACGCCTATGTCGAGCGCTACCGTTCCTGCGTGCTCACCCGCAAGGAGCAGAATCGCATCGCAGTAAAAGCGACTTGTGCAACTTCTGTCGAACGCGGTAGTCCTTAATAGGATCTATCTACAGCTAAGACTTGACGAAGCAGCAGGGTGAGTGTGTACTCTCATCCAAACCCGGCATTCAAGAACATATACATTTTCGGAGACTTTATTCATGCTCATCAATTGCGTCGCCTATCAGGACGGCAATAAATTATCCGACATTCCCATTGAGGAAATCAGTGACTATCTGCAACGTCCGGATTGCTTCGTCTGGGTTGCGCTGAAAGATGCAGAACCGGCTGAACTTGAACAGATGAAGGAAGAATTCAATCTGCATGAACTCGCGGTGGAAGATGCGCGCAATGGTCATCAACGTCCGAAGATAGAAGAATATGGCGATTCGCTTTTTACCGTGGTCAAGACCGCGGAAATGGTCGACGGCGAATTACAAATAGGCGAGATCGATATTTTCACCGGCAAGAATTATGTCTTGTCAGTACGCAATCGCAGCAATCAGGGTTTTCTCGGTGTGCGCGCACGTTGCGAGCAAGAACCGGAACAATTGCGCAAAGGCTCGGCCTTCGTGCTGTATGCCTTGATGGATGCGGTAGTGGATCGCTACTTCCCGGTGGTGGAAAGTCTGGAAAGCGAACTGGAAAAGATTGAAGACAAGATTTTCGAAAAAGGTCTGGCACGTCTGAACATCGAACGACTATACGATTTGAAGCGACAAGTCGTGATGCTCAAGCATGTGGTTGCGCCACTGATGGAAGCGGTCGGAAAATTGTCTGGTGGACGTGTACCTGTGTTGTGTGAAAGCACACGCGATTACTTTCGCGATGTCGGCGATCATTTGTATCGCATCAATGCACTGACCGATGCGATCCGCGAAACCGCCGCCACCGCGATTCAAGTTAACTTGTCGATGGTGACGATTGAAGAAAGTGAAGTGAATAAACGTCTGGCCGCATGGGCTGCGATTTTTGCGGTGGCTACCGCCTTCTTCGGCCTGTGGGGCATGAACTTCAAGTTCATGCCGGAACTGGATTGGAAGTACGGCTACCCCATCTCGGTGCTGCTAGTCGTCTGCGTCTGCAGCTATCTGTATTACCGCTTCAAAAAATCCGGCTGGTTATAGCAAGTCCAAACCGCGCGACAACGAAGACCAAGCTTTACTTCGTTGTGCCGCGCGCAATACCTTCCAACATACTGAGCGCGACGGCTTCAGCAACACGTATGCCGTCGATTGCTGCCGACATAATGCCACCGGCATAACCAGCTCCTTCACCGGCTGGAAATAATCCGCGCGTATTCAAACTCTGCAAATCGTCGTCATTGCGCTTGATGCGTATAGGTGATGAAGTGCGTGTTTCCACACCGGTCAACACCGCATCCGCCATCGAGAAACCCTTGATCTGTTTATCGAAGGCAGGCAAGGCTTCACGTATCGCTTCAATCGCGTAAGTCGGCAGCGATGGATTCAAGTCACCCAATTTCACACCCGGTTTGTACGAAGGTATGACGGAGCCCAATTTCGTCGATGGACGATTTGCGATGAAGTCACCCACCAATTGTCCCGGCGCATCGTAATTACCGCCGCCCAATTCAAACGCACGTGATTCCCACTCGCGCTGGAATTCCATCCCGGCCAAAGCGTGACCAGGATAATCTGCTGGCGTGATACCAACCACAATGCCAGCATTCGCATTACGCTCATTGCGCGAATACTGACTCATGCCGTTAGTAACAACGCGTCCCGGCTCTGATGTCGCCGCAACCACCGTACCACCTGGGCACATGCAGAAGCTGTAGACCGAGCGACCGTTCTTGGCGTGATGCACCAGTTTGTAATCGGCCGCACCGAGAATATCGTTACCTGCATTCGAACCGAAGCGGCAACGATCTATCAGCGATTGTGGATGCTCGATACGGAAGCCAATCGAAAACGGTTTAGGTTCGATATAGATGCCGCGTGTATGCAACATCTGGAAAGTATCGCGTGCGCTATGGCCGATTGCGAGTACTGCATGATCGGTCGCTATGTGCGAGCCGTCCGACAATTTCAAACCGCGTACATGGCCGTTTTCAATTTCAATGTCATCGACCTTGCTCTCGAAACGGAATTCGCCGCCCAGCTCTTCAATTGACGCGCGCATCAATTCCACCATCTTCACCAGACGGAAAGTACCGATGTGCGGCTTGCTGACGTACATGATTTCTTCCGGCGCATCGGCTTTGACGAATTCCATCAATACCTTGCGGCCGTAATGCTTGGGATCTTTAACCTGACTCCACAACTTGCCATCTGAGAACGTACCCGCACCGCCTTCACCGAATTGCACATTCGATTCCGGATGCAGCTCGCGCTTGCGCCACAGACCGAAGGTATCTTTGGTGCGTTCGCGCACGGCTTTGCCGCGTTCGAGAATGATAGGTTTGAAACCCATCTGCGCCAGTATCAATCCCGCAAAAATACCGCAAGGGCCGGTACCAATCACCACCGGACGCATCGTCAAACCCGCCGGCGCTTTTGCCACGAAGTGATAACTGGTATCCGGTGTCGTGTTTACATGGCGATTGCCAGCCAAACGCTTGTGCGTCTGTGCTTCATTTTTGACTTCCACATCCAGCGTGTAGACAAGTGTGATCGCACTTTTTTTGCGCGCGTCATAGCCACGACGAAATATCGTATAGCTAATCAAATCATCTGCAGCAATACCCAAGCGCGCCACAATCGCGGCGGCGAGATCTTCTTCTTGATGGTTGAGTGGGAGTTGAACGTCGGTCAATCGCAACATACTTATTTCCAGCCAGGCCCTGTAAAAAACTGTGCTGCCGCCAGGGTCGTGTCGGTCGGCAGCGCGCTATTTTACTCCAGTCGTTTTTAATCAAAGAATAAGACCGCATATCGAGCAATCCAACACACGGGTATGCAAAAGCAGGATTTAACAATATTTTTCGATTAAACAGACATGTCAGACGTGTAAAACATGTGAAATCTGCTCTTGTGGCACGCGAACTTTCCGCTATGGGAAACCGGCTTTTTTACCCATGCAAGACATACATCTTCCCCATACGACTAAATCGTAACCGCCGTTGACTCGTGGAAACTATTTGTTTAAGGTGAATCAGCGCAAGGCCACAGCCTTACAGGGGCCTTACAGCAACCGCAACTATCCGTTAAAAATAGACGTTCTCAGAACGCATAACAGAGACTGCAAGGAGGTGCACATGACCGCAAACAGCACACAATCCGTCACCGATGCAATGTCGGGCGAATCGCTGGAATTTTTATCTTTCACGCTGGGTAACGAAGAGTACGGCGTTTCCATACAAAAAGTGCAGGAACTGCGCGGTTACGATACCGTCACGCGCATCGCAAACGCACCCGACTTCATCAAGGGCGTCGTCAATCTGCGCGGCATCATCGTGCCCATCATCGACATGCGCATCAAGTTCAATCTCGGCTCACCGACTTACGATCAATTTACCGTAGTCGTGATTCTCAATATCGGCGGTCGCGTGGTGGGCATGGTGGTCGATAGCGTATCCGACGTCATTACCTTGACGCCTGAACAAATCAAACCCGCACCGGAAATGGGCGGCGCACTGGCTACCGATTATCTGGTTGGCTTGGGCACCGTCGATCAGCGCATGTTGATCCTGGTCGATATCGACAAGCTGATGTCTAGCAACGAGATGGGTTTGATCGAACAGCACGCGTTGTAAAGCCCCAGTCACGTCCAACCCATCTCTCCGGATGGGTTCGCGCCTGCAGCACTATCATCTGCGACTACCCTGCTCCAACTACAACCTGTTTGTTTGGGATACATATGTTAAAGAATATAACGATCAAATCGCTACTCTTGTTTGCGATGGGCATTCTATCCATCTTGCTGATTGCAACCGGTGCACTGGGCTTGACCTCGCTGGACACCACCAACAAGGCCTTGAAGAGCGTGTATGAAGATCGCACGGTGGCACTGGGAGAATTGAACGTCGTCATCACACTGCTGACCATCAATCAACTCGACTTGGCCGCATCGATTTACGGCGACCCTAATCTGGTCATACCAAAGATGGATGCGATAGAAAAACGCACCAAGGAAATTCACAAGGCATTCGCCGACTACATGCAGACCAAATTGACACCAGCTGAAAAAGAGCTGGCTGACAAATTTTCTGCAAGCCACAAAATTTTTCTCGACAAAGCATTGCTGCCAGCCATTGCAGCATCACGCGGCGGTAATGTCTTGCGCGTGACTGAAATCGTCAACGGCCCGATGGAAGAGCTAGTCAAGCCGGTGCGTGATGATGTGCACGGCTTGATCGACTTTCAATTGCAGGAAGCAAAAAGAGAGTTCGAAGAATCGCAAACACGCTTCACCCTGGTTCGTAATCTCTCGTTCGGATTCATTGCCTTCGGCGTGTTGCTTGCCGCCTTCATGGCCTTCTGGCTGATACGTCTGATCGTGCGTCCGCTGCGCGAAGCAGTGCAGGTTGCCAAGAGCGTTGCCGCCGGCGATCTGACACAACAGATCAAGGTGCAATCATCCAACGAAACCGGGCAGTTGCTGCAAGCGATCAAGGATATGAATGACAGCTTGTCCAAAACCGTCAGCGCAGTACGACATGGTACCGAAACCATCACCACCGCTTCTGGCGAAATCGCTTCCGGCAATGCCGACCTGTCCAGCCGTACAGAATCACAAGCAGGCTCGCTGGAAGAAACCGCCAGCTCGATGGAAGAACTGACTTCGACGGTGCGCCAGAATGCAGACAATGCACTGCAGGCAAATCAACTGGCAGCCTCCGCCTCCGAAGTCGCAGTCAAAGGTGGCCAGGTCGTCAGTGATGTCGTGCAAACGATGGGATCCATCAAGGATAGTTCACGCAAGATCGTCGACATCATCGGTGTCATCGATGGCATCGCTTTCCAGACCAATATCCTGGCCTTGAATGCCGCGGTTGAAGCCGCACGTGCCGGTGAACAAGGTCGCGGCTTTGCAGTAGTCGCTTCCGAAGTACGTAATCTCGCACAACGCTCCGCAGCCGCAGCCAAGGAAATCAAGGCGCTTATCGGCGACTCTGTACACAAGGTCGAAGAAGGCAGCTTGCAAGTTACGCAAGCCGGCAAGACGATGGAAGAAATCGTCAACAGCGTCAAACGCGTGACCGACATCATGAGCGAAATCACCGCCGCCAGTCAGGAACAAACTGCCGGAATAGAACAAGTGAACCAGGCCATTGCGCAAATGGATCAAGTCACGCAACAGAATGCCGCACTGGTAGAACAAGCGGCCGCAGCAGCCACAGCGCTGCAACAAGAAGCCGGTAGTCTGTCGCAAGTCGTGAGCGTATTCAAACTGAATACCGACAGACAAAAAGTAACAACGCATGCCCGCGTCACACCCATCTCTAGTGCTGCCGCTAAAACAAAAAACAAGGCATTGCCTGCACGACACGAGAACAATCCGACATCAACACCCAAGCTGACCATGGCTACGGGCACTGACAACGATTGGAAAGAATTCTAAAGAAGCCCGCCCTACCGTCCCATCACATCTTGCAGTAACGAACACGGTTCTGCGGTTCTGAATTATTAGGAGAGAAAAATGCAGTGGTTTCAACAATTACGCGTAACAGTCAGACTTATTCTTTGTTTTTTAATTGTCGCAGCAGTAGGTGGTGCGATCGGTGCACTTGGTATTTTTCACATGAGCAATATCAATGCATCGACCGAAAGTCTGTACAACAATGAGTTGCACGCACTGAAGGCGGCGCAGGAAGCCAACATCGATCTGATCTACGCCAGCCGTGCTCAGATGACGCTGCTGTCGGCTTCTACCCGTAGTGATCGCAACGCCGGCATCAAGGAATTGACGAGCTCTTTGCAGCATCTTGAAGAGCAACTCGCCAAAGTCAAACCACTGTTTCAAGATACCAAGGAAGGGCAGGAGCTTTATCAGCAATATGAAAGCCTGATGCCACCGTTGAAACAAGGTCTGCTGGATTTCATCGCGCTGATTTCCAAACAGTCTTTGGACAATTCTCAATTCGACGGCAATGTGAGTGAAAACAGCGCGCAATTGCTGAAGAGCTCACGCGGCGTTGAAAAAGTACTGCAAGACATGGTGCGCTACAGTGACCAGCGCGCCAAGGCCAGCGTGGATCAGGTCGGCAACACGTATCAAACATCACGCCTGTTGATCGCCGTACTGGCACTCGCAGGCATTATCGTCAGTGTTGGCTTGGGCATGCTGGTCGCACGTCAATTGGCGCGTCAGTTGGGTGGTGAGCCAGGCTACGCCGCAGCAGTCGTGAGTCGCATTGCCGATGGCGATCTGACGGGCGAAGTGGAAACGCGTTCAGCGCATGCCGGTAGCCTGCTGTATTCCATCAAGCAGATGCAATATCAGTTGACCGAAGTCATCGGCAAGATTAAACAATCGACAGACACGATAGCCACAGCTTCCGGCCAGATCGCCGTCGGCAATCAGGATTTATCTTCACGCACCGAAGAGCAGGCTGGTTCGCTGGAAGAAACTGCCAGTTCGATGGAAGAGCTGACTTCAACCGTCAAACAGAATGCCGATAATGCACGTCAGGCCAACCAACTTGCCGTCTCCGCATCCGAAGTCGCAGTCAAAGGCGGTAGCGTCGTCAGCCAAGTCGTCCATACGATGGGTTCCATCAATGCCTCGTCACGCAAAATCGTCGACATCATCGGCGTGATCGATAGCATCGCATTTCAAACCAACATCCTCGCATTGAACGCAGCGGTCGAAGCTGCACGTGCTGGTGAGCAAGGGCGCGGCTTTGCCGTCGTTGCCAGTGAGGTGCGTAATCTGGCGCAACGCAGCGCCAGTGCCGCCAAAGAGATCAAGATCCTGATCGACGACTCAGTCGGCCAAGTTGATATCGGCAGCAAACTGGTTGATCAAGCTGGCGTGACAATGGGAGAAATCGTCACCTCGATCAAACGCGTGGTCGACATCATGAATGAGATCACTTCTGCCAGTCAGGAACAAAGCGCTGGTATCGAACAAGTGAATCGCGCCATCAGCCAGATGGATGAAATGACACAGCAAAACGCCGCCTTGGTAGAACAGGCTGCCGCCGCTGCGCAAAGCATGCAGGACCAAGCAGTCGAATTGTCCCGCGCCGTCGGCACCTTCCGTCTGAATGAACACGATGTCACATACTCCGCGCCTCGGATACAAGCACCCAGCGCACCGATGCCCGAAATCGAAACCACAAGCAAACCAGTAACGCCACCTGCGGCTACACGCAAAGCACCGAGCCAGCCGCAAAAACCGATTACGGTCGACAAGAACGGTGATGATTGGGAAGAGTTTTAAACAACTAGTTTGATTTCAGCGGATTACTATCCGCTGCACAATCATGTTGCATGCACGTCATCCACAGCCATCCTTAGCAAGGAATATGTGATTTGATTTGCATGCATTTTTTTATGACACGTTGATGTCGTATCTGTCATCTCGCATAACATCGTATCAATTCCGCACTGATTGCCATGCAATACGGCGCAGACAATTGTCGTTCCACGCGTATTGAGTGACAATAGCGCGCGTAGCAAGTGGAACGCTTCTTGCAAACGTTTGTCGAAACCAGGCAAGCCTGAACCAACTCATTCTTTCGCCACCAGATTCAACATGACCAAATCGAGCAAGACACCGTCCGCAGCATCAGACAAACCCGCCTTCATCGTCAGAAACTCACCCATCCACGGTCGCGGCGTTTTCGCCACACGCAAAATACCGGCTGATACCTTGCTGGTGGAATATGAAGGCGAACGCATCAGTGCAAAAAAAGCAGCCAAACGACATGGCGCCGATCCGGCCAATCCGTATCACACGTTTTTCTTCAGTCTGGAAAACGGAAAACTGATCGATGGTGGCGTAGACGGCAGCGATGCACGCTGGATCAATCATGCCTGCGAACCAAATTGTGAAGCACGCGAAGAAGAAGGTCAGGTCTTTATCTATACCTTGCGCGATATCAAGCGTGGTGAAGAATTCAACTACGACTACGGTTTGATCGTTGAAGAACGCCAAACCAAGGAAATCAAAAAAGCTTACGAATGTCGCTGTGGTGCAGAAACCTGCCGCAATACGATGCTGGCACCAAAAGAGAAGAAACGCTCAAAGAAAAAGAAGAAAGACTAATAAAAAACCGGAGCTGAGGCTCCGGTTTTTTTATGGGATCAGGCTGGGCTGAAGAGTTTCAAACCTGCGATGCCAGCAACAATCAGCAAGATGCAGAATATGCGCACGGCAGTGACTGCGTCACCCAGCAATACCATACCCAGGATCACAGTACCGACCGTACCGATGCCGGTCCAGACCGCATACGCAGTTCCTACCGGCAAGGTCTTCATGGCGATACCCAGCAAGGCAACACTCACCACCATCGCAAGCACAGTGCCGACAGTAGGCCATAGCTTGGTAAAGCCCTCGGTGTATTTAAGGCCCATTGCCCAGCCCACTTCGAGCACGCCTGCGATTACGAGAATAAGCCAAGACATAAATAGATCTCCTATAAAGTCGAAGGCCGTCCTCGAATGTTGATGGAGCGGTGGGGTCGTCCCCACTTCCTTGTTCTGCCAGCGAACATGCGAGATGCATGGTGGCGCACATATATAACGCACCATTATAGTGCGAAAATGTGCATTAAGCCAGAGATATGCAAGCTTGTGCCGCGTAAAATCTGCGCACTGACATATTTGCGGCCGGTATGCTGCGGTTTACACAACAGCAAAAAGGGGGTTATGCGAGTAGTTACTCTCTTTTACAGCCCCGTGGATTCAGGAGCAAAAGCAAAAAAGATCATCTTATGCAAATAATCTATATCTGTTATTTGAAAAGGAAATTGGTGCGACGCGGCAATACTTCATATACTTCAGTTGTCTCCTCTATGTCTCCTCCTTTGATATAGATTTAGCCCGCCTCCTGCGCGGGCTTTTTTTTGCCCAGAATTATAGAATTGAGCAGCTACGTTTGGCTACATGCAGCAATTCACTGACATAACTGCTGACATATCAAAATGACCATAACTCATGGTATTCACAATGTGAATGTCCGATATCATAAAAGGAAAGTAGCTTGATAACACGGCCATCCTTATACTTCAGTTGTCTCCTCTATGTCTCCTCCTTTGATATAGATTCAGCCCGCCTCCTGTGCGGGCTTTTTTTTTGCCTAATCGATACAGATACTCATTTTTTCGCTCTTTTTGGCGAGACATGGCAAAAGCAATCAACCGCATGATCATTCACCATGCCGATAGCCTGCATATAGGCGTAAATGATGGTCGATCCCACGAATTTAAAACCGCGCTTGGCCAGATCTTTCGACAAACGATCCGACAATTCTGTCTTTGCCGGTGTTTCCTTCGCGCTAGGCCACGCATTGACTAGTGGCTTGCCGCCTACATACGCCCACAAGTATGGATCCAGCCCACCTACTTCATCGCGCAAACGCAGATAAGCTTGCGCATTGCTAATGGTGGCGGCCACTTTCAGTTTATTGCGCACGATACCTGGGTCGGCTAGCAGCGAGGCAACCTTTTTCGCATCGTAACGCGCTATTTTTTCCGCATCCCACTGATCGAAGGCGGCGCGATAAGTCTCACGCTTGTTGAGTATCGTCGACCAGCTCAACCCTGCTTGCGCACCTTCCAGATTCAGCATTTCAAACAAGCGCGTTTCATCATGGCAAGGCACGCCCCATTCTTCATCGTGATAAGCGAGGTAAAGCGGATTGGCTGGATTGGCCCAACTACAACGAGTAAGTGTCATGTTCGAGAAATAGGATTGGTTGAGTAACGGCGTCAGTGATGCGTCATTATCACCCATGTGCGCTAGTTCATCGTTTTGCACAAGGCTTGTACAAATCCCTGCCTTGATCAAGAATGGCGCCTTCTATGGATGGCACAGCAAATTCTGCCATCCGGCATCCAGACTGGAATTTCATGCGTTTTACACTAGCCTTTCATCCACAGCCAATACATAGCGCACTCACTCTGCGCGCAGGATGGGCATGATGTCGAATCTGCAAACACGTACAGTTGCCGTTATCGGCGGTGGCCCGGCCGGCTTGATGGCGGCAGAAGTTCTGGCCGCCCACGGCATCAGCGTTGATTTGTACGATGCGATGCCATCCGTCGGCCGCAAATTCCTGCTGGCCGGTAAAGGTGGCATGAACCTCACACATACCGAAGCAAGCGAACCTTTCCTGTCGCGCTATGGCGCGCGCGCGCAGCAAATTGCGCCTATGTTGCAAGCCTTCGATCCGGAAGCATTGCGCGCCTGGGTACACGATTTGGGCATTCCTACCTTCGTCGGCAGCTCCGGTCGTGTCTTCCCCACCGATATGAAAGCTGCACCTTTATTACGCGCATGGCTGAAGCGGCTACGTGACTCTGGTGTGCGCTTCCACATGCGGCATCGCTGGCTAGGATGGAGTAATGATCACAGCCTGCGCTTCAATACACCGGATGGAGAACTGACTATCAAACCGGATGCAGTCGTACTCGCTCTTGGCGGCGGCAGTTGGGCAAGACTCGGTTCCGATGGCGCATGGACATCTTTACTGGAACAACAGGGCATAGAAACTGCGCCATTGAAACCGGCCAATTGCGGCTTCGACATGGCATGGAGTGCGCACTTTCAGGAGCGCTTTGCCGGTCAGCCTATCAAGCCTGTCGTTGCAAGCTGCATCGATATTCATGGCGTCACACACCAACGGCAGGGCGAATTCGTCGTGACGGCAAGCGGTGTTGAAGGCAGCTTGATTTATGCACTATCGGCACACTTGCGCGATCAGATTGCCGCACAGGGTGAAACAATACTGACGCTAGACCTCGCTCCAGGTAAAACGCTGGAACGCGTGATGGAGGAAGTTGCACACCCACGCGGCTCGCGTTCCATGGCCAGTCATCTGCAAAGCAAGGTTGGCATCGCCGGTGTGAAAGCAGGGCTGTTGCATGAATGCGTAAGCAAGGCGGATTATGCGCAGCCGCACAAGCTCGCCGCCGCCATCAAGGCTTTACCGCTGCGCTTGATCGCGGCACGCCCTATCGATGAAGCCATCAGCAGCGCAGGCGGCGTCATATTTGAAACCTTGAATGAACAATTAATGGCGCAAGCAATGCCCGGCGTATTTTGTGCGGGCGAAATGCTGGATTGGGAAGCGCCTACCGGCGGCTATCTACTCACAGCCTGTTTTGCCAGCGGGCGCAACGCTGGCCTCGGTGCAGTCGCATGGCTGCAAGCTCAAAAGTAATGCAAAGAAAGAATTGTTTGCTCGCGCTTACACCAAGCCGCGATCACTCAATTCTTTCTTCACATACGCGTAGAACACCGGTGCTGCGATCACGCCGGGAATCCCGAAGATCGATTCCATCACCAGCATTGCCGTCAACAATTCCCAGGTACGCGCATTGATATGCTGACCGATGATTTTCGCATTCAGGAAATACTCCAGCTTGTGTATCGTCATCAGGAATACCAACGAACCAAACGCCGTATGCAAAGAATGCGATAAACCGATAATCACCAATATCGTATTGGAAATCAGATTGCCGATTACCGGCAACAAGCCAACGAAGAAGGTCACCGCCACCATGGTTTTACGCAGTGGCAATTCAATACCTGCCAATGGCAACACGATGATCAGATAAATACCGGTCAGCACTGCATTGATAGCAGCAATCCGCACCTGCGCGAACACGATATTGCGGAAAGAATCATGCAAGATGACCATGCGCGCATGCAAAGCCTCAGCCAAAGGCTTATAGACGCGTGTCGTTGTCGTGTCATACAAGGCAGCCATCGCACCGATGATCATACCGATCAAAATATGTGCAAATATCCGGCCAGCCTCACTACCCATAGAGCGTGCTTCCAGTGCATGCGAACGCAGCCAACTTGTAATCATGGTTTGCAAGGCTGCCGCATCAACCGGGATATACGCGGCTATCCATAAAGGAATCTGACTACGCGAAGCTTCCAGTATGTCTGCCATTTTCTGCAACAACACCGAAATGCGACCAGCATCGCTACGGAAAAACGTAATCGCCCCCCAGATCGCCACTGCCAAACAAGTCACGATCAAAAAGCTCAACAAGGCAACGGCAACTACTTGCGCTCTCCGCCCAACCAGCTTCTTGCCTAATTTAGGCGCCAGCAATTGCACTAGTGAATACACCAGCAAGCCGGAGAACAAGGCTGCCAGCAAACCCTGATGCATCACCAACAGCAAGCTCGCTGCCGCCAATAGATACGAGGCAATCACAACGGGGCTGATTTTATTTTGATCGTTCATGATTGGAGCAGATGAGGTGAAAGAGATTACTTCAACGGAATCGGATTGCTGCGCGGCACGGGCACTGCCGTCACGCCATTCTTGGGACTACCGTCGATCAGCTTGTCTGAATACGTCAGATACACCAAGGTATTACGCACCGGATCAACCACGCGCACGATATGCAGACGCTTGAACAAGATCGATTGACGTTCGGAGAAGACATCTTCCTGCAGCGGCAATTTTCCCTTGAAGGTTAAGGTGTCGCCGACCTGACGGCAGGCGATTGATGCATCGGCCGTATCTTCCGCCAAACCTACCGTACCGCTCACACCACCAGTACGCGCCCGCGATACAAAGCAGGAAACGCCCACCACCTTGGGATCGTCATACGCCTCGATCACGATACGATCGTTCTTGCCTAACCAGCGAAATGCCGTGCTGACTTCACCTATCTGTTGTGCGTGTACCGGCATCGCCAACACCGTCGTAGCCGCCAACATGATTCCTGCAAGAATTTTCTGCATGGTCTTCTCCCGCTTAATCGTTTAACTCAAGATGAGTACATAAGGCGGCGCTTCAAGAGCACTCAACCGATTTGCAATACAGACAGATTACGCATATAGCCCGGAACTGACCAGTGGCAAACCCAAACAAATTGGGGACACACTGAATCAGCAGCACAAGAGCAAAAACCGGGACAGATGCAGCACAGCAGCCAACATGTAATAATTCCGCATCCTCAAAACTTCTACAGGAAGCAAACATGATTCTCGAACTCGTCGATATCCGCATCCCGCCAGGCCAGCAAACCGAATTTGACGCGGCTGTACAACGCGGCCTGGAACAAGTGATTTCCAAGGCAAAAGGCTACAAGTCACACGTCATCAACAAATGCATAGAAACGCCAGAACGCTACGTCGTGCAAATCTACTGGGAAACATTGGAAAACCATACCGTCGATTTCCGCGGTTCGGCGGCATTTCAGGATTGGCGCGCAATTGTCGGCCCATTCTTTGCCTCGCCACCAGTTGTTGAGCACTTCAACATTCTGTCCAAATCGGCGTAATACCCATATAAATCGGGACTACGAATACAAAAAAGCCGCGCTGCTGTCGCACTGACAGTAACGCGGCTTTTTTAATGCGCTGACCGTATTACACGGTCAAACTCACATCACGCTTTTTCTGGATGGTAGCTTTTGAAGTTCTCAGCGTAATCGCGGAAATTTTCTTGCAGCATTTTTTCGAACTCGCCACGGAAGTAGGCAATGGCAGGATTCAGTTCAGATTTGAACATGTCTGCCGATGGCGCATCGACTGAAGCGGTAAATGCATTGAAGCGTGCTGCCGCATACATCATCGCAGCGCAAACCTGGCCGCGATCTGCGCCTTTGCAGTTTTCATTCGCCAGGTGAACGAAGGTATCGGCGATATCCCAGAACTTGGCATTAGGGTCCGGTGCTTTACCGGTTGGACGGGTTACATCTTTTGCGTTGAAATTGTCGGTGCTCATGATTTAAAAAGTATGAAATAAGGGGTGGCTCAGATTGGAAATATTGCGCATGCGCCTAGTACAAAAATGGCATTTTTCAAGGCACTAGCCACGATAGCGATAGCCGCTGCGGTCTTGCGTGAGCAGCACTATATCTTAAAAAAGGAAAAGCGCTCTTGAGGTCAGACAAGACCTGGAAATCTGTAATCAATCCTCTTCGACTAGAAAAGCAACAAATTCGCCCTGCAACTTGCCTACTTCCCGACCCTCATATTCCAGCACCGACGTGACCGACATCCGTGCGCGTCCTTTGCGTATCAACATATTCATAAACCGCGGCCAGTCAGCCGTTTCTTCCAGATACGAGCGCGCCGTGAACGTACCATTGATAGGCAATACATACTGCATCGTATTGCTTTGTATGACGAGATTGCTATTAACGCCCTCATGTCTGAGTCGCGTGTATAACAAGGACCACGCTGCCAGTATCGCCACGGCCGAAGCGCTGCCGCCAAACACGGTTGCCTGATGATTGATGTTCGGTGCCAGTGGTGCGGCGAGTATCACTTCCTCCAACTGTGCACTGCGTACTTCAACGTGCATCGCTTGGGATAAAGGAATTTGCTCGTGCAGATATTGCTGAAGTACTTGTTGGTTCAAGGTCTATCCTTTTATCCGGCAGGTCGATTTTTCTCAATCAGGCTCTTCAGTAATGCAACCTGTTCTTTTTGAATATCCAGCAAAGTGCTCCACTGTCCTTCCCGCAGCATATCCAGCTTCTCATGCAAGAGCATGATTTCCAGTTCGGCCTTCAAATTCACTTCGTAATCGTGTTGTGCCGTAAGCCGATCTTTCTCAGCCTGCCGATTCTGCGACATCAAGATGATAGGCGCTTGTATTGCTGCGAGCATAGACAACACCAGATTCAACAAGATGTAAGGATAAGGATCGAAGGCTTTGTCGTGTCGCAGCAGAATATAGGAGTTCAGCAATACCCAGACAACCATCACCGCAGCAAACAAACCTATGAACGTCCACGAACCACCGAACGTAGCAACTGCATCTGCTGCGCGTTGTCCGCGACTCGTCACTGCCTCCGCATCCTTGGCAACATCCCTGGCAATGTGCGTACGCTCGACAACATGATGCGTGACTTTTTTGGCGCTCTCATCCAACTGATCGTAGGATTTTCCAAACAGTTTTCTAGCAGCGTCATCGTGCTTATGCATGGTCTACTCCTGCTTCAGGTTGAGTAATATGCAAAATATTCAATCAGCTTGTTTGTGCCGCCAACAACTCCAGATCTTTGGCCCGTGCTCGTCTCACTGCCGGCCGCGGAACAATGCGATCGATATACTCGCGTATAACCGGCGTTACCTCCAGCAGTTTGAACTTCGTAGTCCAGTTCAAGGCGATGCCCCACAATACATCTGCCGCCGTGAATTTGTCGCCCAATATATACGGGCCTTTGGCCAATTGATCGTTCACAGTTTTGATGACGGTAGCGTAATCACCATAAGGGCTCAGCCCCCTCGGTGCAGGATCGCTCTTCTGTGAGAAATCAATTAACGCAGGCTCAAAGCAGGAACCGTAAAACACCATCCAGCGCAAATACGGACCGCGCAAAGGATCACCGATGGCCGGTGCCAGACCCGCTTCTGGATACAGATCCGCCAAATACATATAAATCGCAGCCTGTTCGGTAATCAAGGCATCGCCATGCTGGATCGCCGGCACCTTGCCCATGGGATTGATCGCCACATAATCAGCCGCTAGCTGTTCTGCCGTTTTGATATTCAGAACATGCAAATCGTAATCAGCGCCCAGTTCTTCCAGCATGATCAATGTGCCAGTCGAACGCGTATTCGGTGAGTGGAATAAAGTAACGTGACGATCCGTACTCATGTCGAATACTCCTCTTTGTTTTAATTAAAAACGACTAGCGAGCTTACATCGTATGCGAGCGGCTCGCTTTTTACAGCTCCGGTTAGCTAGGCTCTTTTAATCTGGCGATTTGCCTGTCATGCAGTTTAGCCAGCAACACAACTGCCACTGTTGCTCCGATGAATGCCATGAACATATCGGATTGCGTATCCCACTGATCGCCTTGCGTGCCGAGAAATTCATCCGCGCCTTGCCCCATGATGAGTGCCGCCCACCATTCGATCAATTCATACCAGGCACTGATTGCCATCGCGACACATATCGAAAGAAAGGCCACCATTTTCTTGCCGGAGACAAATTCCCTGCGTACAAAAATTTCTTTCGCCACCAATGCTGGCACCAAGCCTTGCCAGAGATGACCGAGCTTGTCGTAGGGATTACGCGCGAGCGAAAACAGATCCTGTACCCAGAAACCAGCCGGAACATGCGCATAAGTGTAAGTACCACCGACGATCAAAATCAAGGCATGCAAAAAGATCAGGAAGTACAACAGATTCGTCAGCGGAAAGCGCTTGTATGTGACGGCAAGAAACGGTATGGCAATCAACACCGGCATGACTTCCATCAGCCAGGTCAAACGGTCATACGGTTTAATGAAGGAAACAATCAGCGCAAGTGCGATCAGAACAATTGCGAGTAGTAGCCAACGACGTTGGCTCGCGGGAGGGTTATACGTTTGCATGAAAGGGTATGGTTAATGAATTAGCATCAACCATACCCTTTTTTCTTGTTATTGCCGAGATGATCTAGAACGGCATTACCAATGCATGCGCACGGTCGCCACGACGGTACGTCCCTGACCGTAATAACACTGAATCAGCGCATTACAACCGGCAACATAAGTCTTGTCACCCAGGTTGTAACCATTGATCTGAAAACTGTACTTATCTATGTCATAGCGCAGGAAAGCATCGACCAAAGTGTAAGACGGCACGAAAAAGGTATTGGTTGTATCACCGGCAGTTTTACCTATTCGGCGTGCACCGCCACCTATCGTCAGCTCGCCGCGCATATCTTGTGGCAACGATAATTTATAGCTGGCGAACAGGGATTGCTGAGTTTTGGGTACGGTATACGGCAACTTGCCTACCTGAGTCGCGATCGCACTTTTCGTAACCTCAGGATCTTGTACGCTCAGCGCTGCAGTAACGTTCAGGCGTTTGGAGAAAGAAGCGACTCCTTCCAGTTCGACACCACGGACCTGCACTTCGTCGGTTTGATAA
The DNA here is from genome assembly GCF_059416385.1 of Herminiimonas sp. GW821-FHT09C12. Classification (NCBI taxonomy): domain Bacteria; kingdom Pseudomonadati; phylum Pseudomonadota; class Betaproteobacteria; order Burkholderiales; family Oxalobacteraceae; genus Herminiimonas; species Herminiimonas sp. GW821-FHT09C12. The sequence goes on from NZ_JBWKPC010000001.1 coordinate 743,003, forward strand.
ATAACGCCACTCACCCGATTCACCACATTCTGTTGCGTCGCTTCGAAAGCGGACAGCGTGACTGAGTAATTCTTATCTAACGGCGCATACTTGAGACCGACTTCTTTCAATGTGCCTGTGGTTGGCTTGAGCGGCGTTGTATTTGTTGTCAGTGTAGGAAGGAAAGATGTGGAATACAGCACATACGGTGCGAATCCTGAATCAAACAAATAAGACGCACCGACTTTGCCGGTCATTTTCTCTGGGTCCTGTCTGAAAGGTGTAACTACACCTGTAGCCAATCTAGTGTTGTCTGTATTCACGCGCACAAAGTCCTTGCGTGCAGAAGCCAATACATTCAACCTCCCCAACTTCACCTGGTCCTGGATATAAATGCCGGTCTGGTATTGCTTCTGCTCAGTCCGGTCCGTCAAGGGTGCCGGTACCAAGACTTGCGTATAGATCGGATTAAAGAGGTCTTGGTTTTGGCTCGGGCCAGTGTTACTACCCGTGTTATTCACCAGTTTTTGCCATTGCATATCCAAACCTGTCAGCAAGGTATGTTTGGCCGCTCCGGTATCGAATCTTGATTCTAGTTGCGTGTCGACGGCAAGTGCATCCAATTCCGGCTGCGCATTGTAGGTCGTGCGCGTAATCGTTCTTTCATCTGCCTCCAAACCTCTGGTATACAAATTGCGATAATCCGTCTTCAGCTTGGAATAACGCAGATTGTGGCGCAGCGTAAAGGTATCGTTGAAGGTATGCTCAAAGCGATAGCCTACATAACTGATTTCCTTTTTATAAACCGCATAGCGCGGATCGCCATCTGAAAAATCAGTTGGAATAGTCAAACCCAGGCTATTAGGAAGCACACTACCCTTGGCTGGAATAATGACGCCGGCCTGACCGATATCATCTTTCATGTAACCGGCAGAAACGATCAAGCTGGTGTTCGCATCCGGACGCCATGCAATGCTCGGATTGATGGAGATGCGATCATTCTTGCCAAACTTAAACGAGGTATCGCTATCGCGCACGATGCCGTTGATACGATACGTCAAACGCGGATCGTTATTGATAGGACCGGTCATATCGAAACCGACTTCCTTGCGATCGAAGCTGCCGACGCGTGCATAGATTTCACCGGAAGGTGTCGCCTGCGGTTCCTTGCTCACCATATTCACGATGCCGCCCACATTGCTTTGACCGAATAAGGCAGAACTAGGGCCGCGCAATACTTCCACTCGGTCTAATGAAAACGGTTCTATAAGAAAGCCGGCATAGCCACCGGTCTGGCTGGCGATTTGCGGCACGCGTAAACCATCCAGATACAAGTCTGAGTTAAAGCCACGTATCGTGAAGTAATCTGAGCGCGTATCTGCACCGTAACGCTGACCGTTCACGTTGGCGCTGTACAGCAAAGCTTCACTGACCGATTGCACTTGACGGTCTGCCATGTTTTCCTGAGTAATAACGGAAATCGACTGTGGCGTTTCTACCAGTGAAGTATTGGTTTTAGTCGCCGTTGCGCTACGACGTGCAACATAGCCTTTGACTGTGCCGATCTCCTCATTTATTGGCGCGACGTTAACTGCGGGCAGCGTCACTTCCATTGCGCCTGGCAGCTTGCGCAAGGTGTATTCGCCATTGCCACGGCTTGCAGCTTCCAGTCCGGTACCGGCAAGTAATACAGCAAAACCGGATGAGACGGTATAACTGCCTTTCAAGCCAGAACTATTCAAGTTCGCTGTGACCGCAGCATCGACCGACAACTGCACGCCAGTTTCGGCAGCAAAGCGTGACAAGACGCTGCTCAACTGACCGGCGGGAATATTGTAGTTGCGAGTAGCGTTGCTACGGCTTGCAGCGTCAGTCGTTTGCGCAATCGCCTGTGTCGCAGGCAAGAAGGCCAGCAAAGGGAGGGCGACGAACAGTGCGTGTATGGTTTGCACGAGCAGCTTGGGGCGCGGCAGTGCGTGTGCTTCTGCATGGCTGCTCAAGGCAGGACGGGAAGATGAAGACATGAAGACATCCTTTTTACGGTTCGATGAATTGAGACTGCTTTCAATCCGTAAGCCAATCGAACCAGACAAAAAGGGAACCACAATCAAAAATATTTTTTCAAAAACGAAATCAAATGAAGATCAGCGCGCTTCCGCCACCAGCCACCACGGCATGGTGCGTCGTATGCGTATGGGCAAGGTCGCTTCCAATGCGGCCAAAATACGATCAAGATCGTTGAGCGAATAAGCGCCGACCACACGCAGATCAGCGACTTCCGGTGCGCAGCCAAGATAGCCCCGACGATAACGCGATAGTTCTGCGATCAAGTCTTCCAATCGCATATTGTCGGCAACCAACATGTCCTTACTCCAAGCCTGTTGCGCAAACATGGCCGTGCTAACTGGCTCTATACCTTGCTCAGTAAATCGAACTTGCTCGTTGGCACGGATAATTTTCGCTTCCGTATCTTTGGCAGGACGCACTTCAACTGCACCTTCATATACAGAAAGAAGACTGGCATCGTCGAACTGACGCACACTGAAACGCGTACCTATCGCACGCATGCGACCTTGCACAGTATCAACAACAAAAGGGCGCGCTGGCGCACTTGTATCGCGCGCGGTTTCAATCAGTATTTCACCGACGTAGAGACGAATGCGACGCAAGTTGTCGTCATACTCTGCATCCATCGCACTCGCCGTGTTGAGCCAGATATTGCTGCCATCAGCCAATTGAATCTGGCGACGCTCACCTATCGCCGTGCGATAACTCGCAGTCCATGCCCGCCACGGTGTCGCCTGCGTCGCCAGCCAACCGGCACTGCCTACAGTACACAACAAGGTCAGCATCTTGACTGCACGACGGCGATTGCGCTGACGTTGTGCAGCAACATCAAGCGTCGTGCGTGTGTGTGGCTTGTCGGCATCCGGCAACTGTTCGAAGCGGCCGCTGATCGCTTCTACTCTTGCCCATGCAGCACGATGTGCACTATCGGCATTGCACCAGTCTTGCCATTGCTGCACATCGGTCGAACTGACAGCGGTCGAGCGTAATACTGCAAACCATTCTGCCGCTTGCTGCAATACCTGAAAATCCAGCTTGCCCGAACCGTGCACCTGTTCATCGAGAGGCTTGCCATTCTCCATCAACACCGAACTCACAAGTGTTCCTCGGCAAACTGCAGACAATGCAGCATCGCTTGCACCATATATTTTTTGACCATGCGTTCGGACACGCCTATGCGTTGTGCGATGTCACCATAAGTCAGACCGTCCAATTGCACCATCAAGAAAGCACTACGCGCTTTGGGATTGAGCTTATCAAGCATGGCGTCGATTTCACACAAGGTTTCCAGCAGCAGCGCACGCTCTTCCGGCGACTGCGCCAGACTCTCCGGCACCAGCAACAAGGTATCTAGATAAGCACGTTCGATCTCGAGTCGACGCCAATGATTGACGACCAAACCGTGCGCAATCGTGGCCAGATAGGCGCGCGGATCACGCAACATGGGACGGTCCAGCCGCGACAACAAACGTTCGAAGGTGTCATGCGTCAGATCGGCCGCATCAAAAGCGTTACCAAGTTTTCCGCGCAACCACCCAAGCAACCATCCATGATGATTGCTATACAGCGCATGCACTTCATGTTGCGGAACGGGGGCCGAGGCGGACAAAATGATCACATAGAAGAGAATAAGAATTATTCTCATTTTAAATTAACTACCCCGCGTCATGCAATCCCGGCGTGCCTAAGCGTGGTAATTGCGCCATGCCTGATAGTTAAGATCCTGTACCTTTCCAGCCAAGCCCGGCTATAATCCGCGGCGATGTGCTTGTACTTTTCGAATACGAAATCCGCAAGCAAACCCTTTTCCTCGTCAATGTCCTGCCATGAGAATGACAAGAGCCACGCATAGATTTGCTACCTGGATCGCCTGTTTTGCGATTCTGCTGGCATCGCTTGCGCCTTCGATTTCTCACGCGGTTGCTGCTGCCAAAGGTGCGCCAAATGCATGGGTAGAAATTTGTACCGTAGAAGGCAGCAAGATGATGAAGGTCGATGGCGACCAGAATCAACAAGCGCCTGCACCGGCTGAAAAGGCAACGCACTTCGAGCATTGCGCATTCTGTTTAACGCACGCTGGATCCTTCGGTTTGCCGCCTTCCGCTGACTTCGTCATGCCGGTTGTCAGTGGCGACCACGTACTTCCTCCTCTGTTTTATCAAGCATCGCGCCCGCTGTTCGCATGGGTCGTCGCACAACCTCGCGCTCCCCCGGCTTTTTCCTGATCGTTGCTGAGTACCGATAGCACGTGCGCCTGATGGCGTTCGTCTGTCGGTGTGTCTTCATATCGAAACAGGAGTTCACCATGTCAACTCGCCGTAAATTCGTCATCACACTCAATCTGATCGCGCTGCTCATTGCCGCACTGTTGTTCAGCATCGGCCGCGATCCATCACTCGCATCGCCATCGTCGCTCGGCCATGTGGTCGAAATGCAGCTAGTCCCGCTCCCTGTCTTGGTCGATTCACATCAAACCGGATGTGGTGCGTCATGTGTCGTCACGAGCCGTGCGGCGCTTGGCATAGCAAGTCATTCTGCCCAATAAGAATGCATGAACTTCTTTATCAGAATACCTAGGCGACTGACATGACATCGAGTCCTTATCGCCTTGTCCTTATGAGCTGGATTACATTGTTTGTGATCTTGTTTGGTTCGCTAGCACCCTCGATTTCGCATGCGCTGAATGCAAAAGGTGGGCAAGCTGCGTCGTGGGCGGAAATCTGCTCAGCCGATGGCGTGCGCTTTATTCAAACAGATAATCAATCATCTGATTCTTCTGCGCCGGACGAGCACGGTTTGCATATGAAAGATTGTCCATATTGTTTGAACCATGCCGGCGCGCTTGGTTTGCCGCCTTCCAGCAAATACGCGATACCGCGTGCCGCTAGCGAGTTGACGCTGCCATCGCTGTTTTACCAATCGCCTCAGCCACTTTTTATATGGACAGCGGCACAGTCGCGTGCACCACCCTTTCTTTCCTGACTAGCGCTTTACGCCCGTCGAACAAAAGCACGATGTTTCGATGATGAGTGAAGCACCCAATGCCGCAAGGCGTTACCTATATTTATTCAGGAAAGAAAGTAGACATGTCTTCACCAAGATTTTCACAACGAACAATATTATTTTCCGTCTCTGATCGCTACGCGCCTTCTCGCGTTATTAACATTAGCAATCATGACTACACCCGGATGTCACATTCTTTTAAACCTGCAAAGACAGCGCTTTTGCTAGCTGTGCTGTTTTCTACCGCGGCGATGCCTATGCGTCCAGTTCATGCACAATCGACGGCCGAAAAAACCCTTCCTGTTGTTGAGGTGGAAGCACCTATGGCAAACGGCATCATCAGTCTGGATACACCGACGACTACCGGTAGCCGTCTCGGTCTGACACCGCGCGAAACACCTGCGACAGTAACCGTGGTGGATAGAGCCACCATAGATGCACGCGGCGCAGAAGATACGCAGGAAATTCTCAAGGCAATTCCGGGTGTAAGCGCACACAATGCGCCCGGCAATATTACCGTTCGTTATCGCGGCTTCAGTGGCGGCTCGGTCAGTCAGTTGTACAACGGCATAGATTTGAACTACACGATCGCGAACCGGGCAGTCGATAGCTGGATCTATGATCGCGTCGAAGCCATCGGTGGGCCGTCTAGTTTCTTATACGGTGCAGGTGCCGTTGGTGGTTCGATCAATTACATTACCAAGATCGCTCAGCGTGACGATGTTTCCGAGGCGCGCCTGCGCGTAGGAACCGAGGGTTTGAAAGAGGCATCAATCGGATTGAATCGCCGCATAGCAGGCGATGATTCAGGGACGCCATCACATTACTTGCGTATCGATTTGAATGATCACCATTCGGATGGATGGTCGGATGGCACTAAAACACATTCCACCCAATTGGCAACTTCACTGCTGTCAGACTTCGGACGAGGCCTTACGCATACTCTGGCGTATGAATATCAGAATGATGCGGTTGATCGTCCTTATTGGGGCACGCCTTTGCTAAATCCAATTGCTGGTACCTTGCGGATAGATGACGGCACGCGCTTCAAAAACTACAACAGCGCCGATGGTATTTACAAACAACGTGTGCAATGGCTGCGTTCGATCACTGATTTGCAAGTCAATGATGCACTGCATTTCAAGAATACTTTTTACGCTTATGATGCTCAGCGCGATTACCGTAACGTTGAAAGTTACCGTTTTAATGCCGACAATACACAAGTCATACGCTCAGGTGCATTGCTACAACGGCATGATCAACGCGTAATCGGTAATCGAATTGATGGCACATATAAAGGTGAACTCGCAGGACTTCGCAGCGATTGGTCCTTTGGTTTGGATATGGCATTAAACAAACAGACTCGCTTTCCGAAAAGTTTGCCTGCATCATTTAGTACCGTTGATCCCTACAATTTTGTGACAGAGAATTTTTTTGATGTCCCAGGTATGACACCGGGTTTTGTGCCAAGCATGACAAACAAGGTTACAACCACCGCCTTGTATGTAGAAAATCGAACATCACTACTGCCAGCATTAAATCTCGTAACGGCATTGCGTCATGAACGTATCGATTTGAACTTGATCAATCGTGGTGCTGTAAACGCCAGTAATCCAGCGAGCTATGAGCGCAGTTACAACCCCACTACAGGTCGTGTTGGTCTGGTCTGGGACATCACACCAAACGCAATGACTTATATGCAGTACGCAACGGCAGCCGATCCACCGGCAGGCTCACTTGCAACAGCGTCTTTTGCAAATGCCATCACCAATACCGAACTCACAACAGGGCGTCAGTTAGAAATCGGCACCAAGCTGGATTTCTGGCAAGGAAAAGGAAGTGCGACGGCAGCCATCTACAGTATCGTCCGCAAGAACATCGCGACCCAAGATCCAAGCAATAGTGCGTTGACGATACTGGTGGGAGAACAAAGCGCCAAGGGTATTGATTTGTCAGTCGGCTTGCAAGCTACACGCCAGTGGGCAGTACGCGCTGACTTTACCTACGTCAATGCGCAATACGAAGATTTCAGGCAGGGCGGCGTTTCTCTGGCGGGTAAAACCCCAACCAACATACCAGCGACCGTAGCAAATCTGTGGACATCATATGCAATTACTCCGGCTCTACAAGCCAGTATGGGAATACGCCGTGTCGGCAAAGTCTATGCCGATGCTGCAAACACGATGGTTTGGCCAAGCTACACGCTGCTTGATCTCGGCCTGGGTTATCAGATCAATCGCAATGTCTCCTTGATAGGACGTATCCGTAATGCCACCGATAAAATCTACGCCGCCAACGTCAGTGCTACCTCCGCCTACCTCGGTGCACCACGTACGGCAGACGTGACGCTGCGTATCACTTTTTAATCGGAGAAATTGATGCGGATCCGCTTGAAACGTTACTTGTTTCTTGTACATAGGTGGCTAGGTATTGTCGCTTGCGTTTTCTTTGCGATGTGGTTTATCTCGGGCGTAGTGATGATGTATGTCGGTTATCCCAAACTCACGGAACGGGAACGTCTGCAACACTTGCCACCTATTGATGCACAGCTCAATTTGCTTTCTCCCAAGCAGGCACTTGATGCTGCCGGTATCACGGGCCCCCTATCTGAATTGCGATTGGCTAATGCGAGTGCGGGTAAGCCGGTTTATCTGGTTGTCCCCAAAAACAAAAATCCGGATGCACCAGGAAGCAAGAAGCCCGCTCACGTAAGTAGTACGGTAGTCATCGATGCGCAAAGCGGCGAGCGCTTGCGCAATGTAGATGTTCAACATGCACTTGCCAGCGCTGCCGCTTATGCAGGCAAGGACGCCACCGTCAGCTACCTTGATAACGTGGATGAAGATGCATTTACTCACTCACGCGCACTTGATGCGCATAGACCGCTGTATCGAATAGAAATCAATGATCAGGATGCGACGCTGGTTTATGTTTCGGGCAAAACGGGAGAGGTCGTAAGAGATGCAACCCGCAACGAGCGTCTCTGGAACTATGCAGGCGCATGGATACACTGGCTCTATCCGTTTCGCGGCAATTTTTTTAACGCCTATTGGACGGATATCGTTATTTACTTATCCATCCTCGGCATCGTAGCCGCGATCACCGGAACGATTGTCGGCATCACGCGTTGGCGATTTTCCAGGCCGTATCGCAATGGCTCGCGTTCGCCCTATCAAAATGGAATCATGAAGTGGCATCACATCGCAGGCTTGCTCTTTGCGCTGATCACGATCACTTGGATTTTCAGCGGTCTGATGTCCATGAATCCCTGGCGTATCTTTGACAGTGGCGCGCAACCCTTGCGCACAGAATTGATGCAAGGCGGACCGCTGACGATTTCAGCGCAAGATGCAGCACCGAAAAACTTGCTAACCGCTATTGATCACCCTGTTCGTGAATTGCGCTGGACGCATAACCTTGCTCTATCCACCGTACTAGCCTATGGCGCAGTAGGCGCACCTTCACTACTGGATAGTCACAGCGCAACAGCGCGAACAATTGATCAGGATGCATTGCTAGCCAGTGCACGACAGCTATTGGCAGCACCGGTGGCAAGTGTTGAGCAACTTAATCAATACGATCTGTATTACTACGCACGTGAACCTCACACGATGGGAGGTGGCAGCGAAAAACCTTTACCTATACTCCGTGTGATTTTTGATGATCCGCACGCTACTTGGGTACACATTGATCCGCATACAGGCTTAGTCTTGGGCAAAATCGACAACCATAAACGCACAAGTCGCTGGCTCTTTGCGATGCTGCATAGCTGGGATTGGCTACCACTACTGGGCCGACGTCCGCTATGGGACATTCTGCTGATCATATTGAGTGTGGGAGGCGCGACACTCAGCATTACCGGTGTAATTATTGGATGGCGCAGATTAGGGAAAAAACTCAGAGCAGTTTAAAACTCGACTTAAATACACCTAAGTAAACCGCGCACTCCACAGTCACGATATCTATTGAATAGAATTGTGTAGCGATACTTGATGATTAGAAATAAGCGAATGTTACTATTCTGAAACTGCATATAAATATGCATCGCAGTAACAGAGGCGGAAAGCTTATGACGATAGTCACGGTATTCAACCAGAAGGGCGGTGTGGGTAAAACCACCACTGCATTGAATCTGGCTGCTGCGTTGGCGCGGCGCGGTTGTCGTCCCTACGGTATTGATCTCGATCCACAAGCACACTTGAGCGCCATTGCCGGCATCACGGCAAACTCCGGCGACGACACCATTCTCAGTCTGTTTCAACGTAATCGCCCACTGCAAGAATTAGTGCAAACGTCCGCCACCAGCGGCCTCGGCCTGATTCCCGCGCACATGGAATTATCCAAAGTCGATACGCTGTTCGGCAAAGGCTACAACATCGTCAATATGCTCAACGCCACATTGCGCGCAGAAAAATTCCACGATGCAAATACACCGGTACTGATCGATTGCTGTCCACTGATAGGCGTGCTGTCGCTCAATGCCATCTTTGCCTGCGATAGTCTGATCGTGCCGGTATCTGCCGATCATCTGTCGGCAAAAGGCGCGATGCAAATTGAGAAAACGCTACGCGCGCTGGAGCCGGTCTTGAAGCGTCGCGTCAATCGGCGTTATTTGTTAACGCGCTTCGACGGACGACGCGGCATGGCCTGGGAAGTATTGAAAGTGCTGGAAGAGAAGTTCGGTGCCGATGTCTGTCGCACGCGCATTGCAGAGAACGTCAGCCTCGCTGAGAGTCCTGCGCACAACAAAACCATTTTTGAGCACGCACCAAACAGCCGTGGTGCACAGGATTACGAAACCTTGCTCGATGAACTACTAGCCGACGGCTTTATCCAGCAGCCAGACTCAACGCGAGATGAGCGTCAAGATATCGTCAACTGATTGCGCAATGCCCGGTCGCTGAACAGCGCCTTTGATATCGCAACGCAGAACTTCGCAATGTCGATACATTTGTCGCAGCTTGCGTTCTGCATCACCACGATCCATACCGCCGATGACTATGCTTTCAAGCTTTTGGCCTTCGCGCGTCTTCACTGAAAAATCGTATTTCAACATGACCACCTCCTACACTTCGCACAAATGGAGCAGTTCGCGTATGTCACCAATCTGGCGCAACGAATTGGCAGATTAACACGCAGTCAAGCATTTGGTTGCCGAAACGTAACCTACAGCAACAGAAATGTCCCTATTTTGTGCAAAAAAGCGACTATCTACGCGCAAAACTCTAACTTTTAGCCAACTGCCATCCCAGTTATCAAAAAAACCTTACTAAGCAGCAATCCATAGCAAATATCACGCCATCCTGTTTTAAAAAGATCAGCTATGCTGATGACGCAACCTTTGTCGCTATGTAAGGTCGCACAAGACCCCCACTCATTTTTCCAAGGACTTGTCATGCGCATAGATATTTACCGGAGAGCAGAACACGCAGGCCACTTTTCATACCTCGCAGTGCCGGAAGGCCGATTACTTCCAGAAGAAGTCGTCAACACCGATTGGGAACCGACAGATCGCAGCGTCGATCTCGCAGACAATGCCACGCATCTGGCAGACTTTGCGATTGATAATCCATTCGGACAAATCAATGCAAAGGGATATGCCATCACCAGCGTCAAAGCACTGCCGAGTAAACCACCTCGCCCTTCATAAAATATCTAATTAAAACCGCAGCAGATGTCACAGCCCACAACGCGCCCCGCATCCACTCGCGCCGGATAGCACCATACGATGGTGTTTGCACTATGTGCACTACGCTGTACACCACATCTGCAGCAATTCAATTAATCCGCTCGGCACCCGCCGGGCGGTTTTTATATCTACAGGCCAGCATGCACACACCATCATCCTCGCTGCACCGTTCTGCAACACGCGCACCCTGGTCGCAAGTCATCTGCATACTGGGAACGATGATGTACATGACATCGCTCAGCGCGTTTGCACAATCAACAAACAAGATACGTACCGAAGTCATCGCGCAAGGTCTGGATCATCCGTGGGCTGTTGCCTTCATCGACAACAATCGCATGCTCGTGACCGAACGCTCCGGAAATATGCGCATCGTGCAAGCAGGCGCGCCACTCTCGGCACCATTATCTGGTTTGCCGAAGATAGAAGTCGGTGGTCAGGGCGGCTTGCTCGATGTCATTACAGACAGCCGCTTTGCCGATAATCGCACCATTTATTTTTGCTACAGCGAAGAGGCGAATAGCCGCACCGGTGGTAGCGGCAACTCCACCGCGCTTGCATCAGCACGACTGTCGAATGATTTAAAGAAATTGGAGCAAGTCAAAGTCCTCTTCAGCCAGCAACCCAAATTCGCCAGCCGCGCCCACTTCGGTTGTCGCATCGTCGAGAACAGCGATGGCACTTTATTCCTCACGCTAGGCGATCGCTTCAGCCGTATGCAAGATGCACAAACGCTGGACAATCATCACGGCAAAGTCATACGCATCCGCAAGGATGGTTCAGTGCCGCCGGATAATCCATACGTCGGCACAGCCGGCGCACTACCAGAAATCTGGAGCATAGGCCATCGCAACTCACAAGGCGCGACGCTGGGACCAGATGGCAAATTATGGATGCATGAACACGGCCCACAAGGCGGTGACGAAATCAATCGCCCGCAAGCTGGCAAGAACTACGGCTGGCCCGTCATCACTTACGGTGAAAATTACGGCGGCGGCAAAATCGGCGCAGGGCTGACAGCCCAAGCAGGCATGGAGCAACCGCTCTACCAATGGACGCCATCGATAGCGCCATCCGGTATGGCTTTTCTGCAGAGCGACAAATACGGTAAAGCGTGGCAAGGCAATCTGTTTGTAGGCTCGCTCAAGTTCCGCTATCTGGCACGGCTGGAAATCAAGGATGGCAAAGTCGTGCAGGAAGAACGCCTGCTGCCGGATCTGGAACAACGCGTACGCGATGTACGTGTAGGACCGGATGGCTTGCTCTATATACTGACGGATGAAGCGCGCGGGCAATTGCTGCGTTTGGTGCCCGCGCGATAAATGGCAACGGTTAGGCCGTTTCGGAGATGACGTTGACGCTGCTGGTTGAGTTGGCAATATCCTGATCGAACTTGCCGTAGGTCTGTGCCAGTTGCGTCATAATTTTCATCACAGCATCCATGCTGGTTTTCTTGTCAGTTTCGCTGCTGGCAGTTTTAGAAGCTTCACTCAATTGATAAGCAACCAATTCCTGCAAACTGACGGTGCCGTCCTGATTGGTGTCGGCTGCTTCGTAGGTTTTCGTGGTGCTGCTTTCTGCTGAACCACCGCCACCTCCGCCGGCTGGTCGTGCACCCGCCGCTTGTTCAGTTGCGCCGCTGCCGCTGGCGGCACTTGCACTTGCCGCGCCTTCTGGCCCACCCAATTGATCGATACCGGCGGCCAGTTCTTCCTTGGTGATTTTGTTGTCGCCATCGGTATCCAGCGCTTTGAAGATTTCTTCCACTTTAGCCGTATTGGCTTCGGTATCGGTCGAGTTTTTATCGAAAGCCGCTTGCAGCGATTCCTTGTCAAGATAGCCTTGATTCTTGGTATCCAGACTGGAGAAAATATCATCTATCGATGGCGGTGCTGGTGGCGGCTCACCAGCGCCAGCGCGTGCAACGCGCGAGCTATCGAATTGCGCATCCAGCTGATCCGCCAATTGCTTGACGCCATCCGTCAGTTCCTGCTTGGTGATCTTGCCGTCGCTGTCCGTGTCTATCTTGCTGAGGAATTGATCGACATCGGTAGAAGTTGAGCTGCCGTCTGCCGAAACTTGCTCCAGCGCGGACTGTAATGCAGCCTTGTCGATATAACCCTGATTCTTGGTATCGACCTTGGCGAACAAATCGTTCGCTATCTTGGTCGCGTCCGGACGCTGTACGGTCCATGATGTACTGCTGCTCACTCCGCCGATTGCCATGTTTTTTCTCCCATTGATTGACGCCGGCAGAGACCCTATCTCTATGCAGGCGATCTCAGGATGTCAGTGCAATGTATCCACGGCATGTGTACTTTGTATCGAGATTGATACATTCGGCAAATTTGCAACAGCTAGCGTGTGATGGCGATGCTGGCAATCAAGCCGCCTTCCGGCGCATTGCGCAAGGTGAGGCGACCATCACACTGGATTGCGGCTTCACGTGCGATGGAAAGTCCCAAACCCACGCCGCCATAGGCCTTGTTGCGAGAAGGATCAAGCCGCACGAAAGGTTCGAATACTGCTGCCATCTTGTCCGGCGGAATCCCGGGACCGCGATCTTGTACTTCTATCACCAGCGTATCTTGCGTATCACGCAGCGTGATTACCGCTTCCTGTCCGTAGCGCAAAGCGTTTTCCACCAAATTGCTGAGACAGCGACGCAAGGCTATCGGTCGAGTGAACAAAGGCTCTGCCGTACCCGACATGCTGACCTTGTCACCGGCATCTTCGGCGATCACTTCAATCAGCGACTGTACATCGAGCAATTGCAAAGGCTCAGTCGATACACGTTCACGCAAATAATCCAGCGTCGCATCCAGCATATCGGCCATCTCGCCGATGTCATCGCGCAGCTTTTGTTTGGCGTAATTCTCGGACAGATTCTCGATGCGCAACTTCATGCGCGTAAGTGGCGTACGCAAATCATGCGACACGGCGGCGACAAAACGTTCGCGCTCTTCAATTTGCCCACGCACCTTGTGTTGCATGTCATTGAACACACGTGCCGTCTGGCGCGCTTCATCCGGCCCCTGTTCTTTCATCGGTACGCTGTATAGATTTTTCGCCAGCTGTGCCGATGCATGCGCGACTTGCTGCATGGGTCGCGCCAGGAAGCGCGCACCAAACCAGGCTGTCGCCGTCAGCGTAATGAACTGGACAATCAAGCCTATCCACAAACCCGGCGGCAGCGGTCGGAAGGTGTAACCGCCGATTTCCCACATGGGAGGTGGAGGGCGACGCATAAATGCATCCGGTTCTGCCATTTGTCCGGCCTGCGCCCGCATATGCGGTGGCCGTGGTGGAAAATCGCGATCAAAGAATTGGAAAAGCAAGACGAATGTCATGACGTGGCTGACCACCAGTGCCATCACCACCAACGCAAACAGACGCGCGAAAATGGTGTTTGGAATCAACTTCATCGCACGACCTTGGCATCGAACATATAGCCTTCACCTCGTATCGTCTTGAGGAATTTAGGGTCTTTCGGATCTTCTTCCAGCTTTTGACGCAGGCGCGAAACGAGCAAATCAATACTGCGGTCGAATGCCGTCGCGTTCTGACCACGCGCTGCATCCATCAATTGATCGCGACTCAAGACGCGGTAGGGCCGTTCGATAAAGACAGACAACAGACGGAATTCTGCATTGGATAAAGGCACGACCATGCGCTGCGGCGTGACAAGCTGACGTGCCAGACGATTGATCGTCCAACCTTCAAAATGCCATAACTCGGCATTTTCATCTGCAATTTGTCCACGCTTTTTGCCATCCTTGGTACGACGCAGAATCGTGTGTATGCGCGCAACCAGTTCACGCGGGTCAAAAGGCTTCATCACATAATCGTCAGCGCCCAGCTCCAATCCGACCACACGATCAGTCGATTCACCGCGCGCCGTCAGGATGATGATGGGAATATCAGTCGTCGTACGTAACTGCCGACAGAGTGACAAACCATCCTCGCCCGGCAACATCAGATCCAGAATGATGGCATCAAAATGCGTCGTCGCCATCGCCTCGCGCATCGCCTCACCATCCGCAACGCCATGCGCCCGGATGGAAAAGTCGGCCAGATAGTTTGCCAGCAAATGACGAATTTCTTCATCGTCATCGACGATCAGGACACTCGTTGACTCCGTCTTTGCATCACTCTTTATGTCGCTTTTTACATCACTCATTATTGCGTTCCATCTTCCGTTATGCCGACATCTTGCCGCGCATCAATTGAGCAGATAATCTCACAAGGCCATGCGGCTTGCCAGTTTGCTTGCGCCGATATCGTCGCAAATGAGTGCAGATGCAACACTGGATTAAAACTGTCTCGGTCGCCTTACTCCCTTACAATAGCGGCTCTACAAATGGAGTCTCTATGTTTTCAGGAAAATCGCTCGACGAACTGTTGGCGCAAAAGAAGGTTCGGCTGACACTCACCGTGCTCTGCAGCTACTTTGCCGTGATGGGTGCATATCAATTAGTTACCGGCGCGAATGAAGTCGACTGGCTGCGCGGCGGCGGCAATCTGCTGGTGTGGGGCGGCTTTGCTGTATCCAACGCCATGAAGGCCTACGGTCGCACACAACCAGGTATCAATATTCCTATCAATATCGGTGTGGTACTGGTCGTGGCGAGCTGGATCGTCAGAATGTAAGCAAGAGGTCATCATGCAATTCAGACACTACAAAGGCGGCATCTACAATTTTGTTTGCGCCGCCAAGCTTGAATCCGATCCCAGCATCGTGATGATTGTGTATACCGCCGCGGACGGTTCATTCTGGACACGGCCGGAAAGCGTGTTCTTTGAAAAGTTTGAGCATCAGGGGCAAACCGTACAACGCTTTGTGCCTATAGAAGAATCTGCTAGCTGAAACAGCGCATGCGTGATTGCATGCGCTGCGCGTTACAATCACCGCATACGCAATCCGATTTTCAACCAGCTGACCGAAGAGAAGAAAACGTGTACGCACTGATCATCGAAGATAATCCGGATATCGTCGCCAATCTGTACGGATTCCTGGAGCCGCTAGGCTACACGCTGGATGTCGCCCTGAGCGGCTCGGCTGGCGTCACGCGTGCCACCAGCGCACACTACGATGTGATTGTGCTGGATCTAGAATTACCGGGCATAGACGGTATCGAAGTCTGCCGCCAACTGCGCAAAGAGCATCGCCTCGCCACCCCCATTCTGATACTGACCGCACGCGATACCGTCACGGACAAGTTGACCGGCTTTGAGGTCGGTGCCGACGATTATCTGGTCAAGCCTTTTTCACTCGTTGAACTGGAAGCCAGATTGAAAGCGCTGGTACGTCGCGCCCGCAATGAGAATGTCGAACATATTCTGGAGTTCGGCGAATTACGTTTCGACCTCAGTCGTTGCGAAGCCAAACGCGCTGGCCACAAACTCGCGTTGACGCCAACCGGCTACAAATTGCTGGAATCGCTGATGCGTAAAGCACCAGCGCTGATCACGCGCGAAGAATTGTTGCGTGAAATCTGGGGTGACGATCCACCCGATAGCGACGCGCTGCGCACGCACATTCATGCCTTGCGCCATGCGATGGATAGACCTTTTGTGAAACCCATGTTGCGTACATTACCAGGCAGCGGTTATCGCCTGATCGACCATGATGAAACCTAGTCAATCACTGAAGAACCGTATTGCCGGCGCTTTTGTCCTGCTGGCATTTGTACTGTGCAGCTTCTTTTCGCTGGCTGCCTATACCGCGGTCGAGTTGATGGAGTCCAAGCTGATCGATAATAATCTCGATAAGCTGGCAACCAATCTGATCGGCCAATACATCAATCACCGTACGCTGGAATTACCACCTGACATCAGTTTTTACGTCGATGCAGACATTCCAGATACCCTGCGCAAACTGCCTCCCGGCATTCATGAGATTGAAAACGAAGGTACAGAAATGCACGTCGTCGTGCGCATGGCCAACGATCAACACTTTGTCATTGCCGATGACACCAGTGATTTCGAGCGTACCGAATTACTGATTTTCTTTGCCATCGCGGCCGGCTTTATTACCAGCCTCCTGCTCGCAGTCGGCCTCGGTCGTACATTTGCCAAACATGTCATCGCACCGCTGACCGCATTGGCAACTTCGGTAGAGCATAACGACATGCCGTCCACACTGCCATCGCTCAATACGCAAAATGAAGTCGGCATGCTGGCACGCGCTTTCACCAAACGTACTGATCAGTTACAACAATTTCTCGCCGATGAAAAATTGTTTACCGGCGATGTCAGCCATGAGTTGCGCACGCCACTAACTATCATTCTGGGCGCATCAGAATTATTAAAAGTACAGTTGGCGCAATCGCCAGATCAATTGGCCGTGGCCGAACGCATACGTCGCGTGGCGGCCGAGGCATCGGAACGCGTCAGTGCCTTGCTTATGTTGTCGCAATCACCGAATACCCTGGGCGGCTCACAACTCTCACTTACGCATTTAATTGAGCGCGAAATCGAGCGCTGCCGTCAACTCTTGCTCGGCAAGCAGGTGCAAATTGAATTCGGTGCATCTAGTGATGTTTGGGTATATGCACGTGCGGAGCTGGTCGGGATCGCCATCGGCAATCTGCTGCGCAACGCCTGTCAGTACACGGAAGAAGGCACCGTCAAGGTGCAGCTAACGACGCAACAATTAACAATTGAAGATAATGGGCCTGGCATTCCAGACAATGTACGCACCCGCCTGTTCGAGCGTTTCGTACGTGGCAGCGAGAACCATCACGTTGGCTCCGGCCTCGGCCTGGCAATTGTTAAACGAGTAGCGGATCATCTAGGTTGGCAGATTCAATATGAAAGTCCAGCAGGCGGTGGCAGCCGTTTTATTCTGGCCTTCCCACCCAACGCTTATATCGAGAATCGGAACTTTCCTCTCTGATAGAACAGCGATCTAGCCAGCCGCATGATTGCCATTGATCTCATAATAAGAAGCATTTCGTCAACATTAACGCGGCCTTAACGCCACAGACGCTAGCGTATTAGATTGTCCAATCTGAGGTCGGTGTCTGTCTTGAAACCATCGCAAGCAACCGGAAGCACCGGCGCAGTACTTGAAGCACGTGGCAACGGCCACTTTCTCCGTTTCTTAGATCGTCTTCCCGCCATCAGTACCGAACGACTCGCCATATTGGCCAGCCTGTTCTTTTCGCTGACATCCAATTATTTGTTCTTTTCAGCGGCAGTGACTGGACGCAATTGGGCGCAATTCGACTCCTGGCTTTTTGCCGGCGCAATCTTCGTTGCGATCACGGCATTGCAATCTACAGCGCTGCTCTTCCTGCTGAATCGCTGGACTGCCAAACCAGTACTTACCGTGCTGCTTCTCGTCACGGCAGCCGCCACGTATTACATGAACAAGTACACCGTGTTCTTCGATTCGGACATGGTGAGAAATATTCTGCGTACCGACGTCAAGGAAGCCAGTGAACTATTCTCGCTGAGCTTCTGTGTACATATGTTCGTGTTCGCCGTGCTGCCGATACTGCTGCTATGGCGTCTGCGTTTGAAAACAACATCCTGGTATCGCGCGATTCCAACTCGTCTGCTGTATATCATTGGCGCACTCGCCGTTACGGTTGGCTCTACCATGTTGGTCTATCAGGATTTCTCTTCTCTGATGCGCAATCAGAAGGAAGTGCGTTACCTGATCACACCCAGCAATTATCTTTACTCGCTGGTGCGCGTAGTCGTCGCCGATACGGCACACGCCAACACACCACGCGTCAAAATCAGTGAAGATGCCAAGCTGGCTGCACCTTGGGGTCAACGTACCAAACCCATGCTCTTTATATTGGTAGTGGGCGAAACGACGCGCGCCGCGAACTGGGGCTTGAATGGTTACGAACACCAAACCACACCTGAGTTGAGCAAACTGGATGTGATGAACTTCCCGCATGCAACTTCATGTGGCACCAATACCGAAGTATCAGTCCCGTGCATGTTCTCTATCTATGGCCGACGTAACTACGACGAAGCAAAGATACGCAATCACGAATCGCTGTTGCACATCATCGATCATGTCGGCGTCAAAACGGTATGGCGCGATAACCAGGCTGGTTGCAAAGGTGTATGCGATGGCCTCGAAGAACAGCAGCTAGGCAATAGCAAAAATCCCGCCTTGTGTGACGGCGAACGCTGTCTCGATGAGATCATGCTGGAAAACATGGATGGCGAAATACATAAAGCGAAGAACGGCAATCTGTTCATCGTCATGCATCAACTGGGTAATCACGGACCGGCTTATTACCGACGTTATCCGGCATCTATGCGTACCTTTACGCCAACTTGCGACACATCCGATCTGAGCAAATGTTCACGCGAACAGATCGTCAATGCGTATGACAATGGCGTGCTGTACACCGATCACTTCCTGGCGAAAACCATAGCTTATCTGAAGACACAAACGTCTTACGATACCGCGATGCTGTACCTGTCGGATCATGGTGAATCGCTGGGGGAACACGGCATTTATCTGCACGGCTTGCCGTACTCGATCGCTCCTAAAGAGCAAACGCAAATTCCGATGGTGATGTGGCTGTCACAAGGTTTTGCCAACAGCTTCCATCTGAACAAAGACTGCCTGGCAAAGCGTGCCGCCAATCCAGTCAGCCAGGACAATCTGTTCCACTCCATCCTCGGCATGCTGCAAATCGAATCGAAGTATTACGATAAGTCGCTGGATATCAGCGCAGAATGCCGCTCATAAAGTCTTAACTCATCTGGTGGGCGACTAGCATGCCGCTCACCAACAAACCCGTCGGCGCCAGCAAACGGCGCTTGCTGCTCGGTCTGTCTTCCACCCATTTGAACAATAATGCTCCACCGATAATGCTGACGCACAAAGCGATCAGCATGCCGATGACGTTTACGATTGGCTGTTGCGGGAAGAAATGGAAGAACACCGCATTCACGATCATGCACAAAGGGAAGTGAATCAGGAAGACTGAGTACGAGATGCGACCAAGGTAAGTCAAGAAGCCAGGCATCTGCCAGCGCTCCAATACTCCCAGCTGACGTGCGACACCCAGTATCAGCATCACACAACCTGCCACCAGTATGCGTCCGCGGAAATCAAACAGCAGTGCCGCGACCACCACCAGACCCAAAGCTGCCAGCCACATCATGCCCAGCGGACGACGCGACGCCCAGTAAGCCAAGGCACCCAAACCATATGAACCGAAAAAGTACAAGGCGGTTTCATCCAGTCCTGTATTCCGGTTGAAGACAAACAGGGACGCGAAAGTCAGCACCGCAATGAACAAAGGACCGATGATGCGCAATTTCGGATAATGCACTTCAACTTTTCCGCCCAGCCATAACAACAAGGCCGCAACAGCAAACAGTTGCAAATCAATCGCCACATACCAGACGCCAGCAGACAAGGCTTCCTGATCCATCAAATCCTGTAGCAAGAAAATGTGCGGCAACAACTGCGCGAGACTAGGCGCATCCGGGATCGAATCGCTGGTCATCCACTCGCGTGCCAGCGCCGCGCACAGAATCGCAAATACCAGCGCCACCAGATAAGGAATCACCAGACGCAGATAACGTTGATAAATTGCCCTGATCGGATGCGTCAGAGAAGTAGCGCCATCCGGTGCAAATTTTGCAGCCAGCAAGAATCCTGCGATCACAAAGAAAGCCTGCACCGCCATCCGGCCATATTGGTAAAACAGATCAATCACAGTCGGCATGAGCGGATAAGCAATATCGGACATCGGACCGTAAAACGCGAGGTGATGCAAGACTATCAACAAACAGGCAACGGCCTTGAGCGCATCGACGCAAGGCATTCTTGAAGCAGTGGACATGGATATTTAATTCGTGGATTTGATCTTGATGCGTTCAGCGCATTTGACGAGAACCGTCGCAAGGGCGCAAGTCTACACGCAGTAAGAGCTCTTTGCAGATTTGATGCGAGGGCGCGCGGCCATCGCGAAATCCAACTATGATACGCAACCCGATGGAATCAATAAAAGCGATATTCAATGCACAACATGGAAGCACACGACGCGATCGAAACAGATCCGGACAGCGCAATACACGAACCGCGTTTATGGCGCGACAATGGCTGGACCGCACGCGTTATCAAGAATGAAGACGATGAAGGCTGGGCAGTTGCCATGATCAAGGATGGTGAATCCGAACCGGCATTGGTCGGGCCATGGACCATGGGGCGCGACAAGAAGAATCCCAAGCCGCTGGACACGCCCGCCTTCCATACGCTGGTCAAAACCGCATCGGAAGTCTTGCGACGCCACGAACAGCAATTGCATGCTGATCTGCACAAAAGCGTGACCGTCAATACCGCAACAAGCAGCATTACGGTAACGCTGGACATCGTGCCGGATGAAGATGATCCCTACGCTTTATTGGCCGCACAGGATGAAACAGGTGATCAGATAGCCGAAGTGCGCGTGGCAGCGAACTTCAAACTGACACGTAGCAGCGCAGCCGACTGGATCGACGCCGAGTACGGCAAGCCGCGTTGATATCGTTGCAACACGCCAGATATTGATCGAAAAATATCAGTGGTCGAGTTTGCCGTACAAACGCGCGAACTCTTCTTCCAGCGTATTTTTTGGCAATGAACTATTGCCTCGGCCATACCAGTAACGCGCGTTACCGAGATCGCCTTCCACCCGATGCAGATAGCCATGTATCTGGCAGGACAGTTCATCCGAATGCACTTGTACCAATGCGTGCGCTTCTTCCCAGTTTCCGGCCTTCTCTAAATCCAGCACTTTCTTGTGATCGCAAACCATTTCAATTCCTTCTTACCAATTCTTTTTTATGCATTAATCATCTAAACCGTATCGTTCCAACTCGAAAGCCTCGGCATATTCTGCGTCAAGCTCATGTCCTGTTTTACGATTGACGGCCAGCACGCGTTCATCAAATCCTTGTCCGCGTGTATTCAAATTACGCTGATGTTGCGAGCGATGCAAGCGCAGTAATTCCGCTTTCCATGCGGCGCTGTCAACATCGAATGGTGTGTAGAGATCGGTGCGCATCGCGACTGTTTTTGCATCCTGATTCAGCACCGCCCACACTGACAATTTCTCAGCCAAAGCAACTGCGCGAAACAAGGCATAGGTGCGTTGATGCGTCACATTGCTGTCGTTCCCGTGCGGCATAAACACCAGATCGGGTTGACGTTGCGACAAGTAATCACGAATGATTTCCTGATTCGCGGCATCCAGACGCGGATTACCTTTTTCATCCGGCGGCAAACGCAGGAAGCTGAGACGTTCCGACGGCAAGCCAAAGTATGCACAACTTGCAACTTGTTCAGCTTCGCGCAGTACGGCTTTTTCATCATCCGTATGTGCATCGGCAAAACCATCTTCCACACCGCTTGCACCTGTCGTCAATACCGCCAGATGTATCGTATCGCCACGTTGATGAAAGTAACGCAGGGTAACAGCGATCGCATCGAAGTCATCCGGATGCGGTGCCAGCACCACCAGTGTCAATGGCGCAGGCAAGGACAACTGATGCAGATTCAGTGGCACGCCCTTAGCCGATGTCTGTAATGATGAAAACATCATCGAACCTTGATCACTTGACTATGGTGCCGGCCTTCAATGCCGCGACTGTTTCCTTGAAACCACCTATCAATTTGCCATCGACGAACACTTGCGGAAATGTAGGCCAGCCGCTCCACATCTTGATTGCCAGGCGCGGCTTCCACATTGAAAAGTAATTACCGTATTCCAGATACTCGAAATTGATACCGGCTTCCGACAAGGCAGCACGTGCTTTTTTAACGAAGGGATTCATTCCCATGCCCACCACCACAACTTTATTAGATGCGATGGCATGGGCTACTTCGTTGACAGTTTTTTGATGATAAGTTGCGATGTAACGAGTGACATCCGGCGACAATTTGTCAGAAGATAAAACAGGGCGAGTCATGATGTTCCTTGAATTTTTGATCAGCAAAAAATATCTGCCATTATTTTTCCAACGCTATTTGCGGTGGCGTGAGTGGTTCTTCCTTGATACCGCGTGCCTTGCGCATCATGCGCTTGACCCAATGCTCCAGATCATCAATATAGGTAAACACGGCAGGCACCACCAGCAAGCTCAGCAAGGTCGAGGTAATCAAGCCACCGATTACCGTAATCGCCATCGGCGAACGGAAACTAGGATCAGCGCCCCAGCCGAGTGCCAGTGGCAACATGCCGGCGCCCATCGCAATCGTCGTCATGATAATCGGACGGCTACGTTTGTGACAGGCGTCAACCAAGGCATCATAGCGATTCATCCCTTGCTGGCGTGCCAGGATTGCGTAGTCGACCAGCAAGATTGAGTTCTTCGTTACGATACCCATCAACATGATCAAACCGATCATCGATGGCATCGACAAGGCACGACCAGTCAACAGCAGTGCCACAAAAGCACCACCGATGGACAAAGGCAAAGCAGCCAGAATCGTGATCGGCTGCATGAAGTCCTTGAACAGCAAGACCAGCACACAGTAGATACACAAGACACCAATCAGCATCGCCAGGCCAAAGCTGTTGAACAGCGCCTGCATCTCTTGCGCATCACCCAGTTCAGCGATCTTCACTGCCGGTGGCAGATTGCGCATCGATGGCAGGGCACGTGCTTCGGTATTCAATTCACCCAGCGAACGCGAACCCAGTTCTACATCCAGCGTCACATTACGGCTGCGATTCAAACGATCGATCTGTGCCGGACCGCTATCCATATACACAGACGCGACATTGCCCAGCATCACCGGACCGTTTTTACCTGGCACGGTCAGACGTTCAATTGCACCCAGATCGGCGCGCATATTGTCTGGCAGCTTGATACGTATAGGCACCTGACGTTCGGACAAATTCAGCTTGGGCAAATTCATATCGTAGTCACCGGCAGTGGCAACACGTACGGTTTCGCCCATGCTGGAGGTTGTCACACCGAGATCAGCCGCACGCGCAGTATCGGGACGCACGATGATTTCCGGACGCACCAGCGATGCGCTGGAAGTGACATTTCCTATACCTTTCAGGCCGCGCAATTCACGTTCAACTTTTTGTGCTGCCTCCGACAATGCCAATGGATCTTCACTGCGCAATACCAACTGCATCTTGACGCCGGTATCCGGTGGCCCAACGTTGAAACGTGCACCGGGGATATCGGCAATATTCGCGCGTATCCTGGTTTCAATATCCGACATCGATTCGTGCCTGTCATTACGATGCGTGGTCGTCAAGGTCAGCACCGCACGACGTGCTTCAGCCGAAGCACCCGGCGCAAATGCATCACCGCTGGAACCGCCACCGATAGAGCTGAAAACGCTCTTGATATTTTTATCCTGCGACACTGCAAGGCGCACTCGTTCTGCCACGGCGGTTGTTTCTGCCAGCGTACTACCCGGAGGCAACTCGATATTGATTTGCGTCTGGCCACGATCTGCCGGCGGTACAAAGCCCGTCGGCAGCAAAGGTACCAGCAAGATGGAGCCGATAAAGAACACGCCTGAAGCAATCGCCGTCGTCAGACGATGCGTCAAACACCAGCGCATGATGATCAAGTAACGCTGCATCATCCAGCTATCTTTTTCTACATGATGCTTGACCGGCTTCAGAATGTACGCCGCCATCATAGGCGTGAGCAAACGCGCGACGACCAAGGATGCCAACACCGCCAGCACCGCGGTCCAGCCGAACTGCTTGAAGAACAAACCCGGAATACCGGCCATGAATGCAGTCGGCAGGAACACCGCAACTAGTGCGAAGGTAGTCGCAATCACCGCCATACCGATTTCATCAGCCGCTTCCATCGCTGCCTGCATCGGCGTCTTGCCCATGTTCAGATGGCGTGAGATGTTTTCAATCTCCACAATCGCATCATCGACCAGCACCCCGACTACCAGAGCCAGCGAGAGCAAGGTCACCGTATTCAAGGTGTAGCCGAAATAGCTCAAACCGAGGAAGGTTGGAATCACCGATAAAGGCAAAGCTGCTGATGCGACCAGTGTGGCGCGCCAATCACGCAAGAACCACCAGACCACCAACACCGCAAGGATCGCTCCTTCGTACAGCAATTCCATCGAACCTTCGAAGTTTTCTTTGACCGGCTCGGCGTTATCAATTGCTTCTTTGAAGATGATATTGCTATTCGTTTTCTGCAATTCCTCTACTGCTGCCTTAGTGCCATTGGCAACTGCCAACTCGCTCGCACCTTTGGTACGGAACACTTCAAAACCGACGACCGTGCGACCATCCTGCGAAGCCGACGAACGTCGTTCCGCAATGGTATCGGTCACATTGGCAACTTGATCGAGTCGGATGTGATGGCCATCGGCCAACGGAATATCCAGCTTAGACAACTCAGCCGCAGTCTTCACAGTCGCGATAGTACGCACTGCTTGCTCGGCACCACTGACATCACCACGACCACCTGGTGCTTCCTGCTGTACCAAACGCAAACGACGCGACACATCGACAGCGGCAACATTCAAGGCTGCCATCTTGGCTGGATCGAGTTCGACTCTTACTTCACGCGTCACGCCGCCGACACGCTTGACCGAGCCGACGCCCGGTACTGCGAGCAAACGTTTGGAAACCGTGTTGTCAACGAACCAGCTTAGTTCCTGTTCATCGAGCTGACTGCCCGGCGCAGCAGCTGCGGTAAAGGTCAGAATCACGCGTCCGGCGGTCGATACTTTGGTCACCGATGGATCACGCAAATCAGCCGGCAAGTCGGCACGTATCAATGCAACCGCATCACGCACGTCATTGACCGCATCCGAGATATTTTTTTCAAGTACAAACTCCACCGTCACGGTGACTGCACCGTCGAGTACCTTGGTATAAATATTTTTGATGCCTTGCAGCGTCGCGACCGAGTTCTCTATTTTGCGCGCCACCTCGGTTTCCAACTGCGCCGGCGCAGCGCCGGGCAGGGAAGCAGAAACTGTGACGATAGGCAATTCAATATCAGGAAAATCCTGCACCGCGTTCGACTTGAACGCGAGCAAGCCGCCCAAGGCCAGCAATGCAAACAACATGATGGCCGGAATCGGGTTCTTGATGGAAAGTGAAGAAAAATTCACGCGTGCTCCTATTTGGTCGCTGTAGTCGCACGCGCAGGTGTGACCGCATCTTGCGATGCACTACCTGCTGCCGGCGGCGTCGCTGGTACGACTTTCACCAGATCGCCATCGTTAAGGAAGCCGGCACCATTTGCCACCAGCACTGCATCCGCTGGAATACCGGATACGATTTCAATCCTGTCAGCTAGGCGACGTCCGGGTTGGACTTTTGTTTGTGTCACGCGGCTATCTGCATTCACGCGGAATACATAACTGAAGCCATCACGAATCACGATGGCCTGCTGCGGCACTGTCACTGCGGTGGAAACACCGAGATCAAATTGACCGGTAGCGAACATACCGGCACGCACCGGTGCGATCTTCGCTGCTGTCGGCGCGAGATCGACATACACCAGCGCTGCACGATTTTGCGCATCGACCGTAGGTGCGATCATGCGTACCTTGCCCTTGACTTGCGTACCGTTGGCCGCCGTAATCAAGGCCGGCGTACCCGTTGCCAGACGCCCCAACTCGGCCGAAGTCACTTCAGCTCGCCATTCCAAACGACCCTGACGGATCATGCGAAACAGTTCGGTACCTGCACTCACAACCGCACCTACTGTTGCGCTACGCGCCGAAATCACACCATCATCCGGTGCCAGCACTTGTGTTTGATTCAAGCGCACGATGCGTACTTCCAATGCGGCTTTCGCTGCTTCCGCTTTCGCCTTGGCGGTTTGTTCCGTGGTCAGGTATTGATTGATCTGCTGTGTACTTAAAGCGCCGGTTGTCTCCAACGTACGTGCGCGCTCTGCATTATTTTTCGCATCGGCAGCATTGGCTTCCGCTTCCATCAAACTGGCGCGTGCCTGTGCCACATCAGCCTTCACTGAAGCAACCGAGAAGGTCGCCAATACTTGGCCGCGCTTGACGACGTCACCTACATTGACGCGCACTTCCATCAATTGCAAACCATTCGATTCGCTTCCTATGACGGCTTCCTGCCATGCGGTTACGGTGCCGTTGGCGGTCAAGTAGATCGGCAAATGCGCCTGCGATGGTTGCGCAGTCGTCACAGCCAATGCCGGTTTGGGACCGGTGTCATCTTTTTTCTTGGCTGCTTCGGATTTGCCACTGCTCATTGCGATCACAATCGCGGCCAGTGCAAGCACGGCGACCACAGCGGTAACGATGGTTTTTTTGTTGAAACGTTTCATGATTGCGTCCGTCATTCAGATTCAGGATGGTTTTATTTAGTTGTTGTTGCAGCTGTACTTTGCGGATTGACCCAGCCGCCGCCAGCAGCGCGGTATAGAGCAATCCAGGCGGACATGCGCTCGCGTTCCAGCGAAGCCGCATTCAATTCAGCTGCCAAGCGAGTGCGACGCAAATCTTCCAGATCAATCAGACTGGCCAAACCGTTTTGGTACAGGCTTTGCGTGCCGTTGAACGATGCGCGATAACCTTCGACTGCAACGCGTGCATCTTCGCTGCGCGATGCAGTGCTTTGCAGATTCACCAGCGCTTCTTCGACTTCACGCACGGCTTGTCGCACGCTGGCGCGGTAATTGACGACGGCTTCTTCGTAGCGTGCTTTTGCTGCATCGATATTTGCCACACGAGTACCGCCATCAAAGATAGGCAGGGACAGCGACAAAGGACCGACCGACCATGTATTCATATTGGTAGTCGTACCAGCGGAACGGAAACTGCCCGCGCCTATCGAACCGCTCAAACTAAGGCGTGGATAACGTTGCGCCTGCGCGCTGCCGACTTCTGCACTGGCTGCTGCCACTTCACGTTCGGCGATAAAGATGTCCGGGCGTTGCGACAGGGTTTGTGCCGGCAAGCTATCTATATTCAACAAGGTCGCCGATATTGGTGGCGCACTGCTGTCTGCCATCTTGCTGCGCAAAGTTGGCTCATCCATGGCCGTCAGATATACCAAGGCCTTGACGTCCAGATCACACAAAGCACTCTGCTGCGTCGCACGACCATTGCCTTCTGCTGCGCTGGCGCGTGCCAATGCGGCTGTTGCTGGTGCCTGGAAACCTGCCTTCGCGCTCAACTCCGACAGGCGAGCAGTTTCAGCACGCGAATCTGCATCTGCACGCGTCACGATCTCCAGCTTGTTGCAGGTACGCAGGCTGTAATAACGATTCGCCACTTCTGCTGCGACCGAGACACGCGCGTCATGCCAGTTCGCTTGCGCACCTTGCAAGCGCGCTTGCGCTGCACGGCTGGTTGCACGATTGGCACCGAACACATCGATTTCCCATGAAGGCTGCAAAGCTGCTTGCGTGGTCGTTCCTAAAGGAAGCGGTGCTTGCATATTGCTACGCTGCGAACTCGCCGTTACATCCAGTTTCGGTCCCAGTGCCGCACCGGCTGACACACTGGTCGCACGCGATTGCTCTATGCGCGAGACCGCAGTTGCCACCGTCGGGCTGACTGTCTCCGCCGACTGGATCAGCTCCACAAGTACAGGATCGTTCTGCTGTTCCCACCATTTGGACAAGTCGGTTAACGTGCCGCCATGCGGCAAGTTTTCCACGTTCTTATCGACGGTTGGTGTAGTCGGCAAAGGCGCGAACCATTTGTTAGGCGGTTGCACCGAGACTGTTTCCGGCGGCGCAGTCAAAGCGCAACCGGCGAGCCAAAACGGCAGGCTCGCATACGCGAGTAGCTGAATTCGTTTCATGATTTTTTCTATTGAATGAGAGAGCGGCGGCGTGTTGTCTCAACTGCGACCATCGCTTCTGCGTAAGCAGTCAGTTGCTCGGCCCATTGATCGATGGCTGTCGGTGTATTGATCAGGTTGGGTCGTATCGTATCAACGACTTCATGCGCAATCATCAGATGCACAGCCAGACCGACTATGGAAAATACCAATCGATGTATTGCATCATCTTCTTCTGTCACATTCAGATGACGCATCAGAATCGCAACTAATGCGGCGTGGGCGGGTTTGATATTGCTACCTATCTCTTCCTCCCACAAACCAGTCGGTTCCAGCATTTCGCGGAAATGCAGACGCACGCATAGTTGCACCAGATCGCTTTGCTTCAAGGGCTCCAGAAAATTGGTGAAGAAACCTGCCAGCGATTCATGCAAAGTAAGTGTGTCTTGATTGACGGGAGTGTATTCGCACGGGCCGCCCATGGGTTCGGTAAACACGGCGCGATACAAACCCGCCTTGTCGCCGAAATAATATTTAATCGATGCGATATTGACGCCGGCCGCCTGCGCGATTTCACGGGTGGAGGTTTTGCTGAAGCCTTTGTCGGCGAACAAACGCAAGGCCATCTGCAATAAGCGCGCACGCGCCTCGGCACCATCGGAACGTTGCTTGCGTGCCTCGCCATCCGCATTAGTGGAATCGGCAGGATGCTGCGGCTTGGGGGAAAATTTATTGCTGGTAGTAGTCATGACCAGCATTAGAGCACATAAATCAAACGTTTGATTTAATTAAATCGTTTGATTGTGTTTTCTTGCAGTCAAATATTGCTTAATTGAAAGCCAACGCTATGTGCATTGCGCACTTTACGCTCTGGGTAAGTTAGCGCTTGCTATCCGATGTGATTGGTAGAAACGTCAGCATGAAAACGGATAAGGACAAAATACCAACCAGTACCGCAGCGAACTCCGGCCTCATCGCAAACCATCCCATGGCGACGATCATGCCCGTCGTTGATAAGATTTTCGCTATGTTGATCATATTGATTCCCGTTCTCAAGGCAGCTTTCGATAAGTTTGTAATGTATAGAAGATGAACTGGGGAAACTATAGGTGTTCATGCCGATTGCTTGTGGGGAAATTCCTACATGGCAAGCTGTTGTCTATCTGCGTCATCTTCGTTTTCCAGAAAGCAGGAAAGCAAACTTGCCAACCTTCTTTCAGTTACGCTTGCGCCTGTCATTTCAGCACGCTCAACTCACCATCCTCATGCCACACATCGCCACACATACATTCCGCAATCATCTTGTGCAAACACGCATCAACTTCAACGCGCGCTTCCAGAAAATATTTTTCGCAGGAGCCATTCTGTTTGTCAGTCTGGCATTGTCCGGTTGCGCGCTGATATTGCCGTCAAACGTTTCAACAAGCGAACCGATTTCGCACCCTATTCGTTTTTTGCTGACTTTCGATGATGGCCCAAGCTCTTCGGGCTATAAGAATTCAACTGAATCCATACTTGGAGATCTGGCTCACAACCCGGTACAACCAGGCATTAAAGTTCTGTTCTTTGTGCAGACACGTGGTACGACACTACATTCACCGGGACGTGAATTATTGGCACGTGAATATGCAGAAGGTCATCTGATCGGCTTTCATACATCGACTTCTGGGCATAGCAATCATCGCTTTTTATCACCAGAAGATTTCATCGCCTCGCTGGAAAATGGTATTGCTGATATACGCAGCACGACCGGCACGGCCCCAACTTTAGTAAGACCACCTTATTGGAGTTATGACACTCGTACGTTTACTGCATATCAAGCACACGGCTTGCACATGCTGCTAACGGATCTGAGTGCAAACGATGGCAAAACATGGGGCTTCAACGGTAGTCCGCGCAGGCGTATCAATTTACACAATCAACTCGCAGCTATGCGAACCAAGATGGTTGCAGGAAGCTTGCCCCTCGTCGACGATGTCATTCCCATCGTCGTTACCTTCCACGACACCAATTCCTATACGGCGCGTCACCTGAATGAATATCTGCAAATATTGCTCGACGTTGCCAAGGAATTAAATGTGCCTGTCAGCGATCAGGCTTTTTACAAAGATCGTGCTGCGCTTGAACGCGCCGCACTGGCACGTACGGTAAAAGATGGATCAGAACCAGTAGTACTGCCGGGATTATGGGGCTGGATATGGCGTTGACATGGATGCCATACAAATCACTTTGAGTGAAGCGGTGCTTTACGCGACACTTTCTTACGTGATTTGCTGTCTTCCATGCGCTGTTCCCATGCCTTCAACGCAAGGCGATAACGTTCCATTTCAAGTTCATACAAATCGAAAATGCATGGCTCGCAACCGCTATGACAACATTCGTCGTTGTCTGGCCGCACCGGCGGAACGGGTGGTGCATCATCGGGATACTTGGCTGTAGGCATATTGAAAATGTAGAAATAGCGTTCGAGGTGTCGCTTTCTTTAATATACTGCGGAGTCGCATGTGCTGCGTATTCATACTCAGCTCAAAATACGCGTTCGTCCGCTCCATCATCTGCATCAACAAAAATCTACTCGCATACCTTGCATGAACGATCCACTCACGCTCTTCGGTTTGGTCCACACCTCACTTCTTGAGATCGTATCGTTCGCGCTCGCGCTTGTCATGGTTGTATTGAATATCCGCCAATCTCCATGGGCGTGGTTATTCTCCATCACATCAGCCGCCTTGTATGTCGTTGTGTTTTACGACAGCAAATTGTATGGCGATATGTCGCTGCAATTTTTCTTTATCGCCGTCTCGCTGTGGGGTTGGTATCAATGGTTGTTCGGCGGCGTCTCGCATCATGGCGTGCTGGTGTCGCGCCTTACGTCAAAAGGGTGGCTATATTCAGGACTCGCATGGCTGTTCGGCTTTGTTGCTATCGCTTCCTTCCTGCGTCTGTTCACCGATACCGACGTGCCGCATATCGATGCCTTCCTGACTTCGGGTAGTTTGGTTGGTCAGCTCTTGCTATCACGTAAAAAACTGGAAAATTGGCTCGTCTGGATAGGCATCGATCTGATTTACATCGGCTTGTACATACACAAGAATTTGTATCTCACTGCCTTGCTGTTTTCCCTTTTTGTGATCCTGGCTGCCGTTGGATTGCGCATCTGGAAAAAATCTCTCGCAGACCAATCTGCCGAAGTCATTAATTGATGAGCACAACGCCATTACGTGTTGCGCTACTCGGCGCAGAATCAACCGGCAAGTCAACCTTGGCTGCAGCATTAGCTGCGCATTACCGTACCACTTGGGTACCGGAATATCTGCGTGAGTTTGTAGAAGAAAAACAGCGTACGCCGCAGGAGTCAGAACAACTCATGATTGCCAATACGCAGCTTGCAAGGGAAAACGATGCAGCACGAAACGCGAATTCATTTTTGTTTTGCGATACCACGCCGCTGATGACTAGCGTTTACAGTCAGTTCTATTTTGGCAGCATAGACACGGCGTTGGAAAACTTGGTCCGCGCGCATCGATACAGCTTCACTGTCGTCACTGAGCCAAGCACTCCCTGGATCGCTGATGGTCTGCAACGCGAATCTGATGATGTACGGCAAGCAGTTCACACACTGTTGCTGGCTACACTCGCTACAGAAACCATCCCTTTTCTCTTGGTATCAGGGGAAGTAGAACAACGTGTACAGCAAGTGGTGAAGTATTTATCTGAAAAAAAGTAGACACGTAATAAAAACGCCACCGCTAGATTTCCGATCCTAGTGGTGGCGTATTCATCAGTGCTGCGATGAAAACTCTGCGATTAAAGATCCATCTGCGCTGACAGTCTAAAGACACGCGGCGCGCCAGGAATCAGATACCCGCCAAAGGCATTCGATGCGTCGCCCCAGTAGAATTTATTGAAGACGTTATCAACACCGAAGCGGAAGGTTGTCTTCACACCGGAGACCTTGGTCGCATAACGCGCACCCAGATTCAACACGCTGTAACCAGGGATAGCGGTGCGAATATCACGATTCGGCACAAACTCCTTGCTGCTCGAATAGATCCAGGTTCCGTTGAGTTTCAACGCAGGCATTTGCGGCAATGCGTAATCCATGTACAGAGCCGATTTGAGCTTGGGCACATTACCGACGCGTTTGCCTTCTATCTGTGCATCACCGGTATTTTCCGCGATAGCTTGCAAGGCCGTCATGCTGGCACCGATCATCAGATTGCGCGTGACACGACCTTGTGCGGATAACTCAACACCACGATGAATCGCATCGCCAGCTACCACATAGGTATTGCTGGAATCGATGTATTCATTGGTG
The DNA here is from genome assembly GCF_059416385.1 of Herminiimonas sp. GW821-FHT09C12. Lineage (NCBI taxonomy): Bacteria > Pseudomonadati > Pseudomonadota > Betaproteobacteria > Burkholderiales > Oxalobacteraceae > Herminiimonas > Herminiimonas sp. GW821-FHT09C12. The sequence goes on from NZ_JBWKPC010000001.1 coordinate 775,803, forward strand.
CGCTTGATCTGGAATAAAGCGGCCGCAACACTGACATTGCTGGTGATATCTGTCTTGACACCTACCTCATATTGTCGGCTGCGCGACGGATCCAAGACCGTGCCTTGATTGGTCGCGCCGTCAGGAACTTCACCGCCCGGGTCCAAACCTTCCGAGTAAGAACCATAGATAGACCAGTTCTCTTGTGGACTAAACACCAAGGCTACATTCGGCAAGGCAAATCCTTCGTCGGTATGACGCAGCAATGTGCCACCAGCATTGAACTGATCGCGCTTCAATTGCGTGTAACGCACACCGGCATGCAGCTTGAGTTTATCCGTCAGACTCAGGATGTCCTGCATGAAGACCGAACGCTCGTTATCCTTGCGACGCAGGCTGACGGGATTCGTCGGCCCCAAGGTGTAGTTGTAATACACCGGGTTATAGATATTGCCGGTACCGACGAAATCGAACAAATAATCGGCAAAGCTATCGCGACGATTCAATGTCGATACACCCGTCGTCAATTCATGTTTGACTGTGCCGGTGCTGAATTTACCTTGCAACAAAGCCTGCGTAGTATTCACTGTGCGCTTGTCATTATCGCGCCGCAAATCGTATAAGCCGTAATCACCATTCGCACAATAATTGGAGAACGATAAAGTTGCCGGACAACCGACAGACAAGGCAACCGCATCATCTCTACGCAAGGCAAACGCGTTGGCCTGCAAAGTAGTACGCCAGTTATCGTTCAATTCATATTCAAACTTCACGCCCAGATTATTGGTGTCATCGGTAACTGGACGGCTCCACGGCTGATCGTTCAGCATGGTCTTGCCGCTGACGCCGGTAGGAATGCGCAAGTCAGAGCCGAGCAACTGAAAGCCAGGCACCGTCAATTGCGATTTATGTTGATAGTCGACATCGACTTGCAACAAGGCACGTGGACTGATGCGCCAATCAAAGGCACCGGACACGAAGCGCCTATCGCCATTGGAACCACGCACGTAAGAACGTATATCTTCCACTGCCGCATTGATGCGATAACCAAAGCGCTGATCTTCAAAACGCCCGCCCAGATCAACCGCTGCATAGCGCGTGCCACGCTCACTCACCTCAACCGTCGCTGTGCGCAAAGGTGCATTGGTAGGACGCTTGGTCACGTAATTCAGGACGCCGCCCGACGATGCAATACCTGACTGCAAACCGGCCAAACCCTTGAGAATTTCAAAGCTTTCCTTGTTCTCCATCGGAATCGACGATTGCGCGAGGATGACCAAACCATCTTTGCGATAACTGGATCCCTGATCGAGTACAAAACCACGTATCGCGAACCAGTCGGACAGACCAACCGCGTTATAGGAATTTTGTACGCTCGCATCGTATTTCACCGCGTCGGTGGCTGTGCGTATGCTGCGATCCTGCATCTGTTCACGCGTGATGACACTGATGGATGCCGGCGTCTCGCGCAAGGGCGCTTCCGAGAATCCACCTATGCTCGCATTGCGCGCAATCCCGTCCTTGCTTGTATCGGAAGTCACAACAACTTCAGGCAAAACGTTTTCGGAAGATTCAGCCATGGCAGCAGGCGCAAATGCACAAGCTTGCGCAACAGCCAAGGCAATCAGGGAACGACGGGAGTGTGATGCAGACATGTTTTGTTCAATCAATCGCGTTAAAAAACGAATGCGTGCGAAGGAATGGACAAAGAAATTGCGTGGACTTTGCGCTTCCCTACGCTGGCATTATCCAGGTCAGGTACGGAGGGTTTTTTCTCACCCGAAGACGTTTAGCTCTTCAGGACCCCTAGCGTGGCCGCATACTAACACGAAAGAATAAGCGTGCGAAATGGCATTTTTGTTGTATTTTGCAGCGAATTTCGCCGATCTTAACCAGGATCAATTGGCAAGATGGCTAGTCTTCGGAGGCGTGGAAGTAGGCGGCGTGACTATCAAAGATGTGCAGAACGAATGCCTGGCACGACGAATTGATTTCTATTTTTTACTCTTCTCGCTTTTTTCCGACTCGTGACTATTTTGATGATCGAAATGCGCGTTGGCTGAATCCGGTGATTTTTGTATATGCGTAATACCGGATGAAACCGAGATGGGATCGCTGGCGGGAAAAGTCATTTCAATCGCGATATCGAGCAATGTTTCTTTTGCTACTTCTCCTTCAGATGCCACCGTCTCAGTCGGCATCTCCGCTACCGGATCGCTGGCAGGAAAGGTTTGCTCCAGCGCATCATCCAATTGGCGTTCTTCACGCGAATGTGATGCAGGTGCTGCTGCATGCTTCGTAACTGTCTTGGATTTTGTTGAAGAATCATGATGTGCCATTTGGAACTCCTTGCTATATGAAGAGTGTTCAGGGCATGCAAGGCTTGACGCTGATCAAGCCATTCCATCTGGTACTTGTCACAGACATCTCATGCCTATGCGCTTATCTATAGGACACTGCCATCCGCATCCGGTTCAACTACTGCGTGGATAACGTACGTCCATGATCTGCAATTTCTCTGTGCCGGCTGGACTTTCCAGCAATACGGTGTCGCCTTCGTGTGCACCGAGCAATGTTTGTGCAAGTGGTGCAAGCCAGCTTATCTTGCCATGCGCCGGGTCCAGCTCATCCAGACCAACAATGGTGACGGTGTGTTGCTCGCCAATTTCGTTTTTATAGGTGACGCTTGCGCCAAAGAAGACTTGATCGCCATCGACATGCACGCTTGGATCAACAATTTCTGCAGACTCCAAACGCGTTTGTAGATAGTGGATACGCTGGTTTATTTCACGCAGCGTGCGCTCGGGATCAAACTCCAGAGATGTTTGATTTGTACCGTCTTGCTCGTTTTGCAAAACATTGGTGCGTGTGACCTCCACCAATTCCAATAACTCATTTTGCAAACCCTGATATCCCTCTGGCGTGATGTAATTCTTCACGTCTAGCGGCATCTCCGGTTGCAACGATAGCGTATCGTCGTCGCCCGTTTCTTTGACAAAAGCCTTGTTCATGGTCGCACTCCTGCACTGCTTATGCATGAACGGCTACCTTAACGCATCCCTGCAGAAGCTACTGTGCGCTACTGCACGCAGATCTCAATCGGAAATTTTGCCGCATGAGGTGCCCATCAAGCCTTGAAGTGCAAGTGCCCTCTGCATCAACACAAGCCGAGGAATTGCTCCATGCGTTGCAGTTCCTCGTCCAATGCACTGCGGAATGCCGCACCTTTTGGCGCTGCGCCGGCCACATAGCCGAATGCTGCCTCCAGTCGGCCTTCGCGCGTCGACACATTGGCCCAGCCGATTACTTGGCCATACCAGAGCATCGGCAGCGCGTAGTAGCCGAACTGGCGCCGGGCCGGTGGTGTGTAGGCCTCGAATTTGTACGTCCAGTCCCAAAACAGCGTAAAACGGTGCCGGTCCCAGACCACGGGATCGAAAGGAGTGAGCAGCCGCAGTCTGTCATCGATGGCGTAACGGCGCGAGCGGGGGGTTTCGTCGGCAGGCCAGTACCAGGTGGTCCCGTCGATGCGGCAACTGGCCAGCTGCTCGCGCGCCAGCCGCAGCGCGACCTGGGTCTGCGCCGTCAGATGTGGTGCGCCGTAGCCGAGCAACCTCACCAGATAGGTCAGGCTGGCGGCTGGCAGCGGTGCGTACTTGCTCACCACCAGGTCAATCAAAGCAGCTGCGCGCCGGGCGCTTGCAGCGGGACTGTCGTCTGCAGCCGGATGCATAGCCGCCTCGTAAACGCGCGTGCCGCTATCGCGCCGCTGCACCCGCAACAGGCCGCGGTAGTGCAGACCGTCTAGCAGGTGCGTGCTGGCGTTGCTCGAACCACCCCAATAGTTCTTTACACGCCCGTGCGCGAAGTGCTGATCAACCTCGCGCGGATGAACCACGCCACGTTCACGCACGAAGGCCAGCACGTCTGCGGCCTTGCGCTGTGTCTCGGTATCCCAGACTTTCTTGGCCTGACGCGGATGCATCAACGCCAAGTGCTGGCTGGGCAGGAAGCCGTAGTTGACCAGGCAATCTTCGTCGATCGCCAGACGCGCGTAACGACGTTCCAGATCGCCGGCACGATAGTCTTTGACACGGTGGCGCAGCGTCAAGTCCTGCGCCCGAGCCGGGGCACGAATCGGATCAGCTTGCACAAAACCCAGACGCTGGATCGCTGCCGGCAGTGTGGTCGGCGTAAACAGGGTGCGCGCGACCGCGTAGCGGCGCAGGTCTTCGAGACTCGAGTCAGTTGGCATGTGGGAATTAAAGCACAGAGCAGAACGTCATCACTGTCATCACCGAGATGAGGTCACTGATGTACAGCAGACATCCGCCAGCCTAATGTGCGGATATGGCCGCGTGTACATCAACATAAAGATTAAACGTCAGACCACAGCTTGCCGCCAGTTGCCCAGTTTTCACGCTTCACGTCTTCGATGATGATATCGACGGATTCAGCGCTGGAGCCGAGTGTGGCGACAGTTGCTTCAGTGACGGCTTTAACGAAAGCACGTTTTTGTTCGACGGTACGACCTTCAAATAATTGGACGTTGATAGTTGGCATGAGTTTTCCTTTTTTAGTTGATAAGAATAATGAATAAATCAGTCGCGATAGGACGGCGACAAGGTATCGAGCTTGCGCAGCAAAGATGGCCATTCGAGGATGCCTTCGGGTGAGCCGTCGCCGAGCAATTCCTTGTACGTTTTTGCACACACTTCTGGCGGTGGAATATTCAGCGGACCGCCGCCAGATTGCGCTTTCAATTGGAACGAACACGCCTTATCCAGCGTATCCATCAATACATAGGCTTCCGCTATCGTGCGGCCGCTGATCAGCGTGCCGTGATTGCGCAACAGCATTGCCGGATAATCACCGAGGCGCTCAATCAATCGCGTCTGCTCGACTGGCGACAAGGCCAAACCTTCATAGTCGTGATAACCCATCTGCTGATAGAAACGCATCGCGTGTTGCGACAAAGGCAGCAAGCCACCTTGTTGCATACCGACGGCGACACCATTTTCATTATGTAAATGCATGACGCACATCGCATCCGCGCGCGCTGCATGCACGGCACCGTGGATTGCGAAACCGGTCACGTTCACGCGATAAGTCTGATCGCCGATGATATTGCCCTGCAAATCAATCTTCACCAGATTCGATGCAGTAATTTCATCAAAACGGAAGCCGAAAGGGTTGATCAGAAAACGACCATCTTCGCCCGGCACGGTGGCGGAGATATGCGTGTAAATCAGGTCATCCCAATTCTTTAACGCGCATAAACGATAACAGGCGGCGAGATCGATACGAACCTGCCATTCGGCGGCACTGATACCGGTCGGTGGAGTCTGGATTGTTGGGGTAGTCATATCACCTTGCTAATAATCTGTAGCGAAAGACGCCTTGAGCGTCACGAAGGATGAAATTATAAAGTCATAGTCGGACAGATGCCGATTCCTCTTGAAATCCACCGTTTACTATCCATTTTTATACCGGAAACAGGACTGTCATACCCTAGTCGCAGTAAAACTGCATAATAGGTGGTTCGTTAGCGAAGGAACGTTGCTGCAACGCTTGTCGATAGCGAAAACAAATCGAATTTGTAAAATAAATCAATTATACAAATGATTGATGGTCCTCTACTATTCGTACTCACACCATTTTTTAACCCCGTATAGGAATAACGACATGTCTCTTATTAATACTCAAGTCCAGCCGTTCAAGAACCAAGCTTTCCATAATGGCAAGTTCATTGAAGTTACCGAGCAATCCCTGAAGGGCAAATGGTCCGTTCTGATTTTCATGCCAGCAGCTTTCACATTTAACTGCCCAACAGAAGTTGAAGATGCAGCTGATAGCTACGCAGAATTCCAAAAACTGGGCGCAGAAGTTTACATCGTGACTACCGATACCCACTTCTCGCACAAAGTTTGGCACGAAACTTCGCCAGCAGTTGGCAAAGCAAAATTCCCACTGGTTGGCGATCCAACCCACGCATTGACCAACGCATTCGGCGTACACATTCCTGAAGCTGGTTTGGCACTGCGCGGTACTTTCGTCATCAATCCAGAAGGCGTCATCAAGACTCTGGAAGTGCATGACAATGCAATCGCTCGTGACGTTTCGGAAACACTGCGTAAACTGAAAGCAGCTAAATACGTTGCAGAGCACCCAAATGAAGTTTGCCCAGCTAAATGGAAAGAAGGCGAAAAAACCATCGCTCCATCGCTGGATCTGGTCGGCAAAATCTAAGTTGTAATTTGAAGTAGTTGCAATATTGTCCGGGCCGTGTGGCCCGGACATGCAGGACTTAATTTAAATCGTAAAGAAAGTAGGGACCATCATGTTGGATGCAAATCTCAAAACCCAATTAGCCGCTTATTTGGAAAAGATCGTGCAACCGATCGAGATCGTCGCGTCACTCGATGGCAGCGATAAATCTCGTGAATTGCAGGAACTGCTGCAAGAAATCGTAGTGTTGAGCGACAAGATCACTCTGGTCGAACGCACCGATGACGACGAACGCAAACCTTCTTTTGTCATCAAGCGCCCAGACGCTCACGCAGGCATACAATTCGCCGCGATTCCGATGGGGCACGAATTCACTTCACTGGTACTGGCCCTGCTGCAAACCGGCGGCCATCCATTGAAACTCGAAGAATCAGTCATTGAACAGATCCGTAATCTGGACGGCGACTATCACTTCGAAACCTATATGTCTTTGTCTTGCCATAACTGCCCGGAAGTCGTGCAGGCATTTAACGTGATGGCGCTGATCAACCCGCGCATCCGTGCCGTCACGATCGATGGTGGTTTGTTCCAGGACGAAGTCAAGGAACGCGAAATCATGGCCGTGCCAACGACTTTCCTGAACGGGCAACCGTTCGAATCCGGTCGCGTCAGCATCGAACAGATCCTGGCCAAACTCGACACCGGCGGTAACAAGCGCAAGCAAGAAGAACTCAGCGCCAAAGCACCGTACGATGTCTTGATCGTCGGCGGCGGACCTGCAGGTGCTGCAGCTGCGATTTATGCAGCACGCAAAGGTATCCGTACCGGCGTAGTAGCTGAACGTTTCGGCGGTCAAGTGCTGGATACTTTATCGATCGAAAACTTCGTATCGGTACAGGAAACCGACGGCCCGAAATTTGCCGTCGCGCTGGAACAGCACGTACGCAGCTACGAAGTCGACATCATGAATGTGCAGCAAGCTTCCCAGCTGGTGCCAGGCAAATTGATCGAAATCAAACTGAAAGATGGCGGCTCGCTGAAAAGCAAATCCGTGATCCTGGCAACTGGTGCACGTTGGAAAACCATCAACGTGCCGGGCGAAAACGAATACCGTAATAAAGGTGTTGCGTATTGCCCGCACTGTGACGGTCCACTGTTCAAAGGTAAACGCGTAGCGGTGATCGGCGGCGGTAACTCCGGCGTGGAAGCAGCGATCGACCTGGCGGGTATCGTCGGTCATGTGACCTTGATCGAATTCGGTGCAGAACTGCGTGCCGATGCAGTCTTGCAACGCAAATTGCATAGCCTGGCCAATGTCACTGTGATCACGTCGGCACAAACGACAGAAATCACCGGCGACGGCAAACGCGTCAACGGCTTGGTTTACAAGGATCGCAAGTCCGAAGAAATCAAAACAGTCGAACTGGAAGGCGTCTTCATCCAGATCGGTCTGGTGCCTAACACCGAATGGCTGAAAGGCACAGTTGCCTTGTCACGTCATGGCGAAATCGAAGTTGATTCGCATGGCCGTACCTCGGTACCAGGCGTGTTCGCTGCCGGTGACGTGACCACGGTACCGTTCAAGCAAATCGTGATCGCAGTTGGCGAAGGTGCTAAAGCATCGCTCTCCGCTTTCGATTATCTGATCCGCAGTTCGGATACGGATGAAGTTGAAGCACCAGCGAACAGCGAAGCTGTTACAGCCTAAGTTAAGTAGTCGCTCCATAAAAAAGCCGCAGCAATGCGGCTTTTTCTTTTGGCAATAGAAGCTGACGATATCCGCCTCACCATATATCTATGGCGGAAATTTATTGCCATATCGCATTATCCCGCCACAAGCAAACCACCAATCCCGCACCAAAAAGACATCAACGCACCTGAATGGTGAGCGTAGAAACACCTAGTGCCACCGTCCGTAGCTGCCCTGTTTTTCCATCCATTTGCACGAAAATCAGAGGGAAAACAACACAAATATTTGCCTTAAATCTTGTATACAAGTACTGTCCATCAGATAGGCATACAACTTGCTGAGGTATGGTCATGACTTCCGAGAACCCACTCAAATCATCGATCCAGATCGCTGCACGTATTACAGAATCGATACTGGCCAAACAACTCGCGCCCGGCACAAGGTTGGGCGAGCAGCAATTGGCCGATCTGTTCGGCGTGTCGCGCACCTTGATACGCGAAGCCTTGATGCGCCTGGCAACACGCGGCATCGTGATGGTCAGCGCACGCCGCGGCTGGTTTGTCATCGAGCCAACCGCCAGCGAAGCACGCGAAGCATTTGAAGCGCGTCGTGTGATTGAACTTGGCCTCTTGCGCCATGCACGCCCACTTTCCAAAACTGCCATCAACCAATTGCACGACCACATCGCACGCGAACAGGCTGCGATTGCCGGCAACGATGTCGGTGCGCGTAGTTATCTATTAGGCGATTTCCACGTCTGCCTGTGCGAATGCCTGGGCAACAATCTATTGTCCGACACACTGCGCGATCTGACTGCACGCACCACCTTGACCGCAATGTTGCGTCAATCACCATCACAGGCAGTAGATTCTTGCGAAGACCATGTGCATATCGTAGCTGCGCTCGAAAGCGGTGATATCGATGAAGCCGAGCGCCTGATGCTGGACCATCTGCAAATTGTGGAAAGCACGCTGTACGACGTTGCTCCCAGCGATCCATTGAATGCATTGCGTACTGCGCTGACGCCAGTTGCTGCAGCAAAAGCATCGAAGTCAGCAGCGACCATCCCAAGCGAAAAACAGCCAGCCAAAAAATCCACCGCACGGGCAAAGACGAGCCGGGCGGCTAATGCAGCAACTATCTCGTCATCCCTATCGCATGCATTATCGTATTCACCTGGAAAGGAAATGAAAAAATGAAGCTCTCTAAAATCCTGATCGGCCTGATGGCCAGTACTCTTCTGTTCACCAGTTTCGCGCGCGCCGATGCGCTCGACGATATTCAGAAAAAAGGCGTGTTACGCGTCGCCGTGCCACAAGATTTCCCGCCATTCGGCTCCGTCACCACCGACATGAAACCGCAAGGCCTGGACATCGACGTTGCCACCTTGATTGCGAAAAAGATGGGCGTCAAAGTCGAACTGGTTCCGGTCACCAGCGCCAATCGCATTCCTTATCTGCAAACGAAAAAAGTTGATCTGGTAATTTCCAGCATGGGTAAAAATCCCGAGCGTGAAAAAGTCATCGACTTCAGCGCAGCCTATGCACCGTTCTTCAACGGCGTATTCGGCCCTGCTGATCAAAAAGTCGCAGCTCCTGCTGATCTGGCAGGCAAGACTATCGGCGTCACACGTGGCTCAGTCGAAGATCTGGAACTATCGAAGATCGCACCCGAAACCGCCACCATCAAACGCTATGAAGACAACAACGGCACCATCAGTTCCTTCCTGTCGAATCAGGTGCAACTGGTTGCTACCGGCAACGTGATCGCCGCTGCCATCATCGCGAAGAATCCACCGAAAAAACCAGAAACAAAATTCCTCATCAAGAACTCGCCATGCTCGATCGGCTTGAACAAAGGTGAAGAAAAACTGCTGGAAAAAGTGAACACCATCCTCGCACAAGCGAAAAAGGACGGCTCACTCAATGCCTTGAGCGAAAAATGGTTGGGTCTGCCGCTGCCAGCCAATATGTAAAGCAAACGCATCCGCACATCATGTTGCGGATGCATGCTGAAACAGGCGCTGTCAGAAATGCACCTCACTTGTAGGAAATGGAGCTAGCGTGGCTTATCAATTTGATTTTCTGTCGACCTTCGATTACACCGGCGTGCTCGTCAAAGGCGTGCTGACGACGGTGGAATTGATTGCAGTCGGCGGCGTACTCGGTGTTGCCGTCGGTATTTTCGGCGCATGGGCGCGCACGCAGGGACCGCGCTGGTTGCGGCCGCTGGTGAGCGCCTATGTCGAGTTGATCCGCAACACGCCATTCCTGATTCAGCTTTTTTTCATCTTCTTTGGTTTGCCGAGCATAGGCGTGCAAATTACAGAAATGCAGGCGGCCATCCTGGCCATGGTCATTAATCTGGGCGCCTACAGCACCGAGATTATTCGTGCCGGTGTCGTCGCTGTCACACGAGGACAGATCGAGGCTGCACAGAGTTTGTCGATGACGCGATTACAAATATTCCGTCACATCATTCTGCGCCCGGCCTTGCAAAAAATCTGGCCGGCATTGTCGAGCCAGATCGTGATCGTAATGCTGGGCTCAGCGGTATGTTCGCAAATCGCGGTGGAAGAATTGTCATTCGCTGCTAACTTTATTCAGGGGCGCAACTTCCGCGCATTTGAAGCGTATCTGGTCGCGACTGCTATTTATCTCGTCATGGCGATACTGCTGCGGCAACTGTTGCGGCTAATCGGCAATCGCTTTATTTCTGGAAGGAGACCCACATGATTTCCTTTTCGCTGTGGGATATTCTGCGCAACCTGCTTTTAGCCGGACGCTGGACTGTGGTCTTGTCGCTGGTCACCTTCTTACTGGGTGGCATGCTGGGTCTGTTGATCTTGTTCATGCGTACGTCCAAGCAAGGCACGCTGCGTAATGTTGCACGCGTCTATATCGAAGTATTCCAGGGCACGCCTCTGCTGATGCAATTGTTCCTGGTGTTCTTCGGCATCGCCTTGTTCGGCGTCGAAGTGCCAGCATGGCTGGCCGCTGGCTTAACACTGACTTTGTGGAGCGCATCGTTTCTTGCCGAAATCTGGCGCGGCTGCGTCGAAGCGATTCCGCGCGGGCAATGGGAAGCATCTTCCGTGCTGGCGATGAATTATGTGCAGCAGATGCGTTACATCATTTTGCCGCAAGCACTGCGCATCGCGATTCCACCGACTATCGGTTTCAGCGTACAGATCATTAAAGGTACGGCGGTTACGTCCATCATCGGCTTTGTCGAATTGTCGAAGGCGGCGACTGTCATCACCAACGCCACCTTCATGCCGTTCACCGTGTATGCGGCTGCCGGTTTCTTTTATTTCATCCTCTGCTGGCCTTTATCCAAGTACAGCCAATTCCTGGAAAGGAAGTTCCATGCCGCTCATCGCCATTGATAACGTCAAGAAAAGCTACGGCAGCAATTCAGTTCTGAAAGGCATACGCCTCGATGTCGAACCCGGCGAAGTGATTGCCATCATCGGCAAGAGCGGTTCCGGCAAGAGCACGCTGCTGCGTTGCATTAACGGCCTGGAAAGCATAGATGAAGGATCGATTAGCGTCGCCGGCACACACTTGGGAAAGACAGAACTGGAGCTGCGCAATCTACGCTTGAAGGTCGGTATGATCTTCCAGCAGTTCAATCTATTTCCACATTTAAGTGTGGGTCGCAACGTGATGATCTCGCCAATGATCGTCAAAGGTGTGTCGGAGAAAGATGCGCGTGCACTCGCGATCAAAAATCTGGAGCGCGTCGGCTTGGGTGAAAAGTTCGACAGCTTTCCCGATCAACTTTCCGGTGGACAGCAACAGCGTGTCGCCATCGCGCGCGCGCTCAGCATGGAACCACAAGCTTTGCTGTGCGATGAAGTTACATCCGCGCTCGATCCTGAATTGGTCAACGAAGTATTGAATGTCGTACGCGGTCTAGCCGAAGAAGGCATGACGCTCATCATGGTGACGCACGAGATGCGTTTCGCACGCGAAGTATGCGATCGCGTCGTCTTCATGCATCAGGGCAAAGTGCATGAGATAGGTGCACCGGAAGAAATCTTTGCACATCCTGAAACACCTGAATTGAAACAGTTTCTGGGGATGGCAGCAGCTTGATACGCATGTAGTCAATACGATGTCTGACAAAAAATCAACGATCTGAACCATCATGAGTCTTACTTTTAGCAGCGCCATCCAGCCCACCATCGGCCATGAAATCATGGAGCGCCTGCATCTGCTGGCGCAATATACCGAGCAGGATGGCATGATGACGCGCACCTATCTGACACCCGCTCATCGCGGCGCCGCCGGACAGATAGCCGCATGGATGCGCGATGCCGGCATGACGGTGCGACGCGATGCTGTCGGCAACGTCATCGGTCGTTATGAAGGCAGTAATGCAGATGCGCCAGTGTTAATGACCGGTTCGCATTTCGATACCGTACGCAACGGCGGCATCTATGACGGCTTACTGGGAATTCTGTTACCCATCAGTTGCATTGCAAGCTGGCATAAACAAGGCCAGCGCTTTCCGTTTCCGATTGAAGTCGTCGCTTTCAGTGAAGAAGAAGGTGTGCGTTTCAAAGCGCCTATGCTGGGCAGCCGTGCGATTGCCGGCACTTTCCAGCAAAGCGTACTGGATCACGTCGATGAGCTAGGCATCACGATGCGCGATGCAATGAAGGCTGCTGATTTCAATCCTTTGCAAATTACTGCGGCTGCCGCACCGCGTGACGGCATTGCCGCCTTTGTCGAAGTCCATATTGAACAAGGCCCAGTACTGCTCGATGAGGATTTGGCGCTGGGTGTGGTGACCGCGATTGCCGGAGCCACACGTTACATGCTGGAACTGGAAGGTATCGCCGGCCACGCCGGTACCGTGCCTATGAATATGCGCCATGATGCTGCAATGGCGGCGGCGGAGTTTGCGCTATTCGTCGAACAACGTTGCAGTAATACACCCGAGTTAGTAGGCACCATCGGTCAATGGACCGTGCCGAATGGCGCGACCAATGTGATCCCGGGACGCGTCGTTCTGTCACTCGACGTACGCGCCGGCGACGATGCGCAACGCTTGTCAGCCACGGCGGATATCACGGCAGAACTTGAGCGCATTTGTACGCGACGCGGCGTCCGCAGCACTTTGAAAAAAACCTATGAAACATCCAGCGCTGTCTGTGCCGATTGGCTGCAACAAGGTTGGCGTGCCTCACTGGAACGCAATGGCTGCACTATGCGTAGCCTGCCATCCGGTGCAGGTCATGATGCGATGGCGATCGCTACCGTCGCTCCGATCGCGATGCTGTTCGTCCGCTGCGGCAATGGCGGCATCAGCCACAATCCGGCAGAAACCATGGCGGTAGAAGACGCTGCGCTGGCATCCGATGTCTTCATGGACTTTGTCGAACATTTCGATGCTTTGAACAAGAACGCCGCATAAGCATATTGCGTTAAACAATATGTGTTGTCAGAACGCTGCTTACATCACTACGCATTCGTTCTGAAATACTGATGCTTGCTTACCGATTATTTCCACCACTGGATAACCAAGATGGATAAAGCCTTACTCAAACAACAGATCGCTACATGGGTTGATCAGCATACTGACGAGCAAATCGCTTTTCTTGCCAAGGTCGTGCAATGCCCGTCTGACAATCCGCCCGGCAATTGCGCGCCGCATGCGCTCATGACTGCGGCTTTGCTGGAGGAGATGCAATTCACCGTTGAGCAGCATGCAGTACCAAATGAATTTGCCCGCAGCACAGGTCTGGAAAGTGCGATCAATCTGATCGTACGTGAACGTTTTGCCGATGGTCCAACTGTCGCCTTGAATGCGCACGGCGATGTCGTGCCGCCAGGCAGCGGCTGGAGCGTGGATCCATACTCCGCCACCGTGCGCGATGGCTGGATGATAGGGCGCGGCGTAGCTGTCTCTAAATCCGACTTCGCGACGTATGCCTTCGCCCTGCGCGCCTTGAAGGAATTGTCGATTCCATTGCGTGGCCAAGTCGAACTGCATTTGACTTACGATGAAGAAACCGGCGGTCTGGCCGGCCCTGGCTGGTTACTGCAACAAGGTTTAACGAAACCGGATTACGCCATCTGCGCCGGCTTTTCATACAACGTGACGACCGCACACAACGGCTGCCTGCATCTGGAAATAAAAGTGCATGGCGTCTCCGCACATGCAGCGCGTCCCGACACCGGACACGATGCACTGGAAGCGACGACCAAACTATTGGCCGCGCTCTACAGCTATCGCGACACCTTGCAGAATCGCACTTCAGCAATCAATGGCATCACCTCACCATCGCTGGTAGTCGGTACGATCAACGGCGGCATCAACACCAATGTGGTGCCGGATGAAGTGACTTTGCGTCTGGATAGACGCATCATCCCGGAAGAAATTCCAGAAGAAGTGGAAGCAGAATTGCGTGCCGTAATTGAACGCGCCCTGCATGGCATGCCCGGCATACGCTGTGAGGTAGAACGTATTTTGCTGGCCAGTCCATTCAAGCCGGTTGGTGATGCGGTGCGTTTACGTGATGTCGTCTGCGCAGAAGCATCTGTCGCACTTGGAGAAGAAGTCACACCGATAGGCGTGCCACTGTATTCCGATGCCCGTCTTTATGCAGAAGCCGGTGTTGCTACCGTGATGTATGGTGCCGGACCACGCACACTGCTGGAAGCCAATGGCCATCGCGCAGATGAGAAAGTCCCGCTATTTACACTGTCCGTTGCGACCAAAGCAATTGCGTGGAGCTTGCTGGAGTTGCTGGCATAAGAGCATCACAAGATACCGCTTTTAAAAGTTGTATTCACCGAATACGTATTTGTCGAAACTAAACTTGGTGCCGCCCGGCAGCGTATCGACCAATCGTTTTGCATTTTTTGCCGAGATAAAAACATCTGCCATCTGATCCTTGCAACGGAATCTCGTTGCCGGGCTCAGTATCGTATTCGCCTTGATTCTGATATGGCGGAAGCTCTTGGCTTTTTCGCTACAAATCAGAAAATGCCGCTCCTGCCGAAAACCGGATAGCGGAATATTCAGCCACCATCCTTCATCTCCCGCATACGGCACCACCGTTGACCATTGCGTGTTGCTGTCATTCAGCAAGTTGGCATGCAACTCTTCGTTGACTCGCTTGATCGCTTCGTTTTTTGTCATGTTCTTCTCTGTAATTAAATATCTTGCGCGCTATGCACCACGATAGACATCTTGTCGCATGGTAAAGTTTTTGCTTAGCAAAATAGAAATAGGCATCATCTCCTCGCCTCAGACCACTATGGTCGTGAGTGCAACGGGCATGATGCTGATCGCTGTCGAAAATGTTGATGCTCGGACAAGGGCGTATCCGCAGCAATAAATCTATCGTCGCCCATTTTACTGTTATCTCATGGAGCCAGCCTTGGTAAAAGACGAAACAAAATTCGATTCCATCACTTTCATCGAAGACGGCAAACCGCGGGATTTAAAAGATCCTGTGGCATTCCCATTTCTTTATAACAATAACGGCCTAGGTGAACAGCACAGTGATGTGTATGGAAAACTGATCACCATCGAGCGCGATAATCCCGATCTCGATCTTGGTAACAAATACTTCAATATCAAGCACGCCCCCAAAACGATCACTTCCGATAGCGGTGTGACCTACGAAATAACCTCATTTGATTTCGGTGCCAGCGAAGTGCATTACACGCCTTTTTCCGCTAACAAGGAAAATGTACAAGCCTTCGGCATGACCTTGTTGAAGAGCGGCGAATGTGTGGCATTTCCATACAAAGGTCTGATTAGTAGCGATTTCACCTACGGCAAATGGGCTGGACATCAGTCACCGTATCTTGGTCCGGGTCGTGACCGTGAACTACTCCCCATCAACCCAACTGATCTGGAATATCACAATTTTCCGCATGTTTTCTTTTCACGAGCTGGCGGACCACCGTTAGTCATCAGCGTGGCACGCTGGCGTCCTTACGTGAATGAAATCGCACTGGCCGATTTATGGGTTAAACCGGGTGATGCCATTTTGCTTCCGCCAAAAGTCGCCCCCAGCCCACCTAATAACACTTGCTATCACGACCCACGACGCCTGATTCTTGACTTACATGGCAACAGAAACTCTGCCCGCGCCTGCTGGTTTATGAAAGGGAACGCGACCTTGCTGACCACCACAATTCTAGGCAATCAAGACACGATGATGGCCGAAGCCACCAAGCCGCATTATCACGAGGAAAAAAGTCCAACCAAGCATACTCAGTTGCAACGCTCCGATTTGTAATATTCCGCGCATGCATAGCTTGGTGCGAACGCACAACATTCCGCCATTTATCAGCGCTCATCCAAGGACTGGCAATGCTCGTACGGCATTTTTCCATGCAACGCATGGTAGAGTTATTCCACCTTAGCAAGGCAAACCACTCTTTGAAGGTGGTTGACTATTGAAATAATGAGCTATCCAAGACGCCATAGAGAAATTGCCTTTAATCGATTGAGTTGCAAACCATGACCGATATTGCCGCAAAGATGGAACCAGATAGCGCCGTCTATAAAACCCTGCTGGAATCCACAAAAGCCATTCCATGGAAAATAGACTGGGCCACGATGAAATTCGCCTATATCGGACCGCAAATAGAAAGTTTGCTTGGCTGGACGCCATCCAGTTGGGTGGGTGTGGAAGACTGGGCGGCAAGAATTCATCCCGATGAAAGAGAGAGCATCGTCAATTTCTGTGTTGCGCAATCACAAGCTGGTGTTGATCACGAGGCAGACTATCGCGCTCTTGCCAAGAATGGCGAGACGGTTTGGATACGTGATGTTGTACATGTCGTGCGTAACGACGATGGCTCGGTCAACTCCTTGATCGGATTCATGTTTGACATCAATGAGCGAAAAAAAACGGAAGCAAAATTAATCGATCTGCAGAAAGAACTGGAAACACTATCCTTCAACGATGGTTTAACTGGCGTCCCCAATCGACGCATGTTCGATACTGTCATGGAAATGGAGTGGGCCAATGCAAGGCGCAACAGCCAGCCACTCTCCATCATTTTGCTGGATATCGATTACTTCAAACAATATAACGATCACTATGGCCATATCCAGGGCGA
The DNA here is from genome assembly GCF_059416385.1 of Herminiimonas sp. GW821-FHT09C12. Lineage (NCBI taxonomy): Bacteria > Pseudomonadati > Pseudomonadota > Betaproteobacteria > Burkholderiales > Oxalobacteraceae > Herminiimonas > Herminiimonas sp. GW821-FHT09C12. Next base: position 792,795 of record NZ_JBWKPC010000001.1, read on the forward strand.
TCACTGTCTGAAGCAAGTAGCAAAAGCCTTGAGCTCTGCCGCAACCCGATCGCACGACTTTTTTGCTCGCTTTGGCGGAGAAGAGTTCATATTGGTGCTTCCCGAGACGAATGAAAAATCAGCCCTCACGGTAGCAGAACGATGCCGCAGCCTGATTTTCAAGGAACAGATACCGCACGAAAAATCCCAGGTCAGCCAGATACTGAGCATCAGCCTCGGCGTCGGCACGATAGTCCCGACCCATCATGATGAACCCATCAAGTTTATTGAAGCCGTCGATAGACGTCTTTATCAGGCGAAAAGAAACGGTCGCAATTGCATCGCGTCTAGTGAGTAAGTTTTACAAACTGTGGCGAAGTCGCACAACAAATGAATATGGGAGTTGTAGATATTTTTTGAAGAGCGTAATGTAAAGGTGCAATATAAAACAAACACCACATAAACATTATGAGGGGACATGTATGAATAAAGCTTTTAGCGTATTGCCAAAAATTGCCGCCATCTCTGTATTCGCGGCATTTTCTTTGCCTGCTGCTGCGCAAAGTGCCGGCGACAATATCGTCAATGTTGGTTGGTTTCATTTGCAACCCGACGAATCAAGCGAACCACTCACTCGTAGCTTTCCTGCCCCCGGACAGGTCGCGGGTAGTAGCGCTACCATCAGCAATGCAGACACACTCGGACTTGCCTTCACTCACTTCTTCACCGACAACTTCGCTCTCACTGCCGACTTAGGCATACCGCCAAAATTCAAACTGTATGGTGGTGGAACGCTTTCCGGTCTTGGTGAACTCGGCAAAGCCAAACAATGGAGTCCAGCGGTCATTGCAAAATGGTATTTCGGTGATAAGACTTCAAAATTCCGCCCATTTGTCGGTTTAGGTGCAACGCGCGTCTGGTACACGGGTGTTCAATTAACGCCTTCCTTGCAAAACGCCGTTACCGCTCCTTTTGGTGGCGCCGGTGGTTCAGCAACAGCTAACCTCAGCTCATCGTGGGCACCGGTCGCCAATGTTGGTATTACCTATAATTTCAATGAGAGATGGTCACTCGGATTTTCGGTTGCCTATATCCCACTTAAAACAGATGCAGAAATTATTGGCAGAAATGCTGCCGGCACGGTTATCTCCAGAAACACGACCACGCTGACAATAAATCCAACAGTCACCTTCTTGTCGCTAGGCTACAAGTTCTAAGCCTACTTGACGGCAGGATGATGAAAAACCTGCCGTAAATAAGCCAGGAAAGTTTCATCAGTACATAAAGTCTTACCCGCAGAATCGGACAGCTTGGCAACAGGCTGTCCGTTACATGCCATCAACTTCATCACGATATTCAACGCAGGTACACCGGTATCATTCGATAGATTAGTGCCGATACCAAAACCCGTCATCACACGATCTGCGAAATGTCGATACAGGGAAAATGCTGTCGGCAGATCCAGCGCATCAGAAAATACAAAACGCTTGTTACTCGCATCCACCCGCAACTTGGCATAGTGCGCCAGCGCCTTCTCACCCCATACAACTGGATCGCCAGAATCATGGCGCAAGCCATCGAATAGCTTGGCGAAGTACAAATCGAAATCGGCAAGGAAGGCATCCATGCCAACCACATCCGTCAATGCAATACCCAGATCTCCGCGATATTCCTGTACCCAATCTTCCAGTGCCACTTTTTGAAAATCACGCAGGCGCACACCGAACGATTGATACGCTTGCAGATATTCATGCGCCATCGTACCTATCGGCGTCAGTCCATACTTCTTGGCGAAATACACATTCGAACTGCCTTTGAAATATTGCGGTACTTCTTTCGCTAGCGTGACAACAACTTCTTCATGCCATGCAGCAGAAAAACGCCTGCGCACTCCGAAGTCAAAAAATTCAAATTGATTCTTCTTCGCGACGTCTTCACCAAATGCGTGCAGCATCTGAATTTTTTCTTGTAAGCGTTTGCGTCCTTCAAGCAATGAGGCTTGCTGATCGAAACGACGGAAGTAGAGTTCATTGACGATATATAAAACAAAAATCTCAAAACCCATCACATGCACTTGCGGACCGACCGCGTGAATATTCAGTGTCTCGCCATCTATCGTCACCGTAATGAATTTCCGTTGAAAACGAAACACTGTCAAAAAATCCACAAAGTCGCTTTTCATGAAACGCAAGCTTCTCAGATAAGCCAATTCGTCTTCCGCAAAGAACAGCGTGCATAAATGATCCAGCTCACGCTCTACATCCGCTTTCAACTCACTTAAAGGATAAGCCGGCGTGTTGCGGCAGACGAATGCGTACTCAGCCTGTGCATCGGGATGGCTATGCAGCAAGGCCTGCCACATCGTGAATTTGTATAAATCGTTTTCCAGCAGGCTGCGAACAATGGGATTCATTTGATTTATGTCAATGTGCGGCCCTGATTTGACCGCTATTGTTTTTAAAAATGTCGCCGATAACAAATATATAGGGTTTTCATCAACCTCTTCCTGTTCCGAAGCATTACAGGCTAACTGTTTGAATCATTTGATTTTAATGTCTGACTGTCATTTGTATGGAATTAGATGCTGCTGTCTGCACACAACATCGTGCAATGCAGCAATTTTGATTCCTGCAGAAATCATCAGATATACAGTTATGATGTTTCCATCAGGAATAACCGCTCGTTATAGTTTTCGTACAACTTCATCATGGATGGAAGTAAGAAATGAACAGCCTTAAGCGTTATATAGCCAAGCGTGGTGTCGGTGTAAAACTCTCTGCCATATCCTTTTTACTCATTGCTGTGGTCTTCGGTGCATTTGTATGGATCAGCGAGCAAGCGACATCTGATGTGCTGGAACAGCGCGCGGCAGAAGAAGTCAACGCCAAGAGCCAACTGATACTCGGCATGACGAACGATACTGCACTCATCAAGAACAAGCTGCTATCGCTTAAAGTCGGCCAGACCGGAAGCTACTATGTACTCGATGCCAACCAAGGCAAAGACTACGGCAAGCTGATCATCGCGGCGAATAAGGAAGGACAAAACATTCTGGCAAGCAAAGCCAGCGATGGCCGCGAATTCATCAAAGACATCCTGAGCAAGAAAGAAGGGCTCGTCCGCTATCGCTCTGCTACAGATTCATCTGAACGCATAGCCACATTCACGTATGCAAAAGATAAAAATTGGGTAGTGGTCGGCGATACCTATGCCTATGAGTTCTCGCAGGAAGCCGGCATGTTGCGCAATATTTTCGCTGCTGCTGCACTGGCTGCTGCACTGATTTTAGCTGCACTGTTATACGCAACCATCCGCAAGATGTTGATCACTCCTCTTGCACAAGCAACACAAGCCGCACGCAAACTCTCTACTGGCGACCTCACTGTCAGACTGCAAACAAATCGTTCGGATGAAGTCGGCCATCTGCTGAATGCCATCAACGGTATTGGTCAAGGACTCGCCAACGTCGTATGGAATATTCGTAACGGTACCAAAACCTTATCGACAGCAACCAATGAAATCGCTGCCGGCAATCTGGATCTGTCATCACGCACCGAACAGCAAGCCAGCTCGCTGGAAGAAACCGCATCGGCGATGGAAGAAATGACTTCCACCGTGAAAGAAAACGCAGCCAATGCAGAGCAAGCCAATCAATTAGCACGCACCGCATCCGAAGTCGCAGTAAAAGGCGGCAACGTCGTGGCAGAGGTCGTCAACACGATGGACTCGATCAATCAATCATCGAAGAAAATTGTAGACATCATCAGCGTCATCGACAGCATTGCCTTCCAGACCAACATCCTGGCATTGAATGCAGCTGTTGAAGCAGCACGCGCAGGTGAACAAGGACGTGGCTTTGCCGTCGTCGCAGGAGAAGTTCGCAGTCTGGCGCAACGCAGCTCAGCCGCAGCACGCGAAATAAAATCGCTGATCGAAGACTCAGTCAGCAAAGTACAAAGCGGCAGCAAGCTGGTCGCACATGCCGGCGCCACCATGAATGAAGTTGTCACCAGCATCCAACGCGTGGACAACATCATGAGTGAAATCAGTTCCGCCAGCCGCGAACAAAGCATAGGTATAGAACAAGTCAACCAAGCCATCGCACAAATGGATCAAGTGACACAACAAAATGCCGCGCTGGTTGAACAAGCTGCTGCTGCCGCAGAAGCGCTGCAAAACCAAACAACAGAACTGAATAATGTCGTTGACGTCTTCAAAATCAAGAACGGTAGTCATGGCACGATGGAAGAAGCAAGCGAGATGGTCACGCGTGCGATTGCATCCCTGCATGCAAACGGCAAGACAGAAACTTTCGCCGAGATCAATAACAAGCTCGGCCCATTCTGCGATCGCGATCTATACGTCGTGGTCTACGATATGCACGGCAAGAATCTGGCACACGGTGCCAACCCTGCATTGATAGGCAAGGATTTAATCAATGCCAAAGACGGTGCCGGCAATCTGTTCATTCAGGAACGCCTCTCCATCATCAAGAACCACGGCAAGGGCTGGCAGGATTACATGTTCCTCAATCCCATCTCGAAACAGATGGAAGCCAAGTCCATGTACCTCGACAAGTATCAGGATTTGATTATCGGTTGCGGTGTGTATAAAGAAGTAGGTGCAACGCAACAGATCAAGCCAGGACGCAAACAAATTTCGACAGAGAAAAATACTCTGCGACTCGGAACAGATAACGCAAGCGCTCGTCACAAGCGTATCGAAAAAGAAGCTGCATAAAAAATATTACTGATCCTATACATGGCGCCGTTTTCCATCAGACATGGAAAATCGGCGCCATTATTTTTTTCCAGATGCGCTGTATATTAAACATCTTCTCTCTGCAAAATAGCAAACAAGAGCTTGCCTAAAAAATAAGCAAAACGTTCATTCACCAAGATTGTGCATCTTCCGTGGCACAACAATTGCTGTATCGGTATTACTCCGCAGGAGAGAGGGGTTTTCCCCCGCCGAAGGTGCATCCCCATAATCACTCAGGCAACAACAACTGCGGCGTAATTTGGCCGATCTGGAGAGAGGTTGCGAATAGTTGGTACGCAACCCACCGAAGGGGAAAGCGGGCAATGCTCGCGAAACTCTCAGGTAAATAGGACAGCGGGGCGGCTAATTATTTGACGCAAGTAATCCCTGCATGTCACGTCTCGGCCCTATCCGTAGCAAACCATTTATTCTGCGCGGCATCGTCACGATGATACCGCCGAGACAGCTTGCGTCCTTGTTCACTTTCAGGATGATCAAATGAAAATTGTTAATAGCTTCGCTTTAATCCTTTCCGCCGGTCTGTTCGCAGGTGTCGTGCATGCACAAGAACTCACAGGTACGCTCAAGAAAATCAAGGACACCGGCATGATCACGCTGGGTGCACGTGAATCTACCGCGCCATTCAGCTACAACCTTGAAGGTTCGCAATTCGTCGGCTATTCAGTCGATATCATGATGAAGGTCGTCGATCATCTAAAAACCGAATTGAAAATTCCTAACCTGCAATACCGCATCATGCCTTTCACCGCACAGAATCGTATTGCGTTGATGCAAAACGGCACGCTCGATCTGGAGTGTTCCACCACCACCAATACCGAAGATCGTCAGAAGCAGGTTGCCTTCTCTAACAGCATCTTCATCATCGGGACACGTCTGCTGACCGCCAAGGATTCCGGCATCAAGGATTTCGCTGATCTGAAAGGCAAGAATGTCTCGACCACAGCAGGCACCACCTCGGAACGCTTGCTCAACAAGGTCAATGATGAAAAAAATCTGGGCATGAATATCATCGCCGCCAAGGAAAACGGCCAGGCATTTTTATCTGTCGATAGCGGGCGAGCGGTGGCCTTCATGATGGATGATGCGATTCTTTACGGCGAACGCGCCAAATCCAAGAATCCAGAAAAATGGCATGTCGTCGGCACACCGCAATCGCGTGAAGCGTATGGCTGCATGATGCGCAAGGACGATGCTCCATTCAAGAAATTAGTTGATGGTGTAGTCGCCGATTTGATGAAGTCCGGCCAAATTATGCCTATCTACAAAAAATGGTTTGAGAATCCTATTCCTCCACGCCAGTTGCAACTCAGCTATCCCGTATCGGATGACGTGAAAAATCTGTACGCCCATCCGAACGACAAAGCCATTCAATAAACAAGTCAAACGCATGCATAGGAAGGGCGGCATGTTGTATGCGTCGCCCGGCTTTGCAACGTCTGCATCACAAGAAACAGCTAAGGAAACATCATGACTTATGACTGGTATTGGGGAATTTTTCTCGAATCGGCCAATGGACGCGAGACTTATTTTGACTGGCTGCTGTCCGGCTTCTGGACCACCATCAAGATGGGCGTGCTGGGTTGGATACTCGCCTTCGTACTTGGCTCCATCCTCGGCGTTATGCGCACTGCCAACCATCGCTTTCTATCCTTCATCGCGACGGCGTATGTGGAAGTGGTACGCAACGTGCCGCTGATCGTGCAATTATTCCTGTGGTATTACCTCGCACCAAAATTTCTGCCTGAGACTTGGCGCTCATGGTTGTTCTCACAACCGCCGGCCACGACGGCATTCGTGACCGCAACGTTGGGCCTGGGATTTTTCACTGCAGCACGCGTGTGTGAACAAGTGTATTCAGGCATTCAATCGGTACCGCGTGGCTTGCGTAATGCTGCGCTGGCAATGGGATTTACCACACCGCAAACTTATCGTTACGTTCTGTTGCCGATTGCTTACCGCGTGATCCTGCCACCCATGACATCGGAGATGCTGAGTATTTTCAAGAACTCATCCATCGCAGCAACGATAGGCGTGATCGATCTGTTTGCCCGCACGCGGCAATTGAACGATTACACCGCACGTGCCTATGAATCCTTCATCGCCGTCATCGTGTGCTACTTCATCATCAACCTGACCGTCATGCTGGCGATGCACTTGCTGGAGAAGCGCATGCGCATTCCCGGCACTGCAGGAAATTAAGGGGAAATCATGCTAGGTCTGGATTTTAGTATCCTCACGCCGGAAGCCATCAGCGTGTTGATCGAAGGCATGGAAGTGTCCCTGAAGGTAGCGGGCACTGCACTGGCCGTCGGCTTGATATGGGGCACTGTATTGGCAATGATGCGACTATCACGCTTCCGCGTGCTGTCGCTGTTCTCTGCCGCTTACGTCAACTTCTTTCGTTCCATGCCTTTGGCCATGGTCTTGCTGGGCTTCTATCTGGTGGTACCGCAGTTACTCAAGAGTTTGTTCTGGGTACCGCAAACGATGGACACTCGCATGTTGTCTGCACTGATCGGCTTTGCCTTGTTTGAGTCTGCTTATTACGCAGAGATCATGCGCGCCGGTATACAAAGCATACCCAAAGGGCAGCTCGCCGTTTCCTATGCATTGGGTATGCGTCCCATGCAAGCGATGCGTCTGGTCATCCTGCCGCAAGCATTCCGCAATATGCTGCCGCTGCTCTTGATGCAATTGATCATTCTGTTTCAAGACACTTCGCTGGTCTACATCATCTCGCTGGCAGATTTCTTCACCAGTGCCGAAGGCATAGGTGAACGCGATGGTCGCGTCGAAGAAATGATGCTGGTCGCCGGCGCAACTTATTTCATTATTTGCTTCACCGCATCCATGCTGGTCAAGCGCTTATCAGGAGCAAAAAAATCATGATCGATATTTATCGTGTATCGAAGTGGTATGGCAATTTTCAAGTATTAACCGATTGCTCAACGCAGATTGCCAAAGGCGATGTAGTCGTCGTCTGCGGCCCATCCGGCTCGGGAAAATCAACCTTGATTAAAACCGTCAATGGCCTGGAACCCATCACCACCGGCAAGATCATGGTCGATGGCATCTCGGTCAACGCACACGGCACCGACTTGCCCAAGCTGCGCTCGCGCGTCGGCATGGTGTTTCAAAACTTTGAATTATTTCCGCATCTATCCATCCGCGAAAATTTGACGCTGGCGCAAGTACATGTCTTGCGACGCAGCAAGGAAGAGGCGATGGAAAAAGGCATGCTGTATCTGGAGCGCGTCGGCTTGAAGACGCAGGCCGATAAATATCCAGGGCAATTATCCGGTGGACAGCAGCAACGCGTAGCAATTGCACGCGCACTGTCGATGGATCCGATCTGCATGTTGTTCGATGAACCGACTTCTGCGCTCGATCCGGAAATGGTGAATGAAGTGCTGGATGTCATGGTGGAACTCGCACAGGAAGGCATGACCATGATGTGCGTCACACATGAAATGGGATTTGCCCGTAAAGTGGCAGATCGCATCATCTTCATGGACAAAGGCATCATCGTCGAAGATTGCAGCAAGGAAGAATTCTTTGGCAATCTGGATGCCCGCTCGGAAAGAGCGCAACAATTCCTCTCCAATATTCTTGCGCATTAATTCGGCGCATTAAGGGAACACATGAATTACAAGGATTTATCGTTCAACAAAATACAGGCCGCACCAGCCGCTACCGGTGATTTACTCCACAGCGTGGACACGCCGGCCTTGCTGGTCGATCTCGATGCACTCGAAGACAATCTGGCCCACGTACATACACGGATCCTGCAAGCAGGATTACAGGTGCGCCCACACGGCAAAGCACACAAAAGCCCTGCCATCGCACATAAACAAATTGGTGCTGGCGCCAACGGCATCTGCTGCCAGAAGGTGAGCGAAGCAGAAGTCTTCGTTGATGCAGGCATACAAGATGTACTGATCACGAATCAAATTGTCGGCATGCGCAAGGTTGACCGTCTGGCTGCACTGGCCGGTCGAGCGCATATTGGTGTTTGTGCCGACCATCCTATACAGATCGAACAACTCGGCGATGCTGTCGTAAAAGAAGGCACGCATATTGACGTGCTGGTCGAAGTCGATATCGGCCATGGTCGTTGCGGTGTAGCAAATGCGTTTGAAGCTATCGATCTCGCACGCACCATCCAGCAGTATCATCCACATCTACGCTTTGTCGGCATACATGCCTTCCGCGGTTCAGCGCAACACATGCGACAACCGCAGGAACGTGCAGCTGCAGTTACATCTGCCGTAGAAAAAGTACGTAACATCGTGCAGGAACTGGAAGCAGCCGGTTTCCCATGCACCACGATTACCGGCGGTGGCACCGGCACCTATATGCATGAAGCAAGCTCCGCCTTGTACACCGAAGTACAGCCAGGTTCGTATGTATTGATGGATACCGATTACGCCGCGAACAAGCTGGAAGAAGGAAGCACGCCTTTGCAACATGCGTTGTTCGGTCTATGCACAGTAATCAGCGTGCAAGCTGGTCATGCAGTACTGGATGGCGGCTTGAAGGCATTTGCTGTCGATCAAGGATTGCCGCGTATTCAATTACCAGGATGGTCGGTCAAAACATTATCGGACGAACACACAGTGATCATTCCCGACGATACCGCTGCACCTTTGCAAGTCGGTGATAAGGTTAGATTGATCCCCAGTCATTGCGATCCGACTGTCAATCTGCACGATTGGCTCATCGCATTTCGCGGCAAGACGGTGGAGCATGCATGGCCGGTATCCGCACGTGGCGCTTTGTTTTGACATCAGGCGATACTCTGTAGAAATTCATCAGCGCGACCTTACGCATAGATGCAAAACAATGCGCAACTCAGCGTGCTAAGATGAACCATACTTCAAGGAGGTCGCCATGGCTGTGAAAAAGCTGAGCAAGCAAGAGTTTCTGGACGAACTCAATCGCAATCTGAAGGATCATCCCGGTTATGAAGACTGGATGCAGTTTGTGCCACCACCGGAAGGTGTAGAGCCGGATACGGTGGAAGGATTCGAACGTACCGGGCCTGAGCCACGCCACTCACTCTACGATCTGGTTGCCTTGAAAGTAGGCGAAGCGTTCGAGATATTCCCCAAATAATTCACGAACATTCTTCCCGTCATCATTACTTCTGAAAGACGGGAAGAGCGACATCGGAATTAAGGGTTCACACGAGAATTGAAACTACACAGCTGTAGTTTTACTTGTGAACAAGAAAAACTATTTCTTGTCGTCAGTACTTAAACCAGAATTCCACGTGCATAGGCCCAATGGTCTTTCGGATGTGGTCTGGCTTCACCTTCATCCATCAAATACGCTTCCGTCACTTCGCGCGGAAAGTATTCCAGATGCACCCAGAAGTTCTGCGTCTTCCCCTGAAAACCAGCCGAGGCGGTTTCACCAGAAATGGAATCCTGATACCAGACTATCTGTATGTGCTCCAACTCCACTTTTTTCATTTTGATCCTCTTCAACTATGGCTGCCATTATTCTACGCTGCGACCATAATGTTGTATGCCATTTGGATCAAGCTGATGCCCATTTACGTTGCAGAAATGTTCACTATTGCCTTACTAGGCAGATGCAGAGCCGTCCGCCACTGTAAATCCTATCGTCGTCACATACTCATTGCTGGCGGCAAACACCGTACCACCATGCATCAGAGCAATTGCCTGAACAATCGCCAGGCCAAGGCCGTGACTGTTGCCGCTATCGGTACGCGCAGAATCGACGCGATAAAAACGGTCGAATAGACGGTCTAGGTGATGTGAAGCAATCGGCACACCTTGATTGCTGACATTGATCACCACATCGGTAGCGGTTTTTTCGATATATATGCGTATCGTTGAATTGCGATCGCAATGCTGGATTGCGTTATACAAGAGATTGGTAATCGCGCGACCGAACAGGGAACGGTCTATACAGGCATCGGCATCACCCTCTATCGACAAGGACACGCCTGCATCTTCGACCAGCATATCGAGGAACTCTGCACTCTTGGCTACTTCTGCCGCTATCGATGTCAGTTTCAAATTATCGGCACGCATGCCGCGATCAGCCTGCGCCAGGAAGAGCATGTCGTTAATAATGGTCCGCAAGCGCTCCAATTCTTCCAGATTGGATTGCAAGACTTCCGTCAATTCTTCTGCCGAGCGCTCACGTGACAAGATCACCTGTGTCTGGCCAATCAGATTACCAAGTGGTGTGCGCAACTCATGCGCCACATCTGCATTGAATGTCGACAATTGCACATACGCCTGTTCAACACGATCCAGCGCACCGTTGAACGACAACACCAAACCATTAAGCTCACTAGGCAGATTACGTGCGGGCAAGCGCTCAGCCAAATTCAACGGACTCAATTTTTCCGCATGACGTGACAGTTCATCGACTGCTGCCAATCCGCGGCGCGCAATCCACCAACCCAGACCGGCAACAGCAACGACACAGAAGAAAAAAGCAAACACCAATCCCGCATTAATCGCACGAGCAGTTGTATCAAAAGCGCTGGCATCCATACCCACCGTCAACAACACCGCCGGCCTGTCTTCATATGCAGCAACTTCGCCGCTGATCGTCAGATAGGTACGCGTCGCCGTCTCGATACGACGCATGCGATTGCCTTCATTGCTGACCTGCGCATCGGCGGCAAATGGCGTACCAAGTCGATACTGCGGATCATTGCTTTCGACCAGATAAACAACGCTGCCATCCTGCGGCACGAGGTCCACCATTTTTTCTTCCAGCAACGTCCATCTATGCGCATTGTTGATGCGCTTGACGATGATGTTTTCCACAAAATCAAAACGCGTATTCAGCTCCTGCAACTGATGCCGACGCAATTCTATGCACTGGAATTGATACAAGGCATAACCGGTGATGGAAAACACCAGCGTCGCCGCTACCGCAAACATCAAGGCAAGGCGGCGTGCAATTGAATGTGTATTGACGGATAGTTTCGCGCTCATGCACCAGCCTCGTTACGTTCTTCCAATAGATAACCCATGCCGCGTATCGTGTGTAGCAATTTGATGTCGGATGGCTCGTCCAGCTTGGCGCGCAGGCGTTTGATCGCCACTTCAACCACATTGGTATTACTGTCGAAGTTGACGTCCCATACCATTTCGACGATGACAGTTTTCGACAAAACTTGACCACGATGCCGCGCCAACGCCGCCAGCAAGGCAAACTCCTTGGCCGTAAGATCAAGTCGCCGCGTACCGCGCATTGCGCGTCTCGCCATCAGGTCTATATGCAGATCGGCGATACGGATATGCGTCGATTCCTGTGGACGGCCGCGGCGGCTCAGCGCCTGCAATCGCGCCAGCAATTCAAGAAAGGAAAACGGCTTGACCAAATAATCATCGGCACCACTCTGCAAGCCATGAATGCGATGATCGACTTCACCACGCGCAGTCAGCATGATGACCGGCGTACTCTTGTGCAGTCGCAAAGCCTGCAAGACCTCGATACCATCACGACCCGGCAGCATGATGTCGAGCACGATGGCATCGTAGTCACCCGTCAATGCCAGATGCTGACCATCGATGCCGTTACTCGCGACATCAACGGCATAGCCTTGCTCAGTCAATCCGCGCTGCAGATAGGCGACTGTCTTTACTTCATCTTCAACCAGCAGGATTTTCATACCATCACCATTTCCCGAGTCGATAGATAAATCGTAACGAGCGGCATCAGTAAAGCCGAGTAAAAAATTTATTCATGCACTGCGTGCCAACCACCACCCAATGCCTTGACCAGGCGTACGGTATTGAGCAAACGCTGTCCATGCAATTGCACTTCCTGACGACGATAGTTGAGGAAGGTTTGCTGTGCAATCACCACTTCCAGATTCGTCGTGATCCCATGCTGATAACGATCCATCGATAAACCGAGCGAACGATCTGCGCTATCGGCAGCTATCTTGGCCGATCCTGCCGCACGTTCCAATGCCACATCACCGCTCAAGCCATCCTGCACTTCCTGGAATGCCGTCAACACGCTTTGTCTATAAGTGGCGACCGATTGCTGATAACCCGCTTTCGCAAAATCAACATTGGCGCTGATACGACCACCATCAAAAATATTCTGCGATGCACTCACACCGATTGCCCACAACAGCGCCGGTGCACTAAACAGATTGCTGAGTTGATTCGCATCGCTGCCCACCAATCCAGACAAACCTAGCGATGGGAAGAATGCACTACGCGCCAAACCGATTTGCGCATTGGCCGCAGCCATCGCGCGTTCGGCAGCAGCGATGTCCGGCCGACGTTCCAGCAAGGCAGCCGGTGCCGTCAATGGAATCTTGGGCACCACAACCAATTTCAAATTAACCGGCAGAGTGAAGTCTGGCGCGGGTACACCGACCAACGTGGCAATCGCAGTTTGATAACGCGCACGCTGATCTTCCAGCAAGGTGAGTTGCGTTTGTGTCGCTGCGGTCAATCCTTGCTGCTGATTCAAATCCAGACCAGATACCGCACCCAGTTCATGCAAGGTACTGATGTAATTAAGCGCCTTGGTTTGCGCACCCAACGTTTGTCGCAGCAAATCAATTTCACTATCGCTCTGGCGCAAAGCCAGATAATCCGCAGCAAGTTCCGCCGTCAGGATCAGACGCGTATTTTCAAAATCGGCTTGCGCTTGTTCCGCACTGGCGCTTGCACCTTCAGCCTGTCTACGCACACGTCCGAACAAGTCCAATTCGTAATTAACATTGAAGCTGGCGTTAAAGTCGTTTTGAATGATGGATACATTCTGCGTCGCAGGATTCGTCAGCGGCCTGTCGGCGGAAGTGCGATTACGCGTAGTACCGGCCTGCACGCCTACTTTAGGGAAGAAGGCACTGTTGGCGACATTCGCTTGCGCACGTGCCTGATCAACACGCGCTTGCGCGATGACCATGGTTTGACCATTCTTCAGCGCCTGTTCCTGCAGAGCATTCAATTCGGGATCGCTGAAAACTTCCCACCACGCGCCCTTCAATTCGCCATCGCGCGGATTGCCGGCTTGCCAACCTGGTTCGGCCTTCCATGCTTGTGCAATCGGCGCATCCGGTTTTTTATAATCGGGACCAACTGCGCAACCGCCCAAGGCCAACAACGTCAGCAACAATGCAGAAGCAGGGGCACGACGCAGCATCACGATGCTTTCCCCTTGGGTGCAGTATTGCCGCCTGCAGGCTTGGCGTCCTTCGGCACGATCACGCTGACGGCATCGCCTTCGCTCAAGGAATCGGATGGATTGATGATCAATTTATCCTGCGCTTTTACGCCGCTGGCCAGTTCGACATCCACACCCAGCTCACGACCAATCACGACCGGCTGCAAATGCACCTTGCCATCGTTAACAATCGCCACGCGCGTTCCTTCCGGACGGAACAACAAGGCATTGCTAGGTATCGTCAATGCTCCGGTGCCACTACCGTTCGCTTTGACGGCAACTTGTACATACGCGCCGGGCAACAGCTCGCCGTTAGGATTAGGCAAGTCAACGACGACTTGCAAGGTACGTGTCAGCGTATCGATTGCACCGGCAGTGCGCGCGATGCTGCCTTCAAATACTTTGCCTGGAATTTCAGTCAAGGTGATACCAACCTTGTCACCAGTCTTGATTTGCGTCGAATAACCTTGCGGCACGTAGATATGAACGCGCAAGGGATCGCTTTTCGCCATGGTGAACAATACGCGGGCACCACCACCGGCATCGATCAAGGTACCGATATCGATATTGCGACGCGTGACGATGCCATCGAAAGGTGCAATGACACGGCTATAACCGAGCTGATCTTGCAAGCGCTGCACAGTCGCCTTGGCGGAATTATCTGCCGCAACTGCAACGGCCAGAGTATTACGCTTCTCATCCAGATCCTGTTGCGATACTGCATCGCGTTTGCGCAAGGCATCCCAACGTTCGAAGGTGCTCTTCGCCAATTGCAGATTGGTGACAGCTTGTGCCTGCGTGGCTTTCGCTTCGTTCAATTGCTGTGCCACTTCCGGCGTATCGATCAGCGCCAGCAAATCGCCGCGCTTGACCGGATCACCGATGTCCTTGACCCAGCGTGTGACGTAACCATTGGTGCGCGCGTAAATCGGTGCTTCGATGGCGCCTTGCAAGGTACCAGGCAAACGCAGCAAGTTATCGGCGGCAGCGTCGCGCGGATTCACCACTGTCACGTAGCGCATCGCTTGCTGCTTGGAGACATCCGCCAACTCACTCGCCTTGGCGAAACGCAAACCGATGACGATGGCTGCACCGATGATGAGTACACAAACAATCAGTAAAGCGAATTTCTGCACGCGACCGAGCAAACGCAGGCGATGGATACCGCGTGCAGCTCCGTGTGCCTGCAAGCCCTGGATGCCAATATTGGCGTGGCGTTCTTCAGTCATATCAGTTCTTTCCTTCGAGTACGGCAGTGTGGAGCGGCGGCAAACCTTTTTTGGCTGCACGCTGCGCCAGGAATTGATGAACGCCGGCAAATACCAGCGGCACAAAGAATAAAGTGGATACAGTCGCGAACAGCAAGCCGCCAATAGTGGCGCGACCCAGCGGCGCATTTTGTTCGCCACCTTCGCCGAAGCCGAGTGCCATCGGCAACATACCGATAATCATCGCCAGCGCCGTCATCAGGACCGGACGCAGGCGCGTCGCACCCGCTTCCAGTGCAGCCGACAATGGTGGTTCACCAGCGAGCAAACGCTGTCGCGCAAACGACACCATCAAAATACTATTCGCCGTCGCTACACCCACCGTCATGATCGCCCCCGTCAACGCCGGCACACTGAGTGTAGTGCCGGTTAGAAAGAGCATCCATGCGATACCGGCCAATGCGCCCGGCAGTGCGGTAATGATGATGAAAGGATCTATCCACGACTGGAAGTTGACCACGATCAGCAGATACACCAACACAATCGCCATCGCCAGACCAATCGCCAAACCGACGAAGGAAGACTTCATCGTTTCTACCTGGCCGCGCATCGTGATCTTCGAACCTTTAGGCAATTGTGCGCGTATCGGTTCTATCGCTTTCTCTACATCTTTTGCAACCGAACCGAGATCGCGACCGTTGACGCTGACGTACAAGTCGATCACCGGTTCAATGTTGTAACGCGAGATGACCGCTTGTTCACGACCAGATGTGACGTCCACCAGATTGCTCAGCAATTGCGTCTGCGCGTTTGCACCGCCGGTACTTACTGGTATCTGCATCAGTGCATCAATGGAATCAATTTTGTACTGTGGCGTCTGCACACTGATGCTGTATGGAATGCCGTTATTCGGATTGAGCCAGAACGATGGTGCCGTCTGCGAACTGCCGGATAGCGGGATCAAGACATTCTGCGCCACATTGCTCGCGCTCAATCCCATCTGTTGCAAGCGGCTTCTATCCATCATCAACTTCATCGTTGGTTGATCGATACGCTGCTGTATGTGTACATCCACTGCACCGGGGATCTGCTTCACTGCATTCTGCAATTGCGTGGCGAGGCGATAATTTTCCTTGATATTGTTACCGGCGAATTGCACATCTATCGCTGCCGGCAAACCAAAGTTGAGGATCTGCGTCACCACATCAGCCGGCTGGAAGAAAAATTCTATGCCGGGGAAACGACTTGGCAATTCTGCACGTAATTGTTCGACGTACTTGTTCGTCGGCGCATGGTCTTTCTTCAGCGCGATCTGGATTTCACCATCGAGCGTACCTATGGTGCCGGCGTTGCTGTACGACAGATTGATACCGCTATACGGCAAGCCAAGATTGTCGAGTATGGTTTCCAATTCATTGGCTGGAATTTTTTCGCGTATCACAGCTTCAATTTGATCAGCCAGACGCGCCGTCTCTTCTATCCGCGTGCCAGTCGGTGCGCGGAAATGCAGACGTATCAAACCGGCATCCACGCTCGGGAAAAAGTCCTGCCCCAAGGTGAAATAAAGGCCACTCGACAATACGGTAAATCCGAGAAAGATCGAAGCGTAAAAGCGCCGCCGCGGCAGCAAGGCGCTGAGCACCAGAATATAACCGCGGCGCATCCGCTCGAAACGCGCATCGAAACTTTTGTAAGTACGTTGCAGCAAACTCGGCTTGCCGGTTTTTTGTGCATCCGCATCAGCGCCAGTGCCATGCGATTTGCGCATGAACAGAATGACCAAGGTCGGGATCAAGGTACGCGACAGGATATAAGACGCAATCATCGCAAACATCACCGCTTCAGCCAGCGGCACGAACAGGTAACGCGCCACGCCAGTGAGGAAGAACATAGGTACGAACACGATACAGATACACAGTGTCGCTACCAGCGTCGGGATCGCAATCTCGCCCGCGCCTTCCAGCACCGCCGTTTCCAGATCGTGGCCTAGATGCAGATAGCGTTCGATATTCTCAATCGTCACCGTCGCATCATCGACCAGAATACCGACCGCGAGTGCGAGTCCGCCCAACGTCATGATGTTGATCGTCTCGCCGAGTGCATGCAGCGCAAGTATCGATGACAGCACCGACAAAGGAATCGAAATCGCGATGATACAAGTCGTGCGCCAGTTACCAAGGAAGAGCAAAATCATCGCCGCTGTCAGACAAGCCGCGATCAAGCCTTCATGCATCACGCCGCTAATCGCTGCCTTGACGAAGACCGACTGATCGAACAGCGCCGTCACTTTCACATCATCCGGCAAACCCGGAATGATGTCGGCCAATGCAGCGCGCACGTTATCAACAATCGCCAGCGTGGAAGCGCCACCATTCTTCAACAGCGACAACAACACGCCGCGCTGACCATCTTGTCGCGCGATATTGGTTTGCGGTGTAAAACCGTCGCGCACATGCGCCACTTCACCCAGATAAGTAGTTGCGCCATTCAGCGTGCGCACTGGCAGATCGTTCAATTCATCCAGCGCACGCGGTGAACCGTTCATGCTGACGGTAAATTCCGTCGAGCCGAATTTGGCGGTGCCGCCCGGCAAAATCAAATTCTGTGCATTAATCGCGTTGACGATATCAATCGGTGACAAACCCTTGGATTGCAAAGCCTGTGCATCCAGATCAACCGAGACGACGCGGCTCTTGCCGCCATAAGGATAAGGAATAGCAACGCCAGGTATCGTCACCAGCTTGGTTCGCACCGCATTCAAGGCCAGATCGAACAAACCCTGTTCCGACATCGTCGGGCTGGACAAACCGAGCTGCATGACTGGAATACTGGAAGCGGAATATTTGATGACCAACGGCGGGGTAATACCAGGTGGCATTTGACGCAGAATCGCTTGCGATACCGAACCGACCTGCGCGATCGCGGTCTGGATATTCGCGTTCGGCTGGAAGAAGACCTTGATCACAGCCACGCCGGCCAGCGTTTGTGATTCAATATGTTCGATGTCGTTGACGGTCGTCGTCAGCACACGTTCATTGATGCCCGTGATGCGCTGCCCCATCTCCTGTGCGGACAAACCGTTGTAATTCCAGATGATGCTGATGACCGGGATATCGATATCCGGCAGGATATCGGTCGCCATGCGTGTCAATGCAATCGGCGTCGCCAGAAAAATCAGCAGTGCCATCACAAGGAAGGTATACGGTCGCCGCAAGGCGATTTTGACTATCCACATCGAGTAATTTCCGTTCTTGTATTAGATACAACAGAGGCAGTAC
The DNA here is from genome assembly GCF_059416385.1 of Herminiimonas sp. GW821-FHT09C12. NCBI lineage: Bacteria > Pseudomonadati > Pseudomonadota > Betaproteobacteria > Burkholderiales > Oxalobacteraceae > Herminiimonas > Herminiimonas sp. GW821-FHT09C12. The sequence continues at coordinate 811,222 of NZ_JBWKPC010000001.1, forward strand.
CACCGAGGGCCGCATCCTCGTTTGGCAAAACAGCGAGCGCTTTGAATAAAAAGCCCGCAAGTTAATCAATATACCGTGCCATCCATGTCTTGTTGCTTACCGGGAAATGACAAATTTGTCAGTTTTCTCCGGCTCAAACCTCAGCAACGACGAGGCAGCGATTCTACGCTCTTGGCGGGAAAATGTTTCCAGCAAGACATTCTTCTTTGCACAAGATTACTTATGCAAAAAACTGCCCAGATCCCATCCAACCGATAGAAAGAAGCCACCATCAAATAAGTGGTGACTTTAGGGAAGGTTAGCGAGTGCTAAGTGCTATCTGCGAACCAGCAGTCCGTGACTACCCAAGCAGAATGCGGACCTAGTGGACTAAAAGTGACTCCGACTTTCTCGACATCCCCGGCCAAACAATCAGCCACAAGACGACGGCAAGTGCGATTGCGAGCATCACGACACCAGCGGTAAATGACGCTGCGATTTGATGCGCCAGTAAGTTTGCCCCAGATAAACCGCTGCCCGCCGCCGCAAATACAACCACGAGAATGCCTAGCCCAAACGAACCACCCAATTGATGCGCAACATTCACCAGCCCAGATGCCGCACCAGCATCTGCTGCAGGTACGCCAGCGATGCCTGCAACCGTGAGCGGGCTGAGTGTTCCGCCTTGACCTATACCTATCAAAATCATGGGGAGGGCGACGCCTGTTAAATAGGATGTATGTGCCGACACTTGGCTAAGCCAAGCCATACCGATCAGTGACAGGACCAGCCCGCCCGCAAGAACACGCCCATTGCCAAATCGTCTAATCAACATCGGCACCGCCATTGCTGCTGCAAAATTAGGCAAGGTCGTCGGCAGAAAAGCCAAGCCGGCTTCAAACGGGCTGAAGCCCAGCACACCTTGCATGAACTGCGTCGTAAAAAACCAGAAGCCCACCATCGCACCAAGGAACAAAACACGCGCTGCATAAGCACCTGTCCGCTCACGGCTCGCGAACAAACGCAGCGGCATGATCGGATGTTTTACTCTCGACTCATTCCAAACCAGAAGCACAATGAATATGACGCCAGCCACAAGAGAGCTGACAGTAAGAGGGTCATGCCATCCGGTACTGGCCGAACGAACCAAGCCATAAACCAATGCGCTCATACCTAATGTCGAGCTCACAGCACCCAGCAGATCGAACTGTCCTGAGTGACGTTCGGTCTCTTTGATGTAACGTAACGCGCCGACAATCAGTGCGATGCCGATGGGCAGATTGATAAAGAAACCAACGCGCCAGGACAACCAGTCCGCGATTATCCCGCCCAATACCAGACCGATACTGGCACCCACACCAGCGGTCGCACCATAAAGACTAATTGCACGCGTGCGCTGTGGGCCTTCCGGGAAATTGGCTGTTAGCAGAGCCAATGTCGATGGTGCAAGAATCGCCGCGCCCACGCCTTGTATCGCGCGTGCACACAGCAACCATGCAGGCGACTGTGCCAATGCAATCGCAAGTGATGCGGCGGTGAACAATATCAAGCCGCTCACGAACATGCGACGACGCCCGAGGATGTCACCGGCACGTGCACCCAACAGCAGCAAGCCGCCAAAGGAGAGCATATAAGCGTTCTGTATCCACGAAAGCCCGGCCGACGAGAAGCCAAGATCCTGCTGTACCTTCGGTAGCGCTGTGATGACGATAGAAATGTCGAGCACGAGCATCAGATAGCTGACCAAAACGATCAGCAGTACCATTTCTCGCTGTTTTTCTCGACCTTTATTACTTTCAACGTCCGTCATCACTTGCTCCCGATTCCCATCACTCACTGCCACCAAAATTAGTGCGCCAGATATTCCTGCTCACGCACTTGCCCCTGCCAATCAGCAGTTTTTCCTTCGAGCTCTTCTTGAATTGCGATATGGGTCATGGCAGTCGTCGCCTGCGCACCATGCCAATGCTCTTCGCCCGGCGCAATCCACACCACATCGCCTGGTCGAATTTCCTGAATAGGACTGCCGCGTTTTTGCACAAGTCCAGCGCCAGCAGTGACGATCAGCGTTTGACCCAATGGATGCGTATGCCAGGCAGTCCGGGCACCGGGTTCAAAAGTGACGCTGACGCCCAAGGCACGAGCAGGCGCCTGTGCAGTGAACAGTGGATCGACACGCACAGTGCCGGTGAAATATTCAACCGGACCTTTGCCGGATGCTTGTGAGCCGCTACGTTTGATTTCCATTTTGAATTTCCTTTTCTTTCTGGCCCGCGCTGTGCGCGACCAAAGTGATGTTCATGAATACTGTTTGCTCAGGCTTTGAGCGTGGCGATATCGATGACGAAGCGATACTTCACATCGCTCTTGAGCATGCGTTCGTAGGCATCGTTGATCTCTTGCATATTGATCATTTCAATGTCGGAGGTGATGTTGTGCTTGCCGCAAAAATCCAGCATCTCCTGCGTTTCTGCAATACCACCTATCAGGGAACCGGCCACTGCTTTGCGCCCCATGATCATCGGAACGGTATTAAGCATGGGATCAAGCTCGCCTAAATAGCCAACCAAAACCAGCGTGCCGTTAATAGCCAGCGTCGTGACGTAGGGATTAAGGTCGTGCACATACGGCACGGTATCGATGATCAAGTCGAACTTGCCATGAACTGCAGCCATTTGCGCGTCATCGCTGGACAGCACGATATGCTTTGCACCCAGACGCGTAGCATCGTCTTCCTTGCCTTTGGAACGCGTGAATAGAGTGACATCTGCACCCAGCGCGCTTGCCAGTTTTAATGCCATGTGGCCCAAACCACCCAGACCAATGATGGCAACCTTGCTGTTCTTACCGGCCTTCCAGTGACGTAAGGGCGACCAGGTCGTGATCCCGGCGCACAGCAGTGGCGCAGCACCAGCCAGATCGAGGCCATCCGGTACTTTCAACACGAATTTATCCGACACCACGATCTTCTCGGAATAACCACCGTAAGTAGGTGTGTGGTCGTGCTTGTCATGCGCGTTATAAGTCACGATAGGAAATTTGACGCAATACTGTTCATGCCCTTGTTTGCAAGGATCGCACTGCTGACAAGAATCCACCATGCAGCCAACACCCACATGGTCGCCCGCTTTGAAACGCGTGACCGCTTTACCCACGCTCAACACACGACCTATGATTTCGTGTCCCGGCACCAGCGGATACATGCTGTTTCCCCAGTCATTGCGCGCACTATGCAAATCCGAGTGACACACACCGCAGTAAAGAATTTCGATGGCTACGTCATCTGCACGCAGATCACGGCGATCGAAGCGGAAGGGGGCTAAAGCTTCCTGCGCGGACTGTGCCGCATAACCCAGAACGTTCATAGTCATGTTTTCCTCATCTCCAAAAATTGGTTGATCCGGATATCACTGGCCGCATACAGCTCAAGCGCCGTTGATTACTAACCATAATGTAACGGGAAAGCTTTATCTTGATTAGAGCCTATAATCAGCATAGGTTAATGAATTAAACTCATCAATGGCACGCGAAAACTTCAACGATCTCCAAGCTTTCCTGGTGGTAGCACGCGAAGGAAGCTTTACCAGAGCGGCAGCCCAGCTCGGGGTTTCTCAATCTGCGTTGAGCCACACCATCCGTGGTTTGGAGACACGCATGGGACTGCGACTGCTCACTCGCACCACGCGGAGTGTTTCGCCAACAGCGGCAGGGGAACGATTGCTGTTGAACATAGGACCACGCTTTGAAGAAATCGAGGCAGAACTCGCCGCCTTGAGCGAACTGAGGGACAAACCTGCCGGCACCATCCGCATCACGACAGCTGAACATGCTGCGAACCATATTATTTGGCCCAAGCTGTCCAAACTTCTGGCGGACTATCCGGACATCAAGGTCGAAATCAATCTCGACTATGGAATGACCAACATCGTTGCGCAACGATTTGACGCCGGCGTGCGTCTTGGCGATCAAGTAGAAAAAGACATGATCGCCGTGCGCATCAGTCCGGAACTGCACATGGCGGTTGTTGGTGCGCCGTCTTACTTCTCTAAACATGCGGCACCGAAGACGCCACAGGAACTGGCCGCACATAGTTGCATCAATCTACGCTTGCCTACCCACGACAGCCTGCTGGTTTGGGAATTCGAAAAAAACAATCTGCCCTTGAAAGCGCATGTGGATGGCCAATGGGTATTCAACACAGGAACCGCCATCATGAAAGCAGCCTTGGCAGGTTTTGGCCTGGCGTATCTACCGGAAGATATGGTGGAACCTTATGTTGCCAGCGGCGAACTTGCTTACGTCCTGCAGGACTGGTGCCCGACGTTTCCGGCCTATCACCTTTACTATCCAAGCCGCCGACAAGCGTCACCGGCATTCAGACTCTTGGTTGACGCCTTGCGCTATCAGGAATAATCAAGCGTCCGATCGCGACCACGGACGACATCCGGCATCTGAAAAATGCCAAAAATTGCATCCCAGACATCTTCTCCAGCCACCTCTTTTTTACAAGACGTCGGCCACCGACAACACCCATGCAGAAACCTGCAAATACCCAATCCGATTGGTGTAATCTGCAAATTGTGCGGAGCCAGTGAGGCCGCACACAAAATAAAAAAATAGATTCAAACAGACATAGACAGTCATCGCTATAGCGGTGGCTTTGGAGGAGACATGAAGAAGTTAGCTTGCACCTTGCTGGTGTTAAGTTTGGCCGCCTGCGGGCAAGCCGTCGAGACAAAAACGGCAGCGATGACAGAAACACAAAACAGCTTCAGCAAGGAAGCTGCGTTTGAATTAACGCCAGAACAATTTGCCACTGCATTCAACGCTGCCGCGCGCACTTATGGCCAGGCATTCAGAATCAACAAAGTCGATGTGCAGCATGGCTCCGCACACGATTACTTTCAGCAAACATTCTCCAGCGGAATATCGCTGACTGCCGCCGTCTCCAAGGAAACCGGGCACGTCACCAGCGTCACCGCCTTGGTCGCAGAAGATAACTCGCAAGCCGATAGCCGCAGCAATGTAGTGGCAATATCAGAAGTTGTCGCCGCAACAGTCAATCCCAAACTGAGTAAAAACAAAAGCGCCGAACTCGTCACTGACATGATGAGAGAAGTCGGCAGCAACAACGACGCCAGTAAATTCCCGCAACGCTTCGTCAACAATGTGCGTTACGTTTTACGCAATGGCAGCGGCATTGGTTATTGGTGGATTGCTAATCCGGTCTGATATCTGACTGCGACATATTCAGTGCATAAATAAAAAGGCTTCCCGAGGAAGCCTTTTTGCAAGAAGCGGGTGATACCGCACAAAGCCTAGCGACTTTCGTGTTGCACACCCACATCGATAACACCATAAGCATCTATACCAGAACTGCTGTTGGGCGTACGCGCATATCCGCCACATCCACCAAGAACTAAAAGGGCAGGTAACAATAGAACCAAGCCTAGTCTGAAATATTTTTGAGATTGTTTCATTGCACTCACTGTATCAACTTAATCGCCAAAATGAGCGACATCAGCTTATACGACAGCAGTCACAGCAAATCATTCCCCACATGATCAATCATCATGTCGAGTCTATTGTTTAACGAACCACACAATCAACTGTATTGGATCTAGGCGGTGCACTGCTATTCGTGACCGGAGGAGGCGCGCTAAATGCCACTGGTAGCGTGAACTGCAGCCCCGGATTCTTCGGCACGAGAGCAGGAGGCACCGTCGGATTGGCAGTAAAACCAAACTGACCGGCAGAAAAAGTCTGCGCGCCGCCCTTATTCGCCACATTAATCAAACCATCGATTACCTGCACATACAAACCCGGCTGCAATGCTGGTGATGTGCCGGGAGTGGCCGTCAGCGGCCCGTTCTTCGGCACAGGTATATTGAGTTGCGCCAGCAGCAAAGGCTGGATGGCAGAAGGCGCGGGCATATCGCTATGCGTAGCTTGCATGGACATGTCCAGCGCAGCAGTACTCGCCAATAAATAAGCCTGGCGCGCAACTGCAACCGCTTCGGCATTTGGCTTGACGTATTGCACAACGACATTCGCAGCCTGCATGTCAATGGTTGCCGAAGGCGTCACCAATTGCACACTATCCTTGCTGCGCTTGCCAAGCAAACCCGTGTTCGAACGCACACCGCCTTGCACCAGAGTGAAGGCAATACTGTCCGCCGCCGGTTTCGCTACGTCATACGAAAACTTGTCGATCGTCAGCACCGTATCCGGTTGCAGGATGAGCGTACTGCCATCGCTAAACTTGATTTGTGCGTAGCCTTTGCCCTGGGTCGACAGCGTATCGCCGGCGTCAACCGCCGACTTCGCGCCCAGCACGCGCACGCTGCCGTTCGCTTTCTTCGCCAGCAAAGGACCACTCAGATGCGTGACCGTACCGACGCCAGATGCAGCCTGAACCACTGTTGCCGCACACAAGGCTGCCAGCAACAGCAGAGACTTAATTGCAGTAAAGTTTTTTAGCTGGTTCATTTTTTAACTCACTCTTGTCATTGGATGCGACTTCTTTGGTGTCGGGCTTTTTGTCATCGGACTTTTTATCATCTGGTGCGGATGTACTTGCGGCTGATGATGATCCCGATCCACTCGATGATGTATCACCTTGCTTTTTCGTATCGAGGAAAGCCACCTGATCGAAATCGGTCTTCGGCGTCGATGAAGTAATAGTCTTGATTACTTCATTGCTTGCCTGTTGTACCGGCTTGACCGGCTCACTGGCGGTTGGTGGCGACAGTACCTGGCACAAGGCCGAGTTGGGCGCGATGCTACAGATGTCAGCGGAAGGGGGTGGTGTCACAGGAGGGACTACGACGGGTGGAATCACAGGAGGGACTACGACGGGCGGATTCAAATAGTCTGTAATGGTCTTGATCCCTCCGGCATTGATGGCATTTATACCATCACCTAGAACCCGCCCCTCGCCAGTACCAAAGTAATTCGCAGCCAGCGTTATGTTTTCAGTGAAAATCAACATCGCATCCACGTATATGTTGTTGCCGGCCTGAGCAGTGAGACTCACACCTTCATGTGTGTTGCCGACACCAGATTGAAAAGTAATGTTGTTAGTCGCTTGCAGAATGACATCTGCTGTCGCATCCGACAGTAACTGCGCACTAATTTCTGTAGTTTCGCCGGGACGACTGTCAAATGCCGCAGCATCACTCAAAGGTGACGGCCCATCGTTCACAATGATATTTTCCGGGTCAAGCAACCACTGGCCGTTTTTCCCTTTCGGCGCACCAGCATTTACACGTATCCCTGCCACATCCAGATGATGCAGGCCTGAGGTTTCAATAAAGCCACCATTACCCGATGCCGCACCACCGCGTGCAAAGATGGAGCCATAAACCTGCGCAGTCTGATCACCCCAGACGATGACCTTGCCGCCATTACCACTCGCAATGGCATCTGCCTTGATCACTGCATCCTTGCCGACAAACACTTGCTGCGCATTCATCACGGCTGCATTTTTGCCCTGATAATCGCCGCCGATCAGCGCCGTACCGCCACCGTTCTGTCCACTGACATCAACACGTGCATCACCCATCAAGCCGACCTGTTCACCCAGCACATGAATCTCGCCACCGGCATTGATACCTGTCGCCGTCGTCACGCTGCCGGTTTCCAGCAGCGTCGTGCGGCTCGCCTTCAAAATGATCTTGCCGTTCTCGCCGACGACTGCGCTGTTCGCATTCAACTTGCCACGCTGATTGATCAAGGCACCGTAGATGCCGATCTTGCCACCTTGCGCGATGACTTCGCCCAGGTTCAGCGCCTGATCAGTCGGCGCCGATACGACGACGTGCATATCGGGATTGGTGGAATCGGCCAATTGCACGCTACGTCCTGCCGCCAGCACCACATCGCCTTTAGGTGAAGTGATGATGCCGCTATTCGTGACATCCGGTGCAATCAGGTAGACCTGCCCGCCGGACGGCGTGGTGATAGCACCCATGTTGCTCACTGCACCGGCAACATCACCTGCAGTGAATTTGTTTTTACCGGCGAGGAAATCGCTATTCGAAATCGCCAGCGTCGATGCCACCAGTCCGGCCACATTCACTTGCGAACCTGCACCAAACATAATGCCGTTCGGATTGATCAGGAAAACGCGACCATTCGACTGCAAGGCCCCCATAATGCGGCTCGGGTCCTGACCGGTAATGCGGTTGAGTACGCTGCTACTGCTGTTCTGCTGGATGAAGCGCACCATCTCGCCGGCACCGATAGAAAAGCTAGCCCAATTAATGATCGCATTCGGGCTATTCGTAATCGTGAAAACATTACCATTCTGCGAGAAGGTCACTTGCCCATTCACCACCGTCGGATTCGATGGATTCGCCACCGCACTACCAATACCGGCGACGCCCAGACAAGCCGCCAGCACAGATGGCAGGAACGCATAGCGAATAGAGCGTGCCAGGATTGCTGATTTATTCAAAGCCATATTCATAGATTTCTTCATCATGGCACCTTAGAAAGACAAAGCAAGACGGGCATGGACACGGTTGTCACCGCTGCGGGTGACCGTCAGCGCCGAATCATGCAGCACATGACCAACGTCTACTTGCAGGTTAACGTCATTACCCATTTGCAAACGTACGCCTAAACCAATGCTGCTGATATAAATTTTGCGAAAATCCATTGGTTGAACATGGTTAGGCTTGAGATATGCGTTGTCATAAAAAGCCAAAGCACGGCATTGCCACTTACCATTGCCGCACAAAGGTGCCGTGTAAACCTCGAAGTTCCCAATAACACCGTAATCACTCGCAACTTCACGCTCATTAAATCCTCGAACTGATGTTGAGCCACCGGCCCCGAGCTGCTCACCAGAAATCAAAGCATCTTTAGTGTACTGACCGTTTATGATTGCGCGTGCCAACCATTCGGATGGCAAAGCCTGCGTCAGGCTCCCAGCAAAACGAAGTACTGTGTAATCCGCATTTGCTTCAGGCTTGGCATTTTCAAAATCTTTTTGACTACCGCGCGCACCACCCGGAATATTGTGCAGAAGAGTTAAGGCCATCCCTGCAGAACCACTCTCCAATGTCCAGTCACCTTGGTATCCAACACTGATTGGATGAACGGTTACATCAGCACCTGAATAGAACGACATGTCTATCTGATCTACCTGTACATTATTTTTGAATATCTTGTAATCAATGCCGTAAATCACCTTCGATTCGTAATTCCCTCGTGTTTGCAAATTTTGGTTATACCGCGCGCCAAACATACTACCTTTGCCACTAATACCGATATCTGAAGTACCCGTTCCAACTGCAACTTTTAAGACGCCCGCATTCACATCCGAATAACTCGCATAGAAATCCATCGAATCACCGAGCGCATACAGCGGTATGTGATAACCGACGCCATACACGCCGACACGACTCGGTTCTTCCAGCGTGGTCGTGTACTGCAAGCTCATCACATGATCGAGGCCGAACATATTGGCGTTCTGCAGCACCACACCGGCACGCGTGCGGCCCGTTGAAGACGTGCCGGTATTGTCCAAATTCACCGTAGTACGCCAGATCGACTCGTCAACCACCGCTAACGTCGCCTCGACTTCATCGTCCTGCGCACCGGACTTCATGCGCATCGTAACCTTCTTGGCCGGATTCTCATTGGCCAGCTTCAAGCTCTTGGACACTGCCTTCAGGTCAGGCGTTTGTCCTTCATGCAAGGCGGGTAACGAGCGACGGATATTGGCATCATCGAAATGGCTATTACCCTCGATGACCACATTACCGATCTTGGTCTGCACCACATTCAGCACTACGGTGCCGTGATCCAGCTCCTGCTCTGGTAGATCGACGCGCACCAGTTGATAACCGCGTACATGATAAGCCGCCTCCAGCGCTTCCAGCGCACCCATCACATCAGCAAAATCGCGATGCTTGCCAAGGTAGGGCGCAACCAATTTATCAACCGTCTGCGTCGACAACAGCGTGTTACCGCGAACGTCAAAACGATTGATATCGAAGTGGAGGGAAGTGTTGTCAGCATCGGCGGCACAAGTGGCAGCACTGACTATTGCCAGCAAAGCGCCGGCAAGCAAAGATACAAAACGGTGTTTCATCGGATCGCCCTTGGGCAGCGTTAGTTATTATGATTTTTAGGTTGACGCTGCGCCATCACGAAGCAAGCGTGCCGTGGATTACAAGTCTACCGATTTGTGTTTCCGACAAGGAAAATTTCTACAGGGAATTATGCGAAATGAGGCTAGAACGCGACAACTGGCATGGCCTTTAACGAAAAGCTGAGATTGGAGAGGTACGAAAGCGAAGAACTGATCGAAGTAGATCGCGCGATGCAAGCATGCGCTGACCTTTACTACTGGATTTCACGGCCAGATGTGACTGACGCTCCCAATTCACCGCTCACATTACACGCTAGGAATACCCTGCTAAACGAATGTACGTTTTCCGCAGCCGGAGCACTCGCGCTGACGTCCTCATGGATGCTCAGTAATGACGGAACTAGACCGTCGTTAGCACAGATCTATCCCGATTTGGCAGTAGCCGTCAGCCGTGCGGCACTGCGTCAGCCAGACGCTCAACGCAGCTACTACGAAGGGAATATCCTTGGTGGCACAGACGGCATCTGCAGCTTCTGTCTCCACGTTCTCGGAAGCTTTGGAAAATCGACCGATCTCACACTCGTCCGCAGTTTCCATGACCACTCATCTGCAGGTAAAGCCGCTCTATCAGCCATACAAGCCTTAGAATCTCGCACCTTGTATGCTTCATGAGTCCGATATTAGAGCGATGCAAAGACTCCCTACAGAACTGCTGCCAATGTTCCGACAAGCTTCGACAACACATGTACGCGTGATTCAAATAGGTCGCGGCCAAGAATTTTTTCTCTATAGCTCCCCGCGTAGACGGATATGCCATCTGGATAATTGCTTTCGAGCCAGGCCCCTGTTGTCAGCAAGGCGAAAGGTGCAACCGACAGCAATCACTGCAAACCGATGAGAGGCCCGCGATAGCCGAGTATTTGCTTTGGGTCGAAAGCGGACATTCGTACAAGCCTTGAGTTCGTCTAGCAATTTTTCTCTAAGAACTAGTAGCGACACGCGTACCTCACTGCACGATCGAGCTCGGCAATGTCAGGCTTTTGCCATTGAGAAACATAAGGTTTAGACTCAAGTCTTGTTTCTGTCTAATGGATAAAAGCAATGTTATCTGAGTCCGTTACCAAACCTGCTATTCCAGTGGTTCTAAATATGAGAACCGGCATACATGAGTCCTTAGAGCTCGTTGTTAGCAAATCTAGGGCCGTGTTAATGCAAACACGCATGGAAATCAAAGAAGCAATGATTCGCGGTAGACCAGTTTACGTGTGCAGTGAATGCCATGTACCTGTATCACTTCTCCAGCACCACGATACAAGACGTTTCTTTTTTCGACATCAACATGAAGATGGGCGTTGCCGTTATCAAACAAAAGGCAGTTTATCCCAAGAAGAAATTAAGGCACGGCAGTATAACGGCGCGAAGGAGAGCGACAAACATCGCAGAATGAAAGCATTGCTGCTTCAATCACTTCGCGAGGACAAACGATTTACGGATTTAAAATCTGAGAAGCACTGGAGTGGCGCAAATGGAAAGTGGCGACAGCCAGACGTGCAGGCCCGCTATCGACCTACTCCCGATGCCATACCGATCCCTATCGTGTTCGAAGTACAGCTTTCTACAACATTTCTGGATGTAATCGCTGAACGTCGAGTCTTCTACCAAGCGGAAGGGGCATTACTATTTTGGGTGTTTGCCGAGTTTAATGAAACTGGTAGACGTTTAATGCAAGATGATGTCTTCTTTAACAATAATCAGAATGCATTCCTTGTTAATGAAGAAAGCACTCAGAGATCAAAAGAAAATCATAGGCTCATATTTGAGTGTCTGTGGGCAACGCCTACGATAGGAGGTGCTGATCCCCATCTAGAAAAGAAGCAGGTTGAGTTTAGTGAACTTACTATTGACCTAGTTAAGCAGCAAGTATTTTTCGTTGATGTAGAAACTATTAGAAACGATGTATCAACTCGGGAAATGACCTTAGCTGCAAAATCAGAAATAGAAGCACTTCATACAGATTTTTTCGATTATGTGCATGGCCCCCTAGACATGCAAGGGCTAGGGGGCCAAAGATGGGCGAACTTACGCGTTCAGTTTGAGAAACATGGTATTGAGCTTCCACAATGGCCAGATCATCTACCGCTTCGCGAGCTTAATATTTTGTACTCCGCCAAGTTTGGAAGGCCTATTGGTTGGGGCTTCAAGTCACTCGTTCAACTGGCTCATCATGTTTATGATCGATACCCAGGGCAACTCCGAAGATTTCGCCATGCTTTGAGTCATTATGATCGAGCTGACTTGATTCGTAAGGGGGATTCAAATGGAAGTTGGCAGCGCAAGGCAAGAAAATATCGTATGGAGATGCAACAAAACTATACGAAGTGGGATAGCGACGATACGCATGCCGCGTTGTTTAATTTTATTTTTCCCGAACTTGTATGACAAAATGAAATCGCTTCAATGATTAAGTCCATAGATCTATGAACTTTTAAGATGTATACATGCTGTACGAAATCCGTCTATGTTTGAGAATGTAGGTAAAAAGTATGAGTTACTTCGATGATCTACCTCAGCGTCACAAAACTCATGTAACTGAAAACAAGGCAGAATCAGCATTTCTGAACTTGCTAGCGAGTTCCGAAGATTTTATTCTGCAGACATCCGACCATAAGGACTATGGGAGCGACTATCAGATCGAAGTTGTCGATCGTGAAAACGTGACGAATGTCAGAGTTCATGTCCAATTAAAGGGAACAGAAAAGGATGAAAATGCAGATGGAACCGTTAGCGTCGAGATAAAGCGCTTTAATCTTAACTACCTTCTAATGCAGCCGCATTCTTTCTTTGTTTGCTATCACGCTCAAACTAACACATTGAGGTTTTGTTCCGCAGACACAGTGGCACGACGATACGAACATAGCGGACAGAATTGGACCAAGCAAAAAACCCTCACCGTAATTTTCTCTGAAATACTTACGGTCGAGCGCCTTAAGTCGTTGGCAGCTTTGGCCAGAGCTAGCTCAGCAACCATGAGAAATAGACGGGTCGCTCAAACATTAGCTCGCCCCGAAGATTTACCTCGTATAGTCAAATCTGCTCGCCTCGATCTGCATGTTCCAGAAGAAAAAGACCAAGCTAAAGCTATGCTCTCTAGCTTATTTGACTGCGGTGCTGACGACATAATTAGTGCAGCTTTTGAGCAATTCTCATCTATTTTCTCTCGCGACGATGATGCAATGATTTTCTGCTACATGGCAGAGATCAATCTAGGTATGGCTAAGCTTAGCAATAATATTGACCGCATCACGGACGGCATCTCTTATCTCGAATCAATGCTCACAAGGAATCGCTTCGATGCAGGAAACCTTTATTATTCGATTGGTAACGGATTCTCCGCATTAGAACGAAATAATGACGCCGTCATAGCATACGAACTGGCTCTTCAGCGCTTGCTGATCATGCGCGACTATACGTCCATTGCAGAATGCTACAAGAATCTTGGGACTAGCTATGAGAAGCTAGGTAATGGCGAACGGGCCGTTGAGTGTTTCCACGAAGCGTTGCGGCACAACCCCTTGTTAGCAGAAGCTCACTTCGCCATAGGCGTTGTTTATCACCGGACGGGGAAGTATGAGCAAGCACTAGAACATTTCGATCAGGTGGTCTTCGGTGAGCCTACTCTAGCAAAAAAATCTTCGGTCTCAGGATGGCGAGTCAACCTATTTTTCAATCTAGATGATGGCAAGGCCGCGTTTCGCGAAATAAATGCATTATTAAACGATGCTGGAGAAGATGCTTGGATTTGGCCATGGTGCGCTCAGCAAGTTGCTAACTTCGGACGTATTTCGCCAGACAATGCTAGGCTCAGCATACCTTTCTGGAATCGATATTTAGAGGTATATAAAGACTGTCCGAGCGGCATCCGAGAAAAACTGCTGAACCAACTATATCTTCGATCAGAAGGTCTGGCTGCAGATTTGATCTATCCTGAGTTCAAAGCCGAGTTCGAAGCGGGTATCCGGTATGTTCGAAATGAGCCAGCAGCTTTCCTATGGGACCGTCTTGGGCACTGGGCACAGGAAGACGATAACTGGGAAGAAGCGGTGCGGTGCTTTCGCGCCGCGTATGATCTTGCTGGTGGTCAGTATGGCTATTGTCTCGGCGTTGCCCTGAACTTCCTTGATAGACCAAAAGAGAGTCTTCCGATTTTGCTTTCTCAAGCCACGGATATTCAGCCAGACGATATGAGCTGGTTTCAGGTAGCGCTGGCCTATGAGAAATTGGGGTACACGAGCGATTCAATCGACGCCTATAAAAAGGTAATTGAGTTGAATCCCACTTGCGCATTAGCATGGTTCAACATGGGCGGCGTGTATTGGAACGCTAGAGAAGCGGAAGAAGCACGGCAGGTATGGAAAGCTGCCATGGACAAATTCCCCGATCACGATCTCGCAGCGCTGCTCCGGCACGATCTTCCATTTCTATTTAACTAGCTGAATATTGCCGTGCATCAGATTACTAGATTTCTGACTATAACCGCAACTTGGAGGTGCTTGACACGCCGCTAGCAGAGAAAGTGTACCCGCAGCATTCAAGGGGTTTTCGTCTAACCTCAGCTAGTCGCTAACATCCGATTTAACACTGGCTCAGCTACATTATAAAATCCCGCAGGATTGTCTAGCAAAACTCCATGGCCAGCGCCACAAACCTCTGCTTCCACTCCGGAATCCAACACCTCTACCATTCGTTTAGCTGTGCTACGATCCAATACTGCTGAAGCCGCCCCCCTAATCACCAACGTCTCACAAGCTACCAATCGGAGTGCCTCCCAACGCTCGAAGTTACTATCGCCTTCTACCTTATAATTTTCTCCAAGTAGTGCAGGATCATTCTTCAGCTTATATATAGTACCTTCAAGAAGAAGCGATTCTTTAGCGAAGTCCCACAAATCCTTTGGCTCGACAAGCGGCCGCTCAGCGCGCAATAAGTTCCAGTATTCATCTACCGATTTATACGCTTTCAGTTTTTTTAACGCTTGTTCTTTAACGTAATTTCCGACACTAGATGGCGGACTCGGACTTGCGTCAACGATTACTAAACCACCCAATTCGGCTGGTCTTTTTGCAGCTATTCGTAACGCAATTATGCCGCCAAATGAATGTCCCATAAGAACATAGCGGCGCAAATTCAGACTGTTAATTACTCGTTCAATATCATTCACATGATCGTTTACATGATACTTTCGTTCTTTTGACCAACCAGAATCACCGTGCCCTCTCAGATCAATTGCATATGCTTGGTGCTTGTTTATAAACTTAGCGACGGGTCCCCATACATGTCGATTTTCATTAAACCCATGCAAAAGTATGCATGCAGTGTCCTCAGAAATTTTCCCCCATCTCTGTACAGCGATAACTGGAAAGTTTTTTTCCACAATCTCTTTAATACTCACATCCTGGTTCGGCAAGTTCATCGTAGTTTTTATTGAGAATAAGCATTCAGTTTCAACTGCCTTGATATCTCTTCACTCACGCTAACAAATGTCGGATTCAAAAAGAAGAATCTGAAAGTCACGTTGACGGCAAACATCTCATTAATTTTCATCAAAACTATTGCGGCCATAAGAGAGTGCCCACCCAGCGAAAAGAAGTCCTCTTCTCTATCAAACGAATCCACACCCAAAACCTCGCACCATATAATCGCAACAGCCTCCTCAATCGGATTTGCAAAGCCAGACTGTTGATATGTTTTTGTTTGAGCAGTATCAGGAGGAGGAAGCGCCGCCCTATCTAATTTCCCGTTCTGGGTTACCGGAAAAGAGGTAAGACAAACGAAATGGGTTGGGAGCATGTATCTGGGTAGTTTTTCCGAAAGCGCTCGTATCAAATTTTCTCTGTCGAAATCATCAGCATTCTTAATTACTAGGTAAGCTACTAGCTTAGGCATCTCTGCTACATCGTGTCGCAAGCAAACGATTACTTCTTCGATGTAGGCATGAGCCTTGATCGCGCTTTCAATCTCACCGGCCTCGATCCGGTGCCCGTTGTACTTCAATTGGTGATCGATTCTTCCTCGATAACTTATGTCCCCCGTCGCAAGAACCGCCCCGAGATCTCCCGTTCGATAAATGCGACCACCTTCAATAAACGGATTCGGCAGAAACCGTGCGGCCGTGATATCAGGCCGATTAAGATAACCTTGGGCCAAGCCAACACCACCGATAAATATTTCTCCAACGACTCCGATTGGACAAGGCTGCATGCTCGAATCCAAAACATATACTTGATTATTCCAAATAGGACGCCCTATCGGCACAAGCGATTCGGAACAGATCTCGTTCGTCCCCCATGCTGTAGACTCAATTGTGGTTTCGGAGGGACCGTAGACATTATGAATTTGCAGGTCGTCGCCAACGAATTTATTCAACAATGTGGGTGAAAGAGCTTCTCCGCCACATAGGATTGTTTTTAACGAAGCGATCTCTTTTAGTTGATCAGCGTATTGAGAAACAGCAGATAGGATGGATGGGACGAAATGTACTATCGATACCTTATGCTTCTTCATTAACGAGATCAAATGGGGCCCATCGGCCTCATGACCAGGCGGAACAAGCACCAGAGTATGACCATTAGTGAGAGGCCAAAATATCTCTGATATGGATTGGTCAAAACAGTAATTCGCTTTTAATAGCATTTTGCTCCCCGAATCGAGACGGAATCGATCCTCAATCCAAGCGAGATTGTTCACAATACTTCGGTGGCTAATCATCACTCCTTTTGGAGCACCGGTCGAGCCAGACGTATAAATGATGCATGCTAGGTCATCAACGTCGACACTTCTAATCGGAAAATCAACAAAAACATCAGAAGCGGGCACCATCTTCCCAATTTTCATGACATTAATGCCTGTAGTGTGTAAATCAAAAGCTACGTCTTCATTCGTGATCAGCAACGCGGCCTTGGAATCTTGCAAAATTTTGTTTAAATGGGATGAGGGTGCCTCTGGATCCAATGGCAAGTATGCCGCTCCAATTTTGATTGATGCGAGTACTGAAACGATCATGTCAAATGATCTGTAAAGACAAATCGCAACGATAGAATTTTGAGGGATGGAATATTGGCTAAGTATAGATACAGCCAAGTTGTTAGATCTTGCCTCTAACTCTTCGTAGCTAATTTCTTCGTCACCCAAAATAAGAGCGATCGCTTTGGGATTAGCAATACTCTGAGCCCGAACTACCTCATGAAGAGACTTTATGTTCGGCAAAGACACTTTCGTATCGTTTAGTTCATAAACAAGATGCGATCTATCTGATTCTGTCAAAACCGATAATTTTGAAATAGAATTTCCCGGCTCTGAAACGGAATTTCCCAGTAGTTCTACTAGATGCAAGCTCCATCTGCGAATCGTCTCTTTCTCAAAAATGTCCGTCGCAAAATTAAATTCTCCCTCTATTACATTCGAACAATCATGCCAATTAAGCGTAATGTCAAAGCGAGCAATAGACAAACCAACTGATCTGGGTGTAATTGGAAGATCGCCCAGGGATAGAATTGGCCTTTCTCTGTTAAAACTCATCATCGTTTGAAAAAGCGGCTCCAATCCTAAATCTCGAGAAGGGTTAAGCGCCTCGACGATCTCTTCAAACGGCACTTGCTGATTTGACTCCGCATCTAAAAACGTATTTCGAACTCGTTCAACGCACTCATCAAATGTTTTGCTCTCGCTAAGTATTGTTCGAATAGGTAGCGTGTTTACAAACATCCCAAGTTTTGAGCTATTTTGCTTCGTTCGCCCCGAGACTGCGACGCCGACAATTATGTCGCTCTGACCACTAAGCTTACTAAGAAGAATCTGATATGCCGTTAAAAGAACAATAAATACCGTCACACGCTTTTTTATTGCGTATTTTTTTATCCGCTGTGTCAGTTCGGGCGACAAGTTGAAACTAAGTGCCTGTCCCTGATAGCTCTTTGTTGCAGGCCTAGGTCGATCGATAGGGAAAGAAATTAGTGGTGACATCCCATCAAGCTGCGTCTTCCAATAGCTCAAATTTTCTCGATAGGTTTCTCTTTTTGATGGGAGCAACTGTTCATTAAATTGACTTTCCTTTCTGACATTTAGGCATCGCTTAACGTCATCTACGGTACAAAATGATCGATATAAACTATCCATCTCCTGGAGCAGAATGGATATTGATTGTCCGTCACAGATAATATGATGGGAAATTATTAGTACAGTAAATTCTTCCGCGGCTTTACGAAAAACCAAAACGCGAAATAGGCGATCTGAAAAAAGATCAATATGTGACTTGCTTTCAAATAGTAAACGTTTTTTTAGATCCTCCTCTGTGCCGATTCCGTCAATAAACTCAACTCGGAAGATCTCTGCGTCTCGGAAGATCAATCTTACTTGCTCATCTTCACGGGAAAAATTTAACCTTAAAGAAGGGTAGAGAGAAACCAGTGCTCGAATAGCCTTCTTAAAGGCTTCGGCATTCAACGGTCCACGAACATCAAAAGCAAGTGGTACGTTATAAAGAGGTACGTCAGAATGTAATTGATCGAGAAATAAAAGTCTTTTATGGTTAGACGAAACATCTTCCTTAAAGGAGAACATAGATAATCTTCTTTGTTGTGGCTATGGAATAGGAGCCACGGAGGCAGATTCGCGCAACGTATTGCGACGGTCCAACGTGTCTTTCGATTTAATTCTTTCCAGACTTTCAGTCTAAAGCGTGGGATACTTGCCAAGTATCTGTGACGTTAACATTCATCAAAAATGCTAATTGATGAAAGTTGATAAGACAACGCATAAATACTCATATCCTTATCAGGTGCAGTTTTTATGGGCATCAGCTTTTCTACGTTGCTAATTTTCATATTCCAAATGCTGTCCGAAACATTTCCAACTTAACAGGAGGGGCTTCATCTACTTTGACTCCCATTACAAGCGCACTAAGTTCAATTGAAAAATGACCTTATTAGAGAAGACCAATGACACAGTTTCGATAGATAAAATTGATCGAGTAGAGCTCACCAATTTTTGACAATCCAATGAATTGGTACTGAAGTAGACGGAAGATTCTTGGTTGAGATAGCTATTGCTAATTGATGGTGAATTGTGGGTTTAAATTGTAAGAAAGACCAGGCATAGGCTTTCTCTGTATTGGAAAAGAAAAGCACAGCTGGAACTTCATCGTCGAAAGAAAACGATACACTGTTCAGGTCCCCGACAAGACCTATGCCTTTTGCCTTTAAATAGGCTTCTTTTAAAGTCCATAATTTAAAAAATAGACTTTTTCTTCCTTGGATCGATTCATTTTTAAGTAGGAGAAATTCATCTTGTGAAAAAATTCTTTTCGATAAGAGACAATCACTCAAGTCCATATTGCTATATTCGACATCTACACCAACCTCTAGGTCGCGAGTAATCGCACAAGCTACTAATCCGTGGGTATGAGACACATTAAAATTTAATGGCCGATCAAGTATGGGATAAGAAACATATGGCTTCCCGTACCTCCCCTTTCCAAATCGCCAATCTGTTACGGGAAAATTTTCATAAGAAGAAAGTGCCCTACGAAGCAAATAGCGAGATGCTGCAAACTGTAACTTTGCATCGCGTCCCTTTAACGCCTCAAGAACAGAAATTTCGTCCGGACATAAAGATTTTTTAAAAAATTCTATATCGCTTGATTCATCGATCCCTAAAAGCCAAATCTCTACACATTGAGAAGCTAGCAAATTAGCTGGCTCGCCCAAGAAGGCGGGAGACCACCTTGCATCGATAGCACAAACCTTGGTCGATTTCTTCAACAACATATAAAAAAATCCATGGACTTTACTGACTCACAGAGCAGTTTTTTCCTAAGATATCAATATAGGGAATGTGCTGACTAGATAACCCATAGGAAACCATTATCTCTACGACTTCAGACAGCAACAATTTACAAGCTTCAGCGTACGCAGAATCCCAGACTATCCGGTCTTGATTCTCCCTAACGCCCATATTTTGAAATGGAGTGTATGATCTTTCAGCAACTGGAAAAGGGGGCTTGGAAAGGAATGCCTCCAAACGTCCGGCAGTATTTATTGGATCCCAAGAGAAGCTAGAAACTATGCCCTCTGCTTCAAGCCTCCTTGAAAATTCGTCGGTATCAATGCCTACATCATTAACTTCAACATCATCTTCAAGACACTCAAGCCTCACGAAATCACCGCATATTTCCTTCAATGAATCTCTACATTTTTCTATACGCGAGCTAGGAATATTTTTAACTCGTAGACCTTTTCCATTTTCTTCTATCTCCTTCTTTAACAAGGAAAACTGATGCATATATCTACTCCAATCAGTTTCCGTAAATGTCTCATCATTAAGACACTCATTTTTCGTCAATATTGCATCGAATCGGAAATTATTCATTTCCGTATTGAATATTCCGCGACGTACTGAAGTATGTATTTTCAGCCTCTGCCCGGTTAAAAATGAAAGGGATGAGAACCAGTCCGGAGAGATTGCGAGCTCTTCATCTCGTAAGATAGATTGGCATAGCGCATATCGGATATGCTCCCGCCCCTTAGAACGTTGGTCATTTCCGATTGCCGAAATATGCAAATACGGCGTTAGATAGACATTTCGAATATCTCCTATAAAAAGATAACCACCTGGCTTCAGTATTCGCAGACACTCAGAAATACAATTGGCAAGGTAATGTTCGTCAGGAAAGTACTGGATGACTGAATTAAGAACGACTAAATCAACCAAATTGTCAGCGACATCAGCAAGTGCAGTCGCGTCTCCCTGAGACACATGCAATGATCCCAAGAATTGGGTATGTCTATGCCATTCGGAAAGAGATCGAACAGCGGTTGGAGAGATATCATAGGCATAATAGGTCTCCACATCTGGCAACAGTGCTTTTGCGATTATTCCAGAACCGCAACCCATTTCGAGAACTGATCTGAATGGGAGATTACGAATTTTGGAAATTGTAGCCCTGGACCACTCATTCATTTCATCTAACGAATAGGGAATACCCGTCAGACTATTCGTCCAGCCAACGTATGGAGCATCTATGGGATCTTCATTTCTGTACGTAGATTCAAATAGAAGCTGTGACCGGCGGAGTTTTATTTTTCTATTTTTTTCTTGATTTTTAAAATGGCGATCTTTTAACCAGTCATCCGAGGGAGTTATCTGCCAGTAAATCGGTGCATCGGAATCTGTTATCTGACTCGCTCCAATATAGATGCTTTTGATACCAGGATGGTTCTGAAGTTCTCCTGAGCAGGCATAAATATCATTTCCACTGCGCATCGACATAAGCTAAACCGCCTTATCAGCCATATTAGTTAAGCTCCCATTTTTCATCTAGATTCGACACAAGCGACAAGGGTAATGTGTCATTACTAATTCTAATGTTCGAGATCATTAAAGACGCAGATAGTAGATCTCTAATATGTCTGCCGACACTGTATGGGCCATTATTGAGATAACCGTTTAAACCGATTATGGATAATGCCGATAGTGCTATTTTTTGTACGCCCTCAGAAACCATAATTTTTAGGCCATTCAGTTCAATTGTGTATTCCATTGAACTAGCAGGGATACCAGCTTCTGAACGGTGAATATGTGAAACTGCAGAGGAATGAATTATCTTTTTTAATGCCTGCAACTCTGCAACTAAATGGAAAAAATTTGAGTAGACATGATTGCCATCCGAACTAGCTTTTTTTCTTATGAATAAACGTGTCCGTTTGACTGCATTTGCGGCAATCCCCAACCAAACGCTACCCCACAGAAGATGCGTCCAAGGCAATATCGTTTCTATGTGCGCCTTTTCAAACTCAACAGGAAGTATCTGAGCGATGTGACCCGCGCCATCTAACTTAAAACCTTCGCTACATGTACCCCGCATCCCAAGAGCGTCCCAAAGTGACGTCTTAGTCAACTTATATTGATGTTTATGCAAAACGATTATCGCTTGGTTCGTGCTGGCACTAGATACAGATCTGCGAGCAGTAATAAATAACGCATCAGCATGCGTCCCATAAGATATTACAGGCGCATTTTTCGATATGGTGAACTCAGAATCTTTTATCTCTAAGCCACAAATGCTTTTACTTAGGTCTCCCCCGGTTCCGAGCTCGGTGGTCGAGCCTCCGACTAGCAACGAATCAGAGGCGACATGCTTGCAAAACTCTGAATACCAAGAATTGTCCGCACTGTGACTAACAATAGTTCCAACAATCGCTTGATGCATCGCAAAAATCATCCCGGTAGAAGCACAAGCTTGTCCCAGAAGAAAACTAGTCTTCATGGCATCTAGAAGCGTTTTCCCCTCACCGCCAAGGTGTTCCGGGATTACCTGCCCTAGAAGGCCAGATTTTTTTAACGCATCTATTGCTTCGGCAGGAAAGCGACTGTCGATATCGACGTTGTCGGCGTATTTAGCAGCAATTGCTACAACATCTTGAATGGATAACGACAAAGACATTATTTAATCCCAGATTGAATGTTGTAGCTCAAATGTGAAAGTAACACTCCATACGGAAACTGATTCAAACTCTAAGCCCGCGGTCCCCAATCATATTGACGTAGACTTCTTCTAGACTTGGACGCGACGTGGCGAGCTGACGCACGCCGGATGCCACAAGAAACTCCAATACTGGGTTCAAAGCCGCGGCATTGTTCAATTCGATGCGATGCGCGCCGAAACCACTTAACAATTTTCCTACGGAGGACACTCCTGGCATGTTCTTCAGCACCTCAATCACTCCAGCATCATCATGCACAAAATCAACACGCTCATGTTCAGATATAAGTCTTGCCAAACTGGATGGGGTCTCTACAGCGAGCAGACGTCCCTTGTCGATCAATGCCACTCTATCGCATACTGCCTCAGCTTCGGCCATGTCATGCGTGGTGATAAGAATGGTACAACCACTAGCTTTCAGACTTTTTACCAACAGCCGAAAATCACGTGCGGCTATTGGATCCATACCTATAGTTGGCTCATCTAGAAATAAGACGCGTGCATTGGAAACCAAACCACGAGCCAAATGCAAGCGCTGCTTCATGCCGCGTGAGTATGTTTCCACTCTCGTATCCGCACGATCTGCTAGCCCGACTCGTTCTAGTAATTTGTCGATACGGCTGTCAGTTTCACGCTTTGGAACATCATAGAGTGCAGCCCAGTAACGCAAAGTCTCACGTGCCGTGAGTTGTGCATACAAGCCACGATCGCCACCAAAGACAATTCCGATCAAGCGTCTGACTGCAGCAGTATCTTTCACAACATCGTGCCCAAGTATTGATGCTCGACCCGCAGTCGGCAGCAACACCGTCGACAATATTTTTACCAAGGTCGTTTTGCCAGCACCATTCGGCCCCAGCAAACCTCGAACTTCTCCCTCCTCAATCTCTAATGACATATCGGCCAATGCGAGAATGTCACTCCCGTTTCCCTTGTTCTCATACCGACGTTGCAACCCATCTATTTTTATCGCGCTCATCTTGGTACTTTCTTAAACAAATTCTATAGAGCCGTCGGCACGGCCGCGTTCAGCAAAGCGATTGAAGCTCATTACTGCCAGCGCCAACCACGTTAGACCCACTACCATCTCAAGTCCTAAGCCAATCAAAATATCCATAATTGCCCCGTGGTTCAGCAGAAGCCGCAATGCCTCTAGTCCATGGGTTACCGGTAAAACAGCAGCGACAAGCTGCACGCCTTCAGCCCAAAAATTCACAGGGACGGTGACACCGGTAAATGTCATGATTCCAAAGATGAGCGCCCACCCGATCAAATTTCGCAGTTGTGGAACCAAGTTGGCAAACGAACCAAGGAATGTCGAGAAGAAGAATGTACTCACACTCAGCAGAACGATGATTGCTGGTAGCGCGACTAACGCTTGCCAGTGCGGACGAAAATCAAATAGAGCAAATAGGAGAACAAAAGTGAGAAAGGATGATACGACCCAGCCAAACATCCATATCGACATCCTACCTATAATTGCTGCCGCTAAATTTGCGGGTGCAATGACTAAGAGGGGATAAGTACCATCATTTCTATCCCAGGCTGCCGCGGCAACGGCCCAAGTGCCGAATCCGGCAGTCGCCGCATTTCCAATCAGAAGATAGTTCAATAAGGTTGTAGAGTCGAGCAAACGACCAACCAATACCCAGATCAGTGCGTTAGTTAGTATGCGCAGCATCCATCCGCCTAACCAGCTCTTCCAACTCCAGAAAATTGCAAAGTCGCGCGTGCCTACAAGCAGCCCATAGCGGAAGACGCGTAGTGAATTCATGCTAACCCCAATCTGCCTTCACGGCGTAAATGATCGAGCATTCTGGTGAGGACCAGGGTACCAATGGCGGCTCCAACAAGGCCCAATCCAATCAGCATTGTCACTCGGAATCCGGCATCTACTACTTCAGTAGCCGCTAACGTGTCGCGCACCAAACCTGCCGACCAGTAAAAGAAAAAGAAGGGAGAAAATATCTGCAACCAAGCTGGCAAAAAAGTGACTGGCACTAGAATGCCACTCATCAGATAGAACGGCCCATTTACTGCGTTTTGAATTGTTCTGGTGGCGCGAGCAAGACTAAATAAGGCAGCTGTGAGCACAGAAGTACCCGCCGACGCTAAGGCGGTCGCAGTGAGCGCCGCGACCAATATCCCCGGATGATGCACCTCTATCGAAAGGCCAAAGACGAAGCGTGCAAGTAGCCATGCCTCCACAATCCCAGTTAATGCAAAAATCGATAAAACCAGTGAGCGTGATGCCAAAACCACTGCGTAATTGGCGGGCGTTGCCACAAACAGCTCTAGACGTTCATTTCTTCTGTCATTAGATACGATCTCGCTACTAACCGAAAAGCACATTTGTCCGACGACAAACAATAGTGCTGCGGTTAAAGCGTAGCCTGCAAGGTCTATACGATGCGATGCGACGAAGACCGCCAACGCCGGGAGCACTTGTAAAGGCATTACAAAAATAGGTGTTAGCACATCCCAATCTCGTAAAGATAATTTTATTTGTGTTTTTAGAGTTACGAAGATCAGATTAAACATTAAGGAGCATCCGGACACGTTGACTGAGCAAACAATATCCGTAAATGTTGTATGAAGACAAGGCACAAAAATGGATGTGCATATAAAGACATCAGAATTTCAATATAAATATTTCTGCTTTGGAGTTTTAAGTTGTGTCCCTTAGGATCTCCGATATAGCTTTTGAAAAAGGGCTTGGAGATGTAGTGACTCACTGCGAAAACATGAGGAATTATTCTTGGTTTCTCAGAATAGATGACTCTCCGAACACTGATCTTTCTGTTCTTTAACCAAGTAGATTATTTTTTTTGATCACTTCTTTGCTAGAAAAATTTCCTGTTCCAGCATTAAAAATGGCTCCTTCCTTATTAGCTACGATAGAACCTTCCATGTTCCTGGAATAACTACCTCTGGGGACTACTTTCATAACGCGCCTTGAATCGGATTTCTCAAACCAGGCTAGTGAAATCCAATTTCATACTCTACTGATTCGCAATATTTCATTTAGACATAAAGCAAGACATGGGAAATTTTTACAACTCCAAAGCAGACCATAATTTATACAAGGCCAGAACCCGAGAGGAGTTCATTTATACTTTTGACCAGCACATGGGAATAGACCCAGTATCTTTTATTAAAGAATCGTTGAATCCGGAAGCAATAGATAAAATAGTAGTAACTGGGTCTCTACCACTTCAAACCGCCACGAGTGTTTCAGATGTCGATTTTGTCGTCTTGGTTTCAGATAAAAATATTCGCAAAAATACCATTGAAGATAGCAGTTCACTACAGTTTAATCCTGATGTGAATGAGCTTGTGCTAACAGGTTTAAATAGCATTCGATCAGGTGTTGAAATTGACATTACAGTTGTCTTAACAGAGAAGTTTCTGTCCGTTTATGATCGACTTAAGAAAGGCAAAACTCGTCTTACAACGCAGGAAACTACGCTGTTAAGTAGGGTGCAAAAAGGGTGGACACTATTTGAACGTGAGAACCAGTCATCGAAGTTACGTGTCGATGAAAGCGTAGTCTATGTTTTTGCGTCAACCCAGCTCTATATAAACGCACTCAAGTTGTTTGAAGATGCCAAGCCAGCAACTCAAAGAGATTTTTTTCTAACAGCATATCTAGGCCGCTTAGCAGTTGAGAATGGATTCCGGGCATTTTTCGCCAGCAACGGTTTCGCTGGGCTTGGGGACAAATGGCTGCTGTTTCTAAAGCGCTATGAATCAACACTCGCGAGTGATGAAAAAGTACTCTTTAATAAAACCGCCGATTTCGGTCTAAAAATTTTATTCCCCAGTAAATTTTCTACAACTGAAGAAGCAATTGAGTATCTTCATTTGGTTTCTAAATTTCTTGTGGAGATTCGCAATCTCATTTCCACAAATCGAACATACAAATTAGCTTTTGAAATTTGTCCACAAATTTACGTACCATCTGCTTGATGTCTAATACAAAGTAAAAGCGCATATAGAATAAGGCTCGTCAGAGATACCCGAACGAGCCTTATTTGGAACATTAATTTTCTACACAAAAAAAACAACAAGCGGCGATCCATGTCCGCAACGACAAACTAAGATTTATATTTCTTTAGAATCGCGTTTTCCATCGCGACTTGCAAAAGGATAATTAATCCGCAGAGTTAAATATAAGCGTCTCACCTCCCAGCAAAACCTCTACTTGATTCGAATCGTCACGCGACTGTTCAACTTCTCCAATTATCTTGGCGTCAATCCCATATCTTTTAGAAATAGCGATAACTGAAGCGGCACTATCAATGTCGCAATATATCTCCATTCGATGACCACAATTAAAAGTTTGAGCCATAGCGTTAGGTTTAATACCACTAGCTTCTTGAATTGCCTGATGAACCGGCGGTAGGCCAAATAAATCTCGCTTAACAAAACGCAATCCCTTGCCAAAGCGAATGCATTTCGTCAAACCTCCGCCTGTATTGTGAATAAGTCCAGTAATTGCATCAGGCATCTCTCTAAGCACAGATTGCAAGATAGGGACATATGTTCGAGTTGGCGAAAGTAGTGCTTCAGCCACCGTAAAGTCTGTCCCAGGTAACAGATCACCAATCAGGTAGCTTCCTCGATAGACATCGCTTTTATTAAGCTCACTGGCGTAAGTCTCTGGATAACTTTCTCTATAGCTTGACGAAAGAAGTGCATGCCGCGCTAATGTAAAGCCATTAGATCCTATTCCTGAGTTCGGCTTTTTCTCATATGTCGCCTGCCCGATCGACGACAATCCGACAATAACGTTTCCTGCGGAAACCCTTGAAAAATCAATGACAGATTTCTTGGAGAGCTTAGTACAAACCGTTGAATCTACAACTAAAGTGCGTACTGTATCGCCGCAATCTGCCGTTTCCCCACCAGCAAGGATAATATCCACCCCATGCTGTGCCATATCAGAGGAGAAATCATAATAGCCCTCCAAAACTTCACTAAGTATCTGGCCATTAATAATTTGAGCATTCCTGCCAACAGTATTAGACAAAACAAAAGGGCCTGTCGCACCTATACAAATTAGATCATCAATGTTCATGACCGTAGAGTCCTGTGCAAGCTCTCTAAACCATGACGTTCCGCCTAATTCTTTGTAAGCAATATATGCCACGTTTGCTTTAGTCCCAGCACCATCTGCATGAATAGCTACAGCCTGGGAAGAATCCCAAGGATCTTGAACAAGATGACAGAAAGCGCCGGGATACAAAGGGGCAGGCAAACCTCGAATCGCCTTGTGTACGTCGGCTTTCATTGCTGAAACGCCGAGCTTCGAATATTCGTCAGACATAATTACTCCAAATTAGATTGAATGCGAAGCGAGCTAATATCACAGCGGTCACTCCGACTAAGTATAAACATCAATGTATCGGCAATTTCTTCGCTATCTAACGAAAGCGGCCTGTCACCAGGGCTCTTATTGTTAAACGAAGTATCAACCCTACCGGGGGAAACAATATATGTTCCGACCCCGCTCGTTTTCAACTCTTCGCGCAATACAGCAACAAGGCCACGAAGTGCATGCTTAGAAGAACAATAGCCCGCAGCACCAGGAAATCCGGCAGCATCAGCATCCGATGATACAAACAACAATTTCCCTTTCCCACTATCGCGCATATGCCCTACCAGTGATTGCACAAGTAGAAAAGGAGAAAGAAGATTGACCGCTAGTAGTTCTTGAAAATCGACAAGTGGAAATTTCTCTATCGGGCCAAATGCACCGAAGCCAGCGTTCATAACTATTGCATCAAAATGCCCGTAGGTATCGGACAAACGTGATCCGAGTTTTTCAACGTCCTTCAAATTTTTGAAGTCGCAAGATATATGAACATAGTTTCCCTTCACTGATGGCTTTCGCCTGGAAACCGACACCACTTCCCATTCCGTAAGATCGTTCAATCTGGATAACAACGCCAAGCCTATACCTGAACTTGCACCGGTTAACAAAATTCTTTTCATGACTCTACCTCTGCACAAGCCTTTAATAACCGTTCAACTAGTGGATTCTCTTTTACGTAACTAGTAGCGCCAACAATCACAATATTTGAGTTAAAAAATACTCTTTTCTCGCACAGCCCATTTGCCTGTAGCGTGGCGCCAGTTTCTACGCAATCAATTGCGATGTTGCTTACAGACCCGATATAGCTTTCAGTTGATCCAGAAACGGGCAATATTTCAAATGCCCAAGGGGGTGCAAGCTGAGTCAGAAATCGTTTAGCCAGGACTGGAAACTCCGTCGCGCAGCGTACTATCTCTGTTGAACTTTTCTCTATTGAAAACTCATTCTTTGCTATAAGGGATATTTTGCTTTCGCACCAATTTGTATGCGAGATAATATTTCCTTCGAAACCACATTCCTCTAGCCAATCAGTAGAGGTGACGCCCACATCGACAAGACCTAGACGCAACAGCCGCGGAATGTCTCTATGTTTTACCAGAATTATTTTTAAGTTATCGCCACAATCAAACGACAGTTGTCCTTTTTCAGATTGAGTTCCTTGAAGCGCATCTATGACACTAAGTGACCGTTTTGCAACTCCCCCTTTAGGGAGCGCAATAATCATGGCCTATCCCTTGAAACAGCTTCTAGCAACTCAGTAGCTCTCCTAAAAGTTAAAGTCTCATCATACTGAGCGCCATATTCATCAGCCCATTGTGCAGTATGTATTTTTAGCGTTGAGAGCAAATTCTTGTCTGTCGCAAGTCTCAATAAGTTCGCGGCTAATTGACGGCTATCCCCTGGAGAAAAAAGAAGTCCATTTTCGTCATGCGCGATGAATTTTTCAGATGCACTAGTTTTGGAGCAGCAAATTGCCGCTCCACATGTCAATGCTTCCAATAGAACCGAGCTAAAACTTGAAGTATGTCGTGCGTCTACTACTACATTGGCCTCCAGCATCGCCGATCGAACATCTTTTCTATCCAGGTAGCCCAGAAATTCCACTTCTTCTCCTATCTGCAAAGTGGCAACAAGATCCCTAATTCGCTTTTCATTCTGTAGTAATGGATGATCGTCACTACCAGCTATACAGAGTTTAAATTTAACTCTTTCATCACGCTTCAACTTGGCCACTGCCTGAAGAATAGTCTCAATACCTTTATCAGGTTTAAAGCAGGAGTTCACGGTCAGCAAAATAAATGCATTGGCCTTATCTTCCGCAAAAAAAACTTCTTCGTTCGCGGTCAGAAATTCCTTATCAATCGGAGGTTCGACTAAATATATCTTCTCTTTAGACACTCCGAAATCAGCAACAAGAACGCGAAGTATCTCTTCACTTGGAACCATAAAGGCCGCTATCTGCTCTAGCGACTCAAAAGCAGCATCATTTATGCGATGATCTTCCTTTGTTCCCACATTTAGGTCGCGTCCAAAACTGGACACAACCACCGGAATACCGAAGTTCTTACCGAATCGACATGCGGCCTTGCTTCCAAATGAAAGATACTGGACATAAATCAAATCCAACTCTGACCTTGCATGCGCCGATTCTAAAAAACGGTAGCAAATTTCCTCGGAATCATGAAATTCCGCGTCAGTGATTACTCGATCTGTAACAATTGGATGTTCAAGCAACGACTCCTCTATCGTAAGCAATACTGTTGCCGACAACGATCCCAATTTAGGCCGTCGACTTGCCAGTATCTGGACTACGTGCCCAGCACTCGCGCAATGATTAGCAAGCGCCTTTGCGAAAATTACACTGCCCGACTCATAGCTCAAATCGGAGGATGGAAGAAACGCTATAACTGCCATTTAAGAGACCTTGAATTAGAGAGCGACAGAAAATCTTAAAGAGACTTTAGAGAATTGATCGTTAGTTTCAATGACTTTTCCCCAAAAGCGTCACTGTTAAGTTTGTATATCGGAACAGATCGAAGCACCTCGTCAAAGATCTTTTCGGCGTCACACATTATCGAGACCACATCTGCTTTGGCATCAGATTCTAGATATGCGTCGCAAACATCCTCCTTTAAATCATATGCTCCTATTGCAAACGAAAAATTCTTTAGAAAATATTGTGCTTCGAGAGCGCCAATTTCCCGCATGTCGAAATCATCTTGGTTATTTTTGTCGCAGATAACTATTGCATGTATAGGGTATGAACTACTCGTCCCAATAGTTGGCGGTGGCTTATAAATATCGCCATCAGTCGTTCTGTTTCGTATCCAAGTACGAATAGGCCACGCCAAATTATTTCGAACTATTACATGCGTATTTGAGCAGAATTTAAAGCCATGCAAATTCAAAGTGTTGGCCAACGTAGTTTTCCCAGCTCCGCCCCTTCCAACCAATAGAATGCACTTCCCATCATTTGTCGATAACATCGTCGCTTTTATATGGGCCGCACGAGCACGCATAGCTTCCAGAGTAAGGAGAATTTTAAGCGAATAGTTCCAAAACAATCTTTCGTAATCGGCTGCACAGCCGTCACGTAAACGTACGTGTATCTGATTCAGGTCGACATATGAATGTCCTGGCTTGCCAAAATGATGTCCCACATGAATCCCTCGCTGCATGACATTTGAGCGGTATGAAGAATTTAGCCCTTCATCAAAAACTCCAGTTCGATAGATGAACTGCTTGGGAACACATAGTCCAACATCAGGAAGACTATCCCCTAGAACGTCCGAATAATTGACGTTAGTATCAAGTTGATTCTGAAAATTTATTAAGCCAAACGGAGTAGATATCTGCTGATTTACCATGTAACTCTTAACGCCAATACTTAAGTTTTCCGTAAGAACTTAGCTGCCTAGCAGCTTCTTTGTTTAATGCATTTTCGGCGCTTTGATTCAATGAAAGGCCGAGAATATTTGATAGACATAAGACCCAAGCAAGTACATCTTGGTATTCTCCAGCGATTTCTGCAGCGGGACGATGTCGCCGAATAGCTTGTATTAACTCGCCGACCTCCTCGCAGAGCCACAATAGAGCTTTTTCTTGGTCATAAACTCCATAGATTTTTTTGACTCTTTCCTGCAATTCGTCCAGAGATATCGCAGACAAATCACCAACACTGGATACAAGATTTTCTTCCATGGTTTTATTGGACCAATCTAATTGGAAGATTTAGATTAATAGAATTAAGTTCTGAAACTTCTTCTCGACCTAGATGACCCCGCAAAATTTCCATCGCACGAGATATCTTAGGCCGACATGCACTTAAACTTACCTGGATACTTTCTTCAAATTTCTTCTTCTGTTGATCAGAAATTACGCCATGCGCCAGTAGTTCCCGCCCCCAACTATTTACTCTAAGTTGTTTTATCGTACGGTCTAGCAAGCCGAATTTCTTAGCAGCGGTAAACCTGTATATCAATTGGCTTATATGGAGCGCGACAAGGGAGCGATGCCATGTGCCTTGGGACATCTGCTCATTTAGCTCCGGAATCAATTTATACAATCCCGACTCTTCTAATACATAGATACCCTGATAGCTAAACTCTCGTTCAAACCATTGATCGATCAACCAAAGAACAAGAAGCACGCTATCAGCTTGCCTCATACTCTCTTCGTCGGCCTCTAGCAATAGCAGGCGTTTTTCATGTGGATCAAGAGAATCAAAATTTCTATTGATTGCATCTACTAAAGGCCAGAAAGCAGTGCTCATAGGTTAGGTATAGTCCGTATCAATAATTTTTGTAGCAATTGCAGATTCACTTGTGTATCCGCGCAATACATACTCATGCATATCAACTTTCAATTAAGTCGACATATATCATCCTGAATCGACGAGGTATTTATGCCCTCTTTAAGCCAAAGCCAATCCACTCGTAATATGTCGTTTTTTACCTAAAAATTTTTCTCTCTTTTTGATTATTTAGTCAAAGCCACACTTACTTCGATATCAATGTTTATGTTTTTAGCGTACTTGAATATTCAATTTTTCAACAACCAATGATTTCTGATATTCATATATTGAAATGTTCTGTTCAATTAATTTTCAAGAGATTCTCTTTGATCATAGTTTCCGGTAGAAGCCATTTCATATTCGCTCAACTTCTTTATATATAAGTATTTGTTGTTTGACCGCAGCTATTCCATCCATTACTTTCAAAAATGCTTTCAGAAGATAAAGCTGAATTACTGCTTGTAGAATTTTATGGTGCGGTTCGACGGCATTTTCTTTGAAAAATATGAAAGATAGCAACTCGCAGAGTATCTGCATCGACTACTTTGAGTGAGCCAACAAAGTCACTCCCTATACTTGCAAGGCCGATGACGCCCCTACCGACAAAAAAATTGCATAGCGATGTTTCAACAGGAGCAAATGGGATTGATGCGCGATGTCTGCATCAGCTTTTTGAGCAAGCTGTGCTTGCAGACCCGACTGGCATAGCTATTTTTGATAGGAATCGCTCGATCACTTATGCGGAGCTAAATCTACAAGCAAACGAGTTAGCGTCCTTACTGATTAGGAGCGGAATGCCTCCGCAAACACCCATTGGCATATACATAGAGCGATCTATAGAGTTTGTATTGTCTGCTTTGGCAGTACTAAAAGCTGGCGGCATCTATGCGCCAATTGATCCCACCAGCCCGCCCTTGCGGACAGCGCATATTGTTTCCGATACCCAGCTGTCAATTATCCTGACTCGAAAAGGGCTGAAAGAGAAATTGGGATGTGAAGGCCTTAATGTAATTTCCGTTGATGATATTCATCCCCTTCGGGGAACCTCATCTCAATCAAATCCCACAATTAACGTAAGTCAATCTGACCTAGCATACTGTATCTATACGTCGGGCTCCACAGGAAAGCCAAAAGGCGTATTAGTCAGGCATAAATCAGTAGTAAATTTACTGATCGATTGGCACTCTCGTCTTAAAAATGAACCGAGTCGTTTCTCTTGGTGGTGCGCCGCAACTTTTGACGTAGCTGTATTCGAGATTTTTTCTGCGATTTGTTTTGGGAAGACGTTATTTCCAATTCCAGAACGAGTTAGGTTTGATGCGCGATCTTGCGTAGCATGGCTTACGGAAAAGAAAATTGACTCAGCGTACCTCCCTCCATTCATGCTAGAAGAAGTTGCAAGCTTACCCGTCGCGAGCTTGAAATCTCTTTTAGTCGGTGTCGAACCCATATCTGAACGACTTCTAGCTCGCATCAAAGATGCCCTACCAAATTTGGTACTTTTAAATGGATACGGCCCCACGGAAGCCACTATCTACGCCACTGTGCTAGATTCATTTGACCACTTGGATCGCCCGTCGCCTATAGGAAAATCCATTTCAAATGTTTATATCTACTTACTAGATGAGCACATGGTTCCAGTGAATCCAGGATCCCGGGGTGAGATCTATATTGGAGGAGCAGGAGTTGCTGCAGGATATATAAATCAAGCCGAACTAACTCGCGAGAAATTCATTCTTTCGCCATTTTCTTCTGCTGAAGCCTATCTCTACAAAAGTGGCGATCACGGAAGAATTCTTCCTGACGGGAATCTTGAATATCTAGGTCGGATTGATCAACAGATCAAATTACAAGGTGTTCGTATCGAAATCGCTGAAATTGAATACACGCTTCTTTGCCACCCAGAAGTTTCTGCAGTTGCGGTAACTGTTCAAGACGACGCTGAGCAAGAAATAGTCGCATTTGTAGTGCCATCTTCTATAAAGCTTGCGCCATCCAAAGACGCTCTACATCTTTATCTAGCACGCTCTTTGCCTTCTTATATGATTCCCAAAAAATGGGTTTTCCTAACAATGCTACCAATCACAAAGAATGGAAAAGTTGATCGCACAAAATTGAAATCGATTTCGTAGAATAAAAAATCTCTATTCACAAATTATTGAAAGACTAGAAATGAATGATTCCGTAGAGGAGCAAGTATTAAAAATAGTTCAAAAATATTCTAACTCGTTGAATATTGATACCAAGGTTGAGTTAAATGATTCATTACGAAATCTTGGAATTAGTTCTGTTCAAATAATTTCCATACTCCTTGAAATTGAAAACCTTTTCCAAACGAGCATTGATGATGAAGCTATTGTCCCGGAGAATTTAGCCACAGCCGAGTCTTTATCAACCCTCGTTAAGGCTTCGATAAGATAAGCGAAATTCACTGCCAATCACTACGTCGTATATCTGTATTGGGCATCTAAGATGCTTATCAACTGAAATTTACTTTATCCATTTGCGAGATCACTCTGCTTCGACATCTACCGAGAATTGAGGCCTTGCCTCATCTGAGTGAACAAAATCTTAAATCTCTCATCGAGAATCGGTGGAAGATCAATGTACGCTCTGTCAATAGAATCACCCAAGGGAGATCTAGACTTGTGTATCTGGTCGAGACCTCCTCAAATGAAAAATTCGTATTGCATTTGTTTAATGCGATGTCACAGAAGCTTGAGTCGGAAGCAAATCTCTTAAAGTTCTTAGGTACTATTCGACTTCCGCCAATTAGTGTTCCACATCTAAATTTGACACGAAGTGGAACACTTATTGGGCGATCGAATGAAAATATCGGTCTTCTGACGAATTTTATAGAAGGATTTTCTAGAAAGCCTTTTGGCTCATTTTCTATTGAAGAAGGTCTCGCATTATCGATTGGAAAGGCATGCGCTCAGTCTGTAAGCTTGCTTTCGCGAGTCCCAAAATTTATTCCCACTCCCGGCGACCCCTTTTTGGATATTGCAGAGGAGGTGAAAACTTTAATTAACTTTATAGAAAAAGCAAAAGCTGGCGAACTAAATTACCTCTCGCCATACGTTGTGGACAAACTAATTTCGATAAATGAATTATCCAGCCATAGTTACAAGATGTTGCTCAAGCAAGAGCGTACTACACTAATTCATGCCGATTTACGGTTTTCAAATGTAATCTTTAGTTCGAATGGTTTGCCGCACGCGATTATAGATTTTGAGCGATCGGGAATGGCTAGTTGCGAACTAGAGCTCGCCATTGCTATCAGAAACATGGTTATCATCAACTCAGATGGAAATCCATATCCCCAAGATGAATACATCAAAAATTTTCGCTCTGTTCTCGAAGGATTTCATTCTTTTAGAGGAAAAGATATTCCTTCAGTGAACATAAACTATGTACTCGATATGCTCGGCCATTCGTTACTTGAGGAAGTTTCTTACATCCTTCAAAGCCTCAACCAAGACTGTCCCGCACTCCAAAAAATTCGATATGAAAAATTAATTGTCGGTGCAATAGATTTGACTTTTCAAATCCCAACCATCGCTTCTAGGTTGTCGCCTCAGTCAATTCGCAATAGCTAACTTCTGAAAGTTATATCATGTCTATAAGAGCAATTTTATGGGATAACGATGGTGTTCTAGTCGACACTGAGAAACTTTTTTTTGAAGTGATGGGTAGAACTCTTGCCGAGTACAAATTGAATTTCAGCGAGCGTGATTTTTTTGATTGGTATCTCCTCACAGACCGCGCTGCCTGGCATCTGTTTGATAACAAGAAATTTTCAACGGACCAACTAGCACGAATACGTCAACAACGAGATCAACTTTATTCTGATGAGCTTGAGAAAAATAGTGATTTTCTTACCAGCGATGAAATGAGAAGTTTGTTTCTTTCGTTAGAACCCAAAGTTTTGATGGGCGTAGTGACCGGTGCCAATAGACATCATTTCGAACTATCTCATAATCGGTCAGGCCTTCGGCAATTGTTCGAGAATGTGGTTACGGCAGACGAATCAAAAGCAGTCAAGCCTTCTCCAATACCATATTTGTTGGCCCTGGAGCAGATGAATCTACAAGCGACTGAGTGCGTTGCAATTGAAGACTCTCCTCGCGGGCTTGCTGCCGCAAGAGCTGCTCACATCCCATGCATTGTATTGCGATCGAAATTTACCGAAGGCTATAATTTCAACGGGGCGCTGGCTACAGCAGAGAATGTGTCTGAGCTGAGCGACCTGTTGCAGAATCTGCTAAGTAAGCATCAAACGTAAAATGATTTTCACGCCTCAGAATTAACTCCGCTCAAGAAGAGCAGGGAGTGTTGATTTGCATCGAAAACTGACCCACGTTTAGAACACAATCCTACTTACCAAAGTGAGAGATAGATTGAAATAATAGACGTGGCATTCCTTGTAATTCTACGACACTGCCACCTTCGTGACCACTTGTCCCTGAGAGAGGTATCCAAACGATTGGAGATCTCTCGAAATACAGTCAGGTGTTAGCTACTCGCTGTAACTATCGAACCGGCCTACGCTGATCGGCGTTCTCCGACTTCTCTCGACAAGTACGCGCTCAAGCTTTGCGCCTCGTTAAAGACTGAGGTAACGAAGTCACGCAAGCAACGTCGCATCCTATACAGATGCAAATCGACTTGCGCTCATTGGGGTATGCGGGGTCGTATTAGCGGATCGCAGCCTTCGCCAGACAGTGGGTGGTGGATCAGTGGATCAACTCTCCGAGCATATCAACACGAGAAGGAAAAAAGACCCGATTAGCAACTACCTAATCTCAAAATATCATTAACTGAGCGGGTCAGAATTCTGAGCAAATTCCGCGTCAGTATTTGGTGCAATTCAACGATCTCAGTTCCTGACTAGTTTGATTAGCTGAACGTAGCGATAGAGGCTGAGTGTTATCCAGAGTCCGTAGAGCGCCCCATACTCAAGACTCATCGGCTACAAAGTTGGATTTATCAGTAAGTACCTTAGTGCATCTAAAATCCTAGCACCTGCACATACCGAAAAACAAAAAGGACCCATAGGGTCCTTTTTTTCGATAGATCGAGTATTTAATCAATATTCTTCATCTTTTGTGCATAATTTTTTTCACGCCAATGATTAATTTTTCATTATCTGTGAAAACCTACAGTCTTGCACAAATCAAATATCAATATTCCCAGCAGACAGCGCATTCAACTCAATAAACGCACGACGTGGTTCTACATCATCGCCCATCAGGGTAGTGAAAATCTGATCCGCTGCAATCGCGTCTTCGATCTGCACTTTTAACAAGCGGCGCACGGTTGGATCCATGGTTGTTTCCCACAGTTGCGATGGGTTCATCTCGCCCAGACCTTTGTAGCGTTGCTTGCCGACGTTGCGTTCTGCTTCGCTGCGCAGCCAGTTCATCGCCTGGTGGAAGTCGTTGATGCCGATGGTTTTGGCTTTTTCGCCAACGCCACGTTGCACCATTGCACCTGCGCCGATCAAACCTTTGAAGGTTGCTGCAGCAGCTGCGAGTACGGTGTAATCTGCGCCGGTGACGAAGTCACTGTCGATGCTGCTGGCTTTGACGTTGCCGTGGTACATGCGGTTGATACGCAAGGTGTGTTTGCCGGACAATTCATCCGACTTCACAGTCACGGTCACCGATGGTTCGTTGATGCCTTGTTGCAAACGCTGCGCCGAATCTTCCGCTGCGGCTACCGAGCTCAGATCCAGCGTGACGCCGGTCATGATGGCGGTGAGGGCTGCGCCATCAACGGCACGGGTCAGACGATTGATGATGGCATTGGCTGTGTTGTATTGACGTACCAGTTCAGCCAACGCATCGCCGCTGATAGGCGCTGCGCCTTCCGACGGAATCAATGCTGCATCGTTCAATGCAATCTGCATCATGTAGACGGCTTCTTCCACGTCATCCTTCAGATAACGCTCATCCTTGCCGTGCTTGACCTTATACAGCGGCGGTTGCGCGATGTAGACGTGGCCGCGCTCGACCAGTTGCGGCATCTGGCGATACAGCAGCGTGAGCAGCAGGGTGCGGATGTGAGCGCCGTCGACGTCAGCATCGGTCATGATGATGATGCGGTGATAACGCAGCTTCTCGATATTGAATTCGTCCGCACCGATGCTGGTGCCGAGCGTTGCGATCAGTGTGGTGATCTGTTCGCTGGCGAGCATTTTTTCAAAGCGCGCTTTTTCAACGTTCAAAACTTTACCGCGCAGTGGCAGGATCGCCTGGAACTTACGGTCGCGACCTTGCTTGGCCGAGCCGCCCGCGGAGTCACCTTCGACTACGTAGAGTTCGCACAAAGCTGGATCTTTTTCCTGGCAATCGGCCAGCTTGGCGGAGAGGCCGAGGCCGTCCATCACGCCTTTACGACGGGTGAGGTCGCGCGCCTTGCGTGCTGCTTCGCGCGCACGTGCTGCTTCAACGATCTTGCCGCAAATGATCTTGGCGTCGTTTGGTTTTTCTTGCAAGTAGTCGCTCAATGTTTTGGCAACGATCTCTTCAACCGGGCCGCGCACTTCGCTCGATACGAGTTTGTCTTTAGTCTGCGAGCTGAATTTTGGCTCAGGTACTTTGACTGACAAGACGCAAGTCAGACCTTCGCGCATATCGTCGCCGGTGACTTCGACTTTCGCTTTTTTGGCGAACTCGTGTTCTTCAATGTATTTGTTGATGACGCGCGTCATCGCAGCGCGCAGGCCGGTCAGATGGGTGCCGCCGTCACGTTGTGGAATATTGTTGGTGAAGCAGAGCACTTGTTCGTTGTAGGCGTCGTTCCATTGCATGGAGACGTCAACGGTAATGTTGGTGTTTTGATCGGACAAACGTTCGCCAGTTGCCTGGAAAATCGTTGGATGCAAAACGCTCTTGGCTTTGTTGATGTATTCAACGAAACCGCGTGTGCCGCCTTCGAACGCAAAAATTTCTTCCTTGCCGGTGCGTTGATCGCTCAACTTGATGTTGACGCCGTTATTCAGGAAGGACAGTTCGCGGATGCGCTTGGCCAGAATGTCGTAGTGGAACTCGACATTGTTGAAAATTTCTTCATCGGCCCAGAAGTGGACTTCAGTACCGCGCTTGTCGGTATCGCCCACAACCTTGATCGGCGAGACGACCATGCCGTCGATGGTTTCGATCTGGCGATTCTGCGGTACGCCGCGGACGAATTCCATCTCGTGTTTTTTGCCATCGCGACGTATCGTCAGCTTCAACAGTTTGGACAAACCATTGACGCAAGACACACCAACGCCGTGCAAACCGCCGGAGACTTTGTATGAGTTTTGATCGAACTTGCCGCCTGCGTGCAATTCGGTCATGACGATTTCTGCCGCACTGCGTTTAGGCTCGTGCTTGTCGTCCCACTTGATGCCGGTCGGGATACCGCGACCGTTATCGGTGATGGAGATCGAATTATCGGAATGGATGGTGACGTGGATCTCGGTGCAATGACCGGCCAGCGATTCATCGATGGAGTTATCCAGCACTTCGAACACGCAGTGATGCAAGCCGGTACCGTCCGACGTATCGCCAATGTACATACCTGGGCGCTTGCGCACTGCCTCCAGCCCTTCGAGGATCTGGATGGAAGACGCACCGTATTGAGCGGATTGCGACTGCGGGGTGTTGTCGTTAGGGATCGCGGACATGGCTACCTTTAAAAAACGGTTACTAAGTCATTGCCAACAGTGGGAGCTTAGGCCTTCTCTCGTCACCGCGCGGTGATCGAGAAGAGAAAAAGCGGAAGGCGGGTTTGAATACCTGGCGGTTACTCAAAGAGGCTGACCTATCCGGCTTTTTCCTGGAAGGAAAAGAGCGGGCTTGCGCGGATTACCGCGCTGGCTGGCTTGACCTCACACATGCTTGCAAATAACTTAACTACAAAAAATTGCTGTAAAACAAGCTACAAATCAGTGCTACTACTGCAAAGCCTAACCACCTTTATCTCATAAGAAAACAAAGGTAGCAATCATGCTTTGCGTCACTTTCTTAGATGGGGACAAACCGCTGTTTTTAAAGCGATTTATCCCCTTTTCTGACTCTTATTTTGAGGCTTAAATACGCATCGGCATGACGACGTATTTGAAGTCAGGATTATCCGGCACGGTGATCAGTGCGGATGAATTGGCGTCGCCGAGGGCGATGTTGATATTGTCGCCTTTCAGATTGTTCAATACGTCCAGCAAATAGGTCACGTTGAAGCCGATATCGACGCTATCTCCACCGTAATCGATTTCGATTTCTTCGACTGCTTCTTCCTGATCGGCATTGGTCGAACTGATCTTCATGCTGCCCGGGCTCATGATGCAACGCACACCTTTGAACTTGTCGGACGTCATGATCGCAGCGCGCTGCAGCGAACGCAGCAAAGCATCGCGGCCGATCGTGAAGTTGTTCTTGTAACCCTTAGGTACGACGCGGGTGTAATCCGGGAACTTGCCTTCGACCAATTTCGAAATCAGTTCGATATCGCCGAACGTGAGCTTGACTTGGTTGTTGGCGATTTCCAGATCGACAGGCTGATCGGTATCTTCCAGCAGGCGTTGCAATTCGATGATGGTTTTACGCGGGATGATGACTTCTTGGCGCGCGAATTCCTGATCGGTTTCAACCTGGCAGAAAGCCAGACGGTGACCGTCGGTGGCCACTGCAATCACGTTCTTGCCATCGACTACCAGCAACAAACCGTTGAGGTAATAACGGATGTCTTGCTGCGCCATCGAGAAGTGCACCATGTTGAAAAGGTGCTTCAATGTTTTTTGTGGCAGCGTGACTTTTGCGTTGTATTGCTCGGCTTGCGCAACGGTAGGGAATTCTTCCGCTGCCAAAGTTTGCAAAGCAAAGCGCGACTTGCCCGATTGCACGGTCATGCGTTTGTTGGCCAGCGTCAGCGATACATCGCCGGAGTCCGGCAAGGCGCGCAAGATGTCGAGCAATTTACGTGCAGCTACCGTGGTTGATGCAATCTCATTGCCGCTACCGACTTGTGCATGCGTGGTGATTTGCACTTCGATGTCGGTCGACAGGAATGAGACTCTCTCGCCATCCTTGCGTATGAGGATATTGGCCAGAATCGGCAATGTGTGCCGACGCTCGACAATACCACTCACGATCTGCAGCGGACGTAGCAGCGCGTCTCGTTGGGTTTTGACCAATTGCATAGTTAGATCCTTATCGATAGTTAAACGAATGCGGTATTCAGTGAAACAAATGCCTGATGCGCACAACCTGCAACTTACTTATTCATATAGATGCGGGTCAACTTGATGCCACCCAGTATTCTTTTTGGCCGTCATCCCGTTCATGCCTATATAAAAGGGCAAAGTAGGGTGCGGCATTTTTAACTGAACAGCACTGGTAACGACACCCCGTATTTTGACAGAAACCCTCGTCTAAAAGCCGGTTTGACGCGATTTTGTCCCGCTTCTTACTTATTCACCTGTTATCAACCGCTTATCCCAAGGATATCCACAAAGTTATCCACAGGACGATAGGCAGCAGCGATTTACCCATCAACCTTTTAAGGTTTGTTCTAAAACGTGTAACTCGTGATTGCATTCCGGGCTCTTGCCCCGATCCGCGGCGATCTTGCGTACCGCGTGCAAGACCGTCGTATGGTCACGTCCGCCAAACAACTCGCCGATTTCCGGCAAGCTCTTTTGCGTTAATTCTTTGGCAAGATACATCGCTATCTGGCGTGGTCGCGCAATATTCGCAGGGCGTTTTTTGGAATACATATCCGCCACTTTGATATTGAAAAAGTCCGCCACGGTCTTTTGAATGTTCTCTACCGAGATCTGGCGGTTCTGTACCGACAGCAAATCTTTTAGTGCATCCTTGACAACTTCAATCGTGATGTCCTTCCCATGAAAACGGGAGTAAGCAAGAATCTTGCGCAGTGCACCTTCCAGCTCACGGACGTTGGATCGTAAATGTTTGGCAACAAAAAATGCCACATCATCGGAGAAGGTCACGCCTTCTTGCACCGCTTTTTTGAGCAAAATGGCAACGCGCATTTCCAGCTCAGGCGGCTCTACTGCCACCGTCAAACCCGAGTCAAAACGTGAAATCAGGCGATCATCCATGCCGGTAATTTCTTTCGGATAAGTGTCGCTGGTGATGATGATTTGCTTCTTGGCAGCGATCAGCGCTTCAAATGCATAGAAGAATTCTTCCTGCGTGCGGCTCTTGCCGCCAAAGAATTGGATGTCGTCAATCAGCAACAGATCGAGCGAGTGGTAATAGCGCTTGAAATCGTCAAAGCCCTTACGTTGGTAAGCAGTCACTACGTCGCGAACGTACTGTTCTGCGTGGATGTAGCGAATTTTTACGTTAGGATTGTCGGCCAGAACCTGATTGCCGATGGCGTGTATCAAGTGGGTTTTACCCAAGCCAACGCCGCCATACAAGAACAGCGGGTTGTAGGAACTACCAGGATTATTGGCAACC
This sequence comes from Herminiimonas sp. GW821-FHT09C12, assembly GCF_059416385.1. NCBI lineage: Bacteria > Pseudomonadati > Pseudomonadota > Betaproteobacteria > Burkholderiales > Oxalobacteraceae > Herminiimonas > Herminiimonas sp. GW821-FHT09C12. The sequence goes on from NZ_JBWKPC010000001.1 coordinate 853,984, forward strand.
TGAATCGCTGCCGCGCGCGCCAACTGGTTGGCTTTACCGGTAACGAAACTGTCAAATGTCAGTGCTGTATTAATACGGCTTTGATCGCGGCGCGGAGTTTGTTCCGCGGCACTGGACGGGATAGGTTCCAGTACATTGGACGGCACTTCGTCAGATTGCGATGAGGCGACACTGCTGGTTTGTGCGGCCGGCTTCTTCGGCGAATTGAGGCGAGGATCAAGTACGAACTGAACGTCTACCGGCATGTCCCAAAATTGTGCAGCGATACTCGTGATGCGGCTGGCGAATTGGGTTTTGACCCAATCCAGCTTGAAACGATTCGGCGCGGCAATCCGCAACGTGCCATCCTCGTAATCGAGCGGCGCGAGTGGTTTGATCCACGCACTATATTGTTGAGGCGTCAACTCCTGCTCCAACTGGGCGGAGCAGGTCTGCCAGAAATTTTCCATGAATCTTCTACGTGAATTTGTTCGAGGGTAATGCTGCGGCGGCCATGGGTGGTCTATTTATATGCCGGTCGGCGCGCCACATGTTGCAGCTATTCTACCCTTGCTGAGCAAAGTTATCCACAGGCTGGACGCTTATTTCAATAAGTACTAATTCAGCAAAAGTATGCTAAGTGATTGACAGGGAAGCAGAAAATGCTGTCTAATTCAGGGTTCACTACCCAGGATGTTGGTAAGTTGTGTTGTCGCCAGTCAGGCATCAGCATGCACCAGCTGCCCAGAAATTTGGCGACGGGCGCGTGATGTTCCGATTTATTATTTGCTGATTAGCGAGACCAACATGAAACGTACTTACCAACCTTCCGTCGTTCGCCGCAAGCGCACCCATGGCTTTCGCGTCCGTATGGCAACCCGCGGTGGCCGCGCTGTGCTCAATGCACGTCGCGCCAAAGGCCGTAAACGCCTCGCTGCTTAAGCGAATGGCGTGACCGGCGATCGTTCGCTCGACTTTGCACGCGATCGGCGGATCGTTAAAACGGATGAATTTTCATCCGTTTTTCGTTTGCGACCCGTGCAACGTACTGCGCACTTTGTTCTTTATGTGCGCAAAACCGATTTGCCGCACGCCCGTTTGGGTGTGGTCGCTGCCAAACGCCTTGCGCCTCGCGCCGTGACACGTAATACCATCAAGCGCGTGACGCGCGAACTGTTCCGACAAACGGCTTTGCCGTCCATCGATTGCATCGTTCGCCTGTCGCAACCTGTCAATACGAAAAAAGGGCCCGCCACCACGGCCAGCCTGAAAGTCGCATTGCGGGAAGAATTGACGCGACTGTTTGCTTCTCAAAGTCTGCATCAAGGTGTTTCGCAGTGTTTGCCGGAGGCAAGCAAATGAAAACGATCCTGCAGTTATTGGTACGCGCTTACCAATTGGGTATCAGCCCTTTTCTCGGACAGAACTGCCGCTTTTATCCAAGCTGCTCTAGCTACGCTATCGAAGCGCTCGAAGAGCATGGTGCTTGGAAGGGCAGTTTTCTCGCGACCAAGCGCCTGTGCAAATGCCATCCGTGGCATGCCGGTGGAGTTGATCCGGTACCGAAAAAATCATCATCCAAAACTTCATCTACAACCGCTTGCGGTTGCGGCCATTCCTGATTACTGATTAAGACACTTATGGATATCAAACGTACCGTCCTGTGGGTTGTGTTCTCGTTTTCACTGTTGATGCTGTGGGACAACTACAATCGCTACACCGGCAAACCATCGATCTTCTTCGACAATCCGACCACGCAAGCAGCAGCTAAACCTGCAGCAGCGGGCGACGGCAGCACCGCAGCGGCAGCAGCGCCAACTGCAGATGTACCGACCTCCAGCGGACATGCAGCTAACGCAGGCAGCGTGCCGGATGGCGTAGCGCCAAGCAAAAGCGAACTGATCACGGTCACCACCGATCTGGTTAAAGTCGAAATCGATACCGCCGGCGGCGAAATCCGCCATCTGGAATTGTTGAAGCATCACGAAAGCTCGGATTCGAGCAAAGATGTCGTGCTGTTCGACTCCACTCCGCCACGCACTTATCTCGGCCAAACCGGTTTGATCGGCGGCGCATACCCGAATCACAAGTCCGTATTTACAGCACGTCCAGGTCCACGCGCACTGGATAATTCCGACCAGGTACAACTGGTATTGGAAGCTGAACAAAGCGGCGTCAAGCTGATCAAGACCTTCACCTTTAAACGCGGTGAATACAAGATCGATATCAAACACGATGTCGTGAACAATACTGCTGCGGCTATCAACCCATCGCTGTACCTGCAATTGGTACGCGACGGTTCCAAGCTGAATAATGAATCGATGTTCTATAGCACCTTCACCGGTCCTGCTATTTACTCGAACACCGACAAATTCCAGAAGGTCACTTTCGAATCAATCGAAAAAGGCAAAATCGACCACGTTGTGAAAGCTGACAGCGGCTGGATCGCGATGGTGCAGCATTACTTCGTTTCCGCTTTCGTACCACCTGCTGATGTGCCACGTGAGTACTTCACCAAGAAACTGGCAACCAATCTGTACGCAGTTGGCGCGATCATGCCTATGGGCGCAGTCGCTCCTGGCGCAACCCAATCGATGGATGCGACGCTGTACTCCGGCCCGCAAGAATCCAAACGTCTGGAAGCAGTTGCTCCTGGCTTTGAACTGGTCAAGGATTATGGCTGGTTGACGATTATCGCCAAGCCGATTTTCTGGCTGATGATTCAGATTCACCAATTGCTCGGCAACTGGGGCTGGACCATTATCGTCCTGACCATCGTCATCAAACTGGCCTTCTTCCCATTGTCGGCTGCCAGCTATCGCAGCATGGCGAAGATGAAATTGGTCACGCCTAAGATGACCGAAATCCGTACCAAGTACAAAGGTGAGCCGCAAAAGATGAACGCGGCCATGATGGAGCTGTACAAGAAAGAGAAGATCAATCCTTTGGGCGGCTGTATGCCTATCGTGATTCAGATTCCAGTCTTCATTTCGCTGTACTGGGTATTGCTGGCCAGCGTCGAGATGCGTAATGCGCCATGGCTGTGGATCACCGATCTGGCTTCACCAGACGTTCTGTTCGGTGCATACAACATCTTCGGTTTCCATCTGACGATCGGTATCTTGCCTATCTTGATGGCGATTTCGATGTTCATCCAGACCAAGCTGAACCCAACACCACCAGATCCTATCCAGGCTAAAGTGATGATGTTCATGCCGATCGCATTCTCGCTGATGTTCTTCTTCTTCCCTGCCGGCCTCGTGCTGTACTGGGTAGTCAACAACATCCTGTCGATTGCGCAACAATGGACCATCAGCAAAAAGATGGGCATCGTGAACTAAATCTGCACCGGTAATCATCGATTACCGCAAATAAAAAAAGCCCGTGTTGTTTACGGGCTTTTTTGTTGCCTAAAACATCTGAACAACCTATAGAATTGCTGCATGAACTTTGACTCTTCCCCTATTGCAGCAATCGCCACCGCACCAGGCCGTGGCGGCATCGGCGTCGTACGCGTCTCCGGTAAAAATCTCTCTTCCGTGATCGAGGCAGTGTGCGCCACCAAAGGTGCCGAACTGCAGCCGCGTCACGCCACTTTCACCAACTTCGTTAATGCCGATGGCAGCGTGATTGATCAAGGTCTGGCGATCTATTTCAAGGCACCGCATTCCTACACCGGCGAAGACGTGCTGGAGTTGCAAGGCCACGGCGGTCCCGTCGTGTTGCAAATGCTGCTCGCGCGCTGTCTGGAAGCAGGTACGGAAATCGGTTTGCGTTTGGCGCAACCGGGTGAATTTACACATCGCGCTTTCCTGAATGACAAACTGGATCTGGCACAAGCCGAAGGCGTAATCGATTTGATCGAAGCGTCCACTGAAGCTGCGGCCAAATCGGCATCGCAATCCTTGTCTGGCGCATTCTCAAAAACCATACAAGAGTTAGTCGACAAGATCACCAATCTGCGCATGCTGGTTGAAGCCACGCTGGATTTCCCGGAAGAAGAAATCGACTTCCTGGAAAAATCCGATGCACGCGGCCAGCTCGACGGCATACGCGAAGCATTGCGCAACGTTTTCAGCCAGGCATCGCAAGGTGCCTTGTTGCGTGACGGCTTGAACATCGTGCTCGCTGGCCAACCCAACGTCGGCAAATCGTCACTGTTGAATGCGCTGGCTGGCAGCGATGTCGCCATCGTCACACCGATAGCCGGTACCACACGTGACAAGGTCATCGAAACGATACAGATTGAAGGCATACCAGTTAACGTGATCGACACCGCCGGCATCCGTGATGCTGCTGACGCTGGCGATGAAGTCGAACGCATCGGTATCGAACGCACCTGGGCTGCAGTACAAACGGCCGATGTCATCGTGCACATGCTGGACGCCAATCGTGGCCCGACACGTGCTGATGAACAAATCGTTGAACGCTTCCCGGCCAACGTGCCTGTGATGCGCATCTGGAACAAGATCGATCTCTCCGGCCACAGACCAGCGATTGATCGCATGCCGGATGCAACGCATATCTATTTGTCGGCGACTGATTTGCTCGGCATGGATTTACTGCGTACCGAATTGTTGCGACTGGTAGGTTGGCAGCAAACTGGTGAGTCGCTGTATCTGGCACGTGAACGTCATTTGATCGCGTTGAAAGCAGCACACGATCATCTGGAAATGGCAGCGCAACATGCGGCACACGATAGCGAAACAACTGATCCGGCACTCGATCTGTTCGCGGAAGAATTGCGTTTGGCGCAAGAACGTTTGAGCAGCATCACAGGCGAATTCACATCGGACGATTTGCTCGGTGTGATTTTCAGCCGCTTCTGTATCGGCAAGTAAATGTAGTGGCTTGGTGCTTGAAGATATAACTTCAAGCACCAAGCTCTGATTACTTTGCAATCGGCTCTGGAATACTGCCGTGCAAAGAACTCAAGCGACGCACTTCCGCCAGCAATGCCACGGCACCAGGTGACAGATGCGCACCAGCGCGCGTCGTGATCCCGATAGCACGCACTATCCCTTTCATTTCAAACGGCAACACCGTCAGGCTGCCTGCTTCCATTTCATACTGCAGTTGATGCGCGGTGAGCGCGGTCAACATATCGCTGTGCAAAAGCAATCCACGCAGTAAAGCCAGATCGCCTGTTTCAACGGCTGGCTGCGGTGGCGTCTGGCCCGATTCAATAAAGAAGCTTTCAAATTCATCACGCAAAGGTGTGCCGGCACGTGACAGTGCCCACGGAAATTTCTGGATGTCGTTGAAATCAAGATGCGCTTTTGCCGCCAATGGATGCGCAGAACGACTAATCAGTACGGTGGGTTCTTCAAACAAAAACTCCGTCACCAACTGTTTATCCAATGCCGGCCGCAATCCGCCGAGGATGAAATCTACCTTGCCACTGAGTAGATCCCCGCACAGTTCTTCATAGGGACTTTCCAGAGAGCGCACTTGCAGTTTCGGATGACGCGCGAGTAGGGCGACGATAGCCGCAGGCAGAATAGATGTGCGCGCCAGCGGCAGAGCACCGATAGTCACGACACCTTTCAAGGTTCCATTCAAAGCAGAGATATCAGCTTCGATATGCGTCAACTCTGCAAGAGCGCGATCAAAGCGTACGATCCAGCGTATACCAACATCAGTCGGCACCATGCCACGCGCACTACGCAAGAACAAGGGTTGACACAATGCTTGCTCCAGCACTGCAATGGCAGCACTCACTGCCGGTTGCGATAAATCCAATGCGCGCGCAACGCTAGGCATGTGATGTGTCTGAGCCAGCAGTGACGCGATAGACAAACGACTTGTATTAAACAAAACATCCACAGCAGCAACCCGTGCACCTTGTCCGCATAAGCGCACCGCATCTTCGCGCACGGCATTCAATTCACCGTCAATCCGCAATGCCCGCAACAACACCATCTCGCCAGCACCGGTAAGCAACATGCCGCGCCCCTTGCGTTCGAACAAGGGCACGTCCAGATCCGACTCCAGTGCTGCAACTGCACGCACCACCGCCGATGGCGCGCGCAACAGTACTTCTGCCGCAGGTCGAACTCCACCAGTTGCCGCAACAGAACAAAAGGTCCGTAAATGATGAAGATTAAGTGAGGACATATACGCTTTCCATGCATTTTTGGCACATCCACCTGCCAACCACCGATAAACAAATTAGAACGGTTATACCTCGAGAAGGCAACCCTCGACAAGGTGGCAATTGCAATACTGGAAGCCGAGATTACAAATGGAGTAGCCACATGTCCGAAACGAACACGGGTTTAAGCGCGATACCGTGCTATTTGATGCGCGGCGGTACTTCTCGTGGGCCCTTTTTCCTGGCATCCGATCTGCCTGCAGACATTGCACAGCGTGACCGCGTGCTACTGGCCGTAATGGGTTCGCCCGATCAACGTCAGATAGACGGACTGGGCGGCGCCAATCCGCTCACCAGCAAAGTAGGAATCGTCAGAAAAAGCACCACGCCAGATGTTGCTTTGGACTTTCTGTTCGCTCAATTGCAGCCAACGAATGACATCGTCGATACCACGCCGAACTGCGGCAATATGCTGGCCGCCGTGGTGCCCTTCGCGCTGGAACGCGGCCTGATTACCGCACAAGGCGAGAACACTACCGTGCGCGTCCTGACCTTGAACACCGGCATGCAATGCGACATCACCGTACAGACACCTGGCGGCAAGGTGCGCTACGACGGCGATACAAGAATCGATGGCGTTCCAGGAACATCCGCACCGATCGCGATCAATTTTCTCGATACCGCCGGTTCGGTATGCAGTTCCATGCTACCTAGCGGCAATGTGCAAGACCTCATCACGTTAGAAATCGGCGATACACAAATACAACTGGCAGTGACCTGTATAGACAACGGCATGCCTATGGTGTTGCTGCGTGCAGCCGATGTCGGTCGTAGCGGTTACGAATCAGTCGCTGAAATGAATGCCGACAGTGAATTGAAAACCTTGTTGGAAGCACTGCGCCTCAAGACCGGACAGTTGATGGGTCTTGGTGATGTGAGCAAAAAAAGCTATCCGAAGATGTGTCTGCTGGCAGCGCCCAAAGATGGCGGCAGCATCAGCACACGTTGCTTCATTCCGCACGTATGTCACGACGCAATCGGTGTGTTGGCGGCAGTCACGGTCGCGAGCGCCTGCATCCTTGACGGCTCGGTCGCTGACAAGCTGGCTGTCATCAACGATGGTGAGTTGAAGAACGTCTCAGTAGAACATCCATCCGGCGAATTCAGCGTTGAACTCGCCACCGATCCGAATAATCCGCAAGTGGTGACCAAGGCTGCGCTGTTGCGCACCGCACGTCTCATCATGCGCGGCGAAGTAATGATTAACGAAACAGTATGGAAAGGAAATAATAATGCGTGATCCATTGATCATCGACTGCCACGGTCACTACACCACAGCACCCAAGGCACTGGAAGAATGGCGTCGCAAGCAGATCGACAATCTGAATGCCCCGGATGCAGGTCCGAAAGTCGCCGATTTGAAAATCAGCGACGATGAATTGCGCGAATCGATAGAACGCAATCAGTTGCGTTTGATGCGCGAGCGTGGCATTGATCTGACCATCTTCTCGCCACGTGCCAGCTTCATGGCGCATCACATCGGTGACTTCAATACCAGTGCTACATGGGCGGGCATTTGCAATGAACTGTGTCATCGCGTGTCGGAATTGTTCCCGGATAATTTCATCGGCGCTGCAATGTTGCCGCAATCACCAGGTATCGATCCGGCAACGTGCATTCCTGAACTGGAAAAATGCATCAACGATTACGGCTTTGTCGGCATCAATCTGAATCCAGATCCATCCGGCGGTCACTGGACTGCGCCACCACTGTCGGATCGTCACTGGTATCCGATCTACGAAAAGATGGTGGAGTACGACATCCCTGCGATGGTCCACGTCAGCACCAGTTGCAATAGCTGCTTCCACACCACCGGCGCGCACTACTTGAACGCTGACACGACGGCCTTCATGCAATGTCTGACGTCAGATTTGTTCAGCGACTTCCCAACGCTGAAATTCCTGATCCCGCATGGCGGCGGTGCAGTGCCTTATCACTGGGGACGTTTCCGCGGTCTGGCACAAGAGATGAAAAAACCTTTGCTGCAAGATCATTTGCTGAAAAATATTTTCTTCGACACCTGCGTCTATCACCAACCCGGCATCGATTTGCTGACCAAGGTAATCCCGGTCGACAACATCCTGTTCGCTTCCGAAATGATAGGTGCAGTACGCGGCATCGATCCGGAAACCGGCTACTACTACGACGATACCAAGCGCTACATCGAAGCATCGCCACACCTCAACGCAGAAACACGTTACCAACTTTATGAAGGCAATGCGCGTCGCGTATTCAGCCGACTCGATACGGCCCTGAAGGCCAAAGGCATCTAATAGGAGAATCACATGGAATTGAATAATCTCGGCATCGTCAAACGCAACATCGTCCGCGCAGATAAAGACGCCGTCGCACAACTGTCTCGTTTCAGCTCCGGCACCATCCATGAAGCCATGGGCCGCGTCGGTCTGATGCTGCCGTATATCCGTCCTGCTTATACCGGCGCGCAGATGTGCGGCACGGCCATCACGGTATTGCTGCATCCCGGCGACAACTGGATGATGCATGTCGCAGCAGAACAAATTCAACCGGGAGACGTTGTCATCGCTGCCGTCACTGCAGAATGTACTGACGGCTATTTCGGCGACTTGCTGGCGACTTCATTTCAAGCGCGTGGCGCCAAGGGCATCGTGATTGATGCCGGTGTGCGTGATGTAAAAGAATTGACTGCGATGCAATTCCCAACCTTCTCCAAAGCGATCAGCGCCAAAGGCACGATCAAGGCAACCTTAGGTTCGGTCAACATCCCTGTGGTGTGTGCCGGTGCACTGGTCAATCCTGGCGATGTCGTGATTGCTGATGATGATGGTGTCGTAGTGGTACCTGCAGCGATTGCACAACTGGTTGCAGATGCTGCCGATGCGCGCGAAGAGAATGAAAGAACCAAGCGCGCCAAACTTGCTGCCGGCACCTTGGGTCTCGATATGTACAATTTCCGCGAACCGCTGGCGAAGCTCGGCCTGCGTTACATAGATTAAAGAGAAGATGCACGTTTTGTGCATGTACAAAAAAAAGCGGCGCTGCAATCAAATGCAGCGCCGCTTTTTTTAGGTCCGAATCAAATACAGATCAGAAGGTGTGGCGTATGCCTACACCGTAAGTTCCTGCCGAATTAAATGCGGTTTGCTTATCATACGAATAGATCGCATAGACATCGGTACGCTTGGACAGGAAGTGATCGTAGCCGACCGATACTGTATCGCGTGTATTGCGCGGAACCAGATCACGTGTGCGTTTGGTTTGTGCCCACTCAGCCAGGATAGAACCAGCTGCTGTCACTGGAATTTTTACACCCAGGTCGACAGTACGCGTGTCATTTTTGGTGCCTTCAGCATTCGATTTTCCGAGCGAGCCATAAACCTTGAGCACTTTGAAATCATAGGTAGCGCCAAGCAGATAAGCATCTTGTCGTGTCATCGGTGCGGTCACTGGTGCACGGAAACTTTGTGCCGAGAATGCGGCAGTGAAATTACCGTTCACGTAATTACCATGCGCTCCCAGATTGGCGGTGCCTGTATGACCAGCTACTTCGCCCATGCCGTACACCAGATTGCCGGCAAACCCACCTACACGCGGTGTACTGTACTGGATCGCATTGTTCCAGACTGTGTCACCGATAAAGGCGCCGTTGTAAGTCGCCACGAATGATTGCAAGACCAGCGGTGAAAATACCACCGATACGCCGAACGGGCTGAGCGTACCCATATTGATATAAGTTGGATTGGTCTGACGTCCAAACGTCAATTTACCGAAACCACCTTCAATACCAACATAAGAATTACGCGAGAAGAAAGGATCTGTATCGCTGCGTCCCTGCGCGCCGGTATCGGTGCGGAAGAAACTTTCCAATGCAAAGATGGCCTTGTATCCGCCACCCAGATCTTCGCTACCGCGGATACCGAAGAAGGAAGTGGTCAAGCCACCATGTCCCACTTGCGTAACCGCTTTCGGTCCGCCGCTACGTTCCGATGAACTGACATACGCGCCTACCAGGCCGTAGATCTCGACCTTGGAGGTCTCTTGCGCCAGAGTGCTCATCGCGGCTCCCATCGCGACGCACCCCACTCCCATACGCATCATGCTTTGATATTTTTTTTTCATTTTTGATGACTCTTGTAAGTAATTAGACAAAGGTTGCCCACCGTCCCCGCGGGCGTTTATTCGTTCATGTGTACGAATTCTTTGGCAGATATGGCGAACGCCATATCAATCTGTCTGCTGCGATCTAACTATCGATCACTGCTTCTCGATCTTTGCTTTTTCGATGACGGCGGCCCACTTGGCCATATCCGATGCGAGTAATTGCTTGGTCGCTTCAGGCGTACTGCCCTGAGCAGTCACACCAAAACTCAAAAGGCGCTTTTGTACGTCGGAAGAATTCACTGCTGCAAGAATTTCCTTGTTCAGACGCTCGATGATAGGAAGAGGTGTCTTGGCTGGTGCAGCCAAACCGTTCCATGACGCAGCCTGATAGGCAGGCAAACCACTTTCCGAAACGGTAGGAACATCCGGCAAACCCGAGAATCGTTTGTTCGACGTTACGGCCAGCGCTCGCACGTTACCGGATCTGATCTGTGGCAATGTCGGGCCAAGAATTTCTACCGCGACATCCAGTTCGCCAGTGGTCACTGCAGTCACTACATCCGGTGTGTTCTTGTAAGGCACGATCAATGCGTCCATGCCTGCTACCGTCGTAAACAATTCCGCAGCCAGATTTTGTGTGCTGCCGCGATTGATGGTGCCGATGTTGAGTTTGTTCGGATTAGCTTTGGCAAAGGCAATCAGTTCACCAACATTACGGAACGGTGCCTTGTTATTCGAAATGATGGCGAGATCAAAGAAGCCCAAAGTAGAAATAGGGGCGAAATCGTTGAGCGTGTCATACGGCAAACGCTTGAACAAGCCAGCGCTGACTGCCGTACCGTTGCTGATCAACAGCAAGGTATAACCATCAGGATAAGCCTTGGCCACTGCATCCGCCGCCACAATGCCGCCAGCGCCTGGACGGTTATCGACAATCACCGCCTGCTTCATCGACTCCGACATTTTTTGCGCAACGACGCGGATAGTCAGATCAGCAATGCCGCCTGGACCGAACGGCACCACGATCTTGATTACTTTCGAAGGATAAGTCTGCGCAAAAGCAGATGTCGATGCCGCGAACAAAATCGCCAACATTCCGCCCTTCAGGGTCTTTTTCATTATGTTCAACATAGGTCTACCTCTATGATTATTCAATTAATTAGCTGGCTCGCTGCTAAGAGCGAGAAATACTCACATCGTTCAGGAGCGCCAATACAGACGGTCCGGATTCTCCACCAGAATCTGGTGGCGTAAAGCTTCATCTGGGCACATTTCTGCAAACAGATTGACCAGCTCGCCGTCATTCGGCATATCACCAGTAATGTTTGGATGCGGGAAATCTGTTCCCCACAACACGCGTTCCGGCGCAGCAGCGATCAATTGCGCCGCAAATGGAATCGCATCACGGAAAGGCGCGCCGGCAGCGGAAATTCTTTCGGCGCCGGAGATTTTGACCCAGGCGCGCGGATTGTTGCGCATCAGTGCAAGCAGACTCTGGAAAGGCGTTTGTTCAATACCATCGGCAACCTTGGCACGTCCCATGTGATCGATGATGAAAGGAACCGGAATCGCATCGAGCATGGATGAATAGGTCAGGATATCGGCCGAGTCGAGATGCAACACGACATGCCATCCCAGAACCTTGATGCGATTGACGATACCGAAGAAGGTATCGAGATCCGGCGCACCGCCCAGATGACGTACGAAATTGAAACGTACACCGCGCACACCACCTTCATGCATAGCGCGCAACTCACTGTCGGTAATCGCGTTGTCGACCATCGCAACGCCACGATACGTATTGTTACTGTCTGCGATGGCATCCAGCATCGCGCTGTTATCAGTGCCATGACAACTGGCTTGAACCAGGACGGCGCGTGTTATGCCGATATGTGCGTGCAACTTGCGCAGCATCGCCTTCGGTGCATCTGCCGGCTTGTATGTACTCGTGGCAGCAAACGGGAATTGCGCTTCAGGCCCGAAGATGTGGCAATGTGCATCGCATGCATTAGGTGGCGGCACATAAGTTGGCTTGACCGGATTGTAATCCGGCGCCTTGATGGTTTTCATGTTGGTCTCACTAAAAGCTAATGACGGTAAAGTTAAAACAGAGGCAACTGCCAAACCGCTATCTTTTATAAAGTTTCGTCTGGAGATCATATTTTTCCGTTTGTGAGAATGGTACAAATCGGCAATTTGAACTTTGAACTATCTGCAGCAGTTCCTATTGAAACCAATGTTTGGAGTGCATTGTTGCGCAATCGATATATGCGAACAATGCTATATTCACGCTAGCTGTTATATCAAAATGGTATAGCTGAAAAATTGCAGGCGAATGCATTTACATACACAAGATGCACGGATTGAATAAAGAGTCAGGATATGGACCTCAAGCAACTTGAATACTTTGTGCGGGTTGCGGAATTCGGCAGCTTCACACGCGCCGCTGCATTTCTCGGCATTGCGCAACCGGCACTGAGCCGTCAGGTCAGACTGTTGGAAGTGGAACTGAGACAAGCGTTATTAATACGCAATGGACGCGGCGTCGTTGCCACCGATGCGGGTCGTTTGCTGCTGTCGCACGGGTTGGGCATTCTACAGCAGGTCGATCACGTCAAAGAAGCACTGGAAGCACAGCGCGGCGCAACCGTCGGACGCGTCGTCATTGCCATGCCGCCCAGCGCGGGCAAACTGCTTGCCGTTTCAACCGTCAAAGCATTCCAGGAACGCTTTCCCAAAGCTGCACTGGGCATCGTCGAAGGTTTATCGGCACATATCGCCGAATGGCTACAGATAGGTCGGGTCGACATCGGCCTCATCTACAATCCGATTCCATCGCCCGGCATGGAAATCATCCCACTGATGGAAGAAGAGCTCTACCTGATGCGTCCGGCACCTGCCGCAAAAAAGAAAAGCGGACTAGGCAAACCCGTGCGACTGGACGAACTGCCGCGCTATCCCTTGGTCATTCCGAGTCGACCACATTCGATACGCATGTTGATAGAAACGCAGATGGCGCATGCCGGCTTGCGGATGAATGTGCAGGCAGAAGTCGATGGCATTTCTGCGATCCTGGATCTGGTTTCACAAGGTGTCGGCTACGCTGTCTTGCCGCTCAATGCACTGCACACCGTGCAACTGGAGTCCGCCATTCAAGCGCATCCCATCGTGCAACCGCGTATCGTCAGTGTGCTTACACTCGCACGCTCGCAACAACGTCCAGCCACGCCTTTGGTGACCAACACTGTTGATCTATTACTAGAGTTGGTGAAGCAACACACGTCCGGTAGTGCAGCGAAGCCGCAGAGCAATCTTATTGATTTGCTACGATAAACGAGCAAACATGCACACTCAGTGACAGTTGGGTACAATTTGCACTTGTCACACTGAGACTGAATTGGCGACCAAAGATCTGCCATCAAGAGACCCCGTGTGATATTCAGCCGATTCTGCAGCGGCAAGTAATACGCAATACATCCGCAGATGCTCCACGCAAACGTTTCATCGCATCGATCGACGGCAAGAGCCGCTCCTTGCTTTGATCTTTCTTTACCTCAGCACAATTGGAAACGACCCATGTCCGCATCTTCGAAAATCATTTATACCCTCACTGACGAAGCACCAGCGCTGGCAACTTATTCCTTGCTGCCTATAGTGGAAGCATTTACGCGCACCTCCGGCATCGCCGTTGAAACCCGCGACATCTCGCTGGCTGCCCGCATCCTTGCAGCGTTTCCTGATTATCTGGACGACAAACAAAAGATTGCACCGGCACTGGCCGAACTGGGCGAACTCGCCACCAAGCAAGAAGCCAACATCATCAAGCTGCCGAACATCAGCGCCTCGATTCCACAATTGAAAGCCGCGATCAAGGAATTGCAGCAACAAGGTTACAAGCTGCCGTCCTATCCGGATGAAGCCAAGAGCGCTGAAGAAAAAGACGTCAAGGCACGCTATGACAAGATCAAGGGCAGTGCAGTCAATCCTGTCCTGCGCGAAGGTAACTCCGATCGCCGCGCACCTTTGTCGGTAAAAAATTACGCACGCAAGCACCCACACAAAATGGGTGCATGGTCGGCCGATTCGAAATCACATGTGTCACACATGGATCACGGCGATTTTTACGGTAGCGAAAAATCCGTACTGATCGCAGAAGCCGGCAATGTGAAGATCGAGCTGACTGCAACCGACGGCAGCAAAACCGTATTGAAAGAAAAGACTGCCGTGCAAGCAGGCGAAATCATTGATGCTGCAGTGATGAGCCGCAATGCATTGCGCAGCTTCATCGAAGCGCAGATCGTCGATGCCAAAGCCAAGGACGTGCTGTTCTCCGTGCATTTGAAAGCAACGATGATGAAGGTGTCTGACCCTATCATCTTCGGCCAAGTTGTTTCCGTGTTCTACAAAGACGCGCTCACCAAGCATGCAGAAGTATTGAAGCAAGTCGGCTTTGATCCAAACAACGGTATCGGCGATTTGTACGCACGTATTAAAACTCTGCCAGCCGATGTGCAAGCTGCGATCACCGCAGATGTCGAAGCGGCGTACACACAGCGCGCGCAATTGGCGATGGTCAATTCCGACAAGGGCATCACCAATCTGCACGTGCCTAGCGACGTCATCGTCGATGCGTCTATGCCTGCGATGATTCGCGACTCCGGCAAGATGTGGAATGCCGAGGGTAAATTGCAAGACACCAAGGCCGTGATTCCTGATCGCTGCTATGCAGATATTTATCAGGCGGTGATCGACGACTGCAAACAACACGGTCCTTTCGATCCTGTGACGATGGGCAGCGTGCCTAACGTCGGCTTGATGGCGCAAGCCGCTGAAGAATACGGCTCGCACGACAAGACTTTCCAGATCGCTGCAGATGGCGTAGTACGTGTCATCGATGCGAACGGCAAAGTGCTGATCGAACAAAACGTCGAAGCTGGCGATCTGTTCCGCATGTGCCAAACCAAGGATGCGCCAATTCAGGACTGGGTCAAACTGGCTGTCAGCCGCGCCCGCGCGACCGGTACCCCTGCCGTGTTCTGGCTGGATGCACAACGTGCTCACGATGCGCAAATCATCGCTAAAGTGAATCACTACCTGAAAGATCACGACACCAGCGGCCTCGATCTGCGCATTCTGTCGCCAGTTGAAGCGATCAAGTTTTCCATCGAACGCATACGCGCTGGCAAAGACACCATCTCGGTAACCGGCAATGTCTTGCGTGATTACCTGACCGATCTGTTCCCGATTATGGAACTCGGTACCAGCGCCAAGATGCTGTCCATCGTGCCTTTGATGGCTGGTGGTGGCTTGTTTGAAACCGGTGCTGGCGGTTCCGCACCTAAACACGTGCAGCAGTTTGTTGAAGAAGACTTCCTGCGCTGGGATTCGCTCGGCGAATTCATGGCATTGGCGGCATCGCTGGAACATCTGGGCAATGCCTACGGCAACGCCAAGGCATTGGTACTGGCAAAAACACTGGATCAGGCAACCGGCAAATTCCTCGATACCAACAAGTCACCTGCACGTCAGGTCGGCGGCCTGGATAATCGTGGCAGCCATTTCTATCTCGCTTTGTACTGGGCGCAAGCATTGGCTGAACAAACAGAAGATCCAGCCTTGCAAGCCGAATTCAAGGCACTCGCCAAAGCGCTGACTGACAATGAAGCCATCATCGTCAGCGAATTGAAAACGGCTCAAGGCAAACCTGTCGATATCGGTGGTTACTACCATCCGGATCGCATCAAGACCAGCAAGGCTATGCGCCCAAGCAATACGCTGAATCAAGCGTTGGACGCAGTCGCTTAAACCCGCTGTTTTCATTCAATCATCTCGCCGGCACTCTGGCTGGCGGGATGATTTGAATGACATGTTTTTCGCTGGCAACAGCCTGTCTTATAAGGAAAACCGTTGTTTTCCTTGAAATAATGCATAGCTGGCAACTGGCCGTCTCAGCATACCCCGCCACAGTTCGGTACAATTTGCACTCCGCAACGTCTGAAATCCAATTCCGACCCAATGATTAAATGGACTCTTATCTCGCTGTTTATATGCAGCGTTCTCTACACGCACTATCGTGGCAAGGTGCGACATAAGTGGCTGCGTCAATCGACCGACCATTCAACCTTCATGGCGCCTATCAATGCGTTCATGACTTTGTTCTCGCCGCTGCCGGATCGTCCTTATCACGATCTGAACAGCTATCCGGAAATGAAGGCACTGGCCGATCAGTGGGAAGTCATTCGTGATGAAGCCGTCGCCTTGCAGGACAAGATCAAGGCCTCGGACAATATGGACGATGCCGGCTTCAACTCCTTCTTCCGTCGCGGCTGGACTCGCTTCTATCTGAAGTGGTACGGTGAAAGTCATCCATCAGCGATGCAAAGCTGCCCGCGCACTGTCGCCATTCTGGATTCGATTCCTATCATCAAGGCTGCGATGTTTGCGCAATTGCCACCAGGCGCCGATCTGGGCAAGCACCGCGATCCGTATGCTGGTTCCCTGCGTTACCACCTGGGTTTGGCCACGCCGAATGATGATCGCTGCTTCATCGATGTCGATGGTGTGCGTTATAGCTGGCGCGATGGCGAAGCGGTTATCTTTGATGAAACCTATATCCACTGGGCAGCCAACGAAAGCGACAAGAACCGCATCATTCTGTTCTGCGATCTGGAACGCAAGATGAAGTGGCGCTGGGCGCAAGCCTTCAACCAATGGTTCAGCCGCACCGTGATGGCATCCACCGCTGCGCCTAACGATATGCAGGATCGTACCGGCGGCCTTAATCGCGCATTCCGCCATATTTATGCGATCCGTGCCAATGGCAAGAAGCTGAAGGCACGCAACAAGCCTTTGTACTACATCGTGAAATGGTCTATCTTGCTGGCGATAGTCGGCGGCATCTTGATGATTTGATGCAAGTCTGATGATGAGAAAAAGCTCGCTACGGCGAGCTTTTTTATTGGGAATGTAGGCTGCAGACGCAAAAATGGCTTGGTCTAGCCAAGCCATTGGTTTTGATTAGAAGCAACTATCTAGTGATGCAGCGCTGGAATTTCCAAGCGTTTATTCCAGGCATCCACTGCTTTCTGACTATTCTTGGCGTCTGCATCGCCGCTGAAATGCGCAGTGTTGTGATTCAGGGTACAAGTTTCATTCGTACAATGTACGTAGCTGTAAGGCAATTCGGATTCTAGGTAATGGGCTTCTTTCAGTTCTGCTTTACCACCGCAAAACGGGCAGGATTTCAGTGCTTTATCCATTTTTTCCCTCCAAGTGATTGCGTTATGTCTCTCAGTTTGATTCCATCGTTTGATAACTTGGATACTCAAGAGTTCAGCCGAATTCCCCTTAATGAATGAGTTGTTGATTTGCCTTATCGAAGGGCTGATTGATTGCAGCCCTCGATTTAAATTCTAGTACAAAACACAAAAGAAAGTTTCTTAACCCTACAACTTTTGTTTGTATTGTTCTTACACACGTACAAGCTTGCAACACACACATCTACTTGGGCTTTGCCACTTTCTCGCATTTGCTGCGTTCCGATGGCCAAGGCTGCACGTGCAAACGCTGACCGGCGACTTCCAGATCCTGGAACATCGGCGGCACCGCGCGATAACTACCTTCTTCCAATGCCTGTGCAACGTCCTTGCAACTCGCATTCAGCCCGTCTATCGTGCCACTGGCGCTCCACTTGCCGTCCGCCTCCAGCGAGAAAACCACCAAGCGCCCGTAATCTTGCGCATTTTTCAACAGGATTTCTGCTTTGCCATCACCCTTCAGATCAAGCAGGTAAGCATTGCATTTCTGATCTTGCCGCTTCAAACACTCCGGCAACATATAGTTGCTGCTTGAGTCCGTCCAATTCTGCGCGAGGAAGGCGGCGGGCAAACTTGCGCCTTTCGGCCAGACAGTAATGCTGTCTGCGCGCGTCTGCGCATTTGCGACAGGGCCATCCTTGTTCCACTTGTTTTTCTTTTGCAGTACAGCTGCCGCACGTTTGCGGATCAATTCGGCATCAGCACCTGTTGTCTGCGCTTTCAACTTTTGCAGTGCATCGTCGCCGTAGCGAGCACCCTCAAAACGCAGGAAATCGAAATCGAATTTGTCAGCGCTTACCTTCCCGCTTTCCAGACGCGTCAGTTGATTCGCCACAGACAGGCGCGCCGGATCGGCAATCGGCGTAAACATCGCCAGCAATACCGCCAACGTCAGAAAAGCCGTCAGCACATTTGTCGGTGCAATCCGCGCCAACCATGCATCACGTTCCACCGCTGCCCACAGATAACCGCAGGCATAAGAAATCGCCACCAGCAAACAAGCCGCAGCAATCACACGATCATTGGTCCAGCCATATTGCTGTACCCGCAAGGTCAGCGAATAAATCGCGATCAGCGTCATCGGCAATAAAAGCACGCATGCCAATCTGGCACTCACGCGCAGCACGCGTGCGACTTCTTTACCAACTTCACCACTTTGGAATGCAGTATTGATCAACACCACCAAGACCGCGGTCGAACCCAGCAACACCGATGTCGCATGACGCGTCGCCCACAAAGGCTCCAAGCCGGTAAAAGGCAGGCTGATGAGAAAGCCGCCAACGATCAATGTCGTAATCGGCAACAACCATGACATCAATACCAACAGCAAGCTGCGTATGCCGCGCACGATGCCCGGACGCACATCAGTAATATGCAACGCGGTAGAAAAGGCAAAGACCGTTACCGGGATCACAAACCACGATTGGTCCAGCAGCTTTTGCAGAAAGTTGAGCTTGACCAGCATGAACAAGGTTGCGCCCAACCACAGGATCAGCCACAACACACCCACAAACAGCGCCGACAACTTGATCTGTATCAGCAGTTGCCAGGCACTTTCAAAATACGAAGGGTAACGTGCAATACGACGTTGATCTTTTGCCGCCGCCAAGACCAGAGCATGCGCAATATAGAAACCGGCAGCAGCAAAGAACAGCAGCAAACCGGAAGGCATGCGCTTGAACGTGCCACCGCCCAACCAGCTTCGCCCTTCAATGAAACCGATACGCCAGATATCGTAAGTACCCAGCACCGCACAAATCAACGCAGCGACTGCCATCCAGATCCACATGCGTCGTGATTCAAGATGACCCAAGCCAGAGATAAACAACACTGGCACAAACAGGAAGATCAACGCCAAAGGGGCGAATAGATAGGCATTGGTCGCCGGCCAGCTCGCTGACTTCAGGGAAAAATACAGCGCATACAACACGGCACCCTGCAGCAAACCCGTCAACAGCCGCAAGCGCGCCACACGATTCGTCACGATGGCTTTGGGTATGGACAACTCTTCATCTGTTGCGGTCGTATGCATCTGTGTGCTCCCGTTTATTGTTGTAATCGACTCTGCAAGTATCTGTCGATGGTAATCCCGATTTACGCCCAAGCACCATATAAACAAAAAGCCGGAAAATCAAATACCTGATTTATCCGGCTCTACTGTAGCTATACACATTGCACATTCAACGTTTTTCAAACACGCCTTCAACCCGATTCTTGCGCACATTATTCCAGGTGAAGATTTGCGCATTCATCGCGATGTACACGCCGTGCGGCAAGGCTTGCGCAATACCGCAGGCAAACCCGAAGTTGAAGAGAGCATCCGAATCCCTGATTTCGTAAGGGATCATCGCGCCAGTCAGCACGATGGTTTTTTTCAATTGCGCGGCGCCGAGCACTTCCGCCGTTTCTTTCATCGTATCGGTACCG
The DNA here is from genome assembly GCF_059416385.1 of Herminiimonas sp. GW821-FHT09C12. NCBI lineage: Bacteria > Pseudomonadati > Pseudomonadota > Betaproteobacteria > Burkholderiales > Oxalobacteraceae > Herminiimonas > Herminiimonas sp. GW821-FHT09C12. Next base: position 873,940 of record NZ_JBWKPC010000001.1, read on the forward strand.
TGAACGATGACGATACTTTTTTCATCGGCGCGCAGACAGGATGCGGCAATGCGTTGACGGTCGGCGTCGTGCATGTCCAGCGAATCCAGGAAGGGAAGTTGCTCAAGCTGCAGCGGCACCGTAATCCGGGCGCGCTTGATGATCTGTGGCAAATGGCCGTTACTGAAACTCAGCTTGCCGGTAATTTCATCGTAATGCTTATCGAAAGTACCGCCGGTGGCGATGATGCGCAGTGTCATTTGGGATCACACAACAAAGATAGTCCAAAAGCGGATATCACATCATAACGCGAGCCAGCCAATTGTGAGAAGAGCTACGCATTTATCAGACGATAAATTTACAAATGGATGAGGCCGATATCGCGAGGCTATCTCTACCGCGCGTATCTGCACTCATCCATCCGGCTTCAGGCAGCAATCTTCATCGGTTCGGCAGGAATTGGAATTTCCTGATCGTTGAGAACCGCGAACAGATGATCGACGTTAATCGATTGAATCAGCAAGCGGCCGCCATTGGCTTGTATCACTTCCGTCACCAGCATGCCATCGGTCGGACTGGCCAATGGCGTCGGTGTGATTTGCGAAGCTTGGAATTCAGGCACACCGTGCAACTCACTTACCAGTAAACCTATGCTTTGCGTGCCACGCTTGACGATGATGACTTGGCTGCTACTGTCTATCTCTGACTTGTAACCACGCATCAAATGACCCAGATCGAAGACCCAGACAAAACGCTTGGCTTCATTGTCGTGATGCAGCGCGAGGATGCCGATCCGTTCCGGACGCCCACCCATCGAGACCGGTGATACGGCCGATGCCGGCAAGGCTTCTTCCGCGTGTTCCGCCGCCAGTGCAAACAAGGAACCATCGATGAAGAAGGTGGCAAATTCGCGTCCCGGCGCTGCCGTTGGATCGACTTCCAGCGTGGTCGATGCGCTATTGCCGTTGTTGATTTTTTGCCGTTCTTCGCCAAAGGAGTTGTAGACCACAGCCAGCACGTCTTCGCTGTAACCATCCGAAGTCTTGAACTCGCGATAGCCGTGCGATACGGTGCAACCGAGTATGGCGTAATGACCGTCGTGAATAACGATGCGCGAAGTGCTGCTGCCGTTTTCCATCGCCAGTAATTCTGGATCTATCTCCAGATAGTCGCCAACCGGACGCGTGGGATCGGTGCTGGAAATAATACGGCCGCTGCGATTAATGAAGAGGGCGCTGACTTCTTCCTTGTCGCCTAATGCACCTTTCAGCATGGCCGAGAATTCCGGCTCCGAATCGAACACGATGCCGATGCCACCGACAATTTGTCCGGCGTTGTCTGGATGACGGATCGCGGCGTGATAAACATAAGTCGGCCGTTCGCCATACAGCGGCGTGTTTTCAAACGGCGTGACGTAATAATGCTGATCGCTGCGCAAGCTTGAAACATGATCCAGCGTGGTTTCGTCGATATGTGTGCCGACTACTTCCAGACCATCTTCCTTGAAGTCGGTGCTGGCGATGATCATGCCTGCGTTGTCGTAGATAAGAATCCGCGTATAGACCGTGTACAGAGAGTTGATGTAATCGAGAATCTCGCTCAAGCGCGCGACAGTTTCTGGCGATTTATGCGGTGCTGCCAGCGCAACTTGCAACTCCGGCGTCAATGCCCACCAGCGGCAATCATCCGAGCGCTCGTACAGATTGCGATCCAGCAGATCGACCATCAGATGCGAAACGAATTCCGAATCACTCAGGCTGGACGACAGCACGGTCTCGTACAGATCGCGAATTGATTGCGAGAATAGTTCGTTACTGCGCGCGCCGGTTTCGCTGATTTGCTCAAGGATCGTTTTGAGTTTCAGCAGCTCGCCGTTTTGCCCTGCCGTCATGACTTGGCCGTTCCACACCACGCGCCGTATTGTTTCTGCCGCGCTCATGATTTCAAACAGCGGCGGGCAGAATGATTGTGCATGCGAGAGCAAGCCATCGGCCACATCGGCATCCAGTGACTTCAATGCGGTGGTTTCCAATCCGGTGAAACCCAATTCAACCGGAATCATGACTTGCCCTTGCCAGCCCGGCGGCCCCATATAACCTTGATAACCGTCAGCAGGGAAAGTGCGCGCCAGATATTCGCGTCCGCCGTACACCACCAAGCGCGGATCAGCATCGCGATTGACCGGCACCGTCGCACCAACCGGTATCCACAGCGGATCGGCACTGGCGATCACGCGATTGCTGCCATCCAGCAGCAACATATTGGAACGCTCGGCAGGATCACGATGCGAGCGGAAAATGCCGGCCATTTCTTCTTCGAAATGGAAGCACAGGCACAGCACGCCAACCACGACGCCGGTTTCCGGATGATGCATGCGGCGTGAATAAATCAGCGCCTCATGTTTGGCAGGGCGCAGATCGGTAGCGCGGAAAGTTTCAACATAGGTGTCTGATGCCAGCGTTTCCTTGATCAGCGGATCGGTAGTGCCTTCCAGTGGTGTGGTTTCATCGATTTGTACCAGCACATTGCCGGCCACATCGACCAGCATGATTTCGTCGTAGACGGTGTATTTGTTGCGATAGGCGCGCAGACGTGCACGGATCATGTCGCGGTCGTCATGCAAACCGGCGACAAAAGTACACAGCTCGCGGTCAGTCGCGAGAAAGCCGACATCAGCTGTGCGTTCATACAGATTGCGCACGACGATATCGATCACGTACTGCGCCTTGGTGCCGATTTCTTCCAGCACATTGGAAACCTTTTCGCGCACCAAGCTGCTGACCAACTCTTGTTCCAGACGATTGAAACCGGCGCGTGTCGCCGCCATCGTCGGCAGGATCGCCTTGGCTTCAACCGGACAATTCATCTTGGCCGAAGCTTCGATCATGCGCCACATCAGGTTCAGCTCACGCAAGGATTGCTCGCAGCGGCTGACATCGCGCATATACGGCAGGAAGGTATCGATTTGTAGCGAAGCGTGGGTATCCATAGTGGGGTCCTAACTCTCAATATGCAGCGCTGACAGTCTGTTGCGGGAGGCGCAACAGCAATGCATTTGCATAGATTCTTTAAAGCAATTAGCAGACCAAGCAGCGAAGATGCAGGAGAGACAACGTTGAATGAAGAAGTTGATTTTTAAACGATGAGGTGTGAAATGGTGCAGAAAATAATTTACATATTTGCACTATTTTGAGGCGCGTGAATAACAGCCACAAATTTTGCATTTTTATGGTGCACGCTTCGCGCTAAACTCTGTGCCAAGCCTGACGCTTTACATGTCTTTGGCAATGACTTCGAGGTAGCAAATCCCTAGGATGCAATGCGCACAGCTCACTAGCTTGATGCATACGTTTTTGCGTGTGACCCAAAGTGAATTTGCCCAATAAATAGGCGTGTTTACTGCACATGCGCAAACGCCCGTGCATGATCGCTCCGGCGTCCGACAAGCAAGGCGTTCTCAAATACCGTTACACTATCGCTGGTCCACATATACAAGTACTGCTTTACCAATGAAACCTATCGCACCAGGTACCGTGATTTTTCATCGCCATCGTGGCTATGGCGTCATCACGGCCGTTAACTTGATGACAGGCTGGATTTCTGCCCGCTTCGGCAACGAAATGCGCACGCTCGATTTGAATCTGTCGACCGATGAAGTTCAGCACGCCGATGGCGAAGCCATACTGTTCCGTCGTGCGCCGCCGGATCCTATGCCGCATGCGCGTCTGATGGCGATGGTGCGCGAACTGCATAGAGCCGGTTATCAACGTCTGTATTTGTACAGTTGGCCGAAACCATCCGGCCTGCATTGGCGCTGGCATTTATTCACCGGGCCGCGCAATTGGATGGAGCGTCCATGGCGCGAAGGCTGGTACGGCTCCGGTGCCGAATACAATTGCAATCCTGTGATGGGTTGGGGCGATACGCCCGGTGAGACAGCGGAAGAATTGGCCAGCACCCTAGCGCAATTCGATCCAACCGGCATCGCGCAAGCATTGGGGCGCGATGAAGATCACGCGCGCTGGTTTGATGTTGTATGTGAAGCCCTGCTGCCGGATTACACCTTCTCGCTAGGCTGGGACAAACACGATGGTCCGATTCCCGATTCGCTGCCGGTGATTCCGGTACGCCGCGGTGTGCCTGAGTATTCAGGTCCAGCCTTGCCGTGGCCACCGGGTTGGGCCAAGTTGTGGGGCAGTTCGCATCTGGCCAGTACGACGGCGACCTTGCTGCCCAAAGTTGAAAAAAGCCAGACCAGCGACCGCTCCAACACCGTGAAGTAAAACTTCATTCACGCTTACCTGGCGTTCTGCTCGGCAAACGCACTCTCATCAGGCCTTGGGCTGCAATACATTCTTAGGCGTACCGTTGGCGTAGTCGACGATGTTCTGGAATGCGATGCGGAAATACAATTCATAACTGTCTTTTTCCACATAGCCCAGATGCGGCGAAGCCAATACATTCTCCATCCGTAACAAGGGAGAACTAGGCGGCAACGGTTCATTCTCAAACACGTCGAGCGCGGCATAACCGGGGCGACCTTGTTTCAATGCTGCTTGCAAGGCATCGGCCTCTACCAGTTCGGCACGACTGGTATTGACGAACAAGGCATCCGGCTTCATGCGTGCCAGATCGGCAGCTGTGACTATGCCCGTCGTTGCATCGTTCAAGCGCAGATGCAACGTCAGCACATCAGCTTCGCTGAAGAATACTTCCTTCGATGCGGCGGCACGATAACCATCCTGTACAGCCGCCTCGCAACTTGCCGTGCGCCCCCATACCATGACATCCATGCCGAAGGCTTTGCCGTAAGACGCGATCAATTTACCTATGCGGCCGTAGCCCCAAATACCCAGCGTGCGTCCCTTCAATACCGTACCCAGCGTATTGTGCGCAGGTGACATCGATGCGGTTTGCCACAAACCATCCTTCAAATTACTCACGTATTGCGGCAGCTTGCGCGTTGCCGCCATGATCAAGGCCCAGGTTAATTCTGCCGGTGCCGTCGGATCGCCTATGCCTTCGACTATCGTGATGCCGCACGCTGCTGCTGCGGCCAGATCGATATGGCCACTGACCTTGCCGGTTTGCGAAATCAATTTGAGCTTGGGTAGTTTTTCCAGCAAGGGACGCAATAAGACCGTACGTTCACGTATCAAGACCAGCGCATCGAAATCCGCCAGACGGATCGCTAATTGCCCGACGCCGCGCGCGCTGTTGGTAAACACTTTTACTTCATGTCCATCCAGCAAAGAGAAACAAGCGAGATGGCGAACACTATCTTGATAATCATCGAGAATCGCGATTTTCATGAACACTCCGGTGGCGGTAAACGATCTAGCGTACTGTCTGCACGCGCGATAAAGATTTGTATTATCCGACAGCTTGCACAACTGTGGTGATAGATCCAAGCGAGAAGGTACTGACTATTTTTGCGCAATAAAAAAGCCGCTGGAAATCAGCGGCTATCGGTAAAGAAGTGATGCGTAGACCAGGCCGCGTCATCACACAGCCTGCATTTCACCTGATGCAGATTGATGTGAGGAGTTGGCTTTTCGCGCTTCCAGCTTTGCGCGTATCCGCTCCCACATCTTGTCGTGCAAAGGCAGCAACATCACATTGCAAATAGGCTCTACCACGGCGGCCACACCGCCCAGAGCGATCGAGCCGGTTGCCACGTACATGACGGCGAAGGCAACACCCATATGCATTGCGATTTGACTGGTGGTTTTTGCTACGGTGACCATGATGGAATCCTTTCTGCCTGTCTTGCGGCCTGTTTGACCTTGAAACAGATGATAGCGATTCTCATTTAATAGTACAAATTGATTTATTTTAAGAAATCAATAGCAATTACCTATACATGGCTTTCCCGGCTGAATATCGCCGCTTCGCGTAAAATCAGGGCACGCATTACCACCCCTCCACCGGATTTTACGTGCCTCACCGAATCACCACCATCATTGCCGCACCTGTTCGCTTCATCCGCACATCCGTTTATTCGCTTTGGGCCTTGCAGAGCAGGGAGCGCGTGCGCCTGTGGAATGAGATGACGCAGATGCGCGGCTTGCTGCCTTTATTGATGAAGCAGCGCAATGGTTATCGCTGGACGGAACTGGACCGCAAGCGCATCAAGGTGCACCTGCATAAGCTGGTAGAACTCAGTCCGTACATGGTGTTGTTTGTCGCACCGGGCGGTTTATTTGTCTTGCCGGTGCTGGCGTGGTGGCTGGATAGACGCCGCTTGAAACATGATGAAGATACCGGCGAAACCATCGTGGAAGAATTGCAGCCGTAAATTTCAGCGGCAATCTCGTTCACATCGCTGGCCGCGGTGGCCAGATGAATCGCATCAAGCCATCCAGCAAGAAGCACATCGCCCATACCAACCAGAGCGTCCACAAATTGTGCGACAGAAAATGCGCACCACGCGCCATCTGCACCACACTCATCATCACACCCATCAATAAACTCAGAGCCAAAAACGCGCGCGCGAATTGTGGTTTGTCTTCTCTAAAAGCAAAGTAAGCAGCAAGCAAGCCGAAACCGCCAGAAGCATGCCCCCCGGGCCAACATTCGCCAGGGCCAGCCCACTTGTCCGCAATGCCAAATAGGGGAAACCATTGACCTCGACCACCAAACTCATTGATATCCCACGGGCAGGAATGCACGCTGTTGATCTTGATCAGCAGTACCACTAACGGCGCAATGGCCGCCATTAACGCGAAGAGAAACAAGGCACGTCGCCATGGCCGCAACGCCATCACCCAATGACTGATGATCGCCAAAACGATGCCGATCACGAGTATCCAGACTGTGACCAACTTCAAAACCGTATGCCCCCAAAAATCCAGTGCTTGCGAAATGCGCAAAGGAAAACTGTTCGCAACAGTATCGAAAAATTGCCGCTCCAGCCAAAAATCCAGACGGCCGTCGCGCGATATCCAGGTGAACAATAATCCGGTTACCAACAAAGCGATTAAATTGATCGTGGTAAAACGCCGATACGCAGCACTCACTTCGCCTCACCCCGCAAGCGAATCAAACCTTCTTGTGCCACCGTCACCAGCAACACACCGTGCTGATTGTAAACATGCAAGAAACACAGACCACGGCCACCGGAGGCATTCGGACTTTCCATGGCAAAGAGCAGCCAGTCATCCATGCGTAACGGACGATGAAACCAGATCGTGTGATCGAGGCTGGCAATCTGCAAACGCGGATCGGTCATCTTGATGCCGTGCGGTTGCAGCGCGGTCCACAGCAAACCGTAATCAGATGTGTAAGCAAACAAACTCTCATGCAACAGCGGATCATCAGGCAATTGCATGGGCGCACGTGCCCACACCTGGCGTGTTGCAGACGTATGCTGACCATTGAAAATATTGTTGTCCAGATCGCGGAAATCCACCGCCGCCGGATGAAAGGCACGACCAGTTGCAAGCGCACCTTGCTGCCAAGCTTTTAAAGTCGATGGCAGCGTCTCTGGATCGGTCATGAACGGCGCTTCTTTTTGATGCGACAAACCTTCTTCTTCCGTCTGGAACGAAGCCGACATCACAAAGATGCGACGCCCTTCCTGCGTTGCGACCACACGCCGCGTACTGAAGGTGCCGCCATCACGCACACGTTCAACTTCATATTCAATCGGTAATTGATGATTGCCGGGCAGAATGAACAAGGCATGCATGGAATGCGGTCGGCGCTGCGGCACCGTACTGCACGCCGCATATAAGGATTGACCCAGCGCCTGCCCGCCAAAGACATTCGGGCTGCCCATGAAGTGACTTTGTCCGACGAATTTATCCTCTCCGGTTTTCTGCACGGCCAGGAGCTGAATAATTTCTTCAGTGTTGTATAAAGACTTATCCAGCATGAGATGCTTTCTTGTAAAAAGATCGTCGCACTATACCTGAGACAAGCGGCGATTACGCCTGCCACACATCAGCAACGATTTCATACGAGCGCACGCGCTTGGCATGATCAAAAATCATGCTGTTGATGATGATCTCATCGGCCTGCGTCATATCCAGGAATGCTTGCAGCTTTTCTTTGACGATGGCAGCGTCACCGATGATGGACGCACGCAACATCGACTCGACTGAAATACGTTCATGCGGCAACCATGCATCATCCATGTTCTCGATAGGCGGCGGCAGTTTGCCCGGTGTACCGCGCACCAGACTCAGATGCATTTGCTGTTGCGAAGTCGCCATATGTTGCGCTTCTTCCTCTGTTTCTGCAGCAAAAATATTCACACCCACCATCGCATACGGCGCATCCAGCGTCGCCGATGGACGGAAAGTCTGGCGATACAACTGCAGCGCATTCAACATGTAATCAGGCGAGAACTGTCCGGCAAATGCGAATGGCAAACCAAGATGGCCCGCAAGTTGCGCGCTATAACTGCTCGACCCCAACAACCAGATCGGGATATTCAATCCTGCACCCGGAACCGCCTGGATGGCCGCAGCTTCTGCAGCAGGTTGCAAGAATGCACGTAGCTCGTTCAACTGTCTTGGGAATTCGCTACCGTCATCGCTGATCTCGCGGCGCAAGGCGCGTGCAGTCGCTTGATTGGAACCAGGTGCACGTCCCAAGCCAAGATCGATACGACCTGGATAGAGCGATTCCAACGTACCGAATTGTTCTGCAATCACCAGCGGTGCGTGATTCGGCAACATGATGCCGCCAGAACCTACACGTATCGTCGAGGTACCACCGGCAACGTAGCCGATCACGACGGAAGTCGCCGCGCTGGCGATGCCAGGCATGCTGTGATGTTCGGCCAACCAGTAACGGTTGTAGCCACGTTTTTCTACATGTTGTGCCAAATCCAGCGAGCGATGAAAAGCATCGGCAGGTGTGCCATCAACCAGAATCGGCGATAAATCGAGGACGGATAAAGGGATATCTTTTAAGGATTTCATGAAGAGCAATCTACTCGCGATATAAAGGCAATCCGCTTGCAACACAAACTTGAGCACAGCGCGGATGGAAGATCGACAGCATAGCGTGAATCGACAAATCGAACCGAACACAGCAATTTACTTAACGAAATAACCAGCGCTAGGAAGATGGTTATTACACAGAAGTCTGCAACTGTTTCTTAAAAACAAGCCTACCCATCACAGGCATCGCTCATTACAATGAACCATCCTTTATGCGCAGGAGATCGACATGCCTGGTATTCGCTCCACACTTGTTGCCGTTGCTATCGTCATGCTCGTGGTCGCATGTAAAAAACCGTCGACTACACCAACACCCAAGATGAGTGAAAATGCGACGTCTGTCATCACACCGACAAGCACGGCATCAACAGCAAAACAATAAGCATCGCCGCTCATCGCGTTCCGCCATTTCAGGCGAGCAAGCGCACCGTGAATTCCGTGCCTACGCCTTCTTCGCTTTTAACCGTAATCGTTCCGCCATAACGCGCAACCAGCGTGTAGCTGATCGATAAACCCAGTCCGGTTCCACCTTGATGCTTGGTCGTGAAGAAGGCATCGAAGATATGCGCGATGTCTTCTTTCTTGATTCCTATGCCGGTGTCGGCAACGCTGATCGTTATACTGCGCGCGCCATTTTCTTCATAGCTATCTTTGGTCGTGATAGTCAGCCTGCCGCCATTTTTCATTGCATGGATGGCGTTGGTACAAAGGTTGATCAAGACTTGCTGTAACTCGCCACGATTGATAGGCACTGTGAGCGTGGCTTGCTTGTCATGCACCACTTCGATATTGCTTTGATTCAGCAAGTGACGCACCAACACCAAGGAATCAGCCACCACATCGTCTATCGTAATTGCTTCTACATAACCGGCGAACTCGCCTGGACTGGCGAACTGCAACAGTTTGGTGACGATGGTATTGATGCGATGAATCTGCTGATCCATCAATTGCAATTCGCCTTGCACTGGCTTCGCTGCAGATCCCAAGGTATCGCGCAACACATCCAGATTGCCTTGCAACACCGCGACCGGATTATTGATTTCATGTGCAACACCAGCAGTAATTTCACCGATGGCGGCAAGTTTTTCTGCCAGCACCAATTGCTGTTGTGCCTGCACCAGTAATTTATTCGTCTGCTCCAACTCAACGGTGCGCTCAACCACTTTGCGATCCAGTTGATTGCCCCAAGTCTTCAGCTCTGCATTCTGCTGTTGCACGGTATCGAGCAATTCATCCAGATGGCGCGACAGATTACCCAGCTCGTCACGTGCTTGTACACCTCCCGTACGCGCATCCATGTCGCCCAGCTCTACCGCAGTCATCGTGCGGTTCATGCTCTTCAGCGGAATGTAGATATTGCGTGCCACACGCAATGAAAAATACACGCCACCGATCCCGATTGCAGTGAACAAAACGGCCAGCAAAATGATCGCTGTTTCCTTTGCTTGGCGAAATGGTGCTTCCAGATAACCGACATACAACATACCGACACGCTTGCCAAAACTGTCGCTGATCGGTTCATACGCAGAGATATACCAATCATGCACAACGAAGGCTCTATCCAGCCAAGTCTTGCCATCATTGAGTACATGATCACGCACGATCTGTGAAGCGCGCGTACCAAGCGCACGCTTGTCACCGAACAAACGTACATTGGTTGCGATGCGCACATCATCGATGAACAGCGTGGCAGTACCGGCGCTACCTTCCGGCAATGAGCCGTCCGCATAAACCAGACTATTAATGGTATCGACGAAAGCGAGATTTTGATTCAGCAACATACCGCCTTCCAATACACCCAACAACTTGCCATCGTCGTCATACACCGGCGTAGCAGAATGGATCACCATGCCACTGCGTTCTGCGGTTTGTTTTGTTGGTGCCGCGTTCGAGGTATTGATTAATTCCAGATACGCTTGCTGTGCAACGCTATCGTCTATCTGTCTTAATTGCGCTTCTGAATAAATGTCGATCTCTGTCGTTTTATCACCTTGCAATGCGCCATGCACAACCGGCCAGCTTGCGTTGCTGGTCACCATGTTCGATGGTTTACCAGTCGACGACACCAACACATGACCTTGCGTATCGAGATAATTCAGAAAATCCAGACCGAGTACCTTCTGTTTTTCCAACAAGATGCGTTGCAGATTTGCGTGATCGTCTTCCTTGACCGTCGAGACGAAAGGGTAGGAGTCACCAAGGCTGGAAACATCCAGTCCTATGCGTTCACGCACATGAATAAAATATTCGTGCGCAACCGCAAGATCACTACTGACCTTGAAGGTAAGCAAGCGATCGTAATAGCCTATGCCCCAATAAAAAATCAGTGAAAACAGTATCGGCAAAACCGTCAACAACGGTACCAGTGCGACCAGTAATAACTTGGTACGCACCGACACATTGGCGAGAAAGTGCCGGTTAGATAGCCATTGAAAAAAACGACGCACGTTAAACAAAATTTACATGCCCCATTCAGCGCATTTACGTTCTAGCGTCTTGCGCGAGATGCCGAGACGACGACCCGCTTCTGATTTGTTGCCATCCACTTCCGCGAGAATTTTAAGTATGTGTTGTTTCTCGACGGCCTCTAAGGTCACATCGTTGTTACTGATGACCGACGCAGATGCAGTACTGGAAGTAACGTCAGAAATATTGCCGAGTATCAGCCAACGTTCTATCAGATTACGCAGCTCGCGCACATTGCCCGGCCATGCATACGATGCCAGGGATGCGAACAATGCGCTATCCGGCTTCTTCGCGGCGACACCTAATTGTTGCGATAACTGCCGCACAAAATATTCTGCCAATGCGGGAATATCATCGGTGCGTTCACGCAGTGGCGGCATGTGTATCTGCACCACATTCAGTCGGTAATACAGATCCTGGCGGAAGCGACCTTCACGCACGGCATCTTCCACATTGCGATTGGTCGCTGCAATCACGCGCACATCAACCGGTATCTCACGCTCGGCACCGACAGGGCGGATTTTCTTCTCTTCCAGTACACGCAGCAATTTAACTTGCATCGCCAGCGGCAATTCCGCTACTTCATCCAGAAAGAGTGTGCCGCCTTGCGCATAGAAGAACAAACCTTCACGCGATGAAGCCGCACCGCTGAATGCGCCCTTGATGTGCCCGAACAATTCGCTCTCGATAATATCCGGCGCAACTGCACCGCAATTAATAGGGACAAAATTATTGCCGGAGCGATTACTGAGCTTGTGCATGGCACGCGCAGCAATCTCCTTGCCGGTACCCGATTCGCCGGTAATCAGTACCGTACTCGGCACTGTCGCCAGACGCTTGATCGCATCACGTATCGGTTGCAAGGCCGCGGACTGACCAACCAAACCATCGACGCCAGCCAGATCAACATGTGTATCCAGCTCGCGACGCAAAATGAAATTCTCGCGACGTAAATGTGCACGATCGAAACAACGTCCGATGGCACTCAAAATTTGATTCACCCGAAACGGCTTCAGCAAAAAATCCGCTGCACCAGCACGCAAGGCGCGGATCGCTGTTTCTAGATCGGCGAAAGCAGTGATCAGAACCACATCGTTATGCAAACCAAGTTCGCGAACTTCCTGCAACCAATCGACGCCGGATTTACCAGGTAAGGAATTATCCAGAATGATCAAATCGAAATGACGTTGTCCCAATAAGACGTTGGCATCTTCCACTGACTCGACGGCTTCCACCCGATTGCAACGACCAACCAAGGTGCGCTGCAAAAAACTGCGCATGCCAGGCTCATCGTCGACGATCAGAATAGAACGTTCTTGCCAGCCGCCGAATGCTTCAACGAAAGGCTCATCTGTTTCTGTATTGATGGGAGGAGTTGCTGCGCTCATATTTGATTCTGTGCGGATAAACACGGACGATGGATGATGGTTTCTTATAACCCATATTTTCTCATCCTGCTGCATACAAATGGAAAAAGCGAGGCACCCGGAGGCACCTCGCTTTTCTCGTCTTCTTGTCAGCAAATCTTAATGGAACAAAGCCATTGCTTTTTGCATGGTGGACCAGACACCCCAGACCAGGGGAATACTGACGTACAACCAGAAAACAGTCACGACCATCGGGCTGGTTTTCTTGATGCTATGCGATGTTGTTTCGTTCATACATTTCTCCTTTGCGCGATATCAATAGGGCGCTTAACGCGCACCTGCAGGTTGCGCATTACCGCCACGCATGGAATTGTTGTTCTTCGCTGCATCCTCACGCAGATAGTGTTTTGCATCGACCGGCTTGATAAAGTAATTACAGATAAAGCCCAGCAGTAACAGACCCGCCATGATGTACATCGTGACTGCGTATGCCTCACCCTTGGCCACACCTTGATCAATTTGGTATTGGCGGATGTAGTTGACCAGCACTGGTCCGAGCACGCCTGCAGCCGCCCATGCAGTCAACAAACGACCATGGATGCCGCCAACAAACTTGGTACCAAACAGATCGGCCAGATAGACCGGCACTGTCGAGAAGCCGCCACCGTACATGCTGACGATGATGCCGTAGAACAATACGAACAAGGCAACGCTGCCGCTATGTCCGGTGTAAGGAATACAGGCATAGAGAATGGCGCCAACGATGAAGAAAATGAAGTAAGTACGCTTGCGACCCAGGTAATCCGATGCCGACGACCAGAAGAAACGACCGCCCATATTGAACACGCTGAGTAAGCCAACAAAGCCGGCGGCGGCGGCGGCTGAAACCGAGCCCTTGAAGGTTTCCTGAATCATCACTGAAGCCTGACCCAGCACACCAATACCCGCCGTCACATTCAAGCACAAGACCAGCCACAGCAAATAGAACTGTGGCGTCTTCATCGCTTGATCAATATCCACATGATGCTTGGTAATCATCTTGTTCTCGACCACAGGCGGCACCCAGCCGGCTGGCTTCCAGTCCGGTGCAGGAATACGAATAGCCATCGCACCGATCGACATCGAGATGAAGTACAACACACCCATCACGACGAAGGTTTCCGTCACGCCAACTGAAGTCGCGGTCTTGAAATGATCCATCAGGTAGACGGACAAAGGAGCGCCTATCATCGCGCCGCCGCCAAAGCCCATGATCGCCATGCCGGTTGCCATGCCGCGTCTATCCGGGAACCACTTGATCAGCGTTGAGACAGGCGAAACATAACCGAGTCCCAAACCAATGCCGCCGATGACGCCATAGCCGAGATACACCAACCATATCTGATGCAGCGAAACGCCGATCGCAGAAATCAAAAAGCCGCCGCCGAAGCAACAAGCCGCGACAAACATCGTCAAACGTGGACCGACTTTTTCCAGCCATTTACCACCGAAAGCGGCAGCCAAACCGAGGAAAACAATCGCCAGGCTGAAGATCCAACCGAGTGTAGTCAGCTTCCAGTCATCCGGTGCCGGACTATCGATACCTATCAGTTTGGATAAAGGGCCATTGAATACGCTGAATGCGTAAGCCTGTCCGATACAAAGATGAACTGCCAATGCAGCCGGCGGCACCATCCAACGATTGAAGCCGGGACCGGCGACACTTTTATCTTTTGCAAAAAAATCGAGCATGTAAATCTCCTCATTTGATCTTGTTCGCAACATCGCTGTGTTACGAGGCGTTTTTTGACGACGCTCATGCATCGTCTGCGGCGAAGCTTCTTCACCAGGCGAGATCAATAGGCAATCGACATGCCAGATAGAGGAATCAATACAAGCTGTTGATTTTTAAAGATTTTTACAAAAACATACGACTTACGGAATGGGACAATTTGACCAAGCACAGCGACAATTTGTCCCTCTTCTAACTGAGCCAAATCCTCATTTAAATCTGCCATACCAGCTTGTAAATTGTTGCAAATAGTCATCAAACCCCGTTAATTTTCTGTTAAAACGTTATGTCGTACAAATATATAACGTATATACTCTCGCTTTTTAAAAAATGATCGTTATGACTGATTGGATACAACGAAGCAATCAGAGAAGCCAATAATTGAGGGAGTGAAATGAGTTACCAGTTGTCTCGTACCACCATCGCAGCATCCTTGCTGCTTGCGTTCGGTAGCACTGCATTTGCAGCAGAACCGGTCAATGAATCCAATATCTTTACGCTCGGCGAAATCAATGTCGCAGGATCAAACACGAAGGCGGCAGCCACAGGTGGCGCCACCATTACTCGTGAAGATCTAGATGATTTCAATCGCGAAACCGTAGTTGAGGCACTAGACCTCTTGCCTGGCATTACGACCACCGGCGGTGGCCAGCGTAATGAACGCATGGTGTATGTACGCGGCTTTGACAGTCGTCAGGTACCGGTATTCATCGACGGCATTCCGATTTATGTTTCTTATGATGGTTATGTCGATCTGGCTCGATTCACTACTTACGACATTGCGTCCATCGACGTAGCCAAGGGCTTTAGCTCCGTGTTGTATGGTCCAAATACCTTGGGTGGCGCAATCAATTTGATCAGCCGTCGTCCAGTCAAAGCATTCGAAGGAAATATTGGTGTCGGCATTCGATCCAATGACAAATTCAATTCAAACGGCAACAATGCCAACATCAATCTCGGCACCAATCAGGGCATGTGGTACGCGCAACTCGCCTTGTCTTACCTAGATAAAGATGGCTACACACTGTCGCGCGATTTCCGTCCGGTTGCAGCACAACCGAATCGCGAACGTCGCAATGCCTATAGCACCGACAAGAAAGTAAACATCAAAGTTGGTTTGACACCAAATTCGACAGATGAATACTCGCTGAACTATATCAACCAACAAGGTGAAAAAGGCAGCCCGCCTTATGCTGGCTCGGCACCGAATACCGGCGTTAATTATTGGCAATGGCCTAAATGGAATAAGGAAAGTCTGTATTTCATTTCCAATACTGCTATTGGCGCAGACTCGTATGTCAAATTCCGCGCTTATTACGACAAGTTCTCCAATGATCTTCGCAACTACACCAATGCAAGCTACACCGTACCCAATGGCTTCAAGCAAAGTATTTACGAAGACCACACATACGGCGGAAGCGTAGAAGTCGGCACCAAAATCACAAGTGCAAACACTTTGAAAGTTGCCTTACATGTGAAGAAAGACTTTCACAAAGAAAATAATATAGGTGAACCAGTTCAAAGAGCCGAAGATCAGACCACATCCTTTAGCATTGAAGATACTCATCGCCTGACAGAGAAACTGGATCTTGTGACCGGCTTTAGTTTTGACAAACGCAAAGGAAAAGTTGCGCAGGAATACGACACCACTCGCGGTCTTTACAACTTCCCTCTCGGTGATGGATCAGCATTCAACCCGCAAGCTGGTTTGATCTATCGCTTCTCTGAAACAGGAAATGCCTTTGCTACAGTTGCGCGCAAATCACGCTTTCCAACGATTAAAAATCGCTACTCCGGCGGCCTTGGCACAGTTATTCCAAGTCCAGGATTGAAGGCAGAACACTCGACAAATTATGAGATCGGTTTTTCGGAAAAATTGACACCCAAAATTCGTGTTAATGGGTCTGTTTTCTACAGCGAAATTACCGATATGATGCAGTCGAATGATGTACTCAGTGCAGGCTTGGCTTGTCGTTCATCCAACAACACACCTATCTTTTGCAAACAAATGCAAAATATCGGCAAGGTGACGAGCAAAGGATTCGAGCTTGGTTTGACCGCTGCAGTAACGAGTAGCTTGGAAATTGGTGGCAACTATACCTATCTGGATCGCAAGAACAAGTCTGATGCAAAATTCTTGACCGAGGTACCAGCGCATAAATTATTTACTTATGCAAAATGGGCTGCAACACCAAAGTTGAATGTGATTGGCAATGCGGAATACAACTCGAAACGTTACAGCAATGACACCGGTACTCGCATCGCATCTGGCTTCACCCTGGTCAACACCAAAATTAGCTATGCCATTCAGAAAGATGTAACGATCGAAGCGGGCGTCAACAATCTGTTCGATCGCAACTATGCATACACTGAAGGCTTCTACGAAGAAGGCCGTAACCTCTTCGCTAATCTGAACTACCGTTTCTAAGAGTTTCACTATGCTACGCACATCACTTTCTCTCCGTAAGCTGCTCGCGACCGCGATTTTCAGCTTTGCATCTGTCATCGTTTCAGTGCATGCACTGGCGGCAGATAAACTCGCTGGCAAGGTCGTGGTCATGACCAGCTATCCGGAGGAAGTGGTGGCGCGTTTCGAAGCTGCTTTTGAAAAAGCACATCCCGGTACCCGCGTCGAGATCCTCTGGCGTCGTTCCGGTGATGCGCTGTCTTACCTGCGCAAACCGAATCAAGGCAATGTCGATGTCTACTGGACACCGGCACAACGTAATTTTCAAATCCTCGCCAAAGAGGGAGCATTCCGCCGACCCGATCTGGATATGAAGGGCTTGCCTGCCAAAGTGGGCGGCTTCCCGATTTCCGACCCTGCCGGCTTCTACCTCGCCAGTGAAATTGCAGGTTATGGCTTTGCGATCAATCCGCAGCGCCTGCAAGACAAAAAGCTAACAGCACCAAAACAATGGACGGACCTGACCGGCCCCGAGTGGAAAGACGAAATCGTTTTCCCGGTTCCGGGCAAAGTTGGCTTCGCACCGATACTGATCGATATCATCCTGCAAGGATATGGCTGGGATAAAGGCTGGGCCTTGCTGCAAGCTATCGGCAGCAATGCGCACTTACTGGGCCAGGGCGGTGCCAATATTTCCGATGATGTCCGTAACGGACAGGCCAGTATCGGCGTGTCTATCGACTTCTTCATTAAATCGGCGATCGCCAATGGCGCGCCTATCCAGTTTGTTTATCCCGGCATCACCGGCTACTCGCCGGCGCATGTCGGCATCATGAAGGGCGCACCGAATCCGGAAGCCGCGCACGCGTTCGCCACCTTCGTATTGTCGGATGAAGGACAAAAGATCCTGTTCCATCATGACATCCGTAAATTGCCGGTACGTCCTGCGGTGTATGCGGAAAAGCCGGCCGGCTATTACGATCCCTTCGAAGCAGCCAAGACCATGCCTTTTGTATTTGATACTGAGCGCGCATTGGCGCGCCAGGGTTTCAACAACACCTTGTTTGATGTGTTGATCAGCAATGAACATGCACGCCTGCGTGACGCGAATGACAAGGTCATCCAGGCTGAGCGTGCCGCAAACACTTCTACATTGAAAGCAAAAGCTGCGCAAGCACGCGCCTTGCTCGACACAATACCGGTGAGCGAAGCAGAAGCCGATGCACTGGCACCGAAGTTTGTCTTTGCCTTTGATGAAACAACAGACGTCAACCGCAATGACGCGGTCACTGCCCAATGGACCACGCGCATCCGGCACAACCGTGCACAGGCAGAACAACTCGCGCAGGAAGTATTGAACGCCAGCGGCAAACAAGCGAGTGCCCGGTGAAATTCAAGCGTTTCATCGGCTACCTGGCGGTGTTGCCGGTAGCCTTGTTGTTAAGCGCTGCAGCCAGCGTCGATACCAAGGCGCTGAGCGGTGGCAGTGCCACCGTCTTTGATGACAGCCGCGAAGCATTTTCGCAAGCCAGTCCGGTCATGGATCCGGACAATACGGCCGCCTTCATACAAGGCCGCGGCCTGTTCCGCCAATCGTGGGTAATCGCACCGGCGAATGATAGGGCAGCCGGACTCGGCCCTTTATACAACCGCATTTCCTGCATAGCCTGTCACGCAAAGAATGGCCGTGGCGGTGCGCCCGATGGTCCTGATGGCACGATGCAGGCAATGCTCTTGCGCCTCAGCATACCTGGCACTAATCCGCATGGCGGCCCGAAACCGCATCCCGCGTATGGCGATCAATTGAATGAACGCGGCGTACCGGGTGTACCGGGAGAAGGCATAGGCTTCCTGATCTATGACGAACATGTAGAAACACTGGCCGACGGCAGCAAGGTCACGCTGCGCAAACCCAATATCCATTTCAAGGAAATGGCATACGGCGCGCTCGGCGCAGATGTCATGGTGTCGCCACGCGTAGGTCCGGTCATCTATGGCCTCGGCTTGCTGGAAGCGGTGAGTGACGACACCATATTGGCGATGGCAAAACAAGCCAAGCCGGATGGCATCGGCGGACGCGTGAATATGGTCTGGGATGCGATGGCGCAAAAGGAAACGATAGGGCGCTTCGGTATGAAAGCGAATGTCGCAACGCTGACCGAACAGATCGCGAACGCCTTCTCGGGCGACCTCGGCATCACCTCGCCGCTAATACCAAAAGAGAATTGCACCAAGGTCCAGACCGCCTGCCAACGTGCGCCATCCGGTGGCGAACCGGAACTGACGCGTGCTGAGCTGTATGCGACCGTATTCTATCAACGGATGTTGGCAGTACCGGCGCGACGCGATGTAAACGACAAGCAAGTCATCCACGGCAATCGTTTATTTGTACAAGCACGTTGCATTGCTTGTCATGCGTCGCCATTACGCACTCGTCCTGATGCTGCGTTGCCGGCCTTGTCCAACCAGTTGATACGACCGTATACGGATTTGTTACTGCACGATATGGGGCCAGGTCTGGCCGATGGCCGCAGCGATTATCTTGCGACCGGCAAAGAGTGGCGCACACCACCTTTGTGGGGAATCGGTCTTGCTCACAAGGTTAATCCCGACGCAGGCTTTTTACACGATGGCCGCGCGCGTACCTTGCTGGAAGCCATCATGTGGCATGGCGGCGAAGGCAACTACTCGAAGGAAGCAGTGCGTGCGATGTCGACCGAAGATCGCACTGCCTTGCTGCGTTTTCTGGAATCCCTCTGAACACCATCCGTTGCCAAATTTGCAGGAAAAAATATCCTGCTTCCCCTATCTCGACTCTCATGTAAAACTGTCGTCATCGACGTATAAATGGAAGACAAGATCATGGCAAAGAAAGAAGAACTGGACCCGGAAACACTAGCCGTCCTTAACTGGTGCATAGAAGTAGAAGGCTTCCTGGTTGCCGGTGGTGCCACCTTGGCAGAAGCGCAAGATCATATTGAAGAGCAAATCGAATGGTTCACGGATTTGTTCTATGACGGTCTGACACCGGAAGAAGCGGCGAAGGAAGCATTAGCCTGAATACCGACACTGAAAACTAAAAAGCGCGCCTGTATCATCAAGGCGCGCTTTTTTATTGCATCAAGCCAGTATCAATCTTCAGCTGGCACTGTCACTGGTGTAAATCCATATTGCGCCATCAACTTCTGCGCTTGCGGGCTTAACAAGAAAAGTGCGAACTTGTACGCCGCATCATGCGATTTTTTCTCACGTGTGATCACCGACAAACCATAGCTAGGCGTGATTGCCAATGCTGCGGGCAATGGCACGCTGGCGAACTTGGGATCAGGTGTAGTCTGACGTCCGCTGCAATAACCCAGCGATATCTGTACCTTCTTTTCAGCGAAAAAATATTCCATTGCATTACGCCCAGCCGGCACTGGCGGATTGTTTTTCCCACCTACCAGTTGCTGCGCTTTGGCTTCCAGAATTGCTTGCGCACCGGGGCGAACTTTCTCAGCTTTGGCAAACATCTGCCACGCGTAGTCACCGCCCGGATCAGCTTTCGGTGTTGAGGTACCGAGCCCAACTTGCGGATCAAGCAAGCGGTCCAGCAAGTTTTCTGTCGTCAACTTGTAGTCCGGCAAAGCTTTCGCACACAGACGATTGCGCACCATCACGACTGCTGGTGTTGCGATACCTTGATCGGCCAAGGCTTGTGGATGTTCCATATTGGCCGAGGCAAAGATATCGGCTTGTTCACCGCTCTCTATGCGCTCACGCAATAAACCCGCAGGACCAAATTGCGCATCGATCTTTTGTCCGGTCTGTTGCGTGTAAAGCTGCGCGACAGCTGTCATCGCGCCGGTCAAACTACCTGCAGCCAATACCTTGATAGGCGCTGATGGCAAGTGTGTGGCGGCCGAAGCGCTGACACTAACCAGCACCAGCGGTAAAGCCATATAAGAAAAAACTATTCTTTTCACAATGATTTCGCTTTCAGGGAAAAATTAGAAATCCATTTGCATAGATGCACGGATAGTGCGCGGTGTACCCAGCGTGCCGGTGCCGTTATCAGCGCCGGTATAACCGTTCTGTCCACTTGGTACGATATTGGCCCAGTAACGCTCATCAGTGACGTTGTTGATGGCAAGACGCCATGTGGTCGAACGTCCCATCAACTGCGTCGTGTAACGCGCGCCCAGATCCGTCACCGTATAGCCATCTACTTTGTAGCTATTAATGTTGTCACCTTGTCGACTGCCCGCATGACTGACGTTCAGGCTAAGCCCTAAGCCAGGTACCATCGCGACGCGGTAGTCCAACAAAATATTGCTGACGATGCGCGACAGACCCATGATTTGTTTATCCGAAGTTGCAGGATTGTTGGTCTTTAGCAAACGCGGATCAAGATACGTCAGACCACCATACAAAGTGAGGTTGCGCGTCAGTGCACCATTTGCCATTAACTCCAGACCTTGATTACGTTGTTCGCCTTGCACGGCAAACACGCCATTGGCAGCAAAGGCAAACGGACGCTCGATACGGAACAAGGCGGCACTGAAACCCATTTTTTCAAATGCAAGTTTGTAACCCAATTCCCATTGCTTGCTACGGTAAGGTGCCAGCGTTGTCGTACCTGATGTATCACCTTGCTGCAGACTGTCTGCATACGATGCGTAGACCATCACGTTCTTTTGCGGTTTGTATGAAACCGTCGCATTGGTGCTCAGACCACTATCGTTGTAAGCCGATGTCGCTACTGTTGTACCGTTGGGATTGTAGCCACGCTGATCAATCCAACTCTGACTCGCAAACAAACCGACCGACCACTGTTCATTCAAGCCGAGCGTGTCTCCGACTGTGACGGATTGTTGTCGAACAGTTTGTGCCTTGTAACGATTCTTGAAATCCGAAAAAACCGGTTGATTGAAAATAGTCGGATTACTCAAATTTGAATTGCCGAGTGTGATCGCACCTGTCTGAAATGGTCTGTAACGATCCCACTCAAATCCTGTTGCCGATACCACAATGTCATGCGTCATGCTGCCGGTGTTGGCGCGTCCATTCAATGCAACGGTGTGACTGAGAATGTCGTCGAGGCTAAACGTGGTTGTCGCCACTCTTACGTTGTATGCACCGGCATTGTTCGTCAGCGTATTGGTCGGCACTGTAGACGCACGATCGCTACTTTGCTTCAGCACGCCGGCGGTCAGACTCCAATTTTGGTTTAGGCGATGCTTGATACGCGCGCTATAAGTTTCCGTCACGTTATCGTCACCAGCAAATGGTTGACCATAACCAACACGTTTTGGATCTGGTGCAGAAGGAAACACTATCGTCGCGTTATTCAACGCGAACGTACCTGGCAAACCTTTGCTCGTGTAGTGATAACGGCTGACATTCGTTTCCAGCTTGGTATCGCTCGTCAATTGCACATCAAAGGACAGACTCGCCAGCTTGCGATCCAGCTTGCTGCGATCAACATAACTTTCACCGCCTTCATCCAGCAAATTAACGCGGAAGCCATAGCGTTTGTCTTCACCAAAACGATCGCTGATGTCGGCACTGACCGATGCGGAACCTTGACTTGCATAACCGAGAGTAAAGCGACGCAGCGGCGTTTCCGTCGGACGCTTCAAGACATAATTGAAAGTACCGGCCGGACTGGCCGGACCATACAAAGCACCAGCCAAGCCATTCAATACTTCGATGCGATCAAACTGCTCAATAGGATAATCGGTAGTCGCAGCGATATTCATGCCGTCTATGCGCGTGTTCTGTACTACGCCAGCTTGCAAGCCACGCGTTTGTGGACGAATGTTCTCGCCCTGTACCGATGGCATGTAACGGAAAGCTTCGCGCACGCTTTTCAATTGCTGGTTCTCCAGCAATTCCGCCGGCACGACGTTGATGGCGTACGGTGTATCCAGCACGCTCTTTTCGCCTAATGGTCCGATATTCGCTGTTTCTGTTTTGTAGGCAGGTGCGCCTGTGCCGATAACGTCAACGGTTTCCAGCACGGCAGCTTTATCTGCTGCATGAGTAGTAGCAGGTAAAACGCCGCTCATAGTGGCGAGGGCGAACACCGTCAGTCCCGATGCGCGACGGGCAATATGTGATTTATTTATGTGGTTCTTCATGAGTAATAGAGGAGTGACGAACAAGGTCCAAATCTTTGGACTACGCGATGCAGGCAGCATCCGTATGAAGTCGCCGTGTAAAGGGAGTCGTGCTTATGCCACTGGTATATCAGGCATTGCGGCCGAAGTTTAATCGACATTACTTGAAACTACATAACGATATTTATGTGATTGCGGCAAAGTAGCAACAGCGCCATCATGTTGATTTCAAGAAATCTGCGTTGAAAGACTTGCGTGTTCCGCAGCGATTTGAGCGAAAATACGTCCGTCCAAAAGAAAGCCCTAGCCATGCCTAAAAGCCAGCCAAAAAAATCTACCTCCCCTCAGCCTCGCGTTCGCGTTTTGATGGGGGAACTCACTGCGATGGGACCGGGCCGCGCAGATCTGATTGATGCGATAGCACGCACAGGCTCCATCTCTGCTGCCGGACGAGAAATGAATATGTCCTACCGCCGAGCATGGTCGCTGGTCGAAACAACCAACGCCTCATTCATAGAACCACTCGTCATTGCCAGCACGGGCGGTAGCGGCGGTGGCGGCGCGCTAGTCACTGATTTTGGTCATGGTGTAGTTGAACGTTACCGTGCGATGGAACGCAAAGCAGCGAAAGCCATCACCAGCGATTTTGCGATCTTCAGCAAACTGCTCGCAGCACCAAAAATCGCCACTCCTGCAGCAAAATCAAAACCTGCCAAGAGCACGAAGAAGTAATTTCTACGGCAAGTACATCAAGAATTTATTGTTTGATGTACTGCATCGCTCTTGCTGCGCTTTCTCCGAACAGAAAATCGCAGCTCACTACGCTCATCTGACGAATCCTTATCAGAAGTTTACTAAGCCGATACCTGCGCAAAGCTTGCATCCACACGGTTTACGCTATATCCTCACAAACATAACGAAATCGGTTTTACTAGCAAGCTGCAGAATAAATATCCATCCAGGCACAATTTTTCACGCATAGATACCGACCCCGTTATTACATTGAGTCTCCGACCTGTGCGTAAAACAGCACAAATCAAATGGTCGGCAACCTTATACGTTCGTTGGAATTTTGGCAGGGAAAACATCGTGGCTTTGATTGAATACAAGGGGTATTTCATCTCGGTGACCGCAACCGAACAAACCTGGGGTTTCGCCTTTGGCGAATGGGGCGGCACGTATCGCGTGTGGCACAAAGAAAATCTCGTACCAATAGAAGGTGTGATCGAAGGTAGCGAGATCTCTGCACACGAGGCAGAGAAGAGAACACTGCGCATCGTCAAGGTCGCCATCGACGAGGCAACAGCAAAAACAAGCGATCAGTTAATGCAATCGCTGAATCAGTTAGGCGAACGCTTCGCCTTGTAAGCTGCCGCGCCGTCACCAGCACGGCAGCATCCATCACATACTCATTAACGCGTCTGACGGTTGCTCAACCAGCGCGCAAACATCAACGATTAAACGCAGCTTGCAAATCGTCTTTGCTGGTTACACCGTTTTGCAAAGACAGCATCAACAAGATGCGTGCTTTCGCCGGCTTCAAATCATCGGCCATCACTGCGCCTGCATCGTATGAAGTTTTACCACCGCCTTCAAAACCATAACTAGGCAAGACACGGCCATTGTGCACGCGTGTCGAGACCACGACTGCTACGTTTTTGGAGATTGCATATTTAACCGCATTCAACATCGCAACGTTCATATTGCCCATGCCCAATGCCTGCACCACAACACCTTTGACGCCACGATCAACGGCGTTACGCAGGGCCGCACCATCTGCACCGCCATACATCGCGATGATTTCTACTTCCGGCATTTTGTCGGTGCGGATAGGAATGTATTGACGACGCAATTGTGTGTAAGAGAAGGTCACGCGATCAGGATAAACTTCACCCAGAAAACCGTAGTCGCCCGACTTGAATGTCTCTACATTAGCGGTATGCGTTTTTGTCACATAGCGCGCTGCATTGATCTGGTTATTCATAGCCAGCATCGCACCTTTGTCCTTAGCTTGCGGATCGACTGCAATGCGGACTGCATTCAACAAATTGCGCGGGCCATCAAAATCAGATACCGACGCATTGCGTTGCGCGCCGATCAGGACAACAGGTTTGTTCGATTTGACTGTCAGATCAAGCCAGTACGCTGTTTCTTCCAATGTATCTGTACCGTGCGAAACGATCACGCCGGAGACGTCATTGCGATCCAATGCAGTTTGTACTGCCTTCGTCAACACAACCCAACGCGCAGGGTCCATGTAATCCGACGGCACATTGGAAAGATTGTTGACTTCGATAGTCGCGTACTTGGCAACATCAGGAACGGTTGCCAGCAAGTCGTCACCAGAGATGGCCGGTACCGGTGCATTTTTGATCGGATCGATTTTCATCGCGATCGTGCCGCCGGTTGCGATGAATTGCACGACCGGTTTATTTTGTGCAAAAGCAGGGATAGCTGCCAATAAAATCAGGCTAAGTGCGGTCTTCTTGAACAATGTCATTGTGTGTCTCTCTCATTTGTTTTTAGGATTTTTATTCAACTGCTTAACGTGCCATTTGCCGCACGCCAAGAGAAGAAAGTACTGCCCCCTATGTTTATCACAAACCGATCAAATTACGTGTGCTCGGATGCAAAATAATGAGAGAAATCAACGGAAAAATAAACTCTTTTAATCAGTCACGCTTATGCAATATCGCTACTCTCCGTGCATGAAAAAAGAAGTTAGATGTCTATCGATAACAATTGCACAAAATTGATGGAATATAACGAACGTTGAGGAAATAGATGCTATACCACATATATTTCCAACCTCATTGATAGACAGGCAACATACCTCTACCAATACTTGGGATACTTGTTTTTACGAACCACGTTGTTGTAAATAATCGCGACGACGACCAGCACGCAAGCCCCGATCAAGGTCGGGAAAAACAAAAAACTCCAACCCGGTGCGCCGAGAAAAACTATCACTGGATTTGAACCTGCCGGCGGATGCACGACACGGCAAGCCATCATCACAATGATCGCGGTTGCGACCGCCAAACCCAAAGCCCACCAGTGCGGTCCAAACACATTCAAATAAACCAGACCTGACAAGCTACTCAGGAAATGTCCGAGTATTACATTGCGCGGTTGCGCCAAAGGCGTATCAGGCAGAGCAAACACAATCACGCATGACGCGCCGAAGGAACCCAGTATCAAAATGGCTTGCGTATAGTCAGCGGCCAGTGCAATCACACTGATGGCAAAAAAACCGCCGAGACCAGAAAGCAATACATTGGCGAGGGTAGGTCGCGGTGGCAGCGCCATGCTGCTGGTGAAAAAATTCTTGAATGAATTTGGCATAGAAAAACCTTAGCTGATAAATGCTTGCCGTCGGGGAGACGGAAGCCGGCAATGCACGCATCGCAATAAAAAAATGCCGACGTCAGAACTGCACGTCGGCATTAAATAATTTAACGAGGCCACCGAATCCGGTACTTCAATGGCCCGTCAATTCTTTCTTATGCTGGTTGGAATTTTGCAGCTTCTTCCGAACCTTTGGTTGCGTTACCGTCACTGTAGGAGTGAGCGCCGACGCCTGCCAGTTTGCCGCCTTGAACGATGAGGTATTCGTCACGGATAGGACGACCTTCAAAGTAGCATTCCAGAATTTCACGAGTACCTGCTGCGTAGCGTGTTTGCGCTGTCAGGCTGGTGCCGGAAATGTGTGGTGTCATGCCGTGGTGCGGCATGGTGCGCCATGGATGATCTTTCGGTGCTGGTTGTGGGAACCAGACGTCGCCTGCGTAACCAGCCAGTTGACCGCTTTCCAGCGCTTTGACAATCGCATCACGATCGCACAGTTTGCCGCGTGCGGTGTTGATGATGTACGCGCCACGTTTGAAGTTTTTCAACGTTTTTTCGTTGATCATGTGCTCTGTTTCTGGGTGCAGCGGGCAGTTCAGAGTTACAACGTCACACACTTTGGTCAGGCTTTCCAGCGTGCTGTGGTAAGTCAGATTGAGCTCTTGCTCAACTGCTGTTGGCAGACGGTGACGATCCATGTAGTGCAATTTGACGTCGAATGGGTGCAGCAGACGCAGTACGCGCAGACCGATACGGCCAGCTGCAACGGTACCGATACTCATTGCTTCCAGATCGTATGAACGCGATACGCAGTCAGCGATGTTCCAGCCGCCGTCGATCACTTGTTTGTACGAAGGGATGTAGTTACGCACTTGCGACAAGATCATCATGACGACGTGTTCTGCAACGCTGTGGCTGTTGCAATAGGTCACTTCGGCGACGGTGATGTTGTGCTTGTTCGCTGCTTCCAAATCGGTGTGATCGGAACCGATACCGGCTGTCACGATCATTTTCAATTTTTTAGCTTTAGCGATGCGTTCTGCTGTCATGTAGGCAGGCCAGAAAGGTTGCGAGATGATGATCTCTGCATCGTGCAATTCTTTGTCGAGGACGCTGTCTGCGCCGTCTTTGCTGGATGTAACAACCAAAGTATGGCCGTTCGATTCCAGGTATTTACGCAGGCCGAGTTCGCCGGAAACACTACCAAGCAAGGTGCCTGGTTTGAAGTCGATGCCCTTAGGCGTCGGCAGCGTTTGGCCATCTGGGTAGATCGATGGTTGTGCTACGTCATCGCGTGCATATGTCTTTGGGTAACCGGTGACTGGATCGTCGTATAAAACGCATAAAACTTTTGCCATGATTCTTCTCCATAAGATTGGTTGCATAAAATTGCTTGCTTGAGATTGCTAGCTACAGCGAATCGAAAATTGCTGGCGGTAGCTGAATTTTCTTTTTCTTCTGCAAGCGGACATCAGAATGAATGCCCAGCGAAGTCATCTTAGGGAGTATGTTTTTTGCGGTCTAATCGTTTGATGTGATGGGCTGATAGCCGCCAGTTATGTAAGCGTCGAATTGGGCCTGCAAGTCGATCTTCTCGGCAATATTGCGCGCAGCCAAGACGATGGGTGAGCACGGATCATGGTCCAGCGAGATGAGTCCTATAGAGCGACTCAGCTCAGGCACGATGGGGATCGCAACCATTTCATCACGCAGTTCAAACAGACATAAGAGACTATGCGGTACTACACTAAATAAATCCGCGTGCCTGACATGGGAATACAGTGCGAACACTGAATCAGTCTCCACCACCACATTCGGATGTACCTCGGCACGACGGAAAGCCGCATCCACGATGCGACGATTCTGCATATGTGAAGTCAGCAAGCACAGCGGCAACTCTGCCGCTTCTTCCCAACTGACTTCTTCTTTGCCATCCAGCATGGTCCCTTCGCGCGCCAGCAACATATAGCGTTCGCGATACAGCGGTTGCACATGGAAGCCGTTGAGACGTTGGTCTTCCAAATAGGTCAAGCCGACATCCAGTTCGAAATCGTCCAGTCTGCGCATGATTTCTTCGGTACTGAGCGACAACACCAGTTGCCGCAAATCGCCATGTTGTGCACGACAACGTCCGGTCAGCAAGGAAACTATCGGCATCGTGGTCGGGATCGCACCCAAGCGCAAGGTGCCGGTCAGCTTGACGCGCGACATCGACGCTTCCTGCTTCAAACCTTCCAGTGCAGCTAAAGTCTGGCGCGCCCAATCCAGAATTCGCTCGCCTTCCGGCGTAAATCCCTGAAAGCGTTGGCCACGCTGCACGATGGCGATCCCCAATTCGGTTTCCAGATTCCTGACGGCGGCGGATAAAGCCGGTTGCGAGACACAGCAAATTTCCGCAGCGCGGGCGAAATGTTTCTCTCTTGCGAGGGTAACGAGGTAATCAAGCTGACGTACGAACATTGATATAGCCTGTAGAAAATGATGGCGAGACGCGCCGGGAGAGGTAGAACGAGACCTTCATCTTATCCGTTTGCGACGCGATTTCCGGAATGACCCTGATGCCAATGTGAGCAATAGGCACCCGAACTCAACGATAGCCAAATAGAATGGCAGTACTTCGCCTGTTCTCAATATGTCGTTAAAAGTAATATCGTGTATCATAACGACTTTTGCTGAACAGCCCTTCATCATTTTTAAAAGATAGAGACTGTTATGAGCAAGACAACTTCGCCCATCAAACTGGAAGGTCTATCCAAGCCTCGCGGCAAGCGCTGGGACCATTTGGAACTGCTGGAACGCATAGATGCTTCCGGCTCAATTTCCGCCGCAGCCACTGCAATGGGCATGAGTTATAAGGCTGCCTGGCAAGCTGTAGAGTCGGTGAACAATCTGTCGCATGAACCACTGGTAATACGCCAGCCAGGCGGCAGTACCGGTGGTGGTACCTGTCTGACGGAATACGGCAGACGTGTGGTGGCAACCTACCGCCGATTGGAGCAGGAATGGGCCGCAGTGCCGGCAGCAATCGGCCGCACCATGGATGACTTTGACCAGTACTACACAATGAGCCGGAGATTCGATATGCAAACCAGCGCACGCAATCAGTTCCTAGGTACCGTTACCGCCGTCAAGAAGGGCGCGGTCAACGCAGAAGTTACTCTCGATATTGGCAATGGCGCAAAACTCGCCGCCATCATCACCAATGACAGCGCCGATCATCTGGCACTCGAAGTAGGCTCCGAAGCCTACGCGCTGGTGAAGGCACAGTGGATCATCCTCACAGTAGATACAGATTTTAAAACCAGTGCACGCAACTCCCTGACCGGCACCGTCGTTCGCTGCCAGGAAGGCGCAGTCAATGCAGAGGTCGTGATCGAACTGCCGGGCGGCAAGACCGTCGCAGCGATCATCACCAATGAGAGCGTCAAAGTACTCGGTTTAAAAGAAGGTGTGAAGGCAACGGCCTTGATCAAGGCCTCGCACATCATTCTGGCGGTACCCGCCTAAAAGGTTTTTTAACTCGTTTTACTCATACATCATGAAAAAACTCTCGTACTCGCTCCTTTCCGGTCTGCTCGCTCTCGGCATCTCCGCTTCCGCTTCGGCAGAAGAGGTACAAGTTGCAGTTGCCGCCAACTTCACCGCACCGATGAAAGTCATCGCCGCTGATTTTGAAAAAGCAACCGGCCATAAAGTTGTGCCTTCATTCGGCGCAACCGGCAAGTTCTACGCACAGATCACGAATGGTGCGCCGTACGATGTTTTCCTTGCTGCTGATGATGAAACACCTATCAAACTGGAAAAAGAAAACGGCATCGTGCCTGGTTCACGTTTCACTTACGCAACCGGCAAACTGGTGCTGTGGTCGGCTAAGCCAGACTTCGTCGATGCTAAAGGTGAAGTCCTGAAAAAAGGTAACTTCGGCCACATCGCATTGGCTACACCTAAGCTGGCTCCATACGGTCTGGCCGCTGAAGAAACCATGAAAAAACTGGGCGTGTACGAAACACTGCAACCTAAGTTTGTTCAAGGCGAAAGCATCGGTCAAACCTTTACCTTCATCTCCACCGGCAATGCAGAACTCGGCTTCGTCGCTCTGTCGCAAGTGTTTGAAGGCGGCAAAGTAAAGAGTGGTTCGGCCTGGATCGTTCCAGCTAATCTGCACAATGCAATTCGCCAGGACGCTGTGATCCTGACCAAAGGCAAAGACAATAAAGCTGCTGCTGAATTCGTCAACTACCTGAAATCAGAACCAGTTAAAGCCATCATCCGTAGCTACGGTTACGATCTGTAAGAGAGGTTCTCGTTGTTTACCGATCCTAATATCGGTGCGATTGTTCTAACCCTCAAGCTCGCCAGCCTCACCACCCTACTTCTCCTGTTGATAGGCACGCCTCTGGCGTGGTGGCTGGCGCGCACGCGTTCCTGGTTGAAAGGTCCGATAGGCGCGATGGTTGCGCTGCCTATCGTGCTGCCGCCTACCGTTATCGGCTTCTATTTGCTGATCACCTTAGGCCCTAATGGTCCTATCGGCCAACTGACGCAAGCTATGGGTTGGGGCACGCTGCCGTTCACGTTTACCGGTCTGCTCGTAGGCTCGATTTTTTACTCGATGCCGTTCGTCGTGCAACCGATACAAAATGCATTTGAGGCTATGGGCGATCGCCCGCTGGAAGTGGCTGCGACTTTGCGCGCATCACCTCTCGATACTTTTTTCAGTGTCACCCTGCCATTGGCAAAACCAGGTTATCTGACCGCTATCGTGATGGGCTTTGCACATACGGTCGGTGAGTTCGGCGTGGTGCTGATGATAGGCGGCAATATTCCGAATCACACACGCATGATTTCAGTACAAATTTACGACCATGTGGAAGCGCTTGAATACGCGCAGGCTCACTGGTTGGCAGCCGGTATGGTGATCTTCTCGCTGCTGGTGTTGATCGCACTGTACACATTGAATCCGACCGGGCGGCGCAAATGACGGACGAAATTAATCATATCCGCGCACGTTTCAAAATCTCTTATGGCAGCTTCGGTCTGGATGTCGATCTGACTTTGCCTGGCCGTGGCGTGACTGCCTTGTTCGGTCCATCAGGTTCAGGCAAAACCACTTGCCTGCGGGCGATGACAGGCCTGGAGCACTTTAACGGCTCCTATCTGGAAATCAATGGAGAAGTATGGCAAGACGATGCACACAAGATCTTCCTCCCTACACATAAACGTTCACTCGGTTATGTGTTTCAGGAAGCCAGCTTGTTTGCGCATCTGAATGTGCAACGCAATCTGGAATACGGCATGCGTCGTATCCCGGAAGCATCACGCCAGGTGTCGCTTGATCAAGCGGTCGCCTTGCTCGACATCGGTCATCTGCTGCAGCGCAAGCCGGATAAATTAT
Organism: Herminiimonas sp. GW821-FHT09C12; assembly: GCF_059416385.1. Classification (NCBI taxonomy): domain Bacteria; kingdom Pseudomonadati; phylum Pseudomonadota; class Betaproteobacteria; order Burkholderiales; family Oxalobacteraceae; genus Herminiimonas; species Herminiimonas sp. GW821-FHT09C12. The sequence goes on from NZ_JBWKPC010000001.1 coordinate 905,725, forward strand.
CCGGCGGTGAACGCCAGCGCGTCGCCATCGCCAGAGCATTGGCTACCAGCCCACGCATACTGTTGATGGATGAGCCGTTGGCGGCACTCGATACCAAGCGTAAAGAAGAAATCATGCCGTATCTGGAACGACTGCATGATGAGCTGGATATCCCAGTGGTGTACGTCAGCCATTCGCCGGATGAGGTTGCACGATTGGCCGATCATCTGGTTCTGCTGGAAAACGGCAGAGTCATCGCCAGTGGCGCGACCAGTGATTTGCTGACGCGTCTCGATCTCAATGTTGCACACGGTGATAGTGCCAGCGCATTGGTGGTCACAACGGTAACCGAACACGATGCTCAGTTCCAGCTCACGTGCACAGAGTTTTCCGGTGGGCAGTTGTTGTTGCCGCAGCAAAAGGCAACCGTGGGTCAGCAAATACGCATGCGCATACAAGCACGTGACGTCAGCTTGAGCCTCGCTCCTCAACGCGATACCAGCATACTGAATATCGTTGCTGCAACGGTAGTGGAATTGTCAGATGACGCCGTCGGGCAAGTCATGATCGGCCTGGATGCAAACGGTACGCGCCTGCTGGCACGCATCACGCGCAAGTCTTGTGTCGCCATGCGCTTGGAACCGGGTAGCCCGGTCTACGCGCAGATCAAAGGTATCGCCATCTTGAAATAGCGAAATACGCCCGGAAGCTTCCGGGCGTTATGCCGAGGTTGCCTTGGCGTGACCAAAGGCTTCGGACAGCAGCAGTATCTTCCCTGTATCGCCAGAATCGTAACCCGCCAAACCGTTGATCACTTTACGGAAGTAGCCGGATTGCACCACATCAATGACCAGTTGTATTAATGGGTCTTCCATGATGGCTAACGGCAAGGCTAGGAAATAGCGCTCACGTATCAGTGGAATAAAGTCCAGGCTGAAGCGATGCGCCGCAGTCTGCACGCCGACGCCCACATCCGCCATGCCACTCGCTATATAAGCAGCGACAGCCGAATGCGTGAATTCATTGCTTTGATAGCCTTCGATATCGAAAGGCGAGACATTCGCACCCGCCAGCATCAGCTCCAGCAACATGCGTGTGCCGGAACCGATCTGCCGATTGACGAAGCGCACGCCCGGTCGCGTCAAATCCTGCAAAGTCTGGACGTTCTTCGGATTACCCGGCGCCACAAACATACCTTGCGTACGAACCGCCAAATGAATCAGGCAGTGTTCGCGTGGATTGAGCCATTGCGTATAACGCTCGACCGCTTTTTTCTCGAACTCACCGAGCGGCACGTGAAAACCGGCCAGATCGCATTCATTACGCGACAAGGCCGCGACCGCGTCGGTGCTGTTGCGATAACGCAAATCAACCGGCAAGTTCGCTTCGGTCAGTTGATGGAGCAGGGCGTCGACCGCAAACCCGTGGCTGGCATCCAGCCGAATCGGCTTGGTTTTACCGACGATGGTTTTGCCGATTTCACTTTCCAGCTCGGAAGCCAGACTTTCCAGCGTCGGCGATAAACGCGCACGAATACGGCGATCAGCCCAAATCAGCTTTTCCGCCAGCGGCGTCAAAGTCGTGCCGCGACCACGGTCTGTATTTAATAGAGCGGTCCCGAACAGCTTTTCCGCATCGCGCAATAAGCCCCAGGAGTAGCGATATGACAAATCGACAAGTCGCGCCGCTTTGGAAATGGAGCCGGTCTTTTGTATCGACATCAATAGGTCCAGCAGAACCGCTGTATCCAGCGGCTCATCGGCACTATGTGTGATTTCCCAATGGGGATTGATAACAACTTTGAACATACGTCAAAAGCCTATGTAAGCGAAACTGTGTAGCGTTTACGCCGCTTTTTTGGTTATGCAAAAGATAGCCTATTGAAGCTAGCGTTACCCAGTGCTACCTTCCACATGTTGCAAAGGTGCGTCCGCAAACTATATGCTATTAAAAGCATATATACAAGATAATTTTTAACAAGGAAGTAGCATGGTTTCGTTCGATTTCACGACCTCGCGGCATGTAGCATTGCCTTCGGTGTCGCTAGCAGGAGTGTCTCTATGAACACCCAAACCCCATTCGATTTGGCCGCGGTTGAATCCATCATTGCGCAGCGTAAAGCGACGCCTGGTGCGCTTTTGCCTATCCTACACGACATCCAGGGCGTAGTCGGCTACATCCCGCCTAGCGTAGTTCCTGCGATTGCCGAAGGTTTGAACATTTCGCGCGCAGAAGTACACGGCGTGATTACGTACTACCACTTCTTCCGCCAACACCCGGTCGGCGAACACGTGGTGCAAATCTGCCGCGCAGAAGCCTGCCAGTCACGTGGCTGCGAAGAGCTGGCTGATCATGCCAAAGAATTGCTGGGCTGTGATTTCCACGGCACCACAGACGACAACAAGTTTACCTTGCAAACCGTGTACTGCCTTGGCCAATGCGCCAGCGGTCCGGCGATCCAGATTGACGACGACCTGTACGCTCGCGTTTCCAAGGAAAAATTCAACCGCCTGATCCAGGCGAAGCGAGGTGTGCAATGACCGTTACCATTTTTGTTCCACGCGACTCGACCGCTCTGGCGCTCGGCGCCAATGAAACCGCAGCTGCTATCGCCAAAGAAGCAAAAGCACGCGGCATCGATATCAAACTGGTGCGCAACGGCTCACGCGGCATGTTCTGGCTCGAGCCTATGGTTGAAGTTGCGACCGACGCTGGCCGTATCGCGTTTGGTCCTATCGAAGATCACGAAGTCGCTGGTTTGTTCGACGCAGGTTTCACCACTGGCGGCGCGCATCCAAAAGCATTGGGCTTGACCGAAGAAATCCCTTACCTGAAAAAGCAGGAACGTCTGCAATTCGTACGCGTAGGCATTACCGATCCAGTTTCGCTGGATGACTACCTGGCACATGAAGGCTATGTCGGCTTGAAAAAAGCAATCGCAATGGAGCCAGCTGCGATTGTTCAAGAAGTAACCGATTCCGGCCTGCGTGGTCGCGGCGGTGCAGCTTTCCCTACCGGCATCAAGTGGAAAACCGTGCTCGGCGCTGAAGCCGATCAAAAGTACATCGCTTGCAACGCCGATGAAGGCGACTCCGGTACCTTCTCCGATCGTATGGTGATGGAAGATGATCCATTCATGCTGATCGAAGGCATGACCATCGCTGGTTTGGCCGTCAAAGCAACTGAAGGTTACATCTACGTACGTTCCGAATACCCGCACTCGATCGCCAATCTGAACGAAGCAATCGTTGCAGCGAACGCCGCCGGTTACCTCGGTGAAAACATCCTCGGTTCCGGCCGCACCTTCAACCTGCAAGTACGTAAAGCTGCTGGTGCTTACGTGTGCGGCGAAGAAACCGCGATGCTGGAAAGTATCGAAGGCAAGCGCGGTATGGTACGCGCCAAACCGCCACTGCCAGCGCTGCAAGGCTTGTTCGGTAAACCAACGGTCATCAACAACGTGATTTCGCTGTCTGCGATCCCGTTGATCATGTCCCGCGGTGCAGAATTCTACAAAAACTACGGTATGGGTCGTTCGCGCGGCACCTTGCCTATGCAACTGGCAGGCAACCTGAAATACGGCGGCCTGGTAGAAAAAGCATTCGGTGTGACCTTGCGCGAATTGCTGTACGACTTTGGTGGCGGCGCAGAATCCGGTCGTCCTATCCGTGCAGTGCAAGTTGGCGGCCCACTCGGTGCTTACATGCCTGAGTCGCTGTTCGACACACCGTTTGACTATGAAGCATTCGCTGCTGTTGCCTCTACTGTAGGCCATGGTGGCTTGGTCGCTTTCGACGATACCGTCGATATGGCCAAACAAGCACGTTACGCAATGCACTTCTGTGCAGAAGAATCGTGCGGCAAGTGCACCCCGTGCCGGATCGGTTCGACACGTGGTGTAGAAGTTATGGACAAAATCATCGCTAACCAGAATCGACCACAGCAAATCCATCTGCTGCGTGATTTGTGCGATGTGATGGTAACGGGATCGCTGTGCGCGATGGGCAACATGACACCATTCCCGGTGTTGTCTGCTCTGAACCACTTCCCAGAAGATTTTGGCGATCAAAAAACATTGGCAAACGCGGCTTAAGCTACTGGAGCGAAAAAAATGAATCAACTTAACGGTATCGACTACGGCACGAAAAAAAGTACGTCCGAAGTCATGATCTCCCTGGAAATCGACGGCGTTGCCGTCTCCGTGCCGCAAGGCACTTCCGTCATGCGTGCAGCAGCTGAATATGGCATCAACGTGCCTAAGCTGTGCGCTACCGACAGCCTCGAATCGTTCGGCTCCTGCCGTCTGTGTCTGGTTGAAATCGAAGGCCGCCGCGGCTACCCAGCATCGTGCACGACACCTGCTGAAGCCGGCATGAAAGTCAAAACACAAACACCTAAACTGGCAGACATTCGCCGTGGTGTGATGGAACTGTACATCTCGGATCATCCGCTGGACTGCCTGACATGCCCAACCAACGGCAACTGCGAACTGCAGGACATGGCTGGTGTAGTCGGTCTGCGCGACGTACGTTACGGCTACGATGGCGAAAACCATCTGAAGCTGGAAAAAGACGAATCCAATCCTTACTTCACCTACGACGCATCGAAATGTATCGTTTGTAACCGCTGCGTACGCGCTTGCGAAGAAACTCAAGGTACATTCGCTCTGACCATCGATGGCCGCGGCTTTACTTCGCGCGTTGCTGCCAGCCAGAACGAAGATTTCATTGAATCGGAATGCGTATCCTGCGGCGCTTGCGTAGACGCATGCCCAACCGCAACACTGACCGAAAAAACCGTCATCATGATGGGCCAGGCAGAACACAGCAAAGTCACGACCTGCGCATACTGCGGCGTCGGCTGCTCGTTCAAGGCCGAGATGAAGGGTAATGAAGTTGTCCGCATGGTTCCAAATCCGGACGGCAAAGCCAATCAAGGCCACGCTTGCGTTAAAGGTCGCTTCGCATGGGGTTATGCAACGCATAAAGACCGCATGCTGAAACCAATGATCCGCAGCAAAATCACCGATCCGTGGAAAGAAGTGTCATGGGATGAAGCAATCAACTACGCTGCTTCCGAACTGAAACGCATCCAGGCTAAATACGGCAAGGATTCGATCGGTGGCTTGGTCTCGTCGCGTTGCACCAACGAAGAAGGCTATCTGGTTCAGAAGCTGGTTCGTGCTGCGTTCGGTAACAACAACGTTGATACCTGCGCACGCGTCTGCCACTCCCCAACTGGTTACGGCTTGAAAGTAACCATGGGCGAATCCGCTGGTACACAAACCTTTGATTCGGTGATGAAATCTGACGTCATCCTGGTCATCGGCGCGAACCCAGCATCGGGTCACCCAGTATTTGCATCGCAAATGAAACGCCGCATCCGTCAAGGCGCGAAGCTGATCGTTGTCGATCCACGTACGACTGAAATGGTCAAATCGCCGCACGTTCTGGCTGACTACCATTTGAAATTAAAACCAGGCAGCAACGTTGCTATCGTTAATGCGCTGGCGCACGTCATCATCACCGAAAACCTGCACAAGCCGGACTTCATCAAAGAACGTTGCGATGTAGACTCGTTCGAAGAATGGGCAGAATTCGTATCGTTGCCAGAAAACTCGCCAGAAGCAATGGAAGAAGTCTCCGGCGTACCGGCAGCTGATATCCGCGGCGCGGCGCGTCTGTTCGCAACCGGTGGCAATGGTTCGATCTATTACGGTCTCGGCGTTACCGAACACGCGCAAGGTTCGACCACTGTTATAGGTATCGCCAATCTGGCGATGGCAACCGGCAATATCGGTCGCGAAGGCGTCGGCGTGAACCCACTGCGCGGTCAAAACAACGTGCAAGGTTCCTGCGATATGGGCTCCTTCCCGCACGAACTGCCAGGCTATCGTCACGTGTCTGACTCCGTCGCACGTGCTGAATTCGAAGCTGTGTGGAACTGCACACTGGAATCAGAACCAGGTCTGCGTATTCCTAACATGTTCGACGCAGCTATGGACGGCACCTTCATGGGTCTGTACTGCGAAGGCGAGGACATTGTTCAGTCCGATCCAAACACACAGCACGTTACCGCTGCTCTGGAAGCGATGGAATGTATCATCGTGCAAGACATCTTCCTGAACGAAACCGCAAAATACGCACACGTATTCCTGCCGGGTTCATCGTTCCTGGAAAAAGACGGTACCTTCACCAATGCAGAACGTCGCATCTCGCGCGTCCGCAAAGTGATGCCGCCAAAATCGGGCAAGGGTGATTGGGAAGTTACACAAATGCTGTCGAACGCATTGGGTTACCCAATGAACTACAAACATCCACGTGAAATCATGGATGAGATCGCGGCATTAACACCAACCTTCACCGGCGTCAGCTTCAAGCGTATCGACGAATTGGGTGGCAGTATTCAATGGCCATGTAACGCTGAAGCGCCAGAAGGTACACCAACCATGCACATCGAAGAATTCGTGCGCGGTAAAGGTCGCTTCATCAATACCAAGTACTTCGGTAGCGGTGAGAAGGTCAACAAGAAGTTCCCATTGATCCTGACCACTGGTCGTATCTTGTCGCAATACAACGTTGGCGCGCAAACTCGTCGTACCCACAACAATATGTGGCACAGCGAAGATCGTCTGGAAATTCATCCACACGATGCGGAAGAACGCGGCATCAAGCAGGACGACTGGGTTGGTATCCACTCGCGCGCGGGTGAAACCGTATTGCGTGCAGATATCACCGAGCGTATCCAGGCTGGCGTCGTGTACACCACGTTCCACTTCCCTGAATCTGGTGCTAACGTGATTACGACTAACTCGTCCGACTGGGCAACTAACTGCCCTGAGTACAAAGTGACGGCAGTGCAAGTAATGCCGGTCGCCCAACCGTCGGAATGGCAACGTACGTATAATCGTTTCAATCAGGAGCAAGAAAGCTTTGCTTCCGACAAAATGATTCCGCGTGGTTCGGAACTGTCGACATCGAAGTAAGTTCTGGTAGAGGTTTGGTGATGAATGCAAGCACTGACGACGAACGTAGTGCACTAGTCCGTGTCCCGGTAGAAAAATGGGATGCGAACCAGCGCATCATCTGCGAAGACGATGTCGCAGAAGAAGTGCCGATTGCGTTGGAATACAACGGCATTTCGCACGCTGTCATGCTTGCTTCACCATACGATCTGGAAGACTTTGCGCTCGGCTTCTCGCTGAGTGAAGGCATCCTGAAAGACCGATCAGAATTGTACGAATGCGAAGTTGTACCTGGCTGCGAAGGCATACAGGTACAAATGCGTATTGCGACGGAACGCTTCGTTACACTGAAAGATAAACGACGCAACATGACCGGTCGTACCGGCTGTGGTTTGTGTGGTGCGGAAACGCTGGAACAGGCGATACGCCATCCGCAGGCTACGGTTGGGCATGCGATGTTTTCTGCGGCGCAGATTTATGCCGGCATGAAGGCAATGAAGTCGCAGCAGCGCTTGCAAAAATATACTGGCGCTACACACGCAGCCGCATGGATGAATCTGGATGGCTCGGTAGACTTGGTGCGTGAAGATGTAGGCCGCCACAACGCACTGGATAAGTTGATCGGTGCGATGGCTGATGAGAAACGTGACTTCACAACAGGTGCCGCATTAATCACCAGCCGTGCCAGTTATGAAATGGTGCAGAAGTCAGCAACGATGGGCATAGGATTTTTGGCTGCCATCTCGGCGCCAACGAATCTGGCCATACAGTTGGCGGAAGAAACCAACGTGACATTGATCGGTTTTGTGCGTGACCAAAGCCACGTCGTTTATGCGCAAGCGCATCGCCTGATACGCGATGCGAAATAAATTAAATTAAGGAAGAGCAGAATGAGCGGTAGCACCTTAGATAATCTGATCGTCATGGCGAACCAGATCGGCGATTTTTTTGAAACGATGCGCGATCGTAATAAGTCGCTAGAAGAAATCGCAGGTCATCTGAAAAGATCCTGGGACCCACGCATGCGTCGTGCATTGATGGAACACGTTGAACAACATAACGGTGAAGGCTTGAAAACCATCGTACTCGACGCTGTACGGTCGCATAAGATGATTTAAGTTCGCCTTAGGGTTGTCGCAACAACCCAAGCCGATTACCATGGCTGCGCTACCCTCTCGGGGTTCGCAGCCATTTTCATTATTAAACCTTCAGGAGGAACCATGTCACGTCGTCCACTATTCCGCCTTGCGGCAGTCGTTCTGGCTTCTGCATTTATCGCACCACTCAGCTTTGCGCAACAAATCATCAAACTGTCGACCACGACCAGTACCGAAAACTCCGGCTTGCTGCCGTATCTGTTGCCTGACTTCGAAGCGAAGACAAACTCCAAGGTACATGTGATCTCGGTTGGCACCGGCAAGGCCCTGGAGCTGGCCAAGAACGGCGACGTTGATGTAACGCTGGTGCATGCACGTGGCGCAGAAGATAAGTTCGTTGCTGAAGGCCATGGCGTTGATCGTCGCGATGTGATGTACAACGACTTCATCATCGTTGGCCCGACCAGCGATCCTGCCGGCGTTAAAGGCAGCAAAGATGTATTGGCCGCGATGAAGAAGATCGTCGATAGCAAAGCCAAATTCATTTCGCGCGGTGACAATTCCGGCACCGACGTAATGGAAAAAGCGTACTGGAAAGAAATCGGCGTTAAACCGGAAGGCAGCGCTTATGTATCCGCAGGTTTGGGCATGGGTGAAGTATTGACGATGGCTGGCGAACTGCAGGCATACACCTTGTCGGATCGTGCAACCTACGGCGCATACAAGGCAAAGACCGGTCTCGTGATTGCAGTTCAAGGCGACAAGAAGATGTTTAACCCGTACGGCGTGATTGCAGTCAATCCAGCCAAGTACAAAGACATCAACTACAAAGGCGCGAAACAGTTTATCGATTACCTGACTTCACCTGAAGGTCAGAAGAAAATCGCCGCTTACAAAATCGACGGCGAACAGGTTTTCTTCCCATCGGCCAAGTAAGAAAATAGCGCTGGGTGTTGTAGACGATACCTGGAGCTAAAAGACTCGGAGGATTCCGAGTCTGCATAAAACAAAAGCGCGGAATTCCGCGCTTTTTTATTTTTGGTTACGACTGTTCAAACAAATCGTCACTGGCCGTTTTCAGTTCCTTCGCTTCCTCGACCATTCTGCGATGTGCGATGCGTTTACGCATGATTTCCGCATGTTGCTTCGCCGTCATCGGCGGCGTTGTCATCAAGTCTTTCAACAATGCGATATTGGTGTAGTTGTTTTTGATCAGACGGCCCAAGTTGCTTGACTCCGTAGTTTAAATATCAACATCACTGCACTATCCAAAGCATCTTGAATAGATACATCGGGAAACGATTACGTTACTGTATTTTGCACGAAATTGACGGCTTTATCACGACAGCCCAAAAAATAGCCTATTCAAACAACAGAAGCGCAAAAACGAATAGGCAAAAAAAAGCCCGCTGAGCCTGAGCTCGCGGGACTTAGAACCTTCCTTGAGAGGGAAGAGGAGACACGGTAAAAGCGTGATCCGATCGTCGCATCATCCTTGATGACTGACTGCTTCGGACTCCGCACTAAAACTTTTAGACATGCGCGACACTCTTGTTCGCAATGCTCTGGTGATCACTATCGCAGCAAAACCACCGCTGCCATTCAAGAACACACCTGACAGTAATGCTTGTGCACTTGGTGACCAACGTAATGCCTGAACTACATAAGTGGCGTAAAGATTGCTTAATACAAGGCGCACTAAGTTAATTAAGTAAAAATGATTGCCGTTCAACGCGTACCACCCTTCATGCGTTAAGAGTAAGCTGCTTGCATACGCAGCTTGGCAGCCAATTCCGGCTGTGTTTGTGCAATCTGGTTTGCTTTGCTGTTCAATGCAAAAGCCGATTTCAAAGGGCCTTGTGCTTTAACAGCAACTGCACGTTTGGAAATACGTTGTGGTGCCGAGTAAGCAGCACGCATACGCAGTTCAGCAGCCAGTGCTGGTTGTGTTTCAGCGATTTGATTTGCTTTGCGATTCAAGGCAAACACGGTTTGAACCGGGCTTTCTACTTGGACAACAGCTTTCTTGGCGACAGCAACCGATTTGCTAGGCGAGAGCGCCAGCAACAGAGTGCGCAGCAGCGCAATCGTCAATGGTTTGAACAGCACCAACAGTGCAGCAACGGCGGCTACAGCGATGATTGCAGGACGTGCAGGGCTGTAAACAACGCCAATTACCGCCAATACGGCTGGAACAGCGATGAGCGCCGGGTTCGAGAACGAATTATTCGATAATGTAGACATGATTGTTTCCTTTTTTTCTATAATTAATCTTGTTGTTGCAATGCAGTATAGGTAGGATAGAGATATAAATCTAATTTCAATTTAGGATACCAGTCATACGTTATGTGAATATGTCTGTTACCCTGTTACTTCGGCTATTTTTGGTAAATACACTATGAGTTTTCTCACTCTGGATCTGAATTTATTGCGTGTCTTTGATGCCGTCATGACGGAACAAAATTTGACGCGCGCAGCCAATTTATTGGCAATGACACAACCTGCGGTCTCCAATGCTTTGCGCCGTTTGCGCGATACGCTGGGTGATGAACTGGTAATTCGCACCGCACATGGCGTCAAGCCAACCTCGCGGGCGGAAGAGTTATGGCCTATCGTGCGGCGCGCGCTGTCCGATCTGGAAGCCGCCGTCACACCCGATACCTTTGATGTATCCCGCGCCAATACGACGTTTCGCATGGCGATGGCCGATGCAACGGCCGCGTTGTGGCTGCCATTCCTGGTACGCGCCATTGAAAGCGATGCGCCAGGCTTGAATGTGCGCATGGTGCCGCTGACTACGCGCGAACCACGTCCAATGTTGTTACGTGGCGATATCGACTTGGCGATCGGATTTTTCCCCGGCGTTGCCGCGCAATTGGCGAGTGGACAAAATACGGCCGTTTCGCAAATCCGCCATGAACGCTTATATACCGGTGAGTATGTCTGCGTGATGCGGAAAAACCATCCGTTGGCAAAAGTGGAATTAACGCTGGACAACTATTGTGCAGCGCATCATTTATTGGTGAGTTTTTCCGGTCGGGCAAAAGGTTTGATGGATGAAGCACTGACTAATCTCGGCCTCGAGCGTCGCATTCTGCTCACGGTCAATCAGTTCTTCACCGCTGGTCGCGTGGTCGCCAGTTCTGATTTGATCACGGTACTACCGCGACATTTGATTGCATCCACCGGTATGGCAGAAGCATTGATCGCAAAAGATTTGCCGTTCGAATTGCCGGAAGTTCACGTCGACATGTTGTGGCATGAACGCGATGCGCGTAATCCTGCGCATAAATGGCTGCGCGAACAATTGAGTGCCAGTACCGAAGAGGGTATAGGCGGGCGGGTCAAGAAGCCGCGTTAATTCTGCTTGAAAAAACCTTAGTCTCTAGCGCACACCAGATATTCGAGTATCGTCGCCATCAGTGCATTGATACCCGAATAATTGGCGTCCGGAACACTACGCAGCGCTTGTTCTGTTTGTATATAGCGTTGCTGCACCAATTCATCAGTACAGTGACTGATGATCGCATCCGCGCTCTGCGGTGTTGTCTCTAGATGAAACTGTAGACCGATAATCCGCGAGCCTATCTGAAACGCCTGATTACGGCACGCGGCACTGCTTGCCAAATGTACTGCGCCAGCAGGAAGATCAAATGTTTCTCCATGCCAGTGGAAAACTTCCGCGCTTACAGGAAAGCTGAACGTATCTGACATCAGCGGCTCTGCAAATACCGGGAACCAGCCTATCTCTTTCTCTTCATTTGCATAAACCCGTGCGCCCAAGGCGCTGGCTATCAGTTGAGAACCGAGGCAGATGCCAAGTACCGCTTTATTCGCGGCCATCGCGGATGCGATAAATCGCTTCTCTTCCTTTAACCAGGGAAGCAGCTCTTCATCATTCACGCTCATAGGCCCGCCGAGAACAATGACGAAATCTATGTCTGTCAGTTGCGGCAATTGAGCTGATTCAAAGAAACGCGTGTAACTGACGCTGATTTTTCTCTGCAACAACCACGCTTCAATACTGCCTAGTCCTTCAAACGGAACGTGTTGCAGAACATGTACGTGCATAGCGCGCTATCAAGAATATGTATGGGTTGATTGCAAACGATCCGGCGTTGACTTACTTGATAAGAACTTTATCACGCGATTAATGAGACTGTTGGCAGCAGGACCATTCAAAGCCGAGCTTAAATCTTTCTTGCCTGCATCAAGGACAGATCACCAAAACAATATTTCCGCAAAGAATATCTTATTGAACTCACAAGTTATAGAGTAGTCGTATTAATTCGCCTACCTATAAGAGTTGAGTTCCCTATGTCACTTACAAGAAAAATATTACTGTGGGGCGCAATCGCTTTGTTCGCCATCTTGCTCGCGGCTGTGTTGTTTCTGTTGATGTTTGACTGGAACAAGGCAAAGCCGTGGATCAATGAACGCGTCAGCGAAGCAACCGGCCGCAACTTTGCGATTAATGGTGATTTGTCTCTGACCTGGCAACTCCCACAACCTGCAACCGATACCTGGCGTGATTGGATACCGGCACCACGTTTGAGCGCACATGATGTTTCACTCGGCAATCCCGAATGGGGCAAGGCCGATAGCAAGATGGCGGAGATCGGTCATATCACTTTTTCAGTCAATCCTTTACCACTGCTGAACAACACCATCGTGATTCCTGCCTTGCAGCTGGATGATCCTATCGTTTCACTGGAACGCATACGTGACGGGAAGAATAACTGGACCTTCAAGCAAACCGATCCTTCCGCCTGGACACTGGATTTGCAACGTCTGTATTTTTACCGTGGTGAAATCACGCTGAAGGATGAAGTCGAACACATCGATGCGAAAGCCAATATCGATACGCTGGAGCCAACTGCAGTGAATGATTTCGTCATGGGCTGGAAAATTACCGGGACCTTCAACGGCGCGCGCATCAATGGCGACGGCAAGGCTGGTGCATTGCTGGCTTTGAAAAATGTAGATAAACCTTTTCCACTGGAAGCAAAACTGGATGTAGGGAAAACCTCGATCAGCGTCAACGGCACAGTCACCAAACCGCAAGAACTCGCGGCCATCGACATGCGCTTGCGTCTATCAGGCGCCAGCATGGCTGATCTTTATCCTCTAACCGGGATCACGTTACCAAAGACGCCTGCATTCTCAACTGAAGGGCATCTAATCGGCACCGTCAACAAGCTTGGTGGCAAATGGACGTATGAAAAATTCAAAGGAAAGATTGGCGACAGCGATATCGCCGGCAGCCTGGTGTATGAATCGAAAAAACCACGCCCGCTTTTATCCGGCACGGTCGTTTCCAATTTATTGCAATTGAGTGATCTGGGTCCGATTATTGGCGCAGATTCCAATGCAAGTAAAAAGGAACGTGGCGTCGCACAAAATCAACCAGCGAATAAAGTACTGCCCGTAGAAAAATTCACAACCGATCGTTGGGGCAGTATAGATGCCGATGTCCAAATCACTGGACACAAAATAGTGCATAGCAAATCGCTACCTATCAACAATCTGGATACGCATTTAAAAATGCAAGACAGTGTGATTACCCTGTCACCGCTGAAGTTTGGCGTAGCCGGTGGCAATATGGTGGCCGATATTAAACTCGATGGCCGCAACAACACTATCAAGGCCGAGGCAAAAGTATCTGCCCGTCATCTGAAGCTCAAGGAATTATTCCCGACCTTCCAGCCTATGCAAGCCAGCTTTGGTGAAGTGAATGGCGATACATCTTTATCCGGCACTGGTAATTCCATCGCCACCTTGCTTGCTACATCGAATGGTGAAATCAAATCGCTGATCAATGAAGGCACCATCAGCAAGCTCTTGCTGGAACAGATAGGTTTAAACATCGGCAATATTATTATTTCGCAATTGTTCGGTGACAAGCAGGTACAGCTCAATTGCATGGCTACCGATCTATCTGTCACCAATGGTTTGGTACAAACACGTACCTTCATTGTCGATACACAAGATGCTGTGTTGTATGTGACCGGTACGATCGATCTGGCTAAAGAACAACTGGATCTCACAATCAAGCCTGAAACCAAGGGCTTGCGCATAGTTTCCTTGCGCGCGCCCATCTACGTCACTGGTGAGTTCAACGCGCCAAAAATCGGTATAGATAAGGGTGTGTTGGCATTGAAGGCGGGCAGTGCAGTGGCATTGGCCGTGGTTGCACCAATAACAGCATTGCTGCCTTTGGTGAATATAGGCTCGAATGAAGAGAATAAATGCACCAGCTTGTTGAAAGAAGCAAAGAGCAAACCGGTCGCGCCTCCACCTGGCAAAACTTATAAAGCCAAGCCTGTAAGCAAAGCGAATAAGTAAGCGTTCTTTGCGAAGCAGAGAAAAAATTTTCTACTTTTTTGGGTAAATGAAAAAAGTCCGATTAGCGAAAAGTCCTGTGGATAAGTCTCTGAGGAAGAAGTGGATAGCTTGTGGATAATCTTGTGGAGAAGTTGGCCTTCTTTTTTATACAGAATCTATCCTTTACAGATACACCGTTTATGCAGGGTTTATCTTTTCTTCAAGTCTTTGATTTCAATATCACTTAATGACTTATCCACAGAAAAGTACCTGCGTTAACTATTACTACTAAACATATATATAAACAATTAACTTAAAACCAGAATCTCCTTCTTTGCACTCAAAGACGAAAAAAATCCTTCAACAACCTCTGTAAAAACAAAGCAAGCTCTGCAAAATTTCAACGACAAGAGAAATCTCTCTCGCCTCAATCCGCGTATCCATTTTCTTAATCAACGCATCAAGACTTCAGACAGCTGTAAAAACCGTTTATCAACTGCAATGCCATCGAATATGAAGAAATCATGTTCCGCTAGTGCCCAATCCTTAAAAAATCCATCTGTAAAACAGTCAAACAAGCTGGAAAACCTTGTTTCAAATGTTCTATAGGATCATTTTGATTTCTAAATCCGGCTGATCTTGATGTCTGAGTACCGCAATATTGTCTATTGTCAGGTCTGTACCCACTGTTCCTGCCCTTGAATAGGGATAAGTAAGGGGATGCTACAACTTTAGGTCAAAGTCGCTGGAATGCCTTCTACAGCAATTTTTTGCCTCTTCAATGCGATATCCAAGGCATTAAATCCCAATAAATATCTATTTATTAAGCATTTACCTCTTAAAACAGCTTTTGATGCGTGATTTTTCCATGCTTGTTTGATTTCAGGATCATGGGCATAGATGGCATTGGGCATGCTTAGCTTGTAAGCAACTCAATTTTTGAAATCAATTATTTCAAAACCAAATGTCTTCAAAAACTGACTGAGCTGTTTTGCGCAGATGATCTGAATTCTATGAGTCAGGTTTTTTTAGATTTATTCATTAACGGGTTCAACAAGAACTTTGTTTTTACAGAGGTTGTTGAAGGATTTTTTTCGTCTTTGAGTGCAAAGAAGGAGATTCTGGTTTTAAGTTAATTGTTTATATATATGTTTAGTAGTAATAGTTAACGCAGGTACTTTTCTGTGGATAAGTCATTAAGTGATATTGAAATCAAAGACTTGAAGAAAAGATAAACCCTGCATAAACGGTGTATCTGCAAAGGATAGATTCTGTATAAAAAAGAAGGTCAACGTCTCCACAAGATTATCCACAAGCTATCCACTTCTTCCCCAGAGACTTATCCACAGGTGTTTTCCACTAATATCGCTTTTGCATCATGGTAATCTTGTGCGGTTTTGCGCTACTTATAACGATAGAAAAATCTTATTTGAAGGAATGCTTATGACGACGTCTCCCTCGAGAATTCAGCATTACATCGGTGGTCGCTTGCTAGATACGAGCGGTGGCAAACAGCAGGATGT
Organism: Herminiimonas sp. GW821-FHT09C12; assembly: GCF_059416385.1. Classification (NCBI taxonomy): domain Bacteria; kingdom Pseudomonadati; phylum Pseudomonadota; class Betaproteobacteria; order Burkholderiales; family Oxalobacteraceae; genus Herminiimonas; species Herminiimonas sp. GW821-FHT09C12. The sequence goes on from NZ_JBWKPC010000001.1 coordinate 921,612, forward strand.
ATTTAATCCCGCCACGGGCGAGGTGAGTGCGCAAGTTGTCCTGGCCAGCGATGCTGATGTACAGACAGTCGTGGCGACGGCAAAAGCAGCTGCGCCGGCATGGGCGGATACAGCGCCATTGAAGCGTGCGCGGATACTTTTCAAATTCAAAGAGCTGATAGAGAAATATCACAATGATCTGGCTGCCGCGATTACACGTGAACACGGCAAGGTTTTTTCTGATGCCAAGGGCGAAGTCACGCGCGGGCTGGAAGTTGTCGAGTTTGCCTGTGGTGTGCCGCAATTATTGAAAACCCAGTTCACCGACAATATCGGTGGCGGTATTGATAACTGGAACTTGCGTCAGCCGCTGGGTGTGACGGCTGGTATTACACCTTTCAATTTCCCTTTCATGGTGCCGATGTGGATGGCACCGGTTGCGCTGGCAACAGGCAACACATTCATTTTAAAGCCCTCTGAGCGCGATCCATCACCATCCTTGATGGTAGCGGAGCTGCTGCACCAGGCAGGGCTGCCTGACGGCGTTTTCAATGTCTTGCAGGGAGACAAGCTGGCGGTTGATGGCTTGTTGCATCACCCGGATGTAAAAGCAGTCTCCTTCGTCGGTTCAACACCGATAGCTGAATACATTTATGCAACGGGCGCGGCGCGTAAAGGTGGCGCCTATCCATTACGCGTACAGGCACTCGGTGGCGCGAAAAATCATTTGGTGGTGATGCCGGATGCAAATCTGGATCAGGCGGTCGATGCTTTGATCGGAGCTGCTTATGGTTCTGCTGGTGAGCGCTGCATGGCGATTTCCGTAGCAGTCGCAGTTGGTGATGTAGCGGATAAATTGGTTGCGGCATTAATCCCGCGCGTGAAATCTCTCAAGGTAAAAAACGGTATGGAAGCCGATGCCGAGATGGGTCCAGTAGTTAGTGCTGCGCATAAAGCCAAAATCGAAGGCTATATTGAAGCTGGCGTGCAGGCTGGTGCGAAGTTGTTGGTGGATGGTCGAGGATTACGTGTAGATGGCGGCGATAAAGGATTCTTTATCGGAGGTTGTCTGTTTGACCATGTAACGCCGGAGATGACGATTTACCAAGAAGAGATTTTTGGGCCGGTTTTGTGTGTCGTGCGTGTACCAAATTTCGCTGCCGCGCTTGATTTGATCAATGCACATGAATTCGGCAATGGTGTTTCTTTGTTTACCTCGGATGGCAATACGGCTCGCGAGTTTTCACGTCGCGTTGAAGTTGGCATGATCGGTATCAATGTGCCGATTCCGGTGCCTATGGCCTGGCATTCATTCGGTGGTTGGAAGCGTTCGATGTTTGGCGATACGCATGCTTATGGCGAAGAGGGCGTCAAGTTTTATACTCGCTACAAATCGATCATGCAGCGTTGGCCGGAGTCGATTGCCAAGGGCGCAGAGTTCGCGATGCCGACTAGTAAATAAATAATAATTAAGTCGGAACCATCTATTGTCAGTCGACTGTAAGTAGGGGCTGTGATGATGGGGTTTATCTAATGCAACATCAACTCTACCGATTGAGACAATGGCCGAATCCGCAGGGAAGTACGATTACATCATCGTAGGAGCAGGAACAGCCGGCTGTGTACTGGCTAACCGATTGACACAAGATCCGAATACTTCGGTTCTACTCATAGAGGCTGGGACGAAAGACGACTATTTCTGGGTACATATCCCGATCGGCTTTCATCACATGATAGATAACCCGCGCACTGACTGGCGTTATCGCACCGAAGCCGATACCGGCTTGAATGGACGCAGCGTCCTTTATCCCAGCGGTAAAATCCTCGGCGGTTCATCGTCCATCAATGCGATGCTTTATCAGCGTGGTCAGGCGCAAGACTACGATCATTGGGCAGAACTGACGGGCGATGCAAGTTGGGGCTGGGATCAGGTTTTACCTCTATTCAAGAAAACCGAAGATTATGCTGAAGGTGCAGATGCCTTGCATGGTGTCGGTGGTGACTGGCGCGTTGAGAAGCAAAAGTTCGGCTGGAAGATACTGGATGCCTTCCGCGATGCCGCGGCACAAAACGGCATACCAAAGATAAATGACTTCAATCGCGGTAATGGCGAAGAAGGTAGTGCTTACTTCGACATCAACCAAAAAAACGGTTTGCGTTGGAATACAGCCAAAGCTTTCCTGCGCACAATCATCCGCCGCGGCAATTTGGAGATCATGACTGGTTCGCAAGTGCAGCGTTTGATCATTCAGCAAACCGAGCAGGGGAGTGTCTGTACCGGAGTTGAGTTTATCGGTGGTGGCAAGGAATGGACTGCAGATGTTTCACGTGAAACAATCCTGGCGGCAGGTGCTTTCGGCTCGCCACAAATTCTGCAGCGATCCGGCATAGGCCCAACTACCTTGTTGCAACAGCATGGAATTAGTGTTCTGCAAGAAGCACCAGGAGTAGGGGAGAATTTGCAGGATCATCTACCGCTACGCATGAGATTCAAGATCGCCAATACCAAATCGCTGAACACAACAAGCAAGAGTTGGTTGGCGATGGGCCTGGAATATATGGTCAAGAAGAATGGTCTGGTTTCTACAGTACCTTCACCATTGGGAGCTATGGTGCGCTCCGATGCCTCGCAAGCCACCCCAAATCTTGGCTATCAAATTCAGCCATGGTCGCAGGAATCAGTCGAAAGTCCGCTGGATTCCTTCGCAGCATTTACCGCGAACGTTAGTAATTTGAAGCCGACTGCACGTGGCCATGTACGGATTGCAGCGGCGGATGTCACTGCGCCACCGGTCATTGCAACGAATTATCTGAGTACAGAGCAAGATAGGAATATTGCTTCTACCGCCATTCAATTGACGCGTAAAATCGTGGCTTCGTCGGCTTTGCAGCAGTACGCCCCGCAGGAAATCAACGCTGGTGAAGGCGTACAACGTCTGGCTGGAGATATTGGTGCTGCGGGTGCAAATCCGGTTGGGACCTGCAAAATGGGTGCCGCAAGTGACCCGCTGGCCGTGGTGGATAGCGAGTTGAGAGTGAAGGGTATTGCCGGTTTGCGTGTGGTGGATGCGTCCATCATGCCGGTGATTACGGCTGGTGATACTGGTGCCACCACCATTCTGATTGCAGAAAAAGCGGCGAAATTGATACGAGCAACAAAGCGTTAGCCTGCACAAAAGCAGGTGTTTATGGATAACTGGATGAAGCATGACTGATTACGTATTTCTGGCTGCGGCCGCATTTTTGGCCGGGATGATAGATGCGGTAGTCGGTGGTGGTGGCTTGATCCTGATTCCTGCTTTGTTTTCCACGTTCCCGACTGCGTCAATGGGGACTTTGCTGGGTACCAATAAGCTGGCTAGTGTCTGCGGTACCAGTGCTGCAGCTATCGGTTTTGCCCGCAGAGTAAAGCTGCAGTGGAGTACCGCAGCACCTGCCGCGATGGCTGCTTTTGCCTTTGCCTTCATCGGCGCCTTTACGGTTACGCAGATTCCATCCGAATTCATGCGCAAGCTGCTGCCTTTCATTCTGGTGGCAGTTGCCATCTATACCTATAAAAAGAAAGACTTCGGCAGCATCCATGCTCCCTTGCATATAGGTGGAAAAGAGAAGGGCATCGCGATTCTGGTCGGTGCGGGCATCGGCTTTTATGATGGATTCTTTGGGCCTGGTACTGGTAGCTTCCTGGTTTTCCTGTTTGTCCGCTTCTTCGGTTTCGACTTTCTTGGCGCATCGGCAGTGGCGAAGGTCGTCAATGTGGCCTGCAATATTGCCGCCATACTCTGGTTCGGCTATAGCGCGGAGTTATTGTGGAAGCTGGCTGCCATCATGGCAGTGTGTAATGTGCTGGGATCCCTGATCGGTATCCGTCTGGCGATACGTCATGGCAGCGGATTTGTCCGCAAGATATTCCTGGTAGTAGTGTCAGCTCTGATTTTGAAGACGGCCTACGACGCATTCCTTGCTTAATCTTCGGCAAGCTTTTGTTTCACGTGAAACAAAACGTGGCTTAATTTGCCGCTAAATTTCGGTTCCGGGGAAATTAAAGCAAAAAGACTTTATAATCTCGCCTCTGCTTAACGTCTCATCGAGGCGCACCCATGATCTTTCCTACCAAATTTGATGTCATCGTAGTCGGCGGCGGCCATGCCGGGACGGAGGCCGCCCTGGCTTCTGCTCGCATGGGGCAATCGACCCTTTTGCTTTCGCATAATATTGAAACGCTGGGGCAAATGTCCTGCAATCCATCCATCGGTGGCATAGGCAAAGGGCACTTGGTCAAGGAAGTCGATGCCATGGGCGGTGCAATGGCAATTGCGACCGATGAGGCAGGCATACAATTCCGCATCTTGAATTCGTCGAAAGGCCCGGCAGTTCGGGCTACCCGCGCACAAGCTGATCGTATTCTGTACAAGCAAGCCATCCGCTCACGCCTGGAGAATCAACCTAACCTATGGTTATTCCAGCAGGCAGTGGATGATCTGCTGGTAGAAGGCGATCGCGTGGTTGGTGCTGTGACGCAAGCCGGGATTCAGTTCCGTGCGCGTGCAGTAGTGCTGACCGCAGGTACCTTCCTCGATGGCAAGATTCATATCGGCATGAATAATTATTCGGCTGGTAGGGCAGGTGATCCGCCGGCGATTTCGCTGTCGGCACGTTTGAAAGAATTGAAGCTGCCGCAAGGTCGCTTGAAAACCGGTACGCCGCCACGGATCGATGGTCGTTCTATCGACTTCTCTGTGATGCAGGAACAACCGGGTGATCTGGATCCTATCCCTGTATTTTCGGTGATGGGTTCGGTTGCGATGCATCCCAAGCAAATGCCTTGCTGGATTACGCACACCAATGAAAGAACCCACGATCTGATCCGTGGTGGTCTCGATCGCAGCCCGATGTACACCGGTGTGATTGAAGGTGTAGGTCCGCGTTATTGCCCATCGATCGAAGACAAGATACATCGTTTTGCCGGCAAGGAATCCCATCAGATCTTCCTAGAGCCAGAAGGCTTGACGACTAACGAATATTATCCAAATGGCATCTCCACCAGCTTGCCCTTCGACGTGCAACTGGCGCTGGTGCAATCAATGCGTGGGCTGGAACATGCACATATTTTGCGTCCCGGTTATGCCATCGAATATGACTACTTCGACCCACGCGGTTTGAAGTCGTCGCTGGAAACCAAAGTAATCCAAGGTCTGTTCTTTGCCGGACAGATCAATGGCACCACAGGTTACGAAGAAGCAGCCGCACAAGGCATGTTGGCGGGTATCAATGCTGCCTTGCAGACGCAAGAGCGCGATGCATGGACGCCACGCCGTGACGAAGCTTATCTCGGCGTGCTGGTCGACGACCTGATTACCAAAGGTGTGCTGGAACCGTACCGCATGTTTACCAGCCGGGCTGAATACCGTTTGAGCTTGCGTGAAGACAATGCCGATATGCGGCTGACCGAGATCGGCCGCCAGCTGGGTTGCGTCGGCGATGTGCAATGGGCGATGTTTGAAACCAAGCGTGAAGCCGTTGCGCGCGAGCTGGAGCGCCTGCGTTCGACTTGGGTTAGCCCTCGCATTTTGGCAGAGGCTGAAGCAGAGCGCGTGTTAGGTAAAGGCATAGAGCGTGAGTATGCGCTCGCTGACCTGCTGCGCCGCCCGAACGTTAGCTACGAAACTCTGATGACTTTGAAGGGCATGGACGGCCAGGATCTGGGCGGCCCAGGCGTAGCGGAAGAGGCTGTGCGTGAGCAAGTCGAGATCCAGCTGAAGTACGCCGGTTACATCGATAGACAAGCCAAAGAAGTCGAGCGCCACGATTATTACGAGAACCTGAAGTTGCCGGCTGAGTTCGATTACATGGCGGTCAAAGGCTTGTCGATCGAAGTGCGTCAAAAGTTGACCAAGCAGCGTCCGGAAACGTTGGGCCAGGCCTCACGTATTTCTGGCGTTACACCAGCCGCCATTTCATTGATGTTGGTACATCTGAAAAAAGGCGGTTTCAAGGAATTCGCTGTATTACCACCTAACACTGAAGCTGCTGCATGAAGGCATTTGATCGTCCCGCATTAACCGTATTACTCGTTCAGGGTGCGCGTGATTTATCGTTGAACTTGAGCGAAGCGCAGATCACCAAGTTGATCGACTATCTGGCCTTGATGTCGAAATGGAATTCGGTCTACAACCTGACTGCCGTGCGCGATCCGGTGCAGATGGTCACGCAACATTTGCTGGACTCATTGGCGGCTGTATCTGCATTTGCCAATGCGAAGAATGTATTGGATGTCGGTGCCGGCGGTGGCTTGCCCGGTATCGTGCTGGCAATCTGGGCGGCGGAAGTGCAGCCTGAGATGCGCATCTCGATGATCGATACTGTGCATAAAAAAACGGCTTTCTTGACGCAGGTAAAAGCCGAACTGAGCTTAAGCAATGTTAGTGTGCATACTGCGCGTGTCGAGCAATGGCAGGCACCGCAGAAATTCGATGTGATTACCTCGCGTGCATTTGCCGAATTAACTGACTTCATTACCTGGTCAGAACATTTGCTGGCGGACGGTGGCGAGTTCATCGCGCTTAAAGGTGTCGCACCTGATACCGAAGTGGCGCGTCTGCCGGCAGGATGGCAGGTGAGGGAAGTGCGTGCCTTGCATGTGCCGACGCTGCAAGCCGAGCGTCACTTGGTGTTCATAGCAAGAGTTGCTTCATAAAGCAGGAATGCTTGTTGCATCGTAGGCAGTAGCGCTTAGTAATAGAAATTTCTGCCAGCTTCATTTTCAAAACAGCAGAAGTTTTTCTGATTGGCTTTGAGATTGATAGACCACTAACCAAAACGAGAATATGGCAAAAATATTTTGCGTCGCCAATCAAAAAGGTGGAGTCGGTAAAACCACCACAGCCGTCAACCTGGCAGCAGCACTTGCACAATTAAATCAACGCGTCTTGCTGGTGGATCTGGATCCGCAAGGTAATGCCACGATGGGTGCGGGCATCAACAAGTCGGAATTGAAGTCGTCGATCTACGAAGTCTTGCTCGGCATGGCCGATGTAGCGACTGCGCGCGTGACCTCAGAGACAGGCAAGTTCGATGTGTTGCCAGCCAATCGCGAACTGGCGGGTGCAGAAGTGGAAATGGTCGAGTTGGACAATCGCGAAAAGCGCTTGAAAGATGCGCTCGCGGTGGTCGATGCGGAATACGATTTCATGCTGATCGATTGTCCGCCTGCACTGTCGATGCTGACCTTGAACGGCTTGTGCGCAGCGCATGGCGTCATCATTCCTATGCAGTGCGAATACTATGCGCTTGAAGGTTTGTCCGATCTGGTCAACACGATCAAGAAAGTCCACGCCAAGTTGAATACCGATTTGAAGATCATCGGTTTGCTGCGCGTGATGTTTGATCCACGCATGACGTTATCGCAGCAGGTATCGTCGCAGCTGGAACAGCATTTCGGCGACAAGGTATTCAAAACAATTATTCCACGTAACGTTCGTTTGGCAGAAGCGCCATCGTATGGCATGCCGGGTATCAATTTCGATCCATCATCGAAAGGTGCGCAAGCGTATCTGACGTTCGGTGCAGAGATGGTTGAACGTATCAAGACGATTTAAATATAACGAGGAAGAGAGCGCCTGTTGCGCCATCCTCATTAATCAAAAGATGTGAGTCAGGAATTATGGTCACGAAAAAACAAAAAGGTTTGGGTCGCGGTCTGGAAGCATTGTTAGGCGGTGCTTCTGACTTCAATGAAGCGATTGCCGCTTTGCCTGGTGCTCCGTCGACTTTGCAAGTCACCGACATGCAAGCTGGTAAATATCAGCCGCGTACACGCATGGATGAAGGTGCATTGAATGAACTCGCCGCATCGATCAAGGCGCAAGGTTTGCTGCAGGCAATTCTGGTGCGTCCGATCGCTTCGCATAACGGCCGTGATCGTTACGAAATTATTGCCGGTGAACGTCGTTTCCGCGCAGCACAATTGGCAGGTCTGACCGAAGTGCCGGTACTCGTCAAAGAAGTCGATGACGAAGCCGCCGCCGCGATGGCGCTGATTGAAAACATACAGCGCGAAGATTTGAATCCATTGGAAGAAGCGCAAGGCATACATCGCCTGATCGCCGATTTCAATTTTACGCACGAGCAAGCGGCGCATGCCGTCGGCCGTTCGCGTAGCGCGGTTTCCAATCTGTTGCGTTTGCTGAATCTGGCGAAGCCGGTGCAAACCATGCTGATGGCCGGCGACATCGACATGGGCCATGCGCGCGCTTTGCTGGCGGTTGATGCTGCCACGCAAATTAACCTGGCGAATCAAGTCGTTGCCAAACGCATGTCGGTACGCGAAGCTGAGAAATTGGTCGTGCGTTCTACATTGGAACAAGCTGCAGGCAATAAGCCACGTGCCAACGGCAAGGAAAAATCGCGCGACATTACCCGTTTGGAAGAAGAGCTGTCGGATTTGCTGGCAAGCCAGGTTGAAATCAAACTGGGCGCGAAGAACAAGGGTCAGTTGGTCGTCGATTTTGCCGACCTCGATGCGCTGGACGGCATCATTGCCAAATTACGTGTTACAGCCTGAGTTGTTATTTAATTAAATTACTTCCAGCCAAATAATGCGCGAATAGTGAGCAGATCCGGTTCGTTCAGTTAGCTAGCGCGCGTTGTTCTGGTGCAACATGACGTTAAATGTTTGTTAAACATCGAATTCCCATGTTGGCATAGCCGGAGCGCAATAATTCCTTCCACAAGGCGCAATTTGCAACGCGCCTACGTAGTTTTCACATAGCAAACGTTTGACGGTGGTGAAGGAAAGCCCTTATAATCCCGTGGCTTCATAGAAGCACGACTTAGTTTGTATTCACTCCAGTCCGAGTAGCTCGACCAAGAGGGTCGCCAAAGGACTGCACCATTTGGACCAGTATGCTGCCCGTCGTCCTCCTGCAACTCGCGACAACGGTAATTGCCAGCATCATTGCCGGTTTGATTGCCGGAATGCCGGCGCTGTATTCAGCGTTGTTGGGTGGGTTGTGCTGCGTGGTGCCGAATGCTCTGTTTGCGCTACGTCTATTTTCCGCTGCGCAAAAATCCGAGTCTGTTAATCCGATGACTTTTTTCATCGGAGAATTTATCAAGATTGCATTGACGATCGCATTGTTAGGCGCGGTCGTTTGGTTGTACCGCGATTTGAATTTGCTGGCGCTAGTCGCCGCGTTCATCGTGGCGCTGAAAAGTTACATAATCTTATTATTTAGGCACTGACATGGCGACTGATCACGCAGCACCGACGGCTTCCGAGTATATCGTCCACCATCTGGGGCATTTTTCTACCAAGCACCAAGACAAGATTGTCGATTTCTCGATCATCAATATAGATACCGTATTCTGGTCTATCTTTGCTGGCGTTATTGGTTGCCTCTTCATGTATCTCGCAGCACGCAAGGCAACATCCGGCGTACCTGGTCGTTTCCAGGCCGCGGTTGAAATGGTTGTTGAAATGGTCGACAACCAAGCCAAGTCTATCGTGCATGGCGACCGTTCCTTTATCGCTCCATTGGCATTGACAGTATTCGTCTGGGTTGCCCTGATGAACTCGCTGGATTTCTTGCCAGTCGATATGTTCTCCGCATTCTTCCACGCAGTTGGCTGGGATAGCTTGATCTCGCATCACCGCGTTGTTCCTACTGCCGATTTGAACGGCACCATGGGTATCGCACTCGGCGTATTCGCGCTGATGATCTATTACAACTTCAAAATCAAAGGCGCAGGCGGCTTCATTCATGAACTGTTCGCTGCTCCGTTTGGTATCTGGCTTGCACCGTTCAACCTGTTGTTGAACATGATCGAATTCGCAGCGAAAACAGTATCCCTGGCGATGCGGTTGTTCGGCAACATGTATGCCGGCGAATTGTTGTTCCTGTTGATTGCATTGCTGGGTTCGACCGCGACTGCGTTCGGTTTCTTCGGTCATGTAGTGGCAGGCACGATGTGGGCTATCTTCCACATCCTGATCGTCTTCTTGCAGGCGTTCATTTTCATGATGCTGACTCTGGTGTATATCGGCCAGGCACATGAAGCGCATTGATGGATGTAAGTAATTAAGCTTTTTGGTTTTTTGATTTAACTTTTTGATTTAACTTTAACTTTGAAGGAATTGTTATGACTGACCTCTCATTTGTTGCACTGGCTTGTGGTTTGATTATTGGTCTGGGCGCGATCGGTGCTTGTATCGGTATCGCTATCATGGGTGGCAAATACCTTGAGGCTTCTGCTCGTCAACCAGAATTGATGAACACATTGCAAACCAAAATGTTCCTGTTGGCTGGTCTGATCGATGCTGCGTTCCTGATTGGTGTTGGTATCGCTATGTTGTTCGCATTCGCAAACCCGTTCATCGCTAAGTAATTCGGTCACGTACCGGTTCTCACGCTGAAGATATTTTCAGCACACGATACTTAGAGAAGGAATTACCATGAACTTAAATGCAACTTTGATTGCGCAGTTCGTGGTCTTCTTCATCTTGGCAGGCTTCACGATGAAATTCGTGTGGCCGCCACTGATGAATGCGCTCGATGAGCGCGCCAAGAAGATCGCGGATGGTTTGGCAGCAGCCGAACGTGGCAAGTCTGATCTGGCAGCCGCTGAAAAGCGCGCCCAGGCAGAACTGACATCAGCGCAAGAAGCGGGTCAAAAGCGTATCAGCGATGCTGAGAAGCGCGGACTGAGCATTATTGAAGAAGCCAAGAAAACCGCTGCTGAAGAAGCTGCGCGTATTTTGGCAACAGCAAAAGCAGATGCTGATCAGCAAGTAACTCAAGTCCGCGAAGCATTGCGTGACCAAGTTGCTACCCTTGCAGTTAAAGGCGCTGAGCAAATTCTGAAACGCGAAGTCAATGCTGCTGTCCACGCTGATCTGTTGAACCAACTGAAAGCCGAGCTGTAATCATGGCCGAACTCGCAACGATTGCCCGTCCTTACGCCGAAGCTCTGTTCCGTGTGGCGAAAGCCGCTGATTTGAACAGCTGGTCCGAGTTGGTTTCTGAAATGGCACAGGTTGCTGCGAATCCCGATGTGTATGCATTGGCGCACAACCCTAAAGTTTCGGAAGACTTGATCAGCAGCACGTTCATTTCGGCGCTTAAATCGCCGGTTGGCGCTGAAGCGAAAAACTTCATCAACATGCTGGTGCAAAACGACCGCTTGACGCTGTTGCCGGAAATCGCGACGCAGTTCCACGCATTGAAAAATGCGCAAGAAGGCGCTGCTGACGCAGAAATCGTCAGCGCGTTTGAACTGTCGTCAGCGCAGTTGACCGAGCTGGTCGCAACGCTGGAAAAGAAATTCGGCCGCAAGCTCAATCCGACAGTCGCCGTAGATAGCGCACTGATTGGTGGTGTGCGCGTCGTTGTCGGTGATGAAGTGCTCGACACCTCGGTGCGCGCGAAACTGCAACAGATGCAAGTTGCGTTGACTGCGTAATCGTCGCCCGGGCCCCTAGCCTAAGCTACAGAGAAAAATTTTAGGAGTTTATATGCAACTCAACCCGTCTGAAATCAGCGAACTGATCAAGAGCCGGATTCAAGGGCTCGGCGACACAGCTGAGATTCGCAATCAAGGCACGGTCATTTCCGTGTCCGACGGTATCTGCCGCATCCACGGTCTGTCTGACGTTATGCAAGGCGAGATGCTGGAGTTTCCAGGCAACACGTTCGGCCTCGCGCTGAACTTGGAGCGTGACTCCGTCGGTGCCGTTATCTTGGGTGAATACGAACACATCTCCGAAGGCGATACAGTTAAATGTACCGGTCGCATTCTGGAAGTGCCAGTTGGTCCTGAACTGTGTGGCCGCGTGGTCAATGCATTGGGTCAACCTATCGATGGCAAAGGTCCAATCAACACCAAGTTGACGACACCTATCGAAAAAATCGCTCCAGGCGTTATCGCACGTCAATCCGTTGATCAACCGATGCAAACCGGTATCAAGGCTATTGACGCGATGGTACCTATCGGCCGCGGTCAACGTGAGTTGATCATTGGCGATCGTCAAACTGGTAAAACAGCTGTTGCGATCGATGCGATCATCAACCAAAAAGGCCAAGGCGTAACGTGTATCTACGTTGCTATCGGTCAAAAAGCATCGTCGGTCAAAAACATCGTTCGCTCGCTGGAACAACACGGCGCGATGGAATACACAATCGTTGTTGCTGCTACCGCATCTGAATCGGCTGCTATGCAGTTCGTTTCGGCATACTCCGGTTGCGCAATGGGCGAATACTTCCGTGATCGCGGTGAAGATGCACTGATCGTGTATGACGATTTGTCGAAACAAGCTGTTGCGTACCGTCAAGTTTCCTTGCTGTTGCGTCGTCCACCAGGCCGCGAAGCGTTCCCTGGCGACGTGTTCTATCTCCACAGCCGTTTGCTCGAACGCGCAGCACGTGTTAACGCCGACTACGTCGAAGCGTTCACCAAAGGCGCAGTAAAAGGCAAAACCGGTTCGTTGACAGCATTGCCTATCATCGAAACACAAGCAGGCGACGTTTCCGCATTCGTTCCAACCAACGTAATTTCGATTACCGACGGTCAGATCTTCTTGGAAACATCCTTGTTCAACTCGGGTGTACGTCCTGCGATTAACGCTGGTATCTCAGTGTCTCGCGTTGGTGGTGCAGCTCAAACTAAAGTCATCAAGGGCTTGTCCGGCGGTATCCGTACCGATTTGGCGCAATACCGTGAATTGGCAGCGTTTGCGCAGTTCGCTTCCGACCTCGATGCTTCGACCCGCAAACAACTGGACCGCGGTGCTCGCGTAACAGAATTGTTGAAACAGGCTCAGTACGCACCATTGTCGACTTCGTTGATGGCGGTTTCGCTGTTCGCGGTCAACAAAGGTTACTTCGATGACCTCGAAGTTAAACGTGTACTCGCATTCGAAGCAGGTCTGCACGGTTTCATGAAGTCCAGCCACGCAGCATTGCTGCAAAAAATCGAAGACACCAAGAAGCTCGAGAAAGATGACGAAGCTGTATTGGCTGCTGCGATTGCTGATTTCAAAAAATCGTTCTGATTCTGGGGCTATAAGGAGTAACAACTCATGGCTTCAGGCAAAGAGATACGTGGCAAGATCAAGAGCGTAGAAAATACGAAGAAGATCACCAAGGCGATGGAAATGGTCGCTGCATCCAAAATGCGTAAAGCGCAAGACCGGATGCATGCGGCACGTCCTTACAGCGACAAGATTCGCAATATCGCTGCGAATCTGTCGCAAGCCAATCCGGAATATACGCATCCGTTTCTGGTGAAGTCTGATGCATCGAAGACAGTCGGCTTCATTATCGTGACGACTGACAAGGGCTTGTGCGGCGGTATGAACACAAACTCCTTGCGCATCGTGACGACCAAGTTGCGTGAACTGGAAGCAGAAGGCAAGAAAGTCGAAGCGGTTGCAATCGGTAACAAAGGTTTGGGCTTCTTGAATCGTATCGGCGCGCGTGTCGTGTCGCATGCGGTACAAATCGGCGACACCCCGCATCTGGACAAGTTGATTGGCCCAGTCAAGGTGATGCTCGATGCGTATCAAGACGGCAAGCTGGACGCGGTGTACGTTGTCTACACCAAGTTCATCAACACGATGAAGCAAGAGCCAATGATGGAGCAATTGCTGCCATTGGCTACTGACAGGTTGAAGGCAGATGAAGGTTCGCTGGCATGGGACTACATCTACGAACCTGACGCGCAAACCGTGATCGATGAATTGTTGGTGCGTTACGTTGAAGCGCTGATTTTCCAAGCTGTTGCTGAAAACCTCGCGTCCGAGCAATCGGCACGTATGGTGGCGATGAAATCGGCAAGCGACAACGCAGGTAGCGTGATTAGCGAATTGAAGCTGGTCTATAACAAGACGCGTCAAGCAGCGATTACGAAAGAACTTTCCGAGATCGTCGCCGGTGCGGCTGCGGTTTAATTCGATTGCTGGGCAGCGTAGCAATACGCTGTCCTCAACAACCAGATTTTAAATTTTATATATTGAAGGAACGAAAATGGCTGATGGCAAAATCGTTCAGTGTATCGGCGCGGTGGTGGACGTTGAATTTCCCCGCAATGCGATGCCTAAGATTTACGATGCCTTGAAGATGGCAGGCTCCGAACTGACGCTGGAAGTTCAGCAACAGTTGGGTGACGGTATTGTTCGTACCATTGCGCTCGGTACATCCGACGGTTTGCGTCGCGGCATGATCATTCAAAACACCGGCAATCCAATCACCGTACCAGTCGGCAAAGCAACACTCGGCCGCATCATGGACGTATTGGGTAACCCTATCGACGAATGCGGTCCTGTGAGCCATGAGCGCACAGCATCGATTCACCGCAAAGCGCCAGCGTACGACGAATTGTCGCCATCGCAGGACTTGCTGGAAACAGGTATCAAGGTTATTGACTTGGTTTGCCCGTTTGCAAAAGGCGGTAAAGTCGGTCTGTTCGGTGGTGCGGGTGTTGGTAAAACCGTGAACATGATGGAACTGATTAACAACATCGCTAAAGCACACAGCGGCTTGTCCGTGTTTGCTGGTGTTGGTGAACGTACTCGTGAAGGTAATGACTTCTACCACGAGATGGCTGATGCGAAAGTGGTTGATCTGGAAAACCCAGAGAACTCCAAAGTAGCGATGGTCTACGGTCAAATGAATGAACCACCAGGTAACCGTCTGCGCGTTGCGTTGACCGGTTTGACCATGGCTGAAGCGTTCCGTGACGAAGGTAAAGACGTGTTGTTCTTCGTCGATAACATCTATCGCTTCACATTGGCTGGTACCGAAGTATCCGCGTTGCTGGGTCGTATGCCTTCGGCTGTGGGTTATCAACCTACACTGGCTGAAGAAATGGGCCGTCTGCAAGAGCGTATTACATCGACCAAAACTGGTTCGATCACATCGATCCAGGCCGTCTATGTTCCAGCGGATGATTTGACCGATCCATCGCCAGCAACCACGTTTGCTCACTTGGATTCCACCGTTGTTCTGTCGCGTGACATCGCATCGCTTGGTATTTACCCAGCGGTTGATCCACTCGATTCGACATCGCGTCAATTGGATCCACTGGTCGTTGGTCAAGATCACTACGACACAGCGCGCGCTGTTCAAGGTACTTTGCAACGTTACAAAGAATTGCGCGACATTATCGCGATTCTGGGTATGGACGAGTTGGCACCAGAAGACAAACTGCTGGTCGCACGTGCTCGTAAGATGCAACGTTTCCTGTCGCAGCCATTCCACGTTGCTGAAGTGTTTACCGGCGCACCAGGTAAATACGTTTCGCTGAAAGATACGATCAAGGGCTTCAAAATGATCGCATCGGGCGAACTCGATCACCTGCCAGAACAAGCGTTCTACATGGTAGGTACCATCGAAGAAGCAATCGAAAAAGCGAAAAAACTCAACTAATCGTTGAGCAGCTTACTCACTGTTTAATCAGTGCGTAAGCTGCAAGTTCGTATCGGTCCTTGTATCGATCTTTGGACGAATGAATAAGGTTTAACATGGCACACACAATGCGCGTAGACGTGGTTTCCGCCGAAGAAGAAATCTTCTCCGGCGAGGCAGAATTTGTCGCGCTGCCGGGTGAGTCGGGCGAGCTCGGGATTTTGCCGGGACATACGCCTTTGATCACACGCATCCGACCAGGTGCGGTACGCATCAAGATTGCAGGCCAGGCTGAAGATGAATTTGTCTTCGTCGCAGGCGGCATTCTGGAAGTGCAACCGCATGCAGTGACGGTTTTGGCCGACACCGCGATCCGTGGTGGCGATCTGGATGAAGCCAAGGCAGCGGAAGCTAAACGATTGGCCGAAGAAGCACTGGTCAATAAAGAATCGAAAATCGACTACGCACAAGCACAGGCTGAATTGGCCAGCGCGATTGCACAGTTGGCGGCGATTCAAAGATTGCGTCAAAAACGTTAATCTGCAAATCCCGCATACAATAAAGGGCAGCTTAGGCTGCCCTTTTTGTTTTTTGGAAAAAGAAAAATCATGAACCAGAATCCACAAGTCATTACCAAATTACTGGCAGAGTCCCGCGTGATCGCGGTGGTTGGCTTGTCGCCCAAGTCAGACCGTCCTAGCCATGAAGTCGCTGATTATCTGCAGCGCCATGGTTATCGTATTATTCCGGTGAATCCTGCGAGTGCAGGCACTCACATACTTGGTGAACATTGCTACGCAACCTTGACGCAGGCAGCGGCGGCATTGGCCGAGCAACAGACCAGGATTGATTTGGTCGACATTTTCCGTAAATCCGAATTGGTCGGACCGATAGTTGATGAAGCGATTGCGATCCGCGCCCGAGGTGTGTGGCTGCAAATAGGCGTCATCAATGAAGCCGCGACCGACAAGGCGCGTGCTGCCGGACTCGATGTAGTGGCAGATCGCTGTACCAAAATCGACCACGCCATATGGCGCAGAGCAAGCTAACCGGAGATCAACATGGCCAACGTCCAGCAATTGTTCCGAGCAGATAAGAAGCTGAAAATAGTCGATGCTGACGCTGCGCAAAAGCCGCTGTCCAGCGGCGACAAGGCGCAGGACAAATTGCTGATCGAGCAGCAGGCGCAACAGATTGCCGATCTGCAGGAGATCCTGTACGCCGAACGCAAGTACAAAACCCTGATCGTCTTGCAAGGCATGGACACCTCAGGCAAGGATGGCACGGTGCGCGGTGTCTTCGGCAAGATCGATCCACTGGGCGTCAGCAGTGTCGCTTTCAAGGGGCCGACTGCGGAAGAAAAGGCACATGACTTTCTCTGGCGCGTACATCAACAAGTACCCGGGCAGGGCGAGTTTACGATTTTCAATCGCAGTCATTACGAAGATGTCTTGATCACGCGCGTGCATGACTGGATAGACGACAAGGAATGTAAACGACGTTACGCGCATATCCGGGACTTCGAACGTATGCTGAGTGAAACCGGCACCGTCATCCTCAAATTCTTTTTGCACATCTCCAGCGACGAACAAAAGAAACGTCTGGAAGAGCGCATCGCTGATCCAGACAAACATTGGAAATTCGATCCCAACGATTTGGCCGAGCGAAAATTCTGGGGCGATTACCAGCGTTTGTACGAAGCTGCGATCAATGAGACTGATACCGACTACGCACCGTGGCACATCATTCCAGCGGACTCAAAAACACATCGCAATCTGGCGATCAGCACCATCGTGCTGGATAAATTACAGAAGTTGAAGCCAGCTTTTCCTCCGGGCAACCCAGAGTTTGCAAAGTTGAAAGTTGTTTGACGAAAAAGCGACAGAATCAGGCGCATAAAGCGGCTATCTCGTCGCTAGGTCTGTATTCTGATTGACCTTGAAAATGAGAATCAATATCATTTGATCTGTTCAGCCCTGCCTGAACATTGCCAGCCATTTGTACTCCTGCTTCGACCAGTGTCTCTGCGGACTAGCCAGCGCAAACATTGACCTTAGCACCTGGAGAAACCAGAAATGGCCCGCATCGCCCGTCGTAATAATCCTTCCTCTCGCTTGAAATGTGTGACTGCCGTTGCGCTCGCAGTGATGGCAATGCCTATCTATGCACAACAAGCGCAGCCGGCCAGCGATACCACCACGCTGGACGCGATTCAGGTCAGCAGCGATTTACTCGGTACCGGTTTGGAAAACAGCGTGAAACGCTATGCCGGCGCACGTACCGTTGTTAAAAAAGAAGAGATAGAAAATTCCGGCGCCTCCAATATCAGCGATGTGATGCGTCGCATCCCTGGTGTGCAAGTCAGCGACAACTCCGGCAGTGCAGGTAGTGCAATTTCACTCAACATTGGTATCCGTGGTTTAGCCGGGCGCTACTCGCCACGCTCTACCATTTTGCTCGACGGTATTCCAATGGCGAACGCGCCTTATGGCCAACCGCAATTGTCATTCGCACCAGTCAGCTTGAATAATATTGAATCGATAGACGTCGTGCGCGGCGGTGGCGCGGTACGTTATGGGCCGCAAAACGTAGGCGGCATTATCAACTTCAAGACGCGTGCGATTCCAACTACAGCGGAAGCAGTGGGCGATGTCACGATACGTCAAAACGATTACAGCCACGGTGGTAGCAATACCCAGTACAGCGCATTTGCCGGCAAGCAGTTGGATAACGGCTTGGGCTTTGCCTTGTTGTACTCGGGTATGAGCGGTAGTGATTGGCGTGTGCGCAGCGATGAGAAGGTGAATGATCTTGCGCTGAAATTCCATTACGAGCTGAGTCCTACTTCAGAAATCTACGGTAAGTTTTCCTACTACGATGTCATGTCGAGAACACCCGGCGGTTTGACTGTGGCGCAATACAATGCGACCCCTTTCCAGAACACGCGTCCGACGGATTTCTGGAGTGGTGATCGCAAAGCCTTCGACGTGGGTTACATCAACACCATATCCGATACGCAGGAATTTGAGATACGCACTTACTACAATGAGAGCAATCGTCAAAGTACTTTGTACACGGTGAACAAAACTAGTGGCGCCATCACCATTCAGCATCAGCCGCGTAGTTATCAGACCTTGGGAATAGAGCCGCGCTACACGCAACGCTTTAACCTTGGCAATACAACGAATGATGTCACTGTTGGTTATCGCTACATCCGTGAGCGTGGCGATGACAATGTCTACAGCGAATCAATCACTACCGGTGCCTACGGTGCGCAGACAACCTTTGATAATTCTACGGATGCACACGCGGTATACATCGATGACAAGATTGCCTTCGGTGCATGGCGTATTACACCAGGTCTTCGCTTTGAACATATCAACTCGCTGCGTCATGATCGCTCTACCGGTGGAGACTTTGAGGTTAAGAATAACAAGCCTTTGCCATCGTTGAATGTCGCGTATTTGCTCACACAGGACGTCACGCTGTTTGCTAATTACGGGACATCGTTTGGTGTTGTGCAAAACACGCAGTTGAATACGATGACACCAGCAAATCCGCTGCAGCCAGAATTGGCGAAGACGATAGAGGCGGGTGCTCGTTGGAAGAGCAAGAGTTTTTCTGCAGAGGTTACGGCATTTAATATTCGCTTCGACAATCAGATTCAATCAGTTGGTAGTGGCGCGACTCTGGCCTATTACAACCTGGGAAAAACTGAGCACAAAGGTATAGAAACTGCGATTGACTATACCTTCGATAAGGCAGGCCCATTGGCCGGCTTTAATGCTTATGCGAATTACACCTACACACGGGCAAAGCAAGAGTCAGGTCTGACTGCTGGTAACGACGTTCCTTTTTACTCACGCAATACCGATACGATAGGTATGCGTTATGTAACTGGTCCGTGGGGTTTCAATCTCTCCAGTACACATCAAAGCAAGCAGTATGCTGATGATAAAAACACCGTGACTGAGAGCGCAGATGGATCCAATGGGCTTATCCCTGGATTCCGCCTATGGAATGCGCAAGTCAACTGGAAGAGTCCAAACAAGAAAGGTTTGGAGCTTTTGGCCGGACTTAATAATTTGACTGACGAGCGTTACTTCACGCGTACTACCGACGGCAATCTTGGCAAATTGGTTGGTGCGCCGCGCATGATTTATGTACAAGCACGCTTAGCTTTCTAAGCCATAAGGTTTGTCACACTTCCCTTAAAAAAGGCCGGTCATTTTGACCGGCTTTTTTGTTATCAGGTATCGCGTGGCGGTTCTGTCGGTTTAAGCTTGCTCAAGAAAGAAACCAACTCTATCGGTAGAGGGAAAACGATGGTCGTGTTTTTATCTGCGCCGATAACCGTTAACGTTTCCAGATAACGGAGTTGAATTGCTTGCGGCTCTTGCGCCAGAATTTTGGCTGCTTCGAATAACTTTTCTGAAGCTTGCAATTCGCCTTCAGCATGAATGACTTTGGCGCGCCGTTCGCGCTCGGCTTCTGCCTGTCTGGCGATGGCCCTGATCATGGATTCAGTCAGATCGACTTGCTTGATCTCGACGTTGGCAACCTTGATGCCCCATGAGTCGGTTTGCACATCCAGCGATTCTCTAATGTCTTGATTCAGTTTTTCACGCTCCGCCAGCATATCGTCCAGAGTGTGTTTGCCCAATACCGAGCGCAACATGGTTTGTGCCAATTGGCTCGTTGCATTCAGGTAATCCTCCACTTGAATGATCGCCTTCTGCGGATCAATGATGCGGAAGTAAACAACTGCACTGACTTTCACAGAAACGTTGTCGCGCGAGATGACATCCTGGGTTGGCACCTCCAGCACGACAGTACGCAAATCGACGCGCACCACTTGTTGAATCAAGGGAATGATGATGACCAGTCCCGGGCCTTTTACCTTCCAGAAGCGTCCCAAAGTGAAGACGACGCCGCGCTCATATTCTCGGAAAATATTGATGGCGGAGAAGAGAAAAACAACGACCGCAAGGGCAAGTAGAAGTGGAAACAAATGTAGGTCGGAGAACATGATGAATCTCCTTTCTTCAATTGCTTGGGTAATGATGGCGCGTGGCAATTGCGCGAGACCAAATACTCAGCAATTCCTATCATTCATAGTAGGCATTTTTGCCAGAATGTCTATCAAGACATGTCTGGCATACAGAGGGGGGTTGCAGATGTGCTTGGCGAGGATTACTTGCCTATGAGTACTTCAGATTTGGTGGTGACAAGATGTTGCTAAAACCTTGCGTTCTTATATCGACCACATGAACCAGAGGCCGGTGAACAAGGCACCGACGCTGGTCAGGACAGCAACCGTGCGTATCGTATGCAACTGCGTCCACAGCAACAAGCCTGTAAGAGAAAGCAGAATCAAACTGCCGGCGATCGTATCGGACAGCAATACCCAGAATGCGCTGACGCCGATAGACATGTGCAAGCGCGTCAATGTGCCGATAGGCGTGGCATCGATTTGATCCAGTTTGACGAAGTGATTGCCGACAAAGTATTCCGCCGATAAGCCACCTTCAGGACGATTCAAGGCAATGGTCCAGCGCTCGGGTTGCTGTACATCATGACCGCTCCAGACGACCGTTTTCGCCGGCTGCGATTTAAGTACAGGCGGCGCGACTGGAACAAATTTCAACTCTTCTTGCAGCCAACTAGATAAGGCTTCCGGATTGGCAAAGCTGTGCGGCAGTGTTAATTGCACTGTCGTTACTACGGTTTTTTCGATAGGGACTTTCAGGACCGCGCGGTGATTAAGAATGAGGCCGGTTGCACCGAACAACAGACCGAATACCGCACCCCACAAGCCGACGTACAAATGGATCTTGCGCAGCCAGGTCAGGAAGATGGCGCGCTTGCTGCGCCGCCGACCATGCTTGCCATGCGAAGTCGCGGCAGACAAATCAACTGGTTTGCCTTCGCGCGTGCGAAATGTTCCATCGGCATTCATTTATTTCTTACTCCATCGGATGTTTAGGCGGCTGCACCGGACCGGCATTGCTACCTTTGGTTTTCACAAAAGTGTAGGTCAGGTGATTACGCAGATTGTCATATTGCTTGCCGCCAAATTCGCCAGCTGTGCGGTCTATGTGCAATACATGCACAACGTATTGACCACGCCAAGGCGTATTAATTTCCACCGTGCCTTGCGCATCGGTGTGGTGTTCTTGCATCCAGGTATTTGGTGCAATGACTTCCAGCTTTGCGTTTTTCAATGGCTGGCCGCGATACAACAAGATGAAGGTATTAGCGGTATTGCCTTGTTTGATATCCAGAGCCAGCGGTGATGTTGCACCGGAGACTAATGGTTGGCCCAAGCGTGCGTAATAGTTCGACTTGGCCACGCCCAAATTATGTTTGGTCAGATCGGCAACGCTTAGCGATTCTTCCAGTGCCAATACATTGGATGATTTGCCGCTCGCAATTGCAAGATAGTTTGCGGTGCGATTGACGTCTACAGCTTTGACTTGATCGCCCGTATTTACGAATGCTTGCGCACCGCTAATTCTATCGAGCTTGCCGGGACTTTTTTCTTTTAGCTGAACGTCGACTTCGCCGTAATAGAGCGCCGCGCCTTTAGTGCCGGATTCCAGCCAGAGATAATGCGCTTGCGCTACACCACTTGCCAACAGTGATGCACAACATGCGAGGGCAAGAATAGGTTTGATGAAGTTTTTCATTTTTCGCTAGCCTAAAAAATTGCCCACGACCGTGAGGTGGTGGGCATGTTGTTATCAGAATGCGTAACGTGCGGTTAATTGCGCATTGCGTGGCGCACCTGGCAAGTTGAGATAGGCAGAAGTGCCATGACCTGAGACGATGTACTTACGATCGAAGATGTTGTTCACATTCAACTGCAACTCGAAACCCTTGATGCGGTAGGCCACCATGCCGTCTATCGTGGTGTAACCCGGAAGAGTGGTGGTATTGCTTGGATCGGCAAAACGGTTGCCTACATAGTTCACACCGCCACCGGCACTGAAACCATGGCCCAATGCTTTGGTTAGCCAAATATTGGCGCTGTGCTCCGGTGTCAGAGTTGCGCGCTTTCCTTGAAATGCAATGTTGGGTGAGTCGGTGACCGTTGCATCCAGATAGGCGTAGCCGGACCAGATTTGCCAGCCGCCCGACAGATCACCCGTAAAGGTTAGCTCGATACCATCGGTACGCTGTTTGCCGACGGGAATAAGAGTGGCAGTTACGCCGTTGGTCATTTTAATGTTGCTGCGCTCCAGGCGGAACAAGGATGCTGTGGCCGAAGCTCGGCCATTAAACAAATCAAACTTGGCGCCAACTTCTTTGCTGGTGGTTTCTTCAGGAGCCAATTGTGCATTGTTCGCGGCTAGTGCAAAGGTTTCTGCAGATGGCTGGAACGATTTGCTGACCGATGCATAGTAGGACTGAGTAGTGTTTGGTTGATACACCAGACCGACGCGTGGACTCCATGCTGTATCGGTACGATTCAGGTTATTGGTGCCGATATGATCCTTGGTTTCCTGCTTGAAGGAGTCGTAGCGAATG
Organism: Herminiimonas sp. GW821-FHT09C12; assembly: GCF_059416385.1. Classification (NCBI taxonomy): domain Bacteria; kingdom Pseudomonadati; phylum Pseudomonadota; class Betaproteobacteria; order Burkholderiales; family Oxalobacteraceae; genus Herminiimonas; species Herminiimonas sp. GW821-FHT09C12. The sequence goes on from NZ_JBWKPC010000001.1 coordinate 944,522, forward strand.
CCGGCCAGAGCCTTCCATTTTTCCGACAGCGTAACGAGGTCTTGTACATAGGCACTGGCTGTAGTCAGGATACCTTTGTTATCAGTCGTGCTTGTTGGTGCTGTGACGGTGAATGGAACGACTGGATTGACCGGGTTGAAGAGATTAACCGTTCCAATATTGTTTTGCGTCAGAAATCGTTGATTCTTGTTTTGCTGGCCAATCTCTACGCCATACAGCATTTGATGCTCCATACCGGCCAGCGTAACTTTTTGCATCAATTCAGTCTGATTGAAATAGCCACTTTCGTCGCGTTGAACATTGCCGCGGCTGAGTGTGGCTGTTTGCGTCGCTTCATTGACCGCCGTGACGTTGGTGTTGTAACGGTTCAGTGAGTATTCGTAGTAACGGAAGGTGTTACGTATCGACCATTCATTGTTGAAACGGTGATCCAGCGTGAAACCTGCCGAACTTACTGTCGCTTCCGAATAATCGTTATCTCTGCCATTGGCTGCACCGTAATAAGTGCTTGGTGCGACATTGACTGGCAGGCCTTGATATGAAGGAATGCCGAAGTCGGTTACACGCTTGTCATGCAGATATTCAGCTTGAAGCAGAAGCTTGGTATTGTCACCGAGCTTGAGCAAGAGGGAAGGTGCAAATGCTTCGCGCTGCAGGAATTGCTGATCGCGATAACTATCTGCACGTTCTACCGCGCCGGTCATACGGAAGGCGACACCGCTTTCTTCATAGTTGCGAGCAAGGTCAAATTCACCGCGGTGCTGATTCCAGCTACCGACTTGCAGCATGGCTTCATTTTTGTCCATGCCGGGTTTTTTGGTAACGCGATTGATCAAGCCACCGGACGAGCCGCGACCATACAAAACAGAGGCGGGTCCTTTGACAACTTCTACCTGCTCGACATTAGACATGTCGCGGAAATACAGCGCGTCGTCGCGTACGCCATCAACAAACTGATCGCCAATCGCACTGAAGCCGCGAATCGTAACTTGATCGCGTTGACCATCACCGTGTGACAAACCAATGCCGGGGACGGATTTCACAGCATCTTCCATTGAGCGTACGGCTTTGTCGCGCATCAATTCTTGTGGAACTACGTTGATGGTTTGCGGAATATCGCGCAATGGCGCATCTATCTTGGTCGCGCTGGTAGCAGTCGTCACGTTGTAATTTGTTTCGCTACTGCCTTGTACTGTCACTGCTGGCAATGTTGTATCAGATTGCGTGGTTTGCGCAAAAGCCGACGATTGCATTGCAAGCGGAACGGAAAACGCAGCCAACAAGGCCGCTGCCAATGGGGTGAAGCGTTGATTCATTACTATCCTTTGGAGCAAACGGGTGTTTGAAGTTTTTGTGGGCGCGATGTTCTTAGGCGCGGGCATCGGAAGGAGGAGTGATTTTTGTTAGTTGTGTACAACCGATGAGGCTAGAGTATAAATACGAACCATTATCATTTCAATTTAAAGGCGACGAAGTCAGTGTTTTAACGGTTTCTTAACACGCGTTTGCAACAGTTGGTATTTCTTTAGGTACATTTTATTGACCAACGTAATGCGAATTATTATCATTCAATCCATTAAGAAATCCTCAGATGAATAGCGTGTCTATGTTTGGGGGCATATCCCTTAGGCTTTTGAAGTCAAGGGATGCGCAACAGAATGATGGACGGCAATATCAACCGTCATAAAACGAAGGTGTCAGATACATGATGCCGACTCTCGCACTCGCCAGCCAGCCTCAATGAGCTTCCAAGCTTTTCGCCAGCCAAATCGCGTTGTGAATATTAAATTTACGCACTGGATGGAAAATTATGGATCGCAGGTATACCCAGATCGCAGCAACCTTGTTTGCGACATTCTCAACTCAGGCGCTAGTTCAGCAAGCGCACGCGCAGTCTGCTACTGAAGCTGCTGTGCTGCCAGAAATTAACGTAACGGAAGCTGCCGGCAGCGACTTTAAAGTCGACAAGGCATCCTCTACCAAATTCACAGCTCCGATCCTGGATACACCAAAGTCGATCACGGTGATCACTTCAGAAGTGATGAGCCAGACTGGTTCGGCTACCTTGGTGGAAGCATTGCGTACCACTCCTGGTATTACTTTCGGTGCAGGTGAAGGCGGGAATCCAACTGGTGATCGCCCGTTCATCCGTGGTTTCGATGCACAAAGCAGTACTTATGTTGATGGCATGCGTGATCTGGGATCGCAGTCTCGTGAAGTATTCAATCTGGAATCGGTAGAAGTGATTCGCGGTTCAAGTTCGACCTTCGGTGGTGGCGGTGCCGTTGGCGGCAGTCTGAATCTGGTGAGCAAAGCACCTTTGAAAGAGGAGCTACGTGCAGGTAGTGTTGCAGTGGGTACCGACAACTACAAACGTGTGACCGCAGACGGTAACTTCGTGCTTAGCGATACGATGGCATTCCGTTTGAATGCGATGTATCACGACGCGGGTGTTGCTGGTCGTGATGCCATATCAAACAGCCGTTGGGGCATCGCGCCATCGCTGACCTTTGGTATGAATACACCGACACGCGTCAACCTCAGCTACTACCACATGCAATCGGATGATTTGCCTGATAGTGGCATCCCGTACAACAATCCGACTTTAGGTCGAGGTGACGGTCAGCCAGTCAATGTCAATCGGAACAATTTCTATGGTTTGGTAAATCGCGATTTCAGAAAGACACAAGCCGATATCTTTACCGTACGTGTCGATCATGACATTAGCTCGACCTTGCACCTCCGCAATACGACACGCTATAGCAAGTCGAGTAATGACTACGTCATGACTCAGCCGGATGATAGCAAGGGCAATATTTATAACGGTTTGGTATGGCGTCGTACCAATACTCGGGCGAGTGAAGCTAAATCATTGCAAAACCAAACAGAGTTGTACGGTGAAGTTGTGACTGGTTCCGTAAAGCACCGCTTCTCAACAGGTGTTGAGTTGTCTCGCGAAGAAGGAACCAGAGACAGCTATGTCGTTAATACAGGTACAAATACCTGCCCACTTGGTGCGGGTGCCGCTGGAAACTACAACTGTACAAGTTTGTATAATCCGAACCCATACGATCCATGGACCGGTTCCATTGTTCGCGCTAATAACCCAACCAATTCGACAAATAGCGCTGCCTCGCTCTATGCTTTTGATACGATGGAATTCAACAAGCAATGGTCTGTGAATGCTGGTGTGCGTTACGATAATTATCGTGCCAGTGCCATCAGCGCTGCTGCCAATCTGAAGAACAAATCCGACTTCTTCAACTATCAGGGCGGCATCGTATATAAACCGACCGAAAATGGCAGCATTTATGCAAGCTATAGTACATCTTCGACTCCTGTCGGATTAAGCAATGGTGACGGCTCCACAGAGGGCGGTACTCTCAGCGCGACAATTCAAGATCTGGCTCCAGAGCGCAGCAAAACCTATGAAATCGGTACCAAGTGGGATGTGCTCGACAAGAAGATGTTGCTGACGGCAGCGATCTTCCGTACACAAAAAGTCAATGCTCGGGTAACTGCGGGTGATGGCACCACACAACTTGCTGGTGACTACAAGGTCGATGGTATCGAACTGGGCGTTGCAGGTAATCTGACCAAGAACTGGCAAGTTTTCGGCGGCTACACTTTCCTCGATAGTGAAATCGTCAATGGCGGTGGTAACGCCGCAGGCTTGGCAGTGGCTGGCAAACAGTTCCCAAATACGCCACGCAGCAGCTATAGCTTGTGGACGACTTACGCGGTCATGCCTAAGCTGACCATAGGCGGTGGAGCTTTCTACACTTCGCGTGTCTATGGCAATACGGCCAACACAAAGTGGGTACCTGCCTATACACGATTCGATGCAATGGCGACTTACGTGATCGACAAAAACGTAAGCTTGCAATTGAACGTACAAAATCTGACGGACAAGGTTTACTTTAACCAGGCTTATTCGTCGCACTATGCTTCGATTGCTCCGGGACGTTCAGCAGTGCTGGCTTTGAATGTGAAGTACTAAGAAACGGCAATAAAACTTTAGTATCACGGCCGCTCGCGTAAAACCGGGCGGCATTTTCTTTTTTGAAAGCAGTATCCGGCTGGCTTACACTTTGAGGCTAGGGTATTAGCGGTATGACCAATACTGGTATGCGATTACATCAGTATGTAAATGTTGCACTGAAAGGCTTTTATGCTTATCCGTATTCCTGAAGTACTCGATCAAACAGAGCTGAAACTCATCAATGACAAGCTGGCAAATGCGGGCTCTGCGTGGGTGGACGGTCGCGTTACTGCAGGGTACCAGGGCGCGCCGGTAAAACTGAATCAGCAGATTGATGAACGCTCGAACGTGGCGCAAGAGTGTCAGCAAATTGTTCTGGCGGCGGTTGAAGGACACTCACTTTTCATTAGCGGCGCTTTGCCGAATGCAGTGTATCCGCCGATGTTCAATCGCTATAGCGAAGGCATGACTTTCGGTGCGCATATAGATGGCAGCATTCGTTTCCCGCCCATGGGTGGACGGAAATTGCGTACGGATTTATCAGCGACACTTTTTCTGACCGATCCACAGGAATACGACGGCGGAGAACTGGAAATACAAGACACCTACGGTGTGCATAGAGTGAAATTTTCCGCCGGTGATTTGGTCCTTTATCCGGCAACCAGCTTGCATCAGGTGACGCCCATTACGCGCGGCGTAAGAACTGCATGCTTCTTCTGGGTAGAGAGCCTGGTGCGCGATGATGCTCATCGTGCCTTGCTATTCGATATGGATAACGCGATTCAAACCTTGAATGCGAGCGATGCCGATCCGGTGGCGCGTCGCACGTTGATCGGCGTGTATCACAACCTGATACGGCAATGGGCCAATACATGAAAACGCTAGATCATTCTCTGCCAACAACGAAAGCAGAGTTGGAGGCATTGCCTACTGCACATTGGCAAGCATTGTTGAGTGGTGAGCCTGAAGTTCTGGTCGTATGGCTGGCTGCGGCGGCAGCATTGAATGATTGCAATGCGCAAGTCCTGTTGGGACAAATGCTATTGGATGGTCGAGGTGTGCCACAAAATGTAGTACGAGCGTATGCCTGGTTCGTTGCGGCATCGGAGCAGCAACAGGCGATGGCGATGAATATGCGAGGACGTTGTCTTGAGCATGGCTGGGGTACGCAGATTGATCCCGCAGGTGCCGCGCATTGGTATCGTAGTGCTGCTGAAGCGGGCTTGGATTGGGGTATGTACAACTATGCCAATTTGCTATCGCGTGGCCGTGGCGTGGAGTTGGATCAGGCGAAGGCTCTGGATTGGTATCGCAAGGCGGCAGACATGGGCCATGCCAAATCATTGAATCTGGTGGGGCGTTACTACGAAGAAGGAATCGTCGTAGAGGCGAGTCGCAATACCGCCTTTAAGTATTATCGCGATTCGGCCCTGGCGGGAGATTTCCGCGGTCAGTATAGTTATGCCTGCATGCTGGCGGAGCGCGGCAGAATTGACGAAGCAACGCGATGGCTGGAAAAAATTCCAGCGACGGCCACGGTCGCATTCATGAACAAGATAGGCAATGATTTGCTTTTATCCGCGCATCCTGGTTTTCGCGCTTTTGCAGAAAAGATACTGGCTAAGGATTTTGCGACGCTGAGAGTGGGGTGAAATTGCGCTGAACGTTTCATGCGTTTAGCGCTAATACACATCGCGTCGATAACGACCTTGCTGAATTAACTGCTCTACACCTTCTGCACCGACGATGTCGGTCAATGTGGCTTCTACACCGCCAGCCATGCCTTCCAAACTGCCGCACACATAAATCGCCGCATCTGCTGCCAGCCATGCGCGTACGTTTTCTGCTTGCTCGCGTAGTTTGTCTTGTACATAAACACGTTCAGCCTGATCGCGCGAGAACACGATGTCGGCACGTTCCAATACGCCTTGGGTTTGCCACGCTTCGATCTCATTGCGATAGTAGAAATCGTTAGCTGCATTACGTTCGCCAAATACCAGCCAGTTGCGTTGCGCACCGTTGGCTGCACGTGCTTTCAAATGACTGCGCAAACCGGCGAGGCCAGTACCGTTGCCGATCAGGATCAATGGACGATGCTGGTTGTCACCGAGGCGAAAGTTGCTGTGCGCACGCAGGCGTAGATCGATTGTTTGCCCTACAGTCGCTTGTTCCGTCAACCAACCCGATGCGATACCGAGCGTGCCGTCTTCGCGTCGTTCCTGACGAATCAATAGATGCACACGACCATCAGCTGGAATCGATGCAACTGAATATTCGCGTGGACGTTCTTGATCGGCCGGTGCCAGTACTTGCACCAGATCGCCGGCTTCCCACGTCGCATGTTCGCTCAGTGCTTCCAGTTCAAGGTGGAAAGTGGCACCACCCGCGCTCTTTGGATTGAGATGATGGCGCGCTGCGAGTCGCCATTGCTGATAAGACGGCGCTTGCCAATCAGGGGCATCGTTGGTGCCGGCGATATGGCTCAGATGATGCTGCCAGGTGTGCAGCGCTTTGTTGTCGCCATTGTCTGCTTCCACGCTTTCAAACAAGGCTTGCGCACCGCATTTGCGTAGCCATCGTGTCAGCGTGTGGCCGAAGCCGCAGAAGTGTGCGTAGTGGCTATCGCCCAGCATCAGTACACCGAAGTGCAAATGCGGCAAGGCTTGCTTGGCATTCATCAGCTTGGTGGCGAACAGCGAGGCATTGTCCGGTGGGTCACCTTCACCGTAAGTACTGACGACGAAGAGTGCACGTTCCGCTTGCATCAAATCATCAAGACCGATTTCAGACAAACTCGCCACGCGTGTCGGGACACCCGCGGTGTGCAGCATGCGCGCGGTTTGCCATGCGAGTTGTTCGGCGGAGCCGGTCTGGCTTGCATAAGCGATAAGCCACGGCTGTGTGCCATCAGCTGCAGGTCTGAGCGCTGCAGCATCACGCAAAGCCTGTTGCTGCTTGCGTCGCTGCGCGTAATAGATCACCAGACATAAAGCGAGATAGGCGACGACAAGTAATGTCGCCACGATCACGCGGGTTGATTCGCTCCAGTTCATTGCAGCAAGTCCAACAGTGATGAACTCAGATGTTCTTCAAAACCATCTTTGCTGCGATTGATAAATAGCGCCGCCAGTTCATGTTCGTTTGCGTAAGCCAAGCCTTGTTCTGCACCCATCACGCCGAGCGCAGTTGACCATGCATCTGCTGCCATGCAATCGCGATGCAGTACGGTGACGGAAGCAAGACCATGACGTATCGGTTCGCCGCTGCGTGGATCTATCGTGTGTGAAAAACGCGTCGCATCGTTTTCAAAATAACGACGGTAATCGCCGGATGTCGCGGCAGACCAGTCGTATAGCGCTGCGATGGTTTCCATGCCAATGACGGTGTTAGATGCAGCGGATGCCAACGCATCCGGTAGTGGATGTTCGAGCGCAACCCACCACGGTTGTCCATCCGGTTTGACCCCTTCGCCGCGTAATTCACCGCCGACTTCCACCAGAAAACTGTCTATGCCACGCTGTTGTAATTCGCGGGCAACTTGATCAACGCCAAAGCCCTTGGCAATTGCGGATAGATCGATATACACATTGCCCGGTTGTTGCACGCGTCGCGCAGTTGCGTCGAGTAGTATGCGTTGCCAGCCGCATTGCGCGCGCGCTGCATCCAACTCAGCTTGTGTCGGTGTGATGAAGTCTGCTTCGTTATAACGTTTGCTGGGACCAAATCCCCAGGCATTGACCAATGCGCCAGCCGTTGGATCGTAAGCGCCATTGCTGTCACGCGCGACGCGCAATGCATATTCCAGTACGGTGAAAAATTCATCAGGCAACTTGTGCCACGAACCTGCCGGTGCATAGTTGAATTGACTCAGATTTGATGTCGCATCCCAAGTGCTCATTTGCGCAACGACGGTATCGAGTTGATCTTGGATTGCCTGACGCAAAGGTGGCAAGCGACGTGTTACTTCCGCCACCAGTTTGACCGACCAGCTCGTTCCCATCGTTTGGCCGTGCAAGGTGTGCACGACGCCGCCCAAGGCTGGCGATTCAGGTGGAGTGTCGATGAGTGGAACTAGTGTGCGTCGCATAGTGTTGGCAATTTTGCAGCCATAGCATCAGAATGAAAAACGCCCGTTGCCGGGAAAGGGCAACGGGCGCAGCTGAGTGTGTGTGCTTACGGTTGCAGCACTTCCAGTGTCGCGGTGTAGCTGGCGCGACGTATAGGTTTCGCCAGTGTGCCGACTGCGCGTGGCGCAGCGTTTGCACTAGCAGCTTGAGGACCCATTTGCGGGCCACCGTTGTTGGCGCTCATCCAGTACATGCCGGCGGTCGGCCACTTGACGCTGAACTTGCCGTCTTTATCTGTCTTGACTTTGATCTCACCCAGTTGATCGCGATAACGGATGCCGCCTGGGATTACAGTGACTTCAATATCAGCAGCCGGTTTGCCATCAAGCAGGAAACGGAAGTTGCTGGTTTCGCCGGAGAACAAATCGTTAGGATGCGTGATCGGGACCAGTTCCAAGCCAACGCCGGTTGGTTTCAACACAGTGTCAGTCGGTTTGCCGGAGCTGACGAATACTTCCATGCGGCTTTGCATGCGGCTTACATTCACATCGGTTGCATCGGTTGGCACTTCCTTGGCGAAGGTTTCCGCCGTACCGCGCCAGCGTTTGTTTTCTGTGCCGACTTTGTAGCTTGCGTTCAAGCCGTCGTTCACCATCGTTAATTTGTAAGTACCTTTTTGCGACAGCTTTACGTCGAAGGTGCTGCGGTATTTACCCGTGCTTTTGTTTTCTACTGGTGCGGCGCTGCCGTCCGGTGCGATCACGGCCAGCGTATCCAGGCGCAATGGATTGTGTTCGAAGTAAAACAGATCGTTGGACACGGCTGCATCAACTGTGACCCAAGGTTCATTGCCGGACAACACAGTGGCCGATGGCAGCATCCAGGAGCGATGCGCGTGTGCAGCCATAGGCAGGGCGACGGAGAGAGAAACAGCCAGCGCTGCTGCGCGCCACAGAGAAGTTTTTTTCATGGAAGTGTCCTTGGATTTTATGGTTTTAATTCGAGAGTAACGGTACCGAGCTCATGCTCGCCTTTGACTTGCGCGGTTTGTGCTGTCTTGATCGGCCATTGGAAAGGTAGGCGGAGCAATTCGCGACCACCGACTTCACGCGCGGCTTCCACCACCAATGTGTATTCACCGGCGGGTAATTTATCGAGACCGGCTTTGGCGCTGTTGAACGTGAGTTGTTGCTCGCCCGGTGCGCGGGTTGCGCCACTCAAGCCATCGACTGGCATCTGCAAATCGCGACCGCTTTTACGCCACCATTGGCGCATGTCTTTCAGCCACTTGGTGCCTTCGTTATTCTTCATCTTCAAGTCGTACCAGACCGCCAGATTGCGTACGAAAGTTTGATCTGCGCCTTCGATCCAGAACGCGACGTAAGGCTTGTGATACTCGGCCACGGTCAAGCGAGGGATCTCGACTTTGACATTCATATCAGCAGCGAAGGCTGGCGTTGTGAGCGCAGCACCCAACATAAAGGAATAAGAAATTCGCATAGAACCTCGTAGTAATCGATGAATAGAAATTAATGAATAAACAAAATAGCCAGCAAGAATGGAATCAACACGCCCAAGCCGACGATAGGCCAGGTACTTGGACGATTGGTCGCGTGCATCTTCAAGATGAACAAACCAGTGATGGAAAAAATCAAACAAGCCGCTGCAAAAATATCGATGAACCAGCTCCACGCCGTGCCCGTGTTACGGCCTTTATGCAAATCGTTCAGGTAAGAAATCCAGCCGCGATTGGTCGATTCAAATTCCACCGCGCCGCTGGCGCGATCTATGCGCACCCAGGCATCGCCACCCGGACGCGGCAAGGCGATATAGATTTCTTCCGGCGACCATTCCGCTGCACGTTCGCTGACATCCACCGACAAGGTGTCTTTCATCCAGCGTTGCAATTCAACGGGCAAGGCAGCATTTTCCTTGCCGGAGTTGCTGCTTGATTCGGCGGTGTTCAACTTTGCCAGCTGGGTTTGCAGTGCGGCGGGCAGTTGCACTTCTTGCGTGGAAACTTGTGGTTTTGCTTCGATTTGCGACGAATGATTAAGCGTAATGCCGGTCACGCTGAACAGCAGCATGCCCAGCAGGCATAACGCCGAGCTGATCCAGTGCCATTGATGCAGGGTTTTTAACCAGTAAGCACGTTGAGGGTTATTCGCGCGTGCTTCCATTAGGTAATCGTTTTCATATCATTTCGGTGGTGCTATTGCATGCAAATAGCAATTATTCTCATTTAGATTCTCGTCGATACGATACTTAATTGCAAGATTTTTTGTGTAAAGAAGTTTGAAGTTCGCGCTTTGGAGGGAGACGTGAGTCGTCTAATCAGAATATTTGCAGCGGAGAGAGAAAAATAAATTGAAAAATCGCTCTGCCATCAGGGCGACAGAGCGATTTTTCAAGATCTTGAAAGTCATTTTGTCGTGCCTATATCCGTCTCAGCGGATGCTCAATGGAGGTCCGCGTCAACCATATCGCTTCACTTTAAAAGGATATAACCATGCGCACTTATGACTTTTCCCCACTTTACCGTTCCGCCATAGGCTTTGATCGTCTGGCACAACTATTCAATGACGCACAGCGCAGCGAATCGCAACCTAGTTATCCGCCATACAACATCGAGCTGGTAGGCGAGAACAAATACCGCATCACGATGGCCGTCGCAGGATTCGACCGTTCGGAAATTGAAATTGAAACCGAACGCGATACGCTCAAGATCACCGGCCGCAAGGCAGGCGAAGAAGGCGCGCGCAATTTCCTGCACCGAGGCATCGCTTCACGTAATTTTGAGCATAGCTTCCAGTTGGCCAATCACGTACACGTCGTTGGTGCCAAACTCGATAACGGTTTGTTGAATATCGAACTGGCGCGAGAAATTCCGGAAGCATTGAAGCCACGCAAGATCGCGATTGATGCGGTGGCAGATAATGTGCAGAGTTTGAAGGCTGCTTAATTAGTTAGTCTTAATCAAGCAAACAACGCGGGCAGAATTTCTGTCCGCGTTTTGTTTTTGTGTATAGCTAGATGCGTAAATATCTGCGTCGAATAAGGCTGTGCGCTAATGCGCGCAGCTAGTTCAAGCCGGTTGTAACTCACTCATCATGTTGATGAAGGCTTCGAGCAAGACCGGATCGTAACGCGCATGATCGCGTTGCAATATCGTTAAGGCAGCTTCCTTGGATTGCCCATTGTGATACGGACGGCTCATCGTGATCGCATCGTAGGAATCCCAGATTCTCACAACACGAGCGAACAATGGAATGGCTTCTCCCTTTAATCCGTGCGGATATCCGCTGCCATCGTAATTCTCATGGTGGTAAAGCACGCAGTCAGTAATGCGCGCATCCAGTTCCAGTGGTGCCAGTAATTGATGGCCGGCTACAGGGTGTTGTTGGATGAGGAAGAATTCTGTCGCAGTCAGGCGAGTAGGCTTGTTCAAAATCTGCTCGTTGATACACAGCTTGCCGATGTCATGTATGCCTGCGCCTATGGCAAGCATCTGTGCATCTTCTTCGGAGTAGCCGAGATAACGACCAAACAAAGCAGCCTTGGTGTGCAAGCGCTGCAGATGATCCGCCAAATCCGGATCACGCCCCCGCATGATGCCTCCGATGAACTTTGAAATCTTCTCTAACTGCAGTTCAGGGGAAGTAGTACTCATGGTTGTTTCTCTTTGTGACGGTATTGATGAGACACACGCATGCGTTTTGGCATGGTGTACGAACAGCGCGATCATCTTGTGGAAAATCGGCAGATCGGGATTTTAACTTCTCAAGCGGAAACATTTTTAGGCTTGGACAATATGTCCACACCTGTATGGCGAATACAAAAATATGAGAAGTAAAAATGAGCTAGTGCGAAAAATCCTAGAAAAGTTGAAATCGCGGAAGATGATGGTTGATGAGGTGGTAGATAGGTACGTGGTTTTTACTTGAAGAATTGTGTATTTAAATACGAAATCAGATATGTTCGACTTGAAAGTCAGTTTAAAAATCCTTTAATTTTTTGTTGGTCAGCAAGATTTTTTCTTTCAAAAACATCGAAGTCTTTTACTTTATTAATTGTGCCAAAAGTAATTAGTGCTCCAATTAACCAACGTGTACCTAAACCAAGCATGCCGCCAATTGCGCCATACCAAGGACTGAAACGGGGAGTAGGTTGCTCAATGTTTGAAATTACAAAAATGAATGTTGTGACCATGATGATAAACATCATGAGAACTATAGACATGATCGATCCCATTGCAAGGGCGATAAGCTCGGGCGGGTTATTCCTCAATTTGAGAATGTTAGCGTGGTCTTCTTCTAGTTGCTGGAGTCTTAAACGTAGTCCGGCATGACTTAAGTGGTTAATTTTGGCGCCAGACCAATTTACGGCTTTAGCAAGCGCACGTTGCACGGAGGGTGTCAGGAGATTGACAAAAAGACCGGCAATTATGCCGATGATGAGAGAAGACCAGTCCATAAGATTCAAGATAGGTGAAATTTAGTTATGACACTCAAAGGTATTTATTTTTTATCCCATCCAGTAACTTCGCCATTTTCTATAATAATTCTTAAGGCATAGCGATTTTTACCGATGGAATTGTATTTCCAGGTTTCTTTCACTTTTGTTCTTAAAACCTTCTGATCGATATCTAATGGATTTCCCAAAGAGTCTAAAAGCTGTTCCTCAGTTTGGCCTTGCCAAAACTGTTTTTTAATAATCATGTCAACGATTGCGGCATCGTTATATTTTGCTAAAAGGTGCTCTCTTCGCTCCTGCAGCTTTTTATTTTCATGGCGGTTATATAAATAAATGACAGCGATAATCAATAAAAGCCAAGCCCACCAGTCCATTTTGTCTCCCTTGTTTTATAAAAATATTCTTTGAATTTTGCCAAGTTAGCATAATTTGTTTGCAGGGAAGTCACTAAGCATGATCGATTAGAGAAATGGCTCTTTCATTTTGCTTAATAAACGTCAGCCCCAGCTTCGACCGTCGCCACAAAACATCCTCATCACAAGTAGCCCATTCATATGTCGTCAGATATTCAACTTCTGCCGCAAACAATCCCGGCGCAACTTCTTCGCCCATATCTGTAATGCTAGATCGATTAGCCAATAACAATTTGATCCGCGTTCCGTATGCACGCGCATAGCGTTCTATCAGGGCAGGCGGTAACCACATATATTCTTGCTGCAATTCGCGTACGTAATCATCGAATTCCATCACCGCGCGATTGTTCGGCTTGCTGCCGAAGATGTCGCCGCCTGGTAAGCAAGCATCGGCCGTCCATGCGCCATGTTGATTACTCAGTGCGGGTGCGATTAGATCGACGGCTTCTTCGGCCAACTTGCGGAAGGTGGTGATCTTGCCGCCGAAGATGGTGAGTAGCGGTGCGGCGTCGGTATCGAAGGCGAGTTTGTAATCGCGGGTGACGGCGGAGGCTCTTTCGTTGTCGTCGTCTTTTTCATCTTCAACCAACGGACGGACACCGGAGTAAGACCATACGACATCGGCAGGAGTGATCGGTTGGGCGAAGTAGCGGTTCGTCAGTTCGCACAAGTAATCAATTTCTTCTGCATCGATGACGACCTTGTCAGCATCACCGTGATAGTCGATATCGGTAGTGCCTATCAGTGTGTAGTCTTGTTCGTACGGGATCGCGAAGACGATGCGGCCGTCGGGATGCTGGAAGATGTAGGCGTAGGGATGATCGAATAATTTCTTGACGACGATGTGGCTGCCTTTGATCAGGCGCAGCTTCTTGCCAGCGCGACCGTGCACGGTGTCGTGCAAAAAGCTGGCAGCCCACGGACCGGCAGCGTTGATCAGTAATTTTGCTTGTACCTGTATTTCTCCATCCTTGGCACTGCGCAATGTGGCGTTCCAGTCTGTCGCGTTGCGCTTTACTGCTACGCATTCGGTGCGCGTGAGTATGGTCGCGCCGTTTTCTGCAGCGGCGATGGCATTCAACACAACCAGACGCGCATCGTTGACCCAGCCGTCGGAGTACACAAAGCCTTTGCTGAACGATGCTTTCAACGGGACACCTGCTGAGTGTTGCCGCAGATCGATGCCGTGTGAGCCGGGTAGCAGTTCGCGTTTGGCGAGATGGTCGTACAGGAACAAGCCGGCACGTATCATCCACGCCGGACGCTGACCCTGGTCGTGTGGCATTACAAAACGCAGTGGATGAATGATGTGTGGAGCGGAGCGCATCAGGATTTCGCGTTCTATCAGCGCTTTGCGCACCAGGCTGAATTCGTAATATTCCAGATAGCGCAGGCCGCCGTGTATCAGCTTGGTGGAGGCGGATGAGGTGTGCGAGGCGAGGTCGTCTTTTTCGCACAGCACGACAGAGAGGCCGCGACCTGCGGCGTCACGCGCAATGCCGGCACCGTTGATGCCGCCGCCTACGATGAGGATGTCGCAATGAAGTTGCTGTTGCATCGATACTCCGCCTGATGTGCAGTGCAACTATTGTAAGCGGGGAATTTGCATGTGGCACATGTTTGTCTGAGTGGCGGATATTTACCCTGCGCACGCGGTACACTGAATCGTCTTCATCCTTACTGCGCAATCATGAGCTTTCTTCTCGATCCCGGATTCTGGGAAATGGCCAGCTTCATCGTAACGACGCTGGCGTTACCGTTTGCGATTTTTCTTTTTCTGTACGAGCAACGCAAGGAGCGCGATGCGGAGGATGAAGAGGCATACCAATTATTGCAAAACGCTTATAACGATTTCCTCAAAATCGTGCTGGATAATCCGGATCTGCAATTGCGCAGCACCAAGGCGCGTAGCGATCTCAATGATGAACAGCGTGAACGGGCCTTGATCATTTTTGAAATGCTGATCGCCTTGTTCGAACGTGCCTACATCGTGTCCTATGAGTCGGATATGCGTGGCGTAGCCTTGCGGCGCTGGCATTCCTGGGACGATTACATGCGCGAATGGTGCCGCCGTGAAGACTTCTATTATTTGTTGCCGCAATTGCTGCGTGGTGAAGATGAAGACTTCGCCAACTACATCCGCGCCATCGCCGAAGAAGAACGCTCGGACAAATTATTCAACATAGGTCATCGCGAATAATCGTCATATCGCTGCGCGATTTAATGACAGAGTGGCATCGACGGTCCGATTGCGCCCTCTTTAGGGGATAATAGCGGCTCATTTAATGCAGTGAATTCAATCGAGATACTCCGTCTGATGCCTACACAATTTGCTCCGCTCCAGAACGACACCTTTCTCCGCGCATTGCTGCGCCAGCCTACTGAATACACGCCGTTGTGGCTGATGCGCCAGGCTGGTCGTTATCTGCCTGAATACCGTGCCACCCGTGCGCGTGCCGGTTCTTTCCTCGGTTTGGCCAAGAATCCCGATTACGCGACAGAAGTCACGCTGCAACCGCTGGATCGTTACGATCTGGATGCGGCGATTCTGTTTTCTGACATCCTGACGGTGCCGGATGCCATGGGTTTGGGCTTGTACTTCATCGAAGGTGAAGGGCCAAAGTTCGAACGTCCGTTGCGCGATGAAAAAGCGGTGCAGGCGCTGAAAGTGCCGGAGCTGGGCTCGCTGCAATACGTATTTGATGCCGTCACGCAAATCCGCACCGAACTCAAAGGCCGCGTGCCGCTGATCGGCTTTACCGGCAGCCCGTGGACGCTGGCTTGCTATATGGTTGAAGGCGGCGGCTCGGATGATTTCCGCACGGTCAAGGCGATGCTCTACAACCGTCCTGATCTGATGCACCACATCCTGCAAACCAATGCGATCACCGTTGCGGCGTATCTGAACGCACAAATCGATGCCGGCGCCCAAGCCGTCATGATGTTCGATACCTGGGGCGGCGCGCTGGCCGATGGCGCTTACCAGCAGTTTTCTCTGCATTACATGCGTGAAGTCATGAAGCATGTGAAGACGGAAAAAGACGGCGTGCGCATTCCAAGCATCGTCTTCACCAAAGGTGGCGGCTTGTGGCTGAAGGAAATCGTTGGCGTCGGTGCTGATGCCGTCGGCCTCGACTGGACCGTGAATCTGGGTGCCGCGCGTGCCAAGGTTGGCGATCGCGTCGCGCTGCAAGGCAATCTGGACCCAACCATCCTGTTCGCCCAGCCGGATCAAATCCGCGCCGAAGTCGCCAAAGTGCTGGAATCCTTCGGCAAACACAGCGCCGGTTCCGGCCACGTTTTCAACCTGGGTCATGGCATCTCGCAATTCACGCCGCCGGAAGCGGTCTCGGTGCTGGTCGATGCGGTGCATGAATTCAGTCGTCCACTGCACGCGCAAGGCTAAAACCGCTTGTGCGCGAGGGCTTGCGCACAAAATGAAGCGTACGGCGCTTAATTTCGCGTTAAAAATGCTCAGTTTTGGCGCGTACCGATTTATCTTATGCACAGAATGTGCAGTTGATAGCAACGTTGGCGGTTTCCGCCATGGTTCACAATTCTTTACAAAGCGTGATTTGTAAGTCTTTGATTTTATTGGTTAAATAATTTGCTTCTTGTTTTAGCATTTTATTGAAACCCGCATGGAACATGGCATTTCCCGCCATCTATGGGGTTTATCCACAAAGTTATCCACAGGTTTTGTGGATAGCTTAAAAAGGGCTTAAGAAACGTGGAGTTAGCGCACTTGTTGATATTTCACATGAGGTTTGAAGCGCGGCTTTGACACAAACGGTTTACTTGTTGACAAGAAATTCTTGCATTGAAGAAGTGCAAAATCAGCAGCAGAATCTGCTTCACAATTTCTTTACAGCATAAAATTTCCAAGCTTATTCACAAAATGGTGCGTGAGTATAAGGAGAATGCTTGTTATTCGAGATTTGGCTGTGTGAGGCAAGTTGCTTTTATCTTGTTGATTTTAAACAGTTTATTTTCGACTGTTATGGCAGGCAAAATGATGCACTAGGCATCTTGTCCAGGTGAGTGGGAAAAGACGGGTAATTGTCCACAAAGTTATCCACAGGCTTGTGGATACTTTTAAAAAGCGTTTAGGAAACCGCAAGTTAGCGAATTTCCTTATGCTCCACCTGAAGTCTTTGTGCGGATGCAACAAAATCCGGCATTTGAAATGCCTCTTTTGGCGATGTTTATTAGTCAATTGAATGTGTGCAGTGCATCGATAAAAATATGGAATAAAAAGCATGTTTGCGATAGTCAGAGCAAACTTATGCACAAAAATAAGCTTGTGCGCAGCAACATCATTTATTTAATATTTTTATTAATAATAAAAATCATCTATTTATAAGTGGTTGATTTAAAACAGATTAATTTCTGCATTGGTTTTAGGCAATCTATTGGAAGCCGCATCAATACTGGCCTCTCCGGCTGTCAAGAGGCTCTTATCCACAAAGTTATCCACAGAGGCTGTGGATAGATAAAAAAGCGCTTATGAAACGGGTAGTTACGTCATTTCCTCAGGTCTTACATTAACTCTGTGGAACCTTGCATCCTCAAAGTCGCCCTCGACACGCCGCTCGATTTCTGCTTCGACTATATTTGGGTCGCCGCGGATGCGGATAGTGCGCGTCCGCTAGCCGGCCAACTGGCGCTGGTGCCTTTCGGCCGGCGCGAGGTAGTTGGCTTGATCATCTCTGTACATGAGAGCACCGACGTCCCGCTGGATAAGCTCAAGCAGGCGATCGCCGTGCGTACGCAATTACCACCGCTGTCGCCTGAATGGATCGCGCTGTGCGCCTTTGCCGCCGATTATTACCAGCGTCCTTTGGGCGAAGTGGCGATTCCGGGTTTGCCGAAGAATCTGCGCGCGCTGAAAACCACTTCGCTGGATAAAGCGATCAAGAAGCTGGGCAAGGCCGACGCCGTACATGACGCCACACCGATTGCCATGCCGCAACTGAATCCGGCGCAGCAAGAGGCCGCCGATGCGATAGCCGGCGCGACCGGTTTTGCACCGACCTTGTTATATGGCGTGACCGGCAGCGGCAAGACGGAAGTTTATTTGCAAGCCGCTGCGCAAATCCTCGCGCACAGCATAGATGAACATAATCCGGCGCAAATCCTGATTCTGGTGCCGGAGATCAATCTGACGCCGCAACTGGAAGCCAACGTGCGCGCACGTTTCCCTGGTGTGGCGATTGCGACGTTGCATAGCGGCTTGGCTGAAGGTGAACGCGTGATGCATTGGATGGCTGCGCATCTGGGCCATGCGCGCATCGTGCTCGGCACGCGGCTCGCGATTCTGTCCTCGCTGCCGCATTTGAAATTGATCATCGTTGATGAGGAACACGATCCTTCATACAAGCAGCAAGAGGGTTTGCGTTATTCGGCGCGCGATCTGGCGGTGTGGCGTGCGCATCAATTAAGTATTCCTATCGTGCTTGGTTCCGCCACGCCTTCGCTGGAAACCTGGCATCACGCGCAATCCGGTCGCTATCGCAAACTCGAATTACGTGAGCGCGCCGTCAAGGATGCAGTTTTGCCCAAGGTTGGCTTGATCGATCTGGAGCGTAAAGCACCAAGTGAAAAAATGACGGAAGGCATCAGCGAGACGCTGATCGCCGCCCTGAAGTTACGCATGGAGCGTGGCGAACAATCGCTGCTCTTCTTGAATCGTCGCGGTTATGCTCCGGTGATTGCTTGCGACTCCTGCGGCTGGATCAGCAACTGCACGCGTTGCAGTGCGTTCCTGGTGTTGCACAAACTCGATAAACGTTTGCGTTGCCATCATTGCGGCTACGAACAACGCATACCGCGATCCTGCCCGGATTGCGGCAACGTCGATATCCAACCGTTGGGTCGCGGCACACAACGTGTGGAAGAAAGCCTGCAACTGATATTTCCCGAGGCGCGCATCATGCGCATCGATGCCGATTCGACGCGGCGCAAGGGTAGTGCGCAAGAAGCTTTCGATACCGTGCATAGAGGCGAAGTCGATATCCTGATCGGCACGCAGATGGTGGCGAAGGGACATGACTTCCAGAATCTGACTTTGGTAGGCGTGTTGAATCCCGATACCGCTTTGTTCTCGCACGATTACCGTGCGAGCGAAAGACTGTTTGCGCAATTGATGCAGGTTGCCGGTCGTGCTGGTCGCGTTGCGCAGAAGGAGGGCGGCAGCGCGAGTGAAGTGTTGATACAGACGCGCTATCCGCAACATCCTTTATTCGCCGCAGTACGTACACACGATTACGACACCTTCGCCAGCGAGTTGCTGGAAGAGCGGCAGCAGGCGAGTTTTCCGCCTTTCATTTATCAAGCGCTGTTGCGTGCCGAAGCGAAGGAAATCAAGATCGCGCTCGACTTCCTGCATGCCGCGATAGCCTGCGTTGATTATCCCGGCATCACGATGAATGATCCGATCCCGATGACGATGACGCGCGTCGCCAATGTCGACAGGGCGCAATTGCTGGTGGAATGTACGTCGCGTCCGGCGCTGCAAGCTTTCCTGAAAGTCTGGATTGCCGCTTTGCGTGAGATGAAGACGCGTGTGCGTTGGTCGCTCGAAGTCGATCCGGTCGATATCTAAATTAATTAATCAGTCCACATCATCATGACCATCAAACTCAATCCAGAAACCGAAGAACGTCTGATCGGTTCTATCCAGCGCTACTTCAGTACCAATATGGATGAAGACATAGGTGACCTTAAAGCCAAGCTGCTGCTCGATTTTTGCGTGCGGGAATTGGGGCCGAGCATTTACAATCAGGCGATTGCCGATGCACAGTCCGCGATGCAGGATAAAGTCGCCGAACTGGACGTCACTTGTTACGAAGCTGAATTCAGTTACTGGAACAAAAAATGAAAAACGCCCATATTCTTGCAAGTGTTTTGTTAGTAGTCAGTGCAGCAGCCATCGCACAAGACCAATCAGTCATGCAAGAAGCGCTGAAGGATTGCGACAAAAACCAGCTCACGATGAATATGTGCGCCAGCCATCGCTACGGTATCGCCGATCAAGCGCTCAATCAGCAATACAAGTTCACCATGCAGGCGCAACAAGATACCGCCGCCAAGCAGCGCTTGCGCGATGCGCAACGCACGTGGATTACTTTTCGCGACAAGGATTGCTTTGCCAACACCGGTCCGCGCGAAGAATCCGGTTCTATCTGGCCGCTGCTGCATTACTCTTGCCTGGCGCGCCACACGCAACAGCGCACCGAAGATTTGAAATTGCAGGCCTGCGGCATGCAAGGCTGCGACAAATAATGCGCAAGACAGCGACGCCAACTATCCGCTGGCAGTGGGCCACTTTCGATGAACTGGACGGCACAGCTTTGTACGCTGCATTGCGTGCGCGGCAAGATGTCTTCGTGCTGGAGCAGCAATGTCTGTACGCCGACATCGACGGTGACGATCAACGCGCATTTCATCTTCTGGGCTGGAACGCGGCAGACGATACGCAACTATTCGCCTATCTGCGCTGCTTCGCACCCGGCGACAAATATCCTGAAGCGGCACTCGGCCGCGTCCTGACTACGCAGCCCGCACGTGGCTTTGGTTTGGGCAAACAATTGCTGACTGAAGGCATGCGCCGCGTCGCGCAGCACTTCCCCGGCAGTGCGATTCGCATCTCGGCGCAAGAGCATTTGCAGCGCTTCTATGCCGGCTTCGGCTTCCAACCAGTATCAGAGATGTATATGGAAGATGGCATCCCGCACATAGAGATGCTGCGCTGAAATATTGATTCCTATCAACATGGTTCGTATGCGAATGATTTGACATCAATCGATCTGGCGGGTAAGATGGCTGCTTGTTAATCAAGCAACCGGGATATCAAAAACAGGAAAATGTGACGTTATCGTGATGCGGCGCGACAGAATGAAAAAGTGTCGCTAAACTCGCGGTCATGAATGACATCGCCAAACTTGTTACCGTAAATGATTCGATCCGCATTTTGCAAAGCGTACGACGTATTGCACAGTGCGTGGAGCACCATTCGAAGCGCTTGGCAGTCACTCATAACATCACATCGCCACAACTTGTGGCACTTCTTGCAATTGCAGAACTAGGGCCGAGTACGCTCAGATCCATCGGGCGTGCCATACAACTCAGTCCCAGTACCGTGGTCGGCATTGTTGATCGGCTGGAAGAAAAAGGATTGGTACAACGAGAGCGCGATACGCGTGATCGTCGTAATGTATTTGTCGCAGTGACGGAGGCGGGCCAAGCGGTTCTTGCCAATGCACCATCGGCATTACCGAATGGTTTCGACAGCCTGCTAGGCGCGCTGCCAGAAACCGACCGTCAAGCCTTGATCGTCACGCTGGAACAATTTGCCTCATTGCTGGAAGCCAAAATACCTGCCGAACCTGTGTAGCAGGACGCTTGCGATAAGTAGTAGCAAGCTCCGCGCGCAAACCTGATTTCCCTTTAACTGACGAGTGTAACTGTGGTCTTTAATGACTGCGGGGATCGCTTTTCTCGAAAAAGGAGAAAGCATGAACACACGAGTAATAGGCGCAGTCATCGATAACATCGTGCTGCGTCCACCCAAGCGTCGCGACGGTGCTGATCTGCATGATTTGATCGCACGTTGTCCGCCGCTGGATCTCAACTCTCGCTACGCCTATCTATTGCTGTGCGAGCATCACGGTGCTACCTGCATAGTGGCAGAAGTAGGCGGCGAACTGGTCGGTGCGGTTACCGCCTATATACGACCGGCGATAGAACCAGAAGAAGTAAGTACGCTTTTCATCTGGCAAGTTGCTGTTGCACCCCATGCACAAGGCCAGCGCCTCGCTTCACGCATGCTGGATCAATTGACCGCACGTTGTGCCGTCACCCATCGGTTTCACAAGATAGAAACCACCATCAGCCCAAGCAACATCGGCTCGCAAAAATTATTCGACAGCTATGCCAAGCGTTTCAACATCGGCATTACGGCACAGCCGTATTTCGCCGCCAGCGATTTTGGCGACGGCAAGCACGAAGAAGAATGGCTCTACCAACTTGGCTAGTGATAGTGCGCAGCGTGATTGCGTTGCACTCGGCCATTTCATTTACTCACCATCAGGAGAAACATGATGCGTATATTCAATCGACTTGAATCAGAAGTTCGCGGCTACATCCGCTCATTCCCAACCATATTTGCTACCGCGCAAAACGCCAAGCTGACTGATGAAGGTGGCAACACCTATATCGATTTTCTGGCCGGTGCCGGTACGCTCAACTACGGCCATAACAATCCGCTGATGAAGCAGGCTGTTATCGACTACCTGTCGGAAGACGGCATTGTGCATGGCCTCGATATGGCCACCAGTGCGAAAAAAACCTTCCTGCAAACCTTCGAGAGCCATGTCCTCAAGCCGCGCAAGATGCAATACAAGATGCAGTTCACCGGTCCGACCGGCACTAATGCGGTAGAAGCGGCGGTCAAGCTTGCACGTAATGTGACGGGTCGCCAGTTGGTGATTTCGTTCACCAATGGTTTTCATGGCGTCTCGCTCGGTTCGCTGGCACTGACCGGTAATCGCAAGTTCCGCGATGCTGCTGGTGTGTCATTGAATGATGTACATCGTGCGCCTTACTCCGGTTACTTCGGCATGAACATCGACACCATTGCGATGCTGGATAAATTGATTACCGATCCTAGCAGCGGCGTTGATCTTCCTGCTGCCATCATTGCCGAGTGCGTACAGGGTGAGGGCGGTTTGAATGTCGCCGGTTTGAACTGGTTGAAGAAGCTCGAGCAGTTATGCCAGCGTCACAAGATTCTCTTGATCGTCGATGACATTCAAGCTGGTTGCGGTCGTACCGGTACCTTCTTCAGTTTCGAACCTGCAGGCATCAAGCCCGACATCATCACCTTGTCGAAATCGCTGTCCGGTTTCGGCCTGCCTATGGCCTTGTTGTTGATGAAGCCGGAGTTCGATGTATGGAAGCCGGGTCAGCATAACGGTACTTTCCGCGGCAACAATCTCGCCTTCGTGACGGCGACGGCAGCGTTGCAGCACTACTGGAGCGATAACAAATTCCAGACCGAGATACAAAAGAAATCGCAAGCGATAGAAGCTTTCCTCAACAAGCTGGTGGTTAGTTATCCGGATGCCGAGTTGACGCGTCGCGGTCGCGGCATGATGCAAGGCATTGCTTGTGCTGATCCTGCGGTGGCTGATCGCATTACAGCGATCGCCTTTCAGAACGGTTTGATTATTGAAACATCCGGTGGTGAGGATGAAGTCGTCAAACTGCTGATGCCGCTGACGATAGAACAGGAAACCATGCTCGCTGGTCTCGACATTCTGGAACACGCCGTAGCCGAAGCCGTTAGTGAAAAAATCAAAGATCAGGTTGAATCAGATAAAGAGGTGACAGCATGATCGTACGCAGACTCAAAGACATACTCGATACCAGCCGTGATGTGAAGGCGGAAACCTGGGCCAGCCGGCGCTTGCTGTTGCGTGAAGACGGCATGGGATTCTCCATGCATCACACAGTGATCTACGCCGGTACGCAGACACACATCTGGTACCAGAATCATTTGGAAGGTGTGTACTGCGTCGAAGGTACCGGTTCGGTCGAACTGATTCCTTCCGGCGAAACCTTCCGCATCGAGCCGGGCACTTTATATGCGTTGAACAAGAACGATGAACACTGGCTGCGTGCAGAAACCGATTTGCATCTGGTCTGCACCTTCAATCCACCGCTGGCAGGCAACGAGATGCACGATGAAAACGGCGTCTATCAATTAGTGCCTGAAACTGCCACCACTATCGCAAAGGTCGAGGTCGAAAAGGCCACGGCAGAAAGTTGAGGAGAAGATGATCATGCTTTCGCAAGATGCCTACCCAACACGTACGCAAAACAATGCCGGCATTCTGGCGCGCCAGGACCCGGTAGTGTATGAACACGACATTAAGCACAAGACGCAACTCGATGAGATGCAACGTGCGTCGTATCAGGAAAACGGTTTTCTGCTGATGCCGGAATTATTCAACGCAGAAGAGGTTGCCTATCTATTCGATGCGATGCAAGCCATGCGCGAAGACTTTACTAATACCGGCCGCAAGGAAGTGATTGCAGAACCGGGCAGCGGTGAAGTGCGCTCGATTTTCAATGTGCATCGTTTGAATGAAATTTTCGCCAACCTTGTGCGTGATCCGCGCGTGCTCAATGTCGCGCGTGAAATACTCGGCAGCGAAGTTTATATCCATCAATCGCGCATCAATTACAAACCCGGCTTTACCGGTAAAGAGTTTTACTGGCATTCCGATTTTGAAACCTGGCATAGCGAAGATGGCATGCCAGCCATGCGCGCATTGAGCTGTTCGATACTGTTGACTGATAACAGTGTATCCAACGGCCCACTGATGCTGATTCCCGGTTCGCATCATCACTACGTCTCCTGCATGGGCGAGACGCCGGATGAGAACTACAAGAAATCATTGAAGAAACAGGAAGTCGGCGTGCCTGATCAAATTCTGTTGCGTTATCTAGCCGATATGGGCGGCATCAAGTCGTGCGCAGGCAAAGCTGGTTCCGTCGTTTTCTTCGACTGCAATACGATGCACGGCTCCAACGGCAACATCACGCCTTATCCGCGCAGCAATGTGTTCTTCGTCTATAACAGCATCGCCAATCAACTGGATGCACCCAAAGGCGGATTGGAACCACGGCCGGAGTTTGTCGCTGCGCGTGAAGACATCGTCGAACTGACGCCACAAGCGCTTGCTATTGACTGAACACTTGTCGTTGACGGCGACGCGCTAAAGGAATAAATGGAAACTTACCTGCGTTCTTTCGCGCTCTTCTTCGCCTTGTTCAATCCCTTCCTGATGAGCATTTATCTGCTCGATCTGATACGGGGATTGCCGACGCCGACCTTTGCGCGCGTGCTGATACGCGGCAGCTTGATCAGTGCCTGCGTCTTTGTTCTGTTCGCATGGGGTGGCGAAGCATTCTTCCGTGATTATCTGCAAGTACGTTTTGCATCCTTCCAGATTTTCGGCGGCATTATCTTTTTGATGATCGGTCTACGCTATGTGTTCTCCGGCGCGCATGCGATCGAGAGTCTGCGCGATAACCCGACTGCGATGGCCGGCAGCATCGCGATGCCTATCATGATCGGTCCCGGTACGGTCAGTGCTGC
The DNA here is from genome assembly GCF_059416385.1 of Herminiimonas sp. GW821-FHT09C12. NCBI lineage: Bacteria > Pseudomonadati > Pseudomonadota > Betaproteobacteria > Burkholderiales > Oxalobacteraceae > Herminiimonas > Herminiimonas sp. GW821-FHT09C12. Next base: position 969,623 of record NZ_JBWKPC010000001.1, read on the forward strand.
GGTGGTGATAGGTACACGTATGCCCTTGCTCGGTGCGGCGGCCGTCATTGTCGGCACGCTGGTGTTGACGGTCACTATCTTGGTCGTGATGAAGATTGCGCACGACAGATTGAAGGAGCGACACGCTGCGATCACTGATCGCTACATCGATCTGGTTGGTCGTATGTCTGCGCTGCTGATAGGCACGATAGCGGTGGATATGATCGTGACTGGTTTACAGAGTTCGGGTTTGGTCGAATGATGATGAGCTTGTAGCTGGGTGCCATATCAGTTCAGCGTCATCTTTTTTATAGCCTTAACTTGATCTTTACGAGCTTGGGAGCGGTTGTTGCCGACAAGCGACATAAAGCGCCGCCGGAAGCTGTCCAAAGTCAATTCCGTTCAAAAAAAATCCAGAATGCGTCCCCTTTTCCGCAAGGGCTGTGCCTATACTAATTTCCGGAAGCAGCTTTAGCTTTCCAACATATAGTCGCACTAAAAAAACTGGTAAAAACCAATATAAATGGAGGAGACATTATGAAAAACATTCAACGCGCTTTGGTTCTGGCAGTCCTTTCTGCTGCTTTGGTTGGCTGTGCATCTACCGATACGCAAACCGCAGCACCTGCAGCGGCGGCTCCAGCCGCAGCTCCGGCACCAGCGGTTGCTGCGCCGGCGGCAGCACCTAGCCCGGCACTGCAAAAAGCGGTAGAAGCATCGTTGGCCAAGGAAGCGGAACTGAAAGGTACCAAGATTGCAGTCGCTGCGACCACGGACGGTGCAGTTGCCTTGTCCGGCACGGTCAAGAACGAGTGGCAGCAATACCTGGCTGGCGAAACAGCGAAGAAAACCGGCGGTGTGAAATCCGTCAAAAATGGAATCAAAGTACCTGATTGATTCTTGCACATGAAAATGAAAACGCCGGGCATGCCCGGCGTTTTTTATTGCGGCGCGCCTTGAGGTGCAAGGCGTACACCTGCGATCAGAGCGGCAAGCCCAAACGTCCTTCTTCCGCCAATTGGCGAATGATGCGTATCGTGTCGATATCGGCTTCCTGATAGGCCGAGCGGCGGAATTCGTTGTAGAAGGCATCCATATCATCGTCGGTAGTACCAGTGTCGTATGAAAAGCGGACGAATAAGGCACCGGGACTAGGCTCTTCTATCGTGATGAGCAGGCTGGATGCGGGAATATCTGTTTGCGCCGGTACGTCGTAATGCACGGTTTGCTGTGGCGTCAGGTTGACGCGATCGTGCACCAGCAACTCGCCATAGCGCAGTGTGCGGGCAATCACATCTTCGCTGCGTGACAGCAATTTGCATTCATCCAGCCAGGGAATGAACAGTTTCGGTGATTCTGCGCGCAGAACCAGGCCACGCCACAATTGATCGCGCGTGAGCGTATCGATCAGGGGATTGAGCGGGTCGTTGATTTCGATCAGATGCTGAAATTGCATGGCGACGTATTTGAATGAAGGAGTGGATATCACAATGATGCGCGCTGCACTTCATTGACTCTGTTGGTATTGTACTGTGCTGCACGCTGGAGCCAAACCTTGATGTGGTGCGGATGTGCATGCGATAAGGATATTTGTAGAATTTACAGTACGCCCGGCGGCTTTTACTTATGTTCTAATGCCCATTATCTTCTCGCTGAGCTTCCATCATGAAACGTACATTTACTGTTATCGGATTAGGGGCGTTCGGCTCCACCGTCGCTCGCGAACTGGCTCGCTTGGGCAATGATGTACTCGGCATCGATCTCGATCCGGAACATGTGAATGCGATTGCCGACGATATCACGCAGGCAGTGGTGGCAGATGCGCGCAATGAGGATACGCTGCGCGATCTGGGTGTGCATGACAGTGACGCGGTGGTGGTCGCCATCGGTGAAGATTTGGAAGCGAACATCTTGGTGACGCTCACCGTCAAGAACATGCCGAAGCCGGAAGTCTGGGCCAAGGCACTCAATCATAATCATCATCGCATCCTGCATAAACTGGGTGCCGATCACATCGTGCATCCCGAGCATGAAATGGGTTTGCGCCTGGCGCACGCGATGATGTATCCGGAAGTGCTGGATTACATCAGTCTGGGACACGATTTGTTTACAGTGGAAGTGCGCGCTTCCGACAAGCTTGCCGATAAAACCGTGGCGTCACTGACGTTGGGTCAACGTGGCGTGCAGTTGCTGCTGGTCAAGCATCAGCGTGAAGTGATTGCGCCAGTTGCTGCCGATTACATTTTCCGTCTGGGTGACCAACTGGTGATGGTTGGTACGCTGGATAACTTGCGCAATATTTCCCCTTATCTATGAGACGCGGCTTCCGACCGCCGTTTTTTTACCGGCAGGTCAAAAGAAAAGTTCTACACCTGACGCCGCCTCAGGCCTTGATCCTGTCCTTCATCGGCTTGTCGCTGGTGGGCGCGATTCTGTTGAAATTGCCGATGGCCAGCAATGCGCCGACTTCGTGGATGCAGGCTTTGTTTACGGCGGTATCGGCTTCGACGATTACCGGTTTGTCGGTGGTCGATGTCGGTAGTCACTTCACACAGTTCGGTTTATGGGTCTTGCTTGGTTTGATACAACTGGGCGGTATCGGCTTGCTGACGTTTGGTGTGTTGATCATCCATTTGACCAGTGGTCGTTTGACCTTGCGTGATCGTGCTGCCTTGCAGGATTCATTCAATCAAAGCGGCCGCATTGATATGCAGGGTTTGTTGCGCGTGTTGTTCGGCTTTATCGTGGTGATGGAATTGCTCGGTACGCTCTTGCTGGCGATACAGTGGGTGCCGCAGATGGGTTGGTCGCAGGGTTTGTTCTATAGCTTCTTCCATGCGGTATCGGCTTTCAATAATGCGGGTTTCGGACTGGATCAACATAGTCTCGCGGCTTATGTTGGCAATCCGCTGATCAATATTGTGATCTCTTTCCTGTTTATTTCCGGTGGTATCGGTTTTGCCGTGATTGCGGATTTGCGCGCTAAACGTCGCTTCCGCGAATTTGCCCTGCATACCAAATTGATGTTGGTCGGTACGGTGGCGATCAATTTACTGGCAATGCTGGTGCTGTTCGCATTGGAGTATGGCAATCCGGATACCTTGGGTGGCTTGCATGGCATAGGCACGAAGTTATGGGCGAGCTGGTTTCAGGCGGTGGCACCGCGTTCGTCGGGTTTCACCACAATGGATACTTCGATGTTGACGCCGGCAACCGCTTTTTTCATCATGACCTTGATGTTTATCGGTGCGGGTAGCGGTTCTACCGGTGGCGGTATCAAACTGACTACATTCATTATTCTGCTGGTGGCAACACGCGCATTTTTGCGTCAGCAACATAATCCGATTCTGTTCGGGCGCAGCATAGACGCGAGCATGACCTTGCGTGCGTTGGCGATCACCATCATTGCCTTGTTTTTTGTGATGACCGGGACTTTTCTATTGATGCTGACGGAACATGGCAGTTTTCTCGATCTTGCCTTTGAGGTGGTTTCTGCTGCATCGACTACAGGCTTGTCGCGCGGCATTACGCCGACGTTATCGGTGGATGGGCAGTGGATAGTGATGGTGCTGATGTTGATAGGTCGTGTCGGCCCGCTAACACTGGCATTCACGCTGGCTAACCCGCGTGGCGCGGATGTGGCATATCCATCTGGACGCGTGAATATCGGTTAAGTTGTTGATATTGCACGGTTGCTGCAATAGAGGCTGAGGCCGGTCGCACGCTGATACAATGGCTGGCTTTCTTTTCTGGTTTTCTGATGTCCTCTTCCCCGAATTCTTCCACGCACGGTTTGAACGCGCCTCAGCGCGAAGCCATCCATTACATGGACGGGCCATGCCTGGTGCTGGCTGGTGCCGGTTCGGGCAAGACGCGCGTGATTACCACCAAGATCGCGAGTCTGATTGAAGAGCATGGCTACGAAGCCAAGAATATTGCAGCGCTGACCTTTACCAATAAAGCCGCGCTGGAGATGCAGGAACGTATCGCCAAATTGCTGAAAGAGCCGAAGAAGGCCAAGCAATTGACGGTCAGTACCTTCCATTCGCTGGGTGTCAAAATTCTGCGTCAGGAAGCGAAAGAACTCGGCTTGAAAGATCGCTTCTCCATCATGGACAGCGACGATTGTTTTTCACTGGTGCAGGATTTGGCGGTCACGACTGACAAGCAATTGATACGGCGCATCCAGACCGCAATGTCGCTGTGGAAAAACGGCCTGATCGATCCCGATACCGCATTGAATCAAGCCAAGGATGAAGACGAGGCGCAAGCCGCGCGCATCTATCGCAGTTACGTCGCGACCTTGTCTGCGTATCAGGCGGTCGATTTCGACGATCTGATCCGCCTGCCAGTCGAACTATTCCGCACCAATGAAGCGGTGCGCGACAAATGGCAGCGACGTCTGCGTTATCTGCTGGTCGATGAGTATCAGGACACGAATACCTGTCAGTACGAACTGGTCAAAATGCTGGTCACCGGCATAGGCAAGAAACCGATGTTCACCGCAGTGGGCGACGACGATCAGGCGATTTATGCCTGGCGTGGCGCGACGATAGAAAACCTGAAGCAGCTGGAAGTCGATTTCCCCGATCTGAAGATCGTCAAGCTTGAACAGAATTACCGTTCCAGCACACGCATACTGCAAGCAGCGAACTCGGTCATCGCCAACAATCCAAAACTGTTTGAAAAAACCCTGTGGTCCGATCACGGCCTGGGCGATCCGATCAAAGTCATGGGCATGCAGGATGACGATCAGGAAGCGGAACAGATCGCGATCATGTTGTCTGCGCATCGCTTCGAGCGCCGCGCCAAGTTCTCCGATTACGCAATTCTGTATCGCGGCAATCATCAGTCACGCGTGATTGAGCAGGCGCTGCGCAAGGAGCGCATTCCGTACACGATCTCTGGTGGTCAGAGTTTCTTCGATCGCGCCGAGATCAAGGACATCATCAGTTACCTGCGTTTGATCGCGAATGAAGATGACGATCCTGCTTTCATCCGTGCCGTCACGACGCCTAAGCGCGGCGTTGGCCAATCAACGCTGGAAACGCTGGGTGCATTCGCCGGTCAATGGCAATGTTCGCTCTTCGAAGCGGTGTTCAAAGGCGGTCTGGAATCGAAGCTGGCCGATAGACAGCTGACACCATTGCGCGAGTTCTGCACCTTCATCAACAATCTCGAACGACATGCGCATCGCGAGACCGAAGCCAGCACGCTGCTCGACGACATGATGAAAGAGATCAATTACGAAGGCTATCTGTACGATAACTTCGACGATAGACAAGCGCAGTCGAAGTGGCAGAACGTCATCGATTTCACAACCTGGCTGAAAGAAAAAGGCAGCGGCGGCAAGGACGGCAACGATCCTGAAAGAAGTCTGCTCGATCTGACGCAAATGGTAGCGTTGATGTCCATGCTGGAAGGCAAGGATGAAGAGCCGGATGCCGTGCGTATGTCGACCTTGCACGCATCTAAGGGTTTGGAATTCCCGCACGTATTTTTAGTCGGTGTGGAAGAGGGCATCTTGCCGCACAAGGGCGATCCCGATGCACCTATCGAAACGCTGGGTGCACGCATAGAAGAAGAACGTCGTCTGATGTACGTCGGCATCACGCGTGCGCAACGCTCATTGCATGTGAGTTGGTGCAAGAAGCGCAAGCGTGCGCGCGAACATGTGCATTGCGATATCTCGCGCTTTATCAAGGAAATGAAACTGGATGAAGGCGATGCCGTGCCAACGGAAGATGAAGTCATCACACCGCAAAGCCGTTTGGCAAACCTGAAGGCATTGCTGCAGAAGCCGAAAGTGGCATAAACAACGACGCTGTTTGCGAACGATGGTTTGCTGCAGCACAGTGTTCGATGGCACGGATCATGCACAGCTTCAAACTCCTTGCTTGCTGCGCGTCGGCCCTTCATCATGCGATGCATACCCGACATCGTTTTTTCTACAGAGCCTTTCATTTTCCCAAGTGAGTTGAGCCATGTCTAATCCTTCCACATTCCAAGTCATGAAAAGGCATGCGCGCCATACGATGCGCGTATCGCGTTACTCGTTTCGTATCGCGGTTTTTCTTGGCGGTGCTGCTTGCGTCGCAGTGTGTTCTTTGGCGTTTGCCTGGCTGGCGGAAGAAATGCTCAGCCTGAATCGTCAGATCACACATGCGTATTGGTGGAGCGCGCTGTTGATGTTGCCGATAGGATTTGCCGGCATACGCTGGATGACGATACGCGTTGCACCGCAGGCGCGCGGTAGCGGCATTCCGCAAGTGATCGCGGCGATGTCGATACCGGCCGGGCCGGCGCAAAACACTTTGGTATCGCTGCCGCAATCGATGTGGAAAGTCGTACTGACTGCCGCCGGTTTGCTGGTCGGTGCATCGATAGGACGTGAAGGACCATCCGTACAAGTCGGCGCCGCCGTGATGTTGGCGTGGGGACGCTGGTGGCAAAAGCGTCCGCGCTTTGCGGTCGGCTTCCGGCCGGAAGCCTTGATTGCTGCCGGTGCCGCGGGTGGCTTGGCGGCGGCATTTAATACGCCGCTAGCTGGTGTGGTGTTTGCGATAGAAGAGCTGGGTCGCGGCAGCACAGTGCGCTGGGATCGCCTCGTGATGTCGGCGGTGTTGTGTGCGGGTTTTATTGCTTTATCGGTGTTCGGCAATAACTCTTACTTCCAGATTCATGAATCGATATTGGCACTGAATGCATCGTGGATCATCGTGGTGGTGTGTGCTTTGGTCAATGGCGTATTGGGTGGCTTGTTTGGCAAAATGTTGCTGGCTGGACCGGCTGCGTGGTTGCCGGCTAATCGACGCAGCTGGACCGAGCGTCATCCGATTTTGCTGGCGGGCGTGTGCGGTTTGTTGGTGGCCTTGCTGGGTTTGCTGGCGCATGGATCGACGTATGGCACGGGTTACGAACAGACGGCGGCTTTGCTCAATGGCCATCCGGTCGATAGCATGGTCTTTGGTTTGGCAAAATTTGGCGCGACGATACTTTCTTACTTCGCTGGCATTCCAGGCGGAATCTTTACGCCATCGCTGGCGATTGGTGCCGGTATCGGTGACAATATCGCCCAGGTACTGCCGGGTGTCATCGACGGGCGATTGGTTGCTTTATTGTCTATGGCAGCTTTTTTGGCGGCAGCAACGCAAGCGCCGATTACGGCCAGTGTGATCGTGATGGAAATGACACGCAGCCAGGACGTTACTTTATTGTTGCTGGCAACTACTTTGGCAGCATCGTTCGTTTCGCGGCAATTTTGCCCGCGACCTTTTTATCATGCGGCGTCGCGGAATTTTCGTCGCGAAGCCATACACAAACACAAGATGTCAGCGTGATGCTGATACGTGATGTGTTGCCGTTCACTTTATTATTGGGAAACTCACATCATGGACGAAGATCGCATCGTCAATATTGAAATCAAGATTGCTCGCCAGGAAGATCTGGTCGATGCGCTGAATCATATGGTGTATCAGCAGCAAAAGAAAATCGATGAGCTGGAAGCATTGTGCGTTGCCTTGGCGCGCCGCTTGAAGGATGTCGTTAGCGGTGGCAATGAGCAAAATTCGGCGAACGAGAGACCGCCGCATTATTGATGCGCGCATGCGTGGATTATTTTTATTAGAACTTTATACAGATAGAAGCTATGAGTGGATTGAGCGAAGAGCAGCAACTGTTGCATGCCAAATTGAATATGGAAACCTCGCAGATCGCGTGGGAGGAATTGCTACGTTATTTCGCCGGTGGTTTGGTGATCGTTGTTGCCGATGAGCTGGATTTGGTCGAAGTCGCAGCGCGTTTCACGATAGATGACAAAGCCGCAGTTGAGCACTGGCTGAATGCGGGTCAGATCGCCAAAGTGAGCGATGCGCAAGCCAGCATCTGGCTGGAAGCCGATGCCTTGTTATGGACGGTGGTCGCGCGGCCGTGGGTATTGGTACAGGAAAAGAAACTGGTTTGAGCGATCAAGCTGAAAGAACCCGATGAGCGAGCAGCAAAAGAATGATCCACTACACGGCCAGAGTCTGGAGAAAATCCTGCTGGCCTTGGTTGCGCATTACGGTTGGGAAGAGCTGGGTCAGCGCATAGATATCAAATGCTTCAATATCGATCCGAGCATCAAATCTAGTTTGACGTTTTTGCGTAAAACGTCATGGGCGCGGGCCAAGGTGGAAGAACTGTTTGTGAATATGTCCGACGATTAAATAAATAGATAAGCGTCGGACATATTATTTGATGAAGCTGTTATTACAGCTTCGATTGATGGTGTATCGCGACGAATAGCGTAGCCAGTGTCGACAGCACAGCTTCAAAATGTGCCTTCGGTTCGGTGTTGTCCCAAATGTAATGCGCCATCACTGCTTCAAATTCCTTGCTGCGTTTTTTCGCAGTAACGGAATGTGCGCGGGTGATGGCTTTCAGGAATTGACGGCGCATATTCGGCAATACCGGAATGTGCTCGCTGTCATCCAGGAATTCAAAACCGCCCGGCAAAGGGCTGCCCTTCATCTGAAATTCCAAACGTTCGAATACGGCTGGTGGTAAATCCTTCACCAGTTCGCATGCGCTTTCATTCAGTCGCAACACCATGCTGAAGCCTGCTGGATAGATCACATCCGAATCATCTCTTTCCGACAGAAAAACTGCCAGGCGCAACGAATATTCCGCTTGATAGGCATCGTCGTAAGCGCTGTTCAGACTGGTGCGTGTGGTTGGCCAGAAGATCAATGTGCCGGGTGTGCTTTCATCATCCGGGTCAGGGAAAAATTCCAGCGAGATGTCGTCAGCGGAATCGCCCGCAACGGACAACATCTTCAATACAGGTGCAGCAAGGTCGCCCAGAATCGATGCGGCAATCGCGCCGGTGGCTGCGATGTCGGCGTTGGTCAGGTCTTCTACGATGTAGCCATTCAATGGCTTGAGTAATGCGTTTGGGTCGAGCATGTGCGGTGTGGTCATTTTTAAAATTGATGTTGTTTATCTGCGCTTATCAGGCGAAGACAAGGGTCGTTGCAATATAACTTAAAACTTGATGGTGATGAAATGGAAATGCGCCGTCATTTGTGATGCGCAAGCGAATCTGTTTAAATGGTCTGCAATCAGCTGCCGTTTGTGCGGTGCTACATCACTCTCAATCAAGCGAGGAATCACTTATGTATACATGGCTACTGCCCGCGGTAAAAGCGATCTTGCCGCATGTGGGCACGATCATCTCCGCGACCTTGCCGGTTTTCCAAAGCCGCAAGGTTGATGCGAATGCCGCAACGGAAGAAGCATTGTTGCAGCAACAAATTACGGAACTGCAAGAAGTTGCCTCGCATAATGCGGTGCACATCAAGGAATTGGCCGAGCAATTGCAGCAAATGGTAATCACGCTGGAGCAGGGTGTGATTGCCAATGAGCAGCGTTACAGGCGTTTGTCGCTATTGTCCGGTATTGCGTCTGTGTTGTCGATTGCGGCGATAGGTTTATGGTGGTTGGGCGCGCGTTGATGGTGCCAACATTGTGTCAGTTCTCACGTAGCAAGAATTGCCATGCGGCATTGCCAGTATATAAAAGATGAACTTCCAACAATAATGGCGGTCAGTAAGAAGACGTGCATCGCCGATTGATGTAATCGGTCAGGCACTTCTTGGGCGTATGCAATGTTCGCCTCCTTATTATTCAGCAAAGGACTTGCCATGATAAAACTACGTACAATTCTCGCTGGCACGGCAGTAGCCATGTTTTCGCAATTTGCAGCAGCCCAGCAGGCCCAAATATGTCCAGGTGCTATCGTCGTGCCAGCTGCGCAGGCACCATCTGATCCTAACGATCCAAGATATATTGATCAATCGCGCTTGAATTACACCGCTGATCCATTGGTTAAACGACGTATTGAAGCCAGCGGCGGAACACCCTGCATCACCCCAGCACCGACCAGATAATTTTCTGATTTGACTGATGCCTAAAAGGCGAGAGCGCGCAGGTGCTTTCGCCTTGTTTTATTTGCGGCCCATATTTGATGCTGGAGTGATGTTCCAGGCATGTGCTTCGCCATTCTCGCCTCTGCAGTTCTTTGAGTAAAAATCCCTTAGTAATTTACTGTGTATTTGTACAGTAAATGATATGCTGCTCAGCATCTTGTTTCATCCATCAAATTGTTCATGAGTAGTCAGCAAAGCCATATCGCTCATCTTGATATGGATGCCTTTTACGCTTCCGTTGAGTTACTGCGTTATCCCGAATTACGCGGTCAGGCTGTCGTGATCGGTGCAGGCTCCGCACATCAACCGGTATTGCAGGCCGATGGCACACGCAAGTATTCGCGCTTGCGTGATTATGCTGGGCGCGGTGTGGTGACGACCTCGACTTATGAGGCGCGTGCGCTAGGTGTGTTTTCTGGTATGGGTTTGATGAAGGTCGCGAAGCTGGCGCCGGATGCGATCCTGTTGCCGACGGACTTTACGGCGTATCGTCATTATTCAAAATTGTTCAAAACCGCAGTCAGCGCGATTGCGCCGAAGATGGAAGATCGTGGCATTGATGAAATCTATCTGGATCTTAACGACCAGACTGAGGATATTGCCATCGTCGCGCAGCGCATCAAGGATGCAGTCGTTGCGGCGACAGGTTTGTCCTGTTCGATAGGCATCGCACCTAACAAGTTGTTGGCGAAGATTTGCTCCGATCTTGAGAAGCCGAACGGTTTGACCATACTGACACAGGCCGATATTGCGACGCGCATCTGGCCTTTGCCTGCGCGCAAGATCAACGGCGTCGGCCCACGTGCGGCAGAAAAGCTGGCGGCATTGGGCTTGAACACCATAGAAGAATTGGCGCATGCAGATCCAGCCGTGCTGCATGCGCATTTCGGCCGTTCGTATGCCGATTGGTTGGGTCGGGTGTCGCACGGCATCGATGATCGTCCTATCGTTACTTATTCCGAGCCGAAGTCGATCAGCCGCGAAACCACGTTTGAAAAAGATCTACACGCCAAACGGGATCGTGAAGCGCTCGGTATTATCTTTACCCAGTTGTGTGTACGCGTGGCTGGCGATCTGGAGCGCAAGGGTTATGTCGGCCGCACGGTGGGTATCAAGTTGCGCTTTGCCGATTTTAAAAGCGTCACCCGCGATTTGACGCTGCCGACGTATACCGATGACGCGAGCGCGATCCGGCAGGCCGCCGGCGAATGCCTGAAGCGTATTTCGTTGAGCCAGGCGTTCCGTTTGCTGGGTGTGCGCGTCGGTACCTTGGCGAAAAAAGGCACATTGCCGCTGGAAGATACTGTTACTCAGGGCGAGTTATTCCGGGAAAACTAGCCTTTCTGATAATGGTTCATCTCCGCTGGGCGATCGGGTTGTGGAAAAAATGCTGCATTTTGGTGCATTTTTGAAACAATCCCGAAGATTTATTCCCTTTCACTCCTGAGCAAATCTCCATTTTGATGTGTGCGCATACTCCGGTCTAGCGCCACACATTTAACCTTTTGTTAAAAACCTATTCTTGTTTTTCTGTCGCCGCAGTCTCATTTGGCGCGGCATGGACGCGTGTGATTGAGAGGATTCGTCAGCTTTTTTCTTGTTTCACGGTGGTAAGATTTTTGTCATAAAAGGTTTGCAGTCTGTTTCTTGTGTCATGAAATAAGTCCGGAAAGCGTTTGTTATCCACCTTGTTTATGAGAGAGATGAAAATGAAAAACCTAAAAATTGGGCAGCGTTTACTTTTGAGTTTCGGCAGCATAGTTCTTTTGCTGGTGCTCCTCGCGACCCTTGCGTTTACCCGTATTGGCGGTTTGAACGATGCGATTGCAGAGGTAGACGGCGATCGATATCCCAAAACAGTCCTCGCCAATACGATGAAGGATGACCTCAATCAAATCGCACGCAATATGCGCAATGCATTGCTGATGACGAATGAGTCCCATATCAAGGCCGAATTGGATGGAATCGGCAAAGCTTCCGATTCCCTTAACAACGCACTAGCTCAGTTAGAGAAAAGCATTCGTTCCGAAAATGGTCGACAGACGATTGCGGCACTACAGACTGATCGAGGTAAATTCACCCCTTTGAAAGATGAGTTCGTCAAATTGGCATCGGCAGGCGTGAAGGAAGAAGCACTCACGCTGCTGTTTGCTGAAGTGCGTCCAGCCCAACTGAAATACCTCACTTCCATCGATAAGCTGATCGATTATCAAAATGAATTGATGAAAAAATCTGGTGCAGAGGCCAATGCCAAAGCCAGCCAGACACAATTGCTGATCGGGATTTTTTCTGCCATTGCAGTGTTGATCGCGGGCCTCTTTGCCTTCCTCGCAACGCGTAGCATTACACGTCCTTTGAGCCGTGCTGTGTTGCTCGCACGCAAAGTGGCCGACGGCGATCTGACCGGCGACATCGTGGTGCACTCCAAGGATGAAACAGGACAATTGCTGCAAGCGCTGAAGGACATGAACGGCGGCTTGCTGAAGATCGTCACGCAAGTGCGCTTAGGAACGGATGCGATTGCCTCGGCTTCGCATCAGATTGCGACCGGCAATCTGGATTTATCGTCGCGTACAGAACAGCAAGCCAGCTCTTTGGAAGAAACCGCATCGTCGATGGAAGAGCTGACCAGCACGGTCAAGCAGAATGCCGATAATGCGCGTCAATCCAATCAATTGGCGCTCTCCGCTTCTGAAGTGGCGGTGCGCGGTGGCGAAGTCGTGGCGCAAGTGGTTGATACGATGGGCGCAATCAATGACTCAGCGAAGAAGATTGTCGACATCATCGGCGTGATAGACGGTATCGCATTCCAGACCAACATCTTGGCATTGAATGCTGCGGTCGAAGCAGCGCGCGCTGGCGAGCAAGGCCGTGGTTTTGCAGTGGTGGCTTCCGAGGTGCGCACGTTGGCGCAACGTTCTGCCAGTGCCGCGAAAGAGATTAAGGAGTTGATCGGCGACTCAGTCGACAAGGTCAGTATCGGTTCTCGCCTGGTTGATGATGCAGGTGCAACGATGCGAGAAGTAGTCGAAAGCGTGAAGCGTGTCACCGACATCATGAGTGAGATCACCGCCGCCAGCCAGGAACAAACGGACGGCATAGAGCAAATCAATCAGGCGGTGATGCAGATGGATCAGGTTACGCAGCAAAACGCAGCCTTGGTGGAAGAAGCCGCTGCTGCCGCGGAAGCGCTGCAAGATCAGGCGCAAAACTTATCGCAAGTGGTGGGCGTGTTTAAACTGGATAGCAATTCCTTGGCGCTAACGCAGGCAGCACCTAAATATGCTGTAGAAGCGCAGCCCAAAGTAAAAGGAAAACCAGTATTGCAAAAAATAAAGACGACGCAGCAAAAGATAGACGATAAGGAGTTTGCGCGTGTGCCACGTGCGGTGAAGCCAGTGCCGGCTGGTGCAGAATGGGAAGAATTCTGACGATGTAGTCGGTAAGTAGATGGCCATGCTTTGAAACGAAGGCCGGAGAAAATAAAAAAGCCAACCGCAAGGGTTGGCTTTTTTATTGTGTATCTGTTGCTGGTCTTGCGGGAAGAAGCGTCGTCCGACGCCGGCCACATTATTTGTTTGCGTCGTCTTCCGTCGCCAGAGTTTCTGCCGCTTTGCCGTAGAACTGCACACCCATTGCAATGCGCTCACGACCGCTTTCGCGACGATGCTTATTTGTGTCGCGCAGTGAATAGACGCAGCCGCAATATTCCTGCTGATAGAAATTCTCGCGTTTGGAGATTTCGATCATGCGTGCGGAGCCGCCTTTTTTGCGCCAGTTGTATTCCCAGTACAGCATGTCTGGATATTTGGCCGCTGCGCGTACACCGCAATCATTGATTTGATTCATGTCTTTCCAGCGCGAGATACCGAGCGAGCTGGAGATGACAGGGAAACCATGTTCATGTGCGTACAGCGCAGTGCGCTCGAAACGCATGTCGAAGCACATCGTGCAGCGCACGCCGCGTTCCGGTTCGTTTTCCATACCCTTGGCGCGTTCGAACCAGTTGTCGGTGTCGTAATCGGCATCGATGAAAGGCACGTTGTGCTTTTCTGCAAAACGGATGTTCTCTTCCTTGCGCAGCAGATATTCTTTTTCCGGATGGATGTTCGGGTTGTAAAAGAAGATCGTGTATTCGATACCACTCGCCAGCATGGCTTCCATTACTTCACCTGAGCAAGGCGCACAGCAAGAGTGCAGCAAGACCTTGCCGGGTTTGCTGGGGAGGGGAATAGGTTCGCGTTTGAAGTCTGTCATCGTGCTTTCTCGTTGCGGTGGGCGCATGGGTAAAGGATATGCGGGGCAACGAGCCTTTGTGTACCGGGTTCGTATGTTACCAGAAGTGGAAAAGCCTGAGAGGTGCATGGCGCATGTCGTCTTGCTGTAATACCAAGACTTCACATCTGCCATGTTAGTGCGCACGAAGCTTGCTTAGCTAAGGCGGGCAGTCTATCGAGTGTCACATTGCAGCTATCTCAACCCAAGGAGTGAAGTATGAATCGTCTGGACGTTACTGAAAAAATCATCACCGGCAAAGTTGCCAAAGGTTTGAAATGGTCTGACGTCGCAGCCAAGGTTGGCTTGAGTAAAGAATGGGTCACGGCGGCTTGTCTCGGCCAAATGACGCTGGATGCTAAACAGGCTGATGTCCTGGCTGGTATTTTTGATCTGACCGATGAAGAAAAAAAGTGGCTGATGGTTGTGCCGTACAAAGGTTCTTTACCGACCGCAGTACCAACTGATCCGCTGATTTATCGTTTCTATGAGTTGGTGAGCGTCTACGGCACCACTTTCAAGGAATTGATCCATGAAGAATTCGGCGACGGCATCATGAGCGCGATTGACTTCAAGATGGATATGGATAGAGAGAAAGATCCGAATGGCGATCGTGTACGCATCGTCATGAGCGGAAAGTATCTCGCTTACAAGACTTATTGATTTGAAGAGTTGAGAGTGCTTCTTTATGGGGCAGGGGCTCGCCTACGTTCCGCAGGCGGCTCACTCCACTGCACAGAGTATCGGCTGCGCCGAATGATAAGCTGAAAACAAAAATGCCCGCTTGCGCGGGCATTTTCTTATTTTGGCGGAGCGGACGGGACTCGAACCCGCGACCCCCGGCGTGACAGGCCGGTATTCTAACCAACTGAACTACCACTCCAACTACTAGACTGTTTCAACTTGCTGTTTGACTGATTGGTGGGTGCTGACGGGGTCGAACCGCCGACCTACGCCTTGTAAGGGCGCCGCTCTACCAACTGAGCTAAGCACCCGCAACATTCGCTTACTCAGTCAAACGTGTTGGCGTCTACCAACAGCTGAAGGGTGCGAAGTATAGAGCATAATTTTTTATTTGTCACTCATGTTTGCAGAAACTTTTGCAGGATTGTTTTTTTATTAGCGAAAATTCAAAGAATGGAATCGGGGTGCTGCAAGCGGGTTTGCACCTGCCCGCCTATAATGGCGGTCTTCATTCGTTATTTTCGAGTATTTGTTATCAATACATTATTTCGCCGCATAGTACACGCCATCCTGTTTGAATTTTTTGCATTGATCATCCTGGTTCCACTGATGTCGTATGGTTTCGGCATGGATATGTTGCACTTCGGTGCATTGGCCTTGATGTTGGCTATCAGTGCAATGGTGTGCAATATGATCTACAACCATATCTACGAAGTGTTCGAGAAACGCTATGGATGGCGTCGCACTGTCAAAATGCGGGTTGGCCATACGCTGGGTTTTGAAGTCTTCTTTATGTCGGTCGCTTTGCCGCTGACGGCGTGGTGGCTGGATATTTCGCTGATCGAGGCGATTACACTAGATTTGGTGTTCTCGGTTTTCTTCATGCTGTACGCGTTTTGCTTCAACTGGGTGTACGACATCGTGCGTCACCGTCTCGGCAAGGCGCGCGCCATTGCCAAATGATGTGTATGCCGACGTGCAATACGCCGGCATTCAACGATCAAGAAAAAGCGTGTCGTGCCTTGTGCATGTCATGCGCTGAATGCGACTCTGATGGCACTCCTGATGCAACATGCAGTGTCGTCGTTGGATGAGCGAACACGATGCCGCGTTCTGCACACGCTTTCATCAGTTCCAGATTGATGTGTTGCTGTACATCCATGTAGACGTTGTACTCCCTGCTTAACAAGTAATACACCACTTCAAATTCCAGACTGCTGGGTCCGACGCGTACAAAGTGCGCGCGATCGAAACGCGTCGGTGTCGCATCGTCGATGATCCGGCGTATGGCCGCGGTCAATTCGGGAATCTGCTCGACCGGGGTTTGATGCGTGATGCCGAAATTGAACAGCACGCGTCGTTCCGACATGCGTTTGTAATTACGGATGGCCGATTTGAGCAGTTCCGTATTTGAACGTATCAATTGTTCGCCGCTTAAACTGCGCAATCGCGTGGTCTTGATACCTATATGTTCCACTGTGCCCAGCATATCGTCGACCACGATGAAGTCACCAACCTCGAAAGGTTTATCCAGACCAATAGAGAGTGAGGCGAACAGATCGCTCAATACAGTTTGCAACGCCAGTGCGATGGCAATACCACCGATACCGAGGCTGGCAACAAAGGCCGTGATGTTCACACCCAGATTGGCCAGCACGGTGAGCAGCACAGTCAACATCGCTGCGATTCTGAGCAGAAACACCATCGTGGTGGTGATCGCACGATTGCGCAGATCAGGATCGACTTCGGGGTCGATGAGTTTCTCCATCCACATATTGATGCCACGATTGAGCCAGATTGCAACCTGAATGCCGATGACGACGATACCTGCTTGCGACAGGCGCAGTTCTATAGCGGCGGGCAAGGTGAGTGTGTTGAGGCCGATCAGGATTGCCAACAGGAAGAGTAGGTAACGTTTGGTGCCGGCCAGTGTGCCGACGATGACTTCATCGATGCGTCGTTTGGTCAGCCTGTTGAGTACGGACATGCGACGTTTTACTAAACGAATCACGAAACGTGTGCCCAGATCCATGAGCAGGTAACTCAGTAATGCTGCAATCAGTGCGTGCAACCAGTTATCCAAAGAAATACCCAACATAAACCAGTCTTGCAATAACTTCATTAGTTCACCTCCCATACAAATGCATTTTGCATGCTGATACGCATGCGATTTTCTGTGCTCCTTCTTATAGGAGGTTGCATGGCGGGAATAGTTCGCAACTCATTTCAATTCGGACTGGTACGAATGATGTACGTTACACATTGAAGAGAGATCATTGGTTACAATCGGAGCATCCCTTTTCGAGGTAGTCATGGACGCTTCTACATCCACATCACCTTTGTTTTCACCGCTGGAACCGCATCGCAGCGGCATGTTGCCGGTTGATGATCTGCATACCTTGTATTGGGAAGAGTGCGGTAGCCCTGCTGGTGTGCCTGTGCTGTTTCTGCACGGCGGTCCTGGTGGTGGTATTTCTCCCAAGCACAGACAATTCTTCGATCCCGAGTATTACCGCATCATTCTGTTCGATCAGCGTGGTGCCGGAAAATCAACGCCGCTAGGTGAGTATCGCAACAACACGACGCAATTATTGATCGCTGATATTGAAGCCTTGCGTCGCATGTTGGGCGTCGAGCAATGGTTGGTGTTCGGCGGATCATGGGGCGCGACGCTGGCGCTGGCTTATGGTCAGGCGCATCCGCAATCTTGTCTCGGCTTTATCTTGCGCGGCATTTTTCTTTGCACGCGTGCCGAGATCGATTGGTTTCTGTACGGCATGCGTTGGTATTTTCCTGAAGCACATGAAGAATTTGTGGCCGCGATTCCGGTTGAGGAGCGACAGGATTTATTGCGTGCGTACGAGAAGAGATTGTTCAATGATGATCAGCTCGTCTCTATGCAGGCAGCGCGCGATTGGAGTCGTTATGAAGGGCGTTGTTTATTCCTGAAGCCACAGGCCGAAACGATAGAAGCGTTCAGTGATGATGTTGTTGCCTTGGGCGTCGGCAGGCTGGAGGCGCATTACATGTTGCACGGCGGTTTTCTTGAGGAAGATCAGTTGATACACGATCTGGAGCGCATACGGCATTTGCCTGCGGTGATAGTGCAAGGCCGTTACGACGTGGTGTGTCCGCCTTTGTCTGCGTATCGCTTGCATCAGGCGTGGCCGGAGGCGAAGTTGCACATCATCGCTGATGCCGGACATGCGGCATTGGAGCCAGGTACTGCAGCCGCTTTGATATTGGCGACGGAACAATTCAGATTGCAGCAAAGCTTTAATTAAGCACGTGAATAAATTTTGCGCGTATGCGGATATTTATCGGCATGCCTATTCCATCAAACTCATGGAGGTGACCGAATGATGATCAAAAATCGCATCGCGATAGGCATAGCGGCATTGATCTTGGCAGGTTGCAGCGGCCGCACTCTGCTCGACAAGCCGGCAGAAACAACGCAAGACGGCACATCCACCGCCGATACAGTTGGTGCTTACCGCGAGGCTTTGGCTAATCGCATCGTTCAGGTTAACTCCACTAAAGTGTATGTCGGACGGCCACAAGCATTGCTGCGTTCAGTTGTTGTCGTGAAGTATGTGGTCGATGCCAACGGCGGTCTGGTGCGTAGCGAAATTCTGCGTTCCAATCGCGATCGCGCTACCGAGACAACTGCTTTGGCGAGCTTGCGCAGTACAGCACCGTTCCCCAAGCCGGCACCAACCTTGTTGCGAAAAGGGCAGTTGGAGTTGATGGAAACCTGGCTCTTCAATAACGATGGCCGTTTTCAGTTGCGCACAATTGCTGAAGCGCAGATGGATGAGTAATTTGCGTACTTTGTAATTGGAGATGCGCGCATCTTGAATACCGCCTGGCTTGTTAATGTAACGTTGGGCGCTTTGTTGCTACCGCCCTTGAATCTGATTTTGTTATGCGCATTGGGTTTGTATATGCGCCGACGTTGGCCGCGCTTGGGCTTGGTTTTGTCGATCACGGCTTTGCTTGTATTGGCTGTCTTCAGCACGCGTTTTGGTGCATCCTTGTTCGTTGCACCACTGGAAAAATTGAATCCGCCTTTGCAGTCATTGGATGCGACTGGCGCACAAGCAATAGTGGTGCTGGGCGGTAGCCGCATCAGCAATGCGCCGGAATACGGCGCGCAGGATATTCCCAGTTCACCGACCTTGCAGCGCCTGCGTTATGCGGCCAGGCTGCAGCGTGCAACGCATTTACCTATTTTGGTTACGGGTGGTCGGCCGGATGGTGCTGAAGTATCGGAGGCGGCAATCATGGCGCGCGTATTGAGGGAAGATTTCTCGGTACCAGTGCAGTGGCTGGAAGAAGCATCGAATAACACCGCAGAGAATGCGCAATTGTCTGCGCGCATATTGCGCGAGGCTGGCGTGCATAAAATTCTATTAGTGACGGATGCCATGCACATGGAGCGCGCAAAACGCAGCTTCACGCAAGTGGGTCTGGAGGTCGTGCCGGCACCAACTATCTTCCGCAGTACGTCACGTGTCACGCCAGTCGACTTCTTGCCTGGCAGCCAGTGGCTGCAACAAACTTCTTATGCCATGCATGAGTGGCTGGGCATGGCGTGGTACAGCTTGCGTCATCGCGATTGAGCCTGTGACGCAAGGTTTAATTTTCCGAATGCCGGTATAGTTTTACTGCTAGCCGATTAATCTGCTTAAAATGGCAAGAACCGATGACTACATTCGGTTGTACGACCATCATCATTATTTTTTCAGGACTGCAGCATGACTTTGATTGATAGTAAGCGTCCTTCCAAACTCTATTATTTTTCTGAACGAAACGGATTGGAGCGTTCTTTGTCCCTGGGCGAATTTCGTTTAAGCCCGCCAGCGCCCGATCAAGCTTTACAGGCCGCCGGTAGTTATTTGGTATTGAGTCTGACGCAAACCTGGGACGGCACCTTGTTCGATGACTTACCGCATGTGGATTCGTATCTGGTGGTGCACAACGCAGAAGAATTCGGCGAGCGCGTCCATCGCGCCGTGCAGAGAGCCTTGCCTAACTGGGCGGGTATTGATGCCGCGATTTCGTATGGTGCGCCTAGTCCGCTCGGCAAGATTTTTTCCAAAGCGAAAAACCAGGCTGCCGAAAATGAATGGCGCTTTGCCTGGCGACCTATGCAGGCGCGCGCATCGGCTAATCCGGTTGTGATTCAAATCGGTAATATCGAAGATATCGCTGAACTGCATAGCCGCCACGACTGAGACGGCGATTTTTCGTCTCGCTGACTGTACTTTCAAGAACGGGGCATCATGAAAACGCTGAAATTCGATGTGGCAGTAATTGGTGCCGGGAGTGCCGGTATGTCCGCATATCGCGCCGCCAAGTCGCACGGCAAGAGCGTGGTGCTGATTGAAGGTGGCCCGTACGGCACGACATGCGCGCGCGTTGGTTGCATGCCGAGCAAATTATTGATTGCAGCGGCAGAAGCAGCGCATGCGATATCTGCCGCACCGGCTTTTGGTGTGCATGCCGGCGCTGTACGTATCGATGGCAAGGCTGTGATGCAGCGCGTTAAAAGTGAGCGCGATCGTTTCGTCGGTTTTGTCGTGCAAGGCGTGGAATCTATAGACACGGCCGAGCGCTTGCGCAGTTATGCGCGCTTCACTTCTGCACAGTCTTTGCAAGTGGGTGACGACACGCAAGTGAACGCCGAACGCATAGTCATTGCTACCGGTTCGAGCCCGCAGACTCCGGCGGAATTGCGCGGACTCGGTAAACGTCTGATTACGAGCGACGATGTATTTGCCTGGGACGATTTGCCGGAATCGGTTGCGGTGATCGGTGCTGGTGTGATCGGACTGGAGCTTGGGCTTGCATTGCAACGTCTGGGCGTACGCGTGGCTTTGTTTGCGCGCAGCGGTCGACTGGCGCAATTGAACGACGATGAGGTCAATCAAACGGCGATAGACTGTATCGGTTCAGAGTTGGATCTGCGCTTGAACACAACCATCGTCGCGGCCAAACAGGTCGGTGAGCAAGTCGAATGCGTATCGCGTCATGCTGATGGCAGCGAGCGGACTGAGCATTATCAATATGTATTGGCAGCAACCGGGCGGTCGCCAAATGTGGCCAATATCGGATTGGAAACCACCGGCTTGAAGTTGGATGCGCGCGGTATTCCCTTGTTCGATCCGCTGACGATGCAGTGTGGTGACAGTGCGATTTTTATCGCGGGTGATG
Source organism: Herminiimonas sp. GW821-FHT09C12 (assembly GCF_059416385.1). Taxonomy (NCBI): domain Bacteria; kingdom Pseudomonadati; phylum Pseudomonadota; class Betaproteobacteria; order Burkholderiales; family Oxalobacteraceae; genus Herminiimonas; species Herminiimonas sp. GW821-FHT09C12. Next base: position 990,745 of record NZ_JBWKPC010000001.1, read on the forward strand.
TCGATAACGATAGGCCCTTGCTGCATGAAGCGGCGGATGAAGGGCGTATTGCCGGCGACAATGCCGGACATTTCCCGAATGTAGTCGCAGGCTTGCGCCGCGCGGCCTTGATGGTTGCCTTTACCGATCCGCAAATCGCGATAGTCGGGCAAACCAGTCGCACGCTCAAAACAAAGCAATTCGAATGCGGGCAGGTGTCATTTGCCGATCAAGGACGTAGTCGCGTGATGCTGCAGAATCGCGGTTTGCTGAAGGTTTATGGCGAACGCGGTACGCACCGTTTTCTCGGCGCAGAAATGATAGGCCCGCGTGCCGAGCATCTGGCACATTTGCTGGCATGGGCTTGCCAGAGCGAGATGACGGTAGAGCAGATGCTCTCTATGCCTTTCTACCATCCGGTGATTGAAGAAGGTTTGCGCACCGCCTTGCGTGAGCTGAAAGAAAATCTGCTTAAAAATAGAGATGTAATCGAACATTGCACCGACTGCACGCCGGGAACTTGAGAATAAATCAGGCTGCCGCTGCATTTATTTGCGTGGAATGTGCGGTAACGCCTATTCGCAGCCAGCGGAAATATGATAAAACTGAATACTTCCGTTGCAACTTAACAATAAAGCGAGTGTCACAACACCAATCGCAGATAGCTATCTCCGGAAAACACGGAATAACAATAGCGATATGATGGGCAGTCGCAAGAGCAGTATTTCAACCCGCAGATCCGTTCAACTTATGACGGCACACTGCTTTTGTTCAGATATAGAAGGGGCCTTAATATGAAAACATCTACCTTGAAAACCACACGGAGCGATATGAAGACCTTAGTCAAAGACGCGCAGGAATTATTTCGTGAAGCAACCAGTGCAACTGGCGACAGAGCAGATGAATTGCGTAATCGCGGCTTGCAACTGTTAGACAACGCTTTGGTAAAAGCACAGGAAGTACAAACTGCCGCGCTTGAAACCGGTAAGGAACTGGCAGAAAAAACCGACGACTACGTACATGAAAATCCATGGCGTGCAGTTGCGATCTCGGCAGGTGTGGGCGTGTTACTGGGACTTTTGATCTCGCGTAAATAATTGCCACGGTATCCGATATGGAACAGCAAACCTCGCGTCCAGACATCCGTCCCGGCTTGATCGGCGGCGCTGTCAGCCTCGCCAAAAACATGTTCGGCTTGTTGATGAGCCGCATCGAACTTGCCGCGCTGGAGTTGGCCGAGGTGCGCGCCAATGCCTTGAAGCTGGCGGCCTTGTTCGCCTTGGGCGTCATCGTCACGTGGTTTGCCATCGCTTACTGGAGCGCCTTGATTATTTATCTGAGCTGGCCGGTATTGGGCTGGAAGATACTATTGATCCTCGCGCTCGCATGTACGGTGATCGCGGTTGGCATACTGTTCTATATTCAATCGTTGCTGCGACAAGGCAAATTGTCTATGCCGGCCACGATGGCTGAGCTGCGCAACGATCATGATGCGCTGTTGTAATTCAAGAGGGTTTGCATGACAACACATCATCAAGAGCCGGAACACGAGTCGTCGGCACAGCGCAAGGAAAGGCTGCTGCAGCAATGCAAAGCCTATCGTGTTGCGATCGGACAGGCCAGAACAGTTGTGCGTGACAATCTTGGCGCAGATGGCATTGCGAAAACGGCGATTGGTCTGGTGAGCGCGCGCGCGCAATCAGCTTTTTCCAATTTTTCCGACTTGCTTGATGTGAACAGCATATCCGGCGACAAGCTGCGACGTTTGTTGCCGCTGGTCGTCAGTGGCGTTTCCTTGTTAACCAGGCGTTCTGTGCTGCGTCCGATTTTGCGTGGTGCCTTGCTGGTTGGTAGTGCAGGTACGGCGCTGTATTTTTTCTCAAAGAAAAAGAAGACGGATGCACCGCAGCATGAGCATGTCGCGTTACGTGAGCATTTGTAATTCGCCTACTTAATGCGTGAGCAATAAAAAAGCCGACTTGAAGTCGGCTTTTTTGTCAGTGCATGTTACTTATTTTGCTGGGGCTGCATCAGTCGTTGGGGCGGCTGCTGGAGCGGCAGGTGCCGGAACCACTGGATCGCTGAACTTGGCGCCTGCGCTATTGGCCATCAAGACCACAACGCGTTCGACTTCGATATCGTCCAGATCCGGATTGCCACCTTTAGGCGGCATCGCGCGGATACCTTCAATCGCGTGTTTTGCCAGTGTGCTGTAGCCTTCGGCGATACGTGCTTTCCATGCGCCAGCGTCACCAAATTTAGGAGCACCTGCTGCGCCGGTTGCGTGGCATGCAGCACAAGCCATCTTGTAAACTTCTTCGCCTGTCTTCAAGACTTTCGGTGCGTTGATGTCTTTCAGTACGAAGCCTTCATCGGCTACCGGTTTGATACGTGCGGCAACTGCTTCTGGTGATAAGCCGTCTGAGCCTGCGCCGATATGTTTTTCATTGGTGACGTAGAGCACCAGTAAAACGATACAGATGATGGGAACCAGAAAACCGGCCAAGATTGCCAGTATGAGTTGCTTTGGCGTTTTGATCGCTGATTCTTCTTCGTGATGTGCGTCGCTCATTATTCCCTCAATACAATTTTAAAATCGTTATAGATGGGCGCATGCAAAATGATGCCGCACGGCGCATGCCCCTTATCATGCTTCGCCAAACCCTTGATTATAGACACAAAGCCAAGGATGTGAAACGGTAAAACGTCGCTTTACGTGGACGGAAAGTCGGAAAAACGGTATCCTGCAGGCCTCTTCAGTAGTCCCTCATGCGGCTGTAGCTCAGTGGATAGAGTATTGGCCTCCGAAGCCAAGGGTCGCTGGTTCGATTCCAGCCAGCCGCACCAAATCTAGAGTATTTCGACGAAAGTATGCGCTAACCCGATGGGAAGGTAGGCACTTTGCGTGGGCAATCCGTTGGTTTTCGGAGCAGTTTGCCCCGGCGATACTTGTCAGTTTTTTATGCTTGCTGCGTCGGCATCAAGATATCTATCGCATCTCTATCCGTTTGAAACATGTGATCCGGCCCCATCGCGGCAATCAGGCCGGCGCGCTCCAGTACATCCCACACCTGTTTTTTCACCGCTGTGAAGTACAGCTCCAGGCCTTCTGCATGCAGACTTTGCTGCAGGGATTCCAGTGTTTCGATGCCGCTGGCGTCGATGTCGTTGATACCGCTGGCGCACAGCAATATGCGTCTGATGGCCTTATCGCGGCCACGACGCTCGGTGATGAAGCGCTCCAGCGTGGCAGCAGTCAGGAAATTCAAGGTGGAATCCATACGGACGGCCAGAACGTCGGGCGCGAGTGGCTGCAGATGGAAGCGCTTAAGGTCGCGCAGCGTGCCGTCCTTGTGCACGCCAACTTCGATTACGCGCGGATGCGTATGTCGATATAAAAACGACACCATGGTGATGCCGACGCCTGCGAACACGCCATAGTGCAGGCTGGGCGTACACCATAGCGTGACGCCGAAAGTCACGATCGCCACCAATCCATCGTCGCGCGAAATGCGGAACAGCCGGGGGAAAGCACGGAAATCCAGCAATCTGAATACCGGCACCATAATCATGGCCGCCAATACCGAATACGGCAGATAGGCGATCGGCGTGGTGAGGAAATACAGGCTCAGCAATACGCAGGCAGCTGCAATCAGCGATGCCCAGGCGCTGGTGGCACCAGCATAAATGTTCAAGGCAGAACGCGAGAAGGATCCACTGACCGGGAATGCGCCACTAAAACCGCTGGTGATCTTGGCCAAGCCCTGACCGATCAACTCCTGATTTTCATCCCAGCGCTCATTGGTTTTGCGCGCCAGTACGCGACAGCTGGACATCGCTTCGGTAAAGCTGATGATGGCCAGGATAGTCGCAGCCGGCCACAGTGCCTGGTGCGCGCCCCAACTGATGGCAGGCGGCAAGGCTAGCGGTGGCAAGCCAACTGGCAAGGCACCGACGATGGCGCCGCCATGGCCGGCGTAATCGATAGCCCAACTGGCGGCGATGCCCAATACCGTCACTATCAGCATGCCGGGCACGTTTGGCGCATAGCGTTTCAATGCCAATAATAAAAACAGGGAGCCGAGTCCGAATGCAGTCGTCAACAGCATCGCCGGTGTACCCGCCAGCAGCTTGCCAACTTCCGTCATCGCGCTGCCGGCATGAAGATCCAGTCCCAACAGACTAGGCAATTGCGATAGCACGATGATGACGGCGGCAGCATTGATAAAGCCGATCACCACTGGTTGCGACACCAGATAAGTAATCTTGCCCATCTTGCATGCGCCCAGCAGAAACTGGATCGCACCCGCATACAGCGACAGCCAGATCGCTAGTGCAACCCAATCGGCGCTGCCGGCTGCAACCATGGGCGATAGCGAGCCAAACGTGAGGATGCTGGTGAGCGCGACTGGACCAACCGCCAGCAACACCGATGAGCCCCACAAGATGCCGATGACGCTGGGTAGCAAGGCCGCATACAAGCCGGTTTGTGGCGGCATGCCGGCTAGCGTGGCGTAAGCCAGTGCTTGAGGGATCAGTACCAGACCGACGCTGAGGCCGGCCCATGTGTCGCGGCGCAATGAATCAGCGCTTGGGCGTGCCCAGTGCAAAAAAGGAAAAAATCGTCTGAAGTCGACGCGCATGGCGGCTCAGGATATCTGTTGGTAGTACAGATTTTGTGGATGATTGGCCTGTGCAAAAAAGAACCACCGCTCTGCGATGAGACCCGCGTATTGCACGACGAAGGCGGCGCCCAGCAAGAGCAGCGATGCATGCAGCAATCCGTTACTTAAGAGCAGCAGCGGTAATGGAAATGCCAGCAGCAAGAATATCCATTTGATGGAGCGGAAAAACAGCGGACTTTTGCCATGAAAATAATGCCGCGTATTGAACGAACCACCCATCGACCCCTGTGCCTTTTGCACGATATGCGGATGACGTATGCCGGTGGCGGTTTGCAGTGTTGAACGCGGCTTCAGGCGGGCGTTGCGGGCAAGTGATGCAAGGCGTGTCATCAAGGACGCCAACGTCAGTACGATGGCCGTGATGCCAAAAATGGTGACGAGCGCTGGTGCGGTCGGCAAGCTGAAGGCAGTCGCGAGCGTAAAGCCGGAGGCACAACCTAACAAGGTATAGTTGACGATGGTCAGCGGCGTTGCCCATTCTTGCAAAAACTTGATGCAGCCGTAGATCATGCCGGTGCAGACGAATAGCGTGATGCACAGTATCAACGCGATGCCGCCGATAATCGTCGCGGCCGATTGCCATCCAAAGAAATGCGCCGCGCCATACGCAAACACGGCCAGCATGAAAAATGGCAAGGCGATGACTTCACGCGATAACCACGATGTACGCCACATCGTGGCTGCACGCCAGGCCCGCTCCGGATGACCGAGATGAAAAAAGGAAGCGAATAAACCAAAGCCCAGAAACGCCAGAGACAAGGCACTGCCCAGAGTATGAAACTGGTAGCTGTCGGATGGCGCGACGAGGCCGAGCAAGGCCAGCAAGTGCGCGGCATACAAGGCGATGAACAAGCCTTGTCCGACACCGATCAATGTAGTCAGAAAAATTACCGAAAAAGCGGGATTCATGGAGTCCTATCCTGTCTGTCGATTGATGGTGTTAATTGGTGATGCTTACCAAGAAGTGACGTCATCCAGCGACGGCTCGTGCAAGCCCGGTTTGGGTAACTTGCCATCGATGCGCAATGGGTTTTCGATACGTTCCAACTGATCCTCGTGCAATTTGATTTCTACTTTGCGGCGCGGCAGATAATGGTTGGATGGCTTGGTGCCCCATTCCGGCATGAGCTGGTAACCACCTTGTTCGCGGATGGCAACAGAGACGATGGATTCCGGGTCATGGATGTCGCCGAACAGGCGCGCACTGGTAGGGCAGGCCATCACACAAGCCGGTTGGCGATCCTGCGGCGGCAAGGATTGGTTGTCGATGCGGTCGACGCACAGCGTGCACTTGCTCATTTCCTGGCGATGTTCGTCCAGCTCACGTGCGCCATACGGACAAGCCCACGCGCAGTAATTGCAGCCTATGCACTTGTCGTAATCGACCAGCACGAGGCCATCGCTTTCACGTTTGTAGCTGGCGCCGGTCGGGCATACCGGCACGCACGGCGGCTCTTCGCAATGCAGACACGATTTAGGAAAGTGCACCGTGTCGGTCGCCGGAAAGCGTCCCACTTCATAAGTCTGTACGCGATTGAAAAAGGTGCCGGTCGGATCTTCGCCATACGGACGATCATCGGCCAGCGTACCGGCGATGCCCGAGGTGTTCCAAGATTTGCAACTGGTTACGCAAGCCTGGCAGCCTACGCAAACGTTGAGGTCTATCACCAGCGCCATTTGCGTCATTTGTTTTCTCCTCGGCCGCTGCCCGCTTTGTAGGCCATCCAGACTCGCTTGATGGTGCTGGTGCCCGGTAGCGCCGGCATGGTGGCGAATTGTGGCCAGGTCTGTTTCGGTTCATCTGCGCCGGCGGGATAGATGCGCACCCGCACGTCATACCAGCCGGCTTGTCCGGTGACCGGGTCGGAATTCGACAGGCGGGTGCCATCGGCTGCAGGCGGTAATTCTTCTGAAATCAAATGATTCAGCAGAAAGCCTTTTTGCGATTCGTTGGCACCTTTTTCCAGATGCCATGCGCCAGCCGCTTTGCCTATTGCATTCCAGGTCCAGACCGTGCCGGGTTCTACGGCTTCACTGTAGCGGCACATGCAACGCACTTTGCCCCACATCGATTCGACCCACATCCAGCCACCGTCAGCAATGCCGCTGGCCTGCGCTAGTAGTGGATTAACGAACAAATAGTTGTGCGTATGGATCTGACGCAACCACGCATTCTGCGAATCCCATGAGTGATACATCGCCATCGGTCTTTGCGTGACGGCATTGAGCGGATATTTGGCGGTGTCAGCGCTTTGTACTTCCAGTGGTTCGTAATAAAACGGCAGCGGATCGAAGTAGGTTTCGATACGTGCGCGCAGGCGTTCCGGCGGTTGCTTGCCGGGGCGTTTGCCTTGTGCCGCGAGGCGGAATTTTTGCATTACATCCGAATAGATATGAATCAGTATCGGATCGGCAAAGCGGCGCATGCGTATGCGCTGCGCCCATTCCATATAGCCTTTGTTCCAGTTGCGCATATAGCTGTAGGACGGCGGCATCTTGTGATGGAATACGCAACCGTTTTTGGCGTACATTTCCCACTGCTTGGGATTCGGTTCGCCCTTCATCGATTTCTCGCCACCGAGTCCGCGCCAGCCAGCGAGGAAGCCGATGCCGGAACCGGGCTCGGTTTCATAGTTGACGATGAAGTCGGGGTAATCACGGAACTTGCGACTGCCGTCCGGTTTGGTAAAGGCGGGCAGCTTGAGCCGTCCGCCTAGTTCGATCAGGACTTCCTGGAAGGGTTTGCAATCGCCGGTCGGTGGCAGCACCGGTATGCGCACAGCATCTACCGGACCATCGAATTCAGAAATAGGCCGGTCCAGCATGGACATGACGTCATGTCGTTCCAGATAAGTCGTATCCGGCAGTATCAGATCTGCGAAGGCAGTCGTTTCCGATTGGAAGGCATCGCACACCACCAGGAAGGGAATCTTGTATTCACCCTTGTCGTCCTTGTCGTTCAACATCTGACGGACTTCGCTGGTGTTCATGCTGGAGTTCCACGCCATATTGGCCATGAAAATCAGCAACGTATCGATGGGATACGGATCGCCGCGCCAAGCATTGGTGATGACGTTGTGCATCAAGCCATGTACCGACAGCGGGTGTTCCCACGAAAAGCCCTTGTCTATGCGCACCGGTTCACCGGCCTCGTCGACGAACAAATCGTTGGGATCGCCCGGCCAGCCCAAAGGCAAGCCACCCAATGGCGTATCCGGTTGAACCGCCGACGGGCTGTTCGGTGGTTTGGCACTAGGTGGAATTGCGCGCGGGAAGGGCGCTTTGTGGCGGAAGCCGCCTGGTCTATCTATCGTACCCAGCAGCGACATCAAAATCGCGAGTGCCCGCGTGGTTTGAAAACCGTTGGAATGCGCCGCTAGTCCGCGCATCGCATGGAAGGCAACTGGATTGCCGGTCACCGTTTTGTGTTCGCGGCCCCAGCTGTCGGTCCACGGGATTTGCAATTCTATTTTTTGATCGCGTGCGATCACGCCCATTTCATTGGCTAGACGACGTATGCATGCAGCCGGGATGCCGGTTACACCAGCCGCCCATTCCGGCGTGTAACGCTTGACGCGTTCCTTGAGTAGTTCGAATGCGGGTGCCACTGCCGTACCGTCCGGCAGCGTGAAGGTACCGAGCAGATGCGGATCGGCACCATCGGTGTGCGTAGGCACCGGTTGTTTGGTCAGGCGATCCCACCACAATTTGTTTTGCGGGTACATCGGGTTGACGACTTCTGTCGCCTCGTCTTCGACAAACAGACCGAAGTCGTCGCTTTGCGCATCTTGATTGATGAGCTGACCAGCATTGGTATAGCGCACCAGAAATTCGCGATCGTACAAACCGAGTGCAATGATTTCGTGGATCAGCGCCAACAGTAATGCGCCATCGGTGCCCGGCTTGATCGGCACCCATTCATCGGCAATGGCGGAATAGCCGGTGCGGATAGGATTGATCGAAATGAATTTGCCGCCGTTGCGCTTGAACTTCGACAACGCGATTTTCATCGGGTTGGAATGATGGTCTTCCGCGGTGCCGAGCATGATGAAGAGCTTGGCGCGGTCAAGATCGGGGCCGCCGAATTCCCAGAACGAACCGCCTATGGTGTAGATCATGCCGGCGGCCATATTGACTGAACAGAAGCCGCCATGTGCTGCGTAATTTGGTGTGCCGAATTGTCGTGCAAACAGACCGGTCAAGGCTTGCATCTGATCACGGCCAGTGAAGAGCGCAAATTTGCGTGGGTCAGTGGAACGGATTTTCCCCAGCCGTTCAGTCAATATCGTGAACGCTTCTTCCCATGAAATTTCGGTGAACTCGGATGCGCCGCGTTCTGCTCCGGGTTTGCGCAACAAGGGTTTGGTCAGACGCGCCGGTGAATATTGTTTCATCGCGCCGGAAGCGCCCTTGGCGCAGATCACACCTTGGTTCAAAGGATGATCCGGATTGCCGTCGATGTAGCGTACTTCGCCATCGCGTAGATGGACGCGCACGCCGCAGCGGCATGCGCACATATAACAGGTCGTACATTTGACTTCCGTCGTACCTGTCTGGTCGGCGGTGGTCATGACAAGCGGCCGGCCAGTGCAACTATCTGTGCGTGCAAGGCATCGGGGATTTCAATACCGCGTTGTGCAGCTTTGACGGCGAGGCCGTGACGGCGTTCTCCCGGCAGACGCACACCATCATCCTGCAACATCATGCCGAGTAAGGTTTCGATGCGGTTGAAGTAGACGTCGGAACCGGCCAGTGCCCCCGGATCGATGGCTAGGAACAACTGACCCAGACGCGGTTGATTACCTTCATCGGAGAAAAATGAATCGGCTTCGAAGCCAAAGGCTGAACCAGTTAATGCAATCGCCAACAGTTCTACCGTCAATGCAATCATCGCGCCTTTGACACCACCGGCCGGCAACATGCTGCCAGCCAAGGCAGCCTTGGCATCGGTGGTTGGTTTGCCATCCTTGTCAACGGCCCAGCCGAGTGGAATCGGCTTGCCATCTTTTGCCGCGATCATGATCTTGCCGCGAGCGGCTTCGCTTAGTGCCAAGTCTATGACCAGCGGTTCGGCATCGCGGCGCGGAAAAATTGCAGCGATGGGATTGGTGCCGAATAAAGGTGTCTTGCCGCCCCATGCCGGCATTGCTGCCGGCGAATTGCTGAATGCCAGGCCGACCAGACCGGCGCGACCCAATGGTTCCAGATGTACGGCAGCAGCACCGAAGTGATTGCTGTTGGTGATGCCGGCGCAACTGATGCCGAACTCACGCGCACGTTCAGTCGCGGTCTTGATTGCCAGTGCGCATGCTTCGTATGCCATGCCGGATTGCGCATCGATCAGACACGCGCCTCCCCTGGAGTGGACGATCTTTGGTACCGCTGTGGTGGAGGTGCGGCCATTGTGTAAAAACGTTGTGTATTGAGGTATGCGCGACACGCCATGCGAGGCCAAGCCCTGTGCATCTGCTGCTACCAGCGCATGTGCTGCAGCCTTGGCGGCTGACAGACTGGCGCCGGCTTTCTCAAGTGCGAGCATGGTAAGGGACGTTAATTCATCTATCGTAACCAAGGCCATAAAAGTCCCTAAAACAGGTTGAGAAATAAACTAAAAGCAAACTTATAAAAGTGCGCTACGACGCCAGGTCGTAGCGCAAGGCCATCACATCATTAGTTCTGCTGCAAAAATGCCGCCACGCGTTGCGCAATCAGTGCACTGACACGCGTATTCGATTCAGTCGTTACACCGGCGATATGCGGCGTCAAAATGAGTTGTGGTGCAGTGGCTAAAGCATTCCCTGCCGCTAGCGGTTCCTGTGCAAAGACATCGATCGCTGCACCGCCTAGATGGCCCGCATGCAAGGCCTTGGCTAATGCCGCTTCATCCACGATTTCGCCGCGTGAGGTATTGATCAGCACCGCATCCGACTTCATTCTTGCCAATGCATCGGGGCCGATCAGATTGCGTGTATTGGTCGTTAGTGGGATATGCAATGACACGATGTCGGCTTGTTCCAATACTTCATGCAGACGTTTGCAAGCGACGCCGGATTGTTGCCATATCGGCGCATCGGATGCCAGCATGGGGTCGTGTGCAATCACGGTGACGCCCAGTGCCTGCGCCAGACGAGCAGTCAGCTGGCCGATACCGCCAAAGCCGATCAGCCCCAGCGTCTTGCCGGCAATTTCGCGACCATTGGACAAGGCAGCACGCGGCCATGCGCCGGCTGCGGTTTCGGCACTGCGCGTATAAGCTTCACGCAGCAATGCCATGGCCGTGCCGATCACATACTCGGCCACTGCGCCGGCATTGGCACCGGTTGCCGGGAACACTTCTATGCCGCGTGCCTTGCAGGCATCCACATCGATATTGTCCAGACCGACGCCCAAGCGCCCAACTACGCGTAACTTAGGTGCGGCATCCAGTAATGCGATATCGACTTTGGTGCGGTTGCGTACGATCAGCGCATCTACATTGCCCAGCATCGCGAGCAGGACAGGACGATCATCGACCAAGGCGGGTTTGTAAGTTGTTTCGAATGTGCTCGCCAACAATGCGACAGCAGTGTCGTCCATGAACTCCGTAATGACTATGCGTGTACCTCCTGTGTGGGGTGCGTTCAATTTTGCATCCCCCACTTTTGCACTGTGCATTGTTCGATGATGCGGAAGATGAAGTTCTCCACGAACAAGCCGATCATGATCACGGTCAGCAAGCCGGCAAACACGCTAGGAATTTCCAGCTGGTTTTTGTTCTCGTAAATGAACCAGCCCAAACCGCCACTACCGGAGCTGACACCAAACACCAGTTCGGCTGCAATCAGCGTACGCCAGGCAAAGGCCCAGCCGATCTTGAGGCCGGTGAGGATGCTAGGGAAGGCTGCAGGAATCAGAATCTGGAACACATAGCGCAAGCCGCTCAAGCCATAGTTATGGCCGACCATGCGCAAGGTGGTGCTGACTGATTGAAAGCCGGAGTGCGTATTCAATGCGACGGCCCATACCACCGAGTGAATCAGTACGAATACCAGACTGCCAGTACCCAAGCCAAACCACAGCAGCGATAACGGCAGCAGTGCGATCGCCGGCAAGGGATTGAACATCGAAGTCAGTGTTTCGAGGAAGTCGCGGCCGATGCGCGAGGTGATCGCAAAGACGGTCAGCAATGCCGCCAGCAACAGTCCGGCGCCATATCCCATCAACAGAATCTTGATTGAAAACCAGACCTTGCCGAGCAAGCCGCCTGAGATGATGCCTTCGACCAGTGCTTCTATCGTCGCTGTCAGCGTCGGAAACAGCAGCGCATTATTCAAGATCCTGGCGTAGATCTCCCAGATCACTGCCAGCGTGACCAGAATGCCGATTTTGCGTGCAGCGCTGTTGTTACATAACTTTTCCCATGAGGTCAGCGGTTTTTGCACAACGCCGAACTCGGTACTCGGTGCCCGGTTTGCATAGTATTCCGGGCGTTCTACATTGAGACGCACCACGACGCCGGGCTGCTTGGGCGGAGGTGCAGGACGATGGATGCTGGACACTTCAGACATGATTGACCTCTTCTGCTTCGACCGGTTCGGCAAACAGCATCTTGTTGATTTTTTCTGTCAGGCAGTTGCCATCAGCATCGACGGTATCTTCGCCGGTGCTATTGAGTTCTGCTGTGACCTGGCCCGGATGCGGCGACAACAGCAGAATGCGGTTGCCGATTTTGACTGCTTCGGCGATCGAGTGCGTGACGAACAGCACGGTGAAATGGGTGTCGTCCCACAGTTGCAGCAATTCGTCCTGCATCTTCTTGCGCGTCAGTGCATCGAGCGCAGCATACGGTTCGTCCATCAGCAGAATGTCCGGTTCCATCGCCATGCCGCGCGCGATGGCGACACGTTGTTTCATCCCGCCGGACAGCATGTGTGGGTAGTGATCGGCAAATTTCGACAGGTTGACCTTTTCGATGTAATACATTGCCTTGTCTTCCGCTTCCTTGCCTTTGAGCTTGCCACTCGCCAGCAGCGGGAACATCACGTTTTGCTTGACGGTTTTCCACGGTGGCAACTGGTCAAATTCCTGGAACACCATCATGCGGTCGTACCAGGGTTTGGTGATGACCTTGTCGTGCAAGCGCATCTCGCCTTCGGTAGGCATCATGTAGCCGCCGACAGCCTTGAGCAGAGTCGATTTTCCGCAGCCTGACGGGCCGAGTAAGACAAATCGATCCGATTGATACACCTTGAAATCGACCCGATAAGTGGCCGTGACAAGATGCTCCTTGGTCTTGTATTGCAGTGTCACCCCTCTGACATCCAGCAGGGGCTGTGGCAATCCGTTCATTGTCTGTCCTCTATGTAATCGTCCCGTTCACGCCGCTCTGTGTCGACTTTACGAGTGGCCTTGCGGCCAGATTGTTATGGGCGTCTTTGCGACTGCTCCGTTGGTCTCCTTGGCTAACTACTCTCCTTTTCAGCAAGACGAAACGACCCGCTGCATAAGCGGGTCGCTGGGTTGATGGATCAGGCGCTTTCGTACAAACGCGTCAGGACGAATTCACGATGGCCGAGAACTTCGGCATCGGTGAGACGACCGTTGGCGGTACTGAGCATCATCTCCAGCAATTTGTCACCAGTCTGCTCCAAGGTCAATTCGCGCTGCAGCAAGCCTGAGCAATCGAGATCAATGTGTTCATTCATCAAACGCACGGTGCGTGGATTGGCGCAGATCTTGATGACCGGCAGAATCGGATTGCCGATGACGTTACCTTGACCTGTCGGGAAGAAGTGCACGACAAAACCGGAAGCCGCGCACAGCGTGACCATTTCGGCTGCTGCTGATGAGGAATCCATGAACCAGAGGCCGGAATGCGTAGGCATTTCCGCCTTGTCGATCACACCATCGACGGTACATTTCTTGCCGATTTTTTGAATATTGCCCATCGCTTTTTCTTCGATGGTGGTCAAGCCACCGGCGATATTGCCCTTGGTTGGTTGTGAATCCGACAGATCCGACGTCTTGTGGCGATTGATCATGTCTTGATAGCGATCAAACATGAACATGAACTGTTTGCGTACTTCATCGTTGGCGCAACGTGCGGACAGGATGCTTTCGCCGCCGGTAATTTCCGACGTTTCGCCGAACACCAGGGTTGAACCCAGCGCATGTAATTTGTCGAATGCAGCACCGACAGTAGGATTGGCACCGCAACCGGACGTGGTATCGCTTTCGCCACATTTGGTCGAGACCCACAGTTCCTTGATGTTGCACACTTCACGTTGTTTTTCGGACGCCCACTGCATGAATTCGCGTGCTTTCTTGGACGCATTCATGATGGTTTCGTGATCTCCATGACCTTCGATGCCGAAGCCCACGACAGGTTTGCCGGTGGCGGCTATGCCGTCGACGATTTTTTTGGTCCAGCTATCTTCGATACCGATTACGACGACTGCCGCAACGTTCGGGTTGGAGCCGGTGCCGATCAATGTGCGGAAATGCAAATCCAGATCGGCGCCGAATTGCAGACGACCATAAGGATGCGGGATCGCCATCGTCCCTTTGATGTTGTTGGCGACGGCTTCACATGCAGCGTTCGATAAATCGTCGAGCGGCAGGATGATGACGTGGTTGCGTACGCCGACGCGACCGTTTTCACGACGGTAGCCAAGGAAGGTGCTGTCTTTAGTGATCATTTGGGCCTCTGGAACTCAGTTGAGATGTATGTTTTTTCTGATCTGGCGTGACTTGCGTCATGCCGCGTTATGAAGAAATCACCGCGCGTCTGAGATGCGTCGCGCAATGGATTCCTGCAGAACCACTACCAGCGTTTGGTTTTAATGTTGTGGACATGCGCGTGTTCGCCAGCCTTCGCTGCCGCCACAACCTTGCCGATATCGACGCCGTATTTAAAGACGGTGTCGCCGACGGCCATCGGTTTCATCGCGATCTTGTGCCCCATCGGGATGTCCTGGAGTGCCTTGATGCTGACAGTGCGGTCATCGTCCATGATCCAAGCAGTCAGATCGGTGCCAGCCTTAATGCCTTCAACTACCGCAACTGCAACGGTGTCCTTGGCGTCGTGCAAAACAACATGAATCATTTTGTCGCTCCTTTAAATTGGGTTTGCGTATTCGCAAGGCATCTGCTGGCCTGTGATCGAATGAGTCGATACTATGACTACTTTTAGCGCAAGTCAACTATATGACCTATATCACTTATATTTATTTTGAGGCGAAGCAGGAAGGGCGCATGCGTAGTAGCCGTGATGTGTAATCGAAGCGTTATGGTTTATAGTTGCGGACTATGAATATCAAAGCAAACGCCTCCATTCCAGCCGTCGGAACCACGCTCTATAAAGAGGTGCAGCGACAGATGCTGCGCGCACTGGCAGCCGGTGAATGGAAGCCGGGCGAGGCGATTCCTGCGGAAAAGAAACTGTGTGAACTGTTCGCGGTATCCATCGGCACTTTGCGCAAGGCGATAGACGAGTTGGTCGCGGAAAACATACTGATCCGACATCAGGGGCGGGGTACTTACGTTGCGCAACACAATCGTGCGCAGCAGATGTTTCGTTTCTTTAATGTTACTGATCACGCCGGTAACAAAACTTATCCACAACTATCGCTGATCACGTTTTCCAAACGGCGTGCCGATAAGGTAGCGGCGGAAAAACTGCATTTGCCAACGACGGACAAGGTAATTGCGTTTACCAATCTGTTGTATTTGCAAGAACAGCCTGTGATCGTTGACGATATCGTCTTGCCGGAACCCATGTTTGCCAGTCTGACGGAAGAGCAGATACGAAATCGTCCCAATACGCTCTACAACCTGTATCAGATCGATTTCGGCATCAGCATTATTCGTACGGAAGAGCGTTTGCGTGCAGGCATAGCTAGCGAGAAGCACGCGGCTCTATTGGGCATCAAGGTTGGCGCGCCGATACTGGAAGTACGGCGTGTGGCATTTTCATACGACGATCAGCCCATCGAATGGCGCATCTCGTACATCAATACCGAGAAGCACGAATACGTGGCACCGACTGCGCAGTAATTTTTCATATCGCTGATCGCTTTCAGATTTTAAGCCTAAGCGATCAGCATCAGCTATCAAGCGTTTTCTGTCTCGACTATCAAAGTCTCACCCGGCTTGACCCGTACAAAATTGACGGCCTGCGTCGTTACCGTCAGCGCATCACCATCTTGCTTCACTACCGTATAAGCAGAGGTTGCCAATGCACTGGTCTGCGGTGCATCTTCGCGGAAGTGCGCACCACGCGAATCTTCACGCGCCAACGCCGCCGTCGCAATCACGCGACTGACAGCCAGCAAGCTACGCAGATTCATCCAGTCGTGCCAGGTCATATTGAATGCAGGATCATCATCGGCCACGCCGATAGTCAATAACTCGCGATCCAATTCCGCCAGCTTGGCTATCCCGCGGCGCAAACCTTCTGCCGTACGCAAGATGCCGACGTCTTCCCACATGCATTCGTATAGCGCTTCACGCAAAGCCTGCAGATTGCCGATCGGATTGCCGAACGGTGCGCGATGCGCCGTGATGCTTAGGTCGATGGCGGTAATATCGGGTTCGCGCAATTCATTGTTGTTGAGCAGCCATGCTGCCATCGATTCGCCGGCTATGCCGCCAAACACGGTGGAGTTGGCAACACCATTGCCGCCCAAGCGATTGGCACCGTGCACGCCGCCTGTATCTTCGCCAGCTGCAAACAAGCCGTGCAATGCCGTCGTGCAATCAGGACGGAAGATCACACCACCCATCATGTAATGTGCAGTCGGCACCACTTCGACCAAGTCAGCGGCGAGATCAAATCCGCAATCGGCACAACGCTCGACCATGCCCTTGAATTGCACGCGTACTTTTTCTGGCCCCAAGTGCGCCATCTGGATGTACACGCCACCATTCGGCGTAGTGCGTCCGGCACGCATTTCAGAATAAATCGAGCGCGATACGATATCGCGCGTGGCGCGTTCCTTGCGCGGATCGTAGTTCTGCATGAAGCGCTCTTTCAAGCCATTGAGCAAATAGCCGCCGGCGCCGCGCAAACCTTCTTCCAGCACGGTTCCTGTCATACGCGTATCCGGTCCGGCCAGTAATCCGGTCGGATGGAATTGCACCATCTCCATATCGCGCAACGGCAAGCCGGCACGCAAAGCCATGGCCAGGCCGTCGCAGCTTTTTTCACCGGACGGTGTGTGAAATTTATACATGGTCGGGCCACCGCCGGTCGCCAACAACACGGCTTTGGCTTGCACGAAGACAAATTCGCCGCAGCGCATGTCTATCATCAACACGCCGGCTAACGATTTGCCGTCAGCGGTCTTGATCAATTCCACGGCGCGATGTTCTTCCAGTCGCGCGATGCCGCGATGCCAGATTTGTTCGGCCAGCCGGTTCATGATTTCAATTCCGGTCAGGTCGCCTTTGTGTACAGTGCGGTCGAAAGTCTGACCAGCGAAGGCTTTTTGATGCACGGTGCCATCTGGATTGCGATCAAAGAAGCAGCCGAGTTCGTTTTCCAGTTCATGGATACGTTCGATTGCCTTGGTCACCAGCGTCCACGCTAGATCCTGATCGGACAACCATTTGCCGCCTTCGATGGTGTCCATGAAATGCCGCTCTATCGAATCACCTTCAGCCAAGGCGACGTTGTAGCCGCCTTGCACCATGCGTGTACAGCCGGACTTGCCGAGCAAGCCTTTTACTGCCACCGTGATCGATAGCTCCGGATTGGCTTGATGCGCATGCAATGCGGCAAACAGACCGGCACCGCCTGAGCCCAGTACCAGTATGTCCGTCACTACGCGCTTGATGCTGGTGTTGGTACTCATGTGCTTTTCACTCCAAGGCTGGCCAGTACTTCTGCGCGACGCGCTTGCATACCCTTGTTGATGTCGTTGTACAGGCTGCCGCCATGGCTATCCATCGCTACCAGCAAGGGGCCGAAATTGGCGATACGGAATTTCCATAATGATTCCGGATTCAGATCGTCTAGATCGACGTCTTCAATTTGCTTAATCCAGGTAGTTTCCAATGCTGCCGTTCCGCCGACGATGGCCAGATACACACCGCCCAGTTCACCGAACGCTGCCAGTGAGTCTTCACGCATGCCGCCTTTGCCGATGATGATGCGTACGCCATTCTTGGTCATCAAGGGACGAGTGAAACGTTCCATACGATCCGAGGTGGTGGTGCCTATGCAGATCGGCTGGTAGCCAGCGGGGTATGCATCGCTAGGTTCGACCTTCTTCACATTCGGTGCGGTATGTATCACCGCATGACCGTTCAGATCGAAGCGCGTCGTGCGGCTGCGATCGAACATGTGGATCTGGGTGGCGTCGCGTATGCCAAACAGCGTTTGCTGCAAGGTCACCGTATCGTTGATGCGCAATTGTCGAATCTGCGCTTCGCTTACAGGCGTGCTGAGTTCGTAATGGGCCATGATCAGAATCCGAAAGCCACGCCGTTTGGCGTGAAGGTTGCCGTCGCCCGTCGCGCGGAATGACATTGCATATTTACTGCGACCGGGTTCATCGTGATGTGTGTCGCCGCCAGCTCTATATGCACCGCAAATGCAGTGGAATCGCCGCCCAATCCTTGCGGGCCTACGCCCAGGCCGTTGATAGCTGCGGACAATTGCTGCTCCAGTTCCGCGCCTGCCGGATCGGCGCAGTGCGTGCCGAGCGCGCGCGTGGATGCACGCTTGGCCAGTGCCACACACAGCTCAGAAGTGCCGCCGATACCGACGCCGACGATGGTTGGCGGGCAGGTTTTGCCACCGGCTGCGAGTACGCAATCAACGGTGAATTTCTTGATCGCGTCTATGCCTTCTGCCGGGATCGCCATCTTCAGGAAGGAATTGTTTTCGGAGCCGCTCCCTTTCGGAATCATCAGTATTGTCATTACATTCGGTGTCGGAGAAAAATCGATGCTGATCGCAGGGATTTCTATGCCGCACGATGTGTGTTCGTTTTTACGTGTCAGCGGATGCACGACGGAGGAGCGCAGCGGATGTTCGCGTGTGGCGCGTTCGCAGCCAGTGCGTATCGCTTGCTTCAATGCGTAGCCATCGACTTCAACGCCGCTGCCGATGGTGATCTTGTAAATCGGTACGCCAGTATCCTGGCACAGCAGATTGTCTTGTGCTTCAGCGACGTTGATATTGGTCACCATCGTCGCCAGTATATTTTTTGCGCTGGGTGCCGTCTCGTGTTTCACCAGCTCAGATAAACCACTCTTGATGTCGGGTGGAAGAATTTTGAGGGCGCGGATATACAACTCCTTGGCCGTCTCTTCAACTATCTTCAGGTCGATTTTCACGGTGTCCGTTCCTGTCTGTATTAACTAATAAGGGCAAGTGCAAATGCCAATCCGGTTGCCAAGCCGACGCCGAGTGCAGCGGCTATCCAATTGTTGCGGGTCCCACTCCAGTCGCGAAATTCGATCAGCAGCAAGCGCACGCCGCCCATCATGTGCAGCGATAGCAGCACGACCAAACCCCATTCGCCGAACTTGAACAAGGGTTGATCGGCCAGACGTATGAATGCATTGAGTTCAGCCTCGCCGCGTATAGCCTGGCTGAGCGCCAGGAAGTGCAGTGGCAGAAACAAGGCCAGTATCAGCCCCGACAAACGATGTACGAGAAAAGCCCAATAAGCTGGATGCGATCTGGCGCGGTAATCGTTAGTACGTTTCATGACAGTGTTACTCCATAGACCGCACACCATCCCATCAGCAAAATAAGCAGTCCGGTCAAGAGCGATAGTACGCGCGCCTGACCGGCATTCCACCCCAGCCATTCCTGTGCGATGTTGGACAAGCCGACCGGTACGTGCGCCGCGCAAGCCAATACAAAGACGCTGTAGAACAGGCCAAATGCCAGACTGCCGCGTGTGCGCTCCAGAATTTCGCTACCACTCAAACCGCCGCGTACGGCATACATGATGATGCCGATATGTACGATCACGCAGAGTGCCAATACCATCGCGCTGATGCGTTGCACGTACCATGCACGTGCTTGTTGCGCTGCGACGCTGCTCATAACTTCCCTCGCAGTGCCGCGCGTGCGGTGAGGAGTTTAAGACCTGCAATGCCAGCCGTCGGTGCAATCTGCTTCGGGCAACGTTGCGTACATGAACCTTGCGTATGACAGGCGTGGCAACCGGCATCGCCTGAAACTGCACGCAGTCGTTCTTCCTGGTTGGCATCGCGTACATCGTTGACCAAAGTCCAGGCGCGGTTCAGTGCTGCCGGGCCGAGAAAAGCCGGACGCCATGTGACCACATCGCATGAGGCGTAACAGACGCCGCAACCTATGCACTCGATCCCGGCGCTGGCTGCAACACGTGCCTTGGATGCCGGATCAACGCTGGCAAATTCTTCATGACGCGTGCGTGTGCCCTTGAACTGGCCTTTGCCACGCGCCCATTTATCGAAGAATTCGCTCATGTCGGTGGCCAGATCTTTTACCACCGGCAGGTTGGACAAGGGCGCGATTTCCAGCTCGCCATTGCTGCTTACTTTCGATACGTGTGTACGGCAGGTCCAGCGCGCGACGCCGTTGACGGTCATCGCGCATGAACCGCACATGCCAACCCGACAGGAGAAGCGATAGCTCAATGTGCTATCGAGATGGCGCTGGATATAGGTCACTACATCCAGCACGGTCTGGCTCTCGCGCCGTGGCACTTCGTAGCTGACAAAAGCACCATCCTGCTTGCCGCGCCAGACCTTGACCTTGAGACTTGTCGTCATCTGAGTTCCGTTTGAATAGAGTGGTGGATCAGCTGCCAGGCAGGTTGTACATATTCGGGAAGAACATGTCTTTCCACGATGCCGGTTTCACCTTCACCATGCCGATACGGTTCATGAACTCGGCATATTTCATGGTGTTTTTCGGCGTAGTAGTGAACTCGATATTCGGATCGTTGAGCATTTTCTCGATGGATTCCACGCTCTCTTTGGATTTGCTCACGCGGATATAAAATTCCGCGGCAGCTTTTCTATCCTTGTTGATCATGGCTATCGATGAGTCGAATGCTTTCAGGAAGGCAGCGTAGGTTTTTGGATTGGCATCGACGAATTTTTTGCTGGCCCACACCACGTTAAATGTATGTGGCCCGCCGGTGACGTCATATGAATTGACGATGGTGCGGATGCCGGGCTTGTCCAGTTCTATGTATTGGAATGGTGGCGAAGTGAAGTGGCTATTGATCTCGCTGCTGCCGGACAACATGGCTGCCATACCGTCAGGATGCGATTGCGTCACTGTGTATTTGTCGAGACGATTTTCCTGGCCGGGGCCGAATGCTTTCTCCGCAGCCATTTGCAATGTGATGGCCTGGATCGATACTTTTACTGCCGGCAATGCAATCTTGTCTTTATCGGTAAAGTCTTTCAGCGTCTTGATGTCTGGATTGCGTGTATTCAAGTAGAGCGGCATCGAATTCATCGCGGCGACGGCCTTGACGCCGATGTTGTCCTTGGTCTTGGCCCACAAGGTGATGAATGGTCCCAAGCCACCGGAAGCAAATTGCAGATCACCTGACAGCAGCGCATCATTCATGACGTTACCACCGGCGAACTTGGCCCAGTTCACCTTGATGTCGCCCAAGCCGGCCTCCTTTGCTTCTTTCTCCAGCAGCTTGTTCTCTTCCATGATCATGAGCGGCAGGTAGCTGATGCCATATTGCTGCGCGATCCCGATTTTGTTGACCTCGGCGGATACGTTAGCGATCGCCCCCATTAAAAAACATGAACCAATTAGCGCCCGTAGACTGAATGTGCGAAATTTCATGACATCTCCTCGTTTTTGATTTATTTGAAACAAAAACTGAATCGTTAAGTTTTCTTTTAATGGACTATCGCGTAACTACTGAACAACCTTTCATCGAGAAACTACCAAAGCCAAACCGGACAGGAAGAACAAGCCAAGCATCAATTTCCGGAATCCCTTTTCGCTGACGTGATGGAACAAGCGCAGTCCCACCCAGCTACCTATCAACAAAGCCGGCACACACAGCAAAATATTCATGCCGGTTTGCCGATTGAGTTCGCCAGCGCCTCCCATCCATATCAGTGTCGTTGCATGCACGATCAAGATATAAGGCTGGAACACACCGCGTTGCTCCGACTTGCTCCAACCGCGCAAACCACACCATAAGGTTGGGAATATGCCATTGAGGCTGGTCGCACCGCCCATGAAGCCACCCAACATGCCGACTGCGCCATCGGCAATCTTGCCGGTGAGTGATGCCAGTTGTATCACCGGCATCTTGGGCTGCAAGAACATGTACGCGCTATACAGAATCAGCAATACGCCCACACCTTGCCGCACCATTTTTGCATCCAGACTATGCAGTGCTGCCACACCTATCGGTACGCCAACCATGGCGCCTGCCAGGAATGGCCACAGCAGTTCCAGCTTGATCGAGCGGCGCAGCTGCCACGCCATCACCAGATTAACCAGCAGCGAACAAGCGACCACCAAAGGGACGACTTCGCTTGGTGCCAGCACATGCATCCAGACCGCAGAAGCAATCAGCGCAAAAGCAAAACCGCTACTACCTGACACGATCGCCGCCAACATCGCGCCCAACAAAACCACGCCGAATTGAAATGTCATCTCATTAGTTTGCAGGCACCGATGTCGATCTAACAGCCGCCGGCAACGACCAGCAAGCTACGTTTACATGTTGGACACGACTGTAGGCCGCATAATCATCAATGTCAACTATATGACATGTATCACTTTCTTATTTCCGGTGCTATTATCAATTCCACACAAGTATCCTTTTTGTGCGCCGCACAGCAGATCTACTCACGCTCAACATCGACACAATCGACAAACATGCTTGAATTCGATCACTCCACTACCGTAGGAACCACCCTCTATAAAGAGGTCAAACGTCGTGTGCTGCGCGCGCTTGCAGGAGGCGAGTGGAAGCCCGGCGAAGCGATTCCGGCCGAGAAAAAATTATGTGAATTGTTTTCCGTGTCGATCGGGACTTTGCGCAAGGCAATCGACGAGCTGGTTGCTGAAAGCATTTTGATACGGCATCAAGGTCGCGGCACTTTTGTTTCCATGCACAACCGCGAACAGCAAATGTTTCGCTTCTTCAATGTGGTGAACCATGACGGCACCAAGACCTACCCGCAATTGGAGCTGATCGCGTTCGCGAAAAAGAAAGCAGGGGCGCTGGCAGCGCAAAAGCTGCGCCAGCTGGGCAGCAAAGTATATGAATTCACCAATGTTTTGAGTCTGCAGGGCGCGCCAGTGATTGTTGATGACATTACGGTGCCGGATTTATTGTTCGTCGGCTTGACGGAAGCCTTGCTGCGCAATCGCCCCAATACTTTGTACAGCTTGTATCAGGTTCGTTTCGGCATCAGCATTATTCGGATTGAAGAACGCCTGCGTGCGGTTAGCGCCGATGCACGTTATGCGGACTTGCTACACATAGCGGTAGGTGCGCCCTTGCTGGAAGTGCGGCGTGTGGCTTATTCATACGACGATCAGCCGGTCGAGTGGCGCATTTCGCATATCAATACTGAGCATCATGAATACATGGCGCAGGCTGCGCATTATTCTTAGTTGCTGTGCAGCGCATCGCTATGCCTGATTCTCACCGCGGATAAGCAGGGCCGAGCGTAGTTCATCAACGGCCATTCAAGCAGTCATTCTCCATCCCGGCATCACTTCTTATGTTCGCGATGTGTATCGCGGGCCATCTATTCCCTGCACTAATCAAGCCTTCCGGCGCAATGCTGAGTGCATTCTGGATAGGCATATCCGCTTTCTTTTCAGGCTGGAACATGGGGCAAAAATCTCGGCAAATGTGCCAAGTAGAGCGCCTGTCTGACAAGTAAAAATGGTGGAAATGCCTGGTTGAAGCAGTGGAATACGTGATGCTTGAGCTTCAGTCTAAATATTAATTTGTTGTCTTATATAAGACAAAGATTGGTAAATGGCATTAATTGTCGAGAGTTAACGAATTTTGTGATTTCCTGAAAATGTCAGGACAGTGCTTATTTGTGAATTATGAATAATGAATTCATAATTCTTGATTCTTTTAATTATTCGCTCTATTATCCGCAGCAGAGCATTTCAAGTGCCATCGGTTTTGAATAGAAATTCCATCCTCTGCAGGAGACATCATGCGCAAGTCCGTTTTGTCGGCCATCGCCGTCGCTTCATCTTTACTCGTAACTGCAACAGCTCAAGCCGAATGGCAGCCGAATCGTCCAGTCGAATTTGTCGCATCGGCTGGTGCCGGCGGCGGTACAGATATCTTTGCTCGCGTGGTGCAATCGGCGATCAACAAAAACAAGTTGATGGACAAACCGATCATCGTCACCAACAAGGGCGGCGGTAGCGGTGCGGAGGCATTCATCTATGCCAAAACCAATGCAAAAGATCCATACAAGGTGTACTTCGGTACGCAAGACGTTTATGTCTTGCCTATCGCATCCAAGTTGTCCTACGGTCTGAAAGACCTGACACCAGTCATCTCGATGCTGTATGACCCATTCCTGTTGTGGGTGAATCCAAGCTCCGGCATCACCGATCCGAAAGCTTTCATCGCCAAAGCCAAGGCTGGCAATTTGAAAGTAGGCGGCGCGAAAGCGAAAGAAGCCGATGAAACTCTGGTTTCCTTGATCCAGCGCGCTGGCGGCGTTTCCCTGACTTACATCCCATACAAAAGCGGTAGCGAAGCAGCGGTGCAATTGGCTGGTGGTCACATCGATGCCAACGTGAATAATCCTAGTGAAAGCGTTGAGCAATGGCGCGGCGGCATGCAAAAGCCATTGTGCGTGTTCAGCCCTATCCGCTTGCCGGGCAAAGCACCAGTCGCTGATGGCGCATCGTGGGCCAGCATTCCGACCTGCGAAGAATCCGGTCTTGCTATCAAGTCCTTTCAGCAACCACGCACCATCTGGGTAGGCGCGAATGTGCCGGCAGATGTCGTGGCCTTCTACGCCGATTTGTTCAAAAAAGTGACGGAAACGCCTGAGTGGAAAGCCTATATCGACCGCGCGTCACAAATTCCGACCGTGATGGTAGGTGCTGAATTCTCGAAATTCATCGAGCGCGATCAAGCGCATTACACCGAGATTTACGAGCGTAATGGCTGGGCAGTGAAGTAAGTTCAACGCAGTTCTGAGGCCGTGAATAAATCTACTGTGCGCTTACTGTTTTGTCCGCAGTGATTTATTCGCCGCCTCCTTCGGAGATATTTCAATGATGGTTTCGCGTTTTGCGATGGAAATCGCTACTGCCGTTTTTACCCTGCTGGTCGGCATCGTTGTGTCGCTTAGCTCGATAGAGTTCGGTATTACCTGGGGCAAGTCTGGTCCGATGGCCGGCGTAGTGCCGTTTTATCTCGGTGTGTTCATCGCCTTGGGCAGCATAGGTACGCTGGTGCAGGTCATCCGTGCGCGCAAACCTGAAGTTGGCGAAGGCTTTATCAGCAAGCAAAAATTCAAGGACTTGTCGGTATTTGCAGCGGGCGTATTCGTGTTCGCGCTGCTGGCAGTCACGCTCGGTATGTATATCGCGACAGCTTTATACCTGGCCGGCATTACGTGGTGGAAGGCCAATATGCGGCCCGTATCCGCCATCGCGCTCGGATTGGGCGTATCCATTTTCTTCTGGGTTGCGTTTGAAATCGCATTCCAGTTACCGCTGCCAAAAGGACCGATTCTCGAGTTCTTCGGGTTCTATTGACCTGATGACGAGATAACGGAGAAACAAGCGTGAATAATTTCAATTTGTTGATGGATGGTTTCAGCATTGCGCTGACGACGCATCACGTCATGATCATGGTGGTTGGTGTGATGCTGGGCTTGATCGTCGGTGTGTTGCCTGGTCTCGGTGCGCCGAATGGTGTGTCGCTGCTGTTGCCGCTGACTTTTACGATGGATCCGGTGAGCGCGATCATTCTGCTGACCAGTATGTATTGGGGTGCGCTGTTTGGCGGTTCCACGACTTCCATCTTGTTCAATATTCCGGGCGAGCCGTCTTCGGTCGCGACGACCTTCGATGGTTATCCGATGGCGCAACGTGGTGAGGCTGCGCGTGCCTTGACGCTGGCATTTTCGGCGGCTGGTTTCGGCGCGCTGGTTGGTGTGTTGGTGATCACGGTGTTGTCGACCTGGATGGCGAAGTTTGCTTTACGGTTCGGTGCGGCGGAATACTTCGCGGTGTACTTCATGGCGTTCGCTGGTTTTGTCGGCATGTCTAGCGGTAGTGCATTCAAGACACTGGTGTCGATGATGTTGGGCTTCGCGTTTGCCACCGTTGGTATGGATACGGTATCCGGCAGCGCGCGACTGACTTTTGGTTCGGATCATTTGATTAGCGGCATCAGCTTCCTGATTGCGGTGATCGGTTTGTTCGGTATTGGTGAGTTGTTCCTGACGATAGAAGAGGGCGCCAAGTTCCAGGGCGCAAAAGCCAAGCTGACTGTGCGTGAAATCTTCCAGGCCGTATGCGAAGTACCGCGTTACTGGAAGGCCTTGATTCGCAGCACGATCGTTGGTTGCTGGATGGGCATCACGCCGGGTGGCCCGACTGCCGCATCGTTCATGAGTTACGGTTTGGCGCGACGCTTTTCCAAACGCAGCAAGAATTTTGGCAAAGGTGAGCCGGAAGGCATCATCTCGCCGGAAGCGGCGGATCATTCGGCCGGTTCATGCGCATTGCTGCCTATGCTGGCGCTGGGTATTCCAGGCTCAGCTACTGCTGCGGTGATGATGGGCGGCTTGATGATTTGGGGCTTGTCGCCGGGTCCGATGTTGTTTGCCGAACGTCCTGATTTTGTCTGGGGTCTGATTGCCAGTATGTATATGGGTAATGTGATCGCGGTTGTGCTGGTGATGGCGACGGTACCTTTGTTTGCTCGTTTGCTGCGTATTCCGTTTTCCATCATCGGCCCGGTGATTGCCGTGGTGTGCGTGACAGGTGCCTTGACGGTTGCTAACAAGGAATTCGATATCTGGATGGCGCTGATGTTTGGTGTCGTTGGCTATGTCTTCAAGAAGCTGGATTACCCATTGGCTCCATTTGTCCTCGCGATGGTCTTGGGTGACAAGGCGGAAGATGCGTTCCGCCAAGCGATGCTGACCTCCGGTGGTTCGGGCGAGATTTTCTGGTCCAACGGTTTGGTCACGACAATGATGTTGATCGGTTGTTTCCTGATTGCGTTACCGGCAATTTCGACTGTGATTCGGTTTGTGCGCGGCATGTCTAAAGACGGTCCTGCAAAACCGGCGATAGCCGATACCAAGTAAAGGAGCGGAAAGGGATGATGTATGACGGTCTTCCTTTTCTGCTGAGCACAATGTTGGCACAATGTAAGCTCTATTTCTCTCTGGATTGAAATGATGGCCACTTCGGAACACATTGTTCGTAACAGTCTGCACGACACCTTGATTTCGCATTTGCGCGAGTTGATCACGCAAGGTGAATTGAGCGCGGGCGATAAGGTGCCGGAACAGCAGTTATGCGAACGCTTCGGTGTATCCCGTACACCTATGCGCGAAGCATTGAAGGTGCTGGCGTCGGAAGGCGTATTGCAATTGCTACCGAACCGCGGCGCGATTGTGGCGCGCATCAGCGAAGAAGAGATCCAGGAGTTGTTTCCTATCATGGCGGCATTGGAAGCGGTGGCTGGCGAGTTTGCCTGTCAGCGCGCGACCAACCGCGATATCGCTCGCGTGCGCAAATTGCATGACGAGATGATTGCGCATTATCGCAACGGAGCCGAAGGCGCTTATCTGTCGCATAACCGCGAGATACATCGCACGATTTTCGATATCGCCGGCAATCCTACTTTGTCTGCGTTTTATCACCAGATACTGACGCGCATCCATTGCTTCCGTTTTGTTGTGCGCAAGAGCCCGGAACATTGGAGCAGCGCGGTTGCCGAACATGAAGAAATCATCGCTGCGCTGGAAGCACGCGATGGCCCGCGCCTCGCCAGTTTGTTGCGTGACCATGTCACCGGCACGACAGTGCAGATCGCGCAGGCGGCAGTTGAACGCGCTGGTCTGCAGAAGGAAGTACGGCCAGCCAAAAAATGAGCTTGAAGTTGCCGAGCGTGAGCAAGTCGCAGTAAATCAAAAGCAGTACCAGTTGGAAACGGGTCCAAATGCAGCTCGAAAAAATGCATTATGAATTCATTAATGACGTCGGAGACGCGCTATGAGCGAACTACAAGAAAGAACAGAAGGGCAAGTTCACCTTTCCATCCAGGACGGCATCGCATCAATTCTGTTCGACCGGCCGCAAGCACGCAACGCGATGACGTGGGAGATGTATACCGAACTGGGCGCGATCTGCGAACGCATCGGCAATGACGCTTCGATTCGCGTCACGACTTTCCGTGGTGCTGGTGGTGAGGCGTTTGTCGCTGGTACCGACATCGAACAATTCCGCAGCTTCAGCTCTGGTGAAGACGGCATGGCCTATGAGCGCATCATCGATGAGCGCATCGGTCAGATCGAAGCGCTGCCTATGCCTACCGTCGCGATTGTTGACGGTTGGGCCATCGGTGGTGGTTTGGCGATTGCAACCGCGTGTGATTTCCGTGTTGCTACGCCGGCTTCGCGTTTCGGTATTCCAATCGCGCGCACTTTGGGTAATTGCCTGTCGATGGCAAACATCGCGCGCGTCATTGCTGCCTTCGGCGTGGGACGTGCGAAACGTATCTTGCTGCTGGCCGAAGCCTTGACCACAGAAGAATTACTGGCCGCTGGTTACGTCACCGAAATGGTGGAAGCCGAAGGTTTGGATGCTGCCGCTGCTGCGCTGTGCAAAAAACTGGCAAGCAATGCGCCGATCACGATGCGTGTTTCGAAAGAAGCGATACGTCGCGTCGTGCAAGCAGGTTTGCCGGAAGGCGACGATTTGATACGCGCCTGTTACGGCAGCCGCGATTTCAAAATCGGTGTCGATGCTTTCATGGAAAAGAAACGTCCGGTCTGGACCGGTACCTAATCCGATACACAACTCTTCATCACAACCTGCTCACGGGTTGCATACATACGATTTACGTTAAAAGGAAATGAACATGGCTGGACCACTAAGCGGAATGCGCGTTATCGAATTGGCTCACATTATGTCGGGCCCGATTTGCGGCATGATGCTGGCCGATATGGGCGCGGAAGTGATCAAGGTTGAGAAGACGCCGGATGGTGACGATTCGCGACGCTTCGCACCGATCTTGCCGTGCGGCGAATCGGCTTCCTTCATGATCGTCAACCGCAACAAGCGCGGTATCGGTTTGAATCTGAAAACAGATGGTGGTCGCGACGTATTGCGCAAACTGTTGATCGACGCCGATGTCGTTACGGAAAACTACCGTGCCGGGACGATGGAAAAATTTGGTCTTGGTTACGATGTGTTGAAGGAACTCAATCCAGGTTTGATCTATTGCTCAATCTCCGGTTTTGGTCGCACTGGCCCATACGCAGACAAGGGCGGTTTCGATCTGATCGCACAAGGCATGAGCGGCATCATGAGCATGACCGGTGAAGAAGGTCGTCCGCCGATCAAAGCAGGTTCACCGATTGCTGATATCAATGCTGGCATTCTGGCTGCATTGGGCATTGCCGCCGCATACGCTAACAAGTTGCGCACCGGCGAAGGCCAGATCGTTGACACGTCCTTGTTCGAAGCCGGCTTGCACCAGATGTACTGGCCAACAGCAAACTACTTTGCCGATGGCACGATCCTGCCGAAGATGGGCTCAGCCAACTCGACCAGCGCACCGTATCAAGTGTTCCCATCCAGCGATGGCTGGATCAACATCGGTGCCGCCAATCAAGCCAACTATGAACGTCTGCTGGAAGTCTTGCAGATGCCGTCATTGACGAACGATCCGCGCTTCCGTACTAATTCAGATCGCATGGCCAATCGCGAAGTATTGGTGGAGTTGCTGAGTGAACGTTTGAAAACGCGCAGTACTGACGATTGGATGAAGGAGTTCGATGCAGTTGGCTTGCCAGCTGGTCCGGTACTGAGCATAGATGAAGCGTTGGCGCATGAACAAACCATCGCGCGGGACATGATCGTTGAAACTGAACATCCGGTAGCAGGTACCGTCAAAGGTCTAGGCTTGCCGATTCGTTTTTCCAATGGTCGCAGCGAATCTCTGCAACCGGCGCCTATGTTGGGTGAGCACACGTTTGAAGTATTGCGCGAGATTGGTTATTCCGACACCGAAATCGAAGCCTTGCGTGAGCAAAAAGCAGTATTCGCACGTTAATCTTTGATCAGAAAACCGTCCCATGTCCGATCTCGTCCTGCAATCTTTCATTCCATCATTGCTCTTGCTGGGTCGCGGCAAGGTGCGCGACAACTATGCGGTGAGCGATGCGCATTTGCTGATCGTGACTAGCGATCGTTTATCCGCATTTGATGTGGTGTTGAGCGAGGCGATACCGGACAAGGGCAAGGTGTTGAATCAGATGTCTGATTTCTGGTTTCGTAAACTCGCGCACATCGTGCCGAATCATCAAACCAGTATCGCTGCCGAACGAATCGTTGATCCTGCCGAGGTTGCACACGTCGCAGGACGCGGTGCAGTAGTTAAACGGCTCAAGCCGATTTTGGTGGAAGCAGTCGTGCGTGGTTATCTGGCCGGCAGCGGTTGGAGTGATTATCAGGAACACGGTGCAATTTGCGGCGTCGCTTTGCCGCCGGGTTTACGCAATGCCGAGAAATTGCCACAGCCAATTTTTACGCCCGCTGCGAAATCTGAAATGGGTACGCACGATGTCAACGTCAGCTTCGCTGAAGTTGAAAAAATCATAGGCCCGGAGTTGGCAGCACAGATGCGCGACATCAGTATTCGCTTGTACAGCGAGGCGGCAGAATATGCGTTGGCACGCGGCATTGTGATTGCCGACACCAAGTTTGAATTTGGCCTCGATGCGAATGGCACATTAACGCTGATGGACGAAGTGCTGACACCGGATTCGTCGCGATTCTGGCTGGCAGAGACGTATTGTGTAGGCAGCAATCCACCATCCTTCGACAAGCAATTCATCCGCGACTATCTGGAAACTATACGGATCGATGGTCAGCCATGGGACAAAACAGCTCCGGCACCGTTGGTGCCATCTGATGTTATCGAAAAAACGGCAGAAAAATATCGTGAGGCCTTGATGCGTCTTACCGGTGAAAGTTTGAATTGATTCGCTGTGAAGTCATCAAATTTTTAACAGGAACTTAACGCGTTAACAGTCCAATTTCTGTTGTCTTCATTTCGCAACATCACCCATTTGAGGGATTGTCCGCTCTTCGTCAAAACGAGAGGATGCGCTCAGTAATTACCACGGTAATTCATCTTGAATAATAGGGATCAGAAAATGAAAAAACAGTTATTGCTCGCAGTTCTCGGAACCGTTTTAGTCGCGCCATTGGCAGCACATGCCGAAGGTGCATATGTCGGTGTTAACGTTGGTCGTGCTGAGCAAAAAGTCTCCATTACCGAAGGCTCGGTGAAAGACAATTCCACCGGCTACAAACTGTATGGCGGTTATGCGCTGAATCAAAACTTCGGCGTTGAAGGTGGTTATGTGGATTTTGGTAAAGCTTCTATCTCCGCCAACGATGGTGCAGTTACCAGCACTGTCAGCTCCAAGCCACGCTCATTCTATTTGGCCGCAACCGGTACATTGCCGCTGAATGAGCAGTTCTCTCTGTTTGCAAAGCTGGGTGTGTCGTTCAATCGTACGAAAATACATTACGAAGATACGACAGGCGATAGCGAAAACTCTTCCAAAAATCGCACTACCGCATTGATTGGTATCGGCGCTGCTTACAACTTCACAAAAAATCTTGCTCTGGTAGCGGAGTATGAAGACTTCGGAAAATTGGCGAAGGAAGATGGTATTGACCTGAAAGTGAACCTGCTTTCCATCGGTTTGCGCTACAAGTTCTAATCGTAGTTTGCTCAAACAAAAGCCTGCTTATACAGGCTTTTGTTATTTCCGGCAGCGATAAGTACATGCAGTCGAATAAGGAAAGTTTCAACAATTTTTCACACGTCGGCAGCTTGCCCTATCTGTTTTTGCGCAATGAAGAATGCCGGGCTGGCCAGCAGCATGGACACTAGCTCCGGTTGTCGCTTGGTGCCAGTTTTAAGATAAATGTTTTTGAGCTGACTCTTGATGGTGTGTATCGATGTGCCACGTTCGATGGCAACTTCATCCAGCGTCTTGCCTATGCACAGCGCGATGGATAATTCGGCCTCAGCATTCGACAGTTTGAACAATCTGCGTACCAGATCAATCGTGACGTTGGGCGTTGCTTCAGGATCAAAGGCAAACATCAGCGCCGCACCATGCGTGCGTGGCGTGCCTGTCAGTTGCAACGGCGCGATCATCAACATCAGTGGCAACTTGTCGCTGCGCGGTAACAAGACCACACTGTTCAAATCCTCTTCTTTGCTACGGCTTGCTGCGATGGACTTGGAGATTTCCAAGCCCAGCTTGCGTGTCATGACGCTATCTTTTGCCTGCAAATGCCCGTCTTCCAGCCAGAGCGTACGCTCCGTCAGCAGATGGGCGGCGCTGCGATTGTAATGCGTTACCTTGGCATATTCATCGAACAGAAATGTCGGCATCGCCAGCATATCCAGACCGCCAGCCAGAAAGCGCTGATCCAATTGCAGATCCGCCAATCGTTGTCGCATCTGAATCGCGCGTTGTAGATGCGGCACGAGCTGATTGAGATGCTCCATGTCCTCTCGTTCGAAAGGTGCATGTTGAGGCGCGCGTTGCAGTATCAGCTGCGTGACCCAAGGCCCTTCTTGCAAAACAACGGCACCTGCGGCAAAAGCAACGCCTTGTGGTGCCAGCCATTCATTATAAAAACGAGTTCCAGGAAAACTAGCGGGAAGCGAAACATCCAGATTGCTGGCGTAGAAATTGGCAATCGGTGCTGTCATGATGTGTTGCGCCAGGACATCGTCACGCGCGTACTCGAGCGAGTAACTTTCGATCCATTGTCTTGTAATGCCGGCCAGCCAAAGGCTTTTTACTTCTTGCGTTTCGACATGGCGTATCACCATGGTGACCGCTTTCAAGTCAAAAACTTTGACGAGTTCTTCGATAAAAAGTTGAAAGCCGATTGGTGCCATGACGCCATCGTAAAGATGACCAAGCAAATCGTGGTTGAGCGGTTTCGTCATATTATTTTTTTCTGGAGGGAGGCTCAAAGGGTCAGACAAAACGACTTGCTGTGAAGCACCAATTTAGCATTAAACCGCAGCAAAAGAGAATGAATGAATTCAGCAATCTCCCATATTTAAGGGATGGTTATTTCTTTTTGGCAACGTTACGATGCTGCCGGCAAAAACCAAAATAATCATCTTAAATAGGGAAGTTAAATAATGAAAAAACAGTTGTTAGTTGTACTGCTCGGAACTGCTTTGGCTGCGCCAATGGCTGCTTATGCTGAAGGTGCGTATGTTGGTTTCAATGCTGGCCGTGTGAAGCAAAAGGCATCGGATGGATCTGAGTCGTTGAAAGACAATACAACAGGCTACAAGTTGTATGGCGGATTTGATTTCAACAAGAATTTTGGTGTTGAAGCTGGTTATGTTGACTTCGGCAAAGCTAAGGCAGCATACACGGACGGCGCGATTGCTGGTACGTTCGGCGCTAAACCAAAAGCACTGTATGTTGCAGCAACAGGTACTTTGCCATTGAATGAACAGTTCTCTTTGTTCGCAAAAGTTGGTGCGTCGTTTAATCGCACTAAAATCAGCATGGAAGAACCGGGTTTTAGTGGCAGTGTTTCCAAAAACCATACAACAGTGTTGCTGGGTGTTGGTGCGGCTTACAATTTCACGAAAAATCTTGCTCTGGTCGCAGAGTATGAAGATTTCGGTAAAGTTTTCAAAGAAGATGGCCTCGACCTGAAAACAAATCTGCTCTCTATCGGTTTGCGCTACAAATTCTAATTAGAGTTCTCTCTAATAAAAAAGCCAGCTTGACGCTGGCTTTTTTGTTTTCAGAATCACGCCACGCGTGAGGCTATGTGCGCCAGTGCTTCTTCCACCTGATCAACCAGAATCAGACATAAATCACCTGCTTCCAGTTTTGCCAATGCGGTATCAATCGCAAGGAATTCGCCCTGGATTTCCTGTGTCGATTTTGTGCGTGTTGCCTTGGCCAGACCTTCGCGCAACAAGCCTAATACTTCGCCATCGGCGCGGCCACGTTGGCATTGGTCTTCATACAGGATGACATCGTCGAATACATCGCCGAGAATTTGTGTTTGACGGCGTAGATCTTCATCGCGTCGGTCACCGGCACCGCTGATGACTACCATACGACGTTTCGATGGCATACCTTCAACTGCACGTGCCAATGCTTCGATTGCATCTGGATTGTGGCCGTAGTCAGCGATCACGGTTGCGCCGCGATGCGAGAAGATGTTGAAGCGACCTGGTGTGGTGCTTGCGCTATTCTGGAAAGTGCTCAGGCCTTCCAGCACGACATTCCAATCCAGACCGAGTCCCCATGCTGCGCCGATTGCTGCCATTGCGTTTTCGATTTGGAAACCGATCGTGCCGTTGTGCGTAATAGGGATGTCGGCCAATTGAATGCGATGTTCGAACTTGCCTTGCGATGCCACGATAGTCGCGCCATCTTGATAAATGACACGATTGCCTTGCGCACGATGTGTTGCGAGGACAGGGTGATTGCTGTCTTGTGCGAAGAAAGTGACGCTGCCGGTGCAGCTACTCGCCATATTGGCGACCATAGGATCTGCAGCGTTCAATACGGCGGTGCCGTTAGGTGCTACGTTTTGTACGATGACACGTTTGACGACAGCCAGATCTTCAACGGTGGAAATGAAATTCAAGCCGAGGTGATCGCCGACACCGATGTTGGTGACGACTGCCACGTTGCAACGGTCGAAGCCTAGGCCTTCGCGCAAAACGCCGCCACGAGCTGTTTCAAGCACGGCAGCATCGACGTCCGGGTGCATCAACACATTACGTGCGCTGCGTGGGCCGCTGCAATCGCCAGTGTCTATACGTTGATTCTCAATATAGACGCCATCGGTACTGGTCATGCCAACGCGATATTTATTGGCTTGCAGAATGTGTGCGATCAAGCGCACGGTAGTGGTCTTGCCGTTGGTGCCGGCGACTGCGACGACTGGAATACGACCATCATCGCCTTCTGCGAACATGGTGGAAATGATGGCTTCACCAACTGGACGGCCTTTGCCGAACGATGGTTTGATATGCATGCGCAAGCCTGGCGCGGCATTGACTTCAACTACGCCGCCGCCTTGTTCTTCCAGCGTGTTGTGAACGTTTTCGCACACCAGATCAACGCCGCAAATATCGAGGCCTATCATTTGAGCGGCTTCCACTACGCGTGCGGCCAATTCTGGATGTACGTCGTCGGTGACGTCGGTTGCAATGCCGCCGGTGCTTAGGTTGGCGTTATTGCGCAATAGAACCGGCGAGCCTTTGGCTGGAATGCTGCTCAGGACGTAATTCTGTTTTTCTAGCGTTGCCAGCGTTGTGTTGTCGACCTTGATCTTGGTCAGCGGAGTCGCATGGCCATCGCCGCGCAGCGGATCGAGATTGACTTGATCGATCAATTGTTGAATCGTTTGTACGCCATCGCCGATGACTTCTGGCGGGGTGCGACGTGCTGCAGCGATCAACTGTTTGCCGACCACGAGGAAACGATAATCCTGTCCCGAGATATAGCGTTCGATCACGACGTCGTCGCAAATGACTTGCGCTGCGGCAAAGCCTGCTTCGATTTCTTCGCGGGTTTTCAGGTTGACGGAAACGCCTTTACCCTGATTGCCGTCACGCGGTTTGATGACGACGGCGGCACCGATTTCTGTCGCGGCATTCCATGCATCTTCTGCGGTTGTGACCGAGCGACCGTCCGGTACTGGCACGCCAGCTGCATTTAATAGCAGCTTGGTCATTTCCTTGTCTTGCGCGATTGATTCTGCGATGGCGCTGGTGAAGCCGGTTTCCGCCGCTTGTATGCGTAACTGTTTGCTGCCCCAGCCGAATTGCACCATGCTGCCTTCGGTCAAACGGCGATAAGGAATGCCGCGTGCTACGGCTGCATCGACGATAGAGCCGGTACTAGGTCCGAGGCGGATATCTTCATCGAGTTCGCGCAGGCTGGCCAATGCGGTTGCCAGATTGAACAGCGTGTCTTCCACGGCGGAGCGGCACAACTCTTGTGCCAGCTCAAAGGCGAGGCGACCGACGGCTTCTTCGGTGTATTCGACGACGACTTGATAAGTGTCTTTTTCGACGGTTTCTATCGTGCGGCTGAATGTCACCGGGCAACCGGCTTGCGCCTGCAGACCGAGGGCTGCGAATTCAAGTACGTCAGCCATCGAGAACGCTTGTTTCGGGCGTGCGCTTTCAATGAATTTTATGCCGGGGAAACGAGCGCGTAGGCGGTCTTCGAAACCGGGGATGGCGGCAATGTCTTGTTCCGATTCATTGCACGACACAATGGCTTCGATCGACGTGTGCCGGCTCCAGAGATTGGGGCCACGCAGGGCGCGAACGCGAGATATTTCCATGGACATCTTCCTTCTTGGCGCAGCAGTCTGCCGTGCTTTGGCGCGGCGTGGCACTTTGTTATTTGATGCAGCAGTGTAAACCGCATCGGTCTCTTTATTGTTGTGATAAGCGAAAACAGTACTCATGGCTATCAGGCGGCGATGACCGCATCGGTTGGTTCAAACGACTCAATCCCGACGCGCATCAAGTCGGGGCTGACGCCAAGTGCCCATGCTGCAGCAATGGCGGCTAATACAGTTTCGATATTCAGGGCTGATTTATCCTGCACGGTGTTGCCGATCAGGATTTCTTCTTTGTCGGATGCCAGGACAATATGACCGTCGCGCAGGAAAACAGCACGTTGGCCTTGTTCCAGATGGGTGACGATCGCAGCAGTGCTGGCTGACGCGGCAAAGAAAATGACGCTGCCATCGCAGAGCGGTGCCAGTTCGACCACGCGTGCATCGGCCGCATTCAATACCGCGACGCCAGTCGGCAACACGACATCGACTTGCGTACGTACGACGCGGCTCATTTGATCCGCATCTTCGATATAGAACTCAGGCAGTTTGTCGGCTGGATCGATATTCGTGACGACGCCAACCTGGCACCAGTCGTAGGCCAGACCTTCTGACAGAATAGTCTTGCAGCTGTTTTCAAATACGGCAGTTTCCACCATGCGGTTCATCAAGACTTGACGCGAGGCATCCCAGTTGTCGCTGGATTTTTTCAAGACATGACGTTGACGCAGGAACAAGCCGTCCTTGCATGCCAAGCCGACATACGTGCCTTGCAAATGCAGCAACCAGGCGATCAGACGCGATACCGCTGTGGTGCCGTGCGAGCCGGTTACGCCTACGATAGGGATGCGACCGCTTTCATCTTCTGCAAACAGGTGATCGACAATTGCGCGTCCGACTGGACGAGCCGGGCCGTCGGCCGGCTTCAAATGCATCAGTAAACCTGGACCTGCGTTGACTTCAACGATCGCGCCGCCTTGTTCTTCCAATGGGCGGGAAATGTCTTGAGCGACCAAATCGACACCGGCAATATCCAGTCCGACGATGCGTGCGGCCAATGATGCGGCGGCGGCTACGCTAGGGTGAACTTGATCGGTGACGTCGAAGGCCACGTTTCCGTTGCGCTGCACAAGAATTTTTTCACCGGCTGGCGGGATGGATTCGGTTGTATAACCTTGGCGTGCCAGTTCCAGCAGAACTACGCGTGGATCATCTGCTTCATCGATCAGAATCAGATTAAGCGGACAATCTTCGCTGCTGCCGCGACGTGGGTCGCTGTTGAGTTGGCTATTGATCAACTCGGAAATATTTGAAACGCCATCGGCCACAACGGATGCTTCTTCACCGCGTGCGGCAGCGACCAGTTTGCCGCCTATGATCAGCAAGCGATGTTCATTGCCGAGCACAAAACGCTCGACAATGACGTCGCTGCTTTCTTGTTCTGCGAGCAAGAAGGCGGCTTCGATATCGGGCAGTGTACGCAAATTGGTCGAGACGCCGCGGCCATGATTGCCGTCCAGCGGTTTGATGACTACCGGCAAGCCTATGCTCTCGGCAGCATCCCAGGCATCGGCGACGCTATTGACGATGCGGCCTTCCGGCACGGGTACGCCGCAGGATTGCAGCAGTGTTTTAGTTAACTCTTTGTCACTGGAAATGGTTTCTGCAATGGCGCTGGTCTGGTCGGTTTCTGCGGTCCAGATGCGGCGTTGTTTCGCGCCGTGGCCTAGTTGCACCAGATTGCCATCGTTCAGGCGCATCGATGGGATGCGACGATCAGTTGCTGCATCGACGATGCAGCCGGTACTTGGTCCGAGAGCAACGGATTCCAGAATGTTGCGCAGATTGTCGACCGCACCTTGCACATCGTAAGGACGATCTTCAATTGCGGCCATGACCAGATCGCGTGCGGCAACGAGGGCGGCGCGGCTGACTTCTTCGTGACGTGCACGAACGACAACTTTGTAAACACCGCGCTTGGATGTTTCGCGTGCCTTGCCGAAACCGCTTTGCATACCGGCAAGGTTTTGCAGTTCTATCATCACGTGTTCCATGATGTGACCAGGCCAGGTGCCTTCGCGCAGGCGCATCAAAAAGCCGCCATGTACGCCAACGCCGCAGTGATGTTCGACCAGACTAGGCAACCAGGCGGTCAGGCGCTCATAGAAGCCAGGGATGGTGTTGGACGGCGAGTCTTCCAGATCGCCAATATCCACCCACGCCTCGATTACTGGGCGATAGGTCCAGATATTTGGTCCGCGTAGACTGAGCACATCGATAATATCGATGGTTTTGTTGTTCATTTGTAATGGGAAATCTGTATGGGAAAGCCAAAAATCGAATGGCTAAAATAGCTGTAACGCGCTGGCGGTTTTTTGGTTTACTTATTTATGGATTTTATTTCGCGCGCGCTTGAATACGGCAAACAAGTCGGGTCCGTTTGGATATACTGGCCGCCAATTTGAGATAAAACCAGATATTCTGGTTGCAAGTTCAACGAACGCTCGTTCTCTACGAAACCCCTTTTTGCCTTGATGAAAACTGCCTCTTCACCATTATTGTTATCAAGAAATACCATTCCTGCTCTCTGGCAGGATATTCATGTTCAATTGAACAAGGACGAAATCATACTCGCTCATTTAGAGCTTGATCTTGATTTAAGTCTACATTTCGTACCTGGCGTTGTAATTCTTACCAATTTGCGTCTGCTGTCGCGCTCCCGTAGCGTATCGACTTGGCAGACATGGCCACTGCGCGCCGACTTGGCATTGAAACATTACGATCATGCTGGCGTTGGCACCTTGGAATTACACGATGCAACTGCGCGCTTGGTCACTTGGCGCTACACGCTTGCGCAAAATCCTGATGCATTGAATCTAATTACGTTGTTCGATCAACAACGTCATGCCATCGCATCGGGCGTACCGATGAAGATGGAAGAAGCAGTAGAAGAAAACGACGACGAAGCATCCGATGCTGAAGATGAGGATGGCAATGCAGCAGAAGAGCAGCCGCCATCAACGGCTTCGCTGTTCCGCTTGTGGCGTTTTGCGCGGCCGTATCGTGGTCAGTTGCTCTTGGGCTTCCTGCTAACCTTGGCGTCGACTGCGGCGACTTTGGTACCGCCGTACATGACGATGCCGTTGATGGATAACGTGCTGATCCCGTATCAAAACGGCGTACCTATCGATAAGGGTTTGGTCACGCTTTACCTCGGCGGGCTGTTTGCATCGGCTCTGTTTGCCTGGGGCTTGGGTTGGGCGCGTACTTACATTCTGGCGTTGGTTAGCGAACGCATAGGCGCAGATTTGCGTACAACCACATACGAACATTTGCTGCGTCTATCGCTGGAATATTTCGGTGGTAAACGTACCGGCGATTTGATGACGCGTATTGGTTCGGAGACGGATCGTATTTGCGTCTTCCTGTCTTTGCATTTACTGGACTTCTTCACCGACGTTTTGATGATCATCATGACGGCAGTGATTTTGATCTCGATCAATCCATGGTTGGCTTTGGTGACTTTGCTGCCGTTGCCATTCATCGCATGGATGATTCATGTGGTGCGCGACAAACTGCGCAACGGCTTTGAAAAAGTTGATCGCATCTGGTCGCAAGTGACTAACGTGCTGGCCGATACGATTCCAGGCATACGTGTGGTGAAAGCATTTGCGCAAGAGAAGCGCGAAGCTGCACGTTTCCGTGAAGCCAATAATCACAATCTGGTCGTCAACGATCGCGTCAACAAAGTCTGGTCACTGTTTTCACCTACCGTTACTTTCCTGACTGAAATCGGTTTGCTGGTGGTATGGGCGCTCGGTATCTGGCAAGTGTCGCAAGGCATGATCACGGTCGGTGTGTTGACCGCCTTCCTCGCTTACATCAGCCGCTTCTACACACGTCTGGATTCGATGAGCCGCATCGTGTCGGTTACGCAAAAAGCAGCGACCGGTGCCAAGCGTATTTTCGATATTCTGGATCACGTATCCAGCGTGCCGGAAGCGACTAATCCAGTCCATCTGGATAAAGTGCAGGGCAAGATCACGATCCAGGATATCGGTTTCCGTTACGGTAATCGTGCGGTGATACGCGGTCTGGATCTGACGATCAATCCGGGCGAGATGATCGGTCTGGTCGGCCACAGCGGTTCGGGCAAGAGCACGCTGGTCAATTTGATTTGCCGTTTCTATGATGTATCAGCCGGTGCGATTCTGGTCGATGGCGTGGATGTGCGCTCGATACCGATTCCTGAATATCGTCGCAATATCGGTTTGGTATTGCAGGAGCCATTCCTCTTCTTCGGCACGATTGCAGACAACATCGCTTACGGTAAACCAGACGCCAGCCGCGAAGACATCATCGCTGCCGCACGTGCCGCACATGCGCATGAATTCATTTTGCGTTTGCCGCATGGTTACGATTCGATGGTGGGCGAGCGTGGACAAACATTGTCCGGTGGTGAGCGCCAACGTATTTCGATTGCACGTGCATTGTTGATCGATCCGCACATCCTGATACTGGATGAAGCAACTTCATCGGTGGATACGACTACGGAACGTGAAATCCAGAAGGCACTCGACAATCTGGTGCGCGGCCGTACCACGATAGCGATTGCGCATCGCTTATCCACGCTGCGTCGCGCTGATCGTATCGTCGTGATGGACAGAGGACAGATAGTGGAAGTTGGTTCGCATGATGAATTGTTGCTGCGCGAAGGCGCGTATTACAAACTGTATCAAGCGCAACAGCGTCAGGCAGAAGATATGCTGGAAGATGGAATCAAAACCGGGGAGGTCGCATGAGCAATTTTCAATTAACGCAGTTTCAACTCAGTCGCAATGCCTTCGGTAAATTGATATACACAGCAGCCGGCGATGATGAAGTGCATGAAGGCGTGGTACCTGTGCGTTCCTTCCCGATCGCTGCGCCGGATGTAGGCATCGCGATAGTCAGTACTGATGGACGTGAACTGGCATGGATAGAAAAGCTGAGCGACTTGCCAGAGGCAACTCGTGCTTTGCTGGAAGAGGAATTGGCGAGCCGCGAATTCCTGCCTGAGATCAAACAGATCAAGCATGTTTCTGTTTTTGCTTCGCCCAGCACATGGACGGTCGCAACCAGTCGCGGTGATGCGACGCTGGTGTTGAAGGGCGAGGAAGATATACGTCGCATCGGTGAATCGGCATTGATCATCGCCGATACGCACGGCATACAATTCCTGATTCGCGATATGAATAAACTGGACAAAACCAGCCGCAAGTTGCTCGACAGATTTTTGTAATCTCGATGCGCGTTGAGAATACGCACATCGCTGCTGAGGAGAAATGTTGATGTCGAATCGTCCGCAAGATCGTCTGCCCGCAGTACTGCAAAATCTCGTCTTGCCTGTCATCGCGGCACCCATGTTTATCGCCAGTGGTCCGGAGCTAGTGACGGCGCAATGCAAGGCCGGTATCGTTGGTGCGTTCCCTGCATTGAATGCGCGTCCGCCAGAATTGCTCGATACCTGGCTAACTGATATTCAAGCCGAGCTGGCTGCTTATAAAGCTGCGCATCCAACGGCGATCGTCGGTCCGATAGCGGTTAATCAAATCGTGCATCAATCGAACGATCGTCTCGCGCATGACGTCGAGGTGTGCGTCAAACATCGCGTTCCCATCATCATTTCTTCATTGCGTGCGCCACCGAAAGAAATGATGGACGCGATCCACAGCTACGGCGGCATCGTATTGCACGATGTGATTTCCATACGCCATGCACAGAAGGCGCTGGAAGCTGGCGTGGATGGTTTGATTCTGGTGGCAGCAGGTGCGGGCGGTCATGCCGGTACCTTGTCACCATTCGTGCTGGTTGGTGAAGTGCGTAAATTTTTCAAGGGACCGATCGCCTTGTCCGGCGCGATTGCAACGGGTGATGCGGTGCTGGCGGCGCAAGCGATGGGCGCTGATTTTGCATATATCGGGTCGCGCTGGTTGGCGACTAAAGAGTCGAATGTTGATGATGCCTATCGTGAAGCGATCGTCAGTTCTGCCGCAGCTGATGTGATCTACACCAATTTGTTTACCGGCATACACGGTAACTATCTGAAAAAATCCATTATCAATGCAGGTCTTGATCCGGATAATTTGCCGCAAGCCGACAAGAGCGCGATGAATTTTGGCTCTGGTAGTGGTAGCAAGATCAAGGCGTGGCGCGACATCTGGGGTGCGGGCCAAGGCGTCGGTTTGATAGACGACGTGGTCACAGTTGAAGAGGTCGTGCAACGCTTGATAGCCGAATACAAGGCAGCGCAAGCGCGCTTGAAGATTTAGTGCAGCATGTCGTCATCCCCGCGCAAACGGGGATGACGACCATGATTAAAACCCGAGACGTGCGCCCGCACCGAACAAAGTAGCAATCCCCAACACTGCAAAAATTGCAGCAGCCACGCGATGCACGATTTTCACCGGCATGCGACCGGCAAGCTTGTCACCGAAATAAACCGCAGGCGCATTGGCCAGCATCATGCCGAATGTCGTGCCGGCCAAGACCCAGAAGAATGAATGGAATTGTGCAGCCAAGGCCACGGTTGCAATCTGTGTCTTGTCGCCCATTTCTGCCAAAAAGAAGGCGATCAGTGTTGTCGTGAACACGCCGTACTTCGCCAACTTGGCATCACCTTCGTCCAGCTTGTCAGGGATGAGTGTCCAGCCAGCCATCAGCAGGAACGATACGCCGAGTACCCAGCGCAAGACTTCAGGCCCCAGCATGGTCGTGATCCATGTGCCTATGGCCGCAGCGAATGCGTGATTGGCAATAGTCGCGACGAAGATCGCCAAGACAATAGGTAAAGGTTTGCGAAATTTTGCTGCGAGGAGAAAAGCGAGTAGTTGCGTTTTGTCGCCGATTTCAGCGAGGGCAACAATGCCGGTAGAGACGAAGAATGCTTCCATGATGGGGATAAACTTTCTGGGGCCGGAATAATAACCAAAGCACAAACAGCGACCCCGGCCCATGCGGTCGTCATTTGAGCTATGGTCTCGCCAAGTCTTGCGACTATCTGCACCATGGCCTGCGGGCCAAGAGTGTTGATGCAGATTCCTTAGTTGACTAAGGCCGGCTACTCCCCAACGTTCGAAGCGAATGATAGCAGAATCGTGAAAACAGGATTTGTCTTTTTCAATTCTTGCATTTATTGCATCAAGGCAGATAACTTATAAGAAAAGCTCTCGGTGATGCGAGGGCTTTTCTTGTATTGAGTGCTTTAGTCGCTGATAACAATATCGCCAGCGGCTGCTGACTTGCTGCCGGCTACTGCTTGGTTGCTGTTGCCATGATAGGCAAAGGCGACCGAGGTTTTGACCGATGACGTTGTGTTGACACCAGCGGCGTGAAATAACTGGCTATGGAAAAACACCACATCACCTTGATGCAAATCGACCGGTTTGCCTTGCGCAAACAGTGCCTGATTTGGCGGATAGTCGGGACGCAAAAAATCCAGTTCGTCCAGTTGTTCACGCGCAATTGCCAGACGATGCGAGCCGGGAATGAATTTCAAGCCGCCGTTGCCGGCAATTTCATCGCCTAGTGCCAGCCAAACGCAAATCAGATCGGGTTTGGTAAACGACCAATAGCGAATATCGCGATGCCAGCCGGTTGCGGTACCGAATTGCGGATGCTTGGTCATGACGGAATTGTGATGCGCCAATGTCAGGCAAACCGGCTCGTCAAATAACTGACGCAGCTTGCCGATAACGCGTGGATCGCGCGCCCAGTCGTGAAAGCAGGTATCACGATCATAAGCGCCACGCAGACGTCGCACGGTTCTGCCGCCTTCTGCATCCAGCGATGCCGGTGCGCCCGGATAGCCAAGCACGGCTTCATATTCCAGTGGTTCTTGCGCTTCATGCAATTGTGTTTTTGCGACCGACAGCATGTGTTCGCACGCGGCAGGCTCCAACATCTTTCTGAAAACCAGATAACCGTCTCGCTCGAATTGTGCAATCTGTTCGCTGGAAAGTGCTGTGTCCATTGTGCTTGTTTTCACCTTGCTCACTTATTGATAATGCTGCGCTATCGTAAATATCCAGTGTAGCGCTTGTCTCCTCATTCTGCCTGCACGCGCAGACATTTCGGCGTGAATGTGCTGTGTTTACATGCCGGTGGGCTGGTAGTGATTACCCGCGGCATTCCATTTTTCGACATGCCATTTCCAATTGATGCGACCGATGACGTTACCGTTTTCATCCAATCCTTCCACCGGGCCGTGAAAGACGGCAAACATCACGCCGCCATTCGGACTAACCGGTTGATGCACGGCACCGTCGTGTTCATATAGATAGCAACCGGCATTGAATGGGCGCTCTGGCTCATCGCGATAATGGAAGCCGCCTTCCAGCATATAGCCTTCCACTGCGCCGACGTGACGGTGTATGGGTGCCGCTGCACCTGCTTCGAACTTGATCATCAGAGTGAAGCGTCCGGTAGATGCATCCGCCTGCAAAAGTTTGAAA
This sequence comes from Herminiimonas sp. GW821-FHT09C12, assembly GCF_059416385.1. Taxonomy (NCBI): domain Bacteria; kingdom Pseudomonadati; phylum Pseudomonadota; class Betaproteobacteria; order Burkholderiales; family Oxalobacteraceae; genus Herminiimonas; species Herminiimonas sp. GW821-FHT09C12. The sequence continues at coordinate 1,035,498 of NZ_JBWKPC010000001.1, forward strand.
TGCGCACCAGGCATAGCCCATGGCAACCATTCCATTTGTTGCGGATGGCAGGTGTACAGCGTATCGCTGGGTGTTGCTGTCTGATTCGGTGTGCTGTTCATGGCCTTGCTTTACGTATAATGAAAAAATTCCAACGACTGTATCGCCGAGGATGACATTGTATGTCACCGAGTGCTGCGCTTATTGTGCGCGCTATGCGGGTTGGGTGTCTTGAATAATATGAAAGGTGCGTATGCGCAAAACGAAACTGCCTTCCGGCAAAAGCATTCCTGTACTTGGGCAGGGCACATGGTACATGGGCGACGAGCCACATCGTCGTGCCGATGAAATCGCCACTCTGCGTCTGGGATTGGATCTCGGCATGACCTTGATCGATACAGCAGAAATGTACGGTGATGGCGCATCGGAAAAACTGGTCGGCGAAGCAATTGCCGGACGTCGCGATGAAGTATTTTTGGTCAGTAAAGTGCTCCCTAGCAATGCCTCGCGCAGCGGCACGATCGCGGCCTGCGAGCGCAGCTTGCGTCGCCTCGGCACCGATTGCATCGATTTGTATCTATTGCACTGGCGTGGTCGTACACCGTTCGCAGAAACCATAGCCGCATTCGAAGCCTTGCAGGATGCAGGAAAAATTCGTCACTGGGGCGTCAGCAATATGGATGTTGACGATATGGACGAAATTGCACGTGCCGCTGGTGGCGATGCAATGTCGACCAATCAAGTGCTGTACAACTTGATGCGTCGCGGTATTGAATATGATTTGTTACCGCAAGCACAGGCGCGTGGTTTGCCCTTGATGGCGTATTCGCCGATAGAGCAAGGTCGTTTGACTGAATATCCGGAAGTACAGGATATCGCCGATAAACACGGTGTGACGCCGGCACAGGTCGCTCTGGCTTGGGTATTGCGACAAGAAGGCGTGATTGCGATTCCAAAAGCGTCAACGCTCAAACACGTACGTGAAAATCGCGCAGCACTTGATTTGCAATTGACGTCGGAAGATTTGGCGGAGTTGGACGATGTCTTCCCACCGCCGGATGGACCAGAATCGTTGGAAATGATTTGATATTTGATGCGGAAGAACATGCGACCTTGTTGGTGTGTGTTCTTCTGTAGTCAACTTAATGATCCAGATTATTTGTCATGCAGGTCACTGCGATCTTCCAGCGCGCCGCGCAATAAATCGAATGCAGCCCGCGTAAATTCCTCAGTCTGACTGCACTTCATCTTCAATAGCAGTGTGACCGCATCGCCGTATTGGGCATCGATCACGCTGACTTCCTGTTGCTCGCAGTAGCGACGCAAGGTCGATTCATCTGCAAACTGCAGAACAAAACGCCGTTCGCACATAGCTTCTACCGGTACTAATTCCGCAGTCTTGATTGCTTCGGAAATCGCCTGTCCGTATGCACGCGTCAGTCCGCCCGCACCCAGCTTCATCCCGCCCCAGTAACGTACGACGACCGCCAACACATTGAACACGTCCTTGTGCACCAGCACGTTATACATAGGTCGTGCTGCCGTGCCTGAGGGTTCGCCATCGTCATCCAGGCCGGAATCGCCATCACATATCAGCACCCAGCAAAAATGCACAGCATTCGGATGTTGCGTGCGCAGCTCTGCCAACTTTGCGCGTGCTTCTGCGCGCGTAGTCAGTGGATACAGCAAACCGATGAAACGACTTTTCTTGATTTCGATTTCAGCAGTGGCGGGTGCGGCTAGTTGATACATGCGTACAGAGAAGTGAAGAAATAATTGTTAAAAAGCCTGCACCAATGAATGATCGATGCAGGCTGTGGCGCTTTTTCAAGTTGATGCGATGTCGTGAAATCGCATGCTTGATTGATTACGTCGTCAAAGGCTTGTAACGAATCCGCTTAGGCTTCGCACCTTCTTCACCCAGACGCTTGCGTTTGTCGGCTTCATATTCCTGATAGTTACCATCGAAGAACGATACTTGCGAATTGCCTTCGAAGGCGAGGATGTGTGTCGCGATACGATCGAGGAACCAGCGATCATGCGAGATGACCAATACGCTACCGGCGAATTCCAGCAAGGCATCTTCCAGTGCACGCAAGGTTTCCACGTCCAGATCGTTCGACGGTTCATCGAGCAGCAAGACGTTGCCGCCTTTGAGTAGTGTCTTCGCCAGATGCAAACGACCGCGCTCACCGCCGGACAAGTTGCCAACGATCTTTTGCTGGTCGCCGCCCTTGAAGTTGAAGCGACCCAGATAGGCACGTGATGGCATTTCGAAACGACCCACGCTCAGAATATCGGCGCCGCCGGAAACATCTTCGAATACGGTTTTGCTGTTGCCGAGATCGTCGCGGGACTGATCGACCAGCGACACTTTTGCCGTTTGCCCGATGACGACTTCGCCGCTGTCTGGCTTGTCGAGGCCGGCGATCATTTTGAACAGTGTCGATTTACCGGCACCGTTGGGGCCGATGATGCCGACGATCGCGCCCGGTGGCACGGTGAATGACAGATTGTCGATCAACAGGCGATCGCCAAACGCTTTAGATACATTCTTGAATTCGATGACTTCATTACCGAGGCGCTCTGCAACCGGGATGAAGATCTCTTGCGTCTCATTGCGTTTCTGATATTCGTGTTCAGACATTTCGTTAAAACGTGCCAAGCGCGCTTTCGATTTGGCCTGACGCGCTTTTGGATTTTGACGTGACCATTCCAGTTCTTTCTGCAGTGCTTTTTGACGCGCAGATTCTGTCGATTCTTCCTGCTTCAGACGTGCCTGTTTCTGATCGAGCCAGGACGAATAGTTGCCTTTCCACGGAATGCCGCTGCCGCGATCCAACTCCAGAATCCATTCGGCCGCATTGTCGAGGAAGTAGCGATCATGGGTGATGCCGACCACGGTACCTGGGAAGCGCAGCAGGAACTGCTCCAGCCATTCGACCGATTCCGCATCCAGATGGTTGGTCGGTTCATCGAGCAGCAGCATGTCTGGCTTGGACAATAACAATTTGCACAACGCGACGCGGCGTTTTTCACCGCCGGATAGCACGGCGATTTTTGCATCCCAAGGTGGCAGGCGCAGTGCATCGGCAGCCATTTCCAGTTGTTGTTCAGGATTGTCACCGGCGGCAGTCGAGATGATCGCTTCCAGTCGGCCTTGTTCTGCGGCGAGCGCATCGAAGTCGGCATCTTCTTCGGCATAGGCAGCATAGACTGCTTCGAGCAGTGCTTTTGCTTCGAATACTTCGCCGAGGCCGGATTCGACTTCCTCGCGCACGGTTTTTTCTGGATCGAGTTGCGGTTCTTGCGGCAGGTAGCCGATGTTCAGACCTGGCATCGGGCGCGCTTCGCCCTGGATGTCGGTATCGAGGCCGGCCATGATTTTCAGCAAGGTTGATTTGCCGGAGCCATTCGTACCCAGTACGCCGATTTTTGCGCCCGGGAAAAAGGACAATGAGATGTCCTTCAGGATCTGACGTTTAGGGGGAACGATTTTCCCCACGCGATTCATGGTGTAGACGTAATTTGCCATTGTGATTTTAATAAAAGGTTGCTTGCCAAAGAGGTGGGTGCAAGGATAACCGATGGCGGGGGTGTACGGTAAGTGTGATGGCGGATATCGGGGGCAAAGCGTAATTAAAACCCGAAAATTTTCCTGTTTGTAAACTAGGACTGGGCGAGATTCAACTTTAGTGCAACACTGTTAATACACATGGTCATATTTCCTTGCATTATGGTGGCGCTTATCCTATTGTGCGACGCACCATCCCTCTAAAGAGAGCGCTCTTTGTCTTCACCAGATAAAAAAAGCAGCCTGGCTGCATTGACTCTTGCCGCAGTCGGCATCGTATACGGTGACATCGGCACCAGTCCGCTATACACGATGAAAGAAGTGTTCTCCAAAGAACACGGCTTGATCCTCACACCAGAAAATCTGCTCGGCGTCGTTTCACTGATCGTCTGGGGCTTGATCATCATTGTTTCGCTCAAATACGTCACGCTGGTGTTGCGCGCGAATAATCGCGGCGAAGGTGGCATCATGGCTTTGATGGCGCTGGCGCTTTCTTCGGTGACAAAAAACTCACGCTGGTATTTCCCCTTGATGGTGATGGGTTTGTTTGGCGCAACTTTATTCTATGGCGATAGTGTCATTACACCGGCGATTTCGGTGCTGTCTGCGGTCGAAGGTTTGAGCGTAGCAACATCGACCTTCGATCCTTATGTCGTACCGTTGACGGTCGCTGTGTTGGTCGGTTTGTATTCCTTGCAGGCCAGAGGCACCGCCGGTATCGGCAAATGGTTTGGTCCGGTGATGCTGATCTGGTTCCTTACCTTGGCCGCGATGGGTATTGTTAACATTATCGATGCGCCGCAAATTCTGCATGCCTTGAATCCATGGCATGCCTTCCTCTTTTTAAAAGGCAATGGTTACCTCGCTTTTATTGCCTTGGGTGCGGTGGTCTTGGCATTCACCGGTGCGGAAGCGCTGTATGCCGATATGGGTCATTTTGGCGCCAAGCCGATACGGATGGCGTGGTTCATGATTGCCTTCCCGGCACTCGCGTTGAATTATCTGGGGCAAGGCGCTTTGCTGCTGTTGCACCCTGATGCTGTCAACAATCCTTTCTATCAACAGCTCGGTGCGTGGAGCATTTATCCATTGGTCGTGCTTTCGACGATGGCGGCCATCATTGCTTCGCAGGCGACGATCTCCGGCACCTTCTCGATGACCAAGCAGGCGATTGCGCTGGGCTTCTTGCCACGCATGAAAATTGAATTTACGTCGGCGAGTCAGATCGGCCAGATTTACATTCCGGCAGTGAACTGGTTGCAAATGACAGTGGTCGTGATGGCGGTGATTGGCTTCGGTTCTTCATCTGATCTGGCGGCAGCTTACGGTATTGCCGTAACAGCGACGATGTTGGTGACGACGATCCTGACCTTCTTCGTGATTCGCTATCGCTGGAAGTACAACCTGTTGCTGTGTCTTGCTGCGACGGGTTTCTTCTTGGTTATCGATGTCAGCTTGTTCTCGGCGAATATGCTGAAACTGTTCCATGGCGGTTGGTTCCCGCTGTTGCTTGGTTTGGTTCTGTTCACCTTGATGTTGACGTGGAAGCGTGGTCGCGAATTGGTGTTCGAGAATCTGCAAAAGCACGCGATTCCACTGGAAGATTTTCTCGCATCCTTGTTCATTTCGCCACCAACGCGCGTGCCCGGTACTGCGATTTTCCTGCGTGGCGAATCAGATGGTGTGCCGCATGCGATGTTGCACAATCTGTCGCATAACAAAGTGCTGCATGAGCGCGTTGTATTCTTGACGGTACGCATGATGGAAGTGCCGTACGTGCCGAAAGGCGATCAAGTCCGGATACATCTGCTTGGTGATGATTGCTATCAAATGGATGTGACTTACGGCTTCAAGAATGTGCCTGATATTCCAGCGGCTTTAGAGCTAGCCAAAGATCAGGGTCTGGAATTCGAAATGATGGAAACATCATTCTTCATCGCACGCCAAACCGTGGTTGCCAATCCAGTGCGCGGTATGGCGCTGTGGCGCGAACATATCTTTGTTGCGATGTCGCGTCATGCGCGCGGTGCAGCGGATTATTATCAAATCCCATCGAATCGCGTGATTGAGCTGGGTACCAAAGTCGAGATTTAAACGCAGCGATACAGACGTAAAAAAGGGACAACATGATGAGATGTTGTCCCTTTTTTTATGTGCGTTTTTTAATTTGTGGTCACGGATGTTTGGCGTTTATACGTTTGCCATACGCCATCCAATGAATACAATCCCAGCGCAATCCAGATCGTGGCAAAGCCGATCAAGCGTGCGCCACTAAACGGCTCGTGATATAGCCAAACGCCGATCAGCAATTGTATGGTCGGTGTGATGTATTGCAGCAGTCCAAGTGTGGCTAGCGGTATCCGGCGCGCACCTGCAGCGAAGAGTAATAGCGGAATCGCCGTGATCGGGCCTGCGGCCACCAGCAGCCATTGCGATGCAGATGACGCGTGCACGAAGCTGCTGTTGCCGCCCCATGTCATTACCGTCAATGCGAGTGCGGCGAGCGGGAACAGCAACAGCGTTTCCAGTGACAAGCCTTCCAATGCACCTAATGTTGCTGTCTTGCGTAACAAGCCGTAAGTGCCAAACGTGAGGCCCAGCGTCAGACTGATCCACGGCAAATGCCCGTTTTCCCACGTCAACCAAGCCACGCCGATTGCTGCGATCGCTACAGCTGCCCATTGCAGGCGACGCAAACGTTCACCCAACACCAGAAAACCCAACAGCACATTTACCAGGGGCGTCATGAAATAGCCAAGGCTGGCATCGACGATGCGATCGTGATTGACCGCCCAGATATAGACAAACCAGTTAGTCGACAGCAGCAGCGCACTAGCAGTGAAGCCAGCCAACACTTTCGGTTGGCGAAATACTCCGCTGATCCAGGCCCATTGCTTGCGCACGGCGAGTACGATCAACAAAAATCCAAGCGCCCACACCATGCGATGCAGCAGGATTTCCAACGGCGCAATATCGTGCAGCGATTTGAAATAAATCGGAAATAATCCCCATGCCATATAGGCAGAGAGTGCGTACAACATGCCGGTATTCATGGCGTATCAATCAGTTTGGTAATGAGGCGACATCAGACGTTTTGAACGAATGGCCAAAACGCGGAGGGAGCGACGATTATCGCAGTAATTGAATAAGGGTGCTGCGCGTGCCGGAGTAAGGAATGTTGATGTCTTGAGCGTCAATGGGAATGCATGAAAAAAGCGCGTCTCGATTATTAATCGAGATGCGCCTTTTAATGTAAGTGCAATACAGCAGGATCGCTGCTGTATCTGTTCTATTAGAACGCGTAGTTGGCAGAGACCCACAGACGGCGACGTTCGAAGTTGCCGATGTACTCACTGGCGTAAGTGGCCGTGCCATTGGCAGCTCTGACAGGACGGTATTCTGCAAAGTTTTTATCGAGCAAATTATTGATCGCCATATTGATGGTAAGTGACTTGTCCACTTTGTAATTGCCACCAATATTGACTAAAGAGTAGGCCTTGTAGTCGCCGAGCAATGCTTTGGTATTCGCCAGACGCGTGTCCTCTGTACGATAGCGTTCGCTGTTATACGAGGCCTGCGCCCACAAGTTGAGTTTGGATGTGGCCTTCCAGTCGAGCTTGGTATTGATGACATGTTTCGGTGTGTTGTTCAAAGGCTTGCCGATGTTAGGCCCGCTTTTTTGTTCACTATCGGTGTACGTATAGTTGGCGCTGAGTCTCCAGTCACGAGCAAATTCGATACTGCTGCCGACTTCTACACCCTGGATACTTGCTTTGTCGACATTGATAGGCCGTGTTCCACTGGTTGTGCCTGCAGGGTTGTAGGATTCACTACCGATTGCATCCTTCAAGTCGGTTTTGAAGACAGTGACGTTTGCTCGGAAGCCATCCAGACTGTCGAAGTATGCAGCCATCTCACTGCTGATACTGCTCTCAGGTTTCAAATTTGGATTGCCGTATGTTGGGGCATCCAGGTTGCCTTGTCCCGTATAGCCCGTAACGCCATCGAATAATTGTTCCAGGCTTGGGGTTCGGTAACCTTTGCTGACACCGCCCTTGAATGTCCATTGATCCGTACCGTTCCATACGAGATAAGCGCGTGGAGAAGTGGCGCCACCAAATGTGCTGTGATTGTCGTGTCGCAGACCGACGGTCAATGCCAGATCTTTGTTAATACGCCATTCATTCTCGGCAAAGATGCCGGTTTGTGTATGGCTGAATGTGCCAACGGCAATGCCATCAACCATCTTCGCATCCCACCATTGGCCGCCGACGGTCAACATATTGGAGCCGATAGCGGTAACTAATTTGGTATCAAAAACGGTACTTTCCGATTTGAGTGTCCGTGGTGCGCCAGCGATTTTGCCTGGAGGTGCAACCCAGACTCCGCCGGTTAACGTCGCCGGAATAGTACGGCCTATGGTTTCCGTTTCGTTGCGCATCAGACTGGATTCCAAGACGCTGTTTCCTAAGCGCCAGGTATGCGCCAAGGTGATTTGATCGCGGTTGAATTTTTGGGTCGGAGCATAACCGTTGATAGTCGTCGGCGTGTTGAGTGTCCCTATTTGTCCGCGGCTATTGTCATAGGTTTGGCGGCTTTGATCCAAATCGAGTGATAAGTCGTGATCCTTGTTGGGAGTAAGAGACAGTCGGGCGCCTACCGTATTGATATCGGCGCGCACCGGATTTTGGCCGGTCAGCAGCGTTGTGGCTGGATTTCTGCCGTTCCATTGTATGTCTGAGGCATCGCGGTGATATTTGCGTGCACGTACTTGCAAGCCAAGCAGACCTTCTTTAAGCGGTCCGCTCAGGTAGACACTTCCGGCTTGCGAGTCACCGTAGTCACGGTGTTCGTTGAGCGTGCCTTCAACTGTAAATTCACCGGTCCACTCTTTGCCTACTTTGCGGGTAATAATGTTGACTACACCGCCCATTGCATCAGAGCCATACAAGGTTGCCATCGGGCCGCGGATGACTTCGATACGTTCGATAGCAGAAGGCGGTGGCATAAAGGATGTAGCAGAATCACCGAAGGCATTAGGTGTGATACCGCCAGCGGTGTTCTGACGTCGGCCATCGATCAGGATCAATGTAAATTTGCTGCTCATACCGCGCATGCGAATTTCCAGACCACCGGTCTTGCCGATGCCATCGCTGACATCAATACCTTCAACGTGACTCAACGCTTCTGCAATGCTGCCGACGCGGTTGGATTCCAGCTCTTGGCGTGTGATCACGGTGATGCTGGCCGGTGCTTCCTTGATGGATTGTTCGAAACCGGATGCGCTGACGACAACTTCCTGTAACTGATGTTCTGACGGCGATTGTTGCGCCGAAGCGGAAGCCGAGGCGACCAGCAGTGCAGCGGCGATTGGCCAGACGCGACGAGCATGGCGCTCAAGTCCGCTTTCCATGCGGGATGAAGTTACTGCAAAAGGACGTGCAAAGTCCTGAGGATGCTGTACAGCCATGCTTAATGCTCCAGAAAAGGGATGCCCAGAAGAAGGGGAGAGTCTGTGGCTGGCTAGTACACGAATGGAAATGGGGCGGGGACGTCCGACATTTCAGTGATTGGCTGGCTGAAATTTAACGAAATCTTAATAAATTTAACGGAATCTTAACGCAACTGAGAATGATTTGCAATATCAATTTCTCGCAGGAAATATTGCTGACATTTATGTTGAATACGCGGGTGACGCGCATGTTGAGACGATGCGTAGACGCAAGCTGGCGCTACGGAAGACCGTATCGATTGAAGATAAGGGAGGGATATGCGTCGCTCTGATGAGAGCGGTAAGACGAGGACTAAAGCTTAGCCGGCTGTCGGTTCGTCAAAGAAGAACTCAACAGATTCAGTCTTTTTACCAACGTGGAGCAAGCCTTGCGCGAGCAACTCGTCGTAGTAACAGACTTGATTGCGGCCATGATCCTTGGCGTAATACAACGCCTGGTCGGCATGACCAAGTATGACGACCGGTGTTTCTTGCGAGATGCTGGCGAAGCCGATGCTGACGGTAATCTGGCCGACTTGCGGAAATGGATTTTGCTCAATGTTGTGACGGAAGCGCTCAAAAACCATTTGTGCATCAGCCAGCGTCGCTGAACGCAGTAGTACAACGAATTCTTCACCGCCAAAACGAAAAACACGATCCTGCGCACGGAATGAGGTGCGTAGTATGTTAGCGACCAGTATCAATACTTCATCACCATAAAGATGGCCGAAGGTATCGTTCACGCGTTTGAAGTGGTCGATATCGATGACGGCTAGCCATTGCGATTTGACGTCTGCATGATGGCGGCGTTCTTCTACATCGGGCGAAGTTGGCTCAGCTGGCTTGCTGTTAAGCATGCGCGCAAATTTTTCATCGAAGGTTTTGCGGTTGAGCAAGCCGGTCAATGAATCGCGTTCGCTGTAATCAAGCAGGCTTTGATAATTGCGATACACACTCAAGATGCCTTCCATCACTTGCAGCATCTGTGCGGTGAATGGCTCTGTGTGGGCAATTTCGAGGCAGGTCGATACTTTGTCGTTTTGCCAGATCGGAATCCACAAGATGTGGCGGCCATCTTCCCTGGCTTCTTCCAGACGATTTTTACGTTGCGCTATGCAAGTTACTAGCGCAGGGAAGGAGACTATCGGTTCGCCTGCATGATCGGAGGATGACTCTTCATCGACGGTTTGTACTTTGCCACCGGAGATCCAAACACGCGGACGAACGAAGAGTTCGCCGCGCGACTGAAATAATTCCATGACGCGTGCTTCTGTGACGCCGACCATATTCAGCAATGCTGTCATCACCGAGATGTCCAGCAAGTCGTGGTCGCGATGGCCGGTAATCTCTACCAGATGTTCCAGTAGAGATCCCATCATCAGTGGTTCAGAAGTGCTCACAGGGCATCCATGCAAAGACATCGACCAAAATATTTGTTTGAATCTGTTTAAGCATGGAGCGTGACTTCAAGAAAAATTTTCTATTAAGAGAAGCTAATTTCAAGAGCGCGATAAAAGCTAATTGAGCGGATTTATATAGTTTTTATTGTCTAATTAGTTAGAACTATTCTATCTGAATAGATTGCTGCAAGCCTATTAGTTGGTCTATGGAAACTATATTTTACGTTTGCTTTTTTTCCTTGCTATGACATGGCATGCACACGTGCCTGTACGTCATTCCTAAAATGTAACAAAATAGTTTCTACGGAGTAATTTTATGCTGAATATACGTGAGCATATTTTGTGCCTGCTGTATTTATATCCGTTTCGATAGGCAAATGAAGGCGCTTAATCGATAGGTGATATTAGTAATTGATGCGACGAGCTTTGGGCGAAAAGTCAGATGTCCAGCATGCGTAAAATAGATCAGCAAAAAGACGCTTGACCTTCCTACCGTGGGAAGCCATATAGTGGATTCAGTCATTCACCACAAGGAGTTATGTCATGTATGAATTGGAAGTTGAAAAAATGAGTTGCGGTCACTGCATCAATGCAGTGACAAAGTCGGTGCAGGCTGTGGATGCAGACGCAAAAGTGGAAATCAATCTTGCGCAACGCAAGGTGCGTGTGCAGACCGATGCTGAGCTGGCAGAAATTTCTGCAGCGATTGTGAATGCCGGTTATCCGGTAGTGAGTAGTGCTGCTGTTTAATAAAAGCGGTAAGCAAAAGGGCGTATGGTTGATAACCATGCGCCCTTTTTATTAGGTAGATTCAATCACAAGGGCCATAAAGCCGGACAAAAAGCTAATCCTTGCTTGTGAATTCAGGAATCTGAGTGAGAACATCATCACCATAAGTTCTTAAAACTTCAGAAATGATTACGCGATATCCGTTGAGCCAATTTGATTGTGCAGCTTTTGCCTCAAGATGAGCGGGGTGTTGAATCAATGCCTGGAGCGATGCAAGCGATTCCCAGTAATACACATTTGAAGTCAAGCCAGTGGAAGAGTTTTCCCACGTTTCTTCGCCAAGATAGCCAGGCATTGCCTTGGCGGCTTCTGCGATGATGTGATCAAGACGATGAAATTTGTCGTCCAATTGTTTGGTGGCGAAGATAAATGTTGATGAGTACATGTCCGCAATCGAGAAGGTCACAGTCTGCTGGAAAAGCAGAGCGTGACATTCTAACCTGCAAAAATTAGACATACCGCAATCTACTTCTGCGAAGAACGCTCTTCGTCAGTGGGTACAACAGTCATGTTGACTATTATCATCCTGCTGCGCCAAGCCCTGCAGAATCGGACAATCTGCGCGCGCATCACCATTGCATGATTGCGCCAGGTGCTGCAAGGTGTCGCGCATCTCGCTCAATTCGGCAACGCGCTTGTCCAAGTCTGCAACATGCGCGAGTGCAATCGCCTTTACATCCGCACTGGCGCGGTGCGAGTCGTTCCAGAGCGACAGTAAATCCCTGATCTGTTCCAACGAAAATCCCAGCTTGCGTCCGCGCTTGATGAAGCGCAGCGTATGCAGATCGTTGTCGTCATACGTGCGGTAACCAGCATCGGTACGCGTACTAGGCCTGATCAATTGAATACTTTCGTAGTGTCGGATCATTTTGGCCGATATGCCGGATGCGTTTGCTGCTTGTCCGATATTCATGTCTATTCCTTCCGATTCAAATCAATATAAGCGCTTACTTGGTGTCGTGATGTTCCAGCGCCGAAGGGCGCCAGCGGCGCAACAGCAGCGCATTACTGATCACACTGACGGAGCTGAACGCCATTGCGGCACCGGCAAACATCGGATTCAGCAAGCCGAATGCGGCGAGTGGAATGCCGATCAGGTTGTAGATAAAGGCCCAGAACAAGTTCTGGCGTATCTTGTTATAAGTCCGGCGCGAGATATCAATCGCATCTGCGACCAAGGACGGATCACCACGCATCAGTGTGATGCCGGCTGCATGCATCGCAACGTCGGTGCCGGTTGCCATTGCAATACCAACATTTGCCGCGGCCAGTGCTGGCGCATCGTTAATGCCATCGCCGACCATCGCGACCACATGATCATCTTTTTGCAAGGCGGCGATTTTTGCCGTTTTGTCAGCCGGCAGTACTTGCGCAATCACATGCTTGATGCCGAGCGCACTACCGACGGCATTGGCGCTGCCATAGTTGTCGCCACTCAGCAAAACGGTTTCTATACCGAGTGCATGCAGACTGGAGATAGCGCGTGGTGCGCTTTCCTTGATCTGGTCGGCGAAGGCAATCAAGCCTAGCAATTGTTTCGGTGTGTCGACTGATACCAGCCATGAAATCGTATGGCCGGTGTTCTCCAGTTCTTTGGCACGTGTTGCCAGCGCACCAAAATCCAGTCCCAACTCTTCTATCAAGCGCGAGCTACCTAACTGCAAATGACGACCATCGACCGTCGCCGCGACGCCGCGTCCCGGCAAAGCTTGTACTTCGGTGGCTGGCAGCGTGGCGACATTCTGCTCACGGGCACGTTCGACCACGGCGTGTGCCAGTGGATGCTCGCTGCCGCTTTGTATTGACGCAGCCAGTTGCAGCAAGGTGTCGGCGGGGATGTTCATGGCCTGCATATCCGCTACATGTGGTTTGCCTTGCGTCAGTGTGCCGGTTTTATCGAAGACGACGGTGGTCACGCGATGTACGATTTCCAGCGCTTCGGCATCCTTGATCAAAATGCCGGACTTCGCTGCGACACCGGTACCGGCCATGATGGCAGTCGGCGTGGCCAGACCCAGGGCACAAGGACAGGCAATGACCAGTACGCTGACAGCGTTAATGATGGCGACTTCTACGCCAGCGCCAGCCAGCCACCAGCCGATGAAGGTTGCGAGGCCGATCAGCAAGACGATCGGTACAAAGATCGCACTGACTTTATCGACCAGACGCTGGATAGGCGCTTTCGCCGATTGTGCGTTTTCGACCATACGGATGATGCGCGACAAGGTGGTTTCCGCGCCGATCGCATCGGTACGTACCAGCAGCAAGCCGTCGGCATTGATGGATGCGCCGGTCACTTTGTCGCCAACTTGTTTGACGACTGGGAGGCTCTCGCCGGTGATCAGTGATTCATCGACCTGGCTATTGCCTTCGACTACCGTGCCATCAACCGCGATACGTTCACCGGGACGGACGACGACGATGTCGCCGACGCGTACTGAATCTATGGCGACATCGGTATCGATGCCATCACGTCGCACACGTGCCGATTCCGGACGCAGCTTTTGCAGGGCGCGGATGGCGGATGCGGTTTGTTTCTTGGCGCGTGCTTCCAGCCATTTGCCCAACAAGATCAGGGTAATGACGACCACCGACGCTTCAAAGTACAAGTGCGGCATGTGGCCAGGCATGGCCGTCAACAATAAATAAATACTTAAACCGTAAGCGGCACTGGTGCCGAGCGCGACCAACAAATCCATATTGCCGGTACCGGCTTTGACCGCATGCCAACCAGCTTTATAAAAGCGCGCACCCAGCCAGAATTGCACTGGCGTTGCCAATGCCCATTGCACCCAGCCCGGCAGCATCCATTCGATGCCGAAGGGTTGCAGGAACATCGGCAATACCAGCGGGATGGACAGCAGGGCTGCGTACATTACGGGCAGCCAGTCTTTGGCTGGTTTTTGTTCAGCCGCTTGTTGCGCAGATTGCTTCAGCGGCAGCGATGCGCCGTAGCCGGCATCTTGTACTGCGGTGATCAAGGTAGAACTGCTGGTGCCGCTGTTGACGCGGACTTGCGCGCGGTCAGTCGCCAGATTAATGCTGGCATCAATCACGCCATCCACTTTGAGCAAGGCTTTTTCCACACGGCTGGAGCAGGATGCGCAGGTCATGCCGGTGATATCAAGTGTGATTTCTTCCTGCGGTACGCCATAGCCGGCTTGTTCAATTGCGTGACGAATCATCTCGGCATTGATTTCCGGCGGGACTTCAACAGCGACCGAATCTGTCGCCAGATTTACGCTGGTTTGCTTTACGCCGGGGATAGCGTTGATGGCTTTTTCTACACGCGATGCGCAAGATGCGCAGGTCATACCTGTTACATCAAGCGTGATGCGGCGGGTGTCGGCAGACTCAATTTGTGACTGTACGGTCGTCATGATGTGACTCGCGGAAGGTGGAAGATGCATGCAGTATTGACCTTACCATGATGGGAAGGTCAAGCGGCTTTTTCAAGTGTGCGGATCACTTATTACTAAGTGGTCATCGTCAAAATTAAGCTCACAAGTGAGTGTAGTTAGAGCCTAACTATGGCGATTTCGAAATACATCGTTAATTCTAGAGTTTTAGACCATCTCCTCTCACTCTCAATGCTCAATATTTGAGATGCATAGCATCGGACTCCTTTCGATAGCTAAATTTCTCTCAGACTCTGAAATCAAGGATATTTTTGATGTGTTTTATTACTCTAAAACACACATAAGTTATTGATTATAAAGAGATTTACTTTTGTTTTCATGGCTGGCATAGTACTCATTGTGTCGCTTGCAGAGATTCGGCTAAAAAATGACTCGCAACGTTTTGAATTTGCATGAAGGCTGTTTTGGGCGTGAGTTATATCGACTCAGAACGATGCATCTACTTACCGGAGCGGATGTGGCGCAGGGTGCGGGGCTCAGTCACGGTTATTACTCTCTAATTGAAAATTCCAGAAGAGTGGCTCCGCCCTCTAAGACTGTTAGGAGAATTGCAAGTGCCTTAGGTTTAGGAGAGGGCGAGTTACAGATGCTCCTTCTCATGGCCGAGATGGAAAGAAAAAGAAAGGCGGTAAGTACTTATAAAGAAAGGCTTGCTGCAGACAGTTCTGTTACGGAGGAGCAGGTGCGTCTTATTAACGAAATCTTAGATCGAGAGAATGAAACCATGTAAACAAAAAGCGACGAACCCCTATTAGAAGTCCGCCGCCTTCTGGCCAAAGATTGATATCTCTGACGGTCTGCAACCTCAAGATATCTCTCCACCGCTCGAAGGTCAAGCACCCTTTTCTTTTCGAAGATAAGTCCCTTCTTTGCCGAAGGGACAAGGAGAAGTCATGTCTGAAATTTCGTACCAAATGGGTAGTGCAGAATGGATTGAACGCGTGTTTTCCACGCCTCCGGCGATCAATCTTAAAGGACGTACCAAGTTCACCCAATATCACCAGCGATACATTCATTCAATGGGTCGATATGTCGGCGCTCAAGGACGACGCGAATCATCTGCGCTTACCGCCCTTGAATATCTGACTAACTTGGGATTTATCAAGCGATTCAAAGAACAGCCCTTTCGTACTAACGAAAGCGAGTTCGGATCAAAGATCGTGCCGGATTTTATTGCGCAAGGTACGTTATGTGAAGGCATCTTTGTTATCGAACTGAAAAATACTCGGTTTTTAAATCGCATGACTCAATACAAGCTTGATGCAAACAGGGAGAAATTTGCTTCTTTTAGAATGAACTACATCGTGTGGCATGACGAGCGACCGCTTACGCATACAGTTCAGAAGTTACTGAGTGAAATGCGGCATTACGGCACTTTGGTATCTAAATCGGAATACCAAGAGTTGGCTAATTTTGTTGACGAATTAGGCACTACAACTTTAATAAAAATTCTCAATGCTGGTTTCGATTTGTGCACGCTATTCGCAGCGGCATGGTTCGGCCAGATTTACTTCAGTTTGACTAGGCCACTTTGGGATAACACTTCCGTTTCCCGGCGGCCGGTTGAAGATCTTTCCGTGATTTTTCTTCAATCGAGCCATTCAAAAGATGAATGGTGGGCTAATCTTCAAACGAGCTGAGAAATATATGAAACAGCTATTGAGTAGTGTCTCAATCTTCACCCGGAAAAAGGCAACATTATTTTCTTTTTCTGTTGGCCAAATTTTTAGACGAGAAACAACAGTATTCACAGTTGTAGATAAATATGCTGATCTTCTTGTATTAGAGAATGCTGTTTCTCTTGAGCGAAAATCCGTTTCGATTGAGGCTTTATTTCAAGAGTACCTCTCTACCAAACTAGTGCCGGCAACTTCGGATGAGATAGTTCGTGCATATCGGTGCGATCAATTCGAGGAGGATGATGTTCGTGAATTCAGTCCAGAGCATTTTCATGCAAGTGATGCTGCAATAGCCGCGGCGCGCAAACTAAAAATCTGTATAGAGAAGTTGAGAGGACTTGGGTATGAAAGTTTGCGTCCGACATATTTATTGGAAATTGACTACGCACGCGTTATAAAAGAATGTGGTGAACTTCCTGAGTTCAGTGATGGAATTTACTTTGCCTTAGGAACTATCTATTCTGCCTCGAGAAAATTAGATGCAGCAGAAGGTGATTTCCGAGCCCTCATTCCAAAATTCTCTTTCAGAGGTGGAGGGAAAAAACTACGTATCCATCCAATAGCGGCCAAAGCGTTGTCAAAAATACTCGATCGCTTTGATGCAAATTCGAAGGAAAAAATTAAGTACTCAATAATTGAGAATGCGCTCAAATTGGAATTGATTGAGAGTATTCCAAAAGACGAGTTATTCGATGTGTTGCCAGCTCGTTCGACAATAACGCGTATTACCAAAGCGCGCTTTGGTAGTTATGAGATTTGCGCGAGAAATTCTGGGAAAAAATTTGCTGACAAGCGTTATGCCACAGTCTATCCCCGTGTACGAGCAGATAGGCCGTTGCACACAATTGAATTTGACGATAAGGATACAAGACTCTTTCTTGTTGATGAGCAAAATGGACTTCCTTACGGAAGAGCTTTTGTTACTTCAGGTATTGATCAATACTCATCCGTTTTTTTGGGTGCGTCAATCAGTGAGCAGTACAGAAGCACCTGGTCCGCACTTAACGCTTATTCGAACTGCCTACTTCCTAAAGATAAAACGGCGGACGATTATGGTGATGTAAAAAGTAAAATGGACTTCTACGGAAGTGCAGCGGAACTACTATTTGATAATGCCTTGTACAACCATTCGAACGCGCTACAAAAATCAATCAGCGAAACTTCAAATGCAATTTGCAAATTTGCAAAACCTTATACGCCGACTGAAAAATCGATAGTTGAGGATTTCAATGGACGAATGGATGCTGATTTTCTATCGACTTTGCCGGGTTATGGCGGCGCAAAAGGTACGAAGGAATTTTTGAATGACGGACTAAAGGGAGCTAATCTCACCATTCAACAATTTAGGAGATTGTTCTTTAGTTGGGCTTACGATATTCATTGTAACTCGCCCCGGGCAATGGGCAGTTCACCGCGCCAACTCTGGATGGACGGCATGCGTCAGAGATCACCTCGAATACCAGCAGATCTTCATCGACTCAAAGCTTCTATTGGCATTGGGCATTCGCTTCAATTCCGGAAAGAAGGTATTCGATTTGCAGGGCTTACATGGCAAAGCGGTCCGCTGACCATGTTGCGTCGAAAAATTGGCTTCAATGCCGCAGTCTACTTTCGCTACAACCCGGATTGCCTAGGGGCCATCTATGTTTTTGATCCCATCGATAATCGCTATATATGGGTTCCAAGTACCGACCTAGACTACACCAGAAATATCACTTTCCAACAACACAAAATTGTACTGAAAATGGCACGGGAAAGTGGCTTACGAAATCCAGGTATCCCCGAGCTTTTGAAGCATCGTGATGAACTGGAAAAACTAACATTTCAAGCGCGTAAGTCAACCAAGCGGAAAGAGCGGAAAGCCGCTCGTTTGCTTGGAGGCTCCGACGGGATACATCTTAGTGAACATCAATTGAGGAACGAACTGGTTACCGATCTTGAATTTCAAATCAGTGCCATCAGCGATGTTTGCCTTGAAATAGACGATGACCATTGGCGTTTACCAGACGACTTCTAATGTTGCAATAGTTAGCCGACTTTCTGTTGTCTTGTCTAGATGATGAAGAGCAGACATCTTAATTTAGGTTCGTCATCCATGACGTTAGACAAATCACTGATGTACGGTATCCGGAGAATTTTAATGAAGCAGATCACAAATAAATCAGATTGGAACGATGTCGCGCTTCTGGAAAGACAACGCTATATCGTTGAAGACATGCATATTCATCATCCTAGCTTCGTTCGCGCTGTCACGGAACTAAAACGGCGTGCGCATCGGTGCTCTAACGAGAATGTGGGTGCAGCTGTGCTGTTCAAGGTTCCCAGTGGTGCAGGAAAAACGCATGTCCGAAAATTCTTTAAAAGGAAGTGGCCAGATTTAGAGAGAAAAGATGGGACATCTATTCGGGTCATTTCGTTTGATGTTCCTACTTCGCCGACGCCACGGTCAATGGGCCAAGCGTTGCTTCGCTCTATCGGAGATGCTGGCTGGAATATTGGAACGGCATCCTTTCAAATGGATCGTATTGTGCATCTGTTGCCACAGCTCGGTACGGAAATCATCTTTATCGACAACCTGCAAGATGTGCCAGAAAAACGCCAAGAAAAAGGAGTGCTCGAAATCGGTGGTTGGATTAGACGCCTTGTGGATGACGGAAAGCGGCTTGTAGTTTTACTTGGAACACCGGCAGCGGAGGAACTCGTTCATAACAATTCTCAACTTCGTCGACGCACAGCAAAACATCTATCGATGAACTATTTCCAGTTTGGAGATAACGGACGGATCAATTTTCTAAAATTTCTCAAGTTGGTCGATGAAAGTTTACCGTTAGCCGAACTTTCTGGCTTAGATGATCCTGAACTAGCCGAATCAATTTTTTACGCTACAAATGGCATTCAAGACTATATCTTTCAACTAATGATCGAGGCAGTGGGCATTGCTGTAAAAACGAAGACGGAGAAGCTTACCTTCAAGGAATTGGAGGCAGCGTTTTCGCTTATTTTTCATGATGCTGCGGGTGGTGCAAATCCATTTGCCGCGAGTGGGGTGAAACGCAGGTTGGATCAGAGAAATGAACCATTTTATAGTTGGTTTGATTGCTCCAATCCTGATCCGGATCTGCCTTCTCCTCCTCAGTCCAAGAAAAAACGTACATCTTCTTGAGTAATGTATGAGATATAAGATTTTGGAGAGGTACTTACTGCAGAGGAACCAGCTCTGTACGTTTTCTGACGTAGATCTGATTCCTAATCGCGGCTATCGCAGCAAGCTTCTCATTCGAAAGGAGCGCTTGAAAGGACAGTGCAGACAGGATCAATTAATGATGCTTACCGAGGCAAACGGCTATAAACATATTGGCCACCTATGCAAGGCTCTGAATATTAGTTTTGAGGCTACCTTGCATATGTCTGATCGCCAAATTGATCAATTGATTGATGGCTTGGTCGTGGCATCTCCTCGTCATATTTTTAAGACAATCCGTCACGACAATCAAATTAATTGGCACTCAAAGTTAAGGGCTCGAGTTTGTCCTGATTGCATCGAGAAAGATTTGCCAATACCTGCATACTTTAACTTTCCCCTTTCAATGCATTGTCTTTCCCATAACTTGCTTCTTGCTGACCGGTGCTCAAAATGCCTGAGAATTCTTCTGTACTCAAGAAGTAAAAGAAGGTACTGCAATTGCGGTTTTGATTTGATCGAGTTGGCAAGAATTTCCCCTGAACCGTGGTTAGAAGTTTATTACCAAACATTTGCGCCATGGCGGGAAAACTCGGTGCCTATTCTTAGTCCGCTTTTGCAAGAGGTTCGCGAACGAATATCTTGTCGACTGCTGGGGTTACTAGTGGGGACAGGGGATATCCATTTGAGAGTCGCATTGAGCAATGCCAGCGATATTAAGAAAATATTGCAGATTATTGCGGAGCCGAAAATGACCAGGGCTTTTTTTAGGGAGAAAACGGATTCAATTCTGCAAGCATTCGCCGATTGCAATCGATATCTTAATTTTCGATGGGCTCATCAAATACTTGAGCAGCAACAAATGAGACTTTTTGAGTCTAGGAAAAACTGGTTTTCACAACACTTAGGAAGTCGAGGATGTAGTAATCGCTTCTGTATGGGTAATTGCGGCAGTGAGAAACATGCTTCTCACAATGCATCGATTCGGAGCAGCGATGTTTCTCATTAGACCTGCTCCATATGACGGGGAGTCCCTATCATCTTGGCGCCAACGAGCAGGTATGGCAAATGGCTATACAAGATTTCCACAAAAAAACGGCCGACATCAATTCTCAGAGCCTGATCGTTTTCAATCAGTCGAGGATCGCGAATGGCTTTCGATGGAATTTATCATGAGTCGGTTTTCATTAGAAAAACTGACGTTGGATCAAAGCATAGCGCCAGTAGTGTCTAGCCAGATAAGCCTGGCGCGGCAGGCTTGGGTACTGCCCATCGGACGTAAATCCAAGCCACCTATTTCGGGGCCAATGTATTGCCCTAGATGTTTAGAGGCAGATGCGGAGCCGTATTTCCGTCTCGCATGGAGATTTTCGTTTCTGAGCCATTGCCCAACGCATAAATGTGTTTTGAGAGATCGATGCGAAAAATGCAGCGCGGTAATCTGGCCTTCGTCATATCTACTCATTTATTCCAGATGGACGGGTATTAGTCATTGTCGAAATTGTGGTTCTGATCTGGCCGCTGCATCTACCTTGGATCTTGTAGGAGTTTCATCTGATTCTTCGGACTTCCTTTGGGATATTTTTTGCAATGGAAAAATAAACTTGCCGGGAATTGGTCTGGTAATGTCGCGTGAATATTTCACCGCCTTGTGGTCCATGTGTCAGATTATTTTACGGAGACGTTCCCTGGAGATTCAGCGGTACATTCCGCTATTGGACGAAATAGAGCTATTTATCTCAGACAATCCGGCGGTGACAATATCGCTTGTACCTATTCCCATGCGTTTGCATATCGTCGCTGCAGCGATATGGCTTATGAGTAATTGGCCAAACAACTTTCTTGGCGCAATTCATCGCGCAAAAATTACACGATCATGTTTACGTAAGACTAAGGAAGCTCGACCAAAATGGATGGTGGATGTCATTGAATGAACGTAAATTGACTCATCTATTGCGAGGATTAACCTCGGATTGATAAGGTTAATGAATTAGAAGATCCGCAGATTAATCATGGATTGATGAGTGCGTGAATCAAATTGAATGGAATTTGTGATGGAAATTTTTATTTGCGGTGATCCGCACGGGCAGTTCGATCACATCATTGATGCTGTACTACTCCATCGGCCTGTTGCGATCATTCTTCTTGGCGACAATATGTTTTCGCGTCCTGCTCATGAAGAACTGGCCAGTATCGTTAGCCTAACGGAAATCTGGTGGATTCATGGAAATCATGATTGCGATGAAGAACGTTACTACGATAATTTGTTTAATTCAAAAATCGGTGATCGAAATCTACACGGCCGTGTCGTAACAATTGCTGGTGTGCGTGTTGGAGGATTGGGTGGAGTGGTGCGGCAAAAGGTTTGGAAATCAGGATTGTCGCCAGGTCAGTGGGTGGCTGCTGCGGGAAAAGGCAACCTGTGGCGGGGTGGGATGTCTTTGCGAAACCGTGCGAGTATTTTCCCAAGCGAGATCGAAGATATGACGCGTCGATCTGCCGACATTTTAGTTACTCATGAAGCCCCTGATCTGCATCCTTATGGTTTTTTCGGCTTAACCGAGCTAGCAAATCGTATGGGTGTTACCAAGGCTTATCACGGCCATCATCACCAAGATATTATTAATTACGACGGTGGCGTTTGGGTAGGAGTCGGTGAAAGGGGCATTCAAGCGTGGCCAAGCGGTAAGATTATTCGGCCTGGTGAGATTAATGATATAGAAGAGAACACACAGTAGCGCAAGTAAACCAATCAGAACTTCCCTGACCGACGAGCACTCTGGCACTTATTCACGGGATATTTGTTCATGCGTGGCTTCATGCTGTTGAATGCTAGAAATTTTGAAGTGATCCTCTTTGTTCAGCCCCCTCTACAAGAGCTCTTATCGCTTTAATATCCGCAACAGGAAATCCGGTGGTAAAACTAGACTCAACAATTTTCTTCTTCTTTTGGCTAAGTGATGAATGTTTGTGGTCTGGCCCATACGTAAGATGTTTATGATGATCACAAGCGTCAATACGCGCCATATCTCGGCCATCGGAAGACACAACGTTATAGGCATAATCAGTAAGTGAATTCAGACGTAGCTTCAATAAAAACCCACTTTTCCGTCGTGCCGTAATTACTTTGTTGTCAATTCCTGTAATTTCGCATTCCAGTTCTGTCGCGATAGCATCTGCGCTGAGTTTTATCGTGTACTCGTTGTGCTCCTTGAGTTTCAGCTTAAATCTGGACAGAACATCTGTTTTTATTCCCCATTTTTTTGCTAAAAATGCTATCGCAGTCCCCTCTTGCATCGATTCGGCTATGTGATGTTCGCAGAAACGCATACCAATCATCAAGCCTTCTTCGGCCACAAACGTCGATGTCACCAAGTTATCCGTTTGAGCGTTGCAAACGATGCAACCTGGGCTTTCCAGCCAGACGCTATGATCAACACTCGTATTTGTACGTTTTCCTTTCGCAAAGGTGGATAAGGTCGCGGTCTTGTCATGCCACTCCTTTAGGAAGGTACTTAAGCGTGCGGGATAGTCATCAATTGCAATGGCTCTCCCAAAATCGATATCAGAAATCGGTAATAATTTAATCCCTCTATTTTCCAGATAGCTCCCTAATTGGCCGACTTCGAGTAGATCCTCAGTTTTCAATTGATAGATTCGGGTAGCTGGATAACTGTCATTATGGGGGTAGCAAGCATTGAAATAAAAAACTCCGCTACTTACGTAAATGTGCCGCTCTGGAGCATCACGCATCATTATCAAAAGCCGTCTGACATTTTGCATATCAAATACTTGCGCAGGACGATTCTCTTTTAAATTGTTGTGTGCCATGCTTCTAACGCACGTGTCGAGATCAGCGCCTGATAAGTTATGTTCGAAACAGACGTCGATTAATTCTGTGACAGAGAAATTTAATTTTGGTCTACGGTGGCTAGCTTTAGTACTCATGACGTATAAGTAAATGAAGATGCACAGATTATGTCAGTCTTCTGGATGTCGGTTAACGTTGCAATGACTGTTGCTTGCCTCCATAAGAATGCGTTGTATGGATGAAAGGCTGCGATCAGACAGTTGAGCGATTTACAGAAGAGATTCGCATGCTCCCATTGAATTGTTGGATTATCCGATTAAACTCATAAATCAAATTCAAAACGGCTGATGCAGGTGCCGCAGTAACCCGTCGCTCACTCTTATGCCATTCACAAAGCACGCCTACAAATTCCATCGAAAATTTATAGTCATTCTTTCCAACTGACTTGCATAGTAGACGAACGCATGGTCCTCCACTCATCCCATACAAGGCTGCTTGCTCACTCAATTCATTGTTATCACTATCTATCATTCGCATGTGATCGTAGTCAAAGTGAATCGCATTTTTAATTCCGCATTTTTCGACTTCGTTTTTGCGCATCCCGACAGTGAGTGTTTTCATGTATCGCGTAGTTTTACCAAACCGTTGGTCCAATTTATTTTTGCTAGCCGGATACCCCATCAATACATAGATAGCACTCCGATGCCATTCCTGATTTGTATTAATGGCAGGTAGAGACTTGATTTTATCGAGTTCAGAATTGGCCAGCCAAGTCTCCGAAAGATATGCGACTGCCACGTCATACTCTTCTGATGTCAAGAATCCCAGCCCGCCAAGATGAACGCCCTTGCCACATATCGTTGCAATTTGGTGTCCATGTTTTTTTGCGTCATTTAAAACATGTAATGCTGTTACGAGATATGTCTCACTTTCGAATGTGAGAAAAAAACACGTACCTAGTCCATCAACCGCTTGATTCGATCGAAGATTACTCACATACACAGGTGCGACGACATCGCACCATGTCTGCACTAGTAGATCTACTGGTGCAAAAGGCTTATCGTCTGGCCAATCTAATAATTCGGACATGTTTTATAGTTCAGCAAAATAATTAAGAATTCCAAATAGATTTAATTGCAGCCAAAATTTTCTGGCAAAGGGACTGTGCGACTTTAGCTTGGGGAACTTTTTGCGTCGGGCTTACTTTCTCAAGATGATTATTTGCCTTGTCAAAGTAGGATTTTTTGATTTGTCGATCACGGTTTCGTCCTTTGTTAATCTGAACTTGAGACATTACGCCAGCCCATACAACTCTATTTTTTATAATAAAGTAATGGGATCTGCATGGCAGACTCCAGCTTCCGATCGATGGCAATAACGATACGGAAACTGAATCATGAGTCAAAGTCCAATCTGTCGGATTCAGCGGAGTTACAACTTCTTCTCTACAGCCGCAACAACACATATGAGTGGCTGTTGAGTAACGCAACGAGATGTAGAGAACACCCTCTTGCAACGTATCAGGTATGAACTCTACGAACGTATGACTTAGAGATGTCCGCCTCACGCTTTCTCTTCTTTTGTTAACTGATGAGCATTTAGTACATACACGGAATCATGTTCACTGATTAAATCCTGGTAGAAGCCACAATATTTTTTCCATTTGATTACAGCCATGATCGCGTTTGCTGCGTTTAGATCTGACACCTGAATATTTGAGGCATATAGATCTTCTCCCTCCGTTTGTTCAAACGATATTCGACGAGCAATGTGATCCCGTTTGGTTGGCGTACTCAATGTCGCGCGACATTGGCCTATGAGACATTGATCTTCTGCAATCAGCTCAACGCTCATTCCAACATCAATGTAAGCCGTTTCCGTATTGTGAAGCACCTCAGCAATTACTTTTCTAACCTCGGCCTTATCTACGCATACAAATACAAAGTCAAAATCCGTAAGAACATCCGCATTTTTATCATCAATGAATATCTCATGAGACACAATTCCATTACGCATTTTGTTATAAATACGACGGAAATATTCAACCTTCATTGGTGCCGAAAGCAGCTCTTCCAGAGAGGGGGCGCCTGGGGCTCTAAACGCATTGTGCTGATAGAAGTGATCGCCATCAAAGAGATGGATTTCTTTAACGCCGGTCTTCGCGATCAAATCCAATACGTAAGAACCCGTTCCTCCCAATCCTACAATTGCTATCTTATTCATCGCCAGCTTGTAACTTAATCCTGCGATGCCAGATTTAGCGGCGGCTGTATCTGCATAACGAAAAACTGAAGCATCATCATCAACAGTGACGGGCTTGAATGTCTGCGCCGTTACTATTGAATCAATTGCCTGCGCCGGCGCGGAAATTATCCGAATGTATTGACTCATTAGTGCATGGTAATTATCGTAATATCCCTCTGAGGGTTTCGCTGAAAATGCGTGTTTGGCCAAGATCCCTTCAGCAAGAGGGAAATTTCCAGTGCTATTTTTTATTCCTAGAATTTCTGTTCCATCCATGTTGCATGGATGATCTCCAACAAACCAAGACTGATGTGTCTGAGGACGCATCGTTTTATCACCATTCAGATGAAGCGGGGTAACCAAGATTCCATATGCGATTTCTTTACGCGAATTCACATATGGTACGGAGTGAACCAAGAGATGCGCACCGCGCACCTCAAGTTCGTAGCCTTCATTGCGGAGGCGTACGAGGTCTGGACTAAGAGCGATCAGTTTTTGAGACATTGAAGATCATCCGGTTCTTTATTGTTACGGTCATACCTGCGACCAGGGAGCCTTCAACGCCGCTATGCGGATCGGAGTAGGACACTGTGTAGATGATGGTTTCACCAAACGGCCCATCAGGAAATGCTAAGCGAACTACTTGATCGTAGCTAAGTTCATCTTCTGCAACCTGTTTCTTACGCCCGTTGACCACTATTGAATAAGGACCTTGTTCTTTGCGCGGACTAGAGTAAAGGTGCTCCAGTCCATCACCACTCAGAGCGACTTCGCTACCAGGTTCAATTTTTTCGTCTGGTTGATCCTTGTGCTCCAACCAAATGTCCTTGTTGTTTGGAACATTGCCGATCTTTCGGAGGATGCTCTCTGGCACGCGTTCCCCCCAAGGATATTTCCGATCGTTAAGGATGAAGTAAAACAAGCGATCGGCTTTGAATGCGAAAAATTCAGTGCCCCCATTCTTCTGGAGCTTCACCGGCTCATCCGAGTTGATCTCTTCAAGAGCACCATCAGACTGCAGCTGTAGCAAGGCGTAGTCATCAGCGGGGCGCAAACCTGCGGCATTGAGTACTTGACGACCAATCGGAGTTGAATCTGCGATTTCAACACTTTCGCCATTTACGATGACTTGGCCTTTAAGTTTCTGGTTTTCTTGAATTTCCGTTTCCTCTATATTTCCAATATTATTCATTTTCATCTTTCTATCAGATTAAATTAAGCTGTTTAACCAGATGTCGCATAAGCGCCATGGCATAGGCATAAGATTAATCCTTAATTCTGATTAAATCAAGCTGTTTAAGCAGATTATTTTGCGGGATGATAAATATATTCGATACCGCCAGTTTCAGCGGCTAGTTCAGATCTCATGAAATACCCTTGATCTACAAGTTTCTTAAGACGAGTACTCGCGTTAGGTACAGAAAGATTGAACTCATTTGCAACTTCAGTCACCGTCGATGATTCTCGACTAAGAATGAAGTCAATGAGAAGTTTGTTTGATGTACTAGCCTCTGGCCCCAAAACTTCAAAGCTGCCCCCTTCTGACCATACAACCAGGGGTTGGTCTTTTGCTAGAGCCGCATAACGCCAATTATCAATGACATCTGGGCTATTTGTGTCAGTTAAGTACACGCCGCGCTGCCCACGATACTGTTTCGCCAAGGCAACAACACTTTCCCTAGGAAACGAAGCATCTGTCATCTTAATATCCTCCAAAGATACGCCAATCACTGTGAATTGAGGATTGGCATCGACATATTCCGATAATTTCCTAAACAAATCCTTACCTTGCGCATTCCCATAAGGGTGATCGTCTTCGGTATAGTCGCGAAGTTTAATTGTGGTTGAGCTCTGGTTCATTTGATCAGTTTAAGCAGTTGTTAGCTAAGGTCAAGCTTCTTTACTTAATAAATTAGGGAGAGTATTGAGGATAGAAAGGCATCTTGCACCTGTCGTCACATCAAAATTACGATATTTCACCTAATGGTGAAGGAGGTGGAACAGGAATTTCAGGGATTAGTATTGCTGCACCGCGATTCATGTAACAACGCAAGTGTTCCATAGCTCCCTCTACGTTCTCTCGATGCTCTGCAAGCTCGTCATTTGAAAGAAGACGAGCTACGGGACCTGAGTCTGGGTTCGAAAGAACTGCCATTTGGATGGCTCCACCAATGCCACCACTATTTACTTCAATAGCGTGTTGTATTGCCCAAGTAGCTATGAATATTCCATCTTGAAGAGTTGGCATACCACCCCTCCAATACACACTCCGCATCAACCCAAGGAACGGGTCTGCGATCAGTTGGCCACTTCCCATTGAGGCGTACCACATATGCGCCGTCTTCTGCTCTGGTTGAAAATCGGCCGAGCCGAACTCGCATAGATGTATCTGCTGCTCTGCTGGGTAAGCCACCAAAGCTCCATAGCCACCAGGTCGAGCCCCGGTTGAAGCGAAATCCGTTACCCCCAAGGTACACATAGTTGCGCCCATCTGGACGGCATTCTGCGCCTTAAATTTTCCTGCGGCAAAACCTTGGTTAACTTGATTGCAAAACCTCTGGCCTAAACCAAGCGCCCCTGTTCCAGCAACAATTATTTTTCCATGCAGAATTTCTATTTTTTTTGTGTGTTGCTCAATCGTCGATATCTGGCCAGAACTGAAAGTTGCTGAACTGTCCGAGCCTATTACGATGCCATCGCTACATTTAATTCCGACTAAGACTGTCACGCTTACCCTCTAAAGACGCTATTAACCTTCATCTCTGGATATGCCTTATAAACGGCGGAAACGAGAGAGCTAAATGAAAGACTTCTAACAAATGTAGATACCTGTTGCATATAGTTGAATAAGTCGGAACCCATAGCACGACCCAACTCAGTTCCCTCAGCAACACCCAAAGCGGTCAATGCATGCTTTTCCCATCCTCGTGCTGTCGCTATTCCTTGAACTAGTCCTTCCGATTTTAGTAGGCGCAATTCTTCATAGATGGCGGCATCAAAAGGGCCATAGTCATAAGCAGCAAATTCGAATCGGTCACCACCGATTCGCTCACCGATATTTCTTTCTATCAAAAACATAAGTTTTTGAATTTGAACCGGAGTGTATTCTGCATTACCACCTGCGGCCAATGCAGCTAACAACAACTCTCGCTTACTCATATAATCCTCGCGGCAAAAATATGCCAATGTTTTCCATGCAACCGTTCAAACAACCTGAGCTTGCTGAACATAAGCAACGCCTTTATGGTTCTCAACAATTTTCGTTACGTCAGTTTGCGCAAAAGTAATTGTTAGCACATGGTGAAGGCTCAAAATAATATCCTGCAAATCACCATCTTCTTCAAGACGTTCAATGTTCAAACCCAATTGAATCGCTGTATCCTGACTGATATGCCTATTGTGGCTTTTTGATGTGGACTGCTTTCCAAGAGCATTAGCAATTGCCTTAATCTTTGCATTCCGATCTGCAGGTCTTTTGCCCGCATACATACAAGAGCTCAAGAAGCTACGAAGCAAATCGTCCGACCAATCAATCGCATGCTTACAAGAAGTAATTAGTGTCGGGTAATACTTATTAATAATCGGCTGCCACAAGGGAATGCGACTCGGATCTTTCTTGATATCGTCAGCTGCCAACTTGAACTCTTCCAAAATGCCTTGTGCCGGCATTCCATTAATCTGAGGATCAATTGGCCCCAAACTTGACTGTCGCCCCATGATTATTGACTTACAAGAAAGTGCCATCAGCGTGCCTCCCGACATCGCCATTTGCGGCACTATCGCCCTAATGTTCCCATCATAGAGTGAATGCAAATATTCAATTATTGACTCAGTCGCAGCCACATCGCCACCAGGTGTGTGCAAAATCAGATCCAACCCCAAAGATCGATCCATGCTGTGAGAACACGTCATAAATCCGGTTTTGTCTGCGTCACTTATAGAAAAACTACTGCTCCGCATGCCTGGTTTTTGCAACCAGCCTGAGTAATAAACCAGCACATTTCGTTTTGTGTGCTCGTGTAGACGCTGAAGATATTTGAGACGCAACTGGTCATGAGGACCTTTGCTATAACCTTCAAGCTCTGCTAATACGTCGTTCCAGTTGGGCATTTTTAGGGGTGTCCTTATTTATACTTCCCGTGCCATTCGTTAAAACAACACGGTGATTTTGACTACCCGAATTCAGCCCCATTGGACTGCTGAACTCCTGCTTAGCATTTTGGATCTCTTTCATGCCCTTCTCTATTGGAGAAAGCTGAAGCATCGAAAAAACGGCCTCGACTTCTGCAACGGTTTTAAAATCAGACATGTCGCTCTCCTTGAGCATTCAAATGCATGGACACTACTAACTTACTTGGGACGAGATTATATCCTCGTCTAGTCTTCAATATACACCCATTCGTAAAAAGCAAAATGTGGAATAGGTAGGTCAAAGTCAGCAACTGCTGAAAACGCTACGGCCAAAGATAGGCCATATATATGCGCTTATAGACGAAATTGATTGAAAATAGTTCATCCCTGAAATTAAGTAGTCGAAGCCGGATAGTATGTTTTACGGCAATAATGCTCCTTGACTTAAGTTATCTTTCTGTCTTTTAGCACTTCCGTTGTTGCAGATTCTTATAGGCAGTTTCCAGAAATATCGCTCCAAATAAGTACTATTGAATGCTTTTGATAGACTGATGAGAAATATTGCATATTTATCATCATGGAAGAGGTATGTAATAAAATTATTGCCATACAGGCACTTCTTCAGCAGGGAAAAATTCGACCGTTTTTCGGGCGGTCTCGATAAATGCTCGTGCATTCGCCTTTAATCGGTTGTTCGCTGCTGAGTTCTCATCTCCGTAGATACTTACAAAAAATCGTTCAGCCGAGCTCTTCCTTAGCTGGTCGAAGAGGTGAGTGTCATTTTCATCGAATGAATGTCCAAACACAAAAAATGCCCCAGACACGTCACCTAGTGCACGATAGCAATAGTTTAAATATGGATTATGTTCAATCCTCTGTTTCTTCTTCTCTTGATTGGGTTCCGAAACAAAGAGTGGAAATTTACCCAGATCCAGGTTATTTCTGACATGGTCAATGATGCTTGTATCTGTTCCAGAGAAAGTATGTTTTTTGATATTTACTCCATCGTCGAATAGGTGAAGCCCACCGTGCAAAAAATGCACTTGCTGGTTAAGTCCATATCCCCGCCAAACACCTCCCGCACGAAACCCATCATCGGAAAAGTACCGCGCAGGGGCTAGATCCGACATATTTCTTGCCCAGTAAAACAAGAGATCATAATTTACCGAAAAGACCTGATCAAAGTGAGAAAGAAATGTTCTCACCGCAACGTACTGCGCGTCGCTTATTTCATAAGGGCGTTCTGGGTGAGTGCGGGAAATTGCAGCAATAAGAGACTCTTTGAGAATTTCTTGGTCTGCCATTGCAGTTGCAATTAAGTCGGCGTTGCTCCCGTATGCCTCAAGCACAACTTGAGTGGCAACCAAAGCATTCATTACAGTTTCAAAGTCGTATGTACCTAAACGCGCAAACAGCTGACGTATTTGAGAATCGCGGTCTCCAAAATGCGCTGCACCGAGCAAATTTTGGTAATCAAAAATCTGGTCCAACAACGCTCGCGAAAATCCATTTCCTAGCAATATCGATGGTCGCGTTCCGACCTCAATGCTATCTAGTGCTGTTTGATAAGTAATCATTAATACGCCCTCGATTCGAATTGCTATTAAACAACATATAACAGATTGACGTATCCCATGAATATGGGATTTCCATGTAAGGATGACGAGCCTCACTTGATTCACTCTTTCGACAATCATCAAGATTTATCTTGAAAATATTTTTTATGAATTCAAGGCCAAACTCTTCGTTTGTGTATGGCATGCGACTGTTACTTCCGTTTAGAAGATCACGTAAACCCCAATAGCAATTTCGCCATCCAAGCAAAAGCACATTTGTTTGCTGAACTTTGGCGATTGGAACAATTTTCATTTAGAGCAACTTGATCTAAGGCCATAATCTAAATAAGTTTCTATGTAAGCTTAAATATGACGACGGCCACTAAGCGTACGTTTGCTTGATCAAACCCGTCTTTTGCTTATGTAAGCGTGTACTCACTTTCTTGTTTAACTAGCTATTATTGCATAATCGTCACTGTGTCGCGTTTGCAACTCCCGCAAAAATATGTGCCTTCAGCAGCATGCCTTTCGTTCGCAAGACCTGATGCGCCACTAGAATAGTTCTGTAAGGCAACTATGACGCGAGCAATATCAGCATCATCGCCCGCGCATTTGCAGGTTTGGTACGGACCACGGTCTGTAGTCGCGTAACGCATTCAAAGATTTCCCATGAAGATCTCAACGACGCTGGTGAAGCGTGTATCTGTTTTAGCGTCTGTTGTATTCGTCACCATCCTGACCGGATGTGCCGGCCCCAAATTCACCGTCGATGACGGTAGCGAAGTAGACGAGAAATTGCTCTCGTCCATCCGTCTATACGGCAAAGCACATCAAGCCGTGCGTCCCGCCATTATCAAAACCGCAGAGTTGCAGGACAAAGATTGCGACAAACAATGGGAGCTGCCTTTTGCTGTGGCCGACTCATACGATTTGCCGAAGATGGACAGAATCGCCTGGGTACGCGGCGCGGGCGTGGATGAACGTTTGACGGTGATTTCTGTGGCGGGCGATAGCGTGGGTCTGGCGGTTGGCGACAAGTTGGACAAGGTCGATGGCTATCACCGCGACAATACGGAAAAAATGCGCGAGCGTTTGATTGAGGCACGCGATGACGGTGATCCGTTTGATGTCATTACTTCTGGCGGAAAGAAAATCAAAATCACGCCGGTCAAAGTTTGCCGCGGTCATTTCGAGATTGCCGATCCCTACAAGCCCGATGTGCAGGAATATCACTGGTTGCAAGCCAAGCATCCATTGTCTGTTTTTAATCATGAATTAACGCGGGACGAAGCGTTGTGGATGGTCTTGTGGACGCAGGGCATGTCGGAAGAAGTGGGCGCCAGGATGAAGACCTATCACTACGGCATGCGCTTTGTGAAAACTGCGCTGACAGTCGCCAGCATCGTGAGTGGTGTCGGTGCAGTTGCCAACGCGGCACAGGCAGCAGCGGCCAATGCCGCCGCGATTGAAGCTGGCAAACAAGCAGCACAAGCGGCGGGCGAAGCAGTCGCCAGATATGCGGCCGAACAAGCAATGGAGAGCGTGCGCAATCGCGCGATAGTAGCGGCGCAAGAAGTATTGAAAGCGCAGGCACAGGATGTGGCGCTGGATACGATGAAAACGTCCGTCCTGTTCCGCAGCTCGCTATCGGGTATTTCCTGGGTCGCAGGAACAGGTTTCTACATGGCCGATAAATGGGCTTTCGATCGAATGGCGAAACTCGGTGCTGATCCGGTTGCCGGATTTAGTGTGCACTTCAAACTTGCATCGCATGCCCTGGCGGCGAATGCTTTTGTTTTTGATGAAGAGCGTGCCGATTTAATGATGAAATTTGCAGAGGCCAATGGCATGAGTGATATGGCCAAGCATGCAATGACAGGATCTTTTGGTAGCGATCAGGCGAACGGTGAAGTCATTGCGATACAGGATACGGAAGTGCGTCAGCTCGATGTGACTGAGGAAAAAGTTGCCGCCATCGCTGTTGAATTGCCTGTTACTACGCTTCTTCCCGCTGCGTCGCATGATGCGCAGATTCCGATGAGCGCCAATGCACTGATGGCGACGCACTAATGTGAAGGGTTCTTCGCGATTACAGCGATACACAAGCTCTGTCGAGCAAAATGCGTCGCGTCCATCCGTAACGGCTTAGTCGCGTCCTATAAATCTAGGATCTGGCGAGACATAGGCCACGATGCGTCTTTGCAGCAAGCCGGGAGGTGCGACCAATTGCAAGTCGAAGGATGTCACGGTAAATCCGACGTAGAAACACCATGCAAAGGATTTATCGCCAACGATGAAGTTGATGGTTTCGCCGCCTTCCACATTGACCCATTTGGTGTCAGGTGTGATGGCGATAGTGCGTATAGCGGCAGCAGCTGTTGCCGGATAACCGAGTAAATCCAGACGGGTTGTTTCGGAAAATGCCGGTGCGCTCAGCATCATGCATGCTGTAAAGGCGAGAGTGAGCAATCTGGTCAGCATGGCAATCTCCGTATCGATGCGGCAATAGTGGTAATCTTTTAGAGCGCGGAATGATCATACAGGTTCCGCCCTTTCTTCATGTGAGGATGGTATTACGGCCGCACAGCATATTGCTTGCACTAACCCAACAATTACCCTCAAGTCTTACTCTCAATATATCTTTTTGATATATCCAAAGCCCAAATGGATTATTTACATTCGCTGCCGAGGTGACTAACATCGCCTTGTAGCGTTGGTCGCGCATCCTTGCGTGAGACATCGATTCACTCATGAGGAACAATATGCTCGGCTTCAAACGAAAAAATCTATCTACGCTGGCTTTGGTCGGCGCGCTCGCATTCTCGACGAATCTGATCACGCATGCTGCACTGGCTGCTGATCTGAAAATCGGTTTGGCGGCAGACGTTTCTTCGCTGGATCCGCATTATTTGAATATCGCACCCAACGTCGCTTTCTCTTCACAGATTTTTGATGCGCTGATTAATGTAGATGCGAACGGTAAATTAGTGCCGGGTTTGGCAACTTCATGGCGTGCAGTGGATGCAACGACCTGGGAATTCAAGTTACGGCATGGCGTGAAGTTTCACGACGGTTCTGATTTCACTGCCGAAGATGTGGTGTTCTCGCTGGATAGACCTGCCAAGCTGGTCAACAGTCCCGGCCCTTTCACTGCCTATACAAAACAAATCGTCGCCAAGAAAATTGTCGATCCGTACACGGTACGTCTGACTACCGCTGCGCCGTATGGTCCATTGGCCTTGGACGTGAGCACAATTTTCATCGTATCGAAGAAAGCAGCAGAGAAAGCCAGTACCGACGATTTCAATAGCGGCAAAGCCTTGATCGGTACCGGTCCTTATAAATTCCTCAGCTTCAAACGTGGCGATCGCATCGAAGTCACGCGTAATGCTAACTACTGGGGCGGTAAATCGGATTGGGACAAAGTCACCTTCCGCATCATAACCAACTCGGCACCACGTATGGCCGCATTGTTGTCCGGCGACGTTGATGCCATCGAAAGCGTACCGACTGCCGATCTGGCCAAGCTCAAAGCCAATCCGAAATTCAGACTCGAACAGCGCGTGTCATGGCGCACGATATTCTGGGAAATCGATCAATCCGAAAAAGGCACGCGTTACGTGACCGACAAAGCCGGCAAACCATTGCCAAGCAATCCACTGAGTGATGTGCGTGTGCGTCAGGCGATTTCAAAGGCAATCAATCGCCAAGCCCTGGCTGATCGCACTATGGAAGGCTTGGCCGTACCGGCATCTAACATCGTCTCGCCGGGCATCTTTGGCTACAACAATACCTTGAAGGTCGAGGCATATGATCCGGAAGGCGCGAAGAAATTGCTGGCGGAAGCCGGTTATCCGAATGGTTTTGCACTGACTTTGCATGGTCCTAACGATAGATACATCAATGATGCGCAAGTGGTGCAGACAGTAGCGCA
This sequence comes from Herminiimonas sp. GW821-FHT09C12, assembly GCF_059416385.1. NCBI lineage: Bacteria > Pseudomonadati > Pseudomonadota > Betaproteobacteria > Burkholderiales > Oxalobacteraceae > Herminiimonas > Herminiimonas sp. GW821-FHT09C12. The sequence continues at coordinate 1,070,686 of NZ_JBWKPC010000001.1, forward strand.
ATTCTTGAATCGCATTGGTATCCAAACAAAAGTGGAAACCTTGCCGCTGTCGGTTTACTTCAGCAAGGCACGCACTGGCGAGTTCAGTGTCGCTTTGCTCGGCTGGGGCACGCTGGCTGGCGACTTCGGTTTGCGCACCCTGGTTGGCACTACCAATCCTGATACTGGTTGGGGCAGCTGGAACTGGGGTAAATACAGCAATCCGGCAGTAGATAAATTGATTGCATCGTCGCTGGCTTCAGTTGATCAAGCCAAGCGCGAAGGTTTTGCGAAAGATGCAGCAGCAGTCGCGTTGAAGGATTACGCAGTCGTGCCTTTGCATCATCAATATGCAACCTGGGCAATGCGCAAAGGCTTGAAGTACACTGCGCGTATCGATGAATTCACCTTCGCACATCAGTTTCACCCAGAATAAATCCCGCGTGCAATTGCATAAGCTGGCAGCCTGCGCTCGCCAATTGGTGAGCGGAGTGCATCATGTTTGACTTCATCCTGCGCCGCCTCGGACAAAGCATCATCGTGCTGGGCGTGATGTCTTTATTGGTCTTTGTCGGTGTCTACGCCATCGGCAATCCTATCGATATTCTGCTCAGTCCCGACGCCGATCAGTTTGAACGCGCGCGTACCATCGCGGCATTCGGACTCGACCAGCCCTTGTGGCAGCAATATTTCATCTTTATCCAGCATGCATTAAGCGGTGATCTCGGACGCTCGTTTGCGTTCGGGACACCGGCTTTGGCCTTGATACTTGAGCGCTTGCCGGCGACGCTGGAACTAGCCGTCTGCGCCATCGTAATTGCCATCGTACTGGGCATTCCACTCGGCTTGTGGGCGGGTCTGCGTCCGCATAGTTGGACAGGTAAAAGCATCATGGCGGTTTCCATACTCGGATTTTCGCTGCCGACGTTTTGGGTAGGTTTGATGTTGATCATGGTGTTCGCGGTGCAGCTCGGCTGGTTGCCAGCCAGCGGGCGCGGCGAGACGACTTTGCTATTTGGTGTGCCGGTCAGCTTCCTGACGCTGGATGGCTTGAAGCATTTATTGCTCCCGGCTTTTAATCTCGCGCTATTCAATATTGCATTGGTGATACGACTGACGCGTGCCGGTGCGCAGGAAGCGCTGCTGCAGGATTACGTCAAATTCGCGCGCGCCAAAGGTTTGCGCAATAGCCGCATCATCGGTGTGCATGTGTTGAAAAATATTCTGATTCCTATCGTTACCGTGATTGCCTTGCAGTTCGGCTCCATCATCGCTTTTGCCATCGTGACTGAGTCGGTATTTGCATGGCCGGGCATGGGCAAGCTGATTATCGATTCGATACGCGTTCTTGATCGACCAGTGATCGTCGCTTATCTGATGCTGATCGTTACCTTGTTCATTTTTATCAATCTGGTGGTCGATGTTGTGTACTCGTTGCTGGATCCACGCGTACGTTTGTCGGATGCGAAGGCTTGATGATGGAAAGCACGCTCACTTCCGCACCGATAGAAACGCCGTTCAAGCGTTTTACGCGCAATTTCTTTGCCAGCAAGGTAGCGACGCTGGGCTTCATCTTGTTGATAGTTATCGTATTGGCGGCGATCTTCGCTCCTGTCATCGCACCGCAAAATCCTTACGATTTATCGCAGATAGACATTATGGATTCGCGGCTGGAGCCGGGTCAGCAGAATGCTGATCACAGCTTGACCTATGTGCTCGGGACTGATGAGCAGGGACGCGATATGTTGTCGGCGATTCTGTACGGTGTGCGTATTTCCATCATCGTTGGCGTAGTCAGTACGGCGATTGCGTTGGTGATAGGTTTGACGCTGGGTTTGTTTGCCGGTTACTTCGGCGGTCGGATTGAAAGTCTGATCATGCGTGTGGCCGATATCCAGTTGTCGTTTCCACCGATTTTGGTGGCACTGATACTGCTGGCCTTGATGGGACCGGGCATAGGAAAAATCATCATCGCCTTGGTCGCTGTGCAGTGGGCGTATTACGCAAGGACTGCGCGCAGTGCCGCGCTGGTCGAGCGCAAGAAGGAATATATAGAGGCTGCGACAGGATTGGGTTTATCGCCACTCCGCATCGTCTTCCATCATCTGCTGCCTAATTGCTTGCCGCCGTTGATTGTGATCGCGGCACTTCAGGTGGCATCCGCCATCTCGCTGGAAGCGACCTTGTCCTTTCTCGGTATAGGTTTGCCGGTCACCGAACCTTCGCTCGGTTTGCTGATTGCGAATGGCTTTAACTACATGATGTCCGGCAAATATTGGATCAGTGTTTTCCCCGGTATTGCTTTGCTATTGACGATAGTCGCGATCAATCTGGTCGCCGATCAATTGCGCGATGTATTGAACCCGCGCTTGCAAACACAATGACCATGACGACCACTCCAACTTTGACCGTAAAAAATCTGCAGATGCATTTTTCTGCGCGCGATGGCGTGGTGAAGGCGGTTGAGGATGTGTCCTTCTCGGTCGCCCCGGGACAGATCATGGGTTTGGTTGGCGAGTCTGGTTCGGGTAAATCGATGACTGCGTATTCGATCATGGGTTTGATCGACGCACCGGGCAAGATCGTAGGCGGCAAGATACTGCTGAAAGATCAGAACTTGCTGGATCTATCGCCGGAAGCCATGCGCCGCGTGCGCGGTAATCGTATCGCGATGATTTTTCAAGATCCGATGATGACGCTGAATCCAGTCTTGCGCATCGATACGCAAATGATGGAAGCAGTGTTGGCGCATCAAGATGTGAGTAAATCAGCTGCGCGAGAAATGGCACGCGATGCCTTGGCCAGAGTTGGTATCGCTTCGCCGGATGAACGTTTGCAGGCGTATCCGCATCAATTTTCCGGCGGCATGCGTCAGCGCGTTGCGATTGCGACCGCTTTGTTGAACAAGCCTGATCTGATTATTTGCGATGAGCCGACGACGGCACTCGACGTCACTATACAAGGACAGATTTTGTATGAGATGCAAAAGCTGTGTCGTGAATCCGGCACCGCTTTGATCTGGATTACGCATGATTTATCCGTGATTGCCGGTCTGGCAGATGCGGTGTGTGTCATGTATGCCGGGAAAATCGTAGAGAGCGGTAGCGTGCAGCAGGTATTGGAACAGGCACGCCATCCTTACACCTATGGTTTGATTGCATCGTCGCCATCCAGAAATAAAGTCGGCGAGCCGTTGCGCCAGATTCCCGGCATGACACCATCTTTATTGAATTTGCCTTCTGGCTGCGCCTTCCGCACACGTTGTGAACGCGCAACGGCAGAATGCGCACACACGCCGCCGTTATCGATACACGGCGAACATGCATTCCGTTGCTTTCATCCAATCAAGCAAGTGGCCGAGGTTGAGCATGGATGAGATAGTCCCACCTTTGCTGGAGCTACGCGACGTCAGCAAACGTTTCGTCAAGCCACTCGATGCCGCCGCCAAAGTGGCGAAACTGTTCGGTGCCCAGCGCACGGAAGAAGTCGTGCATGCGGTCGATCACGCCAACCTGTCTATCAATTCCGGTGAAGTGGTCGGTCTGGTCGGCGAATCTGGTTGCGGCAAATCGACGCTGGGCCGCATGGCGGTTGGTTTGCATACGCTGTCGTCTGGTACGCGTTACTGGCAGGGCGAAGACCTGGCGCAATTGAGCGTTGCGCAAAGACGGCAGAAGCAATTGGCGATGCAGATGATTTTTCAGGATCCGTATGCCTCGCTCAATCCGCGCATGCGCATACAGGACATCGTCGGTGAAGCACCGCTGGCGCACGGCATGATTACAGCCGCGCAGCAAAAAGACTATGTCGCAGGTTTATTGCAAAAGGTTGGACTCGATCCAGCGCTGGTGCGACGCTTCCCGCATCAATTCTCTGGTGGCCAGCGTGCGCGTATAGGCATCGCACGCGCCTTGGCAGTCAAACCGGAATTGCTGGTCTGTGATGAAGCGGTTGCCGCACTGGATGTATCGATACAGGCGCAAGTGTTGAATTTGTTTATTGAATTGCGCAATGAACTGAATCTGACTTATCTATTCATCAGCCACGATTTGGGCGTGGTGCGGCATGTATCGGATCGCGTCATCATCATGTATCTGGGGCGTATCGTAGAGTCGTCGCCGACGGCAGAATTGTTCGCGGAACCTAATCATCCGTACACAGTTGCCTTGCTGGCTTCCGCACCCAAGCTGGAAGTGAAGAAGATAGACTTCGTCGCCGTCAAAGGTGAAATCCCATCGCCGCTGCATCCGCCTTCAGGTTGTCACTTCCATCCGCGTTGCCCGCATGCGATGCCACGGTGCAGCGTCGAGCAACCTTTGTTGAAGGAAATTGCGCCGCAGCATTTCTCTGCCTGCCATCTGAACGATGGCACTTAATTTGTCATGCCTTTGTTGCGCTCTTGTTGATATAGCGCCGCGATAACATTTCCAACGGGCCTTGCGTATATTGCGACAGCCACCAGCGACTGAACAACAGTTGCAAGAACATGAGGCCAAACGCAATCGCCAACCATCCAGTCGGTGGCCATTTCGCACCCAGGCCAAAACCGAAGCCTTGTATCAAAATGCTGCATATCAGCGATTGCATCAGATAGTTAGTCAGTGCCATTCGGCCTACCGGTGCGAGCCATTTTTCCAGAAAATGCGTCACTCCCTGGCCTGCAAGCATGACGGTTGCGACATAAGCTGCAGCCAGACAGGAGCCGCCGATTGGCAACCACGCATACATCAGGAAAGAATAGATGGAAGGATGCAAGGGATCGATAGCTTCGGATAACACCAATGTAGCCCAAGCCAGATTGAATGGTATGCCGATGGCAAAACCTATCCACTGCGTACGACGCCAGAATGTCGTGTGTCGCCACGGTTGTGTCAGCCAGCCACGACGCACCGACATGACGCCCAGCAAAAACAGTACGGCGATATGCGGCAGGATAAATAAGGATTGTGTCGTGACGGAGACGTAATCACTTATGCGCTGTACCGCTATGCTGAAAAAATTGCCGTAGGTATAAATGGCGCGTGAAGACTCAACGGCAGAGACAGCACTTTTTCCCTGTTCGAGTAAATCATTCAGATTGACTACTTGAATACTCAACACAAAATTGACGATTACAAATCCAAAAAACACGCAGGCCCAGATACGTAGATGACTGCGTATCTTGCGCAGACGTGCATTGGCCAGACCCGCCAGTACCCAGAAGCCGGCAATGGCATAGACAGTCAAAATGTCGCCAAACCAGATCAGTACGCCGTGCAAGATGCCGCACACCAGCAGCCAGCGCAGTCGGCGTCTGTACAGTCGTTCCGCATCGCTCCAGCGGCCGAGATTTTGCTTGACCGAGCGGGTAATCAATACAAAGCTGGCACCAAACAGGAAGGCAAAAATCGGATAAAACTTTTGTTCTGCGAAAAAAGAAACAAAGGCAACGGACAGTACATCGAAGAGTGATGCAGTTGCCGGCAACACGCCGTAACGCAAGCTCTCGAAGCCCCAGATGAAGGACCATACATTGACGAGCAAGATGCCGAATACGGCAATGCCGCGCAAGGCATCGATGCGTGCCGAGCGAGAGGGTTGAGGCAGGCTGGAAGTGTCGGTCATGTTTGCTAAGTAAGTGCAGCTTTGGCGATGCTTGTTCATCGCACGGGCAGATATAGGCTACGGAATTTACGTAGCCTATAGCATTGAAAGAGTGATTTTATTCCGAGACGGGATTGTTCGTTGCTACGCTCATGTTTGCAGCGGACTTCACTTGTGAGCCATGTCGTTGTGCATAGACCCAGGTAAATTCCGCACCGAGCAAGAATATCTGTGCCGAATAATAAATCCAGGCGAGCAAGACAACCAGTGAGCCGGCCGCGCCGAAGCCGGAAGCCATATTGGTTTTTCCCAGATAGAGGCCGATCAGGAATTTACCTACCGTGAACAGCAAAGCGGTCACAACAGCACCGACCCACACATCACGCCACGGAATATAAGCACTCGGCATGAATTTATAGATCATCGCGAACAAGCCGGTGATGACGGCGAAGGATACAGCCAGATTCAATACCTGTAAGACGATAGTCCAGCCACCCAGCACATTGCCCCACCATTGACCCAGAGCCGCGAGCGCGGCACTCAGGATCAGTGAAATCAAGAGCATGAAGCCGAGGCCCATCACCATGCCGAAGGACAGCAGGCGTGTGCGCAGGAATTTCCAGAGGCCGCCGCCTTTTGTTTCAGCCGGGACTTTCCAGATACGATTCAGTGCGCTTTGCAATTCGCCGAACACGGCGGTTGCACCTATCAGCAAGGTCAGGGTGCCGAGCGTGGCGGCGACGATGCCTTTGCCCGGTTCGCTGGCAGATTTCAGCAAGCCTTCTACGGCGGCTGCACCGGTATCGCCCACCATATCGCGCAATTGCATGACGATTTCGCCCTGCGCAGTGGTTTGTCCAAAAAAGAATCCGGCAATGGCGATCACGATGATCAGCATTGGTGCAAGGGAAAAGATGGTGTAGTAGGCCAGCGCGGCACCCATGCTGGGCGCGAAATCCTGTATCCAGGCTTGCACTGCATCTCTGGTGAGGAACCAGGCTTCTTGCAGATAGTTTGTTTTCATTATTGGCATCGCTTTCTGCGTGGGACGACAATCAATTTTCATCAGTGTCGTTGATGCGGTTTTTCTGGAATTGTACCGATAGTTCGTCCGCAGTGCGTCAATCATCGCGGTGGCATGGGACTTGCAGCGAAATAACAGGGAGGCGAAGGAAAATGTTGTGGCCTGCTATGCTGAAGGCATCTTCCGTTTCACTATCCAGCATCGCCATGTCGCGTCGTCACCATCACCATGTTTATGTCGTTGAATTATCACCGGATGTGCTTTACGAAGCGCGCTTCAAGAAAGCAAATCCGGATTACATCGCGGGCAAGCCTTGCGTGTACGTCGGCATGACAGGGCTGGACCCGGATCTGCGCTTCGATAAACACAAGGCTGGCATACAGAGTAATCGCTATGTCGAAAAGTTCGGCCTGCGCCTGTTGCCCGAGCTGTATGCGGTGTACAACCCGATGCCGTATGACGCAGCGTGCGAGATGGAGGTGGAGTTAGGTATTGCCTTGCGTGAAGCGGGATATGGCGTGTGGCAGGCCTAAGGTCGAAAAAATGCCGGAAAAAAACATTTGAAGATGGAACCATTCGACTTTTTACATAGTCAGACCTGTTGCATAACTGTCATGCGCGAGAGAAAGATCAAGAGTCTGTGTAGAGCCATACGCACTTTTCGCTGAAGTTATCGTCTTTTGCCCGAACCATCCGGGGCGAAAGGTCAATATTGGCTTAATTCGTAAAGCCTTTTCAATGTACGACGGGTATTGCAACTGAGCGCGATACACGTCCTGACCCTGCACAAACATTTTGCAGCAGGGATCTGCTAGCTGGTATCGGTCGGATAGTTTGTTTGGATTGGAAATCATGTTTCGAAGTTTATTTACATTTGTGCGAGCCCCTCAGCGCATCGCGGTGCTGGTTTTTTCGTTTATTCCATGTGTCCATGCGCTTGCATTTGATTTCAATGATGTGGCAAAAAAGGCCAAGCAGCTGGCCACGACTTCTTACAAGGCCCCGCAAAAGAATATTCCCAAAGCGCTCGAGAATTTAAGCTACGCGCAGTATCACGATATTCAATTCAAGCCTGAAAGTGCTTACTGGCGCTCTGCCAAACTACCGTTTCAACTCAGCTTCTTTCATCAAGGTCGGCAGTACGATAGTCCCGTCCGCATCAACGAAATCAGCAACAATCGCGCACGTCCAATTCCCTTCGATCCGAGAGCCTTCAATTACGGCGGCAATAAACTCAGTGCGCAGGATCTGAAGCATTTGGGTTTTGCCGGGTTCCGTGTGAATTACGCGATCAATACGCCTAAATCCAAGGATGAGTTTCTGGTTTTCCTCGGTGCCAGTTATTTGCGTGCGGTCGGCAAGGGACAAGTCTATGGACTCTCTGCGCGTGGCCTGGCTGTCGATACCGCATTGAATTCGGGTGAAGAATTCCCGCGTTTCGTGGAATTCTGGGTTGAACGTCCTACGGCCAACAGCAAGCAATTGACGATTTATGCCTTGCTCGATTCGCGTCGCGTGACCGGCGCGTATCGCTTCATCGTCAGACCCGGTGAACAAACCGTGACCGAAGTGAAGTCGCAGTTGTATCTGCGTGAGAACGTCAGCAAGCTCGGTGTTGCACCGCTGACCAGCATGTATTTATTCGGCGAGAATCAACGCCCGACGTCCGACGACTATCGTCCCGAAGTGCATGACTCGGATGGTTTGTCGGTTCAGTCCGGCACCGGCGAATGGATATGGCGGCCATTGGTTAATCCCAAGCGTTTGCTGGTGACGTCATATAGCTTGAGCAATCCATCTGGTTTTGGCTTGATGCAGCGTGATGAAAGACACTCCAGTTATGAAGATCTGGCTGCACGTTATGAGGCGCGTCCGAGTGCCTGGGTGGAGCCGATAGGGAAATGGGGTTCCGGTAGGGTCGAGCTGGTGCAGATACCGACACCGGATGAAACCAACGACAACATCGTGGCCTATTGGGTGCCGGATCAGCTGCCCAAGCCGGGCGAGCCTATCAATATCGATTATCGCGTGTACTGGAACAAGAGTTTGCAGCAGCGTCCGCCCTTGTCCTGGGTGACGCAAACTCGGCGCGGTCACGGTTATACCAACAATAAAGCAGATGACAGCATTTCCCTGCTCATCGATTTTGATGGCCCGGCGTTGAAGAAACTGCCGCCGAATACAAAAATAGATATACGCGCATCGTCCGATGCGAATGGCGAAATATTGGAATCGGTGACTTCTCGCAACGAAGTCAGCGGAGGTTGGCGTGCGGCACTGAAGGTCAAGCGCATAGATGACAAGAAGCCGATAGAACTGCGCGGATTTTTGTACAGTAACAACACGACTCTATCGGAAACGTGGAGTTACATTCTGCCGGCGGATTGATGGACGCACCGCGCATCCCGACGCAATGTCGGCACTATCTCGATCATCTGTCTTTGCCGCAGGCTGAGCGCGTAGCGATAGAGGTGCAGCTTGAAGCAGCGCCGACTTTTTCTACGCGTGAGGCCATGACTGGTTTGCATCATGCCTTGGCTGGAAAGCATGCGAACCCAGACAACCCGGCGTTAGCTTCCGTTGCGGCGCGCGCGCGCTTGGCACTTGGTACGGCATCGCATGCCTTCAATACAGTCGAACCCGAGCAAGAACTCGGCGGGGCCGTAAGTGCAGCATTAAAAATTGCACCACCGATCAATCGTGTCTCTATGGTGCCGCAGCCGTGGGGAGCCTTGAATCCGCTCACACGCTGGTTTCAATCTCTGCGACGCCGCAATACAGATACAGAAGTGACATCTACTGTGCCCGTGGCGGATGCTGCACCGGCCAATGATGCCGCCAAAGGCGGCGCACGTCGCTTGACCTTGCTGTTCCTGATGTTGGGACAAACGGCCTTGGCAACGTATTACATGAGTAGCGTCTTGCCGTATCAAGGCAAGCAGCCGCTAGAGATGGCGATGCTGGCTTTGTTCGCCTTGCTGTTTTGCTGGGTGTCGGCTGGTTTCTGGACCGCGATGACAGGTTTCATTCTACTGGCGCGCGGTAAAGATCCTCATTTGATTTCAAAATCGGCAGTGGTGAATGGTCCCATTGCCGCCGATGCGCGCACCGCCATCGTGATGCCTATCTGTAATGAAGATGTGACGCGTGTCTTCGCCGGCTTGCGTGCAACGTATGAGTCGGTGCAGAAAACAGGTCAGCTGGATCGCTTCGATTTTTTCGTGTTGAGTGATAGTGGCAATAGCGATATCTGCGCAGCAGAAGTAGCGGCGTGGGCGGTGTTGTGCAAAGCGGTCGATGGTTTCGGCCGCATTTTTTATCGTCGTCGCCAACGTCGCGTGCGGCGCAAGAGCGGCAACATCGATGACTTCTGTCGACGCTGGGGCAAGAATTATCGTTACATGCTGGTGCTGGATGCCGATAGCGTAATGAGCGGCGATTGCCTGACCAAGCTGGTGCAATCGATGGAAGCCAATCCGGATGCCGGCATTATTCAAACTGCGCCACGTGCTGCTGGTCGCGATACCTTGTATGCGCGTATCCAGCAATTTTCCACACGTGTGTACGGCCCTTTGTTTACCGCCGGTCTACATTACTGGCAACTTGGTGAGTCGCACTACTGGGGGCATAACGCGATCATCCGGATGAAGCCCTTCATCGAACATTGCGCTTTGTCCTTGTTGCCGGGTAAAGGCCCATTCGCTGGCGAGATTCTGTCACATGATTTCATCGAAGCGGCATTGATGCGACGTGCGGGCTGGAAAGTCTGGATAGCCTACGATCTGGATGGAAGCTATGAAGAAATGCCGCCGAATCTATTGGATGAATTAAAGCGTGACCGTCGCTGGTGTCAGGGCAATTTGATGAACTTCCGTCTGTTCCTGTCCAAGGGCATGCATTCGGTACATCGCGCAGTATTTGTCACGGGTGTGATGGCGTATTTGTCGGCACCTTTGTGGTTTCTGTTTCTGCTGCTTTCCACCGGCATGTTGATGCAACACACTTTGGCCGAGCCGGTTTACTTCACCGAGCCGTGGCAGTTGTTTCCAACTTGGCCGCAATGGCATCCGGAAAAAGCGCTCGCACTCTTTAGTGCAACGGCGACCTTGTTATTTCTACCTAAGATATTGAGCGTTGTATTGATATGTATGCAGGGCGCTAAGCAGTTTGGTGGAAGTATGCGTTTGATATTCAGCATGTTCATTGAAATGTTTTTCTCAATGTTGCTGGCACCGGTGCGCATGTTGTTCCACACGCACTTTGTCATCGCCGCCTTCATGGGCTGGGCGCTGCGCTGGAAATCACCACCGCGTGAAGATGCAGAAACCAGTCCTGGCGAAGCGATACGCAAGCACGGTTTTCATACGCTGTTGGGTTTGACCTGGGGCGGCATCATCTTTTGGTTGAATCCGGCTTTTCTACCGTGGCTCTTGCCTATAGTCGGTTCGCTGGCAGTAGCGATACCAGTGTCGATCTATTCCAGCAAGGTTGTGAACGGCTTGCGCTTCCGCCGGAAGAAATTATTCCTGATCCCGGAAGAGGCTGAACCGCCAGTTGAGTTAACGGCTACAGTCGCGCATGTGAAAGCAGCGCCGCATCAAATGACGTTTATCGATGCAGTGGTCGATCCGCGCTTCAATGGCGTGATGTGTGCGAGTAGTCCTATCCACGCACATCGTTCGCCGATCGCGCAGCGCATGCGTGCCGAGCTAGTGCAGAACGCATTGTTGAATGGCGCATCCGTTTTGACCGATGGTCAAAAGAATAGCTTGCTGGCTGATCCGATTTTCTTGTCGCAGTTGCATCTGAATGTCTGGTCATCCGAGCAGGCGCATCCGGGGTGGTTCAAACATTTGCGTGAAACGAAAGAGAAAGAGCAACGCGTTTTACGACATGGCGGCCATAGCGGACGTGGTGCACTGACTTTAGAAGAAAGAGAACAGCCAGCTTAGTCCGAGTAGACAAAGTGCGATGGCGAAGATGGTCAGGAGTACGACGGGAATCAAGATGATGATGAAAATCAGGGATTGCAACAACACAGCTTTAACCGGTGCTTCGCTATGGCCCAGTCGATTGGCAATTCTCTCTGCCAGATAGGTGGAGAGTGGATTAACCATACTGGAAATGAAGCCGCCGATTGATTCCAGAGCCGCCATATGACTTTCTTGTGATTAAGCGATTTCTGCAATATAGCAGAGATTAATTTCCCCTCCAGGACTCATCTGTATTGCCGTTACTGTATCTATGCAAGTGCAGTAACGGCATTTTCATATGTGGATCCAGCCACACTATCCGATGGCAGGAAGATACGGAAGGTACTGCCGTCAGTCGCGGTATCCAGCAATTCCAGCGTCCCGCCATGACGCTCGATCAAATGGCGTGCCAGCGTCAAGCCCAGACCGGTTCCAGCCTGGCTAGCTGAGATACGTCCACGGTAATAGCGATTGAAAATTTGCTCACGTTCATCAGCTGCAATCCCGGGGCCGTTGTCTGCGACATCGATATGCCAGCCATGGGCTACTGGCTTCGCACGCAGGATGACCGTACTGCCGGCGGGAGTGTATTTGACGGCATTGCTAAGTAGCGTACTGATGATCAGGCGCAGGATATCGGCATCCGCACGTATTGGCGTTTTGACTTCCTCTGAATCGATCAGGAATTGGTGATTATCGGCAAGGGGCTTTGTCATATTGACTGCATCTTCCAACAGCAGATGCAAAGTAGTATCGACCGGCTGTATGCCATGAGCGAACATCTTCAGACGTTCGCTGCTTAGGTAATGAGTAAAGAGCGACGATAGTCTTTCCGTTGCGCGATGAATTTTTTCCAGACGTAGGGGTGCTTTGGCAGAGCCTTGCTCGCCTTCGCGTGTCATGTTCTGCGCAGCCGCATCGATGACGGCCAGTGGTGTGCGTAACTCGTGCGACACCATCGCAATGAATTGCTGCTGTTCTTCGTGCACGATACGTTCCTGCGCTAGCGCTTTTTCAACATCTTCCATCGCGAGCAATAAAGCTTGAGTACGTTCGGCAACCTGTTTTTCCAACTCGCGTTCTGAGCTGCGTACCATTTCGATGATGCGATTCTGAGCCGTTTCATTGGCTTCGCGCATGCGTTGATAACGCTTGGTGATCGCGTAGAAAACTGTCAGGAAAACCAGCATCGTGGTAACAGCTGTCGAATAACTCATAATGTCATTCGGAATGACGCCGCGTAGCACCAGGAATTGCAACATGATGGTGGCGAGCAAGGTGCTGCAGGCGATGAAGAAAGGTAGCCGCACTTCCATATTGCTACGCAGCGCATGCTTGATCAGAATCAAGAATCCCAAAGGTGCAGCCATGAAAGTCATGCCGAAGGAAAGCATGCTGATGCCGATTTCGAAATAACCCGACAAAGTGACGACGACGATAGCCAATGCATAGCTGCGCATAGACCATAGATAAATATTGGTCAGACGTGGGCGCAATTCGCGCATGCCGACGAAGCGGAACAGAAACTCGATGGACGTTACTAGAGCAGCCGTTAGTGCGAAGAAGCGTATGTAATTCAATATTTGCATGTAATTGGCACCGAAGGCTTCGCGTACCAAGCCTGCCGCCGGCAAGTTCATGAAGATGACGCATAAGACGTACATGGCAAATGAACGATATATACCATCGCGGATGGCTCGTTCAAGCCAGAGGCTGGTCAAGACCAGCAGGATGCAGATGCCGGTGCGTATGCCCCAGATGAATTCTTCTTTTGCCGTAGCGCGTGTGAAGGCGGACGGTTCCCACAGCACAAGATCCTTGGCCATGACTTGTCCGGTATGGACCTTCATATAGAAGGTGCGTGCCTGTCCATCGGTAAATTCAAGCTTGTAAATAGGATTGCGATAATCCGTCGCGCGCAAGGGCGCTATATCTTTACCGGCAGCATAGAACTGTAGATCGCTTGCGTTGTAGAAGGCCATTTGCTCGGCTGCTGCCGGCATTTGCAATTCCAGCCACCATTCTTGCGACTGTGTCGAGCTTGGTTTCAATGTGGCTCTCAACCAGACGGTATTGTTCCGGCCTATTTTTTGCAAGACATTAGGTCTTTGCTCGAAACGGCTGGTCATCTCCGGCTGCATCACATCTTCCAATGTCAGCTTTCCATCCGGATCGATCAGGCTTTCCACCTGCGATGACAGGTCTATGCGTTCATGATCCAAGAGTATCTCTTGGGCCAGAACGAGGGAGCTGCACAGTAGTAGCAGTAACGGCCATAGCCGACGAAGCGAGCGGAGCATAAGCATGTAGTAAGACCGATGAAGGGTTAAACCTGATAACGGTAGTAAAAGTGGCTTCTTGAACGCTCCGATTTTTCTATCGCGCTTTGCACCATGCGGCTTGATGCGGGAAATTAATCGTTTTCGTCAGAACCCTGCAGACAGCATTTGAAAGCTGAAGATAACCATACCAAACAGTGCGACTATGAGCAGCGTAATGGGGATCAAGATCAGGACGAAGGCGATACTTTTAATGACTACTTGTCTTACCGGTGATCCACTGCCGCCTATGCGGTCAGCAACTTTTTCTGAGAGCCAGCTTGCTAGCGGATTGATGAGCGTTCCGATAAAGCCGCCTATGGTGTCTAGTGACATCGATTTCCTTGGATAGTTGTGATCGTCGCAGTGCAACGAATTTTAAGTGCTTTTACTAAAACGATAAATTTTGCTGACTTTCGAATTGACGTAATTGCTGCGAAATTGGATCGGTAAAAGAAATGGTCTTTGCCAACAACTTTAATGGCTGACTGTAATCCTGTTCCGCGCCTTCATCTGGGTAAAGATGTGGATAAATTCTGTCATTGATGATTGGTATGCCAAGTGATGCCATATGCGCGCGCAGCTGATGTTTCTGGCCACTGACGGGTTCCAGCTTGTAGCGCGCCAACTTGCCTTGGACTTCCATCAATTCAATTGCGGTTTCTGCATTCGGCTCACCGTCGACTTCTTCCATTTTCATGAAAGCAGCGCTTTCAAGCAGGCGACTGCGATACGTGGTGGGCAAGATCAGATCGGCGCGATACGGCGCGATGGCTTCGTACTCTTTGCTGACGCTACGTTCGCGGAACAGGGTTTGATACAGATTGCGCGTGTGCGGTTGTATCGTGAAGAGCACGAGGCCGGCAGTTTCGCGGTCTATGCGATGCATAGGCGCCAGCGTATCTATGCCGAGTGAGCGTTTCAAGCGCACCAGCAAGGTTTCTTGCAGATAGCGGCCGGCTGGCGTGACAGGCAGAAAGTGCGGCTTGTCGACCGCGATCAGATACTCGTCTTGATACAACACGACTTCATCAAACGGAATGCGCGGTTCAGCCGGTAAGCTGCGGTAATAAAAAATCTTGCTGTGCGCCTGGTATGGGCTGGCAGGTGTCAGTGCCCGTCCTGCGGCATCAATCACATCACCACGCTGCATGCGTGCTTCCCATTCTGCGCGCGGAATCGCAGGGAAGTGTTCGACGAGAAAAGCAATGACGCTAGTCCACGTTCCGGCAGGCAGCGCGACGCTGCTGGGGCCGACGCCATCCTTGCTGGGCGGCGGTGGAATTTTGGCGGTGTTCACTCGCTGTCTGCGTCCAACCGTTTGGCGCGTTGTAAACGCCATTCCCAATCGGGCTCGCCACCGTACACATCTTCCAGCGTGGTGTCGGTTTCCTGCATTTTGGTATCGAGTGCAATGCGATTATCGAAGACGAAGCATTCGCCTTCCCAGTCTTTCTCTGCATCCGGCATCTCGAGGAAGTAATTCAGAATGCCGCCTTCGAGCTGATAAACCGGCACGCCCATATCCAGCATCCAGGCGCTGGTTTTTTCACAGCGTATGCCGCCAGTGCAATACATCGCGACACGCTTGCCGGTCGCTTGCCACTCTGGCACATGTTCTTCTATGTACTTGGGGAAATCACGGAAGTTATCGACGCCGGGGTCGACCGCATTCTTGAATTTGCCCAGCTTGAATTCAAAGCTGTTGCGATTGTCGATGACTACTACATCATCTTGCGCTATCAGCTCACGCCATTCTTGCGGACTGACATCTATACCGGTTTTGCTGATGGCATCGACATTGTCTACGCCGAGGAAAACGATTTCAGATTTCTTGTGCACCTTCATGCGGGCAAACGGTGCTGTCTTGCAGGCGCTGCGCTTGAAGACGATATTGCTGAATGCACCGTTCAGGCGTGGGTCCTTGCGCAGTGCTTGTTCGAAGTTGTCGAGTGCCGCTGCGTCGCCGGCCAATACGCCGTTGATGCCTTCGTCGGCAATCAAGATGCTGCCGAGCAGATCGTGCGTCAGTTCACGACAAACGGTGACAACGGCATCGGCGTCAGCCAGTTTGGCAAACTTGTAAAAGGCGATGTGGAATTGCTCTGCGGCTGGGGATATCGAATTCATAGCGCGAATTGTCGCAGAAATTGCGCTGCATGGCTGCTGATGACAAGCAGACAAGGCGTTTGCAGACGCCATTAAAAAAGCCGGCATTTAGCCGGCTTTGCCATTCGTTTGAGCAAGCTTTAGTCTGGTCGGTGCAATTTTTCCGCTTCCTGTTTCTGCTTGCCGGAAGAGAAGATGTCCCACAGCGTCATGAACAGGGCGGCAATCACCGGTCCGATCACAAAACCGTTCAAGCCCAGCAAGGCCATACCGCCGACGGTAGAAATCAGCACGACAAAGTCAGGCAGTTGCGTATCTTTGCCGACCAGAATCGGGCGCAGGATGTTATCCACCAAACCGATGACGAGTACGCCAAACACGATCAGCGTAACGCCTTGCCAGACTGCGCCTGTCAGCAAGAAGTAAACCGCGACTGGCACCCAGATCAGGGCGGCACCGACGGCTGGCAACAAGGAAAGGAAGGCCATTAACACGGCCCACAGCAATGCGCCTTGCACGCCGAGGAACCAGAATGCGATACCACCGAGTGCGCCTTGTACTGCAGCAACAATCACATTGCCTTTGACCGTTGCACGGATGGCTGTTGTCAGATTATTGAACAATGTGCGTTTGTGGTCGGGGTTCAAGGGTGCGGCTTGTCGAATGCGATTGGCGATCTTGTCACCGTCGCGCAAAAGAAAGAACAGCATGTACAGCATGATGGTAAAGCTGACCAGGAAGTTGAATGTATTCTGACCAATGCTGATGGCTTGCTTGGTGATGAATTCGCTACCTTGCACGGCAGCCGTCGTGATTTTTGCCTGCAAGGTGGCGACGTTGGTCAGACCGAATTTATCCATTTGGGTAACGACCCAGCTCGGCAAGGCAGCGACAACTTTTTCAAAATAGGCGCCAAAGTTGATTTGCCCTGAACGGATGTTGTTATACAAGTTCGACGCTTCATGCACCATGGAAATGGAAATCAGAATCAGCGGAAGAATGACCAGCACCAGACAGATGCCCAATGTCGCCAGTGCGGCGAGATTGCTGCGCTGATTCATTTTAATCAGCATCTTGCGATAGAACGGTGAGAACAGAATCGCCAGTACAGAAGCCCAGAATACCGCGCCGTAGAACGGCAATAAAATTCCGATGAATGCGAACGAAAAGGCAATCAATAGGGCCAGGAAAGTCTTTTGCTGGATTTCTGAATAATTCATGGATTCGATCGCCTTGTGAGCGTTACGCATATTGTTGTCGCTCATGCTACCCGAAGTCGTGCAGAAAGTGAGCGTGTTGGCTCACATAAGGGCAGAGCACCAGGTTCTTGCCAGCGCAAGCAGGCGTATCAGTTAGAGAAATTACAGACAAAAAAAGACCGGCCTAAGCCGGTCTTGAAGAGGTACAACCAATGAAATCGATTATTCAGCGACAGCTGGTTTGCTCATGTGTTTAGCGCGCATTGGTTTCAATACGAACCAAGCCATCAGCGCTGCAGTTGCATTCAGTGCACTAGCAACTACGAACACTGCGTACCAGCCGCCGGTTGCGGTTGCCAATACTGCTGACAGTGGAACCAGCAACGAAGCAGTACCTTTAGCTGTGTACAGCAAGCCAGCGTTAGCTGTTGCGAATTTGCTGCCGAATGTATCTGCGCAAGTCGATGGGAACAAGGAGTAGATTTCGCCCCATGCAAAGAACACGATACCGGTCAGGATAACGAATGCGATTGGGTTGTGGCCGTAGTGGAACAGAGCCAGGATACCAACTGCTTCGATAGCAAACGCGATGAACATGGTTGGTTCACGACCGATTTGATCCGATACCCAGCCGAAGAATGGACGGGTCAAGCCGTTCAATACGCGGTCGATAGCCAGAGCGAAAGTCAGTGCTGGCAAGGTCAAGCCCATCATGCTGACTTGAACGTCGAACACTTTAAAGTCACGAGCGATCGAACCCAGTTGAGCAGTTGCCATCAGGCCACCAGCTGCAACCATCACGAACATTGCATACATAACCCAGAAAACTGGTTCACGCAGAACTTCGCTTGGTTTGTAATCGCGTTTGGTTTGTTGAACGTTTGCAACTGCATCGCCTTTTTTGTGCTCAGGAGCACGGCTCAGGAACAATGCAACCAGAACCACGATGATGCCTTGGCCGATACCGAAGTACAGGAACGCATCTTGGTAGCCGCGAGTAGCGATCATTGCCGAGATAGGGATGATGGTGACAGCGGAACCAGCACCGAAGCCAGCAGCGGTCAAGCCAGCTGCCAGACCGCGACGATCCGGGAACCATTTCAACGCGTTACCAACGCAAGTACCGTATACAGCGCCAGCGCCGATACCGCTGATAACAGCAGCAAAGTACAACATAGCGAGGGAATCAGCGAACGAGTTGATGAACCAACCCAGACCGCACAATACGCCACCGACGATAACTACAGGACGTGGGCCGAATTTATCAACGAACCAGCCTTCGATAGGGACCAACCATGTTTCGGTCAGAACGAAGATAGTAAATGCAACTTGAATCGCAGCGCGGCTCCAGCCGTGTTTAGCAGCGATAGGATCGACGAACAGCGTCCAACCGTATTGCAAGTTTGCAATCATCGCCATAGCGACGATACCCAAAATCAATTGTATCCAGCGATATGACGCAGGACGTTTAATTTCACTCATATTTGCCTTCTCTCAACTCTCAAGTATGAAAATGCACGTCACGTTTGTTCGGTGCCCTCGTTGCAATAAACAACGGATGATTCATTTCGATCATTTGAAACCATGGTCATCTGTCAGAAAAGTTGGTAACCGATCTGAACTTGTGCGCACGGCTCGTGTTTATTTAATTCAACGACGCTACTATCCGAGAATGGCGGGCGAGTTGCTATACCTAAAGTTAAGAATATGAGATATTCAGATTGTGGATATCACGTATTCACGCGGCGATAAAAATTGTGAATTGTGGATACCACGTAAGGTCTCTGTGGATACTACGTACAAAATGCGCGGATCGACTTTTGGCCGTGCATGAATATATGGCTGCATCGCTAGCCATATATTCAAATCCGTTGGGAAATCAGGCAGGTTTGAGACTATACAAAGATGGCTTTACATCCAGTATTTTGGATAGGAACGGTCTTTGGGAATATTGTTGAAAACAATAGCCACGATGACCACTATCACACTGCCGATCAAGGTCGGTGTCAGCAGAAAACTCCAGGCAGGCGCAGCCAGCATAACAATCACCGGATTCGAGCCGGCCGGTGGGTGTACAGTACGAGTTAGTTGCATTACGGCAATAGCGGTGCCAACAGCTAATGCCATGCTCCACCAGTGCGGGCCGAACAGCGTCAGAAAGAGCAGGCCCGATAGTGATGACAGGAAGTGGCCGGCAATGACATTGCGTGGTTGCGAGAATGGACTTTCAGGAAAGCCGAATATCAATACGCAGCTTGCGCCGAAAGAACCAAGCACCAGAGGCAGGTGGCTGATATCGGTGGCGAGTGCGACTGCCGAGATGGCAAGGAAGCCGCCCAGCCAGGAAATTGCGATATGCCGCAATGGTGCGCGCGGTGGTACGGCAGTGCCGCCGCGCATTTTCGATAAAAATGTATTCATGAATGACTCGCTAGAAAAGTTGAACATGAATCGTGCCTGGAGCCAGCTTTCCCCGATTGCATCCATGCAGGCTGGGCTTGATTCTCTTGAAATATACAGACAGATCTGTATAGTAACGATGTTGGCAATGATCTGCAACAAGCGCTTTGCAAACGATGATGCTTAGAACTACAGGTGAAATGATGTTGGATAAACGAGAAATACTGGTGAAGAAGGCGATGGAACTATTCGCGCAAGGTGGATACACGGGTGTGGGTATAGATCGCATCATTGCAGAAGCCGGTATCGCGAAGATGACACTCTATAAGTATTTCCCGTCGAAGTCGGACCTGATTCTGGAAGTTTTGAATCAGCGAGATACCTTCTTCCGTACATCACTGATGAACTACGTTAATCAGCAAGAGGGTCTGCCGCAAAAGATACTGGCGCTCTTCACCTGGCACGATCAATGGTTCAAGCGCAAAGACTTCAATGGCTGCATGTTCATCAATGCAGCTGCTGAATTTCATAACCGCAAGGATCCCATCCATCAAGTTGCCGCTTTGCACAAGCAACTGATCATCGACTACATAGCAAGCTTGCTGCTGGAGACGCACGGTACAAAAGCCGGGAAATTGGCATCACAGATCAATATCCTGCTGGATGGCGCCATTGATGCCGCCCATCTCACCGGCAACCCGAATGCTGCGATGGAAGCGTGGGAAGCCGCGCAATGTCTGGTCGATCACCGTTAATCCAGCGCAATCCCGCATCTGACCTGCACGATTGCACGCAGAAGGTGTAACTTAGCGACAGCAATGTGCCAGAGCGGATAAATATTTTCGATTCGATGGAATAAATCAGCCGTGCCATCGTTTACCTCAATGTCAGCGCATTGTCGTGCGTATTGTTTTTTCTGACGTAAATGACTCAAGCCGGTAGAGACGTATATTTATGACGTCCTTTTATCGACTTGCCACTCTTCATCGAAAAGGAATAAGAAAATGAAACTCTCTCATCTCGTACTGTCTGCTGCTGCAGTCTTGTTCATGTCTAGCACTGCTTTCGCACAAAACGTTCCACTCAAGAAAGCCGACGGCATTCTGGTAACGGCTACAGGCATGACGGTTTACACCTTCGACAAAGACGTTGCAGATAGCGGCAAGAGTGCTTGTAGCGGTCCTTGCGCTACCGCATGGCCAGCAGTTTCTGCCGGTAATGCCAAACCAGCCGCACCTTATTCCGTGGTGACGCGTGACGATGGTACTGCGCAACTTGCTTACAAGGGCAAGCCTTTGTATCTGTTCGCTTCCGACAAAAAAGCAGGTGATCGTACTGGCGATAACTTCAAAGACATCTGGCACGTCGTCAAGGATTAATACTTAAGTAATCGCTGCAGCGAAAATTGCCATGCAAGATGAACGCGATCGTCTAGTCGCCTGCATCCCGCGCCTGCGTCGTTACGCCCGTGCCTTGATCGGTGATCGCACGGGTGCTGACGATCTGGTGCAGGACACGATGGAGCGCGGCTGGAAGAAACTGTCTTCATGGCAACGCGGCAGCGATATGCGCGCCTGGTTGTTCGGCATCATGCACAACCTGCATATCGATCAGGTACGTCGTCCATCGGTAGCAACCGAGGAGTTGGATGACGATACGCCGATGCCGGCAACACATCATTCTCTGACTGACGGTTTGGAAATGCGCGATCTTGAATCGGCATTACGTACCCTGCCGCCAGAGCAGCGCGAGATTTTATTACTGATCGCGCTGGAAGAAATGAGCTATGACGAAGTTGCGGCAACCTTGGGTTTACCGCTGGGCACCGTGATGTCACGTCTATCACGTGCGCGCCAAAAGTTGCGTGCACAAATGGAAGGGCGATCAGTCGTATCGCTATTAAAGGTAGTCAAATGAATCAGCTCGCTGTGACTGAAGCAGACTTGCATGCCTACGTTGACGGCTTCCTGAGTGAAGCGCGACGTCAGGAGGTCGACGCTTATCTGGCCGCACGACCAGAAGAGCTGGAGCGCATCAATACGTATCGCGAACAAAACGAAGCCTTGCGTTTGCTATTCAAGCCGGTGCTGGATGAGCCGGTGCCGGCGCGGTTGACTTCCGGTTTGACGAGCTGGACGACGCAGTTTGGTCGTTATGCCGCAATGCTGGCAATTGCAGTCGCCGGTGGTATCGGTGGCTGGATGTTGCATGGCGCAACGCAAACTAACAATATGCTGGCGCAAGCAACAGATAGTCGTTTGCCTGTGCCGCTCAAGGTGTCGACGCTGGCGCGGCAGGCTGCTGTGGCGCATAGCGTGTACAGCCCGGATGCGCGGCGTCCGGTAGAAGTGACTGCGGATCAGGAAGATCAACTGGTAGCCTGGTTATCCAAGCGTACGGGTAGTCCTATGCGTCCGCCCAAATTGGGCAAGCTCGGTTATGAGTTGATCGGTGGTCGCCTATTGCCAGGCGAAAGCGGACCGGTGGCGCAATTCATGTATCAGGATGGTTTGGGGCAACGTTTAACGCTGTATGTCTCGACCGACCAAGCGCAGAACAAGGACACTGGTTTTCGCTTCGCGCAAGAAGGTGCGGTGAATGTGTTTTACTGGATAGATGGCAAGTTCGGCTATGCCTTGTCGGCTGGTATCAATAAAGGCGAGTTGGCCAACATCGCCCACGCGGTGTATGAGCAATTGGACAAAGCACAGTAATGGCGCGAAGATGTCTGCTGAATAATTAGAATATTCAGGAGATCAAGATGCTTTATCAAGGATCGTGTCATTGTGGCTTGCTGAAATTTGAAGCCGAAGGCGAGCTGGAACAAGTCATAGACTGCAATTGTTCACATTGCAGCCGCAAGGGTTTTCTGCTCTGGTTCGTGCCGCGTGCACAGTTGAAAATCACCAGCGGTGAAGGCAAATCAACTGTCTATAAATTCAACAAGCACAAGATAGAGCATCACTTCTGCCCAACCTGTGGCTGCCAGACGTTTGGTTTCGCCAAGGATAAAGACGGCAATGAGATGGCGGCAGTGAATGCGCGCACTCTGGAGAATGTCGATCTTGCCGCATTGAAGAAATACCCGTACGACGGCAAGAGCGCTTAAAAATCTGCGTTCCAAAATCCTGGCAGCTCCTGCCGTGCAGGATTTACGGATAGCCGATAGGCTTGCCTGGTAGATCCGGCAGCGGGATAAATTCGGTTTCACCCGGCACTGCAGCAAAGCGCTGCAGCCGCCAATCTTCCTTGGCCTGTTCCAGCCGCTCGATTGAGCTGGAAACAAAATTCCACACCAGATAGCGCGAGCCATCCATAGGTTCGCCGCCGAGCAGCATCAAGCGTGTTGTGCCCGGACCGGCGTTGCGCAGCGTGACTGCAGTCTTGGTTTTCAATACCAGCAATTGACCGGCATCGAACACGCCATCGCGACCCAGATCAAGCTTGCCTTCTACGATATAGATCGCTTGTTCCGGATATTCAGCCGGTACATCCAGCCTCGCACCGGCTTGCAGTTGTACATCGACATAAAACAAATCCGACAAGGTCGGCACCGGCGAGCTCTTGCCGAAAAAGCTGCCGGCAATAATCTTCGCAGAAGCACCGTCACCTTCGATGATCGGTAATTCGTTGGCCGCAGTATGGATAAAGCTGGGCGCGATTTCTTCGTATTTTTTTGGGAGTGCAACCCAGCATTGCAGACCGGCTAGCGAAGAGCCGGTTTTACGCAAATCGCTGCCGGTACGTTCGGAATGCACGATGCCGCTGCCGGCCGTCATCCAGTTGACTGCGCCCGGTTGTATGGTTTGTATCGAACCGACGCTGTCGCGATGTTCGATTTCACCTTCAAACAGATAAGTGACGGTGGCCAGGCCGATGTGCGGATGTGGTCGCACGTCCAGCCCACGTCCGGCCGCGAACACGTGCGGCCCCATCTGGTCGAGGAAGACGAAAGGACCGACCATGCGCTTTTGCGAAGTGGGCAAGGCACGCCGTACTTCAAAGTTGTCGCCGAGATCGCGCGTACGCGGGATGACGACGGTTTCCAGTGCGCTCAGGTCGGTATCCATATCTACCCCAGACTTGGTTTAGTTGGCTTGCGTAATGATCTTGATCTCGCCGGACAGTGCTTTGTGTACCGGGCATTTATCAGCGATCTTGTTCAGGCTGTCTTTTTGTTCAGCGCTCAGATTGCCATGATAGTGCAGGGTGCGATTGAATACATAGACACCGTCTTGTTCAGCTGCGACCACGGTTACATCGACTTTTTCCAGCGGGAGCTCTTTGCGGCCAGCATACATATTCAGCGTAACTGCTGTGCAAGCGCCGAGTGCGGCAGCCAGCAAATCGTGGGGGACAAAGCCTGCATCGTCGCCGCCAAAAGCGGACGGCGCATCAGCGATCAATGTGTGTGGACCGGCTTGGACGATCTGTTGCAGCTTGCCTGCGCCTTTGGTTACTTTGATTTCGGTTTGTGCCATCTGTAATGTCCTTAATTTGATGCGTGATTGATAGGTGAGTTGACGACCGATCCTGCGGTAGAGCCGTGAGCCTCACTATAGCCTAGGCCTTAATACATCGTCTTGATCTAGGCTTGGTTTGTTAATTTGCAATCTTGTCAAAAATTCACGTCATCATAAAAAGCCACGAGTCTTATATATGACATAAGACTTTTGAGTTAAAATACGTCCTGCGGCTTTTACACAAAGTCATAGCGTTTTTAATTATCTTGATCATGGATAGGACACAACATGCTTAACAGCACGCAGCAACAAATTCCGGTAACGCTCATTCCCGGTGATGGTATCGGCCCTGAAATCGTTGATGTGGTTGTGCGCGTGTTTGATGCGCTGGGCAATCCATTCGCATGGGAAGCACAACAAGCCGGCGTCAATGCGCTGGAAAGCAGCGGCGATTTGCTGCCGCAAGCGACGCTGCAGAGCATCGCCCGCACCGGCCTCGCGCTGAAAGGTCCGCTGAGCACCCCTATCGGTGGCGGCTTCCGCTCCGTCAATGTGCGCCTGCGTGAAGAGTTCCAGTTGTACGCCAATGTGCGTCCTGCACGCACCATCGTGCCTGGTGGCCGTTACGAGAAAATTGATCTGGTGCTGGTGCGCGAGAATCTCGAAGGCTTGTACGTCGGTCACGAACACTACGTGCCTATCGGCGATGACGCACATGCAGTGGCAATGGCGACTGGTATCAATACCCGCGCCGGCAGCCGTCGCATTTCCAAGTTCGCATTCGACTATGCAGTGCGCAACAACCGCAAAAAAGTCACCATCGTGCATAAAGCCAATGTGCTGAAAGCATTGACGGGTTTGTTCCTGGAAACTGCAAAACAAGTCGGTCTTAATTACGCCGATCAAGTCGAATTCAACGATCGCATCGTTGATGCGTGCGCGATGCAACTGGTATTGAATCCGTGGCAGTTCGATGTCATCGTTTCCACCAATTTGTTCGGTGACATCCTGTCCGATCAAATCGCAGGTTTGGTCGGTGGCTTGGGCATGGCACCAGGCGCGAATATCGGTGAACGTGCTGCTATTTTTGAAGCAGTACATGGTTCTGCGCCAGATATCGCAGGCAAAGGCATGGCCAATCCAACAGCACTCTTGCTGGCAGCTGCATTGATGCTGGAGCACAAAGGATTGGACAAACAGGCCAAGCTTTTACGCGATGCCATCGATTCCGTATTGAGTACAGAAAGTGGCCGTACCGTGGATTTGGGCGGTACCGTATCGACCTCCAAATACGGCGATTTGTTGATCGAACGCATCCGCGATATGCAAAAATAAGTTTGTTATCGATTGCGGCGCTGTGCGTCTGCAATCAAACGCAAATTGAACAGCAGTAGATAACGAAAGCGCATGGTGCCTACCCGGTACGATGCGCTTTTGTCATTGTGGCGTGTCGCTTTTGTTCGGTAGCACTGATGTAGAAGAGGGTGCTCGTGTCGGTATGCGCAACACCGTCGCTGCACCGATTCCGCTCAGAACCAACAAGCTGATTTGTATCCATGGCTGGCCGGAGAAGCTCCAGATAGAAAGCGCCATCATCAGAGACATCGATCCTATTGCTACACATTTGGTGCGACGCGTGAGACTGCGATGCTCTTCCCAGTTGCGCAGCATCGGGCCTATTAACTTGTGCTGCAACATCCATAGATGCACGCGCGGCGACGCTTTCGCGAAGCAAGCCGCGGCCAACAAAACGAAAGGCGTGGTTGGCAAGCCTGGCAGAAAGATGCCGATAATGCCCAGCAGCAGCGCCAAGCCGCCGACTAGTCCATATAGTATTTTGGCCAAGCGGGATAAGGGCTTGGTTTGATTGCTAGGTGCGATGCTTTGAGTCATGAAAGCAAATGATAAATGTGTATGGCTGCTTGAGGCGTATCGGCCATGGTGCTCTCGGATTCTTTGCGAAGATAAGCAAGAATACATGCTTTCCAGATAGCCGCCGAACTTGGAACTGAATACCTCGTCCCTTCTTGGCGCTATTCCTTTCCTTGATCAGGAGCTGGTCGATATTGCCATCAGACCATTAGTATTGATTTCTTCAAATAATAATGATTCTCATTTATAATAAGCCAATTCCTCAAGTTTGAGGGGTTGTTATTAGTAGGAAACCAAGGTCATTGTTACTGAGCACGCGTCTTGCGGTGCGCCGTTTCTGAAGTGTGTGATACGCCGCCGCTGATTAAGGTGAAGGATAGATCATGAGTATTTCTCCCAAGGATTTGGACGATATGGCGCGTGAGCATCGCGTGCTGATCAATCAATACGGCCGCGTGCAAAACCGTTGCAGCGAATTGGTGGCGCGACAGGTCGATCAAATTGAAGCCTTGCAGGCTGAGCTTGCGCGTGCGCAGGCAGAAGTAGTGCGCTTGCGGGCAGAAGTGATCGTGCGCGATACAGAGTTGGCGTATGCGCGTGAAGATATGGCAGCGTTGGAAGCGGCTATTCCCGGCTTGCCTACTCGTGTGACTTTGGCGCGTCGTGTCGAATCCTTGACTGAGCATCTACACAGTCTGATGCGTGAGCGTCTAGGTTGGCAATGGCGGGCCAAGCCTGCAAGATTTGAGCAACGTGCTGTCCATCCGGTCATACCTGCAGATTTGCGAAAAAAATCCGTGCTGTGCATAGGCAAGCATGAATCAAGTACGACGGTCGCCCAACTGGAAGTTGAAAAAGCCGGTGGTTATTTCCTGCATCACGATGGACTGGATGGCGGAGATGATGCTGCGCTGGAGGCGAGTCTGCTTGCTGCCGATTTGGTGATTTGCCAAACTGGTTGCATCAGCCATAACGCGTACTGGCGAGTGCATGATCATTGCAAGCGCACCGGCAAGCAATGCGTGCTGGTGAATCAGCCGCAAGCCATGTATTTTGTACGTGCTGCCGCAGATCAGCTTGCTGACTCAAGTACACAAGTAACTATGCCAGAAGTCGACAATATATTATCCGGAGATAGATAACGCGACATCCGGCATAGGCCATTCCATTCGCAGCATTGTTTTTACGCAGGTATCAGCACGGCCCGTATTTGTTGCAAGGCCGCCGGGTCTTCGATCACCGATAAATCGCCCGGATCGCGTCCTTCACAAATCGCTTGTATCGAGCGCCGCAGCAACTTGCCAGAGCGCGTCTTCGGCAATGCAGTCACAAAGTACACATGCGATGGTCGACCTATCGGCCCGAGTCGCTTATCCACCACCTTCATGATTTCTGCTTCCAGCTTGTGTGCATCTTCAGGAGTTGCAGCAGCCGCATTCTTAAGAATGACAAAGGCAACCGCACACTGGCCCTTGATCGGATTTTCGACACCGACCACCGCGACTTCCGACACATTGGGATGGCTGGAAATACTCTCTTCGATTTCGCGTGTGCCTAGTCTGTGCCCTGCGACATTGATGACATCATCGGTGCGGCCGAGGATGAAGTAATAACCATCGGCATCGCGTATGCCCCAGTCGAAGGTCGAATACGCTTCGCGTTTGAAATTGCGCCAGTAGGTATTGACGAAGCGTTCGTCATCGCCGTACAGAGTTTGCAGGCAACCGGGCGGCAGCGGCCCTTCGATGACGACCACACCTTTTTCATTAGGCGCACATTCTTCACCTGTCTCTTCATTAATGATCTTGCCCTTGAAGCCATACAGTGGCTGACCGGGGCTGCCTGAGCGTGCGGGTTTGTCGCCTACGCCTTTGGCGATCGAGATGGTCGGCCAGCCGGTTTCTGTCTGCCAGAAATTGTCGATGACAGGTACGCCAAGCACACCGGAGATCCAATCGGAAGTGGTTTGATCCAATGGTTCGCCTGCCAGATAGAGTGTCTTGAGCGAGGATAGATCGTGTTTCTGCAATAGTTCCAGCGGTTGTTTTTTCAGTACACGAATTGCTGTTGGTGCTGACGACATGCGTGTGACTTTGTATTTCTCCACGATGCTCCACCATATCGACGCATCCGGTCGTATCGGCAGGCCTTCATACAATATGGTCGTCATGCCTGCCAGCAAAGGGCCGTAGATGATGTAAGAGTGGCCGACTACCCAGCCGATATCTGAAGTGCAGAAAAAAGTTTCACCCACCTTGCTGCAAAAGATCAAATCCATCGATGTGGCCAGTGCCACTGCATAACCACCGACGTCGCGTAATACGCCTTTCGGTTTGCCGGTGGTACCTGAGGTGTAGAGAATATAAGACGGCGCATTCGATTCCAGCCATACGATCGGCACGACTGCATGCAAATGTTTTTCGCGTAGCGTGGAGTAGTCGATGTCACGCTCAGGCACCATCTTCATGGGTGCAAGGCCGCGATTAACCATCAATACATGTTTTGGTTTGTGCTGCGCCAGCGCGATGGCTTCATCAAGCAAGGACTTGTATGGCGTGACGTGACAACCGCGTGAACCGGCATCGGCAGAGATGATCAAGACTGGTGTCGCATCATCGATGCGGGTTGCCAGGCTGTTCGATGCAAATCCGCCGAACACCACCGAATGCACCGCGCCTATGCGTGCACACGCCAACATCGCGAACGCGGCTTCGGCCACCATCGGCATGTATATCAGTACGCGATCACCTTGCTTGACGCCTAGTGCCTGCATCATGGCGGCGCTGCGATTCACCTCTGCATACAATTGCGCGTAGGTATACGTGGTCTCCGTGTCGGTCTCGGTAGAGATTGCGACCAATGCAGGCTGATCAGCGCGCGTTGCCAGATGACGATCTACCGCGTTGTAACAGAGATTGGTTTCGCCGCCGACAAACCATTTGGCGAACGGTGGTTTGTCGTAGTCCAGTGTGCGCGTGAATGGCTTATGCCAATCTATGCGCTTGGCTTGCGTCGCCCAAAAGGTGTGCGGGTCATCAACTGATAGACGGTAAAACGCGTCGTATGCTGCGGCATCGAAACTCATAAGTCTCCTCCGGCCAGATAAAGCTATGTCTGTTATATCGTTCTTATAGTGAAACTACCTTTGTCGATCTTGATGTCAACAAAGGCGGTATAGCTGGGCTAGATCACATACATATCCACGTATTCATGGACAGGCATGGCTTCCAGCTTTTTCTGATCCAGTGATACGTCGAGAATTTTCTGCTGTTGTTTGACCGGGAATTGGCGCGCCAAATTGATCTTGAATTTGGCTTCCAACAGCGGAATACCTTCTTTACGGCGACGTGCATGACCGACCGGATATTCGACGACGATTTCCTTGAGCTTTTTGCCATCCTTGAATTCAACCGTCAACGCATTCGCAATCGATCGCTTCTTAGGATCGTGATAATCCTTGGTGAAGGACGCGTCTTCCACGCAAACGATCTTGTCACGCAGCACATCGATACGTTTGTCGCTGGCGACGTCGTCTTCATAATCAGATGCAGTCAGGCGACCGAAAATCAGCGGCACGGCGAGCATGTATTGAATGCAGTGATCGCGATCCGCGGGATTATCCAGCGGTCCTTTTTTATCGATGATGCGTATGCAGGCTTCGTGCGTGCGTATGGTGATCTTCTTGATGTCTTCGACTTTCTTGCCTGACTTGACCAACTCTTGGTGCAAGGTCATCGCTGCTTCCACTGCAGTTTGTGAATGAAACTCGGCCGGGAAGGAAATTTTGAACAGCACGTTTTCCATTACATAGGATGCGTACTTGCGCTGGAATTTGAAGGGCTGACCTTTGAACAGCACATCGTAGAAACCCCAGGTCTTCGCGGTCAACACCGATGGATAGCCCATCTCGCCGGTCTGGGCCATCAGCGCGAGTCGCACTGCGCGTGAAGTTGCATCGCCGGCGGCCCATGATTTGCGCGAACCGGTATTCGGTGAGTGGCGATAAGTGCGCAGCGATTGACCATCTACCCATGCCAGCGACACTGCATTCAAAATTTCATCACGCGTCAGACCGAGCATCTCTGCAACGACCGCAGTCGAAGCCACCTTGACCAGCACCACGTGATCGAGGCCAACCTTATTGAATGAATTCTCCAGCGCGATGCAGCCTTGAATTTCATGCGCCTTGATCATGCCGGTCAGCACGTCGCGCATCGTCAGTGGCTTCTTGCCACCAGCGACCGCTACACGTGACAACCAATCTGCGGTGGCGAGTATGCCTCCGAGATTATCGGATGGATGACCCCATTCCGCTGCCAGCCAGGTGTCGTTGAAATCCAGCCAGCGGATCATCATGCCGATGTTGAATGCGGCTTGTACCGGATCGAGCTGGAATTGCGTGCCGGGCACTTTCGCGCCATTCGGTACTATTGTGCCGGGCACTATCGGTCCCATCAATTTTTTACACGCTGGATATTCCAACGCTTCCAGGCCGCAACCCAATGTGTCGATCAGGCAGTTGCGCGCGGTGTCGTAAGCAAGCTTGGAAGAAATCTTGTACTTGGTGACGTAATCAACGATATCGACCAATACCTTGTCGTGTTTTGGGCGGACGTTTGAAATATGAGCAGACATGGAATTCCCGTGATCGTAGTTAATGTGGATAGCAGCGATAGGCGCGGTATGGCTCTTACTTGCGCTTGGCTAGCGGAACGAAAGCCAAATCTTCCGGCCCGACATAATGTGCGGATGGGCGAATGATCTTGTTGTCTATGCGTTGTTCGATGATGTGCGCAGCCCAGCCGGAAGTACGCGCGATCACGAACAGCGGCGTGAACATCGCAGTCGGTACACCCATCATGTGATACGACACAGCTGAGAACCAATCCAGATTGGGGAACATTTTCTTGGCGTCCCACATCACTGTTTCCAAACGTTCGGCGATGTCGAACATCTTCATCGAATCTGCATCATTGGATAGCGTGCGTGCGACTTCCTTGATCATTTTGTTGCGCGGATCGGCGATCGTGTACACCGGATGGCCGAAGCCGATCACGACTTCCTTGTTTTCAACACGGCGTTTGATGTCGGCTTCTGCTTCGTCTGGACTCTCATAACGTTTTTGAATTTCAAATGCGAACTCATTGGCGCCGCCATGCTTGGGTCCGCGCAGGGCACCGATTGCGCCGGTGATGGCGGAATACATATCGGAACCAGTGCCGGCAATCACGCGAGCGGTGAAGGTGGAGGCGTTGAATTCGTGTTCGGCATACAGAATCAGCGAGGTGTGCATCGCTTTTTCCCATAACGCGGATGGCTTTTCGCCGTGCAGCAAGTGCAGGAAGTGCGCGCCTATCGAGTCGTCGTCGGTTTCGACTTCGATACGCTTGCCGTGATTACTGTAGTGATACCAGTACAACAAGATCGAACCCAGCGATGCCATCAACCTGTCGGCGATGTCGCGTGCGTCCGGTGCATTGTGATCGTCTTTTTCCGGCAGCATGCAACCGAGTACCGAGACACCAGTGCGCATTACGTCCATCGGATGCGATGCTGCCGGCAGCCATTCCAGCGCTGCCTTGACGTTGGCAGGCAAGCCGCGCATAGACTTCAATTTGGTTTTGTAGGCCTTCAGTTCTGCCACTGTTGGCAATTTTCCGTGTACCAACAGATAAGCAATTTCTTCAAACTCGCAGCTATCAGCGATATCCAGTATGTCGTAACCGCGATAGTGCAAGTCGTTGCCGGTTTTGCCGACGGTGCAGAGTGCGGTATTGCCGGCGGTCACACCGGATAGTGCGACGGATTTTTTCGGTTTGAAACCTGCTACTTGTTCACTCATGTCTGTCTCCTTATGTATTCGGGACCATCACGGGATTACTTGTCGGCGTATTTCTTTTCTAATTGATCGAATAGAGGTTTGTTGACCAGACGCTGGCGCTCGGCAAATAGCGCGACCAGATTTGGATCTTCGTCGAGCCTATGCGTGTCGCGTAAGACGGTCAGCGCTTTTTGCATGCCAGCCACTGCGCCTTGCAGCGCTGCATTTGCGTACAGCACGATGCCGTAGCCGAGTTCGGCCAATTCATCGGCGCTGAAAATAGGTGTCTTGCCGCCGATGACGAGGTTGACCAGTTGCGGCTTGTCCAGTGCTTGCGGAAGACGGCGGATTTCTTCTGCAGTTTCGGTTGCTTCGACAAACAGAATGTCAGCACCGGCTTCGCTATAACGTGCCGCGCGTTCCAGTGCATCTTCAAAGCCATGCACGCTACGCGCATCGGTACGCGCCATGATGAGCATGCCTTCATCACTGCGGGCATCGACGGCGGCGTGGATTTTGCCGACCATCTCGGCGCAGGAAATGACTTCCTTGCCGTTGAAGTGACCACAGCGTTTAGGGGAAACCTGATCTTCCAGTTGTACCGCATCGGCACCGGCGCGTTCCAGCGTGCGTATCGTCTGGTGTACATTCAAGGCATTGCCGAAACCGGTATCGGCATCGACGATGATGGGAATATCGACCACATCGCGTATGCGTGCGGTGTGGTCGGCCAGTTCATTCAAGCCTATGAAGCCTTGATCTGGCAAACCGAAGTACATATTAGTCACGCCAGCACCGGTGATATACAGCGCTTCGAAACCAAGGTCGGCAATCACGCGGGCCGACAAGGCATTGAAGGCACCCGGTACCAGCAGGCCACGGCGGGCATATACCTTGTCACGCAAAACCTGCTTGCTGCTCTTGGACTGACTGCTCATCGAATAACCCTTTTGACTAGGTGTTTCATGAAGATGCCTGCTCTTCATAATGGCAATGCGCGTGCCATGCCGTGGCGGACGCATATCGGGCTGATGGTATATGTCTAAGGAAATGAATAAATTCATTACAAATCAAATGCTTGGGAACTTTTATCGTTTGTGGCAGAGCTAGACAGAATCTGCGCAATGCCGAAAGGCCGTGTTACATTTGAAACGTTTGAAACGCTAAGGTGAAACATGAAACGTTCGTCCTCTCCTTTCCGCGATAATGCCGACAAGCCGGTCATCTGGACTGTCTCGATCTCACGTTTGTTTGAGTTATTCCGCGATATCACTCTGGAATTTGACGATCAAGCCGACATAGAACCGATCAATCTGGGCTTCGAAGATGCGGTGCGTCATATCCGCGAACGTCTGGCGACCGAGCGTTGCGATGCCGTGATTGCCGCCGGCTCGAATGGTGCATATTTAAAAAGCCGTTTGTCCGTGCCCGTCATCATCGCCAAGGCCAGCGGCTTCGATGTGATGCAGGCATTGGCGCGTGCGCGCAAGATCACACCCGACATCGGCTTGATCACCTATCAGGAAACCATGCCGGCGCTGGCCGAGTTCCAAACCACCTTCGGCCTGAATATCGCGCAACGCACTTACGTGACGGAAGAAGATGCGCGTGCACAAATCAATGAACTGAAAACCTCCGGCATCAAAGCTATCGTCGGTGCGGGCTTGATCACCGATCTGGCGGAAGAGGCTGGTCTGACCGGCGTCTTCGTTTATTCATCCGCATCGATACGCCAGGCATTTGAAGATGCGCTGGAGCTGGCACGCCTGACGCAACTGGAAGCGACGCGCGGCCGTAGCTTCCCGGTGGCCGATACCTTGCGCGCCAAACATCACATCAAGGATTTGCGCGGAGACTCTGCTGCGATGGAAAGCGTGCGTCAGTCAGTCACGTTATTCGCCAAATCGCCCGCTACCGTTTTGATACAGGGAGAAACCGGCACAGGTAAGGAATTGGTAGCGCAGGCCATGCACCGCGCGCATCCGCTGATGCAAGGCAAGACACAAGCAGGTCATCCATTCGTCGCAGTCAATTGCGGCGCTTTGGCGGAGTCTTTATTGGAGTCCGAATTGTTCGGTTACGAAGAGGGTGCGTTCACCGGATCACGCCGTGGCGGACGCGCTGGTTTATTTGAAGCAGCGCATCGCGGCACTTTGTTTTTGGATGAAATCGGCGAGATGCCTTTGTCTTTGCAAACGCGCTTGCTGCGCGTACTGGAAGAGCGCGAAGTAGTGCGCGTCGGTGGCACGCGACCGATTCCGATTAGCGTACGCATCATCAGCGCAACGCATTGCGATCTGGATGCGCGCGTCAAAGAAGGGCGCTTCCGCGCCGATCTGTTTTATCGCTTGAGCGTATTGCGCTTGAGCTTGCCGACTTTGCGCGACAGACCTGAAGATTTGCTGCCGCTGGCTGAATGGTGCTTGAAGAATGCCTTGGCCTCGCTGGATATACGTCCATCTGCCAATCTGCATGCAGAGATACTAGGCTGCATGCCTTTGCTGACATCCTATACATGGCCGGGCAATGTGCGCGAGTTGCGTAATTTGATGGAGCGACTCGCGTTGTTCTTGGCAGCAGCACCATTGCAGGCGTTGACGCCGGCGTTTTTGAAAAGCGTTGCGCCTGAACTTGCTATATCTGGCGGCACGTTGTTGCTGGCGGAGAGCGAGGAGGCAAGACCAGTCGAAACGCTGCAGCAAGTATTGCAGCGCCATCACGGCAATCGTGAGGCAGCGGCGAATTATCTGGGGATCAGTCGCACGACTTTGTGGCGCAGATTGCAGGCTGCTGGCGGGGAAAATGCAGTAGAGGGTAAAAAAGAGAATTAAAAACGTGAATTTCAAGAGCCTGGCATAGAAGACGATTGCCAGATCTATTCAGGAAGCAGAGTGTCGCAACACTCTGCGCCTTGCAATCTAGTTGCCCATCACCGACTTAGCCTGAGTACGGAATGATTTCTCCGGCATCTCCATGATTTCCGATGTTGGCTCATCTTCATTGACCAGATAGCGTTCTACCAATTGAAAGAAGCGCGTGTAGAACTTCTCGGATGAAATCGTTTCGCTGGCGACTTTCACCAGTGAATCATCGCTGGATGAAAACGGCAGCGAGAGCGAACCGAGCGCGCCGACACCAAGACTGGCCGAGTTATTGGTCTTCTTGAGTGCGTATCTATCTTCCAGCGCATTCACAAAGACCGATGCCATTGCACCGTCCGCGGCATCGGTCGCGCACACTACACGAAATGCGATTTGCACGTGTACATCACTCTGTGGCTGAAAGCTCTTGCGACCATCGATCTGATTATTGCTGGCCGCGCTGATGACATAGCCTTGACTAAGCAAGGTGCGACGCACTGCCTCGCATGCGACCTCGGACGAAACCGGGAAGCGGCGCGTGAACGTATCGGTGGAGTCGAATTTTTCTGCCTGATAGACACCTGGTTTGCTCCCCGCACAACCGGCGATGACAGCAAGAAGTCCTGACAGCAACAGGACACGTAAGCTTGATCGCATAAATATGACTACTTCCTTTTTATTCCGTTTTGCATGTACCGCGCGACATGCCTTCAATGGACAGTCCAATTCGTCAAAGATTCCTATTTTCATGTTTCTATAAAAATACGGCCTGTGTGACGTCATGCATAGTATGTTGCATCGATTAACGACTACCTAACACTTGCTTAACGCTAGTCTTAGATGTTGCTCGCTTAAGTTTTCATCCTGCCAATTTCTTTATAGAAACGTGTTGCCCGACCACGACAAGATGCAAATTTAAGAGCTGCGGAGCCGGGTAATTTTGGCAGGATAAATATAATAACCATTCTCATTCCGAGAATCTGCCAGCCAGCCAAAATTTGTTGCCTAGCCAGCCCGCAGCAAACTATCCACGCCCCAAGGATTTATGAATCACTCATTGCGATTACGCACTATTGCGGTCGCGGCCTTTGCCATCGTCAACGGTTTACCTATGCAGGCTGCATACGCAGATGATCGATTACCGGAAATCGAAGTCATCGCGCCACACGAACATGGCGAGAATTACGCACCGACCGATACCAGTACCGCACTCAAAATTCATGCGCAGCAAAAAGATGTGCCGCAAACCATCAACGTGATCACGTCGGAAGTCATACGCGATCAGGGTGCACGTACATTATCCGATGTACTCAAGAACGTTCCCGGCATCGGTCTGGCGACTGGCGACGGTCAACGTGATGCTTTCGTGATTCGCGGCTTTACTGCGCTGTACGATATTTTGCTTGATGGCGTGCGCGACGATTCGCAATATTTCCGCGATCTGTACAACATCGACCGCATCGAAGTACTCAAAGGGCCGGCAGCTGTATTGTACGGGCGCGGCTCATCTGGCGGTTTGATCAATCGCATTACCAAGAAGCCTAGCTTTACACCATCGGCAGAGATAGGCGTCACGGTAGGTTCCTTCGATTTGCGTCGTACTGACTTCAACGTTAATCGTCCGGTCAGCGACACCGTGGCGATTCGTCTGGATGGCGCGTATGAAGATTCGGGCAGCTATCGCGATCAGGGCTATGTACAAAACAAGGATATTTCGCCTAGCTTGGTGTGGAAAGATGGCGCACAGAGTTTGTTGCTGCAGTTTGATTACCAGCATCAAAAGCGTTCTATCGATTTTGGTATTCCTGGCTTTAATGGTTCGCCACTTAACGTTGCCCCATCTACGTACTATGGCGCAAGTAATGCTTACCCGAATGATTATACCGAATCGGAAGTGAAGTCGACGACTGCGCAATACAAGCAAAAGATTTCGGATACGACTTCATTCACCAATACTTTTCGTTACTTTGACTACACGCTGGATCGTAATCACACGCGTGTGATCAGCATCACCGGTACTGTGGCCAATCCGCTGTTGAACTTCCAGCGCGGCAATATCACGCGTCATGAATATGGCTGGTTCAATCAATCGGAATTCACACATGATCTGACGTGGGGTAATACCAAGCATCAATTGTTGACCGGTGTGGAGTTCGGCGAGCAAAACAAATACCAGTACGTTAACAATGCTCTTGCTGCAAATTACTATCAGACCTCGTTGTTCAATCCGGTATTACCGCAAAACTTGCCGTTTACGGTGACAACCGCACCGCAAAATAAGGGAACCGCGATCCTGAGTACGCAAGCTGCCTACATACAGGATTTGATTACGTGGACGCCGCAGATCAAGACCTTGCTAGGTTTGCGCTTCGATCGCTTCGGCCAGCGTTATGACAATCAGATAGGCGCAAGCCTGGATCGTACCGACAATGCGTTCTCACCGCGTGCGGGCATAGTCTGGCAGCCAACGACGACACAAAGTTATTACGCGACGGTTTCCAAATCCTTCCAGCCTTCGGGTGAAGGTGGCGCAGTCGCTGCCAACAACGCGCAGCTTGCACCGGAAAAAACGCAGAACCTGGAAGTTGGTACCAAGATAGATTTGTTTAACGGTGCTGCCAGTTTCAACGCAGCGGTGTATCAATTGACACGCAGCGACGTCAAAATCACCGATCCGAATAACACTGCTCTTTTGATTCCGATAGGCGAACAACAAACCAAAGGTTTGGAGTTGAGCATGAACGGTGAGGTTGCGCGTGGTTGGCAGATGATCGCAAGTTATTCCTACATGGATGGCAAGGTTACCAAGGCAGTGGGGACGACGACTGCACCATTGCCGGGTGCAGTAGCGTCACCGCTTCAAGGGAAAACATTGGCATTGACACCGCGTCATACTGCCAGTTTGTGGACCTTGAAATCTATCGAGCAGTGGATGCCGGGCGTGCAAGTTGGTGGCGGTGTGACCTATCGTGGTGGCAACTATGCTGCTATTGATAATGCGATCAAGCTGCCTGCATTTACGACCGTCGATCTGGCCGCGTATTACCGTCCTACGCCTAAAGGTTTAAGTCTTGCGCTTAACCTCAAGAATATTTTCGACAAGCGTTATTACATTTCGGCTAATAACGATGTCGGCATCTTGCCTGGCGCACCGCGCAGTGTAGAGTTGACCGCACGTTATTCGTTTTAAGTAAGACGCTTGCACCGTGTTCTGCACGGTGCAACGATGATTTGACGTTGCTCTTTATTGCCGCCTGCTTAAAACCGGGCGGCAATTTTTTATCTGCAGGCATATAGGAATGGCAATAAATCCGGCAGGAAAAATCACTCAGAAACCGATGAAGTCCATGCCGCCTAGACGAAACTCAGTTAATCTTCATGCTTTGTCGCTTCAATATGAGAAAAGCAATGGGTAATCTGGTGATTGTTCGCCATGGCGAGTCACAGTGGAACAGGGAAAACCGCTTTACCGGCTGGGCAGATATCGACCTGACAGCCAATGGCATAGAGCAGGCGCGCTGCGCTGGCCGTGCACTGGCGCAAGCCGGTTTCCGTTTTGATCTTGCGATTACCTCGATGCTGAAAAGAACGATCCGTTCGCAATGGCTGATACTGGATGAAATGGATGCGATGTTTACGCCCATCATCAGTCATTGGCGTCTAAATGAACGGCATTACGGCGCATTGACCGGTCACAGCCGTGCCGAAATGATAGAGAAATTTGGTGAAGAACAAGTGTGGGCTTGGCGTCGTGGTTTCGCCAGCCGTCCGCCTTTGATGGATGCCAACGATGCGCGGGCACCGCAGCAGGAAGCACGTTATGACGATGTGTCACGCGAATTGCTGCCATTGGGTGAGTCGCTGGAAGATACGGTGGAACGTGTTCGGGTATTGTGGGACGGCATGATTGCGCCGGTCTTGCGACAAGGCAAGGACGTGATCATTTCATCGCACGGCAATAGTCAGCGCGCCTTGGTCAAATTGCTGGAAGACATGCCGGATGAAGAAGTCGCTCGCTTTGACGTGCCAAATAGCGTGCCGCTGGTGTACAAGCTCGATAGCGATTTGCGCGTGCTGGAAAGAAGCTCGATGACGCATATCCCGCATCCGGCGGTATCCGCGATACTTTAATTGCCTGATAAAAAAAGCCGCTCACTCAGCGGCTTTTTTTATAGCGTTGTATTAGATCAGGTACGCATGAAGTTGATCCGACTCTCCATTGATGGCGCAGACGGGAACAGTTGCGTCAACTGACGATCATTCAAATACAAATGACGCTCTGCAATCTGCGCCAATACCGAACGGAAGTCCGTTGTCACCGGCACATCGCGATCCTCATGCAAACCGGCTGACGATAAACCTTTCCAGTCGCCATACACTTTGCCGCCGGCGATATCACCGCCCAGCAACCACATCACATTGCCGTGACCGTGATCGGTGCCGCCGTTGCCGTTCTGGCGTGCCGTGCGACCGAATTCGGACATCACGATGACGGTCGTGTCTTTAAACATCGGACCGAGTTGCTGCGCCAGCGTTGCCAAACCTTGCCCCAGCGGTGCAAGCCGACCGGCGAGTTGTCCTGTGCCTGCGCCTTGATTTGCATGCGTATCCCAACCGCCGAGCGCGAAAAAAGCGATCTGTATCTTAGAATCGTTGCGCATCAAGGTCGCCAAGCGTGCTGCATCTTTAGGGAAGCCATTCGGCAAAGGCGCGCCATTGTTGGCCATCTGCATTTCATTTTCCAGCGACGCACTCATGACTTCCTTGTGCGCATCCTTTGCATCCTGATAGGTGCGAGAAAATCGTGCACTGTCTTGATACAGCTGATCGAAGGCCGTGCCGACTTGCGGTTTATCCAGCAGATTGGCTTTGGTGTCTGCATCGCCAGAGGCCAGATTGGTGGCAGAAGCACGTCCACTGAGTATGCGCGGCATCACCGGACCTATGCTGACGGCGCGGGTTGGCGATGCGTTGCCTGGCAATACCGTCAACATGCGATTGAGCCAACCATCTTGCGTGGACTTTCTGCCCGGCGTACCGGACTCCATATAGTCTTGCGCGTCGAAGTGCGAGCGTGTTGGATCGGGCGAGCCACTGGCATGGACAAAGGCCAGTTTCTTTTCTTCCCACAGCGTTTGCAGTGGTGCCAATGCTGGATGCAGGCCGAAGTAGCCGTCCAGATCGAGCACGCCGTTTTCTTGTCCCGGCCGTGCCAGCGCGATGGTCGGGCGTAGTCGTGCATAGTCGGCATCACCATAAGGCGCGACCACATTCAAGCCATCCACTGCGCCGCGCAGCATGACGACTATCAATTTGCGATTGGTGTTTTGATTGTCGCCGCCGACTGCGGCCCAGGCCGATTGACCAACCGGGATCATCAATCCGGCGGCCGTCATCATGTGTAAAAAATCTCTGCGTTGCATGGTGCGCCCCAATAAATTTGGCTTACTGCTGCATGAAATCCGGACTGCCCAGCACCATCGCACTGCGCAAATTGGCCGGATTGTTGTCTATCGTCGTACGCGTCTGGGCCGAGATACCAGGGCCCAAGGTATCGAGCAAGGCATCGGTATTCAGTGGCGGTGGGCTTTGCATCGCGGGCGGATTCATCGCCTGTGCATCGTCGTTGATCTTGTTCAAAGGTAGGCGACCGCCTGCCAACGCATTGGCAAATGCGATGCGACGTGTCAGTGCATCCGGATTCAGCCAGGCGCTTTCGGTATTTTTATAACCGTCTGGTGTTTGGCAACCGTAGAGTGGCATGCCGAGTTGATTCAATGCGTTGAGAAACGGACGTACATTAGTAAATTGCACTTGTCCGGCACGTGCGGCAGAGACGATGAATTGATATGGCGTCTTGAACTTGCTGCCAGTGCCTGCCTGCGCCATGAACTCGCGGCTGTTGAACAAGGTACGCAAGACTTCGCGGATATTGCCGCCGGTTTCCAGATAGCGACGCGACAGACGTTCCACCAATGCAGGCGGTGGTTGATCCTGCACAAAATATTGCGCCAGCTGATAACTCAGGTGGCGCGCAGTGGCAGGATGCATGGCGAGTATGTCTAGCGCTCTTTCACCTTCCTGCTGACCTTGCGCCGCGATGTGCTGTCCCATCCATTGCTTGTCACCATTGTCATGACGTTGCGGGTCGAAGCGGAAGGTACGGTTATTCATCACCATATCGCGCTGATCGAAAGTCCAGCCGGTGAAGATGCGCGCCAGTTCGGTGACATCGCTCTGGCTATAGCCACCATCCACGCCCAGCGTATGTAACTCCATCAATTCGCGCGCGTAGTTTTCATTCAAGCCGGAATTCTGCGCATTCTTTCTGCGCGCCTGATATTCGGCAGAAGTAGATAACCAGTTATCCAGATAGAACAACATGGCCGGATGTTTGGCCGTCGCACCTAGCAGATCGCGGAACGATCCCAGTGCGTAAGGACGTATCGCATCGCGCTCGTAACTGCCGACCAGTGCGCGATCCAGACCTTTGCCGGAAAATACATTGAAATGGTTGAGCCAAAAATCAACCATCACTTCCTGCAACTGACGCGGACTATCGATGGCTTGTGCAAAGCGCGCTTCAGCAGTTTGATCCGTCAATCGCGTGACAAATGCACGTTGCTGCTGTTTGGCATCTTCATCCTTTTGCACTGTCGCGGCTTTACGCAAGGACAAGAAGTCGCCGAGGAGGATGCCATCGGCCTGATTGACGGTATCCAGCGCATCGAGTCGCGCGACCAACGTTGCCGGCAAGGGAATGTTTTCAGGATGCAATTGCTGATCGATGTAGCGCGTGATCCCGATTTGTTTGACGCGCTCTATATCACCAGGTTTGGGGCCGTAGCCCAATCTGTTTAGCACCAGCAATACTTGCTGATCTTGCGAGACATTCGCTGCATGCCCATTGAATGTGCACAGTGCGACGATGAACAGAGCGGCAAAGCGAGTGGGGAAGTGCACGTCATGTCTCCAGACAGGATGAGCGAATAAGAACTGTATTCCTTATTGCAGCGGAAGATACTTTCTTGCTGCAATCACAATATTGCTGGCTGTTAAAAAATGAAAAAGCCTATGCAGGCTTTTTCATTGATCCACCATCAAGACACGATAACAATTATCTCGAATCGATGTAGATGATTAGTGACCGATTTGTTTGCTGACGCCATTTTCTTGCTGATTCAAGGTTCGTTGTTCTTGCTTGGTGATATGGCCGCCGTTCTGGCTCGCCATCGCGTGTTCTTCTTTACGGATTTGGTGATCTTCATGGTGCAGCTGTTTTGCCTGCGCCTTGGAGATTTTTCCGGTCTTTACTTCATTGTGTATACGTTTGTCCTGATTTTCCAGGCGATGGTTCACTTCTGCGCGACGTGGATGATCTTTTTGGAATTCAGTTGCCGCAAATGAATTGCCGGTAACAGCGGCAAGCATGCCGACGACGCCGATCAAGGCAAAGGTTTTACGCAGATTCTTTGTGTTCAGCATGATGTACTCCTTGAGCGTTAATTGAGTTGTTGCGGTTTGTATGTCACCACCTGTACATCAACGTGCGCGCAGCATCTTTGCTGACAAGGATTACGGCTGAAGTGTAAGGAATTGTTTCGACATGCGAATTTAATTTGTCGAACAAAAAATATTTTCCGCATGCCAATTACTTTGTGTTTGACGCAAGCTGGTACTCGCTGATCATCGTGCGTTGTCGCTGTCTGTTTTTCGGAACAAACAATACACGTCACACAACTGTCATCAACACGAAATATTTCCCTCTTATTCTTCACGTCGCTGTTGGGTTGAAACATACAGGGATTACTCACCTATCGAATCGCACGGCGTTGCGATAACGGCGCATGGCTTCGTTCTGTCACTAACAGAGCGACTTCTTTTTTACACCAGGGGAATTCAATGCAGTCAAAAACACTCAGCGTCGCGATCAGCGCCGCTGTCGCATCATTGTTGCTGGCCGGTAGCGCCGCAGCACAAAGCAACGTAGAAATTTATGGTATCGCTGATGCTGGTATGGAAGTCATCAACCATGCAACTACTGGTTCCAATTCGAACCTGACACGCTTGAGCTCGGGCAATCTGTCCGGTTCGCGTCTTGGCTTCCGTGGTACGGAAGATATGGGTAATGGCTTGAAAGCAGTCTTCGTTCTGGAAAGCGGTATTTCTTATGACACCGGCGCATTCCTGCAAGGTAGTCGCGCATTCGGACGTCAGGCTTTTGTTGGCTTGCAAGGTTCCTGGGGCAGCTTGTTGTTGGGTCGTCAGAACAGCTTGATGCTGGAATGGATGAGCAAGTACAACACCATGGATAACGCGACATGGTCGTCCAAAGTGCATGACGAGTCATTCTCGGATCGTATGGACAACTCCGTTAAATACATCGGTAAATTCGGCGCGTTCGATGCTTCCGCTTATTACAGCACTGGTTACGACTCGACTAAAGGTGGCGAAGTTGCTGGTCATAGCAAAGCCGGTCGTCAAGTTGGCGGCGGTCTGCAATATAACGGCGGCGATTTACGCGCCGCTGTCGTCTATGACCAAAAAAATGGCCAGACCGCAGTACTGGAAAACAATACCGACAAGCACATGACCTTCGGTGCGCGTTACAAGTTTGGTTCGGCTGAAGTATTGGGCGGTTATCTGCAACGCAAGCAAGAAACCGTAGGCACAGCAGACGTGCGTACCAATATGTCCTGGATCGGTATGACTTATCAAGTGACGGGTGCTTTGCAACTGAGCGGTTCGTATTACAAAACCGACGTTAAAAATTCCAACAAAGATCCATCGTCCATCATCACCATGGTCAAGTATTCCTTGTCCAAGCGTACTGATTTGTATCTGATCAACTCCTATGCGATGAACAAGAATGGCTCGAACCTCGGTGTCAACGGTTTTGCCAAGGATATCGCCGCTGGTGAGAATCAGTTCGGCACGATGGCTGGCATTCGCCACACATTCTGATGTGTAAGCAATGACAGAGAGTCTAGTCAAAAAGAAGGCAGGCACATCGATCACCATCGATGGCCTGACCCATCGCTTTGCGCAAAACCCGGTACTTGATCGGATCGATATACATCTCGAACCCGGCCAGGTACTGGCTTTGCTCGGCCCATCCGGTTGCGGCAAGACGACCTTGC
This sequence comes from Herminiimonas sp. GW821-FHT09C12, assembly GCF_059416385.1. Classification (NCBI taxonomy): domain Bacteria; kingdom Pseudomonadati; phylum Pseudomonadota; class Betaproteobacteria; order Burkholderiales; family Oxalobacteraceae; genus Herminiimonas; species Herminiimonas sp. GW821-FHT09C12. Next base: position 1,114,428 of record NZ_JBWKPC010000001.1, read on the forward strand.
TGAAGTTGCTGGCAGGGTTGTTGCCAGTCGCAGCTGGACACGGACGCATACTCTTTGGCGACAAACTGGTGGCCGGTGACGGTCACTTTTTGCCGCCTGAAGCGCGTGGTCTGGGCATGGTGTTTCAGGATTACGCATTGTGGCCGCACATGAGCGTCGGCAAGAACGTTGCCTTCGCGCTTGAAATGCGCGGCATGCCGAAGAAGCAGCGCGATCCGCGTGTAGCGCGTGCGCTGGAAATCGTCGGCTTGAAGAATCACGAAGATCGTAATCCTTCCAGTTTGTCTGGTGGGCAGCAGCAGCGCGTGGCATTGGCACGTGCGATTGTGGCCGAGCCGCAAGTCTTGTTGTTCGATGAGCCTTTATCGAATCTGGATAGAGATTTGCGCGAAAGCTTGTGTCATGAAATCGGCGGTCTGTTGCGCGAGATGGGCACGACAGCCGTCTACGTTACGCATGATCAGGAAGAAGCGTTTGCTCTGGCAGATGTGGTGGCCGTGATGCAGGGCGGGCGGATACGTCAGTTGGCCACGCCGGACATGCTGGTCACTGAACCGGCCAATACCTTGATTGCTGAATTCCTGAAGCTGGGCACCTTGCTGCACGCAAAGGAAGTTCCGCATTCCTGGCATCCACGTTTTGCACAAAATTCTGCAGTAGACGCACAGCATCTATTCATACCGCAATCGGCATTGTCGCTGGCATCGGATACAACACACGCATTTCGCGGTGAAGTCTTGATGCAGCGCTATCGCAATGGACGCTTCATTACTGAAATACGTACTGCCGACGCACCCAAGGGTTTGGTCTTGACCACCGATACGCGTTTATCGCACGGTCAAATCATAGATCTGACGGTGGACTGGCAGCGTCTGCGCTGGTTGCCACAAGCTGCCTGAACCTCGCAAGTACAACGGCCGCTTGCGGCCCATCATTGAATAAGTAATAGGACACTCATGAAAAAATTAATGCCATACACCGTCGCTTGCCTGTCGCTGGCAGCAGTATTTGCTGCACCTCACGCATCGGCGTTAACCGTTTATAGCGCAGGTCCCGGCAAGTTGATCGAAACGTTAGCCGCAGATTTCAAGGCAAGCACCGGCGTCACGGTCGATGTATTCCAGGCCGATACCGGCAAAGTCATGGCACGCTTGCAGGCCGAAGCTTCCAATCCGCGTGCCGACGTCGTCATCTCGGCATCGTGGGATAGCGCGCAGGATCTGGATAAACGCGGTTGGTTGCTGAACTATCAAAGCCCGAACGCGCAGCAAGTGCCGGCCCGCTTCAAGCAGCCAGCGTATGTGGCACAAGGTTTATCGGTGTTGTCCATCGTATGGAATACCAAGAGCGGTACGCCACGTCCAACGGACTGGACTGATTTGACGCAAGCACCATTCAAGGACAAGGTCACCATGCCTGATCCATCACAATCTGGCGCGTCGCTGGATTTGCTGTCAGGTCTGCAAAGTCGTCAAAGCGAAAAAGCCTGGCAATTGTTTTCTGCATTGAAAGCCAACGGCATGGTCATTTCTGGTCCGAATGCGCAGGCGATGAATCCAGTCTTGCAAGGTGCGAAGGCTGCAGTCTTCGGCGCGGTTGATTATGTTGCCTTGGGTAGCCAGGCCAAAGGCGAAAGCATAGAAGTGATCTTCCCGAAAAGCGGCACCGTCGTTGCACCGCGTCCGATGATGATTTTGAAATCGTCGAAGGCGCAGGATGATGCACGCAAGTTCATCGACTTTGTCTTGTCGCCACAAGGTCAGGCGCGTGTGGCAGAGGCTTACCTGATTCCGGCGCGTGCGGACATTGCAGCCAAACGCCAGACTCTGAAAGAGATCAAGTTGTTGCCGGATGCCGAAGGCGATGCCAACTACGCATCACGTGCTGCACTGCTGCATCGCTTCTCGACTTTGTTTGGTCGCAAGTAAGTCATGCGTGGAGTGAATGGCACGCCGCTGATCATAGGCGGTACGACGGCGGCTTTATTGATAGTGGTGGCATTGCCGCTGGCCTTTGTTTTGTTGCAGGCGATTTTTCCTGAGCTGGCCAATGGTTCGCTGCTGGCACCTTTATCGCATCTGGCCGTCATCTTCAGCGATCCGGCTTTGCTCGGCCTGACCTTCAATACTTTGCGGCTGGGTGTCTGCGTCGTTTTACTGAGCGCTGCAATTGGTATTCCATTGGGTGCTTTGCGCGGTTTGTTCAAATTACCGTTCGCCGGTTTGTGGGATTTGCTATTCCTGGTGCCTTTCATGATTCCGCCTTACATCGCGGCGCTAGGCTGGATCATGATGCTGCAGCCGAATGGATATGTTGAACAGTTAGTTGGAATACACGCTGCTTCGTTTCTGTTTTCATTCGGTGGCGTGGTCTTCGTGATGACGCTGAATGTTTTTCCTGTCGTGTATTTTGCCGTGTCGCGCAGCATCGCCAGTTCCGGTTCGCGTTTGGCGGATGTCGGTCGTGTTTGTGGCGGCTCGCCATGGCAATGTTTTTTCCGCATCACGCTGCCGCTGGCGACTCCCGGTATTGCAGCTAGTCTGTTGTTGGTCTTTGCGATGGCGATAGAGGAATACGGTACGCCGGCAGCGCTGGCGGCCAACGCTGGTTTCTTTGTACTGGTTACCGGGATTGAACGTCGCTTCTCTGATTGGCCGATTGATTTGCCAGGCGCTGCCACTTTGTCAGTGGTGTTGGTGATATTGGCGATGCTGGCATTCTGGTTGCAGCGTCGCATACAGGGTAAGCAGGTATTTGAAACGTTGAACGGCAAACCGAGCGATATGTCGCTGCGTCCTTTGGGCATCTGGCGTTGGCCGGTGACTATCTTGTTCGCAGCGGTGGCATTGGTTGCAACTTGCGCACCTTTGTTTTCCATCGTGATCACGGCATGCATGCGCACCTTGTCGGGCGGATTACAGCGCGACAATTTATCGTTCACGCATTTCGACGCGATCTTTACTAGTGGTAATGCAGCCTTGCAAGCATTGGGTACGAGTGCGGCATTGGGTGTTGCAACTGCATTGTTGACGGGCTTGTTGGGTTTACTGGCTGCTTACTGCGTGGTGAAAACTTCGATGCGAGGACGCGTATTGCTGGATGCCTTGTCTGTCATGCCGAATACTTTGCCCGGCATCGTGGTGGCAGTCGGTTTGATCCTGGCGTGGAATCAATCGTTCTGGCCAGTGACGCCGTATAACAGTTGGGTGATTCTGTTGCTGGCGTATTGCTGCTTGCTGTTGCCGTATCCGGTGCGCTATGCGAGTGCTGCCTTCGCGCAGATTGGTGACAATATGGAAGCAGCGGCACGCGTGCACGGTGCGAGTCTGCGTCAAACTTTGCTGAAGATTTTATTGCCGCTGGTGTTCCCGAGTTTGCTGGCGGCGATGTTGCTGGTGTTTGCGGTGGCGTCACGCGAGTTGGTGGCATCGTTGCTGTTAGCCCCAACCGGTATTCAAACCACATCGCTGTTTATCTGGCGTCAGTTTGAACAAGGTTCGGTCGGGCAGGGCATGGCCATGAGTGTCGTGACTATCTTGATGACGACGACGGTGATGGTGGGTGTGACTTTGTGGCGGCAGCGCCATCAGTGAGGGAACGGCGCCGGAGTACATGCTTGTATTCCGGTGCAGTCCTGTAAATAAGAATCGCCTAACGGGTGACTTCGAAGAAATCCCGTTTCAAAAACTCTTCCAGCTCGGCACTGTCTTGCACACGTGCTGACAAAATAACGACGCGACCTAGCCGTGGCGAATTCCAGCTGAAATCGCCTTTTTCGTAGATACGTATCAATTCGATCATCCGCCGCACGATGGCAGTATCAATGTCGAGGGTAGGTCCGGCATCAACGGTAATCAACTGACGCGAAGTGGTTCTGCGGCGTACATCCCAGCCACGGAATAAAAATTCCGCCGTGCGCACACCCTTGAACGTGATTTGAAACACGCCACCGGACTCATTGCGACCGCGCGATTGTCTTTGCATCATCTCGGCAATATTGGCGCGCGCAATCGCGTTGTCATCTTGTGCTGGCTGCCTGTCGCTGGAATCCGGCTCCATGATGCCGGCGGCACGGCGACGCTCACGTGCCGCCTGGATCATGTCGGACATGTCTGGCGGCAAAGGCGCGGTGCTGGTCGATTTTGGCGCGATAGGTGGCGGCTTGGCCTTGGCCACCTCATTCGTCTTGCTAGGTGAAGATTTTTTCTGTGGGCTGGACTTTGCCTGTTTGGTCTCGTTCGGTTGCCCGGATTTTTTTATTTGCGATGCTGGTGGTGTAATTGCGGATGCTGCTGCCGGTTTGGACGCGGGTGCTTGTGCAATCAAGTTGACCGTCAGCGGCGCAGTCGGCGAATCACCTGATTCTGCAACGCGCACGGTTGGGCGATCCAGCGCATAGAGCAGGATCAGAGCATGTATCAGCAGTGAGAGCCCGATGCCGATGGCAGTGCGAGCGCGCTTGTTGGCTAGAGTCGGGTTGGACTTCATGTTCTACAGCAAATGGAAACTGCTGCCATTATGAACGTGCTGAGGATTTTTGTTTGACTGATCTTTTGTAAAGTTATTCGCAGAATTTGCGCATGGCGGCGCTGTTTTAAGTGCAATTTAATAATTATGTGTTGGTCACGCTTGTGGCTGAGAGGAGCTTTCCAGGTTTTTCTGGCATGCAAGCTTGTGCATCTGTCATTTTATGCTGCTTGCGGAACAGGCTTGAGCAGGAGCAAGATAGCCCAATTTTATAAAAACGGCTGGAGACCTTTCATGCACATGATCAGCAAATTCTACGGCTTGCTTCTTGTTGTTTTCCTTACCGCATGTGCGACGCAAGCACCGTTGTCCGCCAGTGCACCGCTTGCCAATGAAAAGGCAATTGCCGCGCCGGAACAGCAGGTTTACCTCAGTCCTGAGCAGATCGATACCACGCGTTTCCTGGGGCCGCCGCCGGATGAGGCTGCCACCAAACGCGAGATTGCATACATGTTGTCACTGCAAAAACATCGTACGCGGGAGCAAGCCAAGATGGCGGCTGCCGATCTGGATCAAAGCGTTTTCCGTTTTGCCGATGTGATGGGTGACAAGTTCGAAAAGGAATTTTTGCCCAAGACGGCCAGATTGTTTGCGAACTTGTACAAGACCGGCAACGGCCTGGATAAACAAGGTAAGAAGAAGTGGAAGCGTGTGCGTCCACCGCTAGCCGATGCGCGTATTCATCCGGTCACCAAATATTCTTCCAGCGGTTCTTATCCTAGCGGCCATGCCACTTTCAGTTACCTGTCCGGCATCGTTTTGGCAGACATGGTGCCGGAGAAGAGCGAGCAGATTTTTGCGCGTGCCCGTGCATTTGGCGAGAATCGCGTTATCGGTGGTGTGCATTATCCGAGCGACGTGGCAGCAGGGCAGCGTTTGGCGACGATGATTGCGGTCTTGATCCAGCAGAATCCGGCGTTTCAAAACGACTATGCGGCAGCCCGCGCAGAATTGCGCGCCGAGCTGGGCTTGCCGTGATTGCCTGATAGTTGAGTGACTAAACCGTTGCGCCCCAGGCATCGCGCAAGATAGACAGCATGCCGACGATCACCGGTTCGAACTCGGCAGCGACTGGATACAGGAAGGACAGTTGGGTCTCGACGGTCGCATGGCTCCAGATCACGATTTCCGCTTTCTCCGCAGCTACCAGCGCCAGATCTTCTCGCATCAGCGCCAGGCCGACGCCGGCGCGCACCAAGCTGTGTGGTGAGGTCAGCTCGTCGGTTTCCATCACGATGTTGGCTTGCAAGCCCTGACGGCCGAACATCGCAACTAATAATTGATGGACATGACTTTTATCCGGCGCGCCTATCCACGGCATCGCCGCGATATCTTTCCAGCCGCAAGTAGAAAGCTGCTTCGCATAACTGATAGGAGCGACCACGCGATAGCGCACACCGCGTAAGGGCAGGCTGGCGACATCGCGATTGTTGACGGTACCGATATAGAAGCCGGCAGCGATTTCGCCACTGGCGACGCCTTCCAGAATAGCGCCCGCCAATACAGAGCGCGTTTTGATTTCCAGTAGCGGCAAGGCGGCCATCAAGCCGTTGAGAAAACTACCCAAGCGTAAAAAATCTGGGTCACCCAAAGTACCTATCAATACGCGGCCGGTGATTTCACCCTTGATTTCCTTGGCTTTGGCGAGCGTGGCATTGAAGGCGCTGAGCGTGCGTTCCACTTCCGGCAGCAATAGCTCACCATCTTTGGACAATGCGATGCGGCCATGACTGCGGTCGAATAAGGCTATGCCGAGTTCCTGCTCCAAGGCCTTGATATGCCCGGTCACTGCCGGTTGTGTGACGTGCAACGTTTCCGCAGCCTTGGTGATGTGCCCAAGCTTGGCAACTGTCACAAAGGTTCGAAGTTGATAAATTTCCATAGGCGGCGTGCGCTCCCTTTTTACATCCAGCCGATTTGCATCAGTCTGCTTGAGCCCGGTGTGCCGAACGGTATTGTTGTGTTCATCGCGAACGGCCGGTCTTGTTCTGCAAAATTCTCGCGCCACGCAAGTACGCGAGGCAAATGGTCTTGCATGCAGTGTAGACGGCGACGCGGGGAATCGGCAACAAATCGATAGCGTTACGAAGGCGTGAACTGATTGCTCTCACGCCCTCGCTAAACGATTTGATCAAGCTGGCAAATAGCGTATCTGCGATGCATCGATGCCCAAACGCACCGATGCTGAATCTGCGAACTGCGCCATGCCGGAGAAATGCGCCTGATCAGCCGTGATGATGGCTTCACCGACGCGCACGCGATAACGTGTGAACTCACCGAGGAACTCGCTGTGCTCGACCGCACCGTTGAGCCAGATGTAAGCGCCGTCATGCACCGCATCGCCGACGATCATCTTGATCGTGTGCGGACGGAAGCTGATCGCCACGCGACCGGCGCGTGCCGATGGATGTTTCGGCAAGGTGATGTCACCGATGCCGGGTGCACGGAAGCGCAAAGTGTCGCCGCTGATGTGATCGATCTCGCCGGACAACAGATTAGTGGTGCCGACAAAATTCGCGACAAAAGGATTGGCCGGGTAATCGAACAGCGCGGCCGGTGTGCCAAGTTGCTGCACGATGCCTTTATCCATCACCGCCATGCGGTCGGCGGTCGTCATTGCTTCTTCCTGATCGTGCGTGACGAAGACGGTGGTGATGCCGAGCTTACGTTGCAGCGACAATAATTCTTCACGCATTTGCACGCGCAATTTTTTATCCAGATTCGATAAAGGTTCATCCAGCAGCAATACTTGCGGCTCGATCACGACAGTGCGCGCCAAGGCCACGCGTTGTTGCTGACCGCCGGAAAGTTGGTTTGGACGACGATTAGCGAATTGCGACAAGCTGACTAATTCCAGTACTGCGCCTACCTTTTGCTTGATGGTGGCTTTGTCCATACGGCGCTCAACCAAACCGAAAGCGACGTTGTCCCACACCGTCATGTGCGGCCACAGTGCATAGCTTTGGAACACCATACCGATATTGCGCGCATGCGGTGGCACGCCGGTGATGTCTTTGCCATCAACCAGCAATTGGCCGCGTTGATGTTGATTGAAGCCGGCGATCAAACGCAACAGCGTGGATTTGCCGGAACCGGATGGACCCAGTAGCGCGAAGAATTCGCCCGGCTCTATGCGCAGACTGATGTCTTTCAATACTTCTGTTTTGCCACCGTCATAAGACAGGCCGATGTTTTTGCACTCGACTGCGATTTTTTTGAGTTGTTTCATGATGTCGCTTTCACTTCATTAGTTGCTATCGTGCCTGTCGGCAGGCCTGGTGTGAGGTTCGCCAGTGGCGGCAGCTCTTCGTCTTCAATGCGCTTTGATCTGGTCAGCGCCGAGGTCCGTTCGACGACCACATGCGATGCATAAGTGCCGAGCGCGACGATGATGACGGCCAACACGCCTAGTGCTGCACCAGGTCCACGACCCGCAATACTTTGCATATATAGATAGATGCCGTAGCTCATAGGCGCTTGCGATTCGGAGGAAGTCAGCAAGATGGTGGCCGACAATTCAACCGCAGCAGTGATGAAGCTGGTGACGAAACCAGCCAAGATGCCGCCCGCCATCAGCGGAATCACGATGCGTTTGATCGTGCTGGCCTTGGATGCGCCCAGACTTTCTGCGGCTTCTTCCAGACTGACGTTGATTTGCTGCAGTGCTGCCATGCAAGAGCGCAGCGCATATGGCAGACGGCGGATGGCATACGCAATCATGATCAACACCCAGGTCTGAGTGAACAGCGTATCGGTGAAAGGAATCATCACGTCCTTGAACAAACGCAGATAACCGATCGCGAGCACGACGCCAGGAATAGCCATCGCAGCGCTGGCTGCATAATCCAGCCATTGGCGACCAACCATCTTGGTACGCAAAATCAGATACGCGATAGCAGTACCGAGCACCACGTCGATCAAGGCTGCCAAGCCGCAATACAGCAAGGTGTTGCTGATCATGCTGCCGGAGTTCGATACCACCGTTGTGTAATGTTGCAGCGTGTATGCATCCGGTAATACCGAGAAGCTCCAGACGCTAGCCAGCGACAACAGCAAGATGCCGAGGTGCGGTGACAAGACCACCAGCAACACGATGGCGATCCAGCCATACGCCATGAAGGATTGCCATTTGCTCAGCTTGCGACGTTGAATGGCGCTGCCGCCTTTTTGCGTAGTCGAGTAATCCTTGCCCTTGAGTACGCGCGCCGACATCCACAATGCGAGGATGGAGAAGCCGATCATGATGAAAGAGATCACGTAGCCGAGCGGATCGTCGAGGCCGACTGAAGTGATGCGCAAGTAAGCTTGCGGTGCCAGCATATTGGTCGTACCCAACACCAGCGGCGTACCCAGATCATCGAAGACCTTGACGAAGACCAGCGCCGCGCCAGCGATAAAGCCAGGCATCGCCAATGGGAAAATCACACGGCGGAACAGACGGAAACCTTTTGCGCCCAGATTCAATGCGCTTTCTTCCATCGCACCGTCGATGTTGCGCAGGGACACGATCAGATTCATCAAGATGAATGGGAAGTAATGAATACTTTCCACAAACACGATGGCGCTCAGCCCATCCATGATCGGAATCTTGAAGTCGAACCATTCACTCAGCAGCAAGTTGATGCTGCCATTGGTACCGAAGATCAATTGCAATGCGACCGCACCGACGAAGGGCGGCATGATCAGTGGCAGCACGCCCAAGGTCTGGATCAGAATGGCGCCGCGGAATTCAAAGCGTACCGTCAGATAAGCGAGCGGGATCGCGATCATCGAGGCAAACAATACCGACAGCAAGGAAACGCTCAAGCTGTTGATAAAGGATTCGCGCAACAGCGATTGCTCGAAGAAGGTGACAAAGTGATGCAGCGTGAAGTTGCCATCCGTGCCGAAGGCAGAAAGGATGACAGTGCCGACCGGCAGAATCAGGAACGTCAACAGTATCGCGGCGATGATGATCGCGATCAGGGTTGGCGCAATTGGATATCGAAATCTCATAGTGGTGTCCTTCTCGGTGCCTGTGCACTGAGAATGTCTGTACGGAATAGCTGATGGATGAGGGACGAATCCATGGTGAACCAGTGGACTCGTCCCGTTCGCTAGCGCAACGCTGCGCTAGTTGATTACTTGATCGCCGCTGATGCTTGTTGCGCCAGTTCCGCTGCCTTTTGGTAATTAGCCTTGGCTTTGGAACTCCATTGTTCTTCCAATGCAGATACCTGACGATTGTTGGCATCGCCGCTGCCTTTTTTCGACAAGGTTTTGGAGAACAGTTCGAGGAAGGCCGGTTGCTCTACCAGTTGCACATCAACCTGCGGTGAATAAGCCAGCGTACGCGCTTGCTTGATCAGTGCGGCTGCTTGTGGCGATGGTTTCGCTGCCAGTTTTTTCTCGGCTTCTTGAATTGCCTTGGTTGCAGCTTGCAATTCTTTAAGACGGAAGGTGATCGTTTGATCGAACATCGACGTCACGACGTGATAACGCGCTTGTGCCTTCATGGAATCAAATTGCACCTTGGACTTCTTCGCGACTGCAAAGATATCCGGATAGCCTGGCGGCACTTTGGTTTTCAGCTTGTCGTAAGGGACGATAGGCATGCGCGAGATTTTTGGATCGAGCAATACTTCCTGTCCTTCGTTCGACAAGGCAAAGGCCATGAACTTTTTCGCATCGGTTGGATTCTTCGCACCGGCTACCAGTGCAATGCTGGCCGGTACCACTGCCGTGACACTTGGATACACGAAGTCGACCGGGAAGCCGCTGTATTTGCCGGCCAGACCAAAGAAGTCGATCACCAGACCCACACCGAATTGACCGCTGTTGACGCCGTCCGGTACGCCGAAGGAGCGTTCCGTGATTTGCGCGCAATTGCCGGAAATCTCCAGCATCTGTGCCCAACCCTTATCCCAGCCTTCGCCTTGCAAGATGGTTTCGACCGTCAGATGCGAAGTGCCGGAGCGCGATGGCGCGCTGAATGCAACGTGACCGAAGTAAGCCGGTTTGGTCAGATCGCTCCATTCCTTAGGCACAGGCAATTTGTTCGCAGCCAGATAGCGCGTGTTCCACATGATGCCGTAGCCCGACAAGGCCTGGCCGTAGTACATGCCATCCGGATCGTTCAGTGGATAGTTGCCGATCTTGGTAGGCGCGTTTGGATTTTTTACTTCAGGCGCTTTTTCCAGCAGCTTGTCATGCGACAGCACTTCAAACGCGTCAGGCGCGGACGCCCAGAAGATGTCAGGACGTTGTCCTGGCGAGACTTCCTTGATGAATGCCAATGAAGCATTGGTGTTCTTGTTCAGGACTTCGACCTTGATGTCCGGGTATTTCTTCTCGAAAGCCTTCTTGTAGGTCTCGGTGATTTCTTTCGGGAAGGACGTGATGATGGTGATAGGTGCCGCGTGAGCGCCGGCGAATGCCAGCGATAGAAGCGATGCAAGCACCGTATGACGTGCTGTAAATTTCATTGTGTCTCCTCGTGTATGGACAGCGCGTAGCTGTTCTGTCCGGACTATAACGAGGGCAAAAATTAAGAGCCAATCATAAATTCCGATGTGATTACAAAGAAATCGTGATGCTGCACTGCAATCACTGTTTTGTTGGTCGGTGTTTGCGTCATGACTGTTTGGATGGCACAACAAATCCCGTAAAAAGACATTCCATATTTACAACTCACTGAATAAATTTAGAAAAAAATCGCCATGCTGCGACGCAGCAATTGCGTGTAAATGTGCGTCCGGAAAATTTTCAAGATGGGCGATTTTTTGCGTAATTGCGAATTCGGTTTTTCCTATAAATGACGCGGCTTGGCGGGCGATTTGCATTATAAATTTTATGAATATCAGGCATTCATCGCAACGCAGCAGAAGGCCAAAAAAGTCGATTTTTTAAGGGTAATCACGTATTACAGCTACGTATAAGTACGTATTGTTCGGCCAATGGTAACTACGTATCGTCACGAAATCTTAACGTTAGCTTCACCCTATGCTGAGATGGGCAACCAGCCTTTCTCATCTTCCCTAAACTGCTCCGCGTCGACATTTGCCAACCTATCCGGCAGTCGAAATGTTCCCCGCTCATAGGTGGAACGCACTGCGGCAAAGTTTAGGAAAGGCTGGGCCATCAGCTCAGAAAATGGTTTGTTTCACGAAAGTGAAGGTGAGAATTAAGTTAAGAAAACTGCTTTGGTGATTCGATAAGGATTGCGAGAGCAGAAGGCGGAACGGCACTACGACCGATTCATAAAATGACTGCCTTAAAAACAACATTCTGCGCGTGTCTTTGCAGCAGTATGCGAACACATAAATTTATCAATCGTTGTCTGTTTTGTAAAAAATACAAACAGTGGCGAACATGAGGAAGAAAAATGAAGGCATTTTTTAATTCAGGAGTATCCAAATGAGCGGCGGACCAGCATTAGCATTAGACAAACCAGTCTCCAACAAGCGTTGGTGGCAGTTGGTCGTCGGCGTCGTATGTATGATCGCAACTGCGAACATTCAGTACGCATGGACATTGTTCGTTCCAGAAATTCAACAAGAATTCGGCTGGAAACGCGCAGAAATTCAAATCACATTTACCATTTTCGTTCTGGTACAAACCTGGCTCGCACCAATTGAAGGTTACTTCATCGACAAATTAGGCCCACGCCTGATGGTCGCATTCGGTGCATTGTTCATCGGTTTTGCTTGGTACTTGAACTCGCAAGCTACCTCCCTGACCGGCTTCTACGTCGGCGCAGTGTTCGGTGGTATCGGCGTCGGTTCGATCTACGCAACCTGTATCAACAACGCGTTGAAATGGTTCCCGGACCGTCGTGGTCTGGCAGTTGGCTTGACCGCTGGTGGTTACGGTGCTGGTTCTGCAGCAACGATTCTGCCTATCGCAGCAATGATCGAATCGTCGGGTTTCCAAGAAACCTTCCTGTTCTTCGGTATCTTGCAAGGCGGCCTGGCATTTATCGCTGCATGGTTCCTGCGTTCGCCAGCTAAAGGTGAAGTCAGCGCATCGAGCAAATTGGCGCAAGCAACTCGCGATTACACGTTGAAAGAAGCACTGAACACCAAACTGTTCTGGCTCATGTTCTTCATGTTCATCTGCGTAGTTACCGGCGGCATGATGGCTGTTGCTCAGCTCGGCGTTATCGCTAGCGATCTGGGTGTTAAAGAGTTCGAAGTCGACTTGCACTTCTTTGTCATGGCTGCGTTGCCACTAGCACTGATGCTCGATCGCATCATGAACGGTATCTCCCGTCCATTGTTTGGCTGGATCTCAGACAACATCGGCCGTGAAAAAACCATGGTTATCGCGTTCACACTGGAAGGCTTCGGCATTATTGCTCTGGGCTACTTCGGTCACAACCCATGGGCGTTCTTGATCTTGTCCGGCGTCGTGTTCCTGGCATGGGGCGAAGTTTACTCCCTGTTCTCGGCTCTGGCTGGCGATGCATTCGGCACCAAGCACATCGGTAAGATCTACGGCGTGTTGTACACCGCTAAAGGTATCGGCGCTCTGTTCGTTCCAGTCGGTAACTTGATGATGGAAGCAACAGGCACATGGTCTACCGTTCTGTACACGGTTGCATGTATGGATATCACTGCCGCGATTCTCGCTATCGTAGCCCTCCGACCAACGCTGGCAAAACACGTCGCGTTGTCCAAGGAGAAGCTGGCGAATGAGAATGCTGCAGCTGCCGCCAACGGTACATCAGCTGCACACGCTTAAGTACTAGTTTCCCCTAGTAGTAAAACGATCTCAACTTTCTAGGCTCCTTCGGGAGCCTATTTTTTTTATGGCAAGAAAAGAAAGCCGCGACATGAAAGAGGAACCGCAGCCTGCTGTGATCAATACCTTGCTGGAAGATATCGCGCGCGACCGGAAGGCAATGAACAATGCCATCGTTACGCTTAATCAGCGGATCGAAGAATTAAACGGCAACGCAAAACGCACATCGACCAAAGAGCAGGAAGTCACCAAGGGCTACATGCGCTGGCTGCTTATTCCGGCAATCGCCATGGCGATAGGGCTATGGTTATACGTACCCAGCCCATTCTCGATACAAGACATGCGGGAAGAAAAAGCCAAGCTGACCAAAGATATCGCCAAGCTACGGCAGAGCGGTGCCAATGCCGACGTGATTACCTGCGAAGTGGAGCAGGAAATACGTTTCTGCGCCAAGATAGACAAGAGCGTGCGCGGCGATTGGGATGGCTATCAAGTCATCCAGAACAAGTAAGTCAGCAATACAAAGCGTTTCAATTCAAGCGCTTGCCTTGCAGGATGTTCTCTTTATAGAAGGCGATGAAAGCCTCCGCCGGCAACGCTTTGGCAAACAACCAGCCCTGACCATAATCAACTTCGCGCGCCAGTAGATAATCCGCTTGCGCTTGCGTCTCTATACCTTCCGCCACAATTTTCAGCTTCAGTGTCTTGGCCATATCGATGATGTGCGAGGTCACGCTGCTGGTCGCCGAGTTGGTATCGATGGTATCGACAAACGATTTATCAATTTTCAAGGCATCCAGCGGGAAGCCCTGCAAATAAGACAGACTGGAATAGCCGGTGCCAAAGTCATCTATCGCCACCGCGTGTCCCATCTTGCGCGCCTGATCGATAGTCGCACGTGCAGCATCAATATCCATGAAGCCGCGCTCGGTTGCCTCCAGCCAGATTTGCTGCGTTTGAATGTCGGTCTTGGATAGCGCGTGTTGCATCACATCCAGAACGCGCCCGGTTCGAATATCCTGCGCACTTATATTAATAGCGATGTGCAGATCACGATCCGCCACCAATACTGCTTGCATGTCGTGGATTACGGCATCAATGACTTGATCTGTGATCGGCAGAATCACGCCACTTTCTTCCGCCAATGGAATGAATAAATCCGGTCGCGTCATCTGACCATCCGGCCGCTGCCAGCGCACCAGCGCTTCCGCACCGATGCATAGCCCGGTCTTGAGTTCCATGATCGGTTGGTAATGCACGATGAACTCGCGTTTCTCCACTGCGATCTTCAATTCACCCAGCGGCGACAAACGCCTGCGTGAAAACCAGACCACCAAGCCGACGATAAAGGCCGCCATTAAAACGCCTAGTGGTAGCAACACCTTGATCTCGCTCTGCAGGCTTGCGGCGATATTGCCCTCAGGCTCTATCACCACTGCAATCAGATCTGCATTGGGCAATACGGTGGCGAGGTAATCCTTGTTCTGCTTCTTCGTTTGCAGCAGGGAATGGACTTGCGCCGGATCGGGATCGTGCAGCGTGCCTAATATTTTCCCATCCGCGGTCGTGACCGCCAATTGAATACTGGGATCGAGAATGATGTCGGCAAAACGCGCAGGATCGATCAGTACCTTATACGATTTGTATGACAGTCCAACCATACCCTTGCCGCCACTGATCGCAGGGACTACGTTCAAACTAAGCTCGATGCCATCATGGGTAATAAAGTCGGCTGGCGGTTGCGGCACTTTGTTTTTTACGACGCCACCGGTAGCGCACTTCAACAAGCCATCTTCAAAATATCCCAGGATTTCAATGCTGCGGGTATTCATGGCAATAATCCGCATTTGCCGGATATGCTGTTCCGAACAGGGTGCGGCAGTCAGAAGCTCGCCCGCATCCAGTGCTTTGCGGGCATCGCTAAAGGAAATGCGGGCGCGCTCAAGTCCGCGTTGGGCAAAGGAGAGCAAGCGCTCCTGCTCAAGATTGGAGGCGCGTACCCAGGACAGATAAAGCGTGGCAGAGATAGGGATCAGAACGCCGATCACCGCCAGCAGCGTCGCAATGATAAGGACTTTTGCACGACTCAATGTGCCTCCTTGTTCGATCTGATTGATGCGTCAAGTGATGGTCGGTATTGATGATACGTCTGCGGTATTGCTGGAAATGGTGTGTTCGGTTGAAAACATTACGCCGGTTTTCATCGTTTAGGCAGATTTTATTGCGATGGCCTGCGTTTTGTCTGTTGTCCGACGTCGCTAGATAAAGAAAAACACATCTGCGCAATCTTTAGCTCGCCAAGAGTTTGTATTGAAGGCCAGGCTTATTGGTTAAAATGGATTCATACCAACACGGGAGATGACTGCATGTCGCATGTACCGCTTGGCCTGATTTCCATAGTCATCCTCTTCTTGCATGCGGCCGGCATCCTCGCTGCCGCACATGCCTTGATGCATACGCGCACTCCGCAAGGTGCAGTCGCCTGGGTTTTCGGCTTGATACTGCTGCCGTACTTCACCTTGCTGCCTTACCTCTTCCTCGGCAGTAAACATTTTTCCGGCTACGCCGAACTGCATCAATCACGACAAGCACGCAAGCGCACTTTGGCCGATGCAAATTGTCAGGCACGGAGCGCGCAGTATCCACCGCATCCGGATGCACAACGTTACGCGGCGATTAGCGCCATGCTCGGCGTTCCTTTCCTGAGCGGTCATCACTTGCGTCTGCTGATCAATGGCGCGACTACCTTTGATGCGATTTTTGAGGCCATCGCTGCAGCGGAACATTACGTGTTGGTGCAATTCTTTGTCATACACGACGATGAGCTTGGTCGCCGACTGCAAGCGGCGTTGCTTGAACGTGCTGCGGCAGGTGTACGTGTTTATCTGCTGTATGACGGCGTCGGCAGTCACGCGCTGCCCAACAGCTATGCCGCCATCTTGCGTGCCGGCGGCGTGCAAGTGCATCCCTTCGCAACACGGCGCTGGAAGAATCGTTTGCAACTCAACTTCCGCAATCATCGCAAGGTCGTGGTCGTCGATGGCTGGCGCGGCTTTGTCGGTGGCTTGAATGTCGGTGATGAATATCTCGGCAAAAAACCACCGCTGTCGCCATGGCGCGATACGCACATGGAGTTGCAAGGCCCGGCAGTCGCCGATCTGCAAATGGCATTCGATGAGAACTGGCACTGGATCACTGGCGAACAATTGCAACTGTTGGCACCACGCGTCACCGACGGTCCGGCGACCAGCCTGATTGCCGCAACCGGCCCGGCCGATGAGCAAGAGACTTGTTCGCTATTCTTCGTGCAACTGATACACGCTGCGCGTGAGCGCATCTGGCTGAGCACACCTTATCTAGTGCCGGATTCCGCCTTGAACGCCGCATTGCAATTGGCAGTGTTCCGTGGCGTCGATGTTCGCATCCTGATTCCTTCGCGTCCCGATCATCGCACTGTATATATGGCGTCGACCTTGTACGCGCATGAATCGGTGCGCGCCGGGATACGCGTATTCCGCTATCAGCCCGGCTTTGTGCATCAAAAGGTCATGCTGATCGATGACGATACTGCCGTAGTCGGCAGCATGAATCTGGATAACCGCTCACTGCGGCTCAACTTCGAGATCAGTGCGCTTAACGTCGATGAGACTTTTGCGGGAGAGGTAGAGGCGATGCTGCGCAAGGATTTTGAGCAAGCTGTCGAGATCGGCGGCAATGACTACGTACACTTGCCTTATCTATATAGAGTCGCCATACACGTGGCGCGCTTGTTCAGTCCGGTGTTGTAGCTGGGTGACTTGAGCGAACTGTCGCACTTCGGCGACAGTTCGTGAGCATTTGCTGTATCCGTACCGTGACTTAGGTCAAATTGATGACGCCGCATGCCAGACGTTTACCTGAATTGCCGGTCGGTTGCGTTTTGTAATCATCAGGATCAGCGTGGACGATCAAGCCTTTACCCACGATGCTCGATGGGCTCATCTTGCTGACATTGACTTCACTGAGCGGGATGCTCAACTGCAATTCAGCCTTGCCGTTGGCGTCGGCAACAATATTGCCCAGATCGCCGCCGTGATGTTCACCATGCATAGGGTCACCATGCGGCTTGCCCGTCGGGTTGAAGTGGCCGCCGGCGCTCATCGCATCAGGCGCGCTGCAATCGCCTTTTTCATGAATATGGAAGCCGTGCGGGCCAGGCGGCAAACCGCTCAGACGTGCATCCACCAATAACTGATCGCCTTTTTTGATAAAGGACACAGTGCCGTGCGCCTTGTTGCCTTGCGTGGGTGCCATGTTGGCGACCGCTATAGGGCCGGAGCCTGACATTGATGCACAACCGGTAATAACGACGATGCTCAATAGTGCGAGTGACAGTTTTTGCATGACGAACTCCTGTGTGAGTTGGCAAGGATGGCATCCGTCGTGACAACGATTGCCGAAGTTTCTTTATACAGGGTTTGATCACTCTGTTCTATTGCTTATCGAACATTGTCGCTCACTTCACTTCAATTCAACTTTGAGATTAGTGCTCGTAACGTCGAGGAAGCCTTTGTTGGTGCCTATTCATCTTTATCTGAGGTTTTCTTTTTTTCTGGTTCTATATCTTTAGGATTTGGCTTCTGAGATATGACTGCTAAAGCCTGTTGTGCAAGATCAGAAACTTTTTCGCTAAATCCTGGGATGGTAGCCACCGCTTTCTTTACTGATTCTGAGGATGCTAGTTCATGCCAAGGACTTCCGTGAGTTTCTGTTTCTACTAGTCTAAGTGGTATTTCATCTAGACGATTAAGGGCAGAAGAAAATAGTCGCGCTTGAAAATCAGGGTCAAGTAAAGCTGCTTCTCGGCGATAGCCTTCGTATGCTTTTGAGATTGATGCTTTGTAACCGTAATCTTCGGCTAAGCGAAATCGTTGACCAATTTGTTTGGTTGATATCCAAGCAAACCAAACAGGAGCGGCGACTGAAAATAGAGATAAAAATAAGTTAACAAAAATCTCAATATTTTTCTTTTCAGTAGTAGTTGTAGTTTTGAGTGCTTCACTCAAATTATGAAGTTGCATCCCACCAAAAATAGCGCCTAAAGTAAGAGCTACGATAAGACCGAATACCCATATCCACATTGAGCGGCTAAGAGATCTTGATCGTTCCGCAAAAGCGGATGCTAATCCTTCACTCGTGGTTGCTCTATAGGCTGCATCACAACGTTCTACAATCGCAGTTGCTTCCTTTTCGCTTTTTTCTAATTGCGTCCGAATTTCGGTGATGTCTGACAGAATTTTTGTTATTTCGGATCGATCTAGAGTGGAATCATGAAGCAGATCATCAAGTGTCTTTTGCGATTCCTTTAATGTTTCTAAATCTGTAGGTAGTTGATCAGCAGCTTCGTGCGCTTGTTCAATCCGTTCAACTTTTTCGTCAAGATTTTCGGACCTGCTGTCTAAGGTTTGTACTCGGGCTTCTACCGTTCTTAACGTTGTATGGAGTGCCTTCATTTTTCTAAGCGCTTCGACGCGTTCTACGTCTAGGCTCTTTACATCTTTGTTCTCAAACACCGCTGTTAAAGCATGTTTTAATCCGTCTAGCGTAGTTCTGTAGGCAGAAACAGCAGCGCCTGGATTTCCCCAAATTTGGGCGATAGTTTGAGTACGCAAAAATGTCAGACGTCTTACGTAGTCAACTAAAAGAGATGTGTCTGCGTCTATCTTATCTTCTGAATGAAGGTCGATAAGGGCTATTAGCGTTGTAGCAGCGTCTGCCAGTTCATCGCGTGTGATTCCAGGGAAAGACCAGTTTCCATGCACGATATTGAACGGTTCATTGTTTGGGATGGTGTTTTTTACATCGGCCTCAATTTGCGCCAGTTCAGTTTTAATAGTCTCTAATGTTGCATGCATGGGTATCTCGCCTCAAGTTAATCTGTTATCGAGCAGAATTTGTGAGCTAGTCGCGAATAGCAGCACCAGACAAAAGTGCATTACGCACGCTAGCATATATTGCCTAAAAGACATATTCATGGTTTGGATTATGGTTTTGTTCAAGTGGAATATGGTTCGGAGAAGCGCTTTACCTGAATTTTGCTTCTACAAGAGAGTAAACTCCGTCCCATCTTTCGCACTTCGCGATACGAACATTCTTGTGAGTAACTATGTCTGAAGCATCCTTCCCCCTATTTGCTGACCTTAACCTGAGCGAGCCTATCCTGCGCGTGCTGCAGGAATTGGGTTATGAGTCGCCGTCGCCGATTCAGGCAGCCACGATCCCGCTGCTGATGAATAACCGCGACGTGCTTGGGCAAGCGCAAACCGGTACCGGTAAAACAGCGGCTTTCGCTTTGCCGATCTTGGCGCGTATTGATATCAAACAGACCACGCCGCAAGCCTTGGTGCTGGCACCTACGCGTGAACTGGCGATCCAGGTGGCGGAGGCTTTTCAGCGTTATGCGACTTATATTCCCGGTTTTCATGTGTTGCCGATTTATGGTGGCCAGAGCTATGGCTCGCAACTGAGCGCATTGCGCCGTGGCGTGCATGTGGTTGTCGGTACGCCAGGTCGCGTGATCGATCATCTGGAAAAAGGCTCGCTCGATCTGTCGAAGATCAAGACGATGGTGCTGGATGAAGCCGATGAGATGCTGCGCATGGGCTTTATCGATGATGTGGAAACCATCCTGCAAAAAACACCGGAATCGCGTCAGACCGCATTGTTCTCCGCGACCATGCCTTCCGCGATCAAGCGTATCGCCACGACTTACTTGCGCGACCCTGATCTGATTACTGTCGCTGCCAAAACCGGCACTGCTGACAATATCCGTCAGCGTTACTGGCTGGTCAGCGGCATGCAGAAGCTGGAAGCGCTCACGCGTATTCTGGAAGCGGAAACTTTCGATGGCATGATCATCTTCGCGCGTACCAAGTTGGGTACCGAAGAATTGGCGAGCAAATTGCAGGCGCGCGGTTTCTCCGCTGCGGCAATTAACGGCGATATTCAACAGCAACAACGCGAGCGCACGATTCAGCAACTGAAGGATGGCAAGATCGACATTCTGGTTGCGACCGACGTTGCCGCGCGCGGTCTGGACGTTGAGCGCATCAGCCATGTTATCAATTACGACGTACCGCACGATCCGGAAAGCTATACCCATCGTATCGGTCGTACCGGCCGTGCTGGCCGTAGCGGTGAAGCGATTCTGTTTATCGCGCCGCGTGAACGCAATTTGTTGAAGGCGATTGAGCGCGCTACGCGTCAGCCTATCTCTGTGCTGGAATTGCCTAGCGTGGAAGCGGTCAACGATGTGCGTATCTCCAAGTTTAAGGAACAGATTGCAGAAACCATCGCAGCTGGTGGTTTGGATGTATTCCATTCGCTGATCGAAGATTACGAGCGCGAACACAATGTACCTGCAGTGGAAATCGCTGCCGCACTGGCAAAAATGGCGCGCGGCGATGTGCCGCTGCTGATCGATAAAAACAAGCCAGCACCACGTGAATCGTGGGGCAGCGACAAGCCGGTATCCGGCGGTCGCTTTGAACGCTCAGAACGTTTTGAGCGGAATGACCGACCAGAGCGTTCGGAAAGATTTGAGCGTCCTGAACGTAGCGAGCGCTCGGCTGCGCCACGCAAGGAGCGCGTCCCGCGTGCGCCGGATGAAGGCATGCAAACCTTCCGCATCGAAGTCGGCCATGCGCACGGCGTCAAGCCGGGCAACATCGTCGGCGCGATTGCGAATGAAGCGAACCTTGATTCCAAGTACATCGGTCGCATCGAAATCTACGACGATTACAGCACGCTCGATTTGCCTGAGAGTCTGTCGCCGGAACAATTCAATCACCTCAAAGCGGTGTGGGTGGCTGGACAACAATTGAATATTAGCCGCGATGGCGAAGCTGCATCATTCGCGCCAGCACCGAAGGCTGCGCCGAGAAAAGAAGCTTCGTTCGACAAGCCTGTGCGTAAGGACAAAGATTTTTCTGAAAGCAAAGAACGTCCGGCACGTGCTGAACGACCAGCGCCGGCAGCTGCAGCACCAGCTCCGAAAGAACATTTTGAGAGTGATGTGCCAGCGGTGAAAGAGCCGGGCGCGCAAAAGAAAGAACGCACTGCACAGAAAAAAGCAGGCGCGGTTGAGATGGAGGCTTTCCGTATCGAAGTTGGTCATACGCACGGCATCAAGCCAGCCAACATCGTCGGTGCCATCGCGAATGAAGCGGGACTCGAAGCCAAATATATCGGTCGCATCGAGATCTTTGATAACTACAGCTTGCTGGATCTGCCTGCCGGCATGCCGACAGAAGTATTCGACCAACTGAAGACGGTCGCGATAGGTCAGCACAAGTTGCGCATCAGCCATTCCGGTGTGCGTCCAACGGAGGAGCCGTCTCTCGACAAGCGCGTCACTCTGGCTGCTCCGAACAAAGGCGGCGACCGTCGCGTAGCGGAAAAAGCGCGCAATACCAAAGCGCCATCGAAAAGAACAGCTGGCGCGCCTAGCCGTCCTTTTGATCCGACCAAGCCTAAGGTGAAGTTGAATCGCAAGTGATGATCTGAGTAATGACTTCTAATCGCTTGCGTTTGATCGCAGGTGCACAGAGTTAAAAAGAGGACGATACATTTCGTCCTCTTTTTTTTGTCCTTGTCTTTGTGGCTGCATGTTCGTGCTGTTCTGTTGCTGATTTGATGCAATCTGCTGGTGCCATCTTCAAAAGTGCCACCGCGCCCAAACCTGCGCTATTATCGGGAATCGGCAATCGATTGCGAGGTAATGATGAACGCCTTACTTTACGCTTTGTTCTGTATCATCCTGCCGCTCTGGCTGTTCGCGGGTTTGTATCTCGGTGTGGAAATCGCCGACGACCTGAAGAAACGCTATCTCAACAAGATCAACAAAATAAAATGAGCGCTCTCCGCCGATAGTTGGCGCTCACATCAGTGGAGCCATTCCGCGTGATTGCAACTTCTTCCTTGCATCCTTGATAACGTCCGGATGTCTTATCTTGCAGTGATGCTGACGATGCTTATTGAGTCAGTGACGTGAACGCCTGTTTCCACCTCCATCGACTTGTTTCATCACCGTGGCATGCATAGTTCGCAAGTGCGGCAGGCATAGTCTGTATAGTGCGTGATCGACTCAAGGTATTCATGAAAAAAATCACCGTCACTTTATTACTGAGCATTTCTTCCGCGTTCGCACATGCTGACGCCAACATGGATAGACAATCTTATTGCGCCAGCTACGGTGCAATGTTCACATCCATCGCCGCATGGCGCGATCAAGGCGCAAAGCCTGAACATACGCTCGATATGATCATTGGCGTCAAAGGGATACCGTTACAGGTGAAGAAGGATGCAATACAGACGGTTTATTTTGATAAAGCTTATGCAAATTCCAGAGGCAAGGAATTCGGCCATCAAGTACGCTTGAGTTGTCTAGCCGAGAAGTGAGTGAGAGATGCTGCGACGATGTGTGCTCTTGCTGATCGTCGCAGATAAAAGCTTGAATGCTTTATCCGATATAGGATAAAACCGCAAAGTCACCGCCATTGAATTGAAATTCCCCAACCTCGCGCATGCCCATGCGTGCATGTGCGCGTATCGATGCTTCGTTATCGCGCCGTATAAAGAGTATGCCTTCGCGCCCTGATTCCAGGCGGCGCAATTCCGCAAACATGGCTTGCGCCAAGCCCTTGCCGCGTTCATTTGCATCTACGCAGATCGGGCCATATACATAAGCATTCGTCGATCCCTGGTATACCGCAAACATCGCTTTGACTATCGCCAGATCGGCATTCATCTCGCGCGTGGTCGTCATCAGAAATCCGACCACTTTCCCATTACGACGCGCAACGATCAGCGGCATATCGTCCATCATCGCCGCCACGCGTGGTCGTGAAAGATTGGCGGACAAGGTACCGCCTTGCTCTATTTGATTGGCGGCTTGCAGTTTGAGTATGCCGTCTAGATCAGCTGCGTCGGCCTTGCTGATGGTGCCGAGGTTTACGGTCATTAGGTTTGTCTCCGACAAGGACAATCTATTCATGTTTTTGCCAGCCTAGTCTATGTGCTACTCATGTTGCAAGCGGTTGCGATGCGTCTTTCTATTTGCGTCGAGATCAGCGCTTAAACAAAAAGGGTTACGTTTGCACATAACCCTTTTGAATCAGAGTGCGACGGATTTACAGTCCGTCGCTCAATTCAATGCCGGCTTAAGCATTCGATCGTTCTTCATTTGGAAAAGCAATCGCCGCAACGATGATCAACACACACAGCGCGCCCAATGCCTGCAACATCAGCGTGAAGCCGCCGCGTTCATGCAGCATCGCAACCAATCCGACCGAAGCGCCCGCTGCGGTAAATCCCAGGAAGTAACGTACCGAGTAGGCGCGTGAGCGCCATTCGTCGCTGGTGTACTTGCCTATCATTGCGTCGTTGACGGTGATCTGGCCGAAGATGCCGATGATGATGCCAATGCAGACCAGAACCAGCGGGATGCCGGACAAGGATGCGCCGAGGAAAAGTAGCGGTGCAAGTATCAGAGCCAATGGCAGGAACAAGGTTTTGAGCGAATGCTTGTCGAGTAAATGTCCGATCGCATATTGCGCAAATGCACCGAACACATAGGTACCCGCAGCGATGACACCGATCAGCGCGGTATTGCTGGTCAGGTCGGACAAGCGTTCCGTGAACAGCTTGGGCAATGCCACTGTGAGTGCATTGAACGTGGTGGAGCTGGCAATGATGGTGATGATGAGTGCGACGATCACACGCCACATGGCATCTTTTGATACGCGTGCCGTCGTCGTACTGGCGGCCTTGCGACTGCCGCGCGCTTCGTGTTTGACCTTGCTCGCGAAGAGGATGCCAGCGACTACTGCAGCGAAGCCCGGCAACACAAACGCCCAGCGCCAGCCTATGTATTGGCAGACTACGCCCGTGATGAGTGCCGACAATGCAACGCCGAGATTGCCCCACACACCATTGACGCCGACTTCACGACCGAGCTTGTCGGCATGCGCAACCAGCATGGCGGTGCCGACCGGATGATAGATCGCAGCGAACAGACCGACGGCCAGCAAGGCGATGCTCAATTGTTGTGGCGACTGTGTCAAACCAACGGACATCATGGCCAGACCAATGCCGATAAAAAAGATCACCATCATGTGCCGCCGACTCCAGCGATCACCCAGCCATCCGGTCAGTAGCGAACCCGCGCCGAAAGCGATAAAGCCGGGCGTCGCATAAGGCAGCAAGTCGGCATAAGACATGCCGAAGACTGGTGCCATGACGATGACCGCTGCGGCGAAGACCAGCATCGCGTAGTGATCGATGAAGTGAGCGATGTTCATGTAGAGGATGACGGTGCGGGGATTGTTCATTGTTAACAGGCCTTATCCTTTCTAAAAAAGTCTAGCTAGGTTAATCTGACTGTTCATCGACGGGGCGACAACTAACATCGCTTACACGCCAATTCTTCGGTGCTTTTTGAGCTTGAGAGGAAGAAATGATAGTTGGGGCTACTGCTTATGCACGCGGCACGCACCTGGGTTTGCACGTGCATCGCGAGGCGCAATTGCTGTTTGCATCCAGCGGCATCATGCAAGTGACGACACCCAAAGGTCGCTGGCTGGTGCCGCCGGCGCGCGCGGTTTGGTTGCCGCCGGGGATAGAGCACGCGGTCGATGTGCTGGCCGATATTCAAATGCGTGCCTTGCTGGTGCCTGCGGATTGGTTGGCCACACATCCAGAAGCGCCACGATTGAATCGAGAATTCGTCGTTGCCGTCGGCCCTTTGCTGCGTGAAACGATACTCGCCGCGTTCAAGCAAGGCTCGCATCCCAAGCGTATTGATTTATTGGTAGAGCTAGCCTTGTTTGAACTCGCGGAGGATGAAGACGCGGCGACCTTCATGCCTTTGCCAACTGATGCACGCGCGCGACGCGTGGCCGAAATGATACTTGCCGATCCAGCCAACGATCGCGAACTGGAAATTCTTGCGCACACTGCCGGCGCATCAGCGCGCACAATCACGCGACTGTTTCCGGCGGAAACCAATTTGACGTTCAAGGAGTGGCGACAACGTGCACGCATCATGGCTGCAGTGGAAGCCTTGGGGCGTGGCGGCATGTCGATCAAACAGATATCGGCGCAGCTGGGATTCAGTAGCGTTGCTGCCTTCGGTCATGCGTTTCGACAGATCATGGGAATGACGCCGAGTGAGATGATGCGGAGATCAGGTGCTAAGGATTAGGTGGTGAAAAAATGGCACCGAAGCTGAGCGCAATCGGTGCCATTGAAGAAAATTTTTGTAGTCTATGCAGACATCAAGGACACATGCGCCGCCACGATGCGCCAGCCTTGCGGTAGACGCAGCCAGGTGTGACTCTGGCGGCCAACGCGTGCTTCACCTTTGCGGGTGAACTCGGTATTGGCAGTGGCGTAGTCGCGACCGTAAGTCGTGATGACGGTGTTGACCAGGTCGCGCTCCAGTCCTTTGGATGGACGCGCAAGGCGAAATGCCTGGATCGCGTCGTAGCCCAGCAAATTTTCTCCAACGCCGTAGCGCAGCGTGTGCGGACTGTTCCAGAACAGTTCATCGAGTACGGCGACATCATTGCCGGTTAGCGCTGCTTCATAACGCATGAATGCAGCCGTCACTTCGGCAACGACTTCCGGCAAATTGATTTCGTGTTCCATCTTGCTAGTCCCTTTTTATATTCATTAGTGTCCGCCAAGATAAGCCTTGGCCAATCCATCATTGCTGGCGATTTCTGCTGCCGTTCCTTGTGCCGCAACGCGGCCGCCTTCGATTACATAAGCACGGTCGGCCAGTGCCAGTGCGAGAGCGGCCATTTGATCCACCAGCAATATCGTCATGTTCTCCGCACGTAGTCTATCCAATGCAGCAAACAATTCGGCGATTATCTTGGGTGCCAGACCAAGCGATGGTTCATCCAGCAGCAGAATACGTGGACGCGACATCAGTCCACGCGCCACTGCCAGCATCTGTTGCTCGCCGCCGGAAAGCAGACCGGCGCGTTGATGCAAGCGCTCGCGCAATCTAGGAAAGCGTGTCAGCATTTCTTCGACGCGCGTGTTCATATCTTGCGGATACAGGAAGGCACCCAGTCGAATGTTATCCAATACCGACAAATCTTTAAATACTTGTCGTCCTTCCGGCACCAGTACCAAACCTTTGGCGACGATGGCATCTGCCGACAACTTGCTTAGCTCTGTGCCTTCGAAGTGAATGCCACCGCTGACTGGTCTATGCAAGCCGGCGAGGGCGCGCATCAAGGTTGATTTGCCGGCACCGTTGGCACCGAGTAACGCCACCATTTCGCCGCGTTTGACCTGGATGTTGATGCCTTGCAGCACCGGTTCTGCGCCGTAGCCGGTTACCAGATCGCCGACGCCGAGGACTTCTTCTCCTTTAACTTCTCTGTGCTCGCGCTTGGAAATGTCGTTGCTATCCATATTGGCGTCGCCCAGATAAGCCTGACGCACGGCAGGATCGTTCTGGATATCGGTTGGTGTTCCTACCGCCAATCGTTTGCCGGCATCCAGCACCACGATCTGGTCGCAGATATCCATCACCAACGTCATATCGTGTTCGACCACGACGACACTGATGCCTGCTGCCGCTATGCGTCGCAACAGCGCGGCAAGTTGTACTTTGTCTTCGGTCGAGAGGCCAGCTGCCGGTTCATCCAGCAACAGAACATCCGGATCGGTAGCGAGTGCGCGTGCGATTTCGACCAAGCGTCTATCGACATGCGCGAGATCTGCCGCGGGCGTATCGGTCGCGCCGAAGTAGCCGCAGTAAGCCAGCAACTGTTGACTCAGATTGCGCACGCCGGATGCATTGAAGCGTGTCGTGTCGAGCAGGTGTCCCAGCTTGCCGCGACTTGTCGCCAGCGCCACATTGTCCTCGACGCTGAGCGTGCCGAATAACTCTGAAGTTTGATACGTGCGTGCAATACCTTTTCGGGCAATTACGTAAGCATTTTTACCCTGCAAGGCTGCGCCATCCAGACTGAAGCCACCCTTGGTCGGTTGGTAGAAACCGCTGAGCATATTCAGCGCGGTGGTTTTACCCGCACCGTTCGGACCAATCAAGCCGGTGATGGCTGCAGGTTTGACTTCAAAACTCAGATCGGTGACCGCGCGCACGCCGCCGAATACCATGCTGAGTGCATCGGTGCGCAGTGTGCGACGCGGACGGGAGGTGAGTGCCATGTCCGCTGCATTTGCATGACTCGCAGAAGTTTGTTTTTGTGTGCGACGTGGTTTGCCGAGTTGACGCAATGCGCCGACTACGCCATCCGGCGCGACCCACAGCACCAGCAGCAACAATGTGCCGAAGAACAGCAAACGATATTCTGCCAAGCCAGACAACAACTCAGGCAGCAGACCGACGATCAGTGCACCGACTAGTGGCCCGGCAACGGAACCGGCACCGCCGACAACTACGATCAATACGAACAAAATCGATTGCATGAAGCCGAAACTATCTGGCGTGACGAATGCAGATAAAGGTGCGAACAATCCGCCAGCCAATCCGGCCAGCATGGCCGAGACAACAAACGCAGCCGTCTTGATCGTGAGTGGATTGAGGCCGATGGATTCTGCTGCAGTTTCACTATCCTTTACTGCACGCATGGCTGCGCCCCAGGTACCGTGTGCAAGACAGGAAAAGGCAATGAAGAGAACGGCTGCAGTGACTAATGCAAGTAATGCGATACCGGTTTCACCAGCGACGAGGCCGCCAAAGCTGGGCGCTGCAATACCCATGATGCCGTTCTGTCCGCCAGTCAGTCCGCGCATTTCCACTATGCCGTGCTGTACGATAAAGCTGAACGCGATGGTGATCATCGCCAGATACGGACCTTTGACACGCAATGCCGGCAAGGCGAGCAACAAGCCGAAGACACCGGATATCACTGCAGCGACCGGCCATGCGAGCCAGAAACTCCAACCCATGCTGGTCGTCAATATGGCGACCGCATAAGCACCGATGGCATAGAAGCCGACATGGCCGAACGAGACTTGTCCGGTGAGGCCGAGCAAGACATTCAAGCCGATACCGACGATCGCCGTCAGTGCGATGCTGGCCAGCACGAAGACATAGTAGCCATTCAGTCCAAGAGCAAGACCGCAGGCCGCGGCAAGAAAGACCAGAGTGAGCGCAAGCTGCGATGGAAAAGAAAATTGCTTCATACTTTTTTAACCTCGTTTTGCCCAAACAGGCCGTTGGGCCGCACAGCCAGTACCACGATGACCAGCGCGAATGTAATGATCTGGGTGTAACCGGAACCCAGCGACGAAGTCACCAGCGCTTCGACGATGCCGAACAACAAACCAGCCAGCATCACACCCCATGCGCTGGTGATGCCGCCGAGGATGGCAACGGCAAATGCCTTTAGGCCGAACAGCGTGCCCATATCGGCATTCACGTTAAACAGTGGTGCGATCAAGATGCCGGCAACGCCGGCGAGTAAAGCGGAGAGTGCAAATGCGGCGGCGATGGTGCGCTTGATCGGTATACCCATCAGTTGCGCGGCCTGACGATTCTGTACTACCGCCAGCATCGCAATACCCCAACGCGTGCGGCGCGAGATCGTGTGCAGCAATGCTGCCAAGGCCAATCCCAATACAGGAATCAGTAATTGCAGCGGATAGACGCCCAGACCAATGCCGCCGATTTCTATCGGCGTCATGGCCAGGTCGGAAGGCAGACTGCGTGGTTCTTTGCCAAATGTATGCATCACCAGATTATCGAGAACGATGCCGAGTGCGACGGTGGACATCAGCCAGGCATTGGAGCCGCGGCTGGCAAACGGACGCACCGCCAGCAACTCCACCAGCAAGCCATAAGCTGCACACAAGGCCAGTGCCAACACGATGGACAGCCACATCGGCAAGCCCAGGGTTTGCGTAAAACAAAAGCACAGTACTGCACCCAGCATCATCGAACTGCCTTGCGCAAAATTGACTGTGCCGGACACGGCGTATGTGATGTAGAAGCCCAATGCCAGCAAGCCGTACATGCTTCCCAAACCGATACCGCTAATCAGTGCTGATAACAACATTTGTCATTCTCCGAGTCGTGCCATCTGCAAAGCGAGCAGACATCAAGTGATGTACTGCTGCCTTGCGTATGTATTTATTTCGCCAAGCCGACAGGCAGGATGCGGTTGTCGATGAATTGCGCCCACACATAATCGTTCTCGTTGAGTGCGTCATGGTTGGTCGGGCTGTATGGCTTGGTGTAGGTTTTGATCAAGCCTTCGTAACGGTCGATGCTCTCGAGTCCTTCACGAATTGCTTCTCTATCGCTGGAACCTTTTTTGGTGATTGCCAGTGCGACCAGTTGCATGCCGTCATACGCATTCGCTACGCCGACTGCTGGTGTGATGTCGTCCGGGCCTTTGATATTTGGATATTTGGCTTTGAGCGCATTGATGACTTTTTCACCCACTGGTGATTGCTTGCCGAAGAAGCTGTAGGTTTGTACGAAGTGCACATTCTTTGCATTCGGACCTGCCAGTTCAGTGAAGCGTCCACCAGCCGGACCCCAGTGTGAAACGACCGGCACTTTCCAGCCCATGCGATCCAGCGATTTGACGACTTGTGCGGATGGTCCGACATTGCCGACCATATAAAGCGTGTCGGCACCGGCGGCTTTCAAGCGATTGAGTTGCGGTACGACGTCGATGTCGCTGCCTTCGAATTTTTCAATACCGACTGGCTTGGTGCCTTTTTCAGCGAGTGCTGCGACCAAACCTTTTTCATTGGATTCGCCCCAAGGGTTGTTGATCAGGATCAAACCTGCCTTGCTGGATTTGAAGGTTTTTTGCGCATATTGCACCATCGCTTTGTCGACAATCTCATCCACTGCGGATACGCGGAATACGTAATTCGGGCTTGCGCCATTCTTGGTAATGCCGGTGCCTGCAGCCCACGGACCCATGAACGGTACTTTTTCCTGATTCACCAAGGGCACCATCGCCATCGATACCGGCGTGTCCAGTCCACCGAAGATCACGGAGACTTTTTCCTTGTAGATCAGTTCGCGTGCAGCGATCACGCCTTTGGCCGGATTGCCTTCGTCATCGCGACGTACCAGCTCGATCTTGCGTCCTCCCAACAGACCGCCTTTGGCATTGATCTCGTCGATAGCCACGCTGAGCCCGCGTGCAATTGCTTCGCCTGCTTGCGCTGATTGTCCCGACAAAGCGGTGACCAGACCGATCTTGATTGGGTCGGCGGCGAATGCGGTCGGTATGAAAGCGCTGCATGCAACTAGCGTGCAGGCGGCGGCGAAAGTGCGGCGAGTAAATCTAATCATGATGGTTCCTCTCGGTGAGATTAAGGAAATGGAATGCCCGGCACGACTTATGCAAGGTGCATGCCATCGCAACAAAATGATGTTCATTTCATTGGCAATTTATCGACTGTATTGCCGACAATTTGCAGAAAAAGCGATTTGATCTGTTTAAGCAGCGCACAAGAACTGTGCGAACACTGGAGAAAATGATGCAACACGCACCACTAGGCAGCACGCAAGCACAGCCCAACGAGGCAGCAGCAGTTGTAGATGAATATCTGCGCCTGCTGATGATTCCGAATCCCGAAGCCGCGCGTCGTTTGACGACACCTGATTTGGTGATTCGCTTTACCGGCGGACGATTGATGCAGGAGCCAGCAGAATGTGCGCGCTTCAATGCCGCGCGTTATAGCTGGGTCAAGAAACGTATCGAGAGCACGGAAGTCGTTGTCGGCGGATCGCCGCAGCACACGATTGTTTACAGCTACGGGACTTTGTATGGTGCGTGGCCAGACGGCAGCACATTTGAAGGCAACCGTTATGTGGATCGCTATGTCGTGCGCGATGGTTTGATCGTGCAAATGGATGTCTGGAACGACAGCGCGGAATGGTTGCTGGTGCGCGCAGGTTTGGCGGTGCTATGACGACGCGCGATTCCACCATCATGAATGCGTTTGCGCCATTAAATACGCACCAGCGTTTTCCCTATTCGGCGATCACGCAGCGACCACAGTATCGCTGGCCGAACGGTGCGGGCTTGGCTGTCTATATAGGTTTCAATATTGAACACTTTGCTTTCGGCGAAGGCATGGGTGCAAAACTAGGCCCGGCTTGCCCGGAACCAGATGTATTGAATTACGCCTGGCGCGAATACGGTAATCGGGTCGGCGCATGGCGCTGTCTGGAATTGTTTGATGCGCTTGGCTTGCCGGCCGGCGTGCTGGCGAATACCGCTCTTTATGATCACTGCCCGGAATTGATCGCTGCCTTTGTTGCGAGAGGTGATGAACTGATAGGACACGGACATACGAATGCGCGGCAGCAGGGCACGTTACCTGAACAGGAAGAACGCTTGCTGCTGGAACATTGTCGCGAACGCATGCTGGCTGAAAGCGGTAGCGCGCCAGCCGGCTGGTTGTCACCGTGGATTTCAGAAAGTCTGGTGACGCCGGATCTGTTGGCAGAAGCCGGTTATCGCTACACCTTGAACTGGTGTCATGACGATCAACCGATACGAATGACGACGCGCAGTGGCAAGTCGCTGTGGTCACTGCCGTATCCGCAAGAGGTGAATGACATCCCGAT
Organism: Herminiimonas sp. GW821-FHT09C12; assembly: GCF_059416385.1. Lineage (NCBI taxonomy): Bacteria > Pseudomonadati > Pseudomonadota > Betaproteobacteria > Burkholderiales > Oxalobacteraceae > Herminiimonas > Herminiimonas sp. GW821-FHT09C12. The sequence continues at coordinate 1,146,301 of NZ_JBWKPC010000001.1, forward strand.
GATCATTGCGCGCCAAATGGACGGCAAGGATTTCGCGCAACTGATTGTCGACAACTTCGATGAAATGCTGGAGCAATCCAGGCATCAACCTCTAGTCATGGGCATCGCGCTGCATCCTTATCTGGTTGGTCAGCCATATCGTCTGCGCCATTTGCGCGCGGCACTGACGCATCTCACGCGCGCTCGAGATCAAGTCTGGTTTACCACGCCGGGCGCGATCTGCGACTACGTCGATACCCTGGACGTACTCAAAACCAACGAACAACTTATTCAACATATATAGAGCGGAGCATTTGCATGAACTTAAATACTGACGCCATCAAGGCTGATGCCAACTTCCCGATTCTAGACACCATAGGTGCATGGGTGCCGCATGGTCGCTTCGTCGTTAATGGTGCGTCGAGCGGACCGCTGGCGGGTTTGACTTTCGCCGCCAAGGATCTGTTCGATGTGGCTGGTCATCCCACTGGTGCTGGCAATCCAACTTGGCTGGCCACGCATCAGATCCCAAGCAAGAGCAGTCCCATCATTGAAGCATTGTTGAATTCTGGTGCGACCTTGATGGGCAAGACATTGACCGATGAATTGGCGTACAGCATCAACGGTGACAATGCGCATTACGGCACACCGCTGAATACCTTGGCGATAGGACGCGTGCCGGGCGGCTCGTCCAGCGGATCGGCGGCGGCAGTGGCTGCGCGCCTTTGTGATTTTGCGTTAGGCACCGATACCGGCGGTTCGACGCGCGTACCGGCCAGTTATTGCGGCTTGTGGGGTTTGCGCACTACGCACGGTTTGTTGCCGAGTGCAGGCATGGTGCCGCTGAATCCGAGCTTCGATACGCCGACTTGGTTGGCACATGATGCAGATACTTTCATGCGCGTCGCCGATGTGTTGTTGCCGGAATCACCGACATCCAATTTCCGCCGCGCGATGTTGTTCGATGATGTGCTGGCGCAGGCCGATGATGTGTTTCATGAAAAGGCTGAACAAGTCTACGCTGCACTGGGACAAAATCTGGAGACATTCCGTACACGGGTGACAACAAACGGAACCAGCGAAGAACTGGACGAGTGGCGTTTAACATACATTAGCGCATCGGCACGTGAAGCCTGGCAAGTGCATGGCGAGTGGATAGAAAAACATCAACCCATCTTCGGTGCCGCAGTCGCTGCGCGTTGGGATATGGCGCGCAATACCAGCCAAGTTGCTGCTGATGCTGCGGTTGCCAGACAGGCAAAAATCCGTGCATCTATCAGAGATATGCTGGGTACCGACGGTGTGGCAGTGATTCCATCTGCAGCCGGTGTTGCGCCACTGCTGACGGCTTCCGGCGCGGAGGTAGATAATCTGCGTAGCCGTACCTTCCGTATTACCTGCGTTGCCGGTCTGGCCGGATTGCCGCAAGTCAGCTTGCCATTCAACTCTGCATCTGGCTTGCCGATAGGAATATCGTTGATAGGATCGGCTGGCAGCGATCGTGCTTTGATAAAGCTTGCGGTGGCACTATGGCAGCAGTTATAACAACAATCTTGTGAGAAACGACGAGCAAAAGATGGCGAAATCACCTGCCCCAATTCCGGGCATAGTTGCAGAAGCTGATCGTACGGATAGCGGCGATGCGCTGGTACTCCGTATTTATCAAACGGTATTTGACAGCGTCATGGGTCAACGCCTGAAGCCCGGCACCAAGTTGCCGGAAGCAGCGCTATGCGAATTGTTCAATGTCGGTAGAACGACAATTCAAAAAGCACTGCAAAAGCTGGCGCATGACCATATCGTCGAACTGCGTCCGAATCGTGGGGCGGTGGTGGCGATGCCAACCAAGGAAGAAACGCGACAGATTTTTGAAGCACGTCGCGCACTGGAAACAGCGATGCTTCCGCTCGCCGTGAAAAACGCGACCAAGGCAGACATCGCTAAGTTGCGTGGCATGCTGGATGAAGAGCACAAAGTCATGCACACCTACAAGCAGGTGGATTGGGCGCGATTGGCGTCCAACTTTCATTTGCGCGTTGCCGAGTTGTCGCACAACCCTTTGTTGCAACGCTATCTAAGCGAACTAGTATCGCGTTGCTCGCTGATTGTGGCATTGCACGAACCGGGCGGTCACGCATCCTGCGAACATGACGAACATACATTGATCGTTGAATGCATAGAGCGTGGCGATGTTGAGGGTGCGACGCAAGCGATGCAGGCGCATCTCTTGGTGCTGGAAGAACGCATAGAACTGATGAATGAAAAATCGGAAAACAGTTTGGCGCGTATGCTGGGAATGAACTAAGACGAAATCTCTTCTTGGTTTATTTTTTCGGTGTGGTGCCGAGGGACTCTGCTGCCATCTTTTTCTGCGTTGTACGAACCAGGGTTTGCACTGCATTGAGCAGATCGCCTTTTGTCGTCGCATCTTCTATAACGATTCCGTAACGTTCAGCTTCATCCTTGTGTTGCTGATCGGCGGCCTCATCCTGGTCTTCTCGCACCGTCATTGACTGCCTGATCGCATATTCCAGATTTGTTAAGCGCTCGACTAAATCAGCATGATTAGTCTGATTAACATTTTCCACGATGTGTACTTCCCATAGAAATAACTGAGGCATGATTTTACCAATGTCATCACCAAGTGATGATCGCGATTTTGAGTGACGGTTTCTTGTAATTAGGAACTAAAACTACTGGAAGCGTTCTTACTCAAATAGATGGCGTCATCATTTATGTATTTCTGGCAACTTAAAGCGAGGATGCATCAGTGTGCGCATAGTGTTTGGTTTGCCATCTCAGGCAGCTTGTGCAAGCTGTATTGACGGATGAGGTAGGTAGGAATAGTCTGATTTTCCTTGCAGTGTGAAGTGTCTGAATTGCATAAGAAAGAGGTAACCCCATGTTACTCACATCTTTTCGTTTATTCTCAGCGCTACTGATTTCCTTACTCTTCGCGACTCCCGTCACTGCCTTGGCGCAGGATGTGGTGCTCGGCGCATCGGTACAGCTGACTGGACCGGTTGCCAATACCGGACGTTACTACCGCGATGCTTATCAACTCGCGATCGACAAAATCAATGCAGCAGGCGGTGTCAAAATCGCCGGTCAGCAACATCGACTAGCTCTGAAGCTGTATGACAATCAGTCCGACGTCAATCTGAGTGTGCGCCAGTACACGCAATTGATCACACAGGACAAAGTCAATCTTCTACTCGGACCATTCGCCAGCAATTTCGCACTGGCCGATTCTGCCGTATCGGAAAAATATAAAGTGCCTATGGTGCAGGGTGGCGGCGCTTCCGATCAGATCTTCACGCGGCAATTCAAATACATATTCGGCACACTGGCACCCGCCAGTAATTACTTCGGCAGCACGATAGACATGTTGAGAGCGCTGAAGCCAGTGCCGAAAACCGTGGCGCTGCTGTATGCCGATGATGCTTTCGATGTATCGGTGGCGGAGGGCACGCGGCCGAAGCTGAAACAGGCCGGTTTTAATATAGTGATGGATGAACGCTACAGCACGAATGCCACGGATTTCAATTCACTGTTGTCACAAATTAAAAGCAAAAATGTTGAAGTTGTTTTGGTTGCCGGACACGAAACTGAAATCCTGAATTTCGTACGACAAGCCAAGAGTCTGGCTGTGGCACCGAAGATCTACTCATTTACAGTCGGTGTACCTAGTGAAGACTTCCGCAAGGCACTCGGCGCAGATGCTGATTACGCATTCGGCATGACAGCGTGGTTGCCATCGGCATCGCTTAAAGATCGCTGGTTTGGTGATGCTGAAAAATTCGCAAAAGAGTACAAAGCCAAATATGGTTACGACCCTGATTACCATGCAGCGTCTGGTGTCGCTGATGTAGAAGCACTGGTACAGGCGATGGAAGATGCCAACAGCATGGATCCGCAGAAAGTGCGTGATGCACTCGCGAAGGTGAAGTTCGATAGCCTGTATGGCCCGATTGCCTTCAATCAAAATGGACAGATAGATTTGCCGCAGGTAGTCATTCAAGTTCAGGGCAATGAGCTGGTCGAAGTCTACAACGCGAAAGGTTTCGTCAAGCAACCGAAATATCCGATGCCGGCCTGGAATGCGCGTAAGTAAGGGCGGCCTGCCATGGACCTGCTCGCGCAAATCCTCGTCAACGGGGTACTGTTAGGCGGACTGTATGCTGTGATGGCGCTTGGTCTGGCGCTGGTGTGGGGTGTGCTGAATATCGTTAATTTGGCACACGGCGCATTCATCATGCTGGGCGCTTACGCTTCCTGGTATCTCTACACTTATCTGCATATCGATCCATTCGTCGGCTTGCCACTCACGGCATTGATCATGTTCGGGTTCGGCTATGTATTGCAACGTGGTCTGTTGAATCTGGTTATACGCGCGCCGATGTTCAACACCTTGCTGATCACCTTCGGGCTGGAAGTCGTGTTGACCTATCTGGCGCAAATCATGTTCTCGGCAGATTTCCGCACTATCAATCCTAGCTATGCCGGTAACAGTCTGCAATGGGGACCGGTTGTGGTGCCAGTGGTGCGTCTGGCCGCTTTTGGCGCTGCGATTATATTGACGGTGGGCATGTGGCTGTTCTTGCTGCATACGCGGCTCGGACTGGCGATACGTGCTACTGCGCAAAACCTGCTGGCGGCGCGACTGTATGGCGTCGAGCCACGCCATCTATATGCGACCACGTTTGCGCTCGGCCTTGCCTTGGCTGGCGCTGCCGGCGGATTGTATGGCACCGTGTCGCAGATCAATCCATATATCGGTGCGACGCTGACTGCCAAATCATTTGCGATTGCGATTATCGGTGGTCTCGACAATCCGCTTGGGGTATTGGTTGGTGGTTTGTTTCTGGGGATCGTGGAATCGTTGACTGCGCTTTACATAGGTCCTACTTATTCCGATGTCGCCAGTTTCGGCATTTTGGTGCTGGTGCTGATACTGCGTCCTAGCGGTTTGTTGGGGAGAGCCGCGTGAAAGGATTACGCATAGGGCTGATCCTGGTGGCACTGGTGATTCTGGCCGGCGTGCCTTGGTACGGTTCAGATGTGTTGGTGCAGTTTGGCATCAACGCCTTGTTGCTGGCGGTATTGGCACAAGGCTGGAACATCATCGGCGGCTATGCCGGTTACGCCTCGTTCGGCAATTCCGTGTTCTTCGGTCTGGGTAGTTATGGCGTGGCGATTGCGATGGTGCAATGGCATCTACCGTTCGGCGTTGGCATGGTGTTTGGTGTGGTGCTGGCGGTGATCTTTGCGGTACTGCTGGGTTTGCCGGTGCTGCGTTTACGTGGCCACTATTTCGCGATTGCGACGTTGGCTTTGTCGCAGGTGATGACGGCTATCGTCTCCAATATCGGTGTGGCTGGCCAGAATATCGGTCTGGTGTTACCGCCGCTGAATAACGATCCCTTGTTTTACGAATTGTCGCTAGGTTTGCTGGTGGTCGCGACCTTGACGATATTCTGGCTGACGCGCAGTCGCTTCGGCTTTGGCTTGATCGCAATACGTGAAAACGAAGAAGGTGCCGCCGTGATGGGTGTCAACACCACTTTGTACAAAGTATTAGCATTCGCGCTGTCTGGTGTATTCAGTGCGCTGGCTGGCGGCATACATACTTACTGGATCACCTTCCTCGATCCGGTGAGCGCCTTCGACATCAGCCTCAACGTCAAGATGATCATCATGGCAGTGTTCGGTGGCGCAGGAACAATATTCGGGCCTATCGTCGGTGCCTTGTCGCTGTCTGCCATTTCAGAAATCCTATCGAGTGAAGTAACCAGCATTGCAGGTTTGTTCTTCGGCATAGTGATAGTGGTCGCGGTGGTGTTGATGCCGCGTGGTCTGGCCGACATGTTGCGCCGATTCCGCAAGGTCGGCTGGCGCTATTTCATTGAAAACATTCGATCGCATCGACTATGAGCACGCTACTGGAAGTTCGCCATGTCACCAGACGCTTTGCCGGTCTGATTGCCGTCAACGACGTTGATTTCTCCTTGGCGCAAGGTGAGATTCTGGGCTTGATTGGTCCCAACGGTGCCGGCAAGACCACGCTGGTCAGTCTGATCAGCGGCACGTTGGCCCCGAGTTCCGGCGACGTACTGTTTCAAGGTGAGTCGATTACTACGGTGCCTGCATATCGTCGGGCGCGATTAGGTATAGGTCGCACCTTTCAAATCATGCGGCCGTTTCCAGGTTTGTCGGTGCTGGACAATGTGGCAGTGGGTGCCTTGTTTGGGCGCGATGGCGGCCAAGCCAAATTGGGATTAGCGCGTGAGCAGGCGCGCGCCTGTCTCGATTTCGTCGGTTTGGGGCGCAATGTCGATCAGCGCGCAGATGAACTTGGTGGCCCGGGTCGCAAACGTTTGGAGTTGGCGAAAGCCTTGGCGATGCAGCCGAAAATCTTATTGTGTGATGAAGTGATGGCTGGCTTGAATCATGTCGAAATTGAAGAAGTGATCGAGGTCATCCGCAAGGTGCGGTCGCAAGGCATCAGCATTCTGGTAATCGAACATGTGATCAAGGCGATCAAAAGTCTGTCTGATCGTTTGCTGGTATTGCATCACGGTGAAAAAATTGCCGAAGGTACGCCGGATGTCGTGCTGTCGAATCCGGCAGTGATTCAGGCGTATTTGGGAAGGAAGCGCGTATGAGCAGCGTGCTGCAAGATGGATTGCAAGAGCCGCGCGCTATGCAGCCTCGCGCGCCCTTGCTGAAAGTGGCAGGACTGTCCGCCGGCTATGGCGAAATGCCGGTGCTGCATGACATTGCCCTGGAAATTTATCCGGCAGAAATGGTTGCTCTGGTTGGTAGCAATGGTGCTGGCAAGACGACCTTGCTGCGCGCGCTGTCACGCATGCTGTCCTGTAGCGGCAGTATTCAGTTGAATGGACATGAGCTGGTGAACATGACGCCGGATCAGGTGTTTTCTCTCGGTTTGGTGCAAGTGCCGGAAGGACGTCAGTTATTTGATCGCATGTCGGTGCAAGATAATCTGTTGATGGGGAGTTACAAGCGGCGCGATAAGGCGGAGTTGATGCGTGATCTGGAGCGCATGTACACCTTGTTCCCGCGTTTGGCAGAAAGGCGACGGCAACTGGCCGGCAATATGTCGGGTGGCGAACAGCAGATGTGTGCGATGGCGCGTGCCTTGATGGCCAAGCCGATGTTGATGATGATAGACGAAATGAGTCTGGGCCTGGCGCCGGTCGTGGTGGATCAGCTGATGGAGATATTGGCGGCGATACAGCAAGACGGCGTGACCGTGTTACTGGTTGAGCAGGATGTACAACTCGCCTTGTCTGGAGCCGATCGCGGCTACGTGATGGAAACCGGTCGTATCGTGCATGAAGGTTTGGCCAAAGTACTGATCGATGATCCAGCGGTACAGCGCGCTTATTTGGGCGTTTGACTGTACCGCTGTCACAAGACGTTTCAGGACTCAGCGCATGAGTACCTTAAAGTGACTTCACTCGGATCTGCAAACAACTGCGTAGGCACTTTGAAAACACCGCGCCCGATCAGGCCTATCTCTGCGGCTTGATCGAGAATGGCGAGGTTGACCATGGGCGAGCAATCTCTGCCCAGTATATTTTTTAAATCCACCATTCCGCTGCGGGCATTCAATACCTGGCTTCGATGCGCGTGCAGATCGCTGGGTAAAAATTCTTTCCAGTCGTTTGCCAGAGTCGGCACGTAAGCCAGTGCCTGTGCGCCCAATCCGCAGAAATCGATGACGGCGCTGTCGCCTATCGCACCAAGCGCCACCGTTTTTTCATATCCCTTGAATCGCGTGCCTTGAGGTGGCGTCGCGGCGATAGTCTGCCAACCATCTGTATCGCGCAGACGATAACCGAAAACCTGTCCATTGCCGCCTGCAGCCACGATGTGTCCGGTCTGTTCCAGACGCAATGCGCATGCTGCCATCAGTATCGGCAGCACGAAGCCCGGATTGGCCAGTATGACCTGGCGATCCTTGGCGTCTAGTGCATGGAGCTGTGCTGTCAGCGCAACATTGGCGCGCGCTGTGAGTGCATGACATTCTTCCCCACCGAGCAAGGCGTAGTGTATCGGCGTGGATAAGGTGATGGCCTGGTGTTTCACTATCGGCTTTAATACATGCATGCCAAATTGTGAAAGTAGCTGCAAGTGCGCACGTGAACTGGCACTCGGTTTGCCAAAACGCAGGGCAGGCGCAGTGCCTTCAACCATAGGCGCATAACGCGTTGCGCCCTTGTTCTTGACGACGAATAGCGGCATCGAGGCAGACACTACTTGCGCCAATGGCGTGACGACTCCGTGATCCTGCGCAGGCATTAGTCTGACCTTGCCCTGATCAAGTAATTGCGCTGCTGCTTCATGATGTTCTGCCAGTCCTTCAAACAACAAGGCTTCCATCGCAGCTTGTTTGATCGATGCAGGCATTTCACCTACCAGCGGCGGACCGGCATGCAGCAGTACATCGGCGGGCAAATCAGGTAGCGCCTGGGAGCGCAACACAACATCCGTCCAGAGTATGTCGTGAAAGCGGTTTGCGATCAGTGCGATTTCATCGTCGAGACTGGCTGTGTTCATGCTTGTTCTCCGTGAGTGATCAATTCGTGATGTGCGTATGTAACTTACGCGCTGCGTGCAGAACGATTTCATCGCAACCGCGACCACCGATGATGGATAGGCCAACTGGTGCGCCATTGATCTGGATCCACGGCATGCTGAGTTGCGGCAGGCCCACCAGTCCGGCAATGCAGAGAAACTGTTGTGAACGCATGCGTATATCGTTGACCTGCGCGCTGTCTGCAGTGAGTAGCGGAGCTGGTGTGGGCACGGTTGGAATGACGATGACCTTGTGCTGGTCATCAAGAATCTGGTTCAGTGCGCTGATGGCCGCGATTCTGATTTCCTGCGCCGCGCGCACTTGCGCTGTCGTCACGCTGGCAGCAATGTCGAAGCGCTGACGGATATCGAGACCCAATTCATTTGCATGTTGCGTAACCCACAGGCCATGTTCCATCCACGCTTCGGATGCTTGCAGTATGCGGAAGGCTGCAGCCCAAGCGGTCAGATCCAATGCGCTTGTTACTGCGACAAAATCTGTTTGTTGGTTTTTCAGCGCACTAAAGGCATTGAGTACGGCGGGATCCAGCAAGCTGTTGATGCCATCGTCGTTGAGAGTCAAAAATGTCGCTGGCATGCTGGTGGCATCTGCATGTGCCAAGGCGCAGAAGGTTTGCTCAAGGTGTTCCAGCGTATTGGCAAACCAACCGACCGTATCAAAGCTGTGCGCAAGTGTGAGACAACCATGTCCGGACAGGCGGCCATGCGTAGGTCGCATACCCCATACGCCGCAATAGCTTGCCGGCAATCGGATCGAGCCGCCGCAATCTGTGCCCAGTGCGATATCAGCCAGGCCGGCAGCGACGGCTGCTACCGAACCGGATGATGAACCACCCGGTAGACGATCCGGACTGGCCGGATTGCGTGGCACACCGTAATGCGCGTTGATGCCGGCCAGGCTGTAGGTGAGTTCGTCGGTCAGCGTTTTGCCCACGAAGGTGGCACCGTCAGACAAGAGCCGCTCTACTGCTGCGGCATGTTTTTTTGCCACGGGATTGCCGGACAGCCAGACCGGATTACCTGCGCCGGTGCGCGTGCCGGCGATGTCGAATACATCCTTGACTGCAAAGCGCAGGTTTTTCAACTTGTTGCCCAGCGGACGATGCGCTTGCAAAGAATGGCCAAAGGCTTCAGCCAGAAAAGCGCCGCCGGTATTCGGTTGTAACTGATTGCTCAATGGCGTGTTCATTTTCTTTCCATCCAACTCACGTGCGCGGCGACGACATGCCAGCCATCGGGAAATTTCACCCAGGTTTGGGTTTGTCTGCCGATGCGCGATTCACCTGCCTTGGTAAAAGTGATGTTGGCGACAGCGCAATCCGTACCGAAGGTAGTGATGTGTCGGCTGGTGACGGTGCGTGCCAGATTGGCGGATGGGCGCTGCAAGCGAAATGCTTGTATCGCATCAAAGCCGACCAGATTTTCGCCGGCACCATAACGCAAGGTGGCAGCGTTGTTCCAGAACAGCTCGTCGAGCTTGGTCACATCATTGCCTACCAGCGCTTGCTCGTAGGCGTCGAAGACCTGTTCAACTTCTTGCAGGGTGGGAGGCTGATTGATTTTCATCATGCAGCCTTGGCGACCGGAAGTATGGTGGCAGTTGCATCGAAACGTTCGCCATTGCGATAACAGAACGCAGGATGCAACATGCGCTCGGTAATGACTTGCGTGCCTTCATTGTCATGCATCGCCCAACGTCCGCGCAGGTCTTCGAGCACGCTGACGTCTGCCACGCTGCCGACCTTGAGCGTGCCGATTTCGCCTTCCATACCTGCCAGCTTGGCGGCATTGCTGGTTGCCATCGCGACGACATGATTGAGTGGAATGCCGAGTGCCAGCATGCTGCTCATGGCAGATACCAGGCTGAAGCGTTCATTGCCCTTGAAGATATGCACGCTTTCATCCGGATGCCAGGATGGTGTGCCGGGTGGTGGTGGCACGATGGTGTTGTAGCCATGCATGTCGGCACCCAAGGTATCTGGCATGACGCCGGCGTCCAATACGATGCGCGCAGTTTTGAAGCTGAAGTGCGAACCATGACCTACGTCGATTTTCAGGCCGCGTGCAATTGCTTCCTTGACCATCGGATGGAGCTTGCCATTGAGCTCAACGAAGCCGCCCGGGTGACGACTGAATGGATGTGCCAGGACGTCACCTGGTTTGAGCATGTCGACCACTTGATTGAAAATATTGTCGGGATTGACGGGTGATCCGCCGTCTTCCGGTTTCGGCCAGAGTTGGCCGAAGTGTATATAGACAGGTAGCGCTGCCTCGCGTCCGATCTGTGCGGCGATGCGCATGACATCCACGCCCCAGCGCGCAAAACCACCAATTTCCGCGTGTGCCTTCAGACCGCACACAATATCGCGGTTCTTTTTGGCGGCGGTAACAGTCGCCTCTACGTTCAGGCAATCCGGGCGATAGAGTTCAGGATAGTAATGTCCTTCCAGACCGCCCACCAGATACGCCGACATATATGACAGCACACGTGTCTTCGAAGGTTCGATTACGTATTGGCGGAAACCGGGCAGGGTGATGCAGCTGGCGCCGCCCTGATCAACCAAGGTTGTCACGCCGGAATACACGCCACACATATCGGCATTGAGGCCGAAACGGCCAGTGACACCTTGATAAACATGGCCATGTGTATCGATCAGACCAGGCAATACCAGCTTGTCACGACAGTCGACGATGGTCGTATTGCTATCTGGTGGTGTGATGTCACGGTCTACTGCGGCGATGGTGCCATCCTTGATCAATACATCAAAAATACCGTCACGATTGGCTGCTGGATCGATGACGCGGCCACCTTTGAGAATAATATGATTCATGGCTATCCTTCCTGGTTGAGATAATATGTGGTGCACCTCATATTCTATGCTAACTTTAAATAAATGTGGTGCACCACATTTATAATCTATTTATATTATTGGCTCTAAAGCGGATTCACATATACTTCTGGTTTGCGGCAGACCGGATTCCATCCAGTTCTTTTATATACCTTGACCATCCATGAACATGATTGAAGAAGCAGCTTTTCCCTTTCTGACGAGTGAAATGGAGTCAGTACAGGCACGATCCCTGTTACTGACACGTCCTGGATTCCTGATTCGTCGGTTACATCAGATCCACAGCGCATTGTTCATGGAAGAGACTGAGGAATACAACATCACGCCGGTGCAATACAGTCTACTGACGGCGCTGGAAGAGTATGGCGAGTTGGATCAGAACTCACTCGCGCACCATATCGGTCTGGAACGCACCAGCGTGGCGGAAGTATTGCCGCGCCTGGAGCAACGAGAGTTGATCGCGCGTAGCCAGTCTGAGCACGACAAGCGCGTCAAATACGTCAAGCTATCCCGCAAGGGGCGTGCGCTGGTCAAAAAAATGCGTCCTGCCGTACAGAAGGCACATGACCGCACTATCGAAAATCTTTCGCCGGAAGAGCGCCAGCTGTTCATTCTTCTGATGGTGAGGTTGGTCGATTCCGAGGCCACAGATCGCGTGCCTTTACTCAAAGCGCGCTAAAACTTTTCTTTCCTTTTTAAATTTCGCCGCATTGCAGTGCAGCGTGCATTTTCTCATTCACTTTGAGATGATTCATCGCGTTTGTTGTACATGCGCATGGCAGCTTGCTGTGCGCGATGAGATGTCTTGTTAGGATTTCGTTGCGAGCAAAAATAGTGCGTACATAAAAATAATTTTGCACTTTTTTGAGACAAAATTTTTCCAATTTGATGCAAATGCTGTGATTTTCATGTACAACAACAAATATCGGTCTTCATTCAAGAACATTGTTTGATAAAAGTCTAATAAATGTGCTGTACCACATATATTGAAAAGCAATAATTTATATTGTAATCAATGACTTGTGTAGCGTAATATCTGACATGTCTGCAAGGTTGGCATGGTCATTGCTAAAGGTATTTCGTGAGTTCTATGTATGTGGACGTAGCATAAAAAACGCATTTTGAAGTTGATGTGCAGTATTCAGTATCGCGGCTTTGCACAGTGTTCTATCAGGAAGAACACTTGCAAATAAAATCGTAGTACAGCGCAAAGGAGGTGAAAAATAATTCATGCTCGTAATGCAAAAATGAATGACACATGGCTATATAAATGTGGTATGCCACATAATTATTAGAGACGCGGAAAAGTTGAATTCTAATTTCAACTTCCGGCAATGTTCAGGAGAAATTGATGAATGATCTGGTGATGCCCGAGTTGCTGATACAAGCCGGTGCCGATCAAGGAATTGGTCGCGAGGTATTGCGCAAGGAAGACAAGCGACTGCTGTTGGGGCAAGGTAAATATGTCGGCGATATGCGTATGCCCGATATGGTTGAAGTGGCGTTTGTCCGCTCGCCGGTTGCGCATGCACGCCTCGGCCAGATCGAGAAGCCTGAAGGTATGGCGCATCTGGTCTACACGATGGCAGACATGAAGGACGTACGTCCTATCGTGGCTACATCTTCTTTACCCGGTTTCAAACGTTCCTCCCAATACCCACTCGCACAAGACAAGGTGCGCCATGTCGGCGAATTGGTCGCTGCCTGTATCGGTACTGACCGCGCCTGCGCTGAAGATGTCGCCGCAAGTGTGGTGGTCGATTATCAGGAATTGCCTGTTCTGGCCGATATGTACGGCACCTTGGACAGCGATGCGCGTGTGCATGACGACTGGAGCGAAAACGTCTTTGCAGAAACCAATGTTGATCGCCGTGTGAGCGCAACTGAGGAAGCAGTGCACAGTGTCAGTCGCAAATTGCGCATGGCACGCCAATGCATGGCACCGATGGAAGGTCGTGCGGTTCTGTGCTGGTGGGATACCCGCGTAGATCAGTTGATCATGTACACAGCCGCGCAAGTGCCGCATATCAATCGTACCGGTCTGGCCGAATGTCTGGGTTTGGATGAAGGACAGATACGCGTCATCTCGCCAGACGTCGGCGGCGGCTTTGGTTACAAGGGCATTCTGCTGCCAGAAGAAATTTGCTGCGCTTGGCTGGCGATATACCTGAAGCGTCCGGTGCGCTGGCTGGAAGACAGACGCGAGCAGTTGAGTGCCAATGCGAACTGCCGCGAACACGGCTATGACATAGCAGTCGATGTAACGCATGAAGGAAGACTGGCTGGCATACGTTGCGATGCGGTGGTCGATTCGGGCGCTTACTCGTCTTATCCATTCAGTGCTTGTCTGGAAGGCGCGCAGATCGGCTCCATCCTGCCGGGACCGTATGTAATGGACAGCTTTGTTTGTCGTACACGCTCGGCTGCTACCAACAAACCACCTATCTTGCCGTATCGCGGCGTAGCACGTACTGGTGTCTGCTTTGCTCTTGAAGTAATGCTGGATATCGCGGCACGCGAACTTGGTATAGAGCCATATGTATTGCGCGCCAAGAGTTTGGTGCCGGCATCAGCCATGCCCTACTGCAATATCACCAACAAATTGTTCGACTCCGGCGATTACACGACCTGCATGAACAAGGCAGTGGCAGCGATCGACTGGGACGGTTGGCGTGCACGTCAAAAAGAACGTCATGCCGCGAATGGCGATGACGCAGCGCAGAAGCGCCTCGGCCTCGGCATGGCAGTGTTCTGCGAACAAGGCGCACACGGCACCTCCGTTTATCACGGCTGGGGCATACCGATGGTGCCGGGTTACGAACAATGCACGGCGCGCTTTACACCTGATGGCATTCTCGAATTACGTATTGGCGTGCATTCGCACGGACAAGGCCTGGAAACATCGATGGCGCAAGTCGCGCATACGGTGCTGGGTATTGATATCGCAAAAGTGCGCGTGATCCACGGCGATACCGGCATGACGCCATATTCCACAGGAACCTGGGGCTCACGTTGTGCGGTGATGGCAGGCGGCGCGGTCGGCACCGCTTGTGAACAACTGGCCGAGCGCATCAAAGCGATCGCCGGTGTTCTACTCGATACCGATGCCAGCTTGGTTAGCTTGAAAGACGGTACAGTCGGCGTGCAAGACAGCATCAAGCGTGTGTCCCTGGCCGAGATTGCGCACACCTGGTATCGCGCGCCACAAAAACTGCCTGTCGGCTCAGTCGATCCAGGCGGACTGGAAGTCGTCGCAGGTTACAAGATGATGCCGGATGCAGGCACTTTCAGTTATGCCTGTCATACCTGCGTGATCGAAGTCGATACCGCCACTGGTCATGTCGCAATCCTTGATTACGTCATTTGTGAAGATGGTGGTGTCTTGCTGAACCCGATGATCGTCGATGGCCAGATCTATGGCGGCTTGGCACAGGGTATCGGTACCGCACTGTACGAAGAGATGCCATTCGACAGCGAAGGTCAGCCGCTGGCATCGACCCTGCAAGATTATCTGTTGCCAGGTGCCGGCGAAATGCCGCCGACCAGATTGCTGCACATGGAAACCCCAAGTCCGAACAGCAAGTACGGACAAAAAGGAATCGGCGAAGGCGGTGCAATCGCACCACCGGCTGCCATCATCAACGGCATCAACGATGCACTGTACGCACTGGGCGCAGAGCTGACGCAATGTCCTGCCAATCCGCGTCGCGTGCTGGAAGCACTTGCGGCTGCCAAGAAGGAGGTACACGCATGAAACCTTCTGCCTACAGTTTGACCAGAACAGATGATCTTGCTCAAGCGACTGCGCTGCTGGCCGAAGGTGGCTGGGGCAGCAAGCCTGTAGCAGGTTGTCAGTCACTTGGCGCGATGTTGAATTTGCGTCTGGCGCAACCGGACACGCTGCTCGATCTCGATGCATTTGAATCTTTGCGCGCAGTCAGCGATACCGGTAATGCGATCCGCTTCGGTGCGATGACGACGCATGCTTCCATCGAAGACAAGCGCGTACTCGATCCTAGCCAGGGCTTGATGCCGTTTGTCGCACGCGGCATTGCCTATCGTGCGGTGCGCAATCGCGGCACGCTGGGAGGCAGTCTTTGTCATGCCGATCCTGCGGCCGACTGGATCAGCACCATGCCTTTGCTGGGCGCAACACTCCATGTACTTGGCCCTTCTGGCCAGCGCGATATCGCAGCGCGCGATTTCATGACCTCTGCTTATGAAACACAACTGATAGATGGCGAAATATTGATCGCCGTCAGCGTGTCGAAGCGCATGAGCGGCATGCAATGGTCGTATCACAAGCTATGTCGCAAGACCGGTGAACTGGCACATGCAATGGCATCAGGCATGCGCGATGCCAGCGACGGTACGGAACGCGTGGTGCTGGGTGCGCTGGATGGCGCGCCGCAAGTTGTCGAACGCCCGGGTCTGATGACGGATTTGTTGCAAGCAGCAGTACGTGAACAGATCGTGATGCAGGCTGCACCTGATCTTGAACTTGATCGCCGCCAGTCTCTGATGGAGATGTTGAGGTTGGTGGCATTGGATATGGGGAAAACACGATGAGCGCATTACCAATTGAATTCCCAGCGGTAGAAATTACCGACGTACAGCTGAATATCAATGATCGCTGCTACCAACTGAAACTGCAGCCACGCACTCATCTCGCCGATGCCTTGCGTGATCACTGCGGATTGACGGCTACACATGTTGGCTGCGAGCAAGGCGTGTGCGGCGCTTGCACTATCGAAGTTGATGGCGCGCCGCAACGTAGCTGCCTGCAATCAGCCAAGCGTTTCGAAGGTAAACAAATTCGTACGCTGGAAGCTTTCGACAACGATCCCGTCATGGCGCAACTGCGTGCTGCATTCTCGGCTGAACATGCGTTGCAGTGTGGTTATTGCACGCCGGGCATGTTGATGACGGCACGCGACATCGTCACGCGTTTGCCCCAAGCCGATGAGGCACGGGTATGCGAAGAATTGGCGGGCAATCTGTGCCGCTGTACCGGTTACTTCGGCATTGTCCGCGCCATCTTAAGTGTGTTGCGTGTACGTGCACCATCCGTTTCACCACAGGAGAACATTCATGCAGCTTGAACAATCGTTTCACATCGCAGCATCGACTGACGTTGTCTGGAAAGCTTTTCACGATATTGAGTTGCTGGTGGATTGTTTACCTGGAGCTTCGATTAATACTGCTGCGACGGCCAGCGAAGAGGGTGCAATTCCCCTGCTGTTCAAGGTCAAGTTGGGCCCTATCGCAGCCGGCTTTGCCGGACAAGGACGATTGAATCTGGACGAGGCATCGAATAGCGGCGCGATAGTCGGCACCGCAGTCGATGCGCGCAGCAATAGTCGCGTAAAAGGTGAGGCACATTTTTTAGTCACCGCAGCACCAGATGGTGGCACCAATGTGCAGGTCAAGGTCGATCACACCATCACAGGTTCGCTCGCGCAGTTCAGTCGCGAAGGCATCGTGCGCGCACTGGCTGAACAATTGACCAAACAGTTTGCGGAGAACTTGCAGGCACGTTTGCCTCAGCCTGCTACAGCGGGCGATGTGCATGGCAGTGGTGTATCCGATATGGCATCGGCTAAACCTGTCGCACCTCGTCCCGCACAGAGAGACACCTCTTCGATAGACCTCTGGACTTTACTCAAGGCCTGGTTGTCCGGCTTGTTTTCCAGTCGTCGAAATTAAACACACTTAATTAATCATTTATTTACTCCTTCACTTCGGACACAAAGGATACTCATCATGAATTGGCAAATTTCAAAATCTCTGGCGGCCATCGGTTTGGCCATGTTTGCAGCGACTTCCGCTTATGCGCAAGAGACCATCAAAATCGGCGTGACTGAACCATTGACTGGACCTGTCGCAGCATCCGGTACCTATGTCACCAACGGCGCACGTATTGCAGCTGATTACATTAATCAAAACGGCGGCGTGCTGGGCAAGAAGATCCAGCTTGTCATCGAAGACAACAAGTCCAATCCGCGCGAAGCCGTCAACTCGGTAGAGAAATTGATTTTGAAAGATAAGGTGCCTGTCCTGATGGGTGCATGGAGTTCCACCTTCACGCTCGCGATCATGCCTAAGCTGACCGAGTACGGCGTACCGCTGGTAGTAGAAACCGCATCGTCGAGCAAGATCACGACCGCAGGTAATCCATGGGTATTCCGCACCAGCCCGACCTCTGCGATGGAAGCAAAAGCATTTGCCAAACTGATCGATGGTTACAGCCCGGCGATCAAGAAGGTCGATTTCCTGGCAGTGAACAATGACTGGGGCCTGGGCGCTGCAGCTGAGTTCAAGAAAATGCTGGAAGCCAAAGGCATCGCCATCGGTCGTACCGAAACCATGACACCAGACATGACCGATCTTTCGGCACAGCTGGCTTCGTTGAAGGGTAGCGGTTCCGACACCGTGATCGTGACTTCGGGTATCGAACAGTTGACGCTCGCGATTCGCCAAGCCGGCGAACAACGTCTGCCACAACGCATCATTACAACCGGCGGTTCGTTTCCAGAACCATTGTTGAAGACACCTGGCCCGAAAGGCTATGTCAGTCAACATCTGTTGTTCTTCGCACCGTGGGCACCTGAACGTGCCAAGCATCCGGCAATTGCCAAGGCATTTATGGATGGCTGGAAAGCACGTGGTTTGGAATTCGCTGGTCAGACCGAAGGCTTCCGTGGCTTTGACGCGATTCTGACAATTGCCGAAGCGATCAAGATTGCCGGCAAGGCAGAACCTGCTGCCATCCGTGATGCGCTGTGGAAGGTACAAGTCCAAGGCGCTAACGGTGACGTTGCCTTCAGCAAGGAAGGTCCTGCCGGTAAAGAGAGTGGTCAGGCTGCACCGAATGTCTACGTCGTCGAACTGAAAGACGGCCAAGTTACGGTCAAGTAATGCATAGCGTGCGGGGTCGCGTGTTGCGACTTCGCTCTCTCTCACCTACACGTGGGTAGTGCGGATACCTGATTGATCGCACCGCCTGCAGGAGGAATCCTGTGGACCAATTATTACAGCATATGCTCAACGCTCTCGTGCTGGGCTCGACGTACGCCTTGCTCGGGATCGGCCTGACATTGATCTTCGGGATCATGCGGGTAGTGAACTTCGCGCACGGCGAGTTATATGCACTGGGTGCGTATGTCGCTTATGGCGTGGTTGCCATGTTCGGCATGAATTTTTTCGGCTCGCTGATAGTGGCGGCTATCGTCGGCTTCTTGTTGGGTTCGGCGATTGAGTACTTCCTGCTGCGCCGTCGTGATCTGAAGGCGATTGATGAAGTCATGCTGATCATGATCGGCGTGATGATCATCATGCAGAACGCGGAATTGCTGATGTGGGGCGGTGTCGCTAAATCTGTGCCTTCACCATTCAGTCAGGAACCTATCGTGTGGGGCGCAATTTCTGTTTCCCCGATACGCCTGTTCGTGCTGGCGACAGCGGTGGCCTTACTGGTGATTTTCTATCTGTTGATCGAGCGTTCGCGTCTTGGTCTGGCGATGCGTGCCACTTTTCAGGACAAGGATGCAGCGAAGATCGTCGGCGTGAATGTGTCACATATGTACACGCTGACCTTTGCGCTGGGTTCCTGTCTCGCTTCGGTAGCGGGTGCCTTGCTGGCTCCGGTATTCGTAGTGACGCCGACCATGGGTGATCTCGCGAGTCTGAAGGCATTTGCCATCGTTATTCTCGGCGGACTGGGCAATCTACCCGGTGCAGCTTTGGGCGGCTTCGTCCTGGCTATCGTTGAAGAGTTTGGCGCCGGTTATATCTCCACTGCCTATCGCGATGCACTGGGCTTTCTTGTCATTCTTGGGGTCATGATTTTCCGCCCACAAGGTTTGTTTACCGTCCGGGAAAGGGTAGGTTGATCATGAAAAAGAAAATCACTTTTCTTGTCTCTGTGTTGGCACTGGCTCTTTTGCCATTGGTATGGCCTGATCCATACTTGCTGTCGGTCGTGGCCTCGGCAGGTATCTTCATCATCGCTGCCATCAGTCTGAATCTGTTGCTTGGTTTTACCGGGCAACTGAGTCTTGGGCATGTGGCCTTCTTCGGTTTGGGTGCGTACACGACTTCACTCATGTCGCTGGGCTTTGATGTCACCTTGTGGGGTATGACTACGCCGCTGGTGGTCGATCCCAAACCAGTCTGGCTCTCCTTCATCTGCGGCATTGCGGTTGCTGCCATCTGCGGTTGGTTGCTGGGCAAGCTGGCGTTCCGTGTGCGCGGTGCTTACTTCGTGATTGTCACGATCAGCTTTGCCCAAGTCACGCGTATGGTCGCGCTTAACTGGGTTGATCTGACAGAAGGTCCGATGGCATTGAACAGCATACCGGCGCTGACGATGTGGGTGCCGGGTGAAGGCGTGATCGATTTGGTCAGCAAGGCGTCGACTTACTGGTTGGTGCTGGGCATAGGTGTGCTGTCATATCTGCTGGTTGCTGCCATCGTCCACAGCCGCGTCGGTCGCGCCATGATCGCCTTGCGTGAAAACGAAGTGCTGGCACGTTCGGTTGGCATACGCGTGACGCACTATCTCGGCATCGCTACCATCTTTGCCGCTGGTATTGCCGGCGCAGCTGGCGGACTGTATGCGCATACGGTTCGGATTATTGATCCGGATGTCTTCATGTTTATGTTCACCATCATGATGGTCATCATGGTCATCGTCGGTGGCAAGGGCACGCTGGCAGGGCCGGTGGTTGGCGGCTTGCTGTTTGGTCTGCTGCCTGAAGTATTGCGCGGTGTGGTCTCGCCTGAAATCCAATGGATGATTTACGGTGTATTGATGATCGCCGTACTGGTCTACATGCCTAAAGGTGTGGTGCCATCGGCCGGTAATCTGCTGCGTCGCTTTTCTTCAAAAGCATTGAAAGAGCAGGCACCTGTCGTGCGGAGGAAAACAGCATGAGCCAAATGAACACTACTCCCGCGCTGGAACTCGAAGGCGTGACCATGCGTATCGCCGGTTTGACGGCGGTGGATAACGCCAGCTTCTCCGTGCCAGCCGGCAAGATCGTCAGTTTGATCGGCCCTAACGGTGCAGGCAAGACGACGACCTATAACGTTATTTCCGGCTATATGAAACCGACTTCCGGCCGCGTCAAATTGTTCGGTCATGACATTACCGGTCTGGCTCCGGAACAAATCTCGCAGCTTGGTCTGGTGCGTAGCTTTCAGCGCACCAGCATCTTCTCGGCATGTACCGTAGCGGAAAATATACTCACTGCCTTGCATTTGAAGGGTGAGTGCGGCGTACTGCATGCCTTGTTGCGTACGCAGAAGTTTCGCCGTGAAGAAGATGACTTGAAGTCGCAGGCGAATGACTTGCTGGCTTTTCTGGGATTGGGGGCAAGAGCCAATACCCTGGCATCCAATTTGTCTTATGGCGAACAGCGTCTACTGGGTGTGGGCCTTGCACTTGCCGCCAAGCCCAAGGTGCTATTGCTGGATGAGCCGGCTGCAGGTTTGAATCCTTCAGAGACAGAAGCCTTCAAGGAAATGGTTAGACGCATAGGCCACAGCGGTGTCACCGTGCTGTTGGTTGAACATGACATGCACATGGTGATGTCGATTTCGGATCACATTGTGGTGTTGAACTATGGACGCTTGATCGCCACTGGTTCGCCATCGGAAATTCAGAATGACCCTGAAGTCATTCGCGCCTATCTTGGATCGGGGATTGAACATGCTGAAGCTTGAAGAAATCACCGTACGCTACGGAGCCACCACTGGTGTTAACAAGATTTCGCTGGAAGTGAATGAAGGCGAAATCGTTACCCTGATCGGTGCCAACGGCGCAGGCAAGTCGACTACGCTGCGCGCCATCAATGGACTGGAGCCGCTGGCACACGGCAGTATCCGCATGAATGGTCATCTCGTCTCAGGTGCTTCGCCGGCACAGATCATCGACCATGGCATTTCACATTGCCCAGAAGGACGCCGTGTTTTCCCGCAACTGACGGTTCGTGAAAACATGGAGATGGGTGCGTATAGGCGCAAGGACAAGACGAGCGTGCGCGATGATATGGAGCGTATGTTCGACAAGTTCCCACGCTTGCGTGAACGCGTACAGCAGGTTGCAGGAACGCTGTCTGGCGGCGAACAACAAATGCTGGCGATTGCACGCGCATTGATGTCACGTCCCAGACTGGTGATGTTTGATGAACCATCGCTGGGGCTGGCACCGAATATCGTCGAGCAGATCTTCAGCTTGATCAAGGAGATACGCAGCGAAGGAACGACGGTGCTGATCGTGGAACAGAATGCCTATGCTGCGCTCGCCATGTCCGACCGTGGCTATCTGCTGGAAAACGGTCAGATCGTGACACAAGGTACCTCTGCAGAAATGCGTGCCAATCCGGAAATTCGTCGCGCCTATCTGGGCGGATAAGGAGTTCTGATGGAAAACCTCGATCTGATCGTGCTGCGAACCTTGCGTGACTGGCGTCGGCAAGGAAAGAACGCCGTACTCGCAACCGTAACGCGAACCTGGGGCGCATCACCGCGACCGGTGGGTTCGCTGATGGCTCTGTGCGAAACGGGCAGCGTGGTTGGGTCGGTTTCCGGCGGTTGCATCGAGGATGACTTGATTGCGCGCTTCGCAACTTGGGAGAAGTTTGTCACTGAGGAAGGAAGCGCGCGCCGTCCGCAATGGGATTGTTACGGTCTGTCCGCCGATGAGGCGCATCGATTCGGGCTGCCTTGTGGCGGTACGCTGGAGCTGCTGTTGGAGTTCAATGCAGATGCGGCTGTGCTCGATCAACTGGTCCAGCAATTGGAAGGTGGTGCATTGGTACAACGCAGCATCGATCTTGCCAGTGGGCGCGTCACTTTGACTCCGGCAGAGCGCCCATCTGCATTGACCGTCACCAAACATGAAGTAAAAGCTGTCTTCGGCCCGGGCTATCGCATGCTCTTGATAGGCGCGGGGCAGCTCACAGAATATCTGGCGACGATGGCAGTGTTCAGCGGTTTCGCAGTGACAGTCTGTGATCCGCGTGAAGAATATCGACGTGGCTGGTCAGTACCGAATGTCCGTTTCATCGAAGGCATGCCGGACGATGCCGTGATAGCGATGAAGCTGGACCAACGTAGTTGTGTCGTCGCATTAACGCATGATCCCAAGCTCGATGATATGGCGCTGATAGAGGCGCTGGCGAGTTCCGCGTTTTATGTGGGTGCCATCGGTAGTCGACGCAACAATACCGCACGCAGAATGCGACTTGCCGAACATTTCGAACTAAGCGACGAACGCTTGGCAAGATTGCACGGCCCGGTCGGCATTTACATCGGCAGCAAGACACCATCCGAAATCGCCATCAGCATCATGGCGGAAGTCGTCGCGGCCAAGAACGGTGTGCAGCGCGCGGATCTCGACGTGGCGAGCAACAAGCAGAAGCATGATGTTGACATGTCGCCGGTCGCGGCATGACTTTGTCTTAAAGAAGTGTAGATTTTTGAAACGTCGAGATGAATGGTCTTTATAGCTGCAAGTTCTCTTGAATGCTTGCAGCTAGCTGATTGCGGACATAATCAGGACTTCTTTTTTTAACCCAAAGCCCACCAAATGAATGTGAGGCATACGCCAGCACAGCCTAAATACAGACCGACAGATGCTACTCTGGCAAGAATGATGAGATTCCTTAATTCAATGTCTTTTAACATCTCACGTGAAGTTTTCCCCCATACATACTTCGTCCGAAGTGACGTTCCAATCCCATGCTGTGTGATTGCATACCATGAACAATCAAGTGTAAAACTACGTCTTGCCAAAACCAGATGAAACAGTTTTTCTCGAATTAGTTGCCTTGCAATAATCGACGCTCCAAATAGCGCCATGCATATCCAGCAAAAAGTGAGGGGAAAATCATCAATAGTCATATCAAATCAAGCTTCAAAATATTTAAAGACTGCTTCTGGCCGTTAACGGGCTGATGGTTTTCTACTTCAAGCAGCTATTCATCGGGGCCGCATTTATTCCTTAACGACGTTAAAACCTTCCACAAAAGATGGTGCTACAAAATAGCGAGTGATCGCATCGAACTCTGCTTCACTGGTCGTGAATTGATGCGAGCCGTCACTATTTCTACGTCGTAGTCTCGCCTTGCACTCTTCATCGGAGACATCCAGATAGTGCAGGCTATGGGCCGAACTGGCATGCTCAAAAATACTACGCATCCATTTGCGACTATCTAATGTATTCGCCGGAAAATCCAGTACGACCGAAATCCCAGCGCGCAGCAAGTGTTCGACATGCACGCCCATGATGCTACGCAGCCTGGTGGTACAGCGCACATAGTCCTGCAGGGTGTTTATTTCACCCGGGAAAAGCTGGCCCAACCATTCATCCTCGCTGATCAGGACTGTTTTCGGTTCTGCCGCGAGCCGTTGGGTCAATGTCGATTTGCCAGAGGCAATTTTTCCGCATACCAGATGCAGTGTAGGTAGCTCTTGCGTGCTTGTTTCCATGGATATCTCCGATGACTACTTGGTAAATTCCCTCAAAAGCAGTCGAAAAAAAACCGCCTCTTGGGGCGGGTTCTTTAGCTACTTCAACACAAACGCTATCCCACCATGCTTTGAATGGTGCAAATAATCGCTGAAGTGTGTGGGTGGAAATATTTCATGGCGTTCAATATCCCATAGTTAAATAATTTCGGCAATCAGCTTCTTACATTCGCCAGTAGCTGACATAGAATTAGCGAGTACTGCGAATTCTTGCGGCACCCATTTCAAAAAAGCTAATCGAATTTATCCGGTAGCACATCTCAGCGTTAAAGCTTGATTGGCGAATGGCAACTCGGTTGCCTGTCTCAATTCAGGAGAATCAAGATGATGAGAAAAAACACGATTTGTCTCTGGTACGACGGTACCGCGTTGGAGGCTGCAAAGTTCTACGCTGAAACATTCCCTGACAGCACAGTAGATGCTGTTCATCGCGCGCCCGGTGACTATCCCTCAGGCAAGGAGGGTGATGTGTTGACGGTTGAGTTTACGGTGGGGGGTATTCCTTGTCTCGGCTTGAACGGCGGTCCGATGTTCAAACACAGCGAGGCTTTCTCGTTTCAGATAGCGACAGATAACCAGGCTGAAACGGATCGCCTGTGGAATGCGATAGTCGAAAACGATGGCCAGGAAAGTGCATGTGGCTGGTGCAAGGATAAATGGGGATTGTCGTGGCAGATCACACCACGCGCCCTGACTGCCGCGATCACCGATCCTGATCCAGCTGCGGCCAAGCGCGCATTCGAAGCCATGATGGAGATGACTAAGATCGACATCGCTGCAATCGAGGCGGCGCGGCGCGGTTGATACTTCTGATGCCGTACGGCCTCTCGTGATCATTCGAACTAGCGTAAATCAATTCTGTGAGCCCGCAGCGATACGTCGCATATCAGCGACGATTCGTGACGAATCACGTGCAGGTGAAAGACCAAACGTGCGGGTATATTCGCGACTGAATTGAGTCGGGCTTTCGTAGCCCACTTCGAAGGCGGCAGAAGTTACGTTTTTGCCCCCAGTGATGAGAAGCGTGCGTGCCTGTAACAGACGAATGTGTTTCTGGTACTGCAGCGGACTCATTGCGGTGACGGCCTTGAAGTGGCGATGGAATGCCGATACGCTCATCATCGCTTTTTCTGCCAGCATCTCAACTCGCAAGGGTTCAGCGAAATCACTCCGTATTAACTGGATGGCTTTATTCACTCGTGCCATTGCTGTGTCCGGCGTTGCGATGTCACGCAGCATGCCGCCATGTGGCCCCTGCAGTACCCTGAACAGAATCTCCCGTTCATACACTGGTGCCAACGCCGGGATGTCAGTCGGCTTGTCCATTAAACGCAGCATGCGTACCCACGCATCCATCAATTCGTCCGTCACCGCTGCCACGGAAAAGCCTGTATTCCTGCTTTCACGTTGGATAGGTTCAGGCAAGTCAGCGAGTAGGTTCGTAATGATTGTGGGGTTCAATGTCAACGCTACAGCGAGGTAGGGTTCTCCAGAAGTTGCCGGCGATACGGTACCGACCGCAGGCAGGTCGATAGACATGACGAAGTAGTTGGCAGGGCAATAATGCAGGATGCGGTCACCGACCGTCATCGACTTGCTGCCTTGCAAAATCAGGTTGATCATGGGCTCATAGACAGCTGACAGCTCGTGCTCTGGAATTGCGCCTTGAACCATTGTCACGCGCGGAATCCCCGTCTCTGTGCGACGATTTTCTGCTCTCGCTGCTAAAGCTCTCAGTTCATTCAATTGATTGTCCATGGATGATATCTAATCGCAATGTAACGAATGTCGCAAGCAGAAAGCAGAAAGCAGAAATAGGCATGTTTTTGGCAAAAACGAGCACGCTCGTGTTGCGTCTGCCGCCTATGATCCATTCATACCCTTAACTACCTCTTTGAATGGAATCACACATGAGCATCATCGTTATTACCGGCGGTAGCCGAGGTATTGGAGCTAGCACTGCAATTGAATGCGCAAAGCGGGGAATGGGCGTCATCCTGACCTACAACAGTCATCCAACAGGCGCCGAGGCCGTTGTGCATGCGATAAAAGCTGCGGGCGGAAAGGCCGTGGCGTTGTCACTCGATGTCTCGAACGTCGCATCATTTACGTGGTTTCGAGATAATGTGGGCGTAGCGTTGAAGACAACGTGGGGTCGTGATCGATTCGACGGCCTGGTCAACAATGCTGGCTATGGCAACTTCAATGCGATCGACGCTGTAACAGAGGCAGAGTTTGACGGCTTGTTGAATGTGCATCTGAAAGGACCATTCTTCCTGACTCAAGCATTGCTGCCACTGATGGCTGAAGGTGGGCACATCATCAACATGACGAGTGCAACGATCCGTGTCGCGACGCCGGGTGTCGCACCTTATGCTGCATTCAAAGGCGGTCTGGAAGTGCTGACACGCTATATGGCAAAGGAATTCGGTCCGCGCAAAATTCGTGCGAATGCGATCTCGCCGGGAGCCATCCGCACCGATATGACCAGCGAGGCATTCAATCAAACTCCCGAATTCGAAACCATGCTTGCCGGCCAAACCGCACTCGGAAAAATCGGCGAGGCCGACGATGTGGGGCGGGTGATCGCCAGTCTTCTATCCGAGGATAATGGCTGGATTAACGCGCAGACGATTGAAGTTGCCGGCGGCTACAACATCTAGTTGATCATATCGAAATCGAATTTACATAAGAAAGAACGAAATGACAGAAGCAATTGAAATTACGACTTTCAAACTGGTTAAAGGCTGTACCTGTGACGAGTTCGTTTTGGGTAACCATGACGTTGATAGTTGGTTAGCAGGCCAACCAGGCTTCAGATCGCGGAGGATCGCTCAGCGTAACGATGGCACCATCGTCGATATGCTTCTTTGGGCCTCTGCCGATGATGCTGAGTCGGCCATGCACAGACTGATGGATGAATTGCCGGATAGTCCGGTGCACGCCTTGATTGACCAGCGCACAGTATTGTGGACGGTGGCAACCGTTTTCCACTCTATCGGAACTCAATAGTGTCATCGCTCATATAGTCAGTTATTGCAGCCTGATAAGTTGCTTTACTTAACGTCAGCTTTGGGTCGATGACAGTCGTTTAAAAGTATTCGTAAGAAGAGTGGGCTTTGGTTGAGGTGCCGATAAAAAGAAAGAGGCTAGAACAATTATTGTTCTAGCCTCTTTTGCTTTGTTCCAGACTTTAATGTTGTCTCAAGCTTTAATTGTCGTGAACACTTGTTGTGTTCACGCGTGTCAGCTTATTCAACCGTCACTGACTTAGCCAGATTGCGTGGCTTATCAACGTCAGTGCCGCGTGCCAGCGCCGTGTGATATGCCAGCAATTGCAGCGGTATCACATGCAAGATCGGCGACAGCAAACCGTAATGTTCCGGCAGGCGAATCACGTGCACGCCTTTGTCTGAAGTGATGCGCGAATCGCCATCGGCGAAGACGTAGAGTTCACCGCCACGTGCGCGCACTTCTTGCATATTCGATTTCAACTTCTCGATCATCGAATCGTTAGGCGCGACGGTAACAACTGGCATCTCTTCTGTGACGAGTGCGAGTGGACCGTGCTTGAGTTCACCGGCTGGATACGCTTCAGCGTGGATGTATGAAATTTCCTTGAGCTTGAGCGCGCCTTCGAGTGCGATCGGATAGTGGATACCGCGACCGAGGAAGAGTGCGTTTTCCTTGCGAGCGAAGGCTTCTGCCCACGCGATGATTTGCGGTTCCAGCGCCAGCACGGAGCTGATCGCGACTGGCAGATGGCGCATTTCTTTCAGGAAGGCAGCTTCTTTTTCTTCACTCAAACGACCTTTTACTTGCGCCAGTGTGAGTGTCAGCAAGAACAATGCGGCGAGTTGCGTGGTGAAGGCCTTGGTCGAGGCGACGCCGACTTCCACGCCTGCGCGTGTGATGTAGGCGAGTTCGCATTCGCGCACCATCGCGCTGGTTGCTGCATTGCAGATGGTCAGTGTGTGCAACATGCCTTGCAATTGCGCATGGCGCAGTGCGGCCAGGGTATCTGCGGTTTCACCACTTTGCGAAATAGTGACAACCAGTGCATTTGGATTCGGCACGCTATCGCGATAGCGGTATTCGCTGGCGATTTCTACATTGCAGGTCACGCCGGCGACGGCTTCTATCCAATACTTGGCTGTCATGCCGGAGTAGTAGCTGGTACCGCAAGCGAGGATCAATACCGAATCGATCTTCTTGAAAATGCTGAATGCCTTGTCGCCGAAAATATCTGGCGTGATGCTGCTGATGCCTTCGAGCGTGTCGGCGATGGCGCGCGGTTGTTCGAAGATTTCTTTTTGCATGTAATGACGATACGGGCCAAGCTCGACTGCGCCGGTGTGGGCGTGTACGGTTTTGACTTCGCGCTCTACCTGCTTGCCGTTTGCATCAACGATCCACACGCGTTGCAATTGCAGATCAACGACGTCGCCTTCTTCCAGATAGATGATTTGATCGGTGGTGCCGGCCAATGCTAAAGCATCGGATGCGAGGAAGTTCTCGCCATTGCCGACGCCGACGATCAGCGGCGAGCCGCGACGTGCGCCGACGACGCGATGCGGTTCGTCACGGCTGAATACTGCAATTGCGAAAGCACCAGTCAGACGCTTGGTCGCCAATTGGACGGTTTCAAACAGATCGCCTGTATATAGATGATCGACCAGATGCGCGATCACTTCTGTATCGGTTTGGCTTTCGAACACATAGCCGAGCGCTTGCAGTTCTTCGCGCAGTTCATCGTGGTTTTCGATGATGCCGTTATGCACGAGTGCAATACGGTCGCGGGAAAAATGCGGATGCGCATTGTGCGATGCCGGTGCGCCGTGTGTCGCCCAGCGTGTGTGCGCAATACCGGTAAAGCCGGCGAGGTGGGTGTGCTCGATTTGCTTTTCGAGTTCGGCCACGCGTGCGGTACTGCGTGCGCGCTGCAATTTACCGTCTACATGCAAGGCCACGCCGCAGGAGTCGTAACCGCGATACTCAAGACGCTTGAGTCCTTCGACCAGGATAGGGGTGATGTTACGTTGAGCGACTGCACCGACGATACCGCACATGAAAACCTCGTTGTATTTGGAATGAATTGAACAATACTAGTGGAACGGGTATGAAATAAGATTCCTAAATTTAGTTATAAGTGGTTTATTATTTCACTTGTACTTAATGATGAAATATAAATTCAAATAATCTACTTATTTTTAATAAATGGACAAAGAAGCTATCGCGCTAGATGAATTGGATCGCCGCATCCTGAATGCATTACAGACGGATGCGTCGCAAACCAACAACGATCTGGCGGCTGCCGTGCATGCTTCGCCGCCGACTTGCCTGCGCCGCGTGAAGCGTTTGGTCGATGCTGGTGTGATCGAGCGGCAGGTCGCCATCGTCGCGCCGGATATGGTGGGAGCCCGTTTGACCTCGATAGTCGAGATCACGCTGGATAATCAAGCTGCCGAGCGACAAGTGGAATTTGAGGAATTGGTGGCGAAAGAAAGCGCAGTGCTGCAATGCTATCGCGTCTCGCCGGGGCCGGATTTTGTGTTGGTGGTACAGGTGGCGGATATGCCTGCCTACAATGCATTGGCGCATCGCCTGTTTGCGGCACATGCAAATGTGCGCAATGTGCGCAGTTTTTTCTCGATTAATCGCAGCAAGTTTGAAACGCGTATCGATGTCTGATTTTGCCTATCAGTGCCTTGCTTCTCGCGAATGACTGATAAGTCTAACGCTATAAAGAGCAACTGATAGGCAAAGCTTCTACAAAATTAAAGTGGCTTGCCAACTTCCGCCGGCGCAGCCTGATGTGCCATCCTCGGGCCGAAGATCACATAACTAAGCGCCGCTAATATCCACACGCCGATGCCGCCATACAGCATCACTGTGCCGAATCCATGTACCAGTGCCGTATGCAATAGCGCTTCCGCATCATTCAACCGCACGATTTCCGGTATGCGTTGTGCGAGTCCGGTCACATTGCCGGCCGCGACCATTTCGGCGGCGAGACGCAACTGCGTGTCAGGCAGAATGCCGACTACGCTATTCTTCAAGGAAGCCAGCACGCTCTCCAGCAGTATGAAACCCATCAACGCAATATTTATGGCCAGCGTGATCAGACGCGCGCTCATATCGATACCCGACGCCATGCCGGCGCGACTGCTGGAGACAGAAGCGGTCGCGGTGTTGG
Source organism: Herminiimonas sp. GW821-FHT09C12 (assembly GCF_059416385.1). NCBI lineage: Bacteria > Pseudomonadati > Pseudomonadota > Betaproteobacteria > Burkholderiales > Oxalobacteraceae > Herminiimonas > Herminiimonas sp. GW821-FHT09C12. The sequence continues at coordinate 1,176,484 of NZ_JBWKPC010000001.1, forward strand.
TCACCGGCGTATTCGTCAATCCCAATCCTATGCCCGCCAGCAAGGAGCCCGGCAACATGGTCAGCCAGCTTGCGTCTGGCAAGCCGCTCGCATAACGCATCAGCATGAAGCCGAGTCCGATCATGAATAAACCGGCGGGAATCACCAGGCGCGGCTGGTAGCGCAGCGACAAACGTTCGGCGAACGGCGGCACGATCAGCGTTGGCAGCGTGTAAGCCAGCAAGGCCAGTCCGGCGTGGATAGCGTCATAGCCGAGCGCACTTTGAAAATACAGCGGCAGATAAATGATGAAAGGCCAGAAGCTGAAGTTCATGCCGATGGAACCCATGATCGCGCCCGAGAAATTACGACTCTTGAAAACAGAGAAGTCGAACATCGGATGCGAACGACTCTTCTCCACGATGATGAAGGCGACAAAGCTGCAGACTGTTACCGCAATGATGATCAACGCAGGCAAGCTACTGAAGCCGAGATCTGCACCTTGCGTGATGAAGTAAGTCAGTCCGAACACGGAGAGCGACAACGTAATGATGCCCAGCAGATCGAGTTTTTTCGCGTGCGGATCACGTGATTCTTTTACGCCTTGGTAGGCCAGGAGCACGGTCAGCGCCGTCAGCGGAACATGCACAAGGAATACCCATTGCCAGTTCAACAGCGCCACAATCGCGCCGCCGATCAAGGGGCCAAATCCCAGCCCGACTCCCAGCATGATGCCGAACGCGCCGAAGGCTCGGCTGCGCATGGCACGATCCTGAAACTGATGTGACAGTATCGCCATCAGACAGATAGTCATGGCACCGCCGCTCATGCCTTGCAGGAAGCGGGCGACGATTAGCGTCGGCATCGATGTCGCCAGGCCGCAGATCAGTGAAGTGATGCCGAAGCACAGCAGGCAAATGATGAACATGCGCTTGCGGCCGTAGCGATCGGCCAGCGTGCCAGCCGCCATCAGCACGGTGGTGCAGGCGATGGTGTAGGCATTCATGATCCATTGCATGTCTTTCAAATCGCCATGCAGGACTTTTTCTAGCGTAGACAAAATGACCGGCACGCTGGATATTTCCAGGGCGAACATCAAGGCAGCAAGGCAGACTGAGGCCAGTGCGTAGGTATCTTTTCTGGATTGGAAGAGAGACATCTTGAGCTTTCACATCAATAGGGTATTTCGGGCTGAAACGACGCTTTTGCACGCCATTCCAGTGGAGGATGCGATTTTCGGTTAAGCTCATTAGTGATGCAAATGATTTAAATTTGTGGAATTTATTAATAACCGTCATCTATTGCCATGGACTTCGACCCTAACCTCTTGCGCGCCTTCGTCGCAGTGAAAGAAACCGGCAGCTTTACGCGTGCAGCCGAACGACTGCACCTGACCCAGTCGGCGATCAGTCACCAGATACGTCGTTTGGAAGAGCAACTCGGCCAACCTCTATTGCGCCGTACGACGCGCAGCCTGACCTTGACCGAAGATGGCGAAGATCTGGTGCGTCACGCGGAACAGATACTGGGTGCGATGGATGCCTTGAGCCGCCGTTTTCAGCCGTCGCCGATATCGGGAGAAGTGCGCTTCGGTGCGCCGGAAACCTTTGTTGGGGATCGCTTGCCGACACTGTTATGCCAGTTTGCGCACGCTTTCCCCGCAGTGCGATTGGACGTGCGGGTCAATATGCAACTGGATTTGCGCTCGCTGATCAATGATGGCGAACTGGATCTGGCTGTCATCATGACGCCGGGCGACAGCAAGGAAGGGACGGTGATGCGGCAAACCCAATTGGTGTGGGTGGCGTCGGAATCGTTTGAAGTTGCATCCGGCGCGTCGTCCTTGCCCTTGGCCTTTTTTCCGCCACCGTGCATCAATCGCAGTATCGGCGTTAATGCGCTGAACGATACCAATATGGATTGGCATGTCGTGTTCACGTCACCTAGCCAGCAGGGTATCAGCGCTGCGATTTTGTCCGGTCTGGCGATCACGGTGCTGCCTGAAGAAGACATGGAGCCGGGCATGCGCATTGTTGATGGTCAGTATGGTTTACCTCCACTACCGAAGGCTAATTTCACCTTGATCTGGAGCGCCAATGGCAAGACGCCGGCGGCGCTGGAATTCGGTCAACTGATTATGGAATTATCAAAACCAGTTGCTGCGACACGACGCGCTGTGCGCAAAAAGCGTTGAGATATATTCAGGGTTGCGGCAATTTGTGCGGTGCTAGAACATTTCCAAAAACTGTTTTGCCGCTGCCGATAAGCGTTGGCCCTTGAGCCAAGTGATGGCAACGTTCGATTCCAGTTTGCAATCGGTGATATCCATAATGTGCAGTTCATCGCTGATTTTGAGCGCGGCTGCTGAGCGCGGAACAATCGCAGCACCCAATCCCAATTCCACCAGCGTTAATAGCGCCGTGACATTGTCGCTTTCACAGAATATGGTGGGCTCTATCTTTGCTGCGCGTAACGCATCCAACACCATGTCGTGACAGAGAATGCCTTGCTGACGTTGCATCAGCAATAGCGGTTCTCGTGCCAGTTCCGGGAGTGTGATGGTCGGTAGTCGTACTTGCCCTTGCTCTTTGTTGAGGCGTATGACGGCGACCCACGGTTCGCTTACCAGTGGTTTGATTTCGTAACTGTTGTCATCAATTGGCAGACGCACGATGCCAACCTCGATCACGCGTGAGCTCAACAATTCCAGCACGCGGTAGGTATTGCCTTCGCGCCACTGAAAATTAACTTCAGGATAGTTTGCGTGGAAGTCGGCGATGCGTGAGGGCATGTACAGATGACCGATGCCGGGCGGACTGCCTATCGCCAGTGTGCCGCGCAAGCCTTGATCGAACTCTCGGATTTCCTTCGTTGTTGTCTCGACCAGACCGACGATTTGTTCGGCGCGCTGATACAGCGCGTGGCCGGCTTCGGTCAGGCGCAGACTTTTGGTATTGCGCTCTATCAGTTGCACACCGAGATTTTCTTCCAGCATTTTCAATTGCAGGCTGAGCGGTGGCTGCGCCATGTGCAGTCGTTTGGCGGCGCGGCTGATTTGGCCTTCTTCGACGATGGCCATGAAGTATTTGAGTTGCCGGATATCCATTGCAAGCTTTCAGAATCAGATCTACTTATATTTTATAGGTATGAATGAGGAATAAATACAGTATTTTCCTTATGATTGATGCGCGCATAGACTGTTTTTCAGTTACTGAAACTCAAGGAAAACATCATGCTGCGCAAATCAACAGTCTGGATCATGGCAATTACCGGCGGTGTCGTCGTTGCCAATAATTATTACAACCAACCTTTGCTGATCGAGTTTGCGCGCACCTTTGGTGTGACAGAAAAATCGGCCGGGGCCGTGGCGGCATTGACGCAGTTTGGCTATGCGTTCGGCATGTTGTTGTTCCTTCCTCTGAGCGACATGTTGGAAAGGCGCAAGCTGATTCGACTGATGTTGCTGGCATCGACCTGTGCCTTGGTCGCCACTGCGCTGGCACCATCCATGTACTGGTTGATTGCTGCCGGGTTTGCTGTTGGCTTTACCAGCATCGTGCCGCAACTGATCACACCTTTTGCGGCGCAATTGGCGGAACCGAAGGAGCGCGGAAGTGTGGTCGGCATCGTGATGGGCGGCTTGCTGACCGGCATTTTGCTGTCGCGCACGATTGCTGGTTTTGTCGGTGCGCACTTTAGTTGGCAAACCATGTACTGGATCGCTGCCGCACTGATGATCGCGCTGTTTTTTGTCTTGGGACGCACCTTGCCAAAAGGGCCGCCGACTTTTCACGGTAGTTATAAATCGTTGATGCAATCGATGCTGGAATTGATCCGTACACAGCCTGTATTGCGCGAAACATCGCTGGTCGCAGCACTGCAATTCGCCGCTTTCAGCGCGTTCTGGACCACGCTGGTATTTCAAGTGCACAGTTTGCCGGAGGCTTATGGCAGCGATGTTGCAGGCATGTTTGGTATTGTTGGTGTGATTGGCGCAATGGCTGCGCCGTATGCAGGCAAACTATCGGATCGCAACAGCCCGCGTTTGACCGTGATGCTGAGCAGTATTGCATTTGTTGTCGCGTATCGGGTGTTCGCTACGTTCGGTTACGATCTGGTTGGCCTTGCGATTGGTGTCGTGCTGCTTGATCTTGGGATGCAATCCGGTCACGTATCCAATATGACGCGCAACTTTGCATTGAAAAGTGAAGCGCTGGGTCGTTTGAATACGGTGTATAACGTGACGCGTTTTCTCGGTGGTGGTATCGGTTCAGTGGTCGGCAATATGGCCTGGAGTCATTGGGGCTGGCCCGGTGTCTGTACGATGGGTCTTGCCTTGTCGTTGCTGGCGATAGGCGTGCAGTTATATTACGGCAAACGTTATGCGGCTGTGCAGATGATGAGTTAAATAAAAAATCGGGCCGCGGCCCGATTTTTATATTGATGCATCGTATTACTTTTTGATCTTGACCGGACGCTGCCAGCCATTGACCGTGATTTGCTTCGCGCGTGAAACGGTCAGCTTGTCTGCTGGCGCATCTTTGGTCAGCGTGGTACCCGCGCCGATAGTCGCACCTTTGCCGACGCGTATCGGCGCAATCAATTGCGTCGCACTGCCAACAAAAACGTCGTCTTCGATGATGGTGCGTGATTTGTTCACGCCATCGTAATTGCAGGTGATGGTGCCAGCGCCGATGTTGACGTTCGAGCCGACGGTGGAATCGCCTACGTAAGTCAAATGATTGGCCTTGCTGTGCGCCGCGATCTCGCTATTTTTCACTTCGACAAAATTGCCGATGTGTACGTCTTCTGCCAGCACAGTACCTGGGCGCAGACGCGCATAAGGTCCGATGATGCAGTCGGCACCGACTACGGCATTTTCAAAATGGCTGTAAGGACGTACATGTGTGCGCGCGCCGATAGTGGAATTATGAATTACGCAGTTCGCATCGATGCGTACGCCATCAGCTAGCGTCACATCGCCTTCAAATACGCAGCCGACATCGATGGTCACATCGCGTCCGCAAGTCAATGTACCGCGTATATCTATGCGTGCCGGATCAGCGAGCGTCACACCTTGTTCCAGCAATGCATGTGCGATATTGCCTTGGTGTATGCGTTCCAGTTCAGCCAGTTGTACCTTGCTGTTGACGCCGTGGGTTTCCCACACGTGATCTGGTTGGGCTGAGACGACTGCCACGCCATCGGCGACTGCGCTGGCGACGATATCGGTCAGGTAATACTCGCCTTGCGCATTGTTGTTGGACAACTTGGCCAGCCATTTTTTCAGCAAAGCCGTTGGGGCAACGATGATGCCGGTGTTGACTTCGCGTATTGCGCGTTCATCGGCATTGGCATCTTTTTGTTCGACGATGCGCTTAATGGCAGCATCTTTAGCGCCGTTTTCTCTAACTATGCGGCCATATCCGGTCGGGTTATCGAGATCGACGGTCAAAATGCCCAACTTATCGTTACCCGCGATGTCCAACAAACGCTGCAGCGACGCGGCAGTCGTTAAAGGCACATCGCCATACAAAATCAGCGTCGGCGTATGATCATCCAACTGCGGCACTGCTTGCATGACAGCATGACCGGTGCCCAGTTGCGGTTCCTGCTTGGCGAATGACAGATCCTTGGCTTGCAGCAATTGCGGTACTTGCTCGCCGCCGTGGCCATAGATGACGCAGAGTGTCGATGGCGATAATTGCCGCGCGGTATCGATCACGTGTGACAGCAGCGGCTTACCCGCCAGAGGATGTAATACTTTCGGCAGCGCGGATTGCATGCGCTTTCCCATACCTGCAGCAAGAATGACGATATTCATAGGAAGCCAGTTAAAAGAATGCAAAATTTTATCACGCGTCCCTTTTATACTTTTGCAAAAAAAGCAGTGATCTGCGGCATGGCGATATTGTTGCTCGGATGCAGCGCGGCACGCCTGGGCTACAGCAATGGCGAAACCATTTCTTACTGGTGGCTCAACAGCTATGTCGATTTCGACAGCAGCCAAAAACAGTGGGTCAAGCATCGTATCGATGCGATCTTCGTCTGGCATCGCAAAACGCAACTGAAAGAATACGTGCATTTGATGGGACGTATGCAGCATCGCGATTTCGCCACGGTGACGCAGGCAGATTTGCTGAATGATTATCACGATGTAAAAACGCAGTTATTACAGATCGCAGACAGGGCAGTGCCGGACTTTGCCGAGCTGGCTTTATCGTTGAAGCCAGAACAGATAGTCAATATTGAAAAGAAATTCGCCAAATCCAATGACACCTTCCGCAAGGAGTATCTGGTTGGCAGCGCTGAAGAACGTCAGGAATTCCGTTATAGAAAAGCTTTGCAGCAGGCGCAGTTTTGGTTCGGCAGCTTCAGCAAGGAGCAGGAAGTAAAAATACGCGCCTTATCAGATGCGCGTCCATTGAATAATGAATTGCTGATGGCCGAGCGTGTGCACAGACAGCAAGAGTTGATCGAGCTGCTGAAAAAAATACACAATGAAAAGCCGAGCAAAGAAGCCACAACGGCCATGCTGAAAAAATTTGTGACTGCGATGGATGAGCGCTTTGGCAATCTGCAGCATCAGAAATTCTTCGAGTCGTTAAATGATGCGAATGCCAATATGATAGTCGGCATCATGCATGCTGCGACGCCCAAGCAAAAACAGTATTTTGTGCAAAGTTTGCAGGACTGGGTAAATGATTTCAACAAGCTGGCGGCTGCGGCTTGATTGCAAGTTTTCTCGGCTAAACGAGTTTATTCCGGCAGCAGCATCACTAGTTTGTAGCCACGTCCTGCGGCCAAATTCAAGGTCACTTGTTCAAACGTCAGTGCGCCTTTAATCGGGTGCATAAAGCGTCGTGTGCCGCCGTCACGTCCGACGACGTGTTGCGAATTCCACAGCTTCTTGAAGTCCTCACTTGCCCGCATCAAGTCATTGATCAGACTTGCCAGCGGTTCTTCATCCGCATACTTGCCGCAATCGGCGCGGAATTCCGCGACCAGGCGTTGCGCACGATCCGGCCAATCGGCAATCAAGGCGTGTGCTTTTTCTTCCTTGAACATGAAGTGCAAGAGATTGGCTTGGGTTGTCGTGGCGGATTTCTTCTTGCTCGCATCCAGCCAACCGCTGAACAAATCTTTAGCCGGGCGATTCCATGCGATCGCATCCCATTGCCGATTCAGTATGTAGGCCGGTGCCGTGATGGCTTTGACGATGGCGTCGAGATTGCTGCTCGGGCTGTCGTTGCTGACTTCCAGCATCGGATCGAGTTTGTCTGCCAATCGGAATAAATACGTCCGCTCGGCGGTGGTCAGATGCATTACTTCTGCCAGCTTGCTCAAGACCTTGGCTGATGCTGATACCGGCCGCCCCTGTTCCAGCCACGTGAGCCAGGTTGGGCTGACGTCACACAGTTGCGCCAATTCTTCGCGGCGCAAACCCGGCGTGCGACGTCGTCCGTCGGCGCGCAGCCCAACATCCTGCGGTTTGATTTGTTCGCGGTGCAAGCGGATGAAGTCGCCGAGTTTGTTATGCATAGTCGCTATCTTGCGTGTCATTCTGGCAGAAAATATACCAGTATAAAGTGTTATCTTGTTACAGAATAAATCATCGCCTATCGTACATCTACCCAATCATGTGGAGGTGGAAAATGAAACAGGCAGCAGTGGTAGCAGAACAATTCGGCAATACGGCAGCAGCGTATTTGACCAGTACGGTACATGCACAAGGTGCCGATCTGGATGCGGTGAAAGAGATTGCGCGCAGCTTCAAAGCGCCGACAGTGCTGGATCTGGGTTGCGGTGGCGGTCATATCAGTTTTGCGGTGGCACCATTTGCGGCAAAGGTCACCGCGTGCGATTTATCGGATCAAATGTTGGCAGTAGTTGCTGCATCAGCCGCGCAACGTAATTTGACGAATATCGAAACCGAGGAGGCGCAGGCCGAGAAACTGCCATTCGCCGATGCTTCTTTCGATATCGTGATCACGCGTTTTTCGGCGCATCACTGGTTGCACGTGCCGACCGGCTTGCGCGAAATGCATCGCGTGCTGCGTCCGAACGGCATCGTGATCGTCATCGATATCGTCGCATCGGAAATCGCCTTGCACGACACGACTTTGCAAGCGGTGGAGTTGCTGCGTGATGCTTCGCATGTGCGCGATTACCGAGTGTCGGAATGGTCGTCGATGTTTGCAGGTGCTGGTTTTGCGCATGAGTACGTCAATGGCTGGAAGTTGAAAATGGTGTTCGACGAATGGATAGCACGCATGCGTACGCCGTCTGAACGTGTGACGGCGATACGCAGTCTGCTCGATTCAGCACCGGAAGAAACCCGTGCTTATTTCGAGGTGCAGGACGATTATTCGTTTTATATCGATGCAGCGTTTTTTACAGCCAGAAAAATTGCTGTCTGAATCTGCATGATAAACAAATGCTGCGATGGAAATAAAAAAGGCTCCGAATCTCGGAGCCTTTTTTAAACTAATTACATAGTTACTCAATCATCTGAATCTGAGCGCAGAGGAATGATGCTGGAAATGCTGGTAGTTCCGGTCGAACATGGTTCTTCATCAAACGCGATATCGCCATTCGCCATCGCCTCGCCGGTTGCTTTCAAGTCAGCAAAGCCAAACAAGTCCTTGTCCATCAAATGCGAAGGCACGACGGTCGAGAGTGAAGAGAAAATATTGTCGACGCGGCCGGGAAATTTCTTTTCCCATTCGCGCAACATGCCTTTGATTTGTTTGCGTTGCAGGTTTTCCTGGCTGCCGCACAAATCGCAAGGAATGATAGGGAAGTTTTTTACCTGTGCATAGCGCTCGGTATCGGCTTCTTTCACATACGCCAATGGGCGAATCACGATGTGCTTGCCGTCATCGGATTGCAATTTCGGCGGCATGCCTTTGATCTTTGCACCGAAGAACATATTCAGGAAAAAGGTTTCCATGATGTCGTCGCGGTGATGGCCGAGCGCGATCTTGTTGGCGCCCAATTCATCGGCGACACGATACAGAATGCCGCGACGCAGGCGTGAGCATAGCGAGCAAGTGGTCTTGCCTTCCGGGATCAAGCGCTTGACGATGCTGTAGGTATCCTGGTTCTCGATATGGAACGGAATATCTAGTTGCTTCAGGTAAGCCGGCAGGATGTGGTCGGGGAAGTTCGGCTGCTTCTGGTCGAGGTTGACTGCGATGATGTCGAACTTGATAGGCGCGCGCTCGCGCAGCGTCATCAGGATATCCAGCAGCGCATAACTATCTTTACCACCGGACAGACAGACCATGACCTTGTCGCCGTCTTCTATCATGTTGAAGTCGCCGATGGCTTGACCAACCTGGCGGCACAGACGTTTGTGCAGCTTGTTGTTTTCGTAAACGATCTTCTCGTTCTGTTTGAAACTCAGCGCTGCATCCGTTTCCGGCGCGGCGTTCATCACGGATCGCGACACCTTAATTCCCCTTGATCTGGAAGACCTCGACGCCTACCGATTCACAATCGGGATAGACGTCAGGCTTTTCGGTTGAAACGCGTGCAGCGCGGACTTTCGGGTGTGCCAGCATGGCTTTGACTACGTCATCGCACAGGGTTTCCTGCAAATGGATATGACCTTGCGCCATGCGCTTGGCGATCGTGCTGCGCATATAGTCGTAATCGACGACTTCATCCAGATGATCAGCGGTCGGCGTCGATTCCTTCAATGGAATGAAAAGATCAACGTTGATCAATACGCGCTGCTCGCCTTTTTTTTCAAAGTCGTGCACGCCGATGTTGATTTGTACTTCGTAATTACGCAGGAATAGGCGGCGGCAATCAGCGAGTTGTGGATGGAACAAAAACGAATTCATAGTTGTAAACCGGTTGTACTGCAGGTGAAAAATCTTAAAGAATCAGGATGCGACAAACATCACATCGCGTTGTAATGGAATAAGGTGTTGGCCGCCATCGACGACCAATGTGGTGCCAGTCATCGCTTGCGCTTCAGCGACGAAGCAGACTGCATTGGCGATATCGTCCGGTGTGCTGGAGCGACCCAGTGGCGTCACTTTATGTGCGCGAGTAAATCCAGCTTCGCTTTGGTCGCCAGATACCAGCGTGATGCCAGGTGCAACGCCAACCACGCGTACTTTAGGTGCGAGCGCTTGCGCCAGCATGGTAGTGGCGCTGTGCAGCGCGGCTTTTGATAGCGTGTACGACAAAAAATCAGGGTTCAGATTAAACAGCTTTTGATCGAGCAGATTAACGACGACGGCTTGCGTGCCATCCGGCGTGGCTTCGTACAAGGCTTGCGCCAATAAAACCGGCGCGACCAGATTGGTATGCATGTGCGCGTCCAGCGTCGCGCCGGAAAAATCGGCCGCGTTGTCGTAATCAAATAGCGAGGCGTTATTCACCACGCAGGAAATAGGACCGAGCACAGTCGAGGCGCGGCGTACCAGCGTTTTGACCATAGCTTCATCATTCAAGTCGCAATGCAGGGTGATGGCGCGTCGACCCATGGCCTCAATCTCGGCAACGGTGGCTTGCGCCTCGGCTTCTGAACGCGAGTAATGCACCACCACATCCCAGCCACGTTGCGCCAAGGCGAGCGCGATCGTGCGGCCGATGCGCTTGGCGGCACCGGTCACAAGTGCGGTCTTTTTCAATGACGTTTGTTTATCTGTGGACATGAATGGTTGTGTGTTTCGCTGATTTCTCTACAATACCGCCATGCAACTGCAACTCCCAGAACCTTCTTCAGACGCATTATCTGCGTCACACGCGCTTCAGCACCTGATCGTTGACGAAATTCGCCGTCATGATGGCTGGATTTCTTTCGCCCGTTATATGGAGCTGGCGCTGTATGCGCCGGATGTCGGTTATTACAGCGGCGGTGCTGCAAAACTTGGCAAAGACGGTGATTTTACAACCGCGCCCGAAATTACGTCGCTTTTTGGTGAAACGCTGGCCCACGCGGCTGGCGACCTGATGACGCAAAGTACACCGCAAATCCTGGAATTCGGGGCTGGTACCGGTAAATTGGCACTGGATATCCTGACTGAATGCGCGGTTGCCGGTATTCCGCTGGAACGTTATTCCATCGTTGAATTGTCTGGCGAGTTGCGTGCTCGACAACAACAAACCCTAGCCGGCTTCCCGCAAGTGACCTGGCTGGACGACTTCCCGCCGGCATTTTCCGGCGTTGTGCTCGGCAATGAAGTGCTGGACGCGATGCCGGTGTCGCTGGTTGTCAAAGAGGAAAGCGCCTGGCTGGAACGTGGCGTTGGCTTCGAGGATGGACGTTTTGTTTTTGCTGATCGCCCATGCGACCAGGAGTTAGTGGCGCAAATACCGGATGCGGAAGAGTTGCCTATCGGTTATCTGACCGAAGTGCACCCGATTGCAGTTGGCTTTATGGGTTCGTTGGCGACCATGCTGACGGCGGGCTTTGAGCAATCAGGCAAGGGCGGGGCGGCGATACTGATCGATTATGGCTTCCCGGCGAGCGAATACTATCTGGATCAGCGGGTCGAAGGCACCTTGATGTGCCACTATCGTCATCATTCGCATCCCGATCCGTTTTACGTGCCGGGTTTGCAAGATATTACGGCGCACGTTGATTTCACTGCGATGGCGTATGCAGCGGTACGTAACGGTTTGGAGATGGTTGGCTATATGAGCCAGGCGGGTTTCCTGCTGGCGGCTGGTTTGGGTGATCGCTTGCTGGTCACTGCGCCGGACGATCATATGGCGTATCTGCCAAAAGCGAATGCGGTACAAAAATTGACCTCGCCAGCGGAAATGGGCGAGTTGTTCAAAGTGCTGGTAGTCGGCAAAGGCGTACAGTTGCCAGACCAGTTCGATCGCGCGGATCAAAGCCGCCGACTTTAATATCGAGACCAGACGCTGGCAAAGTTTGTCAGCGTGTCATGAAAGTTGCCCATGCTGCGCTGGTTCCTTGTCATCTTTATTGCCGTGATCGTGTTTTCCGCTGCCTTGCCGTGGCTGGAAAAATTTGGTGTCGGCAGATTGCCGGGTGATGTGCGCTTTACCTTGTTTGGCAAAACCATCTTTTTGCCGTTTGCTTCGACGGTCTTGTTATCGCTGGCGGTTTTTTTGCTGGCGCGCCTGTTTTAAGGTTGACCTCTGGCATGTCCATTTAACGGGGGAGTAGGAATGATTCGTTGGGTCGCAGTGATTTTTATCGGTTTGACGGTTTTTTACGCGTTGATCCCATGGATTATCGAAAAACTGGGCGTCGGCCGCATTATTGGCGATGTACGTTTCAAGCTTTTTGGCCGCATGTTCGTCCTGCCCTTCGGTTCTACCGTGCTGTGGTCGGCCGTAGCTTTCCTGATTGCCGAGATCGTGAAGCGCACCTGTCTGTTCTGCTGAGCCTGGCGAAATGTGCATTTCAGGCCAAGAATTTGGCCATTTTGATGCTGTGGCGCACGCTAATGATATGATTCACGACTTATCAACAGTAGGGCTAGCGGGTAGAAACTGCGAGTTCCCTTAGTAGTGGACATATTAATTATCCTGGGTTTGATCCTGGTCAATGGCATTTTTGCCATGTCTGAAATTGCGATCGTTACCTCCAAACGTATTCGTCTCCAAAAATTATCTGAAAACGGCAGCAGGGGTGCACAAGCGGCACTTGATCTGTCGGATAGTCCTAGTCGCTTCCTCTCCACGATACAGGTAGGTATCACACTGATCGGCATTTTCAACGGTGCGTTCGGTGAAGCTTCGCTGGTCGAGCGTCTGACGCCTGAAGTCGCCATGATTCCTTTCGTCGCTTCCTATGCGCGCGAAATTGCGCTGGCCGTGGTCGTGGTCGGTATTACCTTTGGTTCCCTGATCCTTGGTGAGTTGGTGCCTAAGCGCATCGCGATGCAATATCCGGAAGTCGTCGCTTCTCTGGTTGCTGCACCGATGTTGTGGCTGTCGCGTCTGATGGGGCCGTTTGTCAAAATTCTGACTGTGACGACCGAATTCATCTTGCGCATACTCGGCATGCAACACAAGAAGGACGATTCTGTTACGGAAGAGGAAATCGCTGGCTTGTTCCGCGAAGGTGCGGATGCCGGTCTGTTTGAAAAAACCGAGCACGATATCGTATCGCGTGCCTTGCGCCTGGATGACCAGCGCGTCGCCGGTTTGATGACGCCGCGCCTGGATGTGCACTTTATTGATCTGGAAGATTCAATAGAAGTGAATCTGGCCAAGATTGCTGATAGTTCGTACAACCGCTTTCCAGTCTGCAAGGGTGATATCTCGCATGTGATTGGTATCGTGCACGCGGGTAGTTTGTTTGAACAGGCCATCCGCGGAAAATCTATCGCGACTGTCGATATCGCAGCTGCCACGCGTCCACCATTGTTCGTGCCGGAAACCATTAGCGCGATGCAGTTGCTGGAAACCTTGAAGAAAAATCGTGCCGAACTGGCATTGGTGATCGATGAGTACGGCGAGATCGAAGGCATCGTTACCTTGAGTGACGTCTTGGGCGCGCTGGTTGGTGATGTGTCGGTGATCGATGAACATCATGAAGTCGACGGTGTGCGTCGCGAAGATGGTTCATGGCTGATTGATGGTGGTGTATCGTTTGATCGCTTCCGCGAATTGCTGGAAACCGAAGTGCGTTTCCCGGAAGAAGCATCCGGTACGTATCACACGCTGGCTGGTTTCGTGATGACCTTCCTTGGTCACATCCCGCAAATGTCGGATCATTTCGAGTGGGAAGGTTACCGGATTGAAGTGGTCGATATGGATCGCAATCGTATCGATCGCCTACTGATTACCAAACTCGATCCGTCGCCGGATGATATGCCAGCTGATGATGCGGGTTGAGTAAACAGAGTTACCAAATAAAAACGGGCCGGAATTTCTCCGGCCCGTTTTTTTATCTGCAGCTGATACACGTATTCAAAAAGTAATTCATTTTCAAGCTTGTGTTCTCACAAGCAAGTTGCGGCTGTCACAACAGCCACGGTTATATACTTATTCGTATTGAAGCTAGGCAAATCCAATATGCAAGCACTCACTTTGGAAGAACTGCGCGGCCGCTATGGCGAGCGTTATAAATGGCTGGTCTTGTTGACTTGCATGATAGGCAGCGTCGCGGCGATTCTTTCTTCCACCATCGTCAATGTGGCAATCCCTGATCTGAGTCGCTACTTCGCGCTCGGGCAAGAGCGTGCGCAATGGGTTTCTACAGGTTTCATGCTGGCGATGACTTTGTCTATGCTGATGACGCCATGGCTATTGCTGCGTTTTGGTCTGCGCCGTACATACGGCGGTGCGATTGTCTTGTTGCTGATTGGTGGCGTGGTCGGCGGCTTCAGTATCAATTATCAGATGTTGTTATCTATGCGTGTGCTGGAGGGATTGGCAGCCGGCGTGATGCAGCCGATACCGGCGATTGTGATTTTGCGCGCATTCGAACAGCACGAGCAGGGCAAGGCCATGGGGATATTCGGCTTCGGCGTGGTGCTGGCACCGGCAATAGGACCTAGCGTGGGCGGTTTTCTGGTGGAGTTGTTTGGCTGGCGCTCGATATTTTTCGTGGTGGTGCCGCCGTGCTTGCTGGTACTTTTCCTGATTCAGCGTTTTCTCGCTTCATATACGCCGACGCTGGAACATGCCAAACCGCTCGACTGGAAAGGTTTACTGTTAATCGGTGTCAGCATTATCAGTCTGCTCAATGGCGTGGTCGAATTGCGCGGCGATATGTCGCAGGCGGTCATTTTGTTGGCGCTGGGTGTGACGACCTTGATTGCCTTCATCATTTATCAAATGCGTACCAAGGCAGAACCGTTGATGAATATGAAGTTATTCCACTATCGCCAATTTACGATGGGTGCATTGGTGGCGTTCATTTATGGCATGGGCTTGTACGGTTCGACTTATCTGTTGCCTATCTATATGCAGATGGCCATGAATTACGCGCCATCGCAGGCGGGTTTGGTGTTGTTGCCAGCCGGGATCGTGTTGGCGGTGACGATACCGCTGGCCGGGCGTCTGGCCGACAGTTATCCGCCGAATGTGCTGGTGGCTATCGGTTTGTTTTTACTGGCGTCGTCGTTCGCCTTGATGGCAAACGGTTCACCGGCAACCAGTTATTGGTTGTTGATGGCGTGGGCGGTGATAGGACGCATAGGTTTGGGCTTTGTATTGCCGGCGCTTAGTTTGGGCGCGATGCGCGGCGTAGATAACAGTTTGATAGCGCAAGGCGCCAGTGCCATCAATTTCGTACGCCAGCTTGGCGGTGCCATCGGTGTCAGCATGGTTGGTGTCGTGCTGGAGTGGCGGATCACGCTGCATCAATCGCGTCAGGCATTAGGTATAGACAACCATCGCAATGCTTTTAATGAAACATTTTTACTGGTTGCCGTCTTGTGCGCGGTGGCTGTCATTGCGGCCTGGTATATGCGCGAAAAGCCATTGCAAAAAGACAATCAAAATAATATGACGGGATTGTGACTTATAGTTACAAAGCAATAATAGTGCGTGTATTCTGCTGATGGATATGGTCTAGTAAGAAACAGAAAAAATAGAACTTAGCAGCAAGTTATTTCGGTCGGATAGTGTGCGTCAACCTCGTTGGCTGAACTTTCTTGGACGGATGTGCATGCGACAAATCAGTGAACACAACGCTGTGCCGGGTGCCGACGATGCGTCGCCAAATGCGACTGCATCGGAGCTGCGGGCGCCTGTTCGTGGCGCGGCCAAATCTGCAAAAATCCATGTTGTTCGCGCACGTCGCCAAACCCAGCTGCATCACAAAAATCGCCAAAATGCGCGCATCAAACGCCTGCTGCTGATAGGCGTATTCGCCCTGTTTTATCTGATCGGTGTGGGCGTGTTTTACCTGCATGGCTTGGTCGATCACATGGCATTGATCGTTGCTACCAGCTTAAGCGTTGCTGTACTCGTCGTGTTTTACGCTTGCTTCGCACTGGGTTGGAACAACAAGACCAGAGAGAAGAATCTGCGCGTGCCGATCACGCTATGTGCGATCGGCATCATGTTGCTGATGACGTATCTGGCACCGGCTACACAAATTCTCTTCACGCCTTTTCTGTTCTTGACGATGGCCTTCGTCATGCACCGCGTTTCACCCAAAACAATGTTGCTGCTGACGATGTCGACATTGCTTGGTTATATGGCGGTAATTGCCTCGCATTATTATCAGTACGACGATTGGTCCATGCTGAAGCTGGAAGGCGCTTTGTTCCTTGGCTTGTTGCTGACCTTGCCGGGCTTTGTCGTGCTCGCCAGCCGGATGCAGGAATTGCACAACGCCTTGTTCAAGGCGACGAGAAAAATCAAGGATATTGAAGAAGATGCACGACGCGATGCCTTGCTCGGCTGCTTTAATCGCCGTTACATCGTCGCTGCACTGGAGCAGCAAAAGCGTATGTCGGATGAAACCGGCTCACCCTTATGTTTGGCCGTGATCGATTTGGATCATTTCAAGCGTGTGAATGATGAAGCTGGCCATCTGGGCGGCGATGAAGTTTTGCGTACCTTTGCACGCATTGCAGAAAAGAATGTGCGTCAGCACGATGTGTTCGGACGTTATGGCGGTGAAGAATTCTTGCTGGTTCTGCCCGAAACATCCTTGTTGGCAGCATTGAATATCGCCGAACGCATACGCGAACAGGTCGAACAACACGATTGGAATGGAAAACTGCGCCATCGTGTCACCGTGTCCATCGGCCTGACACAACACATTCCAGGCGAATCCGTGCTGGATTTATTCTCGCGTACCGATACCGCCATGTATATGGCCAAGCAGGGTGGCCGTAATCAAGTGGTAGTCGAGGAGCCGACTGCGGATAGCGCGGTGGCCTGATTCGATTTCAGCCTGATGAACCTGAGGCGCTACTTATTTCTTGTCTGTATTGCACGTCAGGACGAAATTGTGTCGTCCGATGACGCTGTATTTATCAAATTGCGATGACATCGTTTAACAAATGTAATATTGTTGTATGGAAACTTTTATTCTGCACTCGCGCTGCTACCTCGGCGCACTCTTTGGCTTTGAAACACCATGCAAGAACTCGCCGGACTAACCGCACTGATTATTGAGCCGCATGCGGGTATGCGGGCCAGTATTCACAACATGCTGAGCATAGGCGGCATCAGCAAGATTGAGTATGCGGCCAGCTCAGGTAGCGCCATCCGTCCCCTGAAACACAAAATGTTCGATCTGGTGATCTGCGAATACGATCTGGGCGAAGGCCAGGATGGTCAGCAATTGCTGGAGGACTTGCGGCATCACAAGATTATTCCGCCATCCACGGTATTCATCATGGTCACGGCCGAGCGTAATCATGAAAAAGTGGTGAGCGCGGCGGAATTGGCGCTGAACGATTATGTGCTGAAACCGTTCACGGCAGAAACGCTGATGGATCGGATCGCCAAAGCCATAGAAAAGCGCAATGCCTTCATACCGATTTACCAGTTGATCGAGCATGGCAATTTGAGTGAGGCGATCAATGCCTGTGTTGCAAGTGAGCGCACGCATGCGCGCTATCAGGCGGAATTCATACGTCTGCGCGCCGAACTACACATCACCTTGGGCGAATTGACGGAAGCGGAAGCGATCTATTCCGAGCTTTTCGCCAAGCGCTCTATCGCATGGGCGCGTCTGGGTTTGGCAACCAGCTTGTACATGCAAGACCGCTTCGAAGAAGCGGAAGAGATGCTGACTTCACTGGTCGCCGAGAAAAAACAGTTTCTGGAAGCCTACGATTGGCTGGCCAAAACGCAGGAAGCCCGGGGGCAAATGCAACAAGCGCAAACCACGCTGGAACATGCGGTCACGCGTTCTCCGCATGCCTTGCAGCGCTTGCGCAAACTGGGCAATGTCGCACTGGAAACCGGCGATACCGATACTGCGCATCGGGTTTTTCAGCAAGTCATCAACAAAGCCAAGTTCTCTGAATTCCGCGAGCCGGAAGACCATGTGCATTTGGTCAAAACCTCGATTGCCAAAGGTGAAGTCAAACTCGTTTCTTCCATCATTCGCGATCTCGCAAAATCCTTGGCCAACATCAAGAAAACCCCAGCCTGTCGCGCTTTGGCCGCCGCCATGCTGCATAAACATAATGGCGATACGGAGCTTGCGGTAGAAGAGTTGGGCGCTGCCGTCCTTGCTTGCAAGGAGCCGATAGGTTTATCGAACGATACCAAAATGACCTTGGCGCTGAATTGCCTGGAAAGTGGCATGGAGCAAGATGCCGTGGAGGTCATGACTTCGGTGGTCGGCAACGCTTCAACCAACGTGGCGATGACGAGGGCTATGCGTTTGTTCAGAGAAGCCGGGCGCGAAGATTTGGGCAAGCGCGTTACGCGCGAAAGTAAAAGCCAGGTGGTCGATCTGGTATCGGCCGGTGCCGAGAAGGCGCGTCTTGGCGATTATCACGGCGCAGTTGCCTTGATGTCGGAAGCGGCGGATAAATTGCCGGAAAACCCGCAAGTGGTTTTCAACGCAGCGGTTGCGGTGCTGAAATGCCTGGATAGCCTCGGTTGGGATGAGCAATTGGGCGAGCAGGCGCGTACTTATATTAGCAATGCGCGTCGCCTTGATCCGCGCAATCCGCGACTCTCCTTGCTCGCCAGTATGTATCGCGACATTCTGAAAAAGTACGCGATGGAGCGTGCATATGGCGTACTACCGGCCAAGGCTGTCAGCAACGTCGCGCAGACTGAAAAACAATAAATAAGCTGCTTAGGGTGCAATCAGAATTGCATGCACCAATTCTGGTGGACGTGCGATTACCGCGCGTTGATTAAACCGCACTATCGGGCGTTGCAATAATTTCGGATGCGTTGCTAGTGCGTGCAGCAAGCTCGCATCGTCAGCATTTTCTAATTGCAGGCTTGTAAATTCATCTTCATTGTCGCGCACCATGTCGCGTACGCTAACGGCTTGTTCTGATTGCAGAATGTGATGCAGCTCCGTTAATTGAGTCTGCGTCAGCGGCGTTTTTTGATAATCAATGACATCTAAAGTCAGGCCATGTTGTGTCGCAAATTGCTGCGCCAGTTCCAATGCGCCACGCGATTTCGAGCAACGTGGATTGTGATAAATGATGAGCATGGTGTTTGAATTCAAAAAGTGAATGGGTAAAGCAATAGCTTGCATTATCCCGTTTTCAGGGCAATTCAGTGGTGCGCATGGCGAACTTCGCAGTCTTCTTTGCTTGTGCTGCAAGAGATCTACTTATAATTCGTGATGTGATGCTTGGGTTTAATGTTAATTTGACGGATGTTCAGCGATTTTTTGTGTATTTTTCATCAATTCGGATTGAGCGTGGATAATTTGCTGATGCGCGCTGTCTACTTCTTCTCGATACTAAAGTGATGCCATGTCTGACAACTCCGATAGCAACTTGCCACCTGTTAAACCTCCATCTTCCGACGCTGCATTAGATCCAGTTGCACCAGATCCAGCTTCTCCGCCGACAACGCCTGCTGTCGAGCCGCAAATAGCGCCTCTGCCTCCTGCCATTAATTTCGCTACCAAGCCGGATTTTGGCAAGCACAGTACGCCTGCTTATCAAATGCCTGACGATACGCCGTGGAAGCAAACCTGGCGTATTTTCCAGGCGCGTCTGCAAAGTTTGTCCGAGCAAGTAGGGCGGCGTTTGACGCAACGCACGCTGAAGATCGGTGTCTCTGCGCGTATTTTTCATCCGGAAAGTGGCGCCAAGGGTTTGCAGGGAAAAACCTTGCAATACCTTGAAGAGTCGATTGCACAATGGGTGATGTCGCGCGATGTCTTGGTGTTGATGATCCCAACCGTCAATACGAACGGTCTTTTGCATCCAAGCAAAATTCGCTTGCGCGATTACGCCAAGCATCTGGATGGCTTGGTGTTGCAAGGCGGGGCTGACGTTGCGCCGCAGACTTACTCCCAAACGGCGACACGTCCGGAGTGGAGTGGTGACAGTTCGCGGGATATGTATGAATTGGAGTTGCTGCACGAATTCATTGAAGCGGGTAAGCCAGTATTGGGCATATGCCGTGGTTGCCAGTTAATCAATGTTGCCTTTGGCGGTACCTTGTACCAAGACATCGCAACCGATGTGCCGACTGCAATGCCGCACGTTAACGACTTGTACGATAGTCATCGCCATGCCATCCAGTTTCCACCCGGATCTTCGTTGGCGTCTCTTTTCCAGGGGCAGACTGCGCCTTTGGTTAACTCGATTCATCATCAAGCCGTGCGTGATTTGGGGCGCGATCTGATGATCGAGGCGACATCGGCGACTGACAATATTGTCGAAGCGGTACGTTATACGAAAGCCCGCTTTGTCATGGGTTTGCAATGGCATCCGGAATTCCATCGTGCAGGTGGTTCGGAGCTGCTCGATTGCACACCGATACTCGATAATTTCCTCCGCGCGGCGCGAGAAACGCGCTTCTAATCTTCGTTTTGTGTATTCGGCATGAAAAAAGAACGAATAATTTGAAAAAATTAGTCGAAGAATCGTTGCAAGTTGTTGACAAGGGAGGTCGACTCCCCTATAGTTTGGGGTTCCCCGCGGAGGGGTGGCCGAGTGGTTAATGGCAGCAGACTGTAAATCTGCCTTCTTACGAATACGCTGGTTCGAATCCAGCCCCCTCCACCAAGTTTTTAGCAGTACAAGAACAAAAGAAGTGAGTTGTGTAGTGGTGACCCTCGCGGGTGTAGCTCAATGGTAGAGCTGAAGCCTTCCAAGCTTATGACGAGGGTTCGATTCCCTTCACCCGCTCCAGTTTTTAAAGGTTGGACGTGCCGCAGTGGTTGGTATCGGACGGCTAGTTTGCCCTTTTAGCTCAGTGGTAGAGCACTCCCTTGGTAAGGGAGAGGCCACGTGTTCAATCCACGTAAAGGGCACCAAAGAATTCTGTTGTTCATTTTTATCGGTAAGTCGGTCGGGCGTTTGCCTGAACATTCTCATCAAAATTGTTAGGAGTCTAAGATGGCAAAAGGCAAATTCGAGCGGACCAAGCCGCACGTGAATGTGGGCACAATTGGTCACGTCGATCATGGTAAAACCACATTGACGGCAGCGATTGCGACCGTGTTGTCGAAGAAATTTGGCGGCGAAGCAAAAGCGTACGATCAAATTGACGCAGCGCCAGAAGAAAAAGCGCGCGGCATCACGATCAACACCGCACACGTCGAATACGAAACAGCAAACCGTCACTACGCCCACGTTGACTGCCCAGGCCATGCTGATTATGTTAAAAACATGATTACTGGCGCTGCACAGATGGACGGCGCGATCCTGGTTTGCTCCGCAGCAGACGGCCCAATGCCACAAACCCGCGAACACATCCTGTTGTCGCGTCAAGTTGGCGTTCCATACATCATCGTCTTCTTGAACAAAGCAGACATGGTCGATGACGCAGAATTGCTGGAATTGGTCGAAATGGAAGTGCGCGAGCTCCTCTCCAAATACGAATTCCCAGGCGACGACCTGCCGATCATCAAAGGTTCCGCCAAGTTGGCACTTGAAGGCGACACAGGTCCATTGGGCGAACAAGCAATCCTGGCGCTCGCAGAAGCCCTCGACAGCTACATCCCAACACCAGAACGCGCAGTTGACGGCGCATTCCTGTTGCCAGTAGAAGACGTATTCTCGATCTCCGGTCGCGGTACAGTTGTTACCGGTCGTATCGAACGCGGTATCGTCAAAGTTGGCGAAGCCCTCGAAATCGTTGGTATCCGTGACACCCAAGTCACCACCTGTACTGGTGTTGAAATGTTCCGCAAATTGCTCGACCAAGGTCAAGCAGGCGACAACGTTGGCGTATTGCTGCGTGGTACCAAGCGTGAAGACGTGGAACGTGGTCAAGTTTTGGCGAAGCCAGGTTCGATCAAGCCACACAAACATTTCACAGGCGAAATCTACGTTCTGTCGAAAGACGAAGGCGGTCGTCACACACCATTCTTCAACAACTACCGTCCACAGTTCTACTTCCGTACAACGGACGTAACTGGTTCGATCGAGTTGCCGAAGGATAAAGAAATGGTAATGCCAGGCGACAACGTGTCGATCACAGTCATGTTGATCAACCCGATCGCGATGGAAGAAGGTCTGCGTTTCGCTATCCGTGAAGGCGGTCGTACCGTCGGCGCTGGTGTCGTCGCTAAAATTATTGAGTAATAAATGAATGCTGCGGCGATCTCGATGTTGAGATCGCCGTTAGTGGTTCAGGTAGTGGTAGTGTAAAAACCGTAGGGGCGTAGCTCAATTGGCAGAGTGTCGGTCTCCAAAACCGAAGGTTGGGGGTTCGAGGCCCTCCGCCCCTGCCACCGATTCTGGTGCAGGGCATCGAAAGTAAAGTGTAATGGCTAATCAACCCGTAGAAACTGTTGGCGCGTCAGGCGATAAGATCAAGATCGTTTTGGCGATTCTTGCCGCGATCGCGGGCGTAGTCGGATTCTATTTTTTGTCGGATAAGGCAACGACAGTTCGTGTTGCAGCATTGGTTGGTGGTTTGCTTGTGGCAATTGCGATTGCATGGACATCTGCATCGGGTCGCGACTTCCTCAATTTTTCAAAAGAAGCAGTTCGCGAGACCAAAAAAGTAGTTTGGCCAACACGTAAAGAAGCATTGCAGATGACCGCAATTGTTTTTGGTTTCGTTTTGGTCATGGCGCTTTTCCTGTGGGGTACGGATAAGTTACTCGAAGTTGTGCTGTACGACCTGATTTTGGGCTGGAAAAGATAATGAGCGACAATATTCAGGATGATGCGCAAGACGGTGCGCCAAGTGCCGCCGCTGCAGCAGCTTCCACTAGTAAGAAACGTTGGTATGTCGTGCACGCCTATTCCGGTATGGAAAAGAGCGTGCAACGTGCGTTAATAGAGCGTGCAACGCGCGCCGGCATGGAAGACAAGTTTGGGCAAATTCTGGTGCCTACCGAAGAAGTGATCGAAGTCAAAAACGGTCAAAAATCGGTTAGTGAGCGCCGCTTTTTCCCGGGTTATGTTCTCGTCGAAATGGAAATGACCGACGAAACATGGCATCTGGTCAAGAATACGAACAAAGTAACCGGTTTTATCGGTGGCAAGTCAAACAAGCCAACTCCGATTCCGCCGCACGAAGTCGACAAGATCATGCAGCAAATGCAGGATGGCGTCGAAAAACCGCGTCCAAAAGTATTGTACGAAGTGGGCGAGCTGGTGCGTATCAAGGATGGTCCGTTCACCGATTTCAACGGCAATGTCGAAGAAGTCAATTACGAGAAGTCCAAGGTTCGCGTATCGGTAACGATCTTCGGTCGTGCTACACCGGTAGAGCTGGAATTCGGTCAAGTCGAAAAAGTCTGATTCTGTAAAGCATTAACGCACTCCGAAGCGTCTGAGACGTCAAGTTTCAGGAATTCGGAAGCAGTAAAAAGAGGAGCCACAGTAATAAGCCGCAAGGCAAGTGAACAGGCGCTACCACTCAATCAATGTAGGAGCCATCATGGCAAAGAAAATCATTGGTTTTATCAAGCTGCAAGTTCCAGCTGGTAAAGCAAACCCATCCCCACCAATCGGACCTGCTTTGGGTCAACGTGGTCTGAACATCATGGAATTCTGCAAAGCGTTTAACGCGCAGACTCAAGGTGTTGAGCCAGGTATGCCAATTCCGGTTGTGATCACCGCGTTTGCGGACAAGTCTTTCACTTTCGTGATGAAGACTCCTCCAGCAACGTACCTGATCAAAAAAGCAGCAAACCTGACCAAAGGTTCGGCTAAGCCACATACCGACAAAGTCGGCAAGATCACACGTGCACAAGCTGAAGAAATCGCTACAACTAAACGGCCGGATTTGACGGCTGCCGACATGGATGCAGCTGTGCGTACTATCGCCGGTTCCGCACGTTCCATGGGCATCACGGTGGAGGGTCTGTAATGGCTAAGTTATCGAAACGCGTTAAAGCATTTAAAGCAAAAGTTGACCGTACCAAAGCGTACCCATTCGACAATGCACTGGCTTTGATCAAAGAATGCGCATCCGCCAAATTTAACGAATCGATCGACGTATCGGTTCAATTGGGTGTTGATGCCAAGAAATCCGACCAAGTTGTTCGTGGTTCCGTAGTTTTGCCAGCTGGTACCGGTAAATCGGTCCGCGTTGCAGTATTTGCAACTGGCGAAAAAGCAGAGCAAGCGAAAGCAGCTGGTGCTGATATCGTTGGTATGGAAGATCTGGCTGAGCAAATCAAAGCCGGCAACATGCCTTTCGACATCGTCATCGCATCGCCAGATACCATGCGTATTGTTGGTACCTTGGGTCAAATCCTCGGCCCACGCGGCATGATGCCTAACCCTAAAGTTGGCACTGTTACACCTGACGTAGCGACTGCAGTTAAAAATGCAAAAGCTGGTCAAGTGCAATACCGTACCGACAAGGCTGGCATTATCCACGCAACCATCGGTCGTAAATCATTTACCGACGAAGCACTCAAATCCAACTTGTTGGCTTTGATTGATGCGTTGACCAAAGCTAAGCCAGCGACCAGCAAAGGTGTTTACCTGCGTAAAGTTTCGCTGTCGTCAACGATGGGCGCTGGTGTGCGCGTCGATCAAACGACTCTGGCTGCTTAAGTTATTGAATTAAGTCCCATCGCCAATTTGGCGGTGGGCGCATCTTTGGGCTGGACCTGATTCGGCAGTATTGAAGAAGGTTCAGGCAATCAAAGACCGTTGGGCGGCGTGCATGTAAGTTGTGTGCAAAGTTAAATGTGGAATCGGCAACGATCTCATACCCAACGCAGATGGTGAACCCGAACAAGTTTTGTAGTCTCTCGCTGGCTTGCCAGTACTGAACTCCTAACTTCGGACGCCGTGTTCGAACCGATGTGAGGCAAGCAATCAATGACGATTGTGTATGTGCTGAACATCATTTTTGGAGGTTGATCTTGAGTCTCAATCTGAATGACAAAAAGGCCGTAGTCGCCGAAATCTCTGCCAAAGTTGCATCGGCACAGACCATCGTCGTGGCCGAATACCGTGGCATCCAGGTTGGTCACTTGACACAACTGCGCGCCAAAGCGCGGGACCAAGGTGTGTACTTGCGCGTATTGAAAAATACGCTGGCACGTCGCGCTGTTGAAGGTACCGCATTTGCCGACCTCGCTTCAGCAATGACCGGTCCGTTGATCTATTCGATCTCGGATGATGCCGTTGCAGCAGCAAAAGTCATCAATGACTTTGCTAAAACCAACGACAAATTGGTTGTTAAAGCAGGTAACTACGCAGGCAAGTCGCTTGATAAAGCGGCTGTTGCAGCGTTGGCAAATATTCCTAGCCGTGAAGTCCTGCTGGCCCAAGTCTTGGGCATGATGCTGGTTCCGGTTGCGAGCTTTACGCGTGGTCTGGCTGCTCTTGCTGCACAAAAAGCTGAAGGCCAAGCGCCTGCAGCTGCAGCAGAACCAGCTGCCGAAGCGACCGAAGCAGCAGCGGAATAATAGGTTGCCGCAGAGATGCGGCCCTGCGCTCTTGTTTCGACGTTTCGCGTCAGTACCAATCAGATGTAATTATTGAAAAAAATTTAGGAGTTTCAAATGGCAATTAGCAAAGACGACATCCTGGAAGCCGTAGGCAACCTGACAGTTTTGGAATTGAATGACTTGGTTAAAGCATTCGAAGAAAAATTCGGCGTATCCGCTGCTGCAATGGCTGCTCCAGCAGCTGGCGGCGCAGCTGGTGGCGCTGCAGCTGAAGAGCAAACCGAATTCACAGTTATCCTGGCTGATTTCGGCGCGAACAAAGTTGGCGTAATTAAAGCAGTTCGTGAAATCACCGGTCTGGGCTTGAAAGAAGCTAAAGATCTGGTTGATGGCGCACCGAAACCTTTGAAAGAAGGCGTTTCGAAAGCGGATGCAGAAGCAGCGAAGAAAAAACTGGAAGAAGCTGGCGCAAAAGCAGAAATCAAGTAATTTCGATTTGCCCGCGCTACTTTACAGCGCTCGAGTCAAAGCACGAAACCTCCCGAAAGGGCGGTTCGGCTTTGGCTCCTTTGTCGTTCTTGATTTTATGTAGCTAAAGGCAGGCTTGGTTGACTTCATGTAATCTTGTCAGCATTTGGTTGTTAAAGGGCAGAGACTTGAGGTTTCAATGTTTCGAATTGTGTTGTTGCAATTCGGCAATGCAGCCTGAATCCTGAATTCTCTATCCTTCCCTGTCACTCACGGAGTGTCCATGCACTACTCATTTACTGAGAAAAAGCGCATTCGCAAATCATTCGCGAAACGCGCTAACGTTCACAACGTTCCGTTCCTGCTGGCGACCCAGCTCGAGTCTTACCACGGCTTTTTGCAAGAAGACAGAATACCGTCCCAACGCAAAAACGAAGGCTTGCAATCTGCCTTTACGTCGATTTTCCCTATCGTTTCGCACAATGGTTTTGCGCGCCTCGAATTCTTGTCATATGTGCTCGGCGATCCGCCGTTCAACATTAAAGAATGCCAACAACGTGGATTGACCTACGCGTCACCTCTGCGTGCCAAAGTTCGTCTGGTGATCCTGGATAAGGAATCGCCAACCAAGCCTGTCGTTAAAGAAATGAAAGAACAAGAAGTCTACATGGGCGAATTGCCTTTGATGACCTCGACTGGTTCTTTCGTGATTAACGGTACAGAGCGCGTTATCGTGTCGCAGTTGCATCGTTCGCCAGGCGTGTTCTTTGAACATGATCGCGGCAAGACACACTCGTCCGGTAAATTGCTGTTCTCCGCACGTATCATTCCTTACCGCGGTTCATGGCTGGACTACGAATTCGATCCGAAAGACATCCTGTTCTTCCGCGTCGATCGTCGCCGCAAGATGCCTGTCACGATCCTGTTGAAGGCTATCGGCATGACGCCGGAACAAATCCTCGAAAACTTCTTCGTTTTCGATGATTTCGCATTGCATTCGGATGGTGCCGAGATGGCATTCGTGCCAGAACGCCTGCGCGGTGAAGTCGCTCGTTTCGACATCACTGACAAAGCCGGTAAAGTATTGGTCGCAAAAGACAAACGTATTAACAGCAAGCACGTCCGCGACGTGGAAGCTGCTGGTATCAAGAATATTTCGGTTCCGGAAGACTATCTGCTGGGCCGTATTCTGGCGAAAAACATCGTTGATAAAGAAACTGGCGAAGTCATTGCCAGCGCCAACGATGAATTGACAGAAGACCTGTTGGCGCGCCTGCGCGAAGGTAAAGTTACCAACATCCAAACGTTGTACACCAACGATCTGGATCAAGGCGGCTACATCTCGCAAACGCTGCGTATGGATGACACCAACGATCAGATGGCGGCAAAAGTCGCTATCTATCGCATGATGCGTCCAGGCGAACCGCCAACCGAAGATTCAGTTGAAGCATTGTTCAACGGCTTGTTCTACAACGCAGATCGTTACGATTTGTCGGCTGTCGGCCGTATGAAATTCAACCGTCGTATCGGTCGTGATGAATTGACCGGCACCATGACACTGTCGAACGAAGACGTGTTGGCTGTGATCAAGATTCTGGTTGAGTTGCGCAATGGTCGCGGCGAAGTCGATGATATCGATCACTTGGGTAACCGTCGCGTACGTTGCGTCGGTGAATTGGCTGAGAACCAGTTCCGTGCTGGTTTGGTTCGTGTTGAGCGCGCTGTCAAAGAACGTCTCGGCCAAGCCGAAGCCGACAACCTGATGCCGCATGACTTGATCAACTCCAAGCCGATTTCGGCTGCGATCCGTGAATTCTTCGGTTCGTCGCAGTTGTCGCAGTTTATGGATCAAACCAATCCATTGTCGGAAATCACGCACAAACGTCGTATTTCTGCACTTGGACCTGGTGGTTTGACACGTGAACGTGCCGGCTTTGAGGTTCGTGACGTACATCCGACTCACTACGGTCGTGTGTGCCCAATCGAAACACCGGAAGGTCCGAACATTGGTTTGATCAACTCGCTGGCTATGTATGCTCGCTTGAACGAATACGGTTTCCTCGAAACCCCATATCGTAAAGTTGAAGGCAGCAAAGTCACGACTCAGATCGACTATTTGTCCGCAATTGAAGAAGGCCGTTACATCATCGCTCAGGCGAATGCGACGATCGACAAAGCGGGTATGTTGTCCGATGAGCTGGTTTCCGCACGTGAAGCTGGTGAAACGATTCTGGTATCGCCAGAACGTGTCCAGTACATGGACGTGGCAACAGGGCAGGTTGTTTCGGTCGCTGCTTCGCTGATTCCGTTCCTCGAACACGATGATGCGAACCGCGCATTGATGGGTGCCAACATGCAACGTCAGGCTGTTCCTTGCCTGCGTCCAGAAAAAGCATTGGTTGGTACTGGTATCGAACGTACGGTTGCAGTCGATTCGGGTACAACTGTTCAGGCATTGCGTGGCGGTATCGTTGATTACATCGATGCAGGCCGCGTCGTAATTCGCGTCAATGACGACGAAGCACAAGCTGGTGAAGTCGGTGTTGATATCTACAACCTGATCAAGTACACCCGTTCGAACCAAAACACGAACATCAATCAACGTCCTATCGTGCAAGTTGGCGATCGCGTTGCTAAACATGACGTTATCGCCGACGGCGCATCGACTGACTTGGGCGAACTCGCTCTGGGTCAAAACATGCTGATCGCGTTTATGCCATGGAACGGTTACAACTTCGAAGATTCGATTCTGATCTCTGAAAAAGTTGTGGCTGATGACCGTTACACCTCGATTCACATCGAAGAGTTGTCGGTTGTTGCACGTGACACCAAGCTGGGTGCCGAAGAAATCACACGTGATATCTCGAACCTGGCTGAGAACCAACTGGCGCGTCTGGATGAATCCGGTATCGTCTACATCGGTGCAGAAGTGACCGCTGGCGACACATTGGTCGGTAAAGTAACGCCTAAAGGCGAAACACAACTGACCCCGGAAGAAAAACTGCTGCGCGCGATTTTCGGCGAAAAAGCATCCGACGTAAAAGATACATCGTTGCGTGTACCGTCCGGCATGGTCGGCACCGTAATCGACGTGCAAGTGTTTACGCGTGAAGGTATTCCACGCGACAAACGTGCACAACAGATTATCGACGACGAACTGCAACGCTATCGTTTGGATTTGAACGATCAGCTGCGTATCGTTGAAGGCGATGCATTCCAGCGTCTGGAAAAAATGTTGATCGGCAAAGTCGTCAACGGCGGTCCTAAGAAAATCGCTAAAGGCGCGAAAATCACTAAAGAGTATTTGGACGATCTGGACAAATACCACTGGTTCGATATTCGCCCTGCAGACGACACATCGGCAAATGCTTTGGAAGCCATCAAGGAATCCATCGCTGAAAAACGCCACCAGTTCGATCTGGCATTTGAAGAAAAACGCAAGAAACTGACGCAAGGCGACGAATTGCCGCCAGGCGTACAGAAGATGGTCAAAGTGTATCTGGCAGTCAAACGTCGCCTGCAACCTGGCGACAAGATGGCGGGTCGTCACGGTAACAAAGGTGTGGTTTCACGCATCTTGCCTATCGAAGACATGCCGCACATGGCTGACGGTACACCAGCAGACGTCGTGCTGAACCCATTGGGTGTTCCATCGCGTATGAACGTTGGTCAGGTGTTGGAAGTTCACTTGGGCTGGGCAGCTAAAGGTCTGGGCTTGCGTATTGGCGAAATGCTGACTGCACAAGTACAAATTGCTGAACTGCGCAAATTCCTGGCTGCGATTTATAACGAGTCCGGCAAAACGGAAGACCTCGATAGTTTCAGCGATGCAGAAATCCTGGAATTGGCGGGTAACCTGAAAAACGGCGTGCCGTTCGCAACACCAGTGTTTGACGGTGCGGATGAATCCGAAACCCGTCGCATGCTGGATCTGGCTTACCCAGATCACATTGCGAAGCAATTGGGCATGACCGCTTCCAAGAACCAGGTCACGATGTATGACGGTCGTACCGGTGAAGCGTTTGAGCGTTCAGTAACCGTCGGTTACATGCACTACCTCAAACTGCATCACTTGGTTGATGACAAGATGCATGCTCGTTCGACCGGTCCTTACTCGCTGGTTACGCAGCAACCACTGGGCGGTAAAGCTCAGTTCGGTGGCCAGCGTTTCGGTGAGATGGAAGTCTGGGCACTGGAAGCATACGGCGCGTCTTACGTCTTGCAAGAGATGTTGACCGTCAAGTCCGATGACGTGAATGGTCGTACCAAAGTGTACGAAAATCTCGTCAAGGGCGACCACGTCATCGACGCTGGCATGCCGGAATCCTTTAACGTTCTCGTCAAGGAAATCCGCTCACTGGGTATCGATATCGACCTGGAACGCGACTGATGTAAAGCAAGGGAGGAAGGGCATGGCGTCCTTTCTCCCTTTGCCGCTTGAAATTTAGTATTGAAGTAAAAGTAGTCAGTAAAAAATAGTAAGAACGAAAATAGCAGTTTTTGGAAGTGTCGTCTGTCCCGGTATGCGCGGAACTTAGCTCGCGAAGCTTAGCTCTCCCGCCCATGCGAACAGGGTTTAAAGCAGCGCCGGCACAACCGTCTCATCATCAAGCGTTTTTTCACGCCAACTGGAGTGATACATGAAAGCACTGCTCGATCTATTCAAGCAAGTTCAGCAAAATGAACAATTCGACGCGATCAAAATTGGTCTGGCGTCTCCTGAAAAAATCCGTTCGTGGTCCTACGGCGAAGTAAAAAAGCCGGAAACCATCAACTATCGTACTTTCAAGCCTGAACGTGATGGCTTGTTTTGCGCAAAAATCTTTGGCCCTATCAAAGATTACGAATGCCTTTGCGGTAAATACAAACGCCTGAAACATCGCGGCGTTATCTGCGAAAAGTGCGGCGTTGAAGTTACGCTGGCTAAAGTGCGTCGTGAACGCATGGGCCACATCGAGTTGGCATCGCCAACCGCGCACATCTGGTTCCTGAAATCGCTGCCATCCCGTCTGGGTATGGTGCTCGATATGACCTTACGGGATATCGAACGCGTATTGTATTTCGAAGCCTACGTTGTGACCGATCCAGGCATGACTCCGCTGAAAAAATGCCAGATCATGTCGGAAGACGACTACGCAGCTAAATATGAAGAATTCGGCGACGACTTCACCGCATTCATGGGTGCCGAAGGTATCCGTGAATTGCTGCGCGCTATCGACATCGATCGCGATGCTGAAATGCTGCGCCAGGAATTGAAAGATTCCAAATCCGAAGCCAAGATCAAAAAATACGCTAAGCGCCTGAAAGTGCTGGAAGCGTTCCAACGTTCGGGCATCAAGCCTGACTGGATGATCATGGAAGTGTTGCCAGTATTGCCGCCAGAACTGCGCCCATTGGTGCCGCTGGATGGTGGTCGCTTCGCAACTTCCGATCTGAACGATCTGTATCGCCGCGTTATCAACCGTAACAACCGTTTGAAGCGTCTGATGGAACTCCGCGCGCCGGAAATCATCACCCGCAACGAAAAACGTATGTTGCAAGAAGCGGTCGATTCGCTGCTGGACAACGGCCGTCGCGGTAAAGCGATGACTGGCGCCAACAAGCGTCCGCTGAAATCGCTGGCAGAAATGATCAAAGGCAAGGGCGGTCGTTTCCGTCAAAACTTGCTGGGCAAACGCGTCGATTACTCGGGTCGTTCCGTTATCGTCGTGGGCCCACAACTGAAATTGCATCAATGCGGCTTGCCAAAATTGATGGCGTTGGAACTGTTCAAACCATTCATTTTCAACAAGCTTGAATTAATGGGCTTGGCGACAACGATCAAGGCTGCGAAAAAACTGGTTGAGATCCAAGAACCAGTCGTGTGGGACATCCTGGAAGACGTGATTCGTGAACATCCGGTCATGTTGAACCGTGCGCCTACCTTGCACCGTTTGGGTATCCAAGCGTTTGAACCAGTCCTGATCGAAGGTAAAGCAATTCAATTGCACCCGCTGGTTTGTGCCGCATTTAACGCCGACTTTGACGGCGATCAAATGGCGGTTCACGTTCCATTGTCGATCGAAGCACAGATGGAAGCACGCACATTGATGCTGTCTTCGAACAACATCTTGTTCCCATCGAACGGCGAACCATCGATCGTTCCTTCGCAAGATATCGTGTTGGGTCTGTACTACGCGAGTCGCGAAGCGATCAACGCCAAAGGCGAAGGCATGATCTTCCCGGACGTGTCCGAAGTCATCCGCGCCTACGACAACAAAATGGTTGAGCTGGCAACGCGTATTACTGTTCGTATCACCGAGTATCCAAAAAATGTGGAAACCGGCGAATTCGAAAAAACAGTTACTCGTTACGAAACCACAGTCGGTCGTGCAATTCTGTCCGAAATTCTGCCTAAAGGCCTGCCGTTCTCTGTTCTGAACCGCGCGCTGAAGAAGAAAGAAATTTCGCGTCTGATCAACTTGTCCTTCCGTAAGTGCGGTCTGCGCGCAACGGTCGTGTTTGCTGATCAATTGTTGCAATCAGGTTTCCGCTTGGCGACACGTGCCGGTATCTCGATTTGCGTCGATGACATGCTAGTACCGAAAGAAAAAGTCAACATCATTGCGACGGCTGAAGGTGAAGTTAAACAGATCGAACAGCAATACTCGTCCGGTCTGGTTACTGCTGGCGAACGTTACAACAAAGTGGTTGATATCTGGGGCAAAGCAGGCGATGACGTCGGCAAGGCCATGATGGATCAACTCAAAGTTGAAGACGTCACCAAACGCGACGGCACCAAAACTACACAAGAATCGTTCAACGCGATTTACATGATGGCCGATTCCGGTGCGCGCGGTTCCGCAGCACAGATTCGTCAGCTGGCCGGTATGCGTGGTCTGATGGCGAAACCGGATGGTTCCATTATTGAAACGCCGATCACCGCGAACTTCCGCGAAGGTCTGAACGTTTTGCAGTACTTCATCTCGACTCACGGTGCACGTAAAGGTCTGGCCGATACCGCTCTGAAAACAGCGAACTCGGGTTACCTGACACGTCGTCTGGTTGACGTAACGCAAGATCTGGTTGTGATTGAGGATGATTGCGGTACGACAAACGGCGCATCGATGAAAGCGCTGGTTGAGGGTGGTGAAGTTATTGAAGCCTTGCGTGACCGTATCCTCGGCCGCGTAGCGACTAACGACATCGTTAATCCTGAAACACAAGCAACCCTGTACGCGGCTGGCACATTGCTCGACGAAGACATGGTTGAAGAAATCGAACGCCTTGGCATCGATGAAGTAAAAGTACGTACACCATTGACTTGCGATACACGCTTCGGCCTGTGCGCAATGTGCTATGGCCGTGACTTGGGTCGCGGTTCGATGGTCAATGCCGGTGAAGCAGTGGGTGTTATCGCTGCACAATCGATCGGTGAGCCAGGTACTCAGTTGACGATGCGTACCTTCCACATTGGTGGTGCAGCGTCGCGTGCGGCAGTTGCTTCGTCGGTGGAAGCCAAATCGAACGGTACAGTTCGCTTCACAGCAACGATGCGTTACGTCACCAACGGTAAAGGCGGTCAGATCGTCATTTCCCGTTCGGGCGAAGTGCTGATTACTGATGACTACGGTCGTGAGCGTGAGCGCCATAAAGTACCGTACGGTGCGACTCTGATTGTCAAAGACGGTCTGGTCATCAAAGCCGGTACTGCATTGGCAACATGGGATCCGTTGACCCGTCCGATCATTACCGAATATACCGGTGTGGTGAAATTCGAGAACGTCGAAGAAGGTTCGACCGTTGCACGTCAGATCGATGAAGTTACCGGTCTGTCGACTCTGGTTGTTATCGATGCAAAACGTCGTGGTTCGGTTACCAAAACGTTGCGTCCACAGGTCAAACTGTTGAACGAACAAGGCGAAGAAGTGAAAATCGCCGGTACCGAGCACGCAGTGACGATCGGCTTCCAAGTCGGTGCGCTGATTACTGTTAAAGACGGCCAGCAAGTTACCGTCGGCGAAGTATTGGCACGTATCCCGACCGAATCGCAAAAAACACGTGACATCACCGGTGGTCTGCCGCGTGTTGCCGAATTGTTCGAAGCGCGTTCGCCGAAAGATGCCGGCATGCTGGCAGAAGTCACCGGTACGGTTGCGTTCGGTAAAGAAACCAAAGGTAAGCAACGTCTGGAAATCACAGACATGGACGGCAACAAGCACGAGTTCTTGATCACCAAGGACAAGCAAGTGCTGGTACATGACGGCCAGGTTGTGAACAAAGGCGAGATGATTGTTGACGGCCCAGCTGATCCACAAGACATTCTGCGTTTGTTGGGTATCGAAGCGCTGGCACGTTACATCGTCGACGAAGTTCAAGACGTGTACCGTTTGCAAGGCGTGAAGATCAACGACAAGCACATCGAAGTCATCGTGCGTCAGATGTTGCGTCGTGTTCAAGTGGTTGATGCTGGCGATGCAAATTACATCGTGGGCGAACAAGTTGAACGTTCGGAACTGTTGGATGAAAACGATCGCGTGATTGCAGCGGGCAAGATTCCTGCAACCTACGAAAACGTATTGCTGGGTATTACCAAAGCATCGTTGTCGACCGATTCCTTCATCTCGGCTGCTTCGTTCCAGGAAACAACTCGTGTCCTTACCGAAGCTGCGATCATGGGCAAACGCGATGGTCTGCGTGGCTTGAAAGAAAACGTGATCGTTGGTCGTTTGATCCCTGCTGGTACCGGTTTGGCATTCCACCGTGCTCGCAAGGAAAAAGAATCGTGGGAAGCAGAAGAGCGTACAGCTCTGTTGCAATCCGAGAAAGCTGCTCGCGCAGCGGAAGCGGAAGCGCAATTTGCTGACGTTTCAAGCACCCCGGATAGCGATACCGACGCTTCGTAATTCAAGCTGTAGTTCAAGCATCTAACGGCATCAGGAGAAATCCTGGTGCCGTTTTTTATTTGTGGCTGCTATCGCTATGAGGCCAGAGTACCGCCGATACTTTGTTGCGCTTATGCATCGTTTTTCAGAGTTTTGCAAAAACATCTCAAATAATAATGATTATCATTTGAGTATTGAGCTATGATCTGCTTCCTGATGTGTGCCGACAGGCATCATTACTAATCTCATCGCGGAACTTATACGCATAAGCATCGCGCGCAAATACTAAAAACTACGGCAGCCAGCATTACTTTCGCTAGCAACCTATCCAAAAATACAAGGAAGGGTTGTTATGAAACTATGCAAAAACAAACTCGCCCTGGCTACCGTGTTGGTCCTTCAGCAATGGCCGGTGCATCAGGCTGGTGCGCAACAGATCGCCAAACTCGACGAAATCACGGTTACCTCGACGCGCGGACTCGGCGGCGATATCAACCGTGCCGCAGCGACGGTATCAGTGGTCACAGCAGAAGAAATCGAGCAGCAGAATGCCAAGGATATAAAGGACGCATTGCGCTATGAACCGGGCGTCGAGGTGCGGCGTTCCGTCTCCCGAACCAGTGGCATCAGTGGTGCTAGCGCAACCGCCGGACGTGGCGGAAATGAGGGCATTACTATTCGCGGACTGGATGGCAATCGTGTGCTCTTGTTGGAAGATGGTGTTCCTGTACCACGTGCTTTCAGCGTCGGCACTCTCAGTGCCGGACGCGGAAGTTACCTGAATACGGATTTGTATCAGCGCATCGAAGTCTTGCGTGGTCCGGCTTCTTCCATGTACGGCAGTGATGGCTTGACCGGGGCAGTCAACTTCGTCATCAAGGATCCGCAGGATTATCTGAACATCTTCAATAAGAGCACTTACTTCTCGGTTCGTCCATCTTACGATTCAGTCGATAACAGTTTCGGGACTAGCGGTACTCTGGCCATAGGCGGTGAACGTTGGCAGGGCATGGTATTGCTGAACGCGCGCCATGGCAAAGAGACTGACAACAAAGGTGATCGCGACATCACCGGAACTAATCGCACTGCACCAGACCCGCTGACCTATGACACGCAATCAGCGCTGGGTCGGGTTGTATTCCGCGCGACTGCAAATGATGTCTTTAAGTTGACGTTGGCAACGACAGAGAATAAAACCTCCGGCAGCAGTCCGTCAGCGATTGGGCCTGCCGCTGGAAACACCCAGGTTACCGGATACCAAACCACGAGCAAGGTGCAAAGTGATCGCCTTACCTTTGCTTATGAGCGTGACGATGCAGATAACCCGATAGTGCAAAAGATCCGTGCCAATGTGTTCTATCGCGATGCCAACACAAATCAATATACGTTTGAAAGCGGTACCGGTGCCACGCGTCCGCGTTTCCGTGACGTGACCTACAAAGATCAGGCTGTTGGCGGCGGAGTGATGGCCGAAAGCAGTTTTAATGTCGGTAGTATCAAGAACCAGCTGGTGTATGGACTGGATGTCAGCAGAAGCCAGTTAAGCCAACAAGCGACCGGAACGGGTTGGACTACATGTACCGGAACGCAATATTGCGAACTGTTTCCCAAAACGAATTACTCGATTTTCGGCGCTTACGTGCAGGATGACATACGCATAGGGAGGTTAAGTGTCATTCCGGGCTTGCGCTATGACTCCTATGAGCTCGATCCCAAGGCGAGCGCACGTTATGACGCGCAAGCCAACGCAAATGGACAGCCGGCTGCACGCAGCAAAGATAATGCACTGTCGCCGCGACTGGCATTCCTCTATGAAGTAACGCCTGCGTTTGTGCCGTATGCGCAATATGCGCGCGGATTCCGTGCGCCGTCGCCACAAGAAGTGAACTCTTACTTCAATAACGTTGGTGTTCCTGGTGGATCGTATATGCAGATTGCTAATCCGAACCTCAAAGCGGAAACCAGCAACTCGTATGAGATCGGTTTGCGCGGTAAGGTGGATCTGGCAGATAGTCGTGTGCGCTATAGCGCGGCTGCATTTGCGGGGCGCTACAAAAACTTTATCGAACTGGTCCAAATTGGCGGCAACTTCCAGGTTGCGACTCCTGCCATTAATCAATACATCAATTCTTCACGCGCCAACATTCATGGTGTGGAAGCGCGCGTTGACTGGCGCTGGAATGCCGGTTGGACATTGCGTGGTGGTTTTGCTTATACACAGGGCGACAGCATTAATCGTAATGGCGTCAAAACTGGACTGGACTCAGTTGCACCGCTGTCGGTGGTGACAGGCCTGCGTTATGAGCCGAATCAGATCTGGTTCGTACAAGGGGATCTGGTGTACGCCGCCGCTAAAAAACGTAGCGACCTTGCGAATCCTAACGTCGGCACGCAGCCCGCATTTACACCGTCTTCATTTGCGATCCTTGACGTTTTCAGCGGCTATCGCGTGAACAAAAACGTCAGCTTCAACGCAGGCATCCGCAATCTGTTTGATCGTAAATACTGGGTATGGAACGACATACGTGGTTTGGGTCTGGCGAGTACGGCTACCAATCTGGATGCCTATACCTCGCCTGGCCGCAGTTTCAATGTGAGCATGAAGATCGAGTATTAATCGCGTCATTGCGGCGACTCGTGTAGAAGCGGGTCGTCGCTTATTTTTTATAGAAAGAGAAAATAAATGAGATACACAAAACTAATGGGTGCTTTGCTGGCAATGTTGGCGCTGTCCGGAAACACAATGGCGGATGCCGACGCAGATGCGCTCAAGGCAAAGCAAGCAGCTTTGCAGGCTGAGCAGCCAGGTCTGTTTGCAAGAGACATCGCGCAAAAACTCGGTGTCAGCGAAGCGAAATTGCTGGCTGCTGATATCGGTCGTGGTGCGACGCTGCTGCGTTCAGATGTAACTACATACAAAGCCTTGTTTAATCGCATGCACGAACTGGGTCGAATCAAGGCAATTACGCGCAACGAGAATGGCGTCATCGAACGTACTGCAGTCGCGTTGCCGCCCAAGCTGGATGATAAGGGGCGCGTGATGCCGGGTAGCGGTTTCGTCGGCACCGAGATTGACCTGCGCTTCAAGATGGATAGCTGGGGTTATGCATTTGCAGTGGTTGCGCCTCGCGCTGGCGGCAGAACCAGCCGCAGCTTGCAATTCTTTGACAAGAATGGTGAGGCTATCCATAAGGTTTACCTGAATGATGAAAAAGGCGTACCGGCGTTTGACAAGCTGGTGGCCGAGTTTAAGGCCGCCGATCAAAAGCCGAACTGGACTGTTGCTGTCACTAAGCCGGCCAAGCCTTTGACCGACATGCATATCAAGGAACTGCGCAGCGCCTGGTACGAAATGACCGACGTGCACGAATTCCAGCGCCTGATCAATGACTTCGGTATTTCACGTGAGCGTGCGTTTGAGCTGATCGGTACTGACGCGGCGTACAAAATAACCGGCAAATCGGTGGAAACCCTGCTGGAGACGGCGTCCAAGCGCGAACAGCCGATCATGGTATTCGTGAGCAACTCCGGCATGGTTCAGATCTACAGTGGCCTGATCGAGAAAACCGTAGCCAAGGACGGCTGGTTCAATGTGCTGGATCCGGACTTCGACTTGCACTTGCGCCAGTCGGGCGTCGATCATGGGTGGGTGGTGCGTCGCCCGGCCAAGAGTGGAGCGATTACTTCGGTGGAATTCTATGACAGCAAAGGTGAGCAAGTTGTTAACTTTTTTTCCCGTCGCGATCAAGGCAAGGAAGAAACCAAAGTTTGGCGTGACATAGTTGCTGGTTTGGCACGTTTGCCTTAAGGATTGTGCCGCCGCACGCGTAGTAATTAAGCATCGTGTGCGGCGGCGGATGAAAACTATCCTTGACCCTTGATAATTTGGGGAATATACTCGCGAGTTCTCGATTTTAAGCTCTGCTGGGCTTAAGCGTTCTTTGATCTGCCGTGTTGTAGTTCCTTCCTGGCAATTCCTGCGCGCTTTTTCCTTCATGGTTAATCGAGCCGCGCGTTGATTTAATTCTTCCGCAATGATTCTTTAGTCCCCGGACAACCGTTTTCGGGTTCGTATTATTAATGTTGTATTAGCTGGATAGAGAGCGATGCCAACCATCAATCAACTGATTCGCCAGCCGCGTGTTTCTGCACGCGTCAAGAGCAAATCGCCGGCGCTGGAAAACAGCCCGCAAAAACGCGGCGTATGTACCCGCGTTTACACCACAACTCCAAAGAAGCCTAACTCGGCTCTGCGTAAAGTTGCCAAAGTGCGTTTGACCAACGGTTTCGAAGTAATTTCGTATATCGGCGGTGAAGGCCATAACCTGCAAGAACATAGCGTCGTGCTGTTGCGCGGCGGTCGTGTAAAAGATTTGCCGGGTGTGCGTTATCACATGGTTCGCGGCGCGTTGGATACCCAAGGTGTTAAAGACCGTAAGCAAGCACGTTCGAAGTACGGTACCAAGCGTGCAAAAGCTGGCAAGAAGTAATTAAAAGTTTTTCGCAGTCTCTGCGAAATGAGTGTCGGTCCCCAATGGGCCGAGTAAGTGGATGGTTATGATGACCTCCGCGAGTGTGCAGCAAATTTGTTGTTTGCACCTCAACTGAAGATTGAAAGGAATCGAAATGCCACGTCGTCGTGAAGTTCCCAAACGGGAAATCCTGCCAGATCCGAAGTTCGGCAATGTTGATGTTGCTAAATTCGTTAACGTTTTGATGTTGTCCGGTAAGAAATCGGTCGCAGAAAACATCATTTACGGTGCGTTTGAACACATCCAAACTAAATCCGGCAAAGATCCGCTGGAAGTGTTTACAGCCGCAATCGCGAACTGCAAACCACTGGTTGAAGTGAAATCCCGTCGTGTTGGTGGTGCTAACTACCAGGTGCCGGTTGAAGTGCGTCCAGTTCGTCGTATGGCTTTGTCCATGCGTTGGTTGCGCGAAGCTGCAAACAAACGCAGCGAAAAATCGATGCCACAACGTCTCGCTGGCGAATTGCTCGAAGCGGCTGAAAGCCGTGGCGGCGCAATGAAAAAGCGCGATGAAGTTCACCGCATGGCAGAAGCGAACAAGGCGTTCTCGCACTTCCGCTTCTAATAGATTGGTGGGCTGGTCTGTATATGCAGATGCAGTTCGCCACATGTGTAATTTGTTCGAGGCCGGGCACATTTTGGAAAAAATGGCGCTCGGTTTTGTTCATTAAAAAGAATTAGGACTAATTATGGCCCGCAAGACCCCCATTGAGCGTTACCGCAATATCGGTATCTCGGCTCACATTGATGCTGGTAAAACGACGACTACCGAGCGCGTTCTGTTCTACACAGGCGTTAACCACAAGCTGGGTGAAGTGCATGATGGCGCAGCCACCATGGACTGGATGGAACAAGAGCAAGAGCGCGGTATCACGATTACTTCCGCTGCTACCACTTGCTTCTGGAAGGGTATGGCAGGTAACTTCCCAGCGCATCACATCAACATCATTGATACCCCGGGCCACGTCGACTTCACAATTGAAGTTGAACGCTCGATGCGCGTACTTGATGGCGCCTGCATGGTTTACTGTGCAGTAGGTGGTGTGCAGCCGCAATCCGAAACAGTTTGGCGTCAAGCTAACAAGTACAAGGTCCCACGTTTGGCATTCGTCAACAAGATGGACCGTACCGGCGCAAACTTCTTCAAAGTCTACGATCAAATGCGTGCGCGTTTGAAGGCTAATCCTGTGCCTATGCAAGTGCCTATCGGTGCTGAAGATTCGTTCGAAGGCGTGATCGATCTGGTCAAGATGAAAGCAATCATCTGGGACGACGCTTCGCAAGGTATGAAGTTTGAATACGGCGACATCCCTGAGCATCTGTTGGCTGAAGCGAAAAAATGGCGTGAAAACATGGTTGAAGCCGCCGCTGAAGCATCAGAAGAACTGATGAACAAGTACCTGGAAGAAGGCGACTTGTCAGAAGCTGAAATCAAGGCAGCGATTCGTCAACGTACTATCGCCAGCGAAATCGTTCCAATGATGTGCGGCACTGCGTTTAAAAACAAAGGCGTGCAAGCTATGTTGGACGGCGTTGTTGAGTACTTGCCATCGCCGGTGGATATTCCACCAGTGCCAGGCCTGAACGAAGATGACGAACCAGTTGTGCGTAAAGCAGAAGATACCGAGAAATTCTCGGCGCTGGCATTCAAGATCGCAACCGATCCGTTTGTTGGTCAATTGTGCTTTATCCGTTGCTACTCGGGTACTTTGAATTCCGGTGATACCGTTTTCAACTCTGTTAAAGAGAAGAAAGAACGTATCGGCCGTATCGTTCAGATGCACGCGAATCAACGCGAAGAAATCAAGGAAATGTTGGCAGGCGACATCGCTGCGATCGTTGGCTTGAAAGATACAACAACAGGCGACACCCTGTGCGACGACAAAGCGATCGTTGTGCTCGAGCGCATGATTTTCCCTGAGCCGGTTATTTCTCAAGCTGTTGAGCCTAAAACCAAGGCTGACCAAGAGAAAATGGGCTTGGCTTTGAACCGTTTGGCAGCTGAAGATCCATCGTTCCGCGTGCGTACCGATGAAGAATCAGGTCAGACCATCATCGCTGGTATGGGCGAATTGCATCTGGACATTATCGTTGATCGTATGAAGCGCGAATTCGGCGTGGAAGCGACTGTTGGTAAGCCGCAAGTTGCATACCGCGAAACCATCCGTAAAGTTTGCGAAGAAATCGAAGGTAAATTCGTCAAGCAATCCGGTGGTCGTGGTCAGTACGGTCACGTGGTTCTGAAAATTGAACCGCAAGAACCAGGCAAAGGCTTCGAATTCATCGACGCAATTAAAGGCGGTACGGTTCCTCGCGAATACATCCCTGCAGTTGAAAAAGGTGTACGTGAAACATTGACCTCAGGTGTCCTCGCGGGCTACCCAGTGGTTGACGTTAAAGTCACCCTGTTCTTCGGTTCATACCATGACGTCGATTCGAATGAAAACGCGTTCCGTATGGCAGCATCGATGGCGTTCAAAGACGGTTGCCGTAAAGCCAGTCCAGTCATTCTGGAACCTATGATGGCTGTTGAAGTTGAAACACCTGAAGACTACGCTGGTACCGTGATGGGCGATTTGTCCTCACGTCGCGGTATGGTTCAAGGTATGGATGAAATCGCGGGCGGTGGCGGCAAGATCATTAAAGCCGAAGTACCTTTGTCCGAAATGTTTGGTTACTCGACATCGTTGCGTTCCGCAACACAAGGTCGCGCAACCTACTCGATGGAATTCAAGCACTACTCTGAAGCACCTAAGAACGTGATCGATGCAATCGTCACATCGAAGGCGCCTAAGTAATTATTCGTTGAAAAAAGACCAAGCGGGCAGAGCAGTTTTGCAAAGCTCCTTGGTCGATAGCAAGTAAATGTTGATGGGCCTCCCATGAGGGATGTCCTACTGTAAATAAATCGTTCTTTTTGAAGGAAGAATAAAATGGCAAAAGGCAAATTCGAGCGGACCAAGCCGCACGTGAATGTGGGCACAATTGGTCACGTCGATCATGGTAAAACCACATTGACGGCAGCGATTGCGACCGTGTTGTCGAAGAAATTTGGCGGCGAAGCAAAAGCGTACGATCAAATTGACGCAGCGCCAGAAGAAAAAGCGCGCGGCATCACGATCAACACCGCACACGTCGAATACGAAACAGCAAACCGTCACTACGCCCACGTTGACTGCCCAGGCCATGCTGATTATGTTAAAAACATGATTACTGGCGCTGCACAGATGGACGGCGCGATCCTGGTTTGCTCCGCAGCAGACGGCCCAATGCCACAAACCCGCGAACACATCCTGTTGTCGCGTCAAGTTGGCGTTCCATACATCATCGTCTTCTTGAACAAAGCAGACATGGTCGATGACGCAGAATTGCTGGAATTGGTCGAAATGGAAG
The DNA here is from genome assembly GCF_059416385.1 of Herminiimonas sp. GW821-FHT09C12. Taxonomy (NCBI): domain Bacteria; kingdom Pseudomonadati; phylum Pseudomonadota; class Betaproteobacteria; order Burkholderiales; family Oxalobacteraceae; genus Herminiimonas; species Herminiimonas sp. GW821-FHT09C12. Next base: position 1,219,155 of record NZ_JBWKPC010000001.1, read on the forward strand.
TGCGCGAGCTCCTCTCCAAATACGAATTCCCAGGCGACGACCTGCCGATCATCAAAGGTTCCGCCAAGTTGGCACTTGAAGGCGACACAGGTCCATTGGGCGAACAAGCAATCCTGGCGCTCGCAGAAGCCCTCGACAGCTACATCCCAACACCAGAACGCGCAGTTGACGGCGCATTCCTGTTGCCAGTAGAAGACGTATTCTCGATCTCCGGTCGCGGTACAGTTGTTACCGGTCGTATCGAACGCGGTATCGTCAAAGTTGGCGAAGCCCTCGAAATCGTTGGTATCCGTGACACCCAAGTCACCACCTGTACTGGTGTTGAAATGTTCCGCAAATTGCTCGACCAAGGTCAAGCAGGCGACAACGTTGGCGTATTGCTGCGTGGTACCAAGCGTGAAGACGTGGAACGTGGTCAAGTTTTGGCGAAGCCAGGTTCGATCAAGCCACACAAACATTTCACAGGCGAAATCTACGTTCTGTCGAAAGACGAAGGCGGTCGTCACACACCATTCTTCAACAACTACCGTCCACAGTTCTACTTCCGTACAACGGACGTAACTGGTTCGATCGAGTTGCCGAAGGATAAAGAAATGGTAATGCCAGGCGACAACGTGTCGATCACAGTCATGTTGATCAACCCGATCGCGATGGAAGAAGGTCTGCGTTTCGCTATCCGTGAAGGCGGTCGTACCGTCGGCGCTGGTGTCGTCGCTAAAATTATTGAGTAATAAACCGACTAAGTGACAGGTAACTGTCACTTAAATATCGCCGCGAGTGCTCACCCGCTCGCGGCTCGCTCTTTTAAGGAAACAAAATGTCAACAGCACCGAAATCAGCTCCAAACCAAAAGATCCGTATTCGTCTGAAAGCATTCGACTATCGTTTGATCGATCAGTCGGCACTCGAAATCGTTGATACAGCGAAACGTACCGGCGCAGTCGTCAAGGGCCCAGTGCCACTGCCAACTCGCATTCAACGTTTTGACGTTTTGCGTTCGCCGCACGTCAACAAAACATCGCGCGATCAATTCGAAATCCGTACTCACGTTCGTCTGATGGACATCGTTGATCCAACGGACAAAACAGTTGATGCATTGATGAAACTGGATCTGCCGGCTGGCGTTGACGTAGAAATCAAGTTGCAATAATTGTAAAGATTGCTGGGTTGGGCTCGAATCATGATGTTCCGGCCCGGCAATTGAAGGCTGGGAACAACAATTCACACATTTAGGTGTTGTGGAAGTGCTGTACACCAGTTATAATCTCGGGCTTCGCTAAGGATTCCGCTTTGGAATCCTTGTGGTACTCGTAGTTTCAAATATCAGCCCCGCCCAATCGTAGGTGGGAATGGAGAAAAAATGAACCAAAACCAAGATAAAGGCCAAGGCCTGCTTGGTCGCAAGGTTGGTATGATGCGCATCTTCACGGATGACGGGGATTCAATTCCTGTGACCGTGTTGGACGTGTCTAACAATCGTGTGACGCAAATCAAAACGTCTGAAGTCGATGGTTATTCGGCTGTTCAGGTCGCCTTCGGTAGCCGTCGTGCTTCCCGTGTCAACAAAGCATCTGCTGGCCATTTCGCCAAGGCTGGTGTTGAAGCTGGCTCAGTGCTCAAAGAATTCCGCATTGCCGCTACTGCTGCTTCCGAACTGAAAGTTGGCGATGTTATCGCTGCTAGCTTGTTCGAGGTCGGTCAAAAAGTAGACGTGCAAGGTGTGTCGATCGGTAAGGGTTACGCTGGTGTTATCAAGCGTTACCACTTTGGTTCCGGTCGCGCTACCCACGGTAACTCCCGTTCGCATAATGTTCCAGGCTCCATCGGTATGGCGCAAGATCCAGGTCGTGTTTTCCCTGGTAAGCGCATGACCGGTCACTTGGGTGACGTTACTCGCACCATACAAAACCTTGAGATCGCTCGTATTGATGCTGATCGCCAGTTGTTGCTGGTTAAAGGTGCTGTTCCTGGTGCAAAAAACGGTCAGGTGATTGTTTCGCCTGCTGTTAAAGTCAAAGCAAAGAAGGGGGCTTAATCTATGGAACTCAAGCTCCTGAATGACCAAGGTCAATCGTCTTCGAACGTTGCTGCACCGGATACTATTTTCGGTCGCGATTACAACGAAGCGCTGATTCACCAAGTCGTCGTTGCCTATCAAGCCAACGCGCGCAGTGGTAATCGCAAGCAAAAAGATCGTGAAGAAGTTCATCACACGACTAAAAAGCCATGGCGTCAAAAAGGTACGGGCCGCGCTCGTGCTGGTATGTCGTCGTCGCCTTTGTGGCGTGGCGGTGGTCGGATTTTCCCGAACTCGCCTGATGAAAATTTCTCACACAAAGTTAACAAGAAGATGTATCGCGCAGGTGTTTGCTCGATCCTCTCCCAGTTGGCTCGCGAAGGTCGTCTCTCCGTAATCGAAAACCTGTCAGTTGAAGCGCCAAAGACCAAGCTCTTGTCGCAAAAATTGAAAGATATGGGTTTGGATTCAGTGCTCGTCATTACTGATAGCCTGGACGAAAATCTGTTGTTGGCGTCGCGTAATCTGCCTAACGTGCTGATTTGTGAGCCACGTCACGCTGATCCAGTTTCGTTGGTGTTCTATAAAAAGATCCTGATCACGAAATTGGCATTGGCCAAGATTGAGGAGATGCTGGCATGAGCGCGATTCAGAAATATAGCGAAGAACGCTTGATGAAAGTGTTGTTGGCGCCGGTCATTTCCGAGAAAGCTACTTTCGTTGCTGAAAAGAACGAACAAGTTGTTTTCCTCGTAATGCCAGATGCTACCAAGCCAGAAATCAAGGCTGCAGTTGAGTTGCTGTTCAAGGTTCAAGTTGAATCTGTTCAAGTTGCCAACCGTCAAGGTAAACAAAAACGTTCGGGCCGCTTCAATGGTCGCCGCAACCACACACGTCGTGCGTTTGTGTGCCTGAAGCCAGGTCAAGAAATCAACTTCACCGAGGAGGCTAAATAATGGCACTCGTTAAAGTCAAGCCGACCTCGCCTGGTCGTCGTGGCATGGTCAAGGTCGTTAATGCCGACCTGTACAAAGGCCGTCCATTCGCAGGCTTGCTCGAAAAGAAATCGAAAACTGCTGGCCGTAATAACAACGGTCACATCACTACTCGCCACATCGGCGGTGGTCATAAGCAGCACTATCGCGTTATCGACTTCAAACGCACTAAAGATGGTATCCCTGCGAAAGTGGAACGTATCGAATACGATCCAAACCGCACGGCTAACATCGCGTTGGTCTTGTACGCGGATGGTGAGCGTCAATACATCATCGCAACCAAAGGTATGGCGATCGGTGATCAATTGATGAATGGCTCGGAAGCGCCGATCAAATCAGGTAACTGCCTGCCGATCCGCAACATCCCAGTCGGCACCATCATGCATTGCGTTGAAATGTTGCCAGGTAAAGGCGCTCAAATGGCGCGTACCGCTGGTGCTGGCGTTGTGTTGATGGCACGTGATGGTACATACGCTCAAGTTCGTTTGCGCTCCGGTGAAGTTCGCCGCGTGCATATCGAATGCCGTGCAACCGTTGGCGAAGTTGGCAATGCTGAGCATAGCCTGCGCAAAATCGGTAAAGCAGGTGCGATGCGCTGGCGTGGTGTTCGTCCTACCGTTCGCGGTGTGGTCATGAACCCGGTCGATCACCCACACGGTGGTGGTGAAGGTAAAACGGCAGCAGGTCGTCATCCAGTGTCGCCATGGGGCCAGCAGACAAAAGGCAAGAAGACGCGTCGCAACAAGCGCACGACTTCTATGATCGTCTCGCGCCGCGGCAAGAAATAAGGATAAGACATGACACGTTCATTAAAAAAAGGGCCGTTCTGTGACGCCCATCTGGTGAAAAAAGTTGAGACCGCGCAAGCGATCAAAGACAAAAAGCCAATCAAAACTTGGTCGCGCCGTTCGACAATCATGCCTGACTTCATCGGCTTGACGATCGCAGTGCATAACGGTAAGCAACACGTGCCGGTTTACGTATCCGAGAACATGGTTGGTCACAAGCTCGGCGAATTCGCGCTGACCCGCACGTTCAAAGGTCATGCTGCTGATAAGAAGGCTAAGAAATAAGGTCCGATGATGGAAACTAAAGCTACCCTCCGTGGTGTGCGCCTGTCGGCTCAAAAGGGCCGTCTCGTTGCAGACCAGATCCGCGGCAAAAAAGTGGATCAAGCGCTCAATATCTTGCAATTCAGCCCTAAAAAAGGTGCTGCGATCATCAAACGTGTGTTGGAGTCCGCAATTGCGAACGCCGAGCACAATGATGGTGCGGATATCGACGAATTGAAAGTTACAACAATTTATGTTGAAAAAGGTTCGGTCTTGAAGCGCTTCACAGCGCGTGCAAAAGGCCGTGGTGATCGTATCTCTAAACAATCCTGTCACATTTATGTGACTGTCGGTAATTAAGGAGTCACGATGGGACAGAAGATACATCCAACCGGTTTCCGCCTTGCGGTATCGCGTAATTGGGCATCGCGTTGGTATGCTGGCAATAGCAATTTTGCCACCATGCTCAACGAAGATCTCAAAGTTCGTGCATACCTGAAAACAAAACTGAAGAACGCTTCAGTTGGTCGCGTCGTTATCGAGCGTCCAGCTAAAAATGCTCGTATCACCATTTACAGCTCACGTCCTGGTGTCGTGATCGGTAAAAAAGGTGAAGACATTGAAGTGTTGAAATCCGCACTGACCAAAATGATGGGTGTGCCGGTTCATGTGAATATCGAAGAAATTCGTAAGCCAGAAACCGACGCACAACTGATCGCTGATTCGATTGCACAGCAATTGGAAAAACGCATCATGTTCCGTCGTGCAATGAAGCGTGCAATGCAAAATGCAATGCGCCTCGGTGCACAAGGTATCAAGATCATGTCGTCCGGTCGTTTGAACGGTATCGAGATCGCACGTAAAGAATGGTATCGCGAAGGTCGCGTACCACTCCACACACTGCGCGCAGATATCGACTACGGTTTCGGCGAAGCGGAAACAACTTACGGCATCATCGGTATTAAAGTTTGGGTTTACAAAGGCGATCGTTTGCCTAGTGGCGAACTGCCAGTTGACCTGACAAAAGAAGATGACACCAAACGTCGTGGCCCACGCCGTGACGATGGCAAACCAAGCAGCCGTCCACGTACTGCTCGCCCAGAAGGTCAACCAGGTGCTGCTGCACCAGGCGCCGCACCGGCAGCTAAGCGTGTTCGTGCGAAAAAGCCGGATGGCGCTGTTGATGCGGCTGTGTCGGCTGAGAAAGCAGGAGAATAATCATGCTGCAACCAGCACGCAGAAAATATCGTAAAGAGCAAAAAGGCCGTAATACCGGTATTTCCCACTCGCGCGGCACAGCCGTGTCGTTCGGTGAATTCGGTCTGAAAGCAATTGGTCGTGGTCGTATTACTGCTCGCCAAATTGAAGCGGCACGTCGTGCAATGACGCGTCACATCAAACGTGGTGGCCGTATCTGGATTCGTATTTTCCCAGACAAGCCAATTTCGCAAAAACCTGCTGAAGTCCGTATGGGTAACGGTAAGGGTAATCCGGAATACTACGTGGCTGAAATTCAGCCAGGCAAAATGTTGTACGAGATGGATGGCGTTGACGAAACTCTGGCTCGCGAAGCGTTCCGCTTGGCTGCAGCTAAACTGCCGTTATTGACTAAGTTCGTCGTCCGTCAAGTCGGCCAATGATAGGGATGAACATGAAAACATCTGAACTCCAAGGCAAAGACCAAGCGGCTTTGACCAAAGAACTGAACGATTTGTTGAAAGCTCAGTTCGGTCTGCGTATGCAGATTGCAACACAACAGCTGAACAACACATCGCAGCTGAAAAAAGTACGTCGCGATATAGCACGTGTGAAAACGGTCTTGAATCAGAAGGACGCCAAATAATGAACGATCAAGTAAAACAAGCGCTTAAGCGTACGTTGATTGGCAAAGTCGTGTCTGACAAGATGGACAAGACCGTAACCGTGCTGATCGAGCGTCACGTCAAGCATCCGTTGTACGGCAAAATCATCATGCGTTCGAGCAAGTATCATGCGCATAATGAAGGTAATCAGGCAAAAGCTGGTGATACGGTCGAGATTCAAGAAGGTCGTCCTATCTCCAAAACTAAAGCTTGGACCGTGACACGTGTTGTACAAGCAGCGCAAATAGTTTAATTAGTTGTTGCGGACCCGCTATTTCGATGTAATAATAGCGGGCTTCGTTCTTGTAATGTTTCTGTTGCAAGGCAGTAAAAAGAGTTAGCACCAAGTAGTTGTGCTAATCAAAGGTTTTTGAAATCGTCCACCTCATCAGTCTGCTTTCGGCGGGCTGCCGGGACCAAGACTGACCGTGAGTGTGCATTGTGCGCAGTGATCGGGTTAAGTTGGGAAAGAAAATACTATGATTCAAACTGAAAGCCGGCTCGAAGTAGCCGACAACACTGGTGCTCGCGAAGTAATGTGCATCAAGGTGCTGGGCGGTTCAAAACGCCGTTACGCAGGTATTGGCGATGTGATCAAGGTCACCGTCAAAGTTGCAGCGCCACGTGGTCGTGTGAAAAAAGGCGAAATTTATAACGCTGTTGTTGTGCGTACTGCCAAAGGTGTTCGTCGTCAAGATGGCTCCCTGGTTAAGTTCGACAGCAATGCAGCAGTTTTGCTCAACGCAAAGCTGGAGCCAATTGGCACGCGTATTTTTGGACCGGTTACACGTGAATTGCGCACTGAGCGCTTCATGAAAATCGTTTCTCTTGCGCCTGAAGTTCTGTAAGGAGTCGTGATGGATAAGATTCGTAAAAGCGACGAAGTCATTGTGCTGACTGGCAAAGACAAAGGCAAACGTGGTGTTGTTCAACGCCGTGTTGATGCTAACTACGTAGTTGTCGAGGGTGTCAACGTTGCTAAAAAAGCGACCAAGCCTAACCCAATGACAGGTGCAACTGGCGGCATCGTCGATAAGTTGATGCCAATTCATGTGTCGAATGTTGCGTTGTTTAACGCTGCAACCGGCAAGGCAGATCGTGCTGGCTTTAAAGATGTGGACGGTAAAAAAGTCCGCGTTTATAAGTCAAGCGGCGAAGCAGTGAAGGTTTAAGAGATCATGGCCCGTCTCCAAGAATTCTATAAAGAAAAAGTCGTTGGCGATTTGACTGCAAAATTTGCATACAAATCGGTAATGGAAGTTCCGCGCATTCTGAAGATCACCCTGAACATGGGTTTGTCGGAAGCTGTTGCGGACAAGAAAATCATCGAACACGCAGTTGGCGATTTGACTAAGATTGCTGGCCAAAAGCCAGTAGTTACCAAAGCGCGCAAGGCGATTGCTGGTTTTAAAATTCGCGAAGGTTATCCAATCGGTTGTATGGTGACTTTGCGTGGCGCTCACATGTATGAGTTCCTTGATCGTTTTATCACTGTTGCGTTGCCACGTGTGCGCGACTTCCGTGGTATCTCCGGCAAGGCGTTCGACGGGCGTGGTAATTACAATATCGGTGTGAAAGAGCAGATCATTTTCCCCGAAATTGAGTACGACAAGATTGATGCATTGCGTGGTATGAATATCAGTATCACGACAACTGCAAAGACCGACGATGAAGCAAAAGCGCTTCTCGCCGCATTTAAATTTCCGTTCAGAAACTGAGGTTGCCATGGCAAAACTGGCACTGATTAACCGTGAACAAAAGCGTGCAGACCTGGTAAAGAAATATGCCGGCAAACGCGCTGAGTTGAAGGCGATCATTGATGACCAATCGAAGTCGGAAGAAGAGCGCTACGAAGCGCGCCTGAAATTGCAGGCGTTGCCACGTAACTCGGCTCCTACTCGTCAACGTAACCGTTGCGCTTTGACTGGTCGCCCCCGTGGCACTTTCCGTAAGTTCGGTTTGGGCCGTATTAAGCTCCGTGAAGTCGCCATGCGTGGCGAAATCCCGGGTATGACTAAAGCCAGCTGGTAATAGGAGAATAAGCAATGAGTATGAGCGATCCTATCGCCGATATGCTGACCCGTATCCGCAATGCGCAAGTGGTTCAAAAGACTTCGGTAGCAATGCCGTCGTCGAAGGTCAAAATTGCGATTGCCAACGTCCTCAAGGACGAGGGTTACATTGAAGACTTCGCCGTGACAGAGGCTGCTGGTAAAGCAGAGCTGAAAATCGGTTTGAAATATTATGCAGGTCGTCCAGTTATTGAGCGCTTGGAGCGCGTATCCCGTCCAGGGCTGCGTATCTACAAGGGCAAGGATGATATTCCAAACGTCATGAACGGTTTGGGTGTGGCTATCGTGTCAACACCAAAAGGCGTTATGACTGACCGCAAAGCGCGCGCAACCGGTGTCGGTGGCGAAGTTATTTGCTACGTCGCCTAAGGAGTGCAAGATGTCTCGTGTAGGTAAAATGCCGATTGCACTGCCTAGTGGCGCGGAAGCGACCATTACTGCAGCGCAAATCACAGTAAAAGGCCCGTTGGGTACTTTGTCCCAGTCATTGAATGGCTTGGTGCAGGTAGAAAACACTAACGGTACGCTGAATTTTAAAGCCGCTAACGACAGCCGCGAAGCAAATGCGATGTCGGGTACATTGCGCGCATTGGTCAATAACATGGTCAATGGCGTAACTAAAGGCTTTGAAAAGAAATTGACGTTGGTTGGCGTTGGTTATCGTGCGGCAGCGCAAGGTGACAAGCTGAATCTTTCGTTGGGTTTCTCGCATCCTGTAGTACACCAAATGCCAGCCGGCGTGAAAGTGGAAACACCGACGCAAACCGAGATCCTGATCAAAGGCATCAACCGCCAGCAAGTTGGTCAAGTGGCTGCTGAAGTCCGCGCATACCGCAGTCCTGAGCCTTACAAAGGCAAAGGCGTTCGTTATTCGGACGAAGTGGTTGTGATTAAAGAAACCAAGAAGAAGTAAGGGTTGACGATGGATAAGAAACAATCACGTCTGCGCCGCGGACGCCAAACTCGAGCAAAGATCGCTGAGTTAAAGGTGATTCGCCTGGCAGTGCATCGCACCAACTTGCACATCTACGCTAGCATCATCGGACCAGATGCCAAAATTTTGGCCTCAGCATCGACATTAGAAGCTGAAGTGCGCCAAGAGTTGGCTGGTCAGTCCGGTAAAGGTGGTAATACTGCCGCTGCTGCACTGGTAGGCAAGCGCGTTGCAGAAAAAGCACTGAAAGCAGGAATCGCCGAAGTTGCGTTCGATCGCTCCGGTTTCCGTTATCACGGCCGCGTCAAAGCAGTTGCTGAAGCTGCGCGTGAAGCTGGTCTGAAGTTCTAAGGAAGAATCGTCATGGCAAAAATGCAATCCAAAATGCAAAGCGATAAGCCGGATGATGGCATGCGCGAAAAAATGATCGCGGTCAACCGTGTGACCAAAGTGGTCAAGGGTGGTCGTATCATGGGTTTCGCAGCATTGGCTGTAGTCGGTGATGGCGATGGCCGCATCGGTATGGGCAAAGGCAAATCGAAAGAAGTGCCGGTCGCAGTGCAAAAAGCAATGGAAGAAGCTCGCCGCAAAATGATCAAAGTCACGTTGAAAAACGGTACTTTGCAGCACATGGTAACCGGCAAGCACGGCGCGTCATCAGTTTTGATGCTGCCAGCTAAAGACGGTACTGGTGTAATTGCTGGCGGTCCAATGCGCGCAATTTTTGAAGTAATGGGTGTAACGAACGTTGTGGCGAAATCCACTGGTTCGACCAATCCTTACAACATGGTTCGTGCAACACTGGATGGCTTGGCAAAAATGAACACTGCTTCGGAAATTGCAGCTAAGCGCGGCAAGTCTGTTGAAGAAATTCTGGGCTAAGGTGAGCACAATGGCAAAGACAGTTAAAGTTACATTGGTCAAAGGTTTGATCGGTACCCGCGAAACACATCGCGCTACCGTTCGCGGCCTGGGCTTGCGCGGTATCAATTCGGTATCCGAGTTGGAAGACACACCGGCAGTTCGCGGCATGATTAACAAAGTATCGTATCTCGTGAAAGTAGTGTCGTAAGCCTCGGCTTACGCACGGAGAAAATCATGGAATTGAATAGCATTCAACCAGCAGACGGCGCTAAGCACTACAAGCGACGCGTCGGCCGTGGTATCGGTTCCGGTCTGGGTAAGACATCGGGCCGTGGTCACAAAGGTCAAAAATCCCGTTCAGGCGGTTTCCATAAAGTCGGTTTCGAAGGCGGTCAAATGCCTTTGCAACGTCGTTTGCCTAAGCGTGGTTTCAAATCGCTGGCAACGCCATACAAAGCAGAAGTTCGCTTGTCCGATCTGGAAGCATTGCCAGTGACGGAAGTCGATATCCTGGCATTGAAACAAGCCGGCGTTATTGGTGAGCTCGCACGTGTTGTTCGCGTTATCCTGTCCGGTTCGATCACTAAAAAAGTGACGCTCAAAGGCTTGATCGCGACAAAAGGCGCAAAAGCAGCGATCGAAGCCGCTGGTGGTTCGGTTGCGTAAGTTTGTAGTCTGATAACGGAGTAAACATTGGCGACTACTCCTCAGCTTGCTAAGGGTGCGACAAGTGGATTTCCATGGGGTCGCCTCTGGTTCTTGCTCGGTGCATTGGTTGTATTTCGTATCGGTGCACACATTCCTGTCCCAGGAATTGATCCGGAACAGTTAGCGCAGTTGTTTAAGCAAAATCAAGGCGGTATCTTGGGCATGTTCAACATGTTCTCGGGTGGCGCGTTGTCCCGCTTTACGATTTTTGCGCTCGGTATCATGCCGTACATTTCTGCATCGATCATCATGCAATTAATGTCGGTAGTGTCTCCGCAGTTGGAAGCGTTGAAAAAAGAAGGCGAATCCGGCCGTCGTAAGATCACACAATACACACGCTACGGCACGTTATTGTTGGCGACCTTTCAAGGTTTGGGTATCGCAGTGGCGCTGGAATCGCAAATTGGCCTGGTCATTGATCCAGGCATGGCGTTCCGCCTCACGACAGTGATTACGCTGGTAACCGGCACAATGTTCTTGATGTGGTTGGGTGAGCAGATTACCGAACGTGGTTTAGGTAACGGCATCTCGATCATCATTTTCGCTGGTATCGCGGCAGGTTTGCCAAGTGCAGTTGCAGGTTTGTTTGAATTGGTTCGTACCGGTTCGATGAATGCACTGTCAGCAATTCTGATCTGTCTGGTGGTTGCCGCTGTAACGTATCTGGTTGTGTTCATTGAACGTGGCCAACGCAAGATCTTGGTGAACTATGCCAAGCGTCAAGTGGGTAACAAGATTTACGGTGGTCAAAGCAGTCATTTGCCATTGAAGTTGAATATGGCTGGTGTGATTCCTCCGATTTTCGCTTCGTCGATCATTTTGTTTCCGGCGACGATTACGAGCTGGTTCACATCGGGTGAAACGACAAGCAAGTTTGTCCTGTTCTTGAAGGATCTTGCAGCGTCGATGGCGCCAGGTGAGCCGATTCATGCTTTGCTGTATGCTGCTGCGATTGTTTTCTTCTGCTTCTTCTATACCGCTTTGGTATTCAACAGCAAAGAGACAGCCGATAATTTGAAGAAGAGTGGTGCGTTTGTTCCAGGTATTCGTCCTGGTGATCAAACCGCTCGGTATATTGATAAGATTTTGACTCGGTTGACATTGGCTGGCGCGGTCTATATTACGCTGGTGTGTTTGCTGCCTGAATTCTTGATCGCTCGTTGGAAGGTACCGTTCTACTTCGGTGGAACATCACTTCTGATTATTGTGGTGGTAACGATGGACTTCATGGCACAGGTGCAAAACTACGTGATGTCGCAGCAATATGAATCGTTGCTCCGCAAAGCGAATTTCAAGGGCGGGATTCCAACGCGCTAAGCGCGAAGGAAAACGGGCAAACGAATGGCAAAAGACGACGTAATCCAAATGCAGGGGGAGATTCTAGAGAATCTTCCAAACGCAACATTTCGAGTTAAGTTGGAAAATGGGCACGTAGTGCTTGGTCATATTTCAGGAAAAATGCGCATGAACTATATTCGCATTTTGCCTGGCGACAAGGTGACGGTAGAATTGACACCTTATGACTTAAGTAGGGCACGTATTGTGTTCCGTACTAAGTAACTTTAAAAACGAATCAAGAACTGTAAGAAAGAGGGCAAAAATGAAAGTGCTCGCATCAGTCAAGCGGATCTGCCGCAACTGTAAGATCATCAAGCGCAAGGGCGTCGTTCGAGTAATTTGCATCGAACCGCGTCATAAGCAGCGCCAAGGTTAATTTAACGTTATTGATTGAGGAATAACGAATGGCACGTATCGCAGGGGTAAACGTACCCAACCATCAACATACTGTAATCGGTCTGACCGCTATTTATGGTATTGGCCGCCCACGTTCGCAAAAAATTTGCGACACAGCCGGTGTTCTGACCACTAAAAAGGTCAAAGATCTGGACGACAACGAGCTCGAAAAGCTGCGCGATGAGATTGCAAAATTCATCGTCGAAGGCGATCTGCGCCGCGAAATCTCGATGAACATCAAGCGCCTGATGGACTTGGGTTGCTATCGTGGTATGCGTCATCGCAAAGGTTTGCCTTGCCGTGGTCAGCGTACACGTACGAATGCACGTACTCGCAAGGGTCCGCGTAAAGCAGCACAATCGCTGAAGAAATAATTCAAGTAAGTAGTTCGATTAGACGTCGGATTCAAGGAAAGAATAATGGCAAAAGCACCTAATAACGCCGCAGCAGCACGTGTGCGTAAGAAAGTTAAAAAGAACGTTGCTGAAGGCATCGCGCACGTACACGCGTCTTTCAACAACACCATCATCACGATCACAGATCGTCAAGGCAATGCGCTGTCATGGGCAACGTCTGGCGGTGCTGGCTTCAAGGGCTCGCGTAAATCGACTCCGTTTGCAGCGCAGGTTGCAGCAGAAGCAGCTGGCAAGGTCGCGATTGAATGTGGCATCAAGAATCTGGAAGTTCGCATCAAGGGCCCAGGCCCAGGCCGTGAATCGGCTGTGCGTGCGTTGAACAATCTCGGTATCAAAATTACCCAGATTCAAGACGTTACACCAGTGCCACATAACGGTTGCCGCCCACCAAAGCGTCGTCGTATCTAAGCATTTGTTGTATCAACGGTAGTTTGTTGTGCCGTAATTCGCCCGCCAAAGACCTTGGCGGGTTTTGTTCTTAAGTAAGCCCACTGTCTGATTGCAGGTTTGTCAGACTAGCGCTCAGTGAATTGGTTTTCGCAAGAAGATTCATTCGGGGCGTCATTATCTAAAGGAAATTCTCGTGGCACGTTATATTGGACCTAAAGCAAAACTCTCCCGTCGTGAAGGTACCGACCTTTTCCTGAAAAGCGCACGTCGTTCGCTGGACTCGAAATGCAAACTTGATTCGAAACCTGGTCAACATGGTCGCACTTCCGGTGCTCGTACCTCTGACTACGGCAATCAATTGCGTGAGAAGCAAAAAGTTAAACGTATGTACGGCATTTTGGAACGTCAGTTCCGCCGCTACTTCGCAGAAGCCGACCGTCGTAAAGGCAACACCGGCGAAACATTGTTGAAATTGCTCGAAGCGCGTCTCGACAACGTCGTGTATCGCATGGGCTTCGGTTCGACACGTGCTGAAGGCCGTCAGTTGGTCTCGCACAAAGCGTTCACCGTCAACGGTATCGTTGTCAACATCGCTTCGTACCAAGTTAAACCAGGCGACGTCATCGCTGTTCGTGAAAAATCGAAAAAACAAGTGCGTATCGTTGAGGCTTTGTCCTTGGCTGAACAAATCGGTATGCCATCATGGGTATCGGTTGATGCTAAGAAAATGGAAGGTACTTTCAAGTCCTCTCCTGATCGTAGCGAAATCGCTAACGACGTCAACGAATCGTTGATCGTCGAATTGTATTCCCGTTAATACTGAATCCCCGGCCCACCTTCTGGTGGGCTTTTCTCGTAATGCCATCAGCCTTATCGGTGTAATGAGCCGAGGGTATTGAAAAGGACATTTCATGCAAAACAGTTTGTTGAAGCCACGTATTATTGAAGTTGAAGTGCTCGGTGCCGGTCACGCTAAAGTCGTGATGGAACCGTTCGAACGTGGTTATGGCCACACCTTGGGTAACGCGCTGCGTCGCGTTCTGTTGTCTTCGATGGTTGGCTACGCGCCAACAGAAGTCACTATCGCTGGTGTAGTTCACGAATACTCGTCACTCGACGGCGTGCAGGAAGACGTTGTTGATCTGTTGTTGAATCTGAAGGGCGTTGTGTTCAAGTTGCACAACCGTGACGACGTCACCCTGATCCTGAAGAAAGACGGCGAAGGCCCAGTGTTGGCATCCGATATCGAATTGCCACACGACGTTGAGCTGATCAACCCGGATCACGTGATTGCTCACTTGACCGCTGGCGGCAAACTCGACATGCAGATCAAAGTCGAAAAAGGCCGTGGCTATGTACCAGGTAACGTTCGTCGCTTGTCGGAAGATACCAACAAGACTATCGGCCGCATTATTCTGGACGCTTCGTTCTCGCCAGTTCGTCGCGTGTCGTACGCAGTTGAGTCGGCTCGTGTTGAACAACGTACGGATCTGGACAAGCTGGTCATCAACATCGAAACAAACGGCGTGATCTCGCCAGAAGAAGCGATTCGCCAATCGGCGCGCGTTCTGGTTGATCAACTGAATGTATTCGCTGCTCTGGAAGGCACAGAAGCGCCAGCAGACGCACCTTCACGTGCACCTGCAGTCGATCCTATCCTGTTGCGCCCAGTCGATGATCTGGAACTGACAGTACGTTCGGCTAACTGCCTCAAAGCAGAAAACATTTACTACATTGGTGATTTGATCCAACGTAGCGAAAATGAATTGTTGAAAACGCCTAACCTCGGCCGTAAGTCCTTGAATGAAATCAAGGAAGTATTGGCATCCCGCGGTTTGACGTTGGGCATGAAACTCGAAAACTGGCCGCCAGCTGGTTTGGAGAAGTAATTTAAGTTGGGGTAGAGGCGACTCTGCCCCAATGGTTTTTGTAGTAGAATCCGTCGTCGTAAAATTTATAGATACCGGTCCGCGTCATTGCACTATGCAGTGTCGATAGAAGAACTGGATTTAAACTCAAACTAGAAAGGAATTACCATGCGTCACCGTCACGGCCTTCGTAAATTAAATCGTACTTCTTCGCACCGTCTTGCTATGTTGCGCAACATGACTGTTTCCTTGCTGCGTCACGAAGCAATCAAAACAACATTGCCAAAAGCAAAAGAACTGCGTCGCGTTATTGAACCAATCCTGACTCTCGGCAAAACCGACAGCCTGGCAAACAAACGTCTCGCCTTCAATCGCCTGCGCGATCGCGAAATGGTTGTCAAACTGTTTGCTGAACTCGGCCCACGTTACGCAAACCGCAACGGCGGCTACCTGCGTATCTTGAAAATGGGTTTCCGTGTTGGCGACAACGCACCAATGGCATTTATCGAATTGGTTGATCGTCCAGACACAACTGAAGCTGTTGAAGACAACAGCGGCGAATAAGTAAGCGACCGCGCAAGCGGTTTGCATAAATGACAAAAGCCAGGCTATGCCTGGCTTTTGCTTTTTCAGAACGACAAAGATGTTTGTGGCAAGATGGACACTCTTAATAAAGAGCGGTTACTCATGCCCGATTCTTCCATCCTCTCCGTCGTCGATCTGCATAAATCGTTTGGCCGCGATGCTGCAAGCAGCAAGGTGATTGATGGTTTGTCATTCGCGTTGCGGCGCGGCGAATGTTATGGACTGTTGGGGCCAAATGGCGCGGGTAAAACAACGACGCTGCGTTTGTGCCTAGGTTTGACTACGCCTGACAGTGGCTCGATTACGCTGGTTGATCACGTGATTCCACAATATGCGCGCGAAGCACGTGCGCGTGTCGGTGTGGTGCCGCAAGGCGATAATCTGGATCCGGATTTCACCGTATCGGAGAACCTGCTGGTCTTTGGTCGTTACTTTGGTATCGATGACAAAACAATACTGGCGCGCATCCCATCACTGCTGGAATTCGCCAATCTGACGAATAAAAAAGATGCGCATATTGGTGAGTTGTCCGGTGGTATGCGGCGCCGCTTAACCTTGGCGCGTGCCTTGGTTAACGATCCTGATCTGATCTTCATGGATGAGCCGACTACCGGTCTTGATCCGCAAGCGCGTCATATGATCTGGGAACGTCTGAAAGCGTTGCTGGCACGTGGCAAAACGATATTCCTGACCACGCACTTCATGGATGAGGCCGAGCGCCTGTGCGACCGTCTCGCGGTGATGGATCATGGCAAATTAATTGTAGAAGGTTCGCCACGCGATTTGATTGCGCAACATATTGAGGCGCAGGTGGTCGAAGTCTATGGTGATGCGGCAGCAGCATGGGGCGCAGCGGAAGGGAGGGCAAAATCAGCGCGTTATGAAGTCAGCGGTGAAACGATCTTTTGCTACACCAACGATGCGCAAGCCTTGCTCGATGGCTTGGATAAAACGCCAAATCTGCGCTACGTTCACCGTCCAGCCAATCTGGAAGATGTGTTTTTGAAATTGACTGGCAGGGAGATGCGAGATTGAAATCGACCATGTTTGCTTTGCCTACTTTTTCGCTGCGCGCCTTTCCTGTCTGGCAACGCAATTTTCTGGTGTGGAAAAAACTGGCTGGTGCCAGCGTGCTGGGCAATATTGCCGATCCATTGATTACTCTGGTCGCTTTCGGTTATGGCCTTGGCAGCTTGCTGACGCACGTGAATGGCATTCCGTATATTCAATATCTGGCGTCCGGCTCGATATGCATGTCCATTATGATGGTGACCTCGTTTGAGACGCTGTATTCCGCTTTCTCGCGTATGCATGTGCAAAAGACGTGGGAAGCGTTATTGAATGCTCCGCTATCGCTGGATGATGTGGTGCTGGCGGAGATGCTGTGGGCAGCGACCAAGGCATTGATCTCGGGTGTGGCAATCTTGTGTGTGATCTTCGCGCTGGGCATAGGTTTGCATTGGCATACGATCCTGGTCGTGCCTTTGTTGTTCTTGATCGGCATGATGTTCGCATCCATGGGCTTGGTGATTAACGCACTAGCCAAAGGCTACGATTTCTTCACCTACTATTTCACGCTGGTATTGACGCCGATGATCTTTCTGTCGGGTGTGTATTATCCGATTGCGCAATTGCCATCGTGGTTGCAAGTGATCTCAAGTATATTGCCGCTGGGTGCTGCGGTGAATCTGGTGCGTCCACTGATTCTGGGCACTTGGCCGCCAACGCCAGTGCTGGATATAGGCATATTGCTTACATATTGCGTCGCAGGATTTTATGTTGCGGTCGTATTGACGCGCAAACGTCTGTTGAATTGAACGAAGGTTGAATACGCATGTCGATAACAGGCCAAGTATTGTTGGTGTGCAGCAATGTGCCCAATATAGAAAGCGCAAAGAAGTTAGCGCAGCACTTGCTTGAACAACGTTTGGCTGCGTGCGTGAATATCTTGCCTGCAGTGCAATCTGTTTATCGCTGGCAAGGCGTGATTGAAGAGGCAAGTGAAGTAACGCTGCATATTAAAACGACACAAGCGCGTTACGCCGAATTGGAAGCCGCGATCAAAGCCGCACATCCATACGATGTGCCGGAAATTATTGCAGTTCCCGTTGTTGAAGGTTTGTCTGCCTATCTCGATTGGGTGAGGCAGGAAACAAATAAGGATAGTGATGTTTAAGAATTGGATGTTGATGCTGCGCGGTTTTTTTCTGGCAATTGTATTGTGCGGCTTGGTGCCGCTTGTGCATGCCGATGAAGAGTTTTTGAACCCTGAAGTGGCGTTCAAATTTTCTGCGCGCATGGACGATGCAAAAACAATAGCAGTCACTTACGCGATCGCTGACGGTTATTACATGTACCGCGAACGTTTTGCATTCAAGGCCGCTGGCGCGACATTGGGTGAGCCGATTATCCCTGATGGAAAAATCAAATTCGATGAAACGTTTCAGAAGGATGTTGAAACGTATCGCAATAGCGTGACGATACGCATCCCGGTAGAAGCTTCTGCTCCATTCACATTGATAGCGACCAGCCAGGGTTGTTCAGATAAAGGCTTGTGTTATTCGCCTATGGATTCCGAGGCGCGTTTGTCGGTTGCTGGTGGTACTGCGGAGATATTGTCATCGTCGGCTTTCACTGCGCAGGCAGGCAATGCCTTGCCTGAATCTGAAATGGGGCAGATAGAACGTTCACTGAAAAGCGGGAAGTTGCTGACCATACTGCCGCTCTTCTTTTTACTGGGCTTGGGGCTGGCGTTTACGCCTTGTGTCTTGCCTATGGTGCCTATCCTTTCCAGCATCATTGTGGGCGAGGGCACACAAGTAAAGCGCAGTCGTGGCTTTGTATTGGCGTTGGTGTATTCGTTGGGGATGGCGATTGTCTATACCTTGCTCGGCACGGCAGCAGGCTTGATCGGTGAAGGCTTGGCAGCGGCACTGCAGAATCCATGGGTCTTGGGCACCTTCGCTATTTTGATGGTTGTACTGGCCTTGTCGATGTTTGATGTTTATCAATTGCAGATGCCTGCAGCAATACAAACCAAATTGACGCAGGCGTCGGAGAAGCAGTCTGCCGGCAAGCTAATCGGCGTGTTCATCATGGGTGCTTTGTCGGCACTGATCGTCGGTCCTTGCGTGGCCGCGCCTTTGGCAGGTGCCTTGGTTTATATCAGCCAGACTCGTGATGTGATGATAGGTGGCAGCGCTCTGTTTACGATGGCGATCGGTATGAGTGTGCCTTTACTGCTAGTCGGTTTGTCCGCAGGTGCTTTGTTGCCGCGTGCCGGGATGTGGATGGATGCGGTCAAGCGTTTCTTCGGTGTGCTGATGTTGGCTGTCGCCTTGTGGATGGTGTCGCCGGTGATTCCTGCCGTCGCGCAAATGCTGGGTTGGACTGCGCTGCTGGTTGGTTATGGCGCTTATTTGCTGTGGGGCGCAAAAGGTGGTTGGTTCTCGAAGGCGGTCGGTTTGATTTGCGTGGTACTCGGCATGCTGCAATTGGTCGGCGTTGCAACGGGTGGCCGTGATGCATTGGCGCCGCTTGAGCATTTGCAAGGTGAGCGCCAAGAGAAGGTGACGTTCAAGCGTGTTAAAACGGTAGCGGATCTGGATGCTGCTTTGGCACAGGCCAAAGGCAAACATGTGATGCTGGATTTCTATGCGGATTGGTGTGTCTCTTGTATCGAGATGGAAAAATTGACTTTCACCGATCAGCGTGTGCGTACCTACTTCGCTGAAATGGTGTTGCTGCAGGTCGATGTAACGGCGAACGATGCGGAAGACAAAGCCATGTTACGCCGCTTCAATTTATTCGGACCGCCGGGCATTATTTTCTTTGATAAGGCCGGTCAGGAAATTCAAGGCGGACGTGTGATTGGTTTTCAGAACGCAGACAAGTTCACGCAATCGTTGGCACTGATCAAGCAATTTTAAGTGCGGCGCAGCTTGCGCTATGATCATAGCTTCCCGTTATTTGTATAGTTGTTATTTGTCGTTGGGAAAGTTGTCTGGCCGGGCTATAGTCAGACTTTGATGATTACAGTGTTAAGGAGAAAGCAATGACTTTACGTTTAGGCGATACTGCCCCCGATTTCACGCAAGATTCGTCGATCGGCAAAATAAAATTTCACGAATGGGCAGGCGATTCCTGGGTTGTTTTATTTTCGCATCCAGCTGACTTCACGCCGGTCTGCACTACCGAGCTGGGCCTGACTGCCAAGCTGAAACCTGAATTCGACAAACGCAATGTGAAAGCGATTGCACTGTCGGTTGATCCTGCAGAAAAACATGTCGAGTGGATCAAGGATATCGAAGCGACGCAAAAAACTGTGGTTGGTTTCCCTATCGTTGCAGATGCCGACAAATCGGTTTCTACCTTGTACGACATGATTCATCCGAACCAATCGGCGACGGCTACCGTACGTTCGCTGTTCGTGATTGATCCACAAAAGAAAATCCGCCTGACGATTACTTACCCTATGAGCACCGGCCGTAACTTCGATGAAGTACTGCGCGTGATCGATGCCTTGCAACTGACTGATGGCTACACCGTTGCAACGCCGGGCAACTGGCGTGATGGCGATGACGTGATCATTCCGCTGACGATACAGGATGAAGCCGTCATCAAGCAAAAGTATCCTAAGGGTTACAAGGCTGAGCGTCCTTATCTGCGACTGACACCACAACCAAATAAGTAATCGGCATTGCCGCAAATAAAAAAGCGTCCATTTGGACGCTTTTTGTTTTTCTGCTTATTTCGTACTCAGTGATCAGCCCAGTTTCAGGCGTCGCGCGATATCGCGTGCAAAGTAAGTCAGCACGCCATCGGCGCCGGCACGTTTGAATGCGATCATGGATTCCATCATGGTCTTGTCGTGATCTAGCCAGCCATTTTGCGCTGCGGCCTTGATCATCGCGTATTCGCCACTGACTTGATAGGCAAAGGTCGGTACCTTGAATTCGTCTTTGACGCGACGCACGATGTCCAGGTACGGCATGCCAGGTTTGACCATCACCATGTCGGCACCTTCAGCCAGATCCAAGGCAACTTCACGCAAGGCTTCGTCGCTGTTGGCTGGATCCATTTGATAAGTGGACTTGTTGCTTTTACCCAGCGTCGCTGAAGAGCCGACTGCATCGCGGAATGGGCCGTAAAACGCTGATGCGTATTTGGCTGAGTAGGCCATGATGCGCGTGTAAATGTGGTGGTGCGATTCCAGTGCGGAGCGGATGGCACCGATGCGGCCATCCATCATGTCAGATGGTGCAACGATATCGACACCGGCTTCAGCTTGTGCCAGCGCTTGTTTGGTGAGGATGGCGCAGGTTTCATCGTTGAGTACGTAGCCATGTGCGTCGAGCACGCCGTCCTGGCCGTGGCTGGTGTAAGGGTCGAGCGCGACGTCGGTCAGAATGCCCAATTCAGGGAAGCGTTTTTTCAACTCGCGTACGGCGCGTGGGATCAGGCCGTTCGGGTTGGTTGCCTCAATACCATCAGGTGTTTTCAACGACGCTTGAATGACGGGGAATAATGCCAAGACTGGAATGTGCAGTTCTACGCATTCTTCTGCGACGCTTAATAATAAATCAACGGAAAGACGTTCCACGCCCGGCATGGATGACACTTTTTCACGCTGGTTTTCACCTTCGGTAATAAACACCGGATAAATCAGATCGGCCGGCGTGACCACGTTCTCGCGCATCATCGCGCGCGAGAAGGCGTCCTTGCGCATACGGCGCATCCGTACCGCGGGAAATTGTGCATTGGATAAAAGTTTGGACATGGCGGTCATTCAACAAAATGAGGGTTGTTAAAAAAACGGGAAAAATAAATGAAACTTTTTTACCGTATGCTCATCCTAGTAGCGGGTGCTTTGCATCTCCCGCTTCTCCTCCCTGAGCGGGGCCAGGTCGCACAAGCGCGATATGGCATTATTGCCCTGGAGATACTCCCCTTTCTCCAGGGCCTTTTTTTGCCCGGCGTGTGCTTATTCGTCAGACATCATTTGTATCTGTGTCGTTCGCTACTTCTGGCGGTTCGACATTCAATCCCAATAATTCCACAATCTTGTCGTTGGCTTCATCGAGGCCGCTGCGTTTGAGCGCAGAAAATAATTGTGCCGTAAATGGAAACGGTTCGCCGTTTTCATCCACATAGCTGCCGAGGATGGTGCGCGCGGTACGCAAGGCATTGGCCGAGTCGTTGCGGTTGAGTTTGTCGGATTTCGTCAGCAGGCAGTGTATCGGCTTGCCGGTTGGTGCAAACCATTCCAGCATCTGGATATCAAGATCGGTAAACGGACGACGTGAATCAATAATCAATACCAAAGCGGCGAGTTGTTCGCGACGTTGTACGTAATCGCCCAACAATTCTTGCCAGTGCAGCTTGGCCGAGCCTGACACCTGTGCATAGCCATAGCCTGGCAAATCCACCAGCAAGCCGCGGATTTCATCTACCTTGGTTTCATCTTTACGATGTTGGCCGACATGCGCGCCACCAATGGAGAAATAGTTGATGTGCTGTGTGCGGCCCGGTGTTTTGGATGCAAAAGCCAGTTTTTTCTGGTTGCACAGGATGTTAATTGCGGTAGATTTACCTGCGTTAGAGCGACCGGCGAATGCGATTTCAGGGACTTGCGTATTTGGCAGGTCACGGAGATGATTGACCGTGGTAAAGAAGCGGGCTTGCCAAAGTAGGGACATAGGATGAGCAGAAAATGCTTGAAGGGTGGCAAAAATGCCGGAAAGCTATTGTACAATAAGGGGTTACGCATTGTTGCGCCGCAGAAGAGAACTCGTGTCTAAGTGGCCGTAAATCGTCGCCATTAGGGCAAAATTTTAATAATTAAGTCTCCAGGGTGTTTGAATGAATCGTGTTTGTTCTCCAATCGTAAAATCCTTGTTCGTTGCATTGTTGGCAATTGCCTCTATCGCCAACGCTTCTGAAGATAAAAAAACCGTTAAAGCTGATCCAGCCAAAGGCGAAGCGCTTTACAACACGGGCGACGCTACACGCAATGTCACCGCTTGTATCGCTTGCCACGGTGCAGCAGGTAACTCGACGATCTCACAAAACCCCAAGCTTGCAGGTCAGCACGGTGCTTATATTCATAAGCAACTGGTTGATTTCAAAGGCCCTGCGCGTAACAACGCGATCATGACTTCGATTGCCAAAGGCATGACAGAAGACGATATTCAAAACGTGATCGCCTATCTTGCCAAGCAAAAGCCATCCCCAGGCGCAGCCAAGAATAAAGATACGGTTGAACTGGGCAAAAAAATCTACCGTGGCGGCATCGCTGAAAAGAGCATCCCGGCTTGCGCGGCTTGCCATAGCGCAAACGGCGTAGGTATTCCTGCGCAGTACCCACGATTGGCTGGTCAGCATCAAGATTACACAGCGGCACAACTGATCGCTTTCCGCACCGGTGCGCGTAAAAACAGCGAGCCGATGACAACCATTGCCAAGCGTATGTCGGATGAGGAAATTCAAGCAGTATCAGATTACGTCGCTGGCTTGAAATAAAAAAATAATTGCCAGAAGATGAATAAAAAAAGGGGTGGCTAAGGCTACCCCTTTTTTCTTTTTACGGAGACACCGCGAAGATGCGCCGGATACCATCTACACTGACGGTCGGCTTATGTTTTAGTAGCGGTTTTAGGATGACGGAATGACAAGCGAAACAGAAACAAATACGGGTGGATGGGAATTAAAAACCAGCCGCCGTTGGTTGGCGGATACCGTCGAATTGTTGTCTTCAATGCGCTTCGCGATCAGCTTGCTGACATTGATTTCGATTGCATCGATTATCGGTACCGTACTAAAGCAAAACGAACCGATGACGAATTACGTCAATCAGTTCGGGCCTTTCTGGTTTGAAGTATTCGGCAAGCTGAACCTGTATGCCGTGTACTCGACCTGGTGGTTCTTGCTAATCATGGCCTTCCTCGTGACCTCGACTTCGCTTTGCTTGTTGCGTAATGCGCCCAAGATGTTGAAGGACATGCGCAGCTGGCGCGAGAATGTGCGTGAGCAGTCACTGCGTAACTTTCATCACAAGGCGGAGTGGCAGGTCAATATCTCACGTGCTGCTTTGACCTCGCAAATGTTGGAGCGCGTTGCTGCCAACGGTTACAAAACCAAAGTCGTTGAAAAAGAAAATGCCACGCTGATTGCCGCCAAACAAGGTGCGGCCAATAAGTGGGGCTATATTTTTGCGCACAGCTCGATAGTGATTATTTGTATTGGTGGTTTGCTCGACTCCGAGTTACCGATACGCATACAAAAATTATTGTTCGATAAAACACCGTTCTCCGGCAGTGGTGTCATCGCAGAAATTCCAGCGCAGCACCGTCTGGGTTTGGGCAATCCAACCTTTCGTGGCAATACGCTGATCCCGGAAGGCAGCAGCAGTAGTACCGCTATTATTGCGCAGCAAGACGGCGTACTGATTCAGGATTTGCCTTTCACGATACAGCTCAAAAAATTCATCATCGATTACTACTCGACCGGCATGCCCAAGTTGTTTGCCAGCGAAGTAGTGGTGACTGATCATGAAAACGGCAAAGTATTTCCCGCCACCATCAAGGTGAACGAACCACTGATCTATCGTGGCGTAGCGGTGTATCAGTCAAGTTTTGAAGATGGTGGCAGCAAGTTGAAGCTGGCTGGTTATCCGATGCAGGGCATTGGACACACGGCATTTTCCTTGCAGGGTGAGGTCGGTGGTACGACACCGCTTGAATCCGCCAAAGGTGGTGATTACACGGTTGAATGGTCAGGCTTCCGCGCATTCAACGTCGAGAATATGGCAAAGAACGGGCAGGATGTACGTGCCGTTAATCCGAATCAGGGTTTGTCATCCAGTTTCGATAAACACCTGGGCTCCGCAGCGAAGAACGCTAATAACAAGGATTTGAAAAACGTCGGTCCAAGCGTGCAATATAAATTGCGCGACAAGAATGGCCAGGCGCGTGAATACCATAACTACATGCAGCCTGTGCTGGTAGATGGCGCGTATGTGTTCCTTGCTGGCATGCGTGAATCGCCGGCCGATCCGTTCCGCTTCCTGCGTATTCCAGCAGATGATAACGATACGGTGGAAGAGTGGATGCGTCTGCGTGCCGCGATTTTGAATCCTGATTTGCGCTTGTTGGCGGCGCAGCGTTATGCGCAACGCGCATTGCCTGAATCGCGTGAAGGCGTCAGTGCATTGCGTGCGCAATTGCAGGCTTCTGCATTGAAAGGCTTGACGATTTTTGCCGGAGACGGGCAGGACGCTGGTTATATTGCCGTGTCGAAATTTCTGGAGCGGATTCCGCCACAAGATCAGGAAAAGGCTGCTGATATTTTCATGAAAATCATGAATGGCAGCATGTGGGATTTGTGGCAAATTGCACGTGCAAAAGAAGGTTTAAAACCGATTGAACTGGATGAAAAGCATGGTCGCTTTTTGCAATTGGCAACGAATGCATTTTCAGATTCATTCTTTTACGGCGCGCCGGTTTATCTGCAGTTGCAAGGCTTTGACGAGATCAAGGCATCGGTATTACAAGTGACGCGTTCGCCGGGCAAGAATATAGTTTATTTCGGTTGTTTGTTGCTCGTGCTCGGTGTGTTCTCGATGTTCTATATACGTGAACGTCGACTCTGGATTTGGATCAAATCGGAAGATGGCGGCGCGCGCGCAATCATGGCAATGAGTTCACAACGCAAGACACTCGACTTCGAAAAAGAGTTTGAGATATTTAAAAAGCAACTGCTGCAATCGGGGCCGGAGCAGAAGTAACAAACTGAATTAACGGGCAGACTCAACTATACTGAGCTGCCCTTATCGGTTTCGCCTTTGCAGGATATGCAGATCAAGAATTTACACTGAACTTTGTACGGCTTTATCTAGGTGAAAAGCCATATTGCAAGTCGGTAGTAATCATTACGGAGATAGCAATGGACGCAGTACAAGATCAAATTTATACGCAGCCACCGGGTTTCTTCAAGCGCCTGTCGATGCTGGACTGGTTATACGGCGCAGCCCTGTTGGCAGCGTCGTTATTTGCGCTGAATCACTTTGGCCATCACATGGATATCTACGAGGAAGCGATCCTCGTATTGGCCGCGCCTACATTCGCATGGTTGGGTTGGCACTGGAAATCGGTGCGTTGGCTGATTGCTTTGTTGGCGGTGTTATCGCTCTCTGCGATTTCGATGTACGGCGGTGCGTTGGCGATGGCCGATCAGAAATTCTTCCTGAAGTATTTGCTCTCCAGCCAATCGGCGATTCTGTGGATGAGTACGCTCTTCCTTTTATCAACGGTGTTTTACTGGGGTGGATTGATCGCGCGTTCACCTACCGGCGCTTCACTCGGCAGCAAGCTGTGCTGGGCTGCTGTGATCATGGGTTTCACCGGCATGCTGGTGCGTTGGTATGAGTCGTATTTGATCGGTGCAGATGTTGGTCATATTCCGGTATCGAATCTGTATGAAGTGTTCATCTTGTTCTGCATGATCACAGCATTGTTTTATTTGTACTACGAACAGGTTTATGCGACGCGTCAGTTGGGTCCATTCGTGTTGCTGGTAATTTCGGCGGCAGTTGGTTTCTTACTCTGGTACACGGTCAGCCGTGATGCGGCGGAAATTCAGCCGCTGGTTCCTGCCTTGCAAAGCTGGTGGATGAAGATACATGTGCCGGCCAACTTTATCGGTTACGGAACGTTTTCATTGGCAGCGATGGTAGCCGTCGCTTACCTGTTGAAGTCGCACGGTATTTTTGTTGATCGTCTGCCTGCGCTGGAAGTGCTGGATGATGTGATGTACAAGGCGATCGCGGTTGGTTTCGCGTTCTTCACTATCGCAACTATCCTCGGGGCATTGTGGGCGGCAGAAGCGTGGGGCGGTTACTGGTCGTGGGATCCGAAGGAAACCTGGGCGCTGATCGTCTGGCTCAACTATGCATCGTGGTTGCACATGCGTTTGATGAAGGGTTTGCGCGGCAAGGTTGCTGCATGGTGGGCTGTAATTGGCTTGCTGGTAACAACTTTCGCTTTCCTGGGTGTCAATATGTTCCTCTCGGGCTTGCATTCCTACGGTGAGCTGTAAGATCGGCATCGCGTCGAATACACAATTCTGAAAAGAACGGGCAAGGGGAAACTGAATTTGTGGTTTCCCCTTTCTATTTTGAAACTCCTGTAAGGTTGGCGAGTCTGAATAGACTAATGAGCACAAGCCTTATACGGAGCTGCCATGTTAATCAAACGTAATTCGGATGGAATAGATCTTCCATACGCCTCTGAAATCACACCTCGTGCAGTATTTGAGGCGCGACGTGCTTTCATACAAAAACTTGCAGTCGGCTCCATTGCCGGTGGCGCATTGCTTGAAATGGCAACGCGCGAAGCATTTGCCGCACAATCCGCCACTGCACAAAAACTCGCAGCCAAGCTGAATCCGGCTTATGTCGTGATGGATAAGCAAACATCCTACAAAGACGCGACGACCTACAATAATTTTTACGAATTCGGTACCGACAAGAGCGATCCCGCGCGTTACGCCTCCACGCTGAAGACGCGTCCGTGGACTATTGCTATAGAAGGCGAAATCAAAAAGCCGATGACGCTGGATATTGATAGCCTGCTGAAACTGGCGCCACTGGAAGAGCGCGTCTATCGATTGCGTTGCGTGGAAGGCTGGTCGATGGTGATTCCGTGGATAGGTTATTCATTGTCGGAGTTGGTCAAGAAGGTCGAACCGAATTCCAATGCAAAGTATGTTGAATTCGTGACGGTGGCAGACAAGGAAACGATGCCGGGTTTGAATCGTGCCGTGCTCGATTGGCCGTATGTAGAAGGTCTGCGCATCGATGAAGCAAATCATCCACTGACGCTGCTAACGCTAGGCATGTATGGCGAAGTATTGCCGAATCAAAATGGCGCGCCTGTACGCATAGTGACGCCGTGGAAATATGGTTTTAAATCGGCGAAGTCTATCGTCAAGATACGCTTCACCAAGGACCAGCCGCGTACGGCCTGGAATCTGGCAGCGCCACGCGAATACGGTTTTTATTCAAATGTGAATCCGCAAGTTGATCATCCACGTTGGTCGCAAGCGAGTGAACGCCGTATCGGCGAAGACGGTTTGTTTACCAAGAAACGCCCGACTTTAATGTTCAATGGATATAGTCAGGTTGCGCCACTGTATGCGGGTATGGATTTGAAGAAGTTTTTCTGATGCTGACTGAGTACTTTTTGATCAAGGTCATTTTCGTAGCTATCAATAGCTCATCATGCTGACGCTTAATCCATCCCCACGCCAATTCACGATACTGAAGGGTGTCTTGTTTGCGCTGGCCTTGCTGCCGTTTGCCCGACTGGTGCTATTTACCGTGACGGATCAGTTGGGTGCAAATCCGATCGAATTCATCACGCGTAACACGGGTGACTGGACCTTGTATTTTTTGTGTATGACTTTGGCGGTTACGCCTTTGCGGCGTTTTAGTAAATGGAACTGGCTGCTCAAATTACGTCGCATGATAGGTTTGTTCGCCTTCTTTTATGCTTGTTTGCACTTCATGACTTTCTTCTGGTTCGATCATTTCTTTGATCTAAGTGAGATGTGGAAAGATGTGCTGAAGCGTCCGTTTATCACGGTTGGTTTTTCTGCATTCGTATTATTGATTCCACTTGCGGTGACCAGTACCAACGGTATGGTGAAACGTTTAGGTAGCAAGCGCTGGCAATGGTTGCATCGCTTGGTTTATGCGATTGCCATGCTGGGCATCTTGCATTTTTGGTGGATGAAGGCTGGGAAGCACGATTTCGAACAACCGATCATTTTCGGATCGATAGTCGGCGTCTTGTTGTTGCTGCGAATTTTTTGGTGGTGGCAGAAGCGAGTGAAAGCGCCTGCGGTCGCAGGTAGAGCTATCTGATCAAGCGAATCGGATAAGGCGTGCTCATCCGATTCGTCTCATACAATCAAGGTAATAAAGATTCCAGTGCAAACAGATCGCTCGCCAATTCGCGTTTGCGTATCAGGTGTGGTGTTGCACCATCCACCATGATTTCTGCCGCACGACCACGCGTGTTGTAGTTGGATGACATGGTCATGCCGTAAGCACCGGCCGACATGATGGCCAGCAGATCACCTTCTGCTATTGCCAGTTCGCGCGAACGTGCGAGCCAATCACCTGATTCGCATACCGGACCAACTACATCGTAGGTTTGTGCTGTTGAATCGCGTTGCACGACAGGTTGTACGCCATGCCATGCTTCATACATGGCTGGGCGCATCAAGTCGTTCATTGCCGCATCAACGATCGCAAAATTCTTGGTCTCGCCATGCTTGATGTACTGCACTTCCGTTAGCAAGATGCCGGCATTGCCGACGATGGAGCGACCTGGTTCGAACAATACCTTGATAGGTGCGCCGCCGTGTTTGCTGTTGCGCCATGCATCGATTTTGGCAAACAGGCGCGATAGATAATCACCAACTGCAACTGGTTTGTCGTTGTCGTAATTGATGCCTATGCCGCCACCGATATCCAGATGATGGATGGCTATTCCTTCGCTCGCCAAGGTATCGATCAATTCGATCAACTTGTCGACGGCTTCCAGCAAAGGCGCATCGTCCAGCAATTGCGAACCGATGTGGCAATCGATGCCGACGACATTGATATTAGGCAAGGCAGCGGCGACGCGGTAAGTCGTCAACGTATCTTCGTAAGCGATACCGAATTTGTTGTCTTTCAATCCGGTTGAAATATACGGATGCGTCTTTGCGTCGACGTTGGGATTGACGCGCAAGGAAACGGAGGCTTGCTTGCCCATTTCTGCAGCGACTGCATTGAGGCGATGTAATTCAGGAATCGATTCAACGTTGAAGCATAGAATGTCGTGTGACAAGGCTAGCTGCATTTCTTCGCGCGATTTACCTACGCCGGAAAAAATGACTTTGCGTGGCGAACCGCCAGCAGCCAATACGCGTAATAATTCGCCGCCGGAGACGATGTCGAAACCGGAGCCGAGTTCGCTGAGCAGATTCAGTACCGCCAAATTGGAGTTCGATTTAACCGAATAACACACCAAAGCAGTATCACCATTGCGGCCATGCTTTTTGCAGGCATCGGCGTAGGAAGAGAAGTTTTCAACCAGCGCTGCTTTGGAATAAATGTAGGTTGGCGAACCGAATTGTTGGGCGATTTGCGTCAGAGGTGTATCCTCCGCGCAGAGTACGCCGTCTTGATATGAAAAATGCGACATGATGGGTTTTACTTGGTATCAGATGACGTGGTATCAGATGACGTAGTATCAGCCGATGTAGGTGTGGTCTTGGTTGTCGTTGCCGGTGGCAGGACAGGGGTTGCCTTGCGGGATTGGCCAGATGGCGGTTTGCTGCCGGGCATGTAGAGTGGACCTTGCTGACCGCAGCCGGCGAGCAGACTGATGCAGGCTATGCCGGCAAGAGTGTAAAGAAACGCGACGAAGCGCGATAAGCCAGAATGAGACTTCACGATTAGAATCACTGTTTAACGAAACGAGTTGGAGTGTAGCATGACCGAATCAGAATTCCTGAAGCAAGCAGAAGCAACGTTGGACCAAATTGAGGCGACGCTGGAAGATCTGGCTAATACCAGCGATCTGGATGTTGAATGCACGCGCAGCGGCAATGTGCTGGAGATCGAATTCATCGATAACGGCTCGAAAATCATCGTCAATAGCCAGGCGCCGATGCAGGAATTGTGGGTGGCGGCAAAATCTGGCGGTTTTCATTTCAAGGGCAATGGCACGCAATGGGTGAATACGCGCGATGGCGCGGAGTTGTTTGCGGCTTTGTCGGAAATGGTCAGCAAGCAGGGCGGTATAGCAGTGACCTTGCACGACAAGCATTAATTGCCTTGTATTCAATAAAAAAGCGGGAAGGCCTTACAGGCTTCCCGCTTTTTGTATTACTGCTTCTTGTCAAAATTAGAACAATTCGTTCTTTACCTCATCCTTGGTTGGTGCATTCGACGGTGTCGCTGCATCGCCTGCATCCAGATTTCGCACACCTAATCCTGGTGGACTTTCAGCGTAATAGTAGTCGCCATTGACAGTGATGATGCCTTCCGGCACGGTGCGCTCTACCATAGGCACATCCTTCAGCGCCTTTTGCATGTAGTTGATCCAGATCGGCAAGGCCAGTCCACCGCCGGTTTCGCGATTGCCCAGATTTTTCGGTTGATCGAAGCCTATCCATGCAATACCGACTATATTCGGTTGATATCCGGCAAACCAGGCATCGAAGGAGTCATTGGTGGTACCTGTTTTGCCGGCCAGATCGGTACGTTTCAAGGACATCGCCTTGATCGCCGTACCAGAGGTAACAACGCCTTTCAGCATGTTATCCATCAAGAATGCATTGCGCGCATCGATGGCACGATTGGCTTCATCGCCGGCTTTGTCGGGTTTGACTTCGGATAACAACTTGCCATTGGCATCGCTGATTTTGGAAATCAGATAAGGACTTACTTTATAGCCACCGTTGGCAAAAACCGAGTAGGCGGCGGCCATTTGCAGTGGCGTCACCGAGCCAGCACCTAGCGCCAAGGTCAGATACGGAGGATTTTTGTCTGCGTCAAAGCCGAAGCGGGTGATGTATTCCTGCCCATATTTCGCGCCGATTTTATGCAGGATGCGGATGGAAATCATGTTCTTCGATTTCGCCAGGCCCTTGCGCATCGTCATCGGACCTTCGTATTTGCCGTCGTAGTTCTTGGGTTCCCACGGTTGCCCACCAGTTTGCCCAGCATCGAAACTGATGGGTGCATCGTTGATGATGGTCGACGGCGACAAGCCTTTTTCCAGCGAAGCGGAATAAATGAAGGGCTTGAAGGACGAGCCAGGCTGGCGCCATGCCTGCGTAACGTGATTGAATTTATTGCGATTGAAGTCGAAACCGCCGACCAAGGCACGAATTGCGCCGTCATTGGTATTGGCGGCGACGAAGGCTGATTGCACTTCCGGCATCTGGATAATGCTCCAGGTTTTTCCTTCCTGCATGACGCGAATGACAGCGCCGCGTTTGACGCGCTTGTTTGGTGGCGATTTTTCGCTCAACAGATTGGCGGCAAATGTCAGGCCTGGGCCTTCAATCTGGATTTCTTCGCCGGATACCAATACGGCACGCACCAGCTTAGGCGTGGCTTCGAGTACGACGGCTGCGACCAGATCGTCACTATCTGGGTGATTTGCCAGTTCGACTTCAATGGCAGCTTCGGCTTCTTCCTTATTAGTCGGAATTTCGATATAGCTTTCCGGTCCGCGATAGCCGTGGCGTTTTTCATAGTCCATTACACCGCGGCGCACCGCGAGATAGGCCGCGTCTTGGTCTGCCTTGGTAATAGTCGTGAAGACATTTAGACCGCGGGTATAAGTTTCTTCCTTGAATTGTTCATAGACCAGCTGACGCGTCATCTCCGCGACATACTCGGCATGTACGCCGAACTCGCTGCTATTTGTCTTGATCTTGAGCTCTTCGTCTTTGGCTTGGTTATATTCCGCGTCTGTGATATAGCCCAACTGGTACATCCGTTGCAGGATGTATTGTTGACGTGATTTGGCGCGTTTTGGATTGACGACCGGGTTGTAGGCAGAAGGTGCTTTCGGCAAGCCGGCCAACATGGCTGCTTCGGCGATCGTGATGTCTTGTAGTTTCTTGCCGTAATAGATCTGAGCGGCGGACGAGAAGCCGTAAGCGCGCTGCCCCAGATAAATCTGGTTCATATAGACCTCAAGAATCTGGTCTTTCGACAGGTTTTTCTCGATTTTCCAGGCTAACAGGACTTCGTAAATCTTGCGTTTGAGCGTTTGTTCGCTGGACAGGAAGAAGTTTCGTGCGACTTGCTGAGTAATCGTGGAGGCGCCTTGACGTGTACCTCCGCTCAGATTGTGTACGGCTGCGCGCACGATCCCGACGTAATCCACGCCGCCATGTTCAAAGAAGCGGTCATCTTCGATCGCCAGTACGGCTTTCTTCATAATGTCCGGAATTTCTTTGATATGAACCAAATTTCGGCGTTCTTCGCCGAATTCACCAATTAATACGTTATCTGCGGAGAAAATTCGCAGCGGAATCTTCGGCCGATAATCAGTGAGCGAGTCCAGTGCCGGCAAATTGGGATAAGCCATCGCCAGCGCAAAAAACAGTATCAGTGCGCCTATGACGCCCAAGCCTGCGATCAAGCCGATCACTCCTAGGCTGATTCGTAATGCCAGATTGGGTGCGCGTTTAGGTGATTTTGGTTCGGTACTGCCGGACGGTGATTGTTTGGAAGCCATGCAGAGAGGAAAAGTGAGAGATCGATATTCGGGCCATTATAGCTGGCTGCTGTGAAGGGGCGAGATTGTGACTTAATTGTGACCAATAAACAGTAACAAATAGGGCTAATTACAACATCCCATTTGCTACGTGGATTTTTGGCAACGGAATTGCAAATTACTTTGTGGAAATTGCTTTACACTTTTGGAGGCTTGTTGCTACGATTTAATGTAACGTTTTATCAATGTGCTCTAAATATACGTTTTTAAACGAATTTTATCGAAAAAACATCGCTTTTATATTAGTTCGAGTTTGGACAAGCTAAACGGCGTCGCGTTCACATACTAAATAACGTTTCTAGGGAGAACTGCCCTTGGCTTTAGATTTTGGCTCCTTGTTTGGCAAAAAGAATCCGCCGCTGATTGGTTTAGACATTAGTAGTTCCGGGGTGAAACTCGTTGAATTGTCTGAAGTAGGAAAAAGCGAATTACGTCTTGAGTGTTTTGCCTCGGAACCGCTGCCGCGTGGTGCAGTAGTGGACGGCAACATCGAAAATATCGATCTGGTATCGGATGCTATCCAACGTGTCTGGAAAAAGAGTGGGACGCGCGCCAAGTTTGTGGCGATGGGCATGCCGCCTGCTTCAGTTATTACTAAAAAGATCATACTTCCCAGCGGTTTGTCCGAGGAAGGGCTGGAATTGCAGGTCGAAACCGAGGCCAGCCAATACATTCCCTTTGCGTTGGACGAAGTACGGCTCGATTTTGATGTGATCGGCCTGGTTGAGAATTCGCCGGACGACGTTGAAGTCATGCTGGCCGCAACCCGCAAGGAAAAAGTAGAAGATCGTGTGGCTGTCGCTGAAGCAGCTGGTTTGACGCCGACTATCATGGATATTGAATCCTATGCGGCACGCGCAGCCATCGATCGCATCACCCAGCAATTGCCGAATGCAGGACAAGGCCAGATCATGGGTTTGTTCCAGATAGGCTCGCAAGTCACACACGTCTCGATATTACTGGATGGCCAATTGATTTATGAGCGCGAACAGCCGTTCGGTGGCCATCAATTGACGCAAGAGATCACGCGCACCTACGGCTTGTCGTATGAAGAAGCGGAAATCAAAAAGAAAAACAACGATTTGCCGGATGGCTATCAGACAGAAATACTGGAACCATTTTTAGAAAGCGCTGCGCTTGAAGTAACGCGCGCGATTCAATTCTTCTTTACCTCAACTCCTTATACACGCGTCGACCAATTATTTTTGGCCGGCGGCTGCGCCATTATTCCGGGCATGGTGGAGATGGTTGCCAATCGCACCAAATTATCGACTTCTGTCGTTAGCCCTTTCAAAGGGATGCAACTGAGTCCAAACGTACGAGAAAAACAGTTACGCATAGAAGCGCCGGCTTATTTGGTTGCATGCGGATTGGCGATGCGGAGGTTTGACTGATGATCCGTATCAATTTACTTCCGCACCGGGAAGAAAAGCGTAAGCAGCGTAAAAAAGATTTCGTCGCTCTGATGTTGTTGAGCGGGATCTTCGGCGCCTTGATTGTGATTGCTGTAGGCGCATTCTTTGCTAGTCAACTGTCTGACCAAGAGCAGCGCAATACTTTCATTAAAAATGAAAATGCGCGACTCGATGGTGAAATCAAGGAAGTGGCAAATCTGAAGCAGGAAATCGAAGCCTTGAAAGCGCGTCAGCAAGCGGTAGAGGATTTGCAAAGCGATCGCAATCAACCGGTTTATCTGATGGATGAATTGGCGCAGCAAGTTCCGGAAGGCGTGTATCTCAAATCCTTTAAGCAGGATGGGCAACGTGTGCTGTTGAATGGCTATGCGCAATCAAATGAGCGGGTTTCTGAATTGTTGCGCAATCTTGGTAATCATTCGCCTTGGTTGGAGCGTCCGGATTTGATTGAAATCCGTTCTACCGGTATCGGTTCGGGCAAGGATGCAAAGAAAGTATTTGAATTCACCATCAATGCCGGCATCAAGCGTCCGCGGGACCAAGATCCTGCGGCTGTAGATGCAAAGGGAGTTGCGTCCGTCGCGACTCCACTGAAACCTTGATATGAGACAGGCATCATGGCAGATCTGAAAAATATCGGCGAATCGATCAGCGCACAGTTCCGCGATCTGAATGGCTTGCATCCTGGTCAGTGGCCGGTCGTTCCGCGCATGTTGTGTGCGCTTGGCGTGCTGGTGGCTGTGCTTGGTGTGGGCTGGTATTTGTACTGGAGCGAGCAGTTGGATGAGCTTGATCGTACGGCTGCAGAAGAATTGACGCTGAAAGATGCGTACAAATCCAAAGTGCAGCAGGCGATCAATCTGGTCGGTTTGCGCAAGCAAAAAGAGCAGGTCAATGAATACGTCTCCACGCTGGAAAAGCAATTACCAAGCAAGGCGGAGATGGATGCGCTTTTATCTGACATCAATCAGGCTGGCTTGGGACGTGGCTTGCAATTCGAACTGTTCAAGCCGGGCCAGGTTGTCGTACGGGATTACTACGCGGAATTGCCAATTGCGATCAAGGTGACGGGGAGTTACCACGACGTCGGTGCATTTTCCAGTGACATAGCGAATCTGCCGCGTATCGTGACCTTGAATAATATGAATCTGGTTGTCGCCAAGGGCAATACCTTGACGCTGGATGCGGTTGCCAAGACTTTCCGTTATTTGGATGACGAAGAAGTTGCTGCACAACGCAAAGCCGCTGCCGGCAAGAAAAAAGGTGGCAAGTGATGATGCTCATTCAATTCATGAAGCGCGCTACTCCGGTCATGCTGGCATTCGGCTTGTTTGGTTGTGGTAATAGCGGAACCGATGATGTCAGTCAGTGGATGAAGGAAGTCCGGCAGCAAACGCGGGTGTCCATCAAGCCTTTGTCCGAGCCGAAAAAATTCACGCCGTTTACTTATGACGCCAAGGATAGAGAAGATCCTTACAGTCCAAACAAACTGGCAGTGGCATTGGCTAAGGCACGTAAAGATGGTGGTTCGATCCGCCCCAATCTGGATAGGCGCCGCGAAGCATTGGAAAGTTATCCGCTAGATACCTTGGTGATGGTCGGAACATTGACTAAACCGGGTTTGACCTACGCTTTGCTGCAGGTAGATAAATCGATATACCAAGTCAAGGTAGGAAATTACATCGGGCAGAATCTTGGCATGGTGACCAGAATTACCGATACAGAAGTAGCGTTGAAAGAAGTCGTTCAAGATGCGGCCGGCGATTGGGTCGAACGTGAAGCCAAGCTGGAGTTGCAGGAGTCGCAAAAATGATCGCGTTACAAAAAAAATTCAAAAGCTCTCAAGGGATGGTGCAAAAAATGTGGCGACTATTTGCGTTTGTCGGTCTCTTATCGATCGGTGGTGTAGCGGCAGCACAGGAAAACGCAATTCAATCCATTACGGCCAATCAGCAAGGCTCTAATGTCGTCGTGAAGGTGGCATTGAAAAATCCGTTGGTCAAACCGCCGGTCGGATTTTCTATCAGCAGCCCGGCACGTATTGCCCTTGATTTTGCGAATACGGTGAATGCAACTGGCAAAGGTTTGCAGGATATCGGCTTGGGCGATGTGCGGAACGCGAATATTGTGCAGGTAGGTGATCGTTCGCGTTTGGTATTCAATTTGACGCGTTCATTGAACTACGCCACGACGATAGATGGCAATACTGTGATTGTCACCATCGATGGTACTGGTGCTGTGGCGATGCCGGTTAATGCTGCCGGTCTGCCGGTTCCTGGTACGCAGGTAAGTAGTGGGCGACAAGCCTTACGCGATATTGATTTTCGCCGTGGTAATAATGGTGAAGGTCGCATTGTCGTCGATTTGCCGAACAATCAAGTCGCAGTGGACGTACGTCAGCAAGGTAAAAAGATAGAAGTCGATTTCATGAAAACGACGGTGCCGGATGTTTTGCGCCGTCGTCTCGATGTTGCTGATTTCGGTACGCCGGTCAATATCGTGACGACCCAGCAGCAAGGCGACAATGTGCGTATGACCATTGAGCCTAAAGGTTTATGGGAGCACAGTGCCTATCAAAGCGATACGCAATTGGTGATCGAGGTCAAGCCGCTGAAGGAGGAACCGAACAAGCTTGGGCAAGGTGTACGTGATTATCGTGGCGAGAAGCTGTCATTGAATTTTCAGAACGTTGAAGTGCGTGCGGTACTGCAGGTGATTGCTGATTTCACCGGTTTGAACATCATCACCAGCGATACGGTAAGTGGCAATTTGACCTTGCGTCTGAAGGATGTGCCTTGGGATCAAGCGCTCGATATCGTGATGCAAGCCAAGGGTCTCGATATGCGTAAGAATGGTTCGGTACTGTGGATTGCACCACGTGACGAATTGTTGACGAAGGAAAAGTTGGAGTTGGAGCAGCGTGCACAAATCGCCGAGTTGGAACCGATTAAGACGGAAACCTTCCAGTTGAATTATCAAAAAGCGGAATCGTTCAAACAGATTTTCGGCATTGATGGTGGTAGTCGTAGCATTTTGACCAAGCGCGGTAGTGCAGTGGTTGATCCACGTACGAATCAATTGTTTATCACCGATATCGTTTCTAAGTTGGAAGAAATTCGTGCCTTGGTGAAGAAGACGGATATCGCAACACGCCAGGTTATGATCGAGGCGCGTATTGTTGAGGCGGATGATAAATTTAGTAGTAGTTTGGGGGCCAAGTTGTCGTTTGGGGTACAAAATCAAGGCAACTTCGAACTTGGCGGTAAACAAACGAGTACCACTACCGCGGCCGGCGCGCCGACCTTGGGTAGCAGCGCAGTCAATTTGCCTGCCAGTACAATCAACAGTAATACTCCGGGCTCGGTTGCCTTGACACTGTTTAATGCCGCAGCCACCCGATTTATCGGTTTGGAGTTATCGGCGCTGGAAGCTGACGGTAAAGGCAAAGTCATTTCCAGTCCACGTGTCATTACCGCCGATCAGTTGAAAGCCTTGATCGAACAAGGTACAGAATTGCCTTATCAGCAAGCGACAAGCAGCGGTGCAACCAGCGTATCTTTCCGCAAAGCTAATTTGAAGCTGGAAGTCACGCCGCAAATCACGCCGGATGGCAATGTGATCTTGGACGTTGATGTCACTAAGGATACTGTGGGCGTAGAAACCCGCTCTGGTTTTGCGATCGATACCAAGCACGTGAAGACACAGGTATTGATCGATAACGGCGGTACGGTCGTGATTGGTGGTATTTTTCAGCAAACCGAACGCGATTCGGTGTCTAAAGTACCGTTCTTTGGCGATATCCCAGTTCTTGGTAATTTGTTCAAAACGACAGGCCGTACTAACGATAAAACCGAATTACTTATTTTCCTGACACCTAAAATTCTCAACGACAAGGTTTCAATCAGGTAGGATGCCGGTTATAGGCAGAGCCATGTTGGCTGCTGCGCCTGATTAGAGAGAGTTTGTAGTGGGTGGAAATATTTTTCTGGTCGGCTTGATGGGTGCCGGCAAAACGACAGTCGGTCGTGCGCTGGCAAAAAGGCTAAACAAACGGTTTATCGATTCCGACCATGAAATCGAAGAGCGGACCGGTGCGTCCATTCCCTTGATTTTTGAAATCGAAGGCGAAGCAAGCTTTCGTCAGCGGGAAGCGGAAGTTATCCGCGACTTGACCGCACAACAAGATATTGTTTTGGCAACGGGTGGTGGTGCAGTATTGAACCCGGAAAGTCGAACTTTCCTCAAAGAGCGCGGTACGGTGATTTATCTGCGTGCCAGCGTCAATAGCATTTTGCAGCGCACCAGCCACGACAAGAATCGTCCACTGCTGCAAACAGCAGACCCGCGCAAAACCATAGAAGAATTATCCCGGGCGCGCGAACCTTTCTATAATGAAATTGCGCACATCGTCATCGACACCGGACGACCTAACGTACAATTCTTGATGCAGTCCATTTTGTCTCAGCTTGGGCCGGAGCATGTGCCGACGGAGGCACATGCATCGTTGCAACAGGATCATCAATCTTTATCAAAGTATTCCATGACGTCTCAGCTCTCTTCTACTTCCGATACCTTGCACGTTGATCTCGGTACGCGCAGCTACCCGATCACGATTGGGCAATCCTTGCTTAGTGATCCGGCTGTACTTGCCGCGCATATTGTTGGTTCGCGTGTTGCCATCGTGACTAATACAGTGGTTGCGCCCTTGTATCTCGAGCAAGTGAGTAAAACACTGACTGCTGCCGGCAAGCAGGTAACGCAGATCGTGTTGCCTGACGGTGAAGAAGAAAAAAACTGGGCGAATCTGATGAAGGTGTTTGACGTCTTGCTTGCTGAAAAATGTGACCGCAAAACGACCTTGGTAGCACTAGGCGGTGGCGTGATCGGCGACATGACAGGTTTTGCCGCGGCAGCGTATATGCGCGGCGTGCCGTTCATCCAGGTGCCGACAACATTGTTATCGCAAGTTGACTCTTCCGTTGGCGGCAAGACAGGGATTAATCATCCGCTCGGTAAAAATATGATCGGTGCGTTTTATCAACCGCAAGCCGTGATTGCCGATACCTCAACACTGAATACATTGCCAGCACGCGAACTGTCTGCCGGTTTGTCGGAAGTGATCAAGCATGGTGCCATCATTGATGCACCATTCTTCGATTGGATAGAAGCCAACATGAGCAAGTTGGTGGCAAAAGATGCTGATGCCTTGGCTTATGCGATCAAGCGTTCATGCGAGATCAAGGCAGATGTAGTGCGCCAGGATGAACGCGAAGGCGGCTTGCGCGCGATTCTGAACTTTGGCCACACCTTTGGTCATGCGATTGAAGCAGGTATGGGCTATGGCGTTTGGTTGCATGGTGAAGCCGTTGGCTGCGGCATAGTGATGGCGGCGGATTTGTCACATCGTCTGGGCTTCATCGATGCGGTGTCAAAAGAGCGCATTACAGCAGTTGTCAAAGCTGCGGGTTTGCCGACAGTCGCCCCTGATCTTGGTACTGAGCGCTGGTTGGAACTGATGGAAGTCGACAAGAAAAATGAAGGCGGCCAAATCAAATTCATCTTGCTTAAACCTTTGGGTACATCGGTCATCATGACCGTGCCGCAAGAAGTGTTGTTGCAAACATTGAACGCATGCATTTCCTGAGCAACCATCTGCTCATCGCATGTCCAAGCATAGGCTGACATGAATATAGAAGCTCATTTGGCGCCATATGCGGCCCGCTCCGATACATCGACGGGCCGTCGCTTCAATGAGCCTTCTACCTCATCCCGCACTGAGTTCCAACGCGATCGTGATCGCATCATTCACTCGGCTGCTTTTCGTCGTCTCGAATACAAGACACAAGTGTTCGTCAATCACGAAGGTGATTTATTCCGCACACGCTTGACGCACAGTATTGAAGTTGCACAGATCGCCCGCTCGATCGCCCGTAATTTACATTTAAATGAAGATTTGGTCGAAGCGATTTCGCTCGCGCACGATCTCGGCCACACGCCATTCGGTCATGCCGGTCAGGATGCCTTGAATCTTTGCATGAGTGATTACGGCGGCTTCGAACACAATCTACAAAGTCTGCGCGTGGTTGATACGCTGGAGCAGCGCTACGGTGCGTTCGATGGTTTGAATCTTATGTTCGAAACGCGTGAAGGCATACTCAAACATTGTTCACTGTCGAATGCAAAAAAATTGGATGCAATAGGGCAGCGCTTCATCGATAAAAAACAGCCGACGTTGGAAGCACAGCTGGCGAATCTGGCCGATGAAATCGCCTACAACAATCATGATATCGATGACGGCTTACGTTCCGGTTTGCTTACGACGGCACAGTTGGATGACGTCGATTTTTATGCACGGCATCGTCATCAAGTCGGGCTAGCGTTCCCTGGCATAAATGGGCGACGCGCCATCAATGAAACGATACGTCGCATGATTAATGCATTGATTGTCGATGTCATTGAAGCTTCGCAACAACGCATACAAGCCGCGCAGTTAAAAACGATAGATGATGTGCGTAACGCGCATGCCTTGATTACATTCTCCGACAATATGCGTGCGGAAGCTGCGTTGCTTAAACGTTTCTTGCGCGAGAATTTGTATCGGCATTTCCAAGTCAATCGTATGACAAGCAAGGCGCGACGCATCGTGACGGAATTGTTTGATGCCTTCATGCGCGAACCGAATCTATTGCCGCCAGATTATCAACGAGCGCCAAGCGACGCCCCGCAGGCTGTGGCAGCGCAAGCGCGCGACATTGCCGATTACATTGCCGGGATGACGGATCGCTATGCGATACGCGAGCATAGACGCTTGTTCATGATTGAAGAGATGTGAGCGGCGGGTAATGCCGCTCATTTTTTGATAAAGAATCGCTCGTTATTCGCTTCAACTCAGCTCACGTAGCGGATGTGCGTAGTCTGGCCAAGCCGATTCAAAGAACGGCGCGATCATTTCTGGCGTCACTTCTTCAAATAATGCTGGTCGCCACTGCGGCGCATTATCTTTGTCGATAGCGAGCGCACGAATTCCTTCTACTGTTTCCCCATGTTCAAAACAACGACGCACCATCGTGCGTTCCAAGCGCAAGCAATCAGCGAGTTCCAATTTCGCTGAACGTCGAATTTGCTCCAACGATACGTGTACCATCAAGGGCGAACGCTTCAGCAATATCTCCAAAGTTTTCTGTGCGAAGGGATCAGCATCTTGCTGTAAGGATGCAATGATGGTCGCCACCTCGTTATGGGTGAAATGGCGATCGATCAAGTTACGCTGTTGCGCAAGCAGGCTATTCCCGGGATTGATTTGCGTGGCGAATGGCGCAGCAAATTCTTCGATGGCTTGACGGTACTGGCTACCTTTGACCGATTCGAGCAGACTTAACAATGCGGGCAATTCTGTGCGCGGTACAAACGCATCGGCGAGATTTGCATACAGCGCATCGGCTGCGCCGACGATTTCTCCAGTTAATCCGAGATAGGTGCCGATTTCCCCTTGCAGGCGCGACAAGAAATAACCGCCGCCCACATCGGGGAACAAGCCGATATTCACTTCAGGCATCGCCATGCGTGTGCGCTCAGTCACGATGCGTATGCTGGCAGCAGCGCTACTTTGCGCAATCCCCATGCCACCACCCATCACGATGCCATCCATGACTGCGATGTAAGGTTTTGGGTAGTGATGAATCAAATGATTCAATGCATATTCCTCAGTAAAAAAATCCTCCAGCAATGCGCTACCGCCAGTCAGACCGCCATGTGCAACTTCGTGGAAAAAGCGAATGTCGCCGCCGGCGCAAAATGCTTTGGGAAGACTGCTGCGGATGACAACTGCCCGCACATCTGGATTTGTTTGCCATGCCGCCAAGCTTTGCATCAGTGTACGAACCATGGGCAGCGAGAGTGAGTTCATCGCTTGCGGGCGGTCCAGTATCAAGTTGCCTAAGCCATTGTCGAGTGTGCTGCGTATGTGTTCGGGCATGATGCGTGAAATGAGTGAGTAAGGTTGTATGAATAAGGTCCGCTCATTCTATCGACTTATGTTGTGCCAAGCACCACAGTTGGCTCAACCACTCAGAACCTGAATTGCACCGTTTGTCGGATGGGGCTGGCTCTACTGATTGATTGCTTTAAATTAATGTTAATTACAGGAAAGATGCCATGAAACATATATTTTTGCCGAAGCTGCCTATTTCCAAAGGTTTTACTTTGATCGAGCTGATGGTGACGGTTGCCATTATCGGGATTTTGGCTGCGGTGGCGATTCCTAATTATTCAGACTATGTGACGCGAGGGAAAGTCCCGGACGCGACTTCCAATTTAGCGACAAAACGGGTGCAGATGGAGCAGTTTTTCCAAGATAACCATACTTATGCAAATGCCCCAGCTTGCGCTTCTGATAGCAGCTCAAGCAAATACTTTACTTTTGATTGCAGCGGCACGTATGGCGTGGCCGGAACTGCTACCGCATATACGATCGAGGCAGTAGGTACTGGTTCGATGCGCGGTTTTGTCTACACGATAGACCAGAACAATGCCAAGGCGACTACGATGACAACTGGCGCGCCATCAGGCTGGACCGGTAGTACAAGTTGTTGGGTCACAAAAAAAGGTGGCGTGTGCTGAATCAGCCCCATCAGCAAGGTGGCGTGAGTCTGATCGAACTCATGGTCGGACTGGCGGTTTTTGCCATTCTGCTTGGCATTGCGATTCCTAATTTCAGTACCTTCATACAAAACAGCAAAATTCGTACTTCTGCAGAGGCAATTCAAAATGGCCTTAGTTTGGCGAGGGTAGAGGCTGTACGTCGCAACACTAATGTCCAGTTTGCTTTAGGGACGGGTGCCTCTTGGGTGATTGGCTGCCAGACCGTGACAAATGATTGTCCTGCCAGTATCCAAGCCAGAGTTGGCGCGGACGGATCATCAAACATTGGTGTAGTTACCTCTGAAGTAGTCGCGACGACCGGCTTGGTGGCCACCACTCCGGTCTTTGACTCCACACTGAGTTTCAATAGTCTGGGACGAGTAACAAACGCCACTCTGCCCGTCGGGCATAACGCTACTTTTGATGTCGTAAATCCAAATGGTGGTACCTGTGCAGCAGTAAGTGGCTCTGTGCGGTGCTTACGAGTTGTCGTGACGCCAGGTGGACAGGTGCGCATGTGCGATCCAGCACTCACAATCTCGCGTCCGACGGACCCTCAAGCATGTTAAGGCGGGCTCACATGCAGTCAAAAACTTCAAACAAGCAGACCGGCATGATGTTGCTGGAAGGATTGATTGCCATTCTTATTTTCTCTTTGGGTATTTTGGCGCTAGTTGGCATGCAGGCTGCCGCCGTCAAGCAAGTCACAGATGCGAAATATCGCTCAGATGCCAGTCTGCTGGCAAGTCAGTTGATAGGCACGATGTGGGTTGGCAATCGCACGCCATCTGCCTTGAAAGCCAGTTTCGATACTGCGGCGGGGGCCTCGACAGAATTAGCTAATTGGAAAACAGCGGTGGCGGCGACATTGCCAGGAATTACAGACGATGTAAATCAGCCAACGGTAGACGTGACTTCACTGGGAACCGCCAACGATGGAACGGTTACGCTGACCATTTTTTGGCGTGTTCCGGGTGATGACTCGTCATCTACTACACATAAATATGTCACCGTCGCGCAGATCAGGTGAGGAGAATCAATTGTCCGGGAAGTTGAAATTTTCGCTGCGTGTCACCGGCTTCAGCTTGGTAGAGATCATGGTGGGTCTTGCTATCGGGATGTTGGCTGTCATTATTATTTTGCAAGTGTTTGCATTATCCGAAGGACGTAAACGTACTGCCACTAGTGGCGGGGATGCGCAAAGCAATGGGGCCTTAATGTTGTATCAGTTGCAGCACGATATCGGTCAGGCCGGATATGGTGTCGCTGCAGCTAATTTGATGAACTGCAACCTAAGCTGGCCAGTAGCATCGGGGGGCAACATCGCCACCGCCATCCCTTTGGCACCGGTAACCATAAATCCTGGTGCGGCAATTATCCCGACTGGCGATTTGAATACAGACACTATATTGGTTTTGTATGGAAATCCGAACGGACAACCACAAGGCAACCTTATTACGGCACAAGCGGCACCGGTATATACGGTGCAAATGCCAAGTTCATTTACACCAGGTGCCGAAGGTGTCGG
Organism: Herminiimonas sp. GW821-FHT09C12; assembly: GCF_059416385.1. Lineage (NCBI taxonomy): Bacteria > Pseudomonadati > Pseudomonadota > Betaproteobacteria > Burkholderiales > Oxalobacteraceae > Herminiimonas > Herminiimonas sp. GW821-FHT09C12. The sequence continues at coordinate 1,263,583 of NZ_JBWKPC010000001.1, forward strand.
TGACAAAGTCATTGCTTCGCCCGCTGCGTGTGGTTCCTTGATTATTGATCGGGTGACAGCTGTTTCGACCACGACTGTGACGGTTGCGACGGGGGCTGCAGGCGCTGCTCTTTACAATCTTGGGCCGGCGCCAACGGTGCTGGCTTATGCAGTTCGTGGCGGCAATCTGACGGTATGTGATTACATGCTGAATGATTGCGGTTTGGATGCGAATAAGGCTAATGCCTCGATTTGGGTGCCTATCGCCAGCAATATCGCGAGTATGAAAGCGCAATATGCACGCGATACCAGCGGAACCATGGATGCCATCCCGGATGTATATGACCAAACGACACCCAGCACAGGCTGCGGTTGGGCGCGCATTTCTGCCATACGTTTAGCAATAGTCGCACGCAGCAGCCAGTATGAGAAAGAGCTCGTGACGACCACGTCAATCAATGCCGGTAGTCCAGTGAATGCTCCTACCTGGGCGGGCAATGATACCGATCCTATCGTCGCAAATACAGGTGACCTGGGGCCGAATGTCACAGCTGACGAACCGTGGAAGCACTACAGATACAAAGTATTTCAGACGGTAGTGCCGATTCGTAATGTGGCATGGATGGGAGTGCCGACAGGATGCTGAGCCAAGTTACTTTTAATCCTGTGCAACAGACGAGGCAACGCGGTGTCGTTTTGATTATCGCACTCATTGTATTGGTGGCAATGACCTTGGCCGGTATTGCCTTGATGCGATCCGTTGATACCACCAATCTTATTGCCGGTAATCTGGCTTTCCAGCAGGCGGCAACCCGTTCAGGAGATGCCGGTGTCGAAGCGGCGATTACCTTTCTGCAGGGTGCATCAAGCGCGACGCTGGAAACGGATAGTGCAGGCAATGGCTATGCTGCCAATGGTAGTGCTGCAACACTGAATCCGACAGCCGGGCAATCATGGGATGTCTACTGGATGGCGAATCTGGAAAACAGAAAAATGACTTTGAATAATGGTACGGCTGATGCGGCTGGTAACGTTATTTCCTATGTTATTGACCGCATGTGTAACAACGCAGGTGGTAAAACATCGGGAGCTTCTTGCACGGCCTCGCCAGTGGTTACTGCAGCAACCGGAAATAATGAAGGCCCCGAGATTCAACTCAATGCTCCGTCAGTTGTGTATTACAGAATTACGGTGCGTGTGACAGGACCTAAAAATACCGTCAGCTATGTGCAGGCAATGGTTTCCATGTAGATGGATGAGCTGCATCAATTCGATCAAATCAATATTCATTCGCGCTAAAAGACGTGTTTCAAATTCAGGGGATTTCCATGACGATGCATCCATCATTCAAAGAAGTCAGTGCTTTGCTGATGGCTTTGTTCTTCTTCAATCCTGTACATGCCGCTGTAACGGATATCTCCACAACACCTTTGAACACATACTCGGCTCCAACATCTACGGACGTAAAACCGAATGTCTTTTTCATCCTGGATGATTCAGGGAGTATGGATTGGGACTTCATGCCAGATTGGGCTTGCTCAGGGACTTACTCAACCAGTACCAGTTCATGTAACAGTGCCGGACAGGATCCTTCTTCGGCACGCATGGAATACTGGTTTAAAAATGCCGCTTATAACGGCATGTATTACAACCCGGCTGTCAAATACATCCCTCCTGTCGCGGTAGGTGCTACAGGCGCGATCAATACCACAACCTATTTAAGTCAAACGGGTGTGTCTGTTGCAACTGGCGGCAACGCGAGTGCCTCCGCTACAGCACCTAATTGGGCCGCTGTTAAAAATGATGCGTATGGTGTGCAAAGTACAGGAACAACAGATCTGCAAACGAACACAACAACGCCTCCGTATTTTTATACGATGGTGCCAGGAGAGTATTGCACTTCTCCTAATCTGAAGACATGCATTACTGCTACTGCACCTACGACCACCTATCCCTATCCTGCAACTGTGCGTTGGTGTACCAGTAGTACATTGGCTACGTGTCGTGCGACGTTTGGCACCGGTTACGCGTGGGTCAGGGCTCCATCGCCACCAAGTGCGACCATCTCGGTTTCTGGTTCATCGAGTACGATCGTGACCAGTATTGTGGTCGGAGGTTCGGAGATACTGTCTGCTCATACAGCGAGTTCGAGCAATGCGAATACTGTTGCACAAGCGATTGTTACTAACATCAATCTTTGTACCGTTAGCAAACCGACCGGTACACAGTGCACAGTGATCGGTTACAGCGCGTCAAGATCCGGCTCGGTTGTCACGATCCTCGCGCCGGCGGCTACAACTGCTACGCCATCCATTACCAAGACCGGAATGACGCTAAGTGCCACTGCTTTTGCAGTTCCTAGTACTACTATTCTTGGCGAAAATAGACGTATTACACTTACCTCGGAAATCACCAGTTACCCGTATCCGGGTAGTACGACGAAGGCTGCTGCTCGTACAGATTGTGCTGGCACAACCTGTACTTATAACGAGGAAATGAGCAATTACGCGAATTGGTGGACGTATTACAGAACGCGTATGCAAATGATGAAAACGGCAGCCAGCAATGCTTTTGCGACGATAGATGCGGCGACTGATATTGCAAATAGTGTTTCTCGTTTCCGTCTTGGCTACATGAGCATCAATAACAATACCTCCAGCGATTATTTGAATCTGGGTGAGTTCGCTGGTACCCAAAAATATAACTGGTATAACAAACTTATCAGTGCGAATCCTAGTAATGGGACGGGTTTGCGAACGACCCTTTCAACGGCTGGACGTCTCTATGCCGGCAAACTGAACAACACGAGTTACCGCGGTAGTACAGTCACTGATCCCATGCAGTATTCCTGCCAGCAAAACTATACGATTTTATCTACGGATGGTTTCTGGAATGGTAGTGCGGGTTCTAAACTGGACGGCGCTACGAGTGTTGGTAATCAAGACGTTGGCTTAGGTGCGCCTTATTCCGACGGTGGTACGCCACAGTTGCAAAGCCAAACCAGTACCTTGCAGCAGCGCACAGGATCTCTCCAAATAAGAGTGAGATCAAATAGTTTTTCGTCATGGGGCGCCTGGAACAACGCCACTACATGCTCGTCTAATACCAACACCCAATGTCAATACAATTGGGGCTCATGGACAAATGCAGCCAGTTGTACGCTTAACTATAGTTCTGGAAGTGGTAGCTGGACTGTAAGCAATGGAACTGATTGCCAATATGTGGATGGTTCGTGGGCCACGGCGAGTTCGTGTACTCCTGTCGCGAAATCAGTCTCGCCTACCTACACAGTCGCTACGGCAAGGTCATGCCGGACAATATCTAGTAGCGGCGGAACCTCGGATACTTTGGCTGATGTCGCAGCCTATTACTACAACACGGACTTGCGTAGTTCTAGTGCGGCGGGTGTTGACGCGACGGGAACATGTACAGGACCGGTGATTGCACCCAGCACAACCGCAAATAATTTATGCGACGACAATGTTCCTGCCAATGGTCGGGATGTTGCGACAACGCAGCATATGACCACATTTACTCTGGGCTTGGGAGCGCAGGGGCAGATGACTTATGCGCCAAATGACGGTAAGGATTACTGGAACGACACCAGTGGAGATTTTTACGACATCAAGAACGGTACCACTGCTAATCCGACGAACGGGATTTGTTCCTGGCAAAGCAGTGGAGCATGTACCTGGCCTATTCCTGCTGCGGATTCGAACGCGAATATTGATGATTTATGGCATGCGGCTATCAATGGACATGGCGCTTACTTCAGTGCCTCCGATCCAGCTTCATTGTCGAGCAGCTTGGTCAGTGCGCTGACAACCATCGTCAATACGCCTAGACCTGGCACGGCGGCAGCGGCAGCCAGCAGTAATCCTAACGTGAGTGCAAGTGACAATTATGTGTTCAGTTCTTCATACAAATCAGTGGAATGGTATGGCGAACTTATTCGTCAGCAAATTACGCCGGAAGGCGCATTGACGGCACAAAACTGGTCGGCTATGCGCTTGCTTGATTGTGCTACTACCGTGTGGACTGCCTCTACCAGCTATGTCCTTGGGAGTGCATTTCGGCAGGGAAATCGCTGTTACACCGTTAATAATGCCTATGTATCAGGAGCTACCTTCGATGTCGCGGGTATCGAAGGCGCTAATACTTCGGTCGTTAATATTGATGAAACCGCCACAACGAAGCAGCCGATTATCCCCCTTACGAGTCGGACCATTTATACCAAAGGCTCTACCAGTTTGATCTCGTTTGAATGGGGCAATTTATCAAGTACGCAGAGATCCTATTTCACTGCACCAGCTATTACTTATGCTTCTGCTAGTGCTGGTTTGTCGCAGTTCTGTTCGCCAGCGGGTGGAACCTGTTTGAGTAATGCCTTACAAACCAATAATACGATTGCCAGCGGCGGTGCCGCGGGTGAAGCACTGGTCAATTTCCTGCGTGGGGATAGAAGCTACGAAGGAAGTTATTACCGTCAACGTACCCATGTGCTGGGTGATATCGTTTCTTCTGAGGCGCGCTATGTGCAAACGCCTTTGTATAACTACACGGATTTAAATTACACCGCGTTTAAAACTGCAAAAACGAGTCGCACCGGAGCGGTATATGTGGGGGCCAATGATGGAATGTTGCATGCTTTTGATGCCATAACCGGGCAGGAGCTATGGGCTTACATTCCAAGCATGGTTTTGCCTAATCTCTATAAGCTTGCAGATAAAAACTATGCGACTGATGCGACGAAACATCAATTCTATGTCGACAACTCTCCTGAAACGGGCGATATCTGCCCAACCGAACCTACTTCGCCTTGTACGGCTGGGGAGTGGAAAACTATTCTTGTTGGTGGTTTGAATCGCGGCGGCAAAGGCTATTACGCGCTGGATATTACTAATCCTGCGGCACCGGTATTGTTATGGGAGTTTACCGATCAGAATCTTGGTTATACCTATGGCAACCCAACTATTACGAAATTGAAGGATGGTACCTGGGTAGTGCTGGTCAGTTCTGGATATAACAATGTAGATGGTGCAGTAAGCGCAGACGTAGGCAAAGGACGCTTGTATGTGTTGAATGCCGCTACTGGTGCTGTTATTCGAGATATCGCTACCAGTGTCGGTAATGCCACAACGCCGAGTGGGCTTTCTCGTGTTAGTGCACATGTCCTTCAATCATCAACCGACAATACTTCCATTGCTGCGTATGGCGGTGATAATCAGGGAAATGTATGGCGTTTTGATATCAACAATGACATAGGTGCATCGGGCTATGACGCGCAGTTGCTGGTTAGTCTGAAGGACGCGAGCGATAAAGCGCAGCCGGTTACAGTCAAACCAGTGCAAGCGACTATCAGTGGTAAGCCTGTGATTTTTGTTGGTGCAGGTCGTTATTTGGGTACAACGGATGTGGCGGATAACAGTACACAGTCGTTTTATGCGATCAAGGACAATCTCGATGCACTGACACTTGGAAATCCACGTACGGCGAGTAGCAATTTTGTCGCACAGACATTGACCAGTGGAGTTTGTCCTGAAGGTACGCCATCGACAGTCTGTATTGCGCAGCAGGAAGTGCGAACCAGCAGCAGTAATTTGGTTGATTGGAATACCAAGAATGGTTGGTATGTCGACTTCCTGACTGGAGGAGAGCGCGTTAGTACAGATCCTCAACTTTCTCTAGGAACGCTTCTGTTTACGACGATTACCCCGCAAGTTTCGACGGTCAGTGCGTGTGGGCCAAGCACTGGGACTGCTGCCAGTTTTGTTTATGCGTTGGATTATCTGACAGGTGGGGCTGTTACTGGTGCAAATGGTGTTAGCGGTATTAGCTTGGGTTCTGGTTTGGTCACACGTCCGGTCATGATCTTGCAGGCGGATGGTACTGTCAGAGCCTTGATTCGGACATCAAGTGGGGTTGCCAGTGGTAGCGATCTAGGCGGCACTATTGTCATCACGCCACCGATCAATCCTCCTTCAGCGAGTGGGACACGGCGCGTGTCTTGGCGCGTTTTGAATATACCGTAAGACTTGGTGGGATGATGAGCGATGCATCATCCCGTCACAATTCCTGTATGAAGATTTTTTCTCTCATTCAACAGAAGTCAGCTTCTGAGCAGTTAGCCATGCTGTTGTCACTGCTTGTCCACTGTGGCATAGGTCTGGCATTTTCCCATACAGGATATGGCGGTGTTGGTGCGATTTCATCTCAAGTAGAATCAGAGACGGTGCTGGTGAACTTGGTAAATGTTCCGAGTAGTGCGACCGGACTTAGTGAAACGGCTCTTGTAGATAGCAGAAAAGAGGATGCCAAGGTTTATCCTCAAGGTGAGCAGTCTATAACTGAAGTCGAAAAAAATGCTGCCGAATTAATGAACCGCCCGGAAGTTCTACTGCAAAAGAGTCGATTGGAAATAGAAGACACTGCTTCCGCTTTTAATGCCGTTGCGCTACCCAAACCTTACTATTTTCAGCCCAATGAGTTAACGGAGCAGCCTGCCGTTCTACTCGATGTTTCCGCTGACTTGAATTCTATTTTCACAAATGGATTGTCGCAATTGGCGATACTGCGCTTGTTAATCAATGAGGATGGGAATATTGATGAGGTTGTAATGGAAAATTCATCCTTGTCAGAGCCGGCGCAGCAGCTGATGAAAGATGCATTCTCGAAAACGAAATTCAGTCCTGGGAAGGTTGCGGGACTTGCTGTTAAAAGCCAGCTCAAAATCGAGGTCGTTTTGGAAGGTGTGGTAGTTGAACGAATAAAGAAGAATGCGGATTAAATCCGATCGAATCTAAAGGAATACCAATTAAAAAAGGGCGCAATCTGCGCCCTTCATTTCATCTGACCGATTTGCTCGGTCTATCTATGCACCTGAGGGTGCAACAACATCGGACTCATCCGGCAATCGTTTGATCGCTTCGTGTTGATGGTCTTGTTGCTTGGTTTTATATTTGATCACTTGGCGATCGAGTTTATCGATCAGCGTATCGATGGCAGCATATAAATTATCTGCGATGCTTTCCGCGTGCAGATCCTTGCCTCTCACGCGCAAGTTTATTTCTGCTTTTTGGCGTTTTTCTTTTTCGGGAAGATTGTCTACAGTCAGGATGACTGCGATATCGATAACGTGATCAAAATGACGTTTGATGCGCTCCAATTTACCTTGTACATATTCGCGGATGGCGGGGGTTAATTCGAGGTGATGTCCACTGATTGTGAGATTCATACAGTGCTCCTATGGCAGATCACTGGAGGTTCGTGCGCGTCTTGTTATCTGACTACGCTGAACACAGCAACGTATAACAACAAAAAACTATTAAGGACGATATCTACAACGACTTGCGCAGATTGACCGGTGGAATCTTCAAGGCTTCACGATATTTTGCGACGGTCCGTCTTGCTACCACCATGCCTTGTTCTGCCAGCATGTCGGCAATCTTGCTATCAGAGAATGGAATTTTCGGGTCTTCGGCTCCTATCAATTGTTTGATCAGTGCCCGTATCGCAGTTGATGACGCTTCGCCACCAGCTTCTGTTGCGACATGGCTGCCGAAAAAATATTTCAATTCGAACATCCCGTGTGGGGTGAGCATGTACTTCTGGGTGGTTACACGTGAAATAGTACTCTCGTGTAAACCCAGTGTATCAGCTATTTCACGTAAAACAAGCGGTCGCATGGCAACTGCACCATGTGAAAAAAAGTTTTTTTGCCGCTCTACAATTGCCTGTGCGACACGAAGGATGGTGTCGAAGCGTTGGCGCATGTTTTTGATCAGCCATTTAGCCTCTTGCAGCTGGGAACCAAGCGACCCTTCGCCCTTGCTTTGCTTCAAAATGTTGGCATACATGCTATTAACGCGCAGGCGTGGCATGACGTCGTGATTGAGCATGACTTGCCAGCCATTGCGGGTGCGTTTGACGATGACGTCCGGCACAACATAATCCGATGTATCGGTGGCGAAGATGGAGCCTGGATGCGGATTGCATTGCTTGATGATGACTTGTGCTTCGCGCAGATCTTCGTCGTCACAATCGAGCGCCTTGCGTAGCTTGTTGAAGTCGCGTTGAGCAAATAGGGGGAGATGGTTTTCCACAATGGCGAGTGCCATGCGACGTGTCACCATCGCTACTTTCGGGAAACGCTTGATTTGCAATGCAAGACATTCAGAAGCATTGCGCGCACCGACGCCGGCTGGGTCGAAGCTTTGCAGCAGATTCAAGGCGATCTGCAATTCTTCCAGTTCGATTTCGAGTTCTTCCGGCAGACGAGCATGAATTTCTTCCAGCTCTTCTTCCAGGTAGCCGTTGTCGTTTAATGCATCGATGATGAGTTCGAGCAAGGCGCGGTCACGTCGTTCGCGCACGGTGACGCGCATCTGTTCCAGCAAGTGTTCGCGCAGTGTGGTCTCGTGCGCTTCCAGTTGCGGACGGGCATCGTCATCTTCCGGTGCCTTGGAGGTGCGTGCGACATCGTCAAAGCTCCATTCGCTTTCAGCACTGGAAGCTTCCGGCAAATCGGGTGCGTCGAATGTTGTTTCACTCTCTGGTGTTTGCGCGTTGGCTTCGACGCTGGCGCCTTCAGGTGTGGTTCCGTTTGCACCGATGGCACCATCAGCCAGCAAGCGTATCGCATGATCGAGAGGATCATCGGTACGTTCCAGCATCGGATTGTCAGCCAGGATTTGTTCCAGTTCCTGATGCAATTCAAGAGTCGACAACTGCAACAAGCGTATCGATTGTTGCAGTTGTGGCGTTAAGGCCAGATGTTGCGAGACTCGTAATTGCAGGGATTGCTTCATAGACTTTTTTCTCTTCCGCGCTTACATGCGGAAGTGTTCGCCCAGGTAGACGCGACGCACCGATTCGTTGGCAATGATGTCGTCAGGTCGTCCACTGGCCAATACTGCGCCCTGGTTGATGATGTAAGCGCGATCGCAGATACCCAGCGTTTCGCGCACATTGTGATCGGTGATAAGTACGCCGATGCCACGTTCCTTCAGGAAGCGCACGATGCGTTGAATTTCAATCACGGCAATTGGATCGACACCGGCAAACGGTTCATCAAGCAACACGAAGCGCGGATTGGTTGCGAGTGCGCGTGCGATTTCGACGCGACGACGCTCACCACCAGATAAGGAGAGTGCTTGATTTTCGCGCAGCTTTTCAATTTGCAGATCGGCCAGCAGTGTGTCGAGTCGTTCTTCAATTTGCGAGCTGTTTAATGCTTTGCCATTGACGCGCTGTAATTCAAGTACGGCGCGAATATTGTCTTCTACGCTCAACTTGCGGAACACCGATGCTTCCTGTGGCAGATAGGACAAGCCGAGCAGAGCGCGTTTATGAATAGGCAGGCGCGAGATGTCGACGCCATCCAGTTCAATACGGCCGGCATCCGATGGCACCAATCCGACGATCATGTAAAACGATGTGGTTTTGCCGGCGCCATTCGGGCCGAGTAGACCAACGACTTCGCCGCTTTCAACTTGCAAGGCGACGTCGCGCACAACCTGGCGTGCGCCGTAGCTTTTTTGCAGTCCGTTAACGATCAGCTTGCTCGACATCTTATTTTGCCTTTGTATCAGCGGCGCGTGGCTGAATCACGGCCTTGATGCGTCCGGCGCCTTGTTTGCTGTCGCCGGATGCAGTGTTGTTGACGGTAAAGAATTCAGCGCGTGTGTCGTAGGAAATGAATTCGCCTTCGACTTCGTCAGTCGGTTTGCCATTTTCAAGGCGCCGCATGCGCGCTTTGGAAAACAGCTTCATGATCTCGGCCTTGTCGTCATACTCGATGCGTTCGGCTTGGCCATCTATCCATTGATCAGGGCCACCGTCGCGCTTTTGGCGAAAGGTTGCCAAGCCGCCGGGTGGGGCGTACAGCGTGATGAACTGATAGCCGGCAGGATCTTGTTTCACGACCATTTTATTGGCCTTCATCAAGATGGTGCCGCGCGTCAGGACGACGTTGCCGGTGAAGGTATTGATCTGCTTGACGTCGTCGTATTCCATTTGATTGGCTTCGACGTTGGTCGGCTTGGTCGCATCAGCTTTTTCGGCGTGGGCACCGAGTGCGGTGCTGACGCCAGCGATAAGCAGCAGTGCTGATAGTAATCGTTTCATGAGAATTCTCTAAAAGAATGCGTCGAGTAAAGGCTGAGTCGCGCTCAATTGTGGCGCGTTGCTGCCTGATACAAACCATTTACGTTACTGGATAAACGAAACTCGCCGGTTGCATTATTGACAAACATGCCAGTGCCAGTCAGGACTGAGGTGCCGAGTTTTAGCTCTACCGGTTTCGGTGTTTTCATGATGTCTTCGTCCGGCAGCAATAACAAATACGAAGTCTTGAGTTGAAAATGTTGTGCGGTGGCAGATGCCGGACGATCAATGAGTACGTTATCGTACATGTGTACTTCATTGCTTGCATTGAGCAGGGTTGCGCGCAGCGAACGGCTGACCATTGCAGGCTTGTCTTTGCTGAAGCTGTGCATGATCGGATTTTGTATCTGATAGGAATCGTCGAGAGGGTAATGCTTCATCTCGCTTCCGGTCAGGTTGTAGCGAGCTTCTCCGTCTTTGCCCATTTGCACGAAATTGAATTTCTCGACATAAAAATCCGGATCGCTACGTGGTTTGGTCGGTAGCGTATCTTCGGTTTGTCTACGCATGACTTCCACTAACCAAAAGCTGCCCAGCGCTAATGCAGCGCTGAGTGCAAGCAACACGATGATGCGTACGCTATTGGTGGGGCGTCTCATGCAAGATACGGTGCGAGCGCCGCCTCGTAGTTGCCTTGCGCGCGCAGGATAAAGTCGCACAGTTCGCGTGCTGCACCGCGGCCGCCACTGGCTTGTGTGACGTAGTGCACGCGGGAGCGTACTTCAGCATGCGCATTCGGTACGCTGGCGGCAAAGCCAACACGCAACAAAATCGGCAGGTCGATCACATCGTCGCCGATAAAGCCGCAAGCATCTGCAGTCATTTTGGTTTGAGCCAGCAGTTGTTCGAATGCGCTGCGTTTGTCGTGTATGCCCTGGAATACATGATGTATGCCGAGATCGGTGGCACGTCGCAATACGATGGGCGATTGGCGCGCGCTGATGATGGCGGTTGCTACACCAGATTGCTGCAGCAGTTTGATGCCGTGGCCATCGAGCACATTGAATGTTTTGGTGACTTCGCCTTCGGGGCCGAAATGCAGACTGCCGTCGGTCAGAATGCCATCGACATCAAAAATCATCAGCCGCACATTTGCTGCGCGGGCTGTGGCGGATGCTGAAGTGCTAGAGTCAGCGACGGTATCTGCGGGCGCTGTCATCAGATTACTTTCGCGCGGGTCAGATCGTGAATGTGCAATGCGCCGACCAGCTTGCCGTTGGCATCGGTCACCAGCAATTGATTGATGCGGAATTCTTCCATCATATCGACCGCATCTACTGCGAGCTGTTCTGGATGGACGCTGCGCGGATGGGCATGCATGACTTCTGCTATCGATAATTTCGAGAAATCCTGCTGGGTTTCGATCAGGCGGCGCAAGTCGCCATCGGTGAAGACGCCGATAGCGTGGCCGTCTTTATCTACTACGGCAGTCATCGCCATCCCCTTTTTGCTGCTTTCCAACAGGGCTGCATAGAGAGTAGCGTCGGCTGCGACGGTAGGTACTGCGTCGCCGGTGCGCATCACATCGCGTACGTGCGTCAACAGGCGGCGACCCAATGCGCCACCTGGATGCGAGCGGGCAAAGTCTTCTTCGCCAAAGCCGCGAGCATCCAGCAAGGCGACTGCGAGGGCGTCGCCCAGTGCAAGAGTCGCCGTCGTGCTGGCGGTAGGGGCGAGGTTCAGCGGGCAGGCTTCTTTGTCGATATGGACGTTCAAATGCACATCAGCTTGTATCGCCAGATTGGATGCGTCATTGCCGGTGATGGTGATCAGGTGTGCACCCATGCGTTTGATCGTGGGCACGATGCCGAGCAATTCGCCAGCTTCGCCGGAATAAGAAATCCCTATCAGGACATCATCGGCGGTAATCATGCCGAGGTCGCCGTGCGAAGCTTCTGCCGCATGAACGAAAAAAGCGGGTGTGCCGGTCGAGGCCAGCGTTGATGCAATCTTGCGTGCGATATGGCCGGATTTACCGATGCCGGATACCACCACTCTACCTTTGCAGTTCAGCAACAGAGTCAATGCCTGAATGAACTGTGCGCTGGTCTTGCTGGTGATGCGCTCTTTTAGTGCAAGGATGGCGTCCGCTTCGATTTGCAGCGTGTCGCATGCAAATTGCAAGGCGCGCGCAGTGATTTGGGCATCAAAAGTTGCAGGCGGGTTTGGGGCATGGGATACACTCATGCCGAAAGTATAAACGAATTCGCAAAGCAAAAAACCTGCCAGACGTAACAAAAATGTGGTTTGATAGTTCTTCGTTGCTTTACCACCTTACTTCGGCCGACTCCACAGAATGCTGTCCCCTTTAGAACTTACGCTCCTCTTGCTTGCGGCTGCGGTATTGGGCGTGGTTGCCTTCCGCATGATGCACCTGCCACCCATGCTGGGTTATCTGGTCGTCGGCATCGTGATCGGGCCGCACACGCTTGGGTGGGCGGAAGATAATGCCACCACGCATGCCTTGGGTGAATTCGGCGTCGTGTTCTTGATGTTCTCCATCGGGCTGGAGTTTTCTCTGCCCAAACTCTTATCGATGCGACGTACGGTGTTCGGCCTTGGCATGGCGCAAGTGCTGCTGACGATTGCAGCGACCATGGTATTTGGCTGGCTGGTGGCCCATCTATCGGCACGCCTGAGCGGCATTAGCTGGCAGGCGGCGCTGGCAATAGGCGGCGCGCTGGCGATGTCGTCCACGGCGATAGTGTCCAAATTGTTGACCGAGCGGCTGGAGCTGGAAAGCCAGCATGGGCGGCGCATTATCGGTATCTTGCTGTTTCAGGATTTGGCGGTCGTGCCTTTGCTGATCCTGATTCCGGCGCTGGCCAATCCGCAAGGCGACTTGATGACCACCTTGCTGTGGGCGACGTTAAAAGCGGGAATTGTCTTGTTCCTGCTGTTGTTTATTGGTCATAAATTGATACGCAGCTGGTTCCGTATCGTGGTCAAACGTCGCTCGCAAGAACTGTTCATGCTGAATCTGCTGCTGATTACGCTGGGTGCTGCGTGGATTACCGAAATGGCTGGTTTGTCGCTGGCCTTGGGTGCATTTGTCGCCGGCATGTTGATTTCCGAAACTGAATACAAGCATCAGGTGGAAGAAGACATCAAATCCTTCCGCGATGTGTTGCTGGGTTTGTTCTTTATTACTATAGGCATGCTGTTGAATGTGCGCCTGGTAATTGAGTATTGGTGGCTGGTGCTGCTCTTGCTGAGTGGCGCAGTATTGTTGAAATTCGGTCTGATTGCCTTGCTGGCCCGATGCTTTGGCGCGCCGGTTGGTGTGGCGCTACGGACGGGTTTGATCTTGGCGCAGGCAGGTGAATTTGGATTTGTCTTGCTGAATCAGGTCGGAGGTTTGGATCTGGTGGAGCCGCTGATTATTCAGTTGATACTGGCTTCCATGGTGTTATCGATGCTGGCAGCGCCCATCATCATCGCTAAATCCGATGCGATCGTGATGAAGCTGTCCGCCAATGAATGGATGGTGCAGTCTCTGGCATTGACGCAGATTGCAACCCGTACGATGGCAACGCAGCAGCATGTGATCATTGCCGGTTTCGGTCGCAGCGGCCAAAGCCTGGCCAAATTGCTGGAAGCCGAGGGCATTACTTATCAGGCGCTGGATCTCGATCCCGATCGTGTGAGCGAAGCGCAGGCGGCTGGTGCCAATGTGTCTTACGGCGATGCTGGTCGGCGCGAAAGTCTGGTGGCGGCCGGTATCAATCGTGCCGCAGCATTAGTGGTGACTTATGCCAGTACACCATCCGCGTTAAAAGTATTGCATCACATGCATGATTTGGCGCCGAACTTGCCGGTGATTGTGCGTAGCTACGACGATACGGATCTGGATAAATTGCGTGCGGCAGGCGCGACGGAAGTAGTGCCAGAGGCGTTGGAAGGCAGCTTGATGCTGGCTTCACATGCGATGCTGACGCTGGGCGTACCTTTGCGTCGTGTGGTGCATCGCGTGCAAGCGGCGCGGAGTGAGCGCTACGCAACTTTGCGCGGCTTCTTCCACGGCAGCAGCGATGTGTCGGACGCGGCTGAGCATTTGCAGGTACGTCTGCATTCGGTGGCACTGACTGACAGCGTCAAGGCAGTAGGTAAAATGCTCGCTGATCTGAAGTTGGAAGAGCTGGATGTCGAAGTGACTGCCGTGCGACGCGGCAAAGATCGCGTGAATGTAACGCCAGAAATGGTCCTGATGGCAGGTGACACCATCGTCTTGCGCGGTGCCGTAGAAGAGCTGGCACGGGCTGAAAGCCGCCTCTTGAAATCTTGAAGAGCGCCGGTTGTGGTTGACGGTCTGCATGTGAAGACGGAAAATTGCCAACCCGCAATGCGCCTTGATGGTCGTGGGCGGACAGAGTGATGCTGATCCGGCAATATGTGGTTTTCCCGAGATTGAATATTTCTCTTGTTTTCAGGTGGTGATTTGAGCGTTTCCCTAGGTAATTCCTCCCGTTCCTTATTTGATTCGCCCGATTCCGTGCGCGATTCTGCGAGCGTGCCTGTTGCCAATGCTCTCCCACTGTATGTCGATCTTGACGGCACACTGACTTATACCGATTTATTGTTTGAATCGGTGCTGCTGTTAATCAAGCGCAATCCTCTTTATCTCTTACTCTGCGTGGTTTGGTTGCTGCAAGGGCGCGGCTATCTGAAAGCGCAAATCGCCCAACGCATCAAGCTTGATGTATCGCTGTTGCCATATAACGACACATTGCTCGCCTATTTGCAGCAGCAACACGTCGCCGGCCGGCGCTTGATTCTGGCCAGCGCATCCGATCGCAGTTTGGTGCAACAGGTGGCTGATTATCTCGGCATCTTCGATGCGGTATTGGGCAGTGATGAAACGACTAATCTGAAATCTGCTGCCAAGCTGCGTGCCATTGAAGAAGATGCCGGGGAACAGGGTTTTGCTTACGCAGGTAACAGTTCTGCCGATCTGGCAGTCTGGGCACGCGCAACGGAAGTGATCGTCGTCAATGCACCGTCTAGCATAGTGCGTCGTGCCGAGCAATTGAAAGCGCCATCACTCATCATTCCGGCGCGACCTTTCAAATGGCGTCTGTTGGTCAAGGCGCTGCGCCTGCATCAATGGGCCAAGAATGTCTTGCTGTTCATTCCTTTGCTGGCTGCGCATGATTTTATCGGCGCATGGTGGTTGTCCACTTTATTGGCATTCATAGCCTTTGGCATGTGCGCATCGGCGACTTATATCGTCAACGATTTATTCGATTTGGCATCGGATCGTGCGCATCCGCGCAAGCGGGCACGGCCTTTTGCAGCGGCAACCTTGTCGATACCATTCGGTATCGTGTTGATTGCAGTCCTGTTGCCGCTTTCTTTGTGGCTGGCGGCTGAAATTTCCCTGCTCTTCTTTAGTTTGATGGTGCTGTATGTGGTGGTAACGCTGCTGTATTCCGCGCGCCTGAAGCAGGTGGCGATTGTGGATGTGTTGGTGCTGGCCTTGCTGTATACGCATCGTATTCTGGCGGGTGGTGTGGTCAGCGCGGTCATGATTTCCAACTGGTTGTTGGCGGTTTCCTTGTTCATGTTTCTCAGTCTGGCTTTGGTCAAACGCTGTGCCGAGTTGGAGTTCATGAGTGGCGATGGACATGTCTCATTGGCTGGGCGCGGTTATCGCACCAGCGATTTGCCGTATTTGATGGCGATGGGTGTCGCCAGTGGTTTTGTGGCGGTGATGTTGCTGGCTTTGTATATAGATAGCCAGATTGGCGACGCGATGTATCTGCATGTCGAGTTGCTATGGTTGATCTTGCCGGTCGTGCTGTTCTGGATCATGCGTTTGTGGCTGAAAATCTCGCGCAAGGAAATTCATGACGATCCACTGCTGTTTGCGATTACTGACCGCACCAGTTGGGCGGTTGCCATCATCATTGGTTGTATTGCCTGGGCGGCGACACTGAAGGGAATTGCATGAGTCAGGTTGGCGCATTGGGACTCGCATTTTTTTGCGTATGTTTAACCGCATTGGCGCAAGTGCTGTTGAAGATGGGCATGTCTTCGTCCGCAATACAGCAGGCAATGGCGAGTGATATGCGTTCTGTCTTTTGGCTGGCATTGAGCAGTCCGCTGATCTGGGGCGGTATGCTGTGTTTCGGCGCGAGTGCAGGATTGTGGTTGCTGGTGCTGGGTAAGCTGGAAGTCAGTATGGCTTACCCTTTGATTTCGCTTGGCGTGGTACTGACCACAGTGGCAGGAATCTTCATATTGGGTGAGTCGGTTAGCATTTATAAAGTGCTGGGCGTGGCCTTGATCATTACAGGTGTACTCATCCTGTCGGTAAAGAACTAAGGAATCTGGAATGAATTTGAACTCAACGCGTTCGCTATACGCCGGCGCTGATCCGGTACGTGCGCGGCAAGTCTTTCGATGGACATTTGTCATCACCTTGTTGATCAAGCTGTGGTTGGCTGCCTATTTCCCGATGACGGGTGATGAGGCGTTTTTCTATCAGTGGGGTGTATTTCCTGATTGGGGTTATTCAGATCATCCACCTATGGTGGGCTGGTTGCTGTTTGTATTGAACAGTTTTTCTGATCATCCTTTATCGCTGCGTTTTTTCACGGTCTTGCTGTGGAGTTTGATCGCCTTGGGCATGGTTGATCTGTTGCGCCGTATCTCGCCGTATCAGGAAGGTGCTGCGTACTGGCTGGGCACTTTATTCCTGCTGCTGCCATTCACGCTGTTGCTGAATATTGTTACGACCGATACGCCACTGATTTTCTTTATGTTCCTGTCCGGCTATTGCTTCATACGCGGCAATTTGTCTGGCAAAACCTGGTGGTATGTCGCGACCGGTATCTTCCTTGGTTGTGCGTTACTGTCCAAATACTTTGCAGGCTTGCTGGCAATTGCCTACTTTGTTTATCTGTGTCGCTCGCGTCGTGGCTGGGTTAACCTGATCATCATCGCCTTGTGTTCAGCACCATTGTTTGCCATCACCGTGGTATTCAATGCGCATAACTGCTGGTCCAATGTGATGTTCAATATGATCAATCGCAACGAGAATGCAGAGTGGTCGCTGTATACGGTAGGTCAATATCTGTTGATGATGGTTTATCTGATCACGCCTTGGGTCTTCATCAAGCTGTTGCGCTCGGCCGGGATGATGGCGCAGCGTGGTGCGATTGTCGTGTTGTTCCTGGTACCTTTCGCTTTGTTCCTGTTGCTGTCTATGGAAAAAACCATAGGCTTGCATTGGGTACTAGGCTTTATGCCTTTCCTGTTTTTGTTCATCGGCACCAGCAGCAACGCGGAAGATTTGCGTAAGTATGCCAAGTGGACTGCCTGGTTCTCGGTGCCGCACTTTTTGTTTCTGGCAGCGATCATTCTGCTGCCGATCACAATGTGGAAAGATTACGCCTTGCATGACGACATCGTGTTTCACAAGGAAGCAAAAGCGATAGTCGCCACTTTGCGCAAGGACTTGCCAGCTGGTGGTCTCATCATGACGCGTGCTTACACACCAGCGGCCTTGCTGTCTTATCACGCAGGAGAATACTTGCCGACATTTGGTCAGGGTAAGTTCCACGCACGCCAAGACGATTTGCATGTCGACTTCAAGGAATATGCGGGTAAGACTATTCGTATTTTTGATCGCCGTGCGATTAATCCAGATGATCTGGCGCCGTATTTTTCATCCGTGACTGTGCATACGATGCAGGTGGATGGCGTGACCTTCTGGTATGCAGATGGCAAGGATTTCAACTATGAGGTGTATCGTGAACGTATCTTGAAGACGGTTGCTGATAAATATTATCGGATACCGTCATTCTTGCCGGTCTACGGATGTGGTTTCCTCGAGCGTTACGATTTGCCTAGACCTAAGTAATTTTTGATGTGCGCAGGTAGTCGTTCTCGCAGTTTTTACTGAACTCAACGAAGGCTGGTGACTATGAAAAAAAGGACACTGGCTTTTCTTGTTGCGACGACCTTATTGGGCGGGTTGATAGGATGCGCTCCGTTGACGGTCATCAATGCGCTGACTACCTCGAGCAGCTACGACAAGAAGGCCGACATTGCCTTTGGTAGTGATTCACGTCAGCGGCTTGATGTTTATACGCCGCACAATCTAAGCGGACTGGCCCCGGTTGTCGTGTTTTTCTACGGCGGAAGTTGGAATTCGGGCAATCGTGGCGACTATGCGTTTGTCGGTGAAGCCTTGGCATCGCGTGGCATCGTGGCAGTGGTCGCCGATTACCGTTTGTATCCGCAAGTGCGCTATCCAGATTTCATCGATGACGCTGCACTTGCCGTCGCGTGGACAATCAAGGATATCAATCGTTTTGGCGGTGACCCCAAACGGATATTCGTCATGGGACATAGTGCTGGCGCTTACAACGCGGCCATGGTTGCCTTGGACCCACGCTGGTTGGGCAAGCTTGATTTGAAAACCAATGAATTGCGCGGCTGGATCGGATTGGCCGGGCCGTACGATTTTATTCCTATCGAAAATCCGGATGTGCGGCCAGTCTTCTTTTATCCAGAAACGCCGCCTGAGTCACAGCCGATTAATCATGTGACTGCCAATGCACCACCAGCATTATTGATTGCATCACACGACGACAAGATTGTTAATCCGTTGCGTAATACGGCCGGGATGGCGAATAAATTGCGCGCCTCAGGTGATGTTGTGACGGAGTTGTATTTTGATAAAACGAGTCACGCCAGCTTGATCGCAACAATGGCTTGGCCTTTACGCGGTCTTGCACCGTTGCTGGATAATGTCGAGCAGTTCGTCAAGTCGGATGGCCGACGTGAAAAGTATGCAAGACAAGAAAAATAGATTTTGCAGTAAGCTTTAGATGATGTTGCCGGAGTCGGAGCAATCCCTTCCGGCATTTTTCATGATGATCAGGACAGTTGGAAAAAATGGAAATCTTTGAACGCATACTCGGCATTATTTTGCCGGTCTTTATCATCATTGCGCTTGGTTACGGCTATGCCCGTTTGCGTGGTGACTCGGTTCGCTCCGACATGACGGCGGTTAATCGCGTCAGCATGGATGTCTTGTGCCCGCTATTGGTTTTCACTGCATTGGCGGCCAAGGATTTCGATCTGGCACATAACGGCACCTTGATTCTGGCGGGTGCCCTGATTTCATTGGGCTCGGGTTTGCTGGCGTGGCCGGTGGCGCGCATGTTCGGTTATGACGTACGCAGCTTTGTACCGCCGATGATGTACAACAATTGCGGCAATATGGGTTTGCCTTTGGCGGTGCTGGCGTTTGGTGCATCAGCGCTTGGCTCTGCCGTCGCTTTATTCATGGCCTGCAATCTGGTGTATTTTTCAATCGGCATCAAGATCATAGAAAGTGGTCGTGGCGATCATAATGGGGTGCGCGTCTCGCCGTGGAAATTCCTCGCCAATCCGATGATGATTTCAATGATTATCGGTATGGCGTTTGCGATTGTGCATGTGCCTTTGCCTGCACCCTTGTTCATCGCGATGAAGATGTTGGGCGATTCATGCATACCGCTGATGTTGTTTGCGCTCGGTGTGCGCATGATGGACGTTAGCTTCAAGAGCTGGCATATCGGCCTGGTCGGTGCTGCAGTTTGTCCGATTGCCGGTTTGGTCATCGCGTGGGTATTGGATCACGTGTTCACTTTGAATCCAGAGCAACGCGGACAAATGTTCTTGTTCGCTTCGTTGCCGCCAGCTGTGTTTTGCTTCATGGTGGCGGAACAATACAAGCAGGAGCCGGATAAGGTGGCATCGATAGTCTTGCTGGGTAATCTGGCGGCATTGGTCTTTGTACCGATCGGCTTGTGGATGGGGCTGCCGAAGTAGGGCGACGGCGCTGCAACATAAAAGCGAACCGGAGTTCGCTTTTATGTTGCAGCTTGCCTTACCAGCTTGCCCGTAATCCGACGAGTAATCCCAGATTGGTCTGTTTCGAGTTGAACTCACCTTGTACATCGGCAAAGAGCGCCAGTCGCTCGCTCGGTTTACCAGCGATCGTTAGCCCCGCAATCAGCGCATCGCGCGGCAGGTCCACGCCATAGGTTGTGAAGGTAGCCGCTGGCGACCCCTGTAGTTGCACCGACATACCCTTGTTGATATCGCCGAACTCATGTGACCAGATTGCGCGCGGTTGCAGACTGATCCCGTTCAGATCGAAGAGTGCCTTGGCGCCGAACAATGTTTTGGTCGACGTCGTGCCTTGCGCCTCTGCTTGCAGATTCAATGCACCCGCGCCGGTCTCGGTGAAGCCATCGGCCTTGCTATACGTAAGAGCAAGACCTGCCAATGGCTGCAGCGTCCATGTCGCTTGCGGCAGGTCATAAGTGAGTTCGCCATAGGCGGCAACGGTCCTGCTGTCGAAGCGCGAATTTGCAGTGCGATCCAGCGCTCCGATCTGAATGCGGCGCTGCATGTTGTTGGCATTGTGTGCCAGCGTCAGGTTGCCGTTGACGCTCCAAGGTCCGTTCGAGTAACTTGCATAGATGGCGGCGGCATTGCCGCGTGACTTACCGGTTTCTTCCAAAGTGGTGCGCACATCGGCATTGCCGTGACTGAGCGCGGCACCGACCACCAGATCATCCCTTACCCGCATGTCGAAGCCGGCACTGATACCAGCTTCTTTGATACGGGTACCCGCAGCATTGCCATCGCTATCAGTATTCTGATCTGTCCCATAGCCGCGCAGCCAGAAGCCGTGCTGAGTGTTCTCCACCGGAATGCCGCCCGCCAGAGTAAATTTCCCGCTCCCTGCCTGAGCCAGTTGGGGCATCAGATCGCCAATGCGATCATTGGCTGCCAGTTGCATGCCGTTGACCGATTGCGCCGACGCTGCCACCCCGACTGCATTCAAGCGCGACTGCACCTGATTGCCCAGTCCGGTTGAGAAGGATGCTCCGGCCCGGCGCAGCGCGACCAGACCGGCGCCGCCGATGCGGTCATAGGCGGCCGGCGCCTGCGCGGCAGACAGATTGTTGATCGCATCGAGCGCGGTACTCATGTCGCCCGCAGCATCGCCGGCGGCCAGTTGCAAGGCAGTGGCTGCCGCCCGCTGGTTGCGGGTGCGCGCCACGTCGGCATACCCCAAGTCGTTGCGCGTCAGGCTCAGGGTGACGTTGTTCGTATCGTAGGAAAGGGTAGGTGTCAGGAACGCCAGCGTGGAAGACACCTCGGAAAAGCGCGTCCCGTCGAACCCGCCGGCCGCGTTGAGGATGGTATAGCGCGTACTGGTGGAATAGTTGCCGGTGACCGGCAACGCCATGACGCCACCATTGAGCCGCGCTGTCCCCGATACGTAGACGCGATCGCTGTTGCCGGCGGCATCGGTTTCTACGCGATAGACGGCACCGGGCGCAAAGGTCAGGTCGCCATTCACTCTTAGCGTGCCGATGGAATTGCCCGGTGCTAGCGTACCGCCGCTCTCCACGTTGACGCTTCCCACCATACCGCTGCCGCCCAGCGTGGCACCGTCGAGAACGGTGGTGGCAGAGGCGAGTGCGCCGTTGACCGAGAGCGTGCCGGCGGCGACCGTAGTCGCGCCGGTGTAGGTGTTGATGCCCGATAGCGTCAGGGTGCCGGTGCCTTGCTTGATCAGTGCCGCGCCTGTGCCGCCGGCCAGGCCACCATCGGCGATGATGCCGGAGACTTCGGTGCTGGCGTTATTGGCACCCACGGTGAGCGTATTGCCGCCCAGCGCATAGCGGCCACTGCCGGCGATGGAGCCGGCGCTCAGGCGATCATCGCCCGCGGGGCCGCCACTGTCCGAGAAGTCGACGGTACCGCTATTGCTGATCGCCAGTGCGGCGGCGGATGCGTCGTTCTGGAACACCAAGGTGGCAGCGTTGTTTACCGGCCCCGAGCCCAGCGCCCCGTCGTGCCCCGCCACCAGCGTGCCGGCTTCGATGGACGTGCCGCCCGTATAGTTGTTGGCGCCGTTCAGCACCAGCGTGCCGGCGCCCAGCTTGGCCAAGCTGCCCGGACCGGTCAGGGCATCGCCCACCCGGAAGACATTGCCGGCGTCGGCGATGTCCAGGCCGCCACCCGAGGCGCCCAGCACGATGGCGCGGGGCAGGACCTGCAGGCTGGTGCCGGTAATGCGTAGCGCGCCGCCGTCCAGCGTCACGGCCTGGCCGACCGCGCCCAGATTGGCGTCGGCGCTGACCGACAGGGTGCCGCCCTGGACCCAGGTGCCGCCGGAATAGATGTTGGTGCCGTTCAGCACCAGCGTGCCGGCGCCGGTCTTGGCCAGGCCGTTGACACCCGCCAACGTGTTGTCGACGGTGGCGGTGTAGCTCGCACTGCTGCTGCCGATGTCGCCCACGCGCACTTCCACCGGGCCGGCCGGGGCGGCGCCGGGAGTCAATGTCAGCACGTCCCCCACCAGGTGATAGCCGTCGCTGGTGAATTGCAGGGCGGTGGCCTGCACGGTGCCCTGCCCGCTGTCGATAGTGACGGTACCTGGCGTGCCGGCAAAAACGGCCATGCCGGGTTGCGGGAACATCGCGCCGGTGGTTGTGCCGTTTATGTCAGCCCAGACCGGCGAGGTCGTGGACCAGACACCCGAGCCGCCGCCGAACTGGCCTGGGGCGGCCAAGCCGTTGGCGTTCCAGTAATTCAAGGGATTCACCCCCTGGACGCTCATATAGATTCGCCGGTCAGCGGAGCTGTCGAACAGGGTTGCCTGGCCCGCGGGCAATGACACCTGAGGGTTGAGAAAGCTTCCCAGTGAGCCATATTCGACCAGTGTGTACAACCCGGAAGCATAACCGCCCGCATCGGTGATGCGTACTGTCGCGCCGCCAAAGGACGCGTTGCCGGTGACTCGCAGTGCGCTGGCGGCGTTTTGGGGGGTGCCCAGGCCGACTTGTAACGTACTGCCTGTCTGCATGGCCAGGTCGCCATCGATGGTCAAAGGACCGGTGGCGCCGTTCGCGCCTCCCGAGACGAGCGTGCCGCCGGCTTGGATGGTGGTGGTGCCCACCGTGCCATAGCCGCCCAGCCGGGCGCCGTTGCGGACTTGCACCCCGCTGGCAAGCTTGGCCGACGCATTGGCCAGCGTGCCACCGACCAGCAGCGTGCCGGCCCGTACGTCGGTGGTGCCACCGTAGGTATTGACGCCGTTGAGCGTCAATACGCCCGCCCCATCCTTGGCCACCGCGCCATTGCCAGAGATGACCCCGGCGTAGGTCACGGCGTCGCTGCGGTTGAAAACGACGCTGGTGTTGTTGACGATGTTGCCGCGGACCGATCCGGTTGTACCGCCCGCGCCGATGTTCAAGATGCCCAGGCTGGTGGAGACGTTATTGGTCACGGCGACATCGCCGGTGACCAGGATATCGTTGTCCGCGGACAGCGTGAGGGAAGCCGCATCCACATTGCCGCTGATCGTGAGGGCTCCCGCGGCGGTCAGGCTGGCGTCGTTAGTTGCGTCCAGCCGAGCGACCGTCAGTGCGCCCGACGATTGCACCTGCACGTTGTAGCCCGTCAGGGAAACCGCGCCGCCGAAGCTGTTGCCGGCGTTGGTAAGGAATAAGTTGCCGGAGCTGGCGTCGATGGCCGTTGTGCCGGTTACCTGCATTGCGCCGAGCTGGAACAAGGACCTCTGGTTGCTCAGCGACAAATTGCCTCCTACCTGAATCGCATTCAATAGGTTGATCTGGTTGTTGCCCGTCAAAGCAAGATCCCCCGTCGACGAGGCGGTCAGCGCATTGGCGCTCAGTTGGCCCGTGACGCGGATATCCATATCGGATTGCAGCGACAGGGTGCCACTGGCCGCGTCCAGCGTGCCGCTGGACGCGATGCTGCCGCCTTGTGCGGTCAGGGCAATGTTCTGAGCGGTGATGGTGCCCGTATTGCTGATCACGGGCGTGGTCAGCGAGGCCTGCGTGCGTACCGTGCTGGCCTGCAGCAGAACGGTGCCGTTGGTCGCGGTCAGCGTGCCGGCGTTCAGGACCTTGGGCGTGGCGCCAGCCGCGCCAGTGGTGTCGGCCAGGGGCGCAGTGATCGAGAAGGCGGACGGCGAGGAGCCGGTGGAGTCGGCGATCAGTCTGGAGCCGCTGATCAGGGTGATGCGGTTCGCGGTGATCTGGCCGCTCGTCTCATTCGAGACCGTCGGCCCGGACAGGTCGACGCTGCCCGACGCCGAAATAGTGCCCGCGTTGCTGACCCCTCCCTGGCTTTGCCCATCGGTCAATTGCAGTATCGCGCCAGGGGGCGCCATCAGCCCCAGGCTGGTCAACAGGACGGCCTGGGCCCCTATGATGGTGCCGGTGGACTGCACTTGCAGCCCGTACACGTTGGATACGGCCAGCAGGGCGCTGCCCTGGATCGTTCCTGCAAGGGCGCTGGCTTGGGCACCTCCCACCGTATTCAACAGCAAGGAGCCGGCGGTCGGCTGACGGATATTCAGCGAGTAGCCTTGGGCGACGTCAAAGGATGCCCACTGTATCGCCGTGGCCGCGGCGCCGGGCGTCGTGACATTGATGAGCAAGTCGGTTAGTTGGGGCTGGGCATTGCCGCTGCCTATCAACCACGTGCCGTTGATGGGCAGATTATTGGCGGCCCAGCCCGGCGCCAGCGGTATTGCCGACATCAGCACGACGAGGCAGGTGGCTGCCTTGGCGCTGCCGGATTTGCTCCTGCTGCGCGTATGTTCGGATGCCACCTGCCAGACGCCCAGGCTGCGATTGAAGATGGAGCGGTAGCAGCGGTTCATGTGGTGTTCTCCATTCCCGAAATAGGTGTTTGCACGCTGCACTGGCCGCACAAAAGACAGGCATCTTCCTCGAAAGGATGGCGGATGTAAATACTACAAATACAGTAGATGGATGACCGTTATCCGCGGATGCCACGTCGGGCGCCGATGTCGGGGCGAAAAAAAAGCGAACTGAAGTTCGCTTTTTTTGGGGAGGTACTAACGACTAGGTCGTTGTTTTTTTCTGCTTCAACAACGGCGCTAGATATTTGCCGGTAAAGCTGGCTGGATTTTTCGCCAGATCTTCCGGTGTGCCGGTGCCGATCACCTGACCGCCGCCTGCGCCGCCTTCCGGTCCCATATCGATCAACCAGTCAGCTGTTTTGATCACATCCAGATTGTGTTCGATGATCACGACAGTATTGCCTTGGTCGCGCAAACGATGGATCACTTTTAGCAGCAAATCGATATCGTGGAAATGCAAACCAGTGGTTGGCTCGTCCAAAATGTAGAGCGTACGGCCGGTGTCGCGTTTGGATAATTCCAGCGACAGTTTGACGCGTTGTGCTTCGCCGCCGGACAAGGTGGTTGCGCTTTGGCCGAGGCGAATATAACCGAGGCCCACGTCCAGCAGGGTTTGCAGTTTGCGCGCAATAACCGGCACAGGTTTGAAGAAGACGTGCGCTTCTTCCACCGTCATGCTCAGCACTTCGGTGATGCTCTTTCCTTTGTATTGAATCTCCAGCGTCTCGCGGTTGTAGCGATTGCCGTGGCAGACATCGCAGGGCACATAAACGTCCGGCAAGAAGTGCATCTCAACCTTGATCACGCCATCGCCTTGACATGCTTCGCAACGACCGCCTTTGACGTTGAAGGAGAAACGTCCGGCTGAATAGCCGCGCTCTTTCGATGTTGGAACCGTCGCAAACAAATCGCGGATAGGTGTGAACAGACCGGTGTAGGTTGCAGGGTTCGAGCGTGGCGTACGGCCGATAGGCGCTTGATCGACGGAGATGACTTTGTCGAAATGTTCAAAACCGCTGATCGATTCATGTGCTGCCGGTTCTGCTTGCGAACCGTACAGATGGCGCGATGCCGCGTGATACAGCGTGTCGTTGACCAGTGTCGATTTGCCGGAACCGGATACACCAGTGACGCAAGTCAGCAAGCCGACCGGCAATTCCAGTGTGACGTTTTTCAGGTTGTTGCCGGTTGCGCCGGTAATCACAAACTGCTTCTTCGGATTGATCGGTGTACGTTTCTTCGGCACAGCAATGCCGAGCGTGCCGTTCAGATATTGCGCGGTCAGTGATGTCTTGCTTTTGAGGATGTCTTTCAGTGTGCCTTCGGCTATGACTTCACCGCCGTGCACGCCTGCGCCTATACCCATATCGACGACGTAATCGGCACAACGAATTGCATCTTCATCGTGTTCGACGACCAATACGCTATTGCCAATGTCGCGCAAATGCTTGAGTGTTTCGATCAGTCTGTCGTTGTCGCGCTGATGCAAACCGATGGACGGTTCATCGAGTACGTACATAACGCCAGTCAGGCCGGAGCCGATTTGCGAGGCGAGACGAATACGCTGCGCTTCACCGCCGGACAGCGTATCGGCGCTGCGTTCCAGTGACAGATAATCGAGACCGACGTTGTTGAGGAACTTCAGGCGCGAAACGATTTCCTTGACGATACGATCAGCGATTTCTTTCTTCGCGCCGGTCAGTGTCAGTGTTTCAAAGAATTCCAGGGTCTGACGCAAAGGTGTAGCCGCGACTTCATAGATGGCGCGCTTCTGTGCGCCATTGCCGACCAGAACATTGCGTGCTTCGACGCGCAGGCGCGCGCCGTTGCAGCTTGGGCATTCTTTTTCATTGATGAACTTGGCCAGCTCTTCTTTTACGGCCATCGAATCGGTTTCGCGATAACGACGTTGCAGATTGTTCACGACGCCTTCGAACTCATGTTCACGAATAACGGTGCGGCCTTTTTCGTTGACGTAGGTGAACGGAATCTTTTGTTTGCCTGAGCCGAACAACACAGCTTGCTGTGCTGCTTCCGGCAGTTTTTCAAACGGTACGTCGATATCGAATTTGTAGAACTCCGCCAGATTCGACAACATCTGGAAGTAGAACTGATTGCGTCTATCCCAACCTTTTACCGCGCCACTAGCGAGCGACAGGTTAGGGAAGGCAACGATACGTTTCGGATCGAAGAATTCAATGTGGCCGAGACCGTCGCACTCCGGGCACGCGCCCATAGGATTGTTGAACGAGAACAGGCGCGGTTCAAGCTCTTGCAACGCGTAGCCGCAAATCGGGCAGGCGAATTTGTTTGAATACAGATGCTCGACGCCGGTATCCATTTCCAATACCAGTGCGCGGCCTTCGGCCAGGCGCAATGCGGTCTCGAAACTTTCTGCCAGACGTTGCTTGATATCGGCTTTGACCTTGATGCGGTCGATGACGACATCAATCGTGTGTTTCTCCGCCTTCTTCAGCTTAGGCAGATCATCGACGTCGTAAGTTTTTGCCGCTGCGGTGCCGCTCTGCACGCGGAATCGGACAAAACCTTGCGCCTGCATTTGCTCGAACAGATCGACGTGCTCACCTTTGCGATTGGCGACGACAGGCGCCATGATCATCAGCTTGGTGTCTTCCGGCATCGCCAGTACTGCATCGACCATTTGCGAAACTGATTGTGCGGCTAGCGGATTCTCTGGATGGTCGGGGCAATATGGTGTGCCGACGCGTGCGTACAGCAGACGCAGATAATCGTGGATCTCGGTGACGGTGCCGACGGTGGAACGCGGATTGTGCGAGGTGGCTTTTTGCTCGATGGAAATCGCCGGCGACAAGCCTTCGATCAAATCGACATCGGGTTTTTCCATCAGTTGCAAGAACTGGCGCGCATACGAAGACAGCGATTCAACGTAACGACGCTGACCTTCGGCGTACAGCGTATCGAACGCGAGCGACGACTTGCCGGAGCCGGACAAGCCGGTGATCACGATCAGTTTGTTGCGCGGCAAATCCAGATTGATGTTCTTGAGGTTGTGCGTACGCGCACCTCGGATACGAATCTCGTCCATTCACTCTTTCAGCTAGGCTTTTCCGACAGATTCCGGCCTTTTTTGAAGGTCGGGAGCGGGTTAAAACGGGTCAACCTGCTACTATAGCGGGTTTTAAAGCGGGCCGTTAAACCGCTTCTTGTTCTATTTCCCTGCTTACATGTCATCCAATTCATCAAACGACGTCAGTTCCGGTATGACTCGCACCGAAATCCGCGCCAGCACCTCGCTTGCGTCGATTTTTGCGTTGCGGATGCTGGGGCTGTTCCTGATCCTGCCGGTCTTTTCCGTTCATGCAAAAAGCTTGCCGGGCGGAGAGAGCGCGACTCTGGTCGGTTTGGCAATGGGGATTTACGGCTTGACGCAGTCTTTCGGGCAAATTCCGTTTGGCATTGCTTCTGATAAATACGGCCGCAAGCGTATTATCGTCATCGGGTTGGTCCTGTTTGCGCTGGGTTCTTTCATTGCTGCTGCGGCCGACAATATCGTCTGGGTCATCATCGGACGCGCGGTGCAGGGCGCGGGAGCGATCTCCGCTGCGGTCACTGCATTTATTGCCGATTCGACCAGAGAAGAACATCGCACCAAGGCGATGGCGATGGTTGGTGGCTCGATCGGGCTGACCTTCGCTGGTTCTCTGGTGATTTCACCTCTGCTTTATCAGGCTATCGGCATGGGGGGTATTTTCGCGCTGACGGGTGGTTTATCGGTGCTGGCGATTTTTGTCGTTCTATATATAGTTCCTGCCGCGCCAGCTTTGCCGCCGAATCGTGTGTCAATACGCGAGATTTTGGCAAATGGCGAGTTGATGCGCTTGAACTACGGTGTGTTTGCCTTGCATCTGACGCAAATGGCGATGTTTGTCGTGATGCCGTCAGCCTTGATCCGCTTCGGCCATCTGCCGCTTGCCGAACACTGGAAAATCTATTTGCCGGTGGTGCTGGTTTCTTTCATCTTGATGTTGCCACCTATCTTTATTGGTGAAAAACGCGGCAAGTCCAAGCAAGTGTTTGTCGGCGCGATTGCTTTATTATTAATGGTTCAAATCGGCATGTGGCTGGTGTTGTCACAAACACAGGCACATTGGACATGGCTGATAGGCTTGTTGCTGGCCTTTTTTATCGCATTCAACATTCTGGAGGCGAGCCAGCCTTCTTTGGTATCGCGCATCGCGCCGCCAGGCAGCAAGGGCGCTGCATTGGGCGTCTATAACACCTTGCAGGCACTCGGTTTGTTTTGCGGTGGCGCATTGGGTGGCTGGCTGACGCAACATGTTAGCGGTGCATCTGTCTTTGTTTTGGGTTCAGTATTAACGGTGGCGTGGCTTATAATTGCTGCCAATATGAAAAACGTACCGCGCCGCAGCCAGGTTCAGGCTGCCGTAGTTTAATCGGAGAAATATCTAATGGCATCAGTCAACAAAGTCATCATCGTCGGCAATCTGGGTCGCGATCCTGAAACACGCTATATGCCTAACGGCGAAGCGGTGACCAACGTGGCCGTGGCGACGACAGAAAGCTGGAAAGACAAAAACAGCGGTGACAAAAAAGAAATTACCGAATGGCATCGCATCACCTTCTATCGCAAACTGGCAGAAATCGCCGGTCAATACCTGAAAAAAGGTTCGTCGGTCTATATCGAAGGCCGTTTGCAAACACGCAAGTGGACAGATAAAGACGGCGTTGAGCGTTACACAACAGAAATCATTGCTGACACGATGCAAATGCTGGGCGGTCGTCCAGGCGCAGGTGGCGGCGGTGGCGCTCCGATGGATGATGATTACGGTAGCAGCGCACCAGCGCCGCGTCAGAGTTCGGGCGGTGGCAGCAGCGCACCACGTCCAGCTGCTAAGCCAGCCGCATCCAATTTCAACGATATGGATGACGACATTCCGTTCTAATCGATACCTGGTTCTGTAAAGTAAAAAGCCCCTGTCAGACTCATATCTGACAGGGGCTTTTTACTGGCCTCACGAAAGCGTCAGTGTTCATTGCTGGCGCTTTTTTTCTCCGCTCACTGCATCGAAGTTAATCGCGCCGACATGTATTGCAACATTTTATTTGCGGCGCTTGATAGCTTGCGGCCGCTACGTGTAATCAAATGCGCTTCGGCATTTTCCATGATGGGGTGCTTGACCGGAATAAGGAATAATTCACCGGCGGCAAGTTCACTGGCGACGACGAAGGATGGTAAAAATGTCACGCCCATTTGCAGGCGGACAAACTGCCGCAAAATGTAGAAGGAATTGGTGGTCAGGTTCGGCTTGAGGCGGATTTTCTCCGTTTGTTCGACCAGTTGCAGGATCTGGCGCAGGCCGAAGGTCGTATGGTTGAGCGCCATCGGATACGGCAGGAAGTCCTTGATTTCAAACGGGCCTGGCTTGTGCAATAGAGGGAAGTCGGGGCCGACCACGGCGTAGATGGGTTGCCTGCTGTACTTGCGTGAAACGATCTTGCTATCAGGCGGAGGATTCATGATCAGGCCCATATCCGCCTCATCCTCGCTGACTCTGCGCATGATTTCGTTGGTGCCTCCGACATCGAGTACTACCGAAATATCCTTGTAGTCCGCACCAAATTTTGCCAGTGGCCCAGCCATCATATCGGACACAAATCCTTCTCCGAGAACGATGCGGATAGTGCCCTTGCGCAGGCCCCGGAGTTCTTGCAGTTCCGCCAGGACATCCGCTTTGTGAGAGTGCTGTTCGCGAAAATATTGCGACAAGAGCTTGCCCGCTTCAGTCGGCTTGATGCCTCTTGTGTGACGTTCAATGAGGGCTATCCCTAGCTCCTCTTCGAGCAGTGCCACTTGCCGACTGACTGCCGAGGGCGCTATGTTGAGTGCATCTGCGGCCGCACGCATGGTGCCGCGCTGGATCGATTCGAACAGATAAACTAGACGTGCTTCATTGAGTGTTTCGTACATACTGGCGACTTCCGCATTCTAATAATTAGAATGGATTTCATGATCCATTGCGATTCATTATAGATCAGAATCTCGGCATAATCAGCGCCTGCTCAGAGCGGCTGATGCAATCTTTTTTAGAAAAAATTAAGAGGCGAGACGATGGAAAAAGCAATTGAAGTAGGTGGAATGCCAGGCGGCAACAGTCTTCCTCGCTTTGTGAAATTGTATGTTTGCGCGGCCATTATTTTGGTCATTGCCGAGTTGATCGGTTCTTTTACGTTCAATATTGGCCCCGGTAAGGTGGTCTTGTTGCCTATGATTTGGGCCTTGCTGATCGGCGCCATATTGGGGCTGTCCAAAAACGTACTTCCGGCTCCCTTGCGTATCGATACCGTGATGCAATTTGACGCGGCCAAAATTCTGCAGCCGGCGCTGTTGCTGTTTGTTGCCAAGCTCGGTTTGTTGGTTGGCTCATCCTTGCCGCAGATCGTGGAATCGGGCTGGGCTTTGGTGTTTCAGGAGTTCGGACATTTTGTCGGCACGATACTGATTGGTTTGCCCCTGGCTTTGCTGCTGGGCATCAAGCGCGAGGCTATCGGCGCGACGTTTTCCGTCGGGCGTGAACCGAGTCTGGCCATCATCGGTGAGAAGTACGGTATGGATTCTCCAGAGGGGCGCGGGGTATTGGCAGAATATCTGACCGGTACAGTGTTTGGCGCGCTGTTCATTGCAGTGTTGGCGGGTTTCATCGCCAGTTTGAATATCTTTCATCCGGTTGCCCTGGCAATGGGTTCCGGCGTCGGTTCTGGCAGCATGATGGCGGCCGCGTCGGGTGCTATCGCCGCGCAACAAACACCTGAGATGGCCAAGCAAGTCATGACCTTTGCTGCAGCCAGCAATCTCATCACTACCACCATCGGTACTTACTTCACACTGTTCATCTCGCTGCCACTGGCAGTGTGGGGATATCGCGTGCTGGAGCCGATACTTGGTCGCACCACGACAGCATCCGTTACGCAAAAAGAAACTGCCGTTGAGCATGTTGTAGATCACGGCGGCGTGCTTGGTCCTGTCGGTATCTGTTTCGCTTGGGCGCTGTCTGGCGGCTTGACCTTGATAGGCGACTGGATCGCCCATGGCAGTAATCCGATTGCAGCGTTGCCTGGGATGTTGATTGTTTTATTTGCAGTGATGGTCGGAGTGTTAGCGAATAAATCTTTCGGTAAGAAAATCCCCGCCGTGTGCTGGGTGTCGCTGATCGCCATGCTTCTGACGGCTCCGATCTGTCCGTGGGCGCAGCAGATTGCAGAGTTGACCGGCAAAATTAGCTTCCTCGCATTCATCACACCGATGCTGACTTTTGCTGGCCTTTCCATCGCAAAGGATATTCCGGCGTTTCGTCGTCTCGGTTGGCGCATCGTCGTGGTGTCCTTCGCGGCGAATGCAGGAACCTTCCTCGGTGCCACGGTAATCGCGCAGTTCTTCCACCACTGAACACATCTATTAATAGATTGAAGAAAAGGTAAAAAATGTCTCTGGATAAGAATCTCATCGCAGACATGATCAAGTGGCGACACACTTTTCATGCCTCTCCGGAATTGGCTTTCGAAGAGCTTTCAACTGCCAAGCTGGTTGCCTCGGTTTTACGTGAAAATGGTATTGCTGTTGAAGAAGGTGTCGGTCGTACTGGCGTAGTTGGAACGCTGAAACGTGGTGAGGGACCAACAATTGGCTTGCGGGCTGACATGGATGCGCTTCCGCTCTCGGAAAAAAACGACTTTGCCCACAAATCCCAGCACGAAGGGAAGATGCACGCCTGTGGTCATGACGGTCATACTGCAATGTTGCTCGGTGCTGCAGTGGCACTCAGCAAAAATACCGAGTGGACTGGCACGATTAACTTCATCTTCCAACCGGCCGAAGAAGCTGCTGGCGGCGGCCGGGTCATGATCGAAGACGGCTTGTTTGAACGTTTCCCATGCGACATGGTGTTTGGTATGCATAACTGGCCTGGCGTGCCGATGGGACGTTTCGCCATCAATCACGGGCCGATGATGGCATCTTTCGATACGTTTGAAATCACCATTCAGGGTGTCGGCAGCCATGCCGCGATGCCGGAGCGCAGTATCGATTCGCTGGTTTGTGCCAGCCAGTTGGTGCTGGCTCTGCAAACCATTGTTAGCCGTCGCTTGCCACCTCAGGAGACTGCGGTTGTTAGTGTCACGCAAATTCATGGTGGTGAAGCCTGGAATGTATTGCCCGACACGGCAGTCATCCGCGGCACTGTACGTTGTTTTTCTGCGGGTACTCAGCAGCGTATTCATGATCTGCTGACAGAGATTAGCAGCGGCATCGCGCAATCCAACGGTGCAAGCGCAACGGTGTCTTACCGTTATGCCTATCCAGCGACGATTAACTCTCATAACGAGACCGATATCGCCATTCGTGCTGCGAGCGCGGTGGTTGGAAAGGATAAAGTCGATTGGGATTGTGTACCGTCGATGGCGTCGGAAGACTTTTCTTTTATGCTCAATTGCAAGCCAGGTGCTTATATATGGATGGGTGTCGATCGCGACGCAACGATCCCTTTGCACAATCCGCATTATGATTTCAATGACGATACTATCGAACTCGGGGCATCGTTCTGGATCGAACTGGTGCGCGATGTGATGGGCACGACCGCCGATGCCAGCGTAACAGCTGCAGTTGCCGCGTAATTACTTTACTTGAGACGGAAACAGCATGGCGATCAGCGTATTCGAACTGTTCAAGATTGGTATTGGTCCCTCCAGCTCTCATACTGTGGGACCAATGCGGGCGGCAGCCACCTTTGCCAACGGTTTGAAAGAGAACGGCCTGCTGGATTCCACGCACAGTATTAAGGCTGAGTTGTTTGGCTCACTGGGTGCGACCGGAAAAGGTCATGGTAGTGACAAGGCGGTGCTGCTCGGACTGATGGGTGAAGCTCCTGATCTAGTCGAGATAGACACGATCGCGGCCAAGCTTGCCCAGATCCGCAACAGCGGCAGTATCAAGCTGCTGGGAGAGCGAGAAGTCGCTTTCATTGAAAAAGAACACTTGCTGTTCTACCGGCGGCGCATATTGCCGTATCACACCAACGGCATGTGTTTCACTGCCTACGATGCGAATCAGGCTGAACTTGTCAGCAAAGTGTATTACTCGATCGGTGGCGGCTTTGTCGTCAATGAAAACGCGGCCGCACAAGACCGCCTGGTGCCAGACAGCACGAATCAGCCTTATCCATTTCATAGCGGCGCAGACCTGTTGCGGCTGTGCGAAGCCAACAAAATCTCGATCAGCCAACTGATGATGGAGAACGAAAAAGTTTGGCGTTCCGAAGAAGAGATTCGCAGCGGCCTGCTAAACATTTGGCATGTGATGCAGGATTGCGTCACGCGCGGTTGCGAGCAGGAAGGTGTCTTGCCTGGGCCGATGCAGGTTCGACGTCGTGCAGCTGCTTTGCATCAGAGGTTGCTGACGCAGGCGGAAAGTGGTTTGAGTGATCCTCTGACTACTCTTGATTGGGTCAATCTATACGCACTCGCGGTGAATGAAGAAAACGCCACGGGCGGCCGTGTTGTCACCGCGCCGACCAACGGAGCGGCTGGCATCATTCCAGCGGTGCTGCACTACTACCACCGTTTTGTGCCGGGAGCGAACGACGATGGCATCGTACGTTTTTTGCTGACCGCAGCAGCGATTGGCATTCTGTACAAAGAGAACGCTTCGATCTCCGGGGCGGAAGTCGGCTGCCAGGGCGAGGTCGGGGTGGCATGCTCGATGGCTGCAGGAGGCTTGGCGGAAGTAATGGGCGGTACACCCGAGCAAGTTGAGAACGCTGCCGAAATCGGTATGGAGCACAACCTCGGCCTGACCTGCGATCCGATTGGCGGACTGGTGCAGGTGCCATGTATCGAGCGTAACGCAATGGGCTCGGTCAAAGCCATCAATGCAGTGCGCATGTCCTTGCACGGCGACGGGCGCCATTTTGTGTCGCTTGATAATGTGATTAAAACGATGCGCGAGACCGGCGCAGACATGAAAACGAAGTACAAGGAAACATCACGCGGCGGCCTTGCGGTCAATGTGATCGAATGCTGAAGGGATTCTCTGAATAGCCGCGTATGTGAAACTACCGTTTTAATATCTGCCCGCACTAAATGTATCAATAAAAATGCGAAGCTCTCTCTGAGGCTTCGCATTTTTTGTTTGGACCGTCAAAAATAATCTTCCAGTTCGTGGCTCATCACGCGTCGCCCGCATGCGTCTTGAGCTTGCTTGATCAGAGCGGGGCTTATCGTGAAGAACAGTTCGTGTTTTTCAAATACTGATTTCGACAATGAGTTGTTCGT
Organism: Herminiimonas sp. GW821-FHT09C12; assembly: GCF_059416385.1. Classification (NCBI taxonomy): domain Bacteria; kingdom Pseudomonadati; phylum Pseudomonadota; class Betaproteobacteria; order Burkholderiales; family Oxalobacteraceae; genus Herminiimonas; species Herminiimonas sp. GW821-FHT09C12. The sequence continues at coordinate 1,298,765 of NZ_JBWKPC010000001.1, forward strand.
TGTTGAACAAGATCGCATCACTCTTCTCTCCTAGTATCGCTAAATCAAATCAGTGACGCACATTCTGGTTTGTTTAGTCGTGTGTTCAAGCACGTAGAGATAAAAATATCGGAGGAGAGACTATGAAGGAAGTTGCGCAATTTACTTTAAAGAAAGAGTGTTCAATAAAGTTGGTAAAGCATGCTGCCATAGGTAGCGTACTAGGCTTTGCCGCGTCGGTATTTTCAATGAGCGTCTTTGCACAGAGCTCTGTGCAGGTAAGCGGCATGCTCGATGTCTATGCTGGGGCCACCAAAAATAGTGGTGATGCGCGGAGCACATCGGGCGTGAACAGCAGCGGCATGGAAACCTCATGGTGGGGTGTCAAGGGAACGGAAGAGTTGGGTGGCGGTTTGCGGGCGCATTTTGCGCTGACCGGTTTCTTGCGGCCTGATGTCGGTGCTCTGGGGCGCTTCAATTCTGACTCGGCGTTCTCGCGGGATGCCAATGTGGGACTTTCCGGTTCATTTGGGCGCGTGTCTCTGGGGCGAGATGTGGCACCCAACTTCATTCCTACCTTGAGCTTCAGCCCATTCGGCGGTTCATTCGCATTCTCACCACTTGAGCTGCATACGCAGATGCCCTCAGGTCGCTATCGTGGTCAAGCCTGGTCGCCAACCGTGTCCGGCGATACGGGGTGGAGTAACCAGATCATGTATGTCACGCCAAAACTCGGCGGATTTACCACCAGCCTGTTCTTTCAATTTGGCGAGCAGGCAGGAAATTCGGGCAAGAACAACTACGGCGCGAATACGATGTATGAGAGTGGGCCACTTTCTTTCGGTGCCTACTTTCAATCGGTAAAGGTCAACAATCCGCTCGATCCTGTCACCAATGGGGCCTCTCAGGTTTTCACGTTTACTCCATACAACCAGGTGACCGGCGCGACCTATACTCTGGCGGCGTCCAAGAATGACACCTGGTTTGTCGGTGGTGCCTATGACCTGCAATTCATGAAGCTCTTTGGCACACTGAACTATGGGACGACCCGCTTGATTGGAGCGGCGGACGACAGCCAATACGATCTGAAGTCGAATACGGTGCAATTGGGTACCAGCGTGCCTGTGGGTAAAGGTTCGGTGTTGTTTTCCTGGGCGCGAACCAATGTAAAGGCCGATGGCAACTTCAGTGCCGTGTTGGGTAACTCGGGCGTAAAGTCGTCGATCATTCGCAATACGGCCTCGCTGGGATATGACTACTTTTTCTCCAAACGTACTGATGTGTATAGCGTGGTCAGTTACGACAAGCTGACAGAGCAATCCAGTGGAATCAGTTTTGGCGTGGGCATACGTCAGCGCTTCTAATGTATTCATCAGGGCAGTTCACATATTCTGCCCTGATGAAGTAATGCTTGGCCCCAGTATTCTGCAAACATTTGGCGGAGCGCGTTACCGAAAACTGCGCGCGATGTTGCCAATATTGTTTGATTGCATTCGCTCGACAGCATTTTGCATCGGCATCAACTTAAATCCCGTAAAATCTCACCTAACGACACTTGGTGACGATTGCCTGCTTTTTGCAAAGACCTCTAAGGAGCCTATGTAGGCTCCATTTTTCATTACGGAACGATAGTTGCGTGTAGGCAAATCATACTTGCCTCAGCTTTTCTATCATTCGCTCTGATCGCTGGCGTATCGACGCTGATGTGCTGTAGCTCAAAAGATCATGGCTTGCATGATGCTGTTTCCTGAATAAGATCATTCAATGAATACACCTTTCCTGAAAAATGCGTTGGTGCTGGGCTTGCTGTCCGCCATCGGCCCTTTTGCCATTGATATGTATTTGCCTGCTTTGCCGTCGATAGGGCAAACCTTGGGTGCGTCCACGAGTGGCGTGCAGGCAAGTCTGATGGCGTTTTTCATCTCGTTAGGTATCGGTCAAATCATCTATGGTCCGATTTCGGACATGATGGGACGCAAGTTGCCGCTTTATTTTGGCCTGATACTTTTTGCTGTTTGCAGTGTGGGCTGCGCGCTGGCACCGGATATTCAAACCTTGATCGTTTTGCGCTTCCTGCAAGGATTGGGCGCGAGTGCGGGCATGGTGATTCCGCGTGCGGTAGTGCGTGATTTACATACGGGTCATGATGCGGCGCGATTAATGTCGTTGTTGATGCTGGTGTTTAGCGTGTCGCCTATTCTTGCGCCGCTCGCCGGTAGTTTTTTGATTGAATGGGCTGGTTGGCGTAGTGTGTTTTGGGCTGTGACGGTGGCTGCTGTGATGGCCTTGGTTTTGCTCGCCACCAGTCAAGAAGAGACGCGCCCACCCGAGGAGCGTGTAGATAGCAGTGTGCGTAGCGCGATTCAGGGTTATGGCTTGCTACTGCGTGATCGCCACTTTTTGGGTTTGGTATTCATCGGTGCTTTTGGCATTTCCAGCTTCTTTGCTTATCTGGCCAATTCATCGTTTGTATTGATTGATCACTATGGCCTGACGCCACGGCAATACAGCATTGCCTTTGCTGCCAATGCCGCGGCCTTTATCGGTGTGTCGCAATTTACCGGGCGACTAAGTGCGCGCTTTGGCTTGGTGCCGGTGGTAAAGGTAGCGGTGGTCGGCTATGCGTTGGTGATGAGCTTGCTTCTGGCAATCAATCTGATAGGCATAGATCGTTTGGATGTGATGCTGGTGATGCTATTTGTCGGTTATGGTTTCCTTGGCTTGGTGGTGCCAACAACATCGGTACTTGCATTGGAGGAGCACGGTGCCATCGCAGGCACGGCTTCGGCGCTGATGGGCACGCTGCAATTCGTGACCGGTGCCTTGGTTATGGCATTCGTTGGTTTATTCGTAGACGGTAGCGCTAGGCCTATGGTGGTGGGTATCGCAGTTTGTTCATTGGTGGCCTTGGCAATGTCGTGGATAACTTTGAGTAAGGCGAGATTGCACGGCAATAAATAGGTGCTCGCATGTTTGTTACCGCACAGATTAAGTCAGCTATGTTGATGCAAAATTGCCATGAGCTAGTAATGCGTGCATGATTCTTTATCCGGTGTCCAAACAAGACGCTTCAGTCTTCCTATAAGAACAATTTAAAAAAGAGAACTCTTGATGGCAATATCCTTATTTCAACGTAATAAAGTCACTCGCAAAATCGCACTGTCGGTTTTTGCATTGTCTACTGCAGTGACGGCACATGCGCAGACGGCATCCAGTCCTTTCAGTGATTTGATTACAGAGCCTGGTGGTGCTGGACTGGGCGCTGTCATGCGCATGGAAAAATCTCCTTATATCGGTGGTGGCGTGCGACGAGACTTGCTGCCGCTTTATCTATATGAGGGTGAGCATGTTTCCGTACAGGCTAATCGCATCGGTATCAAATACGTTCCAGATGCAGAACAGCGCTTTGACGTTTTCTTTCGCCGGCGTCTGGAAGGATTTCCTGAAGATGGAAAAATCCCTGTCTTGAGCGGGATGGCGGCGCGTAGCACCGGCGTTGATCTGGGATTTACTTATCGTTATCAACAACCGTGGGGGACGCTCTATGCGTCTCTCTTGCATGATGTCAGTGGCACTTCGAATGGTACTGAACTGGAGCTTGAATATGCTTACGATTGGCGTTCGGGTCGATTGACCTTGCGCCCTAGCATTGGTATTTCCATGCGCGACTCCAAGCTCAATAACTATTACTACGGTGTGCTAGCGAGTGAAGCGACTGCCAGCAGGCCCGCTTATAAGTCGGGTGCGGGCACCAATGTTTCGCTGAATTTGTATAGCTCTTACGATGTGACCGAACGCTGGCGTTTGTTGGCAGGTGTGTCGCTTACATCATTAAGCAGCGATATAAAAGATAGTCCAATTGTGCGCAAAGGTCTGCAACCATCATTCTTCATCGGTGCTGCTTACGATTTTGGTAGCTACAAGAAATTGTGGGCAGATGAGAAAACGCCGACGTATGTGCGTGTCCTGTATGGCCGAGCTGGAGCCGATAGCTGCCACTTGGCGAAAATCCTGACCTTCAAATGCGCCGACTTGGATAAGACGAATCCAACCAGCATCATGGGTGTGCACATCGGTAAACCGTTTATCGAAAAACTCAATGGCTGGCCGCTTGATTTTGTCGGTTATGCCGGTGTGGTGTATCACGACGATAGAAACTTGCAGGCGAATGGCGTGCAGGTCGATCTATTCATGAAGGCCTATTACTACGGCTTGCCGTGGAACGATAGAGTCAAGACACGTCTCGGTTTTGGATTAGGCGCTTCATTCGCTAATCGTGTGCCGTACACCGAAGCGAGTAGTCAGGCCGCGCGTGATCGACCTACATCGCGCTTGTTGAATTATCTGGACCCGACGATAGATGTAAGTCTGGGTGACTTGATCGGCTCACGAGCATTGAAAGATGCGTATGTTGGCGTCGGCGTGTCGCATCGATCAGGTATCTTCGGTTCATCCCGCTTGCTTGGTAGCGTCAATGGTGGTTCGAATTACCTCTACACTTATTTTGAAATGAAAATCTAATTACTGAGTCCGTTGCATGATTTGTGTGTAACGGACTTTTGTTCTGCAGTGTTGAGAGCAGGGCTTATCGCCTGAATGTTCCATGCTTCTTAATGCGTCCATGCGCGCATCTATGTGAGTCTCGATAGTCATTCACCTCCATCACTCAACGTTTGCTTCTCCGTCCAATACCTCCTTCGCTCTATTCCTTTTCTACTAATACGTAGTTCGTCATTGTCGTGATTTCTTCAGCGCGTGTTGCGGAAAATCTGGCGTGATGTGCTTCAACACGTCATGCATAGCTGTCTGATTTTTGAATGCAGCGGCTACAAAAAAATAAGTACCAATTACAGGTGACAGTTCTTTTCCAAAGAAAGTTCAAGACAGCATAAATCTTGAAATACAGAACATTTTGTTCCGAACGTTACGTTACAAGTAACACGGAACACGCTATTTAAGCCCCTAAGAATAGCGATGACATTCCTCTAATTTTCAATTCAAGTATTTGATTTTTAAGTGGTTTTTTAAAAACAAAAAAAATGTAAAACGCGTTTTCCCGATTGGCATGCAATTTGCCACTTGGAAAGTACGGGTCTTCATATTTGAATTAAAACGAGGGGAACGAGGATGAACAACTTACAGAAAACAATGATGAGCACCGCGCTCCTTTCAGCCATTGTGTTGATGAGCGGTTGCACCACCACTAAAACGGTTGGTAGCGGCTCTACCAGTGCAGGTGATAACAGCACACCTGCCAAAGTAACGACAACAGGGACTATCGTCGACAAGACCGGCAATCTGGTTTCGGCTGTCGGCGGTGCCGTATCCGGCGTCGGTACAACAGTTGGAAACTTGAATCTGCCAATTGTTCCCAAACAAACGCAAACAGATTTGGGCAAGGTGGTCGTTGACGGCGGTGGCATCGTTACCGTACTCGGCAATGGCATCAGCAGTGGTCTGGGTCAGATGGGCTTGATCGACAATCCAGTCGGCGTGACGTTGACCAATACCGGCAATGTCGTTGATCAAACCGGGGTGACTGTGCGCAGCGCAGGTAATTTGGTGACGAATCTTGGTCATGGTGAACTGGCTGTGCTGGAGCCTGTGACTACACCTGTCGGTGGCTTGGTCACCAATGTCGGTCAGACTGTTTCCAATATTTCTGTACCGTTGACAACCTTGCTTGCTACCGGCCCTGTCGAAAGAATTACACAGACGCTCAGCCATACCATCGTCCCACTCACTAACAACGTCACAACCTTGACGCAAGCTGTGGGTAAAACGACCGGCCTTGGTGTGCCAGTCAATAACATCGTCGGCACTGTGGGCGGCAACGTTCTCGGTAACGTCGGCGGCACTCTGACAAAAAGCGGCGTACCTGTCGTCAATAATCTGGGTGGCGTAGTCGTTGCGCTCGGCAATGTGGTGACATCGACTGGCATTCTGGTTCACGAAAAAGATTCACAATCGCTTGGATTGGGCATCTTGTTCACGAATCTGGGTAACCTTGCGAACCCTTCTAATGTTTCTGGAAGTGGTGACTTGCTCGCGTTGTTGTCGCCTATCGTTAATCCACTGTTCGGTGGTGGCTTGGGTGGCATCGGTGGTATAGGCGGAATCGGTGGCACGACTAATATCCTGTCGCCAGTCATCGCCATCGTGAATCCATTGTTGGGTGGCGGTTTGGGCGGTATCGGTGGAATTGGCGGTACGACCAACATCCTCGCTCCAGTCTTCAACATCGTCGATCCATTGCTTGGCGGCTTGGGTGGTACTGGTGGTACGACCAACATCTTGTCGCCAGTTTTCAACATCGTGAATCCACTGCTTGGTGGTGTGGGTGGCATAGGTGGCGGTACTGGTGGTACCACCAATATCTTGACACCAGTAGTCGCCATCCTGGATCCGTTGTTGGGTGGCAGCTTGGGCGGCACACCAGGTAGCGGCAATGTCGGCAATCTGTTGACACCGATTACAGGCTTGCTCAATCCATTGCTTGGTGGTGGCTTGGCTGGTGGTGCCGGTACCACGAACTTGTTGTCGCCAGTGACCAATATCATCAACCCATTGCTTGGCGGTGGTCTGGCCGGTGGTAGCGGTACAGGTAACTTGTTGGCACCTGTTACAGGTTTGCTCAATCCATTGCTCGGTGGTGGTTTAGCTGGCGGCACAGGGACAACGAACTTGTTGACACCAGTGACGAACATCATTAATCCATTGCTTGGCGGCGGTTTGGCTAGCGGTGCCGGTACGACAAACTTGTTGTCGCCAGTCACCAATATCATCAACCCTATCGTTGCTCCATTAATCGCTGGTAATACGGCTAGCGGTAACAGTGGAAGCACTAATGGCACTAACAATGTTCTGTCGCCTGTGACCAATACCGTTAGCGCTTTGGTGAACGGATTGCTCGGTAAAAAATAAGAGCGTCATTCTTTCCATCAGCAAAATCCCGATCTTCACGGTCGGGATTTTGTACGAATGGACGAGCAGTTGATGGCATGTAGTACCGAAGAGATTTTCGAGCAATGGCAATAGTAGAAGTTGGGTTGTCATCCAATGTCTTCTACATAAGTGCGTACTAGGCTGACAAACAGTGCACCAAGAACAAAGATGTCAATAATGCATGTCGGTTTTAGATAAATATGAATTCTTAGTAATGTGATTTTCACAAGCGTAAACAAAGCTTGTCCAAGTTATCAGCTTCGAATTCTAAATTATTGATTCTTAGAAACATTGTTTGTCGTTTTTATCCAAAAATACCGCATTTATGGGATGTTCAGACTGGCCTGACAAGCTCATTCTTTGAAGCAACTTCACTTGATTAACAATTTGCGCGTCTTTTATTGACATTGCTCGAAGGTCACTTGTTTAAAGTGCAAGGCCGTCAGTAAGCACTTACAAAAGATGTCAGCATAAATTGGTAATTTGACTCTTGCCAAAAATCAACTAAGGTTAAAGCCCCATATGCACTTTGTGTATAAGGCGCTGTGACATCGGGATATGTAGTACTGGAAGGAGGCATGTAAGCAACATGCTGACAAAAGGGACTGTATGCAAAGATTCATAGAAAGAGTGGTTGCCGTCTGCCTGACGAGCGCACTGGGGCAATTGGCTTTGATGCCATGTGCCAGTGCCGCGGATGCACGCAGCCCGGGCTTGGGTAATCCTCTCGATAGCTTGCCTAAACTGGAGCAGAGTCCAGCTCAGCCAGTCAGCGTTGATATTCAACCGCAAGCACAAGATCCAGCGATGCAGCGTTTGCTTGCCAGCCGCATCGTGCCATCGCGCTTCCAGATCGCTGGTGTAGAAACACTTCCCTTTGAGCTTGTTGCCGCGGAATTCGCCCCACTCACCAATCGCGAAGTAACCGTTGCCGAGTTGCTGCAAGCGGCACAAAAAGTTACGCAGCTATATCAACAAGCAGGCTATCCACTCTCATTCGCTTTTGTTCCCGCCCAAGACTTCAAAAACAATATTGTCGTCATCAATGTGGTGGAAGGTTATGTCAGTACGGTCAAGATCGAAGGTAATCCCGGCGCATCAGAAGAACGCCTGAAAGAGATTGCCGAACAACTCAAGGAAGATCGCCCACTCCGTCGCGCAACTTTCGAACGCATCACCGGCGTACTTGGTTTGCAACCCGGCATGAGCATCAAGGCGACAGTGAGCCCACCTGTGAATACGGATGGTGCGGCAGAAATGATATTGAACGTGAGTCGCAAACCGATCACGACCGCATTCAGTCTGGATACTGCAACCTCGCATCTGCGCGGCATATTCAGTGCAACGACAAACGGATTGACGCCATTAGGTGAGCAACTCACGGTGAGTGCACTCGCACCGCCTGGGCCACTGCATGAAAAATATGTCGGCGTGAACTACACGCAACCGATACGTCATCAAGGCATGTTGCTGCAGGTCACGCTGTCGGACTACAAGGGACAACCGCAGAATCAGGCTTTGCTTGCACAGCAATTGCAATCAACTTATGAAACAAAGACGCAACGTGTAAGTGCCAACGTCAGCTATCCGCTGATCTTGAAGCCTAGCCGTAATCTGACCATTTCTGGCGGCATCTACGCCGTTAAGAATGCCACGCGTTACACGTTGAATGTGGCAGCACCAGCGCCAAGTATTGAATTGAGTTCCGACATTCGCGCGCTGAGTTTGGAGCTGTCTTCGGCGGAACTGTCAGACAGAAGCAGCACACAATGGTCGCTGGGTGTGTATCAAGGCCTCAACGCATTGGGTGCAGATCAGATCAACGGCAATATCGATCTCGATTTCCTGCGCATCAAAGGTGGCTTCTCACACAGCAGACAGTTCTCTGATGGATATGGTGCTACGTTCAGCGGCAGCGGGCAATACAGCAACAGCATTCTTCCGCTATCAGAGCAGATTGGTTTCGGCGCAAGACTATTTGGCCTTGCCTATCCAGCAGGTGAAATCGCAGGCGATCAAGGCTGGGGGCTCTCACTCGAATTCAATCGGGCATTTCCCTATAACGGCACCTACCTCAAAAGAATTCAACCTTACATCTTGGCTGACTCTGCGAGAGTGTATTCAAACTCAGGCACGTTGACTCACAGTCAAATTGCATCCGCCGGTTTTGGCGTACGCTTTACCGATCAACGTTATTACTCACTGGATTTATCCATCGCGCAACCAGTTGGCGAAATACCCATCAATGCCAGCCGACGCGCACCACGATTGAATTTTGCGTATTCATTCCAGATGGATTGAAAGAACAAGAAAGACCATTAAAAGAATCGAAATGGTCGCATGGGGAGATTTCCTTTTTAACTGTACAGGCTGCGTTTGAAGAAAGGAGTACGACATCGAGAACGAATCAACGACATGACTAAAAAGACAGGGTTGGTCGCCAGTAATGAGCGCCGCCTGAATAGTAAAAATTTATATTGATAGAGAAACAGGAGCACAAAATGAAAAGCCAAATTATCCGTTTTATCAAAGACGAAGAAGGTGCAACAGCGATTGAGTACGGCTTGATTGCCGGTTTGATCAGCATTGCCATTCTGGTTGCGGTTACTTCTATTGGTAGCAATCTAAGTCGTATTTTCAACTTGATTGTGACCAAACTTGCTACGGTCGTGTAGGAAATTGGATGTGGTGAATACATCAAGAAGGTAAACATAGAGGCTGAAGGTTTCTAATGTTTGTGAATTAAGAAACTAATAGCTCCTTTGTTTTCCTGTTTGTGTATTGCCATTGCTTCCCATGACATCTTGCCTAGATGTGTGCCAAATGCAGATAGTTGTTAGTGCTGTTGGTACACATTGGGCAAGTTGGTCTGGCTAGTAAAACAGGAGTTAAAAATGAAAAGCCAAATTAACCGTTTTATCAAAGATGAAGAAGGTGCTACGGCGATTGAGTACGGATTGATTGCAGGTTTAATCAGCATTGCGATTCTGGTCGCCGTTACTTCTATTGGCACTGATTTAAGTCGTATTTTCAACTTGATTGTGACCAAACTTGCCACGGTCGTGTAGGAAATTGGATGTGCATGAACCAGAAAATCGTACATATGGAGGCAGAGTGTTTCCGATTTGTTTTTATGTATTGAAAAATTAATGGAAATTCTGTTTTTTTGTCTTTGTATCGTAGTTGTGGCCTACGACGTCTTGTTCCGGCGTGTGCCAAATGGCGTTTTGTTGTTGGCGCTGTTGGTACATACCGGGTACTTGATAGCAACAGGGGGTGGTATTGCTGGAATCGATGCATGGCAATCATTCAGCAGCGGCGTGCTTGCATTGATCGTATTTATTCCCTTGTATGCATGGCGCGTGATGGGCGCGGGTGATGTCAAGTTTCTAGTCGTGCTGGGTGCGGTATTGGGATTGAAGGGATTAGTAGTGGCGTGGTTGGTCGGTAGTCTTTTGGCTGGTATGCATGCAGTTATCTTTTACTGGTCGCAAACATGGGACGTATCGATGCCGCCAAGTGTGCTTCGCGTGATGCAACAGATGACAGGTAACGCCATGTACCAGCGAATGTTGAATGCGAGAGAAGGAAGAAAAGGTATTCCCTACGCAGCGTATTTGGCAGTTGCAGCTATTTATTTTTTGGTGACGACATGGAGGGGGCAATGAAAAATTCAATTCAATGCCATGCCAAGGTGGAATCATTTTCGTTATTACAGAAATTATGTTTATGCAAAATGAAGTCACGACCTGTGATCAGAAAAAATATTGCGCAAGCATCTCAAAAACAGCATGGTGCTTCTGCGATTGAATTCGCTTTTGTCTTCCCGATTTTTTTCCTTATTTTTTACGGGATCATCACTTACGGTTTGATTTTCGTCGCGCAGCAATCGATTACTTTGGCTGCGGCAGAAGGTGCGCGCGCAGCTTTGCGTTACGCAGCTACCGATACTATTCGTGAATCCAATGCCCGCGCGGCTTCCGTCGGCACTAGTAGCGCAGCCGCCTGGTTGGGGACACGCATTACTTTTAATGGCACTTTGCTTGCGAGCTGCCCGTACGGGACATCGGGAATCCGCTGTTATCAAGTCACAGTTACCTATCCTAATTATTCGCAGAACCCGTTGACGCCATTGATACTCGGCCCCTTGATGGGTGTGGTAGTGCCAGCGCAATTATCAAGTAGGGCAATTATTCAGCTTGATTGACCATGCATTACTACTTTAGAAAAATGATGACGCCATGAATAAACTGACAAAAATCATCGCTGTGATTCTGGTATTGCTGGCAGTGTGTCTGGCTGCGCTCGCATGGTGGATGGGGCATCAAGCGCCTGTTCCAGCTCCTGGCGTAAGTGTCGCCATGCCAGCCAAGGTAACGTATTCAGTTGTGGTGGCTGCCAAAAATCTAGAGAAAGGTAAGGCGATCACTGCGGATGGTGTGAAGTTGATTAATTTGCCGATGATCACAAACGGTACGTATGTCGACTCAACGGAAGTCATAGGCAAGATTCCAGCAAGTGATATTGCGGCTGACAAGATGATCACAGAAGATCAATTGGTGCGAGGCTTGGCATTGAAGTTGGCTGATGGCGAACGTGCAGTGGCAATCCCTGTGGATGAAGTGGTTGGTGTCGGTAATCGGATAGTGGCTGGTGATTATGTCGATGTGTTTTTCACTTTAAAAAAAGGGAATGATATAGATGTCAGTCAATCGCGCTTGCTGGCATCGCGTCAACGTGTGCTGACTTATGGTGCAAACACGCTGGGCGAAGCATCGCCAGCGCCCACTCAGGCTGCAAATAATCAGAATTCCCAGCCTGTACAAGCGCGCACAGCGGTACTCGCTACGCCTGTTGATCAGGTCAATCAACTTTTACTGGCAGCCCAGAATGGGAAGTTGACGCTGGTATTGCGTCATCCTGGAGATGCCAGCGCCGCTGACATTGCTTTGTTCCCTGAGCCCAATCGCGTGTTGAAAGAAAAATCCGGCTTATCAACGGAAGACAAGGTCGCCTTGAAAACAGGCGATAACCAAGCGTATTCCGGCGTAGATTTTTCCAGTTGGGCGAGTGGCAAGACTAATACAGCGAACAAGACAATATCCAGATCATCAACAAAAGCATCGAACACATTGGAAGTCATCAAAGGAACGCAGCGGGAAAACGTCAGTTTTTAAATGCCGACATTTCTTTATCGATTATCTGAAGCGGATATCTGAAAAATGAAAATACTCAATGCTACAGCGATGATGATGGGATTGTTGCTTGCGATGCCGGTAACAGCAGATGAGTCTACTTTGACTTTGAATGTGCGCGAGCAACGTACGCTGAAGACACCAATCAATCTGGAACGGATTGCGGTAGAGGATCCTGAAGTTGCAGATGTAGTGGTATTGCGCGGTTCGAACAAGCGCGAAGGCAGCGTCCTTCTGGTCGGCAAGAAGCCGGGCACTACGGTGGTGACTGCATGGCCGCGCAATGGTGCCACCAAGGTGTGGAACGTCAAGGTGCAAAGTCAGTTGCAAGGTCAACTGTCAGAAGAGGGAGCCGATTTACAGATCAATAGCGACAGCGCCAGCATACGTGGTCAAGCACCGTCCTTGCTTTCGCATACTAATACCAATGCATTGGCCGTGCTGGCCGTCGGACAGGAAAAAGTACTGGATAAATCGACTATAGCAACTAGTGGTGTAGTGCAGATTGATGTGAAGATAGTTGAGTTCAGTAGAAATATTCTCAAAGAAGCCGGTTTCGATTTCTTGTTCAATCAAAGCAGAGGAGCAACGTTCAGTTTTGGTTTGAATAATTTTTCCAGCATTTTATCGGCACAATCGCAAACGCCGATATCACAAGCTTTCAACTTGCTTGGCGCTGGTAGTGGTAGTGTCAATACTCGTGTAAAACTGATAGAGCAGAATGGATTGGCGCGCGTCTTGGCACAGCCATCATTAATTGCTTTGTCAGGACAAAGTGCCAGCTTTCTTGCCGGAGGTGAATTGCCTGTTCCTCAAGCGGGGGGGTTAGGAACCACGACTATTGTTTTCAAACCTTTCGGTATCGGCTTAACGGTGACACCTACCGTTTTGGCAGCCAACCGTATCGCACTCAAAGTGGCACCAGAGGCCAGTGATCTCGATTATGCAAACGCGATTGTTGCCGCTGGTTTGACGATCCCGGCGATTTCCACTCGACGTACAGAAACCACGTTGGAACTAGGCGATGGAGAAAGTTTTGTCATTGGTGGACTGGTATCGCGCACTACGAAATCTAGCATCGACAAAATTCCTTTTTTAGGTGACCTACCTATTCTCGGGCCATTCTTTCGCAGCATGAAATACAGCCAGGATGAAAAAGAATTGGTCATCATCGTGACCCCACATTTGGTAAAGCCAATAGCAAAAGGTGTGGAGCTAGCCTTGCCAGGTGGTGATAAGGAAAGACGTGATACACCGGGGAATGCATGGGGTAGCTACATCATGGGTGTTGCTGGACGCGATGATCTACCTGGATTTTCCAAATAAACAAAGTGGAGAAAAAACCGTTGGAACAGCTCATGGAAAAAGGTCGGCAGCGCGAAATTGCCCCCAATGACAGCAATCGATTCGTCTTTTGCTCGTCTAATGGGGCGCATCTGCGTTGGCTCGCTCATGCGCTAAGCGAGTGGCATGTGATACAGCAGGAGCTGGCTGCGACCGCTCTCCTTATTTCACGTGTTGCGGAGTGTAGACCCAGACTGATATTGCTCGATTTTTCCGGTAATTGCGGCGACAGCACGGCAAACTGTACTGCAGACATGATCGCGTTAGCGCAGATGATGAAGGGCAAGCTACCGGATGTGCCGGTGGTTGCTGTCGGTACCATGGATTATCCAGAAGGAGCTGTTGCGGCACTACGTGCTGGAGTTCATCATTTCATCGACATGACGGCACCGGTGGATGAGGCACACGACGTTATCTACAAATTGGTTTCTGCCGTATCCAGCCCCACCGTATCGGTTGAAGGAGCATTGATTACCTTGCTTGGCGCGCGCGCTGGTGTCGGTACAACGACATTGGCTGTTCATCTGGCCGATATCCTGCAACAAGAAAAATCGGTTCAGCACAAAGATTATCAAATAGGACTGCTTGATCTTGGTTTGCCTGCTTGTGATGGGCAGCTTTATCTCAACGTCACAGGGAATTTCAATTTCAGCGATACGGTGCGTAATCGGCATCGCCTCGACCGGACCTTGATCCAAACTGCTTTGGCGACGAGTCATAGTGGCATCAAAGTGATTTCTTTGCCGCGTTCATTGGCAGAAATCGCAGATATATCCAGTACAGATGTGCGTTCTTTGTTGTCACAGCTGCGCCTTTACTTCGATGTATTGATTATGGATTTGGGCGGTTTCTCCGATATGCCGTTTGTTGAAAGCATGGTCAATGCATCAGACCAGACATTGCTGGTGACCGATCAAAGTCCGGGCTCGCTGGTTTCGCTTTCAAGCATGTTGAAAGAGTGTGAGAAACATGGTGGTGATGCCAGTCGCTTGCAGTTAGTCGTCAATCGTTATGACATTCGATACGGTATGAGTGCACAACAGATTGCAGAACGTTTTAGTTTGCCGCTGGCAGCAGTCATGCCGGAATGTACATTGCGCTTGATGAGTAGTGCCAATCAGGGGAAGTTGTTACATGAAATCGCCAAGCACGATCCATACGTGCGAGCGGTTCACGATTTAGCAGAAAAATTATTGAATCCGCATTCGGACAAGCATGCCAGCAAGCTATCGAGCTGGGTCCCAAGTTTTCTCAAGCCATAACGATAAACGACGGCAAGGGCCGAGATAAAGGCAGGCGAGATGAACGATCAAATAGTACTTACAAAAGAAGATGAAATCTTTGTGAATACACAAAGATTTCAGGACATAAAAACTGCTGCATACGACAATCTTTTGACGCGTATTGAGGAGTTGGGTGCTGAGTTTGGTCGCTGGTCGCGGTCGGCAATACAACAGTTCGTCAATCTAGATGTTGATGGTTTTGTGCGCTTGCGTCGTATCCCTCTGAATGAAAATGAAGTGCGTCTGATTGCCGATGCATTGACCAAGGAGCTGGCCGGATTGGGGCCGTTGGAAGATCTGCTGGCCGATGGCGATGTGGAAGATATTCTGATCAACGGTTACAACGATGTATTTGTTTCACGTCATGGTGTGTTGCAACGTGAGACTTTGCGCTTTACTGATAACAATCATTTGTTGCGCATAGTGCGACGCATACTTGCGCCGCTCGGACGTCGACTGGATGAGTCAAATCCGATGGTCGATGCGCGCTTGCCAGATGGTGGTCGCTTGAATGTCGTGATTGAGCCGCTGGCAGTCGATGGGCCGATGGTCTCGATCCGAAAATTTCGTAAAGATCCGCTTAAACCTAGTGATCTGCAGCAACTGGGAACACTTAATGACGAGTTATTTTCTTTGCTGGAAAGTGCGGTAAAGGCGCGTTGCAATATCTTGATTTCCGGTGGTACCAGTTCCGGAAAAACCTCGTTACTCAATGCGTTGGCTTTCTTCCTTCCGGAAAATGAACGCGTGGTTACTGTCGAAGATACGGCAGAACTGTCATTAAATCATCCACATGTTGTGCGTCTTGAGTCACGTGTTGGTAGCTTCGAAGGAACAGGCGTTGTCACGATTCGGGATCTGATACGAAATAGCTTACGTATGCGGCCAGATCGCATCATCGTCGGGGAAGTGCGCGGTGCGGAAGTACTGGAAATGTTGCAAGCGATGAATACAGGTCACGATGGCTCAATGGCGACTATTCATGCCAATACGCCGCGTGAATGTTTGCATCGGATCGAGATGTTGGCTGGCTTTGCGGGCTTCCAGGGAAGCGAGTCTAGTCTGCGTCGCCAGATTGCGGGTGCGTTGGATTTCATCGTTCAGATCGGACGATTGTCCAATGGGCGACGACGTATCGTATCAATCACTGAAATTACCGGCGTTGGCGATAACATCATTACAACGCAGGAACTCTATCGCCACGAAAGTTTCAGCGGCCCTGACGGTGAGGAAAAAGATCGCTGGGTATCGCTCGGTATTCAACCGCATTCGCCAAAATTGAAAAAACGGCAAGTGCAGCCTAATGGCGGTAATCCACAAAAGAGAAACTGATGACAGCGCTGACATTATGGTTGACGTCCGGTGCGATCTTGCTGCTCGCATGCGGCATCCTGTTGTGGCAAAACGCGCAACTTCATTTGCGGCAATATGCAACTTCAGTTTTTGTTGATAAGCAAATCCGCAGTGCGGTGTCTACACAGAATCTGGCGACAGGCGATGAGTTTGAACAGGGCATCTTGTCGCAGCCACGACTTGAATCAAATATCTGGAGGCGCTTCTATTTGCGCGCGGGCATTGTTCCGACGCCGATTTTCTATGCGTTCCTGATCATTCCTGGTTTGTTGTTCACCTTATTGGCAGCGATATTCGGTGGCGTCTTGTCTGTCATCGGTACCTTGTTCCTGTATGTGACGTTGCTGTATTTCCGTTTGTGGTGGAAAGCCACGCGCCGGCACCAAAAGATGGTGCGTCAGTTGCCTGCCTTCCTCGATACGATGGTCCGTTTGACCATCGTTGGCAACAGTCTGGAGTCTGCATTTCAGGTTGCCGTGTTGACGACAGAAGAGCCGATGCGCGATGTACTGGAGCGCAGTAATCGTCTGGTGCAGGCAGGCATGGATCTTGAACATGCACTGCTTCAGCAAGCGCGTGTTTTTCATTTGGTGGAATTGGAGTTGATCGCTGCCGTCATTGGCGTTGCTCTGCGTTTTGGTGGTCGTGCTGACACCGTGTTGGAACGTATGGCGGCCTTCATGCGCGATCATGAACACGCACAAAATGAATTGAGTGCCTTGTCTGCAGAAACCAGATTGTCGGCATGGATTCTGGGTATGTTGCCTATCGGTATGGGTATTTTCATGATCATTTTCAATAACAACATGTTTGTCACGATGCTGGAAGATCCAATCGGGAAAAACTTGTTGATTGCTGCTGCCGTGCTGGAGGTTGTCGGCGCTTACTTCTTATATCGCATGGCCAAATCGCTGTGAGGACGATATGACGCCACATATCTTGCTTGTTTTTTCAATACTACTGCTGGCTGCTGCTGCACTGGTACTTGGCAGCGGTTTGTTACGCCAGGCGTGGCAATTCATGCGCAGTGAAAAAATATTAAATCGTCGCATTGATACACAAGAACATCCGGTCGAAGAAGTAGTGCGGGCACAAGGACCTTTGTGGCGTCGAGGGCTGGATAGTTTTATCGCGTATATGGCGCACTGGGTTGATACACCGCTTGGGAAACAATTGGTCGCTGAAGAAGATCGAGTATTGCTCGATCAATGTGGTGTGAATGATATTCGAGGAAAAACACTGTTCTTTGCCACGCGCGTATTACTTGGTATTGGCTTGCCTGTATTGGCATGGGGCATGACGCCAGATCGATCGTTGCTTGTTTTGTTGATCATAGGATTTTTTGGTTTCTCGATCGGCTACATGGCACCGAAATGGGTGATGCAGATCAAGGCCAAAGAGCGTCGCCGTCAAGCTGCTGAAGAATTGCCATTGCTGATTGATCTCTTGCGTTTGCTGCAAGGTGTCGGCCTGTCAATTGACCAAAGTCTGAATGTTGTGGAAAACGAATTCTCTAGTTCCTTGCCCATCCTGAGCAAGGAATTGCAGATTGCGGCACAACAATATTTGAATGGGCGTACTCGTGAGCAATCGTTGCGACGTTTTTCCACCGTCTTCGACAATGAAGACATGAGTGCTATTGCTCGCCTGATTGTGCAAGTCGATCATTACGGTGGTGCAGTGCAGCAGCCACTGCAACAGTTCAGTGACCGTGTGCGCGAGCAGCGCAAGTTGGACATGAAGGCAAAGGTTGGGAAACTCACAGTCAAGATGACAGGTGTCATGGTCTTGGCGTTGCTGCCGGCTTTGTTGATTATCACGGGTGGTGCTGGCTTCCTGGCAATTATCCGAGCACTTTCTAAGTTATAGAGGGCTGACCATGCAAGCACATACCAAGAGCAATGTTATTACAGCATTCTCGATTCTTGCACTCTGTAGTGGTTGCGCCAACTTCAATTCTTCGGCGAGTGATTATGCGGCTCGAAGTGAGGCGGCATTGCAACGTCAGCAGGCCGAGCTGGATAAGCCTGCTTTGGATAATAAGCAGGTATATCTGGATATGATCAAGAAGATGCAGGATCGCTCCTTGTATTTTGCTTCGATTGCACACATCGATGCGTATCAAAAAAATTATGGATCATCGCCGGAAATACAGCGCTTGTATGCCGATGCTTTACGTGCAACCGGGCAGCAAGAAGCCGCAGAAAAACAATACCGACAATTGCTGGCAACAACAGAGGCGGCCGCTGCTTGGCATGGCCTGGGTTTGCTGGCGGCACAAAGAGGTGATTCTAGCAATGCAATTGCGCATCTACGCGAATCCAATCGACGTGATCCAACTAATGCGATGGTGTTGAGCGACTTAAGTTATGCCTTGCTGTATGACGGTGATCGCGCTGCTGCACGTTCGCCTTTAATGCAGGCGGTTGAATTGGCTCCGGACAATCGTAAGGTCATCAGTAATCTAGCTCTGTTCTTTTTACTTTCAGATGAAAAAGAGAAAGCAGAATCCCTGATGAAGGATGCGAACATCCCACCTGATGTAAGGGCCGAAATTCGCAAGCGCAAGGATGCCATCACAGCGCGAGGTACGCAGCCAACGGCGAAGATCGTTAGCGATGCTGATATCCAGAATCGTACCTTGCCAACTATTGCCAGTGGTAACGGCATGCAATTACAACTGCAACTGCAATTGTTACAGCCGAATGTAATACCGCGCAGCCGTAGCGAATAGCTGCGTCACATGCGTACTTTTATCCGGATATCAGGGGGACTTATGTCGCAATTCATTTCATCCAAGCGTCACGCAATATCGCTGCGTGCATCTTTAGTATCGATCTGCGGATGTGCTGCATTGTTATTTGGGGCTATTCCGATTTGTAATGCACAAGCAGTTGATGGCGAATCCGATACGTCGTTTGTGAAGAGCAAACCCAAGGCACGCCAGATCGGTGAAGTCACTTCGGCCTTGTTAACTATGCAGGTAAATGGCAGTGCTGCGGGGCCTGGATTGCCCATGCTAGGTGCAACAAGCGCGCTGAGTTGGGAGCGCTATAAGGATAGTTTTAAATACAAAATCCCTGAAAATTTTGAACGCGCTATCAGGAAGAGCGACGGGCAATAATAATTCAACTGACGATTGAATATGAAAATCATGTTCGGCTCCAGCATCGCCTATACACATGCATTGCATTGCATGTGGGTGAGCTCGCGTCAGCGTGGTTCGATTGTTGTGATGGCTGCAATCGGCATTTCAACGATGGTGATCTTGTTGGCGTCGATAGATATTGGTTATCTGTTTTTTCAGAAGCGTGAATTGCAGAAAGTGGCAGATCTGGCGGCGCTGGCTGGTGCGCAGCAATTGGGACGATCGTTGGCATCTAACGATCCATGTCTCTCAGTGCCTTCTATCGCTGCGGCTAATGCGAATGCACAGGGTTTTACTGAGGCACCTACTGTAACTTGCGGAAGATGGGACCCTGCGGTTGTGAAGACAGCGCCACACTACTCGGTGGATCTAAATGGGGCGACACCGAATGCCGTTAGCGTATTGGTGAGTAAGTCATTTTCTAGTTTTTTTGGTGCTTGGGCGAGTAGGGCTGTGAGTGCAGTTGCGATTGCTACGGCGGATGCGCCGATTGCTGTTTTTTCAGTCGGCTCTAGGCTATTGAGAATTAACGGTGGTGTTGTTCCTGGGCTCTTAACCAAACTGGGCGTGGGAATGAATGGCGTTGATATTGCGTCCTACAATGGTTTGGCAAATGTATCGATAAAGTCTAGTGGTTTGTTGAGGGCTCTAGGCGCCCAGATACCTCTTAATGCTGATGTGGGGACTATCAAAAAAAGTGTTTTGGATTTGAATACAGCCGGCTGTAGTAACGGTGTATGTACCTTGGAAACCTTGTTAGGGGCAATGACAACTGTGGTAGGCCAGCAAGATTTCATTAGCCTTCTGGGAATTAGCACCGCACAACTTAAACTGCCGGTTCAAATTTTTTCTAATGCGAATGGACGTGGCGGCATATTTGCATTGGTCGATGCTGCAAATGGGAATTCAGCCTTAAGTACGGACATCAATGCTTTGGATTTGATAACAACCGCGATTGGTGTTGCAAATGGCCACAATGCTGCTGAGTTGAATTTGGGGGCGAATCTTCCCGCAGGCATTCTTCAATCAGAAACAAAAGTCGGTATTGTTGAGCCGCCGTCAATCGGTATCGGTGGTGTAAATACGAAGGCTTATACTTCGCAGGTCAGAATATTTACTCATATAAAAAGCAATCTTTTGGGCTTGAATGTACTTAGTGCTGATTTGCCGATAGCCATTGATGTGGTCAATGGGTGGGCAAATATTGATGCGATGTGTCAGGTGAAAAGTAACGGGAAAGATACGGCGACAATTTCAATCAGCGCTCCGATTCTTCAACTTTGTGTTGGTGCGCTGACCGCTGCTAATGCTTTTTCAACAGCAGCGCCAGCATGTGATGCGAGCTTGCCGCCTTACCCTCTTCTCGACGTGCTTAAAGGAGGGGCGGTGATTAATACAAGTCTCGCCATCTCGGGATTGGCAAACACAGGTAGCCACACTTTTGTTAAGGGGGAAGCATATACATTCCCCGGCAATAGTTTGCCACTCGGTACGCTGGTATCGAATTTGGTAGATGGTTTACTCGCCAAACTATTAAATGCGATTGTGGGTGGGGCAGGGAATGGGCAAGGGACTATCACCAATAGTACGCTTGCAGGCGCGCTTCTGGGTGCAACGGGTAATGTACTAAACACAGCATTGAATACGGTGGAGGGGGCATTGGGAGCGCTCAAAACATTTGTTAATAGTGTAAATGCAAATCCAGATCTCGTCGCGTCTCTTGGAGCTTTGTTGATGAACTTATTAAGTTCTATTGGTAATTTGGTAGGCGGCTTGCTTAATGTCGTGGGTAACTTGCTTGGACAGACGCTATGTGCAGCCACAAATCTATTTACACCTGAAAAAATAAATCAATGCAATTTGGCGATGCAATTAGAGGGAAACCAAACGAATGGTTCCGCCTCAATCAGTAAAGTATTGCTGACTATTTTGGGTTTGGTAACTCAACTTTTGGAACCGCTTTTAGATAGTTTGGGTCAGGCCTTAGCAACACAGCTTAATAATTTACTTGGCATAAGTTTGGGGCAAGTCGACGTGACTTTGATCGACTTGAAATGTGGTGGCGGTGACAACGTCAGATTGGTTTATTAAAAATGTCCTATAACGACTCTCGACATTTGCCCATGAAAAACAAAACATCCTTTAGTAAATGGTTTGGCTATCTCGGCTTCGATCATTTGATTGCGCCGCTCTTGATCAAAGTGATTTATTGGGGCGGGGTGATCCTTATTTTGAGTGCGGGCATAGGCGGCTTCTTCGCGACTTTTGAAATGCCTGATAAGGGTATCTCTGGCGTGCTGCTGGCGATAGGTGCGACGGTGCTGTCTCTATTGATCTGGCGCTTGCTGTGCGAGATGCTAATCCTTGCGTTCAATATTTACGCAAGACTGGTGGAGATTCGTAACCTGTTATCGCATCGACAGGCAAGGGTGGATGCTTATCAAAAAATACCAAGCGTGCGTGTTTTGAAAAACGACTGACGGAAGCTTTGTACAAACAGAATGCTAAAAAACAAATCGCCTCAAGAAAATATCGACATTTATGTGTGGGAAGGTAAATCCGATATTTTCGATCGCATCGTTCGCTGCCTGATTAGCTCCGAGGTGGATGTTATTCGGGCAGACAGCATGGATCTGGTACAGGATCAGGCGAAGGTGTCGCCATCCATTGCGATTATTTCTGTCACGATGATTGATGGCGGGCGCTTCAATGCTGATGATTGGCAAAAGGCGCATGGCATGCCGGTGATCTGGGTAGCAGAAGCACCACGTGCTTATGATTCACGTGTTTATCCGCCGGAGTATTCGCATATTTTGATGCTGGATTTTACGTGCGCGGAATTGCGTCGTTTGGTGTTTGGTTTGGCGGGTGAATTGCATAGCAATACGAAGGCGGCGCAGGAGCGCGATCCACTGATTGCAGAATCAGAAATCATGCGTACTTTGTTGAAAGAGACGACGGCCTTTGCTGATTGTGATTCGAATGTGTTGATCGCGGGTGAAACCGGTGTGGGTAAGGAACGTATCGCGCGACTGCTACACGAGAATCATAGTCGCTATGGAAATGGTCCCTTTGTTGCGGTCAACTGCGGTGCGATTCCCGATGGTTTGTTTGAGTCGCATTTTTTCGGTCATGCGAAGGGCGCATTTACCGGTGCGATGCTGGCGCATAAAGGCTATTTCGAACAAGCTGACAACGGCACACTTTTTCTGGATGAGATCGGCGATCTTCCTTTGTATCAGCAAGTCAAATTGTTGCGTGTGCTGGAACAGAGCAAGGTAACGCGCTTAGGTTCGACGACGGAGATCGATATTGAGTTCCGATTAGTGGCGGCAACCAATCGGAATTTACGCGAATTGGTCAGGCAAGAAATGTTTCGCTCGGATTTATATTACCGCATGGCCGTGATCGAATTGCGTGTACCTAGTTTGGAAGAGCGCGGTGAGATCGACAAGATCGCTATCTTCCGCGGCATCGTGATGCAGATATTTAAAAATGGTGCGCGTGATTCTTCACCGTTGCCGGAGATTCCGGATTGGTTGTTGCGCATGGTTGCCAACACGCGTTTCCGCGGCAATGTCAGGGAGTTGCGCAATATTGCAGAGCGCATCACGATTATTCATCGTCAGCTTGGTGATTGGGATAGAGCTGCGATTGATCGCGTGTTTTTGGCCTTGCAGGAATTGAAGGTGGAATGCGATAACGAAGATCAGGCTGGTACGCGAAAAAAATGGGATGCCGCTGATCGCAATCGTATTATTGAGGCGCTGGATGCGCATAACTGGCGCAGGCAAGATACGGCGAACCATTTGAAAATGAGTCGCAAGGTGCTGTGGGAAAAAATGCGTAAATTCCAGATCATTGATGGTGATCCGGAGCCTGGCGAAGTAGAGCCTTGAAAAAAAGCCATGTCGGCGAACCGACATGGCTTTTTAATGTGGCTTTTGTTTAGCGCGGTATTTGCGCGAAGCGTCCACTGTTGAAGTCGTCTATGGCTTGGATGATTTCTTCCTGACTATTCATTACAAACGGACCGTGACCCACGATAGGTTCATCGATAGGTTCGCCGCTGATCAGTAACACGACAGCATCGCTGTTGGCTTCGATGGAAATGCTGCTGCCAGTACGATCCAGCAAAACCATTTGTGCTTCACGTGCAACCGCATCACCATTAACCAGAACGGTACCGCGTAACACGATCAATGCCGAATTCCAGCCTTCAGGCAGATTCAATTCGCTGACGCTGCCTTGATTCAGACGCATATCCCACACCTGCATAGGCGTAAAGGTGCGCGCCGGTCCGGCATTGCCCTGATAGTCACCTGCAATGACGCGTATCGAGCCGGCGTCATTTGGTAACGCGACGGTTGGGATGTCGCGATCGACGATGGCTTGATAACCAGGCGCCGTCATCTTGTCCTTGGCTGGCAGGTTGACCCACAGTTGCACCATTTCCAGCGTACCGCCGGAACGGGTGAAGGCTTCGGAATGAAATTCCTCATGCAGAATGCCGGCACCGGCCGTCATCCATTGAACATCGCCGGGACCAATCACGCCGCCTTGGCCAGTGGAATCGCGATGCTCAACCTCACCTTTATAAACAATGGTGACGGTTTCGAAGCCGCGATGCGGGTGCGAACCAACGCCAGGAGGACGTGATGCCGGGCTGAATTCAGCCGGGCCGGCGTAATCCAGCAGCAAGAATGGGCTCAGTTGTTTGCCGTGGCTCTGATAGGAAAACATCGAGCGTACGGGAAAACCATCACCCACCCAATGTGGGCGAGGAGCGCTATAGACACCAATAATCTTTTTCATGCTTGTTTCCTTTCGGGAATAACAATGTATGTAACATGATTAAGGATAGAGCAGGGACGATGAGCTGGGTAGAGGGTAAAATCGGCCATGAGTGTTCTATTTGGTGAACGATAAAGCGGAGCGATGAGGCTGTGATGCAGGATTTGAACGATCTTTATTACTTTGTCCAGGTTGTGGATCACGGCGGTTTTGCGCCAGCAGGACGTGCATTGGGCGTACCTAAATCCAAGCTCAGTCGCCGGATTGCCTTGTTGGAAGAGCGACTTGGCGTGCGCTTGATCCAACGTACGACGCGGCAGTTTTCGGTGACGGAAGTTGGGCAGACTTATTACGAGCATTGCAAAGCAATGTTGATAGAAGCTGAGGCGGCACAAGATGCGATTGAAGCGACGCGCGCCGAACCACGTGGCGTTGTGCGATTGTCTTGTCCGATTGCCTTGTTGCACGCGCATGTAAGCGCGATGCTGGCTGACTTCATGGTACGTCATCCGCATGTGACGGTGCAGTTGGAGGCGACGAATCGGCGTGTTGATTTGGTGGCAGAGGCGATTGATATTGCGATTCGGGTTCGACCGCCACCCATTCAAGACAGTGATTTGGTCATGCGTGTGCTGGCAGAACGTAGCCAGTGTCTGGTTGCAAGTCCATCGCTCTTTGATGGGCGTGTGATTCCAGCAGTTCCTGCTGATTTGGCTGATTGGCCGAGTTTGGCTTTGGGTACGCCGCAGCAAAGTCATGTCTGGAATTTATTCGGGCCTGATGGTGCGCATGCTTCGTTGCATCACAGTCCGCGCTTTGTGACTGGTGACATGATGGCGTTGAGTGATGCTGCTTTGTCTGGTGTTGGCATCGTGCAATTGCCGACGATGATGATTAGAGAGCAGCTGGCCTTGGGTAAGTTAATCCCTTTGTTGCCGGGCTGGGCGCCGCGACGTGAGATTGTTCATGCAGTGTTTCCTTCACGACGCGGTGTGTTGCCATCGGTTCGGGCATTGATAGATCATCTCGCAGAGCATTTTCAAGCATTAAACGAAGACTGATGTGATTGCCGGATCAATCTGTCAGCAGAAATGAGCTTGTGTTTGATGGCCAAGGCCGAAAGTGTTGTCAGGCAGGTACTGCGTAGTATTGAGTGACACACTTTTCTATTTGTGCGATGTGTTCGCTAATTGCATGTAAAAGAGCGGCAAATCAGCGTTTTCAGTGCTGTGAGAAATTTTTTCTTTGTCTTTTGTTTAACTTAAAACAAGCACAGGAACTTCAGAAATCCGTTAAATGCGGGATTTTGTTTTTATGGTGCAATCTTTTCTATTCTTTTCGTTTTGCGTGCATTAAGATTTGAGAGTTACGTTTTCATATTTTTACATTTCCATGCTTGAGATTTATCATTTGCTCTGGCATGGCTTGCTGTACTCTTGTCATAAAAATAACTGGCGAATGGCTGCACAAGCCGGTTGCCTCGATCCGATTAATACTCTAGCCGTTTAAGCATGCCCTTAAAGCGTAACGATTCATCCGATAACCAGTTGTCTAGCTTGATGGAAATTGCTGGTGAGCTCGTGTTGCGACTCAACACTGCCGGCAAGATCCTGCACGTCAGTAAGCGTACCAACGATGTGTTCGGTCATGGCTCGTCGATGGTAGGCATGAAGCTGTTTGAGTTAGTGCGTTTATCCGATCGCCACGCGATCGAAGCTTCGTTGCGGCAAGCTATCGCCTCCCTTGAAGTGACACGTGTCAGCGTCCAAATGGCAACGCGCGCGGTGTTGCGTTGGTTTGAGCTGCAATTGAGTGCCTATGAAGGCGATGACGGCATAGAAGTGCTGGTTGTCGGTCACGATATTTCTGGCCAACAAGCGACCGAAGAACGTTTGCGCCACATGGCCACGCACGACGAATTAACCGGTTTACCGAATCGCTCTTTATTGGCGGACCGTTTGCGCATGGCGATTGCGCAGTCGCGTCGCACTGAACGTGGTTTCGCGGTCGTTGCGCTGGATCTTGATGGCTTCAAGAAGGTGAACGATGCCTTAGGGCATCCGGTTGGTGATGCTCTGTTGCGTGTCGCCGCGGTTCGTTTGCGCGAGACCTTGCGCGATGTCGATACCTTGGCGCGCGTTGGTGGCGATGAATTTGTCGCAGTGCTGCACGGCGCTGTGGATGAAGTGGAAATCCAGAACGTGGCGCGCCGCATGATTGCCGCGATGCAGTTGCCGTTTGAAATCGATGGCAACGCGCTGTATGTCAGTACATCCATAGGCGTCGCGATTTATCCCGCACACGGCGAGACAGAGGTCAAGCTGCTGGCGCACGCCGATACGGCAATGTATCGCGCGAAGGAAACCGGCAAGGCACGCTGCATTATCTATAACCACCTGAATTTCAATCAGGTTGAGCATGATGTGACGATGGAAGCGGCGATGTTTGAAGCCGTCAGAAATGGCGAATTCCTGCTGCACTATCAACCCATCGTCGATGCACGCACGCGCCAAATCATGGGTTTTGAGGCCTTGATGCGCTGGATGCGCCCTGATGTCGGCCTGGTTCCGCCGAATCAATTCATTCCCATGGCGGAAAACAATGGCTTGATCAACTTGCTCGGTGCATGGGCGCTGAAATCGGCATGCGTGCAATTAAAACGATTTGAAGAAGCCGCCGGCCGGAAACTCTATGTATCGGTCAATGTCAGCCCGCGCCAATTCCGCAGCGACCAATTTCTCAGCATGATGGATGATGCGATCAAATTGTCAGGCCTGGAAGGCAGTCAACTGCTGCTGGAAATCACCGAAGGCATTCTGATGTCGGATCCGGAGCATGCAGAAGCCTTGCTGACGAAAATTGCATCGCGCGGCGTGCGTATTGCGATTGATGATTTCGGTACCGGTTATTCGTCGCTGGTTTATTTGAAGCGATTCCCGATTGCGGCGCTCAAGATAGATCGTGCTTTTATCAAGGATTTGCCTGACTCCATCAAGGATGCAGCGATCTGTAATGTTGTTCTCAGTCTTGCCAATCACCTGAGTCTGTTGACGGTGGCGGAAGGCGTAGAGAACGAGCGACAAATGGAATTTTTATCTGCACAGGGTTGTTCTCTGATTCAAGGTTTCCATACCGGCTATCCATTATTGCCGGATGCCTTGATCGATATTCTGAAAGCAGATGCCTTGGCTCTGCAAAATTAACCCGCCAAGACACAAGATACTGATTCATGATGAAACAAATTAGCCCATCGATTAATCCTGAGAAAACATTGGATTTGCTATGGACGCGTGTCCGGCAACGCGGTGATTTACCTGGTTTCTCCAAGGTCGTAACAGCGATAGTCGGCGCCATGCAAGGCGAAGATGATCGTGAATTCAATATGACCAAAACGGTCTTGTCCGATCCGGCATTGACGCAGCGTGTGCTGCGCTTGGCGAACAGCGCCATGTATTCAGCATTTGGCCAGGGCATCAACACGGTTTCAAAAGCAGTGATCGTATTGGGCACGGAAACTATCGGCCATTTGGCGCTGGGTTTGAAGTTGATCGACGGCTTGTCGGCGGCATCGCTTGGTACATCGTCGGACACTCGCAATGAAATGGAAAAAGCCGTTCTGGCTGGCCAGATTGCGCGCCAAGTTGCATCTTCTACGACCCGACGCGATACCGAAGAAGTTGTCGTTTGCTCGATATTGCATTCGCTGGGACGCTTGATGGTGTCCTTCTATTTGCCTGACGAATGGTTGGAGGTACAGGCGCGTGCAGTGGACAACGATATTTCAGAAAATGAAGCCGCACACGATGTGCTTGGCCTGGGATTGGATGAGATAGGTCGATTAATTGGTAAGCGCTGGGGTTTGCCAAGTGGACTAGTCGCGAGCTTGAAAGATATGCCGCCACGCGCGGATATAGGCGTGTCGCATGAGCCTTTGGAGCATTCCGAGTGGTTGGCGGCAGTATCGACTATGTCCACACGTTGTGCCGGCGTGTTGTGTGAGGATGACGATACTGCCACGGTCGATTTGACTGAAATCGCAGAAAATTATGCAGAAATGCTGGGTCTCGATTCTGCGGTTGTTCTTTCCGCTGTCGATGCTGCGCAAAAAGTTGCGGAAGACGAGTCTCTATTAGCAGGGCAGGGGAAACAGACTGACGAACCGGAGGCGCAACTATCTTTGCCTTTGGGTAAGCCTGCGGATTCGATCAATATTCTCAAACGTGGTGTGGGCGATATGCGCGATGAAGTCGCGACAGCCAGCACCGGTCAAGTCATGACAGTAGCGCTGGAGACTGTGTATCAAGGTCTGGGTTTGAGCCGCGCCATTGCCTTTTTGCGGAATCACGATGAAGGCAAGTATGTGGCGCGTATGTGTTTTGGCGATTGTTCAGAAGAGTTGTTGCCGCGCCTGACATTCAAGGATGCGTATCAGCCGGATGTTTTCCATGCTGCCTTGGCGAACGACAAGATGATCTTTGTCGAAGATGCGCAGGCGCCGGGGTTCATGAATAAATTGCCGCGCTGGTGGCGCGATGAATTATCAGCGTCGCGCAGCTTTGTCATCTTGCCTTTGATGGTGAATTTCCATCCGGTCGGATTCATGTACGGCGATTGGGATAGTTCTTTGCCTGCAGCCAAGATCGCGCCGCAGGAAGTGGTCTTACTGGATGAGTTACGCGCGCTGGTAGTTAAAGCGATCGAATATCGCAGCAAACTGGAGCCGTCCTGGACGCGTGCAATGCGCTAATCCAGTTAAGCGGGGCAATATCGGCATAAAAAGTAACTATTGGGGTCAGAGTCGATTTAATATGCTCTAAATTGACTTCTCATGGTGACCTATGGCCCGGCTCCCTCGTCTTGTTATTCCCAATCAACCGCATCATGTTATCCAGAGCGGTAATGACGGACTGGTCATTTTCCGTGATCTTGCCGATCACACAGCATTTCTGAGCCGCTTGAAAGATGCTTCCCGTCAATTCAAGGTCGCCATTCACGCCTATGTGTTAATGCCTACGCATTTGCATCTGTTGCTTACGCCTAGTGATGCGGACGGTTTGGGCAAAATGATGCAGTGGATAGGCCGCTCTTACGTTCCTTACTTCAATCAAAAATACTCGCGTACCGGCACGCTATGGCAAGGGCGTTACAAGGCGACGGTGATTGATCCAGAGCATTACTTCATGACTTGCTCTGCCTACATTGAGTTGAATCCTGTGCGTGGTGGGATAGTGCACACGGCGGGAGAGTATCTATGGTCAAGTTATCAACATCACATCGGGATTCGGCCTGATCCGATTATTTCCGACCATCCTTTGTATTGGTCTTTGGGCAATACACCGTTCGAACGCGAGGCTGCCTACAAGGCGCGGGTTGAAAATGGGGTGAATGAGGATGAAGTGCGCCGTCTGACGGAGGCGACTTTAAAAGGCTGGGCTTTTGGCTCGGAGCAGTTCCAGTCATCACTGGAAAAGCAGGTTGCACGACGTGTTCGTCCGGCAAAGCGGGGGCGTCCAGCAAGCAAATTGGCTGAGGATCGCACCA
This sequence comes from Herminiimonas sp. GW821-FHT09C12, assembly GCF_059416385.1. NCBI lineage: Bacteria > Pseudomonadati > Pseudomonadota > Betaproteobacteria > Burkholderiales > Oxalobacteraceae > Herminiimonas > Herminiimonas sp. GW821-FHT09C12. The sequence goes on from NZ_JBWKPC010000001.1 coordinate 1,328,347, forward strand.
AAATATACTAAGCCCCCACGTTGAATTGGTGCAATTTGGTGCAAAATTCACCACTCTGGCCCTATTTAATTCCTCGTTAAAATTTGTGGTTATTTTAATTTACTCTGACCCTAATTTTTGATGTTGAATTTAGCGTTGCGCTGCACTATCCTTCAGGCTCATTGAAAAGTAGTGGAGAAGGCTATGCACGCGCAAGGTTTGTACGATCCGGCTAATGAACATGATGCTTGTGGCGTAGGTTTTGTCGCCCACATCAAAGGCAAAAAGAGCCATTCTATTGTTGAGCAAGGTTTGCTCATCCTCAAAAATATCGACCATCGCGGCGCTGTCGGTGCCGACAAGCTGATGGGCGATGGTGCCGGTATCTTGATTCAGATCCCGGACCAATACTATCGCGAAGAAATGGCGAAGCAGGGCGTCACCTTGCCGCCAGCAGGCGAATACGGCGTCGGCATGGTTTTCCTGCCTAAGGAAAATGCTTCCCGCATCGCTTGCGAACAAGAACTCGAGCGCTCGGTTCTGGCTGAAGGTCAGGTCGTTCTGGGCTGGCGCGATGTCTTGGTCGATAAAGAAATGCCTATGTCGCCTACCGTGCGTGAAAAAGAGCCGGTGATACGCCAGATTTTCATTGGCCGTGGTCAAGACATCATGGTGACCGATGCGCTGGAACGTAAGCTGTACGTTATTCGTAAAGCTTCCGGTCACGCGATTCAAGCATTGAATCTGTTGCACGGTCAGGAATTCTTCGTGCCGTCGATGTCGGCACGTACCGTAGTCTATAAAGGTCTGCTGCTGGCTGATCAAGTTGGCGAATACTATAAAGATCTGCAAGATCCACGCTGCGTTTCCGCGCTGGCTCTGGTGCATCAACGCTTCTCGACCAATACTTTCCCTGAGTGGCCATTGGCTCACCCATATCGTTTGCTGGCGCATAATGGTGAGATCAATACCGTTAAAGGTAACTTCAACTGGATGCGCGCGCGCGAAGGTGTGATGAAGTCGGCCGTGTTGGGCGACGATCTGAAAAAACTGTTCCCGCTGATCTATGAAGGTCAATCGGATACCGCATGTTTCGACAATGCGCTCGAACTGTTGGTGATGGCTGGTTATCCAATCGCACAAGCGATGATGATGATGATTCCTGAAGCGTGGGAAAACCATACGACGATGGATGACAACCGTCGTGCTTTCTACGAATACCACGCTGCAATGATGGAACCATGGGACGGCCCAGCTGCGATGGCCTTCACTGATGGTCGTCATATCGGCGGCACTTTGGATCGCAACGGCTTGCGTCCAGCACGTTATATCGTGACTGACGACGACTTGGTCGTGATGGCATCGGAATCCGGCGTGTTGCCAATTCCAGAGTCCAAGATCATTCAAAAATGGCGCCTGCAACCAGGCAAAATGTTCCTGATCGATTTGGATGCTGGTCGCATCATCGACGACAAAGAACTGAAAGATACTTACGCGAACGCCAAGCCATACAAACAATGGATTGAGTCGGTACGTATCAAGCTCAACGAATTGAACAAGGAAGCGGCAGAAGCCAAGCCGACCACGGCCTTGCTCGATTTGCAGCAAGCATTTGGCTATACACAGGAAGATTTGAAGTTCCTGATGTCGCCTATGGCTATCACGGCAGAAGAAGCAACCGGTTCCATGGGTAACGATTCGCCGCTGGCTGTCATGTCGAATAAAGACAAGACGCTGTACAACTACTTCCGTCAGTTGTTCGCGCAAGTGACTAACCCGCCTATCGATCCGATCCGCGAAGCGATGGTGATGTCGCTGGTTTCCTTCATCGGTCCTAAACCTAACCTGCTCGACACAAACAACATCAATCCACCGATGCGTTTGGAAGTGTCTCAGCCTGTGCTCGACTACGCGGATATCGCCAAGTTGCGCAATATCGGCGCACATACTGGCGGCAAGTTCAAATCGCATGAACTGAACATTTGCTACCCGATCGCGTGGGGCAAAGAAGGCATTGAAGCGCGTCTGGCTTCGCTGTGCGCACAGGCAGTCGATGCAGTGCAATCCGGTCATAACATCCTGATTATTTCCGATCGCAAGATCGATGAAAATCACGTCGCGATTCCAGCTCTGCTGGCGACATCGGCGATCCACTTGCATCTGGTCAGCAAAGGTATGCGTACCTCGACCGGTCTGGTGGTTGAAACCGGTTCGGCACGTGAAACGCATCACTTTGCATTGCTCGCCGGTTACGGTGCAGAAGCGATCCATCCATACCTCGCGATGGATACCGTCAGCGCAATGGCGAAAGGTTTGCCGGGCGAATTGTCGCCAGAAAAAGCCATCGCCAACTTCCAGAAAGCCGTCGGTAAAGGCTTGATGAAAGTCATGTCAAAAATGGGTATTTCGACATACATGTCGTACTGCGGCGCGCAGATTTTTGAAGCTATCGGCCTCAACAAATCGCTGATCCAGAAGTACTTCAAAGGCACATCGTCGAACGTAGAAGGCATCGGCGTATTTGAAGTGGCTGAAGAAGCCTTGCGCTTGCACAAGTCGGCATTCAGCGCTGATCCAGTGTTGGCACATTCGCTCGACGCCGGTGGCGAATATGCATACCGCGTACGTGGTGAAGAACACATGTGGACGCCGGATGCGATTGCAAAATTGCAGCATTCGACCCGTGCGAACAACTTCAGCACATATAAAGAGTACGCACAGATCATCAATGATCAATCGAAGCGTCACATGACATTGCGTGGCTTGTTCGAATTCAAGTTCGATCCAGCCAGTGCTATTTCTCTGGATGAAGTCGAACCGGCTAAAGAAATCGTCAAACGCTTTGCTTCCGGCGCGATGTCGCTGGGTTCGATCTCGACCGAAGCACATGCAACCCTCGCGATTGCGATGAACCGTATCGGTGGTAAATCGAATACCGGCGAAGGCGGCGAAGATACCAAACGTTATCGTTCGGAACTGCGTGGTATTCCTATCAAGGACGGTTCGACCTTGGCATCGGTCATTGGTAAAGACGTGGTTGAAGTCGACATGCCATTGTTGCCAGGCGATTCGCTGCGTTCGAAGATCAAGCAAGTTGCATCAGGTCGTTTTGGTGTCACTACCGAATACCTGACGTCGGCTGAACAGATTCAGATCAAGATGGCGCAAGGTGCAAAACCTGGCGAAGGCGGTCAGTTGCCAGGCCACAAAGTGTCCGAGTACATCGCACGTCTGCGTTTCTCGGTTCCTGGCGTTGGTTTGATTTCGCCGCCACCGCATCACGATATTTATTCGATCGAAGATTTGGCGCAGCTGATTCACGATTTGAAAAACGTCAATCCAAACGCATCGATTTCGGTCAAGCTGGTAGCGGAAGTTGGTGTCGGTACAGTTGCAACCGGTGTGGCCAAAGCGAAAGCGGATCACGTTGTGATCGCTGGTCATGACGGCGGTACTGGTGCATCGCCATTGTCATCGGTTAAATATGCTGGTTCGCCATGGGAATTAGGTCTGGCTGAAACACAGCAGACACTGATCTTGAACGGTTTACGCACACGTATTCGTGTACAAGCTGACGGTCAAATGAAAACCGGCCGTGACGTAGTCATCGCAGCGTTGTTAGGCGCGGATGAAATGGGCTTCTCGACAGCACCGCTGGTCGTTGAAGGCTGCATCATGATGCGCAAATGCCATCTGAACACTTGCCCGGTCGGTGTTGCTACGCAAGATCCAGTCTTGCGCGCCAAGTTCTCCGGCAAGCCTGAGCACGTGGTTAACTACTTCTTCTTCATCGCAGAAGAAGCACGTCAGATCATGGCACAACTGGGTATTCGTACATTCGACGAACTGATCGGCCGCGCTGACCTGCTCGACAAATCGAAAGCGATTTCGCACTGGAAAGCCAAGGGTCTGGATTTCAGCCGTATGTTCTATCAACCTGCAGTGGCTGAAGGCGTTGCACGCTATCACACCGAAGGTCAGGATCACGCTTTGGAAAAAGCGCTGGACAACAAGTTGATCGCACAAGCCAAGGCTGCGATTGAGAATGGCGAAAAAGTTTCGTTCATTTCACCGATCAAAAACGTCAACCGTACGGTTGGCGCAATGTTGTCTGGCATGGTCGCGAAGAAATACGGTCACGAAGGTTTGCCTGACGACACGATTCATATCCAGTTGCAAGGTACTGCAGGCCAATCGGCCGGCGCTTTCCTCGCGCACGGTATTACGCTGGATCTGGTCGGCGAAGGTAATGATTACGTCGGTAAAGGTTTGTCGGGCGGTCGCATCATCGTGCGTCCTAACACCGAGTTCCGTGGTCGTGCAGTAGAGAACATCATCAGCGGTAACACCTTGTTGTACGGTGCTGTTGCAGGTGAAGCCTTCTTCAACGGCGTTGCAGGCGAACGTTTTGCGGTACGTAACTCCGGCGCGATTGCCGTGGTTGAAGGTACCGGCGATCACGGTTGTGAATACATGACAGGTGGCACCGTTGTTGTATTGGGCGAAACCGGTCGTAACTTTGCTGCTGGTATGTCGGGCGGTATCGCGTATGTCTACGATCCAAAAGGCGATTTCGCGAGCAAGTGCAATATGGCGATGGTTTCTCTGCATGCAGTGCAGACCGCGGCCGAACAGGAAGACAAGGCAGAGCACAATTCCTGGCATAGCCATGTACGTGGTGCTGATGCACAAACCGATGAAGCAATTCTCAAAGGTTTGATCGAGCGTCACTTCAAGTACACCGGCAGCACACGTGCACGCGCACTGTTGGATGAGTGGAGCACCGCACGTAGCAAGTTCGTCAAGGTATTCCCATCGGAATACAAACGCGCATTGGCTGAGATGCATGCTGCCAAGGCTGAGCAGGCAGTGTCAACCAAGGTCGCTGTGTAAGGCTGCATAAACACAGTCAACAAACGATGTCATGGCCCGATTGCATAGCGATCGGGCCGAAACGAATGGTTTAGAAGGCGAGAGAAACATGGGAAAGATTACCGGCTTTATGGAATTTCAACGCTTGAAAGAAGCAAGCGAAGAGCCGCAAAAACGTACCAAGCATTACAAGGAATTCACCGTTCATTTGAGCGATGCGGAAGCAAAAGTGCAAGCGACACGCTGCATGGATTGCGGTATTCCGTTTTGCAATAACGGCTGTCCGGTCAATAACATCATTCCTGACTGGAATGATCTGGTGTTTAGCGGCGCATACAAGCAAGCGCTGGATACCCTGCATTCGACCAACAACTTCCCTGAATTCACCGGCCGCATTTGCCCGGCGCCATGCGAGTCCGCATGTACCTTGGGCATCAATGAAGACCCAGTCGGTATCAAATCGATTGAGCACTTCATCATCGACAAAGGTTGGGACAGCGGCTGGGTTGTACCGCAGCCACCTAGTGTGAAGACCGGCAAGAAAGTTGCTGTCGTCGGTTCGGGGCCTGCCGGTATGGCTGCTGCTCAGCAGTTGGCGCGCGTTGGTCACGATGTCACCGTGTTCGAGAAAAACGATCGCGTCGGCGGCTTGCTGCGTTACGGTATCCCTGACTTCAAGATGGAAAAATCGCACATCGATCTGCGCGTCAAACAGATGGAAGCCGAAGGCGTGAAGTTCCGTACCAGCGTCTTGGTTGGCAAGGATTTCCCGGCGAACATCATCAACTGGGCGAAAGAAACGATTTCGCCAGAGCAGATCAACAAAGACTTCGATGCAGTCATCATCGCTGGTGGTGCGGAACAGCCACGCGATTTGCCGGTTCCAGGTCGTGAGTTGAAAGGCGTGCATTTCGCGATGGAATTCTTGCCATTGCAAAATAAGGTCAATGCTGGCGACAAGATCAAAGATCAATTGATGGCAACCGGCAAGCACGTGGTTGTGATCGGTGGTGGTGATACTGGTTCCGATTGCGTCGGTACCTCGAATCGTCACGGCGCTGCATCGGTTGCGCAATTTGAACTGCTGCCACAACCACCAGAAACAGAAAACAAACCCATGGTCTGGCCTTACTGGCCAACCAAGCTGCGCACTTCGTCTTCGCATGAAGAAGGTTGTGAGCGTGATTGGGCGGTAGCGACCAAGCGTCTGGAAGGCAAAAACGGCAAGGTTGAAAAACTGATCGCCGCTCGCGTCGAATGGAAAGATGGCCGCATGCAAGAAGTGCCGAATTCGGAATTCGAAATGAAAGCCGATCTGGTATTGCTGGCAATGGGCTTCGTTTCACCAGTGGCACAAGTGTTGGATGCTTTCGGTGTCGACAAGGATGCACGCGGTAATGCCAAGGCGACTACGGATGGCGAAGCTTGCTACCGTACATCGGTCGACAAAGTTTTTGCTGCAGGCGATATGCGCCGCGGTCAATCGCTGGTGGTGTGGGCGATCCGTGAAGGTCGTCAGTGCGCGCGTGAAGTTGATACGTTCTTGATGGGCGAATCAGTGCTGCCACGCTAAGCAAAAAGTCTTTTTGTACAGAAAACCCACTGCGTCGCAAGATGCCGTGGGTTTTTTTACAACGTTTGGTGTATGTAAGCTGCTCAAAAGAAATGGACGCGGGAGCGTTTTCGTTTTCTGCACTACAATTATGACATTGCAAAAGAAATACTCCCCTAGTGCCTAATCTTGTTGAAATCCGCGATCTACATTTTGGCTATGTTGAGCGTCCGATACTGTCGGCGCTCAACATGGATTTCCCGCGCGGCAAGGTTATTGCCGTCATGGGCGGTTCCGGCTCGGGCAAAACAACCGTTCTGCGTTTGATCGGCGGTCAGTTACAGCCGCAATCCGGTCAAGTCGCGATCGATGGTCAAGTTGTCCATAAGCTGGAAACAAAAGCGCTGTATCAGTTACGTCGCAAGATGGGCATGCTGTTCCAGCATGGCGCGCTCTTTACCGATATCTCGGTGTTCGAGAATGTTGCCTTCCCGTTGCGCGAACATACGGACTTATCCGAAGAATTGATTCGTGATTTGGTCTTGATGAAGTTGCATACAGTTGGCTTGCGTAATGCGGCACAACTGATGCCTGCCGAAATTTCCGGCGGTATGGCGCGTCGCGTCGCATTGGCGCGTTCGATTGCGCTGGATCCGGAACTCATCATGTATGACGAACCGTTTGCCGGCCTTGATCCGATTTCGATGGGTATGACGGCTAATCTGATCCGCAAATTGAATGATGCTTTGGGTTCGACCACGATACTGGTGTCGCACGATGTGCATGAGTCGTTTTCGATTGCTGACTATGTGTACTTCCTGTCGAACGGTGCGATAGTTGCGCAGGGTACTCCGGCAGAAATGATGGCTTCCAGTGATCCGTATGTGAAGCAGTTCGTCAATGCAGAGCCGGATGGTCCAGTGCCGTTTCACTATCCCGGGAAGTCATTGGCAGACGATTTGGGCCTGGGAGCACACTCATGATTGTGTGGTTTCTAGAGACAATTGGGCGCTTGGTGCGCGAGTTTGTTGTCAATCTTGGTTTCGCTACACGTACTTTCTTTGGCATCATCGGCGCCTCCGGCAGTTTGTGGCGTCGGCCACGTTTGGTGGTGAGTCAGATTCATTTTATTGGTAACTATTCGCTGGTTTTGATCGCGGTTGCCGGTTTGTTCGTCGGTTTTGTGCTGGGTTTGCAAGGTTATTACACGCTCAATAAATACGGTTCCGAGCAGGCGCTGGGTTTGTTGGTTGCCTTGTCGCTGACACGTGAATTGGGTCCGGTCGTGACTGCCTTGTTATTCGCTGGTCGTGCTGGCACTTCGCTGACAGCAGAAATTGGTTTGATGAAAGCTGGCGAACAATTGTCGGCGATGGAAATGATGGCCGTTAATCCGTTGCAGCGCGTGTTGGCCCCTCGCTTCTGGGCTGGCGTGATTGCAATGCCGGTGCTGGCGGCGATTTTCAGCGCGGTCGGCATCATGGGTGGTTATATCGTCGGCGTGAAATTGATCGGCGTTGACGAAGGCGCATTCTGGTCGCAAATGCAGGGTGGCGTCGATGTAGTGAATGACATCCTGAACGGTGTGATCAAAAGTATCGTATTTGGCTTCGCAGTAACATTTGTTGCCTTGTATCAGGGATATCAAGCACAGCCGACGCCGGAAGGCGTTGCTCGTGCAACGACACGCACGGTGGTAATTGCTTCGTTATCGGTGCTGGGGCTGGATTTCCTGATGACGGCGTTGATGTTCAGTTAAAAGGGTGCGGAGCGGGCATGGCACTTTTCAATTAGAATGTGCGCCCCCTCAACGCTTTGTTCGTGTGAATGGATGAGGATGATCTATTCTTAAGAAATAGCGCTTTCTCCCATATTTGAGGTATCTGTTTATGCAACGAAAATCATTAGACTTATGGGTTGGCCTTTTTGTGCTGCTGGGTGCAGCCGCTTTGTTCTTTCTGGCGATGAAAGCCGGGAATATGAGCTCCCTGTCGTTCGAGCAGGTTTATCCAGTTGTCACACGTTTTGACAATATCGGCGGGCTGAAGCCACGCGCGCCGGTGAAAAGTGCGGGCGTGGTTGTTGGGCGCGTAGCCGACATCTCGTTTGACGATAAAAGTTATCAGGCAACCGTCACCTTGAATATTGAAAGCCGCTATCTTTTTCCAAAAGATTCATCGGCCAAGATTTTGACCTCGGGCTTGCTTGGCGAGCAATACATCGGATTGGAACCGGGCGGTGATACGGTCAATCTGGCAGCAGGCGACAGAATTACAATGACACAATCGGCGATGGTGCTGGAGAACTTGATTAGTCAATTCCTCTTTAGCAAGGCAGCCGAAGGGAAAGAAGATCAAAAATGAAAAATATAAGCAAAACACTTGTGCTGGTTTCAGCATTGTTTCTGAGCGGATGCGCGACGACCAACACCAATACGCCGGGCGATCCATTGGAAGGCTTCAACCGAACAATGTTCGATTTCAACGATACCGTTGATCGCGTTGCCTTGAAGCCGGTAGCGACTGCATACCAGGATGTATTGCCATCGTTTGCACAAACGGCAATCGGTAACTTTTTTGGTAACCTCGGCGATGTCTGGACGATGGTTAACAATTTCCTGCAAGGGAAAGGCGAAGCCGGTATGTCTGACGTAATGCGCGTGGCCGTCAACAGTACATTTGGTCTGGGCGGCATACTCGATATCGCATCCGAAGCCGGTATTCCAAAGCATAAAGAAGACTTCGGTCAGACCTTGGGTCGCTGGGGCGTTCAGTCAGGTCCTTATGTGGTCTTGCCGCTTTTTGGTCCATCAACGGTGCGTGATACCGCTGCATTACCAGTCGACTTCTATGGCGATGTCTGGACATATGTAGACTCGATTCCTGTGCGTAACAGCGGCTACGTCGTGCGTGCTATCGACCAGCGGGCATCGGCGCTGGGTGCCACTAATTTGCTGGAAGATATCGCAATTGATCGTTACTCATTTGTGCGCAGTGCTTACTTGCAACGCCGCGAGAGCCTCGTGAATGATGGCAAGATCAAGGACGATGCGCCGGATACCAACAAGCCTTTAGCACCATAAAGTAGAGTTCTTGCTCGGTGTTGGTGGCGGCTGATTTTGTTACCAATCGTTTCGTGCTTGAACCCCGCACAATAAAACCGGTCGAAATGCCTGCAAACAACGATGTTGCATTGTTTTTTGATGCGACAATGTTTTCAAGGCAACAAGTAATTCCTGATTGAATCGGAGAAACATGAATATTTTTAAAAAATTATCGCTGGCGCTGGTAGCGTTGACCTTTGCGGGATATGCCGCTGCACAAGATGTGGAAGCGCCTGATGTATTGATCAAGCGCATCAGTGAAGACGTGATGGCGACCGCGAAGGCAGACAAGGCTATCCAGAGCGGTGATTCGCGTCGTATTCAGCAACTCGTCGATGAAAAAATTCTGCCGTATGTTGATTTCCAACGTATGACCGCATTGGCGGCAGGCCGTTACTGGCGCGATGCCACGCCGGATCAGCAAAAACAATTGACGACAGAGTTTCGTAGCTTGCTGATGTACACCTATTCTGGCGCGATCGCACAGATCCGTGATCAAAAACTTGAATATCGTCCATTGCGTGCGAGCCCAGCCGATACGGAAGTCATCGTGAATACGCAAGTGCTGCAGCCGCGCGGTGAGCCGATTCAGTTGAGCTACCGTTTGGCAAAATCGCCTGCTGGCTGGAAAATTTATGACGTGAATGTACTCGGCGCATGGTTGGTCGAGACATATAAAGGCAGCTTTGCCACAGAAATCAGCAAATCCGGTATCGATGGCTTGATCAAAACGCTGTCGGACAAAAACAAGAAACTTGCCGGCAGTATGGCAAAAACAGTTAAGTAATCATCAGCATGTTTCAACCCGGCGAATCGCTCACCTTCAATAATGCCCAAGTAATATTGGCAAATGGCTTGCAGGCAATCGCCGGCGGGCAGACGGTGATCGACTTCTCCAATGTCGTGACTGTAGATTCCTCTGCGGTCGCGGCGATGCTGGTTTGGCGGCGCGCGGCAACAGCGCGTGCCGCATCGCTGGTTTTCAATAATTTACCGGCTAATCTGAGCAGTCTGATTTCTTTGTATGACGTCAAGACCTTGCTCGATGCCAGCCTTCCGCGCGCAGATCTGCCACATCATTGACCTTTTGTTAAGGTCGTCTTCCTCGCACGCGCCTCATCCGCACCCTAAACCGGCGTTCCATAGCGAAAATCCAATATAATCAAGGGTTTCGCCATTCGGTTAGCGCGAATTGCGCTTCGATCAGCGTTTTATTTTCCGTAAAGTGTCATTAGCCACCATGGCTGCAATTCAAATAAATAATGTCGAAAAAAGCTATCGCGCTCTGAAAGCGTTGAATGGCATTTCACTGTCTATCGAAGAGGGTGAATTTTTCGGCCTGCTCGGCCCTAACGGTGCGGGTAAGACCACATTGATTTCCATCATTGCTGGCTTGAATCGTGCGGATTCGGGCAATGTCAGCATCCACGGGCATGACGTCGTCAGTGACTATCGTCAGGCGCGTAAACTGCTCGGCGTGGTGCCGCAGGAATTGGTGTTCGATCCCTTCTTTACCGTGCGCGAGACTTTGCGCATGCAATCCGGCTATTACGGTTTGAAGAATAACGATGCCTGGATAGATGAAGTGATGCATCACCTTGATCTGACCGGCAAGGCAGACGCGAATATGCGTGCGCTGTCGGGCGGCATGAAGCGTCGTGTGCTGGTAGCGCAAGCCTTGGTGCACAAACCACCTGTGATCGTATTGGATGAGCCGACTGCGGGTGTCGACGTTGAGTTACGTCAGACTTTGTGGAAATTCATCTCACGTCTTAATCGCGAAGGGCATACCGTTGTCCTGACCACGCATTATCTGGAAGAAGCGCAAGCGCTGTGTAATCGCGTCGCGATGTTGAAGGCTGGGCAAGTGGTTGCCTTGGATACGACTTCGACTTTGATCAAGCGTATCTCCGGATCGCAACTGGTCGTGAAGCTTGCCTCGGGCACGTTGCCTGATGAGCTGAAAGAACTGGTGTCGCATCCGGAAGAACTCATGTTTGGCAGCAAATATACTTTGCGCGTGAATGATTACAGCGATGTCGAACCAATACTCGCCAAGCTGCGTTTATCTGGCGTGGTAATAGAAGACATGCAATTGCAACAAGCGGATTTGGAAGATGTTTTTATCCAGATCATGGAAGGTGAAAAATGATCGGCTTCCAAACATTGTTTTATAAAGAGATGCTGCGCTTCTGGAAAGTCGCGACGCAGACTGTTGCCGCACCTATTCTGACGGCAGTCTTGTATTTGTTGATCTTCGGCCATGTGCTGGAAGATCATGTGCAGGTTTATCCAGGTGTGAAATACACTGCTTTCCTGATCCCCGGTTTGGTGATGATGAGTGTCTTGCAAAACGCATTCGCCAATTCGTCTTCGTCGCTGATTCAATCGAAGATCACCGGCAATCTGGTATTCGTTTTGCTGCCGCCGCTGTCGCATTGGGAATTGTTCAGTGCGTATGTGATGGCTGCAGTCGTACGCGGTTTGGTCGTGGGTACTGGTGTGTTTATCGTCACCGCCTGGTTTGCCGATATCGCGTTTGTTGCGCCATGGTGGATAGTGATTTTTGCGATACTCGGTGCAGCAATGTTAGGCACCATGGGTTTGATCGCTGGCATTTGGGCTGAGAAATTTGATCAGCTCGCGGCATTTCAGAACTTCCTGATCATGCCGGCGACTTTCCTGTCAGGTGTATTTTATTCAGTGCATTCCTTGCCGCCATTCTGGCAAACGGTATCGCGTTTGAATCCGTTCTTTTACATGATTGATGGTTTTCGTTATGGCTTTTTTGGTCAGTCTGACGTTAATCCATTGATCAGTTTTTCTGTCGTCGCCTTTTTCCTGGTGCTGCTTGCCGGGTTGGGCATGTCTCTGCTGAAAAGCGGATACAAGTTGCGTCATTAATGACGCCGTCGATACCTATTTATTCAACACATCATCACCACATAGATAAAGGCAGAATCATGTTGCCCACACCAGAATTAGTTAAAAGTTATATCGCAGCCGGACTGGATTGCTCGCACCTCGAAGTTAGTGGCGATGGCGCGCACTTCGAAGCCGTGATCGTGTCAGATGCATTTGCCGGCAAACGTTTGATCCAGCGTCATCAATTGGTATACGCCGCATTGGGCGATCGCATGCGTGAAGAAATTCATGCCTTGTCGATGAAGACACTGACGCCTGAAGAATTCCAGAAGTAAGACTCACATATCTGAACGGATACGCTTTAAATGGATAAGCTCTTAATACAAGGCGGTCATCGCCTCTCCGGCGAAATCGCTATTTCCGGCGCGAAGAATGCGGCATTGCCGATCTTGTGCGCGGGTTTGCTGACTGCTGATGCTGTGCAACTGAGCAATGTGCCTAAACTGCAAGACGTGGCGACAATGTTGAAGTTGTTGCGTCAAATGGGTTTGCAGGCAGAGCAGGACGGCGACAAGGTGACGTTGAACGGCAGCGCTATCGACAAGCTGGAAGCGCCGTACGAGATGGTGAAAACCATGCGTGCCTCCATCCTGGTGCTGGGACCTTTGCTGGCACGCTTCGGCGAGGCAAAAGTATCGTTGCCGGGCGGTTGCGCGATTGGTTCGCGTCCGGTTGATCAGCACATCAAGGGCTTGCAGGCGATGGGTGCCGAAGTCACGATAGAAGCCGGTTATATCCACGCCAAGGCGAAGAAGCTCAAGGGTGCGCGTATCGTTACCGATATGATTACCGTCACCGGAACTGAAAACCTGTTGATGGCGGCGACGCTGGCAGACGGCGAAACCATACTGGAAAATGCCGCGCGCGAACCGGAAGTTACCGATCTCGCGCACTTGCTGGTAGCAATGGGTGCGAAGATCGAAGGCATAGGTACCGACCGTTTGGTAATCCAGGGTGTGGAACGCTTGCACGGCGCATCGTATGCAGTGATCCCGGATCGGATTGAGACTGCAACCTTTATGTGTGCGGTTGCTACTGTTGGTGGTGACGTTACTCTGCGTAATGCACGTACTGATACGCTGGATGTGGCTTTTGATAAATTGCGTGAAGCCGGTGCGATTTTGACTTCCGGCGATGACTGGATCCGGGTGCAAATGGCATCGCGTCCTAAAGCTGTGAGTTTCCGCACTACCGAATACCCAGGCTTCCCGACAGATATGCAGGCGCAATTCATGGCGATGAACTGTATTGCTGAAGGTAGTAGTCGCGTGATCGAAACGATTTTTGAAAATCGCTTCATGCATGTACAAGAGATGAATCGTCTCGGTGCTGCCATCACGATCGAAGGCCATACTGCGATCATCACTGGTGTTGATAAATTGGTTGGTGCGCCGGTAATGGCAACCGATCTGCGCGCATCTGCCTCGCTGGTGATTGCTGCATTGGCGGCAGAAGGTGAAACACTGATAGACCGCATTTACCATCTGGATCGCGGTTACGATCGCATGGAAGTCAAACTCTCCGCCGTCGGCGCACATATTCAGCGAGTGAAATAATGACGCAAGAAACACAACAACTGACACTGGCACTATCGAAAGGCCGTATCTTCGAAGAAACCTTGCCGCTGCTGGAAGCTGCCGGTATCAAGGTCACCGAAGATCCGGAAACCTCGCGCAAGTTGATACTGCAAACCACTGACGCCAATGTGCGCGTGATTATCGTGCGCGCATCGGATGTGCCGACTTACGTGCAATACGGTGCAGCGGATTTCGGTGTGGCTGGCAAGGATGTTTTGTTAGAGCATGGCGGTGAAGGTTTGTATCAGCCCATTGATCTGAATATCGCGAATTGCCGCATGTCGGTCGCGGTCAAGGATGGTTTTGATTACGAGAATGCGGTGCAACAGGGCGCACGTTTGCGCGTTGTGACTAAATACGTACAGACTGCTCGTGAGCATTTCGCTGCTAAAGGCGTACACGTCGATTTGATCAAACTGTACGGTTCGATGGAGTTGGGTCCGTTGGTTGGCTTGGCTGATGCCATCGTCGATCTGGTCAGCACTGGCAGCACTTTGCGCGCCAACCATTTGGTTGAAGTCGAGCACATCATGGATATTTCATCGCGCCTGGTGGTTAACAAGGCAGCCTTGAAACTGAAACGTGAACGCTTGCAGCCTATACTTGAAGCATTTGAAAAAGCATCGAAACGTCAATCTTGAATTGATGTTTGTAATTGATATTGGAATAACGGAATTCGATTCCACATGGCTTGATTGAGAAAAATGATGTCCATACAGATACGCAAATTTGACTCTACGCATCCCGACTTCAAGTCGCAACTCGCGGCTGTGCTTGCTTTCGAGGCGAGCGAAGATGAAGCGATAGATCGCGCTGTGCAGCGCATCCTTGAAGACGTCAAGGTGCGTGGTGATGTCGCTGTGCTTGAATACACCAAGCAGTTCGATCATGTGAATGCGGACAGCATGGAAGTATTGGAAATCAAGAGCGATGCATTGCAAGCTGCGCTGGCGCAATTGTCGCCAGTACGTCGCGCTGCATTGCAGACGGCAGCAGATCGCGTGCGTGCATATCATGAGCGCCAAAAAAATGCGATTGGCTCGGATGGCTTTACTTATGCCGAAGCTGACGGCACTGTACTTGGTCAAAAAGTGACGCCGCTGGATCGCGTCGGCATTTATGTGCCGGGCGGTAAGGCTGCATATCCATCATCGGTCTTGATGAATGCAATCCCGGCCAAAGTGGCTGGCGTGCAAGAAGTCATCATGGTGGTGCCTACGCCGAATGGTGTGAAGAATGAATTGGTGCTAGCCGCTGCTGCGATGTCTGGCGTTGATCGTGTATTTACTATTGGTGGTGCGCAAGCAGTTGCAGCGCTGGCGTATGGCACAGCTACGATCCCGCAAGTCGACAAGATCGTTGGTCCAGGCAATGCTTATGTCGCTGCCGCCAAGCGCCGTGTGTTCGGTACTGTCGGCATCGACATGATTGCAGGACCGTCCGAGATTCTGGTGATCTGTGACGGCACCACTGATCCTGATTGGATCGCGATGGATCTGTTCTCGCAAGCCGAGCATGATGAGTTGGCACAATCGATTTTGATCTGCCCTGACGCAGACTATATCGAAGCAGTTGCAGCCAGCATCAATCGCCAGTTAGCCGATATGCCACGCAAGGATGTGATCGCTACTTCGCTGACGAATCGCGGGGCGATGATCAAGGTGCGCGATATGGATGAGGCGTGTGAAATCGCCAATCTGATCGCAGCCGAACATCTGGAAATTTCTGCCGAAAATCCGCAGCAGTGGGCGGACAAGGTACGCCACGCCGGTGCGATGTTCCTCGGTCGTTTTTCTTCCGAGTCGCTGGGCGACTATTGTGCTGGTCCTAACCACGTGCTGCCGACTTCGCGTACTGCGCGTTTTTCTTCGCCGCTGGGTGTGTATGACTTCCAGAAGCGTTCCAGCATTTTGCATGTGAGTGAAGGTGGTGCGCAAACACTGGGCAAAGTTGCTGCAGAACTTGCATATGGCGAAGGTTTGCAAGCGCATGCACGTTCCGCAGAATATCGATTGAAATGAAAATCATCCGGACTCAGCGATGACAGATTGGCGCGATCGCATATTCTGTGAAGATGCGCTAGCTGGTCTGGCGCGTATTCCCGATGGTGTGATCGACGTGATCATTGCTGATCCGCCTTATGGCTTGGGCAAGGATTACGGCAACGATTCCGACAAGCTGGATGCAGATGCTTATCTGCAGTGGATGGAGCAGTGGATAGACGCTGCCATTCCCAAGCTCAAGCCGAATGGCAGTTTCTATATTTTCCTGACCTGGCGTTATTCGCCGGAAGTATTTGTCATGTTGAAGAAGCGCATGACTATGCTGAATGAAATTGTCTGGGATAGGCGTGTGCCATCCATGGGTGGCGGTACGCGCAAATTTTCTTCCGTGCATGACACCATCGGCTTCTTTGCCAAGGCCAAGGATTACTATTTCGATCTGGATGCTGTGCGTATTCCCTATGATGCGGAAACCAAGAAGGCGCGTTCACGTTCCATCTTTGTCGGCGCCAAATGGCTGGAAATGGGCTACAACCCGAAAGATGTCTGGAGCGTGTCGCGTCTGCACAAGGAACATCGCGAGCGCGCCGATCATCCAACACAAAAGCCGCTGGAGATTATCGAGCGCATGTTGAAAGCATCCTGCCCACCAGGTGGTGTTGTACTCGATCCTTTCATGGGAAGTGGTACGACGGCAGCGGCAGCCAAGCGTTGTGGTCGTCACTTTGTCGGTTTTGAATTGAATGCTGAATATTGCGATCTGATCGAAAAACGATTGGCTGCGCTGACGCCGGCAATTGAAGAAAATGTAGCTACGCCAAGTGAAGACCTTGGGAAAGTGTCAGAAGAAATCTGATCAATATGACATTTAAATTCTTGGTGACGCTTGTTTTCAGCTGATTCTGCGCTTTGTAAGCGATAAAAATCGCGAGGATGCGTCCAATCGAGGCTGGAACGCAAAGTGCACGCCGAAATGTGGGTAAAATGCATGTGTTGCCGGAAAGTTGTTGAAGGTTTACCTTAGACGCTAGACGGAACACCTAATATCTCAATGCTGTCCAAGCATCACTCTCATCGTTACTACTGGTTGTTAATCGAATATGTCTACGCCACGCACTGCAGAAATCACGCGCAATACCAACGAGACGCAAATCCGCGTTGCGATCAATATCGATGGTACCGGTCAGCAAAAGCTGAATACCGGCGTGCCTTTCCTTGATCACATGCTGGATCAGATCGCGCGTCATGGCTTGATCGATCTTGATATCGATGCCAAAGGTGATTTGCATATCGATGCGCATCACACGGTGGAAGATGTCGGCATTACGCTGGGCCAGGCATTTGCCAAAGCCATCGGCGACAAAAAAGGCATCCGTCGTTACGGTCACTCCTATGTGCCGCTGGATGAAGCCTTGTCGCGTGTCGTGATCGATTTCTCTGGTCGTCCTGGCTTGGAGTTCCACGTGCCGTTCACACGCTCGATGATTGGTACTTTTGACGTCGATCTGACGCATGAATTCTTCCAGGGCTTCGTCAATCACGCCTTGGTATCCTTGCATATCGATAATTTGCGTGGCGAAAACGCACATCATCAGTGCGAAACCGTATTCAAGGCATTCGGCCGCGCATTGCGCATGGCTGCTGAACTGGATCCGCGTTCCGTTGGTACGATTCCATCGACCAAAGGCAGTCTGTAAGCTGCTCGCGGCCTGCAAGAACGTTTCAATTCACTGAAGTTTGAATCAACCGGTATGAACAAAATAGTTGTAGTGGATTACGGCGTGGGCAATCTGCGCTCAGTCGCACAAGCCTTACGTCAAGTTGCTCCAGAGGCGGATGTGCGGATTTCGGGCGAAGTCAGTGATATCCGTGCTGCTGATCGACTGGTTTTGCCAGGGCAGGGTGCGATTCCGGATTGCATGCGTTCCTTGCAGGAATCCGGTGTGCAGGAAGCATTGCTGGAAGCTGCGCGCAACAAGCCTTTATTCGGTGTGTGCGTCGGTGAACAACTGATGCTCGACTGGAGTGAAGAAGGCGATACGGCTGGTCTTGGCTTGTTTCCTGGCAAGGTTGTGAAATTCCGTTTTGATCATCAATTACAGGAAGATGGTTCACGTTTTAAAGTCCCGCAAATGGGCTGGAACCGCGTGCATCAAACGCAGTCACATGCTTTGTGGAATGGAATTGCTGACGACAGCTACTTCTATTTCGTGCATAGTTATTACGCTGTTCCTGCGGATCGTGCGCATATCGTTGGCGAAACACCATACGGCGCACCATTTTGCAGTGCGATTGCGCGCGATAATATTTTCGCGACACAGTTTCATCCGGAGAAAAGCGCTTCAGCCGGACTGCAGCTCTACAAAAATTTTGTTCATTGGAATCCGTAAGCTTTTGTTCTAAATCGCTTTCTTTTCTATCTAAAACCTCACACTCCAAACGTATCCATGCTGCTCATACCTGCCATCGATCTTAAAGACGGTCACTGCGTTCGCCTGAAACAAGGCGATATGGACCAAGCTACCGTATTCTCCGAAGACCCAGCCGACATGGCGCGGCACTGGTTGGAACAAGGTGCACGACGTCTGCATTTGGTTGATTTGAACGGTGCATTTGCCGGCAAGCCGAAGAATGAATCGGCGGTCAAATCGATCTTGCAAGCCGTGCGCGAATATGCGGAAAAACACGGCATTGAAGAAATCCCGGTCCAACTCGGTGGCGGGATACGCGATCTGGACACGATTGAACGCTACCTTGATGATGGTTTGAGCTACATCATCATCGGCACTGCGGCAGTCAAGAATCCGGGTTTCCTGCACGATGCTTGCAGCGCTTTCCCTGGCCAGATTATCGTCGGCCTTGATGCCAAAGAAGGCAAGGTTGCAACCGATGGCTGGAGCAAGTTGAGCGGTCATGAAGTGATCGACCTAGCGAAAAAATTTGAAGACTACGGTTGTGAATCGATTATTTATACTGACATCGGCCGCGACGGCATGATGGGTGGTGTGAACATCGAAGCCACCGTCAAACTGGCGCAAAGCATGACGATTCCTGTCATTGCATCTGGCGGTGTACACAACATCAAGGATGTTGAATCCTTATGCGCAGTGCAAGATGAAGGTATCGAAGGCGTGATTTGCGGTCGTTCGATTTACGAAGGCACGCTGGATCTGCGCTCGGCGCAGGATAGAGCAGATGAGCTGAGTGGCTTGGAACCGGAAGCAGACGAATGACATTGGCAAAACGCATCATCCCTTGTCTCGATGTCACTGCAGGTCGTGTCGTCAAGGGCGTTAATTTTTTGGAATTGCGTGACGCCGGTGATCCGGTCGAAATCGCCAAACGTTACGATGATCAGGGCGCGGACGAGATTACCTTTCTCGACATTACTGCTACTTCGGATGGTCGTGATTTAATCCTCGACATCATCGAGGCAGTCGCTTCACAAGTCTTTATTCCATTGACGGTAGGCGGCGGTGTGCGCGCTGTAGATGACGTACGACGTTTGTTGAATGCGGGTGCGGACAAGGTTGGCATCAATAGTTCGGCTATCAGTAATCCACAACTGGTGTTCGACGCATCGCAAAAATACGGTTCGCAATGCATAGTCGTGGCCATTGATGCGAAGAAAGCATCAGATGGACGCTGGGAAGTATTCACACATGGTGGTCGCAAGGCAACCGGTCTGGATGCTATCGAGTGGGCGAAAAAAATGGAAAGTCTGGGCGCAGGAGAAATTCTGCTGACCAGCATGGATAGAGACGGCACCAAGATTGGTTTCGATCTGGACCTGACGCGTTCGGTGTCGGATGCGATCAGTATTCCGGTGATTGCTTCCGGTGGTGTTGGTGGACTGCAAGATCTGGCTGATGGCGTCAAAATCGGACGCGCAGATGCAGTGTTGGCCGCAAGTATTTTTCATTACGGGCAACACACGGTGCAGGAAGCCAAACGTTTCATGGCAGATCAAGGTATTCCAATGAGGTTGGTATGAGCAGCAATGCAAAATGGCTGAACAAGGTGAAGTGGGATGAGCACGGCTTGGTGCCGGTCATCGCGCAAGAAGTAGGTAGTAACGACGTGTTGATGTTCGCGTGGATGAATCGCGATGCCTTGGCAAAAACCATAGAGACGGGCGAAGCCATCTATTGGAGCCGTTCGCGCAAGAAGTTGTGGCACAAAGGCGAAGAGTCCGGTCACACACAAAAAGTGCACGAAGTACGTCTTGATTGCGATGAAGATGTGGTCTTGCTGAAGGTTGAGCAAGTCGGCGCGATCGCCTGCCATACCGGACGTCATTCCTGCTTCTTCCAGAAGTTTGAAGGCGACGCGAAAGAAGGCGACTGGGAAACGGTCGAACCTGTGCTGAAAAATCCGGAAACGATTTACAAGTGAAGGCAGAGTAGCAATGAGTGAAACCTTGAAGCGTCTGTCGGAAGTCATCGAATCGCGCAAACCGGCAAACGGTGGCGATCCGGAGAAATCGTATGTGGCGCGCTTGTTTAGCAAGGGCGATGATGCGATTTTGAAAAAAATCGGTGAAGAAGCAACGGAACTTGTCATGGCTGCCAAGGATGCGCGCGTCGGCGCTGATAAATCCAAGGTCTTGTATGAGTGCGCTGACTTGTGGTTTCACTCGGCAGTGTTGTTGGCGCAATTCGATTTGACGCCGCAAGACGTCCTCAATGAGTTGGCACGCCGCGAAGGTATTTCCGGCATTGAAGAAAAAGCGGCACGCAAAGCTGACTAATTATCATCGCATCTGATACGCTGGTGTTGAGATTCAACCACGATGGAGTTTCATTTGGATAATTGTATTTTTTGTAAAATTGCTGCGAAACAAATTCCCGCGCAAATCATTTATGAAGACGACGATATGCTCGCCTTCAATGATATCAATCCGGCTGCGCCTGTTCATTTTCTGATTGTTCCTAAAAAACATCTGGCAACATTGGCTGATTGCACGACAAATGATGCTGCTTTGTTGGGTAAAATATCGCTGCTCGCACCGAAGTTGGCGCAAGAGTTGGGATGTGGTTACAGCATGGACGAGAACGGCGTTGCCACAGGCGGTTTTAAAACGCTGTTCAATATCGGGCCGGATGGTGGGCAAGAGGTGTACCATCTACATATGCATGTGATCGGCGGACCACGTCCGTGGCGCAGGTCGTTGGCTTAAAAAAATAATTCTGGATTCAGGGCGGCGACGCTTACAAGGAGAAGATGATGGGTTCATTTAGTATCTGGCACTGGTTGATTGTGCTGGTCATTGTGATGCTGGTATTCGGCACCAAAAAACTTGGCAATATGGGTTCAGACGTCGGCAAGGCTGTCAAAGGTTTCAAGGATGGCATGAAAGGCGAGGACGACAAGCCAGCCGCTCAGAACGCTGCACCATCCCAGGTTGCAGACAAAGGTACAGTTGACGTTGAAGTGAAAGAGAAGTCGAATAGCTGATCATCTTGTGTGTAAAGACTCGGCTAATCGTCGTTCTATTACGCACATTATGTTCAGCCTATCGCTAATCGTATGATCGATATCGCCTTCTCCAAGCTTGCGATCATTGGTGTTGCGGCACTGGTTTTCATCGGACCGGAAAAATTGCCGAAAGTGGCGCGTATGGCCGGTACTTTGTTTGGTCGTGCGCAACGCTACATCAATGATGTGAAATCCGAAGTAAGTCGCGAGATGGAACTCGACGAGCTGCGCAAGATGCATCAAGACGTGCAGGATGCCGCCAGTGATGTCGAGCGGACGATTACACAGAATGTATCTCAGGTCGAAAGCAGCTTGCATTCTGCTTGGGATGATTCGGATACGAACCTCAATCCATTGATGGAGCCGCCGACTTTCGATCAGTCATCGGTCAAATCGAAAAACTTCCGCAGAAAGAAATTGGCGCATACCTCGGCTATACCGTCCTGGTACAAGCGTCAAAGCGGGCAAAAATCGCGGGTCATTTCCGGCGCTGCGCGTATGGCAAAACACACGCCTGCGAACGCGCGCAAATCATCGCCTTTTTTTAGCTGATCTATCCGACACACCTTGCCTGTTGCGTCGGTTTATATGCCACTATCCAATTCCCGGGTACATGAAATGAATGTCGTCGCGCCACAATGACTGAAGAAAAGAACATGACTGGTAACGAAGATTCGTTCATTTCTCATTTGATCGAGCTGCGCAGTCGGCTGATGAAAGCCTCCATCGTGGTGATCGTGATATTCCTGTGCCTGATGCCGTGGGCGGGTGATATTTACGATTTGCTGGCGCGGCCGATGATGCATGCCTTGCCCGAAGGTAGCAAGATGATCGCGACTGGCGTGATCACGCCTTTCCTGATTCCGGTCAAGGTCACGATGCTGGTGGCCTTCCTGATCTCTCTGCCATGGGTGCTGTACCAACTGTGGGCATTTATTGCGCCTGGCCTGTATACACACGAAAAGAAATTGATTGCGCCGCTGGTGGTGTCGTCGTCGGCATTGTTCGTTGTTGGCGTGGCGTTTTGTTATTTCTTCGTATTTGGTGTCATCTTCCACTTCATCAATAACTTCGCGCCAAAATCAATCTCGGTTGCGCCGGATATCGATAGCTACTTCGGTTTTGTCATGACGATGTTTATCGCTTTCGGTCTGACCTTCGAGGTGCCTGTAATTGTGATTGTGCTGGTGCGTATGGGTTTGGTGTCGGTCGAAAAGCTGAAGCAAATCCGCCCTTACGTGATCGTCGGTGCGTTTGTTATTGCCGCAGTGGTGACGCCGCCAGACGTCATGAGTCAGCTATTGCTGGCGGTGCCCTTGTGCCTGCTGTATGAGGTGGGTCTGTTGTTGGCACCAATGTTCGTGAAAATTACGCAGGCACCAAAAGAATCCGAATCGATGTAACTCAGGCTTGGCGTAGCCATGCTATCAATGGGTAGGCATCCTTGAAGCCTGATACCAGTGCTTTTTCCAGATCAGCGACTTGCTTGATCTGGAACTCATTCCACACAATAAAGCTTTTCAACTTGATGTACTCAAGATGCGGCGCATCTGCGTCGAAGCCTTTAGGTGGACGTGTCAATTTCCCTTCCTGCTGCAAATCACCGTAAGTCTGTACCAGCGCTTTGTTGTTCAACAGTTTGGAAAATCCAGTCTTGTCTGCGATCACGTGCTGACGTATGGCACGTAGGCGATCAGCTGGTGGCATCCACTCACCACCTGCGATCAGCAAGGTGCCGGTCTGGTCTATGTGGAAGTAGTACGTCGGACCGCCACCTTGGCTGGGTTTCTTCAGGCCACTTGCATTGATTGCAGCAGAAAAATGCGTTTTGTACGGGATTTTTTCTTTTGAAAAACGCATGTCGCGGTTAATGCGAAACAGCGCTTTCTTTGGATTACAGCCTGCAACAGCCGGATCAAATTTGCTGATGTCGCGGATCAACTGCGTTACCAGTTCGAGAAATTCCGCACGCAGAATATCGTAGCGCGGCTTGTTCATGACGAACCATGCTCGATTATTGTTCTCGGATAGTTCGGCTAAAAATTGCGTGAGATCGCGAATGTGCATGGTACTAGTTACCTGTTATTCCTCAGAGCGTTGCGGCGCTTTAGGCCGCATACCTATCGTGACGTTGAGAATGTTTTCCTGATTGCGGCGCAGTACGACTATCTTGGCCTTGGTGCCAGGAGATAGTTGAGCGATCTGATTCAGCATGTCTGCCATATCGGCGACGGCTTTACCTTCTACCGAAATCAATATGTCACCAGGCTGCATGCCAGCCTTGTCTGCCGGACCACCTTTCAAGACGCCGGCAATGATGGCGCCTGAGCTTTTCTTCAGGCCAAAACTCTCTGCGAGTTCTGGCGTGATGTCTTGTGGTTCAACACCGATATAGCCACGCACGACGTGACCATTCTTGATGATGGCATCCATGACTGATTTAACGGTGGTAACAGGAATGGCGAAGCCAATCCCGAGTGAGCCACCGCTACGGGAATAGATCGCAGTGTTAATGCCAAGCAGATTGCCGTTGGCATCGATCAATGCGCCGCCGGAATTGCCGGGATTGATCGCGGCATCGGTTTGAATAAAGTTTTCAAATGCATCGAGGATGCCGAGGTGGTTGCGACCGAGCGCCGAAATGATGCCCATGGTCACGGTCTGACCGACGCCGAAAGGATTGCCGATTGCCAGTACCACGTCACCGACGCGCGCTTCTTCCACCCGGCCCAGCGTAATGGCAGGCAGATTGTCGAGATTGATCTTGATGACGGCTAGATCGGTTTCTGGATCGGCGCCAACGACCTTGGCTATCGCTTTGCGGCCATCGGTCAGTGCAACTTCGATTTCATCCGCTGCTTCGACTACGTGATTATTTGTGAGGATGTAGCCTTCTGCACTGACAATCACGCCGGAGCCAAGGCTGACTTGTTTGTCTTGTTGTTCATCAAAACGATCGCCGAAGAATTTCCGGAAGAAGGGATCGTCCATGAACGGGTTCTGTGACGGGGTCGCGGTTTTGCTGGTGAAAATATTCACCACCGATGGCATCGCTATTTTTGCAGCGTCGCGGAACGAGCCTTGCGTAGGTGCCGCATTCAATGGCGCTTCCAGCATTGCTACTGAGGTTGCGCTGCGTACCTTTTGTGTTCCGCCCAAGACGCCGCTTGCCCATTCGGGCTTCAAGGTCGTTACAATGAATAAAATTGCTAAACCGACAGTTACGGTTTGCGCAAACAACAGCCAAAGACGTCGCATAAAAGGTAGGAAAAGTGGATCAGAAAACGATAGATAGAGACGATCTCGCCAAATATCTAGCTAGAACGCTTGATATTACCCGTTTTCGAGATTTTTGCCCAAACGGCTTACAAGTTGAGGGGTGCAGATCAATTAAAACATTGGTGAGTGGTGTCACGGCCAGCGTTGCCTTGCTTGAAGCGGCGTTGGCAAAAGGTGCCGATGCAATCCTTGTACATCACGGTTATTTTTGGCGTGGTGAAGATATGCGCGTGATCGGACAAAAGCACCAGCGCTTGAAGATGTTGTTGACGCATGATGTGAATTTGTTTGCCTATCATTTGCCGCTCGATATGCATCCGGAGTTTGGTAATAACGCGCAATTGGCACGTCGATTGGGTTTGCAGGCTGAGTCACGTTTTGGCGAAGATGATTTGGGTTGGCTTGGAACGATGTCTGATGCGGCTATTGTTTCGGTAGGTGATCTGGCCGTACAAATTGAGAAGCGTTTGGGTAGGCGGCCGTTGATCATCGGCGATCCTGCACAAAAGCTGGGGCAAATCGGCTGGTGCACTGGTGCTGCGCAAAGTTTGCTTGGTGACGCGATTGCGGCGGGTGCCAATGTTTATTTGAGCGGAGAAATTTCCGAGCCGACGGTACATTTGGCGCGCGAAAGCGGTGTTGCCTATCTCGCCTGTGGTCATCATGCGACGGAACGTTATGGCGTTCAGGCTTTGGGTGAACATCTGGCCGCGACATTTCATATCAATCATCACTTCATCGATATCGATAATCCTGTTTGAAATTTTTCGTGTTGATCGATTGCAAGATATTAGTGAATGTCACAAGCGATCATGCCGCATAGCAATTTGCTATGGTATAACTACAAATATTGGCAAAAAATACAGGGCATGCAATTCTCGCGTGTCAGGGCATAGATAGGAGTACAGATCAATATGCTGGAACCGGTAGCCGATGGGCCGATCACTGTGTTGGTTGTTGAAGATGACGCTGTTACGCAGCGAGCCTTGTGTCTCGCAATTGGCAAAGAGCCGTCACTCAAACTGCTTGATGCGCTGAGCTCGGTAAAATCCGCATTGGCGTGGTTGGAACTCCATTCCGCTGATCTCTTGTTGGTTGATCTTGGTTTGCCGGACGGTTCCGGTATCGACATCATCCGTTTTTGTGCGCAACGTTATCCTGCGTGCAACATGATGGTCATCACGACTTCCAGTGATCAAGATAGCGTGCTCGATAGTATTGAGGCGGGTGCATCCGGTTATGTATTGAAGGATGTGGACCGTTTGGATGTTGCGCGTTCGCTACTGGACTTGCATGCGGGTGGTTCGCCGATCAGTCCGACGATTGCACGTAAAGTGCTGGGTCGCATGCGCGACGGGAAAAAGCCTGCTGATGTGGTGAGTGCTCAGAATGAGGGTGCTGCAGAGGATCAGGTATCTCTGACCAAGCGCGAATCAACGATACTTGATTTGATTGCGCGCGGTGATAGTTATGGAGAAGTGGCGCGTCAGCTTTCTCTTTCTGTTGGCACCATACAAACGCATATCAAAAACATTTACGATAAATTGTCAGTGCATTCACGCGGTGAGGCCGTGTATGAGGCAAATCGTCGTGGTTTGTTGCAAATGGATCAATTGAAGTCTAAAAGATAAGCGTAAAACGTTGTTTGTTTACCACTCATCTTGTTTGCCCACATTTCATAAAAAAGGCCGCCAAATTTGGCGGCCTTTTTATTTACTTCTTCAATGAGTCGCGAATTTCTCGTAACAGCAAAACATCTTCAGGCGTTGCTGCCGGGGCTTCTGCTGGCGGATCGTTTCTTTTCAATTTGCTTAGCAAACGCACCATTTGAAAAATGATGAAGGCAAGAATGATGAAGTTCAGCGCAATTGTGATGAAGTTACCATAGGCGAGGACGGCGCCCAGTTTTTTTGCCTCAACCAGCGTCAAGTGCGGGTCCTGATTGTTCAGCGCAAGGTAGTAATTACTGAAATCCAATCCACCGAAAATTTTGCCAACAATCGGCATGATGATGTCTTGTACCAGCGAATCGACGATCTTGCCGAATGCGGCGCCAATAATGACTGCGACAGCCAAGTCGACTACATTTCCCTTGACTGCGAAAGCCTTAAATTCCTGCATCATGCCCATGGCAATCCTCCGTTTAACTTGTTTGTAAAAGTGCAATGTGCCAATGTATCCTAATTTTTAGCGCTATAAACGTCAAATTAAATTTCCTCTTTTTTGTGCAAATTCGATGGATAATGCGACGCAAATAAGCCGATGCGGCAACGGAATGCTCCAAAAAGTTCCGTAAAAATTACTTTAAGCATGTCTATTTGCTTTAAAACAAGCGTTAGCTCCGTTATAATCTAAGGTTGCTAGAAGTTTCGTACACATTTCGCATTTTGACTGATTGGGGTTGGTATGAGTAACGAAAAGCAGGTCGACTCTGGTCGACGGGGCTTGCTCGTCGCTACGTGTGCGGCGGGTGGCGTGGCTGGATTAGCCACAACTGGTATGTTGGTCTCAACTTTTCAGCCGTCCGAGCGAGCAAAAGCCGCCGGTGCGCCAGTTGAAGTTGATATCGCAAGCCTAGCCCCAGGTGAGATGAAAACTGTAGAGTGGCGCGGAAATCCAGTCTGGATTTTGAAGCGTACGCCAGAGCAAGTGGCGGAGCTTGGAAAATTCGATGCTGAACTTGCCGACCCCGAATCTGTACGAACACAATTTTCGACCACGCCAGAGTACGCAATGAACGAATGGCGTTCACGGCAAAAGGATCTGCTGGTCGTTGTTGGTATCTGCCCACACTTGGGGTGCTCACCAACTGCCAAATTCCAGACCGGTGCGCAACCATCGTTGCCGGACGACTGGCACGGTGGCTTTCTCTGCCCATGCCATGGTTCGACTTTCGATCTGGCCGGCCGCGTCTACAAGAACAAGCCTTCGCCAGACAATCTGCAGGTTCCGCCATATATGTTCGAAGGCGACACCAAGCTGGTTATCGGCAAAGATGAGAAAGGTGAGGCGTAATCATGGCTTTCCACGAAAAACAACTCCCTGCCGACGCACCGATTGCTGACAAAGCATTGAACTGGGTAGATGCCCGTTTCCCTTTGTCATCGACCTGGAAAGCGCATCTCTCCGAATACTACGCCCCAAAGAATTTCAACTTCCTCTACGTTTTTGGCTCACTCGCACTGTTGGTGCTGGTCATCCAGATCGTTACCGGTATTTTCCTCGTCATGCATTACAAACCGGACGCAACGCTTGCGTTTGCTTCGGTTGAATACATCATGCGCGATGTGCCTTGGGGCTGGCTGGTGCGTTATATGCACTCGACTGGCGCGTCGGCCTTCTTCGTCGTGGTTTACATCCATATGCTGCGCGGCCTTCTGTACGGTTCGTATCGCAAACCACGTGAACTGGTCTGGTTGTTCGGCGTTGCGATTTTCCTGTGCCTGATGGCAGAAGCGTTCTTTGGCTATTTGCTGCCATGGGGCCAAATGTCATATTGGGGTGCACAAGTTATTGTTAACTTGTTCGGTGCGATCCCTTTCATCGGCCCTGATCTGTCCTTGTGGATACGCGGTGATTACGTCGTCTCCGATGCAACCCTGAACCGTTTCTTTGCATTCCACGTGATTGCAATTCCACTGGTCCTGATTGGTTTGGTTGTAGCGCACATCGTTGCTCTGCACGAAGTAGGTTCGAGCAACCCTGATGGCGTTGAAATCAAGGAAAAACTGGATGACAAAGGTATTCCGCTCGACGGTATTCCATTCCATCCTTATTACTCAGTGCACGATATTTTTATCGTGACGATTTTCCTGTTCGTGTTCACCGCTGTTGTGTTCTTCGCGCCGGAAATGGGTGGTTACTTCCTCGAGTACAACAACTTCGTTCCAGCTGATCCGCTGAAAACACCGCCACATATTGCGCCGGTTTGGTACTTCACGCCGTTCTATTCGATTCTGCGTGCGACTACTTCGGACTTTATGGTATGGCTGATAGCGGGTATTTTTGCCTATGCGGCATTGATTTGGTTTAAAACGAAGTTGCAAAAACCTATCAAGCTTGCTGTTGTCGTCATTGCGTTTTTAATCGCAGTTGCAATGGGCCTTTTCCCTATTATCGCTTCTCATTTAAATTTGTCAGCCGCAGTGCCTGATGTTTTAAAAGGGTTTGACGCTAAGTTTTTTGGTGTTGTGTTAATGGGTGTGTCGGTCATGATCATGTTCGGCTTGCCATGGCTGGATGTGTCCCCTGTCAAGTCGATCAGATATCGTCCAACTTGGCATAAGTATATCTATGGTGTGTTCGGCATCGCCTTTGTTATTCTCGGTTATCTGGGTGTGCAGCCGCCGACCGCAATTGGCACGTACATCGCGCAGGTTGGTACTTTCATTTACTTCGGCTTCTTCCTCTTGATGCCATGGTGGAGTGCCATGGGAACATTCAAGCCTGTACCGGATCGCGTTGTTTTTCATCCGCACTAAGCCGCAAAGGGATAAGAGAATCATGACATTGATGAAAAAACTGATCGCGACTTTGGTGCTGTTGCCAGGCTTGGTGCTGGCGTCGGAAAGTGATTTCCCGCTGGATCATGCGCCAGACCGCACCAAAAATCTCGCTTCGCTGCAGAACGGTGCCAGACTTTTTGTGAACTACTGTTTGAGCTGCCACTCTGCATCGTCATTGCGTTATAACAAGCTGCAGGATCTCGGCCTGACTGAAGAGCAAATCAAGAATAATTTGCTCTTCACCTCAGACAAGGTTGGCAGCATGATGACCATTGCAATGGCACCGAAAGATGCCAAAAACTGGTTTGGTGCGGTTCCACCGGATTTGTCGGTGATCGCACGTGCCAAGGCTTCCGGCGCTGGTACTGGTCCGGATTGGCTCTATACTTATCTGCGTTCGTACTACAAAGATGACACACGTGCGACGGGTTGGAACAATATGGTGTTCCCGAACGTCGGTATGCCGCATGTTCTGTGGGAACTTCAAGGCATACGTGATGCCAAATTCGTAGATGAAAAAGATCCACATGACCCGAACAAGGTTGTGCACAAATTTGCCGGCTTTGAACAAGTCACACCGGGGACATTGACCCCGTTGGAGTACGATACAGCTGTTGCCGATCTGGTGTCATTTATGACCTGGATGGCTGAGCCGGCACAAAATACCCGTAAACGCCTCGGCGCTTGGGTATTGATGTTTCTGGGTGTATTCATCGTAATCACCTGGCGCTTGAATGCTTCCTATTGGAAAGATATCAAGTAATTTTCTTGCCCGCAGTTTGCGGGGTTTGTTTTAGGGTGAGCCGTAACGGGTCTCACCCTTTTGTTTCTAAGGAACTATAAAAATGATGGTTCTCTATTCGGGTACAACCTGCCCATTCTCCCAACGTTGCCGCCTGGTTCTGTTTGAAAAAGGCATGGACTTCGAAGTTCGCGACGTAGATTTGTTCAACAAGCCGGAAGATATTTCGACGATGAACCCGTACGGCCAAGTGCCGATTCTGGTTGAGCGTGATTTGATTTTGTATGAATCAAATATCATCAACGAGTACATCGATGAGCGCTTCCCGCATCCGCAATTGATGCCGGCAGATCCATTGATGCGCGCGCGTGCACGTCTGATGTTGTTCAATTTTGAAAAAGAATTGTTCATCCACGTTCATACGTTGGAAAATGACAAAGGCCGTAGCGGCGAAAAAATTCAGGAAAAAGCACGTAACGAAATTCGTGATCGCCTGACGACGCTGGCACCTCTGTTCTTGAAGAACAAGTACATGCTGGGTGATGAATTCTCGATGCTGGACGTTGCAATCGCACCGTTGCTGTGGCGTTTGGATCATTACGGTATCGAGTTGTCGAAAACCGCTGCACCGCTGATGAAATACGCAGAACGCATCTTCTCGCGTCCTGCCTATATCGAAGCACTGACACCTTCTGAAAAGGTCATGCGTCGTTAAAAATTGCGTCGTGTTGTTCCCGATGATGTCTGTTGAGTGAAAGCTTGTATTTCAATCAACGACATCGTTTGGGTTTCATGGCACACTTTTTAGCCGTGTAGAGCTGATCGCAATCATGTCTGAAACTTCAACAAAACCTTATTTGCTGCGCGCCATTTACGAGTGGTGCACAGACAATGGCTACACGCCTTACATGGCTGCAGTAGTGGATGGCGCAACACGTGTGCCTATGGAATTCGTCAAGAACGGCGAAATCGTGCTCAACATCAGCTTCAGCGCAACCAGTGGCTTGAAGATGGAGAACGATCTCATCCGTTTTAGTGCGCGTTTCGGCGGTGTCTCACGTGATATTTCTGTACCTGTCGATAACGTTGTTGCCATTTATGCGCGTGAAAACGGGCAAGGTATGGCGTTTGAAGCGAGTAACAAGTCGAGCGATGAGCAAGCTGATGAGGCCGATGCCGCACCAGCAGATCAAGCTCCTGCGTCTTCTGCGCCCGCATTAACCTCGGTTCCGACGGCACAAAATAAGCCGAATGACAAAGATGAGGACGATGATGGTTCGGACGATGTGCCAGATCCACCAAAAAAAGGTGGAAGACCTACACTTACTCGCATCAAATAGAGTATAATTCTGCTCTGCAAAAAGTTTAGCCGACTTAGCTCATTTGGTAGAGCAGTTGATTTGTAATCATCAGGTGGCCAGTTCGAAACCGGCAGTCGGCACCAAATAAAAGCCCTTTATAACGCGAGTTATAAAGGGCTTTTTCTTGTCCGTTCACTTCTCATTGCGTGCACATTTCAGTCTTGTGCGGATCTGCGGATAGAATGAAGTCATTCATTTATTCTGCAATGGTTCCATGAAATCAAGTTCCCTCATTTTTCCTTTATTGATCGCATCCGCTGCCGCGCTGGTGCAGGCGCAGGAAGTGCAGACTGTCAAAATCGGACTTGCCGCACCACTGACCGGGCCGCAAGCCTTTTATGGCAAGGATAGCCAGAACGGCGCACGCATGGCAGTGGATGAGTTGAATGAAAAGAAAATCATCGTTGATGGACGACAGCTTCGGTTTGAATTGTTGTCCGAAGATGATGCTGCGGATCCCAAGCAAGGAGCTGCAGTCGCACAACGCTTTTGCGACCTGCATGTGAATGCGGTGATCGGACATACCAATTCAGGTACTACCATCCCGGCTGCGCGGATTTACAATCAATGCGGCTTGCCGAATCTGACACCGTCTGCGACCAGTCCGGAACTGAGCAAGTTCGGCTACAACACCACCTTCCGCATGCTGGCAAATGACAGCACCCTGGCACAGGCGATTGCCGCCTATACGGTGAATGTTTTGAAGCTCAAGACGGTGGCAGTGATCGATGATCGCAGTGCTTACGGTCAGGGACTGGCTGATGCATTCAGGACGGCATTGCGTAATACGCCGGTGAAGGTAGTGACGCAGCAATACACTAATGATAAGGCAGTTGATTTCAGTGCGATCCTGACCGCGGTCAAAGCGCTTAATCCGGATGGTATTTTCTTTGGTGGCATGGATCCGCAGGGCAGTGCGATGTTGCGGCAAATGGAACAGCTAGGCCTGACGCGGCAAAAATTCCTTGGTGGCGATGGTATCTGCACGCAGAGCATGGAGCAGCGTACCGCAGGTTTTAAAATTCAGGACAATGTGGTGTGTGCGCATAGCGGCATTGCGCTGGATCGCATGGCGGCCAGTCGTGATTGGAAGAAGCGTTATGACGCAAAATTTCCCGGGCAATTCCAGATGCATGGCCCGTATTCCTACGACGCTGTGCTGGCAGTTGCCAAAGCCATGCAGGCGGCCAATAGCATAGAACCGCAGAAGTATCTGCCGGCGATGACCAAGGTGCATTTTGCAGGCGTGATGTCGAACGTGCAGTTTGACGCGCGGGGCGAGATCAAGAATCCGACAATTTCTATCTACACCTACCAGGATGGCAAGCGTCGTCTGGCGAACTGAGTCAGTCCTTCAGACCGTTCCAGCGTGGTGTCAGGCTATGCTGGATATCGAATAAATCCAGCACGCGTCCTACTGTGTGATCGACCATTTCTGCAATCGATGCCGGGCGATGATAAAAGCCGGGTAGCGGCGGGAAGATGATGCCGCCCATTTCCGTGACGGCAGTCATATTGCGCAGATGCGCGAGATTGAAAGGCGTTTCACGCACCATCAAAACCAGACGGCGGCGCTCTTTTAAAACGACATCGGCCGCGCGTGAGATCAGGTTGTCGGAAAAGCCGTGGGCGACTGCTGCGAGCGTCTTCATCGAGCAGGGCGCGATGATCATACCGTCGGATTGAAAAGAACCGCTGGCGATAGCAGCGCCTACATCGCGCACGTTATGCACGACATTAGCCAGCGCTTCCACATCCTTGCGCTTCATATCAAGTTCTTGATGGAGATTCAGCACGCCTGCTTCAGATATCAGCAGATGTGTTTCCACATCTGCGATATCGCGTAGTACTTGCAGCAGGCGTATGCCGTAGATGACGCCGGTAGCGCCGGTGATCGCGATGATTAATCGCTTCCGGCGTGGCGCAGTGATAGCGTCAGCAGACGCTGTCACATCAGGCTTTCAGCAGTGTTTGCAGTTCGCCGGATTCAAACATCTCGTTCATGATGTCGGAGCCGCCGATGAATTCACCGTTGACGTACAACTGAGGTACGGTAGGCCATTTCGAATAGTCTTTGATGCCTTGGCGAACTTCAGCATCGTCCAGTACGTTGACCGTGATCAGATCGGTTACGCCACTTTCTTTCAGCAATGCAATCGCCTTGCCGGAAAAGCCGCACTGTGGAAATTGTGCCGTGCCCTTCATGAATAAAACGACTGGATTTTGGGTTACGGTTTCTTTGATCCAGGATTGTACGTCGTCGCTCATTGCTGCCTCACTGTAAGTTAATGCGCCATTATAAGAAAAACCGGGGAAACTTGCTGCTTATCCCTTCAGTTTGGCAAAAGCTGCTGCCATTGCGCTACCGCTATCTGGCTGACGGCTCTGCTGATTCTGGTGTTGTGACAGGCGGCGGCTGTCATTACGGTCGGCACGTTGCTCTGGTTTGCTTCCGGCAACTGGTGCCGAGTCCGACAGGCGCATTGTCAAAGCGATACGTTTACGCTTCTCGTCAACCTCCAGCACTTTCACTTTGACAACTTGTCCGGCTTTGACCACGGTGTGTGGATCTTTGACAAAGGTATTGGACAGTGCGGAGATATGTACCAAGCCATCCTGATGCACGCCGATATCGACGAAGGCACCGAAGGCCGCGACGTTGGTGACTACGCCTTCGAGAATCATGTCTGGGCGCAAATCCTTGATTTCTTCCACGCCGTCTTTGAACGTGGCGGTGGTGAATTCCGGACGTGGATCGCGGCCTGGTTTTTCCAGTTCTTTCAGAATGTCGGTGATGGTCGGGATACCGAATTTTTCATCCGCGTATTTGGCCGGGCTCAGTGACTTCAAGACCTTTTCATCGCCGATGATGCTTTTCACATCTTTCTTGATGTCGGCCAGGATTTTTTCGACCAGCGGATAGGATTCAGGATGGACTGCCGACGCGTCCAGCGGATTCTCACCTGACATCACGCGCAGGAAGCCTGCTGCCTGCTCAAAAGTCTTGTCGCCCAGGCGCGGCACCGCGCGCAGGTCAGCACGTGAAGTAAACATGCCTTTCATGTCGCGATAGCTGACGATGCTTTGCGCGACGCTGTTATTCAAGCCTGATACACGTGCCAGCAGCGGCGCAGACGCTGTGTTGACGTCTACACCTACCGCATTCACGCAATCCTCAACCACGGCGTCTAGTGAGCGCGCTAATTGAGTTTGGCCGACATCGTGCTGGTACTGACCGACGCCGATAGATTTCGGATCGATCTTGACCAGTTCTGCCAAAGGATCTTGCAAGCGACGTGCGATGGATACTGCGCCACGGATCGAGACATCCATATCCGGCAATTCGCGCGATGCGAATTCAGATGCGGAGTACACCGACGCGCCGGCTTCGGAGACGACGATCTTGGTCAGCTTTAATTCTGGACGCATCTTGATCAAGTCTTGCGCCAGCTTGTCGGTTTCGCGCGAGGCGGTGCCGTTGCCGATAGAGATCAGCGCGACTTTATGTTTCTCTGCCAGTTGTGCCAGCGTATGCAGCGTGCCGTCCCAATCGTTGCGTGGCTGGTGCGGATAGACGGTGGCGGTATCGACCACTTTGCCGGTGGCATCGACCACTGCGACCTTGACGCCAGTACGCAGGCCAGGATCGAGTCCCATCGTGGCGCGCGGTCCGGCTGGCGCTGCCAGTAGCAGCGCTTTCAGATTCAGTGCAAATACATTGATCGCTTCGACTTCTGCTTTCTCGCGCAGATTGGTCATCAGCTCTGTTTCCAGATGCATGAAGACTTTGACACGCCAGGTCCAGCGTACGGTGTCGGCCAGCCATTTATCTGCAGGACGACCTTGATTGCTGATGCCGAAGCGCGAAGCGATACGACCTTCGCACGGATTGTGTGGCGCATCCCATTTCGGTTTTTCTTCTTCTGTGTCGAGGCGTAGATTGACGTTCAGCATTTCTTCACGACGACCGCGGAACATCGCCAGCGCACGGTGCGAAGGGATGGTGCTGATGGTTTCCGAGTAATCGAAATAATCGGAGAACTTCGCGCCCGCATCTTCTTTGCCTTCAACCACTTTGGATTCAACAATGCCGTGCTCGGTGATGTATTCACGCAAGGCTTGCAGCAGCGCTGCATCTTCGGCGAAACGTTCCATCAAAATTTGGCGCGCGCCGTCGAGCGCTGCTTTGGTATCGGCTACACCTGGATTGTCGATCCCATCTACTGTGAAAGCAGGTTTCAGGTATTTGGTGGCTTCTTCTTCCGGATTCAGCGTCGGGTCTGCGATCAGTGCATCAGCCAATGGCGTCAAGCCAGCTTCAACTGCAATCTGCGCTTTGGTGCGGCGTTTCTGTTTGTACGGCAGATACAAATCTTCCAGTCGTGTCTTGTCTTCTGCGTGCATGATCGCGTCGAGCAAGACTGGTGTCATTTTATTTTGCTCTTCGATAGAGGCCACAATCGCGGCGCGTCTATCTTCCAGTTCGCGCAGATAGCGCAGGCGCTCTTCCAGCAAACGTAATTGAATATCGTCGAGGCCGCCGGTTGCTTCTTTACGGTAACGCGAGATAAAAGGCACGGTGGCACCTTCATCCAGCAGAGCTATGGCAGCAGCGACCTGTATAGGTTTAGCGGCAAGTTCGAGGGCGAGACGTTGTTCGATGGAAGGCAGCATGAATAATCAGAATGAGGATAACGAGCGCTAGATGATACGCAATTGACGCGAATGCGCCAGTCTTGACAGCAGAGAAAAAGACAGAGGAATAAGCAGATGTTTTCTATGTTGCAACTATTCGGGGGAATGCATACGACGCGAAAGCTGCGTCGTATGCAAGGCGGAAGCGATTGAGGAAATGCGTGTCTTTATTTCAAGGAAAAATCTACACGGCTTGCTTTGGCTGCGGCAGCACCGTCTTTCGCAGCCGTGCCACCGGACTTGGAAGCAAGGATGAAAATGCGGTCTTCAGGGATCTTGCCGGTTTGCAGCAGCCAATCCTTGACGACTTGTGCGCGACGATTGCCGAGTGCAATCAGATCATCGTCGCTGACAGTAGTGTTGGTGACCATCAGTTTTTCCATTTCTTCCACTGGCAAATCTTTTTG
Organism: Herminiimonas sp. GW821-FHT09C12; assembly: GCF_059416385.1. Classification (NCBI taxonomy): domain Bacteria; kingdom Pseudomonadati; phylum Pseudomonadota; class Betaproteobacteria; order Burkholderiales; family Oxalobacteraceae; genus Herminiimonas; species Herminiimonas sp. GW821-FHT09C12. The sequence continues at coordinate 1,364,825 of NZ_JBWKPC010000001.1, forward strand.
CAAGCCGATCATATTGCGCGGTTTAGGAAATTTTTCATCGCTATACACACGTTTCAACAAAGCTGGATATTCCTGCGGTGTGACCGTCAGGCTGTCCAGATCGCCGGATTGACCGCGTGCCACCATGTCTTTCAATTTCAGCGCGCGTACTTTGCGTGTAATGGATGCGTGTTTCAAACCTTCGCGATCAGCTTCTGGATCGGTGCGGCCAGTGATTTCCAGTTTCAATGCTGGACGATCTGTCAGCATTTTTACCATGGTCTTGAGTTTGGTTTCGCCAGCATCGTTGATCGTGGCGAAGCCGGGAGCGAAATCCAGATTCGATAATTCTTCGCCGCCACCAAACAATGAGCCGATCAGCGCGAACGGTGCGGTGACTGCCTTGGTGATGAGATTGACGATCACCTTGACGATGATGCCGCCGATCGAAAATTGTGGATCGTCCAGCGAACCGCCAATCGGCAGGTTGATATCGATCACGCCGTTGCGATCGCGTAGCAGTGCTAACGCAAAATTGACTGGTAGATTTGGTGCGTCCGGGCTTTCAACCTTGTTTCCCAAAGTGAGCTGCTCCAGAATCAGGCGATTCTGTGCGCTGAGTACGCGATCTTGAATCTTGTAGGCGACTTCAAACGAGAGTTTGCCTTTCTCTATGCCGTAGCCGATGTAGCGGCCGGAGTATGGCGACAGCGGTGCCAGTTCCATGCCGTGTACTTCTGCTTTGACATCCATGGTCAGATCGCCTTTGAGCGGATTGATGGTGCCGGCAACAGCGAGCGGGGCGCTATTGACCTGACCTTTCAAATCGACGTTGGCATTGCTATTGGCATCGGACGACAAGCCGGTCACTACGCCGCCGAACTTCATCAGGTTGGCGGTGTAATTCGGTTTGATGAAATTATCGGTAAAGCGTACCTGACCACCCTGCAATGTCAGCTTCTTGATTTTAATTGGTGGAATGTCGCTGGCCGTTTTGACTGGCGGCGGCAAGGTAACGGTATTTTTATTCGCTGCGACGGGCGGTGTGCCCGGTGCTGCTTTGTGTTCTTCCGTTACGCTTTTCTGACCGGTCGCTTCATTGATCTTCACATCCTGCAGATTGATACGACCAGTTGGGTCGATGATGATGCGCGCGAAGAAGTCGCTGAGTGCAACTTGATCTATGCTCAATGAAAATGGTGCAAGTTTTACATCCATGCCACCGAAGTACAGCGATTTCCAGCGCAGGAAATCATTGGTACTGAGTTTGTCCACTGTAGCCAGATTGCCCAGCGTGAGATCGCCTTTGAAGCCGCCGACTAGTGCATCGCCTTTACCCTGATCGATTTGCAGTTTGCCTTTGCCAGAGATGTCGGCGCGCGTCAGCAGAATGTTGACCTGATCGGTGAAGTACGGCTGCAACTGCATGATGTCTACGCTCTTGAAATCCAGCGCGAGATCGGTGTGCAAAGGTGTCATGCCAACGCTGCCGTTGACGGCGAGTTGTCCGTTTTTGTTGACCGAAGCTTTCAGGTCTATCTGTCCGCGTGCATTCGGTTTGGTGGATAGATTTTGCAAGGACAAGGCCAGCGGGTCGATGACGGTGACGGCTGGTTTTGGCAAGCTGCGATCTTCCAAACGCGCAGACCAATTCGCGATGCCAACTTTGTTGATGTCTACGGTGTAGGAGGCATCCGTGGTTTGGGTTGGTGTTTTGGCTTTGGTCGCGGCATGCGTTTCGCTAGTTTTATTGCTTGTGCTTGCAGCGCTACGTGGTTTGCCTTGTTGCAAAGAGAAGCCGGCTTGATTGGATGTGACTTCATCGACGATCACGGTTTTCTTGCTGGTATCGACTTCAACCTTGCGTACTGTCAGATTGAATTTTTCTATGCTGGCGAGTACCGGGCGTGCCGCTTGTGCATCTGCGTAGCGCAAAGCTGCATTGTTGATATCGAGTTCTGCCAGTGCAAAGGTAAAGGCTGCAGGGGCTTTTGCTGCAGTAGCAACCGGTGGCGCTGGCGTTGCGGGTGCAGGTTCAGCTTTCGCTGTTGCCACAGTTTTGGATGGCGCTGGTGGCGTCAGTAGATTGTCAAAATTAAATTGGCCGTTTGCATTGCGAGCGATATCCGCTTCTATGCCGTTGATCGCCAGCTTGGCAACTTCAAAGCGTTCGCTCAGTACTTTGGCATTGTCCAGCGTGATGGCCAGTTCCGGCAGTTTGACTATTGATTTGCCATTCTGATCATTGACTTGCAATGATTTCAGTTTGACGTTGCCGCTCAGGAGCAGGGCAGGTGCCTTGTCTTTTTCCTGACGGAAATTAGCCGTCATGTGCAGATCGAGTTTGGCGCTAGGTACTTTGAAGTGCGGCGTGCCAGGCACGTATTTAATGTAGTCGGTCAAGTCCACATCGTCGAGATTGAGATCGACGACGGCATCGACAGGGTCGGCAAATGGATGCGCCTTGCCCTTGATCAGCAGTGGCGAACCGTTGACGGTGGCACTCAACAACGGTTCAACATTGACTTCAACCTGCGACGGCAGAGATGAGATGAAAGGTACGCCTATCTTTAGATCGGCGATTTCGTGCTTGGTTTGTGCCGGCTTGTCATCGAGCTCGATGCGGCCTTTATCCACTTCGATATTGAAGACGGAAAAGCGTGCCGGTTCAGGTGACGGTGGCTGGCTGTTGATCAATTCGATGATGTCATCGATGTTGTAGTGTGTCGCATCTTTGCGTACCAGATGAACGTAGGGTGCGCTGAGTTGTACTTGTTTTATTACTGGCGCAAAGCGCAGTATGGATTTATACGAGGTATTGACCATCAGCTTCTCGAAGCTGGCGAAGACAACATCGCCTTCCGGTTCCATCAGCTTCATGTCATGAATCGTGACGCGCATCGCGTACGGATTGACTTCAACCTTGCCTATCGTGGTCTGGCGATGCAGTTTTTCCGTGATCAGCTTTTCTGCCTGTGATTTGATGATGCCCGGCAAGGCAAAGAAGCCAAACAGGCCGATCAACACAACAAATACAACAAGCCCGATGAGGGTGCGCCGAACTACCGGTTTACCCGAGAAATTGCGAGCGGATTGCGCTAGCTGCTGAGTGCGTGAGTTTGGCATGGGAGTTCAGCATAAGCCGGAGTGATGGGTAATTCGATTCTACCAGTCGGATCGGGCGAAATGTTGCTGATTTGAATACGTCGAATGTGAGCTTATGCAAACGCTACAACGGCGGGGAAAGTGGATGCTGGGAGTGGTTTTTGCCCAGAGGGCGAATTTGGCAGGAAGCCGGAAAGGCAAAAATTGAGCGCGTTTTGCGCCCAATTTTCAGAGCAGACTTACTTTTTGTCGGGGAAGCTGTAAACCTCGCCTGAGTCAGCGCCGGCATCCCGCTTGCCGGCACGTAAATCCCGATAGACTGCCGCGCGCATGATGAGCATGGACACGACTGGTGCCGTCAGCATGATGAAGGCGGAAATAATCAGTTCATGTATCACCAGCCTGGACTGCAACACGCTGAAATACAGCATCGAGGCAATCAATAGGCAGCCTGCACCTAGTGTCACCGTGATGGCCGGACCGTGTATGCGCTGATAGAAGCTGGGCAGACGCATCAAGCCCAGTGCGCCGATGAAGATGATGGCGCCACCGAGGATCAGTAACACGGAGACAATGAGGGCTGCCCATGCTGGCAGGTTTTCCAATCCGTTCATTCAATAATCTCCCCACGCATCAGGAATTTGGTCAGGGCTATGGTCGATACAAAGCCCAGCAGCGCAATCATCATCGCCGCTTCGAAATAAATCAGGTCGCCAAAGCGTATTCCCAGCATCAGCGCCAACAGCATGGCGCACATCCACAAGGTGTCCAGTGCGAGCACGCGATCGTGCGCAGTCGGGCCGATGAGTAGCCGGACGGCACAGAACAGCATCGCCAGGAGGATGCAGATGAAGGCGAATTGGATAGCCCATCCCAGCAGTATCGTCATGCTTACATTCTCCTATTCAAAAACTTCAATCAACGGCTTTTCGTAGCGCGTCTTGATTGTGTCTATCCACCACTGTTCGTCATGCAGGTCGAACACGTGCAGCGCCAACTCGTTGGTATCAGGCAGAATTTCTACCCATACCGTGCCGGGTGTCGAATTGATCAGGCACGATAACAGCGCCAAGCCATATGGATTGCGGATGTCCAGTGGGACGCGTATGAATTGCGAATTCAGTTTGCCTGGACGTGGAGACAAAATGAGCCAACTGACGTTGAAGCAGGAGCGCACAATTTCCACTAGCGCCATCCCCAGCAAGCGAAACAGCGTGAACGGCTTGGATATTCGTGGATAGCCTAATGGTTGCAGTCGTTGGGTCAGCAGCGGCATCGCGATGGCAAGTATGACGCCGAGTAATATTTGCGCTGGGTCGACGCTTTCATTAAGCAGCAGCCAGAACAGCAGCAACACGCAAGACATCCCCGGTGAAGGTAACCAGCGCTTCATGGGCGGCTCCCTTCACTTTGGATGCGCGATACGGCCGGTTCGGAAATAACCCGGTCTATATATTGCGCAGGTTTATGCAAATCGTTGCTGGTCCGTTCCAGATAGGCAAAGACTGGCCCTGCTTGCACGGTGAGCACTACGCAGAGCAAGAGCAGAACACTGATAGGCAGCACTTCCGTTAAATGCAAACGTGGTGAAGTGATCGCTCCCGATGCCCAGAATGTCCGTACGCCAAAACGCATCAGCGAAATAATCGCCGCAAAACCTGACAGCACGATCAGTATCATCAAGGCCCAAGTGGCTGAGGTAATGACGATGCTGCTCGAATCAGGATTGAGTAGCGCGTGGAACAAACCGAATTTGGCGACAAAGCCAGATAACGGTGGCAGACCGGCGATGATCAAAGCGCAACCGGCAAAGGCCAAGCCAAGAAAAGCCATCGCGCCCGGAATGCCGACACCGGCGGTTTCCTCCGGTTTTTCTTCAATCGCAAACGCTTCCATCGTCAGTGCCAGCATGTTCGCACCGGGTGAGCGTATGCGCTCTACCAGTTCGATCAGCAAGACAAAGGCTGCCATCGCCATGGTGGAGCCGATTAAATAATAGAGGCCGGCAGTGACCAGCGAGGCTTGGCCGTAACCGATGACAGCCAGCAGCGTGCCGGAAGACGTGATGGCGCCATAACCAGCTATGCGTCCCAGATTTTCGCTGGCAAGCATGCCGGCGGCACCGAAGACGATGGTCGCCATGCCGCCCCACAGTAGTGCGTCGTAGCCATAGCCGGCAACGGCTCCTGCATCCGGTGAAAAGATCAGCAGCCACAAGCGCAGGATCACGTAGGCACCGACTTTGGTCATCAAGACCAGCATCGCAGCGACCGGTGGAGAGGCTGCTGCATAAGTGGTTGGTAACCAAAAACCGAGCGGCCACATTGCACTTTTCACCAAGAAGGCGATGGCAAGTATCGCAACACCGATTTTCAAGAAGACCAGATCGCTCGCTTCGACCTGCGGCAGACGCGCGGCCAGATCGGCCATATTCAAGGTGCCGGTGCTGGCATAGATCAGCGCAACGCCGATCAGGAACAGCAGCGATGCAGCCAGATTGATCGCGATGTATTGCATGCCGGCGCGGATGCGGGCGGTGTTATAGCCGTGCAGTACCAAGCCGTATGATGCTGCCAGCATGACTTCGAAGAAGACAAACAGGTTGAACAGATCATGCGTCAGGAAGGCACCGTTAATCCCCATCAACAGGAACTGAAACAGCGAATGGAAATGCACGCCTATGCGGCTCCAGCGCATCATCGAATACAGCAGCGCGGCAGTAGCGAGCAAGGCTGTCAGCAACAGCATTAATGATGCGAGGCGATCAGCGACGAGCGAGATGCCGAATGGCGCAGTCCAGTTCGCAGCCAGATATACGCCTATGCCATCGACCCAATGTCCGCTGTCCGTCAGTTGTATCAGTACGACGGCAATCACGAATTGCAGCAATACAGAGGTCAAATTCACGAAGAACTTGAACTGATGTCGGCTTTCATTGATCAGGATCAGCAGCGCGCCGCATAGCAGCGGCAACAGCACCGGCAGAATGATGAGATGTTGCATCCAATCCAGCTTCATTGATCGGACTCCTCACCATCGACGTGATCGGTGCCGGTCAAGCCGCGCGAACCGATCATGACAACCAGATACAGTGCCGTGGTGGCAAAACCAATCACAATCGCCGTCAAGACCAGCGCTTGCGGGAGTGGATCACTGAACATGGCCGGATCGGGTGCAGCGCCACCGAGTGTCAGCGGCGGACGATTGACCCACAAGCGTCCCATGATGAAGATGAATAGATTGACTGCATAAGACATCAGCATCAAACCAGTCAGTACCTGGAAGCTGCGCGGACGCAGTATCAGCCAGATACCTGATCCAAACAGTACGCCTATGGCGAGAGAGATAACAATTTCCATCAGACGGTCCCTCGCTTGTTGCTTGCAGTAGGTTCGGCCGCGCCGCCCTGTTGCGGACGTCGGCTACGTATCGTTTGATGCGCCAGCGCGACCAGGATCAACATGGTTGCACCGACCACCACCACGAACACACCGAGGTCGAAGAAGAAGGCACTCGGGACATGAATTTCACCGAGTACAGGCAGGTTTAAATGTGCGGTATGGCTGGTCAGGAACGGATAGCCAAACAGGAGAGAACCTAATCCGGTCAGACAGGCAAGGACCAAGCCAAATGAGAGCCAGCGCAGTGGCCGCAGATGCAAATGCGATTCCACCCAGGTCGTACCAGCCAGCATGTATTGCACGATGATGGCGACCGCAAAAATCAATCCGGCAACGAAGCCGCCGCCAGGCAGATTATGTCCGCGCATGAAGAAGTAGGCGACGATCATGCCCATGAACGGCAGCAGGAAGCGCAGATAAACGCCAGGAACCATCAGATAACCACTCTCGACTTGTTCCACTGGTGTTTGTCGTGCAGCTGGATCGATGTCGTTGATTTGTTGTTCCGGCGGCGCCATGCTTTCTGGCGAAGGACGGAAGCGACGCAACAAGGCATAGACAGTCAGGGCCACGATCGAGAGCACGGTGATTTCACCCATCGTATCGAAGCCGCGGAAGTCCACCAGCAACACGTTGACGACATTCGAGCCGCCGCCTTCCGATAGTGCACGCAGCAGGAAGAAGTCACCTATGCTTTTTGGTTGCGGATGCGTCAACACGGCATAGCTGACGGCAGCGATACTCAATCCGCCAACGACTGCCAGCGCCAGATCGCGTGAGCGATGCAGCCAGACGGTACGCGGCACTTGCATATTGAGTTCTTTCGGCACCAAGCGGCGTGGCAACCAACGCATGCCGAGCAGAATGAGTACGGCGGTGACGGTTTCCACCATCATTTGCGTCAATGCCAAGTCAGGTGCTGACAACCACAGGAAGGTCATGCTGACGACTACGCCTGTGCCGCCAACCAGAATCAGCGCAGCGAGTCGGTGGTATTTCGCCTGCCATGCGGCCGAGACCGCGCATACGCAACCTATGAACCACATCGTCGCAAAGAGCGGATCGATGTTTGCAAACGATGCTGCGTTCAGTGTCGGTAGCGGTCGCACCATCAACAAAGGCACGCCTATCATCGCAGCCATCATCAGGAATAATTGCGGTTGCAGACGACGCGTACCCAGCCATTTCACCAGGAAAGCAGCACTTGAGGTCAGGCGCAGCATCGCGGTTTCATACACTTGTGCACCACTGAAATGCCGGAACAGCGGCACGCTATCTCTTGAAGCCAGGTAGAAGTAGCGGCGCAAGATGACGTAAAACAGAATCCCGCCGCCCAGCGCGATGAAGCTCATCAACAGTGGCAAATTAAAGCCATGCCACATGCCAAGATCGTACTCAGGGGTTTGCACGCCCAGCACAGACACGACGGCACTATTCAAAAACGGTTTGACGCTCAAGCCAGGAACAATGCCGACAATCAGGCAGAGCAGTACCAGCAGCTCAACCGGGAAGCGCATCCAGCGTGGTGGTTCGTGCGGTGTTTTCGGCAAGTCGGTAGGCAGCTTGCCAAAAAACACACTAATGAAGCGTAATGAATACGCGACGCTGAAAATGCCCATCGCTACTGCGGCATACGACATCCACCAGTTTTCTGTACCGCCTACGTGCAGGGTTTCGGCAAAAAACATTTCTTTCGACAGGAAGCCATTGAGCAGTGGTACGCCAGCCATCGAAGCACTGGCGACAATCGCCAGCGTCGCCGTAATCGGGATCGCATGGCGCAAGCCGCGTAGTACGCGCATGTCGCGTGTGCCGGTTTCATGATCGATGATGCCAGCCGCCATGAACAGCGAGGCTTTGAAAATCGCGTGATTCAGCGTGTGGAAAATTGCTGCCACGACGCCCAGCGGTGAACCGATGCCCAGCAATACCGTGATCAAGCCCAGATGGCTGATGGTGGAATACGCCAGCAAGCCTTTCAGATCGTGCTGGAAAATCGCAACGAAGGAGCCAATCAGTAGCGTAGTCACGCCAGCACCAGCAATGAGCCAGGTCCATTCTTCGGTCCCGGACAATGCAGGCCAGAAGCGTATCAACAGAAAAACACCTGCCTTCACCATCGTCGCAGAATGCAGATAGGAAGAAACCGGTGTAGGTGCCGCCATCGCGTGCGGCAGCCAAAAATGGAAAGGAAATTGTGCGCTCTTGGTCAACGCGCCCAGTGCCACCAGCACCAGCGCTGCCACATACCAATCATGTGTGCGTATCTTGTCGCCAGCGGCTAATACAGTATCGAGATCGTAGCTGCCGACTATATGACCCAGGATCAGTACGCCGCACAGCAAACATAATCCGCCCGCAGCAGTGACAGTGAACGCCATACGTGCGCCGCGTCGCGCATCGATACGATGGTGCCAGTAACCGATGAGCAGAAATGAAGTCAGACTGGTCAATTCCCAGAAGACCACCAGTTGAATCAGATTGCCGGACAGGACGACCCCCAGCATCGATCCCATGAAGGCCAGCAAGAAAGCGAAGAAGCGTGGCACGGGATCTTCTGGTGACATGTAATAGCGCGCGTACAGCACCACCAGCAAACCGACACCCAGTACCAACATCGAGAACAACCAGGCCAAACCATCCATGCGCAATGCAAAGTCCACGCCTTGCATAGGCAACCACGCCGCGTGGTAGCGCACTATTTCGCCGTCGCCGACTTGCTGATATAGATACGCCGATATGAGCAAACCGTATAAAGCGATGCCGCCAGCCAACAGAGATTCGCGGTTACGCGCATTGGCAGGCATGCAGGCAGCGATCACGCTACCGATAAAGGGAACGATGACGAGGGAGAGTAAAGGTAAGGAGTCTGGAATAAGTCTATACATGCGCAGGAAAACATTCAGGAGAAATGGCGAGTCGGGTTATAGCCGCGACCGGCGGACCGTATGTGTTCAAGATGTTAAAGGCATAGGCATTTATTCCATCAGGTTGAGTCAAAGTCAGTGTTCTCATTCGCCATTCGATGGACATCATCTCCATCAAAGCTGTTTTGTCAGACGGCAGCACGCTGGAAAATCGACATGTGTACATGGACATCCCACCTTGTACGCGAACGAGCAGCAAGGAAGTCTAAGCAGAAAATGACACAATCACTTCTCGCTTGAACCTGCTGCATGAACGAATCAAATTTAATGCACAAGAAAATCAAAACGGTTGCACGGCATGAGCAAAATTCTTGCCTGCTTTTGCTACGCGCACCGCAAGTTCATTTTGCACTTGCAGTTCGCATGAGCAAAATTACCTTGTATTTCTTCCTTGAACATCCTGAACGTATCTGGATACACATGGCGTTGTACCGACGGATGGTCGCCATTGGCCCATCTGGTACTGACCGGTGGTCAGCATGTCTACTCGTGCGCGCGCATGTTACGCACCGCTTATAAAATCTTGTTACCGATTTTTTCAGCCCGTCAATAATAACAGACTTGCTTTGTGTGCTTGCGCGCAACTTTTTGTTGCGGTGCACAGATTTCATCATTGGTGATGATGTGTGTTTCGTTTTGTATGTGCAATCGTGTTTCTGATTTGCAAAGTCTGAAGTTGAATTGCATCTACTTGAGAACGCATCATATCGCGGTGATGCGCTCGCGAAAATTTCAATTCAGGTATGCTACGTACAGCGTGGAATGCTTCTGCAAAAGAAGCATTCCACGCGAAGGTTTAACGCAACAGCGGTCCTAGCGTACCGATGACGATCGTCACCAATCCGAGTATCAAATTAATACCTACCAGTTTGCGGATCGTGGCCATTGCGGCTCCGCCGGCTTTCCATTCCTGTGCTGCGACTGCGCGTAATAGGCGACGGTAGGGCGCGAAAAAGATGTGTGCAAAGATCAGCATCATGATGATGCCGAGCACAAACATCAGGGTGACGTAAAGCGGTGGCTTGCCCATCAAGGCCATCATATACATCCCGCTGCCGAGTATCAGTGCGACCGAGACCCAGACCCACGCGAAGAACTTGGAGAACACACCCGCCAGCAAAGTCAGCCGTTGTGGCGGTTCCAGTACGACAGCTGCGGTAGGGCGCAGTGCGTTATGAGCGAAGAACATGCCGCCGACCCAGACGGTGAATCCGAGTATGTGTAAGAATTTCGCGATGATCATGAGGTTCTCTTTGATGAAATGATATTGAGAGCCATAGGGTAGCCGAAGGTGTGCGGATTACAAAGAAAATTGAATAGCACGCTGTGCTCTTGGTCTCGTCGGCTATGCGCAGTCGTAGTAATAAATACATGGGAAGTGAATTCCCACATCCTGTTTTTGGAGAAATGAATGTTTGTCTGGTTTGAAAAAATGCTGCACCCGTATCAGGAAGATGTGCTGACTCCGCCGCCGAGCGGGTTCATTGCATTTGTCTGGACGTGTACCAAAGGTGCGCGTCGTTATATTGCGGCCATGACTTTGCTGACTGCTGCCATAGGTGCATTTGAAGCGTTGCTGTTTGCGATGATGGGACGCATAGTTGATTGGCTCAGCACGGTGAAGCCGGCATTGCTGTGGACGCAGGAGCGAGGAAGCCTTTTGATGCTGGCTGGCGTGATCACACTCAGCATCGTATTGGTGGCCTTGCAGACCTTATTCAAGCATCAGGCATTGGCCGGTAATTTCCCTATGCAGTTGCGCTGGAACTTCCATCGCTTGATGCTGAATCAAAGCATGGGTTTTTATCAGGATGAATTTGCCGGACGCGTTGCTGCCAAAGTCATGCAAACAGCATTGGCCGTGCGCGATGTCTGCATGATCATGGGCGACATCCTGGTGTTTGTGATTATTTATTTCGTCACACTGGTGAGTGTGGTCGGCACCTTCAATTTGTGGATGCTGGTGCCGTTCTTGAGTTGGGCTGTGCTGTATGGCGTGGCTTTGCGTTACTTCGTGCCACGCTTGAGCCGTGTCTCCAGAAAGCAGGCGGATGCACGTTCGCTGATGACTGGCCGCATCACCGATGCGTACACCAATATCGGCACGGTTAAATTGTTTTCGCATGCCGGTCGCGAAGCGAGCTATGCGCGTAATGCGATGCAAGAGTTTCTTGCTGCCGTGCATAACCAGATGCGTCTGGTCAGCGGCTTTGAAGTGGTGAACCACGCATTAAGTATGCTGCTTATCCTGAGTACGGCAGGCGTGGCACTGTGGTTGTGGACGCTGGGCGAGGTTGGCGTCGGTGCGGTGGCGGCAGCGACTGCAATGGCTTTGCGTCTGAACGGCATCTCGCATTGGGTGATGTGGGAAATGGCAAGCTTGTTCGAGCAAGTCGGCACGGTGCAGGACGGCATCAATACCTTGTCGCGCGCGCATGCAGTAACGGATGCACCTGATGCCCAGCCTCTGCATGTAAGCAAAGGTGAGCTGCATTTTGAAAATGTCGATTTTGCTTACGGTGGTACGCGTCCAGTGATTGAACAACTGAATTTGACGATACATCCGGGAGAAAAGGTGGGTCTGGTTGGTCGCTCGGGTTCTGGCAAATCCACCATCGTCAATCTGCTCTTGCGGTTTTACGATTTGGAGGGTGGTCGGATTTTGATCGATGGCCAGGATGTCGCGCATGTGACGCAGCACAGCCTGCGTGCGCAGGTTGGTATGGTGACGCAAGACACATCCTTGCTGCATCGTTCTGTGCGCGACAATATTTTGTATGGACGTCCAGACGCGACAGATGCGGAAATGATCGCGGCAGCCAAACGCGCAGAAGCGCACGAATTCATTCTGACTTTGAGTGATGCCAAAGGACGTACTGGTTACGATGCGCATGTGGGTGAGCGCGGTGTGAAGCTGTCTGGCGGTCAGCGTCAGCGTATCGCGATTGCACGCGTGATGTTGAAGGATGCGCCGATTCTATTATTGGATGAGGCAACCAGCGCGCTGGATTCAGAAGCTGAAGTGGCGATACAAGCCAGCTTGTATCAATTGATGGAAGGTAAAACGGTGGTGGCGATTGCACATCGTTTGTCCACGATTGCTGCAATGGATAGATTGATCGTGCTCGATAAAGGTGAAATCGTCGAGGAAGGTTCGCATCGCGATCTGTTGGCGCAGAACGGTTTGTATGCGCGCTTGTGGGCGCATCAGAGCGGTGGCTTTCTGGGTGAGGAAGACGACGATGAGGAAATTGCTGCTAACGCATAAGTCGTCTTGAACGCGTGATGTAAAAAATCCGGTGTGACGGTTGGGCTTTTGCAAGCCAATCATCACACCGGATTTTTTATTACGTGTACTTCAGCTTACGCCGTCAGGAATGGATTCAGGATGGCGTGAGTTCTGCTTCAGTGATGGATTTCTGTTTGCCTACCATCAGCAAAGCAATCAAAGTAAACAAGGCAGCGCCGGACAGATAAACGCCGACGTAAGACAAGCCGTAATTGGTCGCGAGCCAGGTGGCGATATAAGGTGCCAGTGATGCGCCTATGATGCCGCCCAGATTGAAGGTCAAGGAAACGCCGGTATAGCGAATTTCTGTCGGGAATAATTCGGACAACATCGTACCCAGCGGGCCGTATGTCATGCCCATCAGCGCCAATCCGAGCGAGAGGAAAACTGTCACGCCGACCATGTCGTTGGCTGTAAACATAGGCGCGATCAGCAAGCCGAAGAATGCAATCGCGACCGATACCAAAATCATCGTGATGCGTCGGCCATATTTATCTGCCAGCAGAGCGGAGATAGGAATTGTCAGCGCAAAGAATACGACTGCAAACAATTGCAGTATCAGGAATTGCTTGCGCGAGTAACCGAGCGCAGTCGTACCCCAGCTCAAGGCAAACACCGTCATCAGATAGAACAGTACAAAGGTTGCGGTGGCGATGATGGTGCCCAATACCAAGATGCGGCTGTGCTCACGGAAGATGGTAGCCAACGGCACTTTGACGCGTTCGTTCTTGTCCAATACTTTTTGGAAGACTGGTGTTTCGGTAATTTTCAGACGCACATACAAACCGACCAGTACCAACACGGCGCTGGCAAGGAAAGGAATACGCCAGCCGTAACTGAAGAATTGTTCGTTGGTCAGCGTCTCGCTCAACAACAGGAAGATACCGCCGGAGAGGAAGAAGCCGAGTGGTGCGCCCAATTGCGGGAAGCAACCATACCAAGCGATTTTGCCCGGTGGTGCATTCTCGGTCGCCAGCAATACGGCGCCGCCCCATTCACCACCCAAGCCCAAGCCTTGGCCGAAACGGCACAAAGCCAGCAGCAAAGGTGCCCAGGTACCGATGCTTGCATAAGTTGGCAGCAAACCGATAACAACGGTGGAGATACCCATCGTCAATAGTGCTGCCACCAGCGTTGCCTTGCGACCGATGCGATCACCGTAATGACCGAAGACGGCAGAGCCGACAGGACGTGCGAAAAATGCGATCGCAAAAGTCGCGAGTGACTGCAGCATGGCTGCAGTCGGACTTGACGATGGGAAGAACAGTGTGGGAAATACGAGAACTGCCGCAGTGGCGTAGATATAAAAATCGAAAAATTCAATTGTTGTGCCGATCAAACTGGCAAACAACACGGTGCCCGGTGAATTTTTTTTCTCGGCACCGGCGTTACTTTGACTCATTATTGCTTTCCTTCATCCCTGATTGTTATCCGCTGCGCGGATTATTTGCTTAACTGATCACTTTGGCCGCTGGTTACGCCATGCGCCTGCTGATCGGCATGATAGGAGCTGCGTACCATTGCGCCGACAGCCGCATGGGCGAAGCCCATTTTGTACGCTTCTTCTTCATACATTTTGAAAGTATCGGGATGAACGTAACGACGCACCGGCAAGTGGTCGCCGCTAGGCATCAGGTATTGGCCGATGGTCAGCATGTCCACATCGTGTGCACGCATGTCACGCATGACTTGCAATACTTCTTCGTCGGTTTCGCCGAGGCCGACCATGATGCCGGATTTGGTAGGTGTGTTTGGATGTTGCGCCTTGAAGCGCTTCAACAGATTCAATGAATATGCGTAATCGGAGCCCGGGCGCGCTTCCTTGTACAGGCGCGGTGCGGTTTCCAGATTGTGATTCATCACGTCAGGTGGTGATGCGTTCAGGATTTCCAGCGCGCGGTCCATGCGACCACGGAAGTCTGGCACCAGAATTTCAATACGGGTATTCGGTGACAGTTCGCGGACGCGGCGTATGCATTCGGCAAAGTGACCAGCACCGCCATCGCGCAGATCGTCGCGATCAACCGAGGTAATGACGACGTAGCTCAGGCGCAGTGCAGCGATGGTCTTGGCCAGATTTTCCGGCTCGTTGACGTCAAGTGGATCAGGACGGCCATGACCAACGTCGCAGAATGGGCAACGACGTGTGCACTTGTCACCCATGATCATGAAGGTCGCAGTGCCTTTGCCGAAACATTCGCCGATGTTAGGGCAGCTTGCTTCCTCGCAGACGGTGACGAGGTTGTTGGCACGCAGGATGTCTTTGATTTCGTAGAAGCGGGTCGTTGGCGATGCAGCCTTGACACGTATCCAGTCGGGTTTTGGCAGCCGTTCCATCGGGATCACTTTGATCGGGATGCGGATGGTTTTGGCTGCGCCTTTTTGCTTTTCGCTTGGATTGTAGGCGGGCGTAGAAGGTGTGGACGCTTCTGGATTGGTATCGATTGTCATTAGGCTGGTCGCTCTTTATCAGGTGTCGCTATGTCAACGCTGGGTGCGGCGCTGGATAACAACGCGTAGCGCCGACGTTCGTCTTTGCCACGATGAAAATGGATATTACGGGTACAAAGCGGTCATACAGCAGAGTCTATCGAGACAGGCTCTTGCTCAATTTTTCTGCCAGTGCATTTTGCACGGCACTAAGTGTCGTCTGCGCGCCCAGGCTTTGCATATCTATGGTGGCCAGGTCTTCATAACCGCAGGGATTGATCCAGGTAAACGGGGTCAAATCCATTGCTACATTTAGCGAGACGCCGTGATACGTGCAACCGTTGCCTCGTATCTTCAAGCCGAGTGCAGCGATTTTGGCGCCTTGCGCCGGTCCATCCGACAGATAAATGCCGGGTGCGCCGGGTTTGCGTTCGCAGGCAAGATTATACGCTGCCAGCGTATCTATCACCGCCTGTTCGATTTTATTGACCAGTTCTCGAGCGAATAGACGCGCGTCGGCCTTGTGGCGGCGCAGATCCAGTAATAGGTAAATGACAACTTGGCCAGGACCGTGATACGTGACTTCGCCACCGCGGTCGGTTTGTACCACTGGAATATCGTGCGCATTGAGTACATGCGCAGTATCGGCTGCGAGACCTAGCGTGAAGACAGGTGGATGCTCGACGACCCATAGTTCGTCAGCGGTTTCTGCCGTGCGTGCATCGGTAAATGCGCGCATCGCGGCAAAAGTGGTCTCGTAAGCTTCCAGCCCACGCTGCAGGACGATAGGCTGGTTGAGAGCTGACATATCCACTTGCTTAGAGGACGTACTTCACCATAGGGTGCGACGACAGCGCACGATACAGATTATCGAGTTGCTCGCGGCTGGTTGCGCGCACGGTCACAGTCAGCGACAGATAATTACCAGCCGAAGACGGGCGTTGTTCTATCCTGCCTTCATGGAATTCAGGGTCGTGAATTGTAACCAGTTCAACTATCGTAGGTACAAATTGATCGTGCGTCAGGCCCATGACTTTGATGGGAAAGTCGCTAGGATATTCGATCAGGCTTTCAGTTGGGTCTAGTGGTTCTGTCATGATGAGTTGCTCTTGAATATTGCCGTTCATGCAAGAAAGCACAAAGGCGGGTAATAAAAATTAAGCGAAGAATGAAGCGAAATCAGGCGAATTTGGCTTTTTGGTAAGCCTTGTATAGTTTTTGATAAATGGGGCCGGGTTTGCCGTTTCCAATGGTTTGGTTGTTGATACTAGTCACCGGCAGCACTTCCTTGGAGGCGGATGACAATAACACTTCGTCGGCCGCAAATACTTCATCACGGCTGATGCGGCGCGCCTGGAATGGAATATTGTCCGCTGCACACAGCTCTTCTATCAAGCCGTAACGTATGCCTTCCAGAATCAAATTATCCTTGGGCGGACCCGACAGTATACCGTTCTTGACGATCCAGACATTGGAAGCTGATCCTTCGGTTAAAAAATCGTCGCGAAACTGTATGGCTTCAATCGCATCATTCTCCGCCGCATTCTGCGCGGCCAGCACATTGCCGAGCAGGGAAATGGACTTGATCTCGCAGTGCAGCCAGCGCTTGTCCTCCATGGTTACGCAGGCAACACCATTCGCGCGTGCTTGCGCCGATGGCAAGGTGAGCGGATTGCTCATGATGAAAATAGTGGGCGTTAGTTCGATATTCGGAAAGGCATGCGTACGTTTGGCTACGCCGCGCGTGACTTGCATATAGACCAGTTGATCATCTGCCGGATCGACGCGGGTGACTTTTTCTACTAAACCCAGCCATTCTTGTTCTGTATATGGATTATCGATGCCTATGGAATTGAGGCCGCGGAACAGGCGTGCCAGATGTTGTGAGGGACGAAATGGTTTGCGCTCATAGATGGGTATGACTTCGTAGATGCCATCGCCAAAAATAAAGCCTCTATCCAGTACGGAAATTTTCGCTTCGGAAAGCGGTGTCATGATGCCGTTCAGGTAGACGAGTGGATCGTTATCCATGGCAGCTTTTCCCATCAGTGTTGAGAGGCTAATTTTGGCACAAACACTAAAGCGGCGTTACGTTATCGCGGCAAGCTGTCACGTTGAGGCAGTTTGACTCATGGAAACTTGCACAAACAAAAACGGCAGGATCAACATGAAGTTGAGCCTGCCGTTAGATGATTGCGTATGGTCAAGCCATACGCATGTCGTCAATCAATGCACCCACAAGCGGATCGAATCCAGTGCGCGACCGAACAGACCGGCTTGGCCAACTTGTTCCAGCGCGAGGACTGGCAATTCGGAAACAACCTTGCCGTCAGCCGACATTACCTTGATGGTGCCGACTTGGCTGTTCTTGTCGATAGGCGCGACCAGTGGATCTTTACGTGCCAAAACTGGCTTCATTGAGTTAGCTACGCCTTTTGGTACGGTGATAAAGACATCACGGGTGAAGCCGATCTTGATGCTGTTTTGTGTGCCTTTCCAGACATTAGGCGTGGCGATAGGCTCGTTCTTCGCATACAGCTTGACCGTGTCGAAGTTCTGGAAACCCCAGTTCAACAGTTTTTGGCTTTCTTGCGCACGTGCTTGATCGGAAGCGGTGCCGAGTACGACAGAAATCAGACGACGTTCGCCGGTACCGTTAGGACGTTTTGCAGTCGAAATCAGGCAATAACCAGCACCTTGTGTGTAGCCGGTTTTCATACCGTCCACAGTTGGGTCCAACCACAGCAAACGGTTGCGGTTAGGTTGCTTGATGTTGTTGTAGGTAAATTCTTTGGTCGAATAAATCTTGTAGAACTCAGGGTGATCGTTGATCAGGTGCGAAGCCAGTATCGACAAATCACGTGCGGTCGAATAGTTGCTGGCGCTAGGCAGACCATGTGGATTGGCGAAGTGAGTGGACTTCATGCCCATGCGTTCGGCTTCACGATTCATCAGGGAGACGAATGCATCTTCGGTGCCGGCGACTGCTTCGGCAATTGCCACCGCAGCATCGTTACCGGATTGCACGATCAGGCCGTACAGCAGATCGTTGACCTTGACGGGTACGCGCGGTTCGATAAACATTTTCGAGCTGCTAGGATCGACTTTCCACGCATTCGTGGAAATGGTGATCATCTGATTCAAGTCCAGTTTTTTGTCCTGAACTGCGGTGAACGCGACGTAAGCCGTCATCAATTTGGTCAGCGATGCTGGTTCGATGCGCATATCAGGCTCATTCGATGCGAGTACCTGATTGCTGGTTGCATCCAGCAATAACCATGATTTGGCATTGATGGTTGGCGATGGAACACTTTGGGCAAAGGCGGTGGAAAGCGATAGGACGGTAGCAGCGACGGCCGCAAGTAATTTTTTCATTGGACTCTGTGGTGGATGCTCGCAATCGGAGTGCGAGCGTCGATTTGGAAAAAGTTATCGGATTATAGCGCTGCGCTGTCGTGGTGATCGATGAACATTTATCGATACATGCGGATTAACGCAGCCACATTTCGACAACGTGATTCTTGATATGTTGCAATTTTCGATTAAAAAAATGATCGCAGCCCGGAACCACCAGTACAGGCAAGTCTTGCGGGCGTGCCCAGTCGAATACATTTGTCAGCGGAATCGTGTCGTCCTGCTCACCGTGGATCAGGATGGTTCCGGCTGGAACCGTAGGCAGCGGCCATTTTCCGGCTGCTGTGCCAACTAGTACCAAGCGTTCAGCGGACGTGCCTTGTGCTTCCAGGCGTTTTTGCAATTGCGCCTGAACAAAGGTGCCGAAGGAAAAGCCAGCCAGCGCAAACGGCAAGTCTGGATATTGTTCTTGCATGTGTGCCAACAGTTGCGCCATGTCGTCAGTTTCACCCGCGCCGCCATCATGTACGCCGCCCGATGCACCGACGCCGCGGAAGTTCATGCGTGCTGCTGCATAACCGAGCGTGACAAAGGAACGTACCAAGGTATGCACGACTTTATTGTCCATCGTGCCACCGAATAAGGGATGTGGGTGAGCCACCAGCGCAAAGCCGCGTGGCGCATCCGCAGGCAGATCCAGCGCGCACTCGAGTGAACCGGCGACGCCTGGCAAGGAGAAATATTGTGTTTGTGCGTTCATGGTTTAACGGTCTATGACGATAGGTGCGATTGCGGCAACACTGGCTGCGTGCTGCGCTTCAGATTTTCAGGCGTTCGACAATTTTGCCGCCGACCAGATGGACGTCGATGATTTCATCGAGATCTTCATTGTCGACGTAGGTGTACCAGGTGCCTTGCGGATAGATCACGAGAACGGGTCCTTCTTCACAGCGACCAAGACAACCAGATTGATTGACACGTACTTCACCGCTGCGGCTCAAGCCTAATTCCTTGACGCGTGCTTTCAGGTGCTTCTGTGCGGCATGTGCGCCTTTTTCAGCACAACATTCGCGGCCATCATCGCGTTGATTCATGCAAATGAATAAATGCTGGCCAAAAAACTGTTTATCTTCAGACATGAAATGGGTGTGCGCGTTAAAGAGCGAAATGATACACCCGCATCATTTTCGCTTCACGCGATGTATCGAGTGTAGCAAGAACCATAATCCTGCGAATGGCCACAATAGCGAGAGAAATTGTGCTGCGCCATTGAAGTTAAGGAATTTTCCTTGCGACCAGGTTTCTAGTGTCGCGACGAAATAAGGATTGGCTGGTGCGATATTGACGGCGATGAGGCTGACGATCAGCAGAAATACAGCTGCACGTCTCTGCCAGGTCGACGACAGGAAAGCCAGGCCAGTCAACAAGGCGAGACCCAGCAGCAAGCCGCCTTGTGCGCCAGGCGTGAGCCAGATAAAGGCTGTGTCTGGTGTGAAGAAAATGGCGGTGGCGAATGCTTTTACGACCAAGCCGGAAAGCAGTAATGCAAACACCAGCACCAAGCGCGGTGCCTTGTCGCGCAGCATGCACAGCAGTGCGAGTAAGACGCCGCTGGTGCTGCAAGCGGTAATGATGGCTTCTGCCAGCCAGTATTGTTCCGCTGTGAGTTGTATGCCGTTACGTAAAAAATTGCTTAGATCAATCGGCGTTGCCAGCCAATCCGATAACCAATCAGAAAAAATAGGCAGCAATTGCCCATTCCCGAACAAATAACTTTGCGGATAAATCTGTGCCAACGGCCATAGCGCAAAAATGGTCAGGCCGCGGCTTGCTTCAGCGGTAAACCAGCGATGCCGCAAGTGACGCAAGCGGCTGCGTTCCAGCATGAGATGGCTGGTCGCACTACCGATTAATGCTCCTATCAATGCGCCGACACTATTGGTAAGCAAGTCCAGATTTGATGCAACGCGACTAGGCAAGAACGCCTGCGTGGCTTCCATTGAGCCAGACAACACAATGCCGAGGAGCGTCGCCAGCAAAATTGCCAGCGTGCGACGAACCTTAGGATACAGCGCATAGACGGTCAGAATGCCGAGCGGAATATAGCCGAGGATATTGGTAACCAGATCAAAACCGGTCCAGTAACGTGGTGGAATGGGCGCAAACAAATACGTTTGCAGCGGCACGCCCACGTCTTGCCAGCCAGTGAATGGATACAGGCTCGCGTAGACAATCAGAAACAGATACGCCAGCAAGCCACCGCGCGAAAACGTCGATGCTTGTAATGTCGGCGCCTGCGCAGGGTTTATTTTTTCGGTGGAAGTGTCGCTAACCATACTGCCATTTCATTAATGATTGCATCGCTGACCTTGGCGAGTGCTGCAGCACCGCCTTGTGCGTCTGCGCTCGCAGCGGGAAGCTGCTTGATGAATGTTTTTTGCGCACGCAAGTTACGGCCATCGAACAGCGATGCACGTATCGCGATATGCGCGCTGCTGCTATTTGCGCTCTCGAATAACTGGGAAAAATCATCCGCCTCTATCCGCAGCACCGGTAGATTGATGGCGCCATCGGATGCCGGGACGACGATGCCGCCAGCTTGAGACAGACGCGCTTTCAAGCGTTGTGAAAATAATTGCGCCGGCGGCATCGCCCATTGACTGTTCGCGTATGGACGCGGTTGTTGATTATTGGCGTAGTTGAGTCGATAAAACATCATCTGACTATCGAGCCAGGATGGCGCATGAATGTCGGCCACACTGATCGCCGGCAAGTTTGATGTGTTTGCCGCATTCTGTGTCGGTAAAGGGCCGAGATCATACAGCGTCATCGACGGCGCATTTGTGGCGCAACCGCTGAACAAGGCGCTACCAGCCAAGACAAGTGTAATGAATAGCCTGCGTGTGATGGTCATCATCGGAATCCTTGAGCAGTGATCTTATGGTGCCGGTGCGCTGAAACCGGCTTCGCCTGGGCCAGGTTGCGCGCGACCGGGGCCGAACAGAATACCTTGCGGACGCTGGTTAAATGTTTCCAATGTGCGATTCAATGAACGCATGGACGTACGTGTTTCATCTATCAATGGTGTCGCCTGATATTCAACCAGCGATGCTGCCGATCCGACTTTATTGACTGCATCGTCAAAGCCGCTGAGTGGTCCGTCGGGCGCATTTAGTTTATTGGTAACCCGCAGTGCGTCATCGGATAATTTATTGATGGAATTCAATGCGGCATCAGTCTTGCCTGCCAGCGCAGGTAATTTATCGAGCGTAGGTTGCAACTGCTGTGGAATTTGTCCAACCTTGTTCGCGGCGGCACTGACATCAGTGAAGGCACTCAGGATATTTTTCTGATTTTGCTCGGACAACATAACGTTGAGTTTGGATGTTATTTCTTCCGTTTGCTTGAGGATTTCCAGGCCGCGTAGTTGCAAGGTATCGAGCAAGCTGGCGCGCAATGTGATTCGTGCGACCTTGTTCTTCGAAGATGGCATCAATGTCGGTTGTGTATCGTCGTCGTCCAATTGCACGTAAGCCAGTCCGGTGACACCTTGGTAATTGAGTGTGGCAAAAGTGGAATGCGTGATAGGCGTGTCTTTCGATACGCTGAAGCGGATCAGAATCTGGCCTGGTTTTTTCGGATCAAACATGACGGCATCGACGCGGCCGACATCCAGCCCGCGATAACGCACACCAGCCTGCGGATTGAGGCCGGGAACGGATAAGGTGGTGGCGATTTCATAAGGCACACGTTCTACGCGATCCTGATTGAACCAGAGCGCGATCAACACGGCAGCGATCAAAAGAACGATGGTGAAAATGCCCGCCATCAATGCATGAGCTTTATTTTCCATAATTGATCATTAGAGTGTATGCGACTCTCCTCCCTGATGGTTTTCCTGCTTGGCGGGCAATGCCTCGAACGCACGTTGTCCGCGTTCGCCACGGAAGAAGGTTTCAATAAACGGATGCTTGAACTCAACTACCTTGTCCGGTTTGCAATAAGCAATGATGTGCTTGTCAGCCAATACGGCAACGCGCGACGACAAGGCAAATAAAGTATCCAGATCATGCGTGACCATCACAACGGTCAGATTCATTTCATCGCGCAGTTCACGTATCAGATTGACGAAGCTTTCCGATGCGTTGGGGTCCAGACCGGCAGTTGGCTCATCCAGAAAAACCAGTTCCGGTTCCAGCGCCAAGGCACGCGCCAATGCGACGCGCTTGATCATCCCGCCTGATAAATCCGATGGCATCTTCAGTGCATGCTCCGGACCTATTCCTGCCATTTGCAACTTCATCAATGCGGCGTCGCGTATCAACTGTTTCGGCAGTACACGCAGTTCACGCATCGGTTGCGCCACATTATCGAAGACAGTGAATGCAGAAAACAGCGCGCCTTGCTGGAACAGCATACCCCAGCGAGTGCGTAACTGCTGCAGACGTTGTGCATTGATGGCGTTAATGTCTTCGCCAAATATGCGCACAGTGCCGCTGGCTGGCCGCGTCAAGCCCAGCATTTGTCGCAGTAATACGGTTTTCCCCGAGCCAGAGCCACCAACCAGCGATACGATTTCACCCTGATTGATGCTCAAGTTCACATGCTCATGCACGACCACATCGCCGAATCGCGTGCTCAGATTCTTGATCTGAACGATAGGTGTTGCTTCGGCCTGAGTTGTTGTCGTATCCATTAGAAACCTACTCCGGTAAAGACGATGGCAAAAACGGCATCCGCGAGTATCACGACCGTGATGGCAGTCACTACAGAGATGGTGGTGCCTGCGCCCAGACTTTCTGTATTCGGTTTGATACGCAAACCGAAATGACAGGCCACCAATGCAATCAAGCTGCCAAATACGACGCCTTTGCCCAAACCTATCCAGTAATTAGCGAGAGGAACTGCATCTGGTAGTTCGCGCAAAAAATATTTGTACGACAAGCCCAACTCCATATTCGCTGCAACCATGCCGCCGATCAAGGCCATGGCATCAGTCCATATCACCAGCAGCGGCATCGAGATTGCCAGTGCAATGACTTTAGGCATGATCAAACGATAACCGTGTGGCAATCCCATCACCAACATCGCATCCAGTTCTTCCGTCACGCGCATAACCCCGAGTTGCGCTGTGATCGAAGAGCCGGAGCGGCCGGCTACCAAAATCGCTGCCAGCAATGGCCCCAATTCTCGAATCACGCTCATGCCGAGTATGTTGACCAAAAAAATATCGCCACCAAATTGATGCAATTGTTGTGCCGATAGATAAGACAGCACGACACCGATCAAAAATCCCACCAGCGCAGTAATTCCCAACGCCTGATATCCGGTATGGAAAATATTGGCGGAGATTTCCTTCCACGGTCCACGTTGCGGTTGCTTGATGAACTGAGCAAGATCCATCGTTAACTGGCCAATCAAGCTGATAAAGCCGACCAGATGATCCAGCATATTCAGCTTGAACTGGATCAGCGTACACAGCGAGTACCAATGATTTTTGGGTGGCCTCTTCATGACCAGCGGGCCGGTTTGTTCCAGTCGCCGGAAGAAGTTTTCGTATTGTGGCGCGAGCGTTAGTTGTGCCGGGCGTTTCTTGCCCCAGGTATTCCACAACAATTGCGCGCCTATGTAATCGAGCGCGTCGATTTGCGATAAATTCCAGTGCGCTTTGTCTGCATTGCGTACGGTCTGCAATGCGGCGGTAATTTTTTCCATCGCGCCGGGATGCGTCAGCGCACGCACTTGCCACGATCCGGCTGCGGTCACAGTAGCCTGGTCGTTCTGCGTGTAGCTGAGAGTGGGCGATGCGAAGTTATGCATGCAGGCAAGTGTAAGGGAGAATAGAGTTTGCGTCACGCCAGTGGCCGAACGGTACATATTTGGCGCAGTGTTTCGTTTCACAGGTGCAAGCATCCCGCTACAATGTGCACATGACATTTCTTCCTTCAGCACAAAGACTGGCCAGCCTGTGCGACCCCAGTGCGCAAAACATCGCGATTGATATCGTCGCTGAAACAGGCTCTACCAATGTCGATCTACTGGCAAATGTGCAGCAACTGCAGCAGCCGACTTTGTTGTGGGCGCAGACGCAGACTGCAGGAAAAGGCCGTGCCGGCCGTAGTTGGCAAGCATCAGCCGATACGGCGCTGACTTTTTCTCTGGCATGGAAATTCACCTTGCCGGTGCAAGAACTGATCGGTTTACCCTTGGCGGTTGGTGTCGTGATTGCAGAAGCATTGCGTTCTTTTGGTGTCGCGGCGAGCTTGAAGTGGCCGAACGATGTACTAAAGGATGACGGAAAATTAGCCGGCATCCTGATTGAAACAGCAGTCGATAAAACAGATCGACTCTCGACATGGGCGATCATCGGCGTGGGTATCAATATTGCACAAGCAGATGGATTAAGCGCGCAAACTGGTCGTGTGGTCGCCGATGCGCCGGAGTTGGCATCTGAGCGGGAGAGTGCGATGGCCGCATTGTTGAATGGTTTTGCGCAGGCTTTGCCTTTGTTCGAACAAAATGGATTTACATCCTTTGTCGCCGCGTGGAACGCACTGGATGCCTATGCCGGCAAGCAGGTGAATATTCTCGATCAAGGGAAAATATTGCATAGTGGTTATGCTGCTGGTGTCGATGAAACAGGGCGCTTGCTGCTCGATACCGCGCAAGGCCGCATCGCCATCGTGGCCGGCGATGTCTCGTTGCGGATCAAGGAGGATTGAGGCGATGCTATTAATAGTCGATGCGGGTAATACGCGTATCAAATGGGCACTGGTTGATCGATCTGCCAGTGATCAAACGCCAGGCCATTGGCTACAATCTGGCAGTGTGGCGCGCACGGATGCACATATGCTGGCGGATGCGTGGCGCGGCTTCCATATTGGTCGTGTCATGTTGTCGAATGTGGCCGGTCACGAGCTGCGTGGTGAGCTGGAGAATGCCGTGCTGCATGTACTTGGCACTAGGCCAGTAGCGCTGGAATGGTTTACTTCTGCAGTGGAGCTGGGTGGTGTGCGCAATCTGTATCTGAGTCCGACGCAATTGGGCGCCGACCGTTTTGCCGCAGCGATAGGCGCGCATGGTTTATTCCCGAATCGTCCCTTGATCGTGGCGACTTGCGGTACGGCGACCACAGTGGATGCGGTGAGTGCGGAGGGGCATTTTATCGGCGGCATGATCTTGCCGGGATTGGGTTTGATGGCTACTTCGCTGGCGAAAAACACGGCGCAATTGCCGCAAGTCGCTTTGCAAACCAGTTTGGTGCAACCGTTTGCAGATAACACGGATGCCGCGATAGTCAGTGGTTGTCTGGCCGCGCAGGCTGGTGCGATCGAACGTGCGATGGCTGCACAAGCACGTGCGTATCCAAATGAGACAGTCTCTTGCATTCTGGCTGGCGGCGCGGCAGACTTGATTGCGCCGCATCTTTCGATCGCCTACACACGTATCGATAATCTGGTGCTGATCGGCTTGCACAAGGTAGCAACCCAACATTCTCCAACATGCTAAAAATTCTGTTCGGCTCATTGTTACTGATTAACGGCGGCTTGTTCGCCTTTCAGCAAGGCTATCTGGATAGCCTGATTCCTCCCAGCCATGAGCCAACGCGCCTCAAGCAGCAATTGAATCCGGATCAACTCAAACTGGTTCCCTTGGAAGCAGATAAGCCAGTGACTGAAAAAGTCGCTGCTGCGGAGCCTGAAAAAACGCCTGAACGCGTAGAAAAGGTTGCGGAAGTATTGGCATGCACCGAGATAGGTAACTTCGATGCAGCGGAAGCTAAAAACTTCGAAACGAAACTGACGGCACTTGCACTCGGTGATCGTTTGGCGCGTCGTCCGATACAGGAAAATGCGCGCTATATGGTCTACATCCCGCCGCTGGCGAATAAGGAAGCAGCCGACAAGAAAGCTGCTGAACTCAAGCGCATGGGCGTGGATGATTTCTTCGTGATTCAAGATCACTCGGCCTTGCAATGGGGCGTATCGCTGGGGATTTTTAAATCAGAAGAAGCGGCGCGCAACCATCTTGCTGCGTTGAATCAAAAAGGTGTGCGTAGTGCGCGTGTAGGCACGCATAGCGTAGCCGCCAATAAATTCGCTTTCCAGCTACGTCGTATCGATGCGGCGACCAAGAGCGGTGTGGACAAGATCAGAGAAGGTTTTCCACGTCAGGAATGGCGCGAGTGCAGTAATCCGCCAGCAGCTTGATTTGGCAGACTTGGCTTTGAACGAATCAGTTCTGGGTGGAGTTATCTTTTTCTAACGAGCGCCGCGCACGCAAGGCCGCTAGACAATCCGGGCACATACAGGTTTTGGTGTTGCCACTTGTATCACGCACCACGCTGCTGATTGCGGCGGTTGGCAAGGCCGTGCACCAGCAAGCTTCTGCTGATGTTGTATCGACCATTCCGCATGAGAACGTTGCGTTGCATTGTGAGCAATGGCTCATTTTTCTTTCGATTCTGTTGGATCAACTGACGGTAATGTTCGCATCGCCTTGCGCAGTATCGCCATCTGTCCATTGAAGGTGCGACAAGCATCGCACGCCAGCAAATGCAGGCGCATGCGTAATTGCTCGGTCATGGTCAGCGGTCTATCCAGCTTCTCCGATGCCAGTCTGTGTACTTCTTTGCAAGTGGGAAGTCCCATGCCCATTCCAGTGGTGTTGCGTTATTTAACGGGTTGCGGCTGATTGCCGAACCAGTTCAGATCCAGACATTCGCGCAAGCGCAGCCGTGCGCGATACAAGATCACCCATGCATTAGACGTGGAAATATCCAGTTCCTTACAGATTTCCTCGGTTTCCAGCTCCAGCCATTCGCGCATCATGAAGATGCGCGCCGTTTTGGCCGGCAGTTTCTCCAGACAAATTTCCAGCACCTTGAAGAAATCCTGTTGCTGCAGGCTGGCCGTTGGATCGCCCCAGGAACGTGGCATCTCCTGCGTATGGCCATTCGCGGTGAAGAGCGCATCGATCATGTTGTCTTCAGATTGATCGTCTGGCGTGTCGAGCTGACGCATGCGTTTGCCTGCGCGCAGGGCATCGATAATCTTGTACTTCATGATGGCCGTTACATAGGTGCGCAATGACGACTGCCCGGCAAAACTGTCTGGCTTCTCCAATACGGCGATCAAGGCATCCTGTACGACGTCTTCCGCCAGCGCTTGATCACGTAGCTGCAAGAGCGCAAAGCGCATTAAAGCAGGGCGTAAAGACTCCAGTTCAGCGGCGAGCGTGGAAGATAAATGGGCGGTCATTGCTTGTGGTTTTGTCGTTTGAGCAATACAGCTGTGGAATATTCCTGGGGATTCCGGCAAAGAGCCAAGAAATGAATTGGCATTCCCTGTAAAATCGCGGTCAATCCATTTTAGAACCTCTCACGACCAACTTGACCGATATGAATGCTGATCTTACTGTAGTTTCGCCGCAAATACAGGCGCAAATTCTGGCCGAGGCGCTGCCGTATATCCGCAAATTTCACGGCAAAACGATTGTCGTTAAATACGGCGGCAATGCGATGACCGAAGAGCGCTTGAAGCACGGCTTCGCGCGCGACGTGATTTTATTGAAACTGGTCGGCATGAACCCGGTCGTGGTGCATGGCGGTGGTCCGCAAATCGATAACGCGCTGAAAAAAATCGGCAAGCAAGGCACCTTCGTGCAAGGTATGCGCATCACCGATGAAGAAACGATGGAAGTCGTTGAGTGGGTGCTGGGCGGCGAAGTGCAGCAGGATATTGTGATGCTGATCAATCACTATGGTGGCCAGGCTGTCGGCTTGACCGGCAAGGATGGCGGCTTGATCCGTGCTCGCAAGATGAAGATGCCGGACAAGGAAAATCCAGGCCAATTCCTCGACATCGGTTTTGTTGGCGATATCGAAGCGATCAACCCAGCGGTTGTGAAAGCGCTGCAGGATGATGCCTTCATTCCTATTATTTCGCCTATCGGTTTTGGCGATGATGGCCAGGCTTACAACATCAATGCCGACGTCGTGGCCGGCAAGATCGCGGAAATCCTGAAAGCTGAAAAGCTGATCATGATGACCAATATCGCTGGTGTGCAAGACAAGCAGGGCAATCTGTTGACCGATTTGTCCGCACGCGAAATCGACGAAATGTTTGAAGACGGTACGATCTCCGGCGGTATGCTGCCTAAGATTTCGTCTGCACTGGATGCAGCGAAGTCCGGCGTTAATACCGTGCACATCATCGATGGCCGTATTGAACATTCGCTGTTGCTGGAAGTGCTGACTGAACAGGCTTTCGGTACGATGATCCGTTCGCATTAAACGCTAGCTGCTTCATTAAAAAAGGTGTGTCGACTGCATGGTCGACACACCTTTTTTGTTTCTTGTTGAGGATGTTTAAAATCGCAATCTATTCATGTGATTGCTCTATGTAAGAGTTCTCTGATTACATCTGCGCGTACAAGACATTCCCTTCGTATTGCGCCAGCCATTTCTCAAACTCTGCCGCAGGTAATGGGCGAGAAATCATGAAGCCTTGTGCAATATCGCATCCCAGATCTGCCAGCAGCTTGTAAGCACTTTGATCCTCCACTCCTTCTGCGATGGTTTTCATCCCCATTTTGTGCGCCAGCGTTACAGCAGCTTCTACGATGTGTACTGCGCCCTTATCGTCGGGCAATCTGCGGACAAAAGATTGATCGATTTTGATGAGAGAGATCGGGAGTTGGTGCAAGTACTGTAATGACGAATAGCCAGTGCCAAAGTCGTCGATGGAGATGGTGATCTTCGCATCCGCCAGACGACTCAATTCCACGATGGTGCGCGCGATATCGGTCATCAAGGCGCCTTCCGTGACTTCCAGTTCCAGCGATTGTCCGCTCACACCGTAGCGTTGCAGAAGATGCAGTACCAGATCTGAGAAGCCGGGTTGCAGCAGATTACGTGGCGAGATGTTGACGGCGATTGGAAGATGTATGTCGTGCTGCCGCCACTTCACTATCTGTTCCATTGCCTGTTCCAACGCAAACTCGGTAATCAGATTGATGAGTGTGCTTTGCTCTGCGCGCGGGATAAAAATTGCAGGAGGAATGTTGCCACGTTCAGGATGCTTCCAGCGCATGAGGGCTTCCACGCTGTGAATTTCGCCAGTTTTGATGGAGATCTTCGGTTGGTAATGCATGGATAGTTGCCCTTCCTTGAGGGCACTCATCAGATTGCCGAGGATGGATAAATTTTCCTTTGCAAAATTACTGATTTCCGGACTGTAGGCAACGCAATCCAGTACTTTTTCGTTGGCAGAGATCAAGGCTGATTCTGCTCTTTGCAGATATTGCTCGGGTGCTTGTATCACCTTGTTGAAAGTGACGTAACCCAGTCGTGAATCGACATGAATTGGAATGTCGTTGAATTGGTATGGTTGCTGCGCACCTTTCACCAATTCTGCGAGCAGAGATTCTATTGTTTGCACATCTCGGTTTTCTATCAGGATGCCTAATTGCTCTGGATCGATGCGATAGACCTGGGCTTTGTCTTGCAAGATGCTTTGGTAGCGATGCGCTGACTGCTGAATGACTGCTTCGATAATGTCGAAACCAAATGCTGATTTCAACTCCATCGCATTTTGTAGTGAGACCACAACAAGTACGTGCAGGTGCGAGGTATTCTTTATTTTAGGAATGTCGGATAGAGACTCCAGCAATGCATTGCGATTTGGCAGTTGGGTCGCCGCATCATGGCGGGCTATCCATTTCAAGTGGCGCAGGTAAGACCTGACGCTATCACTGGCACCGCCGCAGGCAATCCCGACCAGCATGAAAAATCCGGTTCGGTAGAGCCAGTTGATGGTGTTTTGCTGTTCTCCGGTAGCGACATCGATGGGCATAAAAGGCCCTAATGTAATACCGCCTATCAGTCCTACGATCAATCCGCCACGCACACCGAATATGAATCCAGACAGCAAAATGGCCAGATACATCGAATGCGAATAAACGAATTTAATGCCGCCAGTGGCGTAGACGAGGACATAAATGCCGACAATCATCACGGCAAGCAAGGGGGCCACGGCGATACGTATGGCGCGGAGATGTGCGCCTAGCCATTCGAACAATTGCATTGTACTCATCAGACATTCCTTCAAGAGGCAACATCATGAATCAGGACAGGCTGTTTCTTTTGAATAAAGATTGATCGTTTTACTGGATAGCGTGCTGGAATCGATATGACTGAATAGGGTGGCAGTATGCGTGCGTATATTGCATTGGTGAAACTCTCCAATGCATGTTGCCACGAGAAAATTATTTAAGCAATTAATGGCTTCTTTAGCAACATTTCTTGCTGAGTAACGCTGGTGTGGTGAGCCTAAAAGAGAGGCTCAATATATCTTTTGCACTTCGTAACCGCGTTTTTGCAGTAGCTTGGGTACGCCTTTTTCACCCAACAGATGCAAGGCTCCGACTGCCACAAAGCTCACCTTGTCGGTTTTCAATAGCGCTTCCACTTTGTTCGCCATATTGGGATTGCGCTTGTCCAGCAAGACTTGTTGCAGGAATCTGTCGGAAGCGTTCTCGCCTTTTTGCATTTCAAGCAGGGCGTTTTCCAACGCCTTCGCATCTGCAATCTGCCATGCAGCGATCAGGGCGAGTGCTTTTTTCATCGCCTCGCCATTTTCCAGCTCGGTAAGGTTCTCTTTCAGGTATTCCTCTTGTTCGACATCGCTCATGCTGTCGAACAGCGAAAGTTGATAGTCGGCTGTTTCCAGCTCCTGTATCGGTTTGTTTTGTTTTTGCGCAATCGAGATAAAGTATTTTTCGATGCCTTGTTCGGTTGGGAAGCCATTGCGCGCCATCTCTTGTACGAGCAGCAGATTGGCAACCATCCATGGTTTCATCCGTGCGACGTTTTCAAATGGAATGCCGACACGCTTCAGCGCTTGCCGTAATTGCGCACTGCCATCAGCGGATAGATGCTGGTTAATCGTTTGTCCGTCGGGATAAATGCCGTGCCGCATGACGGCCACGCGCATGGCTTCGGTATCGCGGATATCAACTTCGATGACCAGTTTTTTTGCATCGGATAATGCACGTGTCACTTGTGGTTCGAGTGGGTAGAATGCTGTTTGACCGACGTGTATGGTGCCGAACAGGTAGCTGACATTGCCGCGATAAGTCGCGCGATACAGCGTGCCGCGTTGCGGTGCTGTGTTTTTCTGTACAGTTGACGTTACTGTTTGTGTCGCCGCTTTGTCGGCTTGTGCGCTGGCCGTGTACAGGCTTAACAGTGCGATAAAAATAAAAACGATATTACGACGCATGCAACTTCCTTAAATATATGAATACCCGGTACAAAAAACGATGTCTAAGCTGACCTGGCTGTTCGATCTGGATAACACGCTGCATAACGCATCGCATGCGATTTTCCCGGCGATCAATCTCAACATGAATGCGTTTATCGCTCAGGTATTGAACAAGGGCGGCTTGGCTTCGGATGAGGCGGCAGTGAATGCCGCGCGCGTCACTTATTGGCAGCGTTATGGTGCGACTTTGCTCGGTATGGTAAATCATCATCAGGTGCGGCCTGAGGATTTCTTGCGCGAGGCGCATCGATTTGACAATCTGCCGACGATGATACGCGCTGAGCGCGGCTTGGCGCGTTTGTTGCGCCGACTGCCAGGCCGCAAGATATTGCTGACGAATGCACCACGTCGTTATTCGCGCGATGTGTTGCGGCATTTGGGTTTGCACCGTCATTTTGCCAAGCATGTACCTATCGAAGCGATGCGCGTACATGGCCGCTTGAAGCCTAAGCCATCAAAACAAATGCTGCGCAAATTGTTGGCTAGGGAGCGTATCTCCGCACATCGCTGCGTGCTGGTGGAAGATACCGTTAGTCATTTGAAAGGCGCCAAGGAACTGGGTATGAAAACTGCCTGGATTACCCAATATCTGGCCAGCGATTCGAGCAAGCAGGCACTATCTGGCTATCACGCAACAGTAGGCTGCACAAAACGCCCAATTTATGTCGATGTCAAAGTAGAATCCGTAGGGCAACTATTCAAACAGTTGCATCGATTGCGCTAGCGGGAACACATTTCGTCCTTACTTGCGAGATGAGTTGTAGATTGCTTACCTACTTATAAAAACTATTATGGCAACCATGAAACCAGGCGAACGTAAGCTGCAGATACTT
The DNA here is from genome assembly GCF_059416385.1 of Herminiimonas sp. GW821-FHT09C12. Lineage (NCBI taxonomy): Bacteria > Pseudomonadati > Pseudomonadota > Betaproteobacteria > Burkholderiales > Oxalobacteraceae > Herminiimonas > Herminiimonas sp. GW821-FHT09C12. Next base: position 1,397,468 of record NZ_JBWKPC010000001.1, read on the forward strand.
CAGACATTGGCAACAATGCTGGAGCAACCAAAAGGCGAGAAAATCACCACTGCGGCATTGGCAGCAAGGCTGGATGTATCGGAGGCTGCGCTGTATCGGCATTTCGCCAGCAAGGCGCAAATGTTCGAGGGCTTGATCGAATTCATAGAATCGACCGTCTTCGGCTTGATCAATAAAATTACCGAACAACAGGAAAACGGCTTGTCGCAAGTGCAAGCCACCATCATCATGCTGCTCAATTTTGCCGAACGTAATCCCGGCATGACGCGCGTGATGATAGGCGATGCTTTAGTGAATGAAGATGAGCGTCTGCAAACGCGCATGAATCAATTCATTGATCGCATCGAATTGGCGATCAAGCAATCGCTGCGCGTGGCAGCAACGCAAGGGCAGGCCAGCGAAGCGGAAGTGTCTGTGCGTGCGAATCTGATCACGAGTCTGGTGCTTGGGCATTGGCACCGTTTTGCAAAAACGGGCTTTAAGCAAAATCCATCGGCTCATGCTTCGGCGCAAATAGCGATGTTGCTGGCTTGAATCCGGATACGACGTTCTCTTTTTAGGGGGGGGCGTCGTATCTGTCTGTTTTTCCATAATATTGTGCGTTCCGGAAATGTCCTGCCAGTGTGCATAGACAGGCACTGACTGTGTCCGAAAATATCCTGCCGTACTTGGTCGTACAATAGCGACTTGCTTCGCATCCTTACTCGATTTATGTCCCTGTTTGCTCCTGCCGATTCTTCTCACGCTTGTTTTGCCTTGCTCGACGATGTCGATGCCAGCGCGGCCGGTGCGCGCTCACGTCTTTATTCCAACCATGTCGGCACATTATCGTGTCGACATGTGGATCAACTGCCGGACTTGTTGCAAGAGATGCAGCAGTTCTTGCAGCAGGGCAGGTTTGCAGTCAGCTTGTTCACTTATGAGTTGGGTGCGGATTTACATGGCATTCCTGCGCATGCAGGCGATCAGCCTTTGGCTGAAATCCTTGTGTTCGAGCGTTGCGATCACCTGTCATCTGAGCAAGTGCAAACGTGGCTGGCGCAGCATACGCAATCGGTACATGCAGGCATTGCCAATGTGCATGCAGATATCGATGAAGCAACCTTCTGTGCTGCGATTGCGCGCATACATGGTTACATCGCAGCCGGCGATACCTATCAGGTGAATTACACCTACCGTCTGCGTTTTGATGCTTATGGTTCCTTGTATGCCTTGTATAGCCGCTTGCGCGAACGTCAGCCGGTGCCGTATGGCGCGCTGATTGCGTTACCGAACGGGCATGCCGTATTGTCTTTGTCGCCGGAATTATTCATGCGGCATGACGATGGCGTGCTGACGGTACGACCAATGAAGGGCACCGCAGCTGCCAGCGGCGATCCGGAGCAAGATGCACAGGCTGCACATGCGCTGGCATCCGATGCCAAAAATCGTGCAGAAAATTTGATGATCGTTGATTTACTGCGTAACGATCTGGGACGCGTCGCTAAAGTTGGCTCGGTAGTCGTGGACAAGCTGTTCGATGTGCAACGTTATAGCAGTGTCTTGCAAATGACATCGACGGTGCACGCGCAATTGCGTGATGACACCACCTTGCCAGAAATATTTGATGCGTTGTATCCATGCGGCTCGATTACCGGTGCACCCAAACATCGCACGATGCAAATCATTCGCGAACTGGAACCGAGTCCGCGCGGTATTTATACCGGTGCGATAGGCTGGTTCGATCCACCGGCATCAACACAAACCATCGGTAATTTTTGTTTGTCGGTCCCAATTCGTACCTTGCAATTGCAGCCGCAGAATGCGGATGGCATACGTCCGGGTGAAATGGGCGTGGGCGCAGGTATAGTGCATGACAGTGTGGCATTGGATGAATATGAAGAATGTCGACTCAAGGCGAGCTTCCTGATCGGGATGCCGGGCGAGTTTGAGTTATTTGAAACCATCTATGCGACGCGTGATCACGGGTGTCGTTATCTGGATAGACATTTACAGCGTTTGCGTGCGTCGGCGACTTACTTCGATTTTGTGTTTAGTGAGGAAAAGATACGTTCAAGTTTGAGTGAGGCTTGTGCGAATTTAGCTGCAGGCTCGGCGCATCGTTTGCGTTTTGCGTTGAAGCAGGATGGCAGCAGCGCGATTCAGACTGCAGTTTTGTCTCAGCTGGAGATGCCGGTAACAATACTATTGGCAGAGCAGGCAACGACGGCCAACGATGTTTTCTTGCGTCACAAAACCACGATACGCACCATGTACGACGAGGCATGGCGTGCTGCCGAGCAGCAGGGCGCTTTCGATAAGTTGTTCTGCAATACGCAAGGACAGGTAACCGAAGGCGGCCGCAGCACGCTCTTCGTTAAATTGCATGGACGCTGGTACACGCCACCTTTAAGCGCAGGCCTTCTGCCGGGTGTAATGCGTGGAGTTTTACTCGACGATCCCGAGTGGAATGCGCAAGAAAAAATCTTGACGCTGGATGATGTGCGCAATGCAGAAGAGATAGTGATCTGCAACGCATTGCGCGGTGTGTTGCCAGCCGTGTTCGACTGGGCGAAATAATTCCGTAGTAGCGCTGTTATGCCGGTAGCGTCACCTTGAAGCAGCTACCCGGCACATCGCGTCCGGTACATACAACTTCACCGCCATGTGCTCGCGCGATTTGTTGTACCAGACTTAAACCTAATCCCACACCACCTTCACGTTCGCTGGCACCAGGCAGACGATAGAACGGAGCGAAGATATTTTCGCGCTCCGCGACTGGTACACCAGGGCCACCATCGCACACTTGCAAAACAACCTTGTTGCCGACTTTCGCCAGTGAAACGTCAATCGGCGTGCCGTTGCCATAACGTTTGGCGTTTTCCAACAGGTTACGCACCATGCGACGCAGCAGTCGGGCATCGCCGGGAATTTCTATCGATTGCGTATCCAGTTGCGCGTCTATGCGAGCGCATTCTTCTGCGACCAGTGCAGTCAGATCGATTCTTTCAAATGTCTGGCTGACAACAGCGGTTGCATCGAGACGGCTGGCAAGCAGGATCTCATCAATCAGTTGATCGAGTTCGCCGATATTGCGTTTGAGCTCGGTACGCATTTCCGGTTGTGCATCGGCGGCCATCAATTCGACCGCCATGCGTATGCGCGCCAATGGTGAACGTAATTCATGCGAGGCATTCGCCAGCAAGGCCTTTTGCGCATCCACCAAGGCTTCAATACGTGCCGCAGAGCGATTAAAACTGGTGGCGAGTCGTCCTACCTCATCTTTTCCTTCGACCGCGATACGGGTCGATAACTGGCCTGCACCCAATGCTTCCACGCTGGTTTGCAGACGTTCCAGTCGACGCGTCAATCGACGCACGATGGGATAAGCACCTATACCCATAGCCAGGCCGATGATGACTAATGTGGTGAAGAAGCTGAACGGTGGTTTGCGGCGTCCCGGATGCTGGCCGACGAGCCAGCGATCATCGGGTAATTTGACGGCGAATACTGGTGGTCCGCCGCCCATCCAGCCGCTGGTGACTTGCGACTCATCGAGCGGTGGCAGTTCACGACCGGCAGTGGCAATTTTTTCGCGATGGGCAGAATACAGCGCCAGATCGGCGCGCATGCGCGATTGCCAGCGCGACAAGGCTTGCTGTTGTTCTTCGTTACTGGCATCGGGCGGTGGCAAGACATCGGAAGCAATTGCGGCAAACGATTCCAGGCTAGGACCGATCTGGCGCGAATCGGCGTTGATACGCCACGCGGCAGCGAACAAAAGTCCTGCCACGGTCAGGCTGATCAACATCGCCAGATAAATACGAATGTATAGCCGGTGCGACCAGCTAAAACGTCCGCGTATTGCTTGTTCAGACATCCTGTGCCTTTGCAAATACATAGCCTGCACCGCGCACGGTGATGATGCGCTTAGGCTGTTTTGGGTCATCTTCGATGGCTGCACGCAGACGGCCGATGTGGACGTCAATCGAGCGATCGAATGCTTCCAGCGGTTCGCCTTTAACTGCATCCATCAATTGTTCACGCGATAAGACACGCCCGGCACGATCCGCCATCGCAGCGAGCAAATTGAATTGATAAGAGGTAACGGGTTTTTCTTGATCGTCCAGACGAATGACACGTGCATCCAGATCGATTTCCAAACGGCCGAAACGCAACACGCGCTCATTGCTTGCAGCAACACCCTGTTGGCGACGCAAGACAGCACGCAAGCGTGCCAGCAGTTCGCGCGGCTCAAACGGTTTGGGTATGTAATCGTCGGCACCAAGTTCAAGACCGACTACGCGATCCATAGGATCACCTTTGGCTGTCAACATGACTATCGGCATGGAGCCCAGTGGCTGTGGCTGTGTGCGGATTTGTCGACAGACATCGAGTCCGTCAGCATCCGGCAGCATCAGATCGAGCAATACGATGGAAAACGCTTGCGTCGCCGCGGCTTGCTGCAATTGATGCAGTCCCTCCTTGGCGGTACCGCTATGCGTCACCTCGAACCCGTTCTGGTTCAGGTAAGTGGCAACCATGCTGGCTAGGCGCTGGTCGTCTTCGATCATGAGTAGGCGTTGTGTCATTTGGCTAGTGTAACGCGGAGTGTTGCAATGAGTCGCGCCTGCATCCCATTTTATGGAGGCAGGCGCGCTCATTACGCAGAGCCCGTTTTACTGAGCGGCTGGTGCAGGTGCTTGTGGTGCTGCGCCTGGACCACGGTCAGGACCATGGCCGTGACGTGGGCCATGACCAAAACGGTGACCGAAGCCAGGGCCGTGTTTGCTCAGTTGCTCAACTGCTTTCACGCGCTGTGCTGGGGTCAGAACTTCTGCTGCATCTGCAAATGCTTGGCTCATGCGACGCGAACGTTGATCAGCCAGTTTTTGCTCGGTTTGACGTACTTGTTCGAGTGCCTTGCGATCGATGGTCGGCTGCGCCAACAGTTTCAGACCTTGTGCATGTGCGGCACGGCTTTGTTCGTGCAATGGACGCAGGTCGGTGAATGCAGCCTTGGCAATAGCGTCGAGTTTGGTTTTTTGTTCCGGTGTGGCATCTGGTACCAGACGACCAAGCATGCGATCAAAGCGTTTTCCTGCCTGTTCAGGATTCATCTTGCCGCGATGGTCAAAGTGTTTTTGTTGCGTCGTGGTTTGCGGTGCCTGGCCTTCTTGTGCGTAGCTGACGCCTGCGAAGGAAAGGACGCTGACGATAGCAGCAGTTGCACCGACCATCATCAAGCGGCGACCGCGCGACGCAGTTTGAACTGGTGCAATAGTCATTTTGTTCAGTGGGGTTTGCTTGTTCATTTAAAGCTCCTTTGTCTATCAATGGTGCCGGCTGTTCTGTGCTGGCATGTTGATACTTTAGGAGACCACTGTTGCGCAATCGCATGCGAGCCGTAAAGTTATGTAAAGGCTGGATCAGCCCTTGTTGGTGCGTTCATTACCCTGCTTATTACTGATATTGGCTTTGCGCACCAGTTTGGGTGGGGAAAATCATCCTTATTGGATATGGCTACTTTGATGGAGATCGTATAGCGCTTGGCACAGCTTTTGCACCGAATCAATAGTGCAACGCATGGCGTTACTCACGATATTTGCCTTAGTCAAAGAATAATAAGGAATAAAAATGAACAGGCGTCACTTTCTCCATGCCAGTCTACTGGCCAGTTCCACCTTGTTGGTCGGTGTGTATGCACAGGCCGATGCGCGTATAGGCAGCATCAACGATGCCATCAATAAATCCGGTCGTCAGCGCATGCTGTCGCAACGTTTGGCCAAATCCTATTTGCAGATCGGGCAATCCATCGATTTGCCTCGCTCACAGAAAATATTCACGCTATCGATGGCTTTGTTCGAGCGCCAATTGGCTGATCTGGAATCGTACGCACCTACGCAGGAGAACAAGGCAACGCTGGTTGATTTGAAAAAAACGTGGGGAAGCTACAAAGAGGTATTGATAAAGAATCCACCGAATCAGCAAGACGCCAAATCGGTCATGACGATCAATGAAGAAGTGCTGACATTGGCGCATGCATCAACGTTGCAATTGGAAAAATTAGCGGGAAGCACGGCCGGACATCTCGTCAATATCGCTGGACGGCAACGCATGCTGTCGCAGCGTATGGCAAAGTTCTATCAAGCGATCAATTGGGGTGTGGCTTCATCGAATGCCTTGGTTAATCTGGCCAAGGCGCGCGATGAATTTTTGACGGCGATGGCAGAGTTGTCAGCTTCGCCGAAAAATACACTGCTCATCAAACAGGAAATCACGCTGGCGCAGCAACAATGGTTTTTCTTCGACCAGGCATTGAAAAGCAGTGCGATCAGCAACGATAGCAAAGTGCGCTTCGCTACCAATGTTGCAACCAGTAGTGAACGCATACTGGAGACGATGGACAAGATTACCGGCTTGTACGAACAACTGACGTGAGTGAATGACACGTTCTTCGTCAGTTGGTGCTGATTGTTGATGTGGTGTTTAGTGTGCTTGTCCACATATGCTGCAATTGGCATTGCGTGCGATCTTGATGCTGCTCCATTCCATCGTACGAGCATCCAGCAATAACAAACGTCCAGCCAGTGACTCACCAATTCCCGCGACCAGCTTCAATGCTTCTGCCGCCTGCATGCTACCTATGATGCCGACGAGTGGAGCGAAGACGCCCATGGTGCCGCAATTTACCTCTTCAAATTCCTGATCTTCCGGGAATAGACAAGCGTAGCAAGGTGCGTTGCCGCCGCGTGGATCGAACACGCTGATCTGGCCGTCGAACTTGATCGCAGCGCCTGATACCAGTGGTACGCGATTGGCAACGCAGGCACGATTGATCGCATGACGGGTTGCAAAATTGTCGCTGCAATCGAGCACGACAGACGCATTGCGCACCAATTCGTTCAAGCGTTCGCCGGATACGCGTTCTTTTAACGCGATGATATTGATGGTCGGATTGATGTCTTCCAGTGTTTGCTTGCCGGAGTCTGCCTTTGGTCGACCTACACGTTCCGTTGTGTGCAGAATCTGGCGCTGCAGATTGGTGAGATCGACAGTGTCGTCATCCACCAGCGTGATGGTGCCTATGCCTGCAGACGCGAGATAAAACGCGGCAGGCGAGCCGAGGCCGCCTGCGCCTATGATCAATGCATGCGCTGCCAACAGTTTTTCCTGGCCTTCGATATCGACTTCATCGAGCAGGATATGGCGTGAGTAGCGCAGTAGTTGGTGGTCGTTCATAAATAATCCGTGATGCTGATACAGGAATAAAAATAATCGGAACAATCAAAAAAAGCCGCATCGCTGCGGCCTTTTTTGTGAGCGATGACGATTACTTCTTGTCGCCGTTTTTCGGTTCTGCTTTTGGTTCTGTCTTCGGTTTGTTGATGCTAGGTTCTTCTTTCTTGGCTTCAGCTTTCACTTTCGACAGAACAACTGGCAAGCCCTTCAAGTGATTCAAGGCTTGCGTCAACTGGAAGTCATCCTTGCTACCGAATTCCAGTGGTTTGCGTTTTTTCTCCAATGCAGCGAGGCGTGCTTCTTCTGCCGGAGCATCGACTTCAGCATGGACTTCCGGTCCCTTGTCTTTGTCGTTGCTCAGATGCTTTTGCAAATCCGCTTCGCGTAAACGCAGACCGTTCAAGCCATCGCCATCTGCTGTTTCATCCACCATCAGATCCGGCACGATACCTTTTGCCTGGATCGAGCGACCATTCGGCGTGTAGTAACGAGCGGTGGTCAGCTTGACTGCAGTATCTGCAGACAATTGACGTATGGTTTGCACCGAGCCTTTACCGAAGGTTTGTGTACCCATGATGGTGGCGCGCTTGTAATCCTGCAACGCGCCGGCCACGATTTCAGATGCCGATGCGGAGCCGGAGTTGACCAGCACGACCATAGGGATTTTCTTCAATGCTTCCGGCAGTTTCGCCAGTGGATCGCCGACTGCGCGCGTTGCATAGAATTCGCGACGTGCGTAGAAGGTTGCTTTGGAGTCCGGCAACTGACCATTGGTGGAAGTGACGACTACATCCTTAGGCAGGAACGCTGCGGAGACGCCGATTGCGCCTGGCAATACGCCGCCCGGATCGTTACGCAGATCGAGTACCAAACCTTTCAGGTTCGGGTCTTGTGCGTACAGTGCAGCGATTTTCTTCGCCATGTCATCTACGGTTGGTTCCTGGAATTGCGAGACACGCAGCCACGCATAGCCAGGTTCTACCATTTTCGCTTTCACGCTTTGCACACGGATTTCCTGGCGTGTGATCGTGATGATGATAGGTTTGTCTTCGTCCTTGCGGGCGATGGTCAGTGTGATTTTGGTGTTGGGTTCACCGCGCATCTTTTTGACGGCTTCGTCCAGCGTCATGCCTTTGACCGGCGTGGAATCCAGACGAGTGATCAAATCGCCTGCCTTGATGCCGGCGCGATAAGCTGGTGAATCTTCAATAGGGGAGATAACTTTGACGTAGCCGTCTTCCATCCCGACTTCGATACCGAGGCCGACAAATTTGCCTTGTGTGCCTTCGCGCAATTCCTTGAATGCTTTCTTGTCAAGGTAGGCGGAGTGCGGGTCGAGCGAGGAGACCATGCCGGAAATGGCTTCGGTCAGCAGCTTCTTGTCGTCGACCGGTTCTACGTAATCCGATTTAATGAGACCGAATACTTCGGATAACTGACGTAATTCTTCTAGTGGTAGTGGCGTACCGGTGGCATTTTTCTGCGCCATCGCATCCAGTTGTGTCCCCATTACGATCACGCCGGCAATCATGCCTAAGCCGACTAGTCCGATATTTTTGAGTTTCGTTCCCATGTTCACCTAATAGTTACCCAACCGAGTGGGTCAAACGCGCGGCCTTGGTGCCGCATTTCAAAGTATAAACCTGATTGTTCATTACCGCCGCTATTACCTGTATTGGCGATGATATCGCCTGCCTTGACGGTATCGCCGGCATGTTTCAACACGGATTGATTATTGCCGTAAATCGTCATGTATTGGCTGCCGTGATCAACGATGATCAAATTGCCAAATCCACGTAGCCATTCGGCGAAAACGACGCGACCGGCAGCAACAGCTTTGACTTCCGAACCTTCGGCAGCCCGAATAAACAGACCTTTCCAGCTAGGACCATCGCCGCGCTTGCTGCCGAACTTGGCAGTCAGATCGCCACGTACCGGCAAGTGCAAGCGCCCACGCAAAGCAGCAAATACTCCGTCTTGGACGCTAGCATCGGGTGTGAGTTCATTCCTGGCCATTGATTTGGCTGGCGGTTCATCGTCTTCGATCGCATCCGGGTTGGAAATTTTACCGTTGGAAGCACGATTATCTGGGGTAGTGCGGGTTTTGGCTTGCGCCAGACGTTTTTCCCGTGCCGCCTTGGCGCGTGCGGCTTGTTCCTGGCGACGTTTTTCTGCTGCCGCGGCTTCAGCCTTGCGCTGTTCCTGAATCAATACGGCCAGTTTGTCGACCAGACTGGAAAGGCGGCGTTCGTCGCGTTCGATATTGCCGGCTTCTTTGCGCTGGGCGGTGAGTTTGTTCGACAACTGTGCGAGCAGAGTGGCGCGCTGGGCTTTTTCTTTTTGCAGGATGGCGTGCTGATCGCGCGCTTCACTGGCAATTTCATCAAGTTCTTGCTTGGCGTTTTGTACTTCTGCCTGGTTTTCTTCGATGGCTTGCAAATTGGCGCGTAGCGATTCGATCAAAGTCGCTTGCGCGCGCGAGACGTAGCCCATGTACTGCAGCTCGCGATTGATGCGATTCGGGTTGTCGCCGGATAGCAGCAGCTTGATGCGGTCTTCATTGCCGGCGATGTATTGCTCGCGCAGCAGTTTGGCGAGCTGGTTTTGCTGGGTCTCAACGATTTTTTGCAGCGCGGCTTGTTGTTTGGATAAGTCGTTCAGCTTGGCTTCGGTTTGTCTTTGTTCCTGCGCCAGATCGCTCAAGGTGCGCTTGGCGTCGGAGATTGCTTCCTCCGATTTGGCCAAAGCGTCGGCGGCATAGCTTTTTGCAGTTTCTGTCTTATCTATGCTGCGTTTCAGCGTATTGAGCTTTTGCCGCAGATCGGCGCGTTCGCTCTCGGCGACCTTTTTTTGCTTGCTGCGGTCGGTGGCTTTTTGGGCGTGCGCGCTAGATTGAGCGCCGAAGAACATGGCCAGCAAAGCGCCGATGACCAAGAGACGCATGCCCGGCCATCGTTGCTGGTGTTGACTGACGGGCATGGTTTTACTGTATTTAATACGAGATCGCGGTGATATTGGCACGGAGTTTAGGCAGTTTGCCCGTGGCTGGCAGCAGCTTTGACGGCCGCGTCCAGCGATGCTTGGTCACCCAAGTAGTAGTGACGAATAGGTTTCAGGTTCTCATCCAGTTCATACACGATAGGGCGACCGTTCGGGATGTTCAGGCTGACGATATCTGCATCGCTGATGTCGTCCAGTATCTTGATCAAGGCGCGCAGGCTGTTGCCATGCGCCGAAATGACGATCTGTTTGCCGGCGAGTATGGACGGCACGATAGTGTTTTTCCAATACGGCTCGACGCGGATCAACGTATCTTTCAGACACTCTGCCAATGGAATTTCTTCGCGCTTCAGATTGGCGTAGCGAGGATCGTCGTAGGATGTGCGTGGATCGGCCGGATCCAGTGGGTCAGGCGGAATATCGTAGCTGCGACGCCAGGTCATGACTTGATCTGCGCCGAACTTGACGGCGGTTTCCGCCTTGTTCATGCCTTGCAGGGCGCCGTAATGGCGTTCATTCAGGTGCCAGTCGCAGACGACCGGTATCCACATCAAGTCCATTTCGTCCAGTGTCAGCCACATGGTGCGGATTGCACGTTTCAGGACGGAGGAATAAGCAAGATCGAACGTAAAGCCTGCTTCACGCAGCAATTTGCCAGCATGTTTAGCTTCGGTACGACCTTTTTCTGTCAGATCGACATCAGCCCAGCCGGTAAAGCGGTTATCGAGGTTCCATGTGGACTCGCCGTGACGCATCAATACGATTTTATACATGGCTCAAGTAGATAAATAATGGTTTTTTGATGCAAAATGCCGAATCCGAATTGTATTCGGTCTTCTATTTTATAATGCGAACACTCTTTCAACTAATTGGAACACCGTGAAATTCATCATTGATAACATTTTCCTCATCGGCATCGTACTGGTCTCCGGTGGCGCTTTAGTCCTCCATACCCTGCAACGCACAGGTGCCAAAGTTACTGCATTGCAAGCAACTCAGATCATTAATCAAGGAAAAACGTTGATTCTTGATGTGCGTCCTGCAGCTGATTTCGCTGCCGGCCATATCCGTGATGCGAAAAACATTCCGTTGAAAGAATTGAAAGGCCGCGTGGCTGAATTGGAAAAATTCAAAGCTCGTCCGGTGATTGTTGTCTGTGCCAAGGGCTTGCAATCGACCAAAGCAACCGCACAACTGAAGAAAGAGGGTTTCACCGAAGCCACTAGTTTACTCGGTGGGCTGGATGCTTGGCAATCGCAAGGTTTGCCGGTCACCAAGTAAAGAGGAAAAATTATGACTGCGCATGTAGTGATGTATAGCTCAGGCGTCTGCCCGTATTGCACGATGGCAGAGCGTTTGTTGGCGGCCAAAGGCATAGATAATATTGAAAAAATCCGTATCGATCTCGATCCCGCACAACGCGTGGCGATGATGGAGAAGACCGGACGCCGTACTGTGCCGCAAATCTATGTCGGCGAAACCCATGTTGGCGGTTTTGACGACTTGAACGCGCTGGAACGTCAAGGCAAGCTGGATGCCTTGCTGCAAAGCGCGTAAGCGTATAAATTCCACTATTCGCAAGTAAGCAGGAGGGCGATGCCCTCCTTATTTAATCTCAATGAAAGTGCTTCATGGCTGACGAAAATCTGCAACCTGTATTCCAGATCCAACGTGTTTACCTGAAGGATCTGTCGCTCGAACAACCGAATTCCCCAGCTATTTTCCTGGAACAGGAACAACCTTCGATCGAAGTCGCGGTTGATGTCGGTGCGCAGCCACTGGCTGAAGGTATTTTTGAATCGTCCGTGACCATCACGGTAACGGCCAAGATCAATGACAAGATTGCTTTCCTGGTTGAAGGCAAGCAAGCCGGTATTTTTGAAATTCGCAATATCCCGGACGAACAACTCGATCCATTGCTTGGCATCGGTTGCCCGAACGTGATTTACCCGTACCTGCGTGCCAATATCGCGGATGCAATTACGCGTGCCGGCTTCCCGCCTGTACATCTGTCCGAAATCAATTTCGAAGTGTTCTATCAGCAACGTCTGGAAGCCCTGGCGCAACAGCAAGCTGAAAACAGCACAGGCATCGTAATGGCCGACGGTTCGGCAGCAAGACACTAAGCTTTTCAATATGCCTGCAGGTGCGTTGTTAAACGCGCCTGCAGCGCTCCAGACAATTCCGAAGGTGATTTACATGAAATGGTCTGCTCCTCTTTTCTCCGTCCTGTTTGTTGCCGTACTGGGCACGAGTGTGGCTCACGCCGTTGAATACAAATCGGTAGGCGCGAATCCTGCGGTCTTGTATAACGCACCATCCGAAAAAGGTCGCAAAGTATTCGTGGCACCGCGCGGCATGCCGGTAGAAGTTGTGTTGACGCAAGAAGGCTGGAGCAAGGTGCGTGACGCAGCTGGCGATCTGGCATGGGTAGAGGCCAAGACACTCACTGCAAAACGTAATGTGGTCGTGACCGTTGCCAACGTTAAATTGCATGCTACTGCCGATGATGCTTCTGCCACCGTATGTACTGCAGACAAAGGCGTATTGCTGGAATTAGCCGCACCACCGGCTGCCGGTTGGGTCAAGCTCAAGCATCGTGATGGTCAAATTGGTTTTGCCAAAGTCAGTGAAGTGTGGGGCGAGTAATCGTCTCTGTCGCATCTGATTGCATCGCATTGTTGTAGGCCTTGTTATCCAATGACGGTTGTTCGTCTTTTGCCTGTTAGTATTCTCTCCATCTTGGTCACCAAATCCACCGCATGAATATCTCAATACTTGGCGCAGGCGCATGGGGCACAGCCTTGGCGATGTCGCTGGCTGATCGCCATTCCGTTGTGTTGTGGGGGCGCGATGCAAGCGTCATGCAGGATGCGGAAACGCGTCGCGAGAATTCGGCTTATTTGCCAGGATTTCGTTTTCCAGACAATTTATCTTTGAGCTCTGATCTGACAGCAGCGATCGCGCATGTCGGATCGGATGGCTTGTTGCTGGTCGCAACTTCGCTGTCCGGCTTGCGGCCGCTGGCGACGCAATTGAAGTCGTATGCAATTCCCAATCTGGTTTGGTTATGCAAAGGCTTTGAAGAAAAAACGCATCTATTGCCGCATCAAATCGTGCATGAAATATTGGGTGGCGAGATTCCTGCCGGTGCCTTATCCGGCCCGTCTTTTGCACAGGAAGTTGCGCGTGGTTTGCCATGCGCATTAGCGATGGCATCCGATAATGCAGCATTGCGTGAGCGTGTCGTTAGCGTAATGCACGGACAAACTATTCGTATTTATTCGACTGACGATTTGATCGGCGTCGAAGTTGGCGGCGCAGTTAAAAATATCCTCGCGATTGCCACCGGAATTATCGATGGCCTGGGACTGGGCTTGAATGCGCGTGCGGCACTGATTACGCGCGGCTTGGCAGAAATCACACGTTTCGGTGTTGCGCTGGGTGGTCGGGTGGAAACCTTTATGGGTTTGGCTGGTGTTGGCGATTTGATTTTGACCTGCACCGGCGATTTGTCGCGTAATCGCAAGGTTGGTTTGGGTTTGGCGCAAGACAAGAAACTGGATCAGATAGTGCGCGAGCTAGGTCACGTGGCAGAAGGTGTACGTTGCGCGCAAGCCGTGCGTGAGTTGGCGGCTGAGCATGGTGTTGATATGCCGATCACCAATGCTGTTGCAGGTGTATTGTTTGAAGATGACTCACCACGTGAGATGGTGAAGCGCTTGCTGTCACGCGATTCGCGTGACGAGACTGCTGCCTGATTTTCCAGCATCGCCGCCCGGCGATGCTTTCAATTCCACATCAATGCTGCAATAGCAGCGTCAATAAAACGGACGAGTCTTCCAGCGCATGCAGGGAGTGCGGTTCGCCGCCTGCCAGATAGACCAATTCACCGGCGCGCAAGATTTGCGTAGCCTGATGCGCATGCAATTCGATAGAGCCTTCCAGGCATTGAATCGTGACGGCACCGGGCACCTTGTGCTCAGGCATACCTTTGCCGCGCGGGAGTACCAAGCGCATCAATTCAAGTTGGGGTGTTTTAAACAGGGCGTTCGAGACGGCGCTGGAGATGCGCGTGCCGAGTGGGCGTATGTCGATCAGTTGGCCGGATGTTGCGTGCGGTAGAGCCATGATGTTCTCCTCAAGCTTGTTATCACGCGTGTGAAATGAGCGTCCCGCGTTTGTTATAACAAACAAAACGCGCCGGATCAATCGACAATCCGATAGTCGATTGATTCAGTAGGGTATTGGGAATTTGTGGCTGCTTACTGCTCTTCCGGTTCTGACAACTTGGTTTTCAGCAAACGTTTCTGCTCTTGCCGTTGCCCGGAAATGGATTTTTGATGTGCACCGCCCACACGTTGTTTGGCCGCGAGCGCGACGTGATTGCGCGGTTTCAGCGCTTGTTGTGTAGGCTCTATGCGTATCGTGAGCTTCTGTCGTTTGGCGAGTGCTTTATTGGCCATGGCATTTATGGCGCGCATGGTGTTGTCATGCGCGCCATCCGATTACAACACGTAACGTGACAAATCTTCATTCACTGACAATGCGCCCAGTCTTTCATTGACGTAGGCGGCATCGATAGCCAGCGTCTGCTCTGGGCTATCCGTAGCGGAAAACGAGATTTCTTCCAGTAATTTTTCCATCACTGTGTACAAGCGGCGCGCACCGATGTTTTCAGTTTTTTCATTTACTGAATAAGCGATTTCCGCCATGCGCTGTATACCGTCCGGCGAGAATTCGATTTTCACGCCTTCGGTAGCCAGCAGGGCTTCGTATTGCTTGGTCAGGCAGGCGTCGGTGCTGGTTAGTATGCGTTCGAAGTCGGCAATCGACAAAGACTCCAATTCCACGCGTATCGGAAAGCGGCCTTGCAGTTCCGGGATCAAATCCGATGGTTTGGCCAGATGGAAAGCACCCGATGCAATGAACAGGATGTGATCGGTTTTGATCATGCCGTACTTGGTATTGACGGTAGTGCCTTCAACCAAAGGCAGCAAATCGCGTTGCACACCAGCACGCGAGACATCGGCGCCGCCGTTTTCCGAGCGGGTCGCGATCTTGTCGATTTCATCGAGGAAGACGATGCCGTTTTGTTCAACGTTGTTGATGGCTTTTTGCTTCAGCTCATCTTCGTTGACCAGCTTGCCGGCTTCTTCTTCGATCAAGAGCTTCATCGCATCCTTGATCTTGATCTTGCGTGTTTTCTTACGGCTAGCCCCCACACCAGAGAACATTGATTTGATTTGCTCGGTCATTTCTTCCATGCCGGGCGGTGCCATGATTTCCATCGTTGGACCGGCTTCGGCCAATTCGATTTCGATCTCGGTATCGTCCATGGTGCCTTCACGCAAACGCTTGCGGAAAGTCTGGCGTGTGGCGTTGCCCGTGGTTGGTGCAGTGTCAGATGGAGTCGTGGAGGACGATGGATGGAAGCCGAAATCGCGTGCTGGCGGTACCAGAATATCGATGATGCGATCTTCTGCAGCATCTTCAGCGCGTGCGCGTACTTTGCTCTTCTCTGCCTCGCGTGTTTGCTTGATGCCGATATCGATCAGGTCACGGATGATGGTGTCTACATCGCGGCCTACATAACCGACTTCAGTGAACTTGGTGGCTTCGATCTTGATGAAAGGTGCATCAGCCAGCTTGGCGAGGCGGCGTGCAATTTCGGTTTTGCCGACGCCGGTCGGTCCTATCATCAGAATGTTCTTGGGCGTGATCTCGTGGCGCAAAGGCTCGGCGACTTGCTGACGACGCCAGCGGTTACGCAATGCAATCGCGACGGCGCGCTTGGCGCGGCCTTGTCCGACTACATGTTTATCGAGTTCTGAAACAATTTCCTTGGGTGTCATGTTCATGATGTTTTTTCGCAAAATGTTACGGTCAACACGTTAATCCAGCGTTTCTATCGTGTGCGACAGATTGGTGTAGATGCAGAGTTCGCCTGCAATCGTCAGTGATTTCTTGACGATTTCCAGCGGTGACAGATCGGTGTTTTCTTGCAAGGCTTTGGCGGCCGATTGTGCGTAAGTGCCGCCGGAGCCGATCGCGCCTATGCCGTCGTTTGGTTCCAGCACGTCGCCGTTACCGGTGATGATCAGTGTGGTTTCATGATCGGCGACCAGCAACATGGCCTCCAGACGGCGCAACATGCGGTCGGTGCGCCAATCCTTGGCCAGTTCCACCGAGGCGCGCATTAAATGCCCCTGATGCTTCTCCAGCTTGCTTTCAAAGCGCTCCAGCAAGGTGAAGGCATCTGCGGTGCCGCCGGCAAAGCCGACCAGTACCTTGCCGTTGTAGACCTTGCGCACTTTGCGCGCAGTGCCCTTCATGACGATATTGCCTAATGTGACTTGTCCATCGCCGCCGAGCGCAACAATGTTGCCGCGCCGCACTGACAAAATGGTGGTGCCGTGAAATTGTTCCATGCTTGCCTCTGTAATGAATGGGCTGAGGTTATGAGTCATCGCGCCAAAAGCGGATACTCACGAAAAAATGGGGACGGACTATGCGATTACAAGTCGAAATTGTGCCGTGATATTGCAGAGATCTTAGTTTTTGCGCGGGACGATGCGTACTGCTTCTGTTATTCCCATGACATCACATAAGGCAATGATGAAATGATTGGCGCTATACAGTTCTATGGTTTTGCCACTGTTGATCAGCGGGAGTAAATCACCGAACAAGCGTCCTGCCGCGTTGAAATCCATGCGCGTCAGCTGTGTGCAATCCAGGATCACGGGATTATGTGTGTGTGCATACACCGTGATGTTCTTGCCCAGTGAGTCGGTGCGCGCGTCGATCACGACCGGCATCATGAAATGATCAAGCCGCTCGTCATCCAGTGTGACGGATTCTTCCGCATCGGTCACAACCTTGTTCTGCGGTGCGACAAAGGCGGGTGGCGATACTTCAAAGGTGATGCAGTAATCGATGCTGGTTTCTTCGAAATCGGATTCACGATTCAATAGGCGCAGGATTTCGAGCAATAGCAGCCATGGTGCTTCAGTTTCATCACGTCGACCTACTTGCAGAATCGCACGGATTTTTTCTGCCAATTCAGGCGCGCCGACCAGGATCAGCTTGTGATTGGATTTTTGCAAACGTTTCAGGATATTTAACAGCAAGCCACAGCCGACTGGATGGACTTCTGCCACGCGCGCAAATTCCAGCTTGAGCACATCGCTCATCTCAGCCAAGTTCTTGATGCGTTCCAGTTGCTTGATGATGCTGGCGTCGAGTTTGCCGGAGAAGGCAACGCTCGGTGTGGTGCTAGTGCGTGCGACAGCCGCTTTGGGCGTTTCGGTGG
Organism: Herminiimonas sp. GW821-FHT09C12; assembly: GCF_059416385.1. NCBI lineage: Bacteria > Pseudomonadati > Pseudomonadota > Betaproteobacteria > Burkholderiales > Oxalobacteraceae > Herminiimonas > Herminiimonas sp. GW821-FHT09C12. The sequence goes on from NZ_JBWKPC010000001.1 coordinate 1,415,001, forward strand.
CGCTGCTTTCTACCCATGTCGGCGGCGACATTTCAAACTTGTTCGCGTATTCGATAGACAGGTTTTCAAACAATGCACGTTGGCCGGTGATTTGATACAGGTCGAATAACATGCCCCACACTGTCAGCGGTGTGTTGCCGAGCGCCTCTTCTGCAATGGCATTTAACAATACTGGTTCGACCAGATCGGTTTGGCCGTTGGCAAACAGAATGGCGGCTTCTTCAATAACAGGCGCTGCTTCCGATTTGGAAATGGCGACCGGTCCGATGACGGTTTCTGCACCCAGCAAGAATGCAGTGCTGGCTCCCATGATGTCGGGCAGCATCGATGGCTGATCTAACTGTGGCGGTGCTACGGTTTTGGGTTTGCTGTTGATCTGCGTATCTGGTGCACGCGTGTTGGTATTGAGAAACTGGCTAGGTGGTCCGGGCATGGTGTTGCCACTGAACGGCAAGGGTTTGACGAACTCCGACGACATTTCCGATTCGATGGCATCGATCTTCATGGCGGTCGCATGCGCGGCTTTGCGCTGCACCTGTTCGTTTTCGCTTTTTGCGTTAACGCGAGCCGTATTGCTGTCACGTTTCTTTTGCGAAGATTCCGCTTCAGTCGGCTTTCGTGCCGGCTGGCGCTCCTTCTTGCCAAATAGCGAAAAAATCCCCACGTCTATCCTGATAAGCAATGGCGTGCAATTTTAATAAGTACGCCAAGTTGTTAAGACGCCCCTTTAGAGGCAGTGTTAAAAATCCGCTTAAAGGTAACACAAAGCGACCCGCCGATTACAGTGGGTCGCCTTGTATAGGCAAAAATTTGCGTTAGCGATACAACATGTTTTAAGGACTGGTTTTAAAAACTGGTGCGCACGCCAATAATCAGGTTTCTGCCCGGCAGCGGCGCCACTTCACGCAGCACCGAAGTTGACAGGTGGATATCGTCGTTCAGCAAATTCTTGACGATGGCAAACCAGGTAATCGGCATGGCATTGTAGTTTTGCGTGTACGACAAATTGGCATCGACTTGCGTATAGGATGGCGTGACGAAATTCTCGAAACTGGCCAGACGGTCTTGCTTCTCTGCATGCAATACCTTCAAGCCGGAACGCCAGTTGCCTTCGCGATAGCCGATTTCCGCGCCGAAGCGGGTAGTCGGTTGCAAAGGCAGATTACCGGCGCCGGTCAAGGTGCCGCGTGAAGTATCGGCAAAACCGCGCCACGACAAACCGTTGCCGCGCAGGTTATAGCTGACTTCTGCTTCTATGCCGCGTATGACAGCGTCGTTTTGCGACCAGAAGCGCTCCATGAATTCACCGCTAGGATCGACAGCACCAGTGTCATCGACACGTGTGCCATCGGTACGGCCGTAGACGTAGTTCTTCACATTATTCTGGAAGACATTGGTTTTCCAGCGGATCAAGCCTTCGGTTTTTTGCAGGCTTAATTCGATGTTGTGCGAAGTTTCCTTGCGCAGATTGGCATCACCAATATCGTAGGTGGCGGTCGATTCGTGCGGACCGTTGGAATACAGTTCTTCAATTGCTGGCGCACGTTGTGCCACTGATCCGGTCAAGCCCAGGCCATAACCCTTGGTGAAGGTCCACAAGCCGCCCAACGAATATGAGCCCAGATTGAAGTCACGCTGTACCAGGCCTGATGTGGCATCAGGTTTGCGTTTGACCGATTCGATGCGGGCACCTGCGCTGACGCGGAAGGGGCCGAAATCACGTTCTTCCACCAGGAAGCCTGCAATCGATGTGCTCTTGGTGATCGGTACTGTTTCTGGTCCGCTGCCATCGGCCGCCAAGGCGGAGAAGGTTGAGTTTTCTGTTTGCAGACCGAAGCTACCGCGCCAGCCGGCGATCGGTTTATGCGTCAATTCCCAGCGCGTTTCCGTCGCATTGTTTTTGAAATCGGTGGACGGTGTGCCGTCGGCCTGATTCTCTGTGTGCTTGTAATCGGTGTGGCCGATTTTGAAGCGGAAGGATTCGAAGTTGCCGAACGGTTCCTTGATCAAGCCATCAATGTCGTAGCGATTTTGCTTCAAGGTGATGAAGGATTTTTCTGCGGTGGGAATGCCGTAGCGATCATCGTTGACGCCGACCGATGCACCTATGTGTCCCCAGCTTTGAATATACGATGCGCCGAAGCCAACGCTATTGGAGCGTGCGAAGGAGTTGGGTAATTTCCCTGAACCTAAACTTGGATCGCTCAGACTGACGTTGCCGGGGATTTTGTAATCTTTTGCATCGCGAGCATTGCCATCAACATGCAGGCCGATGTCACCCGCCGCGCCATCAATGGAGAAGGACATATTCTTCATTTGATCTGCCGTGCCGTAGCGCACTTCTGCATCGCCGGTTGGCTTGGCGTTTAGGACGGTAGGGATGCGGTTGTTGATGATGTTGACGACGCCGCCTATTGCGCCGGAGCCGTATAGCAATGCTGCCGGGCCGCGCAGGATTTCGATTTGTTGCGCAGTCGATGCTTCGCCAGCGACGGCGTGGTCATTCGACAGACTGGATGCATCCATTACCGACATGCCGTTTTGCAGAATCTTGACGCGTGGACCCTCCATGCCGCGAATGATGGGACGCGACGCGCCGGCACCGAAAGCCGAGGCGGAGACGCCGAGTTCTTGCGACAGCGTATCGCCTAATGAGTTGCCGAGCTTCTCGCGCAATTCATCGCCGTACAGCACTTTGGCTGGTGCCATGATTTGAGCGTTTTCATCATTGCCGAATGGTGTAGACGTAACGACGACGGCAGGCAGTGTTTGTTCTGCCGACTGAGCAAGAGCAGATGTAGATAAAGAGGCGAGCGCGGATAGGACGGCGCTGGCCAATAGAGTGCGTTGGGCGATCATGATACTTCCTTGAAAACGAATAAAGACGAGCGCAAGCCGATAGCAATGTGATCGGATGCGGCAGGAAAGGAAATTCAGTTACGCCCGTGGCGGTGCGCGGGAAGAGAAGTGGCAGAGTAGCGGGGCATCCCACGAGATGTAGGCTGCCCATAAAGCGAGCACTTGTACGCTGGTTTGTAGTACGGGTGCGAATGGTAATAGTGGTGCGCTGTCGGCCAGCGCCATGCCGTCGTACAAGGTACAGGAATGTGATTTGTCGCCAGCGTATTCGAGGTCGGGTTCGGCGATACCTTGATCTGCTGCATGGGCGATGAGGTGGTGATTACCAGCCCAATCCGCATGTTCTATCCGATGACGCATGCCCATCCACTGCGCGAACAGCACAACCACTACCAGCAATGCGGCGAAGCAAAGACGGCGGTTGGAAGCGGCAGGTGACGAGTATGCGGATTTCACGAAAGTGTTTTATTTATTCGATGCCAGTGTTGCGTTGCTCATGCGGTAGTACAAGCCCATGGGATCGTCTTTCATGATTTCCATCTTGCCGGAAACAATGATGGGCTCCAGCGTGTACTTGACCGGTGTTTTGGATTTCACTTCAACGACGCCTTCCGGTCCGGCCGGCAGGCAGAAGCTGCAGCTTTGTGGCATTAGCGATATAAGGAAGTGCTTTTGTTTTTCGCCCGGCTCCAAAGGCATCATGAAACCTTGCACCTTGATTTCCTGATTGTTCAGCGCAGCAATATCCTTGCTGAATTCAGGCAGGATGCGATTCTTTACTTTCACTTGCTTGACCTTGGCCAGCGTGCTCCACGAAGTCACACCTTGTATGTCATACAGAACCGGCATCTGTCCTGGTGTATTGCCTACGCCGGGTGGTGCGACATGTTGCTGACCTTGCTGCGGCGCAGTCGATGGCCCGGCGGCGAAGGCTAGAGCCGGTGCCAGCAAGGCGAGTAGCAGAATGCGGGAGGTCGGGCGCATGATCATTCCATCAAGTAATCGTAAGAACATCGGGTTGCTCATTGTACTGGGCGCGTCATGACGACTGGCAAAAAATGCTTAATGCACATGACGCATACCGCACAGCTTGCCCAATGCTAGGCCTTTGCAGGCAGCAGCAAGTTCTGCATGGCATGTTTTTTCATCCTTGCCCTTGCTGATGCAGCGCGCTGCTGCATAGTGCGCTGCAGCGATTGCCTGGTGCTGGGCTATGACTTCTCTCTTGTGTTCGCTGTCTTTCGCATGTGCAGAAAAAGCCCAGAGTGCGGCGCAAGTGATCAGTAAATATTTCATATCTACCTCAGAATTTAATGTATGTATTTAGTGTGACAAGGTGCTGGCAATATCGGTGCGATATGCACGCAGTGCCGGTAGCAACGCGGTAATCAATCCGGTACCTAACGCAAGTAACAACAGCCACACTTCATCAATACTGAAAATAAAACCGGAGAGTGATAGGTTTTGATCTTCGCTCAGGATACGTCCCAACACTTCGACCGCAAGATGCCCCAGCAGCCAGCCGAGTGCTGCGCCTATCAGCGCCAGCAAGATGCCTTCTATCAACAACAACATGAATAATTTGGACGGCGGTGCACCTAGCGTACGCAGAATGGCGAGATCGGCTTTGCGTTCTTCCAGCGCGTTATACAGCGCGACAAACATGGAAAGAGCGGCAGAAAGCAGCACAATGCCGGCGATGCCACGCAAGACGTCTATGCCCACGCCCAGCATGCGGAATAACTTGGCTGCTTCCAACGCTGGTTGCGCTGCCTGCAATTCGCTCTGACTATTGATGAGGCGGGGCATGGTGATGGCTGCCAGTGGTGATGCATATTGCACCAGCAGTGCAGTCAGTTCACGCGTTTCATCCATTGCTTCTTTTTCTTGTGCGTCACTGGCATCGAGCCCGTGCGTTTTGTCGTGCACTTGCCATACCGATGCGACTGGCGTCAGGATCAATCTATCCAGCACGGTGCCAGTTGGCTGCAATATGCCGACAACTTGAAAGGCAGCATCTTCATGCACTTCGCCTGCGCTGGACAAACCGTGTGAGCCAAAGAAGTCAGCACCTATCTGCGCGCCGGTGCGCTTTGCTGCTTGCGCTCCGAAGACGGCTTGCATGGGCGCATCGAATATTTTTCCTTGTGCAATCGCACCTTGGTAATGCGCGATGTAATCGCTATTGGTGCCAACTATACGGAAGCCGTGATAGCTATCGCCCAGTGCCAGCGGCATGACTTTTTTTACCATGCGGTTTTGCTGCAACTGCGCTTCCGCTGCCAAGGGAATATTGCCGGTCGGCGTATCGACGTGATAGATGGAAGACAGTATCAACTGCAATGGCGAACCTTTGGCGCCGACGACCAGATCGATGCCTTCTGCATCACGCAGTGCGTTATCGGCGAGTTGCGTTGAAGCGGACAGGACGAAGGTCATCATCGCGATGCCGACTGCCATTAACAACATATTCAATGTGCTGGATAACGGTTTGTGTCGCAGCGACTTGAGCGCGAGCGTAAATGCGTTCAGTGCCATCAGACGGATGCTCCAGGCTGAGCTGCGGATAGCAGTAAAACTTTTGCCTGTGGCAAAGCATGGAGTACGCGCGCATCGTGTGTGGAAATGATCAGGGAAGCACCTATCTCAGCCACTTGTGTCAGCAGCAAGGCGATGGCGGTGTTGCATGCTTCGTCGTCCAGATTGGCGGTTGGTTCATCGGCCAGCAGCAATTGTGGGTGATTGAACATCGCGCGTGCCAATGCCACACGCTGACGTTGTCCCTGGCTTAATTGATGCGGCTTTGCTTCAGCCTTGTCTGCCAAGCCGAGTGCATTCAGCAAGGCATCCGCGCGAACGGTATCGTTTAACTGTCCGCTGGCATACGCGGATAAGAGGATGTTCTCGTGTGCGTTGAGGCTGGGTATCAGTGCAAGCTTTTGCGGGAGAAAGCCTATGGTCTTGCCGCGCCATTGATCTGCTGCGCGTGAAGTCAGCGACGACACATCGATGCCGGCAACCTGCAAAGCGCCTGTTTGCGGCGTCAGGATGCCCGCGATCAAATGCAGCAGAGTAGATTTGCCGCTGCCGGAAGGCCCGATGATGATCGCGTGCTCCCCCTGTGCCAGCGAAAACGCAGGAACAGCTAAATGGGGAATGTGCGCATCGGCATAGCGGTGCGTCAGGTTAGATATTTGCAACATGGTTGCATTCTACAAAAAAACAAAGCGCGCGGATAGTGTGCCGCGCGCTTTATTGGTAGATAGGTTGCGAGAACCTATCGATTCAGACTGGAATCAGTCGCCGTACAGTTTTTGTTTCAGTTCGCGACGTTGCTGTGCTTCCAGCGACAGTGTTGCGGTAGGACGAGCCAGCAGGCGTGGTACGCCGATAGGTTCGCCTGTTTCTTCGCACCAGCCATAATCGCCGGAGTCAATGCTGACCAACGATTGCTGAACTTTTTTCAACAGCTTGCGTTCACGATCACGTGTGCGCAATTCCAGAGCGTGCTCTTCTTCGATGGTGGCGCGATCAGCTGGATCGGGTACCAGAACGGTTTCACGCAGATGCTCGGTCGTTTCGTCGGCGTTTTTCAACAAGTCTTTTTCAAGTTGCTTCAGGCGGTTTCTGAAAAATTCGAGTTGAGCCTCATTCATGTAATCCTTTTCGCCCATCTTCAAGATTTGCGCTTCGGTTAACAGTTCGGTGTCGCTTGCGACTGATGTTGATTTGCTTGATTTGGTTGCCACTGCGCTTGCCTTCAAAACTACGGGTTTTTCAATTTTATCTGCGGGTCTGGAGACAGTCTTGCTGCTACTGCTGGTTCCGGCCCGAGATGCGTCTTTATTCGGTTTTGCTGTCGCGGCTGTTGTCGACTTGCTGACGGTTGCCGTAACTTTTTTTACTGGGCTCGCTGTCTTTTTGACTGCCGGTTTTGCTTTCGCTACTGGCTTTGCCAATGGTTTAGCACTTTTTACAGCGCTGGATTTTACTGCCGTCACTTTCGTTTTGACAGTAGCTTTGGGTGATTTTACCGCACTCTTTGCCAGTGGTTTTTTTACCGCTTTGGCTACTGGCTTAGATGCCGGCTTGACCACTTTGTTCGCGGTCTTGACGGCTTTGCCTGCGACTGTTTTCGCAGGTGATTTTTTTGCGGGTGCCTTGCTGACAGGCTTTGCACGAGTAGTCGCTGCAGCCTTCTTCGGGGCAATTTTTTTTGCGCTTTTTGCAGATTTTGTGACGGTTGCGTTCATAGTCCCTTGTCCTCAATGAACTTTCCCACACTCGGATCTTATCGTGCCCTGCGTGCGAGACTCACACCTTTAGCATCACCCAGGCCCTTATCCCCTGGACTCAAAACCACGGTAGTTTATACCAAACATTGTTCTAATCCGAAAATAAACGTTGCTTTCGGAAGATTCTGTCCAATAAATACCATTTTGTTGGAACGTGTTTCGTTTTCGCCCCATTTGCTGCCTATGTCTGTGCCCATGATTTGGTGCACGCCCTGGAACACGACTTTGCGGTCTGCGCCATCCATCCACAGTACGCCTTTGTAGCGCAGCATGCGCGGGCCAAATACTTGTACCAGACCACCGAGGAACTCATCCAGTTTTTCTGTATTGAAAGGGCGATCGCTTTTGAAAACGAAGGCGGAAATATTGTCGCTGTGATGTCCATGATGATGGTCGTGATGATCATGTTCACAGTGCGCATCGCAAGCATGGTCGTGCTCGTGATGATGTTCATGTGCATGTTCTTCGGCAGCAATGAAGTCGGGATCGATTTCCAGCTTGTCGTTGAGATTGAAGCCGCGCAAGTCGAGTACATCAGCAATTGCTACGCGGCCAAAATCGTTGGTGCCTATGGGTGCACGCGGATTGATGCGTTTGATGCGTTCGGTCAGCACCTTTAATTCATCGGCGCTGACAAGATCGGTCTTCGACAACAGCAACTTATCCGCAAAACCGATCTGACGTTGCGCTTCTTCAAAAGTGTCTAGCTGATGCATTGCATGCTTGGCATCGACTACGGTGATAATGGCGTCGACCAGATATTCGGATGCGACTTCTTCATCGACGAAGAAGGTTTGTGCGACTGGGCCGGGATTGGCAAGGCCGGTGGTTTCAATCACGACGTGATCGAATTGCAGTTCGCCGGCATTGCGTTTTTGCGCCAGTGCAGTCAGTGCGAGGATCAAATCGCCGCGCACGGTGCAGCAAATGCAACCATTATTCATCTCGATAATTTGCTCGGTACTGTCTTGCACCAGAATTTCATTGTCGATATTTTCCTGGCCGAACTCATTTTCGATGACGGCAATCTTGAAGCCATGCGGCTCTTGCAGTATGCGATTGAGCAGCGTGGTTTTGCCGGCGCCGAGGAAGCCGGTGAGGATGGTGGTTGGTATCAGTGCCATGTTATTTAATCTTTTAGTGAGCGCAATCTGCGCACAAGCCTTTGATGGTGAGTTCGATCTCGTGGCTTTGGAAGCCTTTGCCTAACGTGTCTTGCATCACGCTTTGTAATTGCTGGCGCAGCGTTGCAGTAGGTGAGTTCGACTTGGCATCGGTGGCGAACAATTTTTCATCGATGTTATCGATGCAGAATACTTTGGCGCAACGCGTACATTTGAAATGGCCGTGTTGATGTTGCTGCGCGTGATTCTTGTCGCCGTGTTCGTGATGCTCTATGCCCGCGTTATAGCGAAAGACGCGATCGTCGCCGGCAATCTTGTGTGCGAGTCCGGCGTCGGTCAGGCAATCCAGCGCACGATAGAGTGTGACGCGGTCCATGTCGACCAACTTGTCTTGCACGTCTTGGTGCGACAAGGCATAAGGTGCGCCGAGCAAGGAGGCCAATACCTTGATGCGCGCATCGGTGGCGCGTACGGATGTTTCGCGTAACTGGCTTTCAGCCAATGCCGGATAGTCTGGGGCGGCGGATTTTTTCATGATGATGCTGATTCAATTAAATAGTATGTTGATTATGCCGCAAATTTGCAATTGAGTTGCAAACTGCGTGATTATCGACGCGTCTTGCGAGTGTGGATTAGTGATTGGGTGCAGCAGAATGGTGTTGCAGTTTGTTAGGCCGGCTTCTTTTTCGCACGAGGGTGAGCGGCATCATAGACTTGGGCCAGACGCTGAAAATCGAGGGATGTATAAATTTGCGTCGCAGAGATCGAGGCATGTCCCAGCATCTCTTGCACGGCGCGCAGGTCACCGGAAGATTGCAATACATGCGAGGCAAAAGAGTGGCGCAATACATGTGGATGGACGTCGGTCGGCAAGCCTATCGCTTGCGCATGTGCTTTCAGGCGCAGTTGGATGACGCGTGCCGAAACGCGTGTGCCGCGTTCGCTCAAGAACAGCGGATGTGGGTCTAATTTCACCAGCGTATTGCGTATGGCCAGCCAGGATGCGAGTGCATCCATGGCTGCCTGTCCTATCGGCACGCTGCGCATCTTGTTGCCCTTGCCGGTCACCATCACTTCATGTGCGTCGAAATCGATCCAGCCGGCAGAGGTGTAGCGACTCTCCTGCGCGTAACGTACATCCAGTCCCACCAATTCCGACACACGCAAGCCGCTGGAATACAGCAACTCAAACATGGCGCGATTGCATAGTTGCATAGCTGAATCTGCGCTTTTACCGGGACGTGTTTCTGAGACCAGACGCACTGCATCATCGGCAGCCAATGCTTTCGGCAAGGGTTTGTTGCGTTTGGGGGGCTTGATGCCATCGACCGGATTGGAGGTGATTGCGTTTTGTTCTGATAGCCAAGTGAAGAAGCCACGCCATGCCGATAATTTGCGCGCAATGGAACGTGCATTCAAGCCTTTGGCATGCAGTTGCGCGGTAAATTTTCGGATCTGGAAGTGCGTGACTGACGCGAGTGAGGCATTGCTGTCGCTCGCCGTCGCGTATGCAATCAATTCCAGCAAATCGCGACGGTAGCTGACTGTAGTCAAGGGTGCCAGTTGGCGCTGGCTGATCAGGTTATCGAGATAACCGTCGAGGTAAGCGTGATTGGCTGCAACGCTCACGATGACATTTAGTCGAGCATGCTCGACAAGGCGGCGCTGGCAGTTTGTCCGATATTTGTCAGGAAGTCGGTTGCCATGTCGGAGGTGAAGCGATGCGCATCAGGTGAGCCGAGTACTAATAGGCCAAACGCTTCCGGTGCATTGTCCAGGCGCAGAGGCAAGAGCGCGACTGATTGTATCGACGGCGCATCTTCCAGCCATGAAGCTGCTTCAAAATCGTTGTTGCTGCCGCAGAACGGCGTGGTCAAACCGTTGGAGAACAAGCGTGAATCGGCAGAAACCGATGCAGCAAACCATGTGTGCGCAAACTCTTCCGATACGCCCCACAGACGCAGGGTGACGTGCGGTACGGAGAATGCTTCTTGCAGACCGACAGTCAGCGTATGCGGCAAATCGACATCGTTGCGTGCCTTCAACAATGCACATGTCCATGTGTGGAATTTGTGCGCGATCTCATCGTTTTGCTGACCGATGCGCATCAGTTCTGCCAAGCGTAATTCCATGAGCTTGTGCTTTTCACGCAAGACGTCCATTTGACGCTCTTGCAGCGACAAGGTGCGACCACCGAGCGGGCTGGATAATTTGATTTTGGACAGCAACTCCGCGTGTTCTTCAAAGAAGTGCGGGTGATCCAGCAAATAGTCGGCGACGGTGTCGGAATCCAGGGGAGCAGTCATTTGTCGTGTGATCTTGAATAAGTTTGGTTGGGAGCACGCCGTATAGGCGTGCGTTATTTGGCAATGATTTTAACCGACAACCGCGTGCGAAAAACAATCGCGTGCAATGGAGGTCAAATCTCGATTTCGCCTTCGAAGACGGTTACGGCCGGGCCGGTCAGCATCACTGCTGATTCGCCACCTGCCCACGCGATCGATAATTCGCCGCCGCGCGTCTCTACTTTGACCGGTGTGTGAAGCAAACCACGACGGATGCCGGCGACAACGGCCGCGCATGCGCCGGTGCCGCAAGCCAGCGTTTCACCAGCGCCACGTTCGAATACGCGCAATTTGATGTGATGCTGATCGACGATTTGCATGAAGCCGGCATTGACGCGTTTAGGGAAGCGCGGATGATTTTCGATCAAGACGCCGTCTTCCCGCACGGGTGCTTCTTCCACATCGGCAACGACTTGCACTGCATGCGGATTGCCCATGGAGACGACGGAAATCCAGTAGGTTTCGCCCTTGATATCCAGCGGCCACACAGTATCGTTGCCTTCCTCCTTGCACAGCAGATCGGCGGTGTTGAAGGGCACATCTTCCGGCGTCAATATCGGTGCGCCCATATCGACGGTGATTTGTCCGTTGGCTTCCATGCGCGGCTCAATGATGCCGGACATGGTTTCTACCTTGATGGCGTGTTTGTTCGTCAGTTTCTTGTCGGTCACAAATTTGACGAAGGCGCGCGCACCGTTGCCACATTGCTCAACTTCGCCGCCATCGGCGTTATAGATGCGATAGCGAAAATCGACGCCTGCCGCTTGCGGTTTTTCAACTACCAGCATTTGATCCGCGCCAACACCGAAGCGACGGTCAGCCAGATGTTGCCATTGTGCAGGAGTGAAAGCTATGTCCTGATTGATGGCATCAATCACGACGAAATCATTGCCTGCGCCGTGCATTTTTGTGAATTTGAGTTTCATGTGTCGATTATAGCTGTGGCTTGCCAGCGCGTATTAAGCAAACTGAGGTTCAAGCCGGGAAATACGATGAGCGCGATGAATGCAAGCGATTAATCGACTGCTTGTGTGTCGTCTGGGCTGTTTTTTGCATAGACGCTGGGTTCGCCTGGAGGGCGTGTTTTAAAGCGTTTGTGCGCCCAGAAATATTCAGCCGGTGCTTCACGTATACGTTCTTCGATGAAAGCATTCATCCTGCGTGTGGCTTCGACGATATCGTCACCGGGATAGTCGGTCCATGCCGGATAGAAGGTGGTTTTCCATCCCTTGTAGTTCGGCAAGTAAGTGGTGATCATAGGCACGACATTGGCTTTGGTCGCTGCAGCGATGCGCGCCGGTGCAGTCAGTGTGGCTGCAGGGATGCCGAAGAAGGGTACGAACTCACTATCGCGCACGCCGAAATCCATATCCGGCAACATGATAAAAGGCAAACCTTCGCGCATCGCACGGATGATGGGTTTGACGCCTTTTTCGCGTGACAGCAGAGTGACCGGACGAAAGCGCGAGCGACCTTTCAATAGTGCTTCATCGATCAGCTGATTTTTCTGACGCGAGTAAATTGTACAAACCGAAAAGTGCGAATTCAGTACCAGTGCGATGCCGGGAATTTCCAGACAGACGAAATGCGGGCATAACAAGATGGTTGGGCCGGATTCCAGCACTTCGAACGGGATGCCCGGTTCAACCTGGATTAGACGTTTCAGGCGTGCTTCTGAGGCCCACCACAAGATGCCGCGCTCTAGTGCGCTGCGTGCATATGCCTGGAAATGTTGTTTGGCGATGACTTCGCGTTCCGCTTCACTTTTTTCCGGAAAGCATAGACGCAGATTGGTTAGCGTCACGTGTCGGCGCGACTTCATGAGGATGTAGAGCAGTGAGCCTAGCGCCTTTCCTATGCGCCCCAAAATCGGCAGCGGCAACCAGTGCAGCAGCCACATCACAATAATCAGCGCTCTCATACTTGTTCTCCGGCGGGAGTGACGCCGGCTGGCGTTTTATAGCGGTTGTAGCTCCAGATGTATTGCGCCGGGCAGCGCGCAATCAATTTTTCCATCGCCAGATTGATGGCACGTGCTTGTTGTTCGGGTGTCTCGCCCAGTGTTTCTTCAAACGGTACAAAGCGAATCACGAAGCCGCGGCCGTAAGGCAGACGTTCAGCGTAAGACAGAATGATGGGTGCGCGGCTCATCGTGTGCAGCTTGGCCGACAAGGTCATGGTGTAAGCCGGTTTGCCAAAAAAATCTGCCCATACACCTTCGCCGTGTTGCGGCACCTGATCCGGCAACAAACCGATGGCCTGACCATTCTTCAATGCTTTTAATAAGGTACGTACACCGGCCAGATTGGCTGGTGCCAAATGCAGATTTTCGCGTGCACGTGCACCTTCGATCAGAGGTTGCAAGGCGGACTTGCGCGACGGGCGATACAGCGCGGTCAATGAAGTTTGTGCAGCAATTGCTTGCGCAATGATTTCAAAACAACCCAGATGCGGCGTCAGGAAGATCACGCCGGTTTTGGCGTCCAGCGCGGCTTGTGCCAGTTCCCAGTTTTCTATCGTGGCGGTACGGAGTACGCGCGCGGGAGCTGCGCACCAGACGAAAGGCAGTTCAAGTATGCCCTTGCCGGACTCATTGATTGCTGTAGATAAATGTTGTTGATAGCCGGCACGCGTGATGTTGTCCTTCAGGCGTTTGCGATAAGCAGGGGATGCCAGATAAACCAGCCAGCCAATTGCTATGCCGATCGGGTGCAGCACCGATAAAGGCAGAATCGAGAGCAGGCGGAAGAGGGAAACAAGCATACTGGCCGTTAAATAAGAAGGTCTTAAGAAGACCAAAGGTGATATAAGTCTACTAAGGCAAAGCGGGACAAAAACTGGGCGAATTGCCGAATTTTTTCAAGAGGCGTAAAATAGCACAAAGTAGCAACCGCCGAGTTAATGACAACTTGCGAGGCGGTATATAAATTTCGCTAAAGCGTCGCAGGCTCAATTAGGTTGACCGCGACTTGTTCAACTTAATGAAGTAATAAGGAACCTGCGATGGCAAATGATTATCTGTTTACCTCTGAATCCGTCTCCGAAGGCCACCCAGACAAAGTGGCCGATCAAATCTCCGATGCGATCCTTGATGCGATCTTTCAACAAGATCCTAAAGCACGCGTCGCGGCAGAAACACTGTGCAACACCGGTTTAGTTGTTCTGGCGGGTGAAATTACCACCTTCGCCAACGTCGACTACATCGAAATCGCACGTCAAACCATCAAACGCATCGGTTACGACAATGCCGACTACGGTATTGATTACAAGAGCTGCGCCGTGTTGGTTGCGTATGACAAGCAATCGCCGGACATCGCACAAGGTGTCGACGAAGGTGCTGGTATCGATCTCGACCAAGGCGCTGGTGATCAAGGCTTGATGTTTGGTTACGCTTGCGATGAAACACCAGAATTGATGCCGGCTGCGATCCACTATGCACATCGCATCGTTGAGCGCCAATCTGAATTGCGCAAAGACGGTCGTTTGCCATGGCTGCGTCCGGATGCAAAATCACAAGTTACCTTGCGTTACGTTGATGGTCGCCCTGTTTCCATCGACACCATCGTGTTGTCGACACAACACGCGCCAGAAATGCAGCACAAGGAAATCGAAGAGGCTGTTATCGAAAGCATCATCAAGCCTGTCGTACCGGCTGAATGGTTGAAAGATACGCGCTTCCTGGTCAACCCAACCGGTCGTTTCGTTATCGGCGGTCCGCAAGGCGATTGCGGTTTGACCGGTCGCAAGATCATTGTTGATACCTACGGCGGCGCAGCTCCGCACGGCGGCGGCGCATTCTCTGGTAAAGATCCTTCGAAAGTCGATCGTTCCGCAGCATATGCTGGTCGTTACGTAGCGAAAAACATCGTTGCGGCTGGCTTGGCAGAACGTGCGCAGATCCAGATTTCGTATGCAATCGGCGTGGCTAAACCGACTTCGGTCATGGTTACTACGTTCGGTACAGGCAAAATCAGCGATGAAAAAATCGCCCAATTGGTACTGGAACATTTCGATCTGCGTCCAAAAGGTATCGTGCAAATGCTCGATCTGTTGCGTCCGATTTACCAAAAAACCGCAGCATACGGCCACTTCGGTCGCGAAGAGCCAGAGTTCACTTGGGAACGTACCGACAAGGCAGCAGCTCTGCGTGCAGCAGCCGGTTTGTAATAATTAGTCTGTAGTGTTGTGCGATGGTCGGATAAAATTCTGCAAAGAATTAATCCGACCATTTTGTTTTTTTGAGGCGTTGATGCATATCGCAAATCTTGTCAGGCAGCTCCTTATCTCGTTTGTCCTTGCGTTCGGGATAGCTTTGCCTGCCAGTGCGACCGCCACTTCGCCAGTTTCTACTCCAGTTCATCCAGCTGATTGGTGCAAGCGACTGGTAGTGCGTTTGCCGGGCGTGTCCAATGCGATGTGCCAGCAAAGTGAATTGTTGCCGACAGGAGTGAACTCGCTGCAAGGTTTCCCTTTGCTGGCGCGCCAGATTCCTGCGGTCAAAAAGGGCAAGCGTAGCCAGCCGCCATTGCGCGTATTGCTGATGGGCGGCATACATGGCGATGAATTGACTTCCGTTTCTGTTGTGTTCCGTTGGCTGCAGTGGATGCCTACGGCTGCAGCGCAGCAATTTGAATGGAGCGTGGTGCCAGTAGTAAATCCTGACGGTTTATTGGCGCCCAAAGCCAAGCGCGTCAATGCCAATGGCGTGGATCTGAACCGTAATTTCCCGACGCCGGGTTGGCAGCAGGATGCGCCGCGTTACTGGGCGGCGCGTACCAAAAAAGATCCGCGTCGCTTTCCCGGCTCCGCACCTTTGTCCGAGCCGGAAAGTCGTTGGGTACATGACGAAATGGTACGTTTCCGTCCTGATGTGATTATTTCCGTACACGCGCCGTTCGGCGTATTGGATTTCGATGGCCCGGCACAACCACCGCGTCGTTTCGGCCGCTTGTTATTGAATCGTGTCGGTGTTTATCCAGGATCGTTAGGTAACTACAGCGGCATACATAAAAATGTTCCGGTGATCACCATCGAGTTGCCGAATGCACAAAAAATGCCGTCGGATGCTGAAGTGAAGCGTATCTGGCTGGATATGTTGCGCTGGATCACTGAAAACGTGGAATCCCAGTCTGAATCAGCCAAGCTGCACTCAGTTTCTCTACCGCCTACCGCGCCATTGAAGAAATAGTTTCCGTTCTCCTTGGTTGTAGAAGGTGGCCGCAGGCGTTTTTTTCGATTAAAATGGCACCCGCATCAAGGAGCGTTGCGACAGATCGTTCGATCTGCCAGGCTTGATGTGGTCAGTACATGCAACTGCGCTCACGTTTCTTTTTTTCTAACGAAAGGAGGGCGTGATGAACGCCGCAGTAATGACTTCCTCTACTAAATTTTCCGATTACGTAATCGCCGACTTGTCCCTGTCAGTTTGGGGTGACAAAGAAATTCGCATCGCCGAAACCGAAATGCCAGGCCTGATGGCCATCCGCGAAGAGTTCGCGGCAGCGCAGCCTTTGAAGGGCGCACGCATCACCGGTTCGATCCACATGACGATTCAAACCGCTGTGCTGATCCAGACACTCGAAGCTTTGGGCGCACAAGTGCGTTGGGCATCGTGCAATATCTATTCGACACAAGATCACGCTGCTGCTGCGATCGCTGCTGCCGGCACACCAGTATTCGCTGTTAAAGGCGAAACACTGGACGATTACTGGGAATACACCCATCGCATCTTTGAATGGCCAAACGACGCTAAAGGCGCTGCGGTTTATTCGAACATGATTCTGGATGATGGCGGCGATGCAACCTTGTTGCTGCATCTCGGTACGCGCGCTGAAAAAGACGCATCGGTATTGAACAACCCAGGTTCAGAAGAAGAAATCTGCCTGTTCAATTCGATCAAGAAACATCTGGCAGTGGATGCAACCTGGTACTCGAAACGCTTGCCACAAATTCTCGGCGTGACCGAAGAAACCACGACCGGTGTGCATCGTTTGTACCAAATGCACAAGGAAGGTAAACTGGCTTTCCCTGCGATTAACGTTAACGATTCCGTTACCAAATCCAAGTTCGACAATCTGTATGGCTGCCGTGAATCGCTGGTTGACGGTATCAAGCGCGCAACCGACGTCATGATCGCAGGTAAAGTTGCAGTCATCGCCGGTTACGGTGACGTCGGCAAGGGTTCGGCACAAGCGATGCGTGCCTTGTCGGCGCAAGTTTGGGTAACTGAAATCGATCCTATCTGCGCACTGCAGGCAGCGATGGAAGGCTACCGCGTAGTAACGATGGAATACGCTGCTGAACACGGCGACATCTTCGTTACCTGTACCGGTAACTACCACGTCATCACGCATGACCACATGGCCAAGATGAAAGACCAGGCGATTGTCTGCAACATCGGTCACTTCGACAATGAAATCGAAGTTGCTGCGTTGAAGCAATACACATGGGAAAACATCAAGCCGCAAGTCGATCACATCATCTTCCCTGACGGCAAACGCATCATCTTGCTGGCTGAAGGTCGCTTGGTTAACCTCGGTTGCGGTACTGGTCACCCGTCGTACGTGATGAGCTCGTCGTTTGCAAACCAAACGATCGCACAGATCGAGTTGTACGCGAACACGAAAAACTACCCAGTCGGCGTCTACACGCTGCCTAAGCATCTGGATGAAAAAGTCGCGCGCCTGCAATTGAAGAAACTCAATTCGCAGTTGACGACTCTGACCACAGAGCAAGCCAATTACATTGGTGTGCAGAAAACTGGCCCTTACAAGCCAGATCATTATCGTTACTAAGCAGTTGCAATAGACGTCGCTAAACAAGCAGTCGTTTTGCCAGAGCCGCTCCGTTTTTTATAAAAATGGAGCGGCGATTTCCTGAAGTTCAATTTTGAAAACGGAGAAATCGTATGCGTTTAATCCTCATCTGGGCAATCAATGCAGCGGCGCTGTTTGCGCTTCCTTTCTTGATGTCGTCGATCAAGGTCGACAGTGTTGGTGCGGCGATACTCGCGGCGCTGGTGCTGGGCTTGGTGAATACCTTGATTCGTCCTCTACTCGTATTACTGACTTTGCCTGTCACCTTGCTGACGCTGGGTTTGTTCATCTTCGTCATTAACGGATTGATGTTCTGGGCGGTGTCTGAGTTGGTGGGCGGCTTCCACGTTGCCGGTTTCTGGGCTGCGGTTGGTGGTGCGATCCTGTACAGCATTATTTCGTGGATACTCTCCGCGCTTTTACTACAAGAAAAATGAAAGAACAGAATTTCAGCATAGAGTTTTTCCCGCCGAAGACACCGGCTGGTGTGGAAAAACTGCGGGTAACCTGCGCCAAATTGGCCGAGTTGAATCCGAAATATTTCTCGGTCACGTTTGGTGCCGGCGGCTCGACACAGCAAGGCACGCTGGAAACGGTACTGGAAATCCGCCGTGCCGGTCACGACGCTGCGCCGCATTTATCCTGCCTCGGCAGCTCGCGTGAAAACCTGCGTGCGATCTTGGCAGAATTCAAATCACACGGCATCAAGCGTATCGTCGCCTTGCGCGGCGATTTGCCTAGCGGTTATGGCGCCATGGATATGTCGTCCAGCGAGTTCCATCACGCGAACGAACTGGTGGAATTCATCCGTGCCGAAACCGGCGACTGGTTCCATATCGAAGTCGCGGCTTATCCGGAAATGCATCCGCAAGCGAAGTCACCGCAAGATGACATCGTCAGCTTTGTGCGCAAGGCCAATGCTGGTGCCAATTCAGCTATCACGCAGTATTTCTATAATGCTGATGCCTACTTCCGTTTTGTTGACGATGTACGCAAGGCCGGTGCGGATATACCAATCACGGCTGGCATCATGCCGATCACCAATTATTCGCAGTTGATGCGCTTCTCGGACATGTGCGGCGCGGAGATTCCACGTTGGGTGCGTCTCAAGCTGGCCAGCTTTGGCGATGATAGTGATTCGATACGTGCATTTGGCTTGGATGTGGTTACCGACTTGTGCGAACGTTTGTTGGCAGGCGGAGCACCGGGCTTGCATTTCTATACATTGAATCAGGCGGCGGCAACGCACGCGATCTGGTCGCGTTTGAATCTATCGCAAAAGTAAGTCGTAAATTTTAGAAGTATGAAACGATGCCCTGTACCGGTTCACGGTCACGGCATCGTTTTTATTTTAGAGTTGGCGAAAAGTAGTTTCTTCCGTTATCACCATATCCAGCGCGATGTCATAGATTTCGTTGGCAAAGTCGACTTCGCCGAACGCATAAGCGACGCCTAGCGTACGCGGTCTGGGTTCTTGCGCCAGTGTTCTGTCGTAAAAACCGCCGCCATAACCGAGGCGGAAGCATTCAGTATTAAAACCTAAGCAGGGAATTAGCAAGGCTTGCGGCTGTACAAGGGCATTCTCCGCGACGGGCACGCTGGTGCCGAACCTATCCTTGTGCAAGGCTTCGCCCGGTGTCCATCGCACGAACTGCAAGGGCGCAGTGTCACCGACGATCACGGGCAATGCCAATTGCACACCTTGCTCGCTCAGGCTGGCATACGCCTGATGCAAATCGGGTTCGCCGCGCATAGGCCAATATACGCCCAGCGTGGCTGGCTGCTCGGTGCGCCACCATTGTAGGATTTTGGTGCCTATGCGGCGATCAAAAAGCTGGCGTTGATCAGGAGCAAGGGCAGTACGTGCTGCGAGTAGTGTGCGGCGTAGTTCTAGCTTATTTTGCATGGGTACGGGAATGGCATCGCGTGCTATTCTAGGTGGCATAGCCATCCAGTATAAGCAGGATAAAAAGAGGGGTCACGAAATTCATGTTTTCGAATAAATTATTGGCACGAGTCATGTTGCTCGCAGCATCCGCATTGTTTCTGCTGCCGGCAGCGCATGCACAAAAACGTCCCGCCGGTTTCGCCAGCGACGACGATGCCTTCTTGGCATTGCGCGATGCGTCTCGCCGTGGTGATGCGGTACGTGCCAGTGACATTGCGTCCAAGCTGGGCAACTATCCTATTCCTTCCTATGTCGATTACTACCAGCTGAAGCCGCGTATCAAGGATGCTTCTGCTGTTGAGATACAAGCTTTCCTGACGCGCTACAACGGCAGTGCGATTGCAGATCGTTTGCGTAATGACTGGCTGCTGGAGTTGGGCAAGCGACGCGATTGGCTGACTTTCGACGAGCAGTATCCACAGTTTGAATTGAATGACGACACGCAACTGAAGTGTTATGCCCTGATGTCGAAGGCCGTGAAAGGTGTGAATGTTGCCGCCGATGCACGTGCATTGTTGACGGTGCCGAAGAATTACGGCGAAGGCTGCATTGCCTTGATCGGCACCTTGATGGAAAACGGTCAGTTCAACGAAGATGATCTGTGGGCGCAAGTGCGTCTGGCGGCAGAAACCGGTTCGACCGATTTCGTACGTCGTTTGGTGCCGTTTACCGGTATCGATGATGGTTCCTTGATTACGGCGATGGACAAGCCTGCAATGATCACTTCGCGTGGTGTGGGCTTCCGTCGTGTGAGGCATGAAGTGTTCATTGTTGCTTTGGGTCGTATAGCAAAGAACAATCCGGCACAGGCTGCCGATATCCTGTCCAGCAATACATTGTTGCTGAACAAAAAGCAGGAAGGATTGGGTTGGGCGCAGATTGCTTTGCAGGCTTCGATGAAGTTGTTGCCTGAGGCCGCTGATTATTGGCGCAAGGCTGGCAATGCGCCGTTATCGCCGGAAGCACATCAGTGGAAGATACGTGCTGCGCTGCGCGCTGGTGACTGGAAGCTGGTCAAGCAAGGCATAGAAGCGATGCCACCATCCTTGCGTGACGATCCAAGCTGGACTTACTGGCTGGCGCGTGCCTTGCGTGAAGAAGGCAAGAAAGATGAAGCCAACGCATTGATGCAATCGATCGCATCGCAAACCAATTTCTACGGGCAGTTGGCATTGGAAGAGTTGGGTCAGAAAATCACGATTCCACCACGCGCTGCTGCTGTTACGGAAGAAGAAGTTGCACCTATGGCTGCCAATGCCGGATTTCGCCGTGCTTTCAAATTCTTCGATCTGGGTTTGCGTTTCGAAGGTTATCGCGAATGGAATTGGGAATTGCGCAGAATGAACGAGCGTCAGCATCTGGCAGCTGCCGAGTTTGCACGTCGCAGTGAAGTGCTGGATCGCATGGTGAATACATCGGATCGCACCAAGATAGAAGTCGATTTCACACAACGTTTCCCTGCGCCTTATCGAGAAATCATGCGCACGGCGACACAAAAAGTGGGCTTGGAAATGGCCTGGGTGTACGGTCTGATTCGTCAGGAATCGCGCTTTGTCATGGATGCACGTTCACATGTTGGTGCTTCCGGCTTGATGCAATTGATGCCAGCCACTGCACGTCATGTTGCGAAAAAAATCGGCATGACCGATTTCGCACATAGTCAGGTGAATGAAATCGAAACCAATATCATGTTGGGTACCAGTTACCTGAGCATGGTGTTGAACGATCTGGATGGCTCGCAAACGATGGCGACTGCTGCGTACAACGCTGGTCCTGGTCGTCCGCGTGCATGGCGCTCGACATTGACACGTCCGGTGGAAGGCGCGATTTTTGCAGAGTCGATTCCATTCTCGGAAACGCGTGATTACGTGAAAAAAGTATTGTCCAACGCGACTTACTATGCAGCGATGTTCGAGAACAAGCCGCAATCGTTGAAAGAGCGTTTAGGCAGTGTTGCTCCGAAGTCGTTTGTAGCCAGCGATTTGCCATAAGCTGGTCTGGCCCGTACTAGTAATGTTCTTTTTCGAAATTTATGCAAACAACAGAACTTGATCCTGCGTTATCGCAAACACTCAGTAACGCTGAAAAAGGCGGCTTGAAACTGGTGATTGCCAACAAGAATTATTCATCCTGGTCCATGCGTCCATGGGTGGCGATGACGGCGTTCAATATTCCGTTTCAGGAAATTTCCTTGCTGCTGGATCGTTCCGATACGACTGCGCAAATTGCGCATTACTCATCGGCTGGCCGTGTGCCGATTTTGATTGCGGGCGATACGACGATTTGGGACTCACTGGCGATTTGTGAATATTTGGCTGAGCAATTCCCGGAAAAGAAGATGTGGCCGGAAGATGTTGCTGCACGCGCGTTGGCACGTTCGATTTGTGCGGAGATGCATTCCGGTTTCACCGGTGTGCGTTCTGCCATGTGGATGAATATCCGTGCCAAATTTCCTGGCAAAGGCCGCACGATAGAAGCGCAAGCGGATATCGGTCGCATCAGCGAGATCTGGGAAAACTGTCTGGCGCTGTCCGGCCCCAGCCAATTCCTGTTTGGCGAATTCTCGATAGCTGATGCTTACTTCGCTCCGGTGGTGATGCGCTTCCGTACCTATGACGTGGTGTTGGCGCCGGCGTTGGATGCGTATGTAGAACGTGTTGCCGCGCACCCTGCTGTTGCGCAATGGATTAACGGTGCATTGGCAGAAGCTGATCACATCGATAAATACGATATCTACCCAGACTGAATCCGATTGGACATGAAGACCTACATTGTCGGCGGTGCAGTACGCGATGAATTACTCGGCGTGCCGGTCAAGGATCGCGATTATGTCGTGGTCGGAGCAACGCCGGAGGAAATGATTGCGCAAGGCTATACGCCGGTCGGCAAAGATTTTCCTGTCTTCCTCCATCCTGTTACGCATGCAGAATATGCGCTCGCACGTACCGAGCGCAAGACAGAACCTGGTTACAAAGGTTTCGTCTTTCATACGGATGCCAGCGTCACGCTGGAAGAGGATTTGATCCGGCGTGATCTGACTATCAATGCAATGGCGAAGGATGAGAGCGGTGCGATCGTCGATCTGTTCAATGGGCAGCGGGATATAGAACAACGGATATTCCGACATGTGTCGCCAGCTTTTGCGGAAGATCCTGTACGCATTTTGCGCATCGCACGTTTTGCGGCACGCTTCCCGCAATTCTCGGTCGCGGCAGAAACCAATGCACTGATGCAAGCAATGGTGGCAGCAGGTGAGGTCGATGCGCTGGTGCCTGAACGTGTCTGGCAGGAATTGGCGCGCGGCTTGATGGAAATTCAACCGTCACGCATGTTTGCAGTGCTACGCGATTGCGGTGCCTTGCAGCGCATTCTGCCTGAGCTGGATGTCTTGTGGGGTGTGCCACAGCCTGAGCAATATCATCCTGAAATCGATACCGGCGTACATGTGATGATGGTGATTGATTATGCGGCGCAGACCAAGGCTGATTTACCTATACGTTGCGCAGCCTTGTTCCATGATCTGGGCAAAGGCGTCACACCGCCGGAGCTATGGCCGCGTCATCACGGGCATGAGATGCATAGCGTGAAGCTGGTTGATGCCGTGTGCAAGCGTTTGAAGATTCCGAACGAGTGTCGTGATCTGGCTTTGATGACGGCACGTGAGCATGGCAATGTCGGTCGTGCGCTGGAATTGCGTGCCAAGACCATAGTGACTTTATTTGAGCGTTGCGATGCGTTTCGCAAGCCGCAGCGTTTTATCGATATGTTGTCTGCGTCGGAGTGCGACCATCGTGGCCGTACTGGTTTTGCAGACAAGCCATTTCCACAGAAGGCTTATCTGCAATCTGCACTAAACGCTGCGCAAACGGTCAATGGTGGTGAGATCGCCGAAGCGACGCGACAACGTTATCCGGATCAGGCGCAACGTATCCCGGAAGCGATACATGAAGCGCGCGTACATGCGGTGGCTGCAGCAATCGAGACCTAATCTTCTGATTGAGTCTCGATCGCTGGATGAACAATGTGCGTTGATGACGCGCTGCGTATTTATCGGATGAAGCGTCCATCTCTACCTATCATCGTCAATTCAACGAACTCGCTGCCGGTGTGATCGGCCGAAGTATAGGTAATGGTTACTCCGCCCAGATCGACTTTCTGTATCGATTCCAAAGCGCGAATGAATCTCTCTCTCGTCAGATCGCGACCTGCACGTTTCAAACCCTCGACCAATACCTTGGCGGCGACAAAACCTTCCATCGCGGCGTAAGACACTGTGGTGTTGTGAGCTTTCGCGGCTGCGCTGAACTCCTTACCCAAGCCGGTGGACAGCAGATTCGGTGCCGGCGTTATCTGTGACACGATGATGCCGGTGCCGATAGATCCAAGGTCCTGCACGAAGGACTGCGATGAATTGTTCGATAGCGTCATGATTTGCATCAGGCCACCTTTGGCGCGGATTGCCTTGATGACTTCAATCGTGTTGGCTGATGAGCTGACGATGATCAAGGCGCTCGGATTTGCCTTGATGACGGCATCTGCCGTGGCTGCATAGTCAGGTTTGACGCGAGGAAATGACGCGATGATAGCGGGCGTTATATTGTGCGTATTCATCGCACTGACGAAGCCGGCCAGTCCATCTTTGCCAAATGAATCATCGACGTGCAGCAAGCCTATGCTTTTTGCACCGCTGGTTACAAAATGCTCTACACCTTTTTTCACTTCGTCCTGATACTTTGCGCGTACGTTGAATATCAGTGGGTTCGTGGGTGTATGAAAGATCATGGCACCTGTACTAGGCGCAACCAGGGGCACCTTGTTGGCAACCATGAGCGGCAGTATGGCTTCCGTGTGTGGTGTGCCGCGATTCAGGAACAAGGCGAATACATGTTCTTTCTTGATCAGTGACTCTGCATTGGCGGCAGCCAGCTTGGGATCGAATTTGTCGTCCAGTGTGATAAGTTCGATTTTTCTGCCATTAACGCCGCCGCGGCTATTCACTCCGGCGAGATAGGCGTTGGCACCTTCATTCATTTCTTTTACCGGAGCGGCGATGGTGCCGGTTAGACCTATGGTTTGACCGATCAGGATTCTGGTATCGGTCACGCCATCTTCTGCATAAAGCTGGCAGGAAAAGTTGACGAGAATAAGGCCGACAATAAACGTACGCAAACGACTAACCATGCTCTATTTCCTCCTGGAGTGGCCGTTCGCGCATCGACGTGCGTTGGGCTCAATTATTGTGATTGTGCTTTAGCATGCCATATCTATGGGATGAGGCAACGAATTTTCCATCGTTGACTATCGATTTCATATCTTTTTGATAAAAATTGAGACGAATGCCATGAA
Source organism: Herminiimonas sp. GW821-FHT09C12 (assembly GCF_059416385.1). NCBI lineage: Bacteria > Pseudomonadati > Pseudomonadota > Betaproteobacteria > Burkholderiales > Oxalobacteraceae > Herminiimonas > Herminiimonas sp. GW821-FHT09C12. Next base: position 1,439,733 of record NZ_JBWKPC010000001.1, read on the forward strand.
CAAGGCATTGCGGAGGAGGCGAGAGTAAGCTGTGCCGCCGATGAAGCGGCGCTGGTATCCGAGTAATCGGATCAAGTCATAGGAACATGGCGCCGCGTGGACAGAACGTAAGCACGTAACTCGCTACGTGTCACAACGCCGTCATTGTTGGCATCGATCTTCTCGAAATTTTCCACGATCAAAGCCATTTTGGCTGCTTTGGCTTCGGACTTGGTAATGCGTTGAACAGGTGCGATGACCTTCTGTGAGGCCGCCTTGTCCTGTGCATGTTTGCTTTGATAGGCTTCTGCGGATAGTTGTGCAGCCGTAGCATTGACGACCATCAGCGCTATCGTCAGAGCGATAAGCTTGATTTTCATTTTATTACTCCCCTTACAAGCACGAATACGTGTTTGGTAGTCTCCATTGAAAGATTATTCTGGTGACTTTGCCAATTCATTTACGCCTTGTTACATTTGACTTGGGGCAATATTCATTTTCCTCATAAGAATCCAAGAAAGGATTCGTTTGTAGGCATGATTTTCCTGCGTAATCTGAGAACGTTAGCCCTGCTGGATGTCGCAGCGGAGCTAACAGCTCAGATTGGAGGAAAGTATGGATTTGCTTGATTCGATCACGGCAGCGTCTGCTGCAGCGGTAGTGATCGCAGCGCTACTCTATCGCTTATGAACGGTAGAGTCATGCGCTGCAAATTAGAACTTTGGAATATGCAGGGTTTTGCTGATCATCAGCGTGCCGGACAGCACATACAGCAGCGCAAATGGATGTAATTCCCACGAAGCGATCATCCAAGTGCCGCCATAAATCGTTTGCCCAACCAGTTCATGCGATGCCAGCCATGCCAGGATACCGGTGATGATGACGCTGGTCGGTATGGGTGTTCCTTCGAAATAAGCGACCTTGTCGCCACCTTCGGACAAACTTTCAGCGGTGACGTTGTAGCGTGCCAGACGGCTTACACCGCAGCAGACGAAGTAAATCATCGCAACCCAATCCCAACCGCCAGTCAAGCCAGCTGCGAAGCCCAGCGCTACCGGTGCCAGACCGAATGAAATGACATCCGCCAAAGAATCCAGTTCGCGTCCCATCGCGGAATGCTGACGCCGCCAGCGTGCGATTTTCCCGTCCAGTACATCGAATATGAAGGCGGCAGGCGCCATGGCTGCTGCCGCATAAAAATGCGTCAGCGACTGGCTAGCCATGTACAGCATGGAGAAAAATACGGCAGCCACACCGCAGGCTGCGTTGCCTAACGTAAAGAAATCAGCAAGATGAAAACCGCGCAACATGGAAAAATGCTTGCGAGGCGTGTTGGGTGAGGCCATTACCATCTCTCTGTGTAGGAGTTATTTGATTGGATTGCCGACAAGATTAACGAGTGGCGGGTGTCTGACTGGCAAGTATGTCATTGAATTAAATGATTGTGCAGAGAAATAGTCAGGAAGCCCACCATTGGGAAATGTCTCTATTCCAAATATTGCAGTCATGTAATTTGATTCAGCATAAGTCGGATACCGTACATACGGAGGCGTATCTGCATCCTATATTGAGTTTTTATCCAGCAGGAGGTCATATGCTATTCACTCAAAGTTTGCTCCGCAAAATGGGGAAATATGCACTAGGCGCGTCTCTTTTTGCCGTCAGTCTCTTGTTTGTTTCAACAACGGCCATTGCAGCGGACAAGGTTGGGAGCGCGTATCAGCAAGAGCGCGCAGCCTGCCAATCTGCCCCGGACCGTAAGGAATGCTTGCGAGATGCTGGTGCCGCGCTTGATGCATCGAAACACGGGCAATTGACGAGCGAAGATGCCGAGCTATATGAAAGAAATGCTTTGATGCGTTGCAAAGCCTTGCCGGAATCCGATCGTCAAGATTGCGTGCGACGCGTACATGGTGAGGGACAAGCATCTGGCAGTGTGTCCGGCGGCGGTATTTTCCGCGAAACGAAGACCATCATCGTTGATCCTCCGCCTCAACCCAACGTGATGCCTGAACAACCTAAATATCGCAATATGCCCGCGCCTATGCCTATGGAGCCACAAGGTAATGGCATGCGTTAATTTGCATAAGGGATAGAGTGTTTGAAACATCTACGTCAGCTTGAGTGCTGACGTAGATGTCTGGTGATGGGAGCGCATCATGCTGTTATCCAGAAATCATTCCAAATCTCTGTCATCTGACGGGCATTCCGCCGGGACTGCATTGTCACCATACGCTGCGTTGAAGAATTTCTTGCTGGAGCTATTGGAGACGTATGCCAGATCCAAGTCTTGATTAAACGCTTAGCTGTTTTCTTGCGCGATGAAATTTTGATATCCACGTGCACGCAATGCACAGGCAGGACACGTGCCGCAGCCATAGCCCCAATCATGCAAGGCACCGCGTTCGCCCAGATAGCAAGTGTGCGTTCCTTCGCGTATCAGATCGACCAAGGTTGGGCCGCCTAGATCCTGTGCCATCTTCCACGTCTCGGCCTTGTCTATCCACATCAGTGGTGTTTCCACCTTCAGATGCGTTGCCATGCCGAGATTGAGCGCGACTTGCAGTGCTTTCATCGTATCGTCGCGGCAATCCGGGTAGCCGGAAAAATCCGTTTCGCACATGCCGCCAACCAAGACATCTAAACCGCGACGATAAGCAACCGTCGCTGCCACCATCATGAAAAGTAAATTGCGACCGGGCACAAAGGTATTGGGCAGGCCGTTTTCCATCATCGCGATTTCTACATTTTGCGTGAGTGCGGTATCGGATATTTTTGAAATCAGCGACAGATCGATCATATGATCCTCGCCCAGCTTGTTATCCCATTCTGGCGAAAACGCGCGCAGTTTTTGCAGCACGCTGGGGCGTACTGTCAGCTCGATCGCATGACGTTGACCGTAATCAAAGCCTATGGTTTCTACCTTGGCATAGCGCGAGAGCGCCCATGCAACGCAGGTAGTGGAATCTTGACCGCCGCTGAACAGTACCAGTGCGCCATCTGCAGAACTCATATTTTCCTTCATCATCAAAATCGGTGACTGGTTCGAGGTGAGTGAACCGGTCTTAAAGCAGAATTATATGTGTTGATTGCCTATCGATCCTGCGTGCTTACGATAATGGTGTGACTTTGGTCAGAGTCTGTTCGATGAAGTCGCCCTCAGGTTCGGTAATACGCACGCGTGCCGGATACCATTGCATGGAAGGGGCAAACCAGATATCGAGTTTTTGTTCCGAGCTGCCGTCCTTGATGACTTTGCTGACTTTCACGGTATTCAGGTCGCCTAAAGTCGTGTTGATTTTTTCCGATTTGTTGACCTTGAAGGTCCAGGCATCCGCATTTTTTTGTCCTGCGACGATGAGCGGGATAGTGGCACCGGCTTTGAATTTATTCGGTGTGCTGCGCGCGATGGTGGCTAGTTGCCATACAACGCTATTGCGATCCTGCTCGCCGCCCTTGATCGGATAGCTGGCGTCAGATGCACTGAATGTAATGGTTTTCGTGTCGCGATTGAAAGTTGCTGTCGTCGGGTCTTTACGATAGCGTTTTTCGGTTGAGGTCGATGGTGCAAGACCGAACGCATCTATGGTGCCTTCGCTCTTTGCTTCCAGTATTTTTCCGAGCAGCATGGCCCGTGTTTCACTTGTGATGGAGTAATTATTTTTGTCTGCAGTCCAATGTATGGTGGCTGTGCCATTGAGTTGCAAGCCACGCTGATTGGCAGTAATTGCATAATTAAGATCGGCAGATGGCGGCAGGTTAAATGCACGTTTGGCCGACGTTTGTGCAAGTACGGCGCCAGTTGATGTGGCAATAACGCATGCCAGCAGCATGGATTCTAGATTACGGGAAAGAGTGCGCTTCATTGGGTCACCAAAAAAGTAAATGTGAAAATGTCTGACTAAGGTACAGAGGAAACGTTCAGCTTGCTGAGCGTCATGTCGAGGTAGTCGCCGTTGGCTTCTGTATAACGCAATCGGACTGGGTACCATTGCTGCTGTGGGGCAAGCCAGATATCCAGTTTTTGATCGTAGGAACCATTTTTCGGTGAGCGTACTACGTGCCATGTGTTTGTGCTGACGCCGTCTATCTGAATTTTTTCCTGACCAACTACCAGAATGTGCCACGTTTCTGCATTGCGCGTGCCGGCCACGAACAAGTCTATGCTGGCGCCGGGCACGAATTTCGCAGAATCTCCGCGTCCTATGCCCGCCAATTGCCAAATGATGCTGGCTCTATCCTGTTCGCCGCCGGTGCGTGGATACGATAGCGTGGAGGCAGAAAAGCTGATCGTGTTACGTTCTCGATGGAAGTGCGTATTGGTTTCTGATTTACGGAAGCGTTTTTCGCTATACAGCTCTGGCACGATGCCGATGTCTTCGATAGTGCCAGTACTTTTGAAACGTAATGCGGTAATGAAGAGTATGCCGAAATCACCATCTACCGTATATGTGCGGCCATTGTTATGCCAACTGATGGTGCCGCTGCCATACATGGGTGCACCTTCCTTTGGTGTTTTTTGTATGTCGTATTTCAGCTCGGCTGAGGGCGGCAGATCGATGATGTAAGACACGGCGTTTGTCTTTTCTTCAGGCGTATTACTGGTAGCCGGTGTCGTATCTGTTGCGCTTGTTTCGGTATCACTCGTATCTGTTGTATGCGGATCACTGCTTGCCGTGACGAGATCTGTGACAGGAGCAGCAATTTCTGCTGGTGGTGGCGCAACTGGACGCGGCCGTGGTTTTGGCTTGGGCTTCACAGCGGCAACGATCACCGGTTTGGGAATAATTGGTGCTTCCAGCGTTGCATCAATGACGAGGGTGTCGTCGGGTGCACTGGTCGATGGCAGATGAATGAAGCCGCGCGCCCAACTGATGACGATCAAATGCAGCAATACAGATGCAATCAAGACAAATAGCCAACCCATGGAGAGTCGCACGCGCTTGGCGCGTTGCTGGGTTGGTGGCATATCTGTCGTCATGGTCGCTAGTGTAAACGCAACGCCTTTGCTTGGGTGTGCCAGCACGCGTGTATCGCGCCGCGTAAAATGGGCGCTTATGGGTGGTTTAAGAAGGTCGCAGATTGAATATTTCAGGTAAAAAAATTGTCGCGCTTGCATTGCTCTTGTGTGCCAGCGTGGTGGTACGCGCAGCAGAGCCGATCAAGATAGGCATGATAGATGGCATGTCCGGCCCTTTTGCCAATGCGGGCGAAGCGGTTGCGCGCAATCTGCAATTGGCGATAGAGACAGTCAATGCGCGTGGCGGCGTTAAATTGCCGGATGGCAGGCATCCGCTGGCGCTGGAAATTTTCGATAACAAATTGGGCGTTGAAGAGTCCTTGATCGAATTCAAACGCCTGACCGACAAACACATTCCCTTCGTAGTGCAAGGTAATAGCTCGGCCGTTGCCGCTGCCCTGATTGATGCAGTCGCCAAACACAATCAGCGTGTGCCGGATAACCGTGTCTTGTTCCTTAATTATTCAGCAGTAGATCCGGCGTTGACGAATGAGAAGTGCAGCTACTGGCATTTCCGTTTTGATGCCAATGCCGATATGCGGATGAACGCATTGACGGAAGTCATCAAAGGCGATGCACGTGCCAAGCGCGTTTATCTGATTGGGCAAGATTACAGTTTCGGCCGTCTGGTGGCACAAGCTGCGCGCAGCCAGCTGGCAGCCAAACGCCCAGACATCGTGATCGTCGGCGATGAATTGCATCCTATCGGCAAGATCAAGGATTTCGCACCGTATATTGCCAAAATCAAGGCAAGCGGTGCCGATGCTGTCATCACCGGCAATTGGGGCAATGATCTAACTTTATTGGTCAAGGCTGCGAAAGAATTCGGCTTGAATACCAAGTTTTATACGTTTTACGGTAACGGCTTGGGTGCGCCTGCTGCGATAGGTGATGCGGGTGTGGATCGCGTGCGCGCAGTGGCGGAATGGCATCCTAATGCCGGCGATGGTGTCGCCAATTCAGCCAGTGATCGTTTCTACAGCGCATTTCGCCAGCGTTATCCGCAGGCCAAGGACGACTATGTATTTTTGCGCATGCACGTGATGATAGAGATGCTGGTGGCTGCGATTGAAAAAGCCAAATCGACAGAAGCAAATGCAGTCGCCAAAGCGCTAGAAGGCGCGCACTATCAAAATGCCTTCCACGATGCGACGATGCGCGCCGCTGATCATCAATTGATACAGCCGCTGTATGTATCGGTAATGCGTAAAAAATCGGATGGCGGGATACGCTTCGATAACGAAGGCAGCGGTTACGGTTTCAAGACGGAGCTTTATCTGCCAGCAGCCAGTACCGCCTTGTCGACGAGTTGCAAAATGCAGCGTCCACCGCGTTAGAAATTCGGGCGCTAGCCATTATCTGCTACGCTGCACTTATTCCCGAGTTGGTTTTCTTGTCGCAAGATGTTCTTCTGGAGGTTTATCGTGACGCAGCCTAATATGCCCAATCTTCCTGGCTTCGATGCCATGGCCGACACGATGGAATTCGTCAAGAATATGTGGGGTGGGATGAAAGCGCCAGCGGCCGGTATTCCCGGCATGGTCATGCCCACGCTATCCGTGGAAGAGATCAACAAGCAGATCGCCGATTTGAAGGCAGTAGAGGCATGGCTGAACGCAAACATGACGATGTTACGCGGCACGATACAAGCGCTGGAAGTGCAAAGCGCAACGATCTCCACTTTGCGCACCATGGGTGAAACGTTTGGCGCCAACATGCAAGGAAGCACTGCAACGAATCCGGCAGCTGCTTCTGCAAGTATCGATCCTTTGCAGGCGAGTGCAGCATCTGCTGCTGCATCGACCGCATGGTGGACGACGCTGCAGGAACAATTCAATCAAACGGTGAGTAGTGTGATGTCCGAAGAGAATGCGGCACAGAAGAAAACAAAGCCGCAGGCAACCCAGCCTAAAACTACATCTACGGCAGCGAAAAAAACTGCGGCAAAATCGGCAGCAAAGCCAGGCAAAAAACGCACACCTGCTGCTAAGTCTTGACGGCTTATGTCGGCTTGTTTGTTGTGTTAGACGTGCCTGATACACGCAGATGTTTGGCAAGCCAGATGGTGGCAATGCCGCATGCGACAGCGATATAGCCGACCGTGTTGTAGTGCTCGACCTGTCCGCTAGGCGTACGCGTCATGACGAAACCGGCGACCAGCGTGGCGAGGCCGGATGCCAACATCTGCACTGACGAGATCAATGTCATGAAAGTACCGCGCACATGCGCTTCGGGCACGGCGCTGACCATCGCCATGCCAGGTACCATGCGGCCCGGTACCAAAATAAAGAAAATCGTTGAGTTGATCAGCACCAGCCACCAGGCTATCGGTCCCATATGTGTCGTGATCAATAGCGGAATGAAGGATGCCAAGGCCACCACCTGGAACACTTTCAACTTGCCGTATTTGTCCGCCATTCGGCCGATCAGCTGAGAGGTAAAAAATGTCGCAGCACCACCACATAGATAAATGATCGTCAGGAATGACTCCGGCATGCCGACATTACTCGTCAGATACAGCGGGATATACGGAATGACGGTAAAGCCCGCCATCATCATCAGCGCAATGAAAGCAAATCCGGTTAAGTGGCGAGGTTCTTTAGCGACAGCAAAGATTTGCTGAAAAATATTTCCGACTCGTTTTCTTCCCAGATGTGCGGTCAAATTCGGCAGCAATTTATAACCGATGATCCAGAATACACTCGATAGTAAAACGATGAAGAAGAAGGGCGCGCGCCAACCCAGCGTAGTGAAATAAGAGGCCAGCAACAAGCCCAAAGGTACGCCGGCAACTGTCGATATCGAGAACGCGGCCATCACGGTTCCCAGTGCCTTGCCGCGGCGTTCAAATGGAATGACATCAGCCACCATGGTTTGCACCAAGGCACCCAGAATGCCGCCGAACGCTCCCGCCAGTGCGCGTGCAATCAACAACGAGGTGTAGTTCGGTGCGAGCCCGCAGCACAGTGTGGCAATGATGAAACAGGTGTACAAGGTCAGCAGCAACTTGCGTCTATCAAAACGATCGATATAGGTCGCAGCGAGCAAGCTGGATGCTGCTGCAGCAAATGTATATGAGGACAGCAGCAAGCCGAATTGATGCGTATCGATGTGCAAGAGGCGGATCAGCTGCGGGCCGAGCGGCATCATGATCATGAAATCGAGGATGTGCGTAAACTGTATGCCGGCAATGGTCAGCAAGAACAGACGTTCATTTTTGACGACAGGTGTGTGTGTGGTGGAGTGCAAGAAAGCCTGATGGTTATTATTTTGATAAAACGAATCTTGATGATGCGGCGAAGCGAAAAGTGCGCTGAGGTTGTTGAGTGACCTCTGAATAGATCAGCTTGCTGTAAGCGCTAGTCTAATACTTTTTCTCAAGTGACGTCGCCGATGCCAAATTCGCTCTCATGCAAGCGCGAGTATCGAGTAGACAACATTCTTTTCTATCCGTAAGCTGTGACGGTCACAGCGTATGTGTCGTTATCCCTTATATTCCGCGTTCCATCACAAATCGAATGTCATGAGCCTGCTCAACTGGTCTCTTTTCTTTGCTGCCAGCTCGATCTTTACACTCTGGATCATGCGTTGGGGTGGTGCTGAATGGATGGAAGGCTGGAGGTCTTTTTTCTTCATAGACTGGTTCCGTTCTTCACTCTGGAGTGCGGAGCAGATCAAGCTGTATTTTTTGCTGCTTTGGCTGTTGCACGTAGTGTGGTTTGTCGTGGGTATATTCATGCCGATGGCGCGCGCTTTTCCATGAGGTCGTTGATCATCATGTCTCGCGCTGTATCTACTACAGGCAAATAAATTATTAAAAATAGAGCTGCATGGTATGCAGCTGCTGATGCGCTGATCAATTCAAAAACAATTACTGAGGGGTAGGCATGATCTGGTTTTTTACTTATGTTCTCGCGGGTGCGTTTGTTGGCGTGTTGGCGGGCTTGCTTGGCATAGGTGGCGGCATGACGCTGGTGCCTATCATGGCGGCATTATTCGCTGCGCAGCACTTTGCCCCGGATCATGTCGTACATATGGCATTGGCGACTTGCATGGCTTCCATCGTTTTTACATCCGGCTCCAGCGTGCGCGAGCATCTTAAATTCGACGGTGTTGATTTCAATATCGTTAAACGGATGACGCCGGGTTTGGTTGTTGGCAGTTTGCTTGCTACTTCGATCTCGGCTTGGATTCCACAACGACATTTGGCGCTGAGCTTTGCCGTGATTGTGTTCTTTGGTGCCACACAAATACTGTTGAACAAAAAACCGAAAGCAGCACGTTCGCTTCCGTCGGCATGGCCGCTGTTTGGTGTCGGGCTGATTATCGGGATTATCGGTGGCCTGGTTTCCGCAGGTGGCGCATTCCTCACGATCCCGTTCATGTTGTGGTGCGGTGTGCCTATGAAGAAGACCATAGGAACCGGTGCCATGATGGGCATACCCTTGGCCATCGTTGGCACAATCGGTTATGTGATTTCTGGCTGGAATGTTCCGGGTTTGCCGGATGATGCGGTAGGTTTTATTTCTACCATTGGTCTGGCTGGTATCGTTTGCGGCAGCGTGTTTACCGCACCGTTTGGCGCGCGTCTGGCGCATCGTTTACCGGTGCCAGTTTTAAAGCGCATCTTTGCCTGCCTGCTGTATGTGCTGGCGGCGAAGATGTTGTGGACCTACTGGTAAAGGTGTAATGCGTTGCCTGGCAGTCGCCAGACAACGCATAGGTATCAGTTCTTGCGCGAGAATTTCTCGGCGAGCTGAGTCAATTTCTCTGCGCGCATACGGTCGGCTTCTTCTGCTTCACGTTGCTTGGCGGCAGCTTTGCGCTGTGTTTCTTCCGCTTGCCGTTGCGCTTTGCGTTGTTCTGCATTTTTCTTGAAGCGTTCTTTCAGCGTCGTCGTGGCATGTGTGCGATGCACTTCTGTCACTTCATCAGCGTTGCTGCCATCAAGGTTGAAACGTACAGTCGCTTTTTCCATGCCTTTCAGATAACGCAGGGAATTGGTGTGTATGCCGAGTGCGGTGCGCAATGATTTGCGGCTGACATCGGGCATTTGTGCGATCAGTTGCTTGTCGATGCCGATGGCCAAGGGCAGGTATTCGCCGAATACGGTGAATTTTTCCTGAAGTTCCTTAAGCAAGGTACGTGCGGATTGAATTGGGTTAGGCGTAGATTCGGTAGTCGTCATTAACAGCAGTCGAGCAATGGATAAGCTTAGGGTTCGCAGGATATCACGATGCTGCGGTATTGCCTGTAATTGTCTCTTTTTTATCTGGATTGCTGCTGCCGGTTTCTTGTGTAGCGTGTACAGTGCGGCATGATTTATCCATTCATGAATGAGATGCAATGATGTACGAAGAAGATGAAAACGAGCGGGATGAGCCGATAGAGCGACCATGGATAGTTTTAAAAAACACATACGATGTGGAAGCATGGATCGATCATCAAAACCGCAATATTCAGTATTTGATTAAAAATGGCAAAGCGAGTGGCTGGGGTATTTGCTTTTGTCTGACTGAGGGTGGGGATATTTTTCTGCACACGACATCGGAGGGTGATGTCTTGCTGGATGTGACGCCAGAAGCAGAGTGGGTTACGCCGCTGATCGCTGCGGTGGCGCAAGTAGAAGCCTCAGCTACGCAAATCTGGCATTTGCCGGGAGATCGTCTGACGCAGTTGGTGCTTGGCTTGAGTAGTTTGATCGCAAAGACAAGACTAGTCGTCGATCATAATTTCAATCGCAAAAAATACTAAAGCAGCGATAAGAAAAAGTTTGTTTGCAGAAAAATAAAGGGCGTATCAGCCATGCTGATACGCCCTTTAACTTATCTATTACAAACTGAAGCGATCACTGAGCAGCGATCGTTTATAGTATTACGCTGTTGCTTCCTTGTGGTGACGCTTGCCCAAGTAGTTACCTACGATGACAACGCCAATTGCGAGCACCAAGCCTGGAATGCTCAGGTGGGTGCTGCCGAACAAGGCAATTTCGTGGTGCGGGATATTTGCTTCGATCCACGGAGTAACCGCTGCGTCGGAGAACAACATTTCACCAGCCAGATAACCCAGCAATGCCGCGCCGAGCGTGATGATGACTGGGAATTTCTCCATCAACTTCAACACCAGTGTGCTACCGAATACGATCAACGGTACGCTGATAGCCAGGCCGATGACGAGCAAGGTGACATTGCCGTTGGCTGCAGCTGCAACGCCGAGCACGTTATCGAGACTCATGACCAAATCGGCGATCAGAATGGTTTTGATGGCGCCCCACAGATTGGAGTGGCCTTCAATATTTTCTTCGCCGCCATCTTCGGACAGCAATTGCACGCCGATGTAGAACAGCAGAACTGCGCCGATTAACTTCAAGTACGGCAACGTCAGCAACTGCAGAGCGAAAATGGTCAAAACGATACGCAGGATAATCGCCGCTGCACTACCGTAAAGAACAGCCATTTTCTTTTGTTTTGGTGGCAGGGACTTGGCTGCCAATGCGATGACAACGGCGTTATCGCCGGACAACACGATGTTGATCAAGATGATGTTGCCGAGTGCGGCCCAAAATGCTGGAGATCCTAGTAATTCCATGTCTTCCTCAAGGTTTGTTGAATGAAAGTGGCGGTCGACTTACGACTATGTTGTTGTCTGCCATCGGACGAATCCGACGCCATCTTTTGGCCACTACAAGCGCTAATGCGTGCAAATTTCCTGGTGGTTCAATGCATGGAGTTCAAGCTTCAATATAGAAGACTTCAACCCAGACTGGAAGGGACGTTTTTGCTATGCAATGAACGTCTCTACGCAGGCGCAGGTTAGCTCGGAAGAACTTAAAATTACGTGATATTAACGTTAGTTTTCCGTTAAATCTGATTGGAAGTGGATGCGGAAAATACTACCCCCTTGCGGCCTGTCGTCGTGCTCGAGCTTGGCACCCAGGTACTCGCAGATACGTATGGCCAAAGCCAGGCCGAGGCCGGAGCCGGCCGAACCTATCAATGCCGGTTGTGAGGGATCGTTCTTGAGGCGTGCGCGGATAATGTCCGGAACGCCGGGGCCGGTGTCTTCCACCAGCACACTGTGGTCCTGGATGGATACGACGACTGAGCCTTCATCGGTATATTCGCAAGCATTACGGATCAGATTGCCGATTGCAGACGACAGCAACTCTTTACGTCCGAATACCGAGAAATCCTTGCCTTCCTGAAAGTGCAGGCTGATAGGCCGGTCCCTGACCAAGGGCTGGCCACGCTCTATCTCTGATCGGATCACTTCGGAAATGGAGGTCAACGGCCGGTCTATGGTGTCCGGACGTCGCGCCAGAAGCAAGAGCACACCGACGCAATTGGTTGCCTCTTTAGCGGCGCGCAATATGCGTTGGGCCGGTGCGTGCAGCGTCGGTTGCGTGGCAGTTTGTTCTACCAACAGCTCGGACGCACCGATGATAATAGTCAATGGTGTGCGCAGCTCATGGCTGACGTCGCCAGTGAAAAAACGTTCACGCGCCAGAAATTGTTTGAGTTCGGCAGTATGCGCGGCGAATGAGCGCGCCAATATGCCTAGTTCATCCTGATTGTTGAGTAATGGCAATTCTGCTTTGCTCTTTTTATCCATTACCGCTGCTGCCAGCTTGATGATAGGGTCAACAAAGCCGCGTGCGATAAAGGTGCCAAGAAAGAGTGACAGGGCGACAAAGCCGAGAAAGCCTGCGCCGAGCATGGCGTAAATCACGTGCTCGATGTTTTTGTATTCGCTGGCGCGATCAAGCACGACGTAAGTGCCTTCAGCATCCTGGCCGACCAGCAAATGCACGGTCTGTCCGTCAAAGGTTTTCTTGACTACGCCCTGTGGCAGGTCGCGTAGTTCGGGTGGAATATCGGGGCCGTGATAGAAGTTGACATCAGACGGCATTTCTACCGGCATGCCGGCTGCATGGCGCGGTGATGCCCATGCCGCGATGCTGCGCAGATGTTCGTCAACCAGTAAATCCTCTATGCCGACGATCGCGACAGAGGCAATGACGCCAACGAATGTACAAACTGCCAGTGCGAAAAAAAGATAGGCGACGACTATGCGCCGCCGTATCGTACTAGGGCGTTTCATCCGCTTCTACCAGACGATAGCCGATACCTTGCACCGTCTTCAGCATGGCGAACGGATGTGCTTTATCCAGCGCATGCCGCAGCGCATGGATGTGGGTACGCAGGGCATCGCTATCAGGCGGATGATCTCCCCATACTTCCAGTTCCAGTGTTTCCCGCGAGACGACTTTCGGGGCTTCTTTCATCAGGCAAGTCAGGATCTTGAATCCGGTTTTGGTCAGCGAGATAGGAATGCCATCGCGTTTGACTTGGTAGGTCGAAGTGTCGAATACCAAATTGCCGACGCTCAAGAAATTTGTGCCTTGATTCTTGCCGCGTGCGCGACGTACCAATGCTTTCAGGCGTACTTCCACTTCCAGCAGCGAGAATGGTTTGACCAGATAATCGTCTGCGCCACTGTCAAAGCCGGCAACTTTGTCGTCCAGCGTATCGCGTGCAGTCAGCATCAATACGGGCGTGTCTTTTTGCAATTCGTCACGCATCTTGCGGCACAGCGTCAGGCCATCGATGCCCGGCAATTTGATGTCGAGTATCACGGCATCGTAGTCATGCTGTGCTGCGAGTGCGAAGCCTGCATATCCGTTGGCGGCGGAATCGAGTACATAGCCGCGCGGCTCAAGAAATGCGTACAGATTCGCGACGATATCGGCATTGTCTTCAATGATCAGAATGCGCATGGTAGTGGGGGCGATTGCTCGTCCGTTATCTCTTAAATTTTGGGCGTGTCTGAAAAATCACTCAGTCGTACAACCTGAGGAACGGCTTTTTGCATCAGCTTGTTTAAAGCATCGTCATTATGCCTGCGCGTGCTGCGTATCGCAGCATTTTGCAGAAATCGTCTTGTGCATCCGTGTCGGCTACACGACAAACAGGTTTACTCCTTGTGTCTAATGTTTTACGGCTGCGCTTTTTGCGCGAGCGCTTTTTCTATCTCGGCTACCAATTTTTTGTCTTCTGGTGTGACTTTCGAAGGATAGCTGTCGATGACTTTACCGTTGCGATCCAGCAGGATTTTATGGAAGTTCCATTTCGGCGTGGTCGCGCCAGCTGCCATCAGCCCTTTATAAAATGGATTGCTGTTGGGCCCGATGACTGAGGTTTTGGCAAACATCGGAAATTTCACGCCATAGGTGTTGTAGCAAAACTCAGCGATTTCTTTATTGGCACCGGGTTCCTGCTGGCCAAAATCGTTGGAGGCAAAGCCGAGCACCACCAAGCCTTGTGCCTTGTATTTGGCATACAGCTGTTCCAGTCCTTCGTATTGCCCGGTAAAACCGCAATAACTCGCCGTATTGACGACCAACAGCACTTTGCCTGCGTACTGGCAAAGGTTCTGTGGTACCTCATCCTGCAAGCGATTGATGGAGTAATTCAGTGTCGCAGGGCAGGTCGCAGGTGCCGCGGCAGGAGTTTGTGCCATTGCATGCGTCGCCAAGCCCAAGCCTGACAGGAGTGTGAGGTGCAAAAACAGGCGGATGAATTGTTTCGTCATGATGGTGAGCAAAGAAGGAGGGTGGGCGTGAGTCATATTGCACCAAGACGCAGGGTTTGTCATGAAGTGGAAAAAATTGCCTATTACCATGCATCAATTGAAAAACAGATTGAATTTGGCCTCAGATAGTTTAAATTTTTAGTAGTTGAGAACGATTTTTTTCACACAATTTCAACGTTAAGAAAACATTAAAAAAGCAAGTAACGGCGCGGGATAGACGCGTTTTCGATACTTGAAAAGAATTGAATCAGGCAATGTTTTTCCAAGGAAATGCGCGCTTGTTTAGTCCCATATACTGGGTGGGCGGTGGATTTCTTGGTAGAATCAAGGACTTAACTCAATTTTTAAGGCGCGTATGCTGTACCCAGAATTGTTTAAATCGCTAGAGCAGGTTCGCTGGAACATGGAAAAAGACATTCCATGGGATCAGTTCGACGGCTCCAAACTGACCGATGAGCAGGCACAAACGATCCGCATGAATGCGATTACCGAGTGGTCTGCCTTGCCTGCAACCGAAATGTTCTTGCGTGACAATCGCGGCGACAGTGACTTTTCCGCATTTATGTCGGTCTGGTTCTTCGAAGAGCAAAAGCACTCGTTGGTGCTGATGGAATACCTGCGTCGTTTCCGTCCAGAGTATGTCCCGACTGAAGAAGAGCTGCACAACGTACGTTTCGAATTCGATCCAGCGCCAGCGCTGGAAACATTGATGATGCATTTCTGCGGCGAAATCCGTTTGAATCATTGGTACCGCTGTGCCTCCGATTGGCACACAGAGCCTGTCATCAAGCAAATCTACAAAATCATCAGCCAGGATGAAGCACGCCACGGCGGCGCTTACTTGCGTTACATGAAAAAAGCATTGGTAGAAGTTGGCGATACTGCACGCGCCGCCTTTGCGAAGATCGGTGTCTTGATGGCATCGGCCCGTCGTACGGAAAAACCGTTGCATCCGACCAATCTGCACGTGAACCAATCCTTGTTCCCGAACGATACGGTGCAATCGCGTTTGCCTGATCCTGAATGGCTGGAACGCTGGCTCGACGGTCAGATCAAGTTCGACAGCGAATGGGAAAAGAAAGTCGTCGATCGCATTCTGCACAATATGTCGCTGTTATTCGAGCGTACCTTCGGCACCGTGCAGGAGCTGAATCGCTATCGCAAGGAAGTCGTGACGCGCATCGCAGCTGCACAACCAGTCTGAGTTCGCATCATTTGATTAAAAAGCCGCAAGCATGTTTGCGGCTTTTTTTACGTAAGGGAAAAACTATGCAACGTCGCACAATCTTGCAAGCCTTGGCGCTGGTCGGTATGGTTCCTGCGATCTCATACGCCAAAGCCAGTCAGCCGGTGATCAATGTATATAAAAGCGCTACCTGTGGCTGCTGTACTGAGTGGATTACGCATCTGGAAAAAAATGGTTTCAAGGTGAATGCGCATAACGTGCCGAATACTGCAGCCTATCGAACCAAATTTGGCGTGCCGCAAGCATTGGGTAGTTGCCACACAGGCGTAGTCAACGGCTATGCACTGGAAGGCCATGTGCCTGCCAGTGATATCAAGCGCTTGCTGGCAGAAAAGCCGAAGGCCAAAGGATTGGCTGTGCCCGGCATGCCGATGGGATCGCCTGGCATGGAAGTAGAGGGTGAGCCGGTCGATGCTTATGATGTCGTGCTGTTTCAAGCGGACGGCTCATCCAGAGTCTACCGACACTATGCCGCCAAGTAATACTAGGCGCGAATACAAATAAAAAGGACGTTTAAAAACGTCCTTTTTATTTGGCATTGCCGCGATGGCGATCAGTGGTGGTGATGTTCCATGCTGTCGGTTTCTTCGCTTTTCTTCTTGCCATCTTCTACAACGATAGATGTTTCTATCTTCCCGGCTTTTTTGAAGGTCAGGGTCAGTGGTAGTTTGTCGCCCACTTTGAGCGGAGCCTTCAAGCCTATCAACATGATGTGATAACCATCGCCCGGTTGCATCGCTATTTTTTCCTTGGCTTTGATTTCCAGAGTGCCGACCTCGCGCATGCGCATCACATGATCTGCTGTCATCGACATGGTGTGGATTTCCACCGATGCAGCAACTGGCGACTTGGCCGAGATCAAGGTGTCGGCGCTATTGCCTTTGTTCTCCAATGTCAGATAAGCGCCGCCGCTGGTTTGGCCGGCGACTGTGGCGCGTGCATAAGGATGATCGACGGAGATATCGCCGACGCGATAGTCGTGAGCAATAGCGGCTGTACTGATTGCCAATGTAAGGACGGCGAAAGAAAGTTGACGCAGGTTCATGAGATTCCTTGGGTGAGAATGCAGCCGGCTTTGGAGGTCAAAAGAGTATGCTTATCGTAGCTTAAAACCAGGCGATGCTTACAGGCCGCCGGCAAAATTGTTTTGCCGCCACGCTTCATACACGACGACGGCAACGGTGTTGGATAAATTCAGACTGCGATTATCTGGCCGCATCGGTAAACGTATACGTTGCGACGGTGGAAAGGATTCGCGCAAGCTGGTTTCCAGCCCTTTGGTTTCCGAACCGAAGACGAAGACATCGCCCGGTTGGAAAGCAAGATTGGCAAATGGCGTTGAGCCATGTGTGGTCATCGCAAACATGCGCGCCGGATTCAATGGCTGCTCGGCCGGGAATGATTCCAGAAATGCTTGCCAGTTGCTATGCACCTTCATCTGCGCGTAGTCGTGATAATCGAGGCCGGCACGACGCATCTTGGCGTCATCCAATGGAAAGCCTAGTGGCTCGACCAAATGTAATTGCGCGCCGGTATTGGCGCACAAGCGAATGATGTTGCCAGTATTGGGTGGGATTTCTGGTTCAACCAGTACAACATGAAACAAAGTGATTCTCCTCATCAAGCAGGTCGCCAGTTTATTGCGAAAGCGGGCAGGTGGCTTGGATTTTTTGCTGCGGATCAGGTTGTTGCGTTATTTCGGCGGTGTCCTGGCGAAGACGAAGTTGGTGACGCGGCTTGCACCATATCGTTTCAAGGTTGCGGCGATTTCGTTCAGGGTTTCTCCAGTTGTCATGACGTCATCAATGACGCCGACATGCTGACCGCGTACCAGCTCTGCCGTTTGCGGCGACAAGATAAAAGCGTGGCGAATATTCTGATGCCGCTCAGCGGGTGGCAGCAGCGCTTGCATAGCCGTATCACGCGTGCGCTCCAGCAACTGTGGCTCCAGTGGAATGGCGATCGCATGCGATAAGGGTTTGGCAATCTCCAGAGCCTGATTGAAGCCGCGTTCGGCCAATCTTTTTTCGCCGAGTGGGACGGCCGTCAATAAGGTCGGCATGGCAAATGCACGTTCGCGCAAGATCGCATCCAGCATTAGACGTGCAAATAACGGCGCCAATGCCAAGCGATTACCAAATTTGAGCGCGAGTACCAAGTGGTCGATAGGTGCGGTGTAATCACTGGCTACGATGGTGGCGTCAAAGGCGCGCGGATTGCGTAGACATTCGCCGCATTGTTGCGGTGCCGTTGTCGTATGCGTAAGTGGCGATGCGCATAGTCTGCAGCGCGACGGATGGCGGCTAAAGAATTGTGTGGCGCAGTCTAGACATAAAGCTGTCTTGTCTGTGATGCCGCAGAGCGCACACGACGAAGGAATCGCCGCAGGCAGGCGTCGAATGATGTGTCGGGACCAGTCAAGAAAACGATAAAGCATCGCGCAATCCAGCCTTCCTGTGTGTAAGCGTGTAAACTTGCGCGCATTATCTCATTGAAGCATTTCATTACTCGTGTCCGCCCAACCTCCCCAGCCCGACTCCAAACTTAGTGCGCCGATAGACCTGAATCGCGTGCGTACGCTGTTCAGCGATCCTGCACGTATTGTCGATTCCAGCTTTTTGCGACGCGAGATTGCTACCCGCATGCATGAGCGTTTGGCACTAGTCAAAATTTCACCTGAGCATGTGCTGGATGCCGGTTGCGGCGAAGGTGCGGACCTGACGACCTTGCAAAAACGTTTTCCGCAGGCAGTCATGCTTGGACTGGATGCGTCACCGGCGATGCTGGCTGCGGCGCAGGAAAGTCAGCTTGCGGCCCTATCGTCTATGAACCGCTTGCTGCAGCAATGGCTGCCGGCCAGCATGGGCTTGGGCAAGGATTCGAGTGCAAGTCTGCTGTGCGGCAATTTTGCGCGACTTCCTTTGGGTATCAATGCAGTCGATCTGGTCTGGTCCAATCTGGCGCTGCATTGGCATCCGCAGCCGGATCAGGTGTTTGTCGAGTGGCGACGGGTATTGCGGCAAGACGGTTTGCTGATGTTTTCCTGCTTTGGTCCCGATACCTTTAAAGAGCTGCGTGCTGCGTTCGCGGCGGCTGATGATGAGCCACATGTGTTGCCATTTGTGGACATGCATGATTTTGGTGACATGTTGGTTAATGCCGGTTTTTCGACGCCGGTGATGGACATGGAAACGCTGACCGTGACCTACAGCACGGTAGAAAAGTTGCTGGCAGATGTGCGTGCCTTGGGCGGCAATCCGCTGGATACTCGAGGCAGAGGACTGCTTGGTAAAAAGGCATGGCAACGAGCGGTGGATGTGCTGGAGCAAAGTCGTGGCGCAGACGGGAAAGTCCCGCTCACCTTCGAAGTTGTCTATGGGCACGCATTTCGCCCGGCGCCGCGCGCAACAACAAGTGGCGAGTCAATTATCCGTTTTGACCCGCCAAGAAGATGAAAATACTTGCCAAATAAACATTAATTTTGCGCTTCAGACAATTGAAAAATGTTTCTTTTGGGAAATCGAGGGCGGTTGTGGAGTTTTCGTATTTACGGCACATGAAACGCGTGAAAAGCACTCAAACAAGGGGTGTGGCCATTTGTTTTTATGCTTGATAACAAAACCCTTTCCATCTTATACTTCGACGGTTTTGCGTGCACTTGGCGCTCAAGTGGCGTGCGATGACTAATTGAGTATGGTTGTTGAAATGTCATTGCTCGATATCTCCGCGACTATTGTGCTGATTTATTAAGCTTAAGCGAAGATTTGCTGGTGATTGCATTGGTTTAGGCCGAAAAAGCGCAGCAATTCAAGTTAGTACGCCATTAATACAAAGATCGATCCGCCAGCGAAGCGGCATCGACTGATAGGTCGGAATCCCTCGGTATACGTGTTGCAGTGGGGTGATTTTTGACGAAATACAAGAAAGAGGCGCGAGTTCATCTATGAACTGCGTTAGGAGCTGGGGCTTGCATTTGTGCCCGGTGGTTAAAACAGAATTCTTATTTGGGTTTTTGGGGAAATCATGAAACATGCGAAGCGCCTTCAATCTTTGATGCTCGGTGCGTCGTTCCTGGCGGCCGGTTTGCCGTCTTGGGCGGTAACCGATAGTCCCGGCGGACCTGCAGTGCGTCAGCTCAATTTTCACGAGCCTGTAACGCAAATCGCAGAGCAAATCTATTCACTGCACACATTAATGCTGATCATCTGTTTGGTGATCTTTGTTGCTGTGTTCGGCGTCATGTTTTATTCGATCATCAAGCATCGCAAGTCGCTCGGTCATAAATCGGCCACTTTCCACGAAAGCACCGCGGTTGAAATCGCGTGGACCATCGTCCCTTTCCTGATTGTTATTGGTATGGCGCTGCCTGCGACCAAGACTGTCGTGGCGATGAAAGATACCTCCAATGCGGATATCACCATTAAAGCCACTGGTATGCAGTGGAAATGGGGTTACAACTATCTGAATGGTGAAGGCGAAGGCATCAACTTCCTGTCGAATCTGTCCACCCCGCGTGAACAGATCACTGATTCCAGCATCGCTAAAAACGAAAATTACCTGATCGAAGTCGATAATCCAGTCGTCGTGCCGGTCAACAAGAAGATCCGTATTGTTCTGACCGCCAATGACGTGATTCACGCATGGATGATTCCTGCGTTCGGCGTCAAGCAAGATGCGATTCCTGGTTTTGTACGTGATACCTGGTTCAAGGCCGAGAAAATCGGTACTTACCGTGGTCAGTGCGCCGAGTTGTGCGGTAAAGACCACGCCTTCATGCCTATCGTCGTCAATGTCGTCAGCGACGAAGACTACAAAGCATGGGTAGACGGCAAGAAAAAAGAAATGGCTGCCAATGCGGATGATCCTACCAAGACATGGACGGTAGATGAACTCGTGCAGCGCGGCGAAAAAGTCTACACAGCCAACTGTATCGCTTGCCATCAGGCAAACGGTAAAGGCGTACCAGGCAGCTTCCCTGCACTGGATGCCTCCCCGATTGTTACCGGACCGAAAGCAGCCAACATCCATATGGTGATGGAAGGCAAGGGTGCGATGCCTTCATGGAAGCCTGTGTTGTCGGATACAGAGATCGCTGCGGTGATTACCTATACCCGCAATCACTGGTCCAACAAGGCTGCGGAAAACATTGTCCAACCAGCAGAAGTGCTGGCTGCGCGTAAGTAATTGAATCGGGAGACAGAGATGAGTACAACCGCAGTCGATCACGCACACGATCACTCGCACGACCACGACCATGCGCACGATCATCCGCATGGCTGGCGTCGTTGGGTATACGCGACTAACCACAAGGATATCGGTACGCTCTACTTGTGGTTTTCGTTCGTAATGTTGTTGTCTGGTGGCTTCTTGGCGATGTTGATACGCGCCGAGTTGTTCCAGCCTGGTCTGCAATTGATGCAACCGGAATTCTTCAATCAGTTGACCACCATGCACGGCATCATGATGGTGTTCGGTGCGATTATGCCGGCCTTCGTTGGTTTCGCTAACTGGATGGTGCCACTGCAAATCGGCGCATCCGATATGGCGTTTGCACGGATGAACAACTTCTCGTTCTGGTTGTTGCCACCTGCTGCGATTCTGCTGGCCGTGTCCTTCCTGGTTCCTGGTGGCGCGACTGCTGCCGGCTGGACACTGTATGCACCGCTGTCGACTCAAATGGGTCCTGGTATGGACATGGCTATTTTCGCCCTGCATATCATGGGTGCTTCGTCGATCATGGGTTCGATCAACATCATCGTCACTATCTTGAACATGCGCGCTCCTGGCATGACCTTGATGAAGTTGCCGATGTTCTGCTGGACCTGGTTGATTACTGCTTACCTGCTGATCGCTGTGATGCCGGTTCTGGCTGGCGCGATCACCATGACATTGACCGATCGCCACTTCGGCACATCGTTCTTTAATGCTGCTGGTGGCGGTGATCCAGTCATGTATCAACACATCTTCTGGTTCTTCGGGCATCCAGAGGTGTACATCATGATTCTGCCGGCGTTTGGTATCGTTTCACACATCATTCCTACCTTCGCTCGCAAGCAATTGTTCGGCTATGCATCGATGGTGTACGCAACAGCTTCGATCGCGATTCTGTCGTTCATGGTGTGGGCGCATCACATGTTCACCACCGGTATGCCGGTGACTGCACAGTTGTTCTTCATGTACGCAACGATGTTGATTGCGGTGCCGACTGGCGTGAAGATTTTCAACTGGATCGCAACGATGTGGCGTGGTTCGATGACATTCGAAACACCTATGCTGTTCGCAATCGGCTTTATCTTCGTGTTCACGATGGGTGGTTTTACCGGCTTGATTCTGGCTGTGACGCCTATCGATATTCAATTGCAAGATACGTATTACGTTGTTGCCCACTTTCACTATGTGTTGGTAGCAGGTTCCTTGTTTGCCTTGTTCGCTGGTTTCTATTACTGGGGACCAAAGTGGACGGGTTACATGTACAACGAAACACGCGGCAAGATCCATTTCTGGGGTTCGCTGATTTTGTTCAACGTCACCTTCTTCCCTATGCACTTCCTGGGATTGGCCGGTATGCCGCGTCGTTACGCTGATTACCCAGCGCAGTTCACCGACTTCAACATGATTGCGTCGATAGGTGGTTTGGGCTTCGGTTTGATGCAGGTTTATTTCTTGTTTGCAGTTGTGATCCCGTCAATCAAAGGTGGCGTTCCTGCAGCAGATAAACCATGGGAAGGCGCAGAAGGTCTGGAATGGACTGTACCTAGCCCAGCGCCGTTCCATACATTTGAAACTCCTCCAACAGTAAAATAAACGGAGTGGCAGGCGTGAGCCTGCCACATTGCGATGTCGGATCATAAGACGGAACAGAAAAAGCGCAACCTGCGAACAGCCCTGATACTTGGGGTAGTCGCAGCGATGTTCATGTTCGGTGTAATCGCAAAACGCTTGTGGTTTGTTTAGGGTAGAGATGGAAA
This sequence comes from Herminiimonas sp. GW821-FHT09C12, assembly GCF_059416385.1. Classification (NCBI taxonomy): domain Bacteria; kingdom Pseudomonadati; phylum Pseudomonadota; class Betaproteobacteria; order Burkholderiales; family Oxalobacteraceae; genus Herminiimonas; species Herminiimonas sp. GW821-FHT09C12. The sequence goes on from NZ_JBWKPC010000001.1 coordinate 1,462,537, forward strand.
ACCAGACAGAAGATACTAAGCACAGCAAGTTGAATGCCCAGATGTTTGGCAAACTGGTTGTGATTGCTGTGATGATGTTTGGTTTTGGTTACCTGCTTGTTCCTATCTATAAGCAGATTTGTGAAATTACCGGCGTCAATATCCTTACTTCGCAAGAGATGAAGGTTAAGCCGATCGATAATTCACAGGTCGACAAGAGCAGAACGATCACAGTTGAGTTTGATGCCAATACACAAGGCCCGTTTCGTTTTCGTCCGACGGTAAATAGCATGCAAGTGCATCCGGGCGAAATGGCTCAGGTGGTGTATGAGGTAGTCAATACGCAAGCGCACAGTGTAGAAGCACAGGCAATCCCGAGTTATGCGCCGCAGCAAGCTGCCGCGCATTTCAAGAAAGTCGAATGCTTCTGTTTCCAGCAACAAACGCTGGAAGCAAGTCAGGCGAAGCAGATGCCAGTAGTGTTTTATCTGGATCCGGCTTTGCCCAAGGATGTGAAGACGATTACTTTGTCGTACACATTCTTTGAAATAGCCGGGCGCGAGAAGAAGGCAGAATTAAAATCGGCAGTGGCAGGATAATAGTAAAAGAAGAAGTCGGCCGAGCAATCCAAGCCGATAGTCGAAATGAAATTTATCGCGTTGCCTGTGGCATAGTTTGATTTGTCCTTGCAACGTCACTATTTGAATTTTGGGAGATGGAGATGAGTGCTCAACACGCGAATGCGCCTTACTATTTCGTGCCTGGTCCTTCCAGATGGCCAGTGAGTGCCGGGGTTTCTTTACTCGTCATGATGCTAGGTGCATCAGGCTGGGTGAATGACGCTGCCTGGGGACCTTATGCAACGGCTGCTGGTTTGCTCGGCTTCCTCGTTGTGCTGTACTTCTGGTTCGGTGATGCCATTTCGGAATCCGAAGGTGGCATGTACAACAAGCGCATCGATGCATCCTATCGCTGGAGCATGAGCTGGTTCATCTTCTCCGAAGTCATGTTCTTTGCAGCATTCTTCGGCGCCTTATTTTACGCACGCAGCATCGCGATGCCGTGGCTCGGCGATCTGGATAACAAAATCCTGTGGCCTGATTTCGCGGCACATTGGGGTAACGTTGGTCCAGCCGGTACAGTTGAACCGTTCACGACGATGGGACCATTCTGGATCCCAACAATCAATACAGCTCTGTTGTTGTTGTCGGGTGTGACGCTGACTATTTCCCATCACGCGATTCGTGAGAATCACCGTGGCAAGACAGCTTTCTGGCTGGCTGCAACTATTTTGTTGGGCGCGATCTTCATGGGCTTCCAAGTCTATGAATATATGCACGCTTACAGCGAACTGAACCTGAAATTGACTTCGGGTGTCTATGGTTCGACCTTCTTCCTGTTGACCGGCTTCCACGGTTTCCACGTGACCTTGGGTGCAATCATGCTGAGCGTCGTGTTGTACCGCGTGCTGAAGGGACACTTCACTGCAGATAATCACTTTGCTTTTGAAGGTGCTGCTTGGTATTGGCACTTTGTCGACGTGGTCTGGCTCGGTTTGTACGTTGTGGTCTACTGGCTGTAAATCACGCTGGCAGTATGAGCGAGATATAAAAAAGCCGCACTTCGGTGCGGCTTTTTTACGATTGAAACGAAATGTTGCGTGTCGTGCAATCGGAATTAAATGGAGCAAAAAATTAGCGTATGCCGGTCGGTTGTATCAATCCGAATCGATAGGCTACTAGTACCAGAATAAAGAGCGCGATAGAAAATCCCACGCGCATCGTCAGTGCTTTAACGGTGCGGTTACTTTTGCCTTTGTCCTTCATTAAGAAGAACAAGGCTGATCCCAGGCTGCCGAGGATCAGGATAAAAGCGATGGCGACAATGATTTTCATGGCGATGATGGATGTGTTCGTTGTCTGACAGAACGCTGCCACCCGATGCAGGATGTGTTGAGTAAAGTGACATTGTAATGCGATTCACCTTCCGATTTAGACTCATTCCATTTGTTGCTGCAGCCATTGCGGTGGCCATCGGTTTGTCTCTGGGACAGTGGCAAACGCGGCGTGCGGCTGAAAAAATTGCCATTGAACAAAAGCTCCAGACACGCCAAGCTGCACCAGCACTTCAGTTAGGCGACATCACGCCACATTCCGATGAGATTGAATATAGACGAGTGTTCGTCAAAGGTGAATTTCTACGTGATTGGCCGATCTATCTGGATAACCGTCCGCATAACGGTGTGGCCGGATTCTATGTGCTGATGCCGTTTAAAATTGCGGCAAGCAATTTGTACGTATTAGTCGCGCGTGGCTGGGTTCCGCGCAATGCCGCAGACCGAACTAAAATGCCACCTCTCGTCACGCCAGAAGGAACGATAGAGATCGAGGGCACGGCACGGCACGATATCGGACATGTGATGCAACTTGGTGCAGTCGATGCGCCACGTCCACATGCGATTGTGCAAAATCTCGATATCGCCAGTTTTGCTGAAGCCAGTCAATTAAAGATGGCGCCGATACTTCTTGAGCAGTTGAGTGATACCAAGGATGGTTTGGTGCGTGATTGGCCTGTGCCATCAAACGGTGTGGAGAAACATCGTGGTTATGCATTTCAGTGGTACGGATTGGCTGCAATGGCCTTCATTTTTTTTGTTGTGACAGGAATTCGACGTGGAACCAAATAAAAACAAGGGACGCTGGAAATTATTCGCCGTGGTTTTGGTCTGTGCGGCACCGATTATTCTGTCGTACTTTACGTATTACGTGATCAAGCCGCAGAGCCGTACCAATTACGGTGCACTCATAGACCCGCGTGAACATCCAATACCAGAGTTGGGTGCGATGACACTGGACAAGAAGCCGGCCACGCTTGATGCCTACCAAGGGAAATGGGTCATGTTGCAGGTGAGTGATGCTGATTGCGAAGCTTCGTGCGAAAAGAAATTGCACGATATGCGGCAGTTGCGTCTGGCACAAGGCAAGGAGATGGAGCGCATAGAACGTGTCTGGCTCATCACTGATGACAAGCCATTGGATACCATACTGATTCGTGAATTCGACGGCACCGAGATGTTGCGCGTCAAAGCGGATGTCGTGCGCGCATGGTTACCGGTGGAAGAGGGAACTAAAGTGACTGATCATATCTACATGATCGATCCACTCGGGCATTTGATGATGCGTTTCCCTAAAGATGCTGATCCAAACAAGATCAAGAAAGATTTGTACAAACTCTTAAAGGCTTCTGCAATTGGCTGATTCCGGCATGCTGTTTCAACTCGCAAGCAAAGGCATATTGGTTGCCTTGCTGGCGTTCGTCATCGTGTGGTCTTCCAAGGATCCAAACAAATACCGCAAGCTGGTGTGGGTAACCTTGTTCCTTACATTTGACGTGATCATGTTCGGTGCTTTTACGCGGCTGACGGATTCAGGCCTCGGTTGTCCTGATTGGCCGGGTTGTTACGGTCATGCCAATCCTTTACAGGCGATGGAACATATACGCGCGGCTGAAGCATTGATGCCTGACGGTCCAGTCACCGTGATGAAGGCTTGGGTGGAAATGATACATCGCTATCTGGCGATGGGCATAGGTGTGTTGATCATCGCCATCGTGGTGATTTCGTGGCGCTTCTGGTTGCAGAGTGGTCGCACGATACAAAAATTCTCGCCGCATTTCCCGGTCGCATTATTGGTGTTCGTTTGCATACAAGGTGCGTTCGGTGCGTGGACTGTCACGATGAAATTGCAGCCAGTGATCGTCACGATACATTTATTGCTGGGTATGACCTTGCTGGCGATGCTGACTTGGGTAGGCGCAAGACAAAAGGAGCATGCACCGGTTGATAGAAGTGCGTATGCCTTGCGGATTCCCGCCTTGATCGCTTTGATCTTGCTGGCTGTGCAGATTGCTTTGGGCGGTTGGGTCAGCACCAATTACGCTGCTTTAGCTTGCAGCGATTTTCCGCTTTGTCATGGCGCGGTGATTCCGCAGATGGATTTTGAAAACGGCTTCACGCTTTGGCGCAGTCTCGGTATGACTGCCGATGGCGAATATTTGCCATTCCCTGCATTGACGGCGATTCATTGGACGCACAGGGTGTTTGCTTTTGTTGTGGTCGGCTATATCGGCTGGGTGTGCTACAAGGCGTACAAGATAGAAGGTTTGCGCATCACCGCGCGTGCTGTGCTGGGCGCGCTGGCCTTGCAGATCACTATCGGCATTGCAACAGTGTCATTGAAATGGCCGTTGGCATTGGCGGTCGCGCACAATGGTTGTGCAGCGCTGCTTGTCCTATTGCTGGTCATGTTAAACTACAAGGCTAGAATTCCCGGTAATGCCGGGCACAATCACGCGTCGAATCAGATTGATTCACGCCCGCCGGCAGTATCGAACGACAACGCATGACTACTCTGACAGCTTCCCCAAATCGTATTGCCCAGTATTGGGCCTTGACCAAGCCGCGCGTAACGCAGCTGGCCGTTTTTTGCGCCGTCATCGGCATGTTTTTGGCAACGCCTGAGTTGCCAAGCTGGAAAATTGTTGTTGCGGCAACGATAGGTATCTGGTTGTTGGCAGGTGCTGCATTTGCCATCAATTGCCTGGTGGAGCGCGAAATCGATTCACGCATGGCGCGTACCGCACGTCGCCCTATGGCGCGTGGCGAAATTACCGTATTGCAAACCTTGGTTTTCTCTGGCGTGATCGGTGGCGCGGGGATGTGGGTGCTGTACAACTTCGTCAATCCGCTGACGATGTGGCTGACCTTTGCCACCTTTGTCGGTTACGCAGTGATTTACACGATTATTCTCAAGCCAGCGACGCCGCAAAATATTGTGATCGGTGGTTTGTCCGGCGCGATGCCACCAGCTCTCGGTTGGGCCGCGGTTGCCAACGATTTGCCTATGCAGGCGTGGATACTGGTTTTGATTATCTTCATCTGGACGCCGCCGCATTTCTGGGCGCTGGCTTTGTATCGTCGTGATGAATATGCGAAGTCTGGTCTGCCTATGTTGCCGATTACGCATGGCACGGCTTTCACTCAATTCCATATCTGGCTGTACACGATTGCCTTGGTGGCAACGACGATGTTGCCATTTGCGGTTGGTATGAGTGGATTGATTTATCTGGTTGCGGTTGCGATTCTCGATGCCATTTTTGTTTGGTACGCGTGGCAGGTGTATCGCCATTACACCGACATGATCGCGCGCAAGATGTTTGCCTACTCGATCATCTATCTGTCGCTATTGTTTGCGGCCTTGCTGGTCGATCACTATTTGAGATTTTAAAAAATGCGTTTTCGTTCCCTACTGATCATGTGTGCTGCTGTATTTGCTTTGAGTGCTTGCAGCGATAAAGCGAAACCTGTTGTATTCAACAATACCGATCTCACCGGTTTGGGCTACGCGAAAGATTTTTCGCTGCACGATCACAATGGCAAGCTGCGCACCCTGGCAGATTTCAAAGGTAAAGCGGTTGTCGTGTTTTTCGGCTTTACACAATGTCCTGACGTTTGTCCGACGACCATGATGGAAATGTCGAATGTGATGAAAGAGCTGGGTCCCGATGCTGACCGCGTGCAGGTTCTGTTCGTAACCGTCGATCCTGAGCGTGATACCGCAGCTTTGCTGGCGCAGTACGTACCGGCATTTGATCCACGCTTCCTCGGTTTGCGCGGCGATCTGGCAGAGACTGAAAAAACTGCTAAAGAATTCAAAGTGTTTTACCAAAAAGTACCGGGCAAAACACCGGGTAGTTACACCGTCGATCACACTGCGGGTAGCTATGTATTTGACCAACAAGGACGGATCCGTTTGTTCATACGGCACGGGCAGGGCATAGAACCTATCGTGCAGGATCTGAAGACTCTGCTGGCAGAGAAAACGTAAAGAAGACAGGCATAAAAAAGGCGCTCCGAGGAGCGCCTTTTTTGTTCACTGCTGCCTACGGGTTTAAGCGTAAGCGGCCAGCGAGCCTTTCATTTTTTTCAGAGCGACTGCCTCGATTTGACGTATGCGTTCAGCTGATACGCCGAACTCATCTGCCAACTCGTGCAGCGTTGCGCCCGAACCATCATCGTTTGCCAACCAACGCGCTTCGACAATACGACGTGAGCGTGGGTCCAGTTTGCCTAGTGCGCTAGACAGACCTTCGGTTTGCAGACGATCAAATTGCTGCGACTCCAATACCTTGGTCGGTTCCTGCATGTCCGAAGACAGATAGGCGATAGGTGCAAACTTGTCGTCTTCATCGTCGGTAGGCGCTTCCAGTGCAATATCGCGACCGGACAAGCGTGTTTCCATTTCGATGACTTCTTCCCGTTTGACGTTCAAGGTTTTCGCCAATGCGTCCACTTGATCCGGCGTCATGGAGTCCAGGCCGGTTTTGTGGCTGCGCAGATTGAAGAACAACTTGCGTTGTGCCTTCGTCGTTGCCACTTTCACCAAGCGCCAGTTTTTCAGGATGTACTCATGCATTTCAGCCTTGATCCAGTGCATGGAATACGAAACCAGACGTACGCCTTGATCCGGGTCGAAGCGTTTCACGGCTTTCATCAAGCCGATATTGCCTTCCTGGATCAGATCAGCGTGCGGCAAGCCATAACCCAGATAGCCACGAGCGATCGATACGACCAAGCGCAAATGCGACAGCACGAGTTTTTGCGCAGCGCCGAGATCATTCTCGTCGCGCAGGCGGCGTGCCAAAGACATTTCCTCTTCGTGCGTCAGCATAGGCAGGCGATTGACCGCCGAGATGTAAGCGTCAATATTGCCCAGCGCGCCAGAAAAGCCCAAAGCCAGCATATTGCTGTTTGGGATCAATGCGGTCGATGCAGATGCTGCTTTCATGCGTTCTCCTTGCTAAATTTCGTTCAGAAGCTGATTTGCTGCATAGAGCAAAATCATTTACAGGAGCTATATTAGCACTCTCTTTAAATGAGTGCTAATGAGGGTTTTATACTGCTCTCATAGCTTAAATGCTATTGCATATCTGATCACAATTGCACTTTTCTTGTGGGAATTAGAGCCTAATTATGGAAGGAAGTTGCGTAAAAACCTGCGATTTTGATGAAGCTTTACATTTCTTTACGGAAAGAAAAAGGGCCTGAAAAGGCCCTTTTTTTGAATGCTCTGAATGTCGACGTCAGTGGGTGCTTACATTGCTCGTATTACGCCAGACGTGCCAAATGGCGCTGCACTGACAATAACGCACCGATCAAGCCAAGGAAGGCGCTGGCGGCAAGCAGAACCAGCGTAGCGACGATGTCCAGTGGCACCAAGCGGAACTCGGACGCGTACAGGCGGGCAAAGTCGGCGATAGCGGCGTTCAATGGATTCAGGGCCACGGCAACAGCAATCAGCGCAACCGCGCCGGCAATCAAGCCCAGCAAGGCGCCGGTGTAATAAAACGGCCGACAAATGAAGGAATCGGTAGCGCCGACCAGACGCGAGACTTCGATCTCTTCGCGTTGCGTCATGACTTGCAGACGGATAGTGTTGAAGACCACTGCGACGACGACGACGGCCAGCGTGGTGGCGAGGAACAGCAGAATCAAGCGCATGACTTGCAGCAAGGCCGCCAGACGTTCGACCCATGCGGAGTCGATTTGTACATATTCGACGCCATTCAGTGCCTTCAGCTTTTCAACGATGGCGGTGATTTTTTTGGCGTCGCCATCATTTTGAAAGCCCGTCATTTTAACGACGTAGGCATCAGGCAAAGGATTAGCACCCAGCGTGGTGATGGCATCGTCCAGGCCGGTTTTGTCTTTGAGCGTGCTGAGCGCTTTTTCGCGCGGGATGAATTCCAGTTTGACTGGATGTTTGGCTTCTTGCGCAATGCGTTTGATTTCTGGCCCGACGGCAGTGGCACGTTCGCGCGAAGCATCCATCGCCATGAAAATGCTGATTTCTGGTTGTACCGCCAATTGTTCGGAGACGGGACGTACGTTTTCCAGCAAGGTCAGGCCAGCGAAAGGCAGGGTCAGCGCAATCGAAACCACCAATACATTCAGCAGGAAATTACCCGGCGTTTTGAACAGGTGACGGAATGCATCGCCTAGTGCAAAGCCATGTTGTCTGAGCCAGCTATTCATGCGGACACCTGCGGTGCTGTTCTGCGCCAGCTTTCAATAATTTTTCCATGATCAAGATAAATCACGCGGGTTGCGGTATCGAGGAATTGTTCGTCGTGAGTAGAGATCAGGCAAGTCACGCCGACTGCGTGGAAAGCCTTGAGCGCATCCAAAACCTTGTTGGCGCTTTCGCGATCCAGATTGGCGGTCGGTTCATCGGCCAGAATGATTTGCGGACGATTAACGATGGCACGGGCGATGGCGACGCGCTGCTGTTCACCGCCGGACAAGGTCAGTGGTGCAGAAGATGCCTTGTCGAGCAGCCCGACTTTATCCAGCGCAGCACGGGCACGGCGTTCTGCATCAGCACGTGATGCGCCACAGACGATCAGCGGCAGCATAACGTTAGCCAAGACATTGCGATCCGACAGCAAGCGTTGCTGCTGGAAAATCAAGCCGAGATTACGGCGCAGATAAGGCATGCCGGATGATTTGATACGACTGATGTCGTGGCCGCTGACGATGACCGAACCTTCGCTTGGTCTTTCCATCGCGGCGATCAATTTCAGCAACGTGGATTTGCCGGCACCGGATGGGCCGGCCAGAAAGACCAGTTCACCTTTGCCGACCGACAGTGTGATGTCGGACAGCGCGGTCACATTCTGTGTGTATTTTTTCGAGACTTGGTGGAATTCAATCATCGATATCGTTAGCCCAATAGAGCTTCTACAAATTCCTGTGCATTGAAAGGCTGTAAATCTTCAATCTGCTCACCGACGCCGATGAAGTAAACCGGGATCGGTCGTGCGCGTGCGATGGCCGCCAGTACGCCGCCTTTCGCGGTGCCGTCGAGTTTGGTGACGACCAAACCTGTCAGTCCCAAGGCATCGTCGAAGGCTTTGACTTGCGTCAGCGCATTTTGTCCTGTGTTGCCATCTATGATCAACAGGATTTCATGCGGCGCGGACGACATGCCTTTGGCCATCACGCGTTTAATCTTTTTCAACTCTTCCATCAGATGGAGTTGTGTGGGCAAACGTCCTGCCGTATCAACCATCACGACATTAGTGCCGCGTGCCTGGGCCGAATGCACGGCGTCGAAGGCGACGGCAGCCGGATCGCCAGATTCTTGCGCGATCACGGTCACATTGTTGCGTTGGCCCCAAACCGTCAATTGTTCACGCGCTGCGGCGCGGAAGGTGTCACCCGCGGCCAGCAATACTGATTGGTTGTGCGCTTGCAGATGCTTGGCCAGTTTGCCTATGGTGGTGGTCTTGCCCGCACCATTGACGCCGGTAATCATCATGACTAGCGGTTGGTGCTGACCCAGTACCAGTGGTTTTTGCAAAGGCGTCAGCATCTCCAGCAACAGAGTGCGCAAGGCTGTTTTCACTTGCGAGGCTTCGGTCAGCTTTTCATTCTTGACCTTGCGTTTGAGCGCATCCAGCAGGAATTGCGTAGCGTCGACGCCCGCATCGGACATCAGCAACGCCGATTCCAGTTCTTCGTACAAATCGTCGTCGATCTTGGCTCCGACGAATAGAGTCGTCAGATTGGATGACGTTTTGGAAAGGCCGACCTTCAGTCTGGCCATCCATGATTGCTTTTGTTCTACCGGCGTAACGGCTGCGACGATTTCCGCCGGTTGCTCGATTTCCAGCGGTGCAGGTGCAATCAGCGGCTCGGAAGCTGGTGGTGTCTGGTGTTCGTTCGCAGGTGCTGCCGGTACTTGCGGTGCCGGCGCGGGTTCTTGCGGTTTTTTCTTGAAGAAACTAAACATCGGGAATGGGGTCAGAACAGCGGTCAGAGGCGCTTGCCGGTGTATTGCAGGCAAGCGGATACAATCGACGTATTCTATCAGAGCGAAGGTCATCAAATTGAGTATCAGAGCAATGCTGTTGGCGGTAACCATCGTTTTAGCGCCGGTATGGGCAAATGCCGCACAAACTGAAGAGTTCACGCTGAAGAACGGCATGAAGATCATCGTTAATGAAGATCACCGCGCACCCACGGTAGCGCACATGATTTGGTATCGGGTCGGTTCGGTAGATGAGCACAATGGCGTCACCGGCGTTGCGCACGCACTGGAACACATGATGTTCAAGGGCACCAAGAAGTTGAAGCCGGGCGAATTCAGCAAGCGCGTGGCGCAACTTGGTGGTCGTGAAAATGCCTTCACCAGCAAGGATTACACCGCCTACTTCCAGCAAATCGAAAAATCCAAGCTGGAAGCAGTGATGGCGCTGGAAGCCGATCGCATGGCGAATTTGGTATTCGACAAGGATGAGTTTGCAAAAGAAATCCGTGTCGTGATGGAAGAGCGCCGCCTGCGTACCGACGACCAACCGACCTCGCAGTTGTATGAAGCTTTGGTGGCGACCACGTTCGCGGCACATCCTTATCGCAATCCCATCATAGGTTGGATGGACGATTTGCAGCACATGACGGTCAATGATGTGAAGGCTTGGCATGACGCATGGTATGCGCCGAACAATGCAACCATGGTGGTGTCCGGTGATGTCGATGCGAAACAGGTTTATGCCCTGGCAGAAAAATACTTTGGTCGCTATCCCGGCAAAACACTGACGCGTACCAGGCCGCAGAATGAACCAGCGCAAAATGGTATCAAGCGTGTCACCGTCAAAGCCCCCGCAGAGAATCCGTATATCGTGCTGGCATTCAAAGTGCCGGCCTTGCGCGATATAGAGAAGGATGAAGACCCTTACGCATTAAGCGTATTGGCCGCTGTGCTGGATGGGTACGACAATGCCCGTTTGACGGCCAAGCTGGTGCGTACTGACAGAGTGGCCAACGATGTTGGTGCTTCGTATTCCGGCATTGCACGCGGTCCGGTGTTGTTCATGCTCGATGGCACGCCGGCGCAAGGCACAACGACTGAACAGTTGGAAAAACAATTGCGTGCAGAAATCGACAGGATTGCAAAAGAAGGCGTATCCGAAGCCGAGTTGAAACGCGTCAAAACGCAATTGATAGCTGCTCAGATTTACAAGCGTGATTCCGTGTTCGGGCAAGCGATGGAAATAGGCCGGATGGAAATGTCGGGTTTTTCCTATAAGGATACTGACCGCATGATCGAAAAACTGCGCTCCGTTACGCCGCAGCAAGTGCAGGCAGTTGCGCAGAAATATTTCGGTGACGATGCCTTGACGGTCGGTACCTTGGTGCCGTTGCCGCTCACCGAGAAAAAAGCTGCGCCTGCACCTAGCGGTTTGCGTCATTGATCGCGCATGCCGTACCCCACATTGTTTGCCAAGAACAAAAACGTATCCGGAGTCTCGATGTTTAAATTAATTGCCAGCCTTATGTTGTGTGCTGCTTGTAACGTGTCTTACGCTGCGTTGCAGATTCAATCCTGGACTTTGAGTAATGGCGCGCGTGTGCTGTTTGTTGAAAACCATACGATACCGATGCTGGATGTGAGTGTCGATTTCGATGCTGGTTCGCGTCGCGATCCTGCCGGTAAATCTGGTACGGCTTCATTGACAAACGCGATGTTGGCGCGCGGCGTGCACGAGGCAAAGACGCAGAACGGTAATGAGCCTGCATTGAGCGAGGCACAAATTTCTGATGCATTTGCCGATACGGCCGCGCAGCGTGGTGCGCGTCTGGATGATGATCGTTCCGGCGTGAGTTTGCGTACGTTGGTGAGCGAGCGCGAGACGTCGGTGCCATTGCTGGCGCGCCTGCTGGCTTATCCGAGCTTCCCCGAAGAGTTTCTGGCACGTGACAAAGCGCGCATTATTTCCGCCATCAAGGAGAGTATGACCAAGCCGGAAGCGATTGCGGACAAGGCATTCTCCCATTTGTTGTACGGTACGCATCCGTATGGACAGGAACCCGACGTGGCATCGATCACAGCAATTACGCGCGATGACTTGCTGGCATTTCATGCCCAACATTATGTTGCCAATCGCGCAGTGGTCGCGCTGATAGGCGATGTGACGCGTGCCGAAGCGGACAAGATTGCACAGGAATTGACGATGCGTTTGCCGCAAGGTGAACCTTTGCCTAATCTGCCTGCAGTTGTGATTGCAAAAGGGACGGAAGAGCGCATTCCGCATCAAGCTTCGCAAGCACATATTCTGATTGGTATGCCAGCCTTGGCGCGCCATGATCCAGATCATTTTCCATTGACGGTTGGTAACTATGTGTTGGGCGGTGGTGGTTTTGTCTCGCGGCTGATGCAGCAAGTGCGCGAGCAGCGTGGTTTGACTTACGGCGTCAGTAGCTATTTCAACCCGATGGCGCAACTTGGGCCATTCCAGATAGGCTTGCAGACGAAAAAGGAACAAGCCGAGCTAGCCTTGCAAGTTGTGCGCGATACAGTCGCTGGATTTTTGCGTGATGGTCCGACCGAATCTGAATTGAAGGCGGCGAAGGATAATTTGATCGGTGGTTTTTCTCTGCGCATCGATAGCAACAAGAAGATTTTGGAAAATATTGCGGCGATAGGCTTTTACGATTTGCCGCTGGATTATCTGGATACCTGGACCGCGAAGGTCGCTGCAGTATCGACAGATCAGATCAAGGCTGCGTTTAATCGCAAAATTCAACTGGATAATTTATCAACTGTCGTTGTCGGCGCTGATAAATAAGCGTTCTTGCTGGCGTGCGTGGGTGGGACTCATTACAATCCACGCTGCACACACTTTCCCATGGTCGATTCAGTTCGCCATTGCTCCTCATGCCCAAGAAGCCGAATACTAAATCTGCCCCTAAACACAAGCCACGTCCGGCGATGACGCATCAGGTGCGCATCATAGGCGGACAGTGGAAGCGCACGCCTTTGCCTGTGCTTGATGTCGAGGGTTTGCGTCCTACGCCTGATCGCGTGCGTGAAACGGTCTTTAACTGGATCAATCATTTGATCGATGGTGGCTGGAGCCGGACCAAATGTCTGGATTTGTTCGCCGGTACCGGCGTGCTGGGTTTTGAAGCAGCCAGCCGCGGTGCAGAACAAGTTGTGATGGTAGAAGTGCATACACCTGCCGTCAGACAGCTAGAAGCAACCAAGGAAAAATTGCGTGCTGATCAAGTCAGCATCGTGCGCGGCGATGCCTTGTCAGTTATGCAAGGCATGCAGACGCGTGGTGCGGCAGGGCAGTTCAATCTGATTTTTCTTGACCCGCCGTATAACCAAAACTGGCTCGTCAAAATGCTACCCTCATGTGCGCAATTGCTGGCTAAAGACGGCTTGATTTATGTCGAAGCAGAAGAGTCACTGGTGACGGATACGCCGCCAGATTGGCTGACAGATTGGGATGTCGTGCGGGCAGATAACGCAGGCATGGTTTTTTATCATCTTTTGCAAGCAAAAAAATTGCCGGAAGTTCAGGCATAATGCGCTTTCAGTTATTTGCGGTGTCCCTAGCGCCTTGTTGCGCTATATAGGAACTAGCAGCAAAACATATCTTTGCTACTCATCCGGCGCATGCGCCGTGCTTTCCGCGAGCTGACAACCACAGCCACCCTACGGAGCCACAATTGGTTACAGCCATCTATCCAGGAACATTCGATCCACTTACGCGCGGTCATGAAGATCTGGTGCGTCGCGCATCGGGTTTGTTCGACAAGTTGATCGTCGGTGTTGCCGACAGCAAGAATAAAAAGCCATTCTTTTCGCTGGAAGAACGTCTGACCATTTCCAATGAAGTCTTGGGTCACTATCCGAACGTGCATGTCGAGAGTTTTTCTGGTTTGCTGAAAGATTTTGTGCGTCGTCATGATGCACGCGTGATTGTGCGCGGCTTGCGCGCGGTATCCGATTTCGAATACGAATTCCAGATGGCCGGCATGAATCGCTATTTGTTGCCTGACGTCGAAACGCTGTTTTTGACCCCGTCAGATCAGTATCAATTCATCTCTGGTACGATAGTTCGTGAGATTGCCGCACTTGGCGGTGATGTGTCGAAGTTTGTTTTTCCATCGGTCGATAAATGGCTGAAAGAGAAAATCGCGGCACAGAAGTAAGTTGGAGTTGAGATTGTCATGGCCCTTTTAATTACTGATGAATGTATCAATTGCGACGTATGCGAGCCTGAGTGCCCGAACGACGCAATTTACATGGGCCAGGAAATCTACGAGATAGATCCGACCAAATGTACCGAATGCGTCGGTCACTTCAGTCAGCCGCAGTGTCAGGAAGTTTGTCCGGTTGAATGCATACCCTTCAATCCGGCGTGGCGCGAAAGCAAGGAAGAGCTGCAAGCCAAATACGAGCGTTTACAGGCGGAACTCAAAACAACTTCATCAATATAAAAAGGGACCGACGGTCCCTTTTTCTTATCTATTGCCGATCGCGGCGAGATCAAATTAGTTGGTATGCATGACTTTGTTGCGGCCGCTTTCTTTGGCTTGATACAAGGCTTGATCTGCTTTTGCCAATAATTGCTGTGCGATTGCCGCAACTTCACTCTGGCGAGCTGTCGCATCTACACTGGCGACACCGATAGACACGGTAGAGCTTATCTTTTCACCTGAGGTCAATGCGATAGGCTGGTTGCTGACGCTGGCGCGTATCCGTTCTGCTACGGCAATGGCGGCATCGAGTGAGGCATCTATCAACAAGACAACAAATTCTTCGCCGCCGAATCGACCAAGCGCATCACTCAAGCGTAGTTCTGCCTTGATGCGTGCGGCGATTTCACACAGCACTTCATCGCCACCTTGATGGCCGAAATTGTCATTCACCTTTTTGAAGTGATCCAGATCGATATACATGGCCGATAGCGCGTAGCCGTGGCGTCGTGTACGGCCGGCTTCTTCCAGCAGGCGACGTTCAACATAGCGACGATTGTTCACACCAGTCAGCGGATCGGTCAGGCCGATATGTTGCAGGCGTTCATTGTTGATCACGTTTTCGACGCAGATCGCGACGATGGAAGCGCGATGTTGCAGAAAGTCGCTCGCCATATTGGACGTAAAACGTAGCGGATCGAGGCTACCCAGACTTAGCCAGCCTATCAATTGATTGCGCCGTATCAGTGGCAGTATCGCGACGCTGGCTGGCTTCAAGACCACATCGGGAAACAGACGACGATGATGCATCGTGTTGTACGGTCCTAGCGATGGCTTGCGGGCCGGATGCGTTATTTCATCGATGCCGTCTTTTTGGTCGACAAACAGCAGATTTGGATAGTTGCTGACGTCGATGCGCAGATCGGTCAGGATGCGACGAATTTCTGAATCGGGATCGATGAGTGATAGCGTGATGACATCCAGCTCGGATGCTTCCGTCAGCGTATCGAATACGCTGTCAATCAATTCCTGGAAAGTGTTGGCGCCGATGAACTTCAGGTCGAATTCCTGATAGCGCTGCATGATCTGCTGATTGCGATGCGCTTGCTCCAGCAGTAATTTTAGCTGAGTGCGTAACTGCGAATTTTCGGTAACCAGCTTGTTCGGCATGGACGTCAGGTCAGAACTGCGATGGATGTGAGTGCCGTAAATAGTACGTGGAGCATACTACCTTGATGCTTGCTCCGTAGCAATTTTTGTGCGCACTCAGAACGCTAATTCGACATCCACATTTTGTCCAACGCGTACGACAGTACCTTCGCCATTGAGCAAAACAGCATTCATGCCAAAGGTGATGCTGCCATCGACTTTAGGATTGGCGCGATAAGTGCCGAGTATGTCCAGCGGATCGGCGCTGAATTCGCCAGTCGCCTGATCTACTGAAGGCATAGGGCAGCGCGGGCAGGGTTTGACTGGCTTCAACGCTGCTGCACCCAACTGGTAGGACGCAGCAAAATCTTCTTCAAATGGGGCGATATCGCTGAACACCAGATTCGGACGGAAGCGATTCATAGGTATAGCGCTGCGTCCTTGTGCAACCAGCTTTTCGTTCAAATCTTCTAGTGAGCCTGAACCGATGACCAGCATAGGGAAGCCATCGGAGAAGAGTGTAGGTACGTCTGCGCCTTCGGTCCATTCCTTGTTCGAATAGCGTTTTGCGTCAGGATGAAAGCGAACCAAGCGGCATTTCACACCCAGTGCATTGGAAAACCAGAGTGCTGTAGTGTCATCGCAATCGTAGGCATCGACCTGGTCATCCCATACTTGTACACGTATGAGTTTTTCATCTTCCGGGTCAGGCAAGCCTAGTGGGACTTCCAGACGCAACATGCCGGGCGAACGCAATTCCAATGTGTCGGCCTTGATGCGCGGTGCGATCAATGCCATTTTCGGATATTCGCGTTGCGTCAATGCATCGCCGTTCTCATCAACGATCATCCATTCGCGGTCATAAATCTGCTCGCTCATCAAACCGGCAGGCGTAAGCGTTGCCTCGCGCAGCGAGATGCCGGCGCAGGATTTGATCGGGTAAAGATTCAGTTCTGTCAGGATGGGCATGGATGAGAGTGAATGCGTAGTGAGGTGAGGCTGCATCGGGCTCGATGCAGCCAGGCCGGATTAGACGTTGAACAGGAAGTTCAAAACGTCGCCATCCTTGACGATGTATTCCTTGCCTTCAGCGCGCATCTTGCCGGCTTCCTTGGCACCTTGTTCACCTTTGTAAGCGATGAAATCTTCGTAGGCGATGGTTTGTGCGCGGATGAAACCACGTTCGAAATCGGTATGGATCACGCCAGCAGCTTGTGGCGCGGTGGCACCAACCGGGATGGTCCAGGCACGAACTTCTTTTACGCCGGCAGTGAAGTAGCTTTGCAAGCCCAGCAGTGAGAAACCGGCGCGGATCAAACGATCCAGACCTGGCTCTTCCATGCCCATGTCGTTCAGGAATTCTTTTTTATCAGCATCTTCCAGTTCGGCGATTTCTGATTCGATCGCGGCACAAATCGCGACGACAGGTGCGTTCTGCGATTTTGCGTAAGTGGTCAATGCGTCGAGCAGAGGATTGTTGGTGAAGCCGGTGTCGGATACATTGCCGACGTACATTGCTGGCTTGGCCGTAATCAGGCACAGCGGCTTGATCAATTCCATTTCTTCACTGTCGAGGCCCATCGCGCGTACTGGCTTGGCTTCGTTCAGGTGTGGCATGATGCGTTCCAGAATCGCGACCAGTTTGCTCGCGTCCTTGTCGCCGGAACGTGCTTTTTTATTTTCGCGATGTATCGCTTTTTCGACTGTGCCCATATCGGCCAGTGCGAGTTCGGTTTGAATGACTTCGATGTCGTCCAGCGGATTGATCTTGCCGGCGACGTGGATCACATTGTCGTCTTCAAAGCAGCGCACGACGTTGACGATGGCATCGGTTTCGCGAATGTGCGCGAGGAATTGATTGCCCAGGCCTTCGCCTTTGGATGCGCCAGCTACCAGGCCGGCGATATCGACGAATTCAACCGTAGCCGGCAGGATGCGCTCAGGCTTGACGATTTCTGCCAATGCTTGCAAACGTGGGTCAGGGACTTCCACCATGCCGACGTTAGGTTCAATTGTGCAAAACGGATAGTTCTCAGCAGGGATGCCGGCCTTCGTGAGTGCATTGAATAGGGTGGATTTGCCGACGTTAGGCAGGCCGACGATGCCGCATTTGAGACTCATGATATGTGCTTTGCTGAGAGATGAATTAACCCGCTATTTTACCGTACCGGCATCGCTTGCCGGGATTTAAGGTCTAGGGCCTATCAACTATTAATTTGCGAGATGCGTTCCAGACAGAAAGCGTGATGGCAAGGCGCGTGGCGTAGCAGGTGGTGGCCCACCTGCAAGCCATGCAACGCGGTCAGCGCGCTTTCTGTCTGGAACCCTTCGGGAACGGCAACAGACGTCGCCTGCCGTTGTTGCAGCTCCTTGCCATAGCACCACTATGTCGCGTCGCTGCGCCTAGGCAGTCAACGTCTGTCGCGCGTTCGCACTCGCAAATTAATAGTTGATAGGCCCTAGGGCGACAGATGTTATTTGTTGGTGTGCAATTGCATGGTAGCTGCCTCGAATTTTCCTTCGCACAGGAGTGGGATGACATCCAGACTTTTGGCGATGGCTTCATCGATCAAGGGTTGTTCTTCCTTGCGTGGTCTGTGCAGGACGAAGTCGACGACGGCTTGCTGCAAATTCAGTGTGCGTGGGTGACCTATGCCTATGCGCAAGCGCCAGTAATCCTGCGTGCCGAGCGCTGCAGTGATGTCTTTTAGTCCATTGTGACCACCGGAGGAGCCGCCTTTTTTTAGTTTGGCGACGCCGGGAGGAATGTCGAGTTCATCGTGTGCGACCAGAATTTCATCCGGCATGATTTTATAAAATCGTGCGAGCGCACCTACCGACTGACCGGAACGGTTCATGAAGGTTTGCGGTTCCAGCAGCCATACTTCCTGCCCGGCGATCATCGTTTTAGCGACGAATGCATTGTATTTGGACTCGCGCGACAGATTGCAGCGCGGCGTATTGCGCGCCAATTGATCGACCAGCCAGAAGCCGGCGTTATGGCGGGTTTGTTCGTATTCCTGGCCGGGATTGCCGAGACCGACGATGAGGCGTATAGGCATGGCGTCGTGAAAATTGGAAAACCTGATTATCGTGGATGAAACGCGATTGTGTTCGATTGCTGCATAAAAAAACCCGCCACAAGGACGGGTTTTTCAATTGCCCGGCGTATGCCCGGCAATATTTGCTATTACTTCTTGTCAGCTGGTGCAGGAGCAGCAGCGGCCGAAGCAGCAGCGGCTGCTGCAGCGTCAGCTTCTGCTTCCACTTTGCCGGCAGGAACCGAAGCGGTAGCGATCGTTGGGTTGTCTTCACCACCGTGGATAACAGCAGAAACGCCTTTAGGCAATTTGATGTCAGCCAAGTGGATCGAGTGACCAACTTCCAGAGCAGCCAGATCAACTTCAACGAATTCTGGCAAGTTGCTTGGCAAGCAAGAGATGTCCAATTCGGATGCAACGTGGCTGATGATGCCGCCGTGCAGTTTAACTGCAGGGGAGATCTCAGCGTTCACGAAGTGCAATGGCACTTTAACGTGAATTTTTTGTTTAGCATCAACGCGTTGGAAATCAGCGTGCAAAACGAGTTGTTTGTACGCGTGGACTTGGAAGTCGCGCAACAAAACTTGTTCTACTTTGCCATCAACTTCCAGGTCGAGGATCGACGAGTGGAAAGCTTCTTTTTTCAATGCGTGGTACAGAGCATTGTGGTCGAGCGAGATATTCACTGGTGCTGCTGTACCGCCATAAACGATACCAGGTGTGAGGCCTGCAATGCGCTGGCGGCGGCTCGCTCCGGTCCCCAGGTCATTACGTGCAAATGCGATTACTTTCATGATGAAACTCCAAATATGCAGGATGACGAATCATCTTGCGGTTAAATCCCCCGCGACCAGGGGATTTTTAAAGTGGATGCAGCAAAACTGCATCCGGTTTCGAACATCAGCGTGAAACTTGTACTGACATTCTTGCCTGCGCCCTAAGGCACAGGTTTTAAACGTTCTTAGTCGGCAAACATCGACATGACGGAATCGCCAGTGCTGATGCGCTTGAAGGTTTCTGCCAGCAGGGATGCGCAGGATAACACGCGGATCTTAGGGCAAGCCTTGGCAGCTTCAGACAATGGAATTGTGTCGGTGACAACCAATTCATCCAGCGGCGAATTCGTGATGCGATCGATCGCAGGACCGGACAAGACTGGATGTGTGCAGTAAGCGATAACTTTCTTCGCGCCGCGTTCCTTCAATACTTCTGCTGCCTTGGTCAAGGTGCCTGCGGTATCAACCATGTCATCCATGATCACGCAATTGCGGCCTTCGACTTCACCGATGATGTTCATCACTTCGGAAACGTTCGCTTTAGGGCGGCGTTTGTCGATGATGGCCAGATCGCAATTCAAGCGTTTTGCCAAAGCGCGGGCGCGAACTACGCCGCCTACGTCTGGGGAAACAACCAGCAGGTCGTCGTGATTCTTGGTAACCAGATCGCTCAACAGAATCGGCGATGCATAAATGTTATCAACAGGAATATCGAAGAAGCCCTGGATTTGATCTGCATGCAGATCCATGATCAGTACACGTTCAACGCCTGCTTCTTGCAGCATGTTGGCGACAACTTTTGCCGAAATCGCAACGCGTGCTGAGCGTGGGCGGCGATCTTGACGCGCATAACCGTAGTACGGGATAGCGGCGGTGATACGGCCAGCCGATGCGCGTTTCAGTGCATCAACCATCAACATGATTTCCATCAAGTTGTCATTGGTCGGTGCGCAAGTTGATTGCAGAACGAAGACATCTTTACCGCGGACGTTTTCGTTGATTTCAACAACGATTTCGCCATCGGAGAATTTGGATACAACAGCTTTGCCGAGCGGGAGACCGAGATGCTTGACAACGCCCAAAGCCAGATCCGGGTTTGCGTTACCGGTAAAAACCATCAGGTTTTCGAGTGCCATGGAAATCCCTGCTTGCAGTCGTTAGAAAGGTGGAAAGCCGCCAAAACTCGACGATGATGTCTTGTGTTGGCGGCTTGCTTGTGTGCTTCTTACTCTTGATGTAATGGCAGGGGAAGAAGGATTCGAACCTTCGAATGCTGGAATCAAAATCCAGTGCCTTAACCAACTTGGCGATTCCCCTACGCAACCTTGTGTTTGCCGTTGCATCTTCGCTATCAAAGCGGCGGACGCTGCGTCAAACTAATCTGGTGTTACGACTGCTGCAAATAAGCAAGCGGATGATGCGTGATCGCTTTGGCTTTCCAAGCTTTCCATTTTGCCGGTACTGTTGCCAGTACTGCATCAGCTTGGTGCTCTTGCTCAAATGGGCAAAACACGCAAGCGCCGGAACCTGTCATTCTCGCATCTCCGTATTGTTGCAGCCATTTTATGGCTTCAGCAATCGGTGGAAACAATGTTGCAGCCACGACTTGCAGGTCGTTTTTGCCGAAGCTTTCTTGAGCTCCGGAAAAGTCCGATATTTTGACGGGTTTTGTATCCCGTGTCAATTCACTTGATGAAAATATCTGCTGAGTTGGTACGGACACCCCAGGTTCGATGACGACAAACCAGGAATCCGGCGTTTCTACCGGCAATAAAGCCTCGCCTATGCCCTCGGCAAATGCGTTGCGGCCGAATAAAAAGAAGGGGACATCCGCACCCAATTGCAGGCCGAGCGCCATTAATTCTGCGCGCGTTAATCCGGTTTGCCATAAATGATTAAGCACCAGCAGAGTAGTTGCCGCATCGGAGGAGCCGCCACCCAGACCGCCGCCCATCGGAAGATTTTTCTCGATGGCGATATCAGCGCCCAAAACTTTTCCCTGCATTTTGTCCGCTGTTGCGGCTTGCAATAATTTTGCAGCACGTACGATCAGATCGCTCTCGGCTGGTACGCCGGGCAATTCTGTGGTGCGACGAATAACATTGTCTTCGCGCGTAGTGAAATGCAGCACATCGCCGCGATCGATCAATTGAAATACGCTTTGCAGCAAGTGATAGCCATCTGCACGCCGTCCGGTGACGTGCAGGAATAAATTCAGTTTTGCCGGAGCGGGGCAGTGATTGAGTGTTTGCATCATTTCTTGAGCTAGCGCGTATTTATGGTGTTTGCCAATTGTCGATCACGATGCGGATGGCAACTTTGCCGGCTTGTTCGGTCTGACGTTCGAGGTCTATGCGTTTTGGGCGACTTTGAGCTGGTGTCTGATTATCGTCTTGCCAGCTCAGGTATTGGATGCGCCAGCCGTCGCGTGTGGTCACGTTGGTATTGCTAGGTGTGGCGACAAACTGTGCATTGTTGGCATCAACGGCAAAGCCTTGCAGCCAATTGCGCAAGCCAGAGATAGGTAGCGGCCAACCCAGTGTTTGGGCAATCAGTAGATCCACATCGTTTGCCGTAATCGGTGTTTTGCCCGCTTGCGTCAAGGTTGCGCTATCTGGCGTGACGGTTATCGTTGCCAGCACTTGTCCCAATGGCGACAAGATGGCAATGTCGCTGCGATCCTTGCTTTGATTCCAGGTGAAGTTGCCATGCAGGGCTTCATCCTGATCGTTTTTTTGATATTGCACAGACAGACGTCCATCCAGCGCCAGTGCGTTCTTGTATGTGCGTTGCGTAGAAGTTTGTTCCGCAAGATTGCTGCTGTCGGTTTGCGGGGCAAGATTGGCGCAACCGGTCATCAATAAGACGGACATTGCAATTGCGATGCTCATCTTGCGCGTGACGGCTTGTGCGTTTGTTCGTGCCGACATGGATGGGAATGTGTGGAGTGTCATCATGGGATGCGAGAGTGATCCAGGGAAGTGCTGACTAACTGCTCTGCGCATCACTGAATGGTAGATGGGCTGCTGCTCAGAATGCGGGAATAGTGAGGTCAGTAAAAATGATTTGACGGCCCAGGCCGTCAAATCAGATTGCTCACAATTGGGTGCGCAGACGTGTCAATGTGCTTTTCAGCAGATCGCTCTTGGGATCTTTTTGATTCGCATCGCGCCATAATTTTTGCGCATCTGCTTTCTCGCCTTTTACCCACAAGACTTCGCCCAGATGTACGCCGATTTCGACGTCAGGTCGTATCGCGTAGGCGCGGCGCAGATAGCTTTCTGCTTCTGGCAGATGGCCCTGGCGGAATAATACCCAGCCCATGCTATCCATGATGAATGGGTCTTCCGGTGCGATCTTCAGCGCTTTTTCGATGAGCGTGCGCGCTTCTTGCAAATGGATATTGCGATCGGCAAACGAGTAGCCGAGCGCGTTATAAGCGTGTTGATTATCCGGTGCGAGGCGGATGATCTTGCGCAGCGAGGTTTCCATCAGGTCGAAGCGATTTGCTTTTTCTGCCAGCATGGCGTGGTCGTACAGCAGGCCGGTATCGTCAGGGAAACGCTTTAAACCATTGTTCAGAACGGTCATTGCTTCCGGGATGCGGTTGGCATCACGCAGCAACTGTGCGTCGGCAACGATGATTTGAATTTGTTCGCGCTGGCCTTCAGGCTTCAAATGGCTGAGCAGATTGCGAGCGCCGTTCACATCGCCAGTGCCGGCCATGATTTGTGCGCTTCTGATTTGCGCCGCGAGATAAGCAGGGCCAGGTTCGACTTGCGCCAGCCATTTGAGTGCTGCCGGGTAGTCCTTACGATCTTCTGCAATTTGCGAGAGGATCAGCAAGGCTTGCACTGGATCGCGATCATCGTCTGGATTTTCTTCCAGTGCTTTCAGGTAAGCCGTCAGGTATTTTTCTGCGGTAGGGATGTCATTGGTTTGTGCGCCGAGGATGCCCATCGCGTACAGAATCGTCAAATCGTTCGGATTTGCTTGCAGCAGGATGTCGAATTGCGCGCGTGCCTGATCGTATTGCTTGTCGTCGATCAGGATTTTTGCGTAAGCGATCCGTACATCACGCGATTTTGGATTGTCTTTCAAGAAATTGGACAGGATTTGCAATGCCTGTGCGCGATCCGGCATCGATTGCGCGACCATCAGGACGGCAATTTCCAGATCAGGCTTCATCTTGAGTGCTGTTTGCGCTTCAGTGCGTGCACGTACGATGTCATTTTTGGCAAAAGCGCTTTGTGCCAAGGCAATGTGGGTTTCAACCAAATCTTGATAAGGCGTTGTGATCTCTTCCAATACGGCGAAAGCAGCGTTTTTATCTTTGGTGCTAGACAGTAGACGCTGGATTTGCAGGATGAGCAAGCCGCGTGCTTGCGGATTGGCTTCGCGCAGGCGCTCGACAAAGATCGGTTTGGCTTCTTTCAGATTGTCGCCAAGGACGACCAGACCAAGATAGAACTGGTTGGCTTCATCCGAGTTAGGTGCCAGTTCGTGCCACAGGCGAACGGCTGACAGTGCTTCGCCGACTTGTTTGGCATTCAGCGCGATTTCTGCTGCGCGTCGTGCCAGACGTGGGTCGCGTGTTTCTTGTGCGGTGGAGAGCATCGTGACATAGGGCAGTTGCCAGTCGCCACGCTGATAAGACAGCTCGGCACGTAACAATTTGTACATCAGCTCGCTAGTCAGCGGAACGGAAGGCAGCGGGTCGTCTGCCTTGTTGCCGGCGGCTTTTTTTTCGGCAGAGGGTTTGGCGACGATGGGCGTCTGCTCGTCTTGCGCAATAGGTTTATCTCGCGCTTGTACTTGCGCCAAGGGTTGAGCCTGCAGATCGGCACCAGCCGAGAACAGGACTGACAGCGTTACAATGACAAGGGCATTTTTCAATTGAAGTCCATGCAAATAGAGCAAGCTTTTATTCTACGCTCAACCGTCGTGCAATGCGCTACCTCGGTAGCATTGTTTAAATCATCAAGGAAACCGTAGTCGCCATGCCTGAATTACCCGAAGTTGAAGTGACGCGTCGTGGCGTTGCACCGCATCTGGAAGGACAAGTCGTTACCGGTGTGGAGTTGCGCCATACCGGTTTGCGCTGGCCATTTCCCGCTGCCTTATCGCAGACCTTAGCCGGACATACGGTGCGTAGTACGGGTAGACGCGGAAAATATCTATTGGTTCATTTTGACCATGGCACGCTGATTATTCACTTGGGCATGTCTGGTCATCTGCGCATCTTGCCGTCGGATACGCCTCCCAAAAAGCATGATCATTTCGATTTGCAAGTCGGTAATCAGGTCTTGCGCTTGAGCGATCCCCGTCGATTCGGCGCAGTGTTGTGGCATCCCGTCGAAGATGGTGCGGTGGAAAATCATTTGCTGCTGCGGACGTTGGGCGTCGAGCCGCTGGAGGAGTTGTTTACTGCGCAATGGCTGTATCGGCAAACACGTAGCCGCACTTCTGCGATCAAGCAGGTGTTGTTGGCCGGCGACATCGTGGTCGGTGTCGGAAACATCTATGCATCAGAGAGTTTGTTCCAGGCGCGTATCAATCCCAAGACGCCGGCACATCGTATCGGTCTGGTGCGCTATGAGCGTTTGGCGGAGGCGATACGCCAGATCCTGGCTGCTGCAATAGAGCAGGGCGGTAGTACTTTGAAGGATTTCATAGGCGTCAACGGACAATCCGGCTATTTCCAGCAAAATTATTTTGCCTATGCACGCGCAGGGGAGCCTTGCCGTATTTGCAATACACCGATCAGGCAAATCGTGCAGGGCCAGCGCTCGACCTTTTACTGTCCAAATTGTCAAAAGTAAGTAGCAGTGCTAGTGTCGCTCTGGGCGCACGTCATAAAACAGGATAAAAGAGGTTCACGTGAGTAATCTGGTGCAAAAGTTTCAGGAATACAGTGACTGGCGCAATGGCGTCAAAAGCGCACTGGAACGCTATCGCGATTGCGTGGATGCCGGCGACCTGTCTGATAGCGCTAGTGATCAGCGTTTTCTGCAAACGCTTTCCCGCCTGAACGAAGATAAATTATCGATTGCCTTCGTCGCTGAATTTTCGCGCGGCAAATCGGAGTTGATCAACGCGATTTTCTTTGCCGATTACGGCCAGCGCATTTTGCCTACCTCTGCCGGTCGCACCACGATGTGTCCGACCGAATTGCTGTATGACGAAACTTTCCCTCCTTCGATACGCCTGCTGCCGATAGAAACGCGTGCAGAAGCACAATCGACCAGCGATTTCAAAACACAGAATCAAGTATGGACAGTATTGCCGCTTGATACTTCGTCTGCCGACGGCATGCTGGAAGCCTTCAAGCAAGTCAGTCTGACCAAGCGCGTGCCGATAGAAGAAGCGGCGCGTTACGGCTTGTACGATGAAACCGATCTCGACATGGTGATGGCGGTGGATGACGAAGGCATGGTTGAGATTTCGCAATGGCGTCACGCAATCGTGAACTTCCCACATCCTCTATTGCAACAAGGTTTAGTCATCGTCGATACGCCGGGTTTGAATGCGATCGGTACCGAGCCTGAGTTGACGTTGAATCTGATTCCAAATGCGCATGCAGTGTTATTCATTTTGGCTGCCGATACCGGCGTGACCAAGAGCGATATCGATATCTGGCGCAATCACATCGGTGGTACAGGTGCTGGCCGTATGGTGGTCTTGAACAAGATAGACAGTATGTGGGATGAACTGCGTACACCTGCCGAAGTCGAGCAACAGATACGCATGCAAGTCACCAGCGTGGCGCAAACGCTTGATTTGTCCGAGCGCCAGATATTCCCGGTCTCTGCGCAAAAAGGTTTGGTGGGAAAAATCAATCTCGATGCACCGCTGCTGGCCAAGAGTCGTTTGCCTACGTTGGAAAACGCATTGTCCAACGAGCTGCTGCCTGCCAAGCAAGACATCATCCGCACGCAATTGATGGCGGAAGTCAATGAGCTCACTTCGTCCAAGCAAGCCTTGCTATCGTCACGGGTACGCAATGTGGTGGAGCAATTGATCGAACTGAAAAGCTTGCGTGGCAAGAATCAGAATATCTTGCAGCACATGATGAAGCGCATCGATATGGAGAAAACCGAATTCGATGGCAGCTTGTTTAAATTGCAGGCGACGCGCTCCGTATTTGCACGCTTGTCGACGGAAGTATTTACGCATCTCGGCATGGGCGTATTGAAAGACAATATCAACAAGACGCGCGATGCGATGGAGAAAAGCAAATTTTCTTCAGGCTTGCGTCAGGCGGTAAAAGAGTTTTTCCAGCAAGCTTTGCATAATCTGGATTTATCTTCGCAAAAAACAGATGAAATCGGCGAAATGATGTCGGTCATGTACCGCAAGTTTTCGACCGAACATGGTCTGGCCTTGTCGACACCGATGCCGTTTTCTCTGGAAAAATACAGCAAGGAAATTTTAATGATCGAACAGCTGTATCACAAGCAGTTCGGTGCGGCGACCATCCTGACCACGCCGCAAGTAGTGTTGATGCAAAAGTTTTTTGATTCCATCGCATCGCGCGTCAAACAAAGCTTCTTGCAAGCCAATCGCGATGTGGAAGCCTGGTTGAAAGTGGTGATGGCACCGCTGGAAGCACAAATCGGCGAGCACAAAGTGCAATTGAAACGTCGCAAGAAATCGATAGAAAAAATCCACGTAGCAACTGATAGTCTGGAAGAAAAAGTGCTGGCATTTGAGCAAATGCAATTTGAGCTGGATACGCAACGCGCAGCATTAACGCGTTTGGAAAATGAATTGAAGACAGCGATCATGGCGCAGTTGGATTCTTACAAAGCGGCGGCCTAGATCTAGATGAAACGTGTAGTCAGTGAAGCCAGCAGTACCGCAGCCTCCCCGGATAAATTATTGAAGGAGTCGGCTGCAACATTAGTCGATCCAAGTTTTTCCCACGACGTGATTACATGGCAAAAGCAGCATGGTCGCCATGCCTTACCTTGGCAGAATACGCGCGATGCGTATCGCGTCTGGTTGTCAGAGATCATGTTGCAGCAGACGCAAGTTGCGGCGGTGATTCCGTATTACCTGCGCTTTCTCGAATCCTTTCCCACGGTCCAGTCACTCGCAGCCGCACCTTCTGAAGAAGTAATGGCACATTGGAGCGGACTGGGCTACTACTCGCGTGCGCGCAATTTGCATAAATGTGCGCAGACCATAGTGGCTGAGTACGGTGGCGTGTTTCCCAGCGATCCTGCGCTGCTGGAACAGTTGGCGGGCATAGGTCGTTCAACGGCGGCGGCGATTTCTGCATTTTCTTACGGTACGCGCGCTGCGATTCTGGACGGTAACGTCAAGCGCGTATTCGCACGCGTGTTTGGTGTCGAACGTTATCCTGGTGAGAAAGCGGTTGAAAATGAGATGTGGCTGCGTGCAGTTGCCTTGTTGCCAGAGAGTGGCGTAGAAGCGTACACGCAGGGCTTGATGGATCTGGGCGCGACCTTGTGCACGCGTAATCGTCCATCGTGTCAGCGTTGTCCCTTGGCGCATCGCTGCGTGGCTTATGCGAGTGGCCGGACGAATGAATTGCCAGTTCGCAAACCGAAAAAAGCAGTGCCGGAAAAAGAGACAACGATGTTACTCATCGTGGACAAGAATCAAGTCTTGTTGGAGCAGCGTCCGGATAAAGGAATTTGGGGCGGCTTGTTATCACTGCCGGAAATCGCGTCTGAGGCAGAGGATGGTAAGGCACATTTCGATACAGCCTTGGCACTGGCGATTGCGCCCTTCGGTGTGACTGCATCGTTGGAAAAACTGCCAATGTTTACCCACGTGTTCACACATTTCAAACTACATGTGACGCCGTATCGCATCGCCTTAGCGCGTCGTCTGGAACGTGCCGGGCAAGATAATTATGTCTGGTATCCGGCAGATAAAATGGCCGATGCGCCATTGCCAGCGCCGGTTAAAAAGCTGCTGCTCGCAGTATTTCGCGAACCGGATTTGTTGTCCCAATAATGCTTGCTTCAGATGATTTGATGCTGTTGCAAGTATTGCTGAATGATCGTCAAGCGAGTTTGCGGATCGTTTAGTTCCAATAATTTCTGCCGTGCTTTCAACGGTATCGGCAGAATCTCACTCCATCGATTTGCCACCCAGCCTGCGTCGTTCAGATGCAGCGTTTCTGCAAACGGACTTTCAAAATCCGCGCCTTGTTCGGCACGACCTTTGACATTGATATCGTGAATGATGAGCTTGAGCGTATCGGCGCAGGGTTCATATTGTTTCGTCAGTACGCTGGGGCCGTCGTGGTCCAGCATTTCAACGCGCGCTTCCAGATGCTGATCCTTATGTACACGTGTTTCCAGAATGCGGAAGCGTGCGCCACCTTCCGTGCGCAATAACAGCACACCAAGTTGCGGTGCATTCCAGTCGGTGATGTGCGCAAGACAACCTACATCTTCAGGTTCCGCCGCTGTACCGACTTCATGCCCTGATTTGATCAAGACTACGCCGAATGGCGATTCGCGCTTCATGCAATCGCGCACCATGTCGACGTAGCGTGTTTCAAAAACCTTCAGTGGGAGTATGCCGCCTGGGAACAGGACGGTATTGAGAGGGAAGAGAGGAAGCCAGCGTTCGTTGTCAGACATGGTGGGAAGCGCGTCAGTAATGGGCGAATGCAGTTTGCTTGTACTGGTTTAGACAGCCCTGAGATCAGCTCAGTTCGCGATGTCGCAATATGACATGTTCATGGGCGCGAAAATATTCGGCAAGTTGCTCAACCATGTAGACAGAGCGATGCTGACCGCCGGTGCAACCAATAGCAACAGTCAGATAACTGCGATTGTCATTCTTGAAAGCAGGCAGCCATTTTTCAACAAAACCGCGTATGTCTGCCAGCAATGCAGCGGCATCAGGTTGCGCTTGCAAGAACTCTTGTACCGGTGCGTCGCGACCAGTCAAAGGTCGTAAAGCCAGATCGTAATGTGGATTTGGTAATACTCGTACATCGAATACCAGATCGGCATCGAGTGGGACGCCGAATTTGAAGGCAAAGGATTCGAACAATAGTGTCAGAGGTGATCGGTCTGTTTCCATCAATGCTTTCAGCCATGCGCGCAATTTATTCGCGTTCATGCCGGAGGTGTCGATGACGTGGCTGACTTCTTCCACGCCGGACAGCATTTCGCGTTCTTCGCGTATGCATTCCGTCAGTGTACGTCTATCGGCCGCTGCATCGCTGGTAAAGCCGCGATGTGAGAGTGGATGGCTGCGACGGGTTTCAGAAAAACGCGCGATTAGCGAATCCGTCTTGGCTGTCAGGAATAGTACTTTGACATCATGCCCTTGACTTTGCAGCCAGGCGATATCTGCCGGCAAACCGATCAGGGAGCTTGCACTGCGTGCGTCCATCGCGATTGCCAATTTATCCGCATGTTCTTCGATGCGGGTAGCAACTAGCGCGCGTAATAGAGTAGGCGGGAGATTGTCGACGCAAAAATAACCTGCGTCTTCGAGGGCATTAAGTCCGACAGATTTGCCGGACCCGGATATTCCAGTGATGAGAATGATGCGCATGTGGTCATGATACCGCAAGCACAAGAGGAAGGTTGTGACACCGCAACTTCTCGGTTTTTATTCGTCGCTTTCCATCGCTTTTTGCTGGCGCACCATGAAGTCTTTCAGGGTGTCGATGCCACGCAATTGCAGAATGGTATTGCGTACGGCCGCTTCCAAAAGAACCGCCAGATTTCGGCCGGCTTCGACCGGGATTACAACTTTGCGGATAGATAGACCGAGGATTTCTTCGCTTTGCGATGGCAGAGGCAAGCGTTCATAGCTTTCTTCCAGCGTGCTGCGACGAACCAGATGCACGATCAGCTTCAGACGCATTTTGCGACGGACTGCAGTTTCACCGAAAATCGTACGGATATCGAGCAAGCCTAGGCCGCGTACTTCCAATAAATTTTGTAGCAGCGGCGGGCAACGACCTTCAATCATGTGCGGCGCGATGCGCGCAAATTCGACGGCATCATCGGCCACCAAGCCGTGGTTGCGTGAAATCAATTCCAGACCCAGCTCGCTTTTGCCGAGGCCGGATTCGCCGGTAATCAACACGCCTACACCCAACACGTCCATGAACACACCATGCATGGTGATGCGTTGTGCCAGTTTTTTCGACAGGTAGACGCGTAGATAATCGATCACCTGTGCAGCAGGCAAGGGCGTGGAGAACAAGGGAATATTCTTGTCGTCGCAAATTTCCATGATGGTGGCTGGCGTTTCCAGACCTTGCGCGATGATGAAGGCAGGTGGTTCGCCGGCGACTAGTTCGGCGGTATGGTGCGCACGTCCATTCGGCGACAGGCGTTGGTAATACTCGACTTCCTGATGGCCGAAGACCTGGATACGGCCCGGATGGATCAAGTTCAAGTGACCGACTTGGTCCGCTGCCGATGTCGCATCGCCGGAAATTTGGCGCTCACCACCGGGAAATCCCGCAAACCATCCTAGCTGTAGCGATTCACGGTTGTCGTCGTAGAGTTGCTGGATGGAGAGCGGTGTCGGTAGTGGCATGTGGTGGACGCAGGCAGGGACAGATACGCACCGGAAACAGTGCGGCGGTTAGTTGGTGCTTTGCAGGCTAGGTTGCCACGTGATCAGGCGCGCATGTACAGCCGCTGGATCTTCGATAGTTGCGAGCAAGTTACGGAATGTTTCATCGGAAAACATTTCTGCCAGTTCAGACAGAATTTCCAGATGTTGTTGCGTCACATGATCGGGAATCAACAAAAAGATCAGCAGATTGACCGGTTGGCCATCTGGCGACTCAAATGGAATTGGTTGTGCCAAGCGGACGAAGGCAGCCAATGGCGCTTTCAATCCCTTGATACGACCATGTGGCACGGCAACGCCATGACCGAGGCCGGTCGAGCCAAGCCGTTCGCGCGCGAACAGATTGTCGGAGACGACGGAACGGGCAATGCCACAATTGTTTTCGAAAATTAAACCAACCTGTTCAAACGTACGTTTTTTGCTGGATACGTCCAGATCAAGGACTACGTTGGCAGGGGGGAGAATTTGACTTAAATGGTTCATGGTGCGACGCACAAAAAAAGGACTCTGCGAGGAATTATAGGCCTATTCGATGGCAATAGGGCCTGAATCGGGAAAGCTGAGTGGGTGCTGGCCTGTCTGTTGCAGATAAGACGCACCTTTTTAAGGCGGCTTGCCATAGCTATTGCTTTTTTATTTTTTGATGAGTCGATTAAAGCATAACTAGGCGGAATTTGTAAGACTGCCGGCTTACTCATAGATCTATTGCTTATCGTGCAAGCTCTGAATCAAGCCTCTCAAATACAGGCCGCGCGACAGTAATTTCCACGTGATCATGCGCGTGATGAGTGCAATATCCAGTACGGGACGGAAATGGCTGGCACGTGCATGTACTGCGTAGATTGCTGGAATTTTGACCGGTACGCTACGGATACCCAGACGTGCTGCTTCTATCAATATTTCGCTTTCGAATACGAAGCACGATGATTTTTGATGATTTATCTTGAGCTGCTCCAGCAAGTCGACTGGATAAATGCGGAAGCCGGACTGGCTATCGATGATACGATAACCCGCTGCCCATGAAATCCAAAAGTTTGCAAACTGGTTGGCGTTGTAGCGTGCGCGAGGAATATTTTCTTTTTCGTGCAGACGCGATCCGATTACGATGGCGTTTTCTGCAGTGCGAAAGCGATCAATCAAGCGTGGAATATCCTCAGGACGATGCTGACCATCGCCATCTAATGTAATGATGCCCAGGCGAGCATGCGTGCGTGCAGCTTGTATGCCATCCCACAAACTTGCTGCCTTGCCTTCATTGCGTGCGTGGCGCAGCAGGATGATATCCAATCCGTGCAGTGCGTCGGCAGTGTTATCTGATGAGCCATCATCGACTACGAAGACATGGCGTACATAAAGTAAGGTGCGTTCAACCAGATCGCGGATAGTCGCTCCTTCGTTAAATGCCGGGATAACGACCGCGAAATCTTCCTTCGGATAGGCCGTTGTCATCACGCCATTGCTCCATTGATCGAAATGATTTGCCCGGAAATATAGGCGGCGTCATCTGATACCAGGAATTTGACCAAGGAGGCGACTTCATGCGGTTGGCCCGCGCGCTTCATGGGTACGATTTGATCAATTGCAGTTTGTGAAAACACATCCTGCGTCATCGGCGACGCGATAATGCCAGGCGCAACGGCATTGACTGTGATGCCACGCGAAGCCAGTTCAAGTGCCAGCGATTTTGTCGCACCATGCAGACCCGCCTTGGCAGCAGCGTAATTGGCTTGTCCCCGATTGCCCATTACGCCAGCGATAGATGACATGTTGACGATGCGGCCCCAGCGCGTCGCCATCATGGAGAGCAATAGAGGTTGTGTGACGTGGAAAAAACCATTCAGAGAAATATCGATCACGCGTATCCATTGCTCGGACTCCATGCCGACCATCAAGGCATCGTCATGCGTTCCTGCATTGTTGACGACGATCTGAATTGCGCCATCTTTCAAGAGTTCTTCCAGAGCATGACTGGTTGCTGCGGCATCGGTGACATTGAAACTGCTTGATTGCGCACTGTGGCCGGAAGCAATGAGTTCCTTTACCAATTCATCCGCTGCTGCCGGATTACTATGCGCGTGCACAATGACGTGTATGCCTTCAGCGGCAAGCTGACGGCAGATGGCTGAGCCGATCGCGCCGCTACCGCCTGTGACGAGTGCGCGTTTCATGCAGATTCTCCTTCGAGTACAACGGCGACACGGCCTTGCACCAGGATTTTTTCCTGTGCAGAAAGTGTAAATTCGTAAATCGAGCGTCCGCTTTCGCTGATCAGCTTTTTTGCATCTACGATCAGGTCATCGCTTACCGTATCCAGTCGGGCTATGGTCCAGCTTACATCTTTTGCATTTGCCAGATAACCTGCGCGCGGTGCATGTGGATTATCTGCTAGCAAACCGCCATGTACAGCAATTGCTTGCGCGCCGTATTCAATGCCGGATACCGCCAGTAAGCCCTGTGCACTACGCAAAGGATGTTGTGGATCGCGATGACTGATGGCGGAACAGCGGATGTGATTGTCGTCCCACGATATTACTTCGTGCAGCAGGCACATAGAACCCTGATGCGGAATCAATGCCGCGATATCGATGTGCGTTTTCATGGCTGTATTGTGACCATTAAGCTGCGATTGAGGTAATCGAGATGGATGGTTTGTGCCGCAGGAGTTGCCAAGGCTGCCAACAGAGGAAAGCCATGTGCAGCCGGATTGCTCAGGAACGAGGCCGGCAAATCGGCAGGCAAGGCTGTGGCTGCGCAATGATCAACCACAGTTATCTGTAATTTGGCCATCGTTTTATCCGTGCGCTGATTCGTCAGCAGCAAAGAGATTGCGCAATCCAGTGCGGTTGGGCGCAATGCTGAAAATGGTTCCGGGAAGCGCATATCGTATGCCGTCATCAGGACGTCTTGCTGCTCATCGATGGTTTGCACGGCGGCTTCCAGCAACGCTGCGGAAAAGGTGTCGTCGAATGCACAAATCGTCGTCGATGCCTGTGTTAATCCAGCCGCGATGCTCCAGTAGCCGGATGCTGCGTTATGGACAGAGTTGGCAAAACGGATTGGAGAAACGTCAGGTTCTTCTTGCGCCAAACTATCAGCGATCTGATGGATGATCTGTCCGTCACCGTCGGAGCTGGCAAATACACAGGCTACAGGGCGTGTCGTTTCAGTGCTGTGTGTAGCAAGTGCTTCGTAAGCAGAGCTCAAGGCGAGGCGAGCAGAAGTAATGCAACGCCGTCTTTCTGTGGCAGGCAGAATGGCTGGGGCAATTGTCGGCAGTTCGCGCCAGACGTAAGGTGTGTGGCCACTGAGAATGGGCTGCGCTTCTAGCCATCCGACCATGCCGGGAGCAATGACTCCTACGCTTTCGATGAAGACTTCAATCATGCGCGCGGCTTTCCAAATAGAAGACTGCAGTTGGTGCCGCCAAAACCGAATGAGTTGCTGACTACATTGCGTAGTGTTGCCTTGCGATTGCTTTGTATAAAATTTGCGCGTAACAAGGGATCGACTTGCTGTGTATTCGTTGCGCCAGGTATCAGATCATGTTGCAGACAGAGCAGGCTGATAACCGCTTCCACGATGCCCGCTGCGCCCAGCGTATGGCCGGTTGCACCTTTGGTAGAACTGCACGCAACTTCAGTGCCGAATACTGCAACAACGGCGACATCTTCCGAAGCATCATTGCTGGGAGTACCAGTGCCATGTAGATTGATGTAATCGATATCAGCTGACGATAAGCCTGCTCTATTGAGAGCGGCTTGCATCGCTTGTTGCGCACCCAGGCCTTGCGGATGCGGTGTTGACATGTGATAAGCATCGCTTGATTCACCGTAGCCCAATAGCGCCAGTTCGCCCTGTTGTTCTTTTTCCAGCAAGGCAAAACCGGCTGCTTCGCCGATAGAAATGCCGTTGCGATCCTTATCCCAAGGGCGACACGGTTGTGATGAAGTCAGCTCAAGCGCAGTAAAGCCGTAGAGTGTTGACCACGATAGTGAATCAACGCCACCGACCACGACGGCATCGCATAAGCCTTGCCGCATGAAACGTGCGGCACTGGCGAATACTTTTGCGCTGGAAGAACAGGCCGTGGAGATTACATAAGATGGGCCGCTGACAGCGAGCGATAGCCGTACAAAGTCTGCCAGTCCGAATAAATTATGTTGTTCGCGAAAATGCATGGATGCAGGCCATGCGCCATTCATTTTTTGGAAACGAAATGCGATTTCCGTTTCCAGATTGCCGGAGGTTGATGTGCCGAGAATGACACCAACACGATCCGCACCATACGCTGCTTTGGCACGCTCAACTGCAGAAATGAATCCGTCTTGTTGTAAACCGATTTGTGCCAGGCGGTTGTTGCGGCAATCGTAAGCGGATAAGGCAGCAGGAATTCTTTCTTGTTCTACGCCTTCGACACGACCTATCCAAGTAGGAATTGGGTTTTCCTGAAAGTCATTTTCGCGCAGGCCCGAGTGTTCTGATTGCAACGCGTGCAGCGTTGTCTTCAAGCCATGTCCCAACGCGCTGGATACGGTAAAGGCGGACAAATAGATAGGTTGCAAGATCAAGTCCGTGGGCTGAAAGTGCTGGCGATTATAGCAAAGCGCATCATGCTGATCCGGTACGAGTTGGGCGCGCCAGTAAATAGGCGCAGATCATACTCAATACTGCACCGATAGTGACGGTTTGTCCGATGGCATGCAAGACGGGCAAGCTGGATAAGGTCAGCGTGCCAAATGACAGGAAAGTCGTCAGACCACAAGTAATCAGCGACAGATGATTGCGCTGAGTGTCGTCGGCGCTGGTTTCTTCACGGTTGAAGAAGATGGAATAATTCAAGCCTATCCCTATAACCAGCAGCATGGAGACTAGATGGAATAGCGTCAATTTCTCACCCAAGACGATGACAGTCACGGCGATACTGAGTATCACTGCCGAGATGACCGGATATAGCACACGCAGTGTGAGTCGCCATGAACGCAGGCTGACTAATAGCAGCAACGTAATCAACACCATGCCGAATGCAGATAAATGCAGCGCTTCGTCACGATAGGTGCTGATCAGGTGGCCTGTATCGTCTTTCAGGTCTATGGCGCGCAATCCTTTTTCTTGTAAGGCTGGTAACGCTGCTTGCAGGCGAGCTGGATCGCGTACGCCGCTCAAGGTGATCAATGCGACTGCGCCTTGTTTGTCATCCAGTAACAATGAACGTACCTTCAAGCCGAGTGAACTGTGGTCGAGATCTTCTGCTTTCAGCAAGGCTTGCTGCTTCGCGGCTGCAATATCCTTGATGAAGGGTGCGAAAGCATCGTTACGGAATGGTAAATCCACCAGCGCCTGCTGCACGTTATTTGTAAGATCCTTGTCGTTTGGCAAGGCTGCTTGACGTTGCATTTGCAGGGATGCGCTGGGCAAATAGTTGGAGGCCATATCGAAGCCGCCGATCACGCCTTCGTCTACTAATTTCGATAAATCGGAACGCACTTGTTCGCTTTGCTGCAGTGCTTGTTCGCGATCCTTGCCGGCAGCAACGAGTAAGTAACGTACATCCGGTGCGCCTAATTGATTGCGCAATTCCTGATCCAGTTTCTTTGCCGAGGCAGAAACGGGACTCAAGCTCGCCAGATCGTCGTCCCACAATTGGTGGCGTTGCACAAACAGTGCGGCGAGAGCGATTAATACCAAGGGCAACACCAGTACACGCCAACGATTGCCTGGTGATAATTTGATAGGCAGGTGTTCCAACTTGCGTGAAGTGAGCGTAGAGCCTGCAATGACGGGCAACACGAAATAGGTAGTCAAGCCAGCGACAGCAACACTGACCAGCGATAGCAAGCCCAATTGCGCCAATCCAGAGAAGCTCGATAGCAACATCGCAATCGAACTAAAGGTCGTGGTCAGAATTGCCAGCCGCAACGTCGATCCGACGCGTAGCAATGCATTGCGAACAGGCTCACCGCGAGCAGTGTGGAGGAAGGCGTAATTAGGATAGTCGACAGCTTCCCCGATCAGGGTGGCAGCGAATGCCAGCGTAATCCCATGCACGCCACCAAATACAAGAGATACCGCAGCAGTGCCGATCAGCAGGCCTGATATCGCTGGCACATATGCCAGCATGGTCAAACCGATGGAGCGGTAGGTTAGCCATAGCACCAGCAATACTAACGTCGATGCAATGACGGATAAACGCCACGAATCACTTTCTATCAGTTTGCGGGATTCTGCAGCAAAGACGCCGGTGCCGGACAGTAAGAGCTGCGCCTGACTTTTTTCTTCTTTTGCTGCGTTGGTGAATTGTTGACGTATGCTTGTGAGGATGTCTTGTTGCGCGTTGACGTCCATGCCGGACGCTGCCGTTTGTGCGATCAATAGAGCACGGCTGTTATTTGTCGCAAACCATACGCCATCGTGCATGCTAATTTGCGCAGCTGGTGTCCATAGCGAAAAAATACGTGCCACTTCGCCGGTCGGGTCCATGGGGATCAACTGTTTGGCAAAGGAGCCGCCTTGCGATGACAGCATTTGCGCGCTGGCTTGTAATGAGGCTTTTAAGGCAGCGACATCGAAATGTTTTTCTGTAATTGCAGGACTAAGCAGATATCGGTAGCGCAGCAAGATATCGCGTTCATTTGTCAGCGCATTGAATTCTCCGTTATGGACAAAGGTAATGCGCTGATCTTGACGCATGGCATGCGCCAGATTGCGGCTCAGGTTTGCCAATTGTTCCTGCGTATCGCCTTCAATGCCGATCAGGATCAGGCGCGAGGCAGGGCCTTCGCGTAATTGATCCAACAGGAGTTGCTGAGTGCGATCAGGTGCGGTGGGTAAAAAACCGGTTAGATCAGTGTAGATCTTGGTATGTGCGACAGCTATCCATGCGCTGAAAACGAGCAGCAATAACCAGCATGCGACGATAGCCTTATTGCGCAACTTAATCATGTTGAATCGTCATGATGGAGCGGTCGCCACCAGCTTCTAATATATCGACCAATGTCATGCGATTACCCATTCCTTCTATACGCAATATCTTGACGTTTTCGCGCATGGCATCGTCTGATGGCGACAGAGTGAGCGTCCAGCGTGCAGCGCTTCCTTCGAGACGCACATCGTAGAAACGCTGCAGTGTTTTCAAGTCGCCAGCCAGCGTCGCACGTATGCTTTCAACAAATGCCCAGATGGGTGGATTGCTTTGCAGGCGGATGCTGCGCTTTTTATTAGTGGCATTGTTTTGCCAAGTGAGCTGATCGCCTTCTACTGTGATGACTTCATCTTGCGGCGACAACGCATGTTTTTCGACAAAGCCAGGACGACGATAGGTGAGCGTGCCGCTTGATTCCAGTGGTGCTTTCAACAAGGCGAGTGTTTTCTTTTCAGTAAAACGACTTTGACTAGCTTCTACCTTTGCCATTGTTTCCATCAATTGCGGCAAGCCCCAGGATTGCGCCGAAGCACAAAGCGGAGAAAAGAAAAACAGGCATGTCAAAAGAAGGCGTGCGGGATTAAGCATGGCGATTTATTTCCAGTAATCGAAAAAATTAAACCAGTTGAATGGTGCGAGACGGCAGTAATGAGCCAGTCTGTCCGCATAGCGTTGCGCCCACTCATTTATGCGTTGATTACGTTGACTGCGATCAACTGTCGGGTCGGCTTCGAAAATTTCAAAGTGCAGATCATAGCGTTTGCCTCCCTGGTACAAGCCAAAAAACAGTATGACCGGTGTTTTTAAAATGGCTGCTAATGCAAATGGTCCTTGCGGCAAGGTGATCTGACCGTCGAGAAAATTACATTCGACATTTTTTGTGCTTTTAAATGTACGGTCGCCAAGGATGCCGACGATTTCGCCGCGCTCTATGCATTCCTGCACTTTCAGCAGGGTATCGGCTTGACCTAATGTTATGACACCGGGTTGAATCGCCGGGTTCAAATTACGCAAGATACTGTTCAATTTGTCCGCATGTTCGTCGTGCATGAGTACGTTGACGGGTAAGTCTTGATCGAACATGCCGAGTGCTCGCAGTACTTCAAAACTACCCAGATGTGAGCCGAGCATGATGCAACCCTGTTGACGTAATAGAGGTGCAACGGCGTCATAGCCTTGAATGCGAATATCGAAATAGTGGTGTTGCCCTGACAGCAGGTAAATACGATCGTGAATAGTGCTGGCAAACGTATGGTAGTGCCGCACTACATCTATCCAGCGTGGTTTGTGCGGCAACACTCGACGCAAGTAATTGAAGGAACTACGACGTGC
Source organism: Herminiimonas sp. GW821-FHT09C12 (assembly GCF_059416385.1). NCBI lineage: Bacteria > Pseudomonadati > Pseudomonadota > Betaproteobacteria > Burkholderiales > Oxalobacteraceae > Herminiimonas > Herminiimonas sp. GW821-FHT09C12. The sequence goes on from NZ_JBWKPC010000001.1 coordinate 1,501,651, forward strand.
GCTACCAGAAAAAATAATGAAGTATGCGCAAATCGGCAGCAGAAAAATACGACCGAAGCGACGACCCAATTTGAGCGTTACCCACGCGAGAGCTTGCATGGCAAACAGGCTGCCGCGTTCAGACTGATCTAGCCAACCTTTAGCCATGTTCCGCACCTTGCAATTGCAGCAGGCCGTTGGCGATCAGCGTTTGCTCGTAATGAATCGCGAACTTGAGTGTTTGTGTGGCAGTTGTGCTGAAGCTGATGACATATTCCTGTCCTGGTTTCAGTGGAATATGAAATTTCACCTGCTTGACGCCACTGATATGGGCATGAGCGCTTGCAACGTTCACAACTTCAGATAACAGCAATAAACCCGGAACGATAGGATTGCCAGGGAAGTGCCCGGCCAACGCAGCATGGTCGGACGGCACTGTGCCGATGTGACGCAGAGTATTGATATCTTTTGTCCTTGCACATGTTTTGGCTAGTTCAGCGAGTGCTGCACGCGATAGTTTTCCATTGGCATCGCGTGGTAAGCGCTCAACCTTGAAAATCGGACGCGGAATAAAAACAGGATCGATGTGCAGGCGTAATGCAGCAATGACTTGTGCGTTTGTCAGACTATCCGATACAAAGAAAGCGCTTAAGCGTTGCTCAACGTGAGTGTTGCTGCTGTCGGATTCAGTTTGAAAAAATACACCATCCGTAATGCCATCAATGGCAAGCAAGACTACGTTCAGCTTGACCAGTGAGGTACGCTTTCCGGCGATCTTGATCATATCTGTCAGCCTGCCTTGCAGACTGAAGTGTCGTGCATCATATTGAACAATGCTGTCAGATAATGCAAAAGAGGGCAGCGCACGCGGACCTTCAATCCATGCATTTTTTTCGTCATGGCGTAGCTGAAAATCATCGCACAATGTCCATTGTTCATCTTGTGCCGGACGACGTGCAGCAATCATTCCGGCTTCGGTGCAGCCATAAATTTCATGCAGCGGTAAGTGCAGTAAATTTTCGACCGCCAAAGCGTTTGTTTTATCCAAAGGCATCGTGGCCGAGATGACGCCAGTAATACCGGGAATATATTTATCTTCCGTGACACATGCACGCAAGTGCAAAGGTGTTGTCATCAACCACACAGTTTGATTGACTTCGCTCACAGCTTGTTCAATATCAGCAGGTAGGTGCGGGCGCGCATGATGAATCATGCAGCCCCACTGCAGCGGATAAATGATGGTGCTTTCCATGCCGAACATATGTTGCGGCGCGATGGTTCCCACGATGCAGGAACCAATAGCTGGTGCAAACGTATATTGCAATTGATTTGCACCCTGGACCCACATACCCCAAGTCTTGGCATGCGCAGTCGCTGGTCCAGTACTGCCTGATGTGAACAATATCGCTGCAATTTGATCGGCTGGTATCGTAGGAATTGCATACGCCTGCGTATTGTCAGTTACTGGTGTCGAGCGTATGTCGAAGCCAGCAAGACCTGTGGGAAATGCTTGATCGGACAAGTAATAACTGTCCTCATAATCCGTGGCGATTTGGGTTAGTACGTTGGTAGCGCGGCTCGACGGCAGGAGCGTTATTTGTTGGCGTAACAGTGCAGCTGCAAAACCGAGTAAAAAATAATAACGGTCTTCGCACAAGTTGATGGCGTATTTTGCTTCCGGCAATTGTGCAGCGAGTGCTGTTGCGTGATGAATAAATTCCTGCGCTGTCACGATACGGTCGTGCACATAGGCCAAAGGCGTGTCTGCATCGAAATGACGTAGTAAGGCGAGTGAGCTGGAATAGTTATTCATCGCTGTCGACGCATCCAGAAGGGGCCGGATTTGATCAATAACCATGCAAGATTCAAGGGATTTGCATGTGGCTGATCGGGGAAACGCTGCAATCGAAAAAAATATTCACCGATGAACAGAATTGTTACCAATACATAGCTGATTAGGCTGGTGAATATTGCCCACCACGCAGTTTTACCTGATAAGGCCAGCAACGTTGCAACCGCCGCCATCGCGATGAAAAGGATAGTCCAGATGATGGTCAGTTTGCGCGTGTAATTAGCAATCGGTGCAGGTAAATCGGGTTCATTTAGTTTCAAGAATTGTTGCCGTTCAATTTGTGCGAATACGCTGATCAAAGGCATACGTCCTTTGCGCAAAGTGCTGCCGAACAGCCACGCGAGCCAGAGATTAAGCAAGGTAGGTAAAAACAGCAGCACTGCATGAGGAAGATCCGGGCGCAGCAATAAGGCCCAATGTGCCAGCAAGGGATAGCAGAGAACGAGCCCGGTTACGGCCAATTTACGTAAAGCCTGAATGGACATGGGCGCGCGCAATGGCAGGTGCTTGTTATTTGGCGCGATGTTGATCGATATGACTGGCCAAGGCATGTAATGAAGAAAAAATGTGCGCATTTTTTTCATCGTCAGAACGCAGCTTGACGCCATATTTTTTCGATACGGTCAGCGCAATCTCGAGTACATCCAGCGAGTCTAGGCCAAGATCGGTGAACAGCGATTGCGCAGGATCGATATCTTCAGGTTTGATTTCGAGATTGAGCGTATCGACGATAAGCACAGCCAGTTCGCTTTCGAACGCAGTTTTTTGATTCATGATTTCTTAAGATGGTGGCTGCCGTCTGACATCAGGTGGCTATCCAATCTGTTTCCTGGTTAAAGTTTTGGTGCGACAAGACTGCGCGGATCAAATCCTGCGCCCAAAATATGCATGCAGCGTATCTATGCTTATAAGGAGTCGTTCGATCCGGAATGGTTCATGCTGGCACCTTATCTCTTGGTGATATGAGGCAAGCAGTAACCCACATTTTTATTATGAATATGGCGCAGAACAGCGCTGGCCGGGCATTTTAACGGTAGCTGTCAGACGTGACAAGCTTGCCGCAGAATAGCATCGTTTATGTTGCTTAAAGACATTATTGTCGTGCGTTACGAGCATTTGAAGGTTGCTTGCCAGTACTGAAATTACTGCGCCAAGGATTGATGTCCAAACCACCGCGTCGCGTATAGCGTGCATAGACGGCAAGTTTGTGTGGTTTGCATTGACGCAGGATGTCCATGAAGATGCGCTCGACACATTGTTCATGAAATTCATTGTGTTCGCGGAAACCAATCAGGTAATGCAGCAAGCCAGCCTGATTGATTTGTGGGCCCACATAATGTATCTGTACGCTGCCCCAATCCGGTTGGCCGGTCACCAGACAATTCGATTTCAGCAAATTTGAAACCAGTGTTTCTTCCACTACTGGCTCATCGAATGTCGCCTGTAACAGAGATGCGTCCGGCGAATAATCTGATACCTCAATATCCAGCCTATCCAGCAACATGCCATCGAGTTCACCCACAGCTACTTTGGAAAAATCTTCCGGTAGCGTCAGCGTAATTTGTACCGGCGCGCCAAAACCTGCCGACAAATCGGCGCGCAGCAATTCCAGCAAGGCATCGGTGCCGCCCAGCTTGGTTTGATTGAAGGAATTCAGATAGAGCTTGAACGACTTCGATTCGATGATGTTGGGCGAGTCGGCAGGGGCCATGATCTTGGCGATCGCTATTTGCGGTTTGCCGCGCATGTTCAGCCACGATATTTCGTAGGCGTTCCAGATGTCGACGCCGAAGAAAGGCAGGTCGCCGGTGAGGCCGAGTTCGTCGCGCTTGCCCTGGCGTGGAATCGGAAACAGCAGCGACGGGTCGTATTGCGTCTGATAAACAGACGGTTTGCCGAGCGGCGATGCTTCTGGTTGATGTGACTTGGTCATGGCAGCAGCTTTTACAAAAACAATTTATATGCAGGGTTGTCGCTTTCATCCCAATGGCGATAACCCAATCCCGCGAGCGAGGCGCGGAAGGCTTTCATTTCCTTCTTAGGCACTTGCAAGCCGACTAGAATACGACCCACGTCGCTACCTTGATTGCGGTAGTGGAACAGACTGATATTCCAGTTTGGCGCGACACTATCGAGGAAGCGCATCAAGGCGCCCGGACGTTCCGGGAATTCAAAGCGATATAGCAATTCATCTTGCGTCAGATCGCTCTTGCCACCGACTAGATGACGGATGTGGCCTTTAGCCAGTTCGTCATGAGTTAGATCGAGAGTCTTGAAGCCATTTTTCTCGAAATGTTTTGCGATCTTGCCAGCTTCGTCGCGATCGGCGATTTGCATGCCGACAAAGATATGCGCCTGATTGGCGTCGCTGATGCGGTAATTGAATTCAGTCACATTGCGCGGACCGACCAACTCGCAAAAACGCTTGAAGCTGCCACGCTCTTCCGGGATGGTGACGGCAAACACGCCTTCGCGCGCTGCGCCTATATCGGCCATTTCAGCCACGAAGCGCAGGCGATCGAAGTTCATATTCGCGCCGCTGGCGATGGTGATTAGTGTTTCATTTTTCAGCGGTTTTTTATTGGTGCGTGCGCGTTCTATATAGGCTTTTGCACCTGCTACCGCCAATGCGCCGGAAGGCTCCAGAATGCTGCGCGTATCCTGGAACACATCCTTGATAGCGGTGCAGACTTCATCGGTGTTCACCACGATGATTTCGTCCACATACTGTTTCGCCAGACGGAAAGTTTCTTCGCCTACCAATTTGACGGCGGTGCCGTCTGCGAACAAACCGACATCCTGCATAGTCACGCGGCGACCAGCGTGCAGGCTGCGTGCCATTGCATCCGAGTCCGAGGTTTGTACACCGATGATTTTGATTTCCGGACGCACTGCCTTGACGTAAGCGGCGACACCGGCGATCAGGCCGCCACCACCGATAGGAACGAAAATCGCGTGGATAGGACCGGCGTGTTGACGCAGGATTTCCATGCCTATGGTGCCTTGCCCTGCGATGACATCCGGATCGTCGAATGGATGGACGAAGGTCAGCTTGAGTTTTTTCTCCAGCGTCAACGCATGCTGGTAAGCATCTGAATAAGAGTCGCCGAACAGCACGACTTCGCCGCCGCGCGCTTTGACCGCTTCAACCTTGACCGATGGCGTGGTGGTCGGCATGACGATCACTGCACGGCAGCCGAGTTTGGTGGCGGAGAGCGCCACGCCTTGTGCATGATTGCCGGCAGATGCGCAAATCACGCCGCGCTTCATTTGCGCTGGCGGCAGGTTTGCCATCTTGTTGTATGCGCCGCGCAGCTTGAAGCTAAACACGCTTTGAATATCTTCGCGCTTGAAATAAATCTGATTGCCCACGCGCTGCGACAGCGTTGGTGCCAGCTCGAGTGGCGATTCCACGGCGACATCATAGACGCGCGCGGTTAAAATTTTCTTCAGATAGTCGGTAGTCATAAGTGTCAATATCAGGGGCGCGCGTGAAAACAGGGTTTGTGTTCATGCAGCGCAGCACATCATTATAATGGACGCCCTTTGTTGCGCAGTATTACCTTTGGCTCGCCGGTTGGCGTGCTTAATCCGATTCTCTTCTGCAGATGAGCCCTAGCTTTGAAGAAATTTACCCGACACAAACATGATTGACGCCGCCGTACAGTGGTTGCTGGTGACGCTGGCTGCGCCGCAGGTTGGGCTGTTTTCCGTATTTGTAATCAGTTTCGTCTCCGCGACCTTGTTGCCGCTGGGTTCCGAGCCGGCCGTTTTTGCGGTCGTCAAGGCCAATGCCGATCTGTTCTGGCCGGCACTGCTGGTGGCGACTGCGGGTAATACCTTGGGCGGTGTCGTCAATTACTGGATGGGTTTAGGCGCCAAACAAGTTTTTGCCAAGGAAAGGCAAACGCGCTGGTTTGGCTGGTTAGAGCGTTTTGGCGCAAAAACCATGCTGTTGGCCTGGTTGCCGGGTATAGGTGATCCGCTGTGTTTATTGGGCGGCTGGCTGAAACTCCCGTTCTGGCCATGCGTCTTGTACATGGCTATAGGTAAATTCCTGCGCTACCTGACGATGACCTGGATACTTCTTTATATCCCTGATGGGTTTTGGCGATATCTGGGGAATTTGTTTTAAGACCCGGCCTATCGTCTTCCTTCGCTCTGAAAATCCTGTCTAAAAAGTATCTTTTTCGCTTTTGTGGCATCTACGGTGAGCAGGCATGTTGCACCGCAATCAGCTAAAATGCTTATTTAGCGTTAATTCAAAATTGACCCACTGATGAACGCCCCAGTACATATCCAGACTCTTTTGGCCGATGGCCCCGGCGGTGCTGTTCCTACCCGCTTGCGTGAAATTCCCTATAACTACACCTCGTTTTCCGATCGCGAAATTGTCATTCGCCTGCTAGGCGAAGAGGCTTGGGCCTTGCTCGATGAGCTGCGCGGTGCCAGACAAACCGGCCGTTCCGCACGGATGTTGTATGAAGTTCTGGGCGATATCTGGGTCGTACAGCGCAATCCATACCTGCAAGATGATCTGCTGGATAATCCCAAGCGCCGTCAGGCATTGATTGATGCTTTGCATCATCGCTTGGTCGAAGTTGAAAAACGTCGCATTACCGATTTGACCGTAGCCAGCGATGAAAATGCATCCCGTCGCGGTGCAGCCGTCGAAGCGCTGTTGCAATCCGCACGCAAGGCAGTGACTGCCTTTGGCGAAGAATTCCGTCGTACCTATGATTTGCGCAAACGCACAAACAAGGTCTTGGGGCGCTATACCGAAAAAGACAATATCAAGTTTGATGGCTTATCGCGCGTCTCGCACGTGACCGATGCCACTGACTGGCGCGTCGAATATCCGTTCGTTGTACTGACGCCGGATAGCGAAGATGAAATGGCCGGCTTGGTCAAAGGTTGTATCGAACTCGGTCTGACCATCATTCCACGCGGCGGCGGTACCGGTTACACCGGTGGCGCAGTGCCACTGACGCCTATGTCGGCCGTCATTAATACAGAAAAACTCGAAGCCTTGGGCGCGGTCGAAATGACCATGCTGCCTGGCGTCGACCGCGAATACGCGACGATTTATTCAGGCGCAGGCGTGGTAACCAAGCGTGTTTCAGACGCTGCAGAAAAAGCCGGTTTCGTATTTGCAGTTGATCCAACTTCGGCTGAAGCGTCCTGTATAGGCGGCAATATCGCCATGAATGCAGGCGGCAAGAAAGCCGTGTTGTGGGGCACCGCGCTCGACAATCTGGCGAGCTGGAGGATGGTTGATCCGAACGGCGACTGGCTGGAAGTCACGCGCCTGGAGCACAACCTCGGCAAGATTCACGATGCGCCATTAGCAAAGTTCAAGCTGGAATGGACACATCCGAGCGAGAAGGGCAAAGTCAACCAACCCTTCAAAACAGAAACGCTGGAAATCGTCGGCCGCACCTTCCGCAAGGAAGGTTTGGGCAAGGACGTTACCGATAAATTCCTGTCCGGTTTGCCGGGCGTGCAAAAAGAAGGCTGCGATGGTTTGATCACATCGGCGCGCTGGATTTTGCACAAGATGCCTAAGCACACGCGCACAGTTTGTCTGGAGTTCTTCGGTCATTCGCGCGATGCGATTCCATCCATCGTCGAGATCAAGGATTACCTCGATGCTGAAACCAAAAAGGGCGGCGCGATTCTGGCTGGTCTTGAGCATCTGGATGAGCGCTATTTGCGCGCAGTCGGTTACGCCACCAAATCCAAACGCGGCATCTTGCCGAAGATGGCTTTGTTCGGCGATATCGTCGGCGATGATGAAAACGCAGTAGCGCAAGCAGCATCCGAAGTCGTACGCCTTGCCAATACACGCGTAGGCGAAGGCTTTGTTGCCGTCAGCCCGGAAGCGCGCAAGAAATTCTGGTTGGATCGCGCACGCACAGCCGCCATCTCCAAACATACCAACGCTTTCAAAATCAATGAAGACGTGGTGATTCCACTCGACCGTATGGGCGAGTATTCGGACGGTATTGAACGCATCAACGTCGAACTGTCGATCCGGAACAAGTTGCAATTGCTGGACGAATTGCACGCTTTCTTTACCAAAGGTAATCTGCCGCTGGGCAAGGGCGACGATGCAGATGGCGACGATATCCCGGCAGCAGAATTGCTGGAAGACCGCGTACATCAGGCTGATGAATTGATCGCGGCTACACAGGCGCGTTGGTCATACATGTTGGCTAATCTCGACAAGTCTTTGCGTGATGCAAAGGATGAAGTGGTCGTGCTTGGCTTGGAAAAACTGGCACCTGCATTTGAAGAGCGTTTGATTGCACAACCGAATGCCACACTGTTCGATGTGATTCAGGATCGCACCGTACGCGTGTCCTGGAAAACAGAAGTGCGTTTGCCTTTGCGCCAGATTTTCAGCGGTGCGGCGTTCCGTCTGATTCTGGAAGAAGCAACAGCTATCCACAAACGTGTATTGCGTGGTCGCGTATTTGTCGCGCTGCACATGCATGCGGGCGATGGTAATGTGCACACCAATATTCCGGTCAATTCCGATCACTATCAAATGCTGCAGGATGCGCATGCCGCTGTGGCACGCATCATGAAATTGGCGCGTTCGCTGAATGGTGTCATTTCCGGCGAACACGGTATTGGCATTACCAAGCTTGAATTCCTGACGACTGAAGAGTTGGCTGATTTCCGCTCGTACAAAAAACGTATCGATCCGGACGGCCACTTCAATAAAGGCAAGTTGATGGACATGTCGGAGCTGAGCGCAGATTTGCGCAATGCCTACACGCCATCGTTCGGCTTGATGGGACATGAATCGCTGATCATGCAACAAAGCGATATCGGTGCGATTGCCAATAGCGTCAAGGATTGCTTGCGTTGCGGCAAATGCAAACCAGTATGTGCAACACATGTGCCGCGCGCGAACTTGCTGTACTCGCCACGTAACAAGATTCTTGCTACTTCTTTGCTGGTAGAAGCGTTCCTGTACGAAGAGCAGACGCGTCGCGGCATCTCGATCAAGCATTGGGAAGAATTCGAAGACGTTGCTGATCACTGCACGGTTTGTCATAAGTGTTTGACGCCTTGTCCAGTCGATATCGACTTCGGCGATGTGTCGATGAATATGCGCAATCTGCTGCGCAAGATGAACAAGAAGTCCTTCAATCCCGGCACGGCTGCATCGATGTTCTTCCTGAACGCAACCGATCCTGCGACCATCAATGCGACGCGTCAGGTCATGATAGGTTGGGGCTACAAGGCACAGCGTTTCGGTCATGATATCTTGAAGAAGTGGGCGAAGAAGCAGACCTCTGCGCCGCGTGCCACAGTCGGTAAACCACCGATCAAGGAACAGGTCATCCACTTCATCAACAAGAAAATGCCGGGTAATCTGCCGAAGAAAACCGCGCGTGCCTTGCTGGATATTGAAGACGATAAAGTCGTACCTATCATCCGCGATCCCAAGACTACGACGATGGATACCGAAGCCGTGTTTTATTTCCCGGGTTGCGGTTCCGAACGTCTGTTCTCGCAAGTTGGCTTGGCAACGCAAGCGATGTTGTGGAATGTCGGCGTACAAACCGTCTTGCCGCCGGGTTATCTGTGCTGTGGTTATCCGCAACGTGGTTCCGGTAATTACGAGAAGGCTGAAAAGATCATCACCGATAATCGCGTGCTGTTCCATCGCATGGCGAACACGCTGAATTATCTGGATATCAAAACCGTCATCGTCTCCTGCGGCACTTGCTACGATCAGTTGCAAGGCTACGAATTCGAGAAGATATTCCCGGGTTGCCGCATTATCGATATTCACGAATATTTGATGGAAAAAGGCGTGAAGCTGGAAGGCGTGAACGGCGTGCGCTACATGTATCACGATCCTTGCCACAGCCCGATGAAGTTGCAGGATCCGTTAAAAACGGTGAACAGCTTGATCACGACCGTCGATGCGCAAAAAATCGAAAAGAACGATAGATGCTGCGGCGAGTCCGGCACTTTAGCAGTGACGCGTCCTGATATCTCGACACAGGTGCGCTTCCGCAAGGAAGAGGAGATGACCAAAGGTGCGGATAAATTGCGCGCTGACGGCTTTACTGGCGACGTCAAGATACTGACTTCCTGCCCATCTTGCCTGCAAGGTTTGTCACGCTACAACGATGACTCCGAAACGACTGCCGATTACATCGTGGTTGAGATGGCCAAGCATTTGCTCGGACCGAACTGGTTGCCTGACTATGTCGCGCGTGCCAATAACGGTGGCATCGAACGCGTGCTGGTGTAACGATGGCGACTTGCGAATTATGTGATGAAAGTGGTGGGGAAATTCTCTTCCGCAATGAGCAACTGCGTATCGTCTTGATTGCAGATGCGAATTACCCCGGCTTTTGTCGCGTGATCTGGAATGCGCACGTCAAGGAAATGACCGACCTCAAACCGGAAGAACGCTCCGTTTTGATGAAGACGGTATGTCAGGTCGAGTCAGCATTGCGGGAAGTGATGCAGCCAGAGAAAATCAACTTGGCAGCACTTGGCAATATGGTGCCGCATCTGCACTGGCACCTGATTCCACGTTTTACCGACGATGCGCATTATCCCAATCCTGTTTGGGCAGCAGCGCAGCGCCAGACTGCGGACGATATATTGGCAGAACGTCGCGCCTTGCTACCAGCATTGCGAGAGGCAGTAGTACGATACGTTTCGTGCACCGCCTGATAGTGCCTGATAAAAATACGCGCAAGCAATAATTCCATTACGCAGGCAGTCGCCTGTGCCTTATCCCTGAACGAGAGACGATCATGGCTGGTTCCAAACAAACACCTCCTGCACCACAACCTACCGGTTTGACAGTGCGCAAGCAATCGCGCGTACTGGAAATCGAGTTCGACGACGGTGCAGCATTCTCACTGCCGTTTGAATTGCTGCGCGTATGGTCGCCATCGGCCGAAGTGCGCGGTCACGGCCCAGGGCAGGAAACACTGCAAACCGGCCAGCGCAATGTCGAAATTACGGCAGTCGAACCGGTTGGCAATTACGCGATCAAGCCGTCTTTCTCGGACGGTCACGATACTGGCATCTTTTCGTGGGAGTATTTGCACCACCTCGGCACCGATAAAGATGCACTGTGGGAAGACTATCTGCGTCGTCTGGAAGCAGCAGGCTTCACGCGCGAAAGCGGACGCGATGCACCCATGAGCAAAGAAGTTGTTAGTGGCTCAGGTTGCGGAAGTCATTGATTTCATTTGTTACACGAGCAAATCCGTGATCGAATTTGCTTGTGCTATTGGCAAGTAAAATAATTTTTTAACGTTTTCTTCACATCTTTGTATAATGTAATTGGCTCGCTATGACAAATTCCACACATTTCGGTTATCAAACCGTCGCTGAAGAAGAGAAAGTCCACAAGGTCGCGGAAGTGTTTCACTCCGTCGCGGCCAAATATGACGTGATGAACGACTTCATGTCGGCGGGTCTGCATCGTGTCTGGAAAACATTCACGATCGCACAGGCTGGTGTGCGCCCCGGTTTCAAAGTGCTTGATATTGCCGGTGGCACGGGTGACTTGGCCAAGGCGTTTGCGCGCCAGGCTGGTACGACCGGTGAAGTTTGGTTGACTGATATTAATGAGTCGATGTTGCGCGTCGGGCGCGATCGGCTGTTGAATAAAGGCTTGATTACCCCAACATCCTTGTGTGATGCGGAGAAATTGCCTTTCCCCGACAACTATTTTGATCGCGTCAGTGTCGCTTTTGGTTTGCGCAATATGACGCATAAGGATGTGGCGCTGGCAGAAATGCGGCGTGTCTTGAAGCCTGGCGGCAAGTTGCTGGTGCTGGAGTTCTCGAAGGTATGGGAACCGTTGAAGAAGCCGTATGACGTGTATTCGTTTTCAGTGTTGCCGTGGTTGGGCAAGCGTATTGCAGGTGATGCCGAGAGTTATCGGTATCTGGCTGAATCCATCCGTATGCATCCGGACCAGGAAACGCTGAAAAAAATGATGCAGGATGCTGGGCTTGAAAGAGTCGAGTATTTTAATTTGACAGCCGGCGTGGCCGCATTGCACACCGGTATTAAACTCTAGGAGACGAGCATTATGAAAAAATTACTTTTGGCAGTCGCAGTGATGGTCAGTTCGATGACCTTCATCGCTGTGGAAGCAGAAGCCAAGCGTATGGGCGGCGGCGGTTCCTTCGGTAAGCAATCGCAAAGCTTCCAACGTCCGGCTCCGGCGCAATCGTCGTCAGCTGCGGCTTCCAAGCCAGCGGCAGCACCTGCTGCGGCTGGTGCAGGTGCGGCTGCTGCAGCCAAACCTAGCATGATGCGTAACATCCTCGGCGGTGCATTGCTCGGCTTGGGCCTGGGCGCACTGTTGTCGCATCTGGGTATCGGCGGCGCATTGGCTGGCATGATCAGCACCATTTTGATGGTTGCTCTGTTCGCTTTCGCTGCGATGTTCATCTATCGCATGATCAAGAACAAGAACGCTGGCAATCAAGCTGGTGGCCTGCAACCTTCGTTCCCGAACAATTTCTCGGCAAAGAGCAATACGCCTGAAATCGGTTCACGTATCGATCAGTCCTACGGTCAACCTTCGGCTCTGCAATCGGCAGCGCCTTTGGCATCCGGTTCGTCGTTCGGTTCGGCAAATGATGCTGGCAATGAATTGCCTCCTGACTTTGACGTGCAAGCGTTTGTCCGCAATGCAAAAACCTATTTCATCCGCCTGCAAGCGGCGTGGGACAAAGCTGATATCAACGATATCCGCGAATTCACCACACCAGAAATGTTTGCAGAAATGAAATTGCAATTGCAAGAACGTGGCGCAACACCAAACGTTACTGACGTTGTTTCGCTCGAAGGCGAATTCTACGGTGTAGAAACCGTAGGCAACGATTACATCGCCAGCATCAAGTTCACCGGTCTGATCAAGGAATCGGAAAGCTCGCCTACAGAGCCATTCACCGAAGCCTGGAACTTGTCCAAGCCAGTCAATGGCAACGGCGGTTGGGTTCTGGCTGGTATTCAGCAACTGTAAGCAATAACTGTAATTCAGTCGTACTCACGCCCAGCGCGTGCTGATTATCTGAGTTGGAGCAATATAGATAGTTAGCGCCGCCGGGCAGCAAACTGCTAAACTTGAAGCCGCCTGTGAATGGTCACCGGCGGCTTTGTTTTTTTACGATGACTTCTTTTTCTCCTGCCAATATTTTCCCTACGGCTATCAACCATCTGCTTGCGCAGGAAGCGTGGGCGCGCGCCAAACTGATGCCGCATGCAGGCAAGATCGCCGTGCTGGATGGTGGCGTGCTGGCCATGCGTTTGAAAGTGACGAGCGATGGCATGCTGGAAGCGGCGACGGCGGATGAAGTGCCTACCGTGACGATACGCATGCAATTATCCGATCTGCCGCTCATCATGCAGAATCGTGAACGCGCGTTCTCGTATGTGAAAGTGGAAGGCGATGCCGACTTTGCCAATACGATTTCGCAATTGAGCCAATCGCTGCGTTGGGAAGCAGAAGACGATTTGAGCAAGGTAGTCGGCGATATCGCAGCGACCAGAATTGTGGCTGGAGCGCATTCTGCATTGAACACGGCCAAATCGCTGCACCAGTCCGTTAGCGAAAACGTAGCCGAATATTTTCTGGAAGAAAATCCCATGTTGATCCGCCCGCAAGCCGTGTCCGACTTTACCGGCGAGGTAACCAAACTACGTGACGATGTAGCGCGCTTGGCCAAGCGGATAGAAAAGCTGAAGGGTCGTACGCAATGATCTTGAAATTCCTCCGCGTTATTAAAATCCTGCGTGTCGCGATTCGCTACGGGCTGGATGAAATTGCGATGTCCGGTTTGGCGATTCCGCGTACCGCCAAGTTGTTGAATCAAATCATGTTCTGGCGCGATCTGTCTGCGCCGCGTGGCGTCCGTTTGCGCATGGCGCTGGAAGACCTCGGCCCGATTTTCGTCAAGTTCGGTCAAGTGTTATCGACACGCCGCGATCTGATGCCTATTGATATCGCTGACGAACTGGCGCGCCTGCAAGATCGCGTGCCACCGTTCTCGTCCGAACTGGCGATTGCGCAAATCATCAAATCGCTGGGCGCGCATCCCGATGTACTGTTTGCTCAATTCGATCCTGAGCCGGTGGCATCAGCGTCAATTGCGCAAGTCCATTTTGGTCGTTTGAAAAATGGCAGAGATGTCGCGATCAAGGTGCTGCGTCCTGGTATCAAGAAGTCTATCGATGATGATGTCGCCTTGATGCACATCGTGGCAGGATTGGTTGAGCGGATGTGGGCAGATGGCAAGCGTCTGAAGCCGAAAGAAGTGGTCGCCGAGTTCGATAAATATCTGCATGACGAACTGGACCTGATGCGTGAAGCCGCAAACGGTAGTCAGTTACGCCGCAATTTTGCCGAATCTAAGCTACTCGTGGTGCCGGAAATGTTCTGGGACTATTGCTCGACCTCCGTCATCGTGATGGAGCGCATGATAGGCATCCCGATTTCGCAAACGGATCGTTTGGTCGCAGCCGGTGTCGATCTGAAAAAATTGTCGCGTGATGGCGTGGAGATTTTCTTCACACAGGTATTCCGCGATGGTTTCTTCCATGCTGATATGCATCCGGGGAATATTCAGGTATCGATAGCGCCGGAAACCTTTGGTAGCTATATCGCACTGGATTTCGGCATTGTTGGTACGCTGAATGATTTCGACAAGGATTACCTGTCGCAAAATTTCCTCGCTTTTTTCCGTCGTGATTACAAGCGCGTTGCGGAAGCGCATATCGAATCTGGTTGGGCACCGAAAGAAACGCGCGTCGATGAGTTGGAATCTGCAGTGCGTGCATGCTGCGAACCTATCTTCGACAGACCGTTGAGTGAGATTTCATTTGGCCAAGTCTTGCTGCGTCTGTTCCAGACTTCGCGTCGCTTCAATGTCGAAGTGCAACCGCAATTGGTTCTACTGCAAAAAACATTGCTGAACGTGGAGGGGCTGGGGCGTCAGCTCGATCCAGAACTGGATTTGTGGAAGACCGCCAAGCCGTATCTGGAAAACTGGATGAATGAGCAAGTCGGCTGGCGCGGTCTGTGGGAAAACCTGAAGGCGGAAGCGCCACGCTACAGCAAGTTGTTGCCGCAACTTCCTAGACTTGCACACCAAGCCTTGACGCAAATTTCACAGCCGCAGCAAGACAATACTGAATTGATGAGGCGCTTACTGGAAGAGCAGAAACGTACCAATTTGTTACTAGGCGTTGCTGTCTACTTTGGCGGCGGTTTGATTGCCGGTGGCATATTGACTCTGGTGTTTTTCTCTTTTTCTGGGTGATGATAGGGCACACGATCATCAGTTAGTTATTGTTAGCGGTAAGCTGGTTTTGTCACTATAGTGATATGGCTGTTTTTGTTGAGCACACTTTGTTTCGTGCCAAGTTCCATCAGGTTTCTATCGGATTGGACTGATAAGTGATGTACCTGTTTTAGATCATTCACACGTGAGCTAACTATGCATCTCAAGTCTTTTCTTTTATGGCCATTTGTTGTCGGCTCTATATTTCTGTTTGGTTGCTCTTCATTTTCTGGGCAATCAAAAGCGCGAGAGGCCTTGCTTGGCTGCTGGTATGGAGAAGATCTTCAAGTCAACCTTGAGCGCCGTGTGGGCTGGCTGATAGAACGGAAACAAGATGGAACGTTCACGGTCGAGTTCCGTTCACTGGGCGAGCGGCATTTGCCGATTCAGACCGAAGAGGGGTACTGGTCGGTCACAGGTAATACGTACACCACTATCACGGCCACAGTTGCCGGTGACAAGGTGGATACATCCAATCCTCAGTACACAGATGTGTACGAAATCAAATCGAAAAAGGGTGGCGAGATGAGCTATTACCATCCTGGTACGAAGCAGACTTTTACAGCGAAAAAAGTTACCTGCGACTACAAAGCGCCCTAATTTTTCACCGAGTATGGGCGTCTTTTCGGGGCGCTATTTGTCCAATGTTATGACGGGTTAAGAGGCATCTGGGGAGTGGCATGTCAGACCTCTTAATTTTTCGATAAGAGATAATTTTTGGGTGGTTCTTTAAATATTTGTATTTGCTCCGTTCTAATACAAATTCAACGCTCTATTTTTTGCTGCCATTTTTAGGACTCAGGCCTGCTATTTGCTACAATTGCCCCGGTTTTTAAATCCCTGTAATCCCTTGCAGCCCGCCCCAGGACAAGATGGCGCTCCTCGAAATTCGTAATCTTACTCGCCGTTTCGGCGATAACACTGTAGTCGACAACATCAGTCTTTCGATTGAGGCTGGCGAGTTCTTCACTCTGCTTGGCCCTTCCGGTTGCGGCAAGACTACGCTCCTGCGCATGATCGCCGGCTTTGATGAGCCGGATGCCGGGCAGATTCTGCTCGATGGCGTCGATTTGACTGGCGTGCCGCCTGAGCAGCGCCCGGTGCGCACCGTATTCCAGAATTACGCTTTGTTCCCACACATGACGGTGGCGGGCAATATCGCCTTTCCATTGGAAATGGCGAAGACGCCGAAAGCCGACATTCAGAAAAAAGTTGATGAAGCGCTGGAAGATGTGCGCTTGCAAGGTTTTGCTGAACGTTATCCGCATGAGTTGTCCGGCGGTCAGCGCCAGCGCGTTTCCATCGCACGTGCGCTGGTGACACGTCCGAAATTGCTGTTGCTGGATGAGCCCTTGTCCGCTCTCGACGCGCAATTGCGCGAACAGATGCAGATCGAGTTGATCAATCTGCAAAAAGAAGTCGGCATTACCTTTATCTACGTCACGCACGATCAGGCGGAAGCACTGGCCTTGTCGCACCGGATTGCGGTGATGAACAAAGGACAGGTCGAGCAGCTTGATGAGCCTACGCGTATTTACAGTTATCCACGCAGCCGTTTTGTGGCGGACTTTATCGGTACCTGCAATCTGTTCGATGGCGTCGTCACACAGATAGACGGCAATATGATGTGGCTGGATGTGCCGGGCATGGGCGCGGTAAAAGCATTTACAGCGCCGGGCGTGGCAGTCGGTAGCAAGGGCACGATCGCCTTACGCCCAGAGAAAACCCAGGTCAGCGCCGAGATCGTGCGTGGCGTGCCGGATGAGAATCACTTTGACGGTTACGTCAAAGAGTTGCTCTATATGGGTGGCGTGACGGTGTATATCGTCGAGACCGAAGGCGGCGTACGTATCGAAACCATGTTGGCCAACTCGGCCATCGGTCGTCCGCGTTTCTTTGAAGTCGGCGATGCAGTCGATGTCGCATGGCGCGTCGATGCCGGCCACTTTTTGCCTGAAGTGACTCATGTCTGAGGAAGTGGCAAAAGCAGCGCGCAGTAATGCGGTTGGCAGCAAGTCAGGACTGGCGCGTTGGTTGATCAGCGGGCCGCCGCTGCTGTATCTCCTGTTCTTCTTTGCAGTGCCGACGCTGATCATGGCGTTTGCGGCATTTCGCTTCCCCGGTGATTACGGTGGACTGGCTCCGTTGTTTGATGAGAGCGGTGCGCTTGATCTGACGCTGGAAAGCTTCACGCCATTTTTCACCGACTTTGTTTACACCGCGATTTTCCTTAAATCGTTTATGTTCGCCATCATCACGACGCTGGTGTGTCTGACGATGGCATATCCATTGGCTTTGTTGATCGCACGCAGCCCACAGAAGTGGCGCAACTTGCTGGTGCTGTTGGTGATCTTGCCGTTCTGGAGCAACTTCCTGATTCGTATTTATGCGTGGATGATTTTGCTGGGCCCGCAATCGGCTTTGACGCGTGGCTTGAACGCTGTGCTAGGCGTGTTTGGGATTGAGCCGGTAACCTTGCTCTATAGCGCGTTCGCCGTGATTGTCGGTCTGGTGTATGTACATTTGCCGTTCATGGTTTTGCCGCTGTACGCGAATCTGGAAAAACACGATCCTGCCTTGCTGGATGCGGCGCAGGATTTGGGTGCAGGTAAATGGCAGACTTTTTGGCGCGTGACGTTTCCGCTCTCGCTGCCGGGTATTTATGCAGGAGCAGCGTTGGTCTTCATTCCGGCACTGGGTATTTTTGCCGTGTCCGATATTCTCGGTGGCACCGGCGGCATCATGATCGGTAATGTCATCAAGCAGCAATTTCTTGATTCACGCGATTGGCCTTTCGGTAGCGTCTTGTCCATCATGTTGACGGTTGCAGCATTGGCAGCGGCCGGTCTTGCCGCTTTGCTGGCGCGTCCGCGCAGGAGGCAACATGCATAAGCGCGGTCATTCGATCTGGCTGACTTTTACAGCGGTGCTGGTCTACGCATTTTTGTATGTGCCACTGGCGATAGTTGTCGTCTACTCCTTCAACGATTCGCGTTTGAATGCGGAATGGGTAGGTTTTACGCTCGATTGGTATCGCAAGCTGTTTGCCAATGAAGAGATGCTGCGCGCGGCTGGCAACTCCCTGATCATTGCGCTGGTTTCCAGTGCGGTATCGACCTTGCTGGGAACAATGGCGGGCTTTGCCTTGCATCGTTACAAAATACGCTTGCTGCAAGTGCTCGTACTGACACCGATTGCGATTCCGGAAATTCTGGTTGGCGTGTCGCTGCTGATTTTCTTCGTGATGCTGAATCTGACTTTGGGCATGCTGTCGATTACCTTGGCGCATATTGCGTTCAGTCTAGGCTTCGTCGCTATTGTGGTACGTTCACGCTTGAGTGGCATGGATGAGAGCCTGACCGAAGCGGCGCGTGATTGCGGTGCAACGCCGTGGCAGGCATTCCGCCGCGTGACTTTGCCTTTGATCATGCCGGGCGTGGTGGCGGGTGCGTTGATGGCGTTCACATTGTCGATTGACGATTTTGTGATTACCTTCTTTACTGCTGGTGCAAATACGTCGACCTTGCCGCTGCAAATCTATTCGATGATCAAGATTGCGGTGACGCCGGAAGTGAATGCCGTATCGACACTGTTGATGGCATTGACCTTGCTTCTGATTGTTGTCGCATCCAAATTGTCGCCGAACGCCTTCCGTTCCTGATTTTTTTCTTTAGGTCTGCCATGAAAAAATTACTCGCCATTCTTGCACTATCGCTGATCGCTGTTTCTGCGCAAGCACAGGGAAAGTTGCATCTGTATAACTGGAATAACTACATCGCGGCAGAAACGGTGCAGCGCTTTGAAGCAGCGTGCAAATGCCAGTTGGTGCAAAGCTACTACGGTGACAATGAAGAGATGCTGGCGAAGCTGGCGGCTGGCGCCAAAGGTTACGATTTGATCGTGCCAACCGGCAATGCCTTGCAATCGCTGATCAAGCAGGGTGCTTTGCAGCCTATCGACAAGAGCAAACTGCCGAATTTCAAGAATCTGAATCCGCAATATCTGAATACCGATTTCGATAAGGGTAATCAATATTCGGTGCCGTATGCGTACACGATCACGCTGCTTGGTTACAACGAGCAAAAGATGAAGGAACTGGGAATTCCAGTCGACAGCTGGGCGGCGATTTTCGATCCGGCGATTCTGGCTAAGATCAAAGGCAAGGTAACAGTGCTGGATTCTGCCAATGAATTGATGGCTGCTGCTTTGAAGTATCTAGGTTACTCAGTCAACGATACCGATGAAAAACACTGGCAGGAAGCCAAGAACGTGATTCTGAAAGCCAAGCCTTACTGGGCTGCATTCAACGGCACTAGCTACATCAAAGGTTTAACGGTGGGCGATATCTGGTTGGTGCATGGTTATTCCAGCGATATTTTCCAGGCGGATCAGGATGCACAGAAAGCTGGTCGTAAATTCCGCATTCGCCACGCCTTGCCGAAAGAAGGTGCTGCAATGTCGCTGGATAGCCTGGTGATTCCTAAAGATGCGCCGCGGCCGGATCTGGCACATCAATTCATCAACCTGATTCTGGATGGCAAGAACTCGGCCGAGTTAACGAACATGATAGGTACCGGTAATCCGAATAGTGCAGCCTTGCCTTACATCAAACCGGAAATCGCCAAGAACAAGGAAATTTTCCCGGACAAGGCGGAAGCGGTCAAACTGGAAATGCTGAAGGATTTGAATAGCAAGCAGCGCCGTGCGCTGAATCGCATCTGGACAGAAATCCGTGCCAAGTGATGTCACGCTTGGTCGGCATGCGATTTTTGCAGGGTTGAAAGTCGTATGCTGAAAGTGATAGCGCAGGATTTTATCCGGCACGAATTTATAGAGACGGTACGCCCCTTGTACCGAGAGTTGATTGAAAAGACGCGGCAAGAGAAGGATTGTATTTCGTACAATCTTTTCATCGATCAAAAAGATCCCGGTCATTTTGTCTTTATCGAAGAGTGGCCAGATCGACAAGCTTTGGATGCGCATTGCCAGACCGAACACTTCCGGCGCCTGGTTCCGCTGATTGATAGTTACCAGCGCCAGGCCGGCACTTTCCTCTTGATGGACGCCTTTTAAGGCGCAAGCGGTATCAGGCGGGGCGTTGCAGTTACAAGTCCTCGGTAAATCGGGGCAGAAAACCTTTATAATTCAGGGTTTTGGATGATTTTTGCGGGAATTTTTTCATGCCGATTTATGCGTACCGCTGTGAAGCGTGTGGTTTTGCCAAAGATGTATTGCAAAAGATGTCTGATCCGGTGCTGACCGATTGCCCGACTTGCGGCAAGGCGACTTTCAAAAAGCAGCTGACAGCAGCTGGCTTTCAGCTCAAGGGCACGGGTTGGTATGTGACTGATTTCCGTGGTGGACAGGGCGGTACGACTGCGCCAGCCGTTTCCACTACTGCTGCCAGCGATGCGCCTGCGGCCAAGTCCGAAAGTGCTGCCGCACCAAGTGCGCCACCTGTTGCAGCGCCTGCTGCTAGTTCAGCAAGCAAGTCTGACTCTTGATGAATTCTTCGCGCCGGAACTATCCGGCGTGATTCTTACGGTAGAAAATCATGCGTAAATATTTTGTTACCGGCTTACTGATACTTGTCCCACTTGCGATTACCTTGTGGGTGTTGAACCTGATCGTCGGTACGATGGATCAGTCTCTGCTGCTGTTGCCGGCACGCTGGCGGCCGGAAGCATTGTTCGGTTTTGCCATTCCTGGTCTTGGCACGATTTTGACGCTGCTGATCATTTTCCTGACGGGTTTGGCGACACGTAACTTCATTGGTAATCGTGTAGTGGCGTTGTGGGAATCGATCTTGCGCCGTATCCCGGTGTTCAATACGATTTACTCCAGCGTCAAACAAGTTTCGGACACCCTGTTTTCCTCGTCCGGCAATGCCTTCCGTAAAGCCTTGCTGATTGAGTATCCGCGCAAGGGCGCGTGGACTATTGCCTTCATGACCGGCGTGCCGGGCGGCGACGTGCGTAACCATTTAGTAGGCGACTATGTCAGCGTGTATGTGCCGACTACGCCGAATCCGACTTCGGGTTTCTTCCTGATGGTGCCACGCGCAGAAACAGTAGAACTCGATATGAATGTCGATGAAGCATTGAAATACATCGTCTCTATGGGCGTCGTTACTCCGGAACACTTTGAAAAGAAAGTCATCGTTGATCCGAATCAAGTGCAAGCGAACGATACCCAACAATAATTAACGATCGCGTACTACAGCGATTGCATCAAAAGAACCTGAAACTGGAAATTCACTATGTCAATGCGAACTCATTACTGCGGCCTTACCTCCGAAGCACTTCTTGATCAAACCGTTAGCCTGTGCGGCTGGGTACATCGTCGTCGCGATCACGGCGGCGTGATCTTTATCGATTTGCGTGACCGCGAAGGCCTGGTCCAAGTTGTTTGCGATCCTGATCGCGTTGATGTATTCAAAGTTGCAGAAGCCGTGCGTAATGAATTCTGCTTGCGCATCACCGGTGTCGTACGTAACCGCCCTGATGGCACCAGCAACAGCAACCTGACTTCAGGCAAGATCGAAGTATTGGCGCATGAAGTCGAAGTGCTGAACGCATCTGTCACGCCGCCATTCCAGTTGGATGACGACAATCTGTCGGAAACTACACGCCTGACACATCGCGTGCTGGATCTGCGTCGTCCGCAAATGCAAAACAATCTGCGTCTGCGTTACAAGGTCACGATGGAAGTGCGCAAGTTCCTCGATGCGCAAGGCTTCATCGATATCGAAACACCGATGTTGACCAAATCGACGCCAGAAGGCGCGCGCGATTATCTGGTGCCATCGCGTGTGAACGCTGGTCACTTCTTCGCGTTGCCGCAATCGCCGCAATTGTTCAAGCAATTGCTGATGGTTGCCAACTTCGATCGTTACTATCAAATTACCAAATGCTTCCGCGACGAAGATCTGCGCGCTGATCGTCAGCCTGAATTTACCCAGATCGATTGCGAAACATCGTTCATGAATGAACAGGAAATCCGTGATCTGTTCGAAGGCATGATTCGCCTGGTCTTCAAGAACTGCCTCGACGTTGAATTGCCTAACCCATTCCCTGTGATGGATTACGCAACCGCGATGGGTATGTACGGTTCAGACAAACCAGATATGCGCGTCAAGCTCGAGTTCACCGACCTGACCAGCATCATGAAAGATGTTGAGTTCAAAGTATTCTCCGGCGCAGCCAATATGGAAAACGGTCGCGTGGTTGGTTTGCGCGTACCAGGCGGCGGCGCAATGCCACGTTCCGAGATCGATGCTTACACCCAGTTCGTCGCGATCTACGGCGCCAAAGGTCTGGCTTACATCAAGGTCAACGAGAAGGCCAAAGGCCGTGACGGCTTGCAATCGCCTATCGTCAAAAATATTCATGACGAAGCATTGGCAAAAATCATTGAAGCAACCGGCGCGCAAGACGGCGATCTGATTTTCTTCGGTGCCGACAAAGCAAAAATCGTCAATGATGCTATCGGTGCTTTACGCGTCAAAGTTGGCCACAGCGATTTCGGCAAGAAGAATGGTTTGTTCGACGACGAATGGCGTCCATTGTGGGTAGTCGACTTCCCTATGTTCGAATACGACGAAGACAACCAACGCTGGTCGGCAACCCATCACCCATTCACTGCGCCTAAAGACGGCCATGAAGACTTGATGGAAACCAATCCAGGCAAATGTATTTCCAAAGCCTACGATATGGTCTTGAACGGTTGGGAATTGGGCGGCGGTTCGGTTCGTATTCACCGTGCTGATGTGCAAAGCAAAGTATTCCGTGCATTGAAGATCGGTGCAGAAGAAGCGCAACTCAAGTTCGGCTTCCTGCTCGACGCATTGCAATACGGCGCGCCACCACATGGTGGTCTGGCATTCGGCCTGGATCGTATCGTCACCATGATGACCGGTGCAGAATCGATCCGCGACGTGATTGCCTTCCCGAAAACACAACGTGCGCAATGTTTGTTGACGCAAGCGCCGTCGGAAGTGGACGAAAAGCAATTGCGCGAATTGCACATTCGTTTGCGCAATGTCGAACCTGCTGTGAAAGCATAAAGTCGTTTTTACGGCATAATCAAAAGGCGCGGAATTCCGCGCCTTTTTTCATTTCCATTCCTGTATCGTTTGCCGTTTGAAAGAAACGATTTGCAATGACTGTGTCTTACAAAATTCCTGAATCCGTATTGGTTGTCATCCATACCGCCAATCTGGATGTATTGTTGATAGAACGCGCGGATAAGCCCGGATTCTGGCAGTCTGTGACGGGTTCCAAGGATGTGGCAGACGAGCTTTTGCTGGAAACGGCGATACGGGAAGTGGGCGAAGAAACTGGGATTGTTGTACAGAATCTATCTACACCAGCAACATCGTCGCCCCAACAAGGTGCGTTGTCATCGTCAGTTCCATTGGAAAATCTGCAGGATTGGCAACTTTCCAATGTTTATGACATCTATCCGGTGTGGCGGCATCGTTATGCGCCCGGCGTGACGCAAAATACCGAGCATGTATTCGGCTTGCAGGTGCCGCGCGATATACCGATAGTATTGGCGCCGCGTGAGCATTTGAACTTTGTATGGCTGCCGCACAGAGAGGCGGCAGATAAGTGTTTTTCATCATCGAATGCCGAAGCGATTTTGCAGTTACCGAGGTACCGCAAGCTTTGACCCAGATTGTTTTTCATCTGATGGATGCCGATTCTGATTTTATTTAGTAGTTAGGCCATACAACAGCATGAAACTTCGCATTACGACTTACAACATTCACAAGGGAGTGTCTTCCTTTGGCCGTCGCTCGCGCGTCCATGCCTTGAAGCAGGCGATCAGTGCAATGCAATCGGATGTCTTGTTTCTGCAAGAAGTGCAGGGGCGACACGATTTGTATGCCTTGAAGCACGCGACCGATTGGCCTGAGCTGTCGCAGCAGGATTTTCTGGCTGGCGATTCGCACGAATGCGCGTATGGCATGAATGCGGTGTATGACCACGGTCATCACGGCAATGCCTTGCTCAGTTGCTTCCCGATTCTGTCATCGCATAATCAGAATATTTCTGATCACAAGTACGAGTCGCGCGGCATCTTGCATTGCGTGGTGCGCGCGCCGGAAGCGGACGTGCATTGTTTTGTGATTCATCTGGGCTTGTTTGCCGGTAGCAGAAAACGTCAGACCGATGCCTTGATCGATGCCGTGTCCAGTTCGACTCCTCCTGATGCGCCGCTGATCATCGCTGGCGATTTCAACGATTGGGGCAATCACTTGAGTGCAGAGTTGCGTGCACGCCTGGGTGTGACGGAAGTGTTTGATGAGAATCTTTCACGACGCGGCTTTGGCACTTATTTGCGTCAATTGAGCGGGCGCGGTCCCAAGATACAACCTGCACGTACCTTTCCAGCGGCTATGCCATTTCTGCAACTGGATCGGATTTATGTGCGCGGTTTCAAAGTAGAATCAGCGGAAGTCTTGCATGGTGCGATGTGGGCCAAGTTGTCTGACCATGCGCCCATCGTTGCGACCTTGGAGCTGAAGTAGGATATGGTTGAATAGGCCGTCGATAGAACGGCAAGCGCGTCTTGAAGATGTAGGCGTGCTTTAGAAAACAGTTGGCACAGGTAACGCCTGCGTATCCGACGCACCATTCATAGCAAGGCATTCCCATTTATGCGTCCAGTCAGTTTTGTCGGTAATAACGATATCCAGCTCCTGCACTGTGGCGGAGAGTATTTTCCTGCGCTGATCAAAGCCTTTGATGCAGCCGTGCAGGAAATTTATCTCGAGACGTATATTTTCGCGGCTGACGATACGGCCAATGAGATCAAGGCAGCACTGGCACGCGCGGCACAACGTGGCGTGATCGTGAATGTGCTGACTGATTGGCTGGGGACTGGCAATAAAGAATCTGCATTATTGCAGCGCGAATTTCAAAAGCTGGGTATAGAGCATCGCAGCTTTAATCCCTTGTTTATCCGTGGCATCGCCCGCATGCATAGAAAAGTCTGCGTAGTGGATAGGCTGGAAGCTTTTCTTGGCGGATTGAATATCGTTGACGATATGCACGATGATGGCGATGTGAATATTGCACTGCCGGCACCGCGCTGGGATTTTGCCGTACGTATTACTGGTCCTTTGGTTGCCAACATACATTGGGATGTGGCGGTACATTGGGCGCGCCTCGGTAGTCTGAGTTGGCGTACGCGTTGGGCGACGTTCAAAGAGCAGCGTCAGCGTCATCCTGACGATACGCGCGAACCTATGGTGGCGGGTCTGGTGATGCGCGACAACTTGCGTAATCGCCGCACGATACAAGCTGCATATCTGAAAGCTTTGGGTAGTGCGCGTCATTCTGCGTTACTGGCCAATCCTTACTTTGCGCCTGGGCGTAAATTGCGTAACGGTCTGGCGTCTGCTGCTAGGCGCGGCGTTGATGTCACGCTCTTGTTGGGGATAGGGCACTACCGTTTTCAGGATGTGGTGGCGCGTTCCTTTTATCGCGGATTATTGAAGGCAGGCGTCAAGATAGTTGAATATCGCAAGACGCATCTGCATGGCAAGGTGGCAGTGATTGACGACACCTGGGCTACCGTTGGTTCGAGCAATTGCGATGGCTTCAGCCTGTTCCTGAATCAGGAAGCCAATGTAGTGGTGCTCGATACCGAGTTCGCACAAAACCTGCGCGCGCATATAGAACAGGGCATAGTCGATGGCGTGGCGATGAACTGGGACGAGTACGCCAACATTCCTCTGTACAAGCGCATCTTTTATCGCTTCTCCTATTTCATTTACAAAAACCTCATGCGTGTAATGACCTGGGGGAAATCGAACGAATAGTTCGAATGATGGTTTCTCACTTCGTTTAAATTTCTTTCCATTTCTTTTCGTGCTGTCTGGTTTTTCAGGCCGTGGATTGCGGCAAAGACCATCGCCGACGTGCGATTGAAAATAGATTTAAACTACTAAGTCTTAAGTGGCGCTGATAGGCATTGAAGAAGTAAATCAATGTTGTCGGCGCCACAATTATTTCGACGTCCGATAAGCGGGTTGGATAAAAATGGTCAAGCAGAATGGCGATGTTGTGAATCGGGATGCAATAGAGAGTGACGGCTTGCCAATTGCCGAGCGACGATGGGCGATAGTCTCGGTCGCTATTGGTGTCGCCATGGCATCGCTGGATACGGCGATTGCCAATACGGCTTTGCCGGCGATGGCCAGTCAGTTGGGGACTACGCCTGCTGACTCTGTCTGGATCGTGAATATTTATCAACTCGCGATGGTGGCGACCTTGTTGCCTTTTGCCGCGCTGGGTGAAATTCTGGGTTATCGCCGCGTGTGTATTTTCGGTTTGCTGCTCTTCACCCTGGCGTCCTTGGCTTGCGCTTACGCATGGTCATTGCCGACTTTGGTCATTGCACGCTTTTGCCAAGGTGTGGGTGCCAGCGCCATCATGGGTGTTAATACAGCCTTGTTGCGCTCGATTTATCCGGCCAAGATGCTGGGCCGCGGCTTGGGTACGAATGCATTGGTGGTGGCGGTAGCGTTCGCAATCGGGCCGACTGCTGCATCCTTGATCCTGTCAGTGGCACCTTGGCCATGGCTGTTTGCGATTAATGTGCCGCTGGGTCTGCTTGCATTCTTCCTGGCGCGTAGAGTCTTGCCGCATACGCAGCGCGCGACACATAAATTCGATTTCTTGACGGCACTCTACAACGTGGGTGCCTTCGGTTTGTTGATACTTGCGATCGGCGAGGGCGCACATTTGAGTGATGCCAGAACAGTTGCGCTGGAAGTCGTGGGCGCCTTGATTTTCTTTGCTCTGCTATTGCATAGACAAAGAGGTCATAGTGCACCGATGTTACCGGTCGATTTGTTCCGTCGTCCGCTGTTTGCACTTTCTTCATTTACGGCGGTGTGTACTTTTGCGACGCAAAGTCTGGCCTTCGTTTCTTTGCCATTTTATTTTGAAGCAGTGCTGGGTCGTTCTGCGGTGGAGACAGGATTCCTGATTACGCCATGGGCGGTACTGGTTGGCATCATGGCGCCGATTGCGGGACGCCTGAGTGATCATTATCCGCCGGGCATGTTGGGTGGAATTGGCTTGTCGGCATTGTCGGCCGGCATGATCTCGCTGGTTCTGATCTCGCCCGATGCAACGACCTTCGATATTTGCTGGCGTATGGCCGTGTGCGGTATCGGTTTTGGTTTCTTCCAAGCGCCGAATCTGCGCGCGATCATGAGTAGCGCGCCGCCTGCGCGTGGTGGCAGTGCGAGCGGTGTGGTGGCTACTTCACGTTTGATAGGTCAGGCTTCAGGTGCCGCATTGGCGGCATTTTGCTTTACCATTTCCCAAGCGCATGGTGAAACTCTGGCCTTGGGTTTGGGCGCTGGTTTCGCTGCCATTGCGAGTATTGCGAGTTTCTCGCGTTTGTTTGTGAAGCCGGTTCCATAACCCAACGTGTCGTCATGATCTTGCAAGCGTGATCAAGATTTCCGCTGAGACGAGTGCAAAATAAAAGAGCGTATGCATCGCCTGTTATCGCGATACATACGCTTTTTTTTTCATCTATCTAGATGTTCAGCCAAGCACCTTTGAAGACGATAGGTCCGGTTGGACCGTTCGGATTAGGTGAGCCGCCTTTGGGTTCCAGTGTGACGGCCAGCAAAGGTATGGTTTCCGGCGTTGTGCCTTCAGGCAGTGGCAATGTGATGCTGCCATCGCTTGCGATCAAGCCGAGCGAGCGTGGCGGACCTTCTTTAGGTACGGCCCATAGTTCCAGACTCTTGTTGGCGGCTATCGTTTGCTGTTTCACGAGCTTGATCACCATTTTCTTGTGAGCAGCATCGCCGGTTACCAGCGCAATTGCTTGTGCTTTATCATCAGCCAGCATGGCGACATAGGTCGGTGCTGCCGGTGGTGTAATTTCTGGCTGTTTAGTGAGCAAGACGGCGATCAAGATGGTGGCAAGTGCAGTCGATGCCATGCCGAGGCCGCGCCAGAAACTTAAATCCTCGCGTAAATTCAGCCAGAAGGATTTTTTGCTCTGGTGCTCTGTTTTTTGCAATCCGATTTTTTTCGAAATGGCACGCCATACTTCCGGCGATGGATGTGCTTGCACGGCAAATTCGGACATTGGATTCAGTCTATCCTGCCATTCTGTAATGGCGAATCTGAGCGCGGCATCTTCATCCAGCCATGATTCGAGCCGACGACGTGCGCCACCCTTTAATGTGCCGAGTGCATATTCGGCTGCGAGCATTTCGCGCAGCCTTGCATTGTGTCGGACGTTCTGCCGAATACTCATACGCCCTCCAGTTTGGTCAGGCACAGGCGCAGACGTTCCAGTCCGCGCCGTACCCAGGTTTTGACGGTGCCGATGGGCAATGCCAATTGTGTGGCGACTTCGCTATGCGACAAGTCGTGATAAAACGCCAATGCAATTGCTTGCCTGTGCATGCTTTCCAGTTTGGCGAAACAGCGTGCCAAGGCTTTCGACTCATCTGATATCTGCAATGCTTCGATCGGAGTTGGATCGATGCTTTCCAATGCGTCCATCACTTCCTTGTCAAAATTGTCCGCATCAATTTCGACTGCGCCATCCAGACGGCGCAAGGCATCGAAAGCCTTGTTGCGCACGATTGTTGTCATCCAGGTCATTGGTGCTGCCAGACCAGCTTGATAGCTGGCGGCATTGTTCCAGATGCTGATGAAGCTTTCCTGTATGACGTCTTCTGCTAGTTCGCGCTTAACTAATATACGCAGCGCGAAGCCAAACAGTTTCGAGGATGTTGCATCGTAGAGTGA
Source organism: Herminiimonas sp. GW821-FHT09C12 (assembly GCF_059416385.1). Classification (NCBI taxonomy): domain Bacteria; kingdom Pseudomonadati; phylum Pseudomonadota; class Betaproteobacteria; order Burkholderiales; family Oxalobacteraceae; genus Herminiimonas; species Herminiimonas sp. GW821-FHT09C12. The sequence continues at coordinate 1,530,627 of NZ_JBWKPC010000001.1, forward strand.
ACGGAAGGCGTCGCCATCCTTGCGGGCAGTTGCTGCCAGCCATGTTTTGAGTTGGCGCGTGTCGGTTGTCAATTTTTGCTTCCTTTCAAGACTTTGAATCTGGAAGGTGATGGCGCATTGATAACGTTTCTGGCTTGCATTTTAATCATGCGTAAAACGCAGATTACTCCATGACAGCTGGCTGTACGTATTTTTCAGCCATAGTTGATTTTATTGCCAGCGCCCGGCGCCGTGACTTTTTGCATAGAATGGTGTTTTCCCATTGAGTTAATAATCGGTCTTCATGGCTATAGAAAATGTTCGTATCGATAAGTGGTTATGGGCAGCGCGATTCTTTAAAACGCGCACTCTGGCGACCGATGCGGTCGATAACGGCAAGGTAAAACTGGACCGGGATCGCATCAAGCCGGCGCGCAACGTTAAATGTGGCGATGTTTTGCAGATCGATAATGGCGCAACCGAGTGGGAAGTGCTTGTACAGGCTTTGTCGGATGTACGCGGCTCGGCCGAGATGGCCCAGAAGCTGTATGTGGAAACGGAGCAAAGTCTGGCCAAACGGCAGCAGGAAGCGGAGAAACGAAAATTCTTCAAGGAGCCGGGTTTGACAATCAAGGGGCGACCGACCAAACGCGATCGACGCCTGCTGGACAAGACGAATCAATAGTTTGAGAAGGGCGGAGCCAAAGCCGCTGTCATGCGCTAGTATTCAACTAGCAAGTCAATAATCAGCCGCGAGGAGACATAGATGGGTCAATACATTGCACCGTTACGTGATATGCAATTTGTGCTGCACGAATTACTACATGTCGAAGATGAGTTGAAGGTTTTACCCAAGCATGCGGACATCGATGCCGACATCATCAACCAGGTGCTGGAAGAAGGTGGCAAGTTCACTTCAGAAGTCTTGTTCCCGCTGAACCATACCGGCGACCGCGAAGGTTGCAAGCTCGATACCGCCACGCACGAAGTTACCCCGCCCAAAGGATTCAAAGCCGCCTACGAGCAATATGTAGCTGCCGGCTGGCCATCGCTGACCTGCGACCCCGAATACGGCGGCCAGGGCTTGCCTATGGTCTTGCAGAATTCGTTCTATGAAATGCTGAACTCGTCGAACCAGGCCTGGACCATGTATCCGGGTTTGTCGCACGGCGCGTATGAGTGCCTGTATGCACACGGCACCGAACAGCAAAAAGCGCTGTACCTGCCTAAGCTGGTTTCTGGCGAATGGACCGGCACCATGTGTTTGACCGAGGCACAATGCGGTACCGATCTCGGCCTGTTGCGCTCCAAGGCTGAACCGCAGGCGGATGGTTCTTACAAAATCACTGGTAGCAAAATATTCATCTCGGCCGGCGAACACGATATGGCCGCCAACATCTTGCATCTGGTGCTGGCACGTTTGCCGGATGCACCGGAAGGTACCAAAGGTATCTCACTCTTCATCGTGCCCAAATTTCTGCCGGATGCCGATGGCAAGTTGGGTGCGCGCAATCCTATTTTCTGTGGTGCGCTGGAAGAGAAGATGGGCATCCACGGCAATGCTACCTGCCAGATGAATATCGACGGTGCGACCGGTTGGTTGATCGGTGAGCCGAACAAGGGCTTGAACGCGATGTTCGTCATGATGAATGCAGCGCGCCTTGGTGTCGGCATGCAATCGCTGGGTTTGACGGAAGTCGCGTATCAGAATGCCTTGATCTACGCGAAGGATCGCCTGCAAATGCGCAGCTTGACTGGTCCTAAGGCAACTAACAAACCGGCTGATCCCATCATCGTGCATCCAGATGTACGTCGCATGTTGTTGACGGCCAAAGCCTATGCCGAAGGCGGTCGCGCGTTCAGCTCTTACGTTGCGCTGCAGATCGACAAGGAATTGAATCATCCTGATCCTGCAGTACGTGCTGAAGCAGTCGATGAAGTCGCGCTGCTGACGCCTATCATCAAAGCCTTCCTCACCGACAACGGCTGGATATCCACTTCAGAAGCGATGCAGGTGTACGGCGGCCACGGCTTCATCTCCGAATGGGGTATGGAGCAATACGTACGCGATTCGCGCATCAACATGATTTACGAAGGCACTAACACCATCCAGTCGCTGGATTTGCTGGGCCGGAAAATCCTGATGGATAACGGCGCCAAGTTGCGTAAATTTGGCGCGAAGATACAAGCGTTCGTTGAAGAAAATGGCACCGATGAAGCGATGTCAGAATTCATTACGCCGCTGGCTGATCTGGCCGACAAGGTCACCAAGTTGACGATGGAAATTGGCATGAAGGCTTTCCAGAATCCGGATGAAGTCGGTGCCGCAGCCGTGCCATATCTGCGCGTGGCCGGACATCTGGTCTATGCCTACTTCTTCGCGCAGATGGCAAAGATTGCACTAGCGAAGCAGGACGACAGCGATCCATTCTACAAATCAAAACTGGGCACTGCGCGCTTCTATTTCGCGCGACTGTTGCCGGAAACCGCGATGCTGATCCGTCAGGCGCGTTCCGGTTCGGCTAGCTTGATGGCATTGGATGCCGAATTGTTTTGAGCTTGAAACAAACACATTGCGATTAAAACGAAGCGTACGCATCACTCATTGAGAGGTTTAGGTATGTCAAATTTCATCGTCAAGAAAGTCGCTGTATTGGGCGCTGGCGTGATGGGCGCACAAATTGCCGCGCATTGCGTCAACGCCAAAGTGCCGGTCGTATTGTTCGACCTGCCAGCCAAAGACGGCAACAAGAATGGCATCGTATTGCGTGCCATCGAGAATCTGAAAAAACTCAGCCCTGCGCCGTTGGCCAATGTCGATTACGCGGCATTGATAGAAGTGGCGAATTACGAAGATGATCTGGAAAAACTGAAAGAGTGCGATCTGATCATCGAAGCCATTGCCGAGCGTATGGACTGGAAGCATGATCTGTATAAAAAGGTCGCGCCGCATATCGGTGCCCATGCGATCTTTGCATCGAATACATCGGGCTTGTCGATTACGGAATTGTCGAATGGTTTCGATGCGAATTTGAAAGCGCATTTCTGCGGCGTGCATTTCTTCAATCCGCCACGTTATATGCATCTGGTGGAATTGATTCCTACCGTTGCAACCAAGCCTGAAATTCTGGATCAACTGGAAGGCTTCCTCACCTCGACCTTGGGCAAAGGCGTAGTACGTGCCTTCGATACACCTAACTTCATTGCCAACCGTGTCGGTATCTTCGGCATGCTGGCAACCATGCACGAGGCAGAGAAGTTCGGCCTTGCCGTCGATGTCGTGGATGACCTGACCGGTAGTAAATTAGGTCGTGCCAAATCAGGCACTTTCCGTACCGCTGATGTGGTCGGTTTGGATACGATGGCGCATGTGATCACGACGATGCAGAACACACTGCAGAACGATCCGTTCTTTCCTGTGTATAAAACACCAGACGTCCTCACCAAGCTGATAGGCGGTGGTGCACTCGGTCAAAAAGCCGGTGCCGGTTTCTATAAAAAAGTCGGCAAGGATATTTTGCGCATTGATCCGACCAAGGCTGATTACGTCACTGGCGGTGGCAAGGCAGACGATCTGGTTGCGCGCATTCTGAAAGAAAAAGATCCGGCCAAGCGCATGAAGGCGCTGCATGATTCGACCAACCCGCAAGCACAATTCCTGTGGGCGATCTTCCGCGATGCTTTCCACTACATCGCAGTGCATCTGGAATCGATAGCTGACAATGCGCGTGATGTCGATTTCGCTTTGCGTTGGGGTTTCGGCTGGAACAACGGTCCGTTTGAAACCTGGCAAGCTGCAGGCTGGCAGCAAATCGCAACCTGGGTCAAAGAAGATATTGATGCAGGCAAGGCGCTCAGCAATGCACCATTGCCAGCCTGGGTCTTCGATGGACGTGATGGCGTGCATGCAGCTGACGGTTCATGGTCGCCTAAGCAAAAGAAAAACATCCCGCGTTCTAATCTACCTGTCTATCAACGTCAGGTCTTCCGTGCTGCATTGCTTGGTGATCAAGGTACAAACGGTCGCACGGCTGGTACGACAGTCTTTGAAGATGAATCGGTACGCATCTGGCATCAGGATGATGAAGTGTTGATTCTGTCCTTCAAGACCAAGATGCATGTGATCGGTGCTGGCGTGACAGCAGGCATCAAGCAAGCGATAGACGAAGCAGAAAAGAATTACAAAGGTCTGGTGATTTGGCACGCAGATGCTGCCGAAGGCGGCGCGTTCTCGGCTGGTGCTGACTTGCAATCGATGCTGCCACTCTTCATGTCCGGTGGCGTCAAGGCGATCGAGCCGGAAGTCGTCAAATTGCAGCAAGCACATCAGGCATTGAAGTATGCGAATGTACCGGTAGTCGCAGCAGTCGCGGGTCTTGCACTCGGTGGCGGTTGCGAATTATTGCTGCACGCAGCCAAACGTGTTGCATCGATAGAGTCGTATATCGGTCTGGTTGAAGTTGGCGTCGGTTTGATCCCGGCCGGTGGTGGTCTGAAGGAAGCGGCAGCACGTGCGGCCAACGATGCACGCGGCAATGACATCCTGCAGTTCCTGAAAAACTATTATATGAATGCGGCCACCGCAGCCGTTTCGCGTTCCGCACTGGAAGCGCAAACCATGGGCTACCTGAAGAGCGATGACATCATCGTCTTCAATGCTTATGAATTGCTGCATATCGCGAAGACACAGGCGCGTGCGATGTTCGATGCTGGTTACCGTGCTCCGCGTAAAGCCTTGGTGCCAGTGACCGGTAAATACGGCCTGGCGACTATAGGTGCGCAGCTATTGAATATGCGTGACGGTGGTTTTATTTCTGCGCATGACTACAAGCTCGGCATGATGATCGCAGAAGTGGTGACAGGCGGTGAAGTGGAGCAAGGCAGTCTGGTCGATGAACAATGGCTGCTCGATCATGAGCGCAAGGCGTTTATGGAACTGCTGAACAATCCGAAAACCCAGGAACGCATCATGGGCATGATGCAGACCGGTAAACCAGTGCGTAACTGATCAGGAGCAGAAGATGAGCAAACAACTTCAAGATGCCTACATCGTTGCAGCGACACGTACGCCTATCGGCAAGGCGCCGCGCGGGATGTTCAAGAATACGCGGCCGGATGATTTGCTGGTGCATGCATTGCAATCGGCTTTGGCGCAAGTGCCTTCCCTTGATCCGAATCTGATCGAGGATGCGATAGTCGGCTGTTCCTTCCCGGAAGCAGAGCAGGGCTTGAATATGGCGCGCATGGCCGTGCTGTTGGCAGGCTTGCCGAAGACAGTTGGTGGCGTGACCGTCAATCGTTATTGCGCTTCCGGCCTGACCGCGATTGCAATGGCAGCGGATCGTATTCGTGTCGGCGAAGCTGATGTGATGATCGCCGCTGGTGCCGAGTCTATGTCCATGGTGCCTATGATGGGTCACCATCCTGCGATGAATATGGGTATCTTCAAGGAAGAGAACATCGGCATGGCGTACGGCATGGGCCTGACTGCCGAGCGGGTCGCTACGCAATGGAAGGTGACGCGTGAGGCGCAGGATCAGTTTGCGCTGAATTCACACCTGAAAGCATTAGCGGCGCAGCAAAGCGGTGAATTCAATAATGAAATGACGGCGGTCGAGATCGTCGAACGTTTCCCTAATCTTTCGAGCGGGCAGATCGATGTCACTACGCGTCTTGTGAATATGGATGAAGGTGCGCGTGCCGACACCAATCTCGAAGCGCTAGGCAAACTGCGTCCGGTGTTTTCACCGAAAGGTTCGGTCACCGCAGGCAACAGCTCGCAAACCTCCGATGGTGCAGGCGCGCTGATTCTGGTCAGTGAAAAAATCCTCAAGCAATTCAACCTGACACCGCTGGCGCGCTTTGTCTCATTTGCTGTTCGTGGCGTGCCGCCGGAAATCATGGGCATAGGGCCGAAGGAAGCGATTCCTGCTGCTTTATGCGCAGCCGGGCTGAAGCAGGATCAGATGGACTGGATAGAATTGAATGAAGCCTTCGCAGCGCAAGCATTGGCAGTGATTCAGGATCTTGGCTTGGATCCGTCCAAGGTTAATCCTATGGGCGGTGCGATAGCTTTGGGTCATCCGCTGGGAGCAACTGGTGCGATCCGTTCCGCTACTGTCGTGCATGCCTTGCGTCGCAAAAATTTGAAGTACGGCATGGTGACGATGTGCGTGGGTACAGGTATGGGCGCGGCAGGGATTTTTGAAAAAATGTAGTTGGCGCCTTATCTAATAAGAAGCCGCATGACCGTTGGTCTTGCGGCTTTTTTTTATTTAATCGATTGATGCTTTAAACACGCCATTTCGCAAGTCAAAAGTTCTCAGACGCAGTGATTAGCACATACCTTTAGTCAATATCTTCAGTTTTTCTTTACGTGACATGATCGTCAGAAATCATGTTTTTCGTGAAATATCCATCAATCATTTAGCTTCTTGATCACGATGTAGTTCGTGTGAGCTTGGATTTCATATTCCTTCAACATTGCCCTTTATTTGTAACTCTCCGCACAACTATGTGGCATACCTCTTAATAAATTCATGTGATTTTCACCAAAATCGAGACTGATTTTCAGTTTCATCCGTACACGCCGCTTGGCACGATAACTGCTATGTCAGTTTGAAAAGAGACTTGCAGTATGTCTCTTTTTAATAATGATTAATGTGGTATGCCACCTAAATTGTTGGTGGTCGCTGAATACCATTTTTCATCGAGCGTCGTTTCGCCTCTTGGGCAAAACGTGGAGAGTAATTCTATGCCCGTCCTTTAATACAGCAATAACGCTGTTCATCTTTTAGGGAGTTTCCAATGAAGTTAATAAAACATGCTGCCATAGGCAGCGTGCTAGGCCTTGTCGCGTCTGCATTTTCAATGAATGCCTTTGCGCAAAGCAATGTACAAGTTGGCGGTATGGTGGATGTCTACGCTGGTTCCATCAAGCGCAGCGGTGATGCTGCGAGCACATCAGTGGTCAATAGCAGTGGCATGCAAACCTCATGGTGGGGTTTCAAAGGTACTGAAGAACTTGGCGGTGGCTTGCAAGCGCAGTTCGCACTGACTGGTTTTTTTCGTCCTGATGTTGGCGGTATGGGGCGTAACAATACGGACACCATGTTCGCGAGAGATGCCAACGTAGGACTTTCAGGCTCATTTGGTCGTGTGTCATTGGGACGTGATCTTGCACCTAACTTCGTCCCTACACTGACTTTCAATCCATTCGGTTCTTCATTCGCTTTTTCACCGCTAGGCTTGCATACACAGACTTCTTCAAGTCGCTATCGTGGCCAAGCCTGGTCAGCGACTGTTTCTGGTGATACAGCTTGGAGTAATGAGATCATGTACGTTACGCCGCAACTCGGTGGATTTACCACCAGCTTGTTCTTGCAGCTTGGCGAGCAGGCAGGGAAGTCGGGCAAGAATAATTACGGCGTGAATACCATGTATGCAAAAGGGCCGCTCTCGTTCGGCGGCTATTTTCAGTCTGTCAAAGTAAGCAATCCGGTTGATTCCGTTATCACTGGCGATTCACGGGTCTTCACATTTACGCCTTACAACCAAGTGACCGGAGCGACATATACCTTGGCTGCGTCCAAGAATGACACCTGGTTTGTTGGTGGCGCTTATGACATGCAATTCATGAAGCTGTTTGGGACGTTGAATTATTCGACGACTAAATTGATTGGTGCTGCCGACGACAGTAAATACGATTTGAAATCGAATACGGTTCAATTGGGCGTTAGCGTGCCTGTAGGTAAAGGTTCTGTATTGGCCTCCTGGGCGCGAACCAATGTCAAAGCAGAGGGTGATTTCACTGCGGTGCTGGGAAGCTCAGACGTAAGGTCGTCTATCGTGCGCAATACAGCCTCGCTGGGATATGACTACTTCCTCTCCAAGCGCACTGATGTGTATACCGTTGCCAGTTATGACAAGCTGACAGATCAAGCTAGTGGTATCAGCTTTGGCGTAGGTATTCGCCAGCGCTTCTAATGTATATCTCGGGGCAGTGCAGTCGTGCTGCTCCGATGATTGCTCTCTTAAGTATCTATAAAAAATTTGGCCGAGCACTCCAATAAAGTTTTTCATGGGGTGCTCGCGTCAAATTATTCCAAGTGACATTGAGTCGATTACTCCAGTCTTACTCATTTATTCAACTGCCATCAATGTAATGCACTCAAGTGGTGCGATTGCGCACCAGTGCGACACGATGCGCTTTCATTCAGCACACAGCTAGGTTTCAGTCTTGCGGTGGTCAGCATTTTGTTAATCAATCGTACAAGAAACGTAGTGGCACAGACCTTGCTATGACGTAGTTAAGCTTGTACACAAGAAGGTATTCTAATTACCGATCTGGTGTTGGCAGGTCGAACGTGAGCTTACTCGTCAACTTTAAAAGGATCAGCCATGCACTCTCGCAGAAAATTTATTGCCACCCTGATTGCCGCATCGTTTGCATACGCTGCAGGCTCTACATCAGCATTGGCCGCGGATCAGGTGATTCGTGTTGGTACGCTCAAACTGATGCACGGCATCACGCCTTACTTCTACGACAAGTTCACGCCACCGGGCTACAAGATAGAAGTGATTCCATTCGAGACGCCGACTGATGGCAAGAATGCAGTCGCGACCAAGTCTGTCGATTTCGGTACTTATGGCTTGGCAGCGGCAACGCTGGGTGCAGCAGCCGGTGAACCTATTGTGATTGTCGCGGCGCAATGCAATCGCGGCATGGCAGTGGTGGCACGTGCTGATAGCAAGATTGCTTCTATCAAGGATTTGAAAGGCCACCGTGTTGGCATACTGCCTGGTTCTACACAGGAAGTCGTGATTCTCGATCGCTTGAAACAAGAGGGTATGACGGTCAAGGACATCACGCCGGTACGCGTGTCCTTCAGCGAAATGGCATCCGCACTTGAGCGCGGCGATATCGATGCCTTCGTCGGTGCAGAACCTGGTCCATCGATCAGCGTCAGCCGCGGCATCGGCAAGATCGTCGAGTATCCGTATTCAACACCAACCGGCACCGTCAACATGGTTATGACTACGCATGCCGACAACATCAAGAACAAGCAGGAGTTGATCAAGGTGTTCTTGAAGATCCATCGTCAGGCAACCGAATACGCGATGGCGAATCGTGCTGCCTTTGTATCCATGACAGAGCAGAAACTGGGTCTGCCGGCCAAAGTAGCGGAACTGGCAGCGCCTAACGTTGAGTTGACTTGGAAGCTGGACGACGAATGGATCAAACGCGCCAAGTACTACGGTTCGCAAATGCTGGATAAAAAGCAGATCCGCCAATTGCCTGACTACGGCACTTTCATTGATGCCAGCTTCATTCAACAAATCAAGTAAGCAAGTTAAGTAAGCATTATCTGGAAGGATTTATCGTGGAACAAACCGTCGAGTTACCAATGAAAATTGTCAGGCCGGATGTGTGGCCGCGCATCAAGCGTTGGCTGACTCCATTGATCGTGCCGCTGCTGCTGTTAGTGGGATGGCATTTTGGTGTGAAGCTGTCCGGTACGCGGCTCATTCCTTTGCCGAAGGAAGTTGGCCTGATGTTGTACGACTTCGCATTTGGCGGTATCTACGATGATGCTTTCAGTGCAACGCTGCCATTGCATCTGTGGAAATCGGTCACGCGTGTCTACGGTGGTTTCTTCGCTGCCGCGCTGGTCGGTATTCCACTCGGCTTGCTGATTGGTCGCATCAAGGTGATCCGCGATTTGTTTGATCCAACCTTGCAGTTGTTGCGCCCAGTGCCGGTGACGGCGTGGTTGCCGCTGTCGATGATTTTCTTCGGCATCGGCCCTAATGCTGCGATCTTCCTGGTGTTCCTCGGCGCGTTTTATCCGATTGTGTTCAACACAACGTTTGGCGTGAAGGCAGTTGATAACCGTTTGTTTGAAGCGGCACTGATGCTGGGTTGTAATGGTTCGTCCTTGTTCCGTCAGGTGGTGTTGCCGGCTGCGATGCCATCCATCTTGAATGGCTTGCGTCTCGGTCACGGCTTCGCCTGGATCTTGATCGTGGTGGGTGAAATGACCGGTGTGCCGGAAGGTTTGGGCGCAGTGATCATGGATGGTCGCATGTTGTCGCGTACTGATCTGGTGATCGCCGGCATGGTTGTGATCGGCATTGTCGGTTACAGCACGGATCGCATACTGGTTGCTATCAATAACTACTTACTCAAATGGAGCCCGCAACATCATGTCTGATACTTACTCCGAACGTCGCCCGCTGCCAGCGATAGATATCAAAGGCGTCAGCAAGGTTTTCTCTATCGGTGGACAAACCGTGCAGGCATTGCGCGAAGTGAATCTGACTATCAACAAGGGTGAATTCGTTTGTCTGATCGGTGCCTCCGGTTGCGGTAAATCGACACTGCTGCGCATCATGGCCGGCTTTGAAACAACGTCGTCAGGCAGCGCCAATATGTATGGCATGCCTATCGATGGACCTAGTCCTGAGCGCGGCATGGTGTTTCAGGATTACGGTCTGTTCCCGTGGCTGACGGTGAAGGAAAACATCGGCTTCGGTCAACGTCAACGCAATCTGCCGAAAGCCAAGCTGGAAGAAGTTTCTGCGTATTACACCGACATGGTTGGTCTGACCAAGTTCGCCAATTACTATCCGGGACAATTGTCCGGTGGCATGAAGCAGCGTGTCGCGATTGCGCGTGTGCTGGCCAATGATTGCGAAGTGTTGTTGATGGATGAACCTTTTGGCGCACTCGATGCTTTAACGCGTGAAAAGCTGCAGCAGGATTTGCTGGAAATCTGGGCGCGCACCAAAGTCACCGTCGTCTTCGTTACACATGCAGTAGAAGAAGCGGTGATGTTGTCGGATCGCGTAGTCGTGATGACCGCTGGCCCTGGTCGGATTGAAGAAGACATCAAGCTCGAGCTGGCACGTCCACGCGATATCACTGCGGTTCAATTCAATGAGATACGTCGCGATATCACGCAATACCTGACCAGCCATGTGTCGAGCAAGGTCGCTGCATGAGTTTTGTTTGACATGCCCGCAGGTGAGAATTCACGCTACCATTGCACAGGATTCCCACCTTCGCGGGAATAACAGCCTGATTGAATAGGAAAGCATGACACCGATTTATCGCGGGATGGATCAGGCAGCGCTGGACGCTGGTTACAACAACTCTTTGGCAGTGGCGAATAGCAGTGCGCTGTTGCAGGATTTTGATCAGCGTAGTGCGGCCTTGCGTGCCGAGTACGGCAGTCATCTGGATTTACGTTATGGTCAGGCAGAGCGTAATCGCATCGATTACTTTGCCGGCGACCAGCCGGGGCCTTTGCTGGTTTTCATTCACGGTGGTTACTGGCAAATGCGTGCGAAGGAGACTTTTAGTTTTCTGGCAGCGGGGCCTTTGGCACACGGCATGCATGTGGCCTTGGTTGGTTATACGTTGGCACCGGATGCGTCTTTGACAGAAATCGTGAGTGAAGTACGCGCATCGATTGCATGGCTGAAAAATCATGCTGCCGATTTTGGCGGTGATCCGAATCGGATGATTGTGTCGGGCTGGTCTGCCGGTGGTCATTTAACGGCGATGTGTATGGATGAGCCAGGTGTCATCGGTGGCGTAGCGATCAGCGGGATTTATGATCTGGCGCCGGTGCGTCTTTGCTACCTGAACAATAAGCTGCAATTGAGCGATGATGAAGTACAGTCGCTCAGTCCCTTGTCTTTACCTTTGAGCTTGCATCCGCTGGTCTTGATGTACGGCTCCGACGAGCTACCCGAGTTGCAAAGACAATCGGAGCAGTTCGGCGCAGCGCGTAGCGGCTTGCCTGGCAAGTTGGTGCCGCTGGCACAGCGCAATCACTTTACGATCTTGAATGAGTTGGCGGCACCTGACGGTGCAATTACGCGCGAAGTCTGTGCGCTGGCCGGTATCAAGTAGATACTGCCATTTCGTTTTATGAACGTTGTACCGGCTCTTCTGAATGGAAGCGTTGCCGGTAATCGGCAGGACTGATACCTAATCGTTTGGAAAAAATGCGGCGCAATGTGGCGGCGTTGGTGAGACCACAACGACGTGCGATGTCACTCAAGCCGAGATCAGTCGCTTCCAGATAACGACGTGCCGCATCGATGCGCGCATCGTTGACGAAGTTCATCAGCGTCAAACCTGTCTCTTGCTTGAAGATGCGCGAAAGATTGCGTGCGCTCATCTGCATGGCTTCGGCGATGCTTAGCAAGGTATGTTCGACTTCCAGATTGTCGAGTACATAGCTTTGTACTGCAGCGACCGGTGAATCGTTTTCTACCTGTACTTCCAGCAGCGGGCTGAATTGCGATTGGCCGCCTGCGCGTCGCAAATAGACGATCAAATATTTGGCGACATCAAGCGCCATCTGCTTGCCGAAATCTTCTTCTATTAATGCCAGCGACAGATCGATGCCGGCCGTCACGCCTGCCGTGGTGTAGAGCGCATCATCCTTGACGTAAATGCGATCCGGTTCCACCTTGGCCTTGCGGAACATGCTGGCCAGACGCGCTGCATCCATCCAGTGTGTAGTCACGGTTTTGCCATTGATCATGCCGGCAGCACCGAGCGCGAATACGCCGTTGCAGATGGCACCTATGCGGCGGCAGCTTTCGTCTTGTGCGGCCAGCCAGTCGGTCAGTGTGGTGTCTTCCAGTATGTCGAACACGCCGAGCCCGCCTGGTACGATCAACGTATCGAAGTGAGGGCAGGGATCGAAGATGGTGCGATCCGGCATGATCGTCAATCCGCTGGATGACTGTATCGGTCCGCGTGTGGTCGCGATGGTCAGAATTTCATATTCACAGTTACCGCCGCTGAGTATTTTTACTTCGGCAAAGGCATCGCTGGGTGCTGCAATATCCAGCATCTGGAAGCGTGGGAAAACGACGAGGCCGACGGTTATTTTGCGCATGAGGAATGGTGAACAGAATACGTATGAATGGCGGGAATTAAATATCTGTGCAAATCATACCTGATGCCTTGTTCGTACATTCTTTCCATGAACTTGTATGTCAAGGTGATACGAATGCGAAAAAGCGCCTTGCGGCGCTTTTTTGTGGAGCAAGTCAGACTTGATTACACAGCTTGCGCTTCATGCATTTCTGCAATCTGTTGTGCGTTATAACCAAGGCTGGTCAATACTTCATCGGTATGTTCACCGAGCAAAGGCGACTCTGTAATTTCTACCTTGTTGGCTGACATCTTGATCGGGCTGCCAACGGTCAGGTATTTGCCGCGTACCTTGTGATCGACTTCGACGATGGTTTCGCTTCTGCGCAAGGATGGATCGTAGGCGATTTCTTTCATCGACAATACCGGACCGCATGGAATGTCGAACTTGCGGAAGATTTCAATCGCTTCGAATTTATCTTTGTCCTTGAGCCAATCTTCGATGTAGGCAAAGATATCGAAAATCTTGTCCTGACGCGCCAAGGCTGTCATGTATTCAGGATTGTCTATCCATTCTTCCTTGTTGATGGCGCGGCAGGTTTGCGGCCATGCAGTGCCTTGTATCGTGAAGTAGATATAGGCATTAGGATCGTTCTCCCAACCTTTACACTTGAGTACCCAACCCGGATTGCCACCACCGCCGGCATTGCCACCGCGCGGTACGACATCAGTAAAAGTGCCGTGCGGATATTGCGGATACTCTTCCAGCACGCCGGTTCTTTCCAGACGTTGCTGATCGCGCAGTTTGACGCGGCACAGATTCAACACGGCATCTTGCATCGATACCGCAACCTTTTGTCCGAGTCCGGTGTGATGACGTTGTTGCAGTGCTGCGAGTATGCCTATGGTCAGGTGCATGCCGGTGTTGCTGTCGCCCAGCGCGGCACCGCTGACAGTCGGTGGGCCGTCCCAGAAGCCGGTCGTCGTGGCTGATCCGCCTGCGCATTGCGCGACGTTGTCGTAGACTTTCAAGTCTTCGTAGAAATGGCCTTCATTGAAGCCTTTGACCGATGCCAGGATCAGGCGTGGATTCAGCTTCTGGATGTGCGCCCAGGTAAAACCCATGCGATCCAGTACGCCAGGTGCGAAGTTCTCCACCATGATGTCGGATTGCGCGATGAGTTTTTCCAGCACTTCCTTGCCTTGCGGTGTCTTGGTATTGAGCGTCAATGATTTCTTGTTGCAGTTCAGCATGGTGAAATACAGTGCATCAACGCCGGGGATGTCTTGCAGCGAGGTGCGGGTGGCGTCGCCTGAGCCGGGACGCTCCACCTTGGTCACATCTGCGCCGAACCATGCCAATTGCTGAGTGCAGGATGGGCCTGCCTGCACATGCGTGAAATCGATAATCTTGATGCCGTCGAGAGCCTTACTCATGATGCATATTCCTTTTCTCTATCGTTAATTTGTCCGCAGAGACTTGTCCATCTATGGCCGAAATTTAATTTCTGTTCATGGCCTGAATTTCGATTCTTGCGGATGAATACGCCAGTTTGTAACAACGCTGTCTGAGGCTGATTTGGCGTGGTTCTTACTGGTTGTTAACGATGATGCCTAGGCTTTTTTATCGTTTCCACGTCTATTTTTCAGTTGGCTGCGTGGGTAAGGGATAGGTGAATACTTGCGTCTAAATTTGGCTGTTTTTGTTATTTTTATCAAATTAGGCCAAGTGCTGAAGGCGCTGGTTTCTTGCGGCCGCCACGTTTCCGTATGCAGCATTGCACACATGTTGATGCGGGTATTTGGATGGAGAGAGCAGGCATCGCATATCGGATGCCTGCTGTTTTCATGCTGATAGCTGTGCCGCCAGTCTCGCTTGATGCAACATCTGGATCGTGATTTTCTTCACCTCGGATTGGCTGAGTGCGATGTGTGCTCGCAGCAAATCCTTGGCCTGAGTAGTGCGCTTTTCGATGATGGCACGCAGGATGTGCGCGTGTTCGGTGTAGGTCACTTCGATGCGCATTTCCTTGGTGAACTCCAGTCGTCGGATCACACGTATGCGTTCGGTAATGTCGTGATGGATGCGCGCCATTTCTGCATTGCCGCTGGCTTCTACCAATTGTTCATGGAAGCGTTCATCGTGTACTGATAAGGTCGGTACATCGGTGATGCGGTCCTGCTCTGACACAAACCAGATCGCGCTTAATTCCTGCAAGAGCGGTGGCGCGTCAGGCATTGCGCAGAGTTGTTCGACTGCTGCGCATTCCAGCACGCTGCGTACGTCATACAGTTGCTCGAACATTTGAAAATCAAATGGACGAATTTGCCAGCCGCTCTTGTGCAGGACTTCCACATAGCCTTCACGCTGCAAACGAAATAGAGCTTCGCGCACCGGCGTTCGGCTCATTTGCAGACGTTCGCTCATTTCGTTTTCACTGAAGCGATCGCCGGGCAGAAAGTGAAAGTCGAAAATGTCCGCCTTTAGCTTTGCATAAGCTTGCGTAGCGAGGCTGTCGGGCAGGACTTTTGCGAATTTGAGCTTGGGAATCATGGCACTGTTTTTCCTGGAAAAATCGTCTATGCCGCTTTGTTGCAATATGCGCGCCAGCCACCGTATGCGGTGATGTCTTGTGCACTTTCCAGTGCATACGGTTCGCAGATAAAGCCCTTGACCTGACGACCGTCGCTCAATTCCAGTGTGCCGATTCCCAGTGGTGCAGGAACACCGGCGACAAAGGAGCCGAAAGCGGCGAGCGGTATATCCCAGAGTTCAACAATGATAGGTGCGCCGTTCTCGCTACGTGCGAGGCCAGGTTTGGGTGGGACGGTTTGTGCCAGCGCATACAGGCGATAGCTGTCGGCCGTCTGGGTGCTCTCAACCAAAACGGCATGGCGTTCGGTCAGTTCACGATTCAAAGGCATGCCGGTCAGATGCGCACCAACGACGGCCAGACGCAGATGGCCGGCTGCCGGTTCCGAGATCGCAGGCGACGCAGCAGGGGTGACAAAAGCTTGTTTGGTCGCACCGCGCGGCAAGGCGGTCAGCGCTTGCCATTGCTTGCCGTATGCTGCCAGCGCATGATCCGACCACGCAGGGCCGATCAACGTCAGACCGAACGGCAAGCCATCGCTGCGAAAGTTGGCCGGTACCGCCAGCGCACACCAGTTCAATAGGTTCACGAAGTTGGTGTACTTGCCCATGTGACTGTTGCGACGAATAGGATCGGCGGCAACGTCACTGATCTTGTAATGCGTAGGTGCAGTCGGTACCAGCAGCGCATCAACGGATGCCAGTATCTTGTCGGCCTGACGTTTTAGATCAGCCAGTTTGTATTGCGCATTGAAGGTATCGGCTGCGGAAAATTCCTTGGCGCGGAAGATGATGTCGCGCACGACCGGATGGATGGCATCTGCATGTTCCTTGGCGAATGTTTCGATGGCCGCATAACGCTCGGCGACCCATGGGCCGTCGTACAACAAGGTCGTGACTTGATCGAATAATGAAAAGTCGAGTGGAATACATTCAGCGCCAGTTTCCTTGATGCGTGCCAGTGCTTGTGCGTATGCTTCTGCCGATTGCACATCGCCATAAAATTCCGGTTGTGCAGGAATGCCGAAGCGTGGTTTGGCCGGCAAGGAAGTCGGCACATGGTCAGGACGAGCACGCGAATAACCATCAGCTTCATCGAAGCCGGATGCCTGTTGGAAGACCAATTCTGCATCAGCCACGGTCGTGGCAAATATCGATACGCAATCCAGTGTGCGGCAAGCTGGAACTACACCGCGGCCGCTGATCGCGCCTACCGTCGGCTTCAAGCCGACAATATTATTCAAGCCAGCTGGTACGCGGCCGGAGCCAGCGGTATCCGTGCCGAGTGAAAACGGCACCAGACCGCGTGCTACGACCGAAGCAGAACCGGAGCTGGAGCCGCCGGAAACATATTCCGGATCGAAGCTGTTTGGCACTGCGCCGTAAGGCGAACGTATGCCGACCAGACCGGTGGCAAATTGATCGAGATTGGTTTTGCCGATGACAATTGCACCCGCATCCAGTAAACGTTGTATGACGGTGGCATGCTGGGTCGGGATGTAAGCGAACTCGGGACAGGCGGCGGTAGTGCGTATGCCAGCCACATCGATATTGTCTTTCGCTGCAAACGGTACGCCATACAGCGGCAGCGACGATAGATCAGGCAAGGATTTGCGTCTGGCTTCCAGCGCCTGCAATTGTGCGTCGAGATAAGGTTGATTGATCAAGCTGATCCACGCGACATCGTCTTTTTGCAAGCTGTCGAGCAGGTTGGATAACAAGGTGGCCGGTGTGTCGCCGTTGTTATATGCAGTTTGCCAATCGCTGATAGTCCATCCAAGCATTTTGAATACTCCCATGTATACAAGTTTGTATTTGACATAGCATGAGTCATGCCAGCGCCCGGACTGATGACCCAGGCTCAGCTTATCGATTTACATGTAAATAGCGGATGAATAGACCTGCTTGTGGCTCGCGATGGTGCGCATGCGCACTCTGCGGGTGCGTGCGATAGATGAAAAATATCGATCTGCACCGGCATTTGCACCGACCGGCTGATCCGTTACGTAGAATGTCGGAGCCGGTATATTCCATATCGGCATCTGTTTTTTGCAGCTTCTTGTCTTTCCTTCAATCGAACTCTTCCTATTCTCTGTTCATGCTCAATACGCTACTCACCCTGTTGATCTTTCAAACGATGGGCGAAGGTTTGGTTTATGCCTTGTCGCTACCGGTTCCCGGCCCTGTCATTGGCATGCTCTTGCTGCTGCTCTATTTGATAGTGAAGAAGGGCGTGGCTACCAAGTTGGCACCGAATACTTCGCAATTGCTGTCGCACATGGCTTTGCTGTTTGTGCCGGCCGGTGTTGGTATTAGCGTGCATGTGCACAGGATTGCGGATGAGTGGCTGGCGATTTCGATTGCGCTGATTATCAGCACGGTCGTCTCCATCGTGGTGACGGCGGCTGTGATCAACAAGCTGAAAAAAAGGACTCAGCCATGATGCCGCACTTCAATACGGTCTGGGTTTATCTGGCCGGCTCACCACTGTTGTGGTTGACGGCAACTTTGCTGGCTTATCGCATCGCGACCACGATTTATGAAAAAACTAATCGCAGTCCACTAGCTAATCCGGTGGCAATTTCGGTAGCGATACTGGTGCTGGTGCTTTATATCAGCGATACGCCGTACAAAACTTATTTCGACGGCGCGCAGTTCGTGCACTTCTTGCTCGGTCCGGTCACGGTTGCCTTGGCGATTCCCTTGTATATGCAACTCGATAAATTGAAGCGCAACTGGTTTCCCTTGCTGGCCGGTGCCTTGATAGGTGGCGCGGCAGCCATTACATGCGGGATGGGGATAGCGTGGCTATTGGGTGCATCACCGTTGACGGTCTTGTCGATGGCGCCGAAGTCAGTGACGATGCCGATTGCCATGGGTGTGACGGAGAAGATCGGTGGCTTGCCGACCTTGACCGCGGTGATGGTGATGCTGACTGGTATTTTCGGTTCGGGTATCGCGCATTACATTTTCAAGGCGATGAAAATCACTGACGACATCACTTGCGGTTTTGCCTTGGGCGCGGCGGCGCATGGTGTTGGAACGGCGCGCGCATTTCAGGTCAATCAGGAAATGGGTGCATTTGCCGGTTTGGCGATGGGCCTGTCTGGAATCTTGACGGCATTGCTGGTGCCCTTCGTGCTGAAATTACTGGGCGTAATCTAGGCATTACATTTTCAGCCGTAAGCGCCGCCGGTCAGAAACAGATCGGTGGCGCGCGCCATACTGATAATCACCGCTGTAAAACCGCAAGCGAAGGTCAGTACCAGCAACAACACAATCGGCCAGCGTGATGCAGATGTGTGCGCTGAGTGCGGATTGTGTTTCGCATCCCACTTTTCATCCGACGTTAAACCTATCGTCAATGCTTCTATCCATCCGGCAAAAATCGAGAGCGGAAACAAGGCCAGCAAACTGACGATCAGCGAGTGTGGCGCTCGTGTCAGAACAACGGCACCGACGAAAAGTGCAAACGCACACAGATAAATCCACGCCCAGAAGTCTTTCACACCATACAAATAAAAACGATGCGCGCCTGTACCACCGAGCAAGACCGCCAATAAAGTGGCGACAGTCTTGCCCTTGTGTTTGCTGCTGGCTGGTTGAGTGTTTATAACGGCGCTCATTAGTTAAGCTGGCGCATTAGCGCGAGCGGTAGCGGTTGACATCGTTAGGCGAGACAGCCGTACCCTGATTGCCCCACGCATTACGTATGTAAGTGACGACTGAAGCGATTTCATCATCCGTCATCGACTGACCAAATGGCGGCATGCCGTATGGACGCGGATTGCCACTGGTACTCGGTGCATAGCCGCCATGCAAGACCATACGGACAGCATTGGTTGCGATTGGTGTTGTGATGGCACGACTGTTGGCCAGAGCAGGGTAAATCGATGGCACACCTTGGCCGGATGCCTGATGGCAGCTGGCGCATTGATTCTCGTACAGCTTCGCTCCTGCTGTGATCATGTTTTTCTTGGTGTTGTCACTGACGCTTTCTGCCGTTGCGACTGGCGCAGCAATTTGTTGCGGCAAGGACTTCAGATAAACAGCCATTGCATGGATGTCTTCATGCGTCGCATATTGCAAGCTGTTGAAGACGACTTCTGCCATCGGGCCGCTGACTGAGCGGCGTGGTGCGACGCCGGTTTGCAAGAGCGCAGCAAGATGTTCGGTTTCCCAATTGCCGAGACTGGATTCTGCATCGCTATTCAATGGTGGTGCGTACCAATTCAACATCGGGATCATGCCGCCGCCCAATTCCGCTTTCAAATCTGTACCGCCCAGCGTATCGCGTGGCGAGTGACAGGCACTGCAATGACCGAGACCTTGCGTCATATACGCGCCACGATTCCATTCCATCGATTGCTTGTCGTCATTGACGTATAGACCCGGGCGGAAGTACAGCGCGCGCCATACATAGAGTGATGCGCGGTTGTCGTAAGGGAAGCGCAAGTCCGGCGCGCGATTCTTTTGGCTGACTGCCGGTAGCGTTTGCAGATAGGCGAAGATTGCGTCTGAATCGGCGCGTGTTACCTTGGTGTAATTTGTGTATGGGAAGGCTGGATACAACAGGCTGCCGTCTTTCGATTTGCCGTTGTGCATGGCTTGCCAGAAGTCGCCGTTCGTCCATTTGCCGAGGCCGGTTTCTGCATCTGGCGTCAGATTGGATGTGTAGATATTGCCGAAAGGCGTAGGCACGGCGCGTCCGCCCGCATATGACTCGCCGCCGCGCGAGGTGTGGCAGCTCATGCAATTGCCGACGCGTGCCAGATATTCGCCTTGCTTCAGTTGCTGCGCAGGATCGGCTGGCGGTATCGATGGCTGATCGATATCAGGATTTCTGTTTGCCAGAAACAGCCAGGCGACGAAGATAGCGATGACGGCCAGCACGAGTGCGAATAGGCGCGATAAGTATTGTCGTTTCATGGGTATGCGTCTTCGTTTTTCTTTTTAAGGTGCGAGATTGCCGCACTCCAGAGGAAGTTTCGTCGTGATGGCGGGAGCAGGTGTCGCATCAGCCGGTACGCGCTGTTCGGATAACCATGATGCGGCGGCGGTGATATCTGCTGCGCTCATTTTCTTCACGATATCGGCCATGCAGTCCGGTTTGGCAGCGTGACGGGTGCCGATTTTCCAGGCGCCGATTTGTCCCAGCAGGTAATCACGTGGCAAGCCGATCAGGCCGGGAATCGCCGGTGCGGTGCCGGTCATCTTTGCGCTATGGCAGGCGACGCAGGCGGGAATCCCTTTTTCCTTGTCACCGTTATGCACCAGCAAGCGACCACGTTCCAGTTCGGCTGGATTTGACTGAGTCGCTTGTGGTTCCGGATATGGCGGATGCTGATCAGAGAAGTATTGCGCGATCTCGCGCAGATAGGTGTCCGACATGTTTTCCAGCATCGCGGTCATGACTGGATAAGTGCGCTTGCCGTCGCGGAAGTTGATTAACTGGTTATATAGATAGCCGGCCGGTTTGCCTGCTATGCGCGGGTAATAGCCATCGCTGCCGGCGCGGCCTTCCTTGCCGTGGCAGACCACGCAAGCGGCGACGCGTTGAGCGATGGTATCGGGAACCTTGCCTTCGTCGGCAGCACTGGAGATGCCGGCAGTGAGTGCCAGGCAACTGACGGCGAGAAGTCGGACGAAACGAAAACAGTTACTGCGCATAGTGTGCAATGCACTCATTTTTATAGGTCTCTTGGCAAACGCCGGTTGGCGTCAATGTACAGAGATGTCAGCTCTGTAACTTGTCGGAAGTTCTACATGATACTGCAAGGGTAAGGGCGAAGCGCCGGTTTAGCCAGCATCAGAAGGCGGAGAAAAAACCGGAGCAGTTTGCAGAAGTGAAGATGAAAGCAGCATTGCGATGGTTAAAAAGACAATGCAGGCATGAAATTTTTTCAAGCCATCTGCTTTGCCAGTTGCCCCAGCGTTGCCAGCGCGGCGTCCATGCGTGCATCCCAGATGTGGCCGTAATTCAACCGGATGCAATTGGTAAAACCGTGATGCGCAGAAAAAATCGGTCCCGGCGCGATGCTGATGCCTAGTGCCAGCGCTTGCCTATGTAATTCCAGTGCATTCACTTTATGCGGCAATTCCACCCACAGAAAATAACCACCTTTAGGTCGTGTTGCCTGCGTGCCGACCGGGAAGTGACGCGCAATCGCTTCCATGAATAGTGTTTGCTGCACCGACAGCGTGTGACGTAATTGGCGCAAGTGGCGGTCGTAGCCGCCTTTTTTCAGATAGGCAGCGAGTGCGGCTTGTGCCGGAGCGGAAGCGGCCAAGGTAGTCGTCAGTTTGTGGCGTGCGACGGCGCGTGTATAACGCCCCGGAGCTGCCCAGCCGACGCGATAACCAGGCGCCAGACATTTAGAGAAAGATGAACAGTGCATGACCAGACCTTTGGTATCAAAGGCTTTGGCTGGCATAGGGCGTTTGTCGCCGAAATACAGCTCACCGTACACATCGTCTTCTATCAGCGGTATCTCATGCTGTGCGAGGAGTGCGACCAGATCGCGTTTCTTTTCATCCGGCATCAGGCTGCCGAGCGGATTCTGGAAAGTCGTCATCAGCCAGCAGGCTTTTGGCTGATGACGCTCGATGGCACGTGCCAGTGCGGCGAGGTCTATGCCTTCACGCGGATGCGTCGGTACTTCTATTGCATGCAAGCCATTGCGTTCCAGCGATTGCAGCGCCGCATAAAAAGTTGGCGACTCGACCAGCACCGCATCGCCGGGACGCGTTACTGCGGTCAGGCACAGATTCAGTGCATCCAGCGCACCGTTGGTGATGACGATTTCATCTGTATGTATATGCAGGCCTTCGGTCAAATAACGCAAGGCGATCTGGCGACGTAATTCTGGATTTCCTGGCGTCAGATCGTCAACGGCGCTCCACGGGTCGAGTTGCTGCACGCTGGATGCCATCGCGCGTGCGAGTCGTGCCATAGGGAACAGCAAAGGACTGGGAAAGGCCGAGCCTAGTGGCACGACGTCGCGCATCTTGGCTGACTCCAGTACTTCAAACACGCGCTCGCTGATATCGACCGGCGATGAGGCTTCATTCGGTTGTGATGCCTGTTCCGGTTCCGGCGGCAGCTTCTGCGCACCGCCAGCAACGTAATAACCGGAGCGTTCGCGTGCGCGTATCAGGCCGCGTGCTTCCAGCAGGTAATAAGCCTGGAAGACAGTAGACGGACTGACATTGCGGCTGATGCTGGCTTGTCGCACTGAAGGCAGACGATCGCCTAAACGCAAGACGCCATCCTGTATGGATTGCGCGAGTTCGGCGGCGAGCGTTTCATACAATTTCATGTAATGGATCTCTGCGTACGGGGAAGTGGGGCAAAACTTGTGAAATATTGCTATCGCGCACGCGCATGATAAAACATTATTCGCGCTTCCTACTGCGTGGTGGACTACAATGACGCCTGAAGTAAGCCAAGACAACCGCTGGCTGTCATTTCGGTGATGGCGGGAGGAAGGTCCGGACTCCATAGAGCAGGGTGACGGTTAACGGCCGTCCGCCGTGAGGCGAGGAATAGGGCCACAGAGACGAGCGTATTAAGTTACGGTGAAACGCGGTAACCTCCACTCGGAGCAATTCCAAATAGGCACGCGTTGACGTTGCTCGCGGAGCGTGCGGGTAGGAAGCTTGAGCCGTGGAGTAATTCACGGCCTAGAGGAATGGTTGTCATAACGAATGGGCTTGCTTATTCGTCGTAACAGAATCCGGCCTATCGGCTTGCTTCAACTTCTTTCTAAAGCGGTGCGACTATCTGTCGCGCCGCTTTTTCTTTTTGCACGGCTTATTCGCATCGCTGTGATGTTGCTGCTCAGACAGGTATTTTTGCAAACACGCTCGTCATTCAAATAATTGAATCTGTTCCAACAGGCCTGCCGTATATCTCTACGCAATCTTGCAAATAGCCTGTACCGAAAGGAACGATCATGCGCAAACTCTCTTACGCCTTGCTTCTCTCTGCCTCACTCGCATCCGTATCATTTGCTTATGCTGCCGATGCTGTGATGGTTGGCGGTCAAAGCATGTTGCCTAGCAAGGATATTGTCGACAATGCTGTTAACTCTGCAGATCACACGACTTTGGTTGCTGCAGTTAAAGCCGCTGGTTTGGTGGATACATTGAAGGGAAAAGGTCCGTTTACTGTATTCGCACCAACGAATGCGGCCTTTGGTAAATTGCCTGCAGGCACAGTAGACACCTTGGTCAAGCCAGAAAACAAGGCAACACTGACAAAAATCCTGACCTATCACGTTGTGCCAGGCAAATATGACTTCGTCGCACTGGAAAAAGAAATCAAAAAACACAAAGGCACAGCACAATTGGCAACTGCCAATGGCGCAAAACTGACCTTTGTGATGAATGGCAAACACAATATCAATGTGAAAGATGACAGCGGTAACACCGCCAGCATTAGCACCTATGACGTTTATCAGTCGAATGGTGTGATCAACGTGATCGATACGGTGTTGATTCCTAAGTAATAGGCGATGTTTGATGGGCGAACGACTGTCATCACAGTTGTGCAACGCGCGAGTTTTGGGCTCGCGCGTTTTTTATTGGCGCGATGATTGGCATCACGTGTGCGGGTGACTATCTGTGTTGTATGGAGAAATGCTGCTTGCGTGAACTAGCTTGCATACGGCACGATCTATCTTTTATCGTCATTCCACACAGGAGTTTGCAATGAATCTGCACATTACACTTGGTCCACTTCTCGCTCTGATTGCCGGCATCCTGATTTTGTTAATGCCACGCCTGCTGAATTTTATTGTCGCCTTGTATCTGATCGTGATCGGCTTGATAGGTTTGTTTGGAAGTGGCTCGTTTCTGAGGTAAAGCACCGAGCCGACACGTCTGAGTAGGGCATGCTATAACAGAACAAATCAGCCTCCCGAGACCAAGGCACATCATGAAAAACAAGATAGCCGTCCTCATCAGTTGCATCTTATTGACTTCGGTCGCGTATGCCGCAGATATCTACCGCTGGGTTGATGGGAATGGCCGCGTCTATTTTTCTGACACAGTGCCTGAGCGCTACAAGGGCGTAGCAACCAAGGTTGATACGAGTGATTCTGAGGTGACCGCGAGTCAGCGCCAGGATGCTGCTGAGCGTGCTGCGCGTGAGAAGGCAATCGTAGAGCGCGCCGAGGACGAGCGCGGTGCTCCTGCAAGACCAAGTGGCGCAATTATGGGTGAGCCAAGCAGCGTCACCAAGAGGCAGTTTGATTGTGAGCGCTTGATGAGGGAGTATCGGGAAAGTCAGGAGTGTTTTGCTCCTTATGTCATACGCGGGCGGAATGGCAAACGTCGCCCTGGTGCTGTGCGGGAAGAGGCCTTCCTGTACTGTAAGTCGGTTCCCGATCCGTCATTGCAGTGTGGGGCGCCACCGCAATATATCGGGCAGTAAGGGTTCTATCCTGACGCAGGGCATGCACTTTGCGCTCGGCGCTTCTCTGTTCCGACTGTTTTTTTTCGCTCATTTTCGGTACACGCCTTAATTGCGCTTTTTTCCGTGATTTCGTATGAAGGTAATTGTTAAAAACGGATCAATTTCGCAGCGTTTTACATTTTCGTGTCATTGCCTGCGTTTCGTTGATGTGGAATTTCCGACTTCCGCCCAGAAATCGTCATAAAGCAGAGCTTTCAGCGATATTGACGACAAGTCACACCAAAATCCCCACAGCTATTTCTCCCTTTGTGAAACGCGTATTACTGGATAAACACATGTGTTTATCTGATGTGCCACTTTCACTATCAATCATAAGTGCTTAATTCTTAGAGATATTTAACAAATGTGTTGCGTTAGCGTAATGCGCTAAGTCATTGACTTCATTGAAAAAAACCTTGTTTTTACCCCTGAATATCGCTTGACCGGCAATGGTGCATCCTCTAAAGTGGGCAACAGTGTGAAAAAGTGTTTATTTGTGGGGATTTTTAACCGCAAATTTCACTCAATTCAGCATGTAAAACCTACAAAAAAGGATTTCAGGGTGTTTCAAGGCGCGTCTTCTCTCAATCTCGATGCTAAAGGCCGGATGACTATTCCAGCTCGGCATCGTGACGCATTGCTTTTGCAATGTGAAGGCCGCGTGACCCTGACTAAACATCCGCACGGCTGTCTTCTGTTCTTCCCGCGCCCAGTCTGGGAAAGTCACCGCGAGCAAATCGCTGCGTGGCCTATGTCCGCGCGCGCGTGGCAACGTATTTTCCTTGGTAATGCTTCCGATGTGGAGATGGATGGCGCTGGTCGCATCCTGATTGCACCGGAGTTGCGCTCGGCAGTTGGCATGACACGTGACGTGATGTTGCTCGGGATGGGTAGCCATTTCGAAATCTGGGATGCAGCGAAATTGGCCGAAAGCGAATCGGAAGCGGTCGCTTCCGGCATGCCCGATGTATTAAATAATTTTTCTTTCTGACGCCGTGATGAGTGAAGAATCGGTGCCGCAATACCAGCACCGTACGGTGTTGCTGGATGAAGCGGTCGATGCGCTGGCGCTGGATGGTGAACGTGCAAACGGCATATACGTTGACGGCACGTTCGGACGCGGTGGTCATAGCCGCAAGATTTTGCAGCAATTGGGTACAGGCGGTCGTCTGCTTGCATTCGACAAGGATACGCAGGCGATAGCGAATGCCGCAACGATAGACGATAAGCGCTTCGATATTGCGCACGACAGTTTTGCAACGTTGGGTGAAGCTTTAGCAGTACGCGGTATCAAGCAGGTGGATGGAGTGTTGCTGGATCTTGGGATTTCGTCACCGCAAGTTGACGATGCGACGCGAGGTTTCAGTTTTCGCGCAGACGGGCCGCTCGATATGCGTATGGATACAACGCGCGGCTTGTCGGCAGCAGAATGGCTGGCGACGGAAACTGAACAAAAAATCGAGAAAGTGATACGAGAATATGGGGAAGAACGGTTTGCTTTTCAGATTGCAAAGGCGATTGTTGCTCGCAGGGCAGTCGAGCCAATTTCAAGCACACGACAGCTTGCCGAGATCGTGGCACGCGTCGTTAAAACCCGCGAGAAAGGCAAAGACCCGGCCACTCGTACCTTTCAGGCTATCCGGATTTTCATCAATCAGGAGCTTGAAGAACTCGAAGTAGTACTGAACGAGGCATATCGGCATCTGGCCCCGCATGGGAGATTAGTTGTGATCAGCTTTCATTCTTTGGAAGATCGCATCGTCAAACAGTTCATGGCTAGTAAAGCCAATGTGCCGCAGCCAGACCGTCGCCTCCCGATTCGTGCCATCGATTTGCCGCAACCTGAAATGAAGCTGTTGTCCAGAATTAAACCCTCGGCCACTGAAATTAGTGGCAACCCGCGCGCGCGTTCTGCCGTCATGCGCGTGGCCGAGCGTCTGCAACCAACTAGCAAGGCGGCGCTATGAGCGGCCGCATTAGTTTTGTTCTCAGTTTTATCCTCGTGGTCTGCGCCTTGTCGGTCGTGAACGCCCATTACCAATTCCGTCGTCTCTTCATCGAACTCGAACGCGCACAAGCGCAAGCACGACAACTCGATATCGACTGGGCGCAATTGCAGCTCGATCAATCCACATTGGGCAAACATTCCCGTATCGAATTCAATGCGCGCCGCGATTTGCGCATGGTGCCAGTATCGCCAGCCAGTACGCAGTACTTAACGACGGGGGCTAAATGACGCGTAACACGTCACGCACCGCCGCATCGAAGGGCGTGCCTTTCTCTTCCAACCCGGTCTTGGCGACCAAGTTGCCGGCGTGGCGTTCGCGTGTCGTATTGTTCCTGATTTTTGCAGCCTTCCTGGCCTTGGCTGGTCGTGCGCTCTGGCTGCAAGGAATGTCTACCGAATTTTTGCAAAAGCAGGGCGCTTCGCGTTACGCGCGTACGCTCGAATTGCCGGCTACACGCGGCAAGATTACTGATCGCAATGGTCAGGTATTGGCATCGTCGATTCCTGTGCGTGCAGTGTGGGCGATTCCGGAAGACGTGTTGGAGTCACCGCCAGAAAAATTGCAAGCGCTGGCCAAGTTGCTGGAGATGCCTGAGCGCGACTTACGCCGCAAACTGGATTCAGACCGCAGTTTTGTTTATCTGAAGCGTCAAGTCGAGCTTGATATTGTCGACAAGATACTCAAGCTCGGCATTGCCGGCATCGATACCCGTAAAGAATACAAACGCTACTACCCTGAAGGCGATGTGATGGCGCACATCGTCGGCTTCACCAATGTGGAAGACAAGGGACAGGATGGTATGGAGTTGGCGTACCAGAAGACCTTGGTCGGCGTTACCGGTAATCGTCGCGTGATCAAAGATAGACTCGGCCGCATCGTCGAGGATATCGAATCGGTGCGCGAGCCGCATGACGGCAAAGATTTGACCTTGTCGATAGACAGCAAGATTCAGTACATCGCTTTTTCAGCTTTGAAGGAAGCGGTAGAAGTTAATAAGGCAAAAGCTGGCGGGATCGTTGTACTCGATGCCAAAACCGGTGAAGTGCTGGCATTGGCAAATCTGCCGACCTACAACCCGAACAATCGCTCGGTGCTGACTGGTGCGCAGTTACGTAATCGCGTGATTACCGACACCTTTGAACCTGGTTCCACACTCAAGCCGTTCGCAGTTTCCCTGGCACTGGAAACCAAGCGTGTGACACCGAACACGATGATCCAGACCGCGCCGGGAAAAATGACCATCGGTACCGCCACCATCGGTGATGCGCATGCATCCGGTTTGTTGTCAGTGGCGCAGGTGATTGAAAAATCCTCCAATATCGGCACCGCAAAAATCGCGCTGCAAATGGAACCGCATGAAATGTGGGACATGTTCACCAGCGTCGGTTTCGGTCAGCAGCCCAAGATCAATTTCCCCGGTGCTGTTGCCGGACGTGTAAGGCCATATAAATCCTGGCGGCCGATTGAGCAGGCAACAATGAGTTACGGGCACGGTATATCCGTGTCTTTGTTGCAATTGGTGCACGCGTATACGATCTTCGCGCGCGATGGCGATTTGATTCCAATCACCTTCCAACGCACAACGGATCAACCTATCAGCGAACGCATCATCAGCCCAAAAACAGCGCGCGAGATGCGCAGCATGCTGGAAATGGCAGCAGGTCCAACTGGTTCCGCGCCTAGATCACAAGTGCCTGGTTATCGCGTTGCTGGCAAAACAGGTACTGCATACAAAATTGAAAAAGGTCAGTACGTTAAAAAATACGTATCGTCCTTCGTTGGTTTTGCGCCGGTTTCTGATCCGCGCATCATCATTGCTGTGATGATCGATGAGCCATCGGCCGGCAAGCATTACGGTGGTCAGGTCGCTGCGCCAGTGTTTGCGACCGTCACTGCGAATGCATTGCGTGCATTGAACGTTGCGCCTGACTCCAGCGTCACCAACATCATTATTCCGGCCGGGTCCGAGCAGGAGAATATGTAATGTCGGCCCTGACCATGACCGCACTCACGACCATACTCGACTGGTTGAAAACCAATGCGCCGAAAGCCGAGCTGGCATCCGATTCGCGCAGCATAGCCGTGGGTGATGTATTCGTTGCCTATCCGGGCGATGAGGCGGATGGTCGTACTTATATCCCGAATGCAATCGAGCGCGGCGCACAAGCGATCTTGTATGAAGCTGCTGATTGCGTATGGCAGGCGGAATGGAATGTGCCGCATCTGGCTGTAGAGAATTTGAAAGAACATGCAGGCGAAATCGCCGCTGCGTATTACGCGCATCCTGATCAGGGCATGTTTACTGTTGCCATCACTGGCACCAATGGCAAAACATCCTGCGCGCAATGGTTGGGCAATGCCTTGTCGCGCCTGGGACAACCGACTGCCGTGATTGGCACGCTCGGCGTCGGTATTTTCACGAACGGTGGACATGGTGCATTTGATGCAACAGGTTACACCACGCCGGATGCAGTTTTGCTGCAACGTTCGCTGGTGAATGTACGCAATCTGGGCGCAACTGCATTGGCAATCGAAGCGTCTTCCATCGGTTTGCATCAAGGACGCTTGTCCGGCATGCATTTCGATATGGCCTTGTTCACCAATTTCACTCGCGATCATCTGGATTATCACGGCGACATGGCTGCTTATGAAGAAGCCAAGGCGATGTTGTTCGACTGGCCGGGTTTGCGTCATGCGGTGATCAATCTGGACGATGCGATGGGTGTGCGTCTGGTCGAACGTTTGAAACGCAAACAGGCAAATACCGGCATCACCGGTTACACCTTGTCGAATCAAAAAATAGATGGCATCGCATTGCTGCGTGCCACCGATGTACGCAGCAACCAAAACGGCACCGTATTCCAACTGGAATCCGAGTTCGGCAACGCACAAGTTAAAACACAGTTGGTTGGTCAATTCAATGTCAGCAATGTGCTGGGCATTATCGGCATCCTGCTGGCAAAAGGCACTACCTTGCAAAATGCGATTGCGGCCATCGAGGCACTGACAGCGGTGCCAGGTCGCATGCAACAACTGGGCGGCGGCGAAGCACCATTGGTTGTGATCGATTACGCACACACACCGGACGCTCTGGAAAAAACTCTGGCGACCTTGCGCAATGTTGCCAACGATAGAGGCGGTGAATTGTGGTGCGTCTTTGGTTGCGGTGGTGATCGCGATCCGGGAAAACGTCCACAAATGGGTAAAGCGGCACTGGCTGCCGATCACGTGATCGTCACAACAGACAATCCGCGCCATGAAGAACCTGCCGATATCATCGCCAGCATTGTTGCTGGCATGGATGGTGCAAAACAAGCGCCGCACATCATTGAAGATCGCGCGACCGCAATCTTGTGGGCAGGTCGACATGCAGCGAAACAAGACGTGATTTTGCTGGCTGGTAAAGGACATGAAGCGTATCAAGAAGTGAAGGGTAGAAAATTACCTTTCCTCGATGCCGATCACGCTGCGCTGGCTTTATCTACACGCGTCATGCAGGGAGCGCACTGATGAAATCTTCATTGGCCAAACTCCAATCCGCAGTCCAAGGCGCACGCATGACGGTTGATGCGGCGTTCGACGGCGTGTCGACTGATAGCCGTGGCGTTGCTGCTGGCAATCTGTTCGTTGCTTTGCGCGGTGAACGTTTTGATGCACATGAATTTTTGTCGCAGGTCGCAGAGCGCAAGGTGGCAGCAGTGGTGGCGGAAGAAATTCCAGCCGGATTGAACGTGCCTGCATTGATAGTGCCGAATACGCGTCTCGCGCTCGGTGAAATCGCACATTACTGGCGTCAACAATTCAGCTTGCCGCTGATAGGCGTTACCGGCAGCAATGGCAAGACCACTGTTAAGGAAATGATCGCAGCGATTCTGGATGCGGCCTTGGGTGCAGACAACTATCTGGCAACGCGCGGCAACTTCAATAACGACATTGGTGTACCACTGACCTTGATGCGTTTGAATGCAGTCTGCAAAGCAGCAGTGATTGAACTGGGCATGAATCATCCAGGCGAAATCGCTGTGTTATCTGCGATTGCGCAACCAACAGTCGGACTGGTGAATAACGCACAACGCGAACATCAGGAATTCATGGAAAGTGTGGAAGCCGTCGCCAAGGAAAATGGCGCGGTGCTCGCCAACTTGCCAGCAGATGGCACAGCCGTGTTTCCAGCAGATGATGAATTTACGCCGCTGTGGCGTGAATATGCAGCGCAGCGCAAGACATTGACCTTCGGTTTTTCAGACGATGCCGATGTGCGTTGCACTTATACCGCCAACGTTTTCGGCAACGATATGTTGGTAACGGCAGGCAAACAGCAATTTTCTATCGCCTTGTCGGCGGCTGGTGTGCATAACGTGCGCAATGCCTTGGCTGCGATTGCCTGCACCTTGGCAATCGGTATTGTGCCGGATGCAATCGTGCGTGGCTTGCAAGCTTTTGCGCCAGTCAGCGGTCGTTTGCAACGCAAGATCGCTGCCAATGGCGCATTGGTGATCGATGACACTTACAACGCTAATCCGGATTCGGTACGTGCAGCGATAGATGTGCTGGCGCAAATGGCTGCGCCGCGCATTCTGGTGCTGGGTGATATGGGCGAAGTCGGTAATGACGGTCGCCAATATCACGAAGAAATCGGCGCTTATGCACGCGCAAATGGAATTGAACACGTACTCACGCTGGGCGATTTGGCTCGTCACACGGCTAGCGCCTTTGGTACGCACGCAAGTCATTACGACAGCGTAGAAAAATTAAACGATGCACTTGCAGAGATCTTTGCTGCAGATGCGACGGTGCTGGTAAAAGGATCTCGCTTCATGAAGATGGAACGTGTGGTTCAGCATCTACTCGGACAACAAACTCAGGAAGCTCACTAATATGCTGCTCTGGCTAGCACAACATTTTCAAGATGAAATCGGACCATTGCGTGTCTTCAATTTCATTACCTTCCGCGCGGTGTTCGCGACATTGACGGCGCTCGCCATCGGCTTGTTCTTCGGCCCGGCTGTGATCCGCATGTTGACACGTCTGAAGGTTGGACAAGCAGTGCGTACCGATGGTCCGCAAACACATTTGATCAAAAGCGGCACGCCAACGATGGGTGGCGTATTAATCTTGCTGGCGATAGGTATCTCGACCTTGTTGTGGACTGACCTCAGCAATCGTTTTATCTGGGTTGTGCTGATCGTGACCTTGGGTTTTGGCGCGGTTGGTTGGGTCGATGATTACCGCAAGGTGGTCTACAAAGATCCTAAAGGCATGGCTTCCAAGGAAAAATATTTCTGGCAATCGGTGATCGGCTTGTTCGCTGCGATCTATCTGGCTTTCTCGGTTTCTGCACCTAGCAATTCGCAATTTCTTGATTTGTTTATAGCGTGGGTGCAATCCGGTTTCAGCATGGATCTGCCACCTAAGGCCGATTTGATCGTACCGTTTTTCAAAACCATCAGTTATCCGCTGGGTGTCTGGGGTTTTATCGCGCTGACTTACTTCGTCATCGTCGGCACCAGCAATGCCGTCAATTTGACCGATGGTCTGGATGGTTTGGCGATCATGCCGACGGTGATGGTGGGTACCGCGCTCGGTCTGTTTGCTTATCTGACCGGTAGCGCGAACTACGCTAAATATTTATTCATCCCGCATATTCCGGGTGCTGGCGAGTTGATTATTTTCTGCGGCGCGATGGCGGGTGCAGGCCTGGCTTTCCTTTGGTTTAACGCGCATCCGGCACAAGTGTTCATGGGCGACGTTGGTGCGCTGGCATTGGGCGGCGCGCTCGGCACCATCGCAGTCATCGTGCGCCAGGAAGTCGTGCTCTTCATCATGGGTGGCATCTTCGTGGTCGAAACCTTGTCCGTCATGCTGCAGGTTGCTTACTTTAAATACACCAAGATGCGCACCGGGATCGGTAAGCGAGTCTTGTTGATGGCGCCTTTGCACCATCACTTTGAACAAAAAGGCTGGAAAGAAACGCAAGTTGTTGTGCGTTTCTGGATCATCACGATGATTCTGGTGTTGTTTGGTTTATCTACTTTGAAATTACGCTAATGAATTACGCAGGAAAACACGTTCTGGTTTTAGGGCTCGGGGAATCCGGGCTGGCGATGGCACAGTGGCTGGTCCGCTGTGGCGCATCGTTGCGTGTTGCCGATACGCGTGAACAACCGGATCGTTTGCCGCAATTGCGTGAGATCGCAGCGGATGCCGAATTCATTGGCGGTGCATTTAATGCTGAATTGTTGAATGGTATCGACTTCGTTGCTGTTAGCCCAGGCTTGATGCCGTCGCGTGAATTGGCTGCAATTATTCCTGCTGCACAGGAAAAAGAAATCCCGCTCTGGGGCGAAATTGAATTGTTCGCGCAGGCATTGGCTGCGTTGAAAGAAGAAAAAGATTACACGCCGAAAGTCATTGCGATCACCGGCACCAATGGCAAAACCACAGTTACCAGCTTGGTCGGTTTGTTATGCCAGCGTGCAGGCTTGACGGTGCAAGTGGCTGGCAACATCAGCCCGGCAGCGCTGGACCGTCTGCATCAAGTTGTCGCCGATGATCAATTACCGCAGGTGTGGGTGTTGGAATTGTCCAGCTTCCAGTTGCATACGACTTACAGCTTGCAGGCTGATGTCGCGGCCGTGTTGAACCTGACGCAAGATCATCTCGATTGGCATGGCGACATGACTTCCTACGCAGATGACAAGGAACGCATCTTTGGCAGCAACACGATACGCGTTTTGAATCGCGACGATGCATTGGTGATGCAGATGGCAACACCGTTGGCGCGTGTCATCACCTTCGGTGCCGATGAAGCGGAACAGGCAGATTGCTTTGGTTTGGTCGATGAAAACGGTATGCGCTGGTTGTCCGTCGCGGTAGAGGAAGAAGAGCCGCAGAAGAAACGTCGCAAGAAAGATAACGTTGAACTGGCCATTTCGACCAACAAGTTGATGCCGGTTGATGCGCTCAAGATACGCGGTCAGCACAATGCGATTAATGCCTTGTCGGCGTTGGCCTTGTGCCGTGCTATCGGTTTGCCATTTGCGCAGTTGCTGCATGGCTTGCGTGATTATCATGGCGAGCCGCATCGCGTTGAACACGTGATGACGATCAGTGGTGTGGATTATTACGACGACAGCAAAGGTACCAATGTCGGTGCCACGGTTGCTGCGTTGAATGGTTTGGGCGTAAGTCAGGACGGTGCTTCCAAGCATCTGGTCTTGATTGCTGGTGGCGATGGCAAAGGTCAGGATTTCTCACCACTGTCTGATCCGATTGCCAAGTATGCGCGCGCAGTATTGTTGATTGGCAAAGACGCCGACAGCATACGTGCAGCGGTAGAAGCGACAGGCGTTGATTTGATCGATTGCGCAACGCTGGAAGAAGCGACGCAAAAAGCTGCAGAACTGGCGAAGTCGGGTGACGCAGTCTTGCTGTCGCCAGCATGTGCCAGCCTGGATATGTTCAAGAACTATACGCATCGCGCACAAGTGTTTGTCGATACCGTACGTGAAATCGGTTTGTCGCGTGGCGAGGTAGCTGCATGAAATTCGCCTTCCCATCATTCTCCGGCGCATCGGCTAAAAAAGCCGTGAGTAGTCTCGACCAGCGTTCGAAGATGATGGCGTACGACCAGCCTTTGGTATGGGTCGTATTGTTGCTGATGTTGTTCGGCATGGTGATGGTGTATTCGGCATCGATTTCTTTACCTGATTCGCCGAAGTATGCGCGTTACGACAATGCGCACTTCCTGACGCGTCAGGCGATGTTCATCAGTGTGTCGTTGATCGCTGGTTTGTTGACATTCCGCGTGCGGATAGAAACCTGGCAAAAACTCGCGCCTTATCTGTTCGTCGCGACGCTGATTCTGCTGGTGCTGGTTTTGGTTCCTGGTGTTGGTAAAGGTGTGAACGGTGCGCGTCGCTGGTTGTCGTTCAAAGTCTTTAACTTGCAGCCATCCGAGTTGATGAAGTTGTTTGTTGTCTTGTACGCAGCGGATTACACCGTGCGCAAACAACAAGTGATGCACAAATTGACCAAAGGCTTTATGCCGATGACGCTGGCGATTGGTTTTGTCGGTTTGCTGCTGTTGCTGGAACCTGATCTTGGCGCATTCGGCGTCATCGTCTGTATCGCAATGGGCATACTGTTTTTGGGTGGCATCAACGGTATCTGGTTCGGCGGCATCGGCGCGACGCTGGTTGGCATTTTCAGTATGGTGATTTTGTTGTCACCATGGCGGCGTGAGCGGATTTTTGCTTATTTGAATCCGTGGCAAGAAGAGAATGCATTGGGCAAGGCATATCAGTTGTCACACTCATTGATTGCATTTGGGCGCGGCGAATTGTTTGGTGTCGGCTTAGGTGGCAGTGTTGAAAAGCTGCATTACTTGCCGGAAGCGCATACCGACTTCTTGCTGGCGGTCATTGGTGAGGAACTTGGATTCGTAGGTGTATTGGTTGTCGTCATGGCGTTCTACTGGATCATCAAGCGTGCATTTGAAATCGGCCGTCAGGCGATTGCGATTGATTTGACCTTTGCCGGTTTGACGGCCAAAGGTATCGGTATCTGGATAGGCGTGCAGGCGTTCATCAATATGGGTGTGAACCTCGGTTTGTTACCGACCAAGGGTTTGACTTTGCCTTTGATGAGTTATGGCGGTTCGGGCGTGTTGATTAACTGTATCGGTCTGGCGATTTTGCTGCGTATTGATTACGAGAACAGAGTTCTCATGCGCGGAGGCCGGATATGAAAAAGCTGTTGATCATGGCGGCAGGAACAGGCGGCCATATTTTCCCTGGCCTCGCCATTGCTGAAACGATGAAAGCGCGCGGCTGGCAAGTCACGTGGCTGGGAACCGAGCACGGCATGGAACGTGATCTGGTACCTAAGAGCGGTATCGAGATGGATACGATTGCCTTTGCCGGTTTGCGTGGCAGGGGTTTGCTTCATACGGTGAAAGGTGTATTCCGTTTAATCGCCAGCTTCGGCACTTGCTTCTCGATACTGGGACGTCGCAATCCTGATGTCGTATTGGGTATGGGCGGTTATGTGACGGTGCCTGGCGGCTGGATGGCGAAATTACGTAGCGTACCGCTGGCGTTGTTGAATGCCGATGCTGCCTTGCTGTTGTCGAATAAAACGTTGGCGCCGATTGCGCAGCGCGTGTTGTTTGGTTTCCCTGCTGATTTCGGCAGCGCTGCCGATAAGGCGCTGGTGACCGGCAATCCAGTACGTAAGGAAATCACGGCGCTGACGCCGCCGGCAGAACGTTATGCGCAACACACAGGTGCATTGAAAGTGCTGGTTGTTGGCGGCAGTCTTGGCGCGAAAGCATTGAACGATGCCTTGCCTGCGGCGTTGACTTTGCTTCCTATGGAAGAGCGTCCGGTGATCACGCATCAATCGGGCAAAAAGAATATTGATGCCTTGCGCGCTAATTACGCACAAGCGAATGTAGATGCAGAAGTGGTCGATTTCATCGATGACATGCCGCGTCGTTATGCAGAAGCCGATTTGGTGATTTGTCGTGCTGGTGCGATTACGGTTTCTGAATTGACGGCAGCAGGTGTTGCCAGCGTCCTAGTGCCATTGCTGGTATCGACGACGACACATCAGCGCGATAACGCGCTGTGGATGGAACAACAAAATGCGGCGATACATCTGCCGCAAAGTGAGTTAAGCGCGCAGGGTTTGGCAGAACTACTGAAAAACATGACGCGCGAAAAATGCAAACAAATGGCCGAAGCAGCATATGCCAACGGCCGTCGCGATGCGAATGCAGCCATCGCCGATGTACTTGAAAAGTTAGTGAAGAACACATGAAGCACAAAGTTAAAAATATTCATTTCGTAGGCATAGGCGGCAGCGGCATGAGCGGCATTGCCGAAGTGTTGCTGAACCTTGGCTATACGGTGTCCGGCTCGGATCTGGGCAGCAATGCTGCGACTCGACGCTTGATCGAATTGGGCGCAAAAGTGACCTTGGGTCATGCGGCAGAGAATATCGACAAGGCTGATGCCATCGTGACGTCGACTGCGGTCAAGGAAGACAATCCGGAAGTCATCGCCGCTAGAGAAAAACACATTCCTATCGTGCCGCGTGCAGTCATGCTGGCCGAGTTGATGCG
Source organism: Herminiimonas sp. GW821-FHT09C12 (assembly GCF_059416385.1). Lineage (NCBI taxonomy): Bacteria > Pseudomonadati > Pseudomonadota > Betaproteobacteria > Burkholderiales > Oxalobacteraceae > Herminiimonas > Herminiimonas sp. GW821-FHT09C12. The sequence continues at coordinate 1,567,689 of NZ_JBWKPC010000001.1, forward strand.
CTTGCGTCGCGGTATCGCGATTGCCGGTACGCATGGCAAGACCACGACGACTAGTCTGGTTGCCAGCGTGTTGGCTGAAGGCGGTCTGGATCCGACTTTCGTCATTGGCGGTTTGCTCAATAGCGCAGGCGCAAATGCCAAGCTCGGCACTGGTGAATTCATCGTGGCAGAAGCCGACGAGTCGGATGCATCCTTCCTGAATCTGTCGCCAGTGATTGAAGTCATCACGAATATCGATGCCGATCACATGGAAACCTATGACCATGATTTCGAAAAACTGAAGCAGGCTTTCGTCGAATTCACTCAGCGTTTGCCATTCTATGGCGTCGCGGTGCTGTGCATGGATGACGCAAACATACGCGAAATCATGCCGCGCATTTCCAAGCCAATCACGACGTATGGCTTCCATGAAGATGCACAAGTGCGTGCCATTGACGCTAAAGCAGTTGACGGTCACATGCAATTCACCGTGATTCAAGATGGCTATGCACCTATGAGTGTGAGTCTGAATCAGCCCGGCATGCATAACGTACAGAACGCTTGCGCCGCGATTGCAATTGCACGCGAATTGAGTGTCGACGATAAAGCGACGCAAAAAGCGCTGACCGAATTCAATGGCGTTGGACGTCGCTTCACACGTTATGGCGAAATAAACATTCCTGCTGTCAACGGCAAGCCTGCTGGCTCGTTTGCTCTGGTGGACGATTACGGTCATCACCCGGTGGAAACTGCTGCGACGATTTCTGCCGCGCGCGGTGCGTATCCGGGACGTCGTCTGGTACTGGCATTTCAACCGCATCGTTATACGCGTACCCGCGATCTGTTCGAGGATTTCGTCAAGGTGTTGTCGACGACAGACATGCTGGTGCTGGCAGAGGTATATGCCGCTGGCGAGCAACCTATCGTTGCTGCAGATGGACGCACATTGGCGCATGCGCTACGCGTAGCTGGAAAAGTTGATCCGGTGTTCGTAGAACAAATTGCAGATATGCCGGCGACGATCATGAACATCATCAAGGATGGCGATGTAGTGATCACGATGGGTGCAGGATCGATTAGCGGTGTACCGGCCAAGTTGGCTCAGGTCTGATTGAGATGACGATGAATACGACAACGCAGGAAATGAAAAAAGAATTTGGCAAGGTCGGCGTGCTGTTCGGCGGTCGCTCGGCTGAGCGCGAAGTATCGCTGATGTCGGGCAAAGGAGTGTTGGCTGCATTGCAAAGCAAAGGCGTTGATGCGCATCCGTTTGATCCGGCTGAGCGCAGTCTGGCGGAACTGGCCGCAGAGAAGTTCGATCGCGTCTTCATTGCCTTGCACGGTGCCTATGGCGAAGACGGCACTTTGCAAGGCGCATTGGAACAACTGGGTATTCCGTACACCGGTCCTGGCGTAATGGCATCGGCGATTGCGATGGACAAGGTCATGACTAAACGTGTTTGTCTGAGTCACGGTGTGCCGACGCCAAGGTTTGCGGTACTGGATACCGAGACGACAGATGCTGCGCAGTTGCAGGCAGTGGCGCAGGAATTTGGTTTGCCCTTGATGCTGAAGGCGCCGCATGAAGGTTCGACCATTGGTATCGTCAAGGTGGAAGCAGCCGATGGCATGCAAGCCGGTTTTGATTTGTGTGCGAAGTATGACGATGTGGTGCTCGCTGAGCAGTTCATCAGAGGACGTGAGTTGACGGTACCGGTCATCGGTAATGGTCGCAGCGCGCGTGCTTTGCCTATCGTCGAGATACGCGCGCCGCAAGGAAACTACGATTACGAGCACAAGTACTTTAGCAACGACACCGAGTATTTGTGTCCAGCGCCTTTGGATGAGGCGTTTACCAAGCGTGTTCAAGCCTTGGCAGTCAGTGCGTTTAACGCAGTGGGTTGCACCGGTTGGTCGCGCGTGGATTTCATGGTGCGTGCATCGGATAACGAACCATTTTTGCTGGAAATTAATACTTCGCCAGGCATGACCAGTCATTCGCTGGTGCCGATGTCGGCCAAGGTAGCCGGTACCGATTATGAAGATTTGTGTGTAGAGATTTTGCGTTTGGCCAAGCTGGGCCTGAAACCAGCGCAACACAAGTAAAACGGAACGATAGAAAAAATTATGTGGCAAGACATCAGAACCTTGAACGCAGCTGCCAATGCCTTATTCGGCCTGGTTGCGGTCGCCCTGATTTCTGCTTGCTTATGGTGGATTGCGCAACGTCCGTACTTCACGTTGAAAGTGATACGGGTCGAAGGTGCAGAGCAGGCGCAGTTGCGTCACATCAATCCATTGACGATACGTAGTGCAGCCTTGTCGCGCATCAAGGGTAATTTTTTCACCGCGAATCTGGATACGGTGCGTCAAGCGTTTGAGTCAGTACCGTGGGTACGTAAAGCAACAGTGCGTCGCGATTGGCCGAATCAGTTGACGGTCACGCTGGAAGAGCACACACCACTCGGCACCTGGGGTGAAGACGGTCGTTTGCTGTCAACCAAGGGCGATGTGTTCACTGCCAATCTGGCTGAAGCGGAAGAAGATGCGGATCTGCTGGCGTTCAATGGACCGCTGGGTAGTGAAAAAGAAGTTGTCGCCAGATTGAATGATTTGAATACATGGTTTGCTCCGATGAATGTAACGGCTGAAGGCGTGTCTTTGTCCGGACGTTACGCGTGGACCGTGAAGTTGAGCAATGGTGTGACAGTGGAGTTGGGTAGGGAGAAAAGCAGCACCACTTTGAAGGAACGTGTAGATCGATTGGTAGGGATTTATCCGCAATTGCTCGCACGCTTGCAGGACAGAATTGAAAGTATTGATATGCGTTATCCGAACGGACTGGCTCTGAAGGCACAGGGCTTGAAAGTCGGATCGGACAGTAAAAAAAAGTAAGCGGAAAAACATGACAAAAGACGCAAAAAATCTGATCGTCGGTCTCGACATCGGCACCTCGAAAGTGGTGGCTGTAGTGGCGGAAGTAATGCCCAACGGTCGTCACGAAGTGATCGGTTTGGGACAGCATGAATCCAAAGGATTGAAAAAAGGGGTTGTCGTCAATATTGAGGCAACTGTCGAGTCTATCCAGCGCGCGCTGGAAGAAGCCGAGTTGATGGCGGACTGCAAGATACGCAATGTGTATACCGGCATCGCAGGTAGTCACATACGCAGCTTCAATTCCAGCGGCATGGTGGCGATCAAGGATAAAGAAGTCACGGCAACCGATGTTGCGCGCGTGATCGAAACCGCGAAAGCCGTCAACATCCCGACAGATCAGCAATTGCTGCACACCGTGCCGCAGGAATTCATTGTCGATAATCAGGAAGATGTGCGTGAACCAATTGGCATGAGCGGCATCCGACTCGAGGTGAAAGTTCACATCGTGACCGGCGCTGTTTCTGCAGTACAAAACATCGTGAAGTGCATCCGTCGTTGTGGTCTTGAAGTATCCGATTTGATCTTGCAACCGATGGCGTCTGCTGATGCTGTGTTGACGGCGGATGAAAAAGAATTAGGCGTGGTTCTGATCGATATCGGTGGCGGCACAACAGATGTTGCGATCTTCACCGAAGGTGCGATCCGTCATACCGCAGTGATTCCGATTGCCGGCGATCAGATCACCAACGATATCGCGATGGCAGTACGCACACCGACTGCAGAGGCGGAAGAAATCAAGCTGCGTTACGGCATGGCGAAACAGGTATTGGCCGATCCGGGTGAAACGCTGGAAGTGCCTGGCCTGGGTGATCGCGGTACACGCTCTTTGTCGCGTCAAGCCTTGGCTGCAGTGATCGAACCACGTATCGAAGAATTGTTTTCGCTGGTGCATCAAGTGGTACGCGAATCCGGTTACGAAGAAGTGCTGTCGTCCGGCATCGTATTGACCGGTGGCACCGCGATGATGCCGGGCATGGTGGAGTTGGCAGAAGATATTTTCTTGAAGCCTGCGCGTTTGGGTACGCCTGAATACAACGGTCAGTTGGCAGATGTAGTCCGTAGTCCGCGGTATGCAACAGTCTTGGGTTTGTTGTTGGAAGCGAAAAAGCAGTACCTGCGTGGACACATCGTCACGCGACAAGATGGCTCGACGGTCGCAATTTTCCGTCGCATGAAGGAATGGTTTTTAGGTAATTTTTAAGTTTTAGTCTGTATTTAATTTTGTATTTGGTTTGGTATTTTATTTTGTCTTAACTCGCAGTTAGCAGTTGCTAGTTGTCACACCGCGTGAGAACTATCAACTGGAAACTGCATAATCTTTAAGGAACTATCATGGAAATCGACATGCTCGAAAATGTGGCACAGGGAACCGTGATCAAAGTGGTGGGCGTTGGTGGTGCTGGTGGCAACGCTGTACAACACATGATCAATAAAGGCGTGAACGGCGTGGAATTCATCGTCGCCAACACCGATGCGCAAGCATTGCAATTATCGAAGGCACATAACATCATTCAAATCGGTGAAACCGGTCTGGGTGCTGGTATGAAGCCGGCGGTAGGTCGCCAATTGGCAGAAGAAACACGTCCACGTATCGAAGATGCATTGCGCGGCGCGCACATGGTCTTTATCGCAGCCGGCATGGGCGGCGGTACCGGTACTGGCGCTGCACCTATCATTGCGCAAATCGCAAAAGAGCAGGGCGCGTTGACAGTGGCAGTGGTTTCCAAGCCATTCTCGTACGAAGGCAAGAAGTGCATGGACATCGCCGACGAAGGTCTGGAAGCGTTGGGCCAGCACGTTGATTCGCTGATCATCATCCTGAATGAAAAACTGGAAGAGATCTACGAAGACGACAGCATGATCGAATGGCTGCAACACGCTGATGACGTACTGAACAATGCCGTTGCCGGTATTGCAGAAATCATCAACGTACCTGGCCATATCAACGTCGATTTCAATGACGTGAAAACGATCATGGGCGAACAAGGCAAGGCAATGATGGGTACCGCAACTGCACAAGGTATCGACCGTGCACGTATCGCTGCGGAACAAGCAGTTGCATCGCCATTGCTCGACGGCATCGATTTGTCCGGCGCGCGTGGCGTGTTGGTCAACGTCACTGCCAGCCGTGGCCTCAAAGGCAAGGAAATCAAGGAAGTCATGGCAACTGTGCGCGCTTTCGCCGCTCCAGACGCATCGATCGCGCAAGGTATTGCGTACGACGACACGATGGGTGACGACATTCGCGTTACCGTGGTCGCGACTGGCTTGGGTCGTTCGCGTAAAGGTGTACAACTGGTGCAAACACCAATGTTGCGTACCGGCACACATAACGAACCGATGATGGCTAACACCGGCATGATGCAAGGTTCCGCACAGCCAGCAGCTTCGTTCGACGGTTTGAAAGCGCCGGCAGTATGGCGTCGTGAATCGGCGTCCGATACGGTACGTGCTCTGGAGAAAAACGGCATGGAAACTTACGATATTCCAGCGTTCTTGCGCAAACAAGCCGACTGATTTCCCTTTGTTCCGCGTGGGTAGAGCGACAGAAATTGTCAAACTACCTGCAAAAATGAACGGAACAAGGCATACTTCGGTTTCTACGCCGCGCCACGTGCGCGGCGTTTTCTAGTCGGCACTGCCGTTAAAACTAATCAAAGGAATTCGCAATGACAATCAAAGTTGGTGATCAGCTGCCAGAAGCGCGGCTCGCAGAATACGTAGACGTAGCAACAGAAGCTTGCTCCGTTGGCCCAAGCAAAGTCATGGTGCACGAAGCAACCAAAGGCAAAAAAATCGCAATTTTCGCAGTGCCAGGCGCATTCACGCCAACCTGCTCCGAAACACACGCGCCAGGCTACATCAAGGCAGCTGACCAATTCAAAGCCAAAGGCGTTGATGAAATCTGGTGCATCTCGGTTAACGATGCATTCGTTATGGGTGCATGGGGCCGTGATCAAAAAGCAAACGGTAAAGTACGCTTTATCGCTGACGGCAGCGGTGCATTCACCAAGGCTTTGGGTCTGGAATTCGATCTGACCAAAGGCGGCTTGGGCGTGCGTTCGCAACGTTACTCGATGCTGGTTGAAGACGGTGTCGTCAAACAATTGAACGTTGAAGACAGCGGCCATCTGGAAGTATCGACAGCAGAAAAACTGCTGGAACAAATCTAAGTTTCTGCTTTTGCAGGAATGACAAAAAACGGCGCCGAGTGCGCCGTTTTTTTATGCCTGAATGAACAGCAGAAGCAGCCGACAAGCCGGATCTCGGTTTTTTCGCCTTGTTGTTTTAGATGTCATCAGATGTAAAGCGACAGGTGGTTTTCGGCTTTGGTTGCTATAATTGCAGCATGTTAAAACAACGCACCATTAAACAATTAGTCAAGTCCGTTGGCGTCGGTCTTCATTCCGGTACCAAGGTCGAACTGACTCTCCATCCTGCACCTGCTGATGCGGGTATCGTATTCCGTCGTGTCGACCTGAACCCTGTAGTTGAATTGCCAGCTCAGGCAACGATGGTCGGCGACACGCGCATGGCATCGACTCTGCAAATCGGCGATGCCAAGGTTTCTACCGTTGAGCATTTAATGTCGGCTTGCGCTGGGCTGGGTATCGATAATCTGTATGTCGATCTGACAGCAGAAGAAGTGCCGATTATGGACGGTTCCGCATCGTCCTTTGTTTTCCTGTTGCAGCAAGCCGGTTTGGAAGAGCAGGACGCTCCAAAGAAATTCATTCGCATCAAGAAGACAGTGGAAGTACGCCAAGGCAGTGGCGACCGTGAAATCTGGGCGCGTCTGGAACCGTATGAAGGCTTCAAGCTCAAGTTCTTCATCCAGTTTAATCACCCTGCGGTGGATGGCACTGGCCAGACTGCTGAAATCGATTTCAGCTTTGAATCCTATGTGAAGGATGTCGCGCGCGCGCGTACCTTCGGCTTCATGCAGGATATGGAAACCTTGCGCGGTATGGGCTTGATCCGTGGTGGCTCACTGGAAAATGCGATCGTGATGGATGAATATCGCATCCTGAATACCGACGGTTTACGCTACGACAATGAGTTTGTACGACACAAGATACTGGATGCAATCGGCGACTTATATTTGGTCGGTCATCCATTGATCGCCAGCTATAACGCGCATAAATCCGGCCACATGCTGAACAATCTGTTGGTGCGTGCCTTGCTCGAACAGCCGGATGCGTATGAAATCGTTACTTTCGAAAAAGTCGAGTTCGCTCCCAAGGACTACGCTCGTCAAGCCAGTTTGGAGTGGGCGCTGAGTTAAGCCTGCTGTTCTGATTATTGATGTCGCGAGGCATCAATAATCATATCTGGCATTCATTTTGCATTCAGATGACGTTGCATCATCAAGGTGAGTGCAGCCTTCAATGTCTTGTTCCGTGGTGCATCGTCCAGCGATTCGCTAAGTTCGGCGAAGGCTGAAAGTGCCTGTGTCGGCAGCACCAATTGTTTGGAAGCTGTTGATTTTATAAGGGTTTTGGCAACTTGCACTTTGAGGCGGATTGCGTTAACCTGCCATCCCCGCTGTAGTAGTTCATCTTGCAGTTTTGGTAACTGTTGTTTCAGTCTCGCGGCCAGTGCGGCATTCGGCGTAGACAGAACCAGTTGATTCGCCTCAAACTGCAGTACAGCGCAGTGTGCAAACATGGCAGGAAGCGCCGTTGCACAATCTTTCTGTAAAGATGCCATGCGCGTAACCGCCGGCAAGAGTGCAGCAAGCTTGTCGTGCGAACGCAAGAATTCCGCAGCGCCTTTCGCTGATTTTTGTGGAAAGGTGCTTTGCTTGAACGGGATAAATGAGGATGGTCGCATCGTCATGAAACCTTATCACACCTCGTCTTAAAGCGGCGAGTCTAGGGAGTCGCGATGCAGATTATTTTGTTGCACCCTCGTTTTACCCATGCCAAGTCAGTCACGCTGACGCGTCGGCATCTGGTACTTGCTCTGTTCGGTCTTTTCCTCGCGGTCGTGCTGGGCGCGTCGCTCTTGTCTTATCTAGTATTCAGTAACGCGGCGAGTATGCCTTCCCCTGTCCGCGAGCTGGTAACGACATCTTCAAGCAGTGACGAAACCAATAAAGACAAATTCCTGAAAGAAAATCTGGCACTGATGGCGCGTCGTCTCGGCGAGATGCAGGCGCAATTGATGCGTCTGGATGCATTGGGCGAACGCGTGCAGGGCTTGGCTGGCGTGAAGCCGACCGAATTCAATTTCCGCGAAATGCCGGGTCGTGGTGGCGTAGAGCCTATGGATAGTACGGGTAGCCGTGATCTCACCATGTCCGAATTCAAGGCCTTGCTTGATGCGATGGCGAATGATGTCGAGCGTCGTGCCGACTATATGAATGTCGTTGAGTCGACTCTGATGAGCGACAAGATTAAATCCAAATTGTTGCCGACGATCCAGCCGGTCAACGTCAGTTACAACGCATCGACTTTTGGCCGCAGGCTGGATCCATTCTCTGGCCGCACGGCCATGCATGAAGGTATCGATTTCGCTGCGCCTATAGGTACACCGATAGTGGCGGCGGCTGGCGGCGTTGTGACAGTGGCAGAATTCCACCCGCAATACGGCAACATGATGGAGATCGATCACGGTAACGACATGATTACCCGTTACGCGCATACCTCGCGCTTGCTGATGCATGTCGGCGATATCGTGCGACGCGGTCAGCATATTGCCGATATTGGTACTACGGGTCGTTCGACTGGTCCTCATTTACATTTCGAGGTGCGTGTCAAAGGCGTGGCGCAGGATCCGCATAAATTCCTGCTGGCTGGTGCGAATCAAGCCAGATTGGCCGCCAAATGATGGAGCGTCAGCATTTTTCATGCAAAGGGGCGCTGTTATTCACACCCGTTCACGAACAAATTTCCATTAGACAGGTCAGATCAGGCCCAGCTTTTTGCAAGTAGCTATTGTTTCCGGACTGATAAGCCCAATATGCTGGAAACGACATGATAAAATCCACAATTTAGCCCAAGCCCAATTCGATGCAGCGCAAGCGATAACGTGCTGTGTCTGGTTGTTTCAAGGCGCCTTTTTTTAGAATCCAAGCATGTCATTACTGACTCAGATTTTCGGTAGCCGCAATCAGCGCTTACTCAAGCAATACCAGAAGACCGTTCGCGAAATCAATGCTCTTGAACCGGCGCTTGAACAACTATCCGATGAGGCCTTGAAGGCCAAGACCCCGGAATTCAAGGACCGTCTCGCCAAGGGCGAAGACATCGACAAGCTCCTGCCGGAAGCATTTGCTGTTTGCCGCGAGGCCAGCAAGCGTATCTTGAAGATGCGTCACTTCGATGTGCAGTTGATCGGCGGTATGGCACTGCATTACGGCAAAATCGCTGAAATGGGCACGGGTGAAGGTAAAACCCTGATGGCAACCTTGCCGTCCTACCTGAATGCGCTGGCTGGCAAAGGCGTACACGTGGTGACCGTCAATGATTACCTGGCACAACGCGATGCCGAGTGGATGGGCACCTTGTACGGCTGGCTCGGCCTGACGACTGGTATCAACCTGTCGCAAATCGATCATGACGCCAAACAGGCGGCTTACAACTCCGATATCACCTACGGTACAAACAACGAATTCGGCTTTGATTATCTGCGCGATAACATGGTCTACGACACTGGCGATCGCGTGCAACGCGGTTTGCATTATGCCGTCGTCGATGAGGTCGATTCGATCCTGATCGATGAAGCGCGTACGCCGCTGATCATTTCAGGTCAGGCTGAGAACCACACCGACCTGTATCACAAAATCAATGCAGTGCCACCGCTGTTGACCTTGCAAATCGGCGAAGAAACGCCGGATGGCAAAGGCAAGGTTGAAGTGCCGGGCGACTACACCAAAGATGAGAAATCCCATCAGGTGTTGCTGACCGAAGCTGGTCACGAAAAAGCCGAACAAATCCTGACACGCATGGGCTTGCTGCCAGAAGGCGCATCGTTGTACGACGCTGCCAACATCAGTCTGATCCATCATTTGTACGCAGCATTGCGCGCACATACGCTGTATCACAAGGATCAGCACTACGTTGTGCAGAACAATGAAGTCGTGATCGTCGATGAATTTACCGGTCGTTTGATGACCGGTCGTCGCTGGTCCGAAGGCTTGCATCAAGCGGTAGAAGCCAAAGAAGGCGTCAAGATCCAGAACGAAAATCAGACTCTGGCTTCGATCACCTTCCAGAACTATTTCCGCATGTACACCAAGCTGTCCGGCATGACGGGTACCGCGGATACTGAAGCCTACGAATTCCAGGAAATCTACAAACTGGAAACCGTCGTCATCCCGCAAAACCGTCCTAACCAGCGTAAAGACCGTCAGGATCAGGTCTACAAATCGTCGGAAGAAAAATACGGCGCGATGCTGAAGGATATTCAGGATTGTTACGAGCGTGGTCAGCCAGTTTTGGTTGGTACGACTTCTATTGAGAATTCCGAATTGTTGTCCGGCATCCTGACCAAAGCGAAATTGCCGCATAACGTGCTGAATGCGAAACAGCATGCTCGTGAAGCGGAAATCATTGCACAAGCTGGCCGTCCGAAAGCGATCACCATCGCGACCAATATGGCTGGTCGCGGTACCGATATCGTCCTCGGTGGTAACGTCGCCAAACAGGTACAGATCATCGAAGCCAACGATGCCTTGAGCGATGCAGACAAAGCCGCACAAGCGCAAAAATTGCGTGACGAATGGCAATCGCTGCACGATCACGTTGTGAACGCAGGTGGCTTGCATATCATCGGTACCGAGCGTCATGAATCGCGTCGCGTCGATAACCAGTTGCGTGGTCGTTCCGGTCGTCAGGGCGATCCAGGTTCATCGCGTTTCTATCTGTCGCTGGACGATGCATTGCTGCGTATTTTTGCCGGTGATCGCGTACGCGCCATCATGGACCGTTTGAAAATGCCGGAAGGCGAGCCTATCGAAGCCGGCATCGTGTCGCGTTCGATTGAATCGGCTCAGCGCAAGGTAGAAGCACGTAACTTCGATATTCGTAAGCAATTGCTCGAATACGATGACGTCGCTAACGATCAGCGCAAAGTCATTTATCAACAGCGTAATGAATTGCTCGAAACCACCGATGTTTCCGAGCTGATTACTTCATTGCGTCAAGGCGTGTTCACCGATTTGTTCCGTACTTATGTGCCGGAACAATCGATGGAAGAGCAGTGGGATTTGCCGGCGCTCGACGCGGTATTGCGCGATGAGTGGAAGGTCGACTTCTCGCTGGCGGATTTGCTGAAAGCCGAGCCGAATATCACTGACGAAGAAATGCTGGAACGTCTGTTGAAATTCACCGACGATCTCTACGCGGAAAAAATCGACATCGTCGGCAAGGATGCATTTGCTGGTTTCGAACGCAGCGTGATGTTGCAGGCTGTCGATTCACACTGGCGTGAACATCTGGCGGCACTTGATCATTTGCGCCAAGGTATTCATCTGCGCGGTTACGCACAGAAAAATCCTAAGCAGGAATACAAGCGTGAAGCGTTTGAACTGTTTGGCCAGATGCTGAACTTGATCAAGGATGAAGTCGTCAAGATCGTGATGACAGTGCGCATCCAGTCGCGTGAAGAAATCGATGCAGCAGAAGAAAAGCTGTCGCAATCGCATGTGGAAAATGTGCATTATCAACATGCTGATTTCGACGCTGATGCGGCACCGGAAGAATTGTTGGCACCGACAGCGGCAGCCAGCAGCGACGCAGATGAGCCATATGTTAATGCCGTGCCTAAGGTTGGTCGTAACGATCCTTGTCCTTGCGGTAGTGGCAAGAAATACAAGCAGTGTCATGGTCGCTTGGCATAAAGCGAACTAGATGTACTGAAAAATGAAGGGCGGGCTATCCCGCCCTTTTGCTTTGGTAGTCCGGGTTTATCCCCGTTTGTTGCGTGTTCGGATGTAATCGTCCGCTAACGATTACAATATTGATCTGATTTATTAACTCTCTGATATAGAAAACTTGCGATGGCCGTTAATCTTCCTCTCCCTATTCCTGAAAATCTGACCGCAGTTGCCGGTATCGAACTCGGTCATGCCGAAGCAGGCATACGCAAAGCCAATCGCAAGGATGTGCTGGTGATGAAACTGGCGCCGACGGCAACGGTCGCAGGCGTATTCACGCAAAATCGTTTTTGCGCAGCGCCGGTGCAAGTATGTAAAGAACATCTGGCCAAGCTGAAAGCCAGCGCACCGATACGTGCCTTGGTCATCAATACAGGTAATGCAAATGCAGGCACAGGCGAAACCGGTTTGGCCGATGCCAACGCGACTTGCGCCGCATTGGCGAGCTTGCTTAATTGCGATGCTGCACAAATTCTGCCATTCTCGACCGGCGTGATTCTGGAGCCTTTGCCAATTGATCGCCTCAAGGCTGGCCTGCCACAAGCCATATCGAATTTGAAGTCCGACAACTGGCATAACGCAGCCTTGTCCATCATGACGACGGATACGCAGCCCAAGGCTGCATCGCGTCAGGTACAAATTAACGGTCAGACCATTACGCTGACTGGCATCAGCAAGGGTGCTGGCATGATCAAGCCGAATATGGCGACCATGCTGGGCTTCATGGCGATGGATGCCAAAGTCGCACAACCTGTGCTCGATCATTTGACCAAGGAAGTGGCGAATCGCTCTTTCAATTGCATCACGATAGATGGCGATACCTCGACCAACGATTCTTTTATCGTGATTGCAACCGGTGCTGCTGCAGTCGAAGTGAACTCCATTGAGTCACCTGAATATGCAGCGCTGGCTGCTGCTGTATTGGGCTTGTCGCAAGAGCTGGCGCAAATGATCGTGCGTGACGGCGAAGGCGCGACCAAGTTCATTACAGTTACGGTAGAAGAAGGCAAGAACGTAGAAGAGTGCCGCAAGATCGCGTACTCGATTGCACATTCACCACTCGTGAAAACCGCTTTCTTCGCATCTGATCCAAATCTTGGCCGTATTCTGGCTGCCATCGGTTATGCCGGCGTCGACGATCTCGACGTGACGAAGTTGAACCTGTATCTGGATGATGTCTGGGTCGCCAAAAACGGCGGACGCAATCCTGATTATCAGGAAGCAGATGGTCAGCGTGTGATGAAACAAAGCGAAATCACGGTACGCGTCAAACTGGGCCGCGGTAATGCAGATGCAACGATCTGGACCTGCGATTTGTCGCATGAGTATGTGACGATCAATGCCGATTACCGTTCTTGATATGCGCAGTGCTTGCGCTGCCTATACATTTAATTACGCTGAATAACGATGACACAACTCGAACAATTTTTAACGCGTGCTGAAGCCTTGCTTGGGCGACTCGAATCTATCTTGCCACCTGCGGTTGCTACGCCGGACTGGACTTCAGGTATTGCCTTCCGCTGGCGCAAATCCAGTGGCAAGGATGGTCGCGGCTATCTGCAACCGGTCGCACATCTGTCGCCTATCGCATTGACCGACCTGCATAACATCGGACCGCAAAAACAGCAGATAGAACAGAACACCAAGCAATTCGTTGAAGGTGTACCTGCGAACAATGTGCTCCTGACTGGCGCGCGTGGTACCGGCAAGTCGTCTTTGATCAAGGCTTGTTTGAATCAGTTTGCGGACCAAGGTTTGCGCCTGATTGAAGTCGATAAGGACGATCTGGGTGATCTGGCCGATATCGTCGATATCGTTTCCGGTCGACCTGAGCGCTTCATCATCTTTTGCGATGATCTGTCGTTTGAAGAGGGTGAGGGCGGCTACAAGGCTTTGAAGGTCGCGCTGGATGGCAGTATTTCCGCACAATCCGATAATGTGCTGATCTATGCGACATCGAATCGCCGCCATCTGCTGCCGGAGCGTATGTCTGACAATGCGAGTTACAAGACTGACGACAACGGCGATTTGCATCCGGGCGAAACGGTAGAAGAAAAAATCTCGCTGTCCGAGCGCTTTGGTCTGTGGGTGACTTTTTATCCGTTCCGTCAAGACGACTATCTGGATATCGTCGCGCATTGGTTGGGGCATTTCGGCTGCAATGCAAAGCAGATCGAAGCAGCCAGAACTGAGGCTTTGCAGTGGGCTTTGCAGCGTGGTTCGCGCTCGGGTCGTGTCGCATGGCAATTTGCCAAGGATCATGCCGGCAAAATGCCGAAGTGATGTAACGGCGCGCATCCTGTATGTGCGCCGTTTTAGTTTTATCCGATCCTCTTGAATACCCTCATCCGTTTAGGTCGTCCTCATGTCTGAAGTCAAATCCACGCCTATTGATGTCGCAGTCGGTATCTTGATGAAACCGAACGGCGATGTCTTGCTCGGCCAGCGGCCGGATGGCAAGCCGTATGCCGGTTACTGGGAGTTCCCAGGCGGCAAGGTTGAAGCAGGTGAAGCCATCCTCGATGCGCTGAAGCGCGAGTTTGTCGAAGAGCTGGGCGTGGAGGTTGTGTCAGCAGAGCCGTGGTGTGGTGTTGAGCATGTTTATCCACATGCACATGTACGTCTGCATTTTTACATTAGTCAGGACTGGCTGGGTGAGCCGCAAAGTCTGGAGAATCAGGCCTTTGCATGGCAGGGTAGTGTGGGCGTCGAACCTTTGTTGCCGGCCACGATTCCACTGATTGAATGGCTGGATAAATTGCGTTACCCAGCAGCCTCGATTTAGTCGGGCTTATTGCGTCGAACCTAATCAGGGTTGCGGCGGTGGCGGGATGTCTTCGTCCAGATCGTCCAGTGGATTAACGACTGGAATCACGTATTTTTCCTCGGCCCAAGCGCCAAGATCAATTTGTTTGCAACGGTTGGAACAAAAAGGGCGGAATTTGCTTAACTCCGTCCATTCCACCTTGGTGCCGCATGTTGGGCAATTAACTGTCGTAACCATAAACTCAATCTAGTTCAGAAGCTGCACAAGCTCAACTCGAAAGGTACGTCACCTTCGAATGCTTTGGGCTTCATATCGCCATCCTGTGACGTAAAACGTATCCACAGCATGTATTTGTTGGCGGATATTTCCGGAATCGCACCCAGTGTTTCATCAATATTCAAACGCAGCATCTGGTAAGCCTTGCCTTGCAGCATCTGCTGATAGCTGCCAGCTTGCGCGATCATTTTGACTGGGCGGCCGGATTCGCGCAGCAGGCGCAAGACCATGCCGATCGCATCGAACAAAGGTGCCAGTGGCGTAAACCATTTGTGAATATCTGCCAGGCGTTGCTCTGCCGAATCGTGTTGCCATGCGTAATACGAAGGCAGATCGAATTCGCAGGCGCCGCCTGGGATGATGGTGCGTCCACGTATGCTCATCAACCATTCGTTTTCACGAATGTGCTGGCCGGTCTTGCCTTGTGATGCGATCAGTGCGGTACTAATACGATCCAGATCGAACAGGATGGCATCGAGCATTTCTGCTTCGACATTCGGATTGGATTTGAAGCCGAGTAGGGTTTGCTTTTGACGTTCCAGTTCTTGCAGCAGATCCGATTTGAGGTCGGCGCGGCCTGCCACTTCCAGCATTTCGAACATGGTGGCAAGAGCAACGTGGTGATGCTGCGGATGGTCTTGACCGATAAAGAAAGCGAATTTCTCGTACAGGTCTTCTAGCCGCAACAACGTGCGAATACGCTCGTTGAAAGGGTATTCGTAGACAATCAAAGTGGCATCCCTTAAAAGTTAAAACCGGGCAATACGAGGTAATGATGTGATTCTGAACGAAGCGGAGACAAAATACAAATGATGCAACGATTTTGTTTTACATTCGGCAAGACGGACTTCGATTTTATTCTGATTTCAGCGAAGGATTGCAGCTATAGACAGTGTGTCTGGCGCAACGTTCACTTGGCTTTTGCCATAGATGAATATAGTTCGTGCAGGCGTAGCACTTGAGGCAATAGCGCGCTGGCATTGCTCTCGTTGCTGATGACGTCATCGGCAGCTTCCAGTCTGGCGGTGCGGGTTGCCTGCGTCGCCATAATGGCGCGAACTTGCTGTTCGGTCAGCATATTGCGTTGCATTACGCGGCGTATCTGTACTTCTTCCGAGCAGTCGACAGTCAGTATGCGAGCAAGGCGCTGTTTCCAAAAACCGGATTCAATCAATAGCGGGATAACGAAGAGCAGATAGTCGCCCTGCGCTTGCTCCGCAGCTTTTTGGGTTGTACTGCGTATCAGTGGATGCAGTATGGCCTCCAGCTGTTTTTTTGCGTCAGGGTCAACAAAGACTCTTTCTCTCATTGCTGTGCGATCCATCGCGCCGCTGGATAAGATGACACTGGCTCCAAAAGCTTGCTTGATAGGTGCTATGGCAGGGCCACCAACGGCGGTCAATTGATGGGCGATCAAATCGGTATCAATGACGGCTGCACCTTGCGCTGCAAACAGGTCGGCCACGGTGCTTTTGCCGCTGCCTATGCCACCGGTCAAACCAACGGAAAATCTGTCAAATCGAGCCAGTTCGTTCATTGCACTCAGTAGAAGCCGAGATATGTCTGCGCCAGCGGTTTACCGTACAGCAAAGTCAACAGGCCTGCAGCAGCGAGGTAAGGACCGAATGGAATAGGGATATCGCGTCCGCGCTTGGCAAGAATGATCAGCGCGATGCCAACAATGGCGCCGACCAGCGACGATAGCAAAATGATGATGGGGAGCATCTTCCAGCCCAGCCAGGCACCGAGCGCAGCCAATAGTTTGAAGTCGCCATAGCCCATGCCTTCTTTGCCGGTCAGCAGTTTGAATAGCCAGTAGATCGACCATAGGCTGAGATAGCCGGCGGCTGCGCCTATGACGGCTTCCGTGAGCGGGACGAAGGTGCCATTCAGATTGATCAGCAAGCCCAGCCATAACAGCGGCAAGGTCAGGTCATCCGGCAGCAATTGCGTATCGGCATCGATGAGGGTCATCGCAATCAGCAGATAGGCAAAGACCAAGGTGCTAAGTCCAAGCAAGCCGCTACCGAAATGCCAGATCAGGAAGGCGGACAGCACGCCGGTCAGCAATTCGATGATCGGGTAGCGGATGGAAATGGGTGTCTTGCAGGCCGTGCATTTGCCGCCTATGACGGCGTAGCTGATGACGGGAATGTTTTCCAGCGCAGTAATCTGATGCCCGCATTTTGGGCAGGCCGAACGCGGCACGACCAGGTTGTAGCGATCTTCATGTGGCAGGGGCTTGCCGTTTTCATTGGCGACGTAGTTGTTTGATTCGCGCTGCATCATTTTCGGGATGCGGTGTATCACGACGTTGAGAAAGCTGCCTATCAATAAACCGAATACGCCGGCAATCACTGCAGGCAATATGCTGCCCGCAGGGGCAGACCAGAGTAAATCCATCATCAGACCACAGAACCCAATTTGAAAATAGGCAGATACATTGCAATCACCAGACCGCCGATCAGTACGCCAAGAATAACCATGATCAATGGTTCCATCAGACTCGAGAGTGAAGCAACGGCTTCATCGACTTCTTCTTCGTAGAAGTCGGCGACCTTGCCCAGCATATTATCGAGTGAGCCGGATTCTTCGCCGATTGCGACCATCTGCGTCACCATATTCGGGAATACATCGGAATTTTGCATCGCGACAGTCAAGCTGGTACCGGTGCTGACTTCCGTTTGAATTTTCTTCGTGGCATCGAGATAGACGGCATTGCCGGCGGCTCCTCCAACGGAGTCCAGCGATTCGACCAAGGGAACACCAGCAGCAAACATGGTGGCCAGTGTGCGGGTCCAGCGCGCTATCGTGGCCTTGCGTATGACGGCGCCGAAGATCGGTGTTTTCAGCAGCAGCTTATCCATGTAGCGCTGCATCTTCAGTGAGCGTCTCCACGATTGAAAGAATAGATAAAGACCGGCAAACAGCACGCCGAAGATGATGTACCAGTTGGCAACGAAAAAGTCTGAAATCGCCATCACCATCAGAGTCGGTGCTGGCAAGTCCGCGCCGAAACTTTTAAATACATCCTTGAACGCAGGTACTACCCAGATCATGATGACAGCGGTAACGATGAAGGCGACGGCCAGAATCGATACCGGATAGAACATCGCGGATTTGATCTTTGCTTTAATCGCGAGGGTTTTTTCCTTGTAGATTGCCAGTCGCGTCAGCAAGTCTTCCAAAATACCTGCTTGTTCACCGGCACCGACCAGATTGCAAAAGAGCGGGTCAAAGTAGAGCGGAAATTTGCGAAATGCCTGATTCAAGCTGGTACCGGTTTCGACATCGGCGCGTATATCCTGAATCAGTTTGGAGACTGACGGATTGTCATTGCCCTTGGCAACGATATCGAAAGATTGCAGCAGCGGTACGCCAGCCTTCATCATGGTGGCGAGCTGGCGGGTGAATAAGGTGATGTCTTTTTCAGAGACTTTTTTGCCGCTGCGATAGCTTTTCTTTTTAACCTTGGTGACCAGCACGCCTTGGCGGCGCAACGTCGCATTGACGACCGATTCACCACCGGCACGTAATTCACCGCGCACGATTTTGCCCGACTTGTCTTTGCCTTCCCAGGTAAAAACAGATTCTTTGGCGAGTGTCGTGCTTCCGACCTTACGTGCTGATGTTGCCATCCATAGACCTCTTTGTTATACGTTTGTACAGCCTAGAATTTCTTCCAGACTGGTCAATCCCTGTTTGACTTTCACCAAGCCTGATTCGCGCAAGGTACGCACACCATCTTTTTTGGCCTGCGCTTCTATTTCCAGGGAAGTGCCGTGGCTCAAGATGATGTTTTCAATTTCTTCACTGATAGGCATGATTTGGTAAATGCCCAGACGGCCTTTATAACCGCTGCCGCTGCAACGTTCGCAACCTACTGGTTTGTATGGCAACCAGGTGCCGTCCAGATCGTCTTCGGTAAAGCCGGCTTCGAGCAATACGTCATCTGGAATTACGGTGGTTTGCTTGCACGAACACAAGCGGCGTGTCAGTCGTTGCGCAGTGATCAGGATCACGGATGACGCGATGTTGAACGGTGCCACGCCCATATTCATCAGACGGGTCAATGTGGCAGGTGCATCGTTGGTATGCAGCGTGGAGAACACCATGTGACCGGTTTGTGCGGCCTTGATCGCGATATCTGCAGTTTCCAGATCACGGATCTCACCCACCATGATGATGTCTGGATCCTGCCGCAAGAAGGCTTTCAGCGCGACCGGGAAGGTCAGACCAGCGCGGTCATTGACGTTGACTTGATTGACACCGGGTAAATTGATCTCCGCCGGATCTTCCGCTGTGGAGATGTTGATGCCGGGTTTGTTCAGAATGTTCAGGCAGGTGTACAGCGAAACGGTTTTGCCGGAGCCGGTTGGGCCGGTGACGAGCACCATGCCGTATGGACGCTGGATGGCATTCATCAGCGTTTCTTTCTGGTCCGGGTCGTAGCCCAGCGCTTCGATGCCCATTTGCGCCTGCGAACCATCCAGAATACGCATGACGATCTTTTCGCCGAACAATGTTGGCAGGGTGCTGACGCGGAAGTCGATGGAACGCGTCTTCGACATCACCAGCTTCATGCGACCATCTTGCGGTACGCGTTTTTCCGAGATATCGAGTTTGGAAATGACCTTGATACGTGATGCTAGCTTTTCCTTGATCGCTAGCGGTGGCTGTGCGATATCGCGCAGCACGCCATCGACGCGGAAGCGGATGCGATAAAACTTTTCAAACGGCTCGAAGTGCAAATCGGAGGCGCCGAGATTAATTGCATCGACCAGTATTTTTTGCAGGAATTTGACGACAGGTGCATCGTCGATATCGGCGGTCGCGCCATCGACAGGGGCAGCGAGATCTTCTTCGGCGAAATCGATGTTTTCGAGATCGTCACCGATAAGCTCATTCAGATCCTGCTCGGCGCTTTGCCCGAGTTTTTCGATCAGCTTCAGCAGCGTGTGGTGATCGACGATGATGGGTTCGACCGCAAGCTCGGTCTGGAACTTGATTTGATCCAGTGCCTGTGAATTAGTTGGGTCCGAAATGGCAATCGATACCTTGTTGCCGCGCTTTGCCAGGGCAATCACGCGCTGGCCTTGCATCAACTTTGCATCAATGATTTTTTCCGGCAGCAGGCCGCTGTTGAAAGCAGCCAAATCCAGCAGTGGATAGCCAAAAGTTTCGGAACAAAAGGCGGCGAGCTTGCTGGAATCGATGACTTCGCTTTTCAGCAAAATATCGATAAACGGGCTTTTTTCGTTCGCAGCCTGTTTGGAAATAGTGTCGGCTTGCTGTTGCGTCAAGCGGCCGGCTTGCAAGAGCGCGCGGGCGAGGCCTGGCATTGCATTATTTGACGCCGAACTAGGGAGGACTGCAGCCATGTATTTACGCCAGGAGCATCAAGAGGTGCATTAGATAATGCCTCTAGGCATCTGTTTTGTAAAGATATCCTGCGGGAAATGTTACTTTTCCGGTGGAAAATGCAACGCTGCTTGCGGGCCTGTTTGACGCATGTCTTTTAATCATGCGATGAATGCGCCATCAGGTACGAAAATGGCGCATTTATTTGCTTTTTTGGTGCGACGGCGGAAGTTGACCCGCTGTGCTTTAGTGATTGCGGTGAACTGCAAATGCGCTGAGTTTGAGTAACGCTTCCTTGAATGGCGTGTCAGGCAGGGCAGCTATCGATGCCGTGGCGCGCGCAGATGCTTCTTCCGCTTTGCGTTTGGTGTAATCCAGCGCGCCGGAAGTCGTTACTGCCTGCAAGACTGCTTCGAAATGCTGCTCATCGCCGTTTTCGATGCAGCTACGCACCAGCTCACGCTGCTCCGCTGTGCCGTGTTCCATTAAATAGATCAGTGGCAGGGTGGCTTTGCCTTCGCGTAGGTCGTCGCCGACATTCTTGCCGATATCGTCGGCCTGACCGGAATAGTCGAGTACGTCATCGATCAACTGGAAGGCGGTGCCTAATGAACGGCCGTATTCTGCAGCGGCTTCGATCTGTTCTTCGGAGGCGCCGGCGATCAGGGTGCCGAGCTGGGCGGCAGCTTCAAACAGTTTGGCTGTTTTCGAGCGTATGACCTGGGTGTAGCGTTCTTCCGACACGTCGGGATCATGCATATTTAACAACTGCAGCACTTCGCCTTCGGCAATCACATTGGTGGCATCCGCCAGGATTTGCATGATGCGGATATCGCCAACGGCAACCATCATCTGGAAAGCACGCGAATACAGGAAGTCGCCGACCAGGACGGATGCGGCATTACCGAACAGGGCGTTGGCGGTCTTGCGGCCACGGCGCAGCGATGATTCATCGACCACATCGTCGTGCAGCAATGTTGCTGTATGGATAAATTCGACCACGGCAGCCAGTTGATGATGATCTGTGCCGCGATAGCCGTAGGCATTGGCCATCAGCAATACCAGTACTGGACGTATGCGTTTGCCGCCGGCGCTGATGATGTAGTCGGCGATTTGATTGACCAGAGCGACTTCCGAATGAAGTTTCTGGCGAATCACGGTATCGACTGCATTCAAATCAGCTGCGATGGGTTGTATAAGCAGGTTTTGAGCGGAGGGTGCGGAAGCGGAAACCAAGTTGAGCCTGATCAATAAGCGTTAATTTATGGAATTATACGACGACAAGGGCCGGAAACGTTGCCTGCCCGCCACGAAGAAATCGTGGATTTGGCTGAAAAGGCTGTCTTTTTGGCATAGTTATACAGGCTTTGACTGGGTTCGTAAGTCCATGTATAATTGGAGGTTTTCCCGATTCCGTCTGCGTTGTTTGGGCGGTTAGAAGAGAAAAAGTCCTTTAATCATTTGATGAGGTTTCACATGTACGCGGTCATAAAAACCGGTGGCAAACAATATAAAGTTGTCGCTGGTGAAAAATTCAAAGTAGAACAGATACCGGCAGACATTGGATCCGAAATCACCTTAGATCAGGTGCTCGCATTGGGCGCTGGAGAAACCATCAAGTTTGGTGCTCCGCTGGTCGCAGGTGCTACGGTCCTTGCTACGGTTGTCTCCCACGGTCGTCACGATAAAGTGAAGATTTTCAAGATGCGTCGCCGTAAGCACTACCAGAAGCACCAAGGCCATCGCCAAAATTACACCGAATTGCAGATCGTTTCGATCAACGGCTAAGCCGCTGACTCGGACTAACCAGATACAAGGAGTCAGAAATGGCACATAAAAAAGGCGGCGGCACTACGCGAAATGGTCGTGACTCAGAGTCAAAACGACTGGGCGTTAAAGTCTACGGTGGTCAAGTTATCAATGCAGGCGGCATCATTGTTCGTCAGCGCGGTACCAAGATGCATCCAGGCGAAAACGTCGGCATGGGCAAGGATCACACCTTGTTCGCATTGACCGATGGCAAAGTAGCTTTCGTTACTAAAGGCGCATTGCAACGTCATTACGTTACAGTATTGCCAGCTTAAGTTACTGAAGTAAGCGAAGTAAGGCGAAAGCCTTCAATCGAAAGGCTCTGCCCCAGGTAGGGCCTTTTTAGTTTTATGGCGGCAAAAAATTATGAAGTTTATCGACGAAGCAAAAATCGAAGTCATTGCTGGCGATGGCGGCAACGGCGTCGCATCCTTTTGTCGTGAAAAATTCAGGCCGTTCGGTGGTCCGGATGGCGGCGATGGCGGCAAGGGCGGCAGTATCTATGCGGTTGCAGACCGCAATATCAACACGCTCGTTGATTTCCGCTTTGCCAAAATGCATAAAGCCAAGAATGGCGAAAATGGTCGCGGTGCTGATTGCTACGGCAAGGGCGCGGACGACATCATGCTGCGCATGCCGGTTGGCACACTGATCATTGATAACAACGATGGCGAACTCGTTGCTGATCTGACCGAACACGGACAAGAAGTGTTGATTGCCAAAGGCGGTGAAGGCGGCTGGGGTAATATCCATTTCAAATCGTCGACTAACCGCGCACCGCGCCAGAAGTCCGAGGGTAAAGAAGGCGAACGACGTGAATTGCGGCTGGAGCTGAAAGTGCTCGCCGATATCGGTTTGCTCGGTATGCCGAATGCAGGTAAATCCACTTTTATTTCGGCTGTGTCTAACGCACGTCCGAAGATTGCTGATTATCCGTTCACCACGTTGCATCCGAATCTGGGTGTGGTGCGTGTCAGTCACGAAAAGAGTTTCGTGATTGCCGATATTCCAGGTCTGATCGAAGGCGCATCCGACGGTGCTGGTCTGGGTATCCAGTTCCTGCGCCATTTGCAACGCACACGTTTGCTCTTGCATATCGTCGATTTGGCGCCGTTCGACAATGTCGATCCGGTCAAGGAAGCGAAAGCCATCGTCAAAGAACTGAAAAAGTATGATGAGTCACTGTTCGACAAGCCACGCTGGTTGGTCTTGAACAAGCTCGACATGGTGCCGGAAGAAGAGCGCAAAGCACGCGTGAAAGACTTCATCAAGCGCTTCGGCTGGAAAGGCCCTGTGTTCGAAATTTCTGCGCTGACACGTGAAGGTTGTTCTGAACTCGTCACCGAGATTTACGACTACATCGCGTTGCAACGTCAGGCTGAACAACGTACTGAAGAAACACCGCAAATGGTCGAAGCAGCACGTGGTATCGATTCCATCGATCCGGATGATCCGCGTTTCAAGATCATCGACTAATAGCTGTACCGGATTACTGATAACAGTAATCCGGCATTATCACCGTTCCAGGTGAATCAAAACTAAAACAGAGCCGGGTTAAAAGCATGGACTCCGTCATTCAACAAGCCAAACGCGTCATCATCAAAGTCGGTTCCTCACTCGTCACCAATGACGGTAAAGGTCTCGACGCTAATGCCATACAAAAATGGGCTGCGCAAATCGCTCAGTTACGGGCACTAGGCAAAGAAGTGGTGCTGGTGAGTTCTGGTGCGATTGTTGAAGGCATGCAGCGCCTTGGTTTTGAAAAACGTCCGGTTGGCATTCATGAATTGCAGGCCTGTGCTGCAGTTGGCCAGATGGGTTTGGCACAGATTTACGAGACCAGTTTCCGTCAGCACGATGTCCGGACTGCGCAGATATTGTTGACGCATGCGGATTTGGCCGATCGTGAACGTTATCTGAATGCACGTTCGACCTTATTCACTTTGTTGCGTCTGGGCGTAGTTCCCATCATCAATGAAAACGATACCGTCGTCACAGACGAAATCAAATTCGGTGATAACGATACATTGGGTGCTTTGGTCGCGAATCTGATCGAGGCGGATGCCTTGATTATCCTGACCGATCAACGCGGCTTGTTCAGCGCCGATCCGCGTAAAGACCCGAATGCTGTGTTCATTCATGACGCCAAGGCTGGTGATGTGACGCTGGAAGCGATGGCAGGCGGCGCTGGTAGCAGTCTCGGTCGCGGTGGTATGTTGACGAAAATTCTTGCTGCCAAGCGGGCTGCTTTATCCGGCGCGCATACCGTAATTGCCTGGGGCCGCGAAGACAATGTACTGACGCGTCTGGCTTCTGGTGAAGCCATCGGTACGCAATTGACGGCACAAACTGCACAACTGACCGCGCGCAAGCAATGGATGGCTGATCATCTGCAAACAGCGGGTGCGGTGGTGCTGGATAGTGGTGCGGTACAAAAATTGACTGCCGAAGGCAAATCCTTATTACCTATCGGTGTGACTGACGTGAGCGGTAGCTTTGGTCGTGGTGATGTTATTACCTGCGTTGATCAATCCGGCCATGCGATTGCACGTGGTATCAGTAATTACGCCAGTTCAGATGCGCGTCGCATCATGCGTAAACCTTCAGCGGACATTGCGTCCATACTCGGCTTTGTCGAAGAGCCGGAACTGATACACAGAGACAATCTGGTCTTGCTGTAACTAATTAAGCTGTAATGAGTCGGCTGCAATAAAAAAGGGCGCAATTTAAATTGCGCCCTTTTTTATTTATTCGCGCAACAAATCATCCGTTAGTGTTTTGCGGTATTTCATGCGTTCCAACATATCTTTTTCATTCCCGACTATCGTCAGATTGCTGCAAAAGTAGTCCTGTGCCAATGCCGCATGCTGGCGGTTTACTTTGCTGCGAACGATGACTTCCCACTGACTGTTTCGTGCTCGTCCCCAGCTACCATCGTCACGGCCGAAGGCATAAATCTTCTTCTCGAAGGTTGCGCAGCGTATGCCTTCGTAACTGATATTTTTAGCGCCGCCAGGGCTGACAGCGACCAGCGTGTAGCGTATGACGCCGTCTTTGCCTATCACTAGTGATTTTGTATCCAGCGCAAAGGTTTGGGTGGTGGTTGGTCCGACATAGAAGGGTTGCAGGTTTTCAGCCTTGGGAGCGGGCGGCAGCTCTGCTTCTATTTCTTCCCATGGTTGGGCCTCTTCATTGTCAAAGCCTTTGTTGTATTCCGGCTGTTGCGCAATGGAAATCTGTGCCGTAGCTAAAAGCAGCATTCCGAGCACTGTTTGCGCCAATTTGCGCGAGAGAAAGAAAGACTTATTCATTGTCGGGTTTGGTCTTTTCAGTAGGTGGCTCGTCGCTTCTGTGCGAGGTGTGAGTCTGCCGCAAGTAACGCGCCGTGTTGTGTTGTGGAGGGACGTGCGGTGCCGGGCGCGACAGAAAACGTGATAATTCCTGCAATGCGCGTTGATACACATCCCGCTTGAATTCGATGACGACATCGAGTGGAACCCAGTAGTCGTGCCAACGCCATGCATCGAATTCCGGATGCTCAGTCATGCGCAGATTGACATCGCAATCGCGTCCGACCATGCGCAGCAGAAACCAGATTTGTTTCTGGCCCTTGTAATGACCACGAATTTCCCGTTTGATGAAATGATCGGGGACTTCATAGCGTAGCCAGTCGCGTGTGCGACCGATGATTTTGACGTGTTCCGCCCGTAAGCCGACTTCTTCTTCCAGCTCGCGATACATCGCCTGCTCGGGGGTCTCGCCAAATTTAATGCCGCCTTGTGGAAATTGCCACGAATGCTCACGCACCCGCTTGCCCCACCACACCTCATTCCGGGTATTGATCAGAATGATGCCGACGTTAGGGCGAAAGCCTTCACGGTCCAGCATGTTGTACCTCAAAACTTTCTGCGACTAACGGCCCCTCAATCGAACATTGTCACCTGTGCGGCCTTATACCGTCGGCTCGCGCAATGACGCGCGAACAACGGAGAGTGCAATCAATTGTACGAAGAGTGGGTGCATCAGCCTGCTAATCCTTTAAAATTGAGTTGATTATAACCCTCTCTCTTTTTAAAAAGAATTCATCGTCATGCGCGCATCCCGTTTTTTCATTTCCACTCTCAAAGAAGCTCCTTCCGACGCAGAAATCGTCAGTCATAAACTGATGATGCGCGCTGGCATGATCAAGCGCATCGGCTCTGGTATCTATACCTATATGCCTATGGGTTTGCGCGTGATCCGCAAGGTGGAAGCGATTGTCCGGGAGGAAATGAATCGGGCTAACGCGATCGAGCTGTTGATGCCATTAGTGCAACCAGCCGAGCTGTGGCAGGAAACCGGTCGCTGGGACAAAATGGGCGCCGAATTGATGCGCGTCAAGGATAGACATGGCCGCGATTACGCGATTCAGCCAACTTCGGAAGAGGTCGTGACCGATGTTGTGCGGTCGGAAATCAAATCCTACCGCCAGATGCCTATCAATTTTTATCATATCCAGACCAAATTCCGCGATGAGCGCCGTCCACGCTTTGGCCTGATGCGCGGTCGTGAATTCACGATGAAAGACGCTTACTCCTTCGATCGTGATGTCGATGGCTTGAAGCGTTCCTACCAGAACATGTTCGATGCCTACGTCAAAATCTTCAATCGCTTCGGCTTGCAGTTCCGCGCGGTGGCTGCAGATAACGGCGCGATCGGCGGTTCTGGTTCGCATGAATTCCACGTCATTGCCGATACTGGCGAAGATGCCATCGTCTACTGCCCGAATTCCGATTACGCGGCGAATATGGAAGCGGCAGAAGCCTTGCCTTTGACTGCCGAACGTGGCGCAGCAACGCAGGCTTTGACCAAGACGGCGACGCCGGGCAAGGCCAAATGTGAAGACGTGGCTGCCTTGCTGAATTTGCCATTGGCGCAAACCGTCAAATCCATCGTCCTGACGGTGGAAAAAGAAGAAAAAGGTGTCGTCAGCAAGCAAGTCTGGCTCTTGCTGTTGCGTGGCGATCATGAACTGAATGAAGTCAAAGCCGCGAAAATTCCGGGCATTGCCGGTTACCGCTTCGCCAATGAAGCAGAAATCGTTGAATGGTTCGGCACGCCACCTGGCTACCTCGGTCCACTCAATACCAAAAAGCCTGTGAACGTGGTGGTCGATCGCACCGTTGCCAACATGCATGACTTTGTCTGTGGCGCGAACGAAGTCGATTTCCATTTCACTGGTGTGAACTGGGGACGTGATTTACCGGAAGCACAGGTATTTGATATCCGTAATGTGGTGGAAGGCGATCCTTCGCCGGACGGCAAGGGTGTGCTGGCGATTCAACGCGGCATCGAAGTTGGTCACGTCTTCCAGTTGGGTACGGCGTATTCCGAATCGATGAAGGCAACGTATCTGGATGAGAACGGCAAACCACAATTGATACAAATGGGTTGCTACGGCATCGGTGTGACACGCATTCTGGGTGCGGCAATCGAACAGAACTTCGACGATAAAGGCATCATCTGGCCGACCGCACTGGCACCGTTTGAAGTGGTCTTGTGCCCTATGGGATATGACCGTAGCGAAGGCGTCAAGGCAGAAACCGACAAGCTGTACGATGCCTTGCAAGCTGTTGGCGTTGACGTGATTCTGGACGATCGTGGTGAGCGTCCAGGCGCGATGTTTGCCGATTGGGAGTTGATCGGCGTGCCGCATCGTATCGTGGTCGGTGATCGCGGTCTGAAAGAAGGCAAGCTCGAATATCAAGGTCGTCGCGATGCTGCAGCCACGCCGGTTGCGCTGGATGAAATGCTGACCTTCGTTAAAGCCAAACTGGCTGCGTAAGCGCCTGCGATGCGCCAAGTGACAGTGAATACGACTATGAGCCATTTCAAGATGACTATCGATGAAATGGCTCATCGTTCGCTGACTGTGCTGGCGTCATCGTTGCCTGGATATCGGAGGCGCTTTCGTCTCATCGCGTGTGCATGTGCATTCACGTTGATGAGCGCAACGACAGTCTTTGCCGGTAATCAAAAAGAAGAAGCAATGGCGGATTCGGTGCGTATTGCTTTATCGCGTGCGATTACCGATCCGCGTCCTCCGATTCCACAATTTGTCGATATCAGCGAACGCCTCGATTATTTGCATTGGCTGGGCGAGATGTCGGATCGGCTCTACAAACGGATTCCAGACCAGCAGGTGCGCATCGAATTCTTGCGCACCACCTGGTACGAGGCGCGACGTGCCGGACTTGATCCTGCCTTGGTATTGGGTTTGATACAGGTGGAGTCGGCATTCCGCAAGTACGCAGTGTCACCGGTTGGTGCGCATGGTTACATGCAAGTCATGCCGTTCTGGACGCGTGTGATAGGCGATGGTGATCGCAGCAAGCTGTTCCACATGCAGAGCAATCTACGTTTCGGCTGTTCTATCCTGCGTATGTATCTGGATATGGAGAAGGGCGATTTGTTTCTGGCACTGGGTCGCTATAACGGTAGTCGGGGTCGCCCTGAATATCCGAATGCCGTATTGGCTGCATGGAAAAAATGGGAGCATCAGCGCGAACCTTTGAAGACGGTAGCTGTGGAAGATAGTGCTGGCAGAAAGTAAGCCTGTGTCTTGCCAGTAGAAACAAAAACGCCCGCGCGATGCGGGCGTTTTTGTTTGCCACACGGACAAATTATTTCAAGTGACCCGAAATGAGTTTAGTCATTTCAAACATGGATACTTGTTTCTTGCCGCCAAAGACTGCTTTCAGCTTTTCATCTGCATCGATCATGCGTTTGTTGGCTTCATTTTGCAGCTTGAACTTCTTGATGTATTCCCACACTTTTTTAGTTACTTCAGTGCGAGGTGCTGGCGCGGCACCGATAACAGCGGCCAACAGAGCGGACGGTGTTACTGGTTTCATGAATGCTGCGTTAGGCTTGCGTGCAGTTGCTGGCTTTTTCGCTGCTACTTTTTTCGCTGCTGGTTTTTTAGCGGCGACTTTTTTTGCAGGAGCGGCTTTCTTAGCTGGCGCTGCTTTTTTTGCTGGTGCTGCTTTTTTAGCTGCTACTGGTTTTTTCGCAGCTGCTTTCTTGGCGACCGGTTTTTTGGCCGCTGGTTTTTTGGCTGTTGCCATCTTCAAACCTCCTTCACATTGTGTTGGGAAATTGCGCCAATTCACGCATCGTCAATAGTGGTGTGGTTTTTCTTGCCACGCAAGTGTTTTTTGTGCGTTTCCCTCTGTATTTGTAGGCTGGACGCCACGTATCGAGCATAGAGGGAAGCGCGAATGGTTTATTCGCTTCGTTCGACTTGTTTTTGTATTGATGGTGCGAAGGATATTGCTGAATTTTTTAGAGCTGAAAAGAGGATGTCGGAAGGTGATTTGAGCGGGTTTTTAGGGCGAGTTATCGCTCTCGATTTGGATGCGACTATGAGCGATAAAGTGTTTGGGCATAAAAAAGCCCGGTCTCTAGCGAGCCGGGCTTCCAGATAAAACGGGAAAATCAGCGCATGCCGGGCAACATACCTTTCATGCCGCGCATCATTTTCATCATATTGCCGCCTTTGAGTTTCTTCATCATCGACTGCATTTGATCGAATTGCGCCAGCATGCGGTTGACTTCCTGTACCTGAACGCCGGCGCCGGTCGCGATACGACGTTTGCGCGAAGCTTTGATCAATTCCGGTTTGGAGCGTTCTTGCGGCGTCATCGAATTGATGATGCCTTCCATGCGAATGACTTGTTTGTCAGCCATGCCCATATTGGCACCGCTGGCAGCCTGTTGCAGTTGCGCCGGGAGTTTGTCCATCAGATTGGACATGCCGCCCATCTTTTTCATTTGTGCCAACTGAGATTTGAAATCGTTCAAATCGAATTTGCCGCCGACCTTGATCTTTTGCGCGAGTCCGGCAGCGGCGTCCATATCGACGCCTTTGCGGGCTTCCTCGACCAGCGCGAGAATGTCGCCCATGCCAAGGATACGATCAGCCATGCGGGCTGGATCGAAGGCTTCCAGGCCGTCCAGTTTTTCGGCGACGCCAGCGAATTTGATTGGTTTGCCAGTGATGTGGCGTACCGACAGAGCGGCGCCGCCACGTGAGTCACCGTCCAGTTTGGTCAGGACGATACCGGTCAAAGGCAGTGCATCACTGAACGCTTTGGCGGTATTGATCGCATCCTGCCCCAGCATGGCGTCGACCACAAACAAGGTTTCGATAGGTTTGACTGCTGCGTGCAAAGCCTTGATTTCCAGCATCATGGCTTCGTCGATGCCAAGGCGACCGGCGGTATCGATGATCAGAACGTCGTGGTAATGACGTTTGGCGTAGTCCAATGCGGCCAGCGCGATATCGACTGGTTTGTCAGTAGGTTCCGACGGGAAGAAGTCTGCGCCAACTTGCGCCGTGACGGTTTGCAACTGACCAATCGCGGCAGGGCGATAGACGTCGGCGGAAACAGTCAGGACTTTTTTCTTCTTTTGCTCACGCAGATACTTCGCCAGCTTACCGACGGTGGTCGTTTTACCAGCACCCTGCAAACCGGCCATCAGAATGACAGCGGGCGGCTGGGTAGCGAAGTTGAGTTGTGATGCTTCCGGGCCGAGATCGGCGCCCATGATGGCGGCCAGTTCGCGTTGAACCACACCGACCAGTGCCTGACCAGGCGAGAGCGAACCGATGACATCTTCGCCCATCGCCTTTTCTTTGACGCGGCTAATGAATTCGCGGACGGCAGGCAGGGCAACGTCGGCTTCGAGTAAGGCCAGACGAACTTCGCGCAGCATTTCTGCAGTGTTGGTTTCCGTCAGGCGCGCTTCTCCGCGCATGGTTTTGACGGCTTTGGCTAGGCGTTGGGTGAGATTGTCGAGCATGAATGAATGGCTGAATATCAAAGAGGGTGAAGCAACAGGCTGCTGTGGGGGAATACACACTGCGGCGGCAAGCCTCATTTTAACCGATGCGGTGCCGGATGCGCCTAGGCATGAGAGATAGTTGTCCGTTGACCTTCTATATATAGTGCGTCAGCAGAAATGGGGCTTCTAGTCTGAATGACAAGGTGCCGTGCTGGATGAGGCGATAGGCAAGGATTCTTGCAATGTATTCATGTTGTATAAGCGTTTTCTCTCGGCTGATGGTAATGTCGCGAGAGCAATTCTTGCGATAAGCGCGGCGCCTTGTCAAAGAGGGCTGAGTATGGAAATTGCTAGAACATGAAACAAGGTGCGGTGGCGGTGTTTGGGCTTTTCTCCCGCAGGATGTTCGGATCACATGGTGTAAACTTAAATAATGTACACATACTTTTTTGTCTTGGCGGCTTTGTTCTATGCGGTTTGCGCATTTTTGCCGTCAAAAAATCGCATGGCGATTTCCATAGGCACCTTGATTGGTTGGCTTTTGCATGGCGGCGCGTTGTGGGTGGACGTGATCGGACATGATGCGCTGCGTATGGGATTTGCGATCATGTTGTCCGGTGCCTTGTGGATTTCTGTCGCTGCTTACTGGTTGGAAAATCGCAATTTCAGTCTGGATGGTTTGCGTATTCTGGTGCTGCCGTGTGCGGCAGTCGGTGTGCTGCTGCCTACAATTTTCCCTGGCAGCATGATTCCACTCATGGGTAAATCGGCACTTTTTCCATGGCATATTGCGATTGCGATGCTGGCTTACAGCACCTTAACGATAGCGGCTTTCCATGCCGTTCTGATGGCTTTGCAAGAATCCAAGCTGCATACACGTGTGAGTGTGCAAAAAACGGGCTGGTTCTCGTTGGCGATAGACCGTCTGCCGGCGTTGCTGACGATGGAAAAATTGCTGTTTCGTTTGATCGGTTTTGGTTTTTTCTTGCTGACCTTAACGGTATTGTCAGGCGTTATCTTCTCTGAAGAGTTATTCGGCAAGGCTTTCAAGTGGGATCACAAAACGATATTCACGATGTTGTCGTGGGTGTTGTTTGGTGTGCTGCTGGCTGGTCGCAAATGGCGAGGCTGGCGCGGCAAGACGGCACTGAGTTTTACGCTGACGGGTTTTGCGACCTTGTTTTTGGCCTATGTCGGCAGCCGCTTCGTGTTTGAAGTCATATTGCATCGGAGTCTTGCATGAAGTTGTTGTTGTGGGCCGTCGTCATTTTCGCGGTCATCTGGATACTCCGCAGTAAGAAATCATCGGCCAAGGTTGATACTCCTCCAAGGAAACAGCAAGCTGCCGCTCTTGAGGGCGAGGCCATGCTGACTTGTGCGCATTGCGGAATACATTTTCCTGCCTCCGAAGCGGTATTCAATTCTGCCAATACGGCATTTTGCAGCGATGAACATCGTCGCCAACATGTTGCGCGCTGATTCATGACCAGCATCAAACCTGTCCCAGAGGATACGCGGGCGACGTTCTGGCGTACCTTGCAGGCGTTTACTCTGACGCGTACTTTGATTGTGGGTGTTTTGCTCGGTTATTTCGGCATGAGTGCAGGCAAGTTATGGCTGCACAAAGAGCGCTTCTGGGACGCTTGTATTGTTTATCTGGTGCTAGCACTGGTTTTTGTGTTGCTGTCTTTGTACTGGCGTCGTCGCTTCCTGCTGCAGGTAGTAGTACAGATAGCGGTTGATATTGCGGCAATCACCATGCTGTATTTGTCGGCCGGCGGTATCAAGAGCGGCTTGGCGATTCTGTATTTATTCCCGTTGGCGGGTGGGGCAATTCTTGCGCCGCTGGTGCTGGCATTGTTTTTTGTCTCGGCTGTTACTTTAGTGCTGCTGGCAGAAAATGGTTATCAGTTGCTGAATGAAAATGCGGACATCTCATCTTCGCAGGTGGGTTTGTATGGCGCGGCATTTTTCATCGTCATCTTTGCGATTAACCGGCTGGCTGCACGTCTGATCAAGCAGGAATCGCTGGCGCTGGGACGGGGTAGAGCCTTGCATGTGCAACAGGTGATCAATCGCCTGGTTATCGCCGACATGGAAGATGGCATTCTGGTGGTCGATCGCAAGGGGCGCGTGTTGACAAGTAACCCAGCGGCTGCACGCATGCTGGGGCTGACATTTCCACATGAAAAAGCATACGGCAAACTATCAGATATGGTGTGGCTGGCACCGATAGCTGCGGCTTATTCTTCCTGGAGTGCTAATTCAGGTTTGCGTGCGCCCACTCAGGCGAATACACAGGCGCCGACCTTTGTTTTCATCAAGCATACGGAAGACAATACCTTGCAAGGTGGTACGACAATCATGGGTGGTCGCCGTGAGTTGATGACGCATTTGAAATTGCGTTTTGCCAAAGTGGATGCAGACGGCGTACTGGAAGATCGCGTCGTGATCTTTTTGCAGGATGTGACTGAAATCGAAAATCAGGCGCAGCAACTGAAGCTGGCATCGATGGGCCGTCTGACCGCAAGTATCGCGCATGAGGTACGTAATCCCTTGTCTGCAATCGGTCACGCCACCTCACTGTTGATAGAAGACGAGCCGAAGGCAAGTCAGCGCCGCCTGCTTACCATCATCAGTGAAAATGTGGCGCGCTTGAATCGCATGATTGAAGACATCTTGAAGCTGTCGCGCAAGGCGCATCAGTATCACGAGCCGCTTAGTCTTGGGCTGCTGTTTGATGATGTTTTGGCCGAGTTGCGAGAAACACATGAACTGCAGGAAGGCATCATAGAGGTCGGTGATATGAAGCCGTATAAAGTCCGTTTCGATCCGTTGCATTTGCGCGAAATCGTCTTGAACTTGCTGACAAATGCGTTACGCTACGCGAGTGGTGCGCCCGGCAGTATCCGCATCTATATAGTGTCCAATATTGGACATAGACTTGAACTGCACGTGCAAGACAATGGATTGCAGATTAGTTCGGCAGTCCGGGCCCACTTATTCGAGCCGTTTTATACGACCTCTAATAAAGGAACTGGCCTAGGCCTTTATCTGGCGCGCGAACTGTGCCTGAATAATGGCGCGATGCTGAACTATGAATATAGAACGGATGATGGGCACAATTCGCCATCCGGTCGATTTGTGATTACTTTTGCCACTAACGAAGCTGTTTAAATGTCGATCAACCGTAAAAGCTGCACGCAATGACTTCACCTCGCATCCTGATTGTTGATGATGAGGCAGATCTGCGTGAACTGCTGGAAATCACACTCGTCAAAATGGGCTTGGATATCGATAGCGCCCAGAATCTGACTGTCGCGCGCGACTATCTTGCCAAAAATGAATACGCACTAGTCTTGACCGATATGCGCTTGCCGGACGGCTTGGGCATAGAGTTGGTGCAGGAAATTACCGCGCAATACAAGAACACACCGGTTGCCGTCATTACAGCGTTTGGCAGCGCCGACAATGCGGTTGTGGCATTGAAGGCAGGTGCCTTCGATTATTTATCCAAGCCAGTAGGACTGGAGCAATTGCGCGTGATGGTGCGTTCTGCTTTGCGCATCAGCCAGACTGGCACGGATCAGCCCAGCGAAAAAACTGTTGCACCGACTGCGTTGCGTTTGATGGGGCAATCGGATGCGATGCAAGCCTTGCGTGCACAAATCGCACGTCTGGCACGCAGCATGGCGCCGGTTGCGATCAGCGGGGAATCCGGCAGCGGCAAGGAATTGGCCGCACGCGATATCCATGCGCAAAGTGCACGTAGCGACAAATCTTTTATCGCAGTCAATTGCGGCGCGATCCCGGAAAATTTGATGGAGGCGGAATTCTTCGGCTACCGCAAAGGTGCGTTTACCGGTGCGGTGGACGATAGAGATGGCTTCTTCCAGGCAGCCAACGGCGGCACTTTGTTGCTGGATGAAGTGGCTGATCTGCCGCTGGCGATGCAAGTCAAATTGCTGCGCGCGATCCAGGAACGTCGCGTGCGCAAGGTCGGCGCTACAGTTGAAGAGCCGGTTGATGTCCGTATTATTAGTGCGACGCATCAAAACTTGCACGACTGCGTCGGCAAAGGGACGTTTCGGCAGGATTTGTATTACCGCCTAAACGTGATCGAACTGAATTTGCCACCACTGCGTGAGCGTCTGGACGATATTGCCTTGCTGGCAAAAACGATTTTGACGCGACTGGGTGCTGAGCAAACCACATTGACGCCAGCTGTACTGGAAGCGCTGCAGCATTACTCCTTCCCCGGCAACGTGCGCGAGCTGGAAAACATACTGGAACGTGCATTGGCATTTTCCAACGATGGATTGATAGAGGTTGCTGATCTGGTATTGAAGGCGCCAAATGCAGCGAAAGCCGTGGCTGTTGCTCCGCAAGCAGAACTTCTCGCCGCTCCGTCAGATGTGAAAGTAGTGGAGATGGCGACAAGCGTCACTTCTTCTGCGCGTGACTTGCCGGAATCACTGCCGGATCATCTGGACGATGTCGAACGCGAAATCATTCGACGTGCCTTAAGCAAAACACAATTCAATCGTACGCAAGCAGCCGAACTGCTCGGTATCAGCTTTCGTCAATTGCGCTATCGCATGCAGCGACTAGATATTAATGCACCGGAATAAGACCGTGCAGAACAGACCATCACCATTTCAGATCGATGCAGACGGTTGGGCCGCAGGTGTTACGCGCCTGCCATCACCTAATTTTGATGTGCGGGCAGAAGGAACAGAAATTGCATTAGTCGTTGTGCATAACATCAGTTTGCCTCCGGGGCAGTTTGGCGGTTCGTATATTTCTGATTTATTTTTGAATCAATTAGATTACAATGCGGACCCCTATTTCGATCAGTTGCGACCTTTACGTGTTTCGGCACACTTTTTAATTCGTCGGGATGGTTCAGTGTTGCAATTCGTTTCGGCGAATGATCGGGCATGGCATGCTGGCGCTTCTTCCTTTTGCGGGCAGGAGCGTTGCAACGATTTTTCGATTGGGATTGAGTTGGAAGGTACGGACTTTGTACCATTTGAAGATGCGCAATACGCTGCGCTGGCATCATTAACTGTTGCATTAAAAGCTAGTTATCCTTTAATGAACGTTACTGGCCATGAGCATATCGCACCAGGTCGCAAGACCGATCCAGGGCCGTTTTTTGACTGGGAGAAGTACGAAGCACGCTATCGTTCCTTGCAACGCACAGCGATCAATATGGGCACTGAATCGGCAGATTTGGCGTTCCGCATAATGTAAAAAATACCGCGTGGCAATCCCATATATTCATATAAAAAAATATATCGAAAACTACTGAAAAATTGATTGCATCCTTGAGTTTCGCGCACTAGAATTAGTGCAGATCGTAGCTTTCGCACTAGATGTAGTGAATTTATCGGTCCCACCTTCAGTTTGTTCAGTTCTAGCGCCTCAAAGTAATTTGTTAATTCATATTAGTAGGGAGTTCTGAACAGATGTCATATAGATAGTGTCGGTATTAGCGTTCAACGCAAGCATGCGTTGACTATATATACGGCTCATACGAATGATTTTCGCGAAACCGGTAGCACCGGTTTTCTCTCTTAAAACAAGTACGGCAATATTGCCGACAACCCTTATCGAAGGAGTCGTAATGCACTCTACGCAAGAAACTTTAGCCAAGTCGCCGACAGACATTGGCAATATCGCGCCCCTCGCGGTTGCAGCATCGACCTCTGATACTAATAGTGCAGCTTTGGGCGACTATCGCATCTTGCGCCGTAATGGCGCCGTCGTCGGTTTCGAACCGTCGAAAATTTCCATCGCTGTGACCAAGGCCTTTTTGGCTGTCAATGGCGGACAAGGTGCGGCATCCGCGCGCGTCCGTGAATTGGTTGAACAATTGACTTCCAGTGTGGTGAACGCTTTGGTGCGTCGCCAACCAGCTGGCGGTACTTTCCACATCGAAGATATCCAGGATCAAGTTGAATTGGCGCTGATGCGTTCGGGCGAGCACGATGTTGCGCGCGCTTATGTCTTGTATCGTTTTAAACGGATGGAAGAGCGTGCGCAGCAGCATGCAGCTAAGCCTACCGTTGAATCCGAGAACCAATTACACGTCACCGAAAATGGCCAGCGTCGTCCGCTGGACATGAATCAAGTCCGTGACCTGATCAATGCAGCTTGCATCGGACTCGAAAAACACGTTGATGCAGAAGCCATCCTGCGCGAAACAGTCAAGAATCTGTATGACGGCGTACCGGTTGAAGAATTGCACAAGTCGGCAATCCTGGCAGCACGCGCGCTGATGGAAAAAGATCCTGCATACAGCACCGTGACAGCACGTTTGCTGATGCACACAATTCGTAAAGAAGTATTCGGCAGAGAAGTGGCGCAAGCCGCTGCGCCGGCAGAGTACCTGGTCTATTTTTCGCAATTCATCCAAAAAGGTATCGCAGCAGAACTGCTCGATGCCAAATTGGGCGAATTTGATCTGAAAAGACTGGCTGAAGCATTGAAGCCAGAGCGCGATCTGCAATTCGGCTACCTCGGTCTGCAAACCTTGTATGACCGTTACTTCCTGCATATTGCCGATCAACGTATC
Source organism: Herminiimonas sp. GW821-FHT09C12 (assembly GCF_059416385.1). NCBI lineage: Bacteria > Pseudomonadati > Pseudomonadota > Betaproteobacteria > Burkholderiales > Oxalobacteraceae > Herminiimonas > Herminiimonas sp. GW821-FHT09C12. The sequence goes on from NZ_JBWKPC010000001.1 coordinate 1,605,105, forward strand.
GAAATGCCGCAAGCGTTCTACATGCGCGTTGCAATGGGCTTGGCACTGAGCGAAAGCAATCGCGAAGAACGCGCAATCGAGTTCTACAACCTGTTGTCGAGCTTTGACTTCATGAGCTCGACACCAACCCTGTTCAATTCCGGTACACAGCGTTCGCAATTGTCGTCATGCTATTTGACAACAGTGGGCGATGACTTGGCTGGCATTTACGATGCCATCAAGGAAAACGCATTGTTGGCGAAATACGCTGGCGGCTTGGGTAACGACTGGACGCCAGTTCGTTCGCTCGGCGCGCATATCAAAGGTACCAATGGCCGTTCGCAAGGTGTGGTGCCATTCCTGAAAGTGGTCAACGACACCGCTGTTGCGGTTAACCAAGGCGGTAAACGCAAAGGTGCGGTCTGCGCCTACCTGGAAACCTGGCACATGGATATCGAGGAATTCCTCGACCTGCGTAAAAACACTGGCGATGATCGTCGTCGTACGCATGATATGAATACCGCGAACTGGATCCCGGATCTGTTCATGAAGCGTGTCATGGAAAAAGGCGAGTGGACCTTGTTCTCGCCATCCGATACACCAGACTTGCATGACAAAGTCGGCAAAGCATTTGAAGCGGCTTACACCGGCTACGAAGCCAAAGCTGCGCGCGGCGAGTTGAAACTGTTCAAGACCATCCAGGCGCTGGATCTGTGGCGCAAGATGTTGTCCATGCTGTTCGAAACCGGCCATCCATGGATCACATTTAAAGACCCATGCAACATCCGTTCGCCACAGCAGCACGTCGGTGTCGTTCACAGCTCGAATCTGTGCACCGAGATCACGCTCAATACCAATGAATCGGAAATCGCAGTCTGTAACTTGGGTTCGGTCAACATGCCGGCGCATATGAAGGACGGCCAGCTGGATCACGTCAAACTGCAAAAAACCATCCGTACCGCGATGCGCATGCTTGATAACGTGATTGATATCAATTACTACGCAGTCGATAAAGCACGTGATTCCAACCTGCGTCATCGTCCAGTCGGTCTCGGTATTATGGGTTTCCAGGATTGCTTGCATATGATGCGTATTCCATATGCGTCCAATGATGCAGTGCAATTTGCTGATAAATCGATGGAAGCAGTCTGCTATTACGCTTACTACGCATCGACCGAGCTGGCAGAAGAGCGCGGTAGCTACAGTTCGTACAAAGGTTCCTTGTGGGATCGTGGCATCCTGCCGCAGGATTCGCTTAAATTGCTGGCAGAAGAGCGCGGCGGTTATCTGGAAACAGATATGAGCGAATCGCTGGATTGGGCGCCATTGCGTGCACGTATTCAGCAATTCGGCATGCGCAATTCCAACTGCGTAGCGATTGCACCGACAGCGACGATTTCCAACATTATTGGTGTTTCGGCTTGTATCGAACCGACTTACCAGAATCTGTACGTCAAATCGAACTTGTCCGGCGAATTCACCGAAATCAATGAATACTTGGTGCGTGATCTGAAAGCACGTGGCTTGTGGGATGAAGTCATGATCTCCGATCTCAAATACTTCGACGGCAGCCTGGCGAAGATTGATCGCATTCCGCAAGACCTGCGTGCGATTTACGCAACAGCATTCGAAGTTGAGCCATCGTGGTTGGTGGAAGCCGCATCGCGTCGTCAAAAATGGATAGATCAAGCGCAATCGCTGAATATCTACATGGCTGGCGCATCGGGCAAAAAACTCGACGACACCTACAAATTGGCATGGTTGCGTGGCCTGAAAACCACTTACTACCTGCGTACCATGGGTGCAACGCATACTGAGAAATCGACCTCGAAAACGGGCGCATTGAACTCGGTAGATTCCGGTAGCGGCTCATCTTCCGGTGTATCAGCACAAGAGACGGACGGTCCAGCTTGCATGTTGCGTCCTGGTGATGCCGGATTTGAAGAGTGCGAAGCCTGCCAATAAGCAGCAAAAAGCAGCATCGCGAAGTGAAAATAAACACGCTTCGCGATGCTAGATTGAACTTGAGTCAAAGAATGTAGCCAAAGCACTATAAGGTTTTGTGCTGCAGTAGCGATGCCAAGAGCATCAGCAGAATACGAATAAGGAAATAAGTCATGCTAAGTTGGGATGAAGAAGTTACTCCGGCAGCACCAGCGCAACCGCAGCCTGCATTGCAACCGGTTCTGCAGCAAGTACGTGACGCAGCTGCGCAACGTGTGCAAACGCAGCAAGATGTCGCACTGAATCCGGTTGTGGTGGAGAAGTCTGCCGATGGCGTTGATCCGACTCGTCGCATGAATGCAGCCGACAAGCGCATCATCAACGGTAAAACTGACGTCAATCAATTGGTCCCGTTCAAATACAAATGGGCCTGGGACAAATATCTGGCTGGTTGCGCAAACCACTGGATGCCGCAAGAAATCAACATGCAGCGCGATATTGAACTGTGGAAAAATCCGAACGGTCTGACCGATGACGAGCGTCGTCTGGTCAAGCGTAACCTCGGCTTTTTCGTCACGGCGGATTCGCTGGCTGCCAATAACATCGTGCTCGGTACCTATCGCCACATCACGGCGCCAGAGTGCCGTCAGTACCTGTTGCGTCAGGCATTTGAAGAGGCGATTCATACTCACGCTTACCAATACATCGTTGAATCGCTCGGTCTGGACGAAGGCGAAATCTTCAATGCTTACAATGAAGTCGAATCGATCCGCGACAAGGATCAATTCCTGATTCCATTCATTGATGTGCTGACTGATCCTGAGTTCAAGACCGGTACGGTTGAAACCGATCAGACATTGCTGCGTTCGTTGATCGTATTCGCGTGCTTGATGGAAGGCTTGTTCTTCTATGTCGGCTTCGCACAGATCCTCGCGCTCGGTCGTCAAAACAAGATGATGGGTGCTGCAGAGCAGTATCAATACATCCTGCGTGACGAGTCGATGCACTGCAACTTCGGCATCGATTTGATCAACACGATCAAGCTCGAAAATCCGCATTTGTGGACCCCGCAATTTCGCGAAGAAATTAAAACGTTGTTTTTACGCGCAGTAGAGTTGGAATATCGCTACGCAGAGGATACAATGCCGCGTGGAGTGCTTGGACTGAACGCACCGATGTTCAAGGGTTATTTGAGATTCATCGCAAATCGCCGTGCACAACAAATCGGTTTGGAACCGATGTTCGAACAAGAAGAAAATCCATTCCCATGGATGAGCGAAATGATCGATCTGAAAAAAGAGCGTAACTTTTTTGAGACGCGGGTCATCGAATACCAGACAGGTGGCGCGCTCAACTGGGAATAAATAATTTGAACATCGCGTGGTAGCAAACGCGAATTGAACAGCACCAAAAAGTAGTTCCCAACATGCAGTCGCTATCAACAGGAATTACAAAGACTGCAGAAAACAGGAAAGGCAACAACCAAATTTAATGAACAGTAGAAGACCGATACGATCTCATCTGCTCAAGCCGCATCATCTGATTCAGTCAGGTGAGGCGGCTTTTTTCTTTAAAAAAAGTTTGTTCTTTCAGAAACAGAATTCCAATGCTGGCGTGTACGCTGGCGTTTTTTTTGGCTATAGCGGTAGCGCTGCTACGACGTACGCATAGTCATGTAAGGCTGAAGTGCTGCATAAGTGAGGGGATGCAGCAGTTCAGCTGGAGCCGAATTCATTAGCGCAAGCAACAAGTACGCTTGTGCCGATGAATAATTCGCCCAAACCATCGCGATGGTGCGGGAGGGTTTCAAACCTAGAAGCTTGATTTTTTCCATCACGTGAAGGAGAAACAAAATGGCAACAGCAGCAAAAAAACCAGCAGCTAAGAAACCTGCTGCAAAGAAAGCAGCAGCTAAAAAACCAGTTGCAGCAAAAAAACCAGCCGCCAAAAAACCGGTAGCTAAAAAAGCAGCAGCTAAAAAGCCTGTCGCTAAGAAAGCTGTAGCTAAAAAGCCAGTGGCTAAAAAAGCAGCAGCCAAAAAGCCAGTAGCTAAAAAAGCTGTAGCTAAAAAAGTCGTTGCTAAGAAAAAGCCAGTGGCTAAAAAAGCAGCAGCCAAAAAGCCAGTAGCTAAGAAAGCTGTAGCTAAAAAAGTCGTTGCTAAGAAAAAGCCAGCGGCTAAAAAAGCAGCAGCCAAAAAGCCAGCGGCTAAAAAAGCAGCAGCTAAAAAGCCAGCAGCTAAAAAGGCTGTAGCCAAAAAGCCAGTAGCTAAAAAAGCAGCAGCTAAGAAGCCTGTCGCTAAAAAAGCAGTGGCTAAGAAAGCAGTAGCTAAAAAGCCTGTCGCTAAAAAAGCAGCAGCGCCTAAAAAGCCTGCAGCCAAGCCAGCAGCAGTAGCAGCGCCTGCAGTCAAGACGGTGTTGAATCCGGCAGCAGCATGGCCGTTTCCAACGGGCACACGTCCGTAAATCCAGGTTCGCTTGGATGCGCCTGGTTAAATTCAGGCACAATCCCGCTGTGTGGCTTTTGTCGCACAGCGGTTTTTTTTTAAGGAGCCTCCGTGCTGGATAGTGTATTTACGCTGATTATTGACACCGTTGCTGTAGTGCTGGCCGGTGCTTTATTGCTCAGATTTTGGATGCAAGCTGTGCGTGTACGCCCGCCGATAGAGCTTGCGCAATTTACGTATAAATTGACTGATTGGCTGGTACGTCCTTTGCGTCGCGTATTGCCGGGTGCCGGTGGTTACGATTGGGCTAGCGTGATTGGCGCGTTCCTGGTCGCGTTGCTGGCGACGGCCTTTGATGTGTGGTTGAGTGGTGGCTTTACACCGCAGACGGTATTGCTGTTGGCAGTGCTGCGCGTTGTTCAGTGGGCACTATATGGCTTGATCGGTTTGATCCTGATCGAGGTGATTTTTAGCTGGGTCAATCCACATGCGCCGCTGGCGCCATTTGTGCGTGCTTTGAACGATCCGCTGATGCGGCCATTGCGTCGCATTGTGCCCTTGATAGGGACGATCGATTTGTCACCGCTGGTCGCGCTGATCTTGCTGAGGATAGCAATTCAGTTGGTGACGACGCTGGTTGCGTCATTGCTCTGAGATAAGATTTTCTACTGTGCTGGCGAAGGAGTCTATCGCCAGCACATCTTGCATCGCTTTGCTTACAGTCGATAGCCGAACGCTTGATGGAAGCGGTCGTCGATCTCTGTACGTGACAATACGTGGTTCTGTGGACCTTGATGTGCGATCTTGATGGAACCCATCAGGCTGGACAGACGTCCAGTTGTCGCCCAATCCATACCATTGGTCAAACCAAACAGCATGCCGGCACGGAATGCGTCGCCACAGCCGGTTGGATCTACAACCTTCTCTGCCTTTACGCACGGAATCATCAGATGTTCGTTGCCGCTGAAGATTTCCGCGCCTTGTTCGCCGCGAGTAACAACCAATGCCGAAACGCGTTGGGAAATTTCCTGCAGCGACAGACCTGTACGCCCGGTTAATAATTCCGCTTCGTAATCATTGACGGCAACATAGGTCGCCAATTCAATGAAGTTCTTCAATTCGTTACCGTTGAACATAGGCAAGCCTTGGCCCGGATCGAAGATCAAGGGAATGTTCAAGTCAGCGCAATGCTGAGCATGTTGCAACATACCGTCACGGCCGTCTGGTGCGACGATGGCAATCGCTACATCACCGGCATCAGCTACCTTGTTGTAATGCGAGAAGCTCATGGCACCCGGATGGAATGCATTGATCTGGTTGCCATCTGCATCTGTCGTGATGAGCGCCTGGCCGGTGTAGGCGTCGTCGATGGTCTTGAGGCATTGCTGTGAAATCTGCAATTGTTCCAGACGCTCGCGATAGGATGCGTCATCCTGACCTATGGTTGCCATGATGAGCGGATCGCCACCGAGCAATTTCAGGTTGTAGGCGATATTGCCGGCACAACCGCCAAACTCACGGCGCATGGTCGGTACCAGGAAGGACACATTGATTTTGTGCAGTTGGTCGGCCAGCAATGATTCAGAAAAGCGACCTTCGAAGGACATGATCGTATCGAAAGCGACGGAGCCACAGATTAAGGATTTCATAGGTAGGGATGGAAAATGTTAGGTAAAGAATAGGAAATTGGTCGCAATCATACACTGTGTATTTCGCCTGCGGCCAGAGTCTGACGATACGGAGTTTCTTGCTGATGGCTAAAGCGGTCTGATTTAGTCCCGTGCTTACTGAATGTATGAACGCTGCTAATCAGGGATAGAACAAATACACGCGGTAACCGGATGCCTTGATTTGCGCCAGTTCAAAAGACAGTTTTACGCTGCGTTCGCTACGGGAGGCAAAGCCGAGTCGCATGTCTTCGGCACTGCTGAGGTAATCGGTCGGATTGAAAACGCGGCGCAATAGCGGTTTTTCATTTGTATCGTTAAGGGTGAGTTCAATATGCGGCCACTCTTGTGGCGTGCTGCTGTAGTTGCGTAGCAGCGTAGTGAGTACAAACGTATCTTTGTTGGTGGCTAGCGTTTGTAATTCGCTGGACTCGATAGATACTTGGTCTATCTGGGCTGGCAGATCGATACGGCAATTGAGCATGCTGCACATTTGCGTGAGTATGGGTTTTGCCTCCGGGAACCAGCCGGCGATTTGATTGCGGAATACGTAAGTACTCTGCACAAGTGCTGCAATGAGTAAAACGAAGGAGCCTACGCTCAGGAAAATGCGTAATTTCCGGCTCAGACGTTGTCGCTGGCGACCATGTTTGAGAAAGCTAGGTTCATCTTCCGCATCGACTTCATCCAGTGCATCGTGTTCTTCTGCGCGGGCGGATTTTTTACTGCCGCGCCATGGTCTGCGCTGCAAATCCTTCATCGCTTCGTCTAACTCGTCGGGTGCATTCGGGTCGTATGTAGACTGAGCAGTTTCGGCAGTGATTTCATCCGGTAGATCGCGCGTGAAGTCCAGCAAGGTCATCCGTTGCAACGGATCTTCCGGTTTGTTTTCTTCGTATGTGGATATTGCCGTATGGATATCGGCGTCACGCTCAAAGCCGGCGGGGATGTCGAAATCTATTTTGCTGGCCGGAGGAGGGGTAATGATCGCCTCTTCGCTCGCAGCAGCTACTTCATCCGTTTCATCCGATGTTTGTATGGGCGCTGTTGCGGATTCTGTGACGGCAGGTGCTGGCGCTTCGGTTACCGGAGTGTCACTGGCAACAGGGGCGGGAGTGACTGGTGCGGCATCTTCTGATGGCAGCAGATTCTCGATGCCGTTGAAAATTTCCTTGCAGTAGCCGCAGCGCACCAGCCCTGCGCGCAACTTCAATTGATCATGCGCGACGCGAAACGTCGTTTGGCAGTGAGGACATTGAGTCGCGAGTGCCATGGTGTGCGCTATTGTCGGCCTGACGATTCAGTACCGGATGGCAGGTGACCGGCGAGGGCGACCCAGCCTTCGTGCTCAGCCCATACGCTCAGCGCGATGAATGGCGCATAAGCAGCAGTGACTTCATCTACTTGAGTAGCGAGTACGCCTGACAACACCAGTTTGCCGCCTGGATTGACGCGTCCCGACAACATCGGTGCCATCAATTTCAATGGGTTGGCGAGGATGTTGGCAACGACGACGTCGAATGCGTGTGCGTGGCCGGATGTGGCGAATTCGTCTGGTACGTAATACGCGATATCGCAATGATTGCGTTCAGTATTGAAGATGGCTGATTGAATAGCTTGCGGATCAATATCGATGCCGATGACTTTTGCCGCGCCCAGTTTTTCTGCCACCATGGCGAGGATGCCGGAACCACAACCGTAGTCGAGTACGCTTAAATCGGTTGGTGGGTTTGCTTCCAGCCATTCCATGCAGAGACGTGTGGTTGGGTGGCTACCGGTACCGAAGGCGAGACCAGGATCCAGCTCCAACACCAGTGCATCCGGATCAGGAGCATCGTGCCAGCTTGGAACAACCCAGATGTTTTTGCCGATATGAATGGGTTCGAATTGCGATTGCGTTAAACGTACCCAATCCTGCTCAGCAACCGGACGTAATGTAAAGACAACATCGGCGGCTGCCAGGCCAACAGCGTTGGCTGCTTCGGCCACGATGGCAGCCTGATCGGACTCAACCGGAGTGAGTGCGACGACGCGGCTGTGTTCCCATGCGGCTTCTTTTGGCTCCATGCCGGGTTCGCCGAATAGCGGTTGCTCGGCATCGGTACCGAAATCGGCATCTTCTACCGAGACCGACAATGCGCCAGCTTCCATCAACGCATCGGACAATGCTTCCGCATGCGTACGGGCGACTTCGATCACGATTTCGGTCCAGCTCATGAATACCTCAATGTACTTTACTGTCAGCCATTATATTGGCTGTCTGCCTGAAGCAGGTGGGGTGAATGATGATTTGTTGTACTCGCCGTAACAACAGATGCTTATCTATTGTTACGGCGGTCGCGGAGCAAGCCGCTAGAGAATAACAACGCTTGCGCGTTGGATGCTGCAATTACGCTTTTGGTTCTTTTGGCAAATCAGGTTTGTTCGCCAATTTTTGCTCGAGGTAATGAATGTTGGTGCCGCCTTCGATAAAGCGGGCATCAACCATCAACTCACGATGCAATGGGATGTTGGTTTGAATACCTTCAACAACCATCTCCGACAAGGCAATTTGCATACGCTTGATAGCTTGCTCACGTGTTGCGCCGTATGCAATGACTTTGCCAACCATCGAATCGTAGTTAGGCGGAACGTAGTAGCCGGCGTATGCGTGTGAATCGACGCGTATTCCTGGGCCACCTGGTGCATGCCAGGAAATGATCTTGCCTGGCGATGGTGTGAACTTGAACGGATCTTCAGCATTGATACGGCATTCGATGGCGTGGCCGCTCAAGATCACGTCACGTTGGCGGAAACGCAGTTTCTCACCGGCAGCGATGCGGATCTGTTCTTGCACGATGTCGATGCCGGTAATCATTTCAGTCACCGGATGTTCAACTTGCACGCGGGTGTTCATTTCAATGAAATAGAACTCGCCGTTTTCGTACAGGAACTCAAACGTACCTGCGCCGCGATAACCCATCTTGCGGCAAGCTTCGGCGCAACGGTCACCGATGCGTTCGATTGTTTTGCGTGGGATGCCAGGTGCTGGTGCTTCTTCCAGCACTTTTTGGTGGCGGCGCTGCATGGAGCAGTCGCGCTCGCCCAGCCAGATGGCATTTTTATGTTCGTCGGCCAGAATCTGGATTTCCACGTGACGTGGATTTTCCAGATATTTCTCCATATAGACTTCTGGATTGCCGAATGCGGCACCAGCTTCAGTCTTGGTCATCGTGACAGCGTTCAACAATGCTGCTTCGGTGTGCACGACGCGCATACCGCGTCCACCGCCACCGCCTGCTGCCTTGATGATGACTGGATAGCCGATTTTACGGGCGATCTGGATGATTTCTTTGGTGTCGGTCGGCAATGCGCCTTCCGAGCCGGGTACGCATGGCACACCAGCTTTGATCATCGCCTGCTTGGCCGACACTTTGTCGCCCATCATGCGTATGGATTCAGAACGTGGGCCGATGAAGACGAAACCGGATTGCTCTACGCGTTCCGCAAAATCAGCGTTTTCAGACAAGAAGCCGTAGCCAGGGTGAATCGCTTCAGCATCAGTCACTTCAGCAGCGCTGATGATGGCAGGCATATTCAGATAGCTGAGTGCCGATGGCGCAGGTCCGATACAAACGGACTCGTCGGCCAGCTTGACGTATTTGGCATCGCGGTCTGCTTCGGAATGAACAACCACGGTCTTGATGCCCATTTCGCGGCAAGCGCGCTGGATACGAAGCGCGATTTCGCCACGATTGGCGATAAGAATTTTTTCAAACATAGTGGAAATTGGACTCGTCGTTAAAGGATGAAATCAAATCAGCGAGAGTGAAGATGGGGCGGCGTAGTCGCCTGTATGACCCCAAGCTTCCATCATTAGCCGATGATAAACAACGGTTGGCCAAATTCGACCGGCTGACCATTTTCGACCAGGATTTCTTTGATGACGCCGGAAGCGTCAGCATCGATTTCATTCAACAACTTCATTGCTTCAATAATGCACAATGTGTCGCCTTCTTTGACAACCGAACCGACTTCGACGAATGCCGGCGAGCCTGGAGCGGATGAGCGGTAGAAGCTGCCGACCATAGGCGATTTGACGACGTGGCCTGTGGCTTCCACTGGAGCGGCTGCGATTGGCGCGGCGGCTGCAACAGGTGCGGAAGCTGCAGGAGCATATTGCTGTTGCATGCCTGGCTGCATCATGACAACTTGATTCTGTGGGACTGGGGAAGATTTAACGATACGGACTTTGCTTTCGCCTTCCGTTACTTCCAGTTCAGCGATATCCGATTCAGCGACCAGATCGATGAGGGTCTTGAGCTTGCGTAAATCCATGTGAAATTCCTTGGAGATTTTAGTTTTTATGTTAAAGATGGCGGCAATTATAAGGCATTTGCCGACAAATGGTGGGAATTAGAGCTTTTTGAGTGCAAATGAGATGGCTGCTGCATATCCTTCAGTGCCTAATCCACACACCACGCCGACAGCGATGCCGGACAAATAGGAATGGTGGCGAAATGCTTCGCGCTGATGAATATTGGAAACGTGTATTTCCACAAACGGGATGGCGACCCCGGCTAATGCGTCACGCAATGATACGCTGGTGTGGGTCAATCCGCCTGGATTGATGACAATTGCGTCGACACCTTCTTTTTTCGCAGCTTGAATGCGATCAATTATTTCACCTTCATGATTGCTTTGAAATGCAATCAGCTTGGCTCCGGCCTGTGCTGCTTGTTCGGTTGCTGCGCGTTCCACATCGGCAAGCGTGGTCGATCCATAGACCTCCGGCTCGCGTGAGCCAAGCAGGTTCAGGTTCGGACCATTTAACAAAAGAATATTTTTTGCCATCGAGATGCAACTCCGTTTGACGATGATGGCCGCATTTTGCCGCTAAATGGCGTCGATTGGCAAGGAAAAATCTCGTATTAGTATCAAAGAGCGTTGATGTCGGCGCGTAATTGATCCATCTTCAAGCGGCCTAAATAAGTCTTTTTGACGTCGCCTTTGGGGCCGATGATCACGGTAAAAGGCAGGCCGCCAGCCTGGTTGCCGAACTGGCGAGATAATTCGCTGCCATTGATTCCGGCGATATAAAGCGGATAAGTGATTTTATATTTCGCGGCAAATTCCCGGATATTGTTGGCCGAATCAATGCCGACACCCAGAATCTGGATGTTTTTCGGCAACAATTCAGTTTGCAGTTCGGTCAGTTCCGGCATCTCTTCCACGCATGGTGCGCACCAGGTTGCCCAGAAGTTAATGATCAAGGTTTTGCCTTGCCATTGAGATAAGGGCTGTATTTTGCCGTTGCTATCTTCTAGTTGCTGGGCAAAAAAATTGGCGACGGCCGGTGATTCTGGTTCTGCGGGAGTGTGATGCTTGGTGCCGAAATAGATGCCGACAGCGGCAAAAAATAGTGCAATGGCGCCATATAAAAATACGTTACGTCTCATTTTTGCTCGTTTTCTTTAGTGTGGTCTTGCGTAATCAGTGCGCGCACCGACTCGATGTCGGCACGTTCTTGTCGGCCGGAAGGGGATTTTTTGACTGCGCCGCGCAGGTCGTCGACTTCATATAAAGCAAGGTGAACGCCTTCTTGCTGCCATATAAAACTGAGGGTTTCGACGGCTTCGTTGCGACCTTTGAAGTGAGATGACTCCGATACTTCAAAGTCTATGCCTTTGTTTAATAGGTAAATCTCGACGTCTTTTGCACTTTCTGCAAATAACTGTAGATAGATATCAGAGTGTTCCCCGGCTGTGCCATTCAGGACTGCGCCAGTTAAATAAGGCTGGAACGTTGCCAGCTCCTGCATGATGCGTACGGCCAGGTTGCGTAAATGCAATAAACGGGCAGGTTGCGTGTCGCCGAAAAACAGCTCGTTATACAGGCGAACTTCGTCCTCAATCAGGGCGTTATCTGGCAGTACATCGCCACGGACTTTGCTGTTGCCGAGTATCTGTTTGGCCGCCTTGCGCTTGGCTGTGCCGTAGTCGACGCCGTCTTCTGCGATCAGACGTGCAGCGCTTGCGGCGATTTCAGCACGCAGTAATTCGGTATCGGACAGGGGGTGAGTAGGCATGGTGCGAATGATACTCCCGCCGACAGATGCCCGTCGTCGGGTAAAATCTCGTTATTCCAATCCGAAATTGTACAATGCATATTCACATACTTGGCGTTTGCGGCACCTTCATGGGTGGTTTGGCGGTGCTGGCAAAAGCTGCCGGGCATACAGTTACCGGCTGTGACGCCAACGTCTACCCGCCGATGAGCACGCAGCTTGAAGCACAAGGCATCAAGCTGATAGAAGGTTATGGCCCTGAGCAGATCAGCCTGAATCCGGATTTATATGTAATCGGCAATGTCGTCTCGCGCGGCAATCCCTTGATGGAAGAAATTCTTAATCGTGGTTTGCCCTATACCTCCGGTCCACAATGGATAGGTGAGCATATCCTGCAAGGTAAGTGGGTACTCGCTGTGGCGGGGACACATGGTAAAACAACGACTTCTTCGATGCTGGCGTGGATACTGGAAGATGCCGGCTACGATCCGGGCTTCCTGATTGGTGGTGTGCCTATGAACTTCGGCATTTCCGCACGTCTGTCTGGAAAGGGCGCGGAATCTTCATTCTTTGTGATCGAAGCGGATGAGTACGATACGGCCTTCTTCGACAAGCGCAGCAAATTCGTTCATTACCATGCGAAAACCGCGATTCTGAACAATCTGGAATACGACCACGCCGATATTTTCCCTGACCTGACTGCGATCGAAACCCAATTCCACCATCTAGTGCGCACCGTCCCTGGCGTTGGCCGCGTAGTTGCCAATGCACGTGAAGAATCGCTAAAGCGCGTCATGCAACGCGGCTGCTGGAGCGAAACGGAATGGTTTGGCAGCGAGGATCGAAATGGCTGGAAGATCAATACACATGACGACGGCAATTTCGATGTCTTCTTCAAAGGTGAGCTGCAAGGCACGGTGAACTGGCCTCTGACTGGCGAACACAATCGCATGAATGCACTGGCTGCGATTGCCGCGGCACGCCATGTCGGTGTGGTGCCGGCGCAGGCGATTGCTTCATTGGGACAATTTGAAAACGTGAAGCGTCGCATGGAGTTGCGCGGAACGGTGAACGATATCGCGGTGTATGACGATTTCGCCCATCATCCGACTGCGATTGCGACAACCGTTGCCGGCTTGCGTAAAAAAGTTGGTGCTGCGCGCATATTGGCCGTGCTGGAGCCACGCTCCAATACGATGAAGCTGGGCACCATGAAAGATGCATTGCCAGGCAGTTTGGTGGATGCAGATCTGGTATTCGGCTATGGTGCCAGCGGTAGTGGCAAAGATGCGCTCGGTTGGGATCTGGCAGAAGCCTTGGCACCGCTCGGCAATAAAGGGCGCGCCTTTAATGATTTGAATACCTTGGTGCAAGCAATTGCAGAAAATGCACAAGCGGGCGATCAGATATTGGTGATGAGCAACGGTGGTTTTGGCGGCGTGCATCAAAAAATTCTGGATGTGCTGGCGCAATGATTTTGTATCTGCATGGTTTTCGTTCATCACCTCTCTCGTATAAAACCAGTTTGCTGGCTGCACGCATGCAAGCACTTGGTCGCGGCGATGAGTATCTCTGTCCGCAATTGCCTGCTTCGCCACGCGAGGCGATAGCGTTGGCGCTTGAGATTGCGAAAAAAGTTGATCCGTCTGAATTGACCTTGATTGGTTCTTCGCTGGGTGGCTATTACGCCACATGGTTGGCAGAGCAACTGGGTTGCCGTGCGGTTTTGCTCAATCCAGCCGTCCACGCTGCGCGCGATTTGGCAACGCAAGTTGGTGTCAAAACGCAATATCATTCGAATGAGCCATTCGAATTCAAGCGCGAGTATATTGATGAATTGAAGGCGCTGGCAGTTGACGAAATTACACATCCGCAACGTTACTTCCTGATCGCTGCAACCGGCGACGAATTACTCGACTGGCGCGAAATGGTGGCGCAATTTTCGCAAGCGCGATTGCGTGTGATTGATGGTAGCGATCATGGCATGTCGGATTTTGAAGAATATGTCGATGAGGTGTTGGCTTTTTGCGGTATCGACGTTGGAGCTGCACAGTGATAGATAGCGTGCAGCGTCGTTCGGTATCGCAAGCGCATTGGTTCTCGCATGTGAATGGCGTGCATGCATCACCGCAGATGCGAGCATGGTTGACTGACTCGATGTCGCTGACGATGAAGTTAATTGCACGCTGCGAGCGATTTCGGGTACAGCGTCTGGTGCAACAACGTGCACTTGTGCTGGCAGATGAATTTGAAGAAGTTGCGTTGCCGCGCCGAGTCTTGGTGCAGGAACGCGAAGTGTTTTTGCGCTGTGATGAACAGCCGGTGGTGTATGCACATACGATAGTGCCGCTTTCTGCCACCGCATCCGACTGGCCGTTTTTCGGCACGCTGGGTGAGCGTTCATTAGGCACAACTTTATTTGGTGATCCACGCGTTTGGCGTGGCAAGTTGGAATACGCACGATTACAGGCGCAGCATCCTTTGGCGCTACGTGCAGCCGCGGCGCTTGGTGTGGCGTTACCTGCGCCTTTGTTTGCACGACGCTGTTTGTATAAACGTGGAAAAGGTTCTTTATTAGTGACGGAAGTTTTCCTGCCGAGCATAACAACCATTCGACAAAGTCCGCGCATTACGGGAAAAGACTAAGCAAGCTTGCGCATCAGAATGCGCTTGATAAATAAAACGAAGCAATCGACTCAGGTAGCAAGATAGCTATCAGTAGATGAAGCTGTTCCAAGAACTAATTAAATAAGCAAAGTATTGAATGAATCTATTTTTTGACGAATCCGGCGATTTCAAAGCTGGCGTTGCGATGTCACAGCAAGGCGATGCATATCAGGTTGAGATGCCTTCCGGTAAGCGTACTAAAGTCCGGTCTAAAGACGTGTTGTTGCAGTTTGCATCGCCATCGCCAGCGGAGCTCATGACGGAAGCGCAAGCGATTGCAGCAGAAATCGATCTCGATTTTCTGTGGGAAGTGGCTGGGCAGGAAGAGTTTGGCTTTGCTGAATTAGGTACGGAATATTTCGGCCACGATCCCAAGCCGCATGAGGCGGCCGGTTTGATCCTGCGTTTGCATAGCGCGCCGATTTACTTCTATAAAAAAGGTAAAGGCCGTTACAAGGCCGCGCCGGAAGCATCGTTGAAAGCAGCGTTGGCCGGCGTGGAAAAGAAACGCCAACAAGCTCTGGTACAAGCGCAGTACGTGGAAGAGTTGAAAGCGAATAAATTGCCGGACGCTATGCGCCCGATAGTGCTGCAATTGCTGTTCAAGCCGGACAAGAATTCCATCGAATACAAAGCACTGGATGCTGCATGCAGCGAATTGCAGATTGCGCCGCAGCGTTTGATGCTGGCTGTCGGTGGCATTCAATCGGCGAAGGACTTGCACTTCTCCAAGTTCCTGTTTGAGTCTTTCCCTAAAGGCATAGGCTTCCCTGAAATTACGTTGCCGACCATGCCGGAACTGCCGCTTGCTGATGTACAGGCGTTTTCCATCGACGATGTCACCACGACAGAAATAGATGATGCGATGTCGGTGACGCGATTGCCGGATGACAAGGTCTGTGTCGGCATCCACATTGCAGCGCCGGGTTTGGGTATCAAGCGTGATGATGCGTTGGACGTAATTGCACGTCAGCGTCTGTCTACCGTGTATATGCCAGGCGACAAGATCACCATGTTGCCGGATGAGCTGGTTGAAGCCTACACGCTGGCGGAGGGACGCGTCTGCCCAGCTTTGTCGTTGTACGTGACGCTCGATCCATCCGACTGGTCTGTCATTACGACCGAGACGCGTGCTGAGCGCGTGCCGATTGCAGCCAATCTGCGTCATAACGATCTCGATGCTTATGTAACGGAAGACAATCTGGCCGCGGATGTGGGCGACTATCCATACAAGGAAGATATCTCCCTGTTGTGGAAATGGGCACAAGTACTCGAACAAGGTCGTATGGCCAAGCGCGAAAGTTTTGGTCTGCGCCCTGAGCAAAATAACCGTGTCGATTTCAACTTCTATGTTGAGAACGATGTGGTATCGATTCAGCGCCGCAAGCGTGGCGCACCGCTGGACAAAATCGTCGCTGAACTAGCGATTCTGACCAATAGCAGTTGGGGCAAGTTATTGCACGAGCATGGTGTGCCTGGCATTTATCGCGCGCAGGGCGGCGGTTCCGGTAACGGTTGGGCCGCGAAGATGCAAGTGCGTATGCAAACGCATGCGGCACCACATCAAGGCTTGGGCGTCGATCAATATGCGTGGAGCACTTCGCCTTTGCGCCGCTATACCGATCTGGTCAATCAATGGCAAATTCTGGCTTGCATAGAACATGGTGTGACGGCACCGCTGGTCGCACCGTTCAAACAACGCGATGCTGATTTGTTCGCGATCGTGTCTGCATTCGATGCTGCTTACAGTGCTTACGCTGCATTCCAGTCTGATATGGAGCGCTACTGGTGTCTGCGTTGGCTCAGTCAGGAAAAAGGCGATGCAGAGACCATGAAGGTTGAAGCGACAGTCTTGAAGGAAGAAATTCTGCGCCTGCTTGATATTCCTCTCGTCATCAAGCTGCCCGGTATGCCAGCGGTTGCGCGCGGTTCGCAAGTCAAACTGGACTTGTTGCGTTGGGATGAAGTTGACCTGACGATAGAAGCACGCTTGCTTGATATTACGCAGGATGCAAGCGGTACCGTTCCTGCGGAACTGGATGAGGAAATGGCAGAGGACTTGCCGGAAGGTGAGCTTGAGCCGGTAGCAAGCGAGCCAGCGCCGACGGAAGAGCTGGCGCCTGAACCAGTGTCAACTGTAGTGCCGGAATAAGAGGCTGGGCGATTCTTTAAAATCGCTCGTCCTTTGCCGTAAAATCCATTTCTTTAATCATTATTGTTGACGATCTCTCGCGTGAAGTCTTTTTTCCAGAATCGCATTTTGACTGTTGCCGTCACGACTTCCGTGCTGGCGCATCTCGCGTTGCTGGCCGTGCACTTCACACCGCCGGAGGCGTTCAAATTCAAGCCTACTGATCCTGGGCTTGAAGTCATATTGGTTAATGCCAAACACGACAAGCAACCGCTGAAAGCCGATGCTCTGGCGCAGGCCAATCTGGACGGCGGCGGCAATGCCGATGCCGGGCGTGCCAAATCGCCATTGCCTGATATGCGGCTAAGTGAAGATGGTGAAAGCGCGAAAGCCGCGCGACGCAAGGTTGAAGAGTTGGAGCGGCATCAGAAAAAACTGCTGGCGCAACTGGAAAAGAAAACGCAATTCCGTACACAGCAAGTAAGTGATGTGGAACCGGTAAAAGACGTACCGGTGCAACGCAATGCGACGGATATGCTCGATAGCGCGAAAGCCTTGTTACGGAGGGAAGCGGAAATTTCCCGCAGCATAGAGGAATACAACAAACGTCCGAAGAAAACACAAGTCACGCCAAGTACGCGCGAGGTCGGTTATGCCGCTTATTACAAGGCCTTGCAGGATCGAATAGAAAAAAACGGCACGCTGAACTTCCCGCAGAAAGATGGCAAAAAGCTGTATGGCGAATTGGTGGTTTATATTCCGATTTTTCAAGATGGCACGATATACATGAAGGACGGCGGACCGCGCGTTGAACGTACTTCGGGCAATCCCGCGCTGGATCAAGCTGCGTTGAATATCGTGCGTCGCTCCGCGCCTTTCGGCAAATTCCCCGACAATATGCGTTCGGCTGGCAAGGACGATGTGTGGGAAATTATTACGCGCTTCAACTTTACGCGCGACGATGCATTACAAACCGAAACGCGAGGCCAATGAGTGAGCAACAAGACTGACCATTACGCAGTGATCGGCAATCCGATCGCACACAGCAAATCCCCGGACATTCACGCGCGCTTCGCGGCGCAGACCCAGCAAGACCTGGATTACGAACGCTTGTTGGCACCCTTGGACGGTTTTGTTGCGACGGTACAAAAATTTATCCGTAACGGCGGCAAGGGTTTGAATGTCACAGTGCCATTCAAGCTGGAAGCATATGCCTTGGCGACGACGCTAACCGAGCGCGCACGCGCTGCCGGTGCGGTCAATACATTGAAGTTTGATGGCAATACCATGTTGGGTGATAACACTGATGGCGTCGGTTTAGTGACGGATATCGTGCGTAATGCCGGTGTTGCTGTGGCGAATAAATCGGTGCTCTTGCTTGGTGCAGGCGGTGCTGCGCGCGGCGTGATTCTGCCTCTGCTGAATGAAAAACCAGCCAAGCTGGTCGTAGCGAATCGCACACATTCCAAGGCTGTGGATTTGGTGAATCGCTTTGCCCCGCATCCACGTCTTGAAGTGAGTGATTTCGCGGTATTGGACGATGCTTTCGATATCGTGATCAATGCGACTGCGGCTAGCCTTGCATCCGAGGTGCCACCGATTTCACCGCGCGTGTTTGCCAAACATACTTTGGCGTATGACATGATGTACGGAGCAGCGCCGACAGCCTTCATGCAGTTTGCGACGCAGCATGGTGCGATCGCACGCGATGGTTTGGGTATGTTGGTAGAGCAGGCGGCAGAATCGTTTTATCTCTGGCGTGGTGTGCGGCCGGAGACCGCTGCCGTCTTTGCAGAATTGCGTGATCAGCTTTAATGTGCGGCTTTAACCCGCGCTTTTAATTCGCTTCAACTTGACGATATAAAAATGAAAATACTGCGCAAGCTGTTGTTTTGGCTGATCGTTGTGCCGATCCTGCTGGTGTTGCTTGTGCAGCTTTATTTCTTCCTTCAAATCGGTTGGTGGGTGAATCACAACCCGAGCTCGACCAGCTTCATGCGGCATCAGCTTTCCATTCTGCAGGAAAAGAATCCGAAGGCGCAGCTCAAGCAAAAATGGATACCCTACAACCGCATTTCGAACAACCTGAAACGCGCAATCATTGCATCGGAAGATTCCAACTTCTCCGAGCATGAGGGCGTGGATTGGGATGCCTTGCAAAAAGCCTACGAAAAAAATATCAAGAAAGGCAAGGTTGTTGCCGGTGGCTCCACCATTACGCAGCAATTGGCAAAGAATCTATTCCTGTCCGGCGATCGCAGTTACATCCGCAAGGGCCAGGAAGTGATCATTACTTATATGCTCGAATACTGGATGGATAAAGAGCGTATCTTTGAAATCTACTTGAACGTGGTGGAGTGGGGCGTCGGTATTTTTGGCGCAGAAGCAGCGGCGCAGCATTATTTCGGCGTATCGGCAGCGCAACTGGGTGCCGCACAAGCAGCACGCTTGGCAGTCATGTTGCCTAACCCGCGTTACTATGACGCGCATCGTGGCACTGGGTATCTGGCGCGCCGTACAGACTTGATTTTGCGCCGCATGAATTCCGCCGCCTTGCCCTGATTCATTTCATTGCACAGTCATATTGCGGGCGTAAAAAGTTGCCCAAGCATGGTTAACGCAGGTGCAGCAAAAAAGTCGTTTATCCCGTCGTTTCCGGCTTGCTAGCGATCAGACTTATCAGTACACTTGCGCTGTTTTCGTTTCTGGAGACCCGACTTGGGTAGTCCTTCTTATAGTTGTCAGCCGTTTTGCGACGGTCAATCTGCGAGATAGTGCTTTAGCGATCACGTTTCAAAGCGCCTCTCGCCGGATTCGGTGGGTGGTCGCGTCCTGGCCTGTGTAGTTTGTTGCATGGCCGCGTTCCCTCAAAATTTATTGAACCTGTAGAGTTGGCTCTGCAGGGCATGTTGTGTGTTTCATCAACCAGGTTGGTGTTTCTGACGCGACAGGGAGAGCTTATGATCAATGTATTTGTATTGCAAAATGGCCGCTTGAATCAGGTCAATATCGACAGCCGCGAGGATCTCGAAAAGGTCGCGCCGGTATGGGTCGATCTGACTGATCCGAACGATGACGAACGCGCCTGGGTCAAGAGCATCTATGGCGTGGTTTTGCCAGACGAAGAAGACGTCAAGGACATCGAAGCATCGGCCCGTTATTACGAAGGTGAAAACGGCGATCTGCATCTGCGTACCGACTTCCTGCTGGAAGAAGATGATGGTCCGTCACGTGTAGTCACGGTGGCATTCATCCTTGCCAGAGATATATTGTTTTCCGTGCATCCGGAAGATTTGCCTATTTTCCGTCTGGTGCGCATGCGTGCACGTTCGCGTCCAGGCTCGATTGCTGATTACAAGGATGTGCTGCTTGATCTTTATGCAACGGATGCCGAATATTCAGCTGATGCGCTGGAAGGCGTGTATCAAAGTCTGGAAATAGTCAGCCGTAGCGTTTTGCAGGAAGAGTTGAGCGATCAGGATGCAGCCGGCGCGCTGAATGCGATTGCGCATGAAGAGGATTTGAACGGACGCATACGTCGTAACATGATGGATACGCGCCGTGCAGTCAGCTTTTTGATGCGTGGTCGTTTATTGAATTCGGAACAGTTTGAAGAAGCGCGGCAGATTATGCGCGATATCGAATCGCTGGATGGCCACACTGCATTCCTGTTCGACAAGATCAACTTCTTGATGGATGCAACGGTCGGTTTCATTAACATTAACCAGAATAAAATCATCAAGATTTTCTCTGTTGCATCGGTCGCATTCCTGCCACCAACCTTGATCGCCAGCATCTACGGTATGAACTTCAAGGTATTGCCGGAGCTGGATTGGTCCTTCGGCTATCCACTGGCCATCGTGATGATGATCGCTTCTGCGGTCACGCCGTTCTGGTACTTCCGGCGCCGTGGTTGGTTGAAGTAAAACATTTCCACGCGCAATGCAGCGCGTGGAAAATGTGCTTCACATCAAGCCTTACATCAATCGTCGCAATCGTCCGCTAATTGCGCAAAGGCAGCATGGGCTGCCTTGATGCTTGTTTCTATAACAGCATCGTCATGTTGTGCCGAGACAAATCCCGCTTCAAACGCAGACGGTGCCAGATAAACGCCGGCATCCAGCATCGCATGGAAGAACGCGTTGAAGCGCGTCTTGTCGCACTTCATCATCGTTTCATACGATGTTGGCAATTCCGGCGCAAAGTACAAACCGAACATGCCGCCGACCGAGTTGGCACAGAACGCGATGTCTGCGTCATGCGCTGCTGCGGCAAAGCCGTGTACCAGTTTGGCAGTTTGTGCTGTCAGTGCTTCGTAGAAACCAGGTTCCTGTATCAACTTCAAGGTCGCCATGCCGGCCGCTACTGTCACCGGATTGCCTGACAAAGTGCCAGCCTGATAAACGCCACCGAGTGGTGCCAGATGACGCATCAAATCTGCGCGTCCACCGAAAGCAGCCACCGGCAAGCCGCCGCCGATGACTTTGCCGAGCACGGTCAAATCTGGTGTGATGTTGTACAAGGATTGCGCACCACCTAAAGCTACGCGGAAGCCGGACATTACTTCATCCAGAATCATGACAGCGCCGTATTGCGTACAGACGCGGCGCATGGTTTGCAGGAATTCAGGCGTCGCTGGCAGCAGATTCATATTGCCGGCAACTGGTTCGACGATCACGCAGGCAATGGAGTCGCCCATTTCCTTGAAGACGTTTTCCAGTTGCTGCGGATTGTTGTAATCGAGCACCAGCGTGTGCTTGGCGAAATCTTCCGGCACGCCTGCCGAAGTCGGATTGCCAAAGGTCAGCAAGCCACTACCGGCTTTCACTAGCAGGGAATCGGCGTGACCGTGATAGCAGCCTTCAAACTTGATGATCTTGTCGCGACCTGTTGCGCCGCGTGCCAGCCGCAATGCACTCATCGCGGCCTCGGTGCCGCTGGAAACCAGGCGCACTTGCTCGATAGACGGCACCAGTTTGCAGATCAATTCAGCCATGTCGATTTCAGCTTCGGTTGGTGCGCCGAAACTCAAGCCGCGTGTCGCTGCGTCTTGTACAGCCTTGACTACAGATGGATGGGCGTGACCAACAATGGCCGGACCCCACGAGCCGATGTAGTCGATATAGCGTCTATCGTCGGCATCCCAGAAATAAGGGCCTTCAGCGCGCGTGATGAAGCGTGGCGTACCGCCAACCGAGCGGAAGGCGCGTACCGGTGAATTGACGCCGCCTGGCGTACTTTTTTGTGCGCGAGCAAAAAGAAGATCGTTAT
Source organism: Herminiimonas sp. GW821-FHT09C12 (assembly GCF_059416385.1). Classification (NCBI taxonomy): domain Bacteria; kingdom Pseudomonadati; phylum Pseudomonadota; class Betaproteobacteria; order Burkholderiales; family Oxalobacteraceae; genus Herminiimonas; species Herminiimonas sp. GW821-FHT09C12. Next base: position 1,627,253 of record NZ_JBWKPC010000001.1, read on the forward strand.
TTGATGACATGCGAAAACCGTGAAATAAGAGAGAAAAATTTATTGAATAGGTGGTGGAATGTCGATGTCTTCATCGAATTCACGCGCCCAGAAATAACGATCAAGTACCAGCTTGCCCATGCCCAGACGTTGCGCATTGGCGATGGATGCAATCGTGAATTCCTGCGCTTCGAAGACGGCTTCCGGTACATCGAGGCCGTTGGCCAACAATGCGGCAATAGTTGCTGCCAAGGTGCCGCCTGCGCCACTGTACGAGCCGGAAATACGTTGCCAGTTATCGTGACGGATGACGCCACCTTCGTCGAACAGGGTGTTGGCGACATCGGTCAGATTTGATGGGGTGCCGGTAACGAATACATATTCGCAGCCCATTTCGATCAAGCGCATGGCATCGACAGCCATCATGTCTTCTTCCGACGGCTCGCGCCAGGTTTCTGCCATGCGTGAGAGTTCGGCCGTGGAGATGATCAAGACGGTGGTTTGCGGAATCAGTAATTCACGCGTGGCCATCAACATGTCTTCGCCGTCCGGCCCTTGGTCTGGCAAGGACGTCAGGAAGGGATCGAAGATCAAGGGAATGTCTGGGTAGTCGGAAACGATTTCGGCTATCACCGAGACGTTTTCTATACTGCCGACGGCACCAACCTTGAAGGCAGCGACTGGCATGTCTTCCAGCACAACGCGCGCCTGGTCGGACACCCAATCGGAGTCGATCACTTGCATGTCTTCTATGCGGGCGGTGTCGCTGATGAACAGGGCAGTGATGACAGATAGACCATGACAGCCCATCGCGGCAAAAGAGGCCAGATCGGCCTGAACGCCGACGGCGCCTACCGGATCTGTTGGTCCAAAGGTCAATATAAGCGGAGAAGTTTGGTTTTGCACGGCGGGTATATTAAGATAGCTGATTCTGCATTTTAACTTGAAGGGCTGTCAGCGTGAGCAATAACGAAACATCGAATGAAGTATTCCAAACTTGGATGTGTTTGATCTGCGGCTGGATTTACGACGAAGAGGCTGGTTTGCCGGAAGAAGGCATCGCACCTGGCACGCGCTGGGTTGATGTACCTATGAACTGGACCTGTCCTGAGTGCGGCGCACGCAAGGAAGATTTCGAGATGGTAGCGATCTAAAATCTTTATCCAGTGTTATAGCTTTAGCAATTTTGGTTTAAAAACCACGAGCGCTCATTTGCGCAGTAGGACTAGAACTAAAGAATCTTGCTTTTTGTTACGGATGCGCCGTATATTGTTGACACAGTTCAACGAGACGAATCATGACAATAGCGCTGGATACGGATATGAAAATCATGGTGATCGACGATAGCAGCACGATTCGTCGATCAGCAGAGATATTCCTCGGTCAGGCAGGTTACAAAGTCGTGCTGGCTGACGACGGATTTGACGCACTTGCCAAAATGAACGACCACAAACCGGCGCTCATTTTCTGCGACATCCTGATGCCGCGTCTCGACGGTTATCAAACCTGTGCACTCATCAAGAAGAGTGCCAAATTCCATACAACACCAGTCATTATGCTGTCATCCAAGGATGGTTTGTTCGACCGTGCGCGTGGCGCGATGGTCGGCTCCGACGCATATCTCACCAAACCATTCACTAAAGACAGTCTGCTAAAAACCGTGCGCGAACACGCGCTCGAGGCAGTCGCAAAGTAAATTTGATCTAAAGGTTTCATTCAGATGGCTATTCAGAAAATCCTCGTCGTAGACGATTCCCCGACCGAACGTTATTTCCTCACCGATATCCTGATTAAAAAAGGTTTTTCCGTCTCTACCGCAGAGAACGGTGAAGAAGCACTGTTGAAAATCAAGGCAGACAAGCCACAATTGATTTTGATGGATATCGTGATGCCGGGCCAGAACGGCTTTCAGGTAACACGCTCCATCACGCGCGATCCGGACACACAAGACGTGCCTATCATTATCTGCACCAGCAAAGGTCAGGAAACCGATCGCATCTGGGGATTACGCCAGGGCGCACGCGATTACATCGTCAAGCCGGTGGACCCAGCAGAACTGCTAGCAAAAATCGCTGCGCTCGGATAAGTCGTTCTTCATGAGCCAGCCTACGCCGGAATTTCAAACGGATACTGCATCTCCGAAACGAGATATTGCTGCGCGTCGCACGCGCTTGCGTGAGTTCCAGGCGCAGTTGGTGGAGCGCATGCAGACTGCGCGCAGCGGCGAGGATACGCGCGTCAATCAGCTCGGTGTGATGATAGGCGAGAGCCGCTGGTTGCTGAATCTGCAAACCGCGGGCGAGATCGTCTCGGTTGGTGCGATTACGCCAGTGCCGCTCACGCAGCCATGGTTTCTCGGCCTGACAAATATTCGCGGTAATTTGATCAGTGTGATCGACTTTGCGCGTTTTCAAGGCCACGCACCTACAACGATAGATAAAGACAGTCGCATCGTCGCATTCGGGCCTGCGCTTTCATTTAATAGTGCCTTGCTGGTGTCACGTGTTCTGGGTTTGCGTAACGTTGCCGAGATGCAGCCGCAGGCCGAGAGTGACGATCAAACTACGCCATGGGCGAGCAAGCGCTATACGGATCAAGAGTCGCAAGTCTGGACTGAACTTGATTTGTCTTCAGTAATTCAAAATCCTCAATTTTTGCACGTCGGCCTATGAGTAGCTTGGGAATGAGAGCCCGGGCACTTCATAAACAGAATCAGGAGAATCAGTATGGCGTTTAAATTACCGCTCTTTTCACAAAATAAAAAAGAGACGGCTACACAGGACGACGATGCCAATAGTGCTGCGTCTGGCGCTGTGCCAACTGATGAGAATCTGCAAGCTGCGGCATACGGGACGGATATTCCAGTTGCGCCGGTAACGCGCGCCAATGTCAATCCAAACGCGACCTATATCGGCGACGTATTGCAGAAAAGTGGCGATATCAGCTTGCCTCTGATCGGCAAGCTGCCACTGCAACAACAGGTTCGTATTCTCTTGATCGCGCTGGGCACTTCACTGGCCTTGGGTGCGATCTTCGTTTGGCTGAATGCAGATTACTCTTCGCTGACGTCGACACAAACACAGATTGCCGGTGACGCGCTGATGCACTCGCAACGGGTAGGTAAGGCAACACCGAATGCGATTCAGGGTAATAAGGAAGCGTTCAAGCAACTGGCAGACAGCCGTAAAGAATTCAATAACGACTTGTCGATTCTGTCCAAAGGCGGTGTGTATCAAGGGCGCAATATTAATCCGCCAGATGCGCAGATGAGTGCAATGCTGCAGGAAACGCAAAAATTGTGGGCTGGTTCCGACAAGGCTGCCGCCACGATTTTGAAGTTGGAAAAAGAACTGACAGGTTTCGGTGCAACACTGCAAACCATGAACAGCATCTCGCCAAACTTGCTGGAATTGACTGAACAAATCTCAACCTTGAAAGCGCAAGGCGGCGCATCACCGCGTGAAACGGCTGCTGCCGGTCAGCTCGTGATGTTGACGCAACGTCTGGCGCGTAGCGCGAATGAATTTTTGAGTTCGGAAGGTGTGAACCCGGAAACAGCTTTCTTGCTGGGTAAAGATACCAATACCTTCCGCGAGATTGTCGATGGTTTCTTGAACGGTAGCGATGTGCTGCGTCTGAGCAAAACTACGGAACCGGATACACGCGACAAATTGCTCGAGCTGCAAGCAACATTTGGCGAGTATCAAAAATCGATCGCGCTGATTCTCGGCAACCTGCAAAACTTTATTGCAGCGAAACAAGCCGAAGAATTGATCTTTAAAGAAAACGAAGCGTTGAAGCAACGTTTGACTGAGCTGCAACAAAGTTATCGTAGCGAGCAAGATTCGTTGACGTTGCCATTCTGGTTGATGTTGCTGAGCGTACTGGCTGCGCTGTTGTCTGCTGCCGGTATTGCTTTGGTTCTGTTGCAGGACAGCCGTAATCGCACCAAGGAAGCGGATGCACGTCGTCTGGAAGCGGAAGGTCAACGACTGGAAGCGCAGAAGCAGGAAGAAGAAGCGAAACAAGCCAACGATCAAAATCAGGCCGCGATTTTGCGTCTGATGAACGAATTGCAGGAAGTGGCGGATGGCGACTTGACCGTGCAGGCAACGGTGTCGGAAGACATCACTGGCGCGATTGCCGATTCGGTGAACTATACGGTGGAAGAGTTGCGTGGACTGGTAGGACGCGTCACGAATACCGCAGAGCAAGTTACTTCGGCATCGACGCAAGCACAAAATATTTCAACCGAACTGCTGGAAGCGTCGCACAAACAATCACGCGATATTCAAGAAACCGGTCAAGCGGTATTGGAGATGGCGGTGCAGATTACCGACGTATCCAAATCAGCGAATGAATCAGCAGAAGTTGCGCGTCAGTCGGTGACGGCGGCGGAAGAAGGTTCTCGTGCGGTGGAAAATGCGATCAAGGGCATGAACGAGATTCGGGAACAAATCCAGGAAACTTCGAAACGAATCAAGCGCCTCGGTGAATCCTCACAAGAGATTGGTGAGATCACTGAACTGATTTCCGACATTACCGAACAGACCAACGTCTTGGCGTTGAACGCGGCGATTCAAGCGGCGTCAGCCGGCGAAGCAGGTCGCGGCTTCTCGGTAGTTGCGGAAGAGGTGCAGCGACTGGCGGAACGTTCCGGTGAAGCGACCAAGCAGATTGGTGCGCTGGTACGCACGATTCAAACCGATACCCACGATGCGGTTGCCGCTATGGAAAAATCGACGCAGGGTGTGGTCGAGGGTGCAAAACTTTCCGATGCTGCCGGTGCGGCGCTGTCTGATATCCGACGCGTTTCCAACCGTTTGGCGGAACTGATTCAAGGCATTTCATCCGCGACCGAACAGCAGGCAACATCAGCGAACGGCGTGGCACAAAATATTCAAGGCATTTTGACAGTGACAGAACAAACGCAAGAGGGTACGCAGCAGACTGCGCATTCGATTCGCGAATTGTCGAAACTGGCTGAAGAACTGAAGAACTCGGTATCGCGCTTCCGCGTCACGGCTTAAGACGAAGCTAGCTTCGACGAGTTTGATGCAAAGATTGATACGAGTTTATTTGCAGGCTTGCAGTGGCTCAGGCCCAACAGCAATTGCGGTGATCAATTCATAAGTAGTTGATCACCTCCGCACCCGCGAGGCAGTCATGAATACCCCTTCCTCCTCTGTGCCGCAAGGTAACAAGGAACACTTCGATACCGGCCCTTTGTCCTGGGTGATTGGCGAAATCAGCGGTGCGCTGACACGCTCGAAAATTGCGCTGGGCGAAGCCTTGGTGCAGGATGCCGAAAGCCAGTCGACCACCATGCGTCATGCCAAGGCTTATCTGCATCAGGCGCATGGCGCCTTGCAGATGGTTGATATCGATGGTGTCGTCATCATGACGGAAACCGTCGAAGATTTATTCGATCGTTTTGAATCCGGTCAGTTGGTTCTGGATGATGACAGCGTGCGTGCGATTACGCATGCTTATCAAGCCTTGCTTGAGTATCTTGAAGAATTGTTGGCCGGTGCACCGCATCAGCCGGTGCGCCTCTTTCCTTACTATCGTGCGCTGTTGCAAGTGCGTGGCGCAGAACGTATACATCCTGCCGATTTGTTTTTCCCGAATCTGGCTATCCGTCCACAGTTGCCGTCTGCTTCGACCAAGCTGTCGCATGAGGATTACGTTTCCCTGCGCAAGCGTTTTGAACGTGCGCTTTTGCTGTTCCTGAAAAATTCCAGTGATGGTTCAGGCTTGAGCAGTGCGCAGGCCATGCGCGATATTATTTTGCGCGTAGAGCAGGCGCAGAATACCCAGCAAGGACGTGCTTTTTGGTGGGTGATGCGCGGTTTTGCCGATGCGGTATCTGCTGGTCAGGTGCCGAACGAGCTGTACGTCAAACAATTGTTCGCACGTATTAATTTGCAGATACGTCGCTTGAGCGAAGGTTCTTCCAGTATTACGGAAAGACTGTTGCGCGACGCCTTGTTTTTCATCGCACGCGTTGAGCATCCTTCGACAGCGGTGCAACAGATACGCACCGCCTATCAACTCGATGGCGTCGTGCCTAACGATTACGAGAAAAAGCGTTATGGCCAGATCGATGCGCAAGCATTAGCTCAGGCAAAAGAGCGTTTGTCGCAAGCCAAGAATTTATGGAATCGTATTGCCGGTGGTGACGCCAGTGTATCGTCAGCCTTCGAGAAGGAAATGACGGGCTTGGCAGAAGCGGGCAATCGCCTGAATGCACCAGCATTGGCAAAGTTGTTGCGCGAGTTGAGCGGAATTGCGCGCCATGCAGCGCACACGCAACCGGGTGACAGCCTGAGTCTGGAAATCGCAACCAGCCTTTTATTCGTTGAAAATGCATTGCAACAGATTGGTCATCTGTCGGATGATTTTTCCGAGCGTGCGGATGCGGTAACTGCGCGTTTGCTCTCGGCTGTTTCTGGCGAAGCATTGCCACATTCAGCGCAATGGCTGGATGAGATGTCGCGTGAAGCGCAAGAGCGCCAAACCATGGCTGCGCTGGCAGGCGAGATGCAATCGAGTCTGCGCCAAGTCGAGAAAATGCTGGATGAGTATTTCAGAGATACGACGCAGCGTGCCGGCTTAGTGGATATCGATGCCATCTTGTATCAAATCAGCGGTGCGCTTTCCGTCCTTGAGCAGGAAGATGCGGTACGCGCAGTACAACATACGCAAGCTGCAGTACGCCGGTTTATCGATGCTGAAGAAGAGCCGTATGTGCAAGAGTTCGAGCAGGTTGCACAAAACGTAGGTGCTTTGAGTTTCTTTATTGAGACCTTGCAACTGCATCCGGATGGCGTCAAAAATCGTTTTTCCTTTGACGAGAAATTGGGTGTTTTTCACGCCAATCTGACAGAGAAAAATGAAACGCAAAATGGCGAACTGGATGTCGTCGTTGTCCCTGTTTCAGATCCGACGAATACCATTGCTGTGGATCATACATTTGATGCGCCGGATTTGCCTACGGTAGAAGCAGAGCTTGCCTATCACCAGAAGCAATCGGAAGAGTTGGCGATTTCGCTTGCTGCAGAGCCTGATAATTCACTGTTGCAGGAACAGCTCAAGGAATCGCTGGAGCAGATACGTCTGGATGCAACACTGGTTGATAATCCGGAAGCCAATGACAGAGCACGCGCCGTTATCGATATGCTGGAGAGTCCTGATTTCGTTGCGTCGCATGATGCGATGGGCGATGTCGCTCTGGCTGCCGCAGCGCCGATCAAGGCCACATCGCATATCGCAGATATTGCGCCATTGCCGACACCTGTCACCGACGAAGCGATCGATGCCGAGTTGCTGGAAATATTTTTATCTGAAGCAGTAGAAGTTCTGGATTGCGTTAAACAGACGATTCCAGAATCGCGCAATGCGCCACACAACCAGGAATATTTGACGACCTTGCGTCGTTCCTTCCATACATTGAAGGGTAGCGGCCGCATGGTCGGGCTGATCGCTTTTGGCGAAGCCGCCTGGAGCGTGGAACAGGTTTTGAATCTGCGCCTGTCCGAAACACGCGGCGGTGATTCAGATTTGTACGCTCTGTTGGAACATGCAACGCAAGTGCTGGATGCATGGGTCAATGATTTGCAAATACAAGGTCGTTCGGACCGCATCGGCCATGCATTGATTAGTGCATCTGAGCGCGTCAAGAATGGCGAGGGTTTCTCGTATGACGCATCGGAAGATACGGTGCATGCAGCCTCTGCAGTCATGGCAGCAGAAACTCTGGTATCCGCTGTAGCGGAAGAGCAAGAGTCGGAACACGCTATCGAATTCGGCAGTGAAGAAACGCTGGCAGCGACGGAAGCAGAAGAGTTGGAGTTGAGCGATGAGGAACTCGCGCAATTCCATAAATTCGATGCGACAGCAGAAGTTGCTGATGAGGTAAAAACGTTACGTCCGGTTGGCGAGTTTGATCATTTGGAATTAGACCCTCTGCCGGAAGTGCCGCATTTGCCGATTGCAGACGTGATCGATTTCCCGAACAAACCTTCCGCGCCCAGAAATGATGACAACATCAAATACATAGGTGATCTGGAAATCAGTTTGCCTCTGCATAATATTTATCTGGCGGAAACCGATGAGCTGGTGCGCTTTCTGTCGCAAGACATAGCTGAATGGCGTCATGAGCCAGATCGCCATGTCAGCATACAAGCGGTGCACGCTGCGCATTCACTTGCCGGTAGTTCTGCGACTGTAGGTTTCAAACCTTTGCAGGAAATTGCGTATGCGCTGGAAGCCGTACTGCAATATCTGGCACGCAAGCCGGTCAAATTGCTGATCTCGGAATACGACGCGCTGGAGTATGCGGTAGAGCGTATACGTTTCATGTTGCAAATGTTTGCACTGGGAGAAATGCCTGATTTCGAGCCGGAGCAGGTCGAGATCTTGGCGCGCATGCCGGAAGACTTTGAGGCGCGTTCCACTATGCGTTCGGCAGTTGTTGATTTGCCGAACGATGCAAACGACACACAGCCTATAGAACAAAGTTCGCACATTCCTGCCGATGCGCCGCATGACGCAGGACTGGCGCATGCGAATGTTCTATCGTCCACGTTGGAAGATATTCTCTCAGCGGCTGCAATCGAGCCGGCCAACTTTGAGCCAGCTCCTTTTGCCGAACCGATTTATCCGCAATTAGACGAAGAACTCGCCGATCCATCGCTGCTCATCCGAGATGAGATCGATGCTGATTTATTGCCGGTCTTTATCGAAGAAGGTCGCGATATGCTGCCGCAGATGGGGCAGGCATTGCGCGCATGGCAACACGATCTTGGCAACACGATGTTGCCACAGTCATTGGCGCGCTTGCTGCATACGATCAAGGGCAGTGCACGTATGGCTGGTGCAATGTCGCTGGGTCAGCACATGCACGAGATGGAAACGCGTATCGAAAATATTACGCACGCTGGTCATCCATCTGCTGCAGCACTGGAAGACTTGCTTGCACGTTATGACCACGGCTTGTACCTGTTCGAGCAATTGCAAAATCAGGATGTGAAGGCTGCGCCAGCTACAGCAAATATTGCTGAAGACCAGCACGCAACTAAAGAAGAGCCACCGTTTATTCATAGCGCGATGCCGGTTGCAAATAATCGTCTTGCGCCATTGACGCCAAATGCAGGTGCGCTCGCATCTACGGTATCTGCGCCATTGGTACGTGTACGTGCAGACATTCTGGATCGCTTGGTCAATCAGGCGGGTGAGGTATCAATCTCTCGCTCCAAGCTGGAAACAGAAGTTGGCAGCTTGCGACTATCGATGGGCGAGTTGTCGGAAAACGTGGTGCGTCTGCGCGAGCAATTGCGTGAAATTGAAATGCAGGCGGAATCGCAAATCACATCGCGCATGGGGATTTCTGCGGATAGAGAATTCGATCCACTTGAATTCGATCGCTTTACGCGTTTGCAAGAGTTGACCCGCATGATGGCCGAGAGCGTCAATGACGTTGGCTCTGTGCAGCAAAATCTGAGTCGCACCATCGATAGTGCCAGTACTGATTTGACGATGCAGGCACGTCTGACTCGTGATTTGCAGCAGGATTTGATGCGTGTGCGCATGGTGCAATTTGCCAGCATCTCCGAACGTCTGTTCCGCGTGACGCGTCAGGCCGCGAAGGAAATGGACAAGCGCGTCAATCTGGATATTCGCGGTAGCGCAGTCGAGATCGATCGTAGCGTCTTGGAAAAAATGGCAGGGCCGTTCGAGCATCTCTTGCGCAATGCCATCGTGCACGGTATCGAGTCGCGTGAGCAGCGTCGTGCCGCCGGCAAGAATGAAACTGGCGAATTGCGTATTGAAATCCGGCAAGAGGGTAATGAAGTGGTTATTCATTTCTCTGATGATGGTCAGGGTTTAAATCTGAGCAATATTCGCAACAAGGCGCTGACTAGCGGCTTGCTGACGAACGATATGGAATTGTCGGATGCGGAAGTGACCGATCTGATTTTCCATCCAGGCTTCTCGACCGCGGAAGAAATTACAGAACTGGCTGGTCGCGGCATAGGTATGGATGTGGTGCGTTCCGAAGCTGCATCCTTGGGCGGTCGTGTTGCCATCGCGTCAGAGTCAGGCAAAGGTGCGAATTTCACGATTCACTTGCCTCTGACATTGGCTGTGACGCAAGTCGTGATCCTTTCCTCCGGTGGCAAGATCTATGCGATTCCTTCGGTATTGGTCGAACAAGTTCAGCAACTGAAAACCGGACCTTTGGCCGCCGCCTATAATGAAGGCGCGGTGATGTGGCAATCACAACGCGTGCCTATGCATTATTTGCCGACATTGTTGGGTGATGTCGATATCGCACCGGTGACGCAGCAATACTCGCCTTTACTGATTCTGAAGAGCGGTAATGATCGTGTGGCTTTGCATGTCGATGAAATTCTCGGCAATCGCGAGGTCGTGGTGAAGAATATCGGACCACAGTTGTCGCGCATGATAGGCATCGCGGGTGCGACGGTGCTCGGTTCAGGTGAGATCGTCTTGATCCTGAATCCAGTGCCGCTGGCACAACGTGTCGCACTGGATAATATTCGTGCGCCGCGTCTGACACCATCCGATGCACCGGACGGCATGGGTGCGGTGGCTGAAATGGCGACTTTTGAACCAACTGCACTCAAGGCAGAACCGGTGCAAGGTTTGCGTACCCAGCATATCGTGATGGTGGTGGATGACTCCTTGACCGTACGTCGTGTGACGCAGCGCTTGCTGACACGTGAAGGTTATCAAGTCGTGCTGGCGAAGGATGGTGTTGATGCTTTGCAGCATTTGCAATCAATCAAGCCGGATGTGATGCTGGTCGATATCGAAATGCCGCGCATGGATGGTTTCGATTTGACACGTAACATCCGTGATGATGAGCGTACGCGTGATATCCCTATCATCATGATTACTTCACGCACGGCCAGCAAGCATCGCAATTACGCGATGGAACTGGGTGTGAACGAGTATCTAGGTAAGCCGTATCAGGAAGACGCCTTGATCAAGCTGATAGCCGGTTTTATCGCTAAGGAAACATCTCTGAACTGAACGTTTATCGTTTGATCAAAAAATAAAATCCCGCATTCATCTTGCGGGATTTTTTTATGTGCGGATTCAAACTCTAATCATGTGTCGCAACTTTTTTGACGACTGCATAACGTTGTAGTGTGCGTGCACGTGCTTCTTCATGTTGGATAATCGGGTTCGGATAATTCTTCCCTAGCGCTATGCCTGCCATTTTTAATTCCATAGCTGGCAAGCGCCATGGCGCGTGGATATGTTTGTTGGATAAAGCATTTAGTTGGGGCAGATAACGACGGATGAATTTTCCATCGGGGTCGAATTTCTCGGATTGCGTGATGGGATTGAAGATACGGAAATAAGGTTGTGCATCGCAACCGGAAGACGATGCCCATTGCCAGCCGCCATTGTTGGCTGCAAGATCAAAGTCATTGAGTTTTTCAGCGAAGTAACGTTCGCCCCAACGCCAGTCTATGCCCAAGTCCTTGATCAGGAAGGATGCCGTGACCATGCGCAAACGATTGTGCATATAACCGGTTTGATTCAGTTGCTCCATTGCGGCATCGACCAAAGGGTAGCCGGTTCTGCCATCGCACCATGACTGGAACAAATATTGTGCATGCTCGCCACTCTCCCAAATGATGGCGTCGTAGTCTGGTTTGAAGGAGCGATGGGTTACATGTGGATGGTGAGACAGAATCATGAAGTAAAAATCGCGCCACACCAACTCGGACAACCATACGGCAGCACCGCTGCTTCCTGTACCCATGCGCATGGCATCAAGTGCTCGTCGTGCCAGCGCACGGATGGAAATCGTACCGAAACGCAAATGTACTGATAAGTAAGATGGCCCTTTTATGGCAGGGAAGTCGCGTGCATGATCGTAGTTCTTCATCCGCTCGGCAAAATCATCGAGTAGCACTTGACCGCCTTGCATACCGCTTGGAATATTCAATTCCGATAAATTGGTTTTTTCGAATCCTAGTTCCTGCAACGATGGAATGGCATTGGTGTTTGCTGGCAATGGTGCGAAATGTGCGCAATGCGCATCGATTTCGTAGGGAGATAGATAAGTTGAGTCAGGTCCTGCATGTAGTTTTTTCAGCCATGCATTTTTATAGGGCGTGAAGACAGAGAAGGGTTTTTCAGCTTGCGAAAGGACTTCGTCTTTTTCAAAGATCACCTGATCTTTAAATGTGTGCAGAGCTCGTCCAGAAGCTTGCAGCGCTGCCGCAACTCGCGCGTCACGTTCAATTGCCTGTGGTTCGTAGTCATGATTGGTGAATACAGCATCCACGTCCAATTCAGCCGCCAATTCCGGTATCGCTTGTTCTGCCCATGCGTGACGCACGATTAAGCTGCCACCGAGGGATTGCAATGTCTGGCTTAGCTCCAAGAGACTGGAATGGATAAATTCGACGCGTCGGTCGTATTTCGGTAAGGAGTCCAGAATGGCGCGGTCAAAAATAAAGACGCAATACACCTGCCGGCTTTGCGTCAATGCATGGTGCAAAGCGGCGTGATCGTAAGCGCGTAAATCGCGGCGGAACCAAACCAGAGTTTTTTCAAATGGCAGCATGGAGGCGTGGGTAATATTCAAAGCGCAGATGGAAATTAGGAAAATATGAGCAAAATCGATGGAATACGCGGTTTGGAAGCGAGAATACGGCTAAAACTGATAAAATAACGCCCATGCCGAAGCAACGTAAGACTAGCAAATCCCCAGAACATCCCGATTCACCTTGGGAATCCCTCGATTTTTCCGCAACACCGCATATTTCACCCCGTGATTCATTGAATTTGGCCGATCATTTCCTGATCGCGATGCCTTCCATGCTGGACCCTATTTTTGGTGGAACAGTTGTGTATTTGTGTGAGCATAATGCCAATGGTGCATTAGGTGTGATTATCAACAAGCCAACCGATATGACGGTCGATGTATTGCTTAATCGCATCGATTTGACCTTGGAGATCGCGCCTGAGCTGTCATCGCTGGATAAGTCGCCGGTACTCTATGGTGGCCCGGTACAAGCTGATCGCGGTTTTGTCCTGCATGCTCCGCGCGGCGATTTTTCATCGACGTTGCCAGTGACGGATGATATTGCCTTGACGACGTCCAAGGATATTCTCGCTGCGGTGGCACTGGGTGCCGGTCCGCAGCGCTTATTGATCAGCCTTGGCTGTTCCGGTTGGGGCGCGGGTCAGCTTGAGGATGAAATCATCCGTAATGGCTGGTTGACGGTACGCGCCGATCCGACCATTCTGTTCGATATGCCGCTGGAGCAGCGCTTTGTTGCGGCGATTAAATTGCTCGGTATCGATCCTATGATGCTGAGTGGCGAGGCTGGTCATGCGTGATGAGGGCGTGCGCTAGTGGAAACCGTATTGGGTTTTGACTTTGGCTTGAAGCGTATCGGCGTTGCAGTTGGCAATACATTATTGAAACAAGCGCAGCCGCTGACAATTATCAGCGCAGCTACCAACGATGCAAAGTTTGCAGCGATTGCCGAACTGGTCAAACAGTGGCAACCCTCCTTGTGCATCGTCGGCTTGCCGCGTCATCCCGATGGAGAAGAACATGAAATGACGGTACGTTGCCGTCGTTTCGCAAATCAGCTGCATGGACGTTTTGACGTGACTACGGTGCTGGTGGATGAGCGTTATTCATCCGCAGTGATTTCTCATCAACGTGGCGAACTGATTGATGATCAGGCCGCTGCAATCATCTTGCAACAATACTTCGATGACTATACCCAATCCGCATCCTGAACTAGACGCTGAAGCACTGTATCAAGTGCTGGCGAAACAAGTGAAAACCGGCTTGGCAAAAGCTGAAAACGTGGCGATAGTCGGCATCTATTCCGGCGGTGCCTGGTTGGCAGAACGTTTGGCGCAGGAGCTGCAATTGAATGAGCGCCTGGGTTTCATAGACGTTTCTTTTTATCGCGACGATTTTTCGGAAAAAGGTTTGCGTCCTGATGTAAAGCCGACGCAGATTCCATTCGATGTCGATGGCGCGACCATCTTGTTGGTAGATGATGTGCTCTACACCGGTCGTACCACGCGCGCAGCGATCAATGAATTGTTTGACTACGGTCGTCCTGCACGCATTTTATTGGCGGCATTGGCTGATCGCGGTGGCCGTGAGCTGCCGATCGCAGCCGATTTTGTTGCACAAACGCTTTCCATTCCAGACCAGCAGTCGCTGGTACTTCAACGGGCCGATGACGGCCGCTTTTCCCTGACGGTGGATCATGCTTAATCCGCAATTGAATAAAAACGGTGAGTTGCAACATTTACTCACCATCGAAGGCCTGTCCAAGGCGCACATCACGCACATACTGGATACGGCTTCATCGTTCGTCAGTATCGGCGATCGTGAAGTGAAAAAAGTGCCGCTGATGCGAGGTAAAAGTGTTTTCAATCTGTTCTTTGAAAACTCGACCCGTACGCGCACTACATTTGAAATTGCATCGAAGCGTTTATCCGCCGATGTGATCAATCTGAATATCCAGGCCTCGAGTTCCAGCAAGGGTGAATCGCTGCTCGATACCATCGACAATTTGTCGGCGATGCACGCCGATATGTTTGTCGTGCGTCATGCAGAATCCGGCGCGCCGTATCTGATCGCCAAGCATTTGAGCGACACCTCGCAATCGCATGTGCACGTCGTCAATGCCGGCGATGGTCGTCATGCGCACCCGACGCAGGGTTTGCTGGATATGTACACGATTCGACACTACAAAAAAGATTTCACGAATCTGACTGTCGCCATCGTCGGCGATATTCTGCACAGCCGCGTTGCGCGTTCTGATATCCACGCCTTGACCACGCTCGGTGTGCCGGAAATCCGCGCGATCGGTCCGCGTACATTGCTGCCTAGCGGTCTGGAGCAAATGGGTGTGCGTGTCTTTACGGATATCAACAAGGGTTTGAAAGACGTCGACGTCATCATCATGTTGCGCTTGCAGAATGAACGCATGAGCGGCGCCTTGTTGCCTTCCGCACAGGAATTCTTCAAGAGCTACGGCCTGACGACAGAACGTTTGGCCTTGGCCAAACCGGATGCGATTGTCATGCACCCAGGCCCGATGAATCGCGGTGTGGAAATTGAATCGGCAGTGGCTGACGGTACGCAGGCAGTGATTCTGCCGCAGGTGACATTCGGCATTGCGGTGCGGATGGCAGTGATGAGTATTTTGGCGGGAAATTAAAAGATGAAAATTCATATCAAGAACGGCCATCTGATCGATCCGGCCAACGGTATCGATGCGCAACAGGATGTCTATATCGCGGCGGGGAAAATCGCCGGCATAGGCAAGGCGCCAGAAGGTTTTGTCGCTAGCAAAGTCATCGATGCAAGCGGTCTGGTCGTTGCACCTGGCTTGGTCGATTTGAGCGCGCGTTTGCGTGAACCAGGTTACGAATACAAAGCCACGCTGGAATCAGAAATGCAGGCAGCGATGCAAGGTGGCGTGACGAGTCTGGTATGCCCACCGGATACCGATCCAGTGCTGGATGAGCCGGGTTTGGTCGAGATGCTCAAGCACAGAGCCAAGTCACTCAATCAGGCACACGTTTATCCACTCGGTGCGTTAACCGTCGGCTTGAAAGGCGAATCGCTGACAGAAATGGCTGAATTGACTGATGCCGGTTGTATCGGTTTCTCGCAAGCTGACCATCCAATTCTTGATACAACTGTCTTGTTGCGTGCGATGCAGTACGCAAAGACTTTTGACTTCACTGTATGGTTGCGTCCGCAAGATGCGCATCTGGGTCGCAACGGCGTCGCACATAGTGGTCCGGTTGCCTCGCGTCTTGGCTTGTCCGGTGTGCCGGTCATGGCAGAGACGGTGGCCTTGCACACGATACTGGAACTGGTGCGCGTGACCGGTACGCGCGTGCATCTTTGCCGTATGTCGACCGCAGCAGGTTTGGAGTTGGTGCGTGCAGCGAAAAAAGAAGGCTTGCCTATTACCTGCGACGTAGGCGCACACCATATTCATCTGACGGAAAACGATATCGGCTTTTTCGATTCCAATGCACGTCTGACGCCACCTCTGCGCAGCCAGCGTGATCGCGATGCGATACGTAATGGTTTGCTGGATGGCACGATTGATGCGATCTGCTCCGACCATACACCAGTCGATGATGATGAAAAACTGCTGCCTTTCGGCGAAGCATCGCCGGGTGCGACAGGTCTGGAATTGTTGCTGTCTCTAGCCTTGAAATGGGCTGAAGATTGCGTCGATAAAAAACAGCAGGTCGCACGTGCAGTTGCCAAAGTCACGGCTGATGCAGCACGCATCGTCGGTTTGCCATCGGGACAATTGTCGGTTGGTAGCGTGGCCGATATTTGTCTGTTCG
This sequence comes from Herminiimonas sp. GW821-FHT09C12, assembly GCF_059416385.1. NCBI lineage: Bacteria > Pseudomonadati > Pseudomonadota > Betaproteobacteria > Burkholderiales > Oxalobacteraceae > Herminiimonas > Herminiimonas sp. GW821-FHT09C12. The sequence continues at coordinate 1,643,633 of NZ_JBWKPC010000001.1, forward strand.
ATCCTGAGGTGCGCTGGACGGTGGCCGCCAAAGCGTTGGCAAGCCAAGGCAAACATACGCCTTTCCTCGGCTATGAATTGGCAGGTCAAGTGAAGGCAACGATAGTTGCTGGTCACATTGCATTCCAACGATAAATATCGCGCGTTCCACATGCCTCTCGAAAATATGATGAGTCTGCATCGGCAAGGCACCCGCATGGTTGCCTTGCCGTTTGTGCGTGTCATGCTGCATTTGCTGCAAGGCTTGTGCACGAGTGCATTTATTTTTCCGCTGATTAGTCCTGCCAATCGGGATAAACGCATCAAGAAATGGTCTGCCGAATTGCTGGCTATTTTGCGCATACAAGTGGAAGTGCAGGCTGATGTCGCACCGGCACAGCATGCCGTGATCGTGTCCAATCACGTTTCATGGTTGGATATTTTCGTCATCAATTCCTTGCAGCCATGTCGCTTTGTTGCGAAGGCAGATATACGTAGTTGGCCTGCGCTGGGCTGGCTTTGTGAAAAAGCTGGGACAATCTTTATCGCGCGTGGCAAGCAGCGTGAAGTGCGGCGCGTGTATGAAGGCTTGGTCAATAGCATACAAGCCGGCGATCGCATCGCATTCTTCCCCGAAGGTACGACGGCGGCACAAGGTACGCTTTTACCTTTTCATCCCAACTTGTTTGAAGCTGCGATTGAAGCGCGTGTGCCGGTACAGCCGTATGCATTGCGTTATGTCGATGCGCAGGGGAATTTCCATACTGCGGCCGATTTTATCGGTGACATGACCTTTGTCGACAGCATGCTCTTGATCATGAAGACACACAAAATGACTGCGCAGTTGATCTTGTTGCCGACGATAGAAACCACCGACGTGCATCGTCGTGATTTGTCGCTCGCGGCACGTCAGGTGATTGCAGAAAAGCTTGGTTACTCGGACGCGTCGAAGTACGTCATTTAGTTTTTCCCGGGACGTTGATGTTGCGGGCAATCGACCTGTATGGTTGTGCGGTCTTGCAGATTGATGGCCGTCAGCTTGCCACCCCATACACAGCCTGTATCCAGTCCAGCCAAATTCGGCCGCAAGGTTAATCCCAACGTAGACCAGTGTCCGAAGACAACGGAGGTGTTTTCCGTTTTCCGATTCGGTACATCAAACCACGGCATCAATCCTGGTGGCGTGTGATCCAAACCTTCGACGGCCTTGAAATCCATGCTGCCGTCAGGTTTGCAAAAACGTACACGTGTCAGCGCATTGACGATGCAGCGCAAGCGGTCTGCTCCCTGCAGATCGTCGCTCCAGAGAGCCGGCATATTGCCGTACATGGTCTGTAAAAACTCTACCCAGTTCGGACCTTGCAGCGCGGCTTCTACTTCTCGCGACAAAGACACGGTTTGTTGTGCGGTCCATTGCGGCAGCACACCGGCATGTACGCACAAATGTCCATCCTGTTCGAGCGCCAGCGGTTGATGACGCAACCAGCTAATCAATTCCTCCCTATCGTCTGCTGCCATGATGTCTGCCAGCGTGTCGCTATCGTGTGGTTTGCGCAGGCCGCAAGCGACTGCCAGCAAATTCAAATCGTGATTGCCGAGCACTATGCGCGCGCGATCCTTCAAGGCGCGCACCTGTCTCAGCGTCGCTAGCGATTTCGGTCCGCGATTGACTATGTCGCCAACGAAAACCAATTGCGCATGCGGTGATGCCGCATCGATCTTTTCCAGCAGGGAGATTAATTGCGTGTGGCAACCTTGCAGATCGCCAATTGCGTAAGTGGTCATGAATGAATAGTTTGAGATGAAAGTGCTCGGGAAAAACCAATAGGATGCCTGTGATTATCCCGGATATTCAATTGAATTTCTGTATTGCAGTAAAACATAGAGGCGAGCATTGTTTTTAGATAATTGAAACTAGACGGCAGAGTGCATGTCGAAGTAGAGCATCTTGACAGAGTGCCATCACTCAAATATCCATTTCTGATTGGATAGAAGGGCACTTGCTCCTATAAAATGCGGTGCGGGGTATGCTGCAATGATTGCTAAGGTCATTGTGCAGATATTGCCCGATGCAGGAGTTGCTGGATTCGCTACGGACTTAAGACATTATTTCAGATAAGGAAAACGACTAGACATGCTGACTCTCTCGCAAAGTATTTTCAAGGCTTATGACATACGGGGCATCATTGGCAAGACGCTGGATGCAGATGTAGCCCGTAATATCGGGCGTGCTTTCGGTAGTGCAGTGCGTGCCAAAGGCGAGCAAGTCGTCGTGCTGGGTCGCGATGGCCGTTTGTCCGGGCCTGAGTTGTCGACAGCATTGGCAGAAGGTATGCAATCCGTAGGCATAGATGTGGTTGATCTGGGTGTGGTTGCCACGCCTATGGTTTATTTCGGTACGCATGTGCTGGATACGCAATCCGGCATCATGGTCACCGGCAGCCACAATCCGCCTGACTACAACGGTTTTAAAATGGTATTGGCCGGCGAGGCGATTTACGGCGATACGATACAGGCTCTGTACCAAGCCATCGTTGAGCAGAATTTTGCGGAAGGCAAGGGCAGCTATCGTACTTACGATATTGCAGCCACGTATGAGAAGCGTATCGTCAGCGACGTCAAACTCGCGCGCCCGATGAAGGTAGCCATCGATTGCGGCAATGGTGTGGCAGGTGCATTTGCGGGTGATCTGTATCGCGCATTGGGTTGCGAAGTCATTGAATTGTTTTGCGAAGTGGATGGCACTTTCCCTAATCATCATCCTGATCCGGCACATCCGGAAAACTTGCAAGATCTGATTCATTGCCTGCAAACGACAGATGCGGAAATCGGCTTGGCCTTTGATGGCGATGGCGATCGTTTGGGCTTGGTGACCAAGGACGGTCAAATTATTTATCCAGATCGGCAGTTGATGTTGTTTGCACAGGACGTGTTGACGCGTCATCCGGGTGAACAAATTCTGTATGACGTCAAATGCACGCGCCATCTGGCACCGTGGATTACTGAGCGTGGTGGCAAACCACTGATGTGGAAGACGGGTCACTCGCTGGTCAAGGCAAAAATGCGCGAAACCGGTGCACCTCTGGGCGGCGAAATGAGCGGCCACGTTTTCTTCAAGGATAGATGGTACGGTTTTGATGACGGCATGTATGCAGGTGCACGTATGCTGGAATTGTTGAGCCGTGAAAAAGATCCTTCGGCAGTATTGAACGCCTTGCCGCAATCAGTCAGTACGCCGGAATTGCAATTGCAATTGAAAGAAGGCGAAAGCTTCCCTTTGATCGCCAAATTGCAGAGCGAAGCGAAATTCCCTGGTTCAGATCAGATCATTACTATCGATGGCTTGCGCGTTGAATATCCGGATGGCTTTGGTCTGGCTCGCTCGTCGAATACTACGCCGGTGATCGTGATGCGTTTTGAAGCGGAATCGCAGCAGGCTTTGCAGCATATTCAGGCCGAGTTCAAGCGCGTGATACTTGCGGCCAAGCCGGATGCAGTATTGCCGTATTAAGGCGGCAATTGGATTTGCCGCAATCGGTGCAATGCCGATTGCGGCTGTTGATGAAATCGTACGATCTGATGGTGTCTGCCATTAAGAATAAGCACCAGTTCCCGCGCAGGCTGCATAATACGGCTGACGTCATTTAATTTCCCTCATTCCCCTTTATGCAAGCAATGCTGCCACGTGTACGAACAACTGAAGGCACACTGATACGATGCGCCTGATCTATTCCATAGCCTGGTGGTTTGCCTTGCCGCTCGTCTTGCTGCGGTTGTTTGTGCGTGGTCGCAAAGAGCCCGGCTATCGCCAACATATTGCGGAACGTCTGGGCTTCTATCGCGGTGTTGCTTACGATGGCTCTGCGCCAGTACTGTGGGTACATGCAGTTTCTGTTGGTGAAACGCGTGCAGCGCAACCTTTGATTGATGCCTTGCTCGCGGCTTATCCGACACATGTATTGTTACTGACGCACATGACGCCAACAGGGCGTGCGACCGGCAAGGATTTGTTCGGCAAGCAGATACGTGTGGTGCAAAGTTATTTACCGTATGACACGGGCTGGATGGTAGGGCGCTTCTTGCGTGCCTTCAAGCCGAATCTCTGCGTATTGATGGAAACCGAAGTCTGGCCCAATGTCATGGTGCAATGTACCAAGCATCGTGTGCCGGTTGCCTTGGTAAATGCACGCTTGTCCGAGCGTTCCTTGAACAAGGGTTTGAAATTTCCATCCTTGTTTGTTGAAGCTGCCGCTGCGATGTCATGCGTTGCCGCACAAACAGAAAGCGATGCTGCGCGCATACGGCAGCTTGGCGCACCATCTGTTCACGTCACTGGCAGCATCAAATTTGATGTGGTGCCGCCAGCAGCGATGTTGCAGCGCGGTGCCGCCTTGCGTGAGCAATTCGGTGTGCGTCCAGTGTTGGCATGCGCGAATACGCGCGATGGTGAGGAGGCATTGATACTGGATACCTTGCTGGCACAGAATCGGCCGGATGTTTTGTTACTGCTTGTACCTCGTCATCCGCAGCGTTTCGATGGAGTTGCGCAATTGGCTGAAGCGCGCGGTTTATCGCTGGCCAGGCGCTCCACCATAGGCAGCGAGCAGTTGGCTGCAGATGTTCGCGTGTTCCTCGGCGATTCCATGGGTGAAATGTTTGCCTACTATGCTGCTTGTGACGTGGCTTTTGTCGGTGGCAGCTTGTTGCCTTTGGGCGGACATAATTTGATAGAAGCCAGTGCGGTCGGCAAGCCGGTATTGATAGGGCCGCATACATTCAATTTTGCTGATGCAGCTGAGAATGCCATTGCTGCTGGTGGCGCTCTACGTGTGGCGAATGCATCCGAATTGTGGGAACAGGCCATCCGTTTGCTGGATGACGATGCAGCACGTACAACGATGGGTGAAAGTGCACAGCGCTTCGCTCAGCAGCATGGCGGCGCAACTGCGCGTACCATGGCATTACTCATACCGCTGATCAAGTGATGTCATTGACTCGCCAGCCTTCAATGACAGGAATACATCATGAATACAGAAAATAAAACGGAATTATCTGCTGAGCAAGATTTTCTTAAACCGGAGGCATCGGTTGAGACGCAGTACAAACGCGTCGTGACGAAGGTTGAAGGTGCCGAGGAAGAAGGCGCGTTGCCAGTAGATTACCGCCGTGTTCAACATGGACATGGTCCTTGCTCTTGCTGCGGGCCTTACAGCGAATAAAGCGCTGTCTCAATATGCGTAGGCCGAAGTTTTAGGCGCCACCAATCCCCATGGAAAATAAAACGACGCTCATCGCGACTACGGTCGACGATGAGCGTGTTGTCATATTCACTTTTGTGTATTAATGACGGCCATGACCATTGCCGTGCCCGTGACCATGGCCACGATCATAATGGCGATGATCGTAGTGATGATGTCTGTAGTAACGCGGACCATAGTAAGGGCGCGGTTGCACGTAGACAGGACCTGGTTGTACATACACGGGCTGTGGTTGCATATAGACAGGTTGCGGTTGAACGTAAACCGGTGCAGGTGCATACATAGGGCCGACAGGTACGCCGATATTGAGGTCGACGTTCACGCGCGCCATCGCAGGCGCTGCTGCAAACATCATTGCTGCGGCAAATAATCCGGCTGAAATCGTAATATATTTTTTCATCTCTAGCTCCTTGATCGATGCCTCTATTAAATGCCATAGCGGGGTCGATATCTAGAGCAAATCCGTAAGGTTTGTTACGACTTGTATCTGTAGCGTCCTCTCCAGATGCTGCAGATATGCGTATTGAGACGTATATGCCGTGTGATCGGCATATACAAAGATTAATTGCCGGCTTTAGCTGCAGGGCAACTTTGGCTCAGCCAGCGACCGCTGGTATTGGCGGATTCATCTACAGGGATGCCGCGTACCTGTCCTTTGAATTCAGTACGTCCGGTAAAACTTTCCGGTGTTGTCAGCGTCGCTTCTGTCTTGCCTTGTCCGTTTATCTGATTGCCGGAACAAGCAAGATCGGCTGTGTAACGATTCTCCACACGTATTGCATTGCGGGCTTCGCAACCGGATTGGCGATGATAAAGGTAGGGCGGGATTTTTTGCTCGGCCATTTCTTTTGTGATGCAGACTTTGGAGGTGGCTGCACCATTCTGGATTTTTGGCATGTCAAAACCATATTGTTTTGCCAAGTTGCTCAAGTTCTGCATTTGATCTGGTGGAATTTGTTCAGCGAGAGAAAGTAAATCGGATGTTGCTGACATTTCCCACAATCCTGGTCGCATTGTATTTTCGGCGGCGTGTGCAGTGGAAGTAAATGCTAACAACAACGATAAGGGTAATAAAAATTTACGCATGAACTTCCCGGAAAATGTTAAATCAGATGCCCTTCTGAGTACAATTACGGAAGGAGGTTCAAATGATCGCCGAAAGATATCGGCACATAAAAATAGAGTGCGTCATTCGCATAATTCTTAATCGATATCCCATATCGATGGGATACGAAAAAAATACGAATACGACGAGAATAGAGACAGAAACGGAGCACAAAATATGTCATTTCAATTACCACCGAATGTTACCGCACAGCGGAAACCCATCTCTGCAACTTCCTACGAATATATCCTGCGACACAGCGAACTTGGCCAACTTGGTCAGATTCTGTTGAGCGCCTGTACATCGGGTTGTTGCAAGGTAACCAGTCTGGTGTACGGTCAACCCGGCGAGCAATTAACAGAGCAACGTCGCGCCGTGTTCGAGCCGCTGGCAAGATCGCTGGCTGAACAAATTCAGTCGACTACCAATTTCCCCAAAGCGACGACAGGCAAAAAGGAGTCAGTCGCTGCTTAGCATGTTGATGCAATCCATCAACGGATAGCTATCTGGACTTGCAGATGGCAAAAAAAAGGGAGGCCACAAAATGGCCTCCCTTTTTTGTTGCTGTACAGCTTACTTTGTTGGTGCAGGAGCCGGTGTTGCAACTGGCGCAGCAGCGACAGTTGTTTCTACCAAACCGCCACCCAAAGAGCGGTACAAGTCGATTGCATTCGTCAAACGCAGCAAGCGGGCTTGTACCAGATCCTGCTCTGCCGTGAACAACTCGCGTTGTGCATCGAGTACGTCTAGCGAGCTTGCAATGCCGTTCTGGAAGCGTTGATCAGCCAGTTTCAAACGTTCTGCTTGAGCTTCTTGTACGCGACGTTGCGCATCGATTTGCTCTTCGAGCAGATCGCGTGCAACCAAAGCATCGGCGACTTCACGGAAGGCACTTTGTATGCTTTTCTCATAAGTAGCGATGGCAATGTTTTTGCGTACTTCGGTCAAGGTCAGATTGGCACGGTTGCGGCCAGCGTCAAAAATCGGCAACACCAGTTGCGGTGCAAACGACCATGCACGCGAACCGCTATCGAACAGTCCGGACAATTCATTGCTTGCGGTACCCAAACCTGCTGTCAGCGAAATGCGCGGGAAGAAAGCTGCCCGTGCTGCGCCGATATTGGCATTGGCTGCCAGCAGCGATTGTTCTGCACTGCGGATATCAGGACGGCGCTCCAGCAAATCGGAAGGCAAGCCAGCCGGGATGTCGGTCACGATGTTTTGTGCTGACAGCGGTTGTGCTTCAGGAAAACCGACCAATGGTTGACCGACCAGCAGCGTCAATGCATTCAAGGCTTGTGCACGTTGGCGTGCCAGCGTTACTTGCGCGACGCGAGCCGATTGCAGCAGAGCTTCGTTTTGACGCAAATCCAGCGCGGATGATGCGCCGACTTCAAAACGTTGTTTAGCTAAATCGTAAGCGGTTTTGCGGCTTTCCAATGTGCTTTGTGCAAGCGCTTGCTGTTCTGCGTAAGCGCGTTCGGCCAGGTAGGCTTTGGCAACTTCCGATACCAAGCTGATCTGCGCTGCACGCTGTGCTTCTTCTGTTGCCAGATAGCTGGCCAGAGCGGCATCGGTCAGGCTACGTACACGACCGAAGAAGTCCAGTTCGAATGCGGCCAGACCCAGGCCAACTTGATAATTGCTGCTCACAACGCTGCTGCCGGTTTGCGATATGGAGGCAGGTGTACGTGCACGTGAGCCGGTGGCTGTGCCATTCAGATTAGGCAATAAATCTGCCCACTGAATGTTGTACTGTGCACGCGCTTCTTCGATACGCAAGGCAGCAACGCGCAAATCGCGGTTGTTGACGAGCGAGGCACTGATCAGTGCTTGCAAGCGCTGATCAGGGAAGAAGTTACGCCAGCCGGTTTCGTATGCACGTTGTTGTTTATCGGCAGCAGCAGATGCTGCTGGATACTCAGTCGCAACAGGCGCGTCGGGACGCGTATATTTTGGCGCCATCGAGCAAGCACTCAACACGCTTGCTGCGAGGACGGTCAATGTCAGTTGTTTAATCATAATTCTTCATCCTCATCACGTGGCTTGTTCGCCGCAAACTTGCGACGTTGACGTTCGCTATCCTTGAACAAGGTACGAACTACCACAAAGAACACCGGCACCAGGAACACAGCGAATACCGTTGCTGTGATCATGCCGCTCATCACACCGGTACCAATTGCACGTTGGCTGGCCGAACCGGCACCGCTTGCAAGCACCAGCGGCAATACGCCGAGGATGAACGCGAGCGAGGTCATGATGATAGGGCGGAACCGCAGATGCACTGCTTCCAGTGTCGCTTCTATCAATCCCTTGCCTTGTGCCTGCAAGTCTTTCGCAAATTCAATAATCAGAATCGCGTTCTTCGCAGACAAACCAACCACCGCGATCATCCCGACCTTGAAGTACACGTCATTCGGCATGCCGCGCAGTGTGACACCCAGCAGCGCACCGAAGATACCGAGTGGCACCACCAACATCACCGAGAACGGAATCGAGGTGCTTTCATACAATGCAGCCAACACCAGGAATACGGCGATCAGCGACAGTGCATACAGAGCTGGAGCTTGCGAGCCGGAGGTTTTTTCTTCCAGCGACTGACCAGTCCATTCGAAACCGAAACCAGGTGGCAACTTGGCGACGAAGGCTTCCATTTCTGACATTGCTTCACCCGTACTATGTCCAGGTGCAGCACCGCCGGAAATCTTCATTGCCGGATAGCCGTTGTAACGTATCAGTTGCACAGGGCCGGTAATCCATTTTGACGTCACGAATGACGAGAATGGAACCATGGCGCCTGTCGAGCTACGTGCATAGAGTCTGGTCAGATCTTCCGGTTGCAAACGGCTAGGCGCATCGGCTTGGACGATCACACGTTGCTGACGACCCTGATTCGGGAAGTCATTCACGTAAGCAGAACCCAGCGCGGTGGAAAGCACGCTGTTGATCGTCGCGAATGGCACGCCCAAGGCATTGGCTTTGTCTCTATCAATGTCCAGTTGCAACTGCGGCGCATCTTCCAAACCTTCTGGACGTACACCTGCCAGCACTTTGCTTTGCGCTGCCATGCCGAGCATTTGATTACGTGCTGCAACCAAAGCGTCATGTCCAAGGCCTGCGCGATCTTGCAGACGGAAGGTGAAGCCGGTTGCATTACCCAGTTCTGGAATTGGTGGAGGATTCAGTGGATACACAATCGCATCCTTGATCCCCATGAATGCACCGAATGCTTTGCCGGCAACCGCATCAGCAGATTCGGAGGCATTACGTTTGCTCCAATCCTTCAATGGCGTAAATACCAGCGCTGCATTTTGACCGTTACCCGAGAAGCTGAAGCCGGCGATCGCAATCACGTGCTCGACTGCAGATTCTTTCAGATAATAATCTTCAATGGTCTTGATGACTTCCAGAGTACGACCGGTGCTGGCACCTGGTGGCAACTGGACGTTGGTAATGATGTAGCCTTGATCTTCATTCGGCAGGAAAGATGCCGGCAGACGTGTATACAACACGCCGACGCCGACCAGCAGCACGACGTAGATAATCATATAGCGACCGGTCTGTTTCAGCATCTTGGCGACAAAGCCTTGATAGCCTGCAGCAGTGCTATTGAAGCGACGATTGAACCAGCCGAAGAAACCACCTTTTTCGTGGTGATGGCCTTTTTCTACTGGTTTCAGCAAGGTTGCGCACAGTGCTGGTGTCAGCGTGAACGCCATCAATACCGAGAACACCATCGATGCAACCATCGACAAGGAGAACTGACGGTAAATTGCACCGACCGCACCGCCGAAGAATGCCATCGGGATGAACACCGCGATCAGCACTAAAGTAATACCGATCAGCGCGCCGGTAATCTGGCCCATCGCTTTGCGAGTTGCGTCACGCGGCGACAAACCTTCTTCGCTCATGATGCGTTCGACGTTTTCCACCACCACAATCGCATCATCGACCAGAATACCGATCGCCAGCACCATACCGAACATGGTCAGCACGTTGATCGAGAAGCCGAACAACAGCAAGGTCGCAAATGTACCCAGCAATGCAACCGGTACGACGATGGTTGGGATCAATGTATAGCGAATGTTCTGCAAGAACAGATACATCACCAGGAACACCAGGATAATCGCTTCGATCAGTGTTTTAACCACTTCTTCGATAGAGATCTTGACGAACTTGGAGGTGTCGTAAGGGATGGTGTATTTCACGCCTGCCGGGAAGTACTTCGACAGTTCATCCATCTTCTTGTGCACGGCAGTCGCTGTGCCCAGCGCATTTGCGGTTGGCGATAATTGCACACCGATGAAGGACGTTGGATTGCCATCGAGACGGCCCGAGGTCGCATACGATTGGCCGCCGACTTCGATACGGGCGACATCGCGCAGACGCACGGTCGAACCATCCTTGTTGGCGCGCAGGACGATATTGCCGAACTGCTCAGTGCTATTCAGTTGACCATTCACCACCACGGTAGCTGAAATCTGTTGCGTGCCCGGAGCTGGCAAATCGCCCAGAGTGCCGCCGGCTACCAACGCATTTTGTGCCGTGATTGCTGTGCTGACATCGGATGGCGTCAGGTTCAGGCCAACCAGTTTGGCTGGATCGATCCAGATACGCATCGCACGTTCGGTACCGAACAACTGCGCTTGACCAACGCCAGGAACGCGCTTGACTTCATTGAGCACGTTACGCGACAGATAATCACCCAGTGCAACCGCATCCAGCTTGCCGTCGGTCGATGACAGACCGATGAACAGCAGGAAGTTACTGCGCGATTTGGTTACTTGCACACCTTGTTGCGTGACCGCAGCAGGCAAACGTGCTTCCACACGTTTCAGACGATTTTGTACATCAACTGCAGCCAGATCAGGATTGGTTGCTGGAGAAAACGTTACTGTGATTTGTACCTGACCATTGGCCTGGCTTTGCGACTCGATGTATTGCAAACCATCGGCGCCGTTCATTTCCTGTTCGATCAGACTGGTGACGCTATCGTCCAGCGTTTGTGCCGTCGCGCCAGGATAGTTGGCAGTAACGACAATTTGCGGTGGTGCGATGTTCGGGTACTGCGAAACCGGGAGGCTGGTAATCGCCAGCACGCCCGCGAGCATGATGAAGATTGCCAACACCCAGGCAAAGACCGGGCGGTCAATAAAAAATTTACCCATTACAGTACTCCCTTACTTCGACTTCGGTTGTTCTGCGGTCTTGTCTGCAGGGGCGGCTTGTTCTGGCTTTGCGGCTGGCTTGGCTGCATCTGCTGCAGGAGCAGCTGGAGCGGCCGCAGGAGCTGCGCCGGCAGGTGCTGGTTTTTGCCATTGAATTGCTTTGACCGTTGCACCTGGTTGAACTTTTTGCAGACCTTCGACGATGACTTGATCGCCTTCTTTCAGACCGTCGGTAATGATCCATGAGTTGCCACTGGAGTTGCCGGTTTTAACTGGACGCGAAACAACTTTGCCATCGGCACCGACGACCATCACAGCGGAACCGGCAGGCGTACGCACCACAGCTTGTTGCGGCACGGTGATGGCGTTTTCATCTACCGCTTGCTCTATGCGAGCGCGTACATACATACCAGGTAACAGCAAGCCATCCGGGTTAGGGAATTCAGCGCGCAGCGTGATGGAACCCGAGCTTTCATCAACCGTCAGGTCGGAGAACAAAAGTTTGCCGGCACGGCTGTATTCCTGGCCATCGTCAGTAACCAGGGTTACTTTGGCAGCACCTTTGCCAGCGCTCTTCAATTGACCTTGATCCATTGCACGTTTCAGCTTCAGTACTTCGTTTGCTGATTGCGTCATGTTGACGTAGATAGGATCGATTTGCTGAACAATGGCGAGTGGTGTGACGTCACCCTGACCAACCAGCGCACCTTCCGTCACCAAGGCACGACCGACACGGCCTGAGATAGGCGCGGTTACGTTCGCATAGCCGAGCGACAAACGTGCATTTTCACGAGATGCCTTGGCCGATGCCAAATCAGCGATTGCCTGCTTCTCGGTTGCGACGACATCGTCGTATTCCTGTTTGCTGACGGCGTTGGTTTCAACCAGCGGCTTGTAGCGTTTGGCTTTCAACTCTGCCTGCAGCAAGGTTGCTTCCGCACGTGCCACCGCGGCATCTGTACTGTTATAAGTAGCTTGCAGTTGCGCCGGATCGATCTGGAACAAAGGCGTGCCAGCTTTGATATCACTACCTTCGCGGAACACGCGTTTCAATACGATGCCAGGTACGCGAGCACGTACTTCGGAGACGCGTATGGATTCCATGCGGCCTGGCAATTCATTGGTAACGCCCAATACGCCTGGCTGAACAGTGATGACGGAGACTTCTTGTGGAGGAGGCGCTCCGGCTTGGTCTGATTTTGCACCGCAAGCAGCGAGTGCATAAATAAGGAAAAGAGCGGCGCTAAGGCGTGTCAAACGGGGAAGTGAACTCATAAACATCTCGCACGGTAAGTGGATAGTGCCGCCAGAAAATCGACAGCCCGGTAAAGAAAAGGGTAAAGCGGAAAAAATGACAAAACATGCAATCTTTACAAGATTGATTGAGTGCTTTGTTTTGATGCTATGCGGTAAATCGGGTATTATACATACATTCGCGAATGTATGTATGCGTGGAAATTGCTATTTTGATGCCTACAAGCATACATAAATATTCGAAAATTATGACAGGACTATGATTTTATGGCTCGCTCTACAAAAGAAGAGGCTCTAGAGACGCGTAACCGCATCTTGGATGCTGCGGAAGAAGTGTTCTTTACGCGTGGCCTTGCACAATCGTCATTAGCTGATGTTGCAGTTGCAGCAGACGTGACGCGTGGCGCGATCTATTGGCATTTCAAAAACAAAAGTGACTTATTTGAAGCCATGTGTGAGCGTGTACGTTTGCCCATGGAAACCATGATGACAACGCCGGGCGAAAAATTCGTGCGTGATCCCTTGGGCCATTTGCGTCATACCTGGATTTGGTTATTGCGGGATGTCGTCGACAATCCACGCTCACGTCGAGTTCTGGATATCATATTCCTGAAATGCGAATTGGTCGATCACAACGATCCGATCTGGGTCCGTCAGCGCGAGTGTCACCGCGAGGGCTTGGAAAACATGGAAAGTATCTTGAGTGAAGCGGTTGCGATGGGGCAATTGCCGGCCGATCTGAATACACATCTGGCGGTACTGAGTTTGCACAGCAGTTTGGTGGGCTTGCTTACTGACTGGTTGTTTTCGCCAAACAGTTTTGATTTGAAAGCAGTAGTCGAGCCTTTGGTCGATGCCTGTCTGGATGGTTTGCGCAATGCACCATCTTTACGTTTGAAGAAAGCGTAACAATGACGCCATCTGCGGATGGCGTATTACATTCAGGGCAGCGTCAATAAAGTATTGATCTGCGCTAAATCCTGTTCCTGCAAAGAGCCTGCTGCTGATTTCAAGCGCAGGCTATTCATCAAGGTGTCGTAACGCGCTTTCGCCAGATCGCGCTGTGTGATGAATAACTGTTGCTGTGCATTCAGCACATCGATGTTGATGCGCACGCCAACCTGATAACCCAAACGATTTGACTCCAATGCAGAACGGCTGGACACTTCCGCCGCTTGCAATGCCTTCACTTGCGCTAATCCACTATTCACACCTAGATACGCTTGCTGCGCATTTTGTGCGGCGATACGGCGCGCTGTTTCCAGATCGGAACGCGCTCTATCTTCCAGTGCAATCGCCTGACGTACGCGGCTTGTCACTGCGAAGCCGCTAAAGAGTGGGATGGACCATTGCACGCCGATGGTATTGGTCGGGCCGGTGCCATTGTTTAAACCTTGTATCGAGCTGGTGCGCTGATTGCTGTCGCTGCGACTGGCGACCAAGTCGACTGTTGGATAATGACCGGCGCGGTTGCGAGTAATTTCGCGCTTGGCGATTTCCAGTGCCAGTTTCTGTTGTAGGACAACGAAATTCTGTGCTTCTGCGCTGTTGACCCAGGTATCGATTTGCGCTGGTTCCGGCGCTTTCAATTCAACGCCAGTACGCAAGATGGCTAATTCGGCTGGCGGCTTGCCGATGATCTGTTGCAAGGCTGTGCGTTTAATCGCCAGATCATTTTGCGCGCCGAATTCCTGTGCGATCACCAAGTCGTAGCGTGCTTGCGCTTCATGCGTGTCGGTGATGGTTGCAGTGCCAACTTCAAAATTACGCTTGGCCGATGCCAGTTGTTCGCTGATCGCACCTTTTTGTACTTGCAGTGCAGCCAGCGTATCTTGCGCTGCCAACACATCGAAGTAAGCTTGCGATACGCGCAGGATCAAATCCTGTTGTACTACGGCGAAGGCTGCTTCGCTGGCGGCCACCGCTAGTTTGCTTTGTTCGTAATTCTGCCAGGCGGCTACGTCGAATAGCGGTTGCGATAGTGAGAGTGTGTAGCCGTGCGTTTTAACATCAGGGACGTTATCGCGTTGTGCATTTTGGTATGAGCCGCTGACGCCGATGAGCGGCAGCAAATTTGCGCGACCTTGTACGGATGCTTCCTGACCGGCACTTAGATTTGCGCGTGCACTGGCGTAGACGGCATCGTTGACCAGCGCTTCCTGATAGACCTGCAACAAATTCACTGCGTGTGCTGGCAGGGAGAGAAAGGCAGTTGCGATCAGCGTGACGAACTTGGCATTGCGCATTGCGTTTCCGGAGAAGTGGGCTATCAGTTGACTAAGTTGTGCGGAGTAATGCGTTTGATTAGTAGGTCGGCATGGCCGGATCGACTTGCTGCGCCCATGCGTGGATGCCGCCGGTTAGATTGGTCACTTGCGTGAATCCATTAGCTTCCAGGAAGTGCGCGACGCGCATGCTGCGTGCACCGTGATGGCAAACGCAGACTATGTGTGCATCCTTGTCCAGTTGTTCCAACTGACCAGGAATGGTGTTCATCGGAATCGAGACCGAGCCTGCAATCTGGCAGGTTTGATGTTCCCATGGCTCGCGCACGTCGAGTAAAACGGGAGCAGAGTCAGGCGACTCTGCGATCAACGCTGCCAGTTCCGGCGCGGTCAAGTGTTGCATTGTGATTCCTTAGAACTTGAACTGTGATGGCGTAGCGACGTTACGCAACGGCTTCACACTTGTTTCAAACAGACCGACTGTGGTGTAGCCGATATCTGATGTGCGAGTAATGATTTGCGCAGTCATAGCCGGTGCAGTACCGACGATTGCCAACAAGCGACCGCCGATTTTGATATTGGCGAGCAATCCTTCCGGTACGACTGGCAGCGAGCCAGAGACCACGATGACATCATAAGTTGCATCGCCGCCGGTCCAACCTTGTGCGCCGTCGCCTTGTACAACGGTGACATTGCTGACGCCGTAGTCGGCCAGATTCTTTTCTGCCAGTGTTTTCAGTTCAGGTTCGATTTCAACGGATGTCACGTGACGTGCTTTGTGCGCCAGCAATGCAGCCATATAGCCTGAGCCTGCGCCGATTTCCAGTACGTTTTCATGTTTCTTGACGGCCAGTTCCTGCATGATGCGTGCTTCGAGTTTTGGCGTCAGCATGTTTTCGCCGTGCGGCAGCGGGATTTCGCTGTCAGCAAATGCGAGTGCGCGGTAGGCCAGTGGGACGAATGCTTCGCGCTTGACGACAACCAATAATTCGAGGACGTCCAGATCGAGCACGTCCCAAGGACGAATTTGCTGTTCGATCATGTTGAAACGGGCTTTTTCGATGTTCATTTTGTCGACTCTAGGTAGCTAAATAAGAAAACAGGCATTTTATCAAATGGCGGGCACCGCGCCGATGTTTGACCATGGGAACAGACGCATCATTGATTGCGCACTGGCGCAACGCAATGAAACGAGTGGACTTAACCATTCCGGGGAGGGTGTTGTCACGACATGGCCAGTGTTTGCGGCACTGTGCTGACTTGGCACGGGATGAAAGCCTTTGCCAAGGCTCCCGTAATGTAAGCGCCCACCCTGACAGCGTCAAGCCTGAGGCGCATTTGGATGCGGATTTGTGGCAGTAAAAACGCTTTCTCCACACTATCCCGGTAAAATCGCGCCTTCCGCGCCATTCCATTCATTGATTTGTTGAACGAATTGTCGAATGACTAATTTATTGAGTTGCCGCCCAGATTGCGGTGCCTGCTGTACGGCACCATCTATCTCTTCCCCGATTCCTGGCATGCCTGATGGCAAGCCGGCGGGAGTACGCTGCGTGCAACTGGATAAGGATAATCGTTGCCTCATCTTCGGTCAGCCGGAGCGACCTGCCGTATGCGGTGGTTTGCAGCCGCAACTGGAAATGTGCGGCGCGACGCGTGAAGATGCGATGATTTATTTGACGACGCTGGAACGTTTGACTGCAGCGTGAGTCGGAACGATAGCGTGCGTGATACGGCGGCTTTCAGTGCGGCAATAGCTGTGCTGGCAGGGCAAAATCAGCACAGCGGCATGCGGTCTCGTGGTAACCTTTGAACCCGCATGATCACGCTGCTTGATGTACTCGCGGCGTTAAGAAATACCGATTTATCGCATACGTTGTAACCCGTACGGCGTCACAACCGGCGGGTTTTTTATTACCTCCTCATACAGATTACATCGCCATGGATCCAATTCTCGCGCTTAAAGCCATCATCATGGGCATCGTCGAAGGCTTTACGGAGTTTTTGCCGATTTCATCGACTGGACATTTGATTCTTGCCGGCAGCCTGCTGGATTTCACCGGCCCCAAGGTTAAAGTTTTCGAGATTGCAATTCAGACCGGCGCGATGCTGGCCGTGGTGTGGGAATACCGTGCTCGCATCGCTGCGGTGTTGAGCGGTTTGCTGACCGAGCGCAAGGCGCAAAAATTTGCACTGAACATTGTTATCGCTTTCCTGCCGGCCGCATTGCTGGGTCTGGTTTTCGCCAGCAAGATCAAGGAAAAGTTGTTTGCACCGGTACCAGTGGCGATCGCCTTCATCGTCGGTGGTTTCATCATCCTGTGGATAGAAAAGCGTAATCGCAATACTGATTTCGTAGCGCGCGTAGAGACGGTGGATGATATGACCATGCTGGATGCGCTCAAGGTTGGTTGCGCGCAAGCGTTTGCGCTGATTCCGGGCACCAGCCGTTCCGGCGCGAGTATTATCGGCGGCATGTTCTTTGGCTTGTCGCGCAAGGCGGCGACTGAATTCTCTTTCTTCCTCGCGATTCCTACGCTGATGGGGGCAACGGTTTATTCCGTTTATAAAGATCGCGCCTTGTTATCGATGGCGGATATTCCTTTGTTCGGCCTTGGTGGCTTGGCGGCGTTTGTTTCGGCCTTCCTGTGCGTACGCTGGTTGTTGCGTTATATCAGTACACATGACTTCACCTTCTTTGCGTACTACCGCATCGTGTTCGGCTTGTTTGTCTTGTTGAGTGCCTATTACGGATGGGTTGTGTGGGCAGATTAAGCAGCGTTAATGAACAGTGACCTCGGCGCGCAAGCGCTGCATATACTTGAAACGGTTTTCGGCTACTCATCCTTTCGCGGTGAGCAGGCCGAGATCGTCGATCTTGTCGCGCGCGGCGGTGATGCTTTAGTGCTGATGCCGACCGGCGGCGGCAAGTCGCTGTGTTATCAAATTCCTTCCCTGCTGCGCGATGGTGTCGGCGTCGTCATTTCGCCATTGATCGCCTTGATGCAGGATCAGGTTGATGCGCTGGCCGAGGTTGGCGTACGCGCTGCCTTCCTGAATTCCACACAGACCTTTGAAGAGTCGTCGCGCATAGAGCGACGCTTGCGTACCGGCGATCTGGATCTGCTGTACGTCGCGCCTGAGCGTCTGATGACGCCGCGTTGCCTCGATATGCTGGAAGCGAGCAAGATCGCCTTGTTCGCGATTGATGAGGCACATTGCGTCTCGCAATGGGGACATGATTTCCGTCCTGAATACATCAAGCTGTCGGTCTTGCACGAACGTTTTCCCAACGTGCCGCGCATTGCGCTGACTGCGACTGCCGATCATCAGACCCGTGCGGAAATTGCCCATCGTTTGCAACTCGATGATGCACGCATGTTTGTGTCTTCGTTTGATAGACCGAACATTCGTTATCAAATCGTCGAAAAAGCCAACGGCCGCAAGCAGGTGCTGGATTTTATCGAAAGCGAACATGCTGGTGATGCTGGCATCGTGTATTGCTTGTCACGCAAGAAGGTTGAAGAGACTGCTGAGTTCTTGAGCGAGAACGGCATCACTGCATTGCCGTATCACGCCGGTATGGACTTCGCTACACGTAGCAAAAATCAGGCACGTTTTCTACGTGAAGAAAGCATAGTGATGGTCGCGACCATTGCGTTCGGCATGGGCATAGATAAGCCGGATGTACGCTTCGTTGCGCATCTGGATTTGCCAAAAAGCATAGAAGGTTATTACCAGGAAACCGGTCGTGCCGGTCGCGATGGTGCGTCGGCAAATGCGTGGATGGCTTACGGTTTGCAGGACGTGGTGCAGCAACGTCGCATGATCGATGAGTCGGAAGCGGATGAAACTTTTAAACGCGTGCAGAGCGTCAAGCTCGATGCAATGCTGGGTTTGTGCGAGACGCTGTATTGTCGTCGCCAGCGCTTGCTGACTTACTTCGGTCAGTCATCAACGCCTTGCGGCAATTGCGATACCTGCCTTAATCCACCACGCTCATTCGATGCGACGGTTGCGGTACAGAAATTACTGTCGACAATTTATCGCGTCGATCAGCGTTTTGGCGCGATGCATGTGCTGGATGTATTGCGCGGTGTGGATTCGGACAAGATCAAGCAATGGCAGCACGAGCAGGTTTCTACTTTTGGCATCGGCTCAGACCGTAGCGAAGCGGAATGGCGCGCGATTCTAAGGCAATCGATAGCCCTGGGTCTGGTCAGCGTTGATCACGAATCGTATGGCGCACTCAAGTTGACCGAAGCTGCTCGTCCAGTCTTGAAGGGTGGCGAGAAAGTACAACTGCGCGAATATCAAAAACCGGTCAAATCCAAACGTTCAACCAGCAAGCCGAAAGGATTTGTGGAAACCGATCTGTCGGCGGCCGAACAAGCGATCTTCGAGAAGCTGCGTTGGTGGCGTATGGAGACTGCGCGCAAACACAATGTGCCAGCCTATGTCATTTTCCATGATGCGACGATGCGCGAGATTGCCAAGGCACAGCCTGGTTCGCTGGATGATTTACGCGGTGTCAGTGGTGTCGGTGAGAAGAAACTGGAGACTTACGGTGCGGATATTGTGGCCTTAATCGCCGAGATGGATTAAGACCATAAATAAAAATAGAAGCCGCAG
This sequence comes from Herminiimonas sp. GW821-FHT09C12, assembly GCF_059416385.1. NCBI lineage: Bacteria > Pseudomonadati > Pseudomonadota > Betaproteobacteria > Burkholderiales > Oxalobacteraceae > Herminiimonas > Herminiimonas sp. GW821-FHT09C12. Next base: position 1,663,253 of record NZ_JBWKPC010000001.1, read on the forward strand.
TTTTATTTTTTCTCGAACACCAGATCCCACACGCCGTGTCCTAACTTCAATCCGCGATTTTCGAATTTGGTGACAGGGCGATAGTCGGGACGCGGCGCATAGCCTTCAGCCGTATTCTGCAAGCTGGGCTCACCGCCCAATACTTCCAACATCTGTTCAGCGTATTCCTGCCAGTCGGTTGCGCAATGCAGGTAACCGCCTTTTTTAATACGTGAGGACAGCAGGGCCACCAGCGGCGGCTGGATCAGACGGCGCTTGTTGTGGCGCGCCTTGTGCCACGGATCGGGAAAGAACACATGCACACCTGCCAGCGATTCAGGCGCGATCATATTCGTCAGCACTTCAAAAGCATCATGCTGAATCACGCGCAGATTGCTTAAACTTTGTTCGCCGATCAGCTTGAGCAAACTACCAACGCCGGGCGTATGTACTTCCACACCGATGAAATTTTTCTCCGGCATGCCAGCCGCGATCTTTGCAGTGGTTTCGCCCATGCCGAAGCCGATTTCGAAAATCGTCGGTGCGTTACGACCAAATGCCTGATCTATATCCAGCGGTGCTTTGACATACGGAATGAAGAATTGCGGTCCGAGTTCTTCAATCGCACGGCCTTGTGCTGTCGACAAGCGACCTGCGCGCGTGACGAAGCTGCGGATACGATGTTCAGTCGGATCGTAAAAAAGTGGCTTGTTCTGTCCGTCTTCGGATTTGTTATCGGTCATGCTGAAGTGTTCTGTAAATGCTGCGAACTGAGCGCAGTGTTGCCAAGGAAAAGTGCCATGATGTCATCATGGCTGGAGCGGGTAGAGGGGATCGAACCCTCGTCTAAAGCTTGGGAAGCTTTCGTTCTGCCACTGAACTACACCCGCGTGTAGCCGCATTTTACGCGGGTTTGTCTGGTGCTTGGGAATCAGTGGCGTGGCAGATGCATGGGCAGAAGAAAAATATAAAACTATTACGCTATCAGACTTGCCATGCGCCGTTGCTATACACCACATCATCGTCAAGATAGACGGCTTGCGTCACGGCAAAGACGTCCACGTGATAGCGTGCAGTCGCTCTTCTGATTTGAGGTTTGTTGTAGACGCCGTGTTTGGCACCTAATGACAGATGGATGCCGCACATGCGCTCGTAAGTACCGATGTCATCGACCATGCGTTCTTGTGAGAATGCGCGGTTCATGCCAAAGCCAAGTTCTCGCAACCATACTTCGCCTTCATCGGCGCGGATGTTGGCCAGTACTTGATCAAATTCCGGTGTCGAATCAATCACGTCGGTAACGCGACCTTTGCTGATTACCAAGGTGATGGGTTGCTCTGGTTTGTTGACCCGGAACGAGGTGTCGCCAAAAACAAAAATCCGTACACGGCCGTTGACGGCTTCCAGATCCTGCGCTTCGGTAAACACTTCACCGATAGGGAATTGGCCGCCGACATTGTTCATCTCACTATAGTCGCCAATGTTCAGTTTGGCCGATTCAAAGGGTGATGCAAAGACCAAGCGTTCGCCGCCGCTATCGACGACGCCGAAGCTGGCTTTATCTATACGTGCCTTCAATGCCTGACCAACACCGCGGTAATAGGCCGGGTCGTAGGCGAGTGCTTCGATGTAATGCAAGGCTTGTGCGCCGGGCATGCGAGACAGATGCGGATGCTCTATCACCTTGAGTGAGCGTTTGAAGAGTTCGATGCGTATGCGGAAAGCTTCAAGACGGAAACTGGTCGATTGGATCAAGATCACCAAATCGTTAGCTTCCAGTTTTGCAAAAGCGGCAAGTATGGAATCTGGCAAGACCGCATCGAAGTCGATGAACGTCGCATTTGGCAGGCAACGTCGGTAAGCCTCGGTAAGGGCGACGGCTAGATGGCACTGCGCATCCGATACCACTACGGCGGCATGCGCAGGTGCGTGTGCGATCGTAATGGAAAGAATGTCACGAAGATGCTTTTCTGCAGTATCGATCGCCTCTTTGGTGATCAGATTGGCAGATTCTTCGTGCGCGATTGGGCTATTCATCAATTTACAGTGTAGGGACTAAGGGATATCGCGTTGCAAGATGAAACTTGCAAGATCGTGCCATTACTTGCTGAACGGACATGTTGGTCGGTGACCAAGATGGGGCGTTATCAGGAGTAAGGTTGCAGAGCACATAACAAATAGTTTTGTATTTGTTATGTGCGTCTTGAATCTGTTTGCGCGTCGATTCGATGGCGAATGTTACACCATGTGGTGCGCAAGTATCCCGGCGTCAGCGACGCTGTGTCCGTAGAAACTGCGCCAGTGCATGGTAGGCCGGGAGCGAGGTTGGATCGTTGGCAGCATTGCCTGCTATCGGGAACGATGCATAGCGCGCGATCACCATTTCAGCCTTCGGGTCGATATAAATGGTTTGTCCATGCACGCCGCGAGCGGTGTAAGCGCCATCTTCATTGTGTGTGACCCACCACATATTGCGGTAGCTCCAGCCAGGTAGCAGTTTGTAATTCGCTTTGGCAAAGGCTTCCTTGTCACCGCCGTGGCGTATGTCGTCTATGACTGCTTTCGGCACGATCTGCCGTCCATTGAACTTGCCGTTGTTACGCATCATTTCGCCAAAACGCGCCAGATCGCGCAAGCCGGTGTTCAAGCCGCCACCGGCAAATGGCGTACCTATCGAATCGACGGTGAAGTAGGCATCCTGTTCAGCACCTAGGTGACGCCAGATACGTTCGGATAGCAGGTCGGCGACATTACGACCAGTCACACGGGCGATGACCCAGCCCAGTACATCGGTATTGACTGTTTTATAGCCGAAAGCTTCGCCGTGTTTGCCTTGTGCTTGTACGGTCTGGAGAAATTCAAAATAGCTGCGCGGACCGGTGTAGTCCTTGGGTTTGGGCAAAGGATTGCCGGCCTGTGCATGTGCCCAGACTTCGGCGTTCGGATCTGCATAGTCTTCGCTGTATTTGAGCGCAGTGGTCATGTCCAGTACCTGACGTATGGTGGCGTTGCCAAAGGCGGACTTGGCTAGTTCGGGTACGTAGTCGGCGACTTGTTTGTTCGCATCGATACGGCCTTCAGCGACCAGCATGGCACCTAGCGTGCCGATGACTGATTTCGTGACGGACATGGCGCCGTGCTGGCCATCTGGTTTCAACACGCCGAAGTAGCGTTCATATACAACGCGTCCACGATGCAGAACCACGATGCCATCGGTGTAATTGGCGGCGAGTGATTCTTCCCATGTCATTGCTTGAGTGGCACCTAGCGGCACGAAGCGCAATTTATCGATGTCGGAGCGTATTGCGCGAGGTAGTGGTACTGGGTCGCCCAAACCGCGCGAGACGTTGACCGTCGGCATCAATTGGCGGAAGTTGGAGACGCTCCAGCGCATGGCAGGGAAGCGGAAATAGCTGCCATCGTCAAAGCGCAGTATGCGGTCGGGCGGCGGTGGCGAGCCGACCATCCAACCCAGCTTGGCGGGATCACTGGCGGCAGCGTCAGGGAAGGTAGTCATGTCGGTCGCCCATGCAATCGATGTCAATCCGCAAGCGACGACAGCGCTGCGCAAACAAGTGCTACGTATGTGTCGCAGGATGTTTTTCAGCTTCATATCAACCTTTCATTTTAATTCGGTTTGTATTCCGCACTTTGCACGTCTAATCCTGATGCGGGACGATTTCTCTCCGCGACGAGATTCGCTTGCGTTTCGTTATGGGTGAATACCTGCATTGCATGCGACAGCTACTAAGCCTGATCGTACATGCTTTCTTCCTGTTCGACGGATGTGCTGACTAATTCACTTTGTTTTGAGTAAAACGGTCGAGGCAACAACTTTCATCTATTTTTTATCATTCTATTTTCAGTTCATCTGTTGTGCTTTTTCTACATCGCGCACTAATTTTTTCAAATATTTTTGTGAAAGAGATAAGGCATTGATTTTTATCACTAAGGATTTTTTATAGAAATTAATGTGCATTTTTTTGGTGCAGAAAAACTGCATTTCCTACATCAAGCTTTCATCTCCTCCGCAATTCAGCTTTCATCTTCCCCTGAGAATTTCTTCACTTTGCTTTCATCAAAAAAAGTAAAAATATCCTTTATTGACAATGACTTACAGCACTATCAGCATCGCAAAAACGGTGTGCGTAAAGACTTTTAAATCCCATTTTCAGCGCACCGTTTTTATCGTGTGATGCGAAAGAGAACGTAACACCCATACGTCTCCTGGCGAGAACAAAGCGGGGCTTTTCACCGAGAGTTCTGCTGCGCTCAATCATGTTATGCGTCAATTTTTATTAAAAAATTAGGATGATGGAGACCATATGAAGCTTAAGTTGAAGCCGCTGCAGGCGGCGTTTTTTGTCATGTTCTCGCTTCCATCTTTGATGTTGTCCAGTGCGGCTATGGCCGACGCTGATACCGACGCGCGCATCAAGGCCCTGGAGCAACAAGTACAGATGTTGTCGGCGAAGTTGGGGCAGGTAGCAGAAACGCAAACGGCAGCAAAGAAAGAAATGACGATGTCGCCTGAAGTGAGCAAGCGGGCGAATACCTTCTTTGATGCGATCAAGGATGTGGAGTTTTACGGCGATTTGAATCTCTCGGTTGATTCCAGTACCAAAGGTTTGAAAAAGTCTTATCCCAACGGTACGGCACCAGTTGGCAACGTAGGCTGGCAACCGGATATCTCGACCAATATCTCGTATGTCGGTGTACGCGGATCGCATGCGCTTGATGAGAGCACCAAGGTCGTCTATCAATTGGAAACGCAACTGGATATTTCTGCCACTGCAGGTACAGGCGCTTCCACCAGTGCACAAAGTGATCAGGTCAAAGGTGCACTGACTTCGCGTAATAGTTACCTTGGTATTGCCAATGCCACCTGGGGTGCGTTCAAGGTTGGTAAAACCGATGCGCCGTACAAAACTTCTACCAGTCGCATGAATCCATTCTCCGGCATGATTGGCGATTACTCGGCCATCATGGGTAATACCGGCGGCGACAATCGCGTTGAATTCGGTACGCGCATGGATCATGCGCTTTGGTATGAATCGCCGAATATCAATGGCTTCCGTGTGAATGCATTGGTCTCACCAGGGCAGAACCGCGGCTTTGAAAACAATATTCAAGCCAGCGGCGAATCCGATTGTACCGGCGGCAATGTTCCCGGTAGCGGCGGTAATGGCACTATCGTTGACTGTAGCGACGGCAGCTATGGCAGCGCATACAGTGCCAGTCTTTCCTATGAAAAGGGACCTTTGTATCTCGTCACTGCGTATGAGTTGCATCAGCGCGTCAACCGTAGCGGAGATCAAGGCGGCGACATAAATGATGTGGGCAATGAATATGCCTACAAAGTGGGTGCGCAATACACCTTCCCGACCAAAACAACGATCAGTGCCATTTTCGAAGCGATGCGTCGCAATATTCCTGCATATCTGGTTGAACAAAACGAGCGTTCGCGTAATGGTAGCTGGTTAGCTGTGTCGCAGGCCCTTTCCGAGAAAGACAGTGTGTCCATTGGTTGGGCGCATGCGGGTAAAACACCTGGCGATCCGGGGCAGCACAACACGCCGATAACGGGTGTGTATGGGACGCCTAATGCCAATAATGCGGCGAATATGTATACGCTGGCTTACAAACGTCAGGTTGATAAGCAATTCAGCTGGTATGCAAACTATGCGGCAACCATCAATAGTGCATATGCTCACTATGATTTAGGTGCCGGTGGCCGTGGCGTGACGACTGATTGCCATGACGGTAATAGTGTGGCGAATGGCGCTCCCAATTGTTATGCAGGCGGTCATTTGCAAGGTATCTCTTTAGGGATGAACTACAAGTTCTAATTGTTGTCGTAAGAAGGAGTTGTCTCTTGATGCGGTAATCCCTGATGGGATTACCGTTTTTTTATGTGAGCGCAGCATCGTGGTTTTAAAGTACGAAAACGATGTATCTGTTTCTTTTAAGCGTTATATGAAGAGTGCTCAGGTTTATGCGTTGTGAGCATCGTTGCATGTTCCATTGCGATTTGTTCTGTTGTGGGTGCGGGACATGTCACCACGATCAGACAGCCTTTTCCTGATTGTGGTGTATCAATGCGTATGTTCCCTTGCAAACCATGGACTACTTCCAGCGCAATGGCTAACCCGAGACCGCTGCCGGAGATGGATGCGAAAGTGGCGCTGCGATAAAAGCGTTCGAATACCAATTCGCGTTCTTTGACTGGAATGCCGGGGCCGTTGTCTTCCACTTCGATAATTGTTAAGGCATTCTGCTGTCGGCAACGTAATGTCACGATGGAGCCTAATGGCGAATAGCGCAGCGCGTTATCGACCAAGTTAGCAATCATTTCCCCTATTAGTAGGGCATCGCCATATACGTGAACTGCTTCCAGCTCAAAGCCCAGATCGACCATGCGCGGTGTCGCCAGATGGACCCATTCTGTTGAGCGTTCGCGTATCACGTCTGCAATATTGACCAGTGTTTGTACAGAGGTTTCGCGTCCGCCTGGTACGGATGAAAGCAGTGCAAGCATTTGGTGTACCAGATGGGAGAGACGTTCGATGGCGTGAATGCTATGCGTAATACGTTGTTCGCGGACTTTACTGTCTGCTTCATCGCGCAGTAATTCGAGCTGAGTACGTATACCGGCAAGCGGTGTACGTAACTGATGCGCGGCATTTGCGACAAAGCGCTGTTGTCCTTCGGCCGAAGCGTCCAGACGCTGTAACAGACTGTTGAATTCTTGTGCCAAAGGTTTGATTTCAGTCGGGACGGAATTTTCATCCAACGGTTCCAGATTGTGATGCTGCATGCCGTGCAAGGCCTTGCGTATCTTGTCTAATGGAACCAGCGCTTGGCGAGTGCTGTACCAGACGTTAATCGTACTCACGATGATCAGGACCAGCAGGGATACGATGGTTGCGATCGTTGTATTGAACGCGAGCAGTTGCCGTTTTTTTGTTGTCTCTGCAGTGAGAAAAATGAAGTTCTGCCCATCTACCTTGTGCGGTATCAGGCTGACTCTCACATCATGGTCGCGATAAACGGCGTTGTAGAGCAAAGGTTTGGTGAGTGCGTGTGCAGGACTTGGTAAGGGCAGACCTTCGTCTCCGGCAATGAATTGTTCGTTAGGACCCAGCACAAGATAATAAATATTGTCGTGGCTGTCGGTGCGCAGCATGTCTTCTGCGGCCTGCGGGAAAGTGAATTGCGCTTTGCCATCCACGATCTGCAAAGAGGGAATCAAGGAACGTGTGGCATCCGACAAATCGATGTCGTAAGCCTTGACGGCAGGGCGCTGTACCAGAAAATAGAGTAGCGGTATCAACAGCAGTAGCGATAAGCCAAGCGAAAGCGACAAGCGCTTGATGAGAACTTTACGTAGGCTGCCGTACTGCATAGTTCTCTTCCAGCATATAGCCAATACCGCGTACCGTGCGAATGATGATGCCACCGGCTTCAAGTTTGGTGCGCAGACGCGATACATAGACTTCGATCGCCTTGCCGCTCATGTCCTGTTCCCAGTTGCAGAGCGCTCTCGTGATGCGCTCCTTGCTAACGACGCGTTCCACATTATCGAGAAGAAAAAGAAGAATGGCCCATTCGCGCAAAGGTAAGTCCAGTGGTTTGCCGTCCAGCCATGCTCGGTGTGCGCCTTCATCCAGTACCAAGGGCCCGTGTATGCGTTGTTGGCTGATGCGGCCATGCATGCGGCGTTCCAGTGCCGTTACACGCGCGAACAACTCTTCACTTGCAAAAGGTTTGGTTAGGTAATCATCGGCACCAAGATTAAGGCCTCGGACTTTTTCATTGAGTGCATCACGTGCAGTCAATACCAATACCGGAGTACGACAATTATCCGCACGCAGTTTTTTCAGGAACTCGAAACCATCTATGCCCGGCAGGCCGACATCCAGCAGTATCAGATCGAAGACTTCGTTTGCCAGAGCCGGTACGGCAAGCTCGGCGCTTGCAACAGCGTCCACGTTATGACCGGAAGTACGCATCAATTGGCTGATGCCGTCTGCTAATAAGGGGTCGTCTTCAATGATGAGGATACGCATAATCGGTATGCTGGAAATCAGTGCAGTTTCAGGAAAGGCAGAAAGTTATATCAAGAATTGAGACAGTGCTATCACGGTAAAAAAATGGTTTTTGATGGTAACACCATGTACTACGAATGGCGCTACAGACTTTGTGTGAGTAGCGATTTTGTAATGTTAAGAAAGAGTGAATTTTGTTGTTATTGTGAATAGTTAAAGCAAGTGTGATCATGATTTTTATTAGTCGTGATCAGCGTAAAGTGAGGCTATGCATCTCTGCAAGAGTACTGCGAACTTGCCCGCTAGACATCTTTCTTTTCTATCCTTATGCTGTCGTGCATGACAGACATGCTAGCCTGTTGCTGGCTGTGTTACTGCCATGTCGATTTAAGAAATCACACTTCACCAGGATGTAATCGTTGCCTATGCGTATTCTGATCGTCGAAGATGATGCTGTACTTGCCGCTGCGCTGACGCGTGCCTTGAGCCAGGCTGGTTATACCGTTGATTATGTGGATAACGGTGAGGATGCACATAGCGCATTGAGTAACGATGCCTATGCGCTGGTCTTGCTGGATATAGCCTTGCCCAAGATGGATGGCCTGACTGTTTTGCGTCGCTTGCGTGAACGCAAGTCGCGTGTACCAGTTCTTATCTTGACTGCGCGCGATACGCTGGATGATCGTGTTGCTGGTCTCGATCTGGGTGCCGACGATTACATGACCAAGCCTTTCGATCTGCCGGAATTCGAAGCACGTGTACGCGCCCTGATACGTCGCGGCCAGTTCGATGCCGGCAAGAGTTTGACGCATGGTGGCTTGCGCTTCGATCTAGAGGCACATCGCCTGTTCCACAACGATCAGCCGGTAGAGCTGTCGGTGCGCGAGTTGGCTGTGTTTGAAGTTTTGTTATCTCGCCAAGGGCAGGTCGTTACTAAAGAGCAGATGATAGATAGATTGTTCGGCTGGGGCGACGATGGCGGCAGCAATGCGATTGAAGTCTATGTACATCGCATGCGCAAAAAGCTGGAACCCTACAACATCAATATCCGTACCGTGCGCGGTATGGGTTATCTCTTGGAAAAATCCGGTGAAATCGAACGCCAGGAAATCTGATTCCAATCCGACCCTGCGCAGCAGATTGCTGCGTCTGGTACTTGTCCCACTTTCACTGATTCTGCTGATTGATATCGTCGGCAGTTATTTTGTCGTACGTCATGTCGCCAACGATGTGTACGACGTTGAGTTGAACGAGATCGCGCGCGAAATGCTCTTGCACGTCACGCGTGAGAACGGCCAACTGGGATTTGATTTATCTCCCGATGCTGAGCGCACGCTCTTGCTCGACAAAGAAGATCAGGTCTATTACGCGATACGTACAGTCGATGGAAAACTCATCGCCGGCGATCCTACCTTGCCGATACATAAAACCATCAAGAGCGGCAGGGAAACGGCCTACTACGATGGCGTGCTGCAAGAAGGCCAAGCGGTGCGGATTGCACTCTTGCGCGGAAAACCACTGGTGCAGCCGCCGGCGGAAGTCGTGATGATTCAGATCGCCGAGACGCAGATCAAGCGCGATCGTCACGAGCGTGAACTGTTGATGCAATTGATACTGCCGCAGGTTTTATTGATTTTGATTGCAGGTATCTTGATCTGGCGCGGAGTGGCGCACGGCTTGGCACCGCTGCGCAAATTGCAGCAGGAAGTCGGCATGCGTTCGCATCTGGATCTCAGTCCTATTGCAGCCGATAACGTACCGGGAGAAGTCGAACCGTTGGTTGGTGCGGTCAACGATTTAATGACGCGCGTCGATGGCGTGCTCGGTTTTCAGGGACGCTTTATTGCCGATACCGCGCATCAGTTACGCACGCCAGTCGCAGGCTTGAAAGCACATATCGAACTCGCCTTGCGTGAGACCGATCCAGCACAAGTCAAACGGGCTTTGGGCCATCTTTATACCAGCGCAGAACGCTTGTCGCGTCTGGTGTCGCAACTGCTTTCGCTGGCGCGTAATGAACCGAATAATGTGGCCGCCAATTTCGCGCCCTTCGATCTGAATCAACTGGCTTTGCGCACTGCGCAGGAATGGGTGCCGCTGGCTTACAAGAAGCAGATCGATCTGGGTTTCGAAACCGCCGAGCAGGCTGTGTTGTTGAATGGCGAAGCAGCACGTGTGACGGAGATGATTAACAACCTGGTTGATAACGCGATCCGCTATACACCGCCCGGCGGACGTGTGACGGTGCGTGTGCATACCGATGAACATGGCGCGCATCTGGTTGTCAGCGACGATGGCACGCGTATTCCAGTCGACGAGCGCCAGCGCATTTTCGAACGCTTCCATCGCTTGCTTGGATCGCATGAAGAGGGCAGCGGCCTCGGTCTGGCGATCGTGCATGAGATCGCCACCTTGCACAAGGCAACGATCACGCTGGAAGATGATGTCGATGGCGTGGGCAATACCTTTACCGTCTCTTTCCCCGTCTCGCACGCGAGCGTTTAACTCACTTTTATTGTTGTTGTAAGAATTCTGTAATATTCGCGAAAGCTCAATGTAATGTTCGCGAAAGTACAGCGTAAGCGCTGATCTTTACTATGGAATGGCTTTCACAATAACCATAGAAGGAGACAGAAATGCTTGCAACGTTAAGCGATTCAACCATGTGGGTGGCGCTCTTCCAGATCGTCATCATCAATATTCTTCTGAGCGGCGACAACGCCGTCATCATTGCACTTGCGTGCCGCAATCTCGAGCCCAAGCAACAAAGAAACGCCTTCCTGATTGGCACTGTTGCCATCGTCATCTTGATGACAATACTGACGGCCTTTGCGGCCTACCTGATGACCATTCCTTACGTGGAAGTGGTCGGTGCGATCCTGTTGCTGTGGATAGGTATCAAACTGCTGTTGCCTGAAGAAGAAAACGGCGATATCAACTCCAGTGAAAATTTCTGGGGCGCAGTCAAAACCATCATCATCGCCGACATCGTCATGAGTCTGGACAATGTGCTCGGTATGGCCGGTGCAGCGAATGGTCATATGGGTTTGTTGTTTGTCGGTATGGTCATCACGATCCCACTGATTCTGTTCGGTAGCGCGATGTTGATGCGCTTGATGGAACGCTTTCCTATCATTGTCACGCTTGGTGCTGGCTTGCTCGGCTATGTTGCCGGTGAAATGGCGGTGGAAGATCCAGCGCTCAAAGGTTTTATCGCCAATGCCCATTATCTGGAAATCGCACTTCCACTACTTGGCGTCCTGATTGTGATCGGCTGCGGGAAGTTCTTCGCGTCCAAACATGCAGTCGCAGTGCCTAGCGAAGGTTAAGCCTTTCCATTCCGGCAGATAAAAGGAGACTGAAAATGACTAACGTACTGGTTCCAATCAATGACAGTGGTGATATCGATTGTGCAGTGAAACATGTAATCGAACGCTATCGCACACAACCCGTGACGCTGTTTTTATTGAATGTACAAACGCCGATTTCCAAATTCATTACGCGCTTCATCAGCCGCAAGCAGATAGCCGAATTCCATCAGGAAAACGGTATGGAAATCTTGAAGCCGATGATGGACAAGCTGGATGCAGCCGGTGTGCCGCATCAGGAGCGCATCGTGGTGGGGCACAAGGCAGAGAGCATCGTGCAGTTTGCGCGTGAGCATCACTGCGATCAGATAGTGGTGCCCAAGCATAGAAGCGTATTTGAAAATATCGGCATGGGTTCTGTAGGCAGCCAGTTGCGTCAGTTGATAGGTGCAGAAGGAAGCTGCGATATCAGCGAAGTGTACTAATCCGATGTGCGCTGCCTTGTGATGGCAGCGCAGGAAACGAGTGTGTATCGGACTCAGTCCTCAAGCTGAGTCTCTTGGGTCTGACCATTGGTCGGACCCTTTTTTATTTGTGTCGGCCAGTGCCACGCATCACGACTAGTTCCTTGCAAGTGCAGAAAAGCGACGATTTTTGCTTAGGCATGATGGTCGATTCAGCCATCGATATAATGCTGAAGAGAATTTTTCTACCTGATCGCTGTGCGCCATATTCTTGGCACTGCTCAACTAACTTGCAAAAATAATGACATCTACATGTTCAAAACCGTGGCGCTTGCTTTCCCTGCTTGCGCTTGCCTCCTTGATGAGCGGTTGCAGCAGTCTGGTGCAGTACAACATCAACGCGCCTTTAGAGACTTACAAGCCTGATTACGGTTACAGCATCGATTCCGTCAATATCGAGCCGGGTGCCAGCAAGATGTTCGTGGTGGTGATGTTTTCCGGTGGTGGGGCGCGGTCGGCGGCATTGGGATATGGCGTGCTGGAAGAATTGGCGCGTAATAAATTTGTGGAGGATGGGAAGAAGAAGCGTCTGTTCGACGAGGTGGATCTAGTCTACGGCGTATCGGGTGGTTCCATTCTTGCCGCGTATTACGGTTTGCACGGCGAAGGCGTGTTGAAGAATTTTAATGATCGTTTTCTTAATCTGGATTTTCAGGACAAGATCGTTAGCCGTATCATTTCCTTCTCAAATCAGTGGCGTCTGACTTCGCCGCGTTTCGGTCGCTCCGACCTGCTGGAAGAACAACTCGATGAAGTTTTGTTCAACAAGGCGACCTTTGAAGATTTGGTGAGTAAGCGCAAAGGGCCGTTCGTGATCATCAGTGCGACCGATATGTCGTCGGGTGGTCGTTTCGATTTCATACAGGAATCGTTCGACTTTCTTTGCTCCGATTTGAGCAAGTTCCCGATTGCACGCGCGGTCGCTGCATCGAGCGCAGTGCCGCTGGTGTTTTCTCCTGTGACCTTGTGGAATTACGCTGGCAGCTGTAATTTCACTGTGCCGGATGCAGTGCAGGCTGCCGCATCCAGTAAGGCAAAAACAAGAAGTGCTGCATCCTCACGTGCACGTACGGAAGAACTATTCAGCTATCTTGATCGTAGCAAGCGTCCGTACATTCATTTGCTGGATGGCGGCTTGTCTGACAACTTGAGCATACGCAGCATCCTCGATATGGAGGCGCTGATTGGTAGCGACAAGGTAAGCAAGGATTTCCGATTGACGGAAATGAACAAGCTGGTTGTGATCGTCGTCAATGCACAGAATGATCCTGAACATACTATCGATCAAAGTCCCGATGTGCCTGGCTTTAGAGATGTGATTCGTGCGATTGGCGATATCCCGATTGCGCGTTATACGCAAGAGTCCGAGCGCGCCATGCAAGCATCTATCGAACGTTGGCAAGAAACGGCGAAAGCCAAGGCGAAGGCGAGAAATGCGCCGGAACCATCTGTCTATTACGTCAACATTGCATTGAAGAATATCGTCGATGCTGACGAAAGGGAAACCTTGCTTAATGTACCGACCTCCTTGTATCTTCCTAAAAAGACCATCAGGGAATTGAGGTCGGCGGCGACGACATTGATGCAGAATTCATCTGAATTCCGCAGATTGTTGAAAGATATTTCCGCTGAACGCAGCGATTGAAGTTCATACTTATTCCGATTCGATTAAGAGCAGAGGGCGTATGAGCAAGGATGATGAATTGCAAAAAGCGATTCTGAACAATATTCCTGACCAGGCATGGCTGAAGGATAAAGACTCTCGCTATATTCTGGTCAACGATGCATTTATCGCCGCTTGCCGCTTGCCGGAAAGCGAGATTCTGAATAAAACACCGCTTGATGTCTGGCCTGCCGATTGGGGACGTGAGTACATCGATACCGATAAACGCGTGATGGAGCAGGGCGAGCGTTTGCGCTATGAAGAATGGCGTTATACCGAAGACGGCACGCTGCGCTGGTACGACACGATCAAGACGCCGATTCGGAATGAACAGGGTGAAGTGATAGGCACTACCGGCATTTCACGCGACATCACCGACAGAAAGCTGGCCGAGGAAGATTTGCTGGAATCACGTAGTCAGTTGCGTGAACTGTCGGCTTACCTGCAATCGGTACGAGAAGAAGAGCGCACGCGTATTTCACGCGAACTACATGACGAGTTGGGGCAATCCTTGACTGCCATCCGCATAGGCTTGAGCGTGATAGAAACGCGACGCGAGATGCAGGATGATGAGTGGTTACAGAATGTGCATGCGCTCAAGAAGATTGCCGATTCGACGGTGGAGTCGGTGCAACGCATCGCAGCCGATTTACGTCCCCTGATTCTGGATGAACTGGGTTTGCCATCGGCCATCGACTGGCTGCTGGAATCGTTTGCCAAACGTAATCCAATTACCTACGAATTAAGCTTGCCATCGACGCCCTTGGCCTTCAGCCGCGATATCAGCACGGCGATTTTTCGCATACTGCAAGAATCGTTGACCAACGTCAGTCGGCATAGTCGTGCTACTTCGGTCGTGGTGGCGCTCAAGGAAACGAAAGGCGTCGTTACATTGAAAGTAACTGACAATGGACAAGGCTTCGATCACGTCAGTTCGCGCGAAGATAGTTTGGGCTTGATCGGCATGCGCGAGCGCGCATTCATGCTGGGCGGGAAATTGAAAATTCAGAGTAGGCTAGGTTCAGGTACCAGCATAGAGGTACGTATTCCCAAGGTAACAGCCAGCGATTCAGGAGACGGAAAATGATACAAATACTGATCGCCGATGACCACGCCATCATACGGGATGGCTTGAAGCAAATTATTTCTTTCGTTTCCAATATGGCGGTAGCGGGAGAAGCGTCTGATGGCGAAGAGGTTTTACAAAAAATCAGAACGCTCAAGATCGATGTGCTGGTGCTGGATATGTCCATGCCGGGCAAGAGTGGTATCGCATTGATACAGCAGATCAATGCAGTCAAACCTGATTTGCCAATATTGGTGCTGAGCATGCATCAAGAGAGCCAGTACGCTGTGCAGGCGATGCGCGCCGGTGCGTCCGGTTACATCACGAAGAACACCGCTTCCAGCCAGTTGATCGAAGGCATACGCAAGGTGGCGGAGGGCGGGACTTTTGTTTCGCCCGAGATTTCGGCCAAGCTGATCAAGCAATTGCACAAGCCGGAACAGGATTTGCCACACACCAAGCTGACGGCGCGGGAATTTCAGATATTCAACATGTTGGTCGAAGGCAATTCCGTCAACGATATTGCCAAAATATTGTCGCTCAGTAATAAAACCATCAGCACCCACAAAGCGGCCGTTTTACAGAAAATGGAAGCCGCTACCACTGCCAATCTGGTGTATTACGCTCTTAAACACGGCTTGATCAATGAGGGATACGATTGAGCTGTGAGCAGGGTGAAGTCATCTAGGAAAATCCCTAGATGCGAATCAGGTAATCCCGATTCCCACCTGAGCAATTGATCCCTATGCTCATCTTCCATGAACCCGATTCCTGGAGAAATGATGAGAACCACCCGCCCAGTCAGTTATGCCGAAAATGGCATGGTCGCCACCGCCCACTATTTGGCGACCGGGGCAGCACTAGATGTGTTGAAAGAGGGTGGCACGGCTGTCGATGCTGCAATCTGCGCAGCCGCCACGATGAGTGTCGTGTTGCCGCACATGATAGGCATAGGCGGTGATGCATTCTGGATGATCCACGATGCCAAATCGAATACGCTATCGTCACTGAACGGTAGTGGCACGTGCGGTAAAAATATTTCTCTCGATGATTACAAGGGCATGGATGCGATACCGCATCGCGGCCCGCGTGCTGCGATCACTGTGCCTGGCGCAGTGGATAGCTGGGGCCTCGCCCATGCACGTTTCGGTACGATGCCTTTAACCCGTTTGCTGGCACCGGCGATACGCTATGCACGTGAAGGCGTGGCAGTCACGCAAGATATCAGCCGCTGGATTAGCGATGATGCCGATGTGTTCCGTCAAGATCCTGGTTCGGCTGGGATTTTCCTGAAGAACGGCAATGCTTATCAACCGGGTGAACGCCTGCAGCAACCTGCATTGGGCGATACGCTGGAAGGCATTGCGAAAAATGGCACACGCCATTTCTACGAACACACCGCACACTCCATCGTTAATTATCTGAAGAGCCAAGGCGGCTTGCTGACGCTGGACGATTTCCACCAATACCGCGCCAAGTGGGTGCAACCGATCTCGACGACTTATCGTGGTTTTCAAGCGTATCAAGTGCCGCCACCGTCGCAAGGTATAGCCGGCTTGATGATTTTGAATTTCCTCAACGGTATCGATCTGTCTGGTCTGGATGAGAATTCGCCTGAGTATTACAACGCGATGATTCAGGCTATCAAATGGGCCTTCAATAAACGCGATCAGTATCTGACCGATCCTGAGTTCTCTGATATTCCAATTGAAGAACTACTTGATCCTAAGTTGGCGAACGCCGAGCGCGCAGAGTGGCTGGCTGATACCAAACGTACACACGAAAATCGTCCAGGCGGTAGCGACACCACCTTCATCAGCATCGCTGACAAATACGGCAATGCCGTTGGCTTGGTGCAAAGCTTGTACTTCGACTTTGGTGCATGCGTGACCGATCCTGTATCCGGTGTGTTGATGCAAAACCGTGGCAGCTTCTTCTCGCTGCAACCGGATCATCCGAATGTATTAAAGGCAGGCAAGCAAAGCGCATCGACACTGATGTCCGGCATGTTGTTCAAGGATGGCAAGCCTTACATGGTCTATGGCACGCAAGGCGGTGAAGTACAACCGCAGACGCAGACTTCGGTCGCGACGCGTGTGGTTGATTTCGGTCTGAATGTGCAAGAAGCCATTGATGCGCCACGCGTGTTGTACGGACGCTCGTGGGGCGATACATCGAACAAGTTGTTGTTGGAATCTGCCGCGCCGGAGGCAACGTTTGATGCTCTGCGTGAGCAAGGGCATCCGGTGGAAGCGGCGCAGTGGCCGTTCCCACGTATGGGTACTGCACAAGCGATTCGCTTGCCGGGACCATGGTCACCATTTTTTGAAGGCGGTGCCGATCCGCGTGGCGAGGGTATTGCACTAGGTTTTTAGTTGTTTCATCCAGAGGAGATGGTTATGGAGATGGACCTGTTAATACACAATGTTCGTGTGTGGGATGACAAACCACTGATGGACATTGGTATCAAGAATGGAAAAATCGTCGCAATAGAAGAAGGCATTAAAGCCTCAGCGACAGATGCAATCGATGCAGAAGGCCGTGCTGTTATTCCTGGCTTGGTCGAGCCGCATATGCATTTGGAAAAAGCATTCCTGCATAGACGCTTGCCGCCTGTGCTGGGTACGCTGGAAGAAGCGATCCGCGTCACCGGCATCCTGAAGAGCAAACAGGAGCGCAAGGACGTACTGGATCGTTCACGCCAAGTGCTCGATATGGCTGTGAAAAACGGTACGGTCGCATTGCGCGCCCATCCTGACGTTGATCTGATTCAAGGTCTGATCGGTGTGGAAACAGTGCTGGAGCTGCGCGATGAATATAAGGATCTGATGGATATTCAGATCGTTGCATTCCCGCAGGAAGGCATCATCAAATCGCCAGGCACTATCGACTTGATGGAAAAGTCGATGAACATGGGTGCTGACGTCGTCGGCGGCTGCCCATACAACGAGTTGACCTGGGAAGACACCAAACGTCATATCGACATCGTGTTCGAGATGGCGCAAAAGTATGACGCGCCTATCGATCTGCATGCGGACTTTTCCGATGATGCAAGCGATCAGCGTTTTGCTTCGACAGCTTACGTTGCGCAAAAAACGATCGATACTGGCTATCAAGGCAGAGTCTCGCTCGGTCATGTCACCAGTCTCGGTTCGCTCGATCCGGATGAATTGAAGCCGGTGATTGAATTGCTGCGCAAAGCCGATATCAGCATCGTGACCTTGCCTGCTACCGATCTGTATCTGGGTGGTCGTAACGATGCAAAGAATCGTCGTCGCGGTCTGACACCGGTGCGTGCCTTGAATGAAGCGGGTGTCAACGTTGCCTACTCATCCAACAATATACGCAATGCCTTCACGCCATTCGGTAAAGCGGACATGCTGGTCATCGGCAATATGCTGGCGCACGCTATTTCCTTTGGCACGCCTGCGCATCAAGCGGCGGTTCTGGATATGGGCACGATCAATGCCGCACGTTCCATCGGTATCGGTGACAACTACGGTCTTGCAGTCGGCAAGCAAGCCGATCTGGTGATTCTCGATACCTATCAGGTAGCCGATGCCTTGCTCGATATTCCTGCCCGTTCCTGGGTGATTAAACGCGGAAGAATAACCGTGGTCACTCAGCATAAGAGCACGATACATCGTCACGGTTGCTGTGGCGCACACGATCATGGTGCAAAAGACCATGTGTGCGAAACAGCAGGCGCCAAATAATAAATATTTAATTAAACCATCAGGAGACAAGCATGAAAAAGCCACCACACGCAGTTGTAGCATCCTTACTCGCAGTCACCACCGTTCTCATGGCGCAATTGCCTTGGCATTTGCCAGTCTGGGCGATCTTTATCAGCTGGGCAGGCACCTTTGCCATGGGCGGTCCGACTGCAGCTAATTTGAAACGTATCTGGCCGACTTTGCCGATTGGTTCGATCACCGGCTTTCTGGTTGTCACCGGTTTTGGTATCGCTTCGAAGAATCTGTCCGGCACCACTCTGCTCATCGCAGAATGTGTGATTCTGTTCTGCCTGAACGCAGGCATGATCATGCTGGCACGCTTCCCTGCCATTAGTTTTGTGCCCGGTATGTTCTTCGGTTTCGCGTCCTTCTTTGCCACGATGTTCGGCGGCTTTGGTCCGGTTCCTAAAGATCCTTTGTCCGCACTTGGTGTCGTACTTGTGATGAGCTTCCTCGGTCCTATCTATGCCTGGATCACAGCTAACTTCTCGCATCGTCACGTGCCACTGGAAAATACTTTCCCTACGGCTTCCAGTGCCAAGGCCGATAACCACGCACATCAAAAAGCCTAAATCTCCCTTTAAACACCGCCAAGCTCACTCAGCTTAGCGGTGTTTTTTTTCGTCTTTACGAAATAAAGGTAGAGGATTTTTTAGCGCTGATACGTATTCGTATCTCGCTACGTACATTCGCTTGCTGGACAAGTTCACATACGTTGCACGGCGCAGTGTTGGTGTGCGCCTTGTCACACGAATTTCTACGGAGACACAATGAAAAACAAAATTTTCCACGATATGACGAGAAGAGATTTCTTATCCGCTTCAGGTGCAATGGCTTTGGGTTCGATGACACCGTTATCGATGGCTTTGGAAGCCAAACCAAAAAGTGTGCTGGCTACTTCAACCAAAGGCATGGTGACCAGCCCGCACGAGTTGGCTACCAATGCTGGTCTGGATGTATTGAAATCGGGCGGCAATGCGATTGAAGCAGCGATTGCCATTGCTGCATGTCTGAGCGTCACTTATCCGCATTTCGCCAGCTTTGGCGGTGATGCTTTCATGATCATCAGCGATCGCAATGGCAAGGTCAGAACCTTGTCTGGCATAGGTCAGGCACCGATGGTATTGCCGCAGTACAGCGGTACGATTCCGGTACGCGGTCCCGGCTCGATGCTGACGACGGCAGCCAATGTTGATACCTTGGGTAAAGCTTTCGATATCAGCAACAAGGAACTCGCCGGCAGCAAGAGCTGGGCAGAATTATTGAAGCCGGCTATCGGTTTTGCACGCAACGGTTTTCCGGTATCGCCATCAGAACGTTTCTGGATGGATTTCCGCCAAAAGGAAATGGCTGATCTTCCCGGTGTGCGTAGCAACTTCATGATCGCCGGCAAAGTGCCGGAAGAAGGTCAACTCTTCAAGCAGCCGCAACTGGCCGATACATTGGAAGTGTTGGCGGTACGCGGTTATCGCGATTTCTACGATGGCAAATTGGCAGAGAAAATTGCTAAAGGTTTGAAGGATGCCGGCTCACCGTTGACTGCATCCGATCTGGCAAGAACGCAGGCACGCATAGAACCGCCTTTACGCGTTGCTTATCGTGATGGCATCTTGCTGGCGAACCAGCCGCCGACGCAAGGCATTACGACGCTGGAAATCATGGGTATCCTCGATCGATTTGATTTGAAGAATATTCCAGAAGGTAGTGCTGACTATTATCACGTCGTAGTCGAAGCGGTGAAGCGCGCGTTTATCGATCGCAATCAATATGTGGCTGATCCGGAATTCGTTAAGGTACCTTCGGAAAAGTTATTGTCCAAAGCCCATCTTGATCAACTCGCCGGCGGCATACAAATGAAACAGGCATTGGCGTGGCCGCATGTCTTCAAGAATGGAGACACGGTATATATCGGTGCGACTGATGCGCAAGGCAATTCGGTCTCGATGTTGCAAACGGTTTATTTCGATTGGGGCAGTGGTGTGATGGCGGGTGATACCGGCATCTTGTGGCATAACCGCGGCGCTTCATTCAGCCTGAAGCCGGATCATCCAAATGTATTGCAACCTGGTAAGCGTCCATTCCATACACTTAATCCCGGTATGTATCTGAAGAACGATAAACCACATATTTTGTATGGCACGCAAGGTGCAGATGGGCAGCCACAAACCTTGGCGACTATCCTGACCAGAATGATTGATTACAACATGGATCCGTTGACGGCATTATCGAAACCGCGGTTCTTGTTGGGTAAAACTTTTTCAGATACGCGAGATTCTTTGAAGCTGGAGAAGGATGCAGGCGAGCAAGTGTTTCAAGAGCTGGCACGACGTGGACATGAAATGAGTGTCATTCCGGCACAAAGTCCTTTATCCGGTCATCCGGGAGCAATTGTGATCGATCAAAAGACGGGGACTTTTTCAGGCGCGCATGATCCGAGGAGCGATGGCAGAGCTTTAGGCGTGTAAATACAGCAGAAAAAAAACTTGCCCGGTCAGTATCCGGTCTGACCAGGCAATAAAAAAAGACAGGCAAGCCTGTCTTTTTTAGTTACTGCGAATTACTTAGCAGCTGGGGCTGCAGCTGGAGCAGCAGCGGCTGCTTTAGCTTTTTTAGCTTTTTTGTGTTTCTTAGCGTGTGCTTTTGGTGCTTTGACTGCGGCTTTTGCTTCTGTTTTAGCAGCAACTGGAGCAGCTGGAGCAGCAGCAGGTGCTGGAGCAGCGGCTTGTGCGAAAACGGTGGAGGCAAACAGACCGGCAACCAGGGCAGCGATTAATTTATTCATTTGAGTGCTCTCTAAAGTTTAGGAAATAGTGCGAACCGTATTTTCGGTTCGTACGTACATAACGCCAGCCAAATAATGCGGTTGACGCATTTCTACAAATATTTTGAAATGATTTTCAGGCTGAAACCTAAGCCTGGCGTGAAGATTTCGTTAAGATCGTCTTTTCGTTTTCCGAACATTCCCATCCTCTGACGTTCCCGGCGACTACTGCATTTACAGTATTTACTTGCTTTTGGGACATTGATATTCTCGCCGCCATTAGCTGCCCATCATTTGATGCATGCCGCATTTTGATGATTAAGCGTCTTGATGTAGCGCGTAACGTGCCAGTTCAACGGCATTGTGCAGTGACAGTTTCGCCATTAGATTTTGCTTGTGCTTGCGGACGGTAAATACGCTGAGTGCCAGTGCATCGGCAATTTCTTGCGTTGATTTTCCTGAGGCTATCAGTTTTAGTATCTGTTGTTCGCGTGGCGTGACTGCTTGATCTGTTTCTTGCAGAAAGTGGTCGATGGAGCCGAGCAATTTGCTGACGTAGCGCCTGTTGTTGAGTACGGTTGGAATTGCCTCCAGCAATTCGCTACTGTCTTCCAGCTTGAGCAGGTAGCCATCTGCACCAGCGGCAAAGGCTTGTCGTACGCTGACATGATCTGTTGATCCGGTCAGGATCAGAATTTTGATATGGGGAGATTGCTGCTTGATGCGCGCTGTCAGTGCAATTCCATGGCAACCGGGAATGTCTAGATCAAGCAACAAAAAGTCTGCCTGCGTTTGCAATAGCAATTGCTCTACCAATGCACCGTTGCCGGTATCTGCAACAACATCGATCTCAGGCACTTGCGCCAGCAAGGACCTCAATCCCTCCCGGATCAATGTGTGATCTTCTGCGATTACGATTTTTGTCATGATATGAAGGCTGGGCAACTGTAACAACAGGCAATTGCCGATGGCACTTAAGTTGTTGCATGAAAGTAATGATTAGATATTACACTGCGAAGAAAGCTCTATCCATCACCGTGCATCGAAAATGAGACACGCATGAATAATCATCGCGCCGCATCTGCGGTTGATAAACGCATATTCAATGAACTGATCAATATCCTGTATAGGCAGGCCACGCCTATTTTTTTCGGCAATGTCGCAGTGGTTGTATTGTCGGTTTATTTGCTGTGGAGCGAGCTGGATCGTGCGATGCTGCTCACTTGGGCAGCTGCAATCTTTGGTCTGACTGCAATCCGTATTGTGATTGTGCGTCGTGATTTACGTGTGTTGCAGCCAGAAGAGAGGGCACATAAGCGTGCCTGGAAATATGCATTGTTATCCGGCATGTCAGGTTGTTTGTGGGGTTCGGTTGGGATTTTCTTTTTTTCGCCAGACAGCACGATAGTGACCGTGTTTATCTGCATTCTTCTGTCCGGTATGACGGGCGGATCGGTCGCATCGCAATCTTCTTTTCCTCCGGCGTATTACGCGTTTGCCTTGCCGACTGTGTTGCCGTTTGCATTGCACTCATTTATCTATGGTGGCCCTTTGTTTTCGGTGCTGGGCGTGTTGTCACTGTTTTTGCTGGGCGTCAATCTGGCTTATAGCCGCAACTTCCATCGCACTGTGCGCGAAGCGGTTTCCTTGCGGTTCGAGAATGTGGAGCTGATCGCACAATTACGGCAAGAGAAGGAACGTGCCGAATCGGCCAGTCGTTCAAAGTCACAATTCCTCGCAGCCGCCAGTCATGATTTACGCCAACCTACACATGCGCTTGGTTTGTATATCGCAACCTTGCGTGCATTCTGTAACGCACCGGCTATACGCACTGAAGACGTCGGTAATATTGCGGCGAAGTTGCAAGCTGCATTAAAGGGTTTGGTGCAATTGCTGGATGTCTTGTTGGATATCTCCAAACTGGATGCTGGTGCGGTCAAGGTGAAACGTGAAGTATTCGATTTGCAGGAATTATTGGAAACCATAGATCAGCAATTTTCCGCCGTTGCAGCAGAACAAAAATTGCGCTTTATCGTCAGACCGACATCGCTGTTGATCCAGACAGATCGCGTTTTACTGCACAGTATTCTTGCCAATTTTGTTTCCAATGCATTGCGCTATACCGAGAGCGGGAAAATTCTGGTGGGCGCACGTAGGCGTGGCAATTTTGTCGAAGTGCAGGTACTTGATACCGGTATCGGTATTGCGGAGGGACAGTCACAACTCATCTTCGGCGAGTTCTATCAGATCGGAAATGCTGCACGCAGACGTGAACACGGTTTGGGTTTGGGCTTGGCTATCGTCAAGCGCACGGCTGATTTGCTGGGTGTGCGTATAGGGTTGCGCTCGGTGTTGGGTAAGGGTTCTGTATTTTCTGTCTGGTTGCCGCTGATTCATGGCACACCGTCAGTCGTTGAGGAAAAGACGGTGGCGCAAGCATCTGGTGCTGCATCAAAAGACATTTTGGTGATAGACGATGACGCAAGCGTGCTGGATAGCATGCGCTTGTTGTTATCGTCGTGGGGACATCAAGTGTTTGCCGTATCTTCATTGGAGCAGGCATTGCAGACTGTCGCGCAACATCGATCTCAGGCGCGGCCACCATTTGATCTGATTCTGAGTGACTTCCGTCTGGCGGAGAATATTAGCGGGATCGATGTCGTGCAGGCTGTACGACAAGCTGCTGGTCACGATATTCCCGCGGTGGTGATTACCGGCGATACCTCGGTGGAGAGTATCAATCGGATTGCGCAAGCACATTTACGGATACTGCATAAACCCCTGGAGCCGGAGTTGCTGCATAACTTGTTGCGTGATTTACACTAATTCCTAGTGCAGTTTAATCATTTACGTCGTTAGACAGGCTTTTCGGCCTTGTCTGTGCTAAAAGTTCGTTTAAGCCCTCATGGTCTTGATTTGGTAGTAGAGAAATTCTTCACACAAAGAAATTTTTCCATAAAACTATTAAAGCACCAGAGCATCTAAAAGATGCTTGCTACCAACGTAGTAGCTGACGGGACCTCGGATGAGACCTAAAACACCAGACCGCTTGCGGCTTGCCACACTAGTGACGATAGGTGTGTGTGCCACCGTTATCGTGACCATGCTGGCGCTATTGGTATTGGTCGATCATTTCGCTGCAACCTACGCGAAGCAGCAGGCGCAAGAACGTCTCCAGCAATTATCGTGGCAGATGCGCGATTCCCTCGATCGTGGCATTGCACGCGTGGTCGATCACACACAAGTCATTGCAAATCTGGCGACGGTACGAGATTCGGACAATGCTGCCGATATCCAAAGAGTCTTCGACAACATACACAGAAATTTTTCCAACTACGCCTGGATAGGTTTGACCGATACCAAGGGAGTGGTGGTCGCCGCCTCGGATGGTTTGCTGGACGGTGTTGATGTCAGTCAGCGTCCCTGGTTCATGGCTGGGCAAAAGCAATTGTTTATCGGTGACTACCATCCTTCCTCCTTGCTGGAAAACAAATTACCCAATACGGATGAGCGTTGGCGTTTTGTCGATGTAGCTTTACCGATTACGCACAGCAATGGCATGTATCGTGGTGTTCTTGGCATACATTTGAGTTGGGACTGGGCACGTAGTATTGCGAACGAATTGTTGGTGCCGACAGACCGGCAGTATATGGTCGAAGTGATCGTTGTGCGGAGTGACGGCATGGTGATACTTGGGCCGGATTATCTGGAAGAAAGCACTGTCAATACGCGTAGTGTGACCTTGTCACGTACTGGTCGCACGGGAGCTATTGCCGAAAAATGGCCGGATGGGCAGCGTTATTTGACTGGCTATTCGCAGACGGGTGGACGCGCTGCTTATTCATCGTTGAAATGGTCGGTATTGATACGCCAGCCGGAAGAGGTCGCGTTAGCGGCTTTCCGTGATTTGCAAAAGCAGATTCTGCTAGTTGGTGGCTTAGTTGGTTTACTACTGGCGTTGGTTGCCGTTGGATTGGCGCGAGGACTGGCCAAGCCGCTGGATGATTTGAGTGCAGCGATAGTGCGGCGTAGAGATGATGATTTCGAACAAATTCCCATCATCCCCAATTACCACGAAGTGCACCTGCTTTCTGTCACGCTGGCAGATATGGTGGAGCGTGAGCGGCAGCACGTGAAGAGACTGCACACCTTGAATGAAAATCTGGAAAATCTGGTGCAGGAACGTACTAGCGAGATAGAGCAAAAAGCACGCGCACTGGAAAATGCCTTGGCACAGCAGCTCCTGATTCAGGAGCGCCTGAAAGATAGCGAAGCAGAATTACGCGCCACCTTGCAGAACGCGAATGATGCTTTTATCGCGATGGATCAGAATGGCATCATCGTCGACTGGAATGAACAGGCGGAGCGTCTTTTAGGCTGGACGCGACATGAAGCGATAGGGCAAAACCTGTCGGAAATGGTGGTGCCGCCGGCTATGCGCGAAGGTTATGCGCAAGACTTGCAGCATTTCATTGCCACGGGTGAAAGCAATATCATCAATCAGCGGATAGAAGTGACGGCATTGCGTCGCGATGGCGTCGAGTTCCCGATTGAGCTGGCGGTCGCCTGCGTCCCGCGCCGCGATGGTTATCTGTTTATCGCCTTTCTGCACGACATTACAGAGAGAAAGTTGTTGCAGGCATCGTTGATGGGCATGGCCTTGAAAGATGCGCTGACCGATTTGCCTAATCGCCGCGCACTGATGCAAAAACTGCCGGAGTCGATTGCACGTGCTGCCCGCTTGGGCAAACCGCTGGCAGTGCTCTTCCTCGATCTGGATGGCTTCAAAGGCATTAATGACGGCTACGGACATGAGGCGGGAGATGAACTCTTGCGTACGATTGCGCAACGTCTGTCAGGCGCTGTACGCAGCACTGATACGGTGGCGCGATTGGCAGGCGATGAGTTTGTCATCGTGCTGGAAATGATCAATGGCGATGCGGATGCGACTGAAGTGGCGGACAAGATATTGCAGACGCTGCAGCAACCATTTGCATTGACTGCGGCGACTGTATCGATATCAGCCAGCATAGGTATCGCCATGCATTGGCCTGAAGACAGCACCACTGCCGAGCAATTGATCACGCTGGCAGATGGTGCGATGTATGTAGCGAAAAAGAATGGAAAGAATCGTGCAGTCGCTGTCTAGCGATTACCTGCACTAAAAGAATTAATCTATCGTTTCCCATGCATTGGGTTCTTTACGTGCATCCAGAAAGCGTCTATAAGTACGCCCTCCCAGCCACAAACTCAATGCGACCACTGTAAAAAACAGTTGTCCGCTTGCGAGTGCAAGTGGTGAATGTGATAAAGCTGGCGCAATCACGCCAGCGACCAGCGCGCCCAATATCATCATGACAAATGACTGGCATGAAGCAACGATGCCGCGAATATTCGGGAACAAATCCAGCACCAATAGAGTTGCACCAGGCGCCACCATGGACATGCCGAAGGTGTAAAAAAATAAGGGTAGAACCGACCACGGCAACGTCGGTGGGAACAAGGCGTGATAGCTCACATTGAATACAGCCGCGCCGACCAGAAAGGCAAAGCCGATCAGCACTTGTCGCGAGGTGGGAATGTTGCCAGCCAATCGATTAGCCATTAGTGCGCCGCAGAAAATTCCTGACACCATAGGAACGAATTGCCAGCCGAACTGTTCAGGACCCAGTCCGAGATGCTCTACCAGGAATACGGGTGCAGCAGCGACATACAAAAACATGCCGGCAAAATTGAACGCCACCGCTCCAGCCTTCAAATGAAACAGTGGCGAGCGAAAGACACGCTTGTAGCTGTGATACAGGAAGTGAGGATTAAAAGGCTGACGCTTCTCTAGCGAGAGTGATTCCGGCAAGCGTTTGTAGCAGTAGAAAAGTAATAACACCGCATACACGAACAAGGCAAGAAAGATGGCGCGCCAATTAGAATGCTGGACTATCCAGCCGCCGAGAATAGGAGCAATGGCCGGCGAGATGGAAAAAATCATCGTCACCAGGGACAGCAAACGTTCGGCCGCTGCACCTGCATACAGATCGCGAATAATCGCACGCCCGATCACCACACCTGCGCCCGCCGAGATGCCTTGCAACATACGGAATACCCACAGATATTCAATGCTGTGTACGGCCGCACAAGCGAGCGTTGCAACTGCAAAGACCGCGAGTGACACCAGAATGATATTGCGTCTGCCAAAAGCATCCGACAAGGCGCCATGCCACAGAATCATGACGGCAAACGAGAGCAGATAAGCGGTTAACGTTTGCTGAACTTCCAGCGCAGTGGCACCAAGCGTTGCTTGAATATTAGGGAATGCCGGTAAATAAGCATCGATGGAAAAAGGCCCGAGCATGGACAAGGCCGCCAGCATCACCGCCAGCGCAGTGCTGTTGATGACGATGGCAGTGACAGGACGCGCGGACGTTTCTGGTGTGTGAGACATCGGTATTACTCTTTTCTACTTGAACAAATCGTGAGGCCGATGTGTGGTGTATCGTTGATAGTTATGGGCGACGTGTTTAGATGCCACCCATGCAAAGGTATTTAATTTCCAGATATTCTTCTATGCCGTACTTGGAGCCTTCGCGGCCGAGACCGGATTGTTTGACACCGCCGAATGGCGCGACTTCATTGGAGATCAAACCGGTATTGATGCCGACCATGCCGTATTCCAGTTTTTCTGCAACGCGCCAGACACGGCCGATATCGCGTGAATAGAAATAACTGGCAAGGCCGAAATCGGTGTCATTGGCAGCGGCGACGACTTCGTCTTCAGTTTTAAACTTGATGACGGCTGCGACCGGGCCGAAGGTTTCTTCATGCATGATCAACATGTCATTGCTGATATTCGATAAGACGGTAGGTTCATAAAAATAGCCGCCCAATGCATGAGGCTTGCCACCGGTAATGACCTGTGCGCCTTTTTTCACTGCATCGCCTACATGCTGTTCGACTTTCTTGATTGCTTGTTCATCGATCAGCGGGCCTTGCAATACGCCTTGCTCGAAACCATTACCAACCTTGATCTGTGCGGCGCCGGCGCCCAGCTTTTGTACGAAGGCATCGTAAATTGATTCATGTACATAGAAGCGATTGGTGCAGACGCAGGTTTGACCGGCATTGCGATACTTTGATTGCAGTGCGCCTGCGACTGCTGCATCCAGATCTGCATCGTCGAACACGATGAAAGGCGCGTGACCACCGAGTTCCAAGCCAATTTTCTTGACGGTAGGTGCGCATTGCTCCATCAGGATGCGACCGACTGGTGTTGAGCCGGTGAACGAGACGTGACGCACGATCGGGCTGGAGCAAAGTACTTTGCCGACCGCAATTGATTTATCTGCATCTGCCGTGACGACGTTGATGACACCGGCAGGAATGCCTGCGCGATGCGCCAGTTCTGCGATCGCCAGCGCAGACAGCGGGGTTTGTTCGGCAGGCTTGATGACGATGGTGCAACCTGCAGCAACGGCAGGCCCAACCTTGCGCGTAATCATCGCAATCGGGAAATTCCACGGCGTAATCGATGCGCACACGCCTATTGGTTGCTTGAGCGTGACGGTACGCTTGTCGCTCCAGGTTGAGGCCATCACATCGCCACTGACACGTTTGGCTTCTTCGGCAAACCATTCGATGAAGCTGGCGCCGTAAATGACTTCGCCTTTGGACTCAATCAGCGGCTTACCTTGTTCTGCAGTCATGAGAGCTGCTAGATCGTCTGCATTGGCGATGATGAGGTCAAACCACTTGCGCATGATGATAGAGCGCTCCTTGCCGGTTTTAGCAGCCCAGGCAGGGAAGGCGACATGCGCAGCCTTGATAGCGGCTTCTGTTTCTTCTGCACCCATGTTAGGCACGCTGCCTATGGTGCTGCCATCTGCCGGATTAGTGACAATAAAGCTGGTCTTTGCACTTACCCATGCGCCATCGATGTAGGCGAGATTGCGCAAGAGCGCTGGGTCTTTTAATTGAAAGCTGTTATTGGCAGTGCGCGACATGTGATTCTCCTGCATGGCAAAAGGAAAAGCATAGCCCAATCGTCGTTAGCGCGCTGAGAAGTGCTGGAAACGAGATGGTTGCGAAATAGAACTACGACAAGTACGCGATATCAGGCGCAATCGTTCTCACGTTGCATGGCGCGTACAAAGTCAGCGAGACGACGTCCGCTGGTGCCGGTATAGGAATCGACAAGGCGCATCGCTTGCACACGGTCCAGGCGGAAGGAACGGAAATCGCTACGTGTTTCGCACCAGGCTGCGATGGACCAACCGCCACCCCAGAAATATAAAGCCAGTGGCCAGATGATGCGGCAGGTTGCCTGCTGTTTGGCATCGACATAATCCAGTTGCAACTTGTTTTGCTTGCCTATCGCTTGACGTATGCTTTCCAGTCTTTCGCCATGGCTAGGATCGATATGGAAATCTGGTGCAAACAATGGTGTTGCTTCGACGAAGTCACGTTTCTCGCGCGGCAAGGCGAGTGTGATTTTTGCCAACGCAGCAGCGCCCGATGCTGCCAGTTGCGGACCACCCCAGGCTTGCACCATACGCATGCCGGCGACCATTGCTTCGATCTCATCGCTGGAAAACATCAGTGGCTGTAAATCGAAGCCGGCCTTGACGCGATAACCCACGCCGGCTTCTCCTTCAATTGGAATGCCAGACAAGGACAAGTCACGCACATCACGATAAATCGTGCGTTCCGATACCGACAACCAGTTCGCTAATTGCTGTGCAGTGGTAAGTCTGCGTCCACGCAAATACTGTGCAATCTGAAACAGACGTTCAGCGCGGCGCATGGCAGTTGTGCGTGATTGGGTATAGGGACAGCATCTTGCGCTCCAAATGAGATTGGATGGTGATTCAGAATGAGGTTTGTCGCCTCATTCTGACAAATGCACACCTCACCGTCCAGTTCACGTTTATGCAGGTTTAATGTTGTGCGTGCAGCCCAACCAGATTGCCTTCGGTATCGACAAAGTGTGCGATGAAGCCGATATCGTCTGGCAGTTCCGTTTTTGGCAGGTAAATCTTGCCACCGGCAGGTGTTATCCGCTTGAGTACGGTGTCGATAGACGGACTGGCATCCAGATAAATCATGGTGCCGTTGCTGCTTGGTTGGGAGTACTCGCTATGGGTGACGCTGCCGCAGGTTGTGCCACTAGGATCGGTGAATATGGCCATTTTCATCAGCTCTGCATTGCCTTCTTCTATGCGGAGTGTGGTGTCGAACAGGGCCTCATAAAAACGTGTGGCACGACCAAAGTCGGTGGAGGGAATTTCAAACCAGTTAATTTTTGTCTGCATGATGTCCTCGAAGGAAATGCCAAATGGCAAGACGCATCATGCGGGAGTGCTCCTGACAGCATTATGTCAGGAGACTTCAGGAAGTTTCTTACTCTTTGGAATCAGTCTTGGGTATGGCTTGTTCACGGCGATTGAAGCCAGCCACCATGTCAAAACGGAATAAACGACATTCGATCGCGCCGTTGAAGAAAGGCGTTTTGCGCGCTTCTTTCAGACGCAGCAATTTCGGCAAGCCGAGATCGGCTGTGAACAAAAAGACTTTCCATCCGGCGAAGCGTTGCTTGAGCGTAGTGCCGAGGGCGCTGAAGAATTCCTTCGCCATCTCATCGCCCTCTATCGTGCTGTCGCCACGCAAGCCTATCCGTTCGCCATATGGCGGGTTGGTCAGCAGGATGCCTGGTGTTTCGCTTGGCGCTTTGACTTCTTGCGCTTCAATTTGCTTGAGCGGGACTTCGAATCGAATTCCGGCTTTGTTCAAATTGTTGCGCGTCATGGCCACCATGTCGCCGGAAATATCACTGCCGAAAATAGTCGGTGTTGCTGGCAAGTCATTCGGTTTTACGCTGGCTTTGATCGCAGCCCATTCATCCTTGCTAAAGCCCGCAAATTTTTCGAATGCGAAATTGCGATGCAAGCCTGGTGGAATGCCTGCCAGCATTTGTGCTGCTTCTGCCAGGATGGTGCCGGAGCCACACATAGGGTCGAACAAGGTCATGCCTGGTTTCCAGCCGGTAGTGCGCAACAGGCCTGCTGCCAGATTTTCACGCAGTGGCGCGTCACCGGTTTCCATGCGCCAGCCGCGCTTGAATAATGCTTCGCCTGAGGTATCGAGATACAAGGTGAACGTACGCGCGTCGAGAAAGCCGACGACGCGCATATCAGGCATTTTTGTATCCACGGATGGACGTCTATCGTAGATGTCGCGGAAGCGATCGCAGATCGCGTCCTTGATTTTCAGTGTGGTGAATTCCAGACTGCGCAGCGGCGATTTGATTGCGGTCACATCGATGCGGATGGTGTGGTCGACTTCAAACCAGTCTTCCCACGCTTGTGCCAGTGTCAGATCGTAGATGTCGTTTTCGGTGGTGTAACTGGCGTGCGCCATACGCATCAGCACGCGCGATGCAATGCGCGAGTGCAAATTGATTCTGTAGGAATCTTGTAGTGTGCCGGAGCAATGCACGCCGCCGGGAACTTGCGTATGTACCTTGAGTGTGTTGCCACTGCCAGGCATTGCTGCGATCTCGTTGAGCTCTTCGGCTAGTGCAATTTCCAGGCCGCGCGGGCATGGGCAAAAATAGGAATGGGATGATGACATGGGGGACCTTTTATCCGTTATGAAAATAGACGCGCGACCACATCGAGATGATGTGTCGCGCGTACCGTGTTGTACTACTTTTTTACTACTATCCAGCTGTGCTTATTTTTGGAAAGCGCGTTCCACGAAGTCCAGTCTGTCCTGACCCCAGAACGCTTCACCATCGACTACATACCATGGCGCACCGAATACGCTGGCGGCCATTGCATCGTTGGTGAACTGATCGTATTCGTTTTGTACGCTGGTCGTTTCCGACGATTTCATTAATGCGCTGCCATCGTAGCCTGCGGCATTTGCCAGTGCTGCCAAAGTATCTGCATCCATGATGTTTTTATCATCAGCCCAGAACGCGTGCATGATGGTGCTAGTCAGTGCCAGTGCCGCATCGGTGCCGTGCGCGAGCTTGGTGGCGATGATCAGTTTGGCAGCAGGGTCGCCGGATACCGGTGAAAACTTCGGTTGCGGATTCAGCGGCAAATCAAGATGAGCGCTCCAGCGCTTCAATTCAAGCAGTCGATAGGCTTGACGTTGTGGTGGTCGTTTTGCTAATGGTAAACCGCCAGAGACGCTGAACACTTTTTGCAAATCGATAGGTTTCATCTCGATTTGCACATCGTATTGTTTTGCCAGTGCGATCAGACGTGCGTGTCCAAAGTAAGCCCACGGTGATTGGGGCGCAAAATAATATTCGCAAATCTTTGCCATGGAAAACTCCGGAAATAATTAAAACGGTTTGACCACGACAAGGATCACGATTGCCAGCAGCAAAACCACCGGCACTTCATTGAACCAGCGGAACCAGGTATGGCTGCGCTTATTGGTGCCGAGCTCGAATTTTTTCAGCAATGAATTGCAGGCGTGATGGTAGCCGATCGCCAGAATCACAAACACCAGCTTCACATGCAGCCACATACTGCCAGGGCCTTGGCCGAATCCGTAAAACAGTAAGGCGACGCCGAACAGTACGGCCGGTACTGCGAGAATAGACGTGAAGCGATACAGTTTGCGTGCCATTAACAGCAGGCGCGTGGTCGCTGTGGCATCGGTTTCCATTGCCAGATTGACGAAGATACGCGGCAGATAAAACAAACCGGCAAACCATGAGATGACGAACACGATGTGCAGTGATTTAATCCAAAGCATATTATTTCCCTGCTAATGCGTGAATGGCGTCAGACACGTACTTCGCCATGGTGAAGCAGTGGTTTCGCGGGGCATTGCCCTGCGTCTGCGTAACGGTACTGCCTTGCACGGCAGTACTCCGTCGCATGGCATTACACACGAACTTCCCCATGCCCAAAGACTACGTATTTCAAGGACGTCAATCCATCCAGACCGACTGGTCCGCGTGCATGCAATTTGTCGTTCGAGATGCCGATTTCTGCGCCCAGACCGTATTCAAAACCATCAGCGAAGCGGGTCGATGCATTGATCATGACGGATGCTGAATCGACTTCACGCAGGAAACGCATCGCACGTGTGTAATCCTCCGTGACGATGGAATCGGTGTGCTGCGACGAGTAGGTATTGATGTGATCGATAGCTTCATCCATGCCGTCAACGATTTTTACGGAGAGTATGGCTGCCAGATATTCTTCGCTCCAGTCCTGCTCGGTCACTGCGGTCAAATGCGGATAACCTTGCAGTATGGCGCGCGCTTCATCATCAGCACGTAATTCCACTTCCTTCGTTGCATACAGTTTAGCCAGCTCTGGCAAAACCGTTGGTGCAATTGAACGCGCGACCAGCAATGTTTCCATCGTGTTGCAAGTGCCATAGCGATGGCATTTTGCGTTGAAGGAAATATCCAGTGCTTTTTTCAGGTCAGCATTGCTGTCGATGTAGACGTGGCAAATACCATCCAGATGCTTGATCATCGGAACCTTGGATTCTTTCATCAAGCGCTCGATCAAACCTTTGCCGCCGCGTGGCACGATGACGTCCACATATTCAGGCATCGTAATCAATTCACCGACTGCTGCACGATCCGTGGTTTCCACAATTTGTACTGCATCAGCAGGCAGACCGGCACCGGCCAAACCTTCACTGACGATTTTTGCCAGTGCCTGATTGCAATGGATAGCTTCGGAACCGCCGCGCAGAATAGTTGCGTTACCGCTCTTGATACATAAGCCTGCAGCATCAACGGTGACGTTAGGACGCGCTTCATAAATGATGCCAATCACGCCCAGCGGTACGCGCATCTGGCCGACCTGGATACCGGTCGGGCGATATTTCATGTTCGAGATTTCACCGATAGGGTCGGGCAGGGCAACGATTTGCTCCAGACCTTCTGCCATGGTGGCGATGGCTTTGTCGGACAAGGTCAGACGATCGAGCAGAGCGGGTGCCAAGCCGCTAGCACGCGCTGCTTCCAGATCCTGATGATTGGCTGCGCGCAGTGCATCTGCATCGCGACGAATCGCGGCTGCGATTAACAGCAATGCCTGATTCTTTGCCGCAGTATCGGCCTTGGCCATGGCGCGCGATGCTTTGCGTGCACGTAGCCCAACTTCTTTCATGTATTGCTTGATGTCCATTTTGCTAAGGAATGGTTGGTGTGTCGGTTAATGAATGGATAGTTTTTAAAACTACAGTCTGGAATTATCAGGAGCGCTTGCTGCTGATGCAGACATGTATATGGTGCGCCTTGTGCTCATGTGCAAGAGCAGGGATTCTGTTGCCGGCTAACCGCGCGCAATCTTCAATCCTAGTTGCAGCATGGCATCCCATGCATCGCCGGAGAACTTCTTCGCGCGTAAACCTTTCACCATCTTATCGATTTGTGCGGCTTCTTGCAGCGCGCCTTCCAGTGTCGATAATTTCAGTCTACGCAGCGCGGGTTCGATCAGACGTTCGCGTGGACCCCAGATGCGATATTCTTTTGTCAATTGACTAAGCGGTTTGCCTTGCGCGACGCCTGATTTCAGCTTCAGCAAGGTGCGGATTTCTTCCGCTACGGCCCACAGTACCAGCGGTAGAGCTTCACCTTCGCCTTTCAAGCCTTCCAGCATGCGAACCAGACGCGCAGTGTCGCCGCTCAGCATTGCTTCATTCAGCTTGAATACATCGTAGCGCGCCACGTTCAACACGGCGTCATGGATTTGCTCAAAACTTAAAGGACCTTCTGGGTAGAGCAGGGCCAGTTTCTGGATTTCCTGATGCGCAGCCAGCAAATTGCCTTCTACTCTATCGGCAATGAAGTCCAGACATACACGATCCGCACTTTGGCGTTGCGCTGCAAGGCGCACGCCTAACCACGCAGGTAATTGTGCGCGTTCGACCAATGGAATATCGATGTACACGCTGGCTTGCTGCAAGCTGGCGACCCATGCTGCTTTTTGCGTTGCCCAATCAAGTTTCGGTAATGTGATCAAGGTGACATTGTCCGGACTTAGCGATGCAGCGTAATCCTGCAGCGCTTTACCACCATCCTTGCCCGGCTTGCCGGTGGGGATGCGCAGCTCTATCAGTTTCTTGTCGCCGAATAATGATTGCGATTGATTGGCTGCTAGCAATTCGCCCCATTTGAAGCTGCGATCAACGAGCAGTACTTCGCGTTCGGAAAAACCTTGTGCGCGTGCAGTTTTACGAATCTTGTCGGCGGCTTCCAGTGCCAGCAGATGCTCGTCGCTCGTGATGACATACAAGCCGGCGAGCGGCTTGGTCAAATGCGTGTCGAGAGCATCTATGCGCAGTTGCATTATTTTTCTACAGGACCGCTGTCTACCAGCTTGACGCCAGCCAGACGGCGCAGAATTTGCTGTACGGCATCTGATTGCATATCGCGATACAGCGTAACTTCTTCAGCTTCTTTCGCCAGCGCTTGTGATTCGTTATAGCTCATGTCGCGCTTCAATGTGATCAGGGTTGGCTCCAGCAGTATCAGGCCCTTGCTGTCGAGAACACGGAAGGTGACGTTGTAATACAACATGTATTCACGCACACGGCCCTGACTATTCAAGGACAAGATAACTTTGTTCCTGACCTCACTCATGAGGTCTAGTGTTACTTCCGCTTCTTTTTGCGATGTTTTGAGTTCAAGTTCACCACTGCCGCGTATATAGCGGCGTAGCATCGCTCCCAGCGATGCATTTGCTGTGTAATAGGCGGCGTCGGGTGGCGTAATGAAAATCGACTTGAACGGCAAGTTCTCACCAAGCACCGAGCCGCGCAGCTTGAAGCCGCAGGCAGACAGCATGACAGTCGAGGCCAGTGCAGTAAAAAGAAGGCGGCGATTTTTTAACATGAGTAATCCTGCGTTGGTTGATACTTCAAATCAGACAACGATACTGACCAGTTTTCCCGGCACCACGATGATTTTCTTCGGTGTGCCTTCGATGAATTTCTGTACGCTTTCATTCGCCAATGCAGCTGCTTCGATCGTAGCCTTGTCAGCATCCTTGGCAACGATGATACTGCCGCGCAGCTTGCCGTTGACCTGGATCATCATTTCGATTTCGGCTTGTTCCAGCGCGCTTGCATCAACTTGTGGCCATGCGGCATCGAGGATATCGCCGAACAATGTGGCGTAGCCAAGTTCTTGCCACAGTGCGTGCGTGATGTGTGGTGCGACCGGATTCAGCACGCGCAGGAAGATAGATAAGCCTTCGGTGACGACTGCATTCGACGCCGCAGAATCATCCAGCTTGGCACCTTCCAATGTATTCAGCATTTTCATGCTGGCAGACACGACCGTGTTGTACTGAATGCGTTTGAAATCGTTGTCTGCTTGCTGCAGGATCTTGTGCAGTTCGCGGCGCAGCGTCTTGTGAACTTCAGTATAGTCGCGTGCTCCGGGCACAATAGGTGCGGCCAGAGCGGTGCTAATGCGTGCCGACTGATTGTAGGCATAAGCCCAGACTCTACGCAGGAAACGGTTCGCGCCTTCTACACCCGCGCCCGACCATTCCAGCGTTTGTTCCGGTGGCGATGCAAACATCGTGAACAGACGTGCTGTATCTGCGCCGTACTGATCGATTTGTGCTTGAGGGTCGATGCCGTTGTTCTTCGATTTCGACATTTTTTCCGTGCCGCCGATTGCAACAGGCTGACCATCGGTGCTCAATGTTGCTGAAATAGGACGGCCTTTTTCATCCAGCTCAAGTTGTACGTCAGCTGGGTTGTACCAAATAAACTTGCCTGGTGTAGGTTCGCGATAATAGGTTTCGTTCAGAACCATGCCTTGCGTCAGCAGATTGGTAAATGGCTCATCAAATTTGATGAGGCCGAAATCGCGCATGACCTTGGTCCAGAAGCGTGCGTACAGCAAATGCAAGACTGCATGTTCGATGCCGCCGATGTACTGGTCCATCGGCATCCAGTAATCGTTGCGGCTGTCGACCATCGCGTCGTTGCTATTAGGCGAGCAATAGCGCATGTAGTACCAGGACGAATCGACGAAGGTGTCCATCGTGTCGGTTTCGCGACGCGCAGCTTTGCCACATTTCGGGCAATCACATTTGAGGAAGGCTTCGTGCTTGTTCAGCGGGTTGCCGCTACCGTCTGGTACGCAATCTTCTGGCAAGACGACCGGCAAATCTTTTTCTGGCACTGGTACTGCACCGCACTCGGTACAGTTGATCATCGGGATAGGCGTGCCCCAGTAACGCTGGCGTGAAATACCCCAGTCGCGCAGGCGATAGGTGATTTTCTTTTCGCCCAGACCGAGTTCAGCCAAGTCCGCGGCGATGGCATCAACCGCTTGTTGATAATTCAAACCATCGTATTTGCCGGAATTGATGCAGCGACCATTTTCCTTGTCGCCGTACCAGTCGTGCCAGCTCACTTCTGAAAAGGTTTTACCTTCAATGTCGATGACAGGATGAATAGGTAGCACGTATTTTTGTGCAAACGCGAAGTCGCGTTCGTCATGTGCTGGCACGCCCATCACGGCACCGTCGCCGTAGGTGATCAGCACGTAGTTGCCGACCCAGACTTCAACCAGTTGGTGCGTCAATGGATGTTTGACGAACAAGCCGGTAGGCATGCCTTTCTTTTCCATCGTCGCCATATCGGCTTCGATGACGCTGCCGAGTTTGCATTCGGCGATGAAGTCAGCGAGTTCAGGATTGGTCTTGGCGGCGAAAGTTGCGAGTGCATGTTCCGGCGCTACTGCGCAGAAGGTCACGCCTTTAATCGTGTCGGCGCGTGTGGTGAATACCCACAGCTTGCCGTCATTGATCAGTTTGCCGTCTTCCTCGATATCGTGCGGGAAGGCGAAACGTACGCCTGTCGATTTACCTATCCAGTTGGCTTGCATGGTACGCACGCGTTCCGGCCAGCCTGGCAATTTATTGTCGACGTGATCGAGCAATTCTTCGGCGTAATCGGTGATGCGCGCGTAGTACATCGGGATTTCGCGCTTTTCGATCAGCGCGCCGGAGCGCCAGCCGCGACCGTCGATAACTTGCTCATTTGCCAGAACCGTTTGATCGATAGGATCCCAGTTCACGGTGCCGGTTTTTTTGTAGATGATGCCTTTCTCAAGCATCTTCAGGAACATCCACTGGTTCCATTTGTAGTACTCAGGCTTGCACGCTGTCATTTCGCGCGACCAGTCGATGGCCAGGCCCATGGACGCCATTTGCGTCTTCATGTAATCGATGTTGGCGTAGGTCCACTGTGCTGGCGGCACATTGTTGGCCATTGCTGCATTTTCCGCAGGCATGCCGAACGCGTCCCAGCCCATAGGCATCAGCACGTTGTAGCCATTCATCCGCAGATAGCGGTACATCACGTCATTGATCGTGTAGTTGCGCACATGCCCCATGTGCAGCTTGCCGGATGGATACGGCAGCATAGAGCAAGCGTAGAATTTCTTCTTGTCGTTGCCGTTTTTATCCTTGGCGTGTTCGACGGCCTTGTAAGCGTCGATTGCCTGCCAATGGTCGTGCGCCGATTTCTCTACTTCGGCGGGGCTGTATTTATCTTGCATGACGGATGGAGCCAAAAGTGAATGTGAACCCGTGATTATACTGGTTCGTCCACCCGGATGGCGCGTCAGAGGCGAGGCAATTAGGGGGAGTTCAGGCCAGTTTGAGTTCGAGCGCCGGATTTTCGCCGTAATCGGCGTAGCGTTCGTTGATGCCTTCGATGCAGAAGCTTAATTCTTCGAGGAGATCGGGGACGTTTTTGCGCAATATTTCTGCGTGATCTATGACGATTTGCAGCTTTTCGTTCGGTTTGAGGCGAAATTTTGTCATGTTCTCCTCATCGCGCAGATAACTGAGGCAATCGACCCAGGCATCCATATTGTCGCCGTAGAAATCCGGGAAACCGAATGCAGTCTTGCATGCGCTATGAAAGGACTGCTGATCGGTGATGGTGTCACCGTTTAAATGTACGACGGCCATGGATCTTATTTCTTGGATGATTGCGGCGCTTCGGTCACAAAGCCCAGCTTGGTTACGCCATTGGTTTGTGCTGCGGCCATGACTTGTGCAATGACTTCGTAACGCGTGCCTTTGTCGGCACGGAGTTGTACTTGTGGCTGTGGCTGCTGTTTCGCGGCAATCGCGAGTTTCGCGGTCAGTTCGTCTTGCGATACCGGATCGTTGTTCCAGAAGATGGCGCCTTCGCCATTGATGGAGAGCGAAATCGTCGTCGGTTCAGCCGGAGCAGGTGCCGATTGTGCACTAGGCAGATCGAGCTTGATCGCATGCGTGAACAAAGGCGCAGTGATGATGAAAATCACCAGCAGTACCAGCATCACATCCACCATAGGTGTGACGTTGATATCCGCCATGGGTGCCGAGTGCTGATTGTCGTTGAATCCGCCGAATGACATGTTCTCTCCCGAGTAGCGTGCGTAACGCTTACTTGCCGACGCGTGCGCCGGTGGTCAAGTAGGCATGCAAATCGTGTGCAAAGGCGTCCAGCTCAGCCAATGTGACGCGATTGACACGGGTAAAGGCGTTGTAGGCCAGCACCGCAGGAATCGCGACGGCCAGACCGAGTGCAGTCATGATCAGCGCTTCACCAACGGGGCCCGCGACTTTGTCGATCTGTATGGTGCCGGATGCAGATACTGCGACCAGCGCATGGTAAATACCCCATACGGTGCCAAACAAGCCGATGAAAGGTGCGGTCGAGCCGACTGATGCTAGCAGCGTCAAGCCGGTTTCCAGTCTGGATGAAACGCGATTGATTTCTTGACGCAGTGTGCGGGTAATCAATTCGCCAGGATCCGTGTTCGCGTTCAGCGAATTGGCGTGCGGC
Source organism: Herminiimonas sp. GW821-FHT09C12 (assembly GCF_059416385.1). Lineage (NCBI taxonomy): Bacteria > Pseudomonadati > Pseudomonadota > Betaproteobacteria > Burkholderiales > Oxalobacteraceae > Herminiimonas > Herminiimonas sp. GW821-FHT09C12. The sequence continues at coordinate 1,703,179 of NZ_JBWKPC010000001.1, forward strand.
TTGATGTTGGCCGCTTCGACGCTTTGAGCTGCCAGCGGCGTGTAGACGTTTTCACTATCGACAACTTTGATGGTTGCGATTGCATCGGTCAGCGTAGGTGCTTGCCAGAAGCCCTCGAGTGCAGCAGCGCTTTTGCGTATGCGCCATGAACTCCATGCTTTGGACAGGATGTAATACCAGCTGAGTATCGACATGATCAGCAATACATAAGCGACGGCGTGCGAGACGGCATCGCCTTGTGCCCAGTAATGCGCCAGTCCCAAGCCCTGATCCGCTGCAGTTGAGTTCATATTATCGATCCGAGTAAATCAGTTTGATGGGGTGTGCAGCGTTCAGTTCAACGCAAGCCGAGTACATCCTGCATATCGTACAAGCCGGTTTTCTTGTCGGCCAGAAAGCGGACGGCGCGCAAGCTGCCGTGTGCATAGCTGACGCGGCTGGATGATTTGTGTGAAATCTCGATGCGTTCACCGTCGCCGGCAAATAATACCGTGTGGTCGCCGATGATGTCGCCGCCGCGTACGGTGGCAAAGCCGATCGACGATGGATCGCGTGCGCCGGTTACGCCTTCGCGTGCCCATACTGCGACATCGTTGAGTTCCTTGCCGAGTGCGCCGGCGATGACTTCGCCCATTTTGATCGCGGTACCGGATGGCGCATCGACCTTGTGGCGGTGATGCGCTTCGATGATTTCGATGTCATAGCCTTCGGAGAAATTCTTCGCAGCCATTTCCAGCAATTTCATCGTGACGTTCACGCCTACACTCATATTTGGTGCAAACATGATTGCGGTTTTTTTAGCTGCTGCTGTGATCGCTGCCTTGCCTGCTGCATCGAAACCGGTAGTGCCGATGATCATCTTGATATTGTGTGCGGCGCAGTATTCCACATGCTCCAGCGTACCTTCAGGACGTGTGAAGTCGATCAAGAAATCGGAATTGGCCAAACCCTTGGCGAAATCAGATTCGATCAAGATGCCGGATGGTTTGCCGAGGAAGGCAGCAGCGTCTGTGCCGATAGCCGGTGAGCTGGCAATATCAAGCGCGCCAGACAGTGTTGCATCTTGTGCGTTCAGTATGGTTTCGATCAACATGTGGCCCATACGGCCAGATGCACCTGCTACTGCGATTTTCAATTGAGTCATGCGTAAATTCAGTTAATTATTTGTTGGCTTCTTTGGCTTTGTCGGCAATGCGCGCGATGTAGTCTTTTTCAGTCGGCAGATCGCCGCCACCTTCGAAGGACGATACCACCTTGTCCTTGAAGAAAACGGTGACACGGCTGGTGGTGATTTCGCCATTACCTTTTTGCATGCGGAAGGCATAATCCCAGCGCTCAGCGTGGAAGATATCGGTGAGTAGCGGTGTGCCGAGCAAGAAGATGACTTGATCTTGTGTCATGCCTTCTTTCAACTGCGCGACCATTTCTTGCGAGACGAAGTTGCCTTGCTGGATGTCAGGACGGTAAGGCGAGAAAATGCCGAGGAAGCGTTTCTCTTTTTTGGTTTGCACACCGGTGGTAGCTGCAGCTTGCGTTGCAACCGGTTTTGCGTCGGCTGTAGTGGCAGGCGCAGTGGATGCGGTTTTTTCTTCTGCAGCTTTGGCCTGCTGTGGAGCGACGGCTGGCTTTGCAGTCGCGGCAACCGGCGTCGGTTCGTCCATCAGCGGGTTTTTCGATGCGCAACCTGTGAGTACGGTTGCCAGTAACAGGCAAAAAGTACCAGCGATGGCTGGGGCACGATTAGAATAGCGGGGCAGCATTTGCATAAGGAATCTCAAGGGATTGAGCAATTGTACGAAAACGCTATATGATAAGGCAGATATCCTCAATATGAACAAGAACATGCCCAACAATCCATCCGAGTTAAAAGCCAGCGGTCTGAAAGCGACGCTGCCACGTCTGAAAATCCTCGATATTTTCCAAAATGCCGAGGTACGCCATCTGAGCGCGGAAGACGTCTACAAGATGTTGCTGAACGATAATCTAGATGTCGGTCTGGCAACGGTTTATCGCGTTTTGACGCAATTCGAACAAGCTGGCTTGCTGCAACGCAATCACTTTGAAACCGGCAAAGCCGTTTTTGAATTGAACGAAGGCTCCCACCATGACCATCTGGTGTGCCTGGATTGCGGCAAAGTAGAAGAGTTTTTCGATGCGGAAATTGAAAAACGTCAAGTCCGTATCGCTGAAGAGCACGGTTTTGAAATTGCTGATCATGCGCTGGCTTTGTACGGCCACTGCAAGAGCTGCCAAAAAGCCAAGAAATAATCTGCGGGATTTATAAAAAAGCCATGCAACCGGTAACGGGGCATGGCTTTTTGTATTTTGTTTGCTGGAATTAGTTGTTGTGGCTGAGTGCGTTCGACAGCAATTTTGCCGTGATATCCACAATCGGAATTACCCGCTCATACGCCATGCGTGTCGGCCCGATCACACCCAATGTGCCGACTACCTTGCCGTTGACGGTGTAAGGCGAGGTGACGACGCTCATCTGATCCATAGGGACCAGATTCGATTCGCCGCCGATGAAGATTTGTACGCCGGTCGCCTTGTTGGAGACATCCAGCAATTGCATCAGACTGGTTTTTTGTTCAAATAGATCGAACAGCTTGCGCAATGACACCATATTCGATGAAAGATCCGACACGCTGAGCAGATTGCGCTCACCGGAAATCACGACATCGTCGCTATTATCATTCATCGCATCGCTGCCAGCTTCGACCGCAGCTTGCATCAAACGCGTCATATCGTCGCGCAAAGCTTTTAATTCGCCCTGCAAACGTATCCGTACGTCGTCGAAACTTAATCCGCCGTAATTCTGGTTGATGTAATTCGCCGCGTGTATCAACTGCGTAGGCGAATAATCGACATCGGTCAGCAGCAGGCGATTTTGCACATCGCCGGTAGGGCCGACGATGACGAGCAATATGCGTTTTTCTGACAAGCGCAGAAAGTCGATTTGCTGAAACACCGATTCGCGCCGCGGCGTCATGACGATGCCGGCGAACTCGGAGAGTGACGACAGAATTTGCGCCGCGTTGGAAATGATTTTTTGCGAGGAACCGGTTTGCAGCGAATTTTGTAGTTTCGATTCCAACGCGCTTTCATCGATGGATTGCACAGTCAGCAAGGTATCGACAAACACACGATAGCCACGCGGCGTTGGTACGCGACCGGCGGAAGTGTGCGGACTGGCAACGAAACCCATTTCTTCCAGATCCGCCATGATGTTGCGTATGGTCGCCGGCGATAGATCGAGACCCGATATCTTGGAAAGTTCGCGCGAGCCGACAGGCTGGCCGTCCGCAATATAGCGTTCGACTAGAGCTTTCAGCAGGGTTTGTGCGCGGTTATCGAGTTGCATAGTGTTGCTATTGTAATGAGTGGCCATGCCGGGCGGCAAGCATACGAGGTTACGTGCAAAAAATACGACGGATGATCTTCATCCATTTTTGCGACTTAGTCCGTCTGGTTGCTTGTCATTATGCGCGCTTTAGCCAGGCATCGAGCTCATATAAGTTCGTGCAGCTTGCGTCTGGCACGATATGTTCGGGCAGGGTGCGTCCAAAGCGATTCATCCATACTGCTTGCAAGCCGGCATTTTTTGCACCTTGAATATCCAATGCGGGATCGTCACCAACGTAAATTGCTTCGTGCGGCGCAACTGAAAGTGCCTCGCATGCCGCATGAAAAATCTCAGCGCCTGGCTTTGCACTGCCGAATTGATGGGCGGCGATCGAGGTCTGGAAGTGCTGCGCCAGGCCTATCGCTTCCAGATCAGCAAAGCCGTTGGAAACAGAGCCGATGGCAAAGCGTTGACGCAAGCTGCTTAAACCCGGTACGACATCGTCAAAAGGTGTGACGGCATTGCGTGCTACAGAAAAAACCGCCATCGCCTGATCAACCAGATCCTTGTTTTCACTGGTCAGATGGCAGGCGCGCGTCAATGCAGCATGGCGCAAGGCCCACACATTGAATTGATATTGAGGATCGGTTGGTAGCAGCTCCATGCGCAATTCGCGCAATTCTTCATTACTGAAGCGCTGGGTCACGCCGGGAATATGGATGTTCAGCCAGTCGTACAAAATGGCTTCGGCTTTGACCAAAGTTGGCGCTAAATGCCATAAGGTGTCGTCCAGATCGAACAGGACGGCCTTAATAGGATGATGCGTTAGATGAGACTTCATGGTCGATTCACAATCAATTACGTGGATGGATGCTAGGGCCTGTTAACAGTTAATTTGCGAGATGCGTTCCAAACAGAAAGCGTGGTGGCAAGGCGCGTGGCGTAGCAGGTGGTGGGTCCACCTGCAAGCCATGCAACGCAGTCAGCGCGCTTTCTGTTTGGAACCCTTCGGGAACGGCGACAGGCGTCGTCTGCCGTTGTTGCAACTCCTTGCCATAGCACCGCTATGTCGTGTCGCTGCGCCTAGACAGTCAACGCCTGTCGCACGTTCGCACTCGCAAATTAATTGTTAACAGGCCCTGGTGCAAGACAAGGGCAAATTATGGTCTAATCTGCAGCATGTCGCTTACACCAAACTCATCTCCTGTTCCCAGCTTTAATACGATCGCAATCGTCGGTAAACACATGGCCGGCGGAATTGCGCAATCGTTGACCGATATCGCCGATTGTCTGGGCAAGACCGGACGCAAAGTCGTTTTCGAAGCGGAAACCGCGCTTAATTTTGGCTTGAGCGCTTATGAATCAATGACCTTGCACGAGATCGGCGAATGCGCTGATGCCGCTATTGTAGTCGGCGGTGACGGCACGATGCTGGGCATTGCAAGGCAGTTAGCGCCTTACGATGTGCCGCTGATCGGCGTTAATCAAGGGCGTCTCGGTTTCATGACCGATATTTCGCTGGATCAGATGATGCCTCTGCTGCAGGAAATGCTGAACGGCAAAGTCAGATCCGAACAGCGCAGCTTGCTGAAAGGCTCCATTGAGCGCGAAGGCGAAGCGATGTACAACACGCTGGCGTTCAATGACGTCGTGTTGTCGCGCGGTTCAGGTGCCGGCATGGTTGAGTTGCGCGTCGAAGTCGATGGTCACTTCATGTACAACCAACGCTCGGATGGTTTGATTGTGGCGACGCCGACCGGTTCCAGCGCCTATGCTTTGTCTGCCGGCGGTCCGATACTGCATCCTAGCTTGCGTGGTATTGAGCTGGTGCCGATTGCGCCGCATGCCTTGTCCAATCGCCCGATCGTAGTGCCGGATACCAGCGAGATCGTGATCGAAGTCATGGGCGGTCGTAATGCCAGCGTCAACTTTGATATGCAGTCTGTTGCCAGATTGTTGAAGCACGACAGAATTATCGTGAAGCGCTCCGAACATACGATTACCTTCCTGCATCCAGAAGGCTGGAATTATTACGACACCTTGCGTGAAAAGCTGCACTGGAATGAATATCCATCGGTAGAAGGCCGGTTAAAATAACCTCACGCTGCAGCAGGTTTTGCCTGCGCAACGTTGATTCATCATTCAAACCTAATCGTTTTTGTCACATCTGTTTATAGCAGCGCCGTGGCAAAACGAACGACCTGGAACGCACTATTCACATGCTGCGCACGCTCTCCATCCGCGATTTCGTGATTGTCGATGCTATCGAACTTGAGTTCTCGCCTGGCTTCTCGGTTTTTACCGGGGAAACAGGTGCGGGCAAGTCCATCCTGATCGACGCTTTGGCACTGGCCTTGGGCGGTCGTGGCGATGCCAGCGTCGTGCGCGAAGGCGCGGCCAAGGCCGACATTACTGCCGAGTTTTCTGCCAGCGCCGAGCTGGACGCATGGCTGGCCGAAAACGAATTCAGCAATGAAGACGGCGGTGCCTTGTTGCGTCGCGTAATAGACAACGCCGGTCGCTCCAAAGCTTTCATCAACGGCATTGCCGCTACTGCTACGCAACTGCGCGATCTGGGTGAAAAACTGGTCGATATCCATGGCCAGCATGCACATCAATCTCTGCTGAAAACTGACGCGCAACGTGTGCTACTGGATAACCAGGCTGGTTTGCAGGATGAAGTAAAAGCTGTGGCCGCTGCGTATAAAACATGGCGTGCATTGGCTAAACAGCGCGAAGAGTTTGAAACCAATGCGAAGAATGTTTTGCTCGAACGTGAGCGTCTGGAATGGCAAGTAGGCGAGTTGGAAAAACTCGCAGCCAAGCCGGGTGAATGGGTCGACATCAGCAATGAACACAGTCGTCTATCGCATGCTGCCAGCCTGATCGAAGGCGCGCAAGAAGCCTTGGATCTGATCTCCGACGCTGATACACCGATGCTGTCGCAGTTGTCTTCTTTAAATACTCGCATCGGCAAATTGGTCGATCTGGATGGCGGCTTGCAGCCAGTGTTGGATGCGCTGGAACCTGCACGTATTCAATTGCAGGAAGCCGTGTATGCGCTCAATGATTACTTGAGCAGAGTCGAGCTCGATCCTGCGCGCTTACGCGAAGTTGAAATACGGTTGGAAAATATCCACTCCACATCACGCAAATTCCGCGTCGCACCTGACGATTTGCCGCAAGAACTGGAAACGCTGTCCGCTCAGCTGAAGCAATTGGCCGATGCCAGCGATCTGGATGCCTTGCGTGCACAGGAAGAAAAACTGAAAGCGGCATACATCAGCGTCGCGCAAAAATTATCGAAAGCACGCGCCAAGGCCGCGAAAGCTTTGGGTGATGCAGTCACTGCCGCAATGCAGGAACTCAGCATGACCGGCGGTAAATTTGCGATCGCTTTGCAGCCGTGCGAACCAGCTTCCTATGGTTTGGAACAAATCGAATTCATGGTGGCGGCACATGCTGGCACCACGCCACGGCCGCTGGCCAAGGTGGCGTCAGGTGGCGAACTGGCACGTATCGCCTTGGCGATTTCTGTCATTACCTCAAGTGCGACTGCAACGCCTACGCTGATTTTTGATGAAGTCGATAGCGGTATCGGTGGTGGCGTGGCTGAAGTAGTGGGGCGCTTGTTGCGCCGCTTGGGGCAAGATCGTCAAGTCTTATGCGTGACGCATTTGCCGCAAGTTGCCAGCCAGGCCAATCAACACTTTCAGGTCAGCAAGCAAAGCAATCACGGAAAAACTGTGTCCTCTATCGATGCACTCGACGCGAATGCGCGCGTGGAAGAAATCGCCCGTATGCTGGGTGGATTGGAAATCACTGCGACTACACGGTCCCACGCGAGGGAATTGCTGGCGACCTAAGCAACGACGCTTGCTACTCCTTTATACGGCGTGTTTGCATCACCCTATAAGATCAATAAGATTGAGAACTCATGTCCTTTAGAACTGAACCACCGTATACCCACGGCACCATACCGAAAACCGCCGTTGTACTGGTCAATCTTGGTACGCCTGATGCACCCACGACATCTGCGGTGCGGCGTTACCTGAAGCAGTTTCTGTCTGATCCGCGCGTGGTGGAAATTCCTCGTGCAATCTGGTGGTTCATCCTTCATTTCCTCATCCTGCCGTTTCGCTCCGGGCAATCAGCCAAGAAATACGCATCGATCTGGAGTAATGAAGGTTCGCCTCTGAAGGTGCATACCGAAAAACAAGCCAAGCTGCTGGGTGGTTATCTGGGCGAGCGCGGTCACAAGGTCAAAGTTGTCTACGCCATGCGCTATGGCAATCCATCGGTGGCCAGCGTATTGCAGCAATTGAAGGTGGATGGTTGCGACCGAGTTTTGGTGTTGCCTGCGTATCCGCAATATTCCGGCACCACGACCGCTTCCATTTTCGACGCTGTATTCAGCCATTACGCGCAAGAGCGCAATGTACCGGAGCTGCGCTTCGTCAAGCATTACCACGATCACGACGGCTATATTCGCGCCTTGCGCAAGTCAGTGCTTGCTCACTGGGATATGGCCGGTCGGCCGGATAAACTGGTGATGAGCTTCCATGGCGTGCCAAAACGTACGTTGACGCTGGGCGATCCCTACCACTGTGAATGCCATAAAACGGCGCGCTTGCTGGCAAAAGAACTGGGCCTGACGCCAGATCAGTATTTGGTGACCTTCCAATCGCGCTTCGGCAAGGCGGAATGGCTGCAGCCGTACACAGCACCCACTTTGCGTAAATTGGCAAAAGAGGGCATCAACCGCGTGGATGTCATTTGTCCCGGATTTATTGGCGACTGCCTGGAAACTCTGGAAGAAATCGCGATGGAAGCACGTCACGACTTCATGAGTGCCGGCGGCAAGGACTTCAATTACATCCCATGCCTGAATGAAGATGATGCCTGGATTAAGGCAATGGCGGAAATTACGGAGTTGCACTTGATCGGCTGGCCGACTATTGTTCCGTCTTCGCAGCGCGAAGAGCAGGAGCAGCAGGCGCGTACCTCGCTGGAAGAGGCAAAACGTCTGGGCGCAGCCCAATAAAGGTCAAATCAGGCAGAAATGAGGGTTTTTTACCGAAAAACCTTGAATTTTTGCGATTAAGCAGCATTTATGGAAGGTAAAAGCGTATCTGGCGCTTTTCCTTTCAAAGCGCTCATGTTGCGCGCATTGTTTTACAATGCGACATAACAAATGACTGCAGCCGCAACGGCGGTATAGGCCACAATCGATAGGGAAATGACTGGCAGTTTCATGATGTTTTCTATCGTCAGGGATGATGTCGTGAAAAATGGCGTGTTCACCCCTATAGCCTAGTTCGTGTGGAAAAAAATACCATCCCATGAATGGATGATTTTTTGTAACAAAGACCACACTGCAGCGTTTATCATCGCGTTTCGCGAATTAATTGGGAAGTCCGCCAGAATACCCCTTGAAATAGTGTGGGATAACCCCATGTGCACTGTCGCATTGGCATTTTTTGTCATAACTCATTGATTGTTGGAGATTTTTTCATGCAAGACCAAGATAAATACGCTGAGCAAGCAGCGTCGATCGACGAGCCGGTAACGGCTGAGGCGGCACCTGCTTCTACTCCTACCCTGGAGGAGCAGCTCGCGGCGTCCCAATTGCTCGTACAAGAATTGCAGGACTCATTCTTGCGTGCCAAAGCCGAAGTAGAGAATTTCCGTCGCCGTGCGCAGGAAGACGTTACCCGTGCGCACAAATTTGCGATTGAAGGCTTTGCCGAGATGCTGGTTCCGGTAAAAGACAGCCTGGAAATGGCGTTGCAAGTAGAAACACCTTCCGTTGATTCGTTGAAGGAAGGCGTGGAAATGACCTTGAAACAGCTGAACGCTGCTTTCGAGAAGAATCGTTTGTTGGAAATTAAACCGCAACAAGGCGACAAACTGGACCCGATGAAACATCAGGCCATTTCAGTCGTCCCTGCCGATCAGGAAGCCAATACGATCGTCAGTACGCTGCAAAAAGGATATCTGATTGCAGATCGCTTGTTACGTCCGGCGCTGGTAACGGTTGCACAAGAAAAATAACTTGAAAGCACCTGTTTACGCCACATATTGACGTTAACAAATTTTGTATTTAACAGTTTCGCATCACAGACATTAAGGGAAAGACCATCATGGGCAAAATAATTGGTATTGATTTAGGTACGACCAACTCCTGCGTAGCAATCATGGAAGGTGGCAAGCCGAAAGTTATCGAAAATTCGGAAGGCGCACGTACTACGCCATCCGTTATTGCATATCAGGAAGACGGCGAAATTCTGGTTGGTGCACCGGCTAAACGCCAGGCAGTTACCAATCCAAAAAACACACTGTACGCAGTCAAGCGTTTGATCGGCCGTAAATTCGACGAAAAAGAAGTGCAGAAAGATATCGGCATGATGCCGTATCAAATCGTCAAAGCCGACAACGGCGACGCATGGATCTCCGTGCGCGACAAGAAGCTGGCTGCACAGCAAATTTCCGCAGAAATCCTGCGCAAAATGAAAAAAACCGCTGAAGACTACCTCGGCGAAGAAGTGACCGAAGCGGTCATTACCGTTCCTGCGTACTTCAACGATGCACAACGTCAAGCAACCAAAGACGCTGGTCGTATCGCTGGTCTGGACGTCAAGCGCATCATCAACGAACCGACTGCGGCAGCGTTGGCGTTTGGTCTCGACAAAGGCGGCAAAGGTGATCGCAAGATCGCTGTGTACGATTTGGGCGGCGGTACTTTCGATATCTCGATCATTGAGATCGCAGACGTTGATGGCGAAATGCAATTTGAAGTGTTGTCGACCAATGGTGACACCTTCCTCGGTGGTGAAGATTTCGATCAACGCATCATCGATTACATCATCGACGAATTCAAAAAGATCAACGGTCTCGATTTGTCGAAAGACGCGATTGCACTGCAACGTATCAAGGCTTCGGCAGAACGCGCGAAGATTGAACTGTCGTCGTCGCAACAAACTGAAATCAACGAACCGTACATCGCGATGGCGAACGGCGCACCTGTGCATTTGAACATGAAGATCACACGTGCAAAACTGGAATCGTTGGTTGAAGAACTGATCAGCAAAACCATTGCACCACTGAGCATCGCAATCAAGGATGCAGGCGTCAAAGTATCTGACATCGACGACATCATTCTGGTCGGCGGTATGACCCGTATGCCTAAGGTGCAAGAGAAAGTAAAAGAATTCTTCGGCAAAGAACCACGCAAAGACGTCAACCCAGATGAAGCGGTTGCAGTCGGTGCAGCGATTCAAGGTTCGGTCTTGTCCGGTGATCGTAAAGATCTGTTGTTGCTCGACGTAACTCCGTTGTCCCTCGGTATCGAAACCCTGGGTGGCGTGATGACGAAGATGATTCAAAAGAACACCACGATTCCGACCAAGTTTAGCCAAGTGTTCTCGACCGCTGATGACAACCAACCTGCGGTAACGATCAAAGTGTTCCAAGGTGAACGCGAGATGGCAGTTGGTAACAAAGCTTTGGGCGAATTCAATCTGGAAGGTATTCCACCATCGGCACGCGGTACGCCACAGATTGAAGTGACCTTCGACATCGATGCCAACGGTATTTTGCACGTCGGCGCGAAAGACAAGGCAACCGGCAAGGAAAACAAGATCACCATCAAGGCAAACTCTGGTTTGACCGAAGAAGAAATTCAAAAGATGGTGCAGGACGCCGAAGCCAATGCAGAAGAAGACAAACGTCTGAAAGAAGTTGCAGAAGCGCACAACCAAGGCGACGCGTTGGTGCATTCGACCCGCAAATCGTTGGCTGAATACGGCGATAAGCTGGAAGCTGGCGAGAAGGAAAAAATCGAAGCAGCGATTGCTGAGCTGGAAGAAGCATTGAAAGGTAGCGACAAAGCTGCCATCGATGAAAAATCCGCAGCCTTGTCAGCTGCCGCACAAAAACTCGGCGAGAAGATGTATGCCGATATGCAAGCACAACAAGCAGCAGGCGCTGCCGGTGCTGATGCAGGTGCGGGCGATGCTGGTCACGCTCAAGCAGATGCGAAAGCACAGCATGACGACGTGGTTGATGCTGACTTCAAGGAAGTCAAAGACAAGTAATTTTGATTGGTCAAGCGGCTGGATTTATTAATGCAAAAGCTGCTTGGCACTTCAAATTACTGTTTTGAAGTGCTTTGTAATTTTCGTTAATTTGTCTGTGCCATGCAGACTCGCCGGGTCGAATGGTTCTCAAAAAACCGTCGACTCGGCGTTTTAGTTTAGATAGAACAAGGCGCCTACAAAATGGCAAAACGTGATTTTTACGAAATCCTCGGACTGGGCAAAAATGCCACCGATGATGAAATCAAGAAGGCATATCGCAAGCTTGCAATGAAGCACCACCCGGATCGCAATCCGGATAGCAAGGGCGCGGAAGACAAGTTCAAGGAAGCCAAAGAGGCTTACGAGATGCTGTCCGACCCGCAAAAGCGCGATGCTTATGACCGTTACGGTCATGCCGGTGTCGATCCGAATATGGGTGGCGGCGGAGGTGGCGGCGGTTTTGCCGATGCCTTCGGCGATATCTTCGGCGACATCTTTGGTCAAGCTGGTGGTGGCCGCGGCGGTCGCAGCGGACCACAGGTTTATCGCGGTGCTGATTTACGCTACAACCTCGAAATTACGCTGGAACAGGCTGCACACGGTTACGACACGACGATACGCGTTCCTTCATGGGATAGCTGCGAGACTTGTGACGGCAGCGGTGCCAAGCCAGGTACTTCGCCTATCAACTGCACCACGTGCGGTGGACATGGCCAGGTTCGTATGCAGCAAGGCTTCTTCAGCGTGTTGCAAACCTGCCCGAAATGTCACGGTAGCGGCAAGATCAATCCGTCGCCTTGTGCTGCATGTAGCGGCGCAGGCAAGATCAAACGCAACAAGACACTGGAAGTCAAAATCCCATCCGGGATTGATGACGGCATGCGCATTCGTTCGTCCGGTAACGGCGAACCAGGCATGAATGGTGGCCCGCCGGGCGATCTGTATGTGGAAATTCGCATCAAGCAGCACGCGATGTTCCAGCGCGATGGCGACGATCTGCATTGCGAGATTCCAATCTCGTTTGCGAAAGCGGCATTGGGCGGCGAAATCGAAGTGCCAACCTTGAGCGGCAAGGCATCGTTCACGATTCCAGAGGGTACGCAGTCGGGTAAAACCTTCCGTTTGCGTAGCAAAGGCATCAAGGGCGTGCGTTCCGGTTACGCCGGCGATCTGTTCTGCCACGTGATAGTGGAAACGCCAGTCACGCTGACAGAGCGTCAAAAGGAATTGTTGCGCGAGTTTGAGCAATTGACGGTAGAAGGCGGCTCCAAGCACAGCCCGCAGACCAAGTCATGGAAAGACAAGGTTAAGGAATTCTTCGAGTAAGAATGTACCTTGCTAGCAAATGCCGGTCGATTTTTCGACCGGCATTTTTTTTTGGTTGCTCGCCGGCCTGCAAGGTTCTATGCTGGCTTCACAACAACCATTGGAGACACCATGAAACCGTTTAAAGCAATCGGCGGCATGCTGGCTGTGTGCTGTGCTCTGTTTTTCGCCCATACTGCAACGGCGGTCGAGCTGGCCGGTGTAAAGCTCGATGACAGCATCAAGGTCGCTAATCAGGATCTCAGGCTCAATGGTGTCGGGATACGTACCAAAGTGATCTTCAAAGTCTATGTCGCCGGTCTCTATCTGACAGACAAGAAAACCACTACAGCCGATGTGTTGGCGGCACCCGGTGCGCGCCGTGTCCATATTGTGATGTTGCGCGATGTCGGTAGTGAGGAATTCGGCAAGGCTTTCACCAGTGGCATAGATCAAAATACTGATGCAAGTGAGCGTACTGCCTTGGCCGCGCCTATGGCGAAATTCAACGCAATGTTTGGCTCCGTGTCTCAACTGAAAGAAGGTGATGTATTGCATGTGGATTGGCTGCCAGGCAGCGGCATGACAGTGCAGTTGAACGGCAAGCGCATCCTTGAGCCGATAAACGATGTGGCGTTCTATAACGCGGTACTGCGTATCTGGCTGGGAGCGAAGCCGGTCGACGATAAACTCAAACGACAATTACTCGGAGAGCAGTAAGTTGCAACATCGCTCACAGAGCCTGCTATGGTAGGCGAGATATCTAAAGCCGCTGACTGATTTGGTCAGCGGCTTTTTTATCGCCAGTGCCGGCGTAATGCAGTCCATCTCTAGTTGATAATTCCAGATAAAATGGCAGCCACCGCTGATACGCCGTTTGTGTATTGAACCGGCAGCATGATTGATAAAGATGACAGAAAAAAAGAAAGAACCGCTCGCGCTGGAACAACTGTTCCAGAAAAACCGTAATTGGGCCGCAGCTATGGTGGCGGAGGATGCAGAATTCTTCGCAAAACTTGCCGCACAGCAATCGCCTGAATATTTGTGGATAGGTTGTTCCGATAGCCGTGTTCCTGCGAATGAAATTGTCGATTTGCAGCCGGGCGAGTTATTCGTCCACCGTAATATCGCCAACGTGGTGGCGCACTCGGATTTGAATTGCTTATCGGTCTTGCAGTTTGCTATCGATGTACTGGGTGTCAAACATGTGATCGTATGCGGTCACTATGGCTGTTCAGGGGTGCATGCGGCGATGACGCGCCGTCGCGTCGGTTTGGCAGATAACTGGTTGCGTCATGTGCAGGATGTGCACCAAAAGCATGGTCGCTATCTGCGCGATACTTTGCCGACGCAGGCGCAGCATGATCGCTTGTGTGAATTGAATGTGATCGAGCAGGTCGCCAATGTGTGCCGCACAACCATCGTGCAGGACGCATGGGAGCGTGGACAGGAATTGACGATACATGGCTGGGTGTATGGCTTGAAGGATGGTTTGCTCAGCGATCTCGGCGTGACGATTGATTGCCCGGATGCTGCAGATGAAAAGCTGAAGAATAGTTTTGCGCGGTATGAACAAGTGGAAGAACGTGTTGATCCAAGTGCCGATTGAGATAATCGCAATGTGGCATGAACAGAAGTTTTCACTACAAATCACTAGCGTCAGCCCGGAGGCGATATGAAATGGGAAGGTAATCGCGAAAGCGACAACGTTGAAGACAGACGCGGTAGTGGCGGCGGTGGGTTTGGCGGCCGCTCTATCGGTATCGGCACCATCGTCATCGCATTGCTGGGCTCTTATTTTCTCGGCATCAATCCGGCGACGATTATCAGTCTGCTGAGTGGTGGCCCCGGTCAGTTGCAATCGCAGCAGGCACCGGCGCAACGTCCTCCGGCTGATGATCAAACGGCGAAGTTTGTCTCAACAGTCTTGGCTGATACAGAAGATACTTGGGGACCCATTTTTCGCGAGAGCGGTGGGACTTACGTGAGGCCGAAACTGGTGCTGTTTTCCGGTCAGACGCCTACAGCGTGCGGTACTGGCGATACAGCTGCGGGTCCTTTCTATTGCCCTGGCGACCAGAAGGTATATATCGATCTGGAGTTCTTCCAAACCATGCGTGATCGCTTCCGTGTATCCAGTAATTTTGCGCAAGCTTATGTGATTGCACATGAAGTTGGACATCATGTGCAGCACATTAGCGGCATCATGGATAAAGTGGAACAGGCAAAACGCGGCGGATCGCAAAAGCAGGCGAATGCCTTGTCAGTCAAAGTCGAGTTGCAGGCAGATTGCTTTGCTGGTGTCTGGGCATATCACGCCAATCAGGCGCGCAGCATTTTGGAAAACGGTGATGTGGAAAGCGCATTGAAGGCTGCCAGTGCGATTGGCGACGATGCCTTGCAGCGGCAATCGCAAGGTGTGGTGGTGCCGGATTCATTTACACATGGCACGTCAGCACAACGCGTGCGTTGGTTCCAGCGCGGCATACAGCGCGGCGACTTGAATGATTGCAATACCTTTGCGGCCAGAGAGCTTTAATTACACTATTTGATTACAATCACGCACCTGCCAAAGTGAGTTGGCAGCTTGCGTCGATTTTGCAGGAGAGCATAAATGGAAGATTCTGAATTGGCAGTACTACGCGTCGAGATCGACAAGATCGATGCACAAATGGTCGAGCTGTTAGCTAAACGCTTCAACATTACTAATCAGGTTGGTGCATTGAAGGCGCAGAAGAAGTTAAGCGCAATTGATCCAGAGCGCGAAGCACGTCAAGCGCAACGCTATACCGAGCTGGCAAATGAATTCGGCGTGAAGCCGCAGGTGGTGCAGAATTTGTTTCGCGGCATCATCGACGAAGTAGTCGTCAATCATCGCGCGATTGCCATGCAAACGGCGTTTCAGTAAAAACTGAAATGCAGCAACGACTCAGATTCGTTGCTGCATAAAATCACACCAGTTATTTCAATGATAGTTGCAATGCTGAATGTAGCGCTGCAACCACTTCATCAGACCTTATCGCTTCAGAAGCAATGTTCCGGTGCAGGGAAGGAGCCATCCTTGACTGCTGCAATATAGGCACGTGTTGCGCCTTCTATGCTGGTCTGGCCTTCCATGAAGTTTCTGACGAAGCGGGCTTTCTTGCCCGGGAAGACGTTGATGTAGTCATGCAGTACCAGTACCTGCCCTGAGCAATCAGGGCCTGCACCGATGCCGATAGTCGGCATGGCCACCAGTTCAGTGACTTCCTTGCCCAGTGATGCTGGAATCGCTTCCAGCAATAACATGGAAGCACCAGCAGCTTGCAATGCCAGCGCGTCGCTTTTCAATTGTTCTGCCGCTTCTGCGGTCTTGCCTTGCACTTTGTAACCACCAAACTGATGTACAAACTGCGGCGTCAAGCCCAGATGCACCATGACCGGAATTGCACGCTCAGTCAAAAAACGAACGGTGTCGGCCATCCATGCGCCGCCTTCGAGTTTGACCATTTGTGCGCCGGCTTGCACCAGCTTGACTGCATTCTTGAAGGCATCTTCTTTCGTTGCATAAGAACCAAAAGGCATGTCGGACATGACGAATGCAGTCTTGGAGCCGCGTGCTACGCAAGCGGTGTGATAGGCGACATCTTCTATCGTCACTGGCAAGGTTGAATTATGTCCTTGGCATACCATGCCGAGCGAATCGCCAATCAGGATCATCTCTACGCCGCAGGTATCCATCATCGACGCGAAGCTCGCATCGTAAGCGGTCAGCATGGTGATCTTCTCGCCGCGTTCTTTCATTGCGAGCAGGGATGGGACGGTTACAGCTTTGGTACGTGCTTCTTGCAAATAGCTGGACATACTTATTCTCCACGGCTAAAAAATTCGCGTTTTCCACGCATGTTGGCAATGCGTGTCAGCAACAGCGCAAAGTCTTCATCATTATCAATCGGGTTCAAATGTTCGGTATTGACGATCAGTAGCGGTGCCGTATCGTAGTCATAAAAAATACGGCTATAGCTTTCGCACAGGCGATGCATATAGTTTTCCGAAATGCCGGCTTCCATAGGAATGCCGCGTTTCCGGATGCGATCAATCAGGGTTTGCGGTTCTGCCTGCAGATAGATCACCAGATCAGGCAAAGGCGCTTGCGGACGCAGATGATCGTAGAGTTGCTGGTACAGCGCCAACTCATCGTCGCTCAGCGTCAGGCGTGCAAAGATAGGATCCTTGTCCAGCAGGAAATCGGACACGATGCGCGTATCGAACAAATCCGGTTGCGCCAGGTCGCGTAATTGATTCATGCGTTGCAGCAGGAAAAACATTTGCGTCGGCAAGGCGTAGCGCGCAGCATCGCGATAAAACTTTTCGAGGAAGGGATTTTCTTCCGGCAACTCCAGCAATGTTTGCGCGCCGAGTTTTTCTGCGAGCTTGCGTGCAAGTGTCGTCTTGCCGGCACCGATGGCACCTTCTACCACGACATATTTGTATTTTTCAAAATCCATAATGATGGCTTCTTGTCCGTTTCTGTTAGCAGTGTTGCGATGACTTTGCACGCAGCGTCATGTGCGGAAAATGAAATAAACTGCACCGACCAAACACAGTGCTGCCCATACATAATCCAGCTTGAACGGCTGATCCATAAAAACGATGGCAAATGGCACGAACACCGTGAGTGTAATCGCTTCCTGCATAATTTTCAGTTGAGCCAAACTGAACTGTGTATAGCCGATGCGATTGGCAGGCACTTGCAGTAAATATTCGAACAGTGCAATTCCCCAGCTGATCAGCGCGGCTATCCACCAAGGCTTGGATGCAAGCCCTTTCAAATGGCCGTACCAAGCGATGGTCATGAATACATTCGATAGCGTCAATAAGCCGATTGTTTGAACGATTACAGGAATCTGCATGGCGGCCTCGTGAAGTGAGTATTCATTCTGGAGAGTGGGGTAATGCTGGATGTTTGAGCTGATTACAGAAGCTGTTAAGCAATCTTCTGTATCGCCTGATCTGCGACTGCTGGCACGAATTGATGTGCTGCACCCTGGCCGGGAATGATGATGAAGGGATCGATCTGCAGCAATGGAATCAGCACGAATGCACGTGCTGTCATGCGCGGGTGCGGCACGGATAATGTAGGTGTAGCAATGATTTCATCGCCATACAACAACACATCGAGATCCAGCGTGCGTGGTGCATTAAAGTAAGGACGTTCACGTCCGAACGTTTGTTCCAATGCCAGCAATGCCTGCAACAATTCTTCAGCAGACAGACTGGTGCTAACGCGTGCAACAGCATTGATGTAATCGTCGCCGCTGGAATCTATCGGCGCAGTACGGAAGAGCGATGACTGCCCAGTCACGCGTGTGGTAGGCAGTTGATCCAGCTCAGTCAATGCACGCAGAACATTGCCCTCGGCATCACCCAGATTCGAGCCGATGCCAATGTAAGCGGTGATCTGCGGTTTGCTCATTCAGGTGTGGCTGGATTGGTTTTGCGTGAACGGCTACGACGGCGTGGACGTTTTTTGGCCGGGCCTTCGCTCGCGCTTGCGGCGGCAGGTTTTTTCGCCAACAGTGCTTCGCGGCCTGGGCCGTCTGCTTCCATGAATGCCGTCCACCATTCGCCAATTTCGTTATCGATTTCTCCGGATGCACAACGCAGCAACAGGAAGTCGTAGCCGGCGCGCATGCGCAGATGTTCGAGCAGCTTGTATGGCGATTTACCGACACGACGTTCGAAGCGCGGTTGCATCGCCCAGATATCGCGCATATCGGATGCGATCTTCCGTTGCAATGCGAGCTTGTCGGTTTGTGTATTCAAGACATCGTCGGCTGCCAGATGCAGAGCAGGAATCGGATATTCGCCAGCCGCTTGATAGGCTGTCCATTTTTCCAACACTTGATGCCACAGTAGGGAGGCGAACAGGAAGCCGGGAGAAACCGGTTTACCTTGCTTGACGCGTTCATCGGTGCTGGCTAATGCCAAGCGTACGAATTTTTCACCCAGTGGTTGTTCCAGCACGACGTCGAGCAAAGGCAGCAAGCCGTGATGCAAACCTTCCTTGCGCAACTGTTGCAAACAGGCGAGTGCGGAACCGCTCATCAGCAGTTTCAACATCTCATCGAACACGCGTGCTGCGGGTACGTTGTTGATCAATGGAGCCATCACGCTGATCGGTGCGCTGGTGGCTGGGTCGATGGTGAAGTTGAGCTTGGCAGCGAAGCGTACGACGCGCAGCAAGCGCACAGGATCTTCGCGGTAACGCGCTTCCGGTACGCCGATGATGCGCAGTGTTTTATTGCGGATATCGGCCATGCCGCCGTGATAGTCCAGCACGGTTTGCGTGGCTGGATCGTAGTACATCGCATTGATGGTGAAGTCGCGGCGCAGCGCATCTTCATGTTGTTCGCCGAAGGTGTTGTCGCGCAGTACGCGGCCGTGTTCATCCTTGGGCGCTGCATCGGTCGAGGTGCCGCGGAAGGTGGTTACTTCCAGCAAATCCTGGCCGAACATGACGTGCACGATTTGAAAACGTTTGCCGATGATGAAGGCACGGCGGAACAGGCGTTTGACTTGTTCTGGCGTTGCATTGGTGGCGATATCGAAATCTTTAGGTTTGACACCCAGCAGTAGATCGCGCACGGCGCCACCGACTAAAAAGGCTTTGTATCCTGCCTGCTGCAAAGTGCTGGTGACACGGATCGCATTGGAAGAAACCAATTGCGGATCGATGCCGTGCTCTTTTGCAGTCAGTACCACCGGTTGGGTGTGGTCACCTGTTTTTTGTTTTGTGCCGAGGATACGACGGATAAGCTTTTTAATCATTGAATAGATTGATGATCGGCCAGCCCTGCGCTTGAGCGTGCGCAGTCAGCAAGGCGTTAGGGTTGGTTGCAATCGGATGAGTGACGATGGACAACAAGGGAATATCGTTTTGCGAGTCGCTATAAAAATAGCTGCGTTCGAAATCCTTCAAGGAAAGGCCGCGCGCGGCCAGCCACGCATTGGTATGTGTGATTTTACCCGCGCCTGAGGTTGGGATGCCAACTAGTTTTCCGGTCAGATTGCCGTCGGGTTTGAGTTCCGGTTCGGCAGCGATTAAATGCTCGACGCCGAGCGCTTGCGCAATCGGTGCTGTAATAAAGCGATTGGTCGCAGTGACGATGGCAATCAGATCACCGGCGTCTTGATGTTTTTTCAATAAATCACGTGCTGGCGGCAGGATAACCGGATGAATCACTTCTTTCATGAAGGCTAGGTGCCAGTCGTCCAGTTGCGTACGCGGGAATTGCGCCAGCGTACCAAGCACGAATTCCTGGTATTCGGTGGGATTCAAGGTGCCGTTCTGGTACTGCACAAAGAATTCGGCATTACGCGCGGCATAGGCTGCCTGGTCTACTGCACCGGTACGAGAGAGAAATTGTCCCCATTCGTAATCAGAATCGATCGGGAGCAGCGTGTGGTCGAGGTCGAATAAAGCCAGGTTTGTCATGAATTTGTGTCGTTTTCCCGTTGCAACAGTTCGCGCAGCAAGGGCAGGGTAATTGGTCGTTTTGTTTCCAGTGAGTACTGATCAAGTGCGTCCAGCATCGCCGATAAAGAGCGCATATCGCGCGCAAAATGCGTAATGAGGTAGGGTAACACGCCAGGCGACAGTGTTAGCCCGCGCGCGGTTGCCGTGTGCGTCAATGCGGCGATCTTTTCTTCATCGCTCAAGCCGTGTACCTGATAGATCAAGCCCCAGCCGAAGCGGGTGCGCAAATCTTCACGCACGGTAAGGGTGGCGGGTGCAGCGTTGCCAGCGGCGATCAGGCAGCCGCCTTGTTCGCGTACCTGGTTAAAGAGCGCGAAGGCTGCAATTTGCGCATCCGGCGTCAGTTTGTGGCTATCGTCGATCAGATAGAGCGTGGTCGCCGTGTCGTACAGGAAGTCATCGGTCGTGGCATCGCCAGCGATATAGCGGGTTTGCGGCGTTTCAGCCATGGCGCGCAGCAGATGCGTTTTGCCAGCACCGGCATCGCCCCATATATAGACAAAGCGCTCGTCCAGTCCATTTGGGCTACCTTGCGACAGGCGTTGTAGTAACTGAGCCAATTCTTCATTGGCTCCGACTACAAACGATTCCAGTGTCTGTGGTTTTTCGGCGGGTAAATCGAGTAACAACTGCCTCATGCTTGTTTCGTCATATTTATTTGTGAAAAAGGCAATGCTCGTATTTGGCAAGAAAGGCTCGAATAGAGCCGTTTCATGGCAAACACAGAGACATATCCCTGTTTATTTTGCTGGTTCGGTAAAGAAAGTGACATCAAATGAGGGAGGAGGGGGATCGATTTGATAAAATACCGCTTAGCCCGAATTATAGAGCCTGAATCATCCTGTTTTGGAAGCGCGCATATTTTGATTTTGCTCGCGATGACTCCCGCTCATTGCGATCCTGATCCGCTTCGTCCTCCAAAACAATGATCCACAGGTCAGCCATCCGGCCACAACCGTCTATTTTACTGCCTCTGCTGCCAATCACATCATGAGTTCCACTTCTAATATTTCACTTTCCTATCGCGACGCTGGTGTTGACATCGATGCAGGCGATGCCCTGGTCGAAGCGATCAAGCCATTTGCCAAGCGCACCATGCGCGAAGGCGTAATGGGCGGCCTCGGCGGTTTCGGTGCCATGTTCGAAATCAGCAAGAAGTACAAAGAGCCAGTACTGGTGTCCGGTACTGATGGCGTCGGCACCAAGCTGAAGCTGGCATTTGAATTGAATCGTCACGACACAGTCGGTATCGATCTGGTCGCGATGAGCGTCAACGACATTCTGGTGCAAGGCGCAGAGCCTTTGTTCTTCCTTGATTACTTCGCTTGCGGCAAGCTCGATGTAGCGATCGCAACAGACGTGATCAAAGGCGTGGCCAAAGGTTGCGAGCAAGCTGGTTGCGCGTTGATCGGTGGCGAAACTGCTGAAATGCCTAGCATGTACCCAGCTGGCGAATACGATCTGGCCGGCTTCGCAGTCGGTGCAGTGGAAAAATCGAAAATCATCGATGGCACCAAGATTACTCCGGGTGACGTGGTCCTGGGTCTGGCTTCGTCGGGCGCACACTCCAACGGTTATTCGCTGGTACGCAAGATCATCTCGGTCGCGAATCCAGATTTGAACGCCGATTTCCACGGTCGCAAACTGGCTGACGTGTTGATGGAACCTACCCGCATTTACGTCAAACCTTTGCTGGCACTGATGGCATCCATGGAAGTCAAAGGCATGGTCCATATCACTGGCGGCGGCTTGGTGGAAAACATTCCACGCGTATTGCAGCCGCATCTGACCGCTGTGCTGGAAAGCAGCGCATGGGATATGCCACCACTGTTCAAATGGTTGCAACAACATGGCGGCGTGGCTGACGCAGAAATGCATCGCGTCTTCAACTGCGGTATCGGCATGACCGTGATCGTAGCGAAAGAAAATGCAGATGCAGCGATCGCGCAATTGAAAGCTGCTGGTGAAACCGTGATGCGTATCGGTGAAATCCGTGAACGTGCAGAAGGTCAGGCGCAAACCGTCGTTCTGTAATCACTGTGCTGTAAAAGCACACGCAACAAATTAAAAAGGCTGCAACACATAGTGTTGCAGCCTTTTTCTTTGTCCAAATGAATTCGGTTTAATGTTGCTTGTTATTGCCTTCGTCTTGCGCCAAGGTTTGTAGCGGCGCTGGCGTTGCGGTCGTGGTGTCGATGCCGAATTTGGCAGGAGGCAAGATACGCAGCGGCTGGCTCTTCTGTGCCTGACTGGAGAGCACATTGCTGCTGGCATCCGGGGCTGCGTTCCATACGGGGTCGTCTATGCTTTCAAACACCGATTTCAATTGCTTGCCCCAGGTGTTGCGTATCATCTGGAAGTACTGATTGTTTTCATCAATGGTAACGAAGCGGGTCACGGCCAGCGTGTCCGTTTCATAAATCAGCAAATCCAGTGGCAAGCCGACCGAGATATTCGAGCGCAAGGTCGAGTCCATCGAAATCAATGCGCACTTCGCGGCTTCATCCAGTGGCGTATCTGTGCTGACGATGCGATCAATGATGGGTTTGCCGTACTTCGATTCACCGATCTGAAAATATGTATTCTCATCGTGTGACTCGATGAAGTTACCGGCGGAATACATCTGGAACAAACGACAACGTTCGCCCTTGATCTGCCCGCCAAAAATCATGCTGGCATTGAAGTCGATGCCGAATTGTTCCAGCGTAGCCGCATCGCGATCATGCACGACACGGATTGCTTCACCGACGACTTGCGCCGCTTCATACATGGATGACACGTTCCAGATACTTTTTCCACTGGCCGTTGTATGTTCGGCAATGATTTGTCGTACGGATTGCGAAATCGACAAGTTCCCTGCTGTCATCAAGACAATCAAGCGGTCGCCCGGTATCTCGAAGATGTTCATCTTGCGGAAAGTACCGACGTGGTCTACGCCGGCATTGGTGCGCGAATCAGAGAGAAAAACCAGCCCGGCATCCAGGCGCATCGCAACACAATAAGTCATGGTGATGAAGGAAAAAGCAAAACGCGAATTTTACAGGAAGAGGGAGTGTTCTTCATTTCTTCAACTATTGCGACAACATCGGCACTACCTTGACGCTGACATCCAGTGATTCTTCGCCGCCGCCACGTCGTACGCCACTCACCGGTGCAGCTGAATCGTAATCGCGCGCGACCGCCAGACGGCAATGTGCATCGCTTGCAAATCCGGCATGCGTGACATCTATGCTGATCCAGCCAGTGAAATCACTTTCCTCTACCCAGACATCAACCCATGCATGACTTTCTGCATGGCCAGTACTGCCGGAATCGATGTAGCCGGATACATAGCGCGTGGGGATACATCTGGTGTGGCAGCAGGCAATGAACAAATGCGCATGATCCTGGCATACGCCCTGGCCCAGTTGTAGTGCATCGTTGGCGGTGGTGGTGACACCAGTTGCACCGCTTTGGTACATCACTGCACCACAAATTGCTTCGGCTAGTTGCAGCAGATCGCTGCTGCTGTTGCCGCGCAAATGTTGTGCGGCAAATGCGCGGATATGTTCGCTAGGTTCAGTCAGGCGCGTCGTCACGGTGAAAACCAGCGGCGATAAAGCACCGTTTTCCAGCAGGCGACCGCGATCAAGTGGCGTGATGTCGACTTCGCCGGCGACCACAATGCGTACTGCATCATGTTTGCCGGTGATTGTCAGCATGTGGCATAGGTTACCGAAGGCATCGGCGAAGGCATGGCGTTGGCCGGATGTATCGATATGCCAGGACAAGAGATGTTGGTGTGATTCAACACGCGGTGTCAGGCGCAATTGCTGGATGGTGTATGCCAGTGGCGATGTGTATCGATACAGGGTTTCATGGCGAATAGCGAGTCGCATCTAGGCCGCCAATGGAACGAGGAATTCGCGGCTGATGCGATTACCCAGTTCATAAATGTGTTCAAAAAATTCTGTCAGATAGTCGTGCAAACCTTCTTTCAAAATGTCGTTGATGGAGGCAAATTTCAACTCGGCGTGCAGCTTGCCGGCGAAGCGTAGCGTGTCGTTGTGGGTGTCGTCAGTGACCATGCGCAGATTACGTACGACTTCTGTCAGACAGGCCAGCAGCGAGCGCGGCATGTCGGCGTGCAGCATCAATAAATCGGCAACGCGTGCCGGTGTGATCGCATCACGATAGACCTTGCGATAAATCTCGAAGGCGGAGACAGAGCGCAAGATGGCTGCCCAATAGTAAAAGTCGATTTGGTTTTCATTCCTCAGTTTTTCCCGCGATTGCGTAGCGGCACCGTGAAACTTGACGTCGAGTATGCGCGCAGTATTGTCAGCCCGTTCGAGGAAGGTGCCGAGTCGGATGAAATAGAGTGCTTCATCCTGCAGCATGGTGCCGAAGGTGACGCCGCGCGATAGGTGTGAGCGATGTTTGACCCACTCAAAGAACTGGCTGGGATCGTGTTCAAACTCACTTTCATTGAGCTGATTGTGCATCTCCAGCCAAGTGGTGTTGTGTGTTTCCCAGACCTCAGTGGTGAGTGTGCCGCGCACGGCGCGCGCGTTCTCACGTGCAGCACGCAGACAGGATGCGATCGACGATGCATGCGTGGTATCGCGCACCAGAAAGTGCAGCACATTGTCTGATGTCACTTTCGGATGTTTTTGATCGTAGGCATCCTGCAATTCAGAGATGCCTAGCGTCGCGCGCCAGCCTTGTTCGGCAGTGTGCGCAGATTGTGGCAACAAGGCAGTCTGAACGTTTACATCCAGCATGCGGGCGGTATTCTCGGCGCGCTCGGTGTAGCGCGCCATCCAGAACAGGTGATCGGCTGTGCGACTGAGCATCTTAGTTCTCCAGTATCCAGGTATCTTTTGTGCCGCCGCCTTGGGAGGAGTTGACTACCAGTGAGCCTTCTTTCAACGCAACGCGCGTCAGGCCGCCCGGCACCATGGAGATGGTTTTGCCTGACAGCACAAAAGGCCGCAAATCGATATGTCGCGGTGCCACGCCGGAATCGACAAAGGTTGGACAGGCCGACAAGGCCAGCGTTGGTTGTGCAATGTAACCATCTGGTCGCGCGATGATGCGCTGGCGGAAATCTTCAATCTCGGCCTTGGTCGATGCCGGGCCGACCAGCATGCCGTAGCCGCCGGCGCCGTGTACTTCCTTGACGACCAACTCTGCCAGATTCGCCAACACATAAGACAACTCATCCTTTTTACGGCACTGATAAGTCGGCACATTGTTGAGGATAGGCTCTTCCGACAGATAGAAACGAATCATGTCCGGTACGAATGGATAGATCGATTTATCGTCAGCTACGCCAGTGCCGATGGCATTGGCCAGCGTGACGCGACCGGAGCGATAGACGGACAGCAAGCCCGGCACGCCCAAGGTAGAGTCGGCGCGGAAGGCGAGTGGATCCATGTAATCGTCGTCGATACGGCGATAGATGACGTCGACCCGTTTTGGACCACGCGTGGTACGCATATAGACAGCATTGTCATTGACGAACAGATCCTGGCCTTCGACCAGTTCCACGCCCATTTGCTGTGCGAGGAAGGCATGTTCAAAGTAAGCCGAGTTGTACATGCCGGGCGTCATGACGACCACGGTAGGGTCGGTGACACCGATAGGCGCGACCGAGCGTAGATTGTCCAGCAACATGTCTGGGTAATGCGCGACGGGCGCAATCTGATGGCGTGCGAACAGGTCTGGGAACAGGCGCATCATCATCTTGCGGTCTTCCAACATGTAGGACACGCCGGACGGTACGCGCAGATTGTCTTCCAGTACATAGAACTCGCCTTGGCCGGCGCGTACGATATCGACGCCGGCAATATGCGCGTAGATGTCGGACGCGACCGAGATGCCTTGCATCTCAGGGCGATATTGCGCATTTCGGAAGATTTGCTCAGGCGGCACGATGCCGGCCTTGACGATGTTTTGGTCGTGGTAAATGTCGTGGATGAACATATTCAGCGTGCGTACCCGCTGTACCAGTCCCGCCTCCATGTGCGTCCATTCCTGTGCGGTGATCATGCGCGGAATGATGTCGAAGGGGATAACGCGCTCGGTACCGGCCTCATTGCCGTAGACGGCAAAGGTAATGCCGACGCGGCGGAATATCAGGTCGGCTTCGGCACGCTTGCGGGCGACAGTCTTGGGAGACTGTGTCGCCAGCCAGGCTTCGAATTCACGATAGTGGTCACGGACATTGGCCGTACCGTCGATATACATCTCGTCGAAAAATTTTCGCATGGCATCGCTCTGTCTTGGTTTTCATGGAGATGATAACCAGCTCTATCAAGAAATATGCCAGATCGAGAAAGAGCCGCTTATGGCGATCGCAGATGCTTGATCAAGGCTTCCGTTCTTTGGTCGGGTGCCTTCGTCAACAGACTGACGATAATAATCGCACAAAATCCGGCGGGGACGCCAAATATGCCGGCCGAGATAGGCGCGATATGAAACCATTGTTGTGCGGCCGAGCCGCCCAAAGCAGGTAGCGTGTGGATCATGTAGTAGGCACAAATGGCAAAACCGATCAGCATGCCGGCGATGGCGCCTTGCTGATTGGCGCGCTTCCAGAACACGCCTAATGCTAGTGCCGGGAACAAGGCCGATGCCGCCAGCGAGAAAGCCGCACCGACCAGCGACAGAATATCGCCTGGCTTCAATGAGGCAACATAGGCGGCGACCAATGCGACCATCAAGAGCAGCAGTTTGGAAACCGTGACGCGTTTTTGCGTCGATGCTTTTGGATCGACAGTCTTGTAATAAATATCGTGCGACAAGGCATTGGAGATGGTGAGCAGCAAGCCATCGGCAGTGGACAAGGCGGCCGCCAGACCGCCAGCTGCGATCAGGCCGGAGATGACGTAAGGCAAACCGGCAATTTCCGGTGTGGCGAGGACGACAATATCGACGTCCATTACAATCTCGGCTAATTGCACGATGCCATCTCGATTGACGTCATTGATGCTGACGAGCGGATGTAGCTTGTCTATGCTGGCCCAGTACGAGACCCATTCCGGCAATTTGGAAAAATCACTACCGACCAGCGAACTGTAAATGTCATATTTGACCAATACCGCCAGCGCCGGGATGGTGATGTACAGCGCCATGATAAAGAACAGCGTCCAGGCCACTGAGTGGCGCGCTTCCTTGACTGTCGGCGTGGTGTAATAACGCACCAGTACATGTGGCAGCGCCGCAGTCCCCAGCATCAGACAAAACACCAGCGCCAGGAAATTGTTGCGCTTGATATTCGATGCTTCTTCCGTGTCACCGGGGAAGGGTTCGGTATGTCGAGTCGGTGGTTTGGCTAACTCCAGATTGAGTATGCGTTCTTCCTTCCATACGCGTTCGGCTTCATCTGCATCTTTGGGATAGGCCGCCAACTCACGTCCGGTTTGTTTGATTTCCTGTAACGCTGCATTCCCGAGCTTGAGCGCTTCCAGATTGTGTTGAATTTCAGCGCGACCGTTTTCCCACGATTCCGGCAGCGATGACAGTCTGTCGTCCAGATCGTAGGCGCGCTGTCTGAAGATGGCGCGTACTTCTTTTTCCTTGGGGTCGTTGATCAATACGTTTTCACGTTCGCTCAATTGCGCGATCGCTGAACCATAAGCGATAGGCGGTATAGGCATATTGGTGTGCTTCATCGACAGCCATACGACTGGAATCATGTAGGCAATGATCAAGATGATGTATTGCGCAACTTGCGTCCACGTCACCGCACGCATACCGCCGAGGAAGGAGCACACCAAGATACTGGCTAGACCAAGAAAAATGCCGACTGAAAAATCAACGCCGGTAAAGCGTGAAGTAATCAGGCCCACGCCGTAAATCTGAGCGATCACATACGTGAAGGAAACGATGATAGTTGCGATCACCGCGATGATGCGCACGACGTTATCGCTGTACTGGCCGGTATAGCGTGCCGCGAGGTAATCAGGAATTGTGTATTGGCCGAATTTTCTGAGGAAGGGCGCAATCAATAAGGCGACCAGCACGAAGCCGCCGGTCCAGCCCATGATGTAAGCCAAGCCATCAAAGCCCCACAAATACAAACCACCTGCGAGGCTGATAAAGCTGGCGGCAGATATCCAGTCGGCAGCAGTTGCCATGCCGTTGAAAAATGCCGGGACGCGACGACCTGCTACATAGTATTCCTGCACATCCGAGGTGCGACTGATGACGCCGATGGTGGCGTACACCACGATGGTGGAGAACATGAAGACATAACCGATCCACACACGCGGAAAACCTTCATGCTCCAGAATCGCGACGCCGAACAGGAACAACACGAAGCCTGCTGTGTACAGCAGGTAATAACGTCGCAGGCGCTGGAAGAATGCTTTATTCGCCATGTTCTCTATCGTGTTGGTATGCCTCGTCGAGACGCTGCATGCGCCATGAGTAGAAAGCGATGATGCCGAAAAAAATCAGGATGCTGCCCTGTGCCGCCATGAAGAAGGAAATCGGCCAGCCAAATAAAGTGTATGTGGATAAGTGGCGCGCAAAGAAAATAGCGCTAAATGTGACAGCAAACCAGAGCAGCAGTAGCCACAGCGTCATGCGCCTGGTTTTTTGCCAGTAAAGGCTATCTTTTTCCGGCGCTTCTTTGCGATTCTTCGGGGTCATATCGTGCCATCGAAAAATGGTGCAGGTTGTTCCAGATGAAGTGTGATGCGCATCAAGCAGCCGGGTCGTTTTGGATCGGTGCAGTTTGGATTGCAGATGATATCAATCTCGGCATCGTGTTGTTGCGCGATTTCACGCACGATAGCCAATCCTAATCCGCTGCCTTCGACATTGGTTCCCAGGATTCTGTAGAAGCGTTCGAAAATATGCGTACGCTCATTCGGAGCAATGCCGGGGCCGGTATCTTCGACTTCCAGAAAGGCTAAGGCATTTTTTTCATCGGCGCGCACGCGCACGGTTGCCTGTCCGCCGGCAGGTGTGTACTTGAGTGCATTGTCAATCAGATTATTCAGCAGCTCATGCAACATGGTTGGATCGCCCATGATCACGACTTGATAGTCCGGTGCCTCGAAGCCAAGATCGATCTTGCGACTGAAGGATGTTTGCACCCAATCCTGCACGGTGTCACGCGCCAGCTCGGATAGTTCCAGTGTCTGGAATGGTTTGGTTTCTGGCGTCTGGTTTTCTGCGCGCGCCAATGCCAGCAATTGATTGACCATGCGGGTGGCGGACTTGGAGCTCTTGGCGAGTTGTTCCAGCGACTTGTGGATTTCTGCCTGATCAGTTTGACGCAATGCGAGTTCGGATTGCATGCGCATACCGGCCAGCGGCGTCTTCATCTGATGCGCGGCATCGGCGATGAAGCGTTTTTGTATCTTGATACTTTGCGACAGACGCTCCAGCATTTCATTCAGTGATCCGACCAGCGGCAGAATTTCTTCCGGGACGTAGCCGGAATCGATCGGACTCAAGTCATCCGGTCGTCGTGCGCGTATGCGTTGCTGTAATTCGGCGAGAGGACGCAAGCCGCGTGTGAGTGCGAACCAGACGAGTACGAGCGCGATCGGCAGGATAATGAATTCCGGCACGATGACGCCCTTGATGATTTGATTGACCAGTTGTGAGCGCTTGTCCAGGGTTTCGCCCACTTGCACCAGCGCCAAGCGTGGCTCGATAGTCAGTTGCGGTGCGGTTTGGGTTTTATGCAGATCGACATAGATATAAGCGATGCGCACTTCGCTGCCGCGAACAAAGTCGTAACGAAATTGCGTGGACCATGGTGGCGGTGCTTCGGCATCTTTCGGCAAAGGCATTTCCGGATCGCCTTCGACTACTTTGTCATGCGGATCGCGCACTTGGTAGTAGATATTGTCTATATCGTCAGCATGCAGAATGTCTGTTGCAGCACCGGTCAATCGTGTGATGACCTTGCCATCCACTTCTTTGACTTGTTGTGCAACGACGGTGACTTTATCTTCCAGTGCACGATCGAATGGTTCGTTCGCGATGGATTTTGCAACGAGGTAGGTAATCGCAATGCTAAGTGGCCACAAGAGCAGCAAGGGCACCAGCATCCAATCCAGAATTTCACCAAACAATGAGCGCTGCGTGCGTTCTTCCGGCTGTGTCTCGATGGACTGATGCGATGTATCTACATCGACAGCGGGCGCGTCCAGTCGGTGGATGTCTTGCATGTGCTTGGGCTAGTTCAGCCTGGAGGTGTAATCGTGTTAGGCGCGATGGTATTGGCTGGTTCGGTAAATTTTTCGAGGCAATAACCGAGGCCGCGCACGGTGGCGATGCGCAGACCGCCGATTTCAATTTTCTTGCGCAAACGATGGACGTAGACTTCGATTGCGTTATTGCTGACTTCTTCGCTCCATTCGCATAGATGATCGACTAGCTGTTCTTTCGATACCAGACGGCCGCTACGCTGCAGCAACACTTCAAGCAAGCCGAGTTCGCGTGCAGACAAGTCGAGCATTTGTTCGTTGATGTAGGCGATACGGCCGACTTGGTCGTAAGAGAGCGGACCGTGCTTGATGACGGTTGGGCCACCGCCTGCGCCACGTCGGGTAAGCGCGCGTACGCGTGCTTCCAGTTCGGACAGCGCAAACGGTTTTGCCATGAAATCATCGGCACCCAGATCCAGTCCTTTAACGCGCTGCTCTATCGAATCACCGGCAGTCAGGATCAAGACAGGCAAGCGAGAATTGCGCGCGCGCAAGCGTTGCAGTACTTCGAGACCGGACATTTTGGGTAGGCCCAGATCAAGTATCAGAAGATCGAAGTCTTGTGTAGACAAGACGGAATCAGCCTCCTGGCCATTTTTAACGCAATCGGTTGCATAACCGGACTGACGCAGTGAACGCGTCAAACCGTCGGCAAGAACACTATCGTCTTCAGCAAGCAGGATTCGCATGGGATGGAGGTAGGAGGAAGTTGGCTCGTAGTCTATTGGGTTTCGCCCAGAGCGGCAAGACAAGTCGGCATCGCTTTTAGGCTTGTTTCTTATATATACAGAGTAGCTGATTACATTGGTGCTGCGGCAATCATCTGAACTGCTTGCTGCGACAAGGCATCGGCCATGGTATTTTTCTCCCGTGGAATCCAGGTGAGGGTGACATCCTTGAGTTGGGTAATGAGCTTTTGTGCTCGTTGACGTGGCTCGCTCAAGATCGCCGCACCACCATTCTTGGTTTGTACATCATTAATGACGACTTGGCTGTCGCCATAGATAACCAGTTTGTCAGCATGTGCGTCGATGGCTGCCTCCAACACGGCAATTAGTGCAATGTATTCGGCCTCGCTGCTGTCTCCCAGACCCGCAGCGAAGCTGATGTTGCTTGTCTTGCCGCTGGGATCCTTGAGTAAGCCGCCTATGCCCATTTTGCCGGGATTTGGGTGGCTGGCGCCATCAAACCAGGCTAACCAAGCGGTCGGATCAACTTGTGTAGCCCTTAGCTTTTTCTGTCTGTCATCTGCCTTGATCTGTTTGCGAACGGCGATTCTGGTCGCTGCATCGTTTTTTTCTTGTTTGCGTATAGCGATCAGGTCGTTGAGCGACATTTTCCCCGCAACTGCTTGCAGTACGACTTGCAACGCTGCTTCTTCGGATAAGGTATTTGCTTTTGCCAACCGACGCCCCGTAGCTTTTTCCTTCTTGTAGGCTATTTCAAATAGATCGTTGTACGAATGCATGAGAGTACGGAGTAGTTGGCTGTGTATATCTTACGTTGAATGCTATCTGCATCTGGCAAGCGGGTGTAGAAGTGTGTTGCCACAATGCATTAAAAAGTTGCCTTTTTGGTCATTGCAAATAAAATTGCAAGACTTGCTTGCGTAAAGCACTGTTTTTTTATACAGTATGGTTTCTGGCTTCAAACACTGTATAAAACCCGTTTCGTTTCAACCAACAGTCGAAAGAATCTTCATGGACGACAAAAAGAACGCTCCTGGCTCTGATAAGAGTAAAGCACTCGCCGCCGCACTGGCGCAAATCGAAAAGCAATTCGGTAAAGGCTCGGTGATGCGCATGGAAGACGGCGCCGTCGTCGAGGAAGTGCAGGTTGTTTCCACTGGTTCGCTGGGACTGGACATCGCCTTGGGCGTTGGCGGTTTGCCGCGTGGCCGCGTGGTCGAAATCTACGGCCCGGAATCATCAGGCAAAACAACGCTGACACTGCAAACCATCGCAGAAATGCAAAAACTGGGTGGTACTTGCGCGTTTATCGATGCTGAACATGCACTGGACGTCACTTACGCACAAAAGCTTGGTATCAATTTATCAGATCTGTTGATCTCGCAACCAGATACCGGCGAACAAGCACTAGAAATCTGCGACGCGTTGGTACGCTCGGGTGCTGTTGACCTGATCGTCATCGACTCGGTTGCTGCATTGACGCCACGCGCTGAAATCGAAGGCGATATGGGTGATTCGCTGCCGGGTTTGCAAGCACGTCTGATGTCGCAAGCCTTGCGCAAGCTGACAGGCAGCATCAACCGCACGAATACACTGGTTATCTTCATTAACCAGATTCGTATGAAGATCGGCGTGATGTTCGGTAATCCGGAAACCACTACCGGCGGTAATGCCTTGAAATTCTACGCATCCGTGCGTTTGGACATTCGTCGTACCGGCTCGATCAAATCGGGCGACGAAGTGATCGGTAATGAAACCAAGGTCAAAGTCGTTAAAAACAAAATCGCACCTCCATTCAAGGAAGCGCATTTCGACATTCTGTATGGCGAAGGCACATCACGTGAAGGTGAAATTCTCGATTTGGGTTCCGATGCCAAAATCGTTGAAAAGTCGGGCGCCTGGTATAGCTACAACGGCGAACGCATCGGCCAAGGTAAAGACAATGCACGTAACTATTTGAAAGAACGTCCTGAATTGGCGCGTGAAATCGAAAATAAAGTGCGTGTTTCCTTGGGTGTGCCAGAACTTGGCGCAATCAAATCCGACGAGCCAGTTGCAAAAAAAGCGACTGCCAAGGAAAGCAAAGAAGTCAAAGAACTGAAAGAAGTCGAGTAAAGCATAGGCCTAGCCGAGCTGCACTTGATCTAACGAAGAATGTTAACTAGCGCCCGCGCTGACGGACTCATATGGCAAAACTGCAAGTGAGTCTGAAAGCGCGGGCGCTTCGTTATTTGTCAGCCCGTGAACATAGCCGACAAGAACTTGGTCGCAAGTTGGCGCGGTATGCACAAGAGGGCGACGACGTCGAGGCCTTGCTTGATACCTTGGAGGCGGCGAAGTTTCTTTCGCAAAGCCGTTTTTCCGAATCCTTGGTACATAGACGTGCGGCGCGTTTTGGCAACAGCCGGATCATGTCCGAGCTGAAGAGTCACGGCATAGATCCCGATTCATTAACGGATATCAAGGCAAATCTGGCGTTGGATGAAGTTGCGCGTGCGCGTGCAGTGTGGGAGCGGAAGTTCGGCACTATTGCGACCAATGCAGAAGATAAGGTGAAGCAGATGCGCTTCTTGATGCAGCGCGGATTTTCTCATCGTGCGATACAGGCTGCGATGCGTGCTGCGGACAAGAATGAAGATTAAAACTGGCGCTGGATCTTAAATTGAGGGTGAAGCGGATATTACGTTTCTATTTGCTGGATTTCCATGCTTGCCGACGCAATGTCGACAAGCAAGAAGTATTCATTGCTGATTAATGATCCATCAATGCTTTGACGTGAACGGCGGTAGCTGAAGCCAAACCTTCCAAGCTGTAACCACCCTCCAGAATCGAAACAATGCGACCTTCGCATGTTTCATCCGCAATTTTCATCAATTCACGTGTGACCCAATCAAAATCGTCGTCTTGCAGATTCAAGCCTGCCAGCGGATCGAGATGATGTGCGTCAAAGCCGGCTGAAATAATGATCAGTTCAGGATTGAATGCGCGAATGGCCGGTAACATTTTCGCTGCAGTTTGTTCACGGAATAATGCAGAATCACAGCCGCGTGGCAGAGGGACGTTAACGATATTGTGCGAGACACCAGTTTCCGCTTCCAGCCCTGTGCCCGGATAGAAATGTGACTGGTGGCTGGATGCGTAGAACAATTCAGGACGATCATAAAACGCTGCTTGTGTGCCGTTGCCATGATGCACGTCGAAGTCGATAACGGCCACACGTTCCAGCTTATGTACTTCATAAGCATAAGCCGCCGCGATTGCGGCTTGATTGTAGATACAGAATCCCATGGCTTTGCTTGGCTCAGCGTGATGACCGCATGGACGGGTAGCGCAGAATACGTTGTGCGCTTCATTGTCCAGAACCAGGTCGACACCAGCGCAAGCGGCACCTACGCAACGCATCACGGCTTCCAGCGAACCAGGTGACATCACCGTATCGCCACCATCGAGCGGCATGTAACCGCGATGCGGTGATGCATCTTCGACATCTGTCACGAAGTCTTCGGTATGTATCAATAACACCTGTTCACGCGTGCCCATAGGCGCTTCGCGCCATTCAGCGGCATCGAATTCCGGTACACGCAAGGCGCGTAACACAGCTTTCAAGCGCTCTGGGGATTCAGGATGACTAGGACCTGGTTTGTGTTCTAGACAAGCTTCGTGGGTATAGATAACTGTGGTCATATTTTATTATTGAGGCCCGGTATGAGGCATCTTCTCCATTATGAAAACCTGATTGGAGGGCGCAATGTGGCAACCCGGCAAGTGAATCCTGATCATTATAAAGGTCGGCTCCATGCTTGGCGACCAAGTGGATCTTTGCGTCACAAATGCATACTATTTTTCCGATACTCGTTGTTTCTTGCTGCGTGTATTTTTTGAGAAAAAGAGACAAGCAGCCGTGGAAGCTAGGGTTTATGTAAGGAAAGCAGATATGATTTGTATCTGAAATGAAATGTTTGGGACAGGCTGAGGGATAATCTCACACATGATCCTGCTCACTAGAACTAGAAAAATTCCTGTTTCCGACGTCATCTGACACTACAGTTCACCCCTCATCTTCTATGACGTCTTCCGTCGCGCTTCAATTTTCCGCCAAAACCGATACGGGATTGGTGCGTTCGCATAATGAAGATGCAATTGAAGTCAGTGCAGATTACCAAATTGCAGTATTGGCAGATGGCATGGGTGGTTACAACGCTGGTGAAGTCGCAAGCGGTATCGCCACGGCCATGTTCAGATCGACGCTGGAACAACACTTGCTGCAGTTGCAGACAAAAGGACGTGCGGCAAGTAGTAAAACTTTACAGCGCTTGCTGGTTGAGTCAGTTGCTTCCGCTAATGCGCAAATATTAGAGGTCGCACGTGCTCAACCGCAATTCAGCGGCATGGGAACGACCTTGGTTGCCGCGTTATTCCATCACGATAAAGTGGTGCTGGCACATGTTGGCGATTCGCGTGCGTATCGGTTTCGGCAGGGTGTGTTGACGCAGCTCACCCGCGACCATTCGCAATTGCAGGAACAGATCGATGCCGGATTGGTAAGTCCTGAGTGGGCGCGTTTTGCACCAAACAAGAATTTGATTACGCGTGCCTTAGGTGTCGCGTCACAAATCGATGTGGAAGTGAATGATTATCCGATTGAGGATGGGGATGTTTACCTGCTGTGTTCGGATGGTCTGTCCGATATGTTGGCAGGTGAGCAGATGGCTGCGATGCTTGATGATAATGATACAGATCTGGATTTATTATGCAGCTCGCTTGTGCAAGCAGCAAACAACAACGGTGGGCGCGATAATATTTCAGTAATTTTGGCGAAGATAGAATCAAGTTCACCTGCGCCGTTGGGTTTGTGGGGGCGACTTGCCGTCAGATTCAAGTTGTGATTATTGGCAGTATTGATATTTTTATAGATAGATGTTTGATTAGATTCCTAACGTTGTTTTGCGATTAGTGTGAGTTGCATTCCCGTTTGAAGCTGGAAAGGATGTTGGAAGAGAGTATGGCCACGATTATTTTGGCGAAAGACGGTGTGGCGTTACAGACGTTTCCCCTTTCGAAAGAGCGCACAACTATTGGGCGCAGAACATACAACGACATCGTGATAGATGCGCCTGGTATTAGTGCCGAACATGCAGTGATCGTTACTAGCTCCGACGAATCTCATTTCGAAGACTTGGAAAGTACGAACGGTAGCCAGCTCAACGGTCAGCCAATAAAAAAACATCTGCTGCAAGATAGAGACTTGATTGAGCTCGCAACGTATACCCTTCAATATTGCTCGGAAGAGACTGTGTCGAGCGTAATAACATCATCTGCTTCTACCGGTATCGCTGAAGAAGGGTTGGGCGATATGGAGCAGATTACGGTGCCATCACAAAGAGATATGACAGTCACAACGAACAGGGCTGCAATTAGAATTTTGAGTGGGTTCGGTGCAGGAAAGGAAATTGCGCTGACCAAGGCATTAACGACCATCGGTCGTCCGGGATTGCATGTCGCGGTATTAGCCAGTAGCGAACAAGGCCACAGCCTGACGCATGTTGAAGGCGAGGTTTATCCCGTTGTTAACGGTATTTCGATAGGTGTATTGACTCAGTCGCTGGTGAGCGGTGATCGGATTAGTCTGGCGGACACTGAAATGATGTTTTTGGTTGATGACTAAGAATTGTCATATCAGAAAATTTTTCGTATTCAGGAACAGCATTTGTAAGACAAAATTTTCATTCAATGTGACAAAAATTGGCTGCCCTATAACCAAAATTGTTACTTTTGGTTAAATCTATGCGGAAAATCTCCGTTTTTAGCCTGATTTGAGCTGGCACACCGATTGCTGTATGACAAGCAGGGTGGAAAAGCTGCCTTTATTCCCAAACAGGAGAAATAAATGAAATCGATGAAGATGATGAAGAAAGCACAAAGCGGTTTTACGCTGATCGAATTGATGATCGTTGTGGCGATTATTGGTATTTTGGCGGCGGTGGCAATTCCTCAGTATCAGGATTATGTGACTCGCGCGAAATTAGCTAAAGTTAATGTCGCAGTCGAACCTGTAAAAACAGCCGTTGCAATGTTTGCACAAGAAAATAACGGCGTTGCATTAATTCCTGCGAATGGATGGGACTCATTGGGTCTTGCTGGTGCCCCAACTGGTACGACCGAGGTGTCCGGTATTACGGTAACTGTTGCAACAGGTGCAATCGTAGCTACTTTGCAAGGAATCGGCTCTCCTTACGATACTACGACGGTGACATATACTCCTACTGTCGGTAATTCTGCCGTGACTTGGGGCGTTGCTTGCAGCTACACTACGACAGGTAAAGATCTCAATAATTTGAAGAAAGTTGTGGGCTGCTAAGATAGCTGCTGACTTAAAAAATAACGCCCGCGCTGCGGGCGTTATTTTTTCTATCTGATTTCCATTTTGGAAATATGAATACATATCCATATCGCCGACTTTTCTTATTTTTTATTGTTTTTTTGTCGATTGCCACTGCTGCGAGTCTTCTGTATCTCCCATTTTTAAGTAATTCCGTTGTTTTTGATGACCGGAGCTTCTTTGCGGGGTTATCTGTCTATGACTATGCCCAAGTTCCTTTTTCATTGCAGCCGCGTCAGTTTCCATATTTCACATTAGGACTCGTCCAGGTATTAGTTGGAAATATTGAGGCCAATCGTATTTTTAGTTTGCTTCTACATATAGTCTGTTCATATTTCATATACATCTTGGCAGGCTTGTTTCTCAAGGATGTAGTGATACCGAAGCTGAATGATCAGACGTCAGAAAATTTCCAGCATAATTTTCACAATCAAATTATTGCGCTCGTTTGTAGTGTGTGGTTTCTATTTAATCCCATCGCCGTATATGGTGCGGGCTATTTGGCACAACGCACGATTCTCTTCGCAACACTTTTCTCGCTTCTCTCCCTTTGGTTTTATCGTCGCGCCTTTGCCAAAAATAGAACGATAGATGTAATCACTGCTGCCTTGTTTTATTCACTGGCAGTATTTTCTAAAGAACACGCAATCATGTTGCCATTGGCTGCCTTGCCATTGGTGGCGCTATATGAAGGAAACTGGCGCACGCATTTTAAGCGCATGACTCTGTATTTGGTGCTTTGCTTGCCCGCAGCTCTGACAGTTTTGTTGGCGACTAAACATATCGTCGCGAGCAGCTATGAGCCTGATGCAGCGGCAATGTTGCCACAGATGCAAAGCATTGCAGTAATGGCGCAATCGCATGGTGAGTGGCTGGTTAGCATCATTTTGCAAGCAGGTTTCTTTTTTGATTATCTGGCATTCTGGATCGCGCCGGATGTGCGCTTTCTTTCAGCTGATATGCGATTTGACTTCGTGCATATTTGGTCTTCTTGGTGGATATTCCCGAAAGCATTTCTTTTTTTCTTGTCGCCGTTTATTGCGTTTTATTTTCTACGTAAGAAAGGCTTGGTCGCGCTTTTTTGCTGTGGCTTTCTGTATTCCTGGTTCTTGTTTATGACAGAGTTGGTTGCAGTACGTTTTCAGGAACCATTTGTTTTATATCGCAGTTATCTGTGGGCACCTGGTTACGCAATGATGTTGGTGGCTGTATGCGCACGAATGCCGCGTCGTTGGTTGCTGATGGCAGCAATTCCACTCTTCGTCGTTTTTTTCTTATTGGCAAGGGATAGGCTGACCAGCCTGTCAACAGAGGCCAATGTCTGGAAGGATGCTGCAGCGAAACTTGAGTCGCCTACTCTCGTTGGCAGCGACCGGATTTTTTATAATCGCGGACTGGCGTATATGCGTGAAAAAAAATACGAGGATGCGATTGCTGATTTTTCTCGTACGATTCAGTTGAGTCCCAAAGTTAATCAGGCTTATTACAATCGCGCTTTGGCGAACTATGCCTTGGAACGCTACTCGGAATCGATGTCGGATCTTGACCATGTCGCGTCATTGAATACCAAGGATAATTCTGTTCAATACGTACGTGGTTTGATTTTTGAACGCCGTGGTTGCTTGATTGAAGCTAAGCAAGCGTTTGCTGCCAGTATGGCAATGGGGAATCGCGTTGCGAAGCTGAAACTGGAAGATATGGAGAAGAATAAGGTGGTGCAAAGCCAAGGCAAGCAAGCGTTTGGTGCTAGCGCTTGCCTTGATTGAGTAGAGGATTTTATGAGGTGCTGAGGCTGCCATCTGTGGTTGACCAGCTCCCCGATTTCCCACCATGCTTTTCCTCAACTCGAATGTCGCTCATTACCATCCCACGATCAACTGCCTTGCACATATCGTAAATCGTCAATAACCCGATTTGCACAGCAGTAAGCGCTTCCATCTCCACACCAGTTTTACCAAATGTTTCAACCTGTGCAGTGCAGCCCACACTGGATTGTGCTTCATTCACTGCAAAATCAACCGTGACACGCGTCAATGCCAGCGGATGGCATAAAGGGATCAAATCGCTGGTGCGTTTTGCAGCCATGATGGCGGCGATGCGGGCGATGCCTAGTACGTCACCTTTTTTTGCGGTGCCGGATGTGATGATCGCTAGCGTTTCCGGTTTCATGCGGATGAGGCCGCTGGCAATCGCGATGCGATGGGTTTCGTCTTTGCTGCCGACATCGACCATATGTGCCTGGCCAGTGGCGTCGAAATGGGTCAGGCCATCGTTGGCGTTTGTACTTACGGTCTTGTCTTTGTGTGCAGTCATGATGATGTGGTAGAGCAGATGGCTATGGGGGAACGATTGCAATGAGCAGGTATCATAGCATCGTGAAACTGAAATCCATTCTCTCTCTTACTATTTACATGCCACGATTTTCGCTACGGGCGTTAGCGATGGCGGCTTTGTTGACGGTTTGCACATTGCCGTCGATGGTTGCGCCATCGTTGGCGATTGCACAATCCTTGCCTAGCTTGGGTGATACCGAGCGGGAAGAGTTGTCGCCGTTGATGGAGCGCAAGCTTGGCGAGCAGATCATGCGTGATATCAAGCGCAACCGCGATTATCTGGATGATGCGCCTTTGCAGGAGTAT
Organism: Herminiimonas sp. GW821-FHT09C12; assembly: GCF_059416385.1. Lineage (NCBI taxonomy): Bacteria > Pseudomonadati > Pseudomonadota > Betaproteobacteria > Burkholderiales > Oxalobacteraceae > Herminiimonas > Herminiimonas sp. GW821-FHT09C12. The sequence goes on from NZ_JBWKPC010000001.1 coordinate 1,743,348, forward strand.
CTGAATAATCTGGGTGCTAGCTTGCTGGCTGTGCGGCCGGAAGCACGTGGTGAGACACAATACGACTTCTTCTTTTTCGCGGTGCGCGATCCGATGTTGAATGCGTTTGCATTGCCGGGTGGTTTTATCGGTGTGCATTCGGCCTTGGTGTTGGCGGCACAGAATGAGTCAGAGTTGGCATCGGTGATGGCGCATGAAATCGGTCACGTGGCGCAGCGGCATATCGCGCGTATGTTGGGTAAGCAAAAGCAGGATATGTTGATTCCGCTGGCAGCGATGGTATTGGGTGCGCTGGCAATTAGTTCCAGCCCGGATGCCGGTATGGCCATGATTATGGGCGGGCAAGGATTGGCATTGCAGCGACGACTTAACTTCAGTCGCGATGCAGAGCGTGAAGCTGATCGTGTTGGTCTGGATATCATGAGCGAAGCGGGCTTCGAGACAACGGGCATGATCAATTTCTTCGGTCGTTTGCAGCAAGCCAGTCGCGCTTATAGCGATACGGCACCGCCTTATTTGCGTTCGCATCCGATGACGAGCGAAAGGATAGCCGATATTCAGGCACGCACGCGGGATCAGCGTTACAGACAGCATGCTGATAGCCTGGACTTCAGACTTATACAGGCGCGTGTCAAAGTGTTGCAGGATCCTAGCCATCAGGGCGCGCTGGATGCAGCGGCGAGTTTTGAGCGTCAGTTACAAATAAAGACACGTCCGGCAATCGTTGCAGGCAAGTATGGTTTGGCTTTTGTCGCGCTGAAACAAGGTCATCCTGCCAAAGCGCAAACCTTGCTCAATGAAGCACGTGCGGCATTGAAAAACGGAGCGCCTACGGCAACGAGTGCAGTGTTGGCGAGTTTGGCGATAGATATCAAATTGGCGGCGCATCAGTTTAAAGAGGCAGTAGCTGAAGCAGACGTAGCACACAATCAATTCCCCTTGTCGCGCGGGATTGCACATCAATACGCCGATGCCTTGTTTGCTGCCGGGCAGTATGACGATGCCGTGGCTTATTTACGTGATCAGGCGCAGATGTATCGACATGAGCCGGATCTATATGATCGCTTGGCCAAGGTCTATGCCGCGCTTAAAATGCAGGCGCAGCAACATATTGCACTAGCAGAATCGTACGCCTTGAATGGTAGTTTGCCGGCGGCGCTTGATCAGTTATCGATTGCGCGCAAGGCACCGGATGCATCGTTTTATGAGCTATCGATCATAGATGCACGCGAACGGGAAATGAAAGCACAACGTTTGGAAGAAATACGACTAGAGAAAGAAGGCTGATTCTCCAGTATATTTTTATCACAAGAAGATAGCTGGCAAGTACAAATCAGGCTGGTGGACGCGGCAATTGTACGAAGTGGAATTGTTCGCTGACGACTGCATCGTCAATGTAATTGACGGATATTTTTTTATCGGCATAATGCAACGTCAAATGACCGTTGGTGCCACCTTGTTCCAGCCATGCCAATAACTGCTCATCTTCGATGACGGTATCATTCAAACGCAGTTGCGGCAGACATTGCGCCATGTCCCTATCGTCTAGCAATGCGATTCCGTCATCATCTTGCAAAAACAATCTTCCCTGATCGCTCAAGTAGGCTGCTTCAATATTCAGCAAGCGCTGACCGGTCTGTAATACAAAGCCATGTACCGGTTCAGTATGAGCAATATAAGGTGTGACTTCCAGATCGACATAAACGCGTTGCGGGCCATTCTGAAAATACCAGCGACCTTGTTCATCACATGCGTAGTTGCGATTGATGAAGCCGATTAAAGCGAGATGGACAATCTTGTCACCAGGTAGATTGTTCTGTTGCGCATGTTCGTTGCGCATGCGCCAGTTGCCGCGCGCGTCGAGTGCCAGCCAGCCGTAGCAGTGCGGTACGTTCGGCCATTTCGCTAATGCTTGCGCGACGATCGCATCCATGTCGTGTCCTTTGCGCTGTTAAGCGCCAACGCCTTCAAGAAATCTGACCATGCGTTGTGGTAACCAGTTCAATTTACCCGGTATTGAGCCAACGGCAAAACCGACATGACCGCCGTGGTCAGGATATTCCAGAGTTACCTTGCTGGACGCTTTGTTTGGTAAATATTGTGCAGGTAAAAAAGGATCGTTGCGTGCATTCAATACCAAGGTCGGCACCGTGATGTCATTGAGTACGTATTTGGCGCTGGCGCGACGCCAGTAATCTTCGGTATTCAGATAACCATGTAAAGGTGCAGTGACGATATTGTCGAAAGCGTACAAGTCACGTGCTTGCATCATCGCATCACGATTGAACAAGTCGGGAAATTGCGCCAGCTTGGCCAGACATTTTGGTTTCAATGTTTCCAGGAATATACGCGTGTAAATCATGTTGAAGCCGCGTGACAAGGCAGTGCCACCGCCGGTCAAATCGAGTGGGGCAGAAACAGCGCAGGCAGCGTCAACGATTTCCGCATGATGTTGTGATTCGCCCAGCCAGCGTAGAAGCGCATTGCCGCCGAGAGATACGCCAGTCGCATAAAATTTCCCTGCGCCTCGTTCGCGTGCATAAGGTACCAGCCGTTGCAAAACCCAGTCGATCTCTGGAGCATCGCCCGAATGATAAAAGCGTGGTGCGCGATTCAACTCACCAGAGCAGCCGCGGAAATGAACAACAGTACCCGACCAACCCAACGTTGCAATGTGTGCCATCAATGCACGTGCGTAATGGCTATCGGATGAACCTTCCAGACCATGGAACAGGACGATGAATGGCAAGTCTTTCTTGCCATCGACAAAATCGAGATCGATGAAATCACCATCCGGCGTATCCCATCGTTCGCGCCGGTAGGTAACCTCCGGTTTGGTTATACATTTCGCGGGATAGATGGTTTGCAGATGGCCGCCGGGTAACCAGCATGGAGCGGGATAGATCATCGGTGCGATAGTCCTGTTGAATCTGGAATAGGTGTGTGCGGAAATATCAAGCTGCGCATATTGTCAGGGGGAAGTGACTGCGGCTTAAATAGGATGTGGGTGAGTTGGCAGAATACGCTGTCGAATTGAGTGACCGAATAAATTCGGCGTTGCGCAGTGTGCGCTCAATGCAATACGGTGCTGGGGGTGGCCAGCTCTGCGCGTGGTTTGCCTGGTGCAATCGACGCATGGTGCAAGACGATGCGCCAACCAAGCGGCGTTTTGACGTAGACATTGGTTGCGATGATATGGATATCGCGTTGTGCATCTGTCGTATTCACTGTTTCGATCAGATTGTGCACGGCATTCATCGTGTTCTGCGATATATGCAATTGCGTCGGACGGATATGTACACCGCCGCGCGTAAAAATTTCTTCCCACGAGGCACGGATCGCGGCATAGCCGATCAATCGCGTGCCGTCGGGATGGATGCAGACGATTTCTTCATCGTCTGCCCACAATGCCATCAATGCATCCAGATCGGCACGGCCTATGGCGTCATACAACGCGACTTCAATATCGTCTGCTGTACCGAACTGTTTGCGGGTTTTAGGCATGATGGAATTTGGTTTTAGTGGCCGTGCGCAGCTGCGCCTGGCTTCAAGCGATAGAGGGTGCCGCAGTACGGACATTTTGCTTCGCCACCGTGGGAAAACTCGAGGAACACGCGTGGATGCGAGCTCCATGCAGGCATGGCTGGATTAGGGCAGTAAGCTGGTAAATCTTTACCGTCGAGTTCGATTGCGGCTACGGCGTGTGTTGCGTCAGTCATTTAATTCTCCGAATTGCTGGTTATTGTCTTGATGCTTGATTCTAGTGTGCTGCAAATATAGTGCATATCGTGTGAACTGGCGCGGTCGTATAGCAAATAATCGCGCCGTTTTGATCACACGCTTTTAGACGATCGTCAGCCAGTGGCTGTATTGCGGTGCCTTGCCTGCGACCACGTCGAAAAACAGGGATTGCAGTCTGGTTGTAACCGGACCGCGTTTGCCGTCGCCGATCTGACGGTTATCAAGTTCGCGGATAGGCGTGATTTCTGCTGCCGTACCGGTGAAAAAGGCTTCGTCACAGCAATACATCTCGTCGCGGGTAATACGTTTTTCAATGACTTCGATGCCGAGGTCACGCGCCATGGTCAGCACCGCGTCGCGGGTAATGCCGTCGAGGCAAGATGCCAGGTCCGGTGTGTACACTTTGCCGTTCTTGACGATGAATACGTTTTCGCCTGAGCCTTCCGAGACGTAACCGTCGGTGTCCAGCAACAATGCTTCATCGTAGCCGTCAGTCAGCGCTTCCTGATTGGCGAGGATGGAATTGATGTAATAGCCGGATGCTTTAGCGCGTACCAAGGATACGTTGACGTGATGACGGCTGAATGACGAGGTTTTGACGCGTATGCCTTTGTTCAGACCGTCTTCGCCTAGATAAGCGCCCCATGGCCAAGCGGCGATGGCGATATGAATTTTGTTGCCCTTGGCGGAGATGCCGAGTTTTTCGTCCCCGATCCAGACCAATGGGCGGAGATAGCAGCTTTCCAGCTTGTTCTCGCGGACGACTTGCAGTTGCGCTTGCATGACGGTTTCGAGATCAAAAGGGATCTTCAGCTGGAAGATCTTGGCTGAATTGAAGAGTCGTTCTGTATGTTCGCGCAGACGGAAGATGGCGGTGCCTTGTGCGGTCTTGTAAGCGCGTACGCCTTCAAACACGCCCATACCGTAATGCAGCGAGTGCGTCAGGACATGGATGGTTGCATCGCGCCAGTCTATGAGTTGGCCGTCTTTCCAAATTTTGCCGTCGCGATCAGACATCGACATTTCGGGATCTCCAGTAAATTGAGCAAGACCACGATTTTAACGGATTCGGCTAATCAGGAAAAACCAACATTGAGAATAGTCGCTGAAATAATGTCGTTTTTATATGCGTCGCGACAACGGTTATGCGTAGTCATAGGCCGAAAAGAATAAATTTATTGTAAAAATTGAATCAATTCGGATGCAGTGCTTCTAACAGATGGATTTGCTGCAACGCGGCAATATTCCTCGACACAGATCGTTATTTCCGCTTTTATCTGACCTTTCGGCTTTCTTGAGCCGGAACATTGGCATGAAACCAAGGTTTTTGAGCCATCTGGTGCGGTAAAATAGCGGTCTTTCTTTAAACCCTCCAATTTACGAGCACATGCAATTTAAAAGATTGAGCGATTTGATCGCGCGTAATGAACTGAAGGACAAGCGCGTATTTATCCGTGCCGATCTCAATGTACCGCAAGACAGCGAGGGCAATATTACCGAAGACACGCGCATACGCGCTTCGGTGCCGGCTATTCAACAAGCGTTGCAAGCAGGTGCTGCCGTCATGGTGACGTCGCATCTGGGACGTCCTGTCGAAGGTGAGTTCAAGCCTGCCGATACGTTGGCGCCAGTTGCGCAACGTTTGGCAGAGTTGCTGGGTCAGCCTGTTGAGTTGAAGCAAAACTGGATCGATGGCGTGGATGTTGCGCCGGGTCAGGTTGTCTTGCTGGAAAACTGCCGCGTTAATAAAGGCGAGAAAAAGAACGACGACACGCTGGCTAAAAAGATTGCTGCCTTATGCGATGTCTACGTCAATGATGCGTTCGGTACTGCGCATCGTGCTGAAGCGACTACGCACGGCATTGCAAAATACGCGGCGATTGCCTGCGCTGGCCCTTTGCTGGCAGCCGAGTTGGATGCATTGGGCAAAGCATTGGGTGAGCCGGCCAGTCCGCTGGTCGCGATCGTTGCCGGTTCCAAGGTCTCGACCAAGCTGACTATTTTGAAAACGCTGGCCAGCCAGGTTGATAATTTGATCGTTGGTGGTGGTATCGCGAATACCTTCATGCTGGCTGCTGGTTTGAAAATCGGCAAATCGCTGGCAGAAGCGGATTTGGTTGGCGATGCCAAGACGATCATCGATATGATGGCCAAGCGAGGCGCATCGGTACCGATTCCAGTTGATGTAGTGTGCGCGAAGGAGTTTTCGCCGACTGCAGTTGCAACGGTCAAGGATGTCGCTGATGTGGCTGACGATGACATGATTCTGGATATCGGTCCGAAGACATCGGCAATTTTGGCGAAGCAAATTGCACAAGCTGGCACCATCGTGTGGAATGGCCCGGTTGGTGTGTTTGAGTTCGATCAATTTGCCAACGGTACCAAAATATTGGCCTTGGCAATTGCCGAATCCAAAGGTTTCTCGGTGGCTGGCGGTGGCGATACGCTGGCTGCGATTGCCAAGTACGATATTGCAGACAAGATTGGTTATATCTCGACCGGTGGTGGTGCTTTCCTTGAATTCCTCGAAGGAAAAACCTTGCCGGCTGTTGAAATTCTGGAGCAACGCGCCAGAGACTAATGCGGGAATGTAGAAGTCTTCCCAGCAAGAAGTTTTGTTTTAAAAATTAATTTGTTGTGACGATGAATGTTGCATGGCTGATGTGGAACAAACGCTCGGCTTTGCAAGCATCATCTGTTCGATAAACCCTCATTACTGTTTTGGAGAATTACCATGCCTCTCGTATCCATGCGTCAATTACTCGACCACGCAGCCGAAAACGGCTACGGTCTGCCTGCGTTCAACGTCAACAATCTTGAACAGGTTACAGCCATCATGGAAGCGGCGCATGAAGTCGGCGCACCGGTAATCATGCAAGCATCCGCAGGCGCACGTAAATATGCGGGCGAACCTTTCTTGCGTCATTTGATTGAAGCAGCAGTTGAAGCTTATCCGCACATTCCAGTCGTTATGCATCAGGATCACGGCCAGTCGCCGGCAGTTTGTATGGCAGCCATACGCTCCGGCTTCACCTCGGTGATGATGGACGGTTCCTTGAATGAAGATGGCAAATCGGTGGCCAGCTACGAATACAACGTCGAAGTTTCACGCAAGGTCGTCGAGTTCTCGCACGCGATTGGCGTCACAGTAGAAGCAGAGCTGGGCGTACTCGGTTCGCTGGAAACCATGATGGGTGACAAGGAAGACGGTCACGGCGCTGACGGCAAAATGACCCGTGAACAATTGTTGACTGACGTCGAGCAGGCAGCAGACTTCGTCAAGAAAACACAATGCGATGCATTGGCAATCGCAATCGGTACTTCGCATGGCGCATATAAATTCACCAAGAAGCCAACAGGCGACATCTTGGCTATCGAGCGTATTCGTGAAATTCACACCCGTATTCCTAATACCCATTTGGTGATGCACGGTTCTTCTTCGGTACCGCAAGAATTGCTGGCGGAAATCCGTGAATTTGGCGGCGACATGAAAGAAACCTATGGCGTGCCAGTAGAAGAAATTCAAGAAGGCATCAAGAACGGCGTGCGCAAGATCAATATCGATACCGATATCCGTCTGGCGATGACCGGTGCGATTCGTCGTTACCTGATCGAGAATCCATCCAAGTTTGATCCACGCGATTACCTGAAGCCAGCAAAAGAAGCGGCCAAGCAAGTATGTAAAGCGCGCTTCCTGGCATTCGGTTGCGAAGGTCAAGCTGCCAAGATCAAGCCACTGCCTTTGGAAAAAATTGCAGAGAAGTACAAAAAAGGCGAGCTGTCGCAAATCATTCAGTAAGCGTCGTATTTAACAATATATTTAGTAAATATATTCAGCAGTGAATAAACCCTCGGCGATTCCTGGAATCGCCGTTTCAGATTTATGGAAACGTCATGACTAGTCTGTATCAATCCTCTATTACTTCATTGCCTTTACTTGGTCGCGGCAAGGTTCGCGAAAATTATGCGGTTGGCGACGACAAGATTTTGATCGTTACCAGCGATCGTCTTTCCGCATTCGATGTGGTGATGAACGAGCCGATTCCGACCAAAGGCCAGGTGCTGAATCAGATGTCTGATTTCTGGTTCGAGAAACTGAAAGATATCGTGCCGAATCATTTGACAGGTATTGCTCCTGAATCGGTAGTAGCTCCAGACGAAGTGGCGCAGGTAAAGAATCGCGCGGTTGTCGCGAAGCGCTTGCAACCAATTTTGGTTGAGGCAGTTGTGCGTGGTTATTTGATCGGTTCCGGCTGGAATGATTACAAGGCGACTGGTGCAGTATGCGGCGTGCAATTGCCGGCAGGATTGAAGCAGGCAGAGAAATTGGCTGAGCCGATTTTTACGCCGGCTGCCAAAGCTGAGATGGGCGAGCATGATGAGAACATCACCTTCGCTGAAATGGAACAACGCATCGGTAAAGAATTGGCGAACAAGATACGGGACGTCAGCATCAAGCTGTACAAAACTGCGGCTGACTACGCAGCAACGCGTGGCATCATCATTGCCGATACCAAGTTTGAATTCGGTCTTGATAAAGACGGCACGCTGCATTTGATGGATGAAGTATTGACTGCCGATTCCTCACGTTTCTGGCCTGTCGACTCATACGCAACCGGTATCTCGCCACCATCGTTCGACAAGCAATTCGTACGCGATTATCTGGAAACAGTGACCGAGTGGAAGAAGACAGCACCGGCACCTAACTTGCCGGCCGATGTAATCGAAAAAACCGGCGCGAAATATCGCGAAGCATTGACCCGTTTGACCGGTGAAGAACTGAAAGGCTGAGATATGGCAGATGCATTGACGACAAAGCCAGTGGTTGGCGTAGTGATGGGCTCTTCATCCGATTGGGATGTGATGCAACATGCGGTTGCGATCCTGAAGGAATTTGGCATTGCGCATGAAGCTCAAGTGATTTCTGCGCATCGCATGCCGGATCAGATGTTTGCTTACGCTGAGTCCGCACGTTCACGCGGCTTGCGCGCGATCATCGCTGGTGCCGGCGGTGCAGCGCATTTGCCGGGCATGTTGGCAGCGAAAACCATCGTGCCTGTACTCGGTGTGCCTGTGCCATCAAAATATCTGCGTGGTGAAGATTCACTGCTGTCTATCGCGCAAATGCCGAAAGGAATTCCCGTCTCGACTTTTGCCATTGGTGAAGCAGGTGCGGCGAATGCAGCATTGGCCGCGATTGCCATCCTCGCTACTACCGATGACAAACTGGCTTCCAGCCTGGAAGAGTTCCGCGCCAAACAAACGCAAATCGCTGTAGAAATGACCTTGCCGACATGAGCCAAAAGAATCAATTTTCACCTATCAATCCTTCCGCAACACCTGGCACCTGGCTGGGTGTGATGGGCGGCGGCCAGTTGGGTCGCATGTTCGCGCATGCTGCACAACAAATGGGTTTCAAGGTTGCAGTATTGGAACCGGCGCTCGATTGCCCGGCCAGCCACGCTGCTGATTACCTGCATTGCGCTGATTACACCGATACCGATGCATTGGTGAAGTTGGCTGGGCAATGTGCTGCAGTGACGACAGAGTTTGAAAACGTATCGGCGAAGAGCTTAGGCTTTTTGGCTGAACGTACCTTTGTTGCACCATCTGCCGAGTGCGTCTCGATTGCGCAAGATCGCATGGCGGAAAAACGTTTCTTCATCGAATGCGCAACGACTTCGGGCGTGTTCCCGGCATCGCACAAGGAAATCAATTCGGCAGCCGATATTGATGCCGTGTCTGACGATTTATTGCCAGGCATCCTGAAAACGGTGCGCATGGGTTACGACGGTAAGGGGCAGGTTCGCGTCAAGACACGCGAAGAATTGCACGCTGCGTACGGCAACATGAACGGCGTTGCTTGCGTGCTGGAAAAAATGCTGCCGCTGGCGTATGAAATTTCCGTGCTGGCTGCGCGTGGCGCGGACGGTAAAGCAGTGGTGTATCCGATTGCAGAAAACGTACATCGTGACGGCATCTTGTTTACGACTACCGTGCCAGGCCCGAACATCACCAAGGCATCTGCCGAGAAAGCACAGGCGGCAACGCTGGCTGTGATCGAGCAGCTTGGTTATGTTGGCGTCTTGTGCATAGAATTTTTCGTACTGACCGACGGTTCGCTGGTCGTCAATGAAATGGCACCGCGTCCACATAACAGTGGTCACTACACCATCGATGCCTGCATCACCAGTCAGTTCGCGCAACAAGCGCGTGCGATGGCGCGCTTGCCTTTGGGCGATGTGCGTCAGCATTCACCTGCTGCGATGTTGAACATTCTTGGTGATATCTGGTTTGAAGGCAATTCCGACGAAGCGCGCGAACCGGCATGGGATAAAGTGCTGGCATTGCCGGGTGCGAACCTGCATCTGTATGGCAAAGACACAGCCCGTCGTGCACGCAAGATGGGGCACATCACTTTTGTCGCTGCAACGCTGGAAGAAGCGCAAGCCAATCTGTGTAAAGCCTGCGACATACTCGGCATTGCAGCCTGAGTTGAATTGACGAAGTTACACCATGCTTGAAGAACAACTGGACTGGCCGGCGATACACGATGCAGCACGCAGGCTGGAGCAGGGCGAGCTGGTCGCTTTTCCCACCGAGACTGTGTATGGCCTCGGTGCGGATGCAGAGAATCCGGCTGCAGTTGCCAATATCTATGCGGCCAAAGGTCGCCCCTCCAATCATCCTGTCATCGTGCATCTCGCACCGGAAGCTGATCTGGATTACTGGGCGCAAGCGGTTACACCCGATGCGCGCAAATTGATCGCTGCATTCTGGCCAGGTCCGCTCACACTGATACTCAAACGCGCTACGCATATTCCGGATACTGTGGCTGGCGGTCAGGATTCGATTGGATTACGTTGCCCATCGCATCCTGTGGCGCAAGCCTTGTTGCGTACATTCAAGAATGGCAAAGGCGGCGTTGCTGCGCCTTCTGCCAATAAATTCGGCCACGTCAGTCCAACTACCGCGCAACATGTGCGCGATGAATTCGGCAACGATCAAAACGGTTTTCTGACTTGCATACTCGATGGTGGACAAAGCGAAGTCGGTATTGAATCGACGATAGTTGATATGTCGCGTGGTCATGCGGTTTTGTTGCGTCCAGGACATATCAGTGCAGCACAGATTGCAGAAGTCATCGGCGTGTTGCCTGCTTTACCGGATCAAGGCGCACCACGCGCTTCCGGCACGCTGGAATCGCATTACGCACCAGCGACGCCGGTTGTACTGGTCGATAGTGAGCGTTTGTCTGAGACGCTGCAAAAATTGCATGCGCATGGCCGACGCGTTGCGTTGATGCAATATGCGGGAGCAGCAAACTTGCCGGTGGTGGCAAGCATCGCTTTATCCACCACACCAGCATCTTATGCGCATGATTTGTACGCCGCCTTGCGTGCGATGGATGGTGCACATGCCGATGTGATCGTGGTGCAGACGCCACCGAGCGAAGACGCCTGGAATGGCGTCAACGACAGATTGCGCCGCGCCGCGCATGATTCTTCCGGGATTTTGCTGAAGCTGTTGCAAGATTGATCTGAAGACGCGATAACGCGTCATGCAGTTTATTCAGACAGGAAGCGACCACCATGAAATACCAGCGGTGCTTGCGCACGCACATCGCAACATTCCACTTCACCCACAAAGATGACGTGATCGCCTTCAGGATAGCGGCTGCGATTATGGCATTCAAACCAGGCCGCCACGCCAGATAGAATCGGCAAGCCGGTTGGTGACAGGGTGAAATCCACACCAGCAAAACGATCCTTGCTAGGCTTGGAAAATTGTATTGCCAATGCGGCTTGATCAGCGGACAGAATGTTGATGACGTAGTGCGAATTGCCGGTGAAGACAGGTAAACTTTTTGCCGTTTGTCCGAGACTCCACAATACCAATGGCGGCGTCAGCGAGACGGAATTGAAGGAGCTGGCAGTCAAGCCGAGAAAGCTGCCATCTTCCAGGCGCGTCGTGATTATCGTGACGCCGGTGGCAAATTGAGACAAGGCATCGCGAAAATGACGTGCATCCAATGTGGGCACTGCGTTGCGTGAAGAAGTAGTAGACATCGATGTTCCATGAAATTTCATCCATTATGCCGAAAAAAGAAGTTTTCATGAAGAAACGCCTCGTTGTTGGCCTCACGTTTCCGTAAAATCATGCGTACGGAGAACCTTGAACATGAATCTTTTTAATATCCTGCGCGAGCGCGCAATGACGCAACCGACTACGATCGCCTCGCGTTCCAGTCGGCGCGTTGTGACTTATCGCAAATTCTGGTCGCGCATAGAACGTGGCACCGCGCGTTTGAAAAGCGAATGGAACGTTCAGGCCGGCGATACGGTTGCCTATTGGGGATTAGGGCATCAGGATGCGTTGATGCTCTACATTGCGACCGCGCGCTGCGGTGCAAAATTGCTGCCTCTGGAGCATGCATCATTGCAAGAAGCCAATGCAGCGATTCTGCGTGAATTCCCTGTAAAAATTCTATTGCATGACGATGATGTGGTATTCGATGTGCCACCTGCAGTACCAGCCATTGTTAACTTGTCGTCCTTGATTGCAACGCGCTGCCATCACACGCCACCGGTCGAAGAGGATGCGCATCAGCCTAGTCTGATTTCCCTTGCAAGCGACAGCAAAGGTGTCTTGATGTCGGAGCAAAAGAGTGTGTATCAACTGGCATCCGATACGGCAACAGGCTCTGCAGGTGAGTTCCGGGTTGTCGCAGCATTGTTCGATACTGACGTTTTTGCGCCACAGGTGCTGTCGACATTGGTCGCGGGCGGCACCATAGTTTTCCGCTGATCGTAGCGCATAGCAAGGGATGGCCTGAATAATCAACTATGGCCGGAATGAGGTTTTACCTGCGATTCTGTATGCAGGTCGTATAGTTTGCGCTAAAGTCATAGGCATACACTAACGGAGTAATCGAATGGCAATGGAAATCGCAACGCTGGGTGGTGGATGTTTTTGGTGCACTGAGGCTGTGTTTCAGCAGCTTAAAGGCATCAAGGCGGTTGAATCTGGTTATACCGGCGGTCATATTGAGAACCCCGAGTATGAGCAGATTTGTGAGGGCACGACCGGCCATGCCGAAGTGGTGCGCCTGACATTCGATCCTGCAGTGGTGAGCTTCCGTGAAATTCTCGAAGTGTTTTTCACTATCCACGATCCAACGACATTGAACCGCCAGGGTAACGATGTTGGTACGCAATATCGTTCAGTGATTTATTTCCACACACCGGAACAGAAAGATACGGCGAAGCATGTCATTGCCGAAATGGCGAACGTGTGGGATGCGCCTATCGTGACGGAACTCAGCCCGGCGGAGACGTATTACAAGGCTGAGAATTATCATCAGAATTATTTCCGCCAGAATCCGATGCAAGGTTATTGCGCCTTCATCGTTGCACCTAAGGTTTCCAAAGTCAGAAAGACTTTCAGCGACAAAATCAGAGAGGACATGATTTGACTCGCTGATTGACCAGCAGGAGGCGCATCATGCATATCGAAGAATCAGTAAAGCTGGATTTCAAGGATGTGCTGATACGCCCCAAGCGTTCTACGCTGACATCGCGTCAGGATGTCGATATTCATCGCGAATTCATCTTCCGCAATTCGCACAATACCTATCGCGGTATACCCATCATTGCATCGAATATGGATACCACCGGTACCATGGCGATGGCACAAGCTCTGGCTTCCTACAGCTTGTCGGCAGCATTGCACAAACACTATTCCGCAGATGAATTAGCGACGTATTTTCTCTCGTTGCAGGCTTCGGGCATTGCCGCATCGAGCGCGTTTTATTCGATGGGCATCAGCCAGCTTGAATATGAAAAATTTACCGCCGTGATGGCGCGTACCCACGATACGCTTGAGTATCTTTGCATCGATGTGGCAAATGGTTATACCGAAGGCTTTATCAACTTCGTCAAGAAGGTACGCAAGGCTTATCCGCAACTGACGATCATGGCCGGTAACGTGGTGACGGGCGATATCACGGAGGAATTGATACTGGCGGGTGCAGATATCGTCAAGGTTGGTATCGGTCCAGGTTCGGTATGCACTACACGCAAGATGACTGGAGTTGGTTATCCGCAATTATCTGCAGTGATCGAATGTGCCGATGCAGCACATGGCTTGGGTGGGCAGATTTGTGCTGATGGCGGATGCTCGGTACCTGGTGATTTGGCCAAGGCGTTTGGTGGTGGTGCGGATTTTGTCATGTTGGGTGGCATGCTGGCCGGTCATGATGAATGTGCCGGTGATTTGATAGAACGCGATGGCAAAAAATTCAAGCGCTTCTACGGCATGAGCAGCCGCACAGCAATGGAGAAATATGCCGGTGGCGTAGCCGAGTATAGAGCGGCAGAAGGCAAGGAAGTGTTAGTGGAGTATCGTGGTGCGGTAGCAGATACGCTGCAAGATATACTCGGCGGTGTGCGTTCAGCTTGTACTTATGTGGGCGCGCACAAGCTGAAGGAACTGACCAAGCGTACGACCTTCATCCGCGTGACGCAGCAGTTGAATGAAGTGTTTGGGAAATCCTGAAGAGTAACTTCCCGCTTACTTCACTTCGTCATCAGCTGTTTTGACGGGTGTGACCGCAGTTGCTTCTGCTGCCAGCTTGCGTAATACATGCGCGGCAGCCACCAGCCCGAACGATGCAGTGACCACCATCGCAGAACCAAAGCCTGCGCAATTCAATCCTGTAATTCCTGTTTGATCATCGCCATCGACGGCACAGACTTCTTCTGTTTCCGGGAAGCGCAGTGGTTCAGTCGAGAAGACGGCATCGATACCGAATTTGTTTTTCGTCCCGCGTGGAAAGCCGTGCTCGGCACGCAAGCGTTTGCGTACTTTCGCCAATAACGGTTCTTGCTCGGTACGACACAGATCGAGCACTTCAATTTTGGTTGGATCAATTTGTCCACCCGCGCCACCTATCGTGACCAGCTTTAATTTATGTTTGCGGCAATACGCAATCAATGCGGTCTTGGCGCGGACATTGTCGATGGCATCGATGATGTAGTCGTATTGGCGCGACCCTATCATTTCATCCAGATTGTCGGCGCTGAGGAAGTCTTCAATCTCGGTGACCACGCAGTACGGATTGATCTGTGCAATACGTTCGGCCAAAGCGGTGACCTTGGCTTTACCCAAGGTATCGGTCAGCGCGTGGATTTGGCGGTTGATATTTGATTCGGCCAGATTATCCAGATCGATCATCGTGATCTTACCGATGGCACTGCGCGCCAAAGCTTCGACTACCCAGGAACCGACGCCACCGACGCCTATTACGCATACATGGGCATTGCGGAAGCGTTCCAGCGCGGCATTGCCGTACAGGCGTGCAATACCGCCGAAGCGACGGTCGTAATCGATATCAGGTACGGCAGAAGGGGAAGATGAGGCGGCAATTGAAGTCATGTCGCCATTTTAACGGACGGCGGTGCTTAAGTTTATCTTTGATAATTCTTTGGCAAGAGAAGAGTGGGGCTAATTCATTTTCGATATTCTCGAAAATGATTGCGATGGATCAAATCCAGGTGGCGTAGCATCGGATAATGTAGTCAAACAGGTAGGAAGATAACAAGATGAATACCTTATTCGAATCCGCACCGGACTTTAGTCAGCCGCTAGAAGTGCTGAAGCATTGCCATGGACGGATACGCAAGCAGTTGAATACCATGCAGAAGCTTGTAGAGCATTTGCAGGCCGTCGGACAGATGCCGGATGCGCAACAGGCGGCGATGGCAGTGTTGCGCTATTTTGATCATGCGGCACCGAATCATCATGCCGACGAAGAGCAGGATTTGTTGCCGATGTTGTTGGCGAGCGCAATCGATGAGGATTTGGCTTTGTTGAACACGACTGCAGCAGAAATCATCGGCGAACACCGGCACATGGATCAACTCTGGCAGCCGCTCGCTGTGCAATTACGTGCCATCGCAACAGCCGAGGCTGCAGAATTGTCGGCAGGGAATGTGCATCTGTTCGTCAAGCTTTACAATGCACACATGGAAAAAGAAGACGCGATTGTCACGCCGATGGCACAGCGCTTGTTCGATCAGGAACAAATGACCCAGCTCGGCGATGCCATGCGTCTACGTCGTGGCATTGCTACATAAGGAGAAAGAACAATTATGTCCATCGCAGATATTCGTACCGATTACACGCAAGCGAAATTGTCAGAGCACGATATCGATCCCGATCCTGTCGCGCAATTTGCCAAATGGTTTGATGAGGCGCTGTGTGCGGAAGTCCCTGAGCCGAATGCCATGAGCGTATCTACTGTTGGTGAAAATGGTCGTCCATCGTCGCGTATTTTGCTGATCAAGGATTTCGATCAGCGCGGCTTTACGTGGTTTACCAATTACGGCAGCCGCAAGGGCATGGAGCTGGAAAAGAATCCGCATGCAGCATTGCTGTTTCACTGGATTCCGCTGGAGCGTGAAGTACGGATTGAAGGCCGGGTCGAGCGTGTATCCAGCGAGGAAAGTGAGCACTACTTTCAGAGTCGTCCGGTTAAAAGTCGCTTGAGTGCACTTGCTTCATCGCAGAGCCATCCAATTGCCGATCGTGAGACGCTGGAGGCACAGTACGCACAAGTTGAAGCAAAGTATGGCGAGCATCCACCGCGGCCGGAAAATTGGGGTGGCTATCGTTTGAAGCCGGATTACATCGAGTTCTGGCAGGGGCGTCGTTCGCGTTTGCACGACAGGATTGTGTACGCGCTGGATAAAGACGGGAAGTGGCAGCGGCAACGCTTGCAGCCCTAAGTTCAGCCTGTTTCTACTGGAAACAAAAAAGCCGCTCCTTTTGGGAAGCGGCTTTTTTATTGCGGTAGATCTTTGATGTTCGCTCCAGTTTGCAGCTTGTACCGTACTGCGAACGAGGAGCTGAATTAGATAGAGTTACTTGGCATCTTTCACATCTTTACAGCTTGGCTGCGGTGGGATGATGCCCCACTCAACGACAACTGTAGGGCCACCGGCTTTCTTGGTCCAAGGAATTTCCAGCGTACCGTGTTCTGTGGTTTGCGCCATCAATGCAATTGCATCGATATCGATTTGATCCGGGTTGACCTTGCTGCGGTTGATCGCAACCAGCATCCCGCATTTTTCTGCTTTCTCTTCATTGACCCATGGCGATTTATGGAAGTCGCCATCGATCAAGACTTGCACTTGAGGGCCGATATGCGTCGCGATATTGCCGCCCAACCAGGTATCGGATGCAACCAGCGTCAACGGTGTTTGCATGTGCGCTTTCCACTGTGCATGCACTTGACGTGATACTTCGGCGCCAGGGAAGGTGGCGCGGCTGGCGCGGCCGGATTTATCTGCCAATGGTCCGCGGGCCAAGCCGTAACCTGCGGCACCCAGAACCTGCATCACGATGACGACGATGATGGTTTTGCGCAGCAAGGCTGCATCATTGCCGCTTTTGAGAAACCAGAAAGAGAAGAAGCCGAACAGCACGAAGAAGGTGGTCGCCCAATGCGCCGCCAAAGGAATCTTGAACGCGCCTGCAACCAGCATGGTTATCAATAGTGGCGTCAGACCGACAAACAGCAGGAAGAAGCGATCCGATGCAGCCAGTTCGCTGGCTATGGTTGGCGGACGAGCGGATTTTGGCGTCAATTTATATTGGCGGCCAGCCCAGAAGGCGATGATCAGTACGGCCAGGATCAGCGCGGCAATACGTCCCAGATTGGTTAGCAAGAAGCTGAACAAGTCTTGTACTTCCAGCCAGTAAGTCGCTTGCGGAATCATCTCGCTGCCAGCGTAGGCTATCGGGCCGGCTGCTTGTTGTTTGAGCCACAGCAGATGCGGCGTGACCATTGCGATCAGGATGGCGGTCGCAAGTGCGATGCCTTTCCATGTTTTGGCGCGCAGCAGGCCGCCGGTAATCAGCAAGTACAGGGCAAAGGTGGCGAACTGGATCAGCGCGCTGTATTTAGTCAGGAAGGCGCAACCGCAGAAAAAGCCTAGCGCAGCCCATGCCTTCATGCTGTCGGTACGGGTGGCGCGGTAAAACATCCAGATCGCGCCGGCAACTGACCACAGTTGCATCGTATTGTGATTGTTCATCACGCCGCGCACGGTGAAGTAGGCGATGACGGATACCAGCAAAGTGGCGATGAGCGCGCGGCTTTGCGTTGTGATTTCGCAACCGAATTTCCAGACTATCCATAAGGTCAGTACGACGCTGAGCTGGCCGGTGAAGAATGTCAGCCAGACCGGACGGCCGAAGATGGATACCAATCCATACAAAATCCACGAAGGTAGCGGTGGATGCTTGTAGTAACCCCATTCCAATCCGCTCGCCCAGACCAGCTCTTCCATATTGTCCCAGTCGGGCGCGCGGTGGCTGATGCCGGTGAAAAAGCTCCATAAAACCAGATGGAGCAGCAACAGCACGAGAACCAGCGGTACCAGATTGGACGAATTCAGCGAAAAGAGCCGGCTGGATAGCTTGGACGAAGAAACTGGTTGAGTTGGCATCATCGGTAAGAAAAAGGAGAAGTGGTGTATGTCTGGCGTGGAAACTATTCCAGTTTAGCAATCGCATACAGTGGCGGTGAATTATAATCGCTGGTCAGATGACCTACGAAATTTTTGCCGCGTAACCATGCATATATCCTTGATTTTCGCAGAACCGGAAGTGGCTTTGCAATTCAAACCAGAAAGGTTTTTCTCATGGTGACAGTGACCGCACTGCCGAAAAATCGCCCTACCGATGCCCTGATCTCTTGTGTGATCCCGGCGTATAACGAGGCGGCGCATCTGGCCGACTTTTTACGGGATCTGAAAAAAACGCTTGCCACCTTTGCAACGCGTTACGAGATTATCGTCATCAATGACGGTAGCAAAGACAATACCGATGAAGTTATGGCGTCTTTGCTGAGCGAGGGCGGTTTGCGCTATATCAGCTTTTCCCGCAATTTCGGCAAGGAAGCGGCTTTGTCGGCTGGCATTGATGCAGCGCAGGGCGATGCGGTGATTTTGATGGATAGTGATTACCAGCACCCGTTGGAATTGCTGCCGGAAATGACGCGTCTGTGGCAGAGCGGTATCGATATGGTGTACGGCGTCATCAGCGATCGCAGTAATGAATCGCGCCTGAAGCGTTGGGGTACCGGCATGTTCTATCAATTGATGGAATCAGGCTCGCCGATCACCATCCCGCGCAATGCCGGTGACTTCCGCTTGATGGACAAGAAGGTGGTGAATGCCTTGCGCCAGTTGCCGGAACGCAATCGTTTCATGAAGGGTTTGTATGCCTGGGTTGGTTTCAGCAGCATCGCCTTGCCGTTTGTACCGGCTGATCGTGCGACCGGCGTGTCGAGCTTCAACTACCGTAGCTTGAGCCGTCTGGCTTTGGCTGGTGTGACGGCATTTACCACTTTGCCTTTGCGCATCTGGAGCGCGGTGGGTGTCGTGATTTCCATCATCGCCATACTGTATGCGTTCTGGATTGCGGGTGAATCGATCCTGTTTGGCAATGATGTGCCGGGTTGGTCCACATTGGCGGCGGGTTTGATGTTCTTCTCTGGCATTCAATTGATTTCCATCGGCGTGCTGGGTGAATACCTTGGCCGCGTGTATGACGAAGTAAAAAAACGTCCTCTCTATGTCGTGGCGCACGATATTAATAACGGCCCGGCAACGACGACCGATAAAGACGCGCCGCCATGCGTTTGATGGAATTGCTGCGGGTACTGCGCTTTGGCATCGTCGGCCTGACGGCTGCAGCTGTGCATTACTGGGTCGTGATCGGCTTGGTGGAGTTGGCGCATATTGCACCTTTGCATGCGAATGTTGGTGGCTTTGTGGTGGCGTTCTGGGTCAGTTACTTCGGCCATAGACATTGGACGTTTTCTGATGCGATTGCTTCGCATGCGGATGGTGATCATCCATCCTTCCTGCGTTTTCTGGCGGTGGCGGTGCTGGGCTTCTGCATGAATCAATTACTGTTTTATCTGTTGTTGCGTTACGTGGGTTTGCCGTATTACGTGGCACTGGCGTTGGTGGTCTTCACGGTTGCAGTCATGACTTATGTCTTGAGCCGACTGTGGGCCTTCCGTCACGCTGCACATTCTTGAGAAACGAAAACTGTGATGACATCGACCATGACACCGATTGCACTTTGCTCCGATGATTATGCGCAGAATCCTGGTATCGATGCCGGCATACTCGATCTGCTGGCGTTTGGCCGTCTGAGTGCGGTCAGTTGCTTCAGTACGGCGCCAAGCTGGCAGCAAACGGCGGCACCGGCATTGCGTGAGCGTAAAGGACAAGCTGATATCGGTTTGCATTTCAATCTGACGGAAGGTTTTGGTCAGGCAAAGATGCCTAGCTTGCATGCCGTCATTTTGCGTAGCTTGTTAAAGGGTATGAACGCGGATCGCGTGCAGGATGAGTTGGAGCGGCAACTGGATGCGTTCGAAGCAGGATTCGGTCAGCCGCCTGACTTTATTGACGGGCATCAGCATGTGCATCAATTACCGGGTGTGCGGCAGATATTGTTGCAAGTCATCAAGCGTCGTTACGCAGGTCATCCGCTCTGGGTGCGTAATACCGTACCGGCCAATCCGGCATGGCGTGGCAAACCACAAATCCTGAAATATCTGGGTGGTGCGGACTTGGCAGCGGGATTGAAGATCTCGGGCATTGCCAGTAATCACGGTTTTGCCGGCGTATATGGTTTTGATCGGGCTGACTATGCGGCCTGTTTCAAGAACTGGCTGGATGCAGCGCAGCCGGGCATGTTGATCATGTGTCATCCGGCGACGGAAGCTTATCCAGATGATGCGATTGCAAAGCAACGCGTTGTTGAATATCGCTTCTTCCGTTCGCAGGAATATCTGGACATGCTGGCAGCTGCGCAACTGAAGCTGGCACGGCTATCCAGCATCGCCTGAGAATATCCGCAAGAATCAGAAAGTATCCAGACGGTAGCCGATGGTGTACACCGTCGTCAGCCGCACATTGTTATCCAGCTTGAGTTGCAGCTTGGTCCTGACTTGTGACATGTGCGTATCCAGCGTGCGCGAAGTCATCATCAGTTCACGTCCCCACACATCTTCCATGATCCTTTCTCTGGAAATCAGTTGTCCGATATTCTGGAAAAAGAGTGCTGCGATATCGAATTCCTTAGGTTTCAACTCAACCGGTTCGCCGCGTATCGTGGCTGTCTTTCTGAATAGATCGAAATGAAAAATGCCAACTTCTATCGTAGTGACTTGAGGCGCTGCTAAAGCGGCATCTACCTCCGATGCACGACGAATGCGTTTGGATAAAGCATGAATACGAGCAGATAATTCCGCCTCGCGTATCGGTTTTGTCATGTAATCATCGGCTCCAGCCATCAAGCCAGCCACAATGTTTTCTTCCAGCACGCGATTAGTGAGGAACATCACGATCACGTTTTCACCCACATGTTTTCTGATCCATTCGATGACATCTTTGCCTGTCATATCGGGCAGATGCCAATCCAGCACCAAGATGTCGAATGTCTGATTCTTCAGTGCGTTTATCAGTGATTTCCCGTCAGCGAAAGAAGCGCATTCGTGACCTGCATCGGTAATGACCTGATGGATGAGTTGTGATTCGATAGGATCATCTTCCAGTGATGCTATTCTCATTGCTTGCTCTCTAGTTCTGTTTTTATAAATGTATTAACCGATGACGCATGGCAGCGTGATCGTGAAAGTGCTGCCCTTGCCGACAGTACTTGCTACCGCAATGGTGCCGTTGTGACGTTCGACCACCATCTTTACAAAAGCCAGTCCGAGTCCGACGCCATCACGATCCTGCTCATCGGCACGCAGGAAGGGTGAAAAAATAGCGGTGTACTCTGCTTCGGCTATCCCTTTGCCGTGATCGCTAATATTGCAAACCACACGGCTGCCGGCTTCGGTATGCAGAGGTTTTGCGCTACAGATGATTTGTGAACCCTGTGGACTGAATTTGATTGCATTCGATAGTAGATTGCCGAGG
Source organism: Herminiimonas sp. GW821-FHT09C12 (assembly GCF_059416385.1). Taxonomy (NCBI): domain Bacteria; kingdom Pseudomonadati; phylum Pseudomonadota; class Betaproteobacteria; order Burkholderiales; family Oxalobacteraceae; genus Herminiimonas; species Herminiimonas sp. GW821-FHT09C12. The sequence continues at coordinate 1,765,100 of NZ_JBWKPC010000001.1, forward strand.
GCGCGTATCAGCAGAGAGCGATCTACATTGAGCCAGCAATTTTCAACCTCGTCGGTATCGACGACGATGGTGATGGTCTTGCTATGTGCAAATGCCCACATATCGTCGGCAGCTTCTGCCAGCAGTGAAGAAAAATTGGTGTCCTGCAATTGATATGACTGTGATTCTGCCTTGGCCAGATGCACGAAGTCATCGGCTAGATTGAGCGTGGTCTCTACTGATTTTTCAATGCGGCTGAGGAATTCTGGAATGGCAAATGCGGTACTTGGATTTCTTTGCAGTTGGATCAAGGCCAGGATCGACGATTGCGGTACACGCATATCGTGCGAGATGAAGTTCAAGCTTTCTTCCCGGCGTCGTTCTGCTTCTCTCAACGAGGTGACATCGATCAACGAGACTATCCATCCCAGCATCGAGCCGTCTGTCATGCGCGATGGTGCGGATTTGATCAGAAATTCACGCTTGTTGATATCGCGCGTTTCGATTTCTACTGCGGTATTGCCGGGTGTGGAGTGCAACAAGGCTACACGCCATGTCGTGCGCTTTGCATTTATCTCTGGTGGAGCATCGAAATTGGAAAAAATCGTTTCCAGTGTTGGCGTCTGTGATCCGTCTAAGCCGAGCGTCACGAAATATTCGCGTGCGATGCGGTTGTACATCAAGAGCTCGCCGGTTTGTGATAACACCAAGGTCGCATCCGGCATGCTGTTGAGGTTGTCGATCACAAATTGGTGCATATCGCGGGAGCGATTGGCTGCGATGCGTATGGCGGAAATTTGCTTATCAAGATAATCGGAATTCTTGAAGCGAACCGATTCACTTGCATGGCGCAAGACCATGGGCGTTGTTTGATTCAGACGCGCAAATTCTTCACTCAGGAAAGACAGTGCTGCTTCCAGTCGGCGCCAACTCCAGAGTGGATACACAATGATGACCATCAAGACTGCCGCACTAGGCGGTATCCACAGTTCCTCCAGAAATGCACCATAGGTTAGGGCGCTGATCAGACTGACGAGAAACAGCGTTAATCCCAGTGCGCCAAAAGGAGAGAAGTAGCGGCAGGCCAGCAAAGCCAATGATGTAGACAGCAGCGTGAACAAGATGGTTTGCCAGCGAGCTGCGCTGTGTATGTTGCGGTCTTCAATCAGGCCCGCCAGGATATTGGCATTGATCTCGACACCAGACATGGCTTCATGATCGGTGGTAACAGGCGTGGAAAACGTCGAGGCAATGCCGGCAGCTGTTGCGCCTATCAATACATATTTATCTGTGAAAAAGCTGGCCGGGATTTTCCCCGACAAGACATCAATGTAGGAAACAGTCTTGAAATGACCGGGGCCGCCAGTGTATGGAATGCGTTCCAGATAATCGCCTTGCAGGATATCGCGTAAAGCATGGTTATCGTCTCTGGTAGCCGATGTATTGGCATTAATGACTGCAGATTTCCCTATGTTTTTATTGCTTTGTGCTGCATCGAATACAGCCAGTGCAAATTGCGGCCATGAGATGCCATGCAGATTTTCCTGTAGATAAACACCGCGTACGGCGCCGTCCGCTTCGAAGGAAAAATGAATATGCCCAAGACTGTGTGCCGCCTTTCTGAATGCGGGAAGCGGCAAGGTCGCTTGCAAGCCCGATGAGGTACGCTCAATCAGCACCGGTAATACGGTTCGCTGGTTGTCGGCAATCGCGCTTGCAAGTAATGCATCGTCATTCGATATGTATTGCGGCTCGGCAAAGATGATATCCATACCGATTGCCTTGGTCCTGGCTTCGGTCAGAATATCGAGTAATCGAGCATGGGTGTGGCGTTGCCACGGCCAGCGACCTAAAGCGGCAATGCTGAATTCATCGATGGCGATGACGACAATCTCAGGTGGTGCGGGACGTTGCGTTGCCTTGACCAGATTGTCATAAATGAAGCGATCAGCCTGACCCAGCCCATTTTGATACCCCAGTACGGCAGCGAGGAGCAGCATGAGTAATAGAAAGATGCGCCATTCTTTTCTTAATGGAGATCGAATGGTGCGCGGCTTAGGCATCATGAAAATTTATCGAGGGAGCAATCCACTGACAAGGCATCAGAAATTTGTCCCTATTGGCTGGCCAAGTGACTCTACCGGGCGGCCGTCACTAGAGGTCCATTGCATCTCGATGATAAATTTTTGTGCCGGCGAGAATGTGCCAATAAATCCATCAGCGTCGGTACTGCGCACACGTGCGTAATAGATGCCTGCATCCGGACGAGGGATGGAAGTCTCAGCTTGAGTGGTCTCGATATTGTGCAGCAGCTTGGTGAAGGCAGGCGTATCCGCGACCTGAAAGGTAAAGCGCTGTCCAGGTGTCGCACTCCATGAGAAATGGGTTTCCTTCTGATGGACGTTGGCGACAGGTGCTGCCAATCCTTGTATTACTTCCAATTGCTTGGCATCACCGTATGGACCTTGTTTCTGTTCGCTGCCATTCTTGATAATGGATGCTACGCGCCAGTAATAGGAGCCTGATGCCAGGATTGCCACAGATTGGTCAGTATTGATGCCGGTACTTTGGTCGACGATGATGGTACCGAATGCGGCATCAGTAGCAACTTGTAGACGGTAATCGGCGACCCCGCTTACTTGCGACCATTGCATGGTGACTGGAATGCGATCGTTTTTTCCTACACCTTGAAATTTTGAGCCGGGCTGCAACAGAAAGGGCGGGAATGGGCGTGCATTGACGCGGAAGGGTTGAATGCTAGGGAAGCCTTCAAGGCCAGACGCATCCACGGCGCTGTAGCGTACAAAGTAATCGCCATCTTCCAGATTATCCAGTTTGGCGGTTGCTTTGCCATTTGCGCTGTTGACACTGGTTTCTGCAATATTGTTTTGTCCGGTCGCATCTGTGGAAATGGTGATGCGGCAAGCGATAGCAGCCGGGTGGGTGAGTGCAAATTGAATCGGCAAGCGTCGCTGTTCCTGATAACCGTCAAGCAGCGTAGGAACTGCAAGCAAGGTAACGGGTTTGCTGACGCGGCCATTTTCTACAATCGCGCCGTAGCCGGCCGCGAGCAGTTGTTTGCTTATTCTGGTTTTTACCGTGCTTTGTTCAACCGCTACCTTGCCTTCAATCACTTCATTCAAGACTTTGTTTGTATCTGCAGTGACGCGGAAATTGGTGCCGCGCACGCCGGATACAGCAAGCGGACTGATGACTTCATATCTGCTTTCTGGTCGTTTGAACGGGGTGACATGCGACTCCACGCGACCTTTTTGCAGTAAGAGTTGCGTCTTGGGGCTGTCTATATATTGCGTAGCGCGCAGTAACTTGAGACTGACGGTGCTGTTCGGTGGCAATGTAAATTGCGTTCCATCGTCCAGCATGAGTGAAATAAAGCTGTTCGCCAAAGTGGTCAGCGTATCGCCTTCTTTCAATAGCAAGTCTACTTTTGTTTCGATAGCCTTGCCGTCATGTGCGCGGATGATGACTTCACCAAAAAAGCTTTTCACTTTGGCAAAAGCGGAGGCAGGAGCAAGCAATTTTGTCGGAATCAATACCTTGCGACCGATGGGAATGGTTCTGTCGTTGTCGATTTGATTCAATTGCCCGATGCTGCGCCAATTCTTGATATGTCCGGTAAATCTCTGCGAGATGCTGGACAGTGTTTCATCCTGAGAAACCGAATACACGACGCCGTTTCGGGTCGTCTGAATATTGTTGGAGTTTTCAGATTGGGACTGAGCGTATGCAGATGAAGCGATCGCAAGGGACAGCAGCATACTGGCTATAATTTTCGACACTTGTTGCCTTGTGGAAATTCTTTTTTAAATTCCTGAAATGCGTATGGTTTCTTAATTTTGCGGATTATAGGCGCATGAAAAATGCCATAAAGAGGGCAAACGTTAACATTTGTAAATACGTTGCAGTTAGCCCACGTTAACCTGCATACCCGCTCGAATAAATGAAGAAGTTGAAGTGGTGGCTGTATCTAGCTGGATATTAGCGGTTTTAGCGATCGCCTCGGGTAAGGATGTCAGCTTTTGTCAGTAAATGTAATTGGCCTGATCTTGAGGGATCGGCAAAAAGTAATGAATTGTGAGCAGTTGAGCGTGTTGGAGCCAGTCGGTAAATCGGATATTTCTGGCGATGCAGATCTGAGGATTTGCAATGGATCTTGCACACTCAAGTAACCGGTCTGTTTGCCTTAATTCTTGAGCCGGGACCTAACTGAAAAGTAGTACGGGTACCTGCCGTGATCAGTAATGCGCCGAATCCACAATCGGCGTGAATTTACAATAAGTAGTTCGCCTCCAAACAAGAATAAAAAATCTTCCCCTCATATGATCTGATCCAGACCACGATCAAGTGGAGCTTTAAAAGATTAGGAGACATATGTCAGATCATACTTGCAGTACTGGATGCAATCACTTCTCTCACCTGAACGATCCCGACCTGCTCGCGGAGTTCACAGAAGCGCGTCACAGCCTACGTTCAAACATCACCGGTACAAAAGCTAGTGGTAAAGCAGGTTTAGGTGGTGTCACGTATCGTCCTCTGCCTTCAAAGAAAGCCGGCGAGAACGTCAGCCACTACTATATTCCTGCCAATAAAGACACCGTCCACTGGGGTTACTTCAGCAAGTCCATGGAGCCTCTGGTGAAGCTGGAATCCGGCGATTACGCCACGATGGAAGCCGTTACACATCACTCTTTCGACGATTATGAAAGAATGATCCAGGGTGATCCAGGTGTAGAGGGCATTTTCCATTGGGATGCCGAAAACAAGGCGATCGATCGTCGCGGCGCAGGCCCAATGGATCACCCAGTGGGAGCTGGCGGCGGCATGGGCGTACACGTATGTACCGGTCCCATCTACGTCAATGGCGCAGAGCCTGGCGATGTGCTGGAAGTACGCATCATCGACACGATGCAGCGTCCATCGGGCAATCCCGATTATCGTGGCAAGTCGTTTGGGGTTAATGTGGCGGCCAACTGGGGTCTCCAGTATAACAACCTGCTCACCGAACCAAAACAGCGCGAAGTCATCACCCTCTACGAAGTGGATGCAACGGGTGTGCAAACCACAGCCAAGGCTGTGTACAACTATCGCTGGGCGTCACAAACCGATCCTTGGGGCAGAGCGCACCCAACCATCGATTACCCGGGTATTCCTGTTGATCGTAGCAAGATCAAGCTCAACTATGATGTGCTGAAGGGTTATGAAATCCCTGTGCGCCCGCACTTTGGCATGATTACCGTGGCTCCTGCAGAAGCGGACATGGTTTCGTCGAACCCGCCAAGCTACACCGGCGGCAACTTCGACAACTGGCGCACGGGCAAAGGCTCGACCTGCTTCTTCCCGGTCGCGGCGCCGGGTGCGATGTTCTCGATCGGCGATCCGCACGCCTCGCAAGGCGATGCAGAACTTTGCGGTACCGCGATCGAATGCTCCCTGACAGGTCTGTTCCAGTTCATCCTGCATAAAAAAGCGGATCTGCCAGGCACCAAGCTGTACGGACTCGATTATCCCTTGCTCGAAACCGAAAGCGAACTGGTTGTTCATGGATTCAGCAGTCCGAACTACCTCAAGGAGTTCGCGGGCGCTGCAGATCCGGCAGCAGAGATTAAAGGTTCCCTTGACACGGCAATGACCGATGCCTTCAACAAGACGCGCCGCTTCTTCATGGATACGCGCAATCTGTCTGAAGACGAGGCCATCTCGCTGATTTCCATCTCGGTGGATTTCGGCGTCACGCAGGTCGTGGACGGTAACTGGGGTGTGCACGCCATCATCAGGAAAAACATCTTCCCTAAGTAATCGTTAGGCACTGTGCTGACGGGAGAAAACCGTCAGCACACTTTAAAAATTCAAGCGCTTGCTCTTCAAAACAAAAGCATAGATTTCCCTGCAGCAAAAAATCGTTCGCAGGAAATTCTTAAAAGCTGTCGAAGAGCTGGCTGGCTAGTTTCAAAATTTTAGGCGGCAATGTTGACCTATCACCTTGGAGGAGAAATAGAAATGAAACCTGAACACGTTTATGTCGGTAGAAATGAAATCGTGGCATTGGTCGTTGGCCTGATCACTGGAACTCTGTATTCATGGCTGAGCTTGCCTATCCCTGCACCACCGGTCCTCGGCGGAATTTTCGCGATCATCTTTACCTACATCGGTTACCTGATCGTGCAGCGTCTGCGCAAAGCGGTTGTATTCGGTCGCCCGAAAAACAATTAAAAACCGCAATCACCATTTAAAGAAAACAGGAGACACTCATGGTTGAAATTGGCTTTGGTCAAACCGAAATTCTGGCGTCTTGCGTCGGGCTTGTTACCGGATTGATCTATACCTCAGTACGTGCACCGATTCCGGCACCTAACGTTCTGGGTGGCATTTTTGCCATTCTTGGTACCTTTATCGGTTTTGTCTTTGTTGCTGCATTGCGTGGTCAACTGGCGTTTGTGTAATTAAGGTCCGTGGCGTACTTGCGCCACGTTTTTATACAGATGGTTCTTGTGAACTACGCTAAAAACAAAATGGCATTTGTGCTTCCGGAGAAAAGACTGGGTTAAAAATTGAGCTGAAATGCATGCGTGCATGACAGCTTGGCATAACAGTCTGCTAAAACTTCGGGAGCACTCTTCAAGTTTGTATTAAAAAATAAGTAGTCTCGACGTGATAAAGCTGGATTCTCAGGTGTCAGTTGCCCTAGTATTGCAAGGGGAGATTGATAAGGAAGGGTCCAACATGCATGACGATGCGCATACATTTTCTACTGACGCGTTTCCAGTGGAGCTGCGCGAGGCAGCCTGGCAGAATGCGCTCGCCAGTCTTGCATTGACATCAGAGATATCAGGCAAAAACAAATCCTCTCTGGTGGGCTACATCACGTTCGGCGTTTCTCAATCTGATTCGGTGTTTAGTACGCTGAACGCATCTCCGCAAGCGTTTACCGCGCGTGATCCTGCGATGCTCATGCGTACGGATTCTGTAACCGCATTCGTGGTATTTGATGGCGTCGGACAAATTGACGTTGGCGCCGAGACGGCGGTAGTTTCATCCGGGGATATTTATCTTCTGGATTCATCTCGTCAATGGCGATTGGAATTAAATTCCACATTTCGCGCTGCTGTTATCCGTTTGGAGAAGGCTAACTTCATATCCAGACTGATGCACACCGGCAAGACGGACATTTGCAAAATATCTTCGGCATCCGGCATAGGCAACATCGCGTTTGAGTTTGTGAAGGCGATCACCTTGCAGCTCACTTCACTTGATCCGGAAGATTTGGAGCAAATGGAAGGCGCGCTGAGCGCGATGTTTGTTGCGAGTTTGGCGCATAAAGATGAAGACGATGGCGAGCATACAACTTCGATGCAGCTTAACCATCTAAGACGCATCTGTAGAACCATCGAAGCACAATTGACTGATCCAGATCTTTCCGCGGTCGACATTGCGCGATCAGAACAATTGTCCGCACGCTATCTACAAAAACTGTTTGCTTCTGCAGGCACCACCTTTGGTGAATATGTAAAGAAGCGACGCCTGGATCGATGTCGGATCGATCTATCTAATAAGTCTTTAAAAAATCTAACGATTTCGGAATTGTGTTTTCGTTGGGGCTTCAATGATGCGGCAAACTTCAGCCGTGCCTTCCATCTTGAGTTTGGGGTATCGCCGAAGACATATCGATCGCAACCGCGTGTTGTAGCAAAGAACCATCAACAACGCGGAAACCCTGGTACTTCTTCGGCGCATAAGGGAGAAGAATCCGTTGCCCTCATTCATAGCAAGGTACTCACGCCAGACGAAGAATTGATGCGTGGCGCGCGCTTTGCCGAAGTATTGGTTGAAGCCGCTCTGATAGAAACAGCACTTGCACTGACGCCTAAACGTTCAACTGCATCTGATCTCGAAGCTGAGTCAGGTGACGGCGGCTCGGCCAGTACCCATTACTACATCCCGGCTTCCGATAAAACTGTCCATTGGGGTTATTTCAGCCAACTGATCAAGCCGATAATCTCGGTCAACTCCGGCGATTTTGTCACGATAGAAACGGTTACCCAACATGCTTACGATGATTACGAACGCATGATCAAGGGCGACCCTGGTGCCGAAAGTATCTTCTTTTGGGATAAGGATAGAAAGGCGATAGATCGCCGGGGCGCTGGTCCAGTGAATGCTTCTATTTTTGGACGTGGTGCAGGTGAGGGTTTCGGCGTCCATATATGTACCGGCCCTGTCTATGTAAAAAATGCTGAGCCTGGCGACGTTCTGGAGATACGCATTCTTGACGTCATGCCGCGACCAAGTGCAAGTCCGGATCATGCCGGCCAGTCATTTGGCAGTAACGCTGCCTCATGGTGGGGTTTTCATTATCACGATCTGTTGACCGAACCCAAGCCGCGCGAAGTTGTCACCATTTATGAAATTCTGGATGCAGACCACGGTAGCTGCGCCAAGGCTGTTTACAACTTTCGCTGGACTCCGCAAACGGATCCTTTCGGCGTCGTGCATGAAACGATAGATTACCCAGGAGTGCCGGTAGATCACGACACGATAGTCAAAAATTTCGAAGTGCTCAAGAACGCTCGCATCCCGGTGCGTCCTCATTTTGGCGTACTGGCTGTAGCGCCTGCGCAGGATGAGCCTCTCGACTCCGTGCCACCCAGTTATTTTGGCGGAAATCTCGATAACTGGCGCGCGACCAAGGGCGCCACGCTGTATTTGCCGGTTGCAGTAGACGGAGCACTTTTTTCAGTTGGTGATCCTCATGCATCACAAGGCGATTCCGAGCTGTGTGGGACAGCAATTGAATGTTCATTGAGCGGTAAATTTCAACTTGTTCTGCACAAGAAACAAGATTTGGAAGGAGGCTTTTTTGCCGATCTGGACTACCCCTTCCTTGAGACCGAAACAGAATGGGTCATTCAAGGATTTAGCTATGCGAACCACTTGGTTCAATTAGGGCCGCATGCCCAGACGGACGTATATAACAAGGCGACGTTGGATTTGGCGATGCGGGATGCATTTCGAAAAACGCGTCGCTATCTGATGACCGCACATAAGCTGACTGAGGATGAAGCTATTTCGCTGATTTCAGTCGCGGTTGATTTTGGTGTGACGCAGGTTGTGAACGGTAATTGGGGCGTGCACGCGATCATACGGAAGTCTATATTTTCTGACATGCGTGTCGATGAGGCTGCTCAGTTGTAGTGAGCTTGATGGTTGTCGAATGATTACGTCGAATATGTCCCTGACTTTGGCGTGACACAAGTAGTTGATGGCAATTGTGGTGTCCGTGCAGTTGTTAATAAGGAAAGCTTCTTGACTCGTCAGTAATGGTTGCTAAAGACAAGCAGTAATGGATGCATATTGTCGATTCAATATCGACAGTCTGCGCACAGATGGTTGGGTCGTTTTTCATTCTCATTAAAGCGTTAAAAATCGTACCAAATACACAAGCGTTTTTCCGGATTTAACCAATATTCACACATCAGTCGCAATATCTTTGCGACGGCATCGTTTCTCTCTAAAGATTCCCTCTGAATTGACGTAATCAGGATTGAGTTGTGGAGAAAATTTTTTCTCTTCAATGTCCCATTATTTTTGCGCTAAAAGCATCGCTCACAACGCGCAAGCAATCCTTCATATTAGACAGGCAACCCATGCAAAACAAACAACAATCTCTCGGCGGAACCGAGGTGTTGGCGTTTACGCTAGGCAGCGAAGAATACGGTATCGATATTCTGAAAGTGCAGGAAATTCGCGGTTACGATGCCGTCACCAAAATCGCTAATGCACCTGAGTTCATCAAGGGTGTCATTAATCTGCGCGGCATCATTGTTCCTATTGTGGATATGCGCATCATGTTCAAACTCGGTTTGCCGACGTATGACCAATTCACGGTCGTCATTATTCTTAATATTGGCAATCGTGTAGTCGGAATGGTGGTCGACAGCGTTTCTGACGTCATTACGCTGAATAACGAACAGATCAAGCCGGCACCAGAAATGGGAACCGCAATGGATACGGATTATTTGATCGGGTTGGGAACGATCGAAGAACGCATGCTGATCTTGGTTGATATTGACAAGCTGATGTCATCCTCCGAAATGGGGCTGATCGAAAAAATTGCGGCCTGAGAATAGAGCTGCTTCACATAATTAACTGGTCTGAGGAAATGATGTTCAATAATTTATCAATCAAGATGCGCCTCATCGGCACGATGCTTTTCATGGGAATGATGCTGATCGTAGGTGGTGCGATGGGCGTGTTTGGCTTGCAAAGCACGAACAACTCATTGAAGGATGTCTATGGTAATCAACTAGCATCTACTATTGCCATCAATCTGTCGATGACGCGAATGTTCCAGGCACGTTCAGCCATTGATCGTATCGTCCTTAAACCGGATGCGCCTACTGTCGGTGACTTGATCGCGCGCTCAGCAACGCTGCGAGCCCAATCTGATGCGGCGTGGAAGGATTACTACGCCTTGCCTATGAATGCGGATGAAAAGAAACTGGCTGATATCGTCACCGAAAAACGCAATATTTATGTGCGTGATGGCGCACTTCCTCTGCTCGCTGCGGTACAAGCCGGGCGCCATGCAGAAGCTAGCGAGCTCATGTTTACAAAGACCTCACCTTTATTCACTGATATGCGTGAGAGCGCAGAGACGCTGACGGACTTTCAATTGAAGGTTGCCGCTGCAGCGTATGAATCCAGTCAATCCATGTTTAGCATGTTCCGCATTGCGGCGATTGCGGGTGTTTTGTTTGGATTGTTGGCTGTTTCAGTATCAGCGTTCTTCCTGATCCGCGCGATCATGCAACCGTTGCAAGAAATGCTTGGTCATTTCGGTGCGATTTCTTCTGGTGATTTGACTAGCCGTATCGAAGTCAAATCCAAGAATGAAATGGGTGTGTTGATGAACGGCCTGCAAAAAATGCAGACTAGTTTGACTGAAACGGTACATAACGTTCGCCAAGGCAGTACTGCGATCAGTACTGCGACCACACAGATCGCAGCAGGTAATCTGGATTTGTCCAGCCGTACTGAGCAGCAAGCCAGTTCACTGGAAGAAACAGCTTCGTCGATGGAAGAGCTGACCTCGACTGTGAGACAGAACGTCGACAATGCCCGCCAAGCCAATCAACTTGCGGCATCTGCTTCCAGCGTTGCAGAAAAAGGTGGTGCAGTGGTGTCGCAAGTGGTCGATACGATGGAAGACATCAATACTTCTGCCAAAAAGATCGTGGACATCATTGGCGTTATCGACGGCATTGCCTTCCAAACCAATATCCTGGCCTTGAATGCTGCAGTGGAAGCCGCACGTGCTGGTGAACAAGGTCGTGGATTTGCCGTGGTGGCGAGTGAAGTGCGTAATCTGGCACAACGCTCGGCTGCTGCTGCAAAAGAAATCAAAACCTTGATTGGTGACTCTGTCGGTAAAGTAGAGATCGGCAGCAAGCTGGTCGGTGAAGCTGGCGTCACGATGGAAGAGGTTGTTCACAGCGTTAAGCGCGTAACCGACATCATGTCCGAGATCATGGCCGCGAGTCAGGAACAAAGCGCCGGCATCGAGCAAGTGAATCAGGCTATCGGTCAGATGGATCAAGTCACGCAGCAGAATGCCGCGTTGGTAGAAGAAGCTGCAGCTGCAGCGGAATCGCTCAACGAGCAAGCAATCAAGCTGGCAGAAGCCGTCAGTGTCTTCAAACTGGATCGCATGGAAGCGTCGGCACCAGCGAAGAGAGCAACAAAGATCGCTGCGGTGACACCTGCCAAACGTGCGATTGCAGCACCTGCACCAGCGCATAAGAAAGTTTCGAATGGCGTAGCGGCAGGTGGTGATGACTGGGAAGAGTTTTAAGTTATTACTTGCTGTAATCAGGTAAGCGCTGTGCCGCTTGCCTGATCAATCTTGTTACGGTCGGGGACACATCTTGTTCTCGACCGGTCTGGACAAATCGATGGCCTTATCTGCAATGGAAAAAACACAGCAGCATGGCGATACATCGTTTACATCACCTTCCAAATCCTCCCTCATCTTAAGTAAAAAATGCAAATAACGAATTTAAAAATCGGCGTACGGCTGGGCATGGCGTTCGCCGTCGTGCTGGCATTGATGGCATCCATGATAGTGATTGGTGTCTGGCGCCTGCAAGAAGTTGCGCAAGCAACTGTGCATATGGAAGCTGCTGCACAGACGGAGCGTTTATCGCATCAATGGTATTTAGGTAATATCGCCAATGCGGTGCGTACTACGGCACGTGTAAGAAGCAATGATGCTGAAGTACAGAAACAATTCCAGACCGAGATGGAAGCACAAAGTATCGAAATCACCAAGCTGCAAGATCAAATCAGTAGCAAGATTCAAAGTGATGAAGGCAAAAAACTGATGAGTGTGGTGGGTGACAAGCGCAAGGAGTATATGGACATTCGCAAGGATGTCTTCAAGCTCAAGGGCGAGAGCAATGCCACCGCTGAGGCAACGGCAAAAAAACTGATCGCAACCAAGATGGATCCAGCATTGGATTCTTATAACCAATCGGTTCTGGCTGTGGTGGAGTATCAGCAAGGTATTTTCCAGAAAGCGAAAACTGCTGTCGATGATTTGTATGTATCTGGTCGCGCTGTATTGATTACCTTGGGAACGATTGCATTGGCACTGGGTGCTTTACTCGCCTGGTTGCTGTCGCGCAGTATCACGCGTCCCTTGGGATATGCGGTCGAAGTCGCACGCACGGTTGCTTCGGGTGATCTGCGCAACAAGATTGAAGCCAAGTCGAACGACGAAACAGGGCAATTGCTGCAAGCGTTGAAGGACATGAACGACGGTTTGGTCAAGAGTGTGAGCGAAGTCAGAACTGGCATTGATACCATCGCGACAGCATCGAGCCAGATCGCTGCGGGCAATCTGGATTTGTCCAGCCGTACTGAAGAGCAAGCCAGTTCACTGGAAGAAACAGCATCCTCGATGGAAGAGCTGACTTCAACCGTGAAACAGAATGCAGACAATGCACGCCAGGCCAATCAACTGGCTGTATCTGCCTCCAGCGTTGCAGAAAAGGGTGGAGCGGTCGTTTCGCAAGTAGTCGATACGATGGAAGAGATCAATTCATCCGCCAAGAAAATTGTGGACATCATTGGCGTCATCGATGGCATTGCATTCCAGACGAATATCCTGGCCTTGAATGCGGCGGTGGAAGCAGCACGTGCCGGTGAGCAAGGACGCGGATTTGCAGTGGTGGCGAGTGAAGTGCGCAATCTGGCACAACGTTCAGCTGCTGCCGCAAAAGAAATCAAGGCACTCATAGGCGATTCCGTTGATAAAGTCGAGACCGGTAGCAGACTGGTGGAAGAAGCTGGCGTGACGATGGACGAGGTTGTGCAAAGCGTGAAGCGCGTGACCGACATCATGTCCGAGATCATGGCGGCGAGTCAGGAACAAAGCGCCGGTATCGAGCAAGTGAATCAAGCCATCGGTCAGATGGATCAAGTTACGCAGCAAAATGCCGCACTGGTGGAAGAAGCGGCGGCCGCCGCTGAATCACTCAATGACCAAGCAGCCAAGCTGGCTGAGGCCGTTAGCGTGTTCAAGTTGGATGGCGTGGAAGTGTCTGCGCCGATCAAACGAACCGCAAAAATCTCAGCGGTGGCATCGCATCGTTCGCCTGCCCAACGTACGATCGCTGCACCCGTACGTCAAAAAGTTGCGAATGGCGCAGCGACAGGTGGCGACGATTGGGAAGAGTTTTAATCGTCTGATCTTTGCATCTCTTTAAAAAGGCCGGGTTCTTACCCGGCCTTTTTTATTTTCTGCCGCCATTTTCTCGACTATCGTTTTTCGTTTTCTTTGCTTGCTTTTCTCATGCCCGTGCAATGCAGCATGTCTGATTATTTCCTTTCTCATTCATCTTCAATATCTAAAAATATTTCCATATGGAAATAAAATTCAGCTGGATAGTGATCACTACTTGTTGTTTGGATGTAACTCAGTGCTTTGCGTTTACATGTGTGCACGGTGTGTTGTTTTGCATGCGATAGACATCATTCTTCTTCCAGCTTCTCTGTACTTCACTTCTTTTCTCTTCGCGATTTTCTACGCGTCCTCATAGCAGTCTCAGGATTTGTCAGCCTTTCCATTTTGAAACTAATTAACCTCCGGCAACGATTGCTGCGTGGGTGCTTTTAACCGTCTTTTCCCGTCACTCCCAACACCTCATTTTTATTTCTGTTTGCAAATGTTTGCGAACGTTTACATGCGGTTTCCGAGGGGGAACTTTATATTCCGTTCGGCAATTCCCTTGCATCAAATCAATTATTTAAACAGCAGATTGTTGCGACCTCGTGTTTAGAAAATTATTTAAAAAGTAGATAGGCCTGTCATGTTGCGTTCCCCATTTTTTGCCGGATTCTCTTCCCTTTCTGTGTTGCGCTCAGCGTCATTGGCTGTGCTGATCGGTGTGTTGCCGATGTCTGCATTTGCGGCATTGACGGCCTCCGTGACGACGCCGGACCCTTCTTCATTTTTCCCTGGTGAGGTGAGAGTCTTGCGCATTACTTTGTCTAATAGCGTAGGCACGCAGATCGATAACACTGCATTCGATAATAATTTGCCAGGGACTTTACCTAATGGTTTGAAGATCGCAGGTACACCTACTTCTACTTGTGGTGGCACGCTAACAACGGTGCAGGGCACGCAACAAATCAAACTGGTGAACGGGATTATTCCTGCATCAAGCAGTGGCACTGATGGCGTATGTACGATCGATATTCCTGTGACGGCAGGGACTTCGACAGGAACGGCAGCCAGCTATGATTACCAGCTTGCCAGTGGTGCAGTAACGGGGGTCGAGGGGCTTGCTGCTGTGGCAAACAGTGGTTTAGTCACACAAACATTTGGTGTAAAAGCCTTGCAACAACCGCAAATTGCGAAATCGTTTGGTAACTCCACACTCATACTTGGCGGTACATCTACACCGTTGACGGTGACAGTCACGAATCCGAATTCGGTCGCCATCGGTAGTTTCAATATTTCCGATGCCTTTCCTCAGCTTGGTGCTGACGCAATTATCAAGGTGGCAGCAGTACCGAATGCGACGGCAAGTTGCAGTGACGGTTCTACACCCGTATTCAGTGCTGGCGCTGGCGTCAAAACAATAAGCGGTTCTGGTTCATTGCCGGCAAGTGGCAGTTGTACCTTCACTGTCAATGTCGAAGCAAATCAAACGAATGGTGCTTACACAACCGGGGCACAAACCAATCAGATTAATCGTACTAGCGATTTCAGTACGGGTTTGGGTATGCCGGCAGCTGCGAATGCAACTGCAACGATCACGGTACGTTCACCATTGCAGGTTAGCAAGGCCTTCTCGAAAACGGCACTTTCCAGCGGTGAGGCCGGCAGCTTTCAGATCACTCTGAAGAATGATGGTAATACGGCACTGGCTATTACCAGCTTTAGCGATACGCCTATCGATGGTGTGGGCGGAGCGACCGCGACTAAGGGCTTGCTGGTTACCGGCGCATCTAATACATGCGGTGGCACAACGACGAATACTGCAGTCGGCATTACGCTCACTGGCGGCAGCATCCCCGCTAACGGTACTTGTACCGTCACCGTCAATTTCACCGGCAGTGTTCAATTAACCGGCGTACCCGTTACTTATACAAATTCTCTGGCTGAAGGTGCGGTCAATGTCGGCATTCCGGCAATACGCAGTCAAGAGGCTTCAGCGACCATTTTAGTTGCCGATGATTTGCGCATCTTGAAGAGTGCAACACCTACAGTCGTCGCACCGGGTAATCCGATTCAATACTTGGTTACGGTGGAAAATTACGGTGTAGGTGTGATTAACAACGTCACTGTGACCGACTCGTTCAGCCATGGTCAAACTTATTTGACCGGCAATATCAATGGCATCAACTATTCACCGACAGTGGAAGGTGCTGGTTGCGGAACGTTAAGTTCCACCAGCGTGGTCGGTGCGACTTCTGCTGTTCTTGTGCTCAGTTCCGTTGCCGGACGCAACACTATCAATGTGCCGGGTACCTGTACGGTCAAATTCTGGGCAATGACGTCGCTGACAGTCAATACCTCAACCGCCAACACGATTGATGCCGGTGGCGTTTGTTACAACAACGGCGCTGGAAACGTATGTAACGGTAGTCCCTCAAATCCAACAAATCCTAACAATACGGTAGCTGTTCTTGCTGCGACAAAGGCATTTGCTGAATCGGCTCCGGGCGTCAATACTTTTTCTGAAGGCACGGTCGTTCGTATGACGATTACGCTGAAGAATAAGTCAGCAAATCCGCTGACCAATGTAAGCATCTCCGATACCTTGCAGCTCGCGAATACTGGTGGTGGGCAATTGCGTATTGCAACACCGTCGAATGCCGCCAGTACTTGCGGTACTCCGACGATAAATGCTGTTGCCGGTTCCACATCGATAGCAATGAACGGCGGGACGGTACCAGCGCGGGCAGATGGTGGAACCGGTGCCGATGGCGCGTGCGTATTACTCGTTGATGTGGTTGGGCCGGCAGGTGTTTATCCAAATACAGCCACGGTCGGCGGCACTGAAACATTGGCTGATAATCAAACGCGTGCGCTCGTACCGTTTGCGACGAACACGCCAAGCCTGACGTATACATCTGCACTAACTGCAAACAAAAGTTTCAATCCAGCCAGTATCGCCTCGAGTGGTAAATCAACTGTCACGGTTCAACTTTTAAATTCCAGCACTCTGCCGCTGACTAACGTCAAGGTAACGGATCCGCTGCCAGCCGGCATGGTATTGGCAACGCCGCCTAAGGCGTATTCAACATGTGCCGGTACACCTGTGATTACAGGTGCCGCGGGCGATGCAACTATTTCTCTTGCAGGAGCCAACATTAATGCTGGCGGCAATTGCTCGCTTTTGTTTGATGTTGTGGCAACTGGCAGTACCAATTGGGTCAACAGCATTCCTGCGAATGGCATTCAAGCCGATGGTGGTGTACGTAATGTCGTGCCGGTGACGGCGACATTGACGCGTAATGCGTCAACTAATCTGACGATTTTGAAATCGACCAATCCGTCTACCTTGACCTTCCCAGGGCAAGTAAGTCAGTTGACGATCGATATCAACAATGGCACGCAAGCAGTTACCAATATGGGCGTGACAGATTATTTCACTACGGATGGCACGGCAGGTGCTCCTAATAACGGTTGGGTCATTACAGCTAATCCATCGGCTACAACGACTTGCCCTGGCGGCAGTGTTGTGGCGATTCCGGGATCACGCTCGGTCAGTCTGAGTATCGCGACCTTGGCAGCTAATGCTGCTTGTTCGATCAAGGTTAATGTCACATCAAATGTTGCCGCTGGTGTGACCAACGTGATCCCGGCCGGCGCATTGCATACCGATCAAGGTTTGACGAACAGCAGTCCTGCATCAACCAGTTTGGCGACCAGTAGCAATGTCGGGATCGAGAAACAGTTCATACCGAATGTAGTGAAGCCGGGGGAACGTTCACGTTTGCGCATTACTTTCCTCAATCCTACTTCGCAGCCTTTGAGTAACCTGAGTGTTATTGACGTACTGCCAGCGAATATTAGTGTACCTAGCGGTGCGAATCCGACATCGACTTGTCTCGGTGCGACGGTTTCTTCTTCGGTGGTAAGTGGTTTGCATCAAGTGAAAGTGAGCGGCGGCAACTTGATCGCGGCAACAGGCTTGACCGCAGCTAGCTGCGTGGCAGAAATCGATGTGTTGGTGAATGCCGCAGGCGATTACGTGAATACGATCCCGGCGAATACAGTCATAGGTTCGTCTGGCGGTATCCCGGTAACAAATAAAGATCCCACCAGCGATACCTTGCGCGCCAGAGCGCCACTGACAGTACACAAAGCATTTAGCTTGCGTACGCAAGATAGTGGTAATCCGAGCGGCTTTACAACCGGCGTTGATAACAAGGCTGCAGGTGCAGTCGCTGTATTGACACTGCGTTTTGAAAACAGCAATACCGCGCCACTGACTGGATTGGGCGTGAATGATGCCTTGCCGACGGGATTAGTGGTCGCACCAACGCCGGGAGCCAGCACAACATGCGCGGGCGGTACGGTAGTGGCAACAGCATCTGCCACCAGTATTCGCGTGGCTGGTGCAACAGTGCCGGCCAACGGCTTCTGTCTTGTGACGGTCAATGTGCTGAGCAATATTTCCGGCACATATCTCAATACGATTCCAAGTGGAGCGGTGACAACGAACGAAGGCATCGTCAATGAAGAGCCGACGAGTGCGAAATTGATCGTGTCTACACCGCCTACGGTGGGCAAGCAATTTTCCCCTGCTGTGATTCCAGCAGGGGGCAAGTCGCGCTTGAGCATTGTGATCGGTAATGACAATGCATCGGTAATGACCTTGACGGCCAACTTCGACGATGTACTGCCGATTGCACCGGGTCAAATCAGCGTGGCTACACCGCCAAACTTGGCGACCACTTGCGGTGGCACGGTCGTGGCAGCTGCGGGTGCAACGAGTGTGCGCCTGAATAACGGTGGAACGATCCCGCTTGGTGGTTGCACCATTGATGTTGACGTCACTGGTATGACGGCAGGTGCGCATACCAACAATATTCCTGCTGGTAGTTTGAAAACAGATTTGGGTAATAACCAACAGCCTGCGAATGCAGTGTTGACCATCAGCACACAAGGTTATGTGTCCGGCAAGGTATTCAAGGACAACAATGTTGTACCGAACGGCACTTTCGAAAATGGTATCGATACGCCGATTGCAGGATCAGCAATTGAATTGCATGCAGGTACGAATTGCAGCGGTGCACCGCTTGCAACTGCGGTCACCGATACCTTGGGTAATTATACGTTTTCCGGTTTGGCGGCAGGTCCATATACCGTTTGTCAGCCAGGCCAGCCAGTCGGTACGACGAACGGCATTACAACAGCTGGAACGATCATCAATCGCAATAGCACGACGGGCACTGTCGGTATCGCTTCCAATCCGACAACAAGCAGCAGTCGTATCAGTAATATTGTTTTGAACGATAACGGTACTGGCGATGTAGCGGGTTCTGTTAATAATAATTTTTCCGAAGTTGCACCTTCCTCTATTTCAGGAATGGTCTTCAAGGATATTAATAACGACGGCATCAAGAATGGCGCCGATACACCGCTCGCCGATGTGGAAATAAGATTGAGCGGCACCGATATCTATGGTGCTACCGTTAATCTGACCACGACGACGGACGCTAGCGGTAATTACACGTTCAGCAACATCTTGCCGGGTAATTATTCGGTCATTCAGCCTACGCAACCACCAGGCACGTCGAACGGCAAGACGGTTGCCGGTACGGTGCCCAATGGCGGAACACCGGGTACAGCAACTGCACCTACGATTCCTGTGAGTGCGATCAACAACATCGTCTTGCCGCCGAATACGACTTCTCTCAATAACAATTTTGCTGAGTTGCCGAATAGCGGAAGCATCTCTGGTCTGGTGTTCCTCGACTTTAACGACAATGGTTTGGTTGATGGCAATGATCACGGTATCGGTGATCAAGTCATTAATTTGACCGGTACGGATGAGAACGGCTTCGCCGTCAGCAGAACGACTACCACTGCAGCAAATGGTACTTACAGTTTTACCGGCTTGGCTGCAGGTACGTATACGATTACGCAACCGGTACCGCAAGCAGTAGGAACAATCAACGGCAAGACGATCGCTGGCAGTACTGGCGGTACCGCCACGCTGCCGGCTGTTGCTGTCTCATCGATCTCCAATATCCCACTCGCATCTAACGGCGTATCGGGAGATAACAATTTTGCTGAAGTACCTGGCGCTTTCCCTGATCTGGCTATCGTGAAATCGCATGCACCAGCCAGCTTTGCTGAAGGTTCAAGCACAGGCATTTACACGGTCAATGTATCGAATATCGGTGCAGTTCCTTCGACAGGCACGATCACAGTCGTGGATACCATGCCGATTGGTATCACTGCCGTGGCGGCAAGTGGTACAGGCTGGATTTGTACCAATGCGGTGACGTCGGTGACGTGTACTACGGATAGCGTTATCGCTTCTGGTGCGAATGCTCCTGCGATCACGATTCGTGTCGCTGTGGCTGTTGGAACTGCAGGACAAATTCTGGTGAACACTGCAACCGTCGCTGGTGGTGGTGAACCACCTGGCTTTGAGAGCAATAACAAGACAACAGATCCAACGGCAATTGCGCAACCGGCTGCGGTATCTGGTCACGTATGGCTGGATCAAAACCATGATCGCATCAAGAACGATATCTCGCCGCTGGAGCGCATAAAAGGTTGGCGCGTTGAATTAATGTTGAATGGCTCGGTCATTGATACGGCCATTACTGACGATAACGGTGCTTACGGCTTCCCTAGTGTGACGCCATCGACCGGTTACACCATCCGCTTCCGTCATCCGACGACCGGCATGATTTTCGGCGGCGTGATTCCGAATGAAACCGGCGCGACCTTTATCAGCGGCGATTTCAACCCGACCAGCAGCCCAGGTAACAAGGGCGGCGCAGAACTCGGAGACGGCACGCTGAAGAATCTGCGTCTATTGGCCGGCGAATCGTATCCGCAACAAAGTTTGCCGCTTGATCCTGCTGGCGTGGTTTATAACTCGGTGACGCGTGAGCCTGTGGGCGGTGCAGTGGTAACGATCAATGGCCCGGCTGGATTTAATCCTGCAACTCATCTGGTTGGTGGTACAGCGAATTTTGTGACAGGTGCTGATGGTTTCTATCAATTCTTACTGAACGGTGCGCCGAGCGGCATTTATTCGCTGACGATCACGACGTACCCAGGCGGTTACTTGCCATCGCCATCGACGATGATCACAGGATGTACTGCAACGTTGACGGTAACGCAGAACCCTAATCCTGCACTGGTACAAAACAACAGTCTGCCGCCAACGAATGCAGCGCCTTTGCATGACCCCGCTACTTGCGCTGCAAGCAGTGCGGCGATGGGTATGGGCGCTGGATCGACGCAGTACTACTACACGTTTGTGCTGGATGGAAACTCCGCCAACGTTGTCAACAATCACATTCCACTTGATCCGGTTCTGGGTGGTGCGATAGTCATGACGAAGAGCACACCGCTGGTGAATGTGGTGCGTGGCGATCTGGTGCCGTACACGATCACGGCGACCAATACGCTGGCCGCAGCGCTGACAAACATTAATGTCGTGGACGTGATTCCAGCTGGTTTCCGTTATCGCACCGGTTCGGCTTCATTGAACGGTGTGAATACAGAACCGGTAGTGACCGGTCGCAGCCTGACATGGGCTAACCAAACCTTCAAGGCTGGTGAACGCAAAACGTGGCGCATGTTGCTAGTGGTTGGTACCGGTGTATCCGAAGGTGAATACATCAATCGTGTTTCGGCCTTGAACAATACCGTCAACACGCAGGTATCGAATACAGCGACAGCGACTGTTCGCGTTGTGCCAGATCCTACTTTCGATTGCTCCGACATCATCGGCAAGATCTTCGATGACAAGAACGCCAACGGTTATCAGGACCAGGGTGAACCTGGCATTGCGAATGTACGTATTGCGACTGCACGCGGTTTGCTGGTGACCAGCGATCAAGAAGGACGTTTCCACGTTGCTTGCGCAGCGATTCCAAATGCGGATCGTGGCTCCAACTTTGTGATGAAAGTCGATGAACGTACCTTGCCTTCCGGCTATCGCCTCACAACGGAGAACCCGCGCGACGTTCGTGTCACGCGCGGAAAGATGGTCAAGCTCAATTTTGGCGCAACAGTACATCGCGTAGTGCGACTGGAATTATCCGGTGCGGCATTCGTCGGCGATGGTACAGAGTTGCAAGCTTCCTATATCTCGCAGTTGGAGAAATTGCCTGAGCAACTGCAATCGCGTCCTACGGTGTTGCGTATCGCATACCGCCAAGGAAAAGAATCCAAGGATCTCGCCAAGAAACGTATCGCTGCCGTCAGTGAGCGAATACAGCGGATGTGGAAGGAGAAGCGAAAGATAGATGACAAGGAAAGCGAGCCGCTTGTGCCACTCATGATTGAAACAGAGTTGGAGGGCGCACAATGAAGCTCCGTCCACACACCATCGCACTTGCGATAAGCATGTTGTTCACCGGTCCATCTACATGGGCCGATACGGAAGTCAACGGTAAGCGCGTCGATAATGGCCGCATCGATTTGTATGCTGTGCCACCACCGACGGAAATGCAGCCTGCGATTGCCTATCCGATGCCATCTGGCGTCACGCGTGAAGAAGCGACAGCGATGCGTAATCGTGCCGCGCAAATTCCGGCAGCTCCAGCTGAGATGAATAAATCTTTGCAAGAGGCAAAAGGTCTCAGCCTATTTGTTTCCGGTAAGGCAGATTTGACTGCATCGGCCAAGGCATCGATAGAGGCGTTAGCGGAAGAGATACGCACAAGAAAAGGTGCCATCTCCGGCATGCGTATTGCAGTCGTTGGTCATACCGACAATCAACGCTTGTCGCCAAATGCAAAACGCATCTTCACTGACAATCAAGGTTTGTCGGAAGCACGCGCGTTGGCTGTGACCGCCTATCTGAAGCAGTTGCTGAATAATCCTGCGATCACGTATTCGATAGCAGGCAATGGTGAAAGCAAACCAATTGCATCGAATGCCACGCCGGAAGGCATGGCGCGCAACCGTCGTGTCGAGTTGCAAGTCTGGTTTGACGCTGCGGCACCGGTGGTTGCTGCTGTGCCGAAAGCAGCAGCTTGTTCACCGCAGGCAGTTGGATCGCCGGATGCGCCTTTCCGTATCACCATTGATGGCGTGCCTGTCGATGGCATTGCCGCAAATGAGGCAGATGGTCAGCGTTGTACCGACGTTGCGCTAGAGCGTGCAGACATCCAGGTTCGTTACGACAGTCTGGCGATTGCACCGACGATGAATATCTGGGCAACGCCTAACGCAGCAGTGAAGGGTGAACCGGTAGAGTTCCGTGCATGGTCTAACTACATTCCATGGATCAAGAAGACGGAATTACGTCTATTCCGTGCTGGACAAAAGACACAGGAAAAACCGTTTGAAATCCTGCCAGTGTCATGGAATGGTGTGACGAATTGGACCGTGCCTATGAACACGAAGGATGACCAAGTCTTTTATCTATTGCGTGTGTATGACGCACAAGGTCGTTTCGATGAAACCAGTTTGAAGCCGCTCAATCTGCTGAATCGTGCGATGCCGGAAAATGAAGACAAGGACAAGATAGAACGTGAACGTTTGACCGGTTATGGCGAGAACAGCCTGGCACTGCGCAATATTCCAGTGACGGGCGGCACCGTGACCGTCAATGGCAGTCATCTGAAGCAGGATCAGCGTATCGAAGCGCTGGGTTTGGAACTGCCTATCGATGCACAAGGCAAGTTTGCGATGAAGCAAATCATGCCGGCCGGTCCGCAGTTTGTTGAAGTGACACTGAAGGAAGCAGACGGTAGTGCCAATACCTTCCGCCGCAATCTGAATATCGCAGCCGACGACTGGTTCTATCTGGCCTTGGGCGATCTGACAGTCGGCAAGAATCAGGTAGCAGGACCGATCAAATTGGTGACCGGTGATACCGATCATTATGACAATAAGGTTTATGTCGATGGTCGAGCAGCGTTTTACCTGAAAGGGAAAGTAAAGGGCGAATATCTGCTGACAGCTTCAGCCGATACGCGCGAAGGTCCGTTCAAGGATTTGTTCTCGAACTTCTCTAGTAAAGATCCTAAGTATCTATTGCGTAGCATAGATCCAAATCTGTATTACCCAGTTTACGGCGATGACAGCACAACGGTGGATGACGCACCTACGCAAGGCAAGTTCTTCGTTAAATTGCAAAAGGGCGATTCGCATGTGATGTGGGGTAACTTCCAGACCACATGGACAGGGACCGAGCTGATGCAATATTCGCGTGGGTTGTACGGCGCGCAATTGCGTCATCGTTCGGAAAACGCAACGACCTATGGCGAGAAGCAGACGCAGATCGACGCCTTCCTCGCCGATCCTGGCACGCTGTCTTCACGTGAAGAATTCCGCGGTACGGGCGGTTCCCTGTATTACCTGCGTCATCTGGATATCACGCAAGGTTCTGAACGCATCTGGGTTGAAGTACGGGACAAGGATTCCGGCATGGTGATCGAACGTCGTGAGCTGGCACCAGCGCAGGACTATGAAATCAATTACCTGCAAGGTCGCATTCTGTTGCAGTCGCCTTTGTCCGCAACTGGTGGCAGCGCCGGATTGATCATGACTTCTGCCGTTGGCGGTAATCCGGTCTATCTGGTGACGACGTATGAATATGCGCCGGGCGTCACTGCGATCAATAATCTGTCGACTGGCTTCCGTGGCAGTCAATGGCTCAATGATCATGTGCAGCTTGGTATCAGCAGTTATCACCAAGGTGAAGATGGCACCAGCCAAACGCTGAAAGGTATAGACGGTACCTTGCGTTACAAGCCGGGCACCTGGGTCAAGTTTGAGGCAGCGCGTTCGCAAGGTCCAGGCAGCGGTGCCCAGACATCGATCGATGGCGGTTTCGGTTTCAATACCTTGAATAGCGGCGGGATACAAAGCGCCGGTGCGCAAAGGGTAGAAGCTGCGGTTGATCTGGCTGAAGTCACTGATGGCATGAAGGGGAAATTCTCTTCCTATGCGCAGAATAGAGATAGAGGTTATTCCGCACCTGGCCAGATCGGTGTTAGTGGCGAAGCAATCAAACAGCATGGTGTAACAGCTGATGTTGAAGTTGTGGTCGGTACACGCTTACTGGTCAAAGCGGATCAGCGCAATGGCGATTTGCAGGATAGTAAGAATCTGGAAGTCGCAGTGCGTCAAACCGTTAACCCGGAATGGGATGTGGCAGTTGGTGCACGTATGGACGATCGCAGCAATGTGGTTGCCAATGCCAGCCCCTTGTTGTCACAAACTGGTTCGCGTACTGATGCGCAAGTACGTGTCGGCTATAAACCGGAGCGCGTCGGCGGAAAGCCGGGTGAAAAGGAAAATTGGGAAGCCTACGGTTTTGTACAAGCGACGGTGGAACATGATGCAACACGCGATGCAAATAACCGTGCTGGTGTCGGCGGTGCTTTGCAGGTGAGTGAGCGCGTCAAGTTGCTGGCAGAAGTATCAGACGGCAATATGGGTCTGGGCGGCAAGGTCGGTGCCGATTATCGTTTATCGGATCGTAGCAATGCTTATCTGACCTATGCGATGGAAACCGAAAGTCCTGATATCGCATGGCGCGGTCGTCAGGGAACCTTGGTGTCGGGTGCCAGCACACGCGTGTCGGATCAATTGCGCGTCTTCGGTGAAGGTCGTGCCAGCAACGGTGCCGGTCCGCAAAGCCTGACGCAGGCTTTCGGTATGGATTGGGCACCTAACGATAGATGGAACTGGGGCGCGAAAGCAGAATTCGGCACAGTCTCCGATCCATTGGCTGGCGATCTGGAGCGTCGCGCACTCGGTGGTTCGGTCGGCTATAAAAAAGACGGCTTGAAGTACGGCGGTAATCTGGAATGGCGTCATGACGACGGCAATGTCTCCGGAAAACGCACGACCTGGTTGATGCGCAATACGCTGGGTTATCAAGTGGATGCGGCATGGCGTATTTTGAGCAAGTTGAATATTTCTCGCTCAAGCAATAATCAGGGCGCGTTCATCGATGGCAATTATCGTGAATTCGTGTTGGCAAGTGCCTACCGTCCGGTTGATAACGATCGCTGGAACACATTGTTCAAATACACGAACCTGAACAACGTACCGACCAGCGGTCAATTGACACCATCCGGCCTGACGGCAGATTACGCACAGCGCAGTCAGGTGTTTGCGATCGATACGATTTACGATTTGTTCCCCTGGTTATCGATAGGCGGTAAATACGCATTCCGTATCGGTGAATTGAAAATGCCGGTAGCCGGTGGTCAATGGTTCTCCAGTCGTGCCGATTTATGGGTGCTGCGTGCCGACTTCCATCTGGTCAAGGAATGGGATGCCTTGGTCGAGTTCCGTAATCTGCGCGCAACGGAGGCACAAGATGCCAAAGCTGGTGCACTGGTCGGACTTTATCGTCACTTCGATAAAGGTATCAAGGCAGGTGTTGGGTACAACTTCACCAATTACTCGGATGACTTGACTGATTTGTCGTACCGCAGTCGTGGCTTCTTTGTGAACGTGCTGGCAACCTACTAATCGGCTGCTACATAAAAATAGAGGAGGGCGGATAGTCGCCCTCCTTTATTTTTTGGGGAAACGGTTTCTGTATAATGCGCGACCTATCAGGCTGATATTGATTGCTCAGCCATTCTTCCCTTAGAGGGAGCCGCATTCAGTTTTCGTCAGAAATCAAATGTTCATATATCCACTTGCCGCTGTTCTCCTTTTACTTGCCTCCGCAACTGCTACCGCAGAAGAAAAAAATAGCCAACACTTCTATTTTGGGATTGATGCCGCTAGCGGAAAAATTCGTAAGGAGCCGTATTCTGCCGATTTCAGGGTTACATCAGAGACAGACAGAGTAACGGGTGGACGCTTATTTGCAGGTTATCAGTTTGACGAAAAGATAGGCTTTGAATTGGGAGTGGTCCGCAGCAACAACTACAAGCAAAGTGCGACCAATGGCCTTGCTTCATACGATGCAGTGATAGAAACGAAAAATTATGACCTGGTCCTAGTCTATAAATTAACGGACTATCTGCCGGGTTTCTTTGTAACTGGAGGTATGTCGTATAGGACTACCCGTACGACAGCGACGGTGCGTGTGCCGGTTCTGTCAATGACGACCAATGTAAGTGAAGAAAAGTCGAGTTCCAATTTTTTGATCGGTGCTGGGTATGAAGCGAACATATCCGGCTCGCTTGATGGGCGCATCAACTATGCGCGTTATGGTGAAGATAATTTTCTCTCATTCGGTGTGAAGTATCGTTTTGAATGATCTTGATGGCTGTATGTCTAGATAAAGAAGTGGTATTGGAATACCTGTAAAAAGATGCGGAGACATCGTCATTCATTTATGCAAGTACATTGCCATCTCACATGCGCATTCTCCATTTCCTGATCCTTGTTGTATGTTCCTTGTTGTATCGACCAGTGTTGGCCGATGCGCTTGTGCAATTGAAGGGGGATCGGATAGAGCTGAACGACCATTTCTACGGACAAGTTGATCCAAGCAATACATTAACAATCAAGGATATCGCTGACCCGGCGTATGCAAATCGATTTCACGCTGGCAATAGTCTGCAAAGATTTGACTATGTTAATGGTGCCGTATGGCTGAAGTTTACGCTGGCGAGATCGGCACACACCTCTCAGGATTGGTGGCTGGAAGTGCAGCCGGCACTTTATGATCTGGTGACGCTGTATACCGAAAATGAAGATGGTACTTATACGGCGAGTCAGGCTGGCAGTAAATTGCGATTCTCGGATAGGGAGCTGCAGTATAGAAATCCTGTCTTCAAGTTACAGGTGGCCGAAGGTAAAGATCAAACCTATTACCTTAAAATTAATTCGCAGAGGGCTGCCATCGCCCATCTCACCTTGTGGCAACCGGCTACTTTCATCGAAGCGGTGGCAAGAGAGCAGTTGGCATTCGGTCTGTATCTGGGAGCCTATGCTCTGTTAGTGCTTGCAGGCTTGTGGTTTGAGCTCGCGGTGCGTGACCGTGTCTATTTGTACTTCAGCTTCTACGTCATGAGCTGTATTTTTGCGACGCTGACGGATAACGGTTTATGGCAGCAGTACATCATGCCAGATCAGCCCGAGTGGTTCGACTTGATGGCGGGTAGTTCCATGATCTTGCTAACGGGTAGTTGCATGCAGTTCATGTTCCGCTTTATCGAGATGCACAAGCATCGTCCGCGCTTGAACCGTATTTTTCTCTCGACCCTATGGCTGTTTTGTGGCGCTGTGTTTGTCGGAGTGTTGAATGGACATTATCAAGCTGCCATACGTGTCATTTATTTCGCGCTGCCTTTTGTCATTGGGCCGCTGGCGGTGATTCTTCTATTCCGGCCGGCATTGCGCAGTGATAAGGAAATTCGTTTTGCCTTGATTATTTCCGGCTTTTTATTATTCGTGGCAGTTGCCATCACTACCTTGGTAAAGCGTGGTGAAATCGAGCGCAATATGCTGACCGGGAATGCGATGTACATCGGTTCCATGTTGTTCTTCCTGGTCATTTATTACTCGATCAGCAGGCGTTACAACAGTATGCGAATTGCAAAAGAAGCCGCACAGCAAAAGGCATACCAAGTCTTGCAACAATCAGAGCAGGAACTGGAACAGCAAGTCATGCTGCGTACGCGTGAGTTACTGGATGCGATGAATACAGTCGAGCAGGCCTTGATGCATGAGAAAAGCATGCGCAAGGAGCAGCGGCACTATATCGAAATGGTTTCGCATGAATTGAAAACGCCATTGGCAGTGATAGACGCGACTACGCAGAATCTGACGCGCGAAACGCATACGCCGGGTTCGAAGACTCAGGCGCGCTTGGAGAAAATACGGCAAGCGACGGAACGCTTGTCCTTGTTATTCAACGATTATATGAGTGATGATCGTTTTGATGAGTTGGCAGGAACCTTTCAGCCTGCTGAGCTTGCTGTCCTGCCTTTGCTACAGGATGCGAAAGATTCAGCGCAAGTCATTTCAGAACAGCACCTTATTTCTGTCAGTAGTGCATGCGATGTGTTGTGGGGTGATCGTGAATTATTGCGACTGGTTTTGCGCACCTTGGTGGAGAATGCCGCCAAATACACGCCAAGTGGTACGCATATCAGTTTGCATGCAACAGAATCAGGAGAGGGCTGGCATCTCGATGTGGCAGACGACGGACCAGGTATCCCGCCGGAAGAGCAGCTAATGATTTTCAAACGTCGTTATCGCGGCTCCAGTAGTGCGCAGCATAGTGGCAGCGGGTTGGGTTTGCCGCTGGCTAGACGTTTGATTGAAATGCATGGCGGTACGCTTACGCTCTTGGCATCATCGACACCGGGCTGTACCTTCCGTATTTTCTTGCCACGTCCTTTGAGTTGACCGTCGAGTATTAAAACACTTCTATATCAGCGCAGAAGCTGTATCCCTTGCCATGTTCTGTCCTGAATGGAAGTGGCTCCGCACAATTTTCACGCCAGCGTCGGCGCAAGCGGCTGACGAGTTGTTCCAGTCGTCGTTCGTCGTAATCCAGCCAGTCGCTGCCGAAAGCAGTAGCGATGGCACGGCGGCTTACGGTTTGTCCGGATTGTATTGCGAGCAGTTCGAATAATTTCAGTTCATGTTCGGATAGTGATTCGCAATGCCCATCGGGTGCATACAGTTGTCGTTCCTGCGTATCCAGTCTCCAACCACCTACACCCATGCGTCGCTCCAATGCTTTGACGTGGGCTAGTAACTCATCGTAGCGAACCGGCTTGACCAGATAATGATCTGCACCTCCGCGCAGGCCGGCAATTTTGTAGTTGATGCCACCTTGTGCGGTCAACATGATGATTCCGCATTTCTTGCGGCGTGCACGTAACATCGCAGCCACTTCAAAACCATCTGCATCAGGCAGGCCGACATCGATCAATGCAATATCCATTGCATCCATTAAGGGCATGAATTCGGCAGTACTTCCTGCTTCAATCACCTGATGCCCTTCGCTCCTCAGGAAATCGGCAATCTCTTGTCGGTAATCGACTTCATCTTCCAGTAACAACAGCTTCGCCATGTCAGTACCTACCCGTTATTGAGTGCGGAAAAATTTTGTACAGATCGCATTGTCGTACATTTTTAGCAAATGACGCTAAATGCATGCAATACGAAGATGCGTCAAGTCGCATTAATCGTTACCCATGTCGTTAATTTACTTCGCATGAAGTCATGAATCATTGTTAAGTTTTGGGTACGGGTATCCGTAGAGGTAGGTGTTCGTTCACGCTTTACAAATACTCGTTCTGCTGCGTTCTGATTTCTTGATGAGCGCAATGCATAAGCAGGATGAGGGCATACATTACAAGGGTCTTCATGGCACAGATTCTCAATATTCAAGGTATTACGGAAGTCTTGGCATTCAGACTTGGCAGTGAAGAATATGGAATCAATATTCTGAAAGTGCAAGAAATACGTGGCTACGATGCTGTAACCAAAATTGCAAATACGCCTGACTACATCAAGGGTGTGATCAATCTGCGCGGCATCATCGTGCCCATCATCGATATGCGCATCAAGTTCAATCTTGGCGCACCAACGTATGACCAGTTCACAGTCGTCATTATTTTGCACATGGAAAACAGAACCGTCGGCCTGGTTGTCGATAGCGTTTCCGATGTGCTTACGCTTACTGCGGATCAAATCAAACCACCACCTGCGATAGGGACTTCCCTGGATACCGACTATCTAACAGGTCTGGCTGCTATCGGTGATCGCATGTTGATCTTGGCCGATGTCGACAAGTTGATTACCTCTTCTGATATTGCACACGCTGAAAGCATGGCGGCATAAAGCTGTTGCTGAACACTTCTTCAATAAATGGAATAAGAATCTATGAAATTTAATAATTTGAAAATCGGTATTCGCATAGGCTTGGGCTTTGCAACGGTCTTGGTATTGTTGGCGCTGGTGATTACACTTGGGCTCAACCGTTTATCAACGATAAACGAATCGATACATGCGATTACCAGTGATCGATACGCGAAGATCGTGCGTGTAAATAGTATCTATGACGAAGTCAATTCCATTGCGCTTGTCATGCGCGATACCTTGCTGTTCACAGAGCAGCAACAGCTGGCCAAAGAGTTGGCGCAGATAGAAAATTCCAAGAAGATCATCGACGCGAATTTCGCGGAGTTAGAAAAGACCATTAAAACCGCCAAAGGCGTGGAGATTTTGCGTTCTGCTCTGAATTCCCGTTCAACATACAAAGAATCGCAGGAACTGTTCACTAAACTGCATGCAGAAGGCAAGCTGGATGAGGCCAAAGCTTTGTTGACCAATCCATTGCGTCCACAACAACAGAGTTATCTGGCCGCATTGAAGAACATGATTGTTTTTCAAACCGAATTGATGGATAAGACGGTAGCGGCGGCGGAAGAGCAGTATGAATCTGCACGCATCACATTGCTGGCACTGGGTATCTTGGCCATCGGATTGGGTGTTCTTATCGCATGGTTAATCTCACGCAGCATCACGCGTCCTATCGGTGAAGCAGTAAAAATTGCAGAAACCGTTGCGAGTGGCGACTTGAGCAAGAGAATTGAAGTAAAGACGACAGATGAAACCGGCATGCTCCTGAGCGCATTGAGAGCGATGAGCGATAGCCTGGTAAAAATTGTCGGCGAAGTGCGCCTTGGTACGGATACGATTGCTACCGCATCGAGCCAGATTGCTTCCGGTAATCTGGATTTGTCTTCTCGTACAGAAGAGCAAGCCAGCTCACTGGAAGAGACTGCCTCCTCGATGGAAGAGTTGACCTCTACCGTCAAGCAGAATGCTGACAATGCGCGTCAAGCCAATCAACTCGCCGTATCGGCTTCTAGTGTTGCAGAAAAAGGTGGTGCAGTCGTATCGCAAGTAGTCGACACGATGGATGAGATCAATACCTCCGCGAAAAAAATAGTCGACATCATTGGTGTGATTGATGGCATTGCTTTCCAAACCAATATCCTGGCCTTGAATGCGGCGGTAGAAGCTGCACGCGCTGGTGAACAAGGACGTGGTTTTGCTGTTGTCGCTTCTGAAGTACGTAATTTGGCGCAACGTTCAGCTGCTGCTGCCAAAGAAATCAAAATGTTGATCGGCGATTCTGTCGAGAAGGTAGAAAACGGCAGCAAGCTGGTAGAGCAGGCTGGCGCGACCATGAATGAAGTAGTGGAAAGCGTCAGGCGTGTGACCGACATCATGACGGAGATCACCGCTGCCAGTCAGGAACAAAGTGCAGGCATCGAGCAAGTAAATCAAGCCATCATGCAGATGGATCAAGTGACGCAGCAGAATGCTTCCCTGGTAGAAGAAGCCGCGGCTGCAGCGGAATCCCTGCAGGGGCAGGCTGCCAATCTGGCACAGGTAGTTAGCGTGTTCAAACTGGATGGCACGACGAGAATTGCACCTGTGCCGACGCTCACATCGCATCCTATTCATACTGTTTCGACTTTGGCTGTTAAGGGAAAAGCGAAACAGGCAATTGCTGCACCTGCGCAGAAAAAAGTGGCAAATGGTACTTCAACTACAGGTGACGATTGGGAAGAATTCTAATTCAATACTTTGCTGTTATTGGCCGGGCTGCTTGCCCGGTCCGATGAATTGAATTGGGAGATGAGTATGAATAGCGACGAAATTGCATACATGATGAGTAAGAGTTATTCCATGCATGGCGATGGTTTGACGTGTGCAGAGGCAGCCGGTGCCATGGCTGCCGTGCTGGCACGTGTGCACCCACGGATAGTGGAAGAGGATTTCAATTTGCTGGTGGTATTGGGCGGGGTCTTATTTCGTGAAGGATTAAGAGAGTTCGAATCTGCTAAAAAAGCACGCGAAGCAATTTATCGTGCAAGACGCATGGAAAACTAAAACCAGCTGGAAACATGATTGCGCAGATTGACCATTCCGCAGATATTAAAAGAGGGCGTAACGCAGGCGCCTCAATAGGAGCTAAAAGGAAGACTACAACCCACACACAATAATCGTTGCCATGTACATGCATGGCATGGACCACAAACTTATTTCACATGAGGCCATTCAACGGATATGAATCGTTGCATTGGCTATTTGTTTTGGTGCCTCTTGTGCGATAAAAATAGTGGCTCAAGGTTGTTGCCTTGTCATCTAATTTGTTGTCTGCATGTTAAGTGTCTTCGTGATTGCTGCTCAATGCCGAAAATGACAATGTCATAACTTGAGCCGATTGATTTATGCTGCCAAGTTAATTTCGGTTGATGTGAGGGAAGAATGGGTTTTCGCTTTGGTAGGCCACGCAGATTTTATCGTGGTGTGCGCACTCGATTAAGCAAATACAAGCTCTTCACATCTTCTTTCGCCTTGCGACGAAACATCCATCTCGAAGATGAAAAATCACGGCGTGTTGAGCCTGATGAGCAGACAGGCCCTGACTGGGATGTCTCGGAGTCTGCGCCCGCACATGTGTTTTCTTCTGATGCAGGCATGAGCCTTGCACATACGGATATTGAACAGAAGGGCATGGGAAAGAAGTGTGCGTTGGATGAAGCCAATGCTTTGCTGGTGGCCTTGTTCGATCGTGCGCCATACGGGATCGTCATTGCCGATGTTGATGGAAAATTTATTCGTGCGAATTCCGCTTTTCAGGTGATGACAGGTTTGAGTGAGGCGGAGCTTTTTAATCACTCAGTCGAAAGTTTGACGCATCAAGAGGATTATCTGGCCAATAAAGTGTTGCTGGATCAGTTACTTAACGGCGAGCGTGCATCGTTCGAAATTGAAAAACGCTATTGTTTGAATGATTCGACCATTTGGATTAACAGCTTTGTTTCAACCATAGATAACAGCAAATGCAAGAACCGTTATCTGGTTGCTATCGTGCGGGATATTACGGATAGAAAACGTGCAGAACGTGAGGTTTCATCTTCTCAGCTTGAATTGCGGTCGCTTTATGAACGTTTGCAAACCATCAGGGAAGAAGAGCGGATAGCACTGGCACGCGAAGTTCATGATCAACTTGGGCAGATACTTTCCGCTGCGAAGATCGATATCAAATTACTGGAAGACGACATTCGCCTTCCCAATGCAGTGCTATCAAGGAGGAAGATTTCGACAGAACTGCATTCTGCTCGCGTTAGTCTTGAGAAGGCGATTGAATCGGTCCGGCGGATTGCAACAGAGCTACGACCACCAGAGTTGGATGCGCAAGGTTTGGGGGCAGCGATTGAATGGCATAGCCTTGATTTTGAACGTCGGACAAAAATCAAATGCAGAGTCGAGATACTGACGGGCATAGATGAGCCTGAAGGTGTGATAGCGACTGCGTTGTTTCGGATATTTCAAGAGGCGACGACCAATGTGTTGCGCCATGCCAAG
Source organism: Herminiimonas sp. GW821-FHT09C12 (assembly GCF_059416385.1). Taxonomy (NCBI): domain Bacteria; kingdom Pseudomonadati; phylum Pseudomonadota; class Betaproteobacteria; order Burkholderiales; family Oxalobacteraceae; genus Herminiimonas; species Herminiimonas sp. GW821-FHT09C12. Next base: position 1,799,136 of record NZ_JBWKPC010000001.1, read on the forward strand.
GCGCGCAATGTACGTGTGAGCCTGGGATATCGCGGTAATGCAGCGCTGCTGCGCGTATATGACGATGGCATAGGCATTAAATTGACGCGTACAGAAAGCGCCCGTTCGCTCGGCATACGCGGGATGCATGAGCGTGCAGCTGCGCTTAAAGGGAAGGTGCTTGTGGCCGCAGTACAGCCAAGGGGAACACTGGTTTCGGCAAAAATTCCGATGGGAGAAAAAGATGGTGGGTTGGTCGAGGGACAGAAGTTGACATTGGTATCGTACGCTGGGGGAAAAATGTGATCAGGGTTTTCATTGCGGACGATCACGAATTGATTCGCATGGGCGTGAAGAAGGTGATACGCACATCCAAAGACATCCGCATTGTTGGTGAGGCATGCAACATCGAAGAAATGCTGCAATTTGTCCCGCAAGTGAAGCCGGATATCGTGGTGTTGGACATTAACTTCCCGGAGAACGATGGTTTTGCCGGCTTGGTGACATTGCGTCGTCTTTTGCCCGATCTCCCTGTTCTTATTCTGAGCATGTTTCCCGAAGAACGATACGCCATACGCGCATTGAAGGCTGGTGCTGCGGGTTACATCAGTAAAGCGATGGCGGCGGAAGAGTTGGTGGGGGCGATACGTAAAGTGATGTCTACCGGGACATACATCAGTCCGCGCATGGCGGAAATTTTAGCCATGGATTATCGCAATCCTGGGAATGTCTCTCTGCACGATAGACTTGCCAGTCGCGAGTTGCAGATCGTCTCCCTTCTTGGCTCGGGCAAACAGATCAAGCAAATCGCGGCTGAACTTTCCATCAGCATCAGTACGGTGAATACTTATCGGATTCGTATATTCAAGAAAATGGGTTTGCGTTCTAACGCCGAGTTGATTCGCTATGCGGTTGAGCAGCAGCTTGTTGATTGATTGCTGATGACTTGATGATGAGGTATTGAGAAACATAAATTCAGGTGAATTTATTTCTCCATACTGTAATTGCTGCATATTCAGCTGCGTATCAATCTTCCTTGTCAGTTTTGGCGACTAATGGATCGCCTATCGCATAAAAATTTCCACCGGCAATGTAATGCAGACTTCTCCAGTCTGGATCAGCACTTTCGAAATGCCAATGACCATTCTTGAAGACACGCGTATCGGCCCATGCGCCCACTACCTCGCCGATAAACAGATCATACGTTGCTTGATTGTGTGGTTCAGGAATCAACTTGCATGCGAGCCAGGCCGAACATCCTGCGACGAAGGGAAGATCATAATCGTCAATCTGAAACAGTTTTACATCGGCGTTCTTTAGCTTGTCCGGTTCTGTGAGCAGGCTTTTGCTACCCACTTGATGCGTCAATTGTAGTTGTGCCGCAGTGGGGACTTGGATGACGAAGGTCTCGCTGTTCTCTACGAGTTCTCTGGTTTTCGTGTTTTTGTCCAGGACAACGGTTAGTTTCGGAGGAGCGAAATCCAGCGCGCAAGCCCATGCGGCCGCCATCACGTTGTCTACGCCCTTATGTCTTGCCGATACGAGAACCGTGGGGCCGTGGTTAATCAGTCTGTACGCTTTTTCGAGTTCAACTGGAGAAATGTGGCTATCCATTTAGCTTCCTAAGAATATTCATCGGTCCAATGTGGCACAGCGAGTACAAGTTCGTACAAGCTTTTCTAAGCACTCCTTCTTTTGACAGCGCTGCAGAGTGAACTGCCTATAAATTATAATGTGGTGCTGGCTATCACCATTTCAACTCAAATTCTCTCATGCCTTTTTCCGCACTTGCGCTCCTCATCACAGCTGGTTTTATTCATGCAGGATGGAATATCGTCGCAAAGAAGGCGGGTGGGGATGCGCGATTCGCTTTATTCACTAGTCTGTTTCTTGCCTTGGTATGGGCACCTCTTGGGATTTGGCTGGCCTGGGATGTAGTCCCGACTTGGGGCCTGAATGAATGGGCGCTCATCTTACTGAGCGGCATTCTTCACGTGATCTATTACGTGGTACTGCTGCGCGGTTATCGTAAAGCGGATCTCACGGTTGTTTACCCATTGGCGCGTGGATCGGGGCCGCTGCTTTCCTCTATTGCTGCATTGACGCTGTTTGGCGAACAGGTCTCGACACTGGGCATCGGTGGCATCGCTGGTGTGGTGCTGGGGGTCTTCCTCATCGCAGGTGGGCCCAAGCTTTTCCTCGCGGCCAAGGATCCAGTACAACGCCAGCGCGTGCATATTGGTATTTTCTATGGTCTGCTAACGGGTGCTTTTATTGCGTGTTACACCGTGGTGGATGGGTATGCTGTCAAGTTCATGCTGATGTCGCCGATATTGATCGATTACATCGGTAACTTTGTTCGGATAGTTGTACTGGCGCCGACATTTTTTCATGATCGGGTGACCGCGATCGATCTATGGAAGAAACAGTGGAAGTACGCATTGATCGTTGGCGTGATCAGCCCTGTGTCCTATGTACTTGTTCTTTACGCGGTCAAACTTGCACCGTTGTCACATGTCGCTCCAGCACGTGAAGTCTCCATGCTCTTTGCTGCAATCATTGGTGGTCATCTTTTGAAAGAGGGTGATCGTCTTCAGCGGTTAATTGGTGCCATCTTTATCGCTATGGGCGTGATTGCGTTGGCGATTGGATAGTAGAGCGGAAATTTGAATGGCACAGCTGAGCAGTGCCAGCTTATTTATTCTTATTCTTCGAAAGAATGTAGATCAGGCCGGATCCAAGCAATACAACGACACTCCAGACGGGGAATAACTGGCTCATGTCCAGCCAGTGGCTGAGTATGCCGCCAAACAGGCTACCGCAAAACATCCCCAGGGTTTGTGCCAGGCTGAACAGACCAGACACGCCACCCTTGTCTAATGAGAGTTGCGTAAGTCGACCGATGTTTGCCAAATGGGTAGCTGAGCTCGCAGTACTCAGCAACAAGGCGAGCATGGCAAGTCCCATGAATGACTCTAGCCATCCGAGTAAACATAATGCGATGCATGTTGCCGCGAGAGCAAACGTATAGATGCGCCGCGGCGCGACGCGACTGAATTTTTGACTGAGCAGGAACAAGCACAGTACAGTCACCAGCCCTTGTGTGGCTACCAGCTTTACCGCTTGTGTCTGTGTCCAGTGTAGTTGTTCCACACAAAGTACCAGGATAAAGGTTGCGAACAGGCTGGACGTTGCACTGCTGAGTCCTTCTATCAGGCAGCATACGCGTAGCACAGGCTCATTGAAAAGCGTGCGCAGATTGTTGGTGCGATCTGTTCTGTTGTTTAGCTTGTGCTCCTGATTCCAGAGATTACGTCCCCAGAACGCCATGCCGGCAAAGCTGAGCGCCACCCATAGAAACGCGAGTGCGCCGAAGTGTTCATACAGCCAGCCGCCCAGCCAAGGCCCCGCTAACAGCATGCCTGTCATCAACGAACCGCGGAACCATCCTGCCTTGTTCAAGCCGAGTTGCGGCAAGCGTTGCAGAAACAAGCCGCTCATCGCCACCGATCGGAACGGCACACATACACCGATCAGAAAACGCAGCGCAGCCAGCCAGAGCCAGTTCGACCAGCACAGAATGGCTAGGTGTAGTGCGGCCGGCAATAGGCTGGCGAACACATACAGTTTTTTGCTGCCCAGACGGTCTATCAGTAATCCTGCCGGCAAGGTCAGAACGACCATGCCGAGCGCTTCGGCTGCGCCGATGTAACCAATTTGTGCCGCGCTGGCACCGAGTCCCAGCGCGTAAAACGTGGTGATCAACTTAGACATACCCAGCGTGGTACCGCTGAGTGCTGCAAGAGATAAAAATTGCAGCAGGAAACAGCGACTACCCATTACGTGTTCTTGAATAGCCAGCTCAATTCTCCTGCGCGTGCTTCGGCGGCGGCCAGCGGTGCCGGATCTATCCACGTGTCAAAATCGAAATCTGCCGGTAGAAAACCTTCTTGCAATAGAAAATTCTTTTGCAAGGCCAGGCCCAGACGGTAAGTTGGATGCAGCGATGGACGCAAGCGATGATGGAAGGTTTCGCCATAGCCGAGCAGGATGGATTCGGCGCTGGATGCGGTTTCTTCTGCCAAGGCAGCCACTGCTGCATCGCGATGTTCAGCCGCCCAATCAGCAGTTGCCAGCAACACGGCAAGGTACTGCGTAACCAATTCCGGCGCACGTTGCACCAGATCACGATTGACCGTGATCGGCCGCGGTGTACCGGCATTGACGCGTGTCAGCGGATCTGGATGCGCGTTGATGTCCAGTAGTGGTCGCAGACCATGACGCGCTTGCAGCGTCACACTGTGCGCACCTTTGGAATAGATTGCATCGACCTTGCCGCTGAGCAGTGCTTGTAAAAGATCGGCACGGTCATTCCCATCGCCACCTTGGCCTGTCTCGCGCAGATCAAATTCGCCGCCTTCAATGTCGACGAAGTTGACTTCGTCGCGCGCGACACCAGCCAGTTCCAGTGCAGTAAGCAATCCGCGCAGATGCGCGGTGCGTGCGATATCGACGTTGCGCGTGTGGTGTTTAGGCAAGCCGAGCTTGCGCCCGCGCAGGTCACTTGGTTCGCGCAATGGACTGTCGTCGCGCACCAGCAATACCTGGCGCTCATCTATCCAGGTGATACCGATCACCACCGTATCTTGACCGCTGGCACGCGCCCAGATAGGTGGCACGTTACCGCCTTCGCGGAACATGTCGGCATGTGCATGGTTGTAGTGTGCTTCACGTACCTGAGGATCAGTCGATGCGCGCAAGGATTGCAGTTCCACGCCTTGTTCGGCAAAGGCGCGATGCAGCCAGCGATAGTGTTGTGCGATACCGGAGGTGGTAGGCACCGGGCAACGGCTGTACCACAACGACGAACAGCCGCTGGCAATATTGAGAACCGTGGTCTCGGCAGAAGATGTGCTCATGAGATTTCTCCATTGGTGTAATAGGGTTGGGCCAGTTGTTCAAACAGAGCAACGTGACCTTCAATGATGTCGAGTACGGCACGAAACGCGTCGCCGCTACGCAGATCAAGATCCAGTTCCTGCAACAGCGAAGCAGCATCTATAGCGCTGCCTTGACGTAGTGCGCCACACCAGCGTTCGGCCGCATGTGGATCATTTTTCAAGCGCTGCTGATAGAGGCTGGCAATACTTTGTCCAGCTGCATAGGTGTATGGATACAGACCCATGTAGTAGTGCTGCTGACGTAGCCATGTCAGCCCTGCGTTGTCGTCGATATCTACAGAGTCGCCCCAGAAGGTGCGTAGCACGTCGAGTTTGATTTTCTGCAATGCATCGGCGCCAGGCAGACGACCGGCATCGGCTTCGCGATAAACCTGTACCTGAAATTCCGACTCCAGATAATGCGTCACGAAGTTGTGGTAGTAGCTGTTGAGCAGCTCGAACACGGTCGATAGACGCTGACGCGGATCGTTGTCTTGCAACAGATGATCTGCCAGCAACAGTTCATTCAGTGTCGAAGGCGCTTCGATGAAATAGCGCAACGGTGTGGCATTCAATACGGTTTGATTTTCGGCAGACCAGTGGAAGTGCACGGCATGGCCCAATTCATGTGCCAGCAAAAACATGTCGCGCGGACTGCCGCTCCACGTCATCAAGACGTAGGGATGTGGGCCAAACGGGCTGGCGCAGCCGGAACTATCAGCTTTGTTGGCTTGCTGACCGTACTCGATCCAGCCTTCATCGAAAGTGCGCTGTATGACGCTAGCGTAATCTTCACCGAGCGCCTTGCTAGCTTCGATAATGGCTGTGCGTGCCTCCTCGAAGCTGATGTCGCCGGGAATCTGAGTTGGGTATGCCTTGAGGTCGTGATAGGCCAAGCGAGGTACATCCAGCAGGCGTCGTTTCACTTCAACGAAGCGATGCATGAGTGTCGGTAAGCCAGCATTCAGTACCTCGCGCTGCGCTTCAAAAAAACGACGATCTATTCCTTGTTGCCAGAACAGAAAATCCATCGTGTTGTCGAAACCGCGTAAGCGCGCCAGACTGATCTGCCGTGACACTTCACCGCCATAGGCGGCAGCAAAGGCGTGTCTATGTGGTTGGACGCCGTTGGCAAAAACCGTCGCTGCCGATGCGCGAAGCTGAGCATCAGGGCTGGTTTCAAAACGCTTTTCATAACGAGACAAACTGAATGGCCAAGCCTTGCCTTCCTTGTCCCGTACTTCGTCGAAGCGCAAATCGCCAGCCTTGATGCGACGATAGATTTGTATCGGCAATTGCAGACTAGAATCCAATGCCGCCAGCGTCTGTTCGACTTCGGCTGAGAGCGTATGTTGACGACTAGCTCGTAGCAGTTGGTAACGCCCATCGTAGGCGCGCAGATCTTTGGCGGCCGCACACCATTCTGCCCAGATGTCTTCTTCAGTGTTGACGAGCAAGGCGCTGATAGCTGCCTGGCGTCGACCGAGCACAGCCGCAGATTCGCGCAATCTTGCGGTTGTCGCCTGCAGTCGCACATCGCGACTATCGACAAAACTCTGTATCCCGATGTAGGTAGACAAGCTGCCTTGCTCGCGTTGCAAGCGGTCCAGATGTTGCAAGCAAGTCAGCAGGTCTGCACCGTTGGCTGGCAGAACAAAAACGCCATCTTCTCGAAGTTTTTCCTGCAGCGAGAGCAATGCTGTTTCCCATGCTGAATGGTCGGGAAACAGATGCTCAAGCTTGCAGACAGGCGCAGTCGCGACCAAACTATCCATCAATGATCTCAGCGCAGGTGAGTGAAGTAGCTATAACCGATACGTGCCAATTTTTGTGCCGCCAGTTCCACAGCCTTAACCTGACCAAGCAGAACGACCGGTACGTCAGGATCTCCTTCCAGCCCGGAGATGCTTGCTTCCCAGTCATCGAGACTGACCTTGTGTGGCGTGACGACTTTTTCCAGCAGCGGCTCATGGTGGTCGACACTGATCACCTTCAATGGCAATCCCGAACTTACCGCTGCGCTGACTTCGCCGAAAGTGGATGGATGCACGCCTGCAGTGACTTGACGTTGCGTAGTTGCGGGTGTGCGTACATAACGCTCGCTGTCGGGTGCTTCAAATACCGGCAAGTTGGAATTCGACGCATGATCCAGCGCGACATCGTAGAGATGAAAGTGCAGAGTCTGAATGTCGTCTTCTACTTCCAGCGTGTGAAAGAGACCGCTGCCGATGAATGCAGTGGTGCCGGGTGCGACATCCACGATTTCCAGTTGCTCCAGTTTACCTTGACCTTCCACGCTGGCGTCATCGGTACGCTTATAGATGCGATTGCGTTCCAGGCCCTTGATTGCGCCCATGGAAACCCAGGCAGGATGCGTATGCGGCTGCGTCTGTACCTTGCCGTAGATGCCGCCAGTGATGTAGAGCGTATTCTGCTTGTCAATTTCTTCGCCGAGTCGATACAGGCCTGCATGCGTATTGAGTTTGATCGGGAAGCTATCTATCGGGAACAGATCGCTGCGCTGACTGATCGTATCGACTGCAGTCTTGATGCGGCTGATGAAAGCCGGACTTTCTTTTTCTTCCTCGGCTTTGGTGGCGCGGACTTCTTCCAGAAGTGTACGGATGGCTTTATTGCGTTCATGGATCAGGGACATGTTTAATTCTCCAGTTAAGGTTTTGAAGAGGCGTAGCGTTGGTGCGTTTCCGCTACCCAAGGGTTGGCGGGAATGCCATAGCGCTTTTCGAGTTGAACAATCAGTCCACTGCGATGCCAGTCCGCGACGACCTGGTCGAGGAAGGCGCGCAGTTGCGGACGCTGGTTGCGCAGCGTGATAGACCAGTAGGAATAGTCCTGGCTGGGCAACTTGATTTCAAAATCGTTCCAGACTTGATTGCTGTCACGTTTCTTGAGAATTTCGAAGTAGGTGTCATACGCGGCCAGACCAAGGCAGCGACCATCTACGACGGCTTTCTGCGAATCGATTTCACCGCCAAAGTAGGTCACGAAATTGATGCCGAAACGACGTTCACCGGTACGCAGCCAGGAATTGGTTGGTGATGCGCAGAGTGTCTTGCCACGTAAATCTTCCCAACTCTTGATCTGAGAAGACTTGAGCGCAAATACCGTGGTGCCGGAACGATAGAAACCAGGTTCGGCAAAATCCAGCAGTGCCTTGCGCTCCTTCGAGTAAGAGAGCGTAGATACCATGAAATCGCAACGCCCCTGACGTACAAACTCGATGCGATTGGTTGGCGTAACGCGTATGACCTGCAGTTCGAGTTTTCGGTTTAGACGTTCTTCGAGTTTTTTATGAACATCGAGAATCAGATCGTGGGTCAATCCAGCCGGTTTTCCTTGTTCATCGTAATAGGCGAACAGCGGGAATGCCATCGTGGTGCAGATGGCGACACGACCGCGATCACGGATTTGTGCCAGCCCATCGCCGATATCATTCGCGGCCTGTACCAGATTGCTGCTCAGCGCCAGCAACAGTGTCGTGAAAATCAGTCTTGTGAGACGCATGGGTTCAGCTTTCGTAACGGTTGAGAGGACGCGGCAAGCCAAGCTTTTCGCGCAGCGTGCCGTTTGCATAACTGCGTTTGAACAAACCGCGGTCGCGCAAGATAGGTAAAACCTGATCAGAAAATTCTGTGAGGTTGTCGTCCAGATACAGCGGCTTGAAATTGAAGCCATCGGCTGCACCGGTTTCAAACCAGAGTTGGATATCATCGGCGATATCTTCTGCAGTGCCGGTGATAACGCGATGCCCGCCAGAGGCCGCAACTTGCAATGCCAATTCACGGATGGTCAAATTCTTTTCCCGAGCCTGACGCAGGAACAGCGCCTGCTTGCTGCGATTGCCGTTGGTCAGCTCCAGATCCGGTAATGGCCCATCTACTGGATAAGTCGACAGATCGGTGCCGCCAGACAAGGCAGAAAGGAAAGCAACCGCCACATTCAAATCCGTCAGTTCATTGAGCGCATGCAGCTTGTCTTGTGCTTCCTGACGCGTGCGACCGACGACGACGGATAGTCCCGGCATGATCAATTGATGCGATGGCTTGCGACCGGCTACACTCACGCGCGATTTCAAATCCTGATAGAAGGCTTGTGCATCACCAAAATCTGTTTGAGTAGTGAAAATAATGTCGGCAACGCGTGCGGCAAAACGCAGACCTTCTTCGGAAGAACCAGCTTGCACCAGCAGTGGATGGCCCTGTGGTGAACGCGGGACGTTCAAAGGGCCCTTGACCGAAAAATGCTCACCGCGATGATCAACTGCATGTACACGCTGGCGATCGAAGTAACGCGAATTTTCCTTGTCATGCAACAGAAGATCGTCGCCCACACTATCCCAGAGTGCCTTGGCGACATCGACGAATTCTTCGGCGCGCTTGTAACGTGCACCATGTTCGAAGTGCGCCTCGCGTCCGAAGTTGCCAGCTTCCGCATCGGTCAGCGAAGTCACCATATTCCAGCCAGCGCGTCCTTTGCTCAAATGATCCAGCGACGCAAAGCTGCGTGCCAGATGATAGGGCTGGTGGTAAGAGGTGCTGGCAGTAGCGATCAAGCCGATATGGCTGGTCACTACGGACAAGGCGGCCAACAGCGTCAACGGTTCCAGCAGCGCACTGCCGGCTGAAGCTTCGGCTCCGGCTTTGCTCGGCGAGGGAAATGCCAAGCGGTCGGCAAAGAACAGCGCATCGAAGCCGGCTGCTTCAGCGATAGTTGCCGTCTTGCGATCCGCTTCAAAATCCAGCAGGTTGTTGCGTGCAGCTGGATGGCGCCAGCCGGCGACGTGCGCACCTGCTGATGCGGGAAAAAGAAACAGGCGTAATTGCCTAGGTTCAGGAGTAGACATGTTCAATCCTTGAAAAATTACAGGCAGTTATCGAGAAAGCGCTGAGTGCGTGGGTCTTGTGGCGCGCTGAAAAATTGGGCGGGCGGAGCTTGTTCGACGATGCGTCCCTGATCGGTGAAGAAAACTCGATCGGCAATATCGCGAGCAAACTGCATTTCATGTGTCACGATCAGACAGGTCATGCCGCTGGCGGCAACGTCGCGTATGGTGTTCAGCACTTCTTTCACCGTTTCTGGATCTAGCGCCGCAGTCACTTCGTCGAACATCATCACGTCCGGCCGCATGGCCAGACTGCGCGCGATGGCCACGCGCTGTTGCTGACCGCCGGAGAGTTGACCCGGAAATGCATCTGCCTTGTGTTCCAGACGCACCTTGCGCAACAATTCGTAGGCGTATTCGCGCGCCTGCTCCAGCGGCTCCTTGAGCACACTGGTCGGAGCCAGCGTGATGTTGTCCAGCACACTCAGATGCGGGAACAGGTTGTAGCTCTGGAAGATAAATCCGATGCGGCGACGCAGCGCCAGCAAATCCACTTGTGGATCGTTAACGCGTATGCCGCAGACTTCGATCTCGCCACCATCTATCGGTGTCAGGCCGTTCAGCGTGCGTAGCAGCGTCGATTTACCCGAACCGGATGGGCCGATCAGGCAGACGATTTCCGAAGCGGCCACTTCCAGTGAAAAATCTTTCAGTACAGGATTTCCGTTGAAGGACTTTTGTACATTGCGTACGGCGATCTGTGCGGGCGTCGTGTTGGATGGGCTAGTCATGCAGACTCCATTTGTGTTCCAGGTTCTTGGAGAGCCGTGAAATCGGGTAGATGTAAAAGAAGAAAACGAGGAAAACAAACAGATAACCAGGCAGTAGTAATTCCGGACGCGACTCTCCCGCCAAGCGCAACTGCATGGTGGTCATCAAGTCTTCGATACCCAGCAGACTTGCCAGAGCAGTCGCCATGGTGACTGTGCAATACAGATTCATCCAGGCTGGCAACATGCTGCGTAATGCTTGCGGCAAGACAACCTTGCGCAATATCTGGCGTCTATCCAGACCCAGCGATGCGGCTGCTTCCCACTGCGCGACAGGAATGGACTGGATTCCGCCGCGTACCACTTCCGCCGCGTAACCGGATGCCGTCAATGACAAGCCGAGCGCAACCTTGATCCAGTCCGGCATTTGGTAGTACGTACCAAAGAGCTGAACCTCGAAGGGGATCGCATACATCATGAAAAAGATCACCACCAGCCAAGGTGCATTTCGAAAGAACAGTGTGAAGAGTCGTGCTGGACGCGAGAGTGCCGGACGTGGCGAAACCTGCAGTGCGCCAAGTAGAAGGCCGAGCAGGCTGGCCAGCACAACCGAGACGATGCCGATCCAGATGTTCACCAGAAAACCTTCAAACAGTGCCGGCGACCAGCGCAGCATCAGCGCAACGGTTTCGCGATGTTGCAACAGCCAATCTCCGCACCAGATTAAAACGAGTAGTGCCAAGAATTTCATCGGCGTCGGTTTGAACCAGTTTTTCAAATGACGCTCACTGGAAACATGAATTACAGGAGTAACGATGGTGTTCATAGACCGTGATATCCCGGCAAGGTCAGACGACGTTCGAGGGCGCGCATGCTCATCGAAACCAGTCCAAGCAAGGTGAAGTAAGTGACGAAAAGCACGACCATCATTTCAGGCACGTTGAGGTTGTCGCTCCAGATGCGATTGGCCGAGTAAGTCAATTCCGGTACGGCAATCGCATAGGCAATAGAAGTCGCCTTGACTGCCTGCACCAGACTATTGCCTACTGCCGGCAAGCTGTTGCGCAAGGCGAGTGGCAATACAACCTTGCGGAAGGTTTGTCCCGGCGCTAGGCCCAGCGACTGCGCGGCTTCTATCGTTGAACGCGGCACGGCATCAAGACTGCCGCGTATCGCTTCCACCTGATAGGCACCAGCATGGATGCCGAGTACGGCCAGAGCCCATAGGAAGTTGTGCAGCATCTGGGTTTGTGCGTTGCCGCCGGCATCAACTGGCAGCAAGGCACCGAGACCGAAGTAGAAGAAGAACAATTGAATCAGTAATGGCGTGTTGCGAAACACTTCCACATACAGCGTCACAAGCTGACGCGGGAATTCCCAGCGTGCGCCTTTCATCCACGCACCCAGCACACCAATAACCAGAGAGATCACCACGCTGAGAAATGCCAGCGTGATGGTTAGTCCCAGTCCCAGCAAAAAACGCTGACGATCGATAGCATCCCAAAGTATCGTCAGGTTGATGTCATGCGCGAGCAGCAGTTGTTGCAGCGTATCCATCATCACCAGGTGTAATTCAGCGAGGTGTAATAGAACGCGCCGTCGGCCGACAGCGGCGAGTAGCTGCTGTACTGGAATGTGCCGCCTGCATTGTTTGCAGCTAGTGTCAGGTCAGGACGTTTGTTAAACAGATTGTCTGCGCCGACTGTCAGACGCCAGTGCTTGTCGAATGCGTGGCTGGCAGACAAATCGAGCGTCCATTTGGGCGAAAATTTCTGATCAAGCGCTGGACTGGTATTGCTGTAAATCCAGAACGAGCCATAACGCTGCAGCGCCGCATGCAGATCGAGGTTCAAAGCGCGTACGGTGTAGTCGCCCGAGATGATCAGTTTTTGACGAGGGTTCGTATTGGTTAGCTGACCGATCTCGCGACGCTCCACTAGGCTGATAGGAATGCCGAGTTGACCAAGGATGGCTGGGCTGCTTGCAAGCTTGGTGACTTTGGTGCGGTTGTAACCGTAGGTCAGTAAAGCCTTGAGCTTATCGCCGTTGTTGAACTTCCAGCGATATTCACCCGTTACGTCGAGCCCAGTCGTGCTGGTATCGGCGGCGTTGGTCATGTAGCGAATAGTTTGGTAGTTATCGCTGGTAATACCGTTGGCTAACAGATAGGCACGTGCTGCCGCATTGACCTCGAAGCTGGATGAGAGATTGAGGCGATCCTTGACAGCAATATGATAAGCATCGAACGACAGCGTAAGCTGATCAGTAGGGCGCAACATCAGTCCCAATGTTTGGCTTTGCGATTTTTCGGGGCGCAAGTCTTGGGCTCCCAGCAATTTGGCAACCGTCGAATCGACGGCAAAAGTGCCCGACTGCACGGTAACAACACCGGCACCGAAATCCTGCCCTTGGGTTTGAATGCTTGAGTAGTGTTGTTGTGTGAGCGATGGTGCCCGGAAGCCATTCGAGACCGATCCGCGTAAAGCGACCTGCGGATTAAAATCGTAACGGCCAGCCAGCGAACCCGAGAGTGAGTTACCGAAATCGCTGTAGTTTTCATGGCGAGCTGCTGCCGAGACGGTCAATTTCTCCGTCAGTTTGGTTTCCAGATCGAGATAACTCGCGAGACTGTTGCGGTTCCAGGAACCTGCATTCAGCGGGGAAACACCCGGCATGGAAAGAGCACCTTGGCCGTACCAAGATGCGTCGTCACCCTGGCGTATTTTCAACTTCTGCGACTGGTGTTCAAATCCGAATGCAAACGAGAGCGGTGCAGGCAAGCCTACGTCGAAATTACGCGAGAGATTGAGGTTTGCAACCAGTTGCGAGGTTTCATAGGTGCCGTTGTAGAAAGACGTAGGCGAGCTACCTGTCGCCGCATACAGCGATGAATTCACGCTCTTGATATAAGGCGCATAGGTGTTATTGCCCCAATCCAGCGATGCGTCATAGTTCCATGTACCGATTTTTCCACGGCCGCCGACGACCAAAGCCTGATCTTTGACGACAGGTTGATATTCCGGCAAATAACCTTTTGGATAATACGCTGCGACCGCCGCGACGTTGGCACGCTGGCGCGAGTAATAACTGGTGGTTTCGCGCTGGCTAAATGTGCCGAAAGCGTAGAGTTCCAAAGCATCGCTAATGAAATAGTTGCTGTTGAAACCGAACTTACCGCTCTCCAGAGCCGGAGCGCCGACGCGGTTTGTGACCTGTCCATACAGCCCGTCGGTTCGTGCACCGGCCGTCGTGTCGGCACCTGCGCGATTGGTTGCGCCGTTATTCTGTCCTTCGAAGGACAACGTCAACGCACCAGCTTCGCCGAGTGCAATGCCTGTGTGTGCCTGCACTTCGCGGCGTATACCGTCACCATCCTTGTAGCGACCGAACGTCGTGTTGATGCCGCCGCCTTCGCTCTTGTTTTTGAGGATGATGTTGATCACACCGGCGATCGCATCCGAGCCGTAGCGTGCCGAAGCACCATCGCGCAGAACTTCAATGCGCTCAATCGCCGAGATCGGAATCGCAGCGAGATCGACTGGATTGGTACCACGACCCAACGCACCGCCGGTATTCAAAAATGCGCCCTGATTACGCCGCTTGCCATTCACCAATATCAGAACCTGATCCGGCGCAAGGCCGCGCATCACCAGCGGACGTACCGATTCACTGCCGACCGTATTGTGCGGACGCGGTACGCTGACCGAGGCCAGCAGCTTGTTCAATGCGCCGGCCAAGTCGGAAGTGCCCTGATTACTTAATTGTTCGGCGGTGATGACATCCACTGCCTGCACCGAGTCGGCGGCGAGACGGCCGCTGGTCCGCGTGCCCGTCACGACAATGGTAGAAACAACTTCAGAGTCTTCCGCAGGCGATTGAGCATAGGCTGGCAAAGCGAGGCTAGCGATGCCAAGCAAAGGCAAGGCGCGGAACGCAAGAGTGGATTTTCTTGTCATGATGGGTGGCTGGCTTCAGAAAAAATGAGAGAATGCTATCGACCGCTTGATTTTCGCTATAGCGAAAATAAATTATGAAACTTACTTGATAAAATATTAAATAAATCTATAATTAATGCGATTTCCTGCGCTTTGATGAATTGTATTTGCACATTAGCGCAATTTGGAACCAGCGATTTCTCATATGCTTATCTCTAAACGGAAAATAGAACGCTATGCTCAATCTCGAGAAAGAAGAAAAACCCACCGAAACACCAGCAATCACCCCGCCAGCTAAACCGGATGACTTCATAGAAAGACTTAAATTGATTTGCACCCGGGCCGGCAATGCCAGTGCCCTAGCGAAGAAGGCTGATATTTCCAACAGCGGCTTGAGCCGCTATCTCGCCGGCGGCGATCCTTCGCGCAAGGTATTGATAGCGTTGGCAGAGGCGGCCGATGTCAGCCTGCACTGGCTGGCGACCGGTGAAGGAACAATGGAAAAAGGTGGCGGCGTCGCGCGCCCCAGTTCATTGATGTTGCTACCTTTCCTCGGCAGCAATGAGTCGCCGCAGGATGAGGTCGTCGCGACGCGCAAGACGACGCTAACCTCACAAGCCTTCTGTCGTCATTGGTTGGGTAGTCATGGCCTGGATAGCAAAGCACTTGCAGCCATGCAGATACGCGGAGATAGCATGTCCCCAACAATCAGTGATGGGGATGTTGTGTTAATCGATATTCATGCGACGGATATTTTGGATGACAGAATCTATGTCATCCAGGATGCTGGCAATTTATTGGTCAGACGTTTGCAATTGGAGCCGGGTGGAAAAATTCGCACGCTTTGCGACAATCCATCGCATCGGGAATTTGAGATTGATCGAGAGCATTTAGAAATTGTCGGACGCTTGGTGTGGCGAGGCGCTTTGCTTTGATCTGAATATCGTTACGGTTATCTGCTTGTCTTCAATGTAGGACTGATTATTTAGTGAGTACGTCAGACTCAAGGCAAGGTCAGATTTTCGGCAACGAAATCCACGAATACTCGGAGCTTGGGTGATAAGTGCCGACTGGATGGCCAGAGGATGTTCAAAGGCGTGCGCTCCTGGTTGTACTCGTCCAGTACGCTGATGAGTTTGCCTTCATCTAGTTGGCGTTGCACGGTCAGATCCGGCACGCAAGCGAGGCCTATGCCTTGTTCGGCAAAGCAGACTTGTGGGTTCAGCGAATTTGTCATCATGCTGGCGGATAGATCAATCACGAGTGGTTCGCCGTTTCTGCTCAAAGACCAAACATCCAGCTTGCCAGTGCTGGGAAAACGATAGAGCAGGCAAGCATGGTGGCTCAATTCTTCCGGTTGCAGCGGACGTCCACAACGTTCGAAATAGTCTGGTGAACCGACGATGATGCGGCGATAGGAACCGAGAGGTCGGGCCATCAAGCGTGAGTCACTTGGTTTGCCAGTGCGGATCACTGCATCGAAACCTTCTTCAATCACATCCACTAAACGATCTGAGCAATCTATGTCCAGCGCAACATCGGGATAGCGCGACTGGAACTTGGCCAGCCCGGACATGAACTTCACGCTGAGTGATGGCATGCTGATGCGCAGCTTGCCTTGTGGTGCACTTTGCGTTTGCAAGAGTTCTGCTTCGGCTGCTTCCACCTCGCACAGAATGCGGCGACAACGTTCCAGAAATAAGGCACCTTCCGGCGTCAGATTGATGGCGCGGGTAGAGCGATGAAATAGGCGTACGCCCAATCTTTCTTCCAGACGCACGATGGCCTTGCTGACGGCCGATGCCGAGATGCCCAGTTGTTGTCCGGCGGCGGTAAAACTACGTGCTTCCCCTGCGTGAACGAAGACGTTCAGCGAACTTAAATTGTCCATGATTCATTCCTATTAATGACACTAGAGTCATAAGTATTTGGAACTGTAGCCTATTTTTCATTTATCCATTTCCCCTCACACTGTGGCCCAGACTCAGCGCACCACTCGATGCGCGCAGACAGATGATAGGAAATAGAAATGACGACTACGAATGCCACCGCAATCAATAGCAGCGAGCGATTGCCACTGGCCGCATTGCTAGCTTTGGCGATGACAGGTTTTCTGGCGCTGGTGACGGAGATACTTCCGGCCGGCATGCTGTTGCAGATCAGTGCAGGGATGAATGTCTCGGAAGCACTCGCGGGTCAGTTTGTGACTTTATATGCCATGGGTGCATTGGTCGCGGCGGTACCACTGACGGCTGCAACGATAGGTTGGCGTCGGCGCCCGTTATTGATGGCGGCATTGATTGCTGTGCTGGTCTTCAATACGCTGACAGCGCTGACGTCCAGTTATGCGGTCGCTTTGGTCGCACGTTTTCTGGCAGGGATGGGCGTCGGTTTGATCTGGGGCATGCTGGCTGGTTATGCGCGGCGCATGGTGCCGGATCATCTTAAAGGACGTGCCTTGGCGGTGGCTGGATTGGGCGTGCCTTTGGCATTGTCCTTGGGTGTGCCTTTGGGAGCGCTGCTGGCAGCTACTTTGGGTTGGCGCAGTGCGTTTGGCGCGATGTCCTTGCTTGCGCTGGTGGTGCTCGCCTGGGTCTTTTTCAAAGTGCCTGACTATCCGGGACAAGCGGCAGAAAAGCGCGCGCCTATACGCAAGGTTTTCTTGACGCCTGGTGTGCGTCCGGTGTTGGCGGTGCTTGCACTGTGGGTGTTGGCGCACAACATTCTCTTCACTTATATGATGCCCTTCCTCGCACCGGCCGGTCTGTCTAATCGTATCGATTTAGTGCTGCTGGTTTTTGGCGTGGCATCACTAGTCGGTTTGGCGCTGAGCGGCTTGTTGGTAGATCGTATGTTGCGCTTGCTGGTATTGCTTAGTTTGGCTGGCTTTGCTGCGGTTGCGTTGGTGTTGGCTATCGCTGGTACTCAGCCCATGATGGTTTATCTCGCGGTGGCAATCTGGGGATTAACTTTCGGCGGCGCACCTACTTTGCTGCAAACTGCATCGGCAGAAGCGGCTGGTGCTGGTGCGGATGTGGCGCAGTCGATACTCGTCACAGTGTGGAATAGTGCCATCGCGATTGGTGGCATTGTCGGTGGCATTTTGCTGGAGACAACAGGTGCGGGTGCGCTCGCATGGGCTGTGTTGGCATTGGCAACTGCTGGTTTATTGGTGGCCTGGACATCTAGCGCACATGGATTTTCAAACAAGTTTTCGAGCGATATAGGACTGGCTGCAGAAGGTGGGTAAATATTCGCGCTTGAATTTTCTTATGCGGAAAACATTTAAACATTCTTGAAACGATTCGTTCTCTTATCTTGCTGATCTACTTAAGCTTATTCACTTCAACGTGGATACAAGGCAGATCAGTAAATGGTAACGACATCAAACAAACGACGCTTGGTTTTACAAGGCATGGCGGCAGCTGCACTAGCGGGTACAACTTCTTTGAGCGTGGCTGCTGAAGACCGCACTTTGCGCATCGGCTATCAGAAATTCAATACGCTGAATATTCTGAAGGGTACCGGCAATCTGGAAAAAGCCTTGCAGCCTTTGGGATGGAAAGTAAAGTGGTTCGAGTTTGCTGCCGGCCCACAATTGACCGAAGCCTTGAACGTTGATGCGATTGATTTCGGTCATGCGGCGGATACACCGTCGGCTTTTGCCAATGCGGCTGGCGTGAATGCAGTTTATCTTGCGGCTGAACAGCCTTATCCAAAAGGTATCGCCATCTTCACTTCGCAAGATTCACCTATCCGTTCCATCAAGGAATTGAAAGGCAAGAAGATTGCATTGGGACGCGGCTGGAATGTGCAGTATCTACTGGTGCGTGCACTGGAAGAAGTTGGCCTGACTTATAACGACATCGTTCCCGCATACGTCACCAATGCTGCTGATGTACGCGCCGCCTTCCAGTCAGGTAATGTTGATGCCGCGGCCTTATGGGATCCTTTCCTGGCAGGTCAACAAATCACGAGCAATCCTCGTATCTTGCGCGACGGCAGCGGATTGTCGAACAATCGCACTTTCCATTTGGCTAATCCAAAGTTTGTCGATCAAAACAAAAATATCATTCGCACCTTGTTCGCCGAGCTGAAGAAAACCAACACTTGGACCCAGGCGCATCCGCAGGAAACTGCCGAACTATTGGCGCCACAACTGGGTGTTGATGTGAAGGTTCTGCGACTTGCAACCGAACGTCGTAATTACACGACCGTGCCGATCGATGCAGGCATCATTCAGGAACAACAGCAGATCGTTGAAGCTTTCTACAAATTGAATTTGATCAAAAATCCGGTGCAGGTAAAAGACAAGGTATACGGCGAAGTCTTGCTGTAATACGGTCGTAGATGAGGCCTTGCTTCGTTCGCCAAGCTGCGGATGAAGTAAGGCCAATATCTCCCGCATCTTTCGTACATCACATTCGATTTATTCATTCCATTTTCTGGAAACTCCCATGCAGATTCATCTTGCCGCTTTCCTGATTGCCGGCAATGCCGCGCATAGCCAGGTGCTATGGCGTCACCCGCATAGTCAGCCGGGCGGTTTTCTCAAACTCGACTATTACGCGCGCATTGCACAAACGTTGGAACGCGGTAAATTCGATTTACTGTTCTTCGCAGATCGACTTGCAGTATCGACGCGCTACGGTGGTGATCATCGCTATGGCGTAACGCATGGCGACCAGGATGCGACGCGACTCGATCCTTTGCCGGTACTTGGAGCGCTGGCAGCAGTTACATCGCATATCGGTTTGGGCGCGACACGTTCCACTACTTATTCTCAACCGTATAGTCTGGCGCGTGAGTTTTCGACCTTGGATCATTTGTCTTCCGGACGTGCCGCGTGGAATGTCGTGACTTCAGTCAATCAGGGAGAGGCTGATAATTTCGGCTTACGCGAAACCCTTGGGCATGATGAACGCTACGATCGTGCCGATGAATTCCTCGAAGTCGCACATAAGTTATGGGATAGCTGGGCACCCGACGCCTTGCAATTGGATGCGAGTAAAGGGCTGTATGCAGATGCTAATCAAGTCAATGCGATTGCGCATCAAGGCAGACATTTCAATGTGCAAGGTCCGTTGAATATTCCTGCGTCACCGCAAGGAGGCCCCGTCATTATTCAGGCTGGTTCATCACATCGCGGACAAGACTTCGCTGCGCGTTGGGCTGAGGTGGTATTCGGCATTCAACCAGACCTGACGCGCATGCAACGCTTCTATCAAGACTTGAAAGGACGCGTCGCGAAGTTTGGTCGCGCACCAACTGATATCAAGGTGCTCACCGCGATGATGCCCTTCGTCGGCAATACGTTGGCGGAAGCGGAAGAAAAACGCGCGCAGCATAATGCGTTGGTTGATAATCCTCTGGTCGGCTTATCGACCTTGTCCAGCCACATGAATGTTGATTTCTCAGCGTATCCGCTGGATGCACCTATCGAAGACTTGCAAGTCGCCGGCATGCAGGGTTTGTTCAGTTTGGTCAAAGAATTATCGAAAGAGCAGAAATTGACGCTGGCAGATATCGGTCGTTTGTATGCGCGTGGTGTGCTGGTGCCGCAGATAGTTGGAACTGCTTCCGATATCGCCGATTGGATGGGCAACATCATTGCGCAGCAAGGTGCTGATGGCTTTGTCATTACGCCAGCGCATTTACCAGATGGCTTCGATGATTTCGTTGATCTGGTCGTGCCGGAATTGCAAAGACGCGGGCAATTCCGTCTTGAATATGAAGGTGATACTTTGCGCAGCTATTTGCAAAGTTGATGGGTAACGGCGGTGATGCAAGGCCCAGAAACGACAAAACCGTTGACGGATCAACGGTTTGGCGTATTCGTGGTGGAGGCGGCGGGAATCGAACCCGCGTCCAGAAGCACTCTACAGACAGTTCTACATACTTAGCGCTGCCATTTGATTTAACCCAGACGACGCGGACGCGCACGCTTCGGACAGGCGAGTCACCTATTATTTAACGCCTTGCCAAGTGACCCGGCACGACGCGATTCCTTGTATATGACTTCACTGCTGTTGCCAGCCCGCCCCAAGGAAGAAACGGTGTGAAGCTAACCGGTTATTAAGCGGCTAGTGCGTACGAGTTATCGTTTGCAGTTATTACTTTTCCGGTTGTATTTACGAGGTGACCAGCCCTCGGTATGCCCTGCGCTGCTTTGCAACCCCTGTCGAAACCAGGTCGCCCCCAAGCATTGCCATTGTATCTCATTAGATGGGGTGATTCATCCGAGATTCAAGTGAGCTGGAATTTAGCGGCTCTCCTTGAAACTGGAAATTTGTTTTTACTGGCTAATCAGCGTAAACAATTGCTGTGGAGACTCCGCTAAAGCATCTGCATTCCAGCTGGCCGGTGCAATGTTGCCGCAGTAGCCCCAACCGGCGGCGATAGTGGTCATGCCGGCTGCCTGGCCTGCTTGAATGTCACGCAAATCGTCGCCGACATACCAGCAATGCTCCGGATCGATGCCGATACGTTTGGCGGCTTCGAACAGCGGAGCAGGGTGTGGTTTGGGATGGCTCGCGGTATCACCTGAGATAACGCAGGCAGCATGGTCAAGGCCGATTTGTGGCACCAGGCTGTCAGTAAGGTAGGAAACTTTATTGGTGACGATACCCCAGACGATGCCTTGTGCTTGCAAGTTGGCAAGCAGTTCAGTGATGCCATCGAACAAGCGGCTTTCGACCGCGATCGATTCTTCGTAGTTTTTTAGGAAAGCATCGCGCAGTTCCGGGTACTCAGCATCTTGCGGTGTCAGTCCGAATGCTGCACCTATCAATCCGCGTGCACCTGCCGAAGCGGTGGGACGTAACAATTCATAATCAGTCGGTTCCAGTCCGCGTGCAATGCGCAATTGATTGACTGCACCAGCCAAATCAGGTGCGGTATCTGCAAGCGTGCCATCGAGGTCGAACAAGATGGCTTGTGGTGTGCGTAATTTCATGCGGACTCAATCAATATGCAGAAGGATGAGAGCAAGCGCTTTGTCATAATTGAAACCGATGAAAAGCGCTGAGATTTAATCAGGCTGGTTTTGTACACGCGACCAGATAATTGACGCTGGTGTCCTGATGAAGAGAATAAATCTTCGTGAGTGGATTGAAGCCCATGCCCTTGAGCGCATCAATGCTCAGACCAGCTTCGCGGGCAAAGCGCGACAATTCAGCTGGTGTGATGAACTTGGCGTAGTCATGCGTACCTTTGGGCAGCATGCGCAATAAATATTCTGCACCAATGATGGCGTGTATATATGCTTTTGGATTGCGATTGATAGTCGAGAAAAATATCTTGCCACCTGGTTTTGCGAGCTTTGCACAGGCTGCGACGATCGAGGCAGGATCAGGGACGTGTTCCAGCATTTCCATGCAGGTGACAACATCATAGCGACCGGCTTCTCGTTCTGCCAAATCTTCGGCTGCGATCAATTCGTAGCGTACTTGCACGCCTGATTCCAGACTGTGCAAATCGGCGACCTTCAGTGCCTTTTCGGACAAATCGATGCCAGTGACGTTCGCGCCTTTTTTTGCCATCGACTCAGCAAGGATGCCGCCACCGCAACCGATATCGACGACAGTTTTGCCGCTGATAGGTGCACGACCATTGATCCATTCAAGACGCAATGGATTGATTTCATGGAGCGGGCGAAATTCTGATGTTGGATCCCACCATTGATGGGCCAGGTCGCTAAATTTTTTCAGTTCTAATGGGTCGGCGTTCATGGGTTAGATGATAACTGGAAAGTGCGTTGAGTGTATTTGTTGCGTTGCTACGTGTAGAGCGGCTTGTTTTATGCACGAAAAAAAACCCCGCCGTAGCGGGGTTTTGGATTCGTAAAAAACGAATTATTTACGTGTACCAACAACTTCGATTTCTACGCGACGGTTTTGTGCGCGACCAGCTGCTGTTTTGTTTGTAGCGACTGGTTGTTTTTTGCCTTTGCCTTCGGTGTAGATACGTTTCGAATCAACACCTTTGCCAACCAAGTAGCCTTTAACAGCTTCTGCGCGACGGATCGACAGTTTTTGGTTGTATGCATCGGAACCGATCGAATCGGTATGACCAACAGCAATGATAACTTCCAGGTTCAAATCGTTGAGTTTGGAAGCCAGATCGTCAAGCTTAGCTTTGCCTTCTGGTTTCAAAACTGCTTTGTCAAAGTCAAAGAATGCATCAGCTGCAAATGTGACTTTTTCCGAAGTTGGAACTGGTGCAACAACAGCAGGACCTGCTGGAGCTGCTGGAGCTGCTGCGACCAATGCGCCATCGCAACCGGCAACTGAAGCTGCTGGAGTCCAGTAGCCAGTGTGCCAGCACAGACCGGTCGAGTTGCGAACGATCGTACCGTTAGTGGCTTGAGCGTAAGCGCTGTTTGGTGTGCTTGCTTTGATGTCTGTTTGAGCTTGTGCAGAGAACGCAACGACCGCGGATGCAGCGAAGACGAGTTTTGCTAATTTATTCATATTTCTTTCTCCTCTCGAGTGAGATATCCGCAGATTAACCTGCGCAAATTACGTGAATGACATCGGAAATGGATATTAACACGCGCTTCAACGACCACATGAAACAAAATTGTTCACATGCAATAGTCTAACTTGCCTCCATTTTGCCACAGCCGATGCGTCCAGCGAACGATTGCCAAATCGACTAATTAACGTTTTGTTCAAAGCGTTGTGTATAAACAACGACTTGCTAAGAAATATTTCCCCTGGCAAAACATTGACCTTTGAACATCAAAAACGTTCATGTTTTTGAGAAATCTTTAATAAAAAGCACTCTTTTATTTCGGCAAGTTGTGCATTTCAATTAAAACGCGCCGATTTGGTGCCAAGCATGCAACTAGTTTGGTGCGTTTCAATTTGCTGTCGCACTCCTTGATAGGCTGGTTCGCACCGACGCCGGCGACCTTCATATTGACCGTTACGCCCTTTTTCTTTAGATAGGTGGCGACTGCGGCAGCGCGTTTTTCCGATAAAACCTGGTTGGAGCGTGCATTGCCCAGCAAATCCGTGTATCCGGTAATCGTCATGCCGCTGGCGCCATTACATGCAGTCAGTTTTGGCAAGACATCTTGATCGATGCGGGTTTTGGCCGCTCTATTTAATATAGTCTGATTCAGACCGAAGGTTTGGTCGCTTTCCAGCACGATAGTGAAATTGCAAGAATTGGCTGCAATAGCCGCTGGCGCTACTTTGCCGTCCAGATGGCTGGCAACCTCCGGCGCGGTTGGATTCGGGATCGGTGACGCCAGCGCGCCGTCGCAGCCTGCGACCGCATCGCCCGGTGTCCATGCGCCTGAGCGCCAGCACAGGCCAAAGGCGCTGCGTGTGACTACGCCGCGGCTATCTTGTGTGTATGCATTGTTTGCTGGGACCTGAATATCGGTTTGCGCGGCGACGTAGGATGAGGAAGCGCCAAGCAGCAAGCCAAGGACCACTTTGTTGATCATGTTTTTCTCTTGTTAATGGATGAGGGCTGAAAAAGAGGCATATTTTTGACAGTCAGCATTTAAACATATTTTCTTCACACTACGTGGCTGCAATGGCCGCCGCGGCGAAAGCTCCTCCGATTGCCGAAAGCGGGGAAGAGAGGGCGCTGCCGTGTTAAAATCTTACGATTTGCCGGATCGCCCGTTTGCTCAAGCGATTCTTCATTCAAAACCCCTAGCCAAAGACCAGACGAACCGCCAATGGATCAATTCGCTAAAGAAACAATCCCTATTTCACTCGAAGAAGAGATGCGCAAGAGTTACCTCGATTACGCAATGAGCGTAATCGTAGGCCGCGCATTGCCCGATGTGCGCGACGGCTTGAAGCCGGTGCATCGCCGGGTGTTGTTTGCCATGCATGAGATGAACAATGTGTGGAATCGCCCGTTCGTAAAATGCGCACGTGTGGTCGGTGAGACCATGGGTAAATACCACCCGCACGGTGACGCGTCGATTTACGACACACTGGTGCGTATGGCTCAACCATTTTCGCTGCGTTACATGTTGGTTGATGGTCAAGGTAACTTCGGTTCCATCGACGGCGATAATGCTGCGGCGATGCGTTACACCGAGTGCCGCCTGGACAAGATCGCTGGTGAGCTGCTGGCCGATCTGGACAAGGAAACCGTCGATTTCGTACCTAACTATGACGGCAAGGAAAAAGAACCGTCGGTACTGCCGACACGTATTCCTAACCTGCTGATCAATGGCTCGTCCGGTATCGCGGTTGGTATGGCGACGAATATCCCGCCGCACAATATTACTGAAGTCATTGATGGCGCTTTGCATGTCTTGCGTAATGCAGATGCGACGGTCGATGAGCTGATCGAAATTATCCCGGCGCCAGATTTCCCTACGGGCGGCATCATTTATGGTGTCTCCGGCGTGCGCGACGGTTATCGCACCGGTCGCGGTCGCGTGGTGATGCGTGCGAAGACTCACTTCGAAGAATTCGGCAAGGAAAACCGCGCCGCCATCATCGTCGACGAGTTGCCGTATCAGGTAAACAAGAAGTCGCTGCTGGAACGTATCGCAGAACTGGTGCGCGACAAGAAGCTGGACGGTATTTCCGACATTCGCGACGAATCCGATAAATCGGGTATGCGCGTAGTGATCGAGTTGAAGCGTAATGAAGTACCGGAAGTTGTACTGAACAATCTGTACAAACAGACTCAGTTGCAAGATACCTTCGGTATGAATATGGTCGCGTTAGTCGATGGTCAGCCTAAGTTGCTGAACCTGAAGCAGATGCTTGAATGCTTCCTGTCGCATCGTCGTGAAGTTGTTACGCGTCGTACGGTATTTGAATTGCGCAAGGCACGTGAGCGCGGTCACGTACTGGAAGGCTTGGCAGTTGCATTGGCCAATATTGATGATTTCATTGCAATCATCAAGGCTGCACCTACGCCGCCAGTAGCTAAAGTTGATTTGATGTCGCGTGCCTGGGATTCGTCCGTTGTGCGTGAAATGTTGGCGCGTACTGGCGAAGAAGGCGTAGGCGGTGTTAATGCCTTCCGTCCGGAAAACCTGCCTAAGCATTACGGTATTCAGCCTGATGGTTTGTACAAACTGTCTGACGATCAAGCGCAGGAAATTTTGCAGATGCGTCTGCAACGCCTGACCGGTCTGGAACAAGACAAGATCGTCAATGAATACAAAGAAGTGATGTCGCAAATCGCCGATTTGCTGGATATTTTGGCGAAGCCTGAGCGTGTTACCGTCATCATCACTGATGAACTGACAGTAGCGAAGAACGAATACGGCATTGGCAATAAAGATGAACGTCGTTCGACCATCGAGCTGAACGCAACTGATCTCGGTACCGAAGATCTGATCACGCCGCAGGATATGGTCGTGACCTTGTCGCATACCGGTTACATGAAATCGCAGCCGATTTCTGAATACCGTGCGCAAAAACGTGGCGGTCGCGGCAAGCAAGCGATGGCCACTAAGGAAGACGACTGGATCGATCAACTGTTCATCGCCAATACACATGACTACATCCTTTGCTTCAGCAATCGTGGTCGTTTGTACTGGTTGAAAGTATGGGAAGTGCCGCAAGGCTCGCGCAACTCGCGCGGCAAGCCTATCGTCAATATGTTCCCGTTGCAGGACGGCGAAAAAATCACCGTGATCTTGCCGATCTCCGGCGAGAACCGTACTTTCCCTGAAGATCACTACATCTTCATGGCAACCAGTCTCGGTACCGTGAAGAAAACACCACTGAGCGATTTCAGCAATCCACGCAAGGCCGGCATCATCGCGGTTGATCTGGATGATGGCGATTTCCTGATCGGTGCGGCACTGACCGATGGCAAGCACGATGTCATGCTGTTCTCCGATTCCGGCAAGGCAGTGCGCTTTGACGAAAACGATGTGCGTCCTATGGGCCGTACGGCACGTGGCGTACGCGGCATGAATCTGGAAGAAGGCCAACAGGTCATCGCCTTGCTGGTTGCAGAAAACGAGCAACAGTCCGTCCTGACAGCGACTGAAAACGGTTACGGTAAACGTACGCCGATTACTGAATACACGCGTCATGGTCGTGGTACCAAAGGCATGATTGCGATCCAGACTAGCGAACGTAACGGCAAAGTAGTAGCCGCGACCTTGGTAGAAGCTGCTGATGAAATCATGTTGATCACGACCGGTGGCGTATTGATACGCACCCGTGTTGCAGAAATTCGCGAAATGGGTCGTGCCACACAAGGCGTGACTCTGATTGCTGTCGAAGACGGCACCAAGCTGAGCGGCCTGCAACGCATACTTGAATCAGATATTGAAGAAGATCAATCCGGGGCGGAGGAAGCAGAATAATGAAGCGTGTGTTTAACTTTTCGCCGGGGCCGGCTGCATTGCCAAAAGAAGTAATCCAGCAGGCCGCGGATGAAATGACGAATTGGAGAGATAGCGGTTTGTCCGTGATGGAAATGAGTCATCGCGGTAAGGAATTTACAGAAATCCTGGAAACAACCAAGAACGATTTACGTGCTTTGTTGGCAGTTCCGGATAACTACAAAATTCTGTTGATGCAAGGTGGTGCGATTGCTGAAAATGCGATTGTGCCTATGAACTTGGTCGGCAAAAAATCGCAACCCGCAACTATCGATTTCGTTAACACTGGTCATTGGTCTGCCAAAACTATTCACGAAGCGCACAAGTACGCAAAAGTGAATGTCGCCGCATCGTCGGAAGACAAGAACTTTACCTATGTACCTGCGCGCGATACCTGGAAGCTGACACCTGATGCAGCCTACGTGCACATCTGCACGAATGAAACCATCGGTGGTGTCGAATTCGACTACACACCGGATGTCGGCAATGTGCCTTTGGTGGCAGATATGTCGTCCAATATTTTGTCGCGTGAAATCGATATCTCGAAATACGCTGTGGTCTATGCTGGCGCGCAAAAGAACATTGGTCCTGCCGGTTTGACGATCGTGATCGCACGTGAAGATATGCTGGGTCATGCATTACCGATTTGCCCATCAGCATTTGACTGGAAGGAAGTGGCTGATCATGACTCCATGTTCAATACGCCTCCGACCTATCCGATCTACATCGCCGGTTTGGTCTTTGCGAATCTGCGTCGTTTGGGCGGTGTTGCAGCGATGGAAAAAATCAATATCGAGAAATCGACATTGATGTACAACTACCTGGACTCGACCGATTTCTATAAAAACTCGGTATCGATTGCGAATCGCTCGCGCATGAATGTGCCGTTTGTATTGCATGATGCATCCTTGGATGCAAAATTCCTGGCTGAAGCAGCGCAAAACGATTTGGTGCAACTCAAAGGTCATAGTTCAGTCGGCGGCATGCGTGCGTCGATCTACAACGCGATGCCACTTGAAGGCGTACAAAAGCTGGTCGCGTTCATGAAAGACTTCGAGAAAAAGTACGGCTGATTTTTATTCAAATAAAAGATTGTTTGCATAACTATGACGACCGACGACAAGCTCAAACCACTGCGTGAACAGATCGATGCGATCGATGCGCAAATTCTCGATTTACTGAATCGGCGCGCACGCGTCGCGCAGGAAGTCGGCCACGTCAAGGCGGAGACGAACGCACCGGTCTTCCGTCCTGAGCGCGAAGCACAAGTGTTGCGCAGCGTGGCAGAACGCAATCCAGGACCTTTGCTCGCTACGGATATTCAAACTGTTTTCCGTGAAGTGATGTCGGCTTGTCGTGCGCTGGAAAAACGCGTGACGGTTGCCTATCTCGGTCCAGTCGGGACTTTCAGCGAACAAGCGGTGTATCAGCAATTTGGTCGCGCAGTCGATGCGATGCCATGTGCATCCATCGATGAAGTATTCCGCGCAACGGAAGCTGGCACTGCCGACTTCGGTGTCGTGCCTATCGAAAATTCGTCGGAAGGCGTGATCAATCGCACTCTCGATTTATTGTTGCAAACGACGTTGACCATCAGCGGTGAAGTATCGATTCAGGTGAATCACAGCTTGATGACGCGCACTGGGTCCATGGCTGGCGTGAAAACTATCTGTGCGCATTCGCAGGCACTGGCGCAATGTCAGGTTTGGCTCAACCAAAATTACCCGAACATCGAACGCATGGCAGTTGCTTCCAATGGTGAAGCGGCACGTCTGGCCGGTGAAGATCCGAGCATCGCTGCCATCGCGAGCGAGATCGCCGGGCAAAAATACAATTTGCAAGTCATCAAGGCGCACATCCAGGATGATCCGCACAATCGCACGCGTTTTGCGGTGATTGGTCGTCTGCAGACTTCGGCCAGCGGTAAAGACCAAACTTCATTGGTATTGTCGGTGCCGAACAAGGCGGGTGCTGTATATAACTTGCTCGCACCTTTGGCCAAGCATGGTGTGTCGATGACGCGTTTCGAATCGCGTCCGGCACGCATGGGTACGTGGGAATATTATTTCTACGTCGATGTGGAAGGTCATCTGCAAGATGCCAAGGTTGAAAACGCCTTGAAAGAATTAAAAGACAACGCAGCATTTTTCAAAGTGCTGGGTTCGTATCCATTCAGTTTGTGATGTGTTGCGGACGCTGCCTGGCGGTATCCGACTTTGCCTCAGACGTGATTTATTTTGGAATCTTCTATGTCAATTAAGTTTGGTCCTGACTACGTTCGTGCGATTGCGCCTTACCAGGGCGGTCGCCCGATTGCGGAAGTCGCGCGTGAATTCGGCCTCGATGAAGCAAAAATCGTCAAACTCGCTTCGAATGAAAATCCTCTCGGTATGCCTGAGTCTGCCAAGCAGGCGATGGCTGTAGCGATAGCCGATGCTGGTCGCTATCCGGATGGCAACGGTTTTGCATTAAAAGCCTCGATTACCGCCAAATACGGTGTGCCAGCTGAGTGGATTACGCTGGGCAACGGCAGCAATGACATCCTTGAATTGGCCGCACATGCATTTGTGCAGCCAGGGCAATCGGTGATCTATGCGCAGTACTCATTTGCGGTTTATCCATTGGCGACGCAAGCTGTAGGCGGACGTTCATTGGTGATCGCAGCCAAGGATTTTGGCCACGATTTGGAAGCAATGGCAGATGCGATTGAAGCGGATACGCGCTTGATTTTTGTCGCCAATCCTAACAATCCAACCGGCACTTTTATTCCAGGTGCTGAGATTGAAGCTTTCCTCAAGCGCGTGCCACCGGATGTGGTGGTGATACTGGATGAGGCTTATACCGAATTCCTCGCGCCGGAACAGCAATATGACTCCATCGGCTGGGTCGCGCAGTATCCGAACTTGCTGGTTTCCCGTTCCATGTCCAAGGTCTACGGCCTGGCCGGTTTGCGTATTGGTTATGGCATTGCGCAGGCTGGCATTACCGATTTGCTCAATCGCATACGTCAGCCTTTCAATGTGAATTCGCTGGCGCAAGCCGCCGCGATCGCTGCCTTGAATGATCATGCTTTCGTACAAAAAAGCGCGCAACTGAATGCCGCTGGTTATCGCCAGCTGACGCAGGCTTTCGATGCGTTGAAGCTGCGCTATTTGCCATCTTCCGGCAACTTTGTCATGGTCAAGGTTGGCGATGATGATGGCGCGGGTGCACGCGTCAATCTGGCTTTGCTGAAACAGGGTGTGATCGTGCGTCCGGTTGGCAATTATGGCTTGCCGCAATGGTTGCGTATATCCATCGGGCTGGAAGAAGAAAACGCGATCTTTATCGCAGCTCTGAAACAAGCCCTGGCCTGATTTTTATAGTACTTATCTCAGTTCGTTTCTAGGCTGAACCGATCAACCGTTTTCCTGTGCTCTCGTGCTTAAAAAAATTGTCATCTTTGGAGTAGGTTTGATCGGCGGATCGTTTGCGCGCGCATTGCGCCAAGCGGGCGCGGTCGAGAAAATCGTGGGTGTGGGCCGCACTGCGGCGCCTCTGCAACGCGCCAAAGAGCTGGGCATTATCGATGTCGCCAGTACTTCAGTGGAAGAAGCATTGCGTGATGCCGACTTGGTATTGCTGGCAGCACCAGTAGCGCAAACAGCCACTATCCTGAAGTCGATCAAGCCGTATTTGCAGGCGGGTACCATCGTGACAGATGCAGGTAGCATCAAGGGTGAAGTTGTTGCGACTGCGCGTGCAGTACTTGGTGACAAGATTGCGCAATTTGTGCCCGGTCATCCGATTGCAGGACTGGAAGCGAATGGGCCGGAAGCAGCGATTGCCGATCTGTATGTAGGCAAGAAGGTTGTGTTGACGCCTTTGGCAGAAAATTCGGCTGCTGACGTCGCATTGGTGGCGCGAGCCTGGCAACAATGCGGCGCGATTATCCATCAACTGACGCCAGAAAATCACGATGCTGTGTTCGCCGCAGTGAGTCATTTGCCGCACTTGCTGGCCTATGCCTTGGTGGACGATATCGCGAACAAGCCGCATGCCGATTTATTGTTCCAATATGCAGCCAGTGGTTTCCGCGACTTCACGCGGATTGCCGGTTCTTCGCCAGAAATGTGGCGTGATATCAGTCTGTCGAATCAAGATGCAATATTAAATGAGCTGGACGCATACATCGCTCAGTTGACGCGCTTCCGTGCGCAGTTGGCGGCCAAGGATGGCGAGGCGATGCAAGCAATGTTTGCGAATGCACAGCGCGCGCGTCAAAATTGGCAGCGCAGCATAGAAATGGCTGAACCTCCTCAGCCCAAACCAGATGGCGATGAATGAAACATTATCCGCATTATCTTGATCTGAAACCGGCGATGCACGCAAAAGGCGTGGTGCGTTTGCCTGGTTCCAAAAGTATTTCCAATCGTACTTTGCTGCTGGCTGCATTGGCGAATGGCACGACGCATATCAAGGATTTGCTCGCTTCTGACGATACGCATGTGATGCTGATGGCTTTGCAAAAGCTGGGCGTCAAATGGGAACAAATCGGCGAGTCACAGGATTATGTTGTGCACGGCGTGAACGGCGTTTTCCCTGTGCATCAGGCTGATCTTTTCATGGGCAATGCGGGTACTGCCATTCGTCCGCTGACGGCAGCACTGGCTGTGACTGGTGGCGATTACACACTGCATGGCGTAGCGCGTATGCATGAACGTCCTATCGGTGATTTGGTCGATGCCTTGAATGCCATCGGTACGCATATCGAGTACACCGGTGAGCCGGGTTATCCGCCGCTGCATATTCAACGCAGTCTTGTTCATGCGCATCAGATGTCGGTGCGTGGAAATGTGTCCAGTCAATTTCTGACGGCATTGCTAATGGCTGCACCTTTGATGGCGCGCGAGCAGGATGTAACGATCACGGTGATTGGTGAGTTGATCTCCAAGCCGTATATTGAAATTACCTTGAACTTGATCCAGCGCTTTGGCGTAGAAGTGCAACGCAATGGCTGGCAGTCGTTCACGATTAAAGCAGGGCAGCGTTATGTGAGTCCGGGCACCATCCATGTGGAAGGTGATGCTTCATCGGCGTCCTACTTCCTTGCGGCCGGCGCGATTGCCGGTGGTCCGGTGCGTGTCGAAGGCGTGGGTAAAAACAGTATCCAAGGCGATGTGCGCTTTGTCGAAGCGCTGGAGCAAATGGGTGCGACCATACGCATGGGCGATAACTGGATAGAAGCCGAATCGAATGGCGTCTTGCGTGCGATTGATGCCGACTTCAATCACATTCCTGATGCCGCAATGACGATAGCGGTTGCCGCCCTCTATGCTGATGGACCTAGTACTTTGCGTAATATTGCCAGTTGGCGCGTGAAGGAAACCGATCGCATCAGCGCAATGGCGACTGAATTGCGCAAGTTGGGTGCAATAGTGGAAGAGGGTGACGACTACCTGAAAGTAACACCGCCGGCAGAGATACAAGCAGCGGCGATCGATACTTATGATGATCATCGGATGGCAATGTGCTTCTCGCTGGCAACGCTGGATGGTGCCGCACGCCGCGGTAACAGGGTGCGCATCAACGATCCGCAATGTGTAGCCAAGACTTTCCCTGAATACTTCGATGCCTTTGCCAAGGTTGCAGAAGACAGTTTGTTTTAATGCGTGGCGAGATGATTGCTGCATCTCGCCATGAATTTATTCTCCCAACGACTCTGGTCCTGCACCTTGGTTGTATTTTTGACACACTTCTGAAATGACATCCACTCCATCTTCCGCCATTCCGGTCATCACTATTGACGGTCCTACCGCTTCCGGCAAAGGCACAGTTGCGCAACTGGTCGCGACTGAACTGGGTTTCCACTACCTTGATTCGGGCGCTCTGTATCGCCTGACCGCCTTGTCTGCGCTGTATCGCGGCATTGCTCTGGATGATGAACAGGCTTTGGCTAAATCTGTGGAAACCCTCAATTGCGGCTTTAAAGATGGCGACATCTTCCTTGATCGTGAAAATGTCACGATGTCGATACGCGCTGAAGAAGTTGGTAATACAGCATCAAAAATTGCCGCTTTGCCGGCTGTGCGCAAGGCATTGGTTGACTTGCAACTGCGTTTTCGCGAAACACCGGGCCTAATTGCCGACGGGCGCGATATGGGTACCGTGATTTTCCCTGATGCGGAGCTGAAGGTCTTCCTGACCGCCAGTGCTGAAGCGCGGGCGGAAAGACGTTATAAGCAATTGATTGACAAGGGATTTTCTGCTAATATAGAAGACCTTCTGAAAGATTTGAACGAGCGGGATGCACGTGATGCAAATCGCGCAGTTGCTCCGCTCAAGCCCGCAGAAGGGGCATATTTGCTGGATACCTCGAATTTAACCGTGCAGCAGGCGGTAGATCAGGTGCTGGCCTGGTATGCAGATCTGAATAAATAAAGCTGTTTGTTTTAGAAGTACCTGGTGTCTGTCCAGACGCAAAGTCTGGCAGGCGTTGAAAAACCTAACCCATTATTCGTTCGCTTTGTTTTTTATACGGCAAATCGATTAACCACGAATTCTGGTCAACTTGTATTAATCATCTTATGACTACTGTTGTCACCTCAATCCAAGATACACCTGTTGGTATGGAAAGTTTTGCCGCTCTTTTTGAAGAATCGTTGTCACGTCAGGACATGCGTTCTGGTGAAGTGATTTCGGCTGAAGTTGTCCGCCTCGACCATAACTTCGTTATCGTCAACGCTGGCTTGAAGTCGGAAGCATTTATTCCAATCGAAGAATTCAAAAACGACAATGGCGAACTCGAAGTCAACGTTGGCGATTTTATTTCCGTC
Organism: Herminiimonas sp. GW821-FHT09C12; assembly: GCF_059416385.1. NCBI lineage: Bacteria > Pseudomonadati > Pseudomonadota > Betaproteobacteria > Burkholderiales > Oxalobacteraceae > Herminiimonas > Herminiimonas sp. GW821-FHT09C12. The sequence goes on from NZ_JBWKPC010000001.1 coordinate 1,832,749, forward strand.
GCTATTGAATCCCTCGAAAACGGCTTTGGCGACACAATCCTGTCGCGCGACAAGGCTAAACGCCTGGCGTCGTGGCTCTCGCTCGAAAAAGCGATGGAGTCTGGCGAAATCGTTGTCGGTACCGTTAACGGTAAAGTCAAAGGCGGCCTGACCGTTTTGACCAATGGCATCCGTGCATTCTTGCCGGGTTCGCTGGTTGATACTCGTCCTGTTAAAGACACGACCCCATTCGAAGGCAAAACGCTCGAATTCAAAGTTATCAAACTCGATCGCAAACGTAACAACGTTGTGCTGTCGCGTCGCGCTGTCATCGAAGCATCGATGGGCGAAGAGCGTCAAAAACTGATGGAAACCTTGAAAGAAGGCACCATCGTTACTGGCGTTGTTAAAAATATCACCGACTATGGCGCGTTCGTGGATCTGGGCGGTATCGATGGTCTGTTGCACATCACCGATCTGGCATGGCGTCGTGTGCGTCATCCTTCGGAAGTACTCACCGTCGGCCAAGAAATCACCGCAAAAGTCCTCAAGTACGATCAAGAGAAAAACCGTGTATCGCTGGGCGTTAAACAATTGGGCGACGATCCTTGGACCGGTTTGTCACGTCGTTACCCACAAGGCACACGTCTGTTCGGTAAAGTCACTAACCTGACCGACTACGGCTCGTTCGTTGAAGTTGAACAAGGCATTGAAGGCCTGGTTCACGTTTCCGAAATGGACTGGACAAACAAAAACGTGGCACCAAACAAAGTCGTTCAATTGGGCGATGAAGTTGAAGTCATGGTTCTGGAAATCGACGAAGAGCGTCGTCGTATCAGCCTCGGCATGAAACAGTGCAAAGCCAATCCATGGGACGACTTCGCAGTCACCCACAAGAAAGGTGACAAAGTCCGCGGCGCGATCAAATCGATCACCGACTTCGGCGTGTTCATCGGTCTGGCTGGCAACATCGACGGTCTGGTTCACTTGTCGGATTTGTCCTGGACAGAAACAGGCGAAGAAGCTGTTCGTCGCTTCAAGAAAGGCGATGAGCTGGAAGCAATCGTGTTGGCAATCGACGTGGAACGTGAACGCGTTTCCCTCGGCGTTAAACAACTCGAAGGCGACCCATTCAACAACTTCGCTGCAATGAACGACAAAGGCGCGTTGGTTACTGGTACCGTTAAATCGGTTGAGCCTAAAGGCGCAGTGATCCAATTGTCCGAAGAAGTTGAAGGCTACTTGCGCGCTTCCGAAATCTCCCGCGATCGCGTGGAAGATGCTGGTACGCACTTGAAAGTCGGCGACACAGTTGAAGCTATGGTGATCAACGTTGACCGCAAAGCACGTGGCATCCAGTTGTCGATCAAAGCTAAAGACAATGTCGAAACGCAAGAAGCAATGCAAAAAATGTCGTCGGATTCGAACGCTGCATCCGGTACGACCAGCCTCGGCGCATTGCTGAAAGCTAAGCTCGATAACAGCAAGAACTAAGTAATCGTCAATGACAAAGTCGGAGCTCATTGCTCGCTTGGCTGAGCGTTATCCACAACTGGTAGCTAAGGATGCGGATTACGCGGTCAAAACCATACTTGATGCAATGTCTGATGCCTTGGCAACCGGACAGCGCATCGAGATACGTGGTTTTGGCAGCTTTGCACTCAATAGCCGCCCACCGCGTATTGGTCGCAACCCAAAGTCGGGTGACAAGGTGATGGTTCCTGAAAAACGGGTACCGCACTTCAAACCAGGCAAGCAGTTGCGTGAGCGTGTGGATGCGATGGTCGGGCAACCGATTATCGAAGACTGAGTTGTTTGTAACGAAATAAGGACGGCATCTTCGGATGCCGTTTTTTTTCACGTACAATTTCGTTAATCTATTGCTGTGTCAAACTGGTCGGGTGTTTTTGCCTAGACCTGTTCAATAAAGGAATGAACGCCATGAAAATCTTGCTCAGAATTATTGCGGTTGTACTTTTCATTGTGTTCTTCGGTTTCGCCTTAAAGAATACAGAACCAGTATCTCTACAGTTCTTCCTTGGCTACGAGATACGTGGGCCCTTAGTATTGCTGTTGCTTGGTTTTTTTGCCGGCGGTGCTGCATTGGGTGTGTTGGCGATGATGCCGACTTTATTCCGCCATCGCCGTGAACTAGCAAAGCATAAGAAGACGATCGCTGTGATACAAAAAGAAGTACAAGAACAAGCATTGGCGAAGTCACAGCCGCCACAACCGGATGCCGTGATTCATCTTTGAGTCGCGTGTCTTTTTTAATCATTTGATTACTCTCTACAACACAACATTGCATGGAATTTGAAACTTGGTGGTTGCTTGCCATTCCCGCCTTTTTTACCTTGGGCTGGATTGCTGCGCGCGTTGATATCAAACAATTGGTTTCTGAATCGCGCAGCTTGCCGCGCGGCTATTTCAAGGGTTTGAATTTCCTGTTGAACGAACAACCCGATAAAGCGATTGATGCTTTTATCGAGATCGTTAAATTGGATCCGGAAACTGCCGAATTGCATTTTGCCCTCGGTAATTTATTCCGTCGTCGAGGCGAGACTGAGCGTGCTATACGCGTGCATCAAAACTTGCTGGCACGTCCTGATTTGCCGCAAGAGCACAAGGTGCATGCGCAATATGAGTTGGGTCAGGATTATCTAAACGCGGGCTTGCTTGACCGCGCAGAAGAGACTTTCAATCTGCTGATCGATACGCAATACAGTGCGCAAGCACGCCGTGCCTTGCTGGAAATCTATCAGCGTGAAAAAGAATGGGAGCGTGCCATCGAAGCAGCGCAAGGCTTGCAGGAGTCGGGTGCCGGCGGACGTCAGAAGGAAGTGGCGCAGTTCTATTGTGAGCTCGCACAGGATGAGCTGGTCCATACGCATCCTGATGCAGCGATTGCCTTGCTGGAAAAAGCACTGGCAGCTGATCGTAAAAATGTGCGCGCGACTATCTTGCTGGGTGATGCGCAATTGGCCAAGGGCGATATCGAATCAGCATTGCTGACCTGGCGTCGTGTCGAGCATCAGAGCGTGCCGCATGTGGCTTTGGTAGCACAGCGCCTGATGGATGGTTATCGTGCCGTAGGGCGCGCGCAGGAAGGCGCTAATCTGTTGAAGTTCTATCTGGCTGAAGCGTCATCTATCGATTTGATCGATGTCGTATTCAAGGCAGTGCTGGAGTTGGAAGGTGTGGACGCAGCAACGCAATTGGTCAGCGATGAATTGCGCCGTACGCCTACTTTACTGGGACTGGATAAATTACTGGAAGCGCGTTTGATGGATGCGCCGCCGGAGATGCGCTCAGAATTGTCCATGGTCCAGAATCTGGTGCATGGCTATACGCAAAAACTGGCGCGTTATCAATGCAGCCATTGCGGTTTCAAGGCGCGTCAATATTATTGGCAGTGCCCAGGTTGCAGCAAATGGGAAACCTATCCGCCACGTCGTACCGAAGAACTGAATGTAATGAACTGATTTTCCGGCTATCTGATTACTAGCGATACAACTAATCAGATAGCCAAATTCCCCTCCAAGTCTTGCCTCTCAAGTAGCTCCCCCCAAAAGCAATTCAATTATCTAAATGACATTTAAATTTAAATGTTGTTATACTTCAACTAATTTATTGTGTATTTAATAATAAATTATGGCGCGTAGCATCGCCATTCCTAGCTTTCTCACAAACTGACTGGAGATATTTAATGTTAAAGAAATTGTTATTAGCTATGGCAGCAGTGCTTGCAACGATGAGCTTTGCGTTCGCGGATGTGGATGTCAATAAGGCAGATCAGGCGGCACTCGACGGTATCAAGGGCATAGGTCCGACTGTTTCGAAGGCGATTCTTGATGAGCGCAAAAAAGGCGGGAATTTTAAAGACTGGGCTGATCTGCAGTCGCGCGTTAAAGGCATAGGCGACAAGAATTCTGAAAAATTCTCGCAAGCCGGTTTAACCGTAGGTGGTGTCTCTAAGCCGAATACAGCCAAACCTGCAGCGAAGAAAAAGGATGTTGTGGCAAAAGCCGATACAGCTAAAGCTGCAGCCGCCAAACCAGGTGATGCGAAAGACAAAGCAGCTAAGCCGTAATAAAGAAACAGGCGCTCACAGTAGCGCTTGATTACACGAGCCCCGCCAATGCAAATTGCCGGGGCTTTTTATGGCGCGGACGGTTTTGATCGAGTTTGTACGCGTGATGGCAACTGCGATTAAAATGACGTTTTCCCAGACACAGTAGCCAAGCACTCACTATGCAATATTTGACCATTGAAGACACCATCGGCAACACACCTTTAGTGCAAATCAAACGACTGGCCGGCGAAGACGCTGCGCGTCGTAACAACATTATTCTCGGCAAGCTTGAAGGGAATAATCCGGCAGGTTCGGTCAAGGACCGACCAGCCTTGTCGATGATCAAACATGCAGAAGAGCGCGGTGATATTAAGCCAGGCGACACTCTGATCGAAGCGACTAGCGGTAACACCGGTATTGCGTTGGCGATGGTGGCGGCGATGCGCGGCTACAAGATGATTTTGCTCATGCCAGAGAACCTGAGCGAAGAGCGTCGTCAGGCGATGGCCGCATACGGTGCGAAGATCGTGTTGACGCCAAAGACCGGCGGTATGGAATATGCCCGCGATCTGGCAGAGCAAATGCAAAAGAATGGCGAAGGGCTGATTCTTGATCAATTTGCCAATCCCGATAATCCACGTGCGCATTACGAAACCACCGGGCCGGAAATCTGGCGCGATACTGGCGGGAAAATCACGCACTTTGTCAGTGCAATGGGCACCACAGGTACGATCATCGGTGTATCGGAATATCTGAAAGAACAGAATCCTGATATCAAGATCATCGGCGTGCAGCCAGATGAAGGCTCACAGATCCCAGGAATCAGAAAATGGCCAGAAGCCTACCTGCCAAAAATCTATGATTCGAGCAAAGTCGACCAGCTTGAATACGTCAGCCAAGCTGTTGCCGAACAAATGGCACGTCGTTTGGCGATAGAAGAGGGGATTTTTTGCGGGATTTCAGCTGCAGGCGCGTGTGAGGTTGCGCTCAGAATTTCTCAAACTGTAGAGAATGCAACAGTAGTCTTCATCGTCTGCGATAGAGGCGATCGTTACCTTTCAACAGGCGTATTCCCGGCCTAAACCGGAAATACGCTGTCTATACGGCAGTATTACTCGTGCGATTCGGTCGCAACGCCTTCTTTAGGCTTGAATTGCTTGTCGCTGATACGGAATTTATCGCGACGATCGCCCATCAGAATACGCAAATCGCGAATACTTAAATCGCTTACCTCGTGCATGCGAATCAGCAAGGATGCGCCTACCGGCAAACGACGGTGGCGAATTTTGCTGATTACTGGCGGGGCGACTTCCAGTGCGCGCGACAGAGCCGCATCATTTTTCAGATGCAGTCTTTCAATCAACGAGTCCAGCAGATGATTGGGATCGTACGCAACTTGATCTGCGAGTCGGTTACTAGTCATTTGGCTATCCGGAGTAGTCATAATATCTTCGATTTTAAAATGTCAAACGTGGGATCGGGAAATGCAAATTGTGTTGCAATTTCGACGGCTACTGATTGGAGTCTTGTCACATTAGTAAAGTTGCAGGCGGCGACGACTTTTTCAAGGCTATATATGAAAAAATTAACTATATGCAATCAATATAGCAAGAAATTTCAAAAAAGCAATTACAACTCAGTGTACTTTTGGCCTCACAATTGGCTAAGAGTTCCATCAAACAATCTTTTCTTTTTGAGAAAAGTAGCGTTATTGAAATTTTATTCTTTTCTGTCCAAATTCACCAAAAAATCCTTAAAAATCAATGCTTGTTGTTGTTTTAAGGAATGTTTATTTTTGACAACATTCTCTGTTAAATAATACTTGTATGTTATTTCGCGTTTGGGTGCGGCGGTGTGGCCAAATGTAAATTTTGCCAACCTTCTATTCCGAGCCGACGCAGGGTTTCCATGTTCTTTTCGTATATATCTTCCGCTTCCGGGAAGGCATCGACGGCGCGTTCGATGCTGGATTCACGCAATAAATGCAAAATCGGGTAAGGCGAACGATTCGTGTAGTTTTCTATATCGTCGGCCTTGGTTCCGGCAAATTGGTAGTCTGGATGGAAGCTGGCAATTTGAATTTCGCCATCTAATTCCAATTTCTCGATAGCGGCATCGGCAAGGTCGAGAAAATCGTTGTAGTCCAGAAAATCTCCCAACACGTCCGGCAGGATCAGCAACGTCGTATCAATGTCAGCAGGATCGCTGGCTTGCAAAATTTGTAATTCCGCTTCCAGTTCCTCCAGCAAGGCATCCACTTCAGTGGCTGGGCTGACGGTATAGCGGATTTGTTTTTTGACATAGACGGACTTGGCAAATGGGCACAGATTCAAGCCGATAACGGCTTTTTCTATCCACGCTTGCGTGGTCGCGACAATTGCATCGTGTTGAGTTGTTTGCATGCAGGACATCCTGTTATTAGTCTTCTATTTTAAACGTTTGTAGTAATTTCCATGTTACTGCCGTGTCAGTTAAAAAATGTCGCCATGCGCTAGGCGGATCGGCTATTCTTGCCACCGTTCCGCGCTATCGCGACATTTTCATCAAAGTAGAATTCATGGCACTTAAATCAACTATCTTCAAAGCCGATCTGCAAATTGCCGATATGGACAGGCAATACTACGATGGCCACACACTGACGATTGCGCGGCATCCATCGGAAACGGATGAACGCATGATGGTCAGGATTCTGGCCTTTGTATTACACGCCAATGAGGCGCTTGCATTCGGTAAAGGCTTGAGTGCGGATGATGAACCTGACTTGTGGCAGAAGGATTTGACCGGCGCGATTGATCTCTGGATAGAAGTTGGTCAGCCAGACGATAAGCGCATCATGAAGGCTTGCGGTCGTTCCAATCGCGTCATCATCTATAGCTATAGCAGCATGAGCAATATCTGGTGGAATCAAATCGCCAACAAGGTCGACCGTGCAAAGAATCTAAGTGTATTTAATCTGCCGGCAGCAACAAGCCAGGCACTAGCCAAACTTGCACAGCGCAATATGCAGTTGCAATGCACGATCCAGGATGCACAAGTCTGGATTAACGGCGATGGCGAATCGATCCAGATTGATTTGACTTGCTTGAAAGCGCCGGCGAACGCAGCGCGCTGATCAGTAGCCGCCAACAGCGTTGGTCGGCTACTGTATTACTTCTTAGGGATTGCGCGCCGCGCGTACTGCGCGACTCAGATCAATTACGGACATCGCATAGAAGAAGCTGCGATTGTATTGTGTGATCGCAAAGAAGTTGGGTGCACCCAGCCAGTATTCACTAGCATCGGCACCATTCTGTAAATCCACCAGACCGAACAGCATATCGGCAGGTGGTTCAACCAACGGCGTCACGCCCGCTGCTTTCATTTCTGCCACAGTGAATTTCGCTTCCAGTCCCTGACCGATAAAGCGTTGCCAGTTCTCCGTCATATCTACTTTGGCAGGGAAGACAGTCGGCTCACCTGCACGCCAGCCGTGCTTCACTAGAAAGTTGGCGACGCTGCCGATTGCATCGACTGGCGAGTTGCGCAGATCGATGTGGCCATTGCCGTCGAAATCAACTGCAAATTTGCGTATGCTGCCGGGCATGAATTGCGGCCAGCCTATGGCACCTGCATAAGAGCCAAGTAACGAAAATGGATCAATGTTCTCATCGCGTGCAAACAGCAGCGTGTTCTCCAATTCGCCACGGAAGTAGTTCATGCGTGCGGTGCGATTTGGTGTTTCTGGATAGGCAAACGCGAGCGTTGTGATCGCATCCATCACGCGGAAGTTGCCGGTATTGCGGCCATAGACGGTTTCTACACCGATGATGCCGACAATGATTTCTGCCGGTACACCGTACTGCGCTTCAGCGCGAGCCAGCGCGTCTGCATATTGATTCCAGAAGGCGACGCCGGCATTGATGCGGACAGGTTCGACGAAGCGGGCGCGATAAGCGGCCCAGTTTTTCGGCTTGCCTGGTGGCGCCGGTTTCATCAACTGTATGGCGCTGTCGACGTAATGGGTTTTGTTCAGAGTCGCTTGCAACTGCCGTTTGTCGAAGCCGTTCTTCTCCACCATTTGGTCTATGAATGTGGAGACGTCACCCCATTGCGAGAAATTAGCGAACTCATCGCCTTGCACGGGTTTGACGACTTTCTTGGCTTTAGCTACTGGCGCTGGCTTCTTGTTGGTATCGGTAGCAAAGGCGCAACCGCTCAGGGCAAGAACGGATGATAGGGCGAGCAGCGAGGCAGATCGTTTGGAGGGAAACGGAAATTTCATCGAATTATGTATTGAGGAATGATGTGAGTGTGGACAGCATCTGGCGCGCGATAGTTCAGTAGAGCAAGTAATCATACTGAACAGAGATGCGGCCCTTTAAGTGCGTGGCCGAATTACTTTGTTGCGCTGGTCTGCAGCATTATCGCTAGCTGCTTGATGTTACCGAAGGCGGACAGACGTAGCAAATCCTTTTGCTTGCCCGGCTTGTAATTCAACGTGTATTGAATCTGTGGTGTTGGATTGTTGTGTAAAGCCTGACTTTGCTTTGTAGAGATGCGGTGTGGGCTTTTAATCCTGCTTCTGCTTGCGTATGACAAACCAGCCCGCCACTACGGTGAAGGTGGCGACTATGCCAGCGACGATCCAGAAGCCGTAGGAGTGTTCCGCCAGCGGTATGCCGCCCACATTCATGCCGAGCAGACCGGCAATAATGTTGATTGGCAATGCCAATACCGTGACGATGGTCAGCACGTACAGGCTGCGATTATTTTCTTCATTGACCTGCGCGGCGATTTCTTCCTGCAGCAACTTGATGCGTTCTTGCAGCGAACTCATGTCACTCAAGACGACGGAGAATTCTTCTGTCGATTGTCGTAATTCTTGGGTATCTAGTTCTGCAACCCAGTTTGGTGGTTTTTGCAGCAGACGGAACAATGCGGCTGGTTCCGGTGCCAACAGACGTTGCAGGCGAACCAATATGCGTCGCAGCGCGCCGAGATCAGTGCGTTGCTTGTTCAAGCGACCAGCGAGTAAATTGTCTTCTACCTTATCGATGCGTGCGACGGCATCGCGCACGATCTTGACCAATACATCAGCTTGATCGCGCAGCAGATGAATCAGTAATTCGACCGATGAACGTATCGTGTCGCCGCCTTCGACTGCTTGGCGTAGACGTTCAATGGACTTCAAAGGAGTTCGACGTGTGCTGATGACAACATGCTGCGTGACGCTTAGCCACAAGGTGGCGATATCAGCTGATTCGAAGGAAAAGCTGTGCAGGACATCATTGACGACAGCGATCAAAGTGTTATCGGCTAACTCAATGCGGGTGGAACGTGAGCCGTCGTGTAGCGCTTCGTTGAATTCATCGACCACACCGGCATGCTCGATGATCCATTTTTCGCTGGCGGTATTGCTCAGGTTGAAGTGGGCGATATTCTGATTTCTGGTTTAACCATTCCAATGCCTGATTGGAGTTAATCAAACTCGCAGGCAAGTCTGGTTTGAATAAAAATCCCCAGATCAAGCCGGATTGATCTGAACCGTAGGTCAAGCCGCTGGTGCTTATCATCGTTTATTCAGTGAGGGGAAAGCGATGCCGGCAGACGGTTGCGCGTCATGCGAGGGATAAAAGGGGCGAAGGAAGTGCACGATAGACAAGTTTGTTGCAATGTCGATATGAGCAAAAGCATCGCAAAGGAATTGGTCGGGGCCTTTATTGCGCCGGTCCCCGTTGGCGCTGCGGAACATAGTCTGCATGCTGGATATGACGTGTGTATGACATTTTGGGCTGATTAATGCCTAGAATATGACGAAAGGAGGCGCGGCTTCCTCTCGGAGGAGGCTGTGAGCGAGTAAAATAGCGGCTTGCTTCCTTAAGATAAAGTCACGCATGTCCATACAATGGTACCCAGGTCACATGAACGCCGCCCGCAAGAAGGCGGCGGAAGCCATGGAAAAGACCGACATGATCATCGAGGTGCTGGACGCGCGCGTACCGCAAGCGAGCCGCAATCCGATGATCGAAGAGCTGCGCACGTTTCGCCAGCGGCCTTGCCTCAAGATACTCAACAAGAGCGATCTTGCCGATCCTATTGCTACGCAAAAATGGTTGGATTTTTATAACAAGCAGAAGGGTGTGCACGCGGTTGCCTTGAGTTGCAAGAAGCCATCCGACGTCGCCAAAATCCCTGGCTTGAGTTTGAAGATTGCTCCGCATCGCGGCACAGCACTGAAGCCGTTGCGCATCATGATCATGGGCATTCCTAACGTCGGTAAATCGACGTTGATGAATGCATTGCTCAAAAAGCGCGTTGCCAAAGTAGGCGATGAACCGGCAGTGACCAAGATGCAGCAGCGTCTGTATCTCGGCAATAACATGGTGCTGACCGATACGCCGGGCATGATGTGGCCAAAGATTGAACATCCTAGCGACGGTTTGATGCTGGCAGCCAGTCACGCGATTGGTAGTAACGCGCTGATTGAAGAAGAAGTCGCGACCTTTCTGGCAGACATCATCTTGATGCACTATCCAAAATTGCTGACTGCACGTTACGGCTTTCCTACTGAAGGTATCGATGGCGTTAGCGTGATCGAAGGTGTGGCCTTGCGTCGCGGTTTCCGCATCAAAGGTGGTGAGCTCGATCTGGAAAAAGCAGCGCACACCTTTTTGCAGGATTACCGCACTGGTGCCATCGGTCGCATCAGTCTGGAAACGCCGGAAAGTCGCATCGCCTTGCTGGCGAGCTTCCAACCACCACCATCGTTAAGCGATGTAAAAGACGATAGTGAAGAAGATGCGCCAGAAGAAAATCGTGACGATACGTTTTCACGCCGGCGTTAAATAAGTCTCGGAAATCAATAACAAAAAACCCGCAAGGTTTAAAACTTGCGGGTTTTTTTATGGCTATTGAATTAAGTTGATAATGCCGCCGGCAGCATTGTCTTCTTACGTTGAAGGAGTATTGCGACGTCTACGTCTCATGAATAGCAAGAGCACGGCGAGGATCACTATGGCGATAGCTGCGATTCCTACTTGTGCAATAAAGGCCAGATTGGACGCGCCACCACCGGCACGTAAAGTCTTGACCTGGTCGACAGTGACGGTGCTGGCTGGATTACCGTATTGCTTGATCAGATATGTTCCCAGCGTTGCTATCTGTTGATCCGAGAGTGTATTTCTAAAGCCCGGCATCAGTGTTTCTTCGGTCCCCGTTTGTCGTTGTATGCCATCGAGCATCACCATCACCAGATTGTTGGAGTTGCTCCTGCCTAGTGCGGTGTTGTGAAACAGCGGCGGTAAGCCGCCATCAAAACTGCCTTGTGCGCTGGCTTGGTGACAAGTGGCGCAATGTGCATCGTAGAGTTGCGGACCGGTCATTTGATTCAAGTCTTTAGGCAAGGGCACGCCACGAATAGTGTTGAGTTCGTTTTTCGCAGATCCCCATGCGTAGACAGGACGACTGTCGGCTGCATCATGTACAGCAGGTACGCTCTTTATGTAGACGGCAATCGCGCGCAAGTCTTCTGCCGTTAAATGACGCAGGCTGTGATCAATGGCTTCTGCCATTGGTCCCGATGCCTGGCCTTTGTCGGTAGCACGGCCGTTTTGCATATAGTTCACCAACTCTTGCTCGCTCCAGCCGCCAATACCACTGTTGGCATCCGATGTGATATTCGGCGCGTGCCATACGCCTACATCGCCACCGGCTAATTCCTTCGAAATATTTTCCGCCATCATCATGTTGCGCGGCGTATGACAAGTGCTGCAATGTGCGAGTCCACGTGACAGATAAGCGCCACGATTCCATTCGACGCTTTTGCTGCTGTCAGCAACGAAGGGTTTACTATCGAGGAACAATATATTCCACGCTGCCATCGATAGACGGATGTTGAAGGGGAAGGGCAGTGAGGTACTTTGTGCTGGTGCGGCATCGACAGCTTGTACACCGTTCATGAAGTAGGCGTACATCGCTTTGGTATCGTCATCCGAGACCAGCGCGTAAGAGGTGTAAGGCATCGCCGGATACAGGCGCTGACCATCTGCACGCACACCTTTGCGTAGTGCGTTACTGAATTGCTCCAGTGTGTAGTTGCCTATGCCATGCGTCTTGGATGGCGTGATGTTGGTTGCAATGATGTCGCCGATCGGGGTCGGTAACGCCAGGCCGCCAGCCATAGCTTTGCCATGCGGTGTGCTGTGACAGGCAATACAGTCACCTGCTGTTGCCAGGTATTGACCGCGCTTGATCATGTCGGCATCTGCGCCCACTGCAGAGACGCTTTCAGTTGCAGCGTAGACATTCAAGCTGAGCAGCGCCAGTACGCTAGCGCCGAGAAAACCATGCAAACATAGTGGCGATCTCATGTTGGCTGCCTTTCTGACGTTGAGTTGTTCGCGGCAGATGGCGCAGGTGCCTTGTTTTGCTCTGCGAGTATGTGATGCACAGTACGCAAGGCTACTGCCAGTCCGGTTTCAGTTGAATTGCAGGTGGCAGCGGTTGGTAACAGGCCGGTGCCAGCGCAGTACAGATTCTCATGATCATGTGTACGCCCCCATTGATCGCACACCGACACATTGATATCAGTACCTATGCTGACCGTGCCGCAGATGTGCTGATTGTTCGCGAACATACCTTCTTTGCTGAAGCGCAGATTGGTAGCGCCCATCAATTCTGCAATACGTTTGAAATCCTGCTGCGATCGCTCATGTCCCTTGCGGGTGTAATCGTGGATTGCATAGTGCGCTTGCGGTTTCGGGATGCCCATGGAATCTTTTTCGCTAGCGAGCGTGACGCGATTTTCAGGGTCGGGCAACACTTCCAGCACGTTCTTGACGTTGAATTCGTGTGCAGCGCTGTATCGCAAACGTTTTTCAAATTCAACGCCGTAGACGCCAGCAGCAATCAATGATTTGGTGGCGCCATCGACACGCGAGATATTGGTGAAGTCGAGACGATATGCTGCATGCTCAGAACGAAAAGAACCATCGCGCATCGTGTTGATGGAGCTGGGACTTTGTGGTCCGCGACCGAGCCAGAGTTCTTCTTCGACATCGAAGGTCAGTGATGTGCTGGGGTGATCCATCAGATGACGTCCGACCATGTCGTGATTGTTGGCCAAACCTTTTGGAAATTTATCGCTGGCAGAAAGCAGCAACAGGCGCGGACTTTCTATGCCATTGGCTGCGACGATAAAGGTTTTGCCGGTGACACGATGCGTGTTTTTGTCTGGGTCGTAATACAAGGCAGCAGTAACACGACCTTTTTCATCGTGTTCCAGTTTGTAGACATTGGCATTGGCTAACAGCTTGGCACCGGCGGCTTCGGCTGAGGCTGCTGCAATACCGCCATGATATTGCGCATCAATAGGGCAAATTGGTTGACAGCTATTGTTGCCACAGCAAGCAGGTCGGCCAGCATAGCTGCGACTGTTGCGCGCGGTGGTATTGCTGACGACTGCATAGACTGGATCCAAACGTTCGCGCAAGCGTCGCATGGCATACGGTTCTGTGACTGGTTCCATCGGAAATGGTTTGTTGCGTGGTGAGCCGGTATTCGGCGCGCCGGATACGCCCATGATTTCTTCAGCTTCCTGATAGTAGGGTTCCAGATCGTCATAGCTGAACGGCCAGTCAACGCCAACACCATACAGACTATGTATCTTGAAATCGCTAGGTACGTTGCGCCATGCTTGTGCCGCCCAATGCCAGGTGGTACCGCCGACTTGGCGTATGTACTCCGCTTCGTAGGGATAAGGGCCCGCTTGCATGAAGTAATTATTGCTGCTCGGCTGATAAATCGGATGCGGTGCAGAGGGTACGGATGGGTAAGGTGACATCCAGTCGCTGCGACGCGGAGAATTTCTGAAGCGTGCGACAAGTTCGTCACGTGTTACGCGTGGGCCAGCTTCCAGAATAATGACCGATGCACCAGCTTGTGAAAGTTTTTGCGCCATCAAGGAGCCGATGATTCCGGAGCCGATGATGACAAAGTCTGCGGATAAATCGTTAGGCATCTGATGCTCCTTACGTTGGTTTTTTTGCCCAGCTACCGTATGTGCCATAGCAGTAGGTAGGTGGCTTCAAGATATCCGACACGATTTCTGCATTGATCGCAGTTTCATAGGCGAAGACGCGTGCCTTCTCGCCGCTGCCGACGATACCAAGGAGCCAGGCACTGGCGATTGTGCGCGGTGTATCTGCCAGATCAGAGTTTTCTGTGTCCAGGGTTTGCTGTAACTGGAGTGGATCTATCTTTCGTTGTTCGATCAGGGCAAGCAGTGCTTGTGCCTTTTTCGGGAAGTCCGCGTCATTGGCAACGAGCGCGTCATATAAACGCTTGGCCTGTATTGCATCCAGCGTAGTGCGGCCAACAAGAATGGCAGACACAGCGACAAATGCGCCTTGCTTGTCATCCGCTACTGGTTGCGCTAATGCCCAAGGGATCAGCGACGCAGTGTAGGCAGATAGCATGCCGACTAATAGACGGCGTCGTGTCGGTGTGAATGAGGAAGTGGCCTCGACGTCTTTACCTAAGGTATCCATGGCAGATGTGGTCCTCTTTTAGTAGTACTGCTGAATGCAAGAGTGTTTGCTACATACGTTTTGTATGCGAGTTGTGGAATTGCGTTTATCAGAACGAATGACGTATGCCGACCATGAAGACGGCTTGATTGGCACCATCCGACGGCGTTCCATTTTGTGAATCGCCAACAACAGCAACGGCTCTGACAGGCATGCCGATTCCACCCAGGCCCAAGGTTTGACCTTTGGCGATCTGGTAAGCCTCCAGAAAATACACTGCAGTGCGGGGAGAGAATGAGTAAGTCTGCTCAAGTGATACCTGGTGGTATTTGGCAGGATCAGTAATGCCGTTGGCCGCTTTCTCTTTTGTATAGCTGTAGCCAGCACTGACAAACAAGGCAGGGGTCAGTTGGTACGTAGAGAGCACGCCCAGCGTATTGAAGGTCGCTTTGTCGACGAATAATGAACCGCTGTTAGGGCGGTATTCGACATTCGATGCATTCACGCCTAATACCAGTTTACCTATCGTATAGCGTGCGGCAGCGGCAAGGAATTGTGCTGAGTCGGCAGACAGATAACCGTTATTAATAGCAGATGTGGAGAAGCTGGCGGATGCGCTGGAGTTCCAGTTGCCAGGTGTCGTGCCATTGTTCAGTCGCTGATAACCCAGGGCAAAATTCCAGGCGTTGTAGTCGTATTTGACAGCTGCGCTGAGCGTTCTGCCGGTGGACATATTGCCTGCCGTTTCACCGAAACCTACCAAGCCGCTGAACTGCAAGCCGTTGAAGACCGGCGACGTATAGGTCACGGAATTATTGCTGCGTATGGTTGTATCCAAACCATCGATATCACCTGGATGTGCGCCAGTAGCACCAGTCAATGCAGTAGTAGGGCCGATCGGAGCGACGAACAGATAGTACGGCGTGTATTGGCGACCAGCCGTTAGTGTGCCGTAGTGCGTATTGGATAAACCGACATAAGCTTGCCGATTAAAGAAGGAACTGGTGGAGCTTAATTCGCCGGTATCGACGTTAAAACCGTTTTCAAGAAGAAAGATGGCATTTGTCCCGCCGCCCAGATCTTCCACTCCCTTGAAGCCGATGCGGCTACCGGCAAGATTGCCGCTACGCATATAAGTATTGGATGCGCCACCCTGATTACTGCTATAGACCGTGGCGACGTCGACTATGCCGTAAATAGTGACGCTATTTTGTGCGCTGGCATTGTGTAATGCACCTATGCTCAGAGTGATTGCTGCTGCAAACAACAGTCTGTTTCTTGCCGTCATGATGCCCTCGCCTTGGTCGTATTTCTTGGGAAATAACGCTAGTGCTACGGTGCTATCGATCAGTAATTACAATGATTCTTATTTGAGACGTAAGCTTGGAGAAACGGACTGCATCAGCAGAGTGCTGTGAGCTGATTGTGACTTTACGATTTGTAGACTACACCCGCCGATGCAAACATTGTGCGAATTTTTTCTTAAGTTCTTGTTAAATTTTTGTTTGTCGGTTTTGGAGCAAGTTTGCTTGTTCTTAGTTCCCGCAAGAGTAAGTGATGCTCGAAGAATCGATAGGGCTGTGTTTTAACGAGTCTATTGAAGTAGGTCTTGGTATCGCATGCGTTTGAATGCGCCAAACAAAAAGCCTGCAAGGCGTGAACCTTGCAGGCTTTTTGATGTGCAGATAAAGCACATGGGAGCTTCGACACCACTTGCGTGATGCCGAAAGCGGAACAGCAATTACATCATGCCGCCCATACCACCCATGCCGCCCATACCACCCATGTCGCCCATACCGCCAGCTGGTTTGTCTTCAGTAACTTCAGCAACCATGCAATCGGTAGTCAACAACAGAGCAGCGATCGATGCAGCATTTTGCAATGCCGAACGAGTCACTTTAGCTGGATCCAGCACGCCCATTTCAACCATGTCGCCGTAGGTACCGTTAGCAGCGTTGTAACCGAAGTTACCTTTGCCTTCCAATACTTTAGCCACAACAACCGAAGCTTCTTCGCCGGCGTTTTGTACGATCATGCGCAGTGGCTCTTCCATTGCGCGCAGAACGATACGGATACCTGCGTCTTGATCGGAGTTGTCGCCTTTGACGTTGATGCTGGCACGTGCGCGCAACAGAGCAACGCCGCCGCCTGGAACGATACCTTCTTCAACAGCTGCGCGGGTTGCGTGCAGTGCATCTTCAACGCGTGCTTTTTTCTCTTTCATTTCAACTTCGGTAGCTGCACCGACTTTGATGACTGCAACGCCGCCTGCCAATTTGGCAACGCGTTCTTGCAGTTTTTCACGGTCGTAGTCTGAAGTTGCTTCTTCGATTTGAGCGCGGATTTGTTTAACACGTGCTTCGATGGTGACAGCTTGGCCGTTACCGTCGATCAGCGTGGTGTTTTCTTTGCCGATTTCGATACGTTTAGCTTGGCCCAATTCTTCCAGCGTGATTTTTTCCAGTGTCAGACCAACTTCTTCAGCAACGACTTGGCCGCCGCTCAAGATAGCGATGTCTTCCAGCATGGCTTTACGACGATCACCGAAGCCTGGCGCTTTAACTGCGCAGGTTTTCAGAATGCCGCGGATGTTGTTCACAACCAGAGTTGCCAATGCTTCGCCTTCGATGTCTTCTGCGATGATCAGCAGTGGACGGCCAGCTTTAGCGACTTGTTCCAATACCGGGAGCAGGTCACGGATGTTGGAGATTTTCTTGTCGCACAACAGGATGAACGGATTTTCCAGAATAGCGGTTTGCTTTTCTGGGTTGTTGATGAAGTATGGCGACAAGTAGCCGCGGTCAAACTGCATACCTTCAACGATGTCGAGTTCGTCGTTCAGGGATTTGCCGTCTTCAACAGTGATGACGCCTTCCTTGCCGACTTTTTCCATCGCTTCAGCGATACGCTCGCCGATCGAATAGTCCGAGTTCGCCGAGATCGCGCCAACTTGAGCGATTTCTTTGGTCGTTGTGCATGGTTTTGCGATCAGCGCGAGTTGTTCAACAGTCGCTGCAACAGCTTTGTCGATACCGCGTTTCAGATCCATAGGGTTCATGCCTGCTGCAACGTATTTCATGCCTTCGCGAACGATCGCTTGTGCCAATACGGTTGCAGTAGTGGTGCCGTCGCCTGCGTTGTCGCTGGTGCGGGAAGCCACTTCTTTCACGAGCTGCGCGCCCATGTTTTGCAATTTGTCTTTGAGTTCGATTTCTTTAGCAACCGAAACACCATCCTTGGTGACGGTTGGTGCGCCGAACGAGCGTTCCAGAACCACGTTACGGCCTTTAGGGCCCAGGGTTACTTTAACTGCGTTGGCCAGAATGTTGACGCCTTCGACCATCTTGGCACGGGCTGCGTCGCCGAAAATTACTTCTTTAGCTGCCATGTTGATTGCTCCTGATTATTCGTTGAGTGACTGAATCACTGAATCCCTACTAGGGATGACACCATTTCGATCGCTGCGGCACGGCCGTCGCGTTCGAAAAACGGCATCACTTTTGTACGATTGCCATGATGTCTTCTTCGCGCATCACGAGAACTTCGTTGCCATCAACTTTGACGGTTTGGCCAGCATATTTGCCGAACAGAACGCGGTCGCCGACTTTAACGTCGAGTGGGCGAACTTTGCCGTCTTCGAGGATTTTGCCGTTGCCGATTGCCAGAATTTCACCTTGATCAGGCTTTTCAGCAGCTGCTTCAGGAATGA
The DNA here is from genome assembly GCF_059416385.1 of Herminiimonas sp. GW821-FHT09C12. Taxonomy (NCBI): domain Bacteria; kingdom Pseudomonadati; phylum Pseudomonadota; class Betaproteobacteria; order Burkholderiales; family Oxalobacteraceae; genus Herminiimonas; species Herminiimonas sp. GW821-FHT09C12. Next base: position 1,851,014 of record NZ_JBWKPC010000001.1, read on the forward strand.
TGAGGCCGGACGCAGTTTTTGTTTCCTGGTCGAGGCGCTTGACGATGACGCGATCGTGCAAAGGACGAAGGTTCATACAAACTCCTTAGTTTTCAATAGGTTATGGTGATTTGCGGCATGGGCTGCAAAGCGTGCTTTACAGTGCATACATGCCGCACTAGAAAGTTGGTCAGTCGGGGAAAGTTGTTAGCACTCTCTTCCGGTGAGTGCTAAGTATAGGGACGGTTGTTTAATAATTCAAGCGGGTGATGGGAAATATAAAAGTCTGTTGTCAAAATTCATTCAAGTCTGCATTCGCGTCAGTTAGCTCAGAACTTACCCCCATAGGGGAGTTTGCGATTTTGTGTAAGTGATATCTTTGTGACGACAGAGCGGCGTCACAGCGAACATTCCGGCGTAACGATCGCTGTGAGACGCACTTAGGCTCGAATAACTGCTTCGGCAAAAAAACTGTAGCCGGCATTGCGGGCAGTATTGACGGGTAAGGCGATACCTATCGCTTCTTCGGCTTTGCGGCGTAGACGGCGCATTTGCGTATCCAGCCGGCGCTGGTCGTAATGCAGGAAGTCCTCTCCCAATGCTTGCACAATAGCCTGGCGGCTGACGATTTCACCTTGGGCTGCCATCAATGTATGTAAAACGATGGCGTCTTGCTGTGAGAGAGGAATCGCAGATTGCCCTGGTGGTAGCAGGCGGCGGCGGCCGACTTCCAGTATCCAACAACCGCTGGCTTCGGGTTGCGTCAGACGGCGCTTGAGTGCGGTCAGCGTAGCAGCCAGTTCATCGAGATCGGCGGTTTTAGCTAGATAGTAATCGGCACCCTCATCGAGTCCGGCAATCTTGTCGGGCATGGCGCCGCGTGCGGTGAGGACGACGATGCCGATGCGATGGCCTTGCTGGCGCAATTGGCGTATCAATGTCATGCCATCGCCATCAGGCAGTGTCAGATCCAGCACTGCCAGTTGATGGCTGGCGGGTGTGTAGATTTTTTGAAATTCGGCGAGCGTGCTTGCCACATCGACTTCATAGCCGAGATCCGTTAGAAATTCGGCCAATTCCTGTCGTAATACGATTTCGTCTTCGAGCAAAATGAGCTTGTACATTGTGTAAGGATAGCCGATTCCTTGAGAGCTATATCTGAGTGTTTCTGAGCGTTTGCAAAAAGGTGAAATCTGCTGCGCGCATGTTATTCTCGCCGCCGATGAAACGTCTATTCTCATTCCTTTTTCTGTTCGCTATCCTGCTGCCGTTGTCCGGCCTGGCACAATCTGCGCTCGATTTGCAGGTGGACACGCGCAAAGTAACAGGCAGTGGTCATCTGTCTATATTGCGTGATCCTGGCGCGCAGTTGACACCTGATGCCGCACTGGCATCGGATCGCTGGCAAGCGATACCGGCTGCCCTCAGCGCCGGTTATACGAAGGACACGATCTGGTTGCGTTTGAAGGTAGAGCGGCAGGCCGATGCGTCGGAAGATTGGTTTGTGCGTTTCTCGAATGCCTTGCTCGATGATGTGCGTTTGTACCGGCCGAATGGTGCGCATGGTTGGGATGAACAGCATGCCGGTGAAGATGTCGGGCGTGAGTCGTGGCCGCTGGATACGCGTAATGTGGTGCTGCCGATAAGTATGGAGACGACCGGGCCAGAAGTCTGGCTGATTCGTTTGCAAAGCAAGAATGCAATGTCGACCAATATAGAAGTCTGGTCGCGCGTGGCCTTCGGTGATTCTTCGCGCCGCGAATATCTTTTCTATGGCTTGTATTTTGGTTGCTTTGCCTTGCTGATTGTGTTGCATGTGTTCTTCTGGCGCATGACACGTGAAAAGCAGAGCGGTTTGTATCTGCTGTATGTGACTATGAATATCATGACCGAGCTGATGACGGTCGCACTACCGCAGCAACTATTCGATATTCCAGTCACTATCTCTGACCCTTTGCTTGGCTTGTCGATGTGCGCCAGCTTGGCGGTGGGCGTGCAATTTTCCTTGCAGCAGTTGGAACTGCCTCCGATTTGGCCGCGCTTCGGTCGTTTCGTACTATATGGCGCACGTGCGGTTGCCTTGGTGAGCGCTTTATTGATCTTGAGTGGTCATTTCTCTATAGGTGTCATCCTGGTGCAGCAGGTGGCGATGTCACTAATAGCAGTGTTTGTCAGCATCGCGTTGTGGTTGGTTTTACATGGACACAAGCCAGCACGTTTCTTCCTGCTGGTATTCGGAATTTTTTATGCCGGAGCGGTGATCAGCTATCTGCGCAATCTGGCCGTGGTGCCGACGAATTTCGGGACTGATCATGCCATCGCGATCGGTGCCTTGCTGCATATGATCTTGATGAGCTTGCGTTTGAATTTACGTTACGACGGACTGCGTCGCGACAAGGAGAACGCACAGGCAGAAACCGTCAGGGTCGTGCGGCAGTTGAATGAAAGCCTGGAAGATCAGGTTGCCAAGCGCACGGAAGCGCTGCAGCAGGAAATCGCACAGCGGGTGCAACTGGAGCAGGAATTGCGGCAGGCACTGGAAGTGGAGCGGCGCATCAAGAATGAGCAGCAGGACTTTGTCGCGATGGTGTCACATGAGTTCCGCACACCGCTGGCCATCATCAATACGACTGCACAGCAAATCGCGAAGAACCTCGACGCGGCACGTGAGAAAACCCTGACGCGCTGCCAGAACTTGCGTGATGCTGCACGCCGTATGGCAGCACTTGTTGATGAATACTTGACCACTGATCGAATGAACGCAAGTGCGACGGCATTCCGACCGACTGTCTGCGATTCGCAGCAGTTGCTGGAAGCGACATTGGCGGAGTGGCCGGAAGAGCGCATCACGCTTTCTGCGCAAGCGCTGCCATCTTCCTTTTTCTGTGATCGCGGTTTATTGCAAGTGGCGCTACGTAATTTGCTGGCTAATGCAGATAGACACTCCACGATGGGACGTGCGATTCATGTCAGTGCTGTCGGTGATGAAGGTGGCGCACTATATATTGCAGTCAGCAATCATGGAGAGCCGATACCTGAAGACGAGGTGGCGCGCCTGTTCCAGAAATACTTCCGCGGACATGCGGCGCAACATCAGCCGGGCGCAGGGCTCGGCTTGTATCTGGTGAAGCGTATCACCGAGATGCATGGCGGCAGTGTGCATCTGGAAAACAACATCGCTGCAAAGATAGTCACCTTCTCTTTACGTTTACCAAATATCGGCGCTGCTTAAGCTGACGGGCGCTACAGGGTAATCCCGACTGTTTTTGTCGGGTACCGCTCAGGTTTGCTCGATTCCGCAGGGCAATTTTTCGATAACTTCCTAGCTTGGTTATTTACAAGACAAAGTGCGCGCCAGTCGCGTACACAGGAAGGAAGCTATCGTGAACAAGGCCTATCGCATCGTCTGGAGCAAAGCGCGCTCCGCATTCATCGTCACGCATGAAAAATCAGCCAGTCGCGGCAAATCTTCGACGACATGTGCTGCAGCCACACTGGGGGTAGCTGCGCTCTTGCTGAGTGCGGGGCCGACGTTCGCGGCGAATGTGTGCGGTGCGGGTGCCAATTCTATTAGCGGTGTTCAGGCGACTGATAGCAATTGCGTGTTGAATAACAACGGCGCTAGCGTGACCATCGAAAATGGTGCTGTGATTTCAGTCACCGATCCTGCGATCAAACCGATTTCGGTGACTGGTGCTGCTGGCAGCATCACAAACAATGGCACAGTGAGCGGTGCTGGCATCAGCGCCATCGATATTACGTCAGGTAGCGCCTTATCCGGCAACATTACTAATACCGGTATTTTGTCGACTCAAAACACTGGGGCCGCTATTTTGGTGAATGCTTCCAACATCGCCGGCGCTATTATCAATGATGGCAGCAGTGCCCAGATTACCGGTGCTGTGGCCTTGTCTGCCTCTAACGTGAAAGCTATTCAGAACATCAATGGCGCTCAAATCAACGCGCCCGATGCCAACGCCATTGGTATAGACGTCCGTAACTCTTCCAAGATCACCAACGGCATCTTGAACGGTGCTGGCAGCAGTATTGCTGCAACCTCGGCTGCGATCAAGATAGACAATTCGACTATTGTCGCTGACGGCATTGTTAACAATGGGACTCTCACTGGCGGTTTGTACGGCCTGGAGTTACTCCAAACTACTGTCAATGGCAACATCGTCAATACGGGCAAGATAAATGCGACCGGTCCTGTTAGCAGTTGGGCTTTTTTCGCTTCTGTAGGGACAGTGAATGGCAGCCTGCGCAATGAGGGCGTTAATAGCGAGATCAGCGCGAATACTGGCATAACCTTAGCTATGAACAGTAACATTGCCGGCGGTCTTTTCAATGAGGGGAAAATACAAGGGAATGACGCTTACGCTATTTACATGCGTAATAGCAGCAAGCTGGGCGGCATCGTTAATAGTGGGTCAATTATCAGTGCCGGCAGTGGATCAGGCATCGAAGTGACTTCTACTTCTGCGATTACCAACGGCATTTACAATACTGGCACCATCTCGGCAAGATATGCGGCTTTAGCGCTGGGAAGCGGTGCTACCCTGACGACGGGTACTAATGGTACGGCGCTTTATAACAACAATAAGATACTCACCAACTACGGAAGTGCCATCCTGGTTACGGGGGCGGGTTCAAAAATCACCGGCAATATTGTCAATGATACTGCCGGTACTATCGGAATTGCCATGAATGGCAATTCTGGAATCGGTATCACTGTAGAAAGTCAGGGTCAGATTGCTGGTGGCATCTATAACAGCGGTACCATCATCGGTTACCAATATGCTGTGCAAGTCAGCGCGAATGCATCTCTGACTGCCATGTATGCTCAAGGCAGTAATGCTCGTTATATCGGCGACGTTGATGCGAGCAATACCGATTTCACGGTGTTGGCAGGCGCTAATTTCTCGAACAGCAATGCTTACAATGTTAAGGGTTTCTCAGTCGCCAATGGTGCTCAGTTCAACATGGCGGCAGGGAGCAGCATGTCAGGCCTTCTGCTCAACGGTATTACTGTCGGCAGCAACGGTTTCAACAATGCCGGCGGGATGAACTTGGCTGCTGGCACGACGGCGGTGATTAATGGCACATATACGCAGGCCGGTACGGGCGTGCTGCAAGTCGGCACAAATGGCAATCCCAAGGCAAAGTTGACGATTCAGGGGATAGCCGCCAATACCGGTAGTATCGGCTTGGCGACCAACGCCGAGCTTGTGGCTACCAGCCTTAGCAACAGCGGCACAGTCACCTTGGCGAATGGCGCGCTCCTTGGTACAACGAATGGTTTCAGAAATGACGGCACGCTTAGCCTGAGCGGCGCGAATGCGACGGTACAAGGCAATTACACGCAAACTAATACAGGTGTGTTATGTGTTGGTGTCAGTGGCGATACGACTTATGCCAAGCTGAACATCAATGGTGTCGCCGATCTTGGCAGCAATGCGAAGATCGATGTTGATGTCAGTCCGCGTGATTACAAGTTCAGCGTGGATCGTCTGCAGAATATCTTGACTGCGTCGACCTTGAATAGTGATGGTACGTTTGCTGTTACCGACAATTCAATCTTGTTCGATTTCGGCGCAATCAAAGTTGGTAATGCTGTCCACCTGACACTGGCCAAGGCGCCGGTCACGGTGCTGGGTAGCGTAAAAGAAACCAATAACACCCCGGCCGTCGGTGCCGCGACAGTATTGGATCAAGTCATTACAGCCAATCCTGGTGGTGCAATAGGCAGTCATTTTGTTGGCCTGACCAGCAAGCAGGCTGTATCGGATGCCGTTACGCAAACGCTGCCATTGCTGAATGGCGGTTCGATGGCAGCCGCCACCGGTTCCATCACCAGTATCAATCGCGTGGTGCAGGCGCGTATAGAAAACAACCGTGGCCTTTCTTCCGGCGATGATGTCATCGGTGATAAATACGTTTGGTTCAAACCTTTCGGTTCCTGGGCGCGTCAGGATGACCGTGATGGTCAGTCCGGCTTCAAGGCAAATAGCACCGGTTTCGTCGCTGGTGTAGATATGGCTACCAATGAGCGCAGCCGTCTCGGTGCTGGTTTTGCCTATGCCAAATCCAAGGTTGATGGCAACTCAGCCATCGCGCCACAGCACATGGATGTCGATGTATTCCAATTGCTTGGATATGGCAGCTATAGCCTGGATGAAAATACAGAGATCAATTTCCAGGCAGACGTCGGACAAAACAGTAATAAAGGTAGCCGCCGTATTGCCTTCACCGGTAGTACCGCCAGCGCCAGCTACAAGAGTTTGACTGCACACGTCGGTGTCGGTGTCGGACGCATCCTGCCATTGAGCGCCAACACCAGCTTTACGCCATCGGTACGTGCTGATTACACCTGGATCAAGGATCAGTCTTATCAGGAGAACGGAGCCGGTGCTCTGAACCTGAATGTGGCGGGACGCAGTGCGAATGAATTACTGCTCGCAGTTGATGGCAAGCTGGCGCACAAGTTGAATGAGAAAACGACTTTCGTTGCCAACTTGGGTACGGCTTATACCGCGGTCAAAGGTAATACCTCCATCATCGCGGCCTTTGCTGGTGCACCACAAGCTGCATTCGTGACCTATGGCATGGAACAGCGTCCGTGGACGATGCGCGGTGGTTTGGGTCTGGTGCGCAAGACTGGTAATGGTAGTGAGATTGCCTTGCGTTACGATGCTGAAGGCCGCAATGGCTTTGTCAATCAGACTGCTTCGGTGAAGGCACGTTGGATGTTTTAAGTAGTAAAGAAAAAAGTAGAGCTGCAGAAGAAGCGCCGGCAGGTAGAAATACCTGCCGGCGCTTTGCCATATGTTCAATCTTCTAGCGATCTCTGCGCTACGGTATCGTCATTCCAGTATCTTCAACGAATCCGACCAAGTCTCGATTTTTCCCGAACATCACCATTCTGGTATGAAGATCTTCGCGGATCTGGCTACTGATTTCGTTCCCTAAGTAGCTCAGAGTTTTTTCGCGCAGATCGACATAAATCAAATCGTAATGTTTGTTCAGTGAATGCCATAAGGCATGTGCGCCAACGGATTGACGTGCGCCGCTAATTAAACAGTTGCCTGCATCCAGCCACCATCGATAGATCGCGCTTGCAATGCCGCGACGTTGATAGGCTGGCGCGTATTTGGAATGCGTTGCGCGCAGATGTTTGTCCTGACGACGATTCAGTTCGATCAAGCGATTAAAGACGGTATAACCTGCGAGGCAACGACGCTTCAGATCTTCAACATAGACATAATGTTCTCCATCTGCTTCGCGATAACGAAAGGCCAGACCGGGAAAATTAATGTCTATGCAGGGCAGATCGTAAAGCGCATCGCCGGGCTGGTTCAGCCGTCGATTGAGTGCATCAAGTTCTCTTTCCAGTTCTGATAACGGAAGCTGTACATCTATGCGCAATTCCATGATGCGCGCAAGCCAGAGAAGATAAGGGAAGGGTAAGGCTACGTGATTCAAAATAATCTCCAAATCAAGATGAGGTAAGTTGATTTTTTCAGGGGCGAGAACATGGCATCAAGCCAGGCAAGCGCCACCCCACCAACCACTCATCAGGCGTTCAGGTTTTGATTTGGCGCGCACCTGGGCACTCGCCTCCCACGCATCAAACTGAACAATCAATCCGGCATAGATGCCGTACCCTTCACCTGCTTGTATTTCCTCCATTGCTTGCAAGCTCTCGCCTGCCTTGATCGTGCCGTGAGCAATAATGGCTTCCTGGGCTTTGATGCCCCAATTTGCCTCCAAATGTTTTTCGCAAATAATGGCTGCGCCGGATTCAATTCCATTGCCTGCCCAGATGCAGTCCAGCCCCGTGATAGCACCACCGGTTCTGATACTTTTATCGCAGCGAAATACGCCTTTGACCATGAGGTCTTGTCCCACGAATGTGTTACCCGTAACAGACAGGTCGCCGCCGCAAAACAATTCCCACTCGGCGCGCAAGTCGCCACCGCAGCGCAGGTTTTCTTGAACCTCTATGCCCCAGCCCACCTTGATATCTCCGCCAGCATCCAGCATTCCTTCGCTGCGTATGCTGCCGGCAGCACGAATGTCTTCGCCAGCAATAATGGAATGGCCAGCACGAATCCCTCCACCGGCGCGTATCGCACGTCCGGCTCGCACAATCGAAGCGACTTCAATGTTGCCTTGTACTTCCAGCGTCCCGGCAAACACGATTGCTTCAGCATCGATGGCGTCTACTCTTAATACAGCATCAGTGGGGCCGAATTGCGTGAGCAGCCAGCAAGCGTCATCGACTCTGCCTGCGCTGACTAACGCATCCAGCAGCGGTTGGTAATCGCTGCCTTCCTGATGATTGCGCAGAAACCAGCGAAATCCATCGGCACAAGGGCTCTTGTGTTTAACGAAGTTTTTGGTCAGCTCCACGGCGACCTCGATATGAGAAAAAAGTACAGCGAGCGGCAGGCTGTAGAAAACAGATATGGGCGAAGAGAGAACGCGCCACGCATGTGCAGCAGGCGAACGAGCGGAAGTTTGGCGAGGGTGAACTCGCCGTAAATAATTGAAGGCATGAAATAAATCCCAAAGCGCAGCCCACACTCAAGAAAGAGTTGGCCGCTATCGCGCTTGGCTTAAGCCCGGCGATAGATGAATTGCGCTAATGAGAAAAAGGAAGTATCGCCGGGCTTAGGAATCTGCTGCCGGCTGGAGGGCGTGTTCTGCGCCCAGAAATCTGAGCACGTGCGAAAACAGAACTGCCATCAAGGACTGTTCTGTTGCCAATGTGCCTAAGGAGTGAACGAAGATTGCCATGGGCGTGAGTATAGGCGATCTCGTGAGGTGGGGCAAACCGGTAGGGACGCCACAGGTATATGGCGTGCGTAAGGTTGGCTGATGCTCAAGACGTACTAATGAGTCGTATGCAAGAAAATATCATTGTTAATGATAATCATTATCGATTAAAATGGCGAGTGCTTTTGTGGACTACACCTTCGAAGGTGTGTCTCCTGAAGGCGCGCGGCATTGCACTGAATCTGCGTCAGCGCATAAGGACGAGTGCAGTAAGGCCGTGACAAGCATAGATGGTGAGAGGTCTTGCACGCAAGGCAATCACTCTCCTGTAATCAGCGCAAGTGATTTCAAGCAAATGAAACTGAACGAAGAATTGCAATACCGTCTGGGCGTTGCCTCGCGTGCCGTAGCTGCCATTCTTGGCGGTTATGCGGTGACGGCGCTCGCCACAGCCTTACTGTCTTTAATGTTGCCGATGGCGCGCGTCGATGCTGTCATGACGGCGACGCTGTTGTCGTTTACTGTTTATACCTGTGCGGTGCTGTGGGTGTTTGCAGCGCGTAGTGCATTCCGTGCCTGGATCGGCATCGTATTACCAGCCGCTATCCTAGGATTGGGATTGCTGGCATATCGGAGCGTCGCATGAAAGAGGGATTCCGCCAGTCTATGGCGTGGTTGCATACCTGGTCAGGTTTGCTGGTGTGCTGGATATTGTTCCTGGTTTTTTCTGCCGGTACGGCTTCGTACTTCCGTGATGAAATCAGCTTGTGGATGAAGCCGGAATTGCATGCGGCAGCGGCAACGCCGGTACCACCGGCGCAGGCAATAGAAAACGGAATACGCATGCTGCAAAAAGATGCGGCCGATGCAACGCGTTGGTTTATCACTTTGCCGGATGAACGTAATCAAGCGCTAGGCGTGGTCTGGGTCAAGCCGGCTGAACCAGGCCAAAAGCGTGGAAAAGTCGAACGAGTGCAATTGAATCCGGCGACGGGTGAGCGTATGGGTGAAGTACGCGAGACACGCGGTGGTGATTTCATTTATCGCTTGCACTTCGATCTGCATTACATGCCTGCGATATGGGCGCGCTGGATTATCGGTTTCTGCGCGATGTTCATGCTGGTTGCCATTGTTAGCGGTGTGATTACGCACAAGCGTATCTTCAAGGATTTCTTTACCTTCCGTCCGAAGAAGGGGCAGCGTTCATGGCTGGATGCGCATAATGCCGTTGCGGTACTCGCCTTGCCGTATCACTTGATGATTACCTATACCGGCTTGGTGACCTTGATGTTCATGTACATGCCGTTTGGTGTGCAGTCTGCGTACAAGGGCGATGAAAAAGCATTTAATGCTGAAACTTTCCGTCAGGCCGAAAATAAAAAACCTGCCAACAAGCCGGCGCAACTAACAGCCATCGAGCCGCTGTTGGCACAGGCTGAAAAACATTGGAACGGCGGGCAAGTGAGCCGTGTCACGATTAATAATCCTGGCGATGCGAATGCCACGATTCAGATCACGCGCGAGCAGGAAAAGAAACTTTCGCATTCACAACAATCCATGCAATTTGACGGTGTAACTGGTGCCTACCTTTCTGCAATAGGTGATAAAGAGAGCGCAGCCGCCGAGACACGCGGCGTGCTCTTCGGTTTGCATGTGGCGAATTTCGCCAATCCTTTATTACGTACGCTGTTCTTCCTGTGCGGTTTGGCTGGATGCGCAATGGTTGCTACCGGCGCTTTGTTATGGGGAGTCAAGAAGCGCCAGAGCTATGCGAAGGTATTGGCAAAAGGCGGACGTGTTGGATTCGGTTTGCGCCTGGTTGATGGCTTGAACATCGGCGCCATCGCTGGTTTGCCGATTGCGTTTGCGAGTTATTTCTGGGCTAACCGTTTATTGCCGGTAGGTTTGGATGGACGTGCAAATACAGAAATAAGCTGGTTCTTTATCGCATGGGGCACCGCTGCTGTATTGGCGCACATCCGTCCTGATCGTCGCATGTGGCAATGGCAATTGAGTGTCGGTGGTTTGTTGTTTGCCTTGCTGCCTGTGCTGAATATATTTACTACGCACTCACATCTGGGTGTGACGTTGTTGCAGGGCAAAGGGCCGTGGGCGGTTGCCGGCTTCGATCTATTTGTGCTGGTATTCGGACTTGCTTTGCTTTATGCCGCTAAACGCTTGAAGCGCAAGACGGCTGTCATCAAAGTGAAGTCGCAGGAAAAGGTAGTCGGTGACAATGATCGCTCTTCCATGCAGGAGGCGGCATGAGTGAGTTTGGCTTTGCGACGGGTTTGGCGCTGGCTTATAGCGGCTGGACTGCACTGAGTCTTGCGATGGATAGGCACTATGCTGATATCTATGGTCGCGGCAAAGAGTTGGATCAAGCTACGCGCAACCGATATCGATGGATAGGAACGCTGGCGCTGATTGCGACCTTTGCTGTGTGTGTCAAATTGGCAGGATGGACGATAGGTGCCGTCTTGTGCCTAGGCACCATGACGATGGGTGCCTTGCTGTTGGTTTTATTGCTGACGTACGCACCGAAGCGCGCGGTTCCATTCGGTAAATTGGCCGGATTGTTTTCTGCTTTGCTTGCCTTGATGTGGTTGCTGGCTTAAATCATGTTTGCGCTGCATCAAGGTATATATCTGTTTGCTTGAGTAGCTTAACGATACTTAAACAGAAGATAGAACATTTTTGCCACACGGCTTTTGGCATTTATTTCACACTAAAATAAGCCAGCCAGCGGTAAACATCTCGATTGGCATAATCTTTGCCTTCTCTCGCTCTATCGTTTGTTAGACAACGATACGGAATTTATTTCGCTATACATGATCTGATTACATATCTTGGGCATCCAATCAGTATGTTTTTTAAGGTGGGCTACCCAAAGTTCAGCTGCTGCAAATTTATGAATCCCTTTATAGGTGATAAAAATGGCAAATGCATACGTGGGTGTTCTTGATTCCGAAAAAGTAACAGGCTACAAAAATCGCTGGATGCAATTGGTCATCGGTATTGTGTGTATGGGCTTGGTTGCCAATCTACAGTACGGTTGGACCTTGTTCGTAGAGCCCATGGAGAATAAACACCATTGGGGAACAGCAGCCATTCAGCTCGCATTTTCCATTTTTATCGTGATCGAAACATGGCTGGTGCCGATAGAGGGCTGGCTGGGTGATAAATTCGGTCCGCGTCCGGTGGTGGCTGGCGGTGCAATCTTTGCCGGTCTTGGCTGGATCATGAATAGTTATGCGGCCTCTTTGCCTATGCTGTACGCAGGAGCAGTCGTATCTGGTATCGGCGCTGGTTGCGTCTATGGTACTTGCGTTGGTAATGCACTCAAGTGGTTTCCTGATCGCCGAGGCTTGGCAGCAGGTTTGACGGCTGCCGGTTTTGGTGCCGGCGCTGCTGTTACCGTGATCCCGATCGCCAATATGATAGGGAGTGCAGGCTACGAAAAAACCTTTCTCACATTCGGCATTATTCAAGGTGTTGCGATCTTTGTGCTGGCGCTGTTTTTGGTCAGGCCCAAAGCACCTAAGCATGCGGTTGGCAGAGTGGGTACTGTGAGTAAGGTTGATTACACGACCAAGCAAATGCTCACAAAGCCAGTGTTTTGGCTGATCTATGTGATCTATGTTTTGGTCGCTGCGGGTGGTGTGATGGCGACGGCGCAACTTGGTCCGATTGCACATGACTTCGGTATCAGTTCTACACCTATTTCCATGTTTGGCGCGACCTTACCCTTGTTGACCTTGGCGCTGTCTATCGACAATGTGGCAAACGGTTTGACCCGTCCTTTGTGTGGTTTTATCTCCGACAAAATCGGCCGTGAGAATACGATGTTCATCGTATTTATCGGCGAGGGTTTGGCTTTGCTCGGCTTGATGAAATATGGTCACAATCCTTATATGTTCATCACGTTTGCTGCGCTGATCTTCATGTTCTGGGGTGAGATTTTCTCGATCTTCCCAGCGATCTGCGGCGATACCTTCGGCAGTAAATTCGCTACCGCGAATGCCGGTACTTTGTACACAGCCAAAGGTGTAGCAGCGCTGATGGTGCCACTGGCTTCGGTAGTGGCCGCGGGAGGTAACTGGAACCGTGTATTTATTCTTGCAGCGGTTGTCACGATAGGTGCGGGTATTGCTGCCAAGTTCGTACTCTTGCCTATGCGGAAACGCTTCTTGTCTGCTTCGGAAGTAAAGGCAGAGAGTTGAAGGTACTGATTCAGGTGGAACGTTTAATGCGCCTGTTTTGACGTGAAGATAAATAGCATGATCGTGGCCAGATTAAGACTGGTGATAAAAAAGGGCAGACATATTTAAATGTCTGCCCTTTTTGATGACGCGTTTAGCGTCACATCACATACTAGTTTTTAATTTCCAGGGCGCGATTGAGGCTCAATGCAGCGAGTGAGCCAACAGCACCCGACAGCAAATACAGGCTGACGTAACCCAGACCGAAATGTGCAGACAGCCCCAGTGCGACCAGCGGTGCAAAACCTGCACCCACCAACCACGCCAGATCGGACGTGAGTGCTGCGCCGGTATAGCGATACTTGGCAGGGAAATTCGCAGAAACTGCACCAGCTGCCTGACCGTAGGACAAACCGAGCAAACCGAAGCCGACGATGATGAAGATGTCCTGGCCGAGTTCGTTGCTACCCATCAAGAAGGGAACAAAGCCGCTGAATACCGCAATCAGAGCAGCCAATGTCCCGAGCGTGGTGCGACGACCAAAGCGATCAGCAATCAGTCCGGAAGCGATCACGCCAACAGCGGCCAAGCCCGCACCCCACATTTGAACGCGCAGGAAGGCACTGATCGAACGTTCGGAATATAAAGTGATCCAGGACAGCGGGAATACCGTGACCAGATGGAACAGTGCATAGCTGGCCAGAGCCGCGAGCGCACCGATGATCAGATTGCGGCCTTGCGAGCGGGTGATTTCAACGGCACTGGTCGGTTCCAGTTCCTGTTCATCCAGCAGACGGCTGTATTCAGGTGTCGAGACCAGACGCAGACGTGCGAACAGTGCGACCACGTTGATGGCAAATGCTACGTAGAACGGATAGCGCCAGCCCCAGTCAAGGAAGTCCTCTCTGGAAATCGAAGACAGTAAATAAGCGAACAAGCCGGCCGCAATGATGAAACCTGCCGGTGCGCCTAATTGTCCAAGCATGGCATACCAGCCGCGTCGATTTTTCGGTGCGTTGAGTGCCAGCAAGGAAGGCAAGCCATCCCAAGAGCCGCCAAGTGCAATACCTTGACCAATACGCAACACTGACAGCAGCACTATGGCGGTCACGCCTAAATGCGTATAAGTTGGCAGGAAAGCAATGCCGGCCGTGGATGCGCCGAGCAGGAAGAGGGCAAGCGTGAGCTTTGCTTCTCGGCTAAATCGTCGTTGAATTGCCATAAAGGCAATTGTGCCGAACGGCCGGGCAATAAATGCGAACGAAAAGACCGTAAAGGCGTAGAGTGTGCCTGTCAGCGGGTCTGCAAACGGAAAGAAAACGGACGGGAATACCAGCACTGAAGCAATGGCATAGACAAAGAAGTCGAAATATTCGGAAGCGCGGCCAATAACCACTCCGATAGCGATTTCCCCCGGGGCAATATGTCCGCCGCGGGTATTGATGATTCTAGGGCCATCGCCTGGTGAGGCAAGTTTGGAGTCAGCTGGGAGTCCTGTGTCATACGTGGTGGCCATAATCTTTGTCTCCAATCATGTTAATCAACGCGCTGACGCTGCCCCACACCACAAGTCCCTTACCCGTAGGGTGGGACAAAACGTCCAATCGGCAACGCACGCTGTTTGCGTTACATTAGCACGATCTCCCAACCTCCGTAATGCATTGAATGACTTCTTTGATAACTCGTCGCGGATTACTTCTATTACCACTCGCATTGCTGGCTGGATGTGACCTGGTTGTACTGAATCCATCTGGTGACATAGCCGCTCAGCAGGGACAACTTATCGTTGTTTCCACGCTACTCATGTTGTTGATCATTGTTCCTGTGATCGCCCTGACAATTTTCTTTGCATGGCGCTATCGTAAGAGCAATACAGCAGCTAAATACGACCCTGACTGGGATCACTCGACTCAACTGGAACTTGTGATCTGGGGCGCACCGCTACTTATCATTATTGCGCTGGGTTTGATCACATGGATCAGCACACACAAGCTGGACCCATATCGTCCGCTTGATCGTCTGGATGCCAACCGTCCGATTTCGGCTGCAGCCGAACCGCTGACGATTGAAGTCGTGGCGCTCGATTGGAAGTGGTTGTTCATCTATCCTGAACAAGGCATCGCGACTGTCAATGAATTGGCTACGCCGATAGATGTGCCGGTCCGCTTCAAGATCACTGCATCTACTGTGATGAATTCCTTCTATATCCCTGCACTGGCTGGTCAGATCTATGCAATGCCGGGTATGGAAACACAACTCAATGCGGTCATCAACGAGCCTGGCGTATTCGACGGTTTCTCCTCGAACTTCAGCGGTGCAGGTTTCTCGCACATGCGCTTCAAGTATCACGGCATGGATGTGGCTGACTTTGACAAGTGGGTAAAAGACGCCAAGCAAAAAGGTCAGACGCTGGATCGCGCGGTTTACACCGAGTTGGAAAAACCAAGCGAGCGTGAGCCTGTGCGCTACTACGGCAAAGTCGCGCCTGATTTGTACCAGGCGATTTTGAATCGTTGCGTAGCTGAAGGCACTGTCTGCATAAATAAAACCATGCATGAAGATGCCAATCGCATGAAGGTTCAGGCTGCAGCCAAGAATTTCCTTAAAGACGAAAAGACTGCCCTTGCTGAAATCGATGCAGCGGTATGTACTCCGTCCACCAATTTATTGAAGAGTAACTAATGCAAGACCATACTGATCTGACGAAGCTTATCTTCGGCCGTCTGAGCTGGGACGCGATTCCGTTCCACGAGCCTATTCTGCTGGTAACGTTCGCAATGGTTGTCCTGGGCGGTATCGCGGTTCTCGGCGGCATCACTTACTTCCGTTTGTGGGGCACTTTGTGGCGCGACTGGATCACCAGTATCGATCACAAGAAAATCGGCATCATGTACATGATCCTCGGTTTGGTCATGTTGATGCGCGGCTTTGCCGATGCATTGATGATGCGTGCCCAGCAGGCTATCGCTTTCGGCGATAACCCTGGCTTCCTGCCACCACATCACTACGATCAAGTTTTCACCGCGCATGGCGTGATCATGATTTTCTTCGTGGCGATGCCGTTGATTACAGGTTTGATGAACTATGTAGTGCCGCTGCAAATCGGTGCGCGCGACGTGGCTTTCCCATTCCTGAATAACTTCAGCTTCTGGATGACGACCTTTGGTGCCATGCTGGTTATGGCTTCCTTGTTCGTTGGTGAATTCGCTAAAACCGGCTGGCTGGCTTATCCGCCGTTGTCGGGGATATTGGCGAGTCCGGATGTCGGGGTGGATTACTACATCTGGTCATTACAGATTGCCGGGGTCGGGACACTGTTATCCGGCGTCAACTTGATCGCGACCATCGTCAAGATGCGCGCGCCAGGCATGGACATGATGAAAATGCCAGTATTCACCTGGACGGCTCTGTGTGCCAACGTTTTGATCGTTGCTGCTTTCCCGATCTTGACTGCAGTGCTCGCCATGCTGTCGCTGGATCGCGTGCTTGATACGAACTTCTTCACGAATGATCTTGGCGGCAATCCGATGATGTACGTCAATCTGATCTGGATCTGGGGTCACCCTGAAGTTTATATTCTGATCTTGCCGTTGTTTGGTGTGTTCTCGGAAGTGGTATCGACTTTCTCGGCGAAACGTTTGTTCGGTTATACCTCGATGGTGTATGCGACTGTCGTTATTACCATCCTGTCGTATCTGGTTTGGCTGCATCACTTTTTCACCATGGGTTCCGGCGCGAGTGTTAACTCGTTCTTTGGGATTACCACGATGATTATCTCGATTCCAACCGGCGCGAAGATTTTCAACTGGTTGTTCACGATGTATCGCGGTCGTATCCGTTTCGAACTGCCTATGATGTGGACCATCGGCTTCATGATCACTTTCGTGATCGGCGGTATGACCGGCGTCTTGCTGGCAGTACCACCAGCCGACTTCGTATTGCATAACAGCCTGTTCCTGATCGCTCACTTCCATAACGTGATCATCGGTGGCGTAGTGTTTGGTGTGTTCGCTGCGATCAATTACTGGTTCCCGAAAGCATTCGGCTACAAGCTCGACGTGTTCTGGGGTAAATGCTCGTTCTGGTTCTGGATCATCGGTTTCTGGATGGCCTTCATGCCGTTGTACATCCTCGGCTTGATGGGCGTGACTCGTCGTATGAGTCAGTTCCAGGATCCATCGCTGCAAATCTGGTTCCAGGTTGCTGCAGTCGGTGCTGTGCTGATTGCACTCGGTATCGGTTCGATGTTGATCCAGTTCTATGTCAGCTACAAACGTCGTGATGAACTGCGTGATGTGACCGGCGATCCTTGGGGTGGCCGTACGCTGGAGTGGTCGACATCGTCGCCACCGCCAGACTACAACTTCGCATTTACACCTAAGGTCTACGATAACGACACCTGGGCTGACATGAAGAAAAATGGTTACAAGCGTCCACTGACAGGTTTCACCGCGATCCATATGCCGAAGAATACGGCAGCTGGTTTCATCATCTCTGCAATCAGTGCAGCGGTCGGCTTCTGCCTGATCTGGCAAATGTGGCTGATGGCGGGCGTTACTTTTGTAGTGTTGATCGCAGCCATCATCATCCATACCTTTAATTACAAACGCGATTTTTATATTTCGGAAGAAGAAGTTACTCGCACCGAAAATCTTCGCACTCGCTTGTTGGAAAGCCATGTCTGAAATTACTGCACATTCTGCCAGCGCCATGAGCGCTGACCCGAGCGCACGTTTTTACGTGAAAGAGCACCATCCGGAAAACGGCACCTTGCTCGGTTTCTGGCTGTATCTGATGAGCGATTGCCTGGTTTTTGCGAGTCTGTTCGCGACCTATGCGGTACTGGGTCGCAACTACGCAGGCGGTCCTACCGGTGCTGAATTGTTTGACCTGCCACTGGTGGCGATGAACACGGCTTTCCTGTTGTTGTCATCGATCACCTACGGCTTTGCGATGCTGGAAGCACAACGCAAGCGTTTGCGCGCCACCATGATTTGGTTGGTCGTGACTGGCTTGCTCGGCGCAGCCTTCCTCGCGTTGGAACTGTATGAATTCAGTCATCTGATCCATGAAGGTGCAGGACCGCAACGTAGCGCGTTCTTGACATCATTCTTTGCTCTGGTTGCTACTCACGGTTTGCACGTGACTTTCGGTATAGTCTGGTTGGTTACTTTGCTGTTCCAACTCAAACGTCACGGTTTGGTTCCTGAAAACAAGCGTCGTCTGATGTGCTTGTCGATGTTCTGGCATTTCCTGGACGTGATCTGGATCGGTGTATTTACCTTTGTTTATCTGATGGGAGTGTTGCCATGAGCGAACATCACGCACACGCGGCACACGGTGCCGACCACGGTCATCATGACCACGACGATCATGCCCATGGCAGCTTGAAGAGCTACACGATAGGTTTCATTCTGTCGGTCATCCTGACGGCAATTCCTTTCTGGCTGGTGATGGGCAATGTGTTCGAAAAATCGAGCACGACATCATTTGTCATCCTCGGTTTTGCTGCAGTACAGATCGTTGTGCACATGATTTACTTCCTGCACATGAATACCAAATCTGAAGGCGGTTGGTCAGTTCTGGCCCTGGTCTTTACGGTCATGGTGGTGGTCATCATGTTGGCGGGTTCGATCTGGGTCATGTATCACATGAACCACAATATGATGCCGGGCATGATGTCTGATCCTACGGGTGAAATGCACATGCCATCCAGCGAGATGCCTGCAACCCATCAGATGAATCATAAGTAATGTCAGATAAGTCTGTACAAACAAGCGGCTCGGTTTCGAAAGAAGCTGAGCCGCTTTTACGTTCGCGCACCACCTTGTTGGTGTTGTCCGTGATCGCGCTCGTCTTGTTCATTGGTTTGCTTGCGCTGGGAACATGGCAGGTATATCGCCTGCAATGGAAACTCGCGTTGATCGAACGTGTGGATCAGCGTGTGCATGCAGCACCAGTGCCTGCTCCGGGACCGGATCGCTGGTCGCAAGTCAGTGCGGCTAACGACGAGTATCGTCATGTGACTGTGACGGGGACTTTGCTCCACTCACTTTCCACCAAGGTGCAGGCAGTGACTGAACTCGGTAGCGGTTATTGGCTGCTGACACCTTTGCGTAGAGCGGATGGCAGTGTGGTGCTGATTAATCGCGGTTATATTCCCGAGCGTGCCAATATCGCGTCTGTTGGTTCGGACGACATTGTCACCGTGACCGGCTTGTTGCGCATTAGTGAACCGGGCGGCGGTTTTCTTCGCCATAACGATCCTGTCGGCAATCGCTGGTATTCGCGCGATGTGCAGGCAATTGCAGCGATGCATAAGTTGTCGAATGTTGCGCCGTACTTTATTGACGCGGAGGCAAGCAAGAATTCCGTTGCCAATTCTGCAGCAGAAACTACGTCTGCCGAGCCGGTTGGTGGTCTGACAGTCATCTCGTTTCACAATAACCATCTGGTCTATGCACTTACTTGGTATGCTCTTGCCTTGATGGTGGCAGGCGCGGCTTTTTGGCTGACGCGTGAAGAGCGTAGGGCGCGTGCCAACAGTCGACGTGCTGATTGTATAGACCGAGAAACTGAAGATGCTGGGAAAAACCGAGATTCCTGCGAGTAAAGAAAACACACGCTGGACTGCCGTGCGCGGTGAGAACGCCGCGGGTCACAAGAATATGCAGCAGTTGATACAACTGCGCTGGATCGCCGTCGTTGGGCAACTCACAACTATCGCTGTCGTCACGCTTGGTTTTGGCATTGAACTTCCAGTGCGTCACATGCTGGAAGTGCTGGTCTGTTTGGTCGCCTTCAATATCGCCAGTCATCTACGTTGGCATGAACGGCCTAGCGTTTCGAACAAGGAATTGTTCCTCGCGCTGCTGGTTGATGTCGCCATCTTGACGGCGCAGTTATATCTCAGCGGCGGTACTTCCAATCCCTTCGTATTCCTTTATCTGCTACAGATCATTCTCAGTGCTGTACTGCTGGAAGCCTGGACGACCTGGACTATCGTCGCGATCACCAGCGCCTGTCTGGTTGCGCTCTCTGTGCTTTCTACTCCACTGATCTTGCCCTACGATCATGAGCTACGGTTTTTCAGTTTGTATGTACAAGGCACACTGATTTGTTTTGCGTTGAATGCGATTTTGCTCGCTTTCTTTGTGACCCGTATCAACCGTAATCTTCGTGCAGGCGATGCGCAACTCGCCGATTTGCGCAAACGCGCAGCTGAAGAAGAACACATCGTGCGTATGGGTTTGCTGGCATCGGGTGCTGCGCATGAACTGGGTACGCCGCTGGCAACGCTGTCAGTGATTTTGGGTGACTGGCGACGGATGCCTGAGTTCAGTAAGAACCAGGAATTGCAGGATGAAATCGCCGAGATGGAAACGCAGCTAAAGCGTTGCAAATCCATCGTCAGCAGCATCCTCTTATCAGCGGGTGAAGCGCGTGGTGAATCATCGGTAAAAACGACACTCAATACTTTCTTGAATGATCTGGCGGAAGAGTGGCGTAGCAGTCGGCCTATCGTTTCCTTTGAATATAAAAACCGGATACAGCCGGATATTCCTGTGGTCTTCGATTCAGTCCTCAAGCAAATGATTTGCAATGTGCTCGACAATGCACTTGAAGCGTCACCGCAATGGTTGTGTCTCGAAGCTTCGCGCGAAGAGGATCAGCTGATTCTATTGATTACAGATTCCGGTCCCGGCTTTGTGCCTGCGATGCTGTCGCAGTTGGGCAAACCATATCAGTCAACCAAAGGGCGGGCGGGTAGTGGTTTGGGATTATTTCTGGTTGTGAATGTGGCGCGCAAATTGGGTGGTACTGTAGCAGCACGCAATCGTGCAGAAGGTGGTGCAGTGGTGGAACTCACCTTGCCGCTTGCCGCAATTAGTTTAGACGAGGATGAAGAAAATGGCGGGTGATCGTCTATTGTTGATTATTGAAGACGATGCCGCTTTTGCTCGCACATTAGGTCGCTCATTCGAGCGTCGCGGTTACACGGTGTTGCTGGCGGCGAATCTGGATGCTGCTGCGGTTTTGTTACGCGAACATTCTCCGCGCTATGCGGTAGTTGATCTGAAACTGGAAGGAAATACTTCCGGCCTCGCGTGTGTGCAAATGCTGCACAAGCATGATCCTGAAATGTTGATCGTGGTGTTGACAGGGTTCGCCAGTTTGAACACAGCAGTCGAAGCCATCAAACTGGGTGCGTGCCAATATCTGGCCAAGCCATCCAACACTGACGATATCGAAGCTGCCTTTGGTCATGTCGCAGGCGTGGTCGACATCGAGTTGAGCAATCGTTCGACTTCGATCAAGACGCTGGAGTGGGAGCGCATACACGAAGTGCTGGTGGAGACAGATTTTAATATCTCCGAAGCTGCTCGTCGTCTTGGCATGCATAGACGTACGCTGGCACGCAAGCTGGAAAAGCAGCGCATCAAATAAGCTTGATCGCAGTCTTTGTCATACAGCATAAGACTCGGTCCCTCGCATTGAGTAGGCAAATTGTTCTAGCGGACAAGCTTTACTGATTTCCTTTAAGCTTCTGCCATGTCATCGAAAGATCACCTTCCTTCTGAAGCTATTCCTTCAGATAAATATATCCACACCTCCGCATTGTTATTGATGGCGCTGGCGTCGGGTTTGTGCGCGGGTGGTAATTATTTCAATCAACCTTTGTTGCATTCGATTGCGCTCAGCCTCCATGTCAGCGAGACGACTGCTGCGTTGACTGTGACGATGGCACAGGTGTCTTATGCGTTGGGCCTGGTGTTGCTGGTGCCTTTGGGTGACAAGCTTGAGCGTCGTGGTCTGGCAGTCACCTTGATGTTATTGGCTGCGATGGGACAGTTCATTAGCGGCTTCTCTTCCAATATCAATATGCTGTTTGTTGGCATCATCATGGCTGGTTTATTTTCTGTCGCTGCGCAGATACTGGTTCCGATGGCGGCAATTTTGTCTGATCCAAAGCGGAGTGGGCGGGCGGTTGGTTTGGTGATGAGTGGTTTGTTGATCGGCATTTTGACGGCACGTAGTGTAGCGGGCTTGTTGTCGGAGTTGGGTGGTTGGACCACGGTGTATCGCGTCGCGGGTGTAACGATGCTGTTGGTGGCGATGTCCTTGTGGTTTTTGCTGCCGCCATCGCGTAATCCTGAGCAGGTGAGTTATGCACAAGTGCTGCGCTCCATGACTGCATTGATCGCTCGTTATCCTCGCTTGCGCAGTCGCTCATTGATGGGGGCACTGTCGTTTGCTTCAGTCAGCGTATTGTTTTCGACGATGGCTTTGTTATTGTCCGGTCCGGGGCATGGCTTGAGTGATGGCAGTATCGGATTGGTTGGTCTGGTTGGTATTGCGGGTGCCTTGATGGCCAACATTGCCGGTCGTTTGGCCGATCGCGGTTGGGGCCAGGTGACCAGCGTGACATGTATTTTCTTGTTATTGCTGAGTTGGATATGCTTTTGGTTTAGTACCAGCAGTTTGATGTGGTTTCTGATTGGGATGCTGATTATTGATCTTGCCTTGCAAGGGCTGCACATCACCAACCAAAACGTGGTCTTGCATTTGGAACCTGAAGCGCGCTCGCGGCTGAATGCGGTTTATATGACGAGTTATTTTATTGGCGCCGCATCTGGTTCAGCGTTGGGTTCTCTCGCGTGGGAGCTAGGTGGTTGGCATGCGATTTGTGTAGTCGGTGTTGTGTTGACTGTGCTGGCAGGAATTGTGTTGATGTACGATCAGCGTTTGGCCAAGGAAAACCATCTTTAACGTGATGATCACGTTGTATCACTAGATTCTTCACAGACCTGCTGCGCGCAGAGCAAGGTCTTCAATGTCACCAAAACTTTCTCATTCTTTTTGAGAATTTCTCATAAACAATGGATTTCTCGCAATGAGCGAGATTGTCCGGTTTCAAATTCCTGCGTTTATGGCAAAGCTGTATAGGCATGGAAATCATGTCCTGCATCTATTTTCCCCTCTCATACGTATATGTCTGTATCTGTATCAGGCGTTATTGACTGATTAAGTCAGTTTTGGGAGTGAAGTTAGTCCTTTGTGGATGTTGTGATGCCAAGCATTGTTGGCATATAAACAATCATCACATATGGGTCATGTGATATACATGTATACATGTTTTTGCAATTCGACCCGAAAAAGTGTCTTGAGGCAATAAAGGTAACGCTCCCTAAAACATGAATGCTACGGATGGTATGTGGCAATAAATAAGTTGTTGATCTTGTACAAGATCGGCAATTTTTAGAGAGGATAGTGTTACGCGTGAAAATACTTTCTATTTTCGGCACACGTCCAGAAGCCATCAAGATGGCGCCCTTGGTGCGCGCACTTGAACAGGCTGCAGGCATCGAATCGGTGGTGTGTATCACCGGTCAGCATCGGACGATGCTGGAACAAGTGATGACACTATTCGAGATCAAGGCAGATCACGATCTAGATGTGATGGTGCCGAATCAATCCCTCAATTCTTTATGCTCCCGTATTTTTTCCAAGCTCGATCCTATTCTGGAAAGCGAACAGCCTGACAGAGTGCTGGTGCATGGCGACACCACAACCGCAATGGTTGCAGCGACCGGCGCATTTCATCGTCGGATTCCGGTTGGGCATGTGGAAGCTGGTTTGCGTACTGGTGATTTGACGCAGCCGTGGCCGGAAGAAATGAATCGTCGTGTCATTGATGTGATGAGTGATTTTCTTTTTGCGCCAACAGTCAGTTCTCGCGACAATCTTTTGCGTGAAAATTTAGGCGGGCGCATAGTCGTTACCGGTAATACTGTGATTGATGCATTGCAGTTGACGGCACAACGTCTTGAAAAAAACGCGGCCTTGCGTAGCCAGGTGGATGCGAAATTTCCCTTCATCTCGCCGCAACGGCGCATCTTGCTGGTCACAGGTCATAGACGCGAAAATTTTGGCGACGGCTTTGCGCATATTTGCGCAGCGTTGGCTGAATTGGCAAGGCGTCCCGACATCGATATTGTCTATCCGGTTCATCTCAATCCCAACGTCCGTGGTCCGGTATTGCAAGTGCTGTCAGATTTGCCGCGTGTGCATTTGATTGAGCCGCTGGATTACCTTGAGTTTGTACGTTTGATGCAGCTCTCGCATGTGGTTTTGACGGACTCTGGCGGTGTGCAGGAAGAAGCGCCATCACTCGGTAAGCCAGTACTTGTCATGCGTGATGTGACTGAGCGTCCGGAAGCTGTGGCGGCCGGTACTGTGGAACTGATAGGAACCAGCAAGCATCGCATCGTTGATGCGGTCAACCTCTTGTTTGATGACACCAAAAAATACACTCAGTTTTCCAATGTCGTTAATCCCTATGGCGATGGTCATGCTTCGTCACGTATCGTGCGTGCCTTGTTGGGCAAGGCTTATGAAGAATTTACTGCTGGTGGTGATGCATCCCTGAGCTAATTTTTATCACGAGGAAATCATGCGCGTACTTAATCGCATCTATAACAATACAAAATCTCCCTCCATGCTGTTACCTGTGATGAGCTTGCTGGCTCTGTGCGTGCTGTCGCATAACGCGTGGTCGGCGGATGGCGTAGGGCGCTATTTCCAGCAAATGGTGGCGGATCAGTCAGTGACGCGCGAGGTGACATTGAAAGAGTTGGGTATGTCCGTGCCAATGACTTTTGACGGGGCCAACAGTCAACGCGACATATTCCTGCCAGTGCCAGCTGGTGTACCGATTATGAATGCTGCCTTGCAATTCGATGCCAGCTATCTGCGTGCCGATGGTGGTCGTACTTCTATGACTTTGTCGGTAGATGGCTATCCAGTAGTGGCACGCAAGCTGGCAGAAGATCAAGGTGACCTTAGTCAAGGCGTTGCGATTTCGGGCCAGCCGCGCAGCGATGGCTTCATACATTTTGGCATCCATTGGTCTTCAGTCATGTCTGAGACGATGTGTAGTGATCAGCGCGCACCTGGCAATGCGTTAAGAGTAGAGCCTAGCTCACGTTTTACATATAGCTATGATCGTAGCGCGATCAAATCAATATCGACTGCATGGAGTGCTTTGCCACCGAATCCGGTATTGCTGGTGTCCAGTCGGGCATTGACGGTAGATGCTTACGATACTGCCTGGCGCATGGGTTTGACCTTGAAGCGTGCCGGTAAGAAGCCGCGCTGGATGTCGGTGCCTGCCGTTGGTGATACGGTTAATCTTTCTTCCATCAGCGTACCGCCTGAGCTGCGCGGAATTCCATCTTTTGCTGCGTTAATGAATGGCGATACGCAATACAAGATCAAGAACAATGCAGAAATCGCCGCCTTGTTTATTCTCGGTAATCAAGGACCTTTCCGCGCCGATCTAGTAATTGCCGATGCGGCGCTGAATACAATTTTGCGCAATGCGATGAATGCATTGGGTGTGGAAATCCAGGCAAGCTCGGCTGATACCAGCACGATTTATCAGGCTTGGCTAAAGACTGATGTGGCCCTACTGGACCAACCCAATGCTGCTGATCAGGTTCGCCTTACTTCCTTCGTGGGTAGTCCGGTGATCATGGTATCGGCTAAAGGGGGTGCGAAAGCCTCAGCATTATTCGATACCTTGTGGCGTCCGATTGCAGCTTCCAAGGATGTGACGGTAGAGACCGCGGAAGCCCTGAGGGGAAAGGCTGCGACTGTATTACTCAGCCAGTTCGGTGCCATCAACGGCACGATCGAAGTGTCGGAAAAAAGCGAACGTTCCGTCACGTTTGAGATCGGCGAATTAGTCGGTAGCGGTCGCCTGCCTAGTCAGATTGTGTTTGATGTGTCGGCCGCACCTGGCACCAATGGTGAGGCACCGGTAGTTTCCATTTTTCTCAATGACTATTTACTGGGTGCTAGCGTGATGACGGTCGATGGGCAGCCGCATCGTATTGCGGTGGATATTCCGTATTACACGCTGGCGGCACACAACACCATACGCATTGCCTTTTTACGTCAGCCTTCCAAACTGCATTGCCACGATGTTGCGACTTCATTCCCGGTCGCTATTTTCCCCGGTAGTCATTTGAAGTTAAAACAGATGGCAGTTGGTAATAACTTTGTCGGTATCGCGGCGCGCTATGCGAAAGAAAGTACGCTCATCGTCAAGGATGAGTGGCTCAAAGATGCGGTGGCTATGCTGCCGATGACGGTACGCATGGCTGATGCTGCCGGCCTGTCATCGATACATACGGAGTTTTTGGTTCTGAAACCAGGAGAGGTACTCAAGCCGACAACGCCTTTCCTGGCGATGGATGTGCCGCTGGAAGGCAAGGCTTCTACTGCAATTCATGACGGCATGCTGGTATTGAATGGTGCGGAGAAGACACCCATCCTGCAATTGAAAGGACTGGATCGCGTGGGTGTAGCAGAAGTTGCTGAGATTAACGGTCAGAGCGGTATTCGTTACTACACCGTAGGTAAAAACATGCCACTACTGAATAACTCTTTCCGCCTGGCGCATGGCAATCTCGCAGTGCTGACCGATGCTGGCCCAGTGCTGCAGATCGACAAGGATGATCCGACCGACAGCCGTTTTGCGCTGGAAGATAATCCGCAATCGCTATGGCAGCGCTATATGTGGGTGTGGTTGATTGTCATTGCCGTCATCCTCTTTATTTTGATTTCTGCACGTGTCGCACAGGTACGTCGTAACAGACGTAAGGCTGCCGAATTAATGGGTTTATGACTTGAGCTCTTCATCTCTATTCTGGCCGGTATTTTTTGCGCAGTATTACAGTGCGCTGGAGATGGTCGCGGTCGTGATCGCGATCATCATCCTGATTTCTAGCCTGGATGATTTGTTCATTGATGCCTGGTATTGGACGCGCGAAATTTATCGCAAATTCACTATCAAAAAAAATAAAAACTATCGACCGCTGACGCCAGAACAGATCAAGGAACGTGACGAACAGCATTTGGCGATCATGGTGCCGGCCTGGCTGGAATATGACGTGATCGCACAGATGATAGAAAGCATGGTGGCGACGCTCGACTATCGCAACTACACGGTGTTTGTCGGCACCTACGTTAATGACAGTGCAACGATAGAAGAGGTGGAGCGCATGCGCCGCCGTTACAAGCAGTTGCGCCGGGTCGAAGTACCGCATGACGGGCCGACTTGCAAAGCGGATTGTTTGAACTGGGTGATACAGGCTATCTTCCTGCATGAACAGCAAGCCGGCATCGAGTTTGCTGGTGTCATTCTGCACGATAGTGAAGACGTGTTGCATCCATTGGAACTGAAATTTTTCAACTATCTGCTGCCGCGCAAGGACATGATCCAGTTGCCTGTGGCTTCGCTGGAACGCGAGTGGTATGAGCTGGTAGCAGGTGTCTATATGGATGAATTCGCCGAGTGGCATGCCAAGGATCTGGTGGTGCGCGAGAGCGTCACCGGTACAGTGCCATCGGCTGGCGTCGGCACTTGTTTTTCACGGCGTGCATTGCTGGCGCTGGCAGCGGCAACCAATAATCAGCCTTTCAATACCGAAAGCCTGACCGAAGATTATGACGTTGGTAATCGTCTGGCCGCGATGGGTATGAAATCTATCTTTGCCTTGTTCCCGGTGGATTTCCTGACGCGCGGGCGCCGCTGGTTTGGTCTGGGGCCGGATAAGGAACGCATTATTCGTATGCCCTTATGTGTACGTGAGTTTTTCCCTGATACTTTCCGTACCTCTTATCGACAAAAGGCGCGCTGGGTACTAGGCATCAGCATGCAGAACTGGGAGCAGATGGGATGGCGTGGCTCTTTCGCACATAGATATCTATTGTTCCGCGACCGCAAAGGGATACTGACATCTATCGTCAGTGTCGTGGCTTATATCTTGTTTCTTCAATTCATTTTGTTTTACCTGGCGCATCTGGCCGGTATATGGACTATGGAGTTTCCCAGCCTCTTTCTGCAGTACAGCTGGTTGCAGTGGGTTGCGCAGTTCATCTTGTTTGCCTTGGCCTTGCGTATCATCCAGCGCTTTTATTTTGTGACTCGTCTGTATGGCTGGGAACATGGCTTGATGTCCATCCCGCGCATGGTAGTCGGAAATATCATCAACTTTATGGCGGTATGTCGGGCGTGGAAACTATTTTCCGGCTACATGCTGATGGGGAAAAATATGGTGTGGGATAAGACCATGCACGATTTCCCATCGACTTCGCAATTGGTGCAGAAGCGGCAGCTCCTGGGAGAAGTGCTCACTGCGTGGCAAGCCGTTGATGAAGAGAAGATCAGCGATGCTTTGGATGAGCGTGAAAAAACACAGATGCCTTTGGGACGGATACTAATCTCTCATGGCTGGCTGGATGAAGAAACCTTGGCCGAAGCAATTGCCTTCCAGGCCGACCTGCCGCGTGTGCATATCAATGCAGAGCTGATTGAAAAGTATGCGGGTTATGTACCGCAAGAATTATGTGTACGCATGCGCATGCTGTATGTTGGTAATGATGTGCGACAACGCCCTATGGTTGCGGTTTCTGCTCCGCTTTCTACAAAGTCGATGCAGGAGCTATCAATACTGTTCGGTCAGGATCCAGCACAACGTATTGCACGTGATAGCGAAATCGCCGCAGGTCTGCGTGTGCTACGTGGTGAAAGTGATGCCTTCAAAACGCTTGAGAACGGTGCCTCCGGTGTACCTCTGCTGGGTGATTTATTGATAGAGCGCGGATTGGTAAAGCGCGAGACTTTTGACGCGGTGATGGATGCATATCGTCCGGAGGAGCATGGTCGTATCGGTGATTATTTAGTCGATTGTCATGTGATTGAGCGTAATGTGATTGAACAGGTAGTGGAAGAACAGCGTCGCCTACAAGCAGTATAAAAAGGGCCATGAATGAAAAAAATAAATCTTCTTTTTTTACTGTTAATGAATGCAGGGATGATCGCGAGCGTCGACGCGCAAGAATCCGAGCTACCACTGAGCGGGCCTGCTTATGACATTGCAGATGCTGCTTACAAGGCATATGCCCGTGGCGATTATGCAGAGGCTGTGCGACAGGCGCGTGAAGCAGCGCGCTTGCGTCCGGATGTGCTCAGGTTGAAACAATTGCTTGTGCAAGCAGAAGAGGCGCAAAAGAATCAGGCGAAGGGAGCGACCGCACCGAAGGTTGTGACAGGCAAACCAGCTAGTGCAGCCAATCCGGCATACGCGGCGGCCGACAAGGCTTACAAGGCGTATGCAAAGCAAGATTACGAGACAGCAATCAGTGATGCGCAAAATGCGGTGCGGCTGGCTCCTGCAAATGAGTCGTACTGGACTCTGTTGATTAATTCTCAGATTGCAGCACAACGCTATGCAGAAGCAGAAAAAACCGTGATTGAGGCAATTCATCGTTTCGGTGCCACCGCATCCTTGGTGGGTCAACGTGTAGTGGTAAATCAGAATATCGCCGCGCAAGCAGGTGCTGCAATTTATCAAGCCTTGGAGCAGCAGAATTTCCCTAAAGCGATTTCCTCAGCGCATCGTGCCGTAGCGTATGCGCCAGAGAAAAGGATATATCGTTTGTTGCTGGTGCAATCCCTGCTGAGTGCGAATCGGCTGGAAGAAGCAGAGCAAGCCTTGGAGCCACTGCTGCAGAAAGTTGATGATCCGGTACCACTGATCTGGCGCGGCTATATCAAGCAGCGTATGGGGCAGCGGGCGGCCGCGATTGCTGATTTTGAAAAAGCGCTGTCCATGCGCAGTGAATTGACGACGGAAGAAAGGGTGAACCTACGCCTGATCGTTGCCGATGCCGGCTTGAGTGCAGGTGAGCCGAATGCAACATTGGAAGTCTTGCAGACTCTAGATGGAAACGCAGCCGTAGCAGCACGCAAGCGTAGTGCCGCCGAAATGCGTTTGCGTCTGGCACGACAAGGTACTGTCGCGACAAACAAAACCATGCAGCCACCGGTCTTGCGCTGTCGCAGCGCGACTAACGGTGAAGTCTGCAGTCTGGTACCGGGTGCTGCGCCTGCTGATCCGGCTTATGCCAGTGCTGACGCTGCTTATAAAGCATTGACCAAGCGCGATTATCCATTGGCATTGAGTAAGGCACGCGAGGCATTGCAGTTGTCACCTGACAATTCTGCATATCAATTACTGCTGGTAGATATCCTGAGCCGCGATGGTCAATTGGCCGAGGCCGAACGTGAGGCGACACTGGCACTGGATAAAGGCAATCGTGACCCGGAATTACGTGCGCAAAGAGGGCGTGTGCGTCTAGCCTTGGATAAAACGCAATTGGCTGAAGAAGATTTCAATCAAGTGCTGGCGTCGAATGATGCATCGCTGCCTTTGCAAATCGAAATGCTGTCCAAGTTGGGCAGACGAAGCGAGGCACGCCAGCGTTTCAATACAGCATCGGAGGCAGGTGCCTTCGATGGCATGTCCAAGGTTGAGTTGGCTTATCTGGCCGCATCTGCCGGTGACAGCCTGGGTGCTTTCACTTTGTTTGATCAATCTTATCGGGATGGCAGTCTGCCACCCAATGCAATACCAGATACCGGTTATGCAGCGTTGAATGCACATCGTGATCCAGATGCCACGACTTACTTCAGACGCACTGTGGATGCGGTGGACAAGGGTGATATTGCGATGGCACCGCAACAGCTGTTTGAAACCCGGCGTGCGATTGCCGACCTTGAGCGTAGCTGGGGTGCAGTAGCATCGTTGAATTATCGCGGCTCCAGCCTGCAACCTGGTTCGGGGATTGCGCCTAGCGGTACGAATAATACTGCGCAGATAGGTGGCGAAGTGTACTGGCGGCCATTCGGTTATCGTAGTGGACGACCGATAGAGGTGTATGCCAGTCTGTTTGAAACGGTGTACAGCAAAGACAAAGCGCTTACCGGCGCACCTACCGCACAGGGCGGTGTGGGTGTGCGCTGGAAGCCGTTCAGCGAGACGAATGTGATAGTGGCCTTGCAGCGCCAGATCAAGATAGGTTCGGCTTCGGGCGATGGTGACTGGTTGGCGCGACTGGCGTATTCGAATTCTTTTGGTACCGATCCACGCGTCGATAAACCTAGCTGGTGGACCGGGCAGATATTTGGCGAGCTAGGTCGTTATATAGACCAGAAGCAAACGTATTCTATTTTTGAAGGCCAGCTTGGACGCAGCTATCGGCTGGATGACATCAACCCGAACCTGACCATCACGCCGCATTTTGTTATCGGTTCGGATTTCAATTCGACATTAAGAGTACCTGCCGAAAAAACTGCGGTGGGAGCCGGCCCTGGTGTGAATGTTCGTTATTGGTATCGTCAGGATCACTACAAGGCACCGCAGTCTTATGTTGATTTTTCACTTCAGTATCGTTTCAGAATATCGGGAGATGAGCGTGCCAAAGGTGTGGTTCTACGCACGACGTTTTATTACTGATGAGCATGTTGTTTGAAGCGCATGAGTGACGGTGCGATTTCTTCTACATATTTCGTCCATCGCACAAAGAGCGCACAATGGCTTTCTTTGTTCGGTGGGGAATGAATATGCAATTTGCAGATGCTTCCATGCCAGCGCCGCGCGGTTCTCGCACATTCTTGCGCTGCAGCCTGCTGATGTTGTTCATGAGTATTGGCATCAGCAGTAGTTTTGCTGCCTCCATTACAGGCGTTGTTTGGCAGCCTGAAAACGCGACGATATCCCCTAAAGGCAAGTGGGATCAGATCGGGGCGCATCAATTACTGATTCAGTGGACTGCCGTTGATAATCTGGCTTTTGTTGCCGATGCCGGGATTACTGCTGCGCCACAATTACCTGACTGGAAACGCATTGCCGGTGAGCCGTGGGCGCGTGAAGTCATACTCGGCTTGGCTGGATATTTTGATGAAAACAAAGCACGTGCCAATCTGGATGAGCTGGGCGCATTGTCTGCCCGATTGGCAAAATTACCGACGCCATTGAATGTGGTTGGCTGGTATTTTCCGGTAGAGATAGATCCGACTTGGGACAATGCCAGCAAACTGATACCTATTCTGGAAAAATTACCACGCCCTTTATGGATCAGTGTCTACGACAGTGCTAATGTCGGGCCGGATGATGTAGCAAAATGGCTGGCATCCTGGTTACCCAAAGATGTGGGTGTATTTTTTCAGGATGGTGTCGGTGTGCATGCACGTGAAGCGCGAGTAGCCGTCGATTACCTGAATGCTTTGGAAAACCGTTTGGGCAAGGATCGCGTACGTGTGATTGTCGAAGCTTTCCGGCCGCAAGTGGGCGGCGGTTTCCGTGCTGCGACTGTTGCCGAATTGCTGCCTCAACTCAATACTTATGGTGCGCGCCAGGTGTATTTATTTGACGGGCCGCATTACGTGCCAGATACGCTGGTGGATGAACTCAAGGCTGACTTCGATAAGAAACAGCCTTGAGTACGAACAATCAGGAATAGATGGATGGTGTAGGAACTTCACCGGTCAATACCCACTGACCGACATCCTTCAATTTGTAATCCAGTGAATCGTGCAGTGTGTGTACGCGGACATTGCGCCAGTAACGGTCGAAGCCGTATTTGGCAGCAGTCGCGCGCGCGCCCATGACTTCAAAAATTTTGGCTGTGATATCAAGTGCGGCACGCGCAGCGACTATCTTGGTTTCATAGATGTTCACTGCCAGTACACCGCGCTCTTCTGCCGTCAAGGCATCGCCGCGATCCCACGCATGCTGCAATTGTGCGGCAGCATCTTCTGCCAATGCAATTGCACCGCGCAAGGCAATGCGCAAGTCACCATAATGTTGTTGGGTGAATGGATCGTCGATGGCACGTTCTACACCTGAGGTAAACCACGGGCGACCTTGTTCGTGTGTGTACTTCCATGCGTTCAACAATGCGCCTTGTGCATTGCCGATATAAATCTCGATCAGGATTAATTGCGATACCAGCGTGCGCAAGGTGGCGCGTGGCGTACCGGATGTGCCTGGTGGTCCGAGTACTTCATTGCGTTCCACACGCACCTTGTCGAAAGTGACGGAGCCGCTATCGGTTTGACGCTGGCCGAGATTGTCCCAATCGTCGAGTACCTTAACGCCGGCACGATTGGTAGGAATCGACAGGAAGACACGATCAGATGGATCGGCGGAACGCGGTGCGGTGATGTTGAGCATGTCGGAACCGGTAGCGCCTGAGCAAAACGATTTGATACCGTTCAGCTCATAGTAACCATCATCCTTATTGTCGCCTTCACGCCATACCAAAGTGGCGCGCGTATCCAGCCCATTGGTGGCATTGCCCCAGAACCAGTTTTCACTGACGGTTTTTCCCAGATACAAGGCTTTTTGTTCTGGATTGCCGAACAGGGCAACGCTGGCAACTTGTAAATGCTGGAAGCCGAATAGATGCGCGAGCGAGCTATCGACTTCAGCGAAGCGACGGATGATTTGGTAAATAGTCGGCCATGGGGTTTCCGGCCCGCCAAAGGCGGCAGGGACGGCTAGTTTCAACAAACCGCTGTCACGCAATACTTGCCGCTCTACCCATGCGGTGCCGCCGCTGCGGTCGCGCTCGGTGGCGGTGAGCGCCAGCGCTGCCGCTGTTTTTTCAACCGCATCCGTTAATGCGCCGAAATCGCGTTGCACCAGATGTGCCGGCGTATAAGTCGGCGCAGCTTGCGTTTGCGGCAGTTCGCCCAGTTTCAGTAATTGACCCATGATCTGACTATTCCCATACGTGTGTAGCGCGCATTGAAGGTGAATTTAAATGCGTGAAGTAAAACAGCGAATTAAAAAACCGGTACGGCAGTCGCGTTGACTTTCTTAGGCAACAAACCTTCGGCTAGAAATGCATCGGCAATTTTTTGTTGTTCGCCCAGACGTTCCGTTAGAACGGAGCGAACTTCATAGCTACGGCGTGCATTCGCTTGTTCAACCGTGGCGACATCCAGACCCCATACTGGTGCGAGCAGATTGGCTGCTTCACGCGGCGATTGCTTGACCCATTTGCCGGTTTCCTGCAGCGAGTCAACGATGACTTTCACAACTTCAGGACGTGCTTTGGCGAAAGGTGTCGATGCCAGGTAGTAGCGTTGATAATCGGCCAGACCGCGACCATCTGTCAGCACGCGGACTTGCGATTGACGTTCTACTGCAGCCAGGAATGGATCCCAGATCACCCATGCATCTATGGCTTCACGTTCGAAAGCGGCGCGGCCATCGGCAGGGGCGAGGTAGGCGAGTTGGATGTCCTTCAAGGACAAACCGGCTTTTTCCAATGCTGCGATCAGCAGGTAATGTGCGCCCGCTGCCTTGGCAAAGCCTACGCGTTTGCCGCGCAGATCGGCCAGTGTTTTGATAGGCGAGTTAGCCTTGACGACTATCGCTTGTGCGCTTGGCGATGGTGATTCTTGTGCGATGTAAGTCAGTTGTGCGCCGGCAGCTTGTGCGAACACTGGCACGGTATCGGCCACATCAGCGGATACGTCGATTGCGCCTACGTTCAACGCTTCCAGCAAGGGCAGGCCGCTGGCGAATTCATGCCAAGTCACCTTGACGCCCAATGCACCCAAACGCTGCTCCAGTGTGCCGCGTGTTTTCAAGACAGTGATCAAGGTCGATGATTTTTGATAGCCGATGCGTACGGTGTCGCCGGCTTTTTGCGCATGCGCAGGAACGGCGAGCAGTGGTGTCAGTGCGAGCAAGGCAATCAGCTTGCGGCGAAGATTGGAAATGTTTTTCATAAAATTCTCCCTGTGTTGAATGTTGTTGCCGATTAGATGGCGTGAATTTCTTCCAGTACTTTTAGTATGTCGTCGCGTGCTCTGGCCAATGCTTCCGAATGGCGATTGCGTGGACGTGCGAGTGCAATGGTGGTGTCGTCGATGATGTCACCCTGGCCCATCGTCAACACGCGATTACTGAGATACGCCGCTTCATCAATATCGTGCGTCACCAGCAACACGGCGAAGTTGTGTTCAGCGGCCAGCGTTAGCAATAGATCCTGCAAGCGCATGCGAGTGAATGCATCGACTGCGGAGAAGGGTTCATCCAGCAGCAACAGACGTGGCTGGTTGAATAAGCCGCGTGCAATCGCAGCACGTTGCGCCATGCCGCCAGACAATTGCTTGGGCAGATAATCGATGGCCTCGCTCAAGCCGACTTCACGTAGCAAGGCTTGCACGTGCGGATGGGCATTGGCTTGCGTACGATTCTGATCTGGACGATTGAAGCCTACGTTTTCTGCCACGCTTAGCCACGGCAATAGACGTGGTTCCTGAAAAATGAGACCGATGTCTTGCGTGACGCCGTCGAGTTTTTTTCCATCCAGATGGATCTGGCCGTTGTAATGTCTGTCCAGTCCGGCGATCAGACGCAGCAGAGTACTTTTGCCGCAACCGGATTTGCCGACCAGACTGACGATTTCACCAGCGCGCAAGCTCAGCGATACATTCCGTAAAACAGAACGCTCGCCAAAGCTTTTATCGCGTACATGGAGGTCGAGTAAAACGCTCATTGCATCAACCTCAAACCGTACGTGTGGCGAGTGAATCGGACCAGGCCAGCTTGCGTGTTTCCAGCCACTTCAACAAACCGTCGGTCAGCTTGCCGAAAACAGCGAGCAGGAAAATCGCAGCCAGCACCACATCAGGACGACTGGTTTCTCTACCATCTGTCAGCAGATAGCCTATGCCTTTGGTAGCGGCGATCAACTCTGCTGCAACCAGGAACATCCACGCCAATGACAAGCCATTGCGCAAGCCGGTGAACAAGCTCGGCAATGCAGCCGGCAATACGATGCGGCGCGCCAGCGATGGTGCAGACAAACCGTAGATTTCTCCCAGCTCGATTAACTTGCGATCGACATTGCGTATGCCGGATACCAAGCCAAGATAGATAGGGAAGAAGGCGCCGATGGCGATCAGTGTGATCTTGGGCGTTTCATCTATGCCGAACCACAGCAGTAAAAGTGGTACCCAGGCCAGACTGGGAATAGCGCGCAAGGCCTGGAAAGTCGGTTCAAAGAAAGCTTCTGCATGTTTGCTCAAGCCAACGAACAGGCCGAACAGTATCGCCAGTGCTGCACCTATCGCATAACCGGAAAACACGCGCGCCACACTTGCACCTATATGAACGAACAAACCTTGCTCGACCAAAGCGGACAAGGTTTGCACGATTTCGGATGGCGGTGGCAACAGCCTTGCCTGTATCCAGCCCAGATGCGCAGCCAGCTCGACAAAGCCGAGTACGGTAATCGGCAAGATCCAGCCTAGCCAGGCCAGACTTGGAGATTTAGATGAAGGTTGAGAGACAGTCGCAGCTTGATGCACTTCAGTTGACGTGACGGCTTTATTCGCCAGCACTTGCGATCTCAAGGTGTGGCCACCGTTGATCGTGGCAGGAATGAAGGAGGCGCTGCGACTGTTATCCATGACGAAAAATTTCCTTTACGCGATCAGGCTGGTGTTTTCTTCGTGGCGATTGCTTGCACAAAACTAGGATCGATCAAATCGTTGATGACCTTGTTCAAGTCCGTTCCTTTTTTAACCAGGTCTTCCTGCAACAGAATCGGCGCTGCGGCTTGCAGTGCCTCGCGATGTTCACGGCCGATATATGGATTGGAGAAGTCAGTACGGTTCAATTGCACTTTGGCGACAGCGAGAGAAATCTTTGCTTCGTCGGCTTGAATTTGCGAAGCTTCACGCGGATTGGCCAAGATCCACTGGCGTGCGCGTTCATAAGCGATCAATACTTGCTTCACTTGCTCAGGATATTTCTTCGCAAAGTCTTCCGTCACGTTCAGGAAGCCGTAGGTATTGAAGGCGACATTGCGATACAAGAGGCGTGAACCTGCTTGCAATTCGCTGGAAGCCATGTGTGGGTCGAGACCGGCCCATGCATCGATGCGACCGCTTTCCAGTGCGGCACGACCATCGGCGTGTTGCAGGTGGACGATTTCCACATCGGATTTCTTGATGCCATTCGCTTTCAATGTGCGCAACAGGAAGAGGTAAGGATCGGTGCCTTTGGTGGCAGCGATTTTTTTGCCTTTGAGGTCCGCTACGGTTTTGATCGGTGAATCTTTTGGCACTAAGAGTGCAGTCCACTCAGGACGCGAATACACATAGATACTCTTGATCGGATTGCCGTTGGCGCGAGACAAGACCGCAGCCAGACCGGCTGTACTGCCGAAATCGATGCTATTGGCGCTCAGATATTCCAGCGCGCGGTTGCTACCTTGCGACAGCGTCCATTTGACTTTGATGCCACTGGATTTGACTTGCTCTTCCAGCCAGCCGAAGTGCTTCAGTACCAGACTGGTCGGCGAGTAGTACGCATAGTCGAGACGAATTTCTTCAGGGGCGTTTGCTGCATGAGCGGAGAGGGAAACGCCCGATGCCAGGCCAGCCAGAGAAAGCAATGCAGTGCTTTTGATAAAAATTCTACGATCCATGTTCTACCTTGAATAGTGAAACCAGACACTTGAATACAGTGTCGTGCGGTGGGAAATTCGTATCAGATTTGAGATTGCCGGAGGCGACTTCTAGAGGACGATTTACGCTTGCGCGTACATCGATCACACAAGCCGCGTTGATGCAATCGCTCAAGCCTTATCGTTGTCAGGAATAAGATTAACGACTCGCAAGACTTAACGGAACGAATCTCTTCGTCGATGGATCATCGGTTTTCGCATAAGCCGATTTTGGTATAAGCACATGCGAAAAATGCGCTGCGAAGATGGAGAGGATGGTTGCTAGTGCACGAGCGCAGCAGTGCGATCCATGCGTTCATTTAAGAGCAGAGATTCGATTTGATCAGAAGGGAGAGGTTTGCAGAAGTAATACCCCTGCATTTCATTGCAACCTTGTTCGCGCAGAATATCCATCTGGCTTTCTGTCTCTACGCCTTCTGCAATCACGTTCAATTTCAGATTGTGTGCGAGAGAAATGATGGATGAGACGATGGATGCATCGTCTTGATTGATAGCGATATCGCGCACGAAGGAACGGTCTATCTTCAAGGTATCGATAGGGAAGCGCTTCAGATAAGCAAGGCTGGAATGTCCGGTGCCGAAATCGTCTACCGATAGTTGTATGCCCAAGGACTTGAGATCGTGCAAGGTCAGGATATTGCGTTCGATATCGGCCATCACTGAACTCTCGGTCAATTCTATTTCCAGGAAGTGTGGAGCCAATCCTGTTTCTTGCAACGTCGTCGTGATCGATTCCAGCAAGCTGGCTTGCGTGAATTGTCTCGCGGATAGATTGACTGCGATGCGCAGATTGGTAAACCCCATCTCATGCCATGCCTTGGCTTGTTTGCAAGCAGTTTGCAAGACCCATGCGCCGATAGGAATGATGAGGCCGGTTTCTTCCGCCAGACTGATGAAGCTGCCGGGTTGAACCATGCCGAGGATAGGATGATTCCAGCGCACCAATGCTTCCAGCCCGACGATGGCACCGCTGTGCAGATCGACTTGCGGTTGGTAGTGCAGAACCAGTTCATTGAGCTCTATCGCATGGCGCAATTCTCTCTCTATGCGCAGACGTTCCAGCGCCTGATCGTTCATCGCCGGCGTGTAGAACTGGAAGTTGTTGCGCCCCAATTCCTTGGATCTATACATGGCGACATCGGCATGTGCGATCAGCGTGGTCGGATCGGCGCCATCGTTGGGATAAACGGCGATCCCCATGCTGCAGCTCAGAAAGAATTCGCTGCCTTGTATTGTGAGCGGTTTGACGACTGCTTCCATGATGCGTTGGATGACATCGGATGGTGCGTCGCCACATTCCGGTAACACCAATACGAATTCGTCGCCGCCCAATCGGGCGACGGTGTCGGATTCGCGTACCGATGCCTGTAGACGGTCCGAGATGATCTTTAGCAAAACGTCGCCGGCTTGATGGCCCATGGTGTCGTTGACGAACTTGAAGCGATCCAGATCGACCAGCACTACCCAGACACCATGTCCATTTCTGGAGGAATAGGCGATGGCGTTTTCCAGTCTGTCTTGCAGTAGCGCGCGATTCGGCAAGCCGGTCAATACGTCGTGGCTGGCTAAACGATGCAGCGTTGTTTCGTACTGCTTCATCGGCGTGATGTCGCTCATGGCTGCGACGAAGTGGGTGGTCTTGCCATCGTCATCGGTGACGGGAGCGATGTAGAGATCATTCCAGAACAGGGAGCCATCCTTGCGATAGTTGCGTAACACGGCCTTGCCTTCACGCTTTTCTGTGAGTGCCACGCGTATTTCATGCAGGCCGGGTTGTTCGTGGTCGTTGCCCAGCAAAAAATTGCTGCTGCGACCTATGGCTTCTTCTGCGGTATAGCCGGTGATGCGTTCAAATGCTGGATTCACATATTCGATGGCGAAATCAGGTGCACGGGCGCTGGAAATGATCACGGCATTGGCGCTGCATTCAATCGCACGTTCGCGCAGACGTAATGCTGCTTCTGCTGCTTGTCTACCATTGCGATCACGATGTGCGCGGATTTCTACCGTGACGCGTTGTGCCAGATTGACCAGCAAGGCGACTTCCTGTGCATCGAAGGCATCAGGCTCCGATGCATAAACGTTGAATACGCCGATGATGGCATCACCATCGCCCATGGGCAGCACGAGTTTGGAGTAGAAGCCGCGTTTCATTGCCTCTTCGCGCCAAGGTGTCGGACTGGTGTCGTTGGCAAAATAATTGGCGACGGCAGGGCGTTTGGTTTGTAGAGCCTTGTTGATGGCGATGGTGCCTTTGCCGCCGGCTTGCAATGGGATTTTCAGCGCGTCGAGATAACCTTGGTGTTCCTGCGTCAGGCCTATAGGCACGATCGCACCATCCTTGGCCAGTATGCCTGCCCACGCCATGCGATAACCGGTGGCGGTGACCACATCGCAAATCCCTTGCAGCAGTGCATTCTCGTCTGCTGCATCTGAAATGATGCCTTCGCAATCTTGTATTGCACGTAGAGCGCGATTGCTGCGCGCAAGAGCGATTTCCAGATGATGGCGGGTGGTGATATCGGTACCGATCAACTTGACATGGCCGCTGCGACCATCCGTGTCGGGGATGAAATGTGCGTGGTATTCGATCCAGCGTGGACTGCCATCTGCGCGGTTGATGCGCAGGCGCAAGGTTTGATGTTGTTCTTGCGTGATAGTCGTCAGGATGGCGCGTGCCTGTTCTCTATCTGACGGTGCCGTATTCTCTAGCCACAAATTGGAATGAGCATAGAAGCGTTCTGGTGAGTTGCCATAAAGCGGTTCTACGGTTTTGCTGGCATAAACTACCTGACCGTCCGGAATACGTAATACCCAGACTATCTTGTCAGCCGACAGCAGGCTATCCGCAGTCGAATCGCTTAAATAGGCGTTTTTCTTGCCAGCGAGATGCTTGCGTACACTGTTGGCAATAGGCGCAACAAGCGCAGTGATGCCAGCCTGTAGC
Organism: Herminiimonas sp. GW821-FHT09C12; assembly: GCF_059416385.1. Classification (NCBI taxonomy): domain Bacteria; kingdom Pseudomonadati; phylum Pseudomonadota; class Betaproteobacteria; order Burkholderiales; family Oxalobacteraceae; genus Herminiimonas; species Herminiimonas sp. GW821-FHT09C12. The sequence goes on from NZ_JBWKPC010000001.1 coordinate 1,891,325, forward strand.
AGACTCAGGTTGGTGCCATGCACTTTGCGGATGATACGTTCCATGCGGAGATCGCTTCGATTAATGCGTTAGGTGCAAACAGGGGTAAGGCACAGGTCATTGCCTAATGTGCGTGGATGCAGTGCAAGCGATATAGGCAAAAGTTGATGTATTGCAATAAGATTCTAAGATAAGTAAAAACAGATTCAGTCTAATTTTTTTGAATATCAATATGCGTTTGTTGCTGTCTGATATCGTATGCATGACGTAGCAAAGCATGCTCAGCCGGACGCCATACGCATCAGGATATTTTTCAGTAGAGTTATTCCTTCACTTGATAAATCAGGATCACCTCATGACGACACGTATAGAACGCGACACATTCGGCCCTATAGAAGTGGAAAACCAACGCTTGTGGGGGGCGCAAACGCAGCGTTCGCTCGAACATTTCAAAATATCCACCGAGAAGATGCCGCAGGAATTGATCGTGGCGCTGGCTGAAGTCAAACGCGCTGCAGCCGTGGTGAATCTGGCTTTGGGTAAGTTGAGCAAGGAAAAAGCGCAGGCGATAGCGAATGCGGCGGAAGAAGTCATCGCTGGCAAATATCCGCATGAATTCCCGCTCGCGGTGTGGCAAACCGGCTCCGGCACACAGAGCAATATGAATATGAATGAAGTGCTGGCGAATCGCGCATCCGAATTGCTGGGTGGCGAACGTGGCGAGAAGCGTCTGGTTCATCCGAACGATGACGTCAATCTAGGTCAATCATCCAACGATATTTTTCCTACAGCGATGTATGTGGCCGCCAGTCTGGCCGTAGTTAATAAATTGTTGCCGGCGACGCAGAGCCTGCATCGCACGCTCAATAGCAAGGCGAGCGAGTTTGCCGATATCGTCAAGATCGGGCGTACGCATCTGCAGGATGCGACACCGCTCACGCTGGGGCAGGAGTTCTCTGGTTATGCAGCGCAGCTGGAACATTCTGCATGCAGCATCGCAGTCTTGCTGTCGCCTTTGCAGGAGCTGGCTGTAGGCGGCACAGCGGTCGGTACCGGTTTGAATACGCATCCAGAGTTTGGTGAGCGTGTAGCGGCTGAATTGACCAAGCGCACCGGTTTGAGTTTCAAAAGCGCAGCGAACAAATTCGCATCATTAGCAGCACACGACGCCATGGTCAGTGTGCATGGCGGCTTGAAGACGTTGGCGGCAACGATGATGAAAATCGCTAACGATGTACGCTGGCTGGCGTCTGGTCCGCGTTCCGGTCTGGGTGAATTGAGTATTCCAGAAAACGAACCGGGTAGTTCCATCATGCCGGGCAAGGTCAATCCGACGCAAAGCGAAGCGGTGACGATGTTGTGTTGTCAGGTATTTGGCAACGATGTCGCAATCAACTTCGGTGGTGCTTCCGGCAATTTTGAATTGAATGTGTTCAAGCCCTTGATGGTGCACAATTTTTTGCAAAGCGTGCGTCTGTTGACGGATGGCATACACAGCTTCGATGAACATTGCGCGCAGGGCATAGTGGCGAATCGTGATCGCATTTCCGATTTGATGGAGCGTTCTTTGATGCTGGTGACGGCACTGGCACCGCATATCGGTTACGACAAAGCTGCAAAGATCGCCAAGCAGGCGCATCACGATGGCACTAATTTGAAGGAAACGGCGATTGCACTGGGATTTGTCACAAGCGAAGAATTCGACCTCTGGGTGAAACCGCAAGACATGATTCATCCTGGCTGATTCAGCTACGCAATAAGAGTGCGGCCTCGGCAAGAAGTCTTGCCAAGGCCGCACGACCAGTTTCAGTTAATTAGGCATCTTGCGAAGATGCTGCCTGTGTAGGTATCGGATTATTTGGCAGCTTTTGCTGCTTTTGCGTCAGCCACTTCAGTTGTCTGAGCTGCTTTGGCTTCTTTCACACAAACATCTTTCTTGTTGCCGGCAAGGTCATCGCATTTTTCTTTAGCAACCTTGTAGTTGGCATCAGCGATATCGATGCGTGCTTGTTGATGGGCTTGAGGCGTGCCTTTATATGTGGCCTCAGCTTCTGCTGTCGTTTTCACTTGCGCCGCCTTGGCTTCTTCTACGCAAACATCCTTGGCGTTACCTTTCATGCTGTCGCATGCGGCACGCGCTGCCTTGTAATCAGCTTCTGCACTTGTCTTGGTTGCGTCGTAGCTGGCCTTTGCCTCGCTTGAGGCTGCATGGGAAGCGGCAGTGAAACCAACACTGGCAGTGGTCATGATGATCATTGAGATGATTTTCTTCATCGTGTGTCCTTTTTGTTGTGAATAAAATTATTGAAGCTGTCGATGAAGTACGTCATGCAGTTGCATGGCGTGCTTTCTACTCATCGACCTTACATAAAGCGTTTGTCATTGCGATTACGTTCTTCGAATGACTTGATTTGCTTTTCAGCTTCATCTTTGCTGACGCCGTAAGCTTCTTGAATTTTTCCTGCGAGCTGGTCGCGCTTTCCGGCAATCGTATCGAGGTGATCGTCAGTGAGTTTGCCCCACTGTTCTTTCACATTGCCTTTGAGTTGCTTCCAGTTACCTGCGATAACGTCCCAATTCATAGCATTCTCCTTTTGCGAAATTTTCGATTAACGGCGAAAGTGCCTGCCTTACTCTATGCAAGTCAGGGGCCATGCTTTATTTGCTAAAAATCAATGACTTACGAGTGTTTTACGGTTATTTTGTAAATGCTTCCGGGTAGCTTGCAAACGCTACATGTGGGAAAAGAAGAGTTTTATTGCGTAATGGAAATGGAGTCAGCAATACAAGGCTGCCGATTTCAGCGCTGTGTTGAAAAGCGTATGGATGTTTTCAGGGGGAGATGTCTACTGGCAATGTGTTCCTGGTCTGGAACCATTTCATTCAGTGTGCATCTGAACAGACTATCTTTTCTGCTGCCGTACATGAGGGCCGTAAGGTGCTGATACTGCGGAAGATAAGCGCTGGTTTGCAGTCGTAGTGGATGCTGCTATGCTGGTTTAAAGCAAAAATAAAACATTCAGCAGGATTACGTGACGTTGCCCATGAGTACTACGTCAACGGAAAACCGGTCTGAACAAAAAGCGGAGAAAGATCGCTAAGTAGCATGTTCCCAATTTGGTGGAAAGAGCCTATCGGGAACATGAATCGATTTCGATAGCCATCATCTCATTTGTAATGGAGTACTTCATGTTCCGATCTTTGGGATGTCGCACCTTGTCCGCACCTTTCCTGTCTTCATTGTTGATGATGGCAGTAGGGGCACTGGCCATGACAAATGTGCAGCAGGATCTCTGGGTACTGCATTATCGTCTCTCCGATATTGTGCCGATTCAGGCGAATACAGCCGTCGCTTTTGTGCTGGCCGGGTTGGCACTGTTATTACGTTCATTCCATATATTAGATGGCAGGGCAAAGACAGTCGTTGCGGTGCTGGCATCCGTACTGGCACTTTGCGTGGCCTTGTTGGGTTTGTCGACGCTGGCACAGTATTCATTCGGTTTGCAGGTCGGTATTGATCACCTGTTTCCTCGTTTGGCAGAGGGCACATATAAAGCTTATTTTGTGAAGATGGCGCCGCTGCCTGCGCTTGGTTTTACGCTGGCAGGTTTGAGCCTGTTACTGCTGGACTATCGTACTGCACGTGATCATTATCCATCCGAGTACGGTGCCTTCATCCTGGCCGGTGTCATGGGGATACCTTTAATCGGCCACCTCTATAACGTGATGTCGGTTGATGAGCTGAATGCAGCGCATACGGTCACCCCATTCATCTCGATTGTTTTCTTCATACTTGCGCTAGGTATATTGTCAGCGCGTCCGCATCATCGGTTGATGAGTTTGTGGAACAGTACCTCGCCTGGCGGACCGCTGTTGCGACGCTTATTGCCGAACAGCTTGCTCCTGCTGGTGATACTCGACTTTGCGATTAAATGGGGTGTGCAGAATCGTTTGTATGACGCGGACAAGGCATCACCTTTATTGATCCTGCTGAGTAGCTCCTTATTGTTCATCATGTTCTGCCGTACGGCAGCTTTGTTGAATCGCGAATATGAAGGTCGGCAACAGGGCGAGGCCGCGCTGGCTGAAAGTAATGCTTTGCTGCGCGCGGTGAGTGACAATACGCCGGATGCGATCTTCGTCAAGGATAGTGCCGGACGCATGGTGTTTGCGAATCCTGCCAAATTACGTTTGCTTGCCAAGGATCACGATCAGGTAATCGGCTTCCGTAGCGTCGATCTTTATCCGAAGAAAGCCGATGCCGAATTGATCAATCAGGAAGATCAAAGCGTGATGGAGAGTGGCCAGCCCCGAGTGTTCGAAAGTACGATTCGCTTCCCGTACGGGATACGTACACTGCATTCGACCAAGGCTCCCTGGTTGAATGCCAACGGTGAGATCATGGGTTTGGTCGGTATCAGCACCGATATCACCGAGCGCAAGCGCATGGAAGATTCCTTGAAGGCGCATGAAACGCAACTGGAAGCACTGGTTGCTGCACGTACCTTTGAGGTCAGCGAACTGATCGGCCATCTGGAAACGACGCGAGAAGAAGAGAAGCACGCAATCGCGCGTGAATTACATGACGATCTGGGCTCTGCTCTGACAGCGTTGAATATGCATTTGTCTTTACTCTTTCAGCAAATGCCGCCAGAGCCTAAATTTACTGAACGTTCGCTCAAGATCAAGGCTTTGTTGAGTTCGATTACCGATGCAACACGCCGGATTCAGAATGGCTTGCGCCCGGACAAGCTGGATGTGTTCGGCGTCAAGATTGCGATCGCTGAGCAGGCTGCTGAGTTTGAAAAATACTCGGGTGTGGTCTGTAATGCGAGCTTGCCGGATGATCAGTTGGTGTACGCACCGCGCGTGGATATCGCCTTGTTCCGTATGGTGCAGGAGGCATTGAATAACATCGCCAAGCATGCACAGGCCACGCATGTGGACGTGATACTGGACGATACCGACGATGAAATCGTGCTCACGGTACGCGATAACGGTATCGGTATTCCGCAAGGACAGCCGACAGATGTGGTCACGCACGGTTTGCGCGGCATGCGCGAGCGGGCAGGTTATCTGGGTGGCTCAGTACGGGTCGGCACAGGAGCGCTGGGGCATGGCACGACGATTATGATCACGATTCCTAAAACCGCAGCGAATATGGCGGAAACTGATGGCACGACTGAATTGACCGATGAGCCTGAAAATATCAAGCAGGTCAATTAATTGATGCAGAAGTTGGATGGAGAATCAGGCGCGCGCGTTATATTCCAGATTGGCGCAACTCAGGCTTTTCAGCAATTCAAATAACTGTGGAAACTCGGACGTCTTGTCGAAGAAGTGATTAACGCCGTATTGCCGTCCGACGCGACGGAACACTTCGGTGGCATTGTTGCTGCAGATGATCTTCAAGGTGTTCGGCACCTTGGTTCTTTCCGATATTTGGCGCAATAGATTGATGCCATTGCCTTTTTTAAGCTGAATATCAACGATCAGTACATCGTAGGGAAGCGCATTCAACTGACTGAGTGCATCGCCTTCTGATTCAGATACGCCAGCTACGACGACACCCGGAATCATTGCCAGATTCTCTATCATCAGTTCGCGCACATCCAGTGAGTCCTCCACTAAAAAGACTCGCAGTGGATGGCTACCTGTATCTGTCAAAATATTCGTCACTTGGTTCATTTTTCAACCGCTATAAAAAATTTCTGACTGCTGTCTCGGAAAATCATTGCACGCTTTTTATAAAATTCAGTAGCGATGTCTAGTCGATCAGGTTTTGTTTGATTGCGTAATAAATAATGCCGGCGTTATTTTCCATATTCATCTTTTGCAAAACACGGGCGCGATAGGTGCTGACGGTTTTCACACTCAGACAAAGTTCGTCAGCTATCTTGGTCACTCCATGACCTTGGCACAACTTGTAGAAAATTTCGTACTCACGTTTCGACAAAGTCTCATGCAAAGGTTTTTCTGCATTGGTATCAAGTTCTGTCGTCAGTAACTCTGCAACTGTATGGCTGATGTACTTATGGCCGCGCAAGATCGTTTGTATCGCATTGACCAATTCTTCCGCCAGCGCTTCTTTCTGTACGTATCCGCTGGCACCGCTGCGCAGTATCTGCACTGCGTAGCGACTTTCCGGATGCATGCTCAAAATCAGTACAGGTAACTCCGGCTTCTCGCGCTTGATCTGCTTCAGTACTTCAACACCGCTTTTGTCCGGCATATTGATATCGAGCAAAACGATATCCCAATCCTGCGCACGAACTAAACGTATGGCTTCCTGTGCAGTGGCAGCTTCACCTTCGATTGTCATGTCTGGAACCTGGGCAATGAAGTACTGCACTCCGGCTCGTACTACTGCATGGTCATCGACTACCAAAATTTTTATCATTGTGAGTACACGCCTAACCGATCACTGATTGCGACTTTGTATGCCATAGGGTCGCGTATGTGGAATGACATCACCCAAGAACAGCTTTGCTTGGTATTCATTCAGTCGATTGTAAAGGGTTTTCAGGCTCACACCTAACACCTCAGCGGTCAAAGTCTTATTGCCGCCACAGTGGCCCAGCGTGGCGTAAATCAGGCGTTGTTCGGCATCTGCCAGCTTGCTGCCGAGCTGAACCGTGACGCAGTCGCCGACCTGGTCACTGACCATGGTTTTGACAGGGTTCACCGCTGGCAAGATGTCGAGTTCTTGCTCGGCCATGATGTAGGCGCGATGCACGACATTTTTCAATTCACGGACATTGCCTGGCCATGTGTATTCATTCAGCAGACGCCATGAGGCTTTGGAGAAGATCTTGTTGTTGCCATCTTCCTCATTGAGCTGGCCAAGGAAGAGGCTGGCGAGCAGACTGATGTCTTCATCGCGTTCGCGCAGAGGTGGCAAGTTGAGTGGAAAGACTGCGAGACGATAGAAAAGATCGCTACGCAGGATGCCGCTATTCATTGCTTCTATCGGATCGCGATTGGTGGCAGCAACGACGCGCACTTTGACTTCGGTTTCTTCTTCAGCACCGATACGGCAAAAGCGATTGCTTTCCAGCACGCGCAAGAGTTTGACTTGCATGTCCAACGACATTTCTGTCACTTCATCCAGAAACAGCGTACCGCCATCGGCACGTTCGAAACAGCCTTTTTGCATGCGTACCGCACCGGTAAAGCTGCCGCGTTCATGGCCGAATAATTCTGCTTCGATTAATTGCGGTGACACAGCGCTGCAATTCAAGGCGATAAATGGTTGGGCTGCTTCCTTGCTGAGTTGATGGATGGCTTGAGCCACCAATTCCTTGCCGGTACCACTTTCACCGGCGATCAAGACGTTGGCATTGGTTGGGGCAACCTTGCCTATCATCTGGAATAAGTTCTGCATCGGTTCCGATGCGCCATACAGATCGCCACAGCGTGCGAGTTTGCTGAGTGGAATATTCTGTGCGCTATTTTGCGCTTGCAACACGGTCATTCTGTGTGTGCTCAGGGTCGGCAAGCCGACAACGTTGTCACATACATTCAATCCGTCCGTCATTCACTTCTCCTCTGTTAAAACAGTGTGCGGCTTTATACAGAGTCGATTGTGAAGTAATTACTAACATTGCAGAATCGGTGGTTTTCCGATTCTGCTGTGGGAATGCGCTTACAAGAGGGAGAGGGGAATTGATGTGTATAGAGGAGGTGAATATTTATTGCGCCATCCAGACAGCGCTTTGCTGGCGGACAACATCGCTGAGAGAGCCGCTTTTCTCGTAGCAGGCACGAAGCCAGTCGGCATCGGATGGGGCTGACAATATGCGCTGACGCAATAATTCGATCGCTTCGGTCGTACCCAATTCTTCCGCTACGTCCTGCAGCATCTCAAACGTTTGCAGGATATCGTCCTTGATGGATAACTGCGTACCGCAGATAGGTTTGATCAAGGTACCGTTCAAGCCGAAGCGGCAAGCCTGGAAACGATTGTACGAATAAGTCAGATAGGTGTCTTGCGCTGGTTGCAGTTCTTGCTGCGCGAAGAAATATTTGCTCAAAGTTTGTGCATAACCAGCGAGCGCGACCGCTGTTTCTATCGCCAACGGTGTATCGCAGACGCGAATCTCGACCGTGCCGTATTCCGGCTTAGGGCGAATGTCCCAATAGAAATCCTTCATGCTGGCAACAATTCCCAGCTTCGACATCTTGTCGAAATAGGCATTGAAGCTATCCCAGTCGGTGACGAAAGGCATGTAACCGCTCAATGGAAATGCATTGATGCTGGTCAGGCGCGACGATTGGAATGAGGTATCCACACCTTGATAGAATGGCGACGATGCAGACATCGTGATGAAGTGTGGAATGTAGCGTGCCAGCATGTGCGCCAGGCGTATTGCCGAATCGCCGCTAGGGCAGCCGATATGGATGTGCTGACCATACACGGTGAACTGTTTGGCCAGATAACCGTATAACTCGGAGACCAGCTGATAGCGATCGGAGGGATAAATGCGCTGATCTTCCCAATGCTGAAATGGATGAGCACCACCACCGGCAAGACCAAGATTGAGTTTTTCAGCAGCGCTGACCAGCAAGGTGCGCATGGCGGTCAGCTCGGTCAACATTTCCTTGTGATCGGTATGAACAGAGGTGGCGATCTCGATCATGCTCTCGGTGATTTCCGGCTTGATGTCGTAACCGTGATCGGTCTTGTTAATGATGACTAACAGATCGCTGGAACCACGCGTCAGATTGTAATCACGTCGGTTGACGATTTGCAGTTCCAGTTCCACACCCATGGTCAGCGGTGTCGAGTTGTTGAATTCCAGCATGTGAGTTCCCTTGCTTGTTATTGCTTTGCTTCACCCGATGCAACCAGCGCATAGCGCGTGCAGATGGGGCCTATGAGTTCCAGGATGACGAGTATCGATACCACCAGTGCGGCTAATTGCGAGCCGAACTGCGGATAGAAACCGACTGCATGCTGCACCATGATGATGTTGAAACCGGAGAGCGGTACCAGACCCAAACCGAGCAGGGCACCTTTGCGCAGCGTGACGCCGTTGATGCGCGCCATTGCTGTTGTCATCGTCATCGCGATGAACAGGCGCAAGGCGATGAATGCGAGAACGGCTGGCCACAAGGTCAGCAAGTGCGACAGTTCCAATTTGGCGCCAGCAAACACGAACAGTGCGACATAGAACAAACCGCTGAATTGGCTCAAGTCCGGTTCAACAATCGCATGTCGCGCATCGTAGCTGCGGCTGGCAATGCCGAATACCAGCAAGGCAATCAACGCTGACAAATTGAGCATGACGCCTATGCCGACGGTACCGGCGATCAATGCCAGAACGAGGATCAACTGCGCCTGGCTATCACGGCCCAGCCATTGTCCTATCCATACCAGCAGGCGACTCATGATCCAGCCAAGCGCGGCTGAACCTAACAACAGATACAAGGGATGCAGGATATAACTTTCCCAGCCAGCTTCATATTCCACATGCACGGCAGCCAGGCCCATCGAGAAGATGATGAAGGCGAGGGCGTTGCCGATGACGACAATATTCAACATGCGTTCGGTCAACTGACCTTCTGCTTTTACTTCGCGCACCACATTCAGAATCACGGCAGGCGAGGTCGCCATACCCAATGCAGCGACCATGCTGGCAACCAGTTTGCTGATACCGAATTGCGTCAGCAACAGGAACAGGGCGAAGAAGGTGACCAGGCTCAGCAAGACGCCGGTGATGAGCAAGCCTCTTTCACGCAGCAACCATTTGTAATCAACACGGCGACCAAGCTCAAACAAAACCAGACCAAGCGCGAGATCAACCAGCACACTGATTTCACTTAGTACCGAGACGTCGATCAGATTCAGTGCAGACGGTCCGATCAGCAAGCCAGTCAAGACGTAACAGGTGATCGCTGGTATTTGCGGAAATACGCGACGGAGAAAGTGTGCGCCCAATATGCCAGCGATCAGAATTAAGCCAGTGGCAGTGAGTACATTCAGCGCATGCGGCATGGACGGAAAAAAACTATGTGATGTCATGTAGTTCCCGACAATTTAAAAAGAGGGCGTTTCAGAAAAATGAAACGACACACATTGTTGAAGCAGGACGCCTAGTTAATACTGAATCACAGTACGGCATGGCGATCGAATGCTTGATCGATCAGTGTTATTCACAGATTGTGCTGGATGCGGTGGCTTGCACAGTGGCAAGCGTCATCCGATTTGCTGTGTCGCGATGTTTGCAATGCAGCACCCGGCGCAGCAGCGAATAAGACAGTTGTTCTTAACGGAGATACCGTTTTATAAATTTGACTGCCGAAAGTGTAGCAGCAGTTTCAGAAAAAAGTTGCGACCATTTTGTTTGAAGTAATCGCCGCTGCCTAATGTTGCAAGGCAGCGGCGATTATAAAGCAATTTATTTTTTTGCTACAACTGTGGGGATTGTGATGTGTTTAGTGCAATTTCACACGAGGTGATGTTTTGCGTCGTAACCAATGGGCTACCGTATCGGCGCAAGTACGTATCACACCGTGTAACGCGACCAAATGCATGCGGTAGAGCGAGATATAAAGCAGGCGTGCCAGCACACCCTCAATAAACATCGCACGACCTATCAACGGCCCCATCAGATTGCCGACTGCATCAAAACGTCCTAGCGATACAAGCGAGCCCAGATCGCGATATTCAAACAGCGGCAGCTCTTGGCCGTCTAAACGTTTCTTCAATGCATTGAACAGGAAGCTGGCTTGCTGATGCGCTGATTGCGCACGCGGCGGGATCGTACTGTTTTTTTCCGGCCATGGACAGGCAGCACAATCGCCGAAGGCAAAAATGTTTGGATCGATTTCGGTCTGCAAGGTGCGCGAGACCACGATCTGACCAAGACGATTAACCGGCAAGCCCAGCTCGCTAAGAATTTGCGGGGCTCGTATGCCCGCAGCCCACACGGTCAGATCGGCTGGTATCTGTGTGCCGCTCGCCAGCAACACTGCATGTTCCTGTACTTCGGATACCTTGGCATCGGTGAGTACATCAACATCCAGTCTGTTGAGCAATTCCGTCGTCTTGACGGATACGCGTTCCGGCAATGCCGACAAAATGCGCGGTGCCGCTTCGATCACGGTGATGCGTATGTCGCGGTGCGGATCGAGATTATGCAAGCCGTATGCGCCTAATACTTCGGCGGTATTGCGCAACTCTGCCGAGAGTTCTACACCGGTTGCACCGCCACCGATGATGGCGATGTTGAGTTTCGATTGCGCTTGATCTGCACGTACGCACAGTCCGATCATGCGGCGGCGAAAATGTTCTGCCTGATGCATGCTGTCGATAGAGATCGCATTTTTTTCTGCGCCGGGCACATTGAAGAAATTGGTGATGCTGCCTATAGACAGGATCAATGTGTCGTACTTGATTTCGCGTTGCGGCAATAGTTCGATGCCATCGTCATCGATCAGATTGCCGACAGTAATTGTTTTGCGCTCGCGATCCAGACCTTTCAGCTCGCCTGGTTGAAAGACGAAGCGATGCCAGCGTGCTTGTGCGGCATATTCGAGTTGATGCGAGTTGGCATCCATGCTGCCGGCTGCAACTTCATGCAGTAGCGGTTTCCAGATATGGGTCGATGAGCGATCGACCAGCACGACGCTGACACGTCCGCTTTTTACCAGTTTGTTGCCCAGCGTAGTTGCCAGTTCCAAACCGCCTGCGCCGCCGCCTACTATGACGATGCGATGCGGTGCAGGCTCGTTGATGATAAACGGCTCAGGTGTGGTCTCATGCGAACTGTCATCGGCGTTAGCGTTGCTTGACATACGATCTCTCCAGATTATTGGTAAGCGTGAGCGGCAGGGTGAAATACTTCCCTGCGTGCATGTCTTTCGGTTTCAACACGAAAACATGCGCAATAGCATTGTTATATCAGTTTCAATGCAGTTCTGCCATGCCTTAGCTGACTTGCCGGATTTGCATCAATCGCATTAGTCGAATGCAAAGTTGTAGAACATCGAGAGTGCACTGCGCGTCCCAGCTTCACCTTCAACCGAGATGCGTGGTGTCAAGGTGTAGCGCAATAGCAAGACGCTGCTGGCACTTTGCAGCCCTTGTTGATAACTGACGTAAAGACGCGATGATATTTTTTTGCCTAGTGTGATGATGCGTTCTTGCAGACTGCTATCGCTGGTGCCTATGCTGAAATCGTCCAGTCCGAATGCAGTGGCGATTTGTGATTGCAAACCGCTTGCGGCGCCTTGCGTAAGGAGCGAGCTGGCTGCAGTTTGCAGCGCACTGATATCGCTATCACCGGCGCTGGATAATGCGCGTCCCAATACCAGCCACGATAATTTTTCTGCATCCGCTACAGTTGGCTCAGATACCAGCGTAATGCGCGGTGCGAGTACGGTGCCGCGTACCGAGACGCCAGCTTCCACTTCCAGTCCGCGACGCATCGCGAGAATATCAAGCGCAGGATTGTTCAGCGGGCCGCTGAAGCGCAACAAACCTTGTTCTATCTTCAGCTCACGTCCGTACGCCTTGAAGGTGCCGGATGCAATGCGCAAGGTGCCTTGCGCACGCAATGTTTCACCGGCATTGGCGAGCAGATTGATTTGTCCAACCAGCAAGCCATCGATGCCGCGACCGCGCAAGCGTATGCCGTCACCCAGGCTGATACTCAGATCGAGTGCAACCGCGGTCTTGGTTCCTTGCTTGGCATTTTGGCCAACGATCACGACATCGTCTGATAGTTCGGGAACATCTACCGAGCCGACGTCGAAGAGGCCGGAGTTGATTTCAAACTTGCCGTTCGCTTTCGCACGTCCTTCATGCCAGCCGAGAACGCTGTCGCCGCTGATGACGATTTGGCGATCTGATCTGTCTATCAGTTTGTATTTGGAGGCCTTGACGGTCAGTTCGAGATCCAGCTGTTCACGGATCAAGCTGAGCGGACCGGCAATCGTCAGACTGCCACCGTTTTGAAAACTGAGGCTATTGATAAAAAGCTTGTTGCCTTGAAATTCGCTGCGCAACACACCTTGCTTCAGGTCGACGCCGGTATCGGTAAAGAGCAGGCGCAAGCCATCAGCATCGATTTTTCCGGCCAGGCGCGGATTGCCGAAAGTACCTTCCAGTGCGATGTCGCCTTTTATGCTGCCTTCTGTAATCAATGATGGCGAGATCAATGAGCCCAACCATCCCAGAGTCGGCGCATGGATGCGCGCACTACCGGCGAGCGGCGCATTCGGTGCGATGGAGAAGCGCGAGCTGCCGCTACCCATCGTGGTGTTGAGGTTAACAGCGATGTTACCCGTTTGCTTACCTTCCGTGAGCAGCGCGACGGTAATGCGGCCGTTATCGGCCGTGGCGTTTGCGTTCAGTGTTGTCAGGCCGAGTGCAGCCGAGCGGCTGCCACGCATCACGACATCGCCACTTTCACGACGCATATTGAATTTACCGTTGAGGCGATCCGCTATTTTGAAATCCCAGTCGCCACCTAAGGTGAGGTCGGCTGCGAGAGGAAGTTCCGGATTCAGATAGCGCAGCAACTCACTGACTTGCACGTGTTCGAATTTGCCACGGGTAACAATATTGCGATCGTTACGCATGAACTGTTCGATCGCAATGACGGCATTGTTGACGTTCAATTTGAACTGATCCAGTTGTACCTGCTTCTGTGAAATGAGCAAGGCAGCAGGTGCTGCTAACTTGGCAGTGAGGCGACCTGTGGCATCGAGACTATTGATGCTGCCTTGCCAGCTTGGATTGCGCGTCAAATCTTTTACGCCGCCGCTGGCGTTGAGTTTCCAATTCTGCTCGCGTTCGACCAGAGCTGCATTCAGAACATGTTGCGCCGTGGTACCGCTGACATTGAGAGTGAAATTTTCTGCACGTAGTTGCGTACCATCGATGCCATCGGCACGTACATTGATAGCGACCGGCGCATTCGCTTGCATGGCGAATTGCGCTTGCATGCTCAGTTTGGCGATTTTTTGCGCAGCCAGATTCATGCCTTGTGCCGTTGCATTGATGGTGGCGTTGCTGATCAATCCCGCGTTGCGATTGATGCTGATGTCAGCCTTGCCTTGCGTCTCGGCGAGACTGACATTGCCCGGCATGCGCAGTTTGCTGCCTTTCCATTCTGCGGTGATGCGAGGTTGTTGTACCTTGCCGCGTACTTCGCCGTTGACTTGCATCGCACCGGAAAAACCGGAGCCGAGTTGTTCCAGTGCTGGTGCATCGACGGCGAAGGTGATGCGTGCATCATTCCCGGCCAACTTGCCTTGCGCGCTGACGCGATTGCTACCGGCATTCAATAATAATTTCGGTAGTATCAGCGTTTCGGCACGCAGTTGCGCCTGGCCTTCACCACTTAATGGTTGGCCTGCGAGTTGGCTATCGTGGATGCGGAAGGCGACATCGGCTTCGAGTGTGGGTTGACGCAAACCTTTTGCAGAGAAATTACCATTCAGACTTAGCGCCGGTAACTGCGGGAAGTTGCCAAGATCACTGAGATTGAATTTACGTATCGTGCCCTTGGCATCGAATTGCTGTTTTTCACTCAATGCAATATGGGCAGAGGCATCGATGGCGCTGGCACCGGCGCGCAATTCGATTTTATCGATATTGGCTTCTTCATCGGCAACGATGGCATGTACGTTCAGTGTCAGCTTGTTTTTCTTGAGCGGCTCGCTCAATGCAAGAGCGATGGTTTGTTTGCCCTCGACGTGTCGTACTTCAAGATTGCCGGTTAGCTTGGTGGCACGTACGCGTTGGTCAATTTTTTGCAGATCAAGTGCATCGGTAGTTAGCGTAAGTGCCAGCGCGCCATTGGCGTAACGCCCTTTGCCGTTGAGGCTGCCGGCCGGTTTGCGCACACTGCCGAGATTGGCTGCGAGATGATCAATATTGAACTGGCTGTCTTTTTGTGTGAACTCGGCTACCAGATTGCTTAATGGAATGCGGTTTTCGTTATACAAACCGGCGGAGGCATTGTTGATCGTCAGTTTGCCATCGCCGTTTTCTGCTGCATGTAACAGGATGGAGAGATCGGTTTCCGGCAATTCTGCAGCCAGATCGGAGAGGTCCAGCGCCTGTGCTGACAAATCCGTAGCACCCAGCATCTGATCAGAGAAAGGACGTAGCATGGCGTTGCCTTTGATCGATGCCTGATTGATGTGGAAGTTGATGGAGGCTGCAATTTCGGCCAGTGAACCACGCAAGTCGATACGACCGTTTGCACTGACGTTGTTGTGATCATCGATCATGGCTTCACTATCGCTGACGATGGAAGCTTGCAGCGCATACGGTTTGATGGCTGAGAGTGTTGCCTCGCCTTTAAACTCGCCGCTGAAAGCTGTCGAGCCAAGATCCGAGCTTGCAGTGAGTTGATCCAGACTCAGGCTGTAGCGCATGCCATCGAAGTTTACATTGAAGGCGAAAGCACCGAGCTTGACGACATCGACAGGTCCCCATGCAATTTCGCCACTATTTACCCTGACTCTGTCTATTTTCAAGTGTATCGGTAAGGCGATTTTCTCCGGCAATGTGGAAGGCTCTGGAGTTTGATCGATTTTGCTGACGATGCCGAGCTTGCCGATTTGCAGCGAGGTGATGTGCAATTTGCCAAATAACAGTTCCGTCAACTTGCTATTGAGTTGAACATCGTCGAGAACTATCTTTTGATTCTCAAGATGAATGCTGAGCTGATCGACGTGCAATGCGCCATTCAACTGCCCGCTGACACCTTTTGTTTGCAAGGTACCGTTGGACAGATCGCTGGCAGTAGAGAGCGCGAATTGTGCACCGCGTTCGCTATTGAACATCCATATCAGACCGGCGCATACGATCAGGCAGATACTGAGGACGAGCGGTAGCAATACGCGTAGCAAGCGTTTGCGTTTGAGGCCCTTGGGCGTTTGTTGATCGTTAGAAGCCATAACCGATAGAGAAGTGAAGACGCGGTTCTTTGGTTTCGTGACCGTATGCCAAATCCAGATTGACCGGACCTATCGGGCTGCGCCAGCGCGCACCTATGCCGCTGCCTTGTTTTAAACGGAAGTCGTGCCATGTGTCGGCAGCGTTACCTGCATCGGTAAAGACGGCAGCGCCCCATTCTTGCGTCACGCGATAAACCAGTTCTGCGCTGACGACAGCGGTGACGGTACCGCCGACAATTGCGCCGTCCTGCGAGACGCCCAATGTATTGTAGGCATAGCCGCGTACTGTTTGATCTCCGCCGGTACGGAACAGTAAATCGGATGGTGCAGTGTCACGCTCAGCGCCGAATACCTGACCGACCTGGCCGCGCAATATGGCTTGAAAACGCCCGTAGTAAGGGGAGAGCCAGGTGGCGCGGCCAACCACGCGTGCCAGACTTTTCTTGTTGATGAGGCCGCTGGGGCCGACGCCCAGATCTATCGATGCAAAATAACCTCGCCTTGGCGCAATCATGTTGTCGACGCGTCGCATCGTGTAAGTGAAGGAACCGATCAATGCCTGACGGTTGCTGGTAAATTCATCGCCTATGCGCTGTCTATCGGTCAGGACCGAGATGGCCCAGATTTTTTCATCTCTCTTGTTCGGACTGGTCAGACGTGCGCTGGTCAGGGTTTTGTCATTGATGACACCGGCGCTATCTTCATACTCGTAATGGGTGCCCACACTAGGGCGCCAACCGTTCTGGATTTCAGGGAAATAGAGATCTGCACCGAGTACGCGCGTATTACGATCAGCGCGTATTTGTGATTCAAAGCGCCAATCACGACCAAGGAAATTGCGATCCAGCCATTTCACTTGCACACGCGGGCCGGAATCGGTCGAAAATCCTAAACCGAGTGACAAGCGCTTGCGCTCATTTTCATGCAGATCGAGTCGGATCGGTACATTGTGCGGCTTCTCTGGATTGATATCGACGATGGCAAATGCAGAGCGGAAGTAGCCGGTATCTTGCACACGCGCTTGCAGCTCATTCAATTTTTCCTGCGAATAGGGATCACCGGGCTTGATGGGATTGAGTTTTACGACCATGTCGCGGGAGTAACGCTGCAAGCCCTCGATCGTTAATTCACCGAATGTGAAGGCTGGACCGGAATCGATTGCCACACTGAGCGCAGCGCTATTGGTCGATGGTTCTATGCGCGCTTCGCTTTCTGTGATGGCGGCGGCTGGGTAATCTCTGATCAATAAAGCCTTGAGCAAGCCGTTCTTTGCGTCATTCCATTCGCTTTGTTTAAAGACATCGCCGACCTTCAAGCTCCACTGGCGGCGCAGTCTATCCATTCGTTGCTGATTTTTTTGCAGGATGTCACCGGTGAAAACAATGTTCACCGATTCAATCACAGTCGGCGTACCCAGGGTGATGTTGAAACGCGCGACCCATGGTGTCGATTGTTGATCTAGTTCTTGCGTGATGGTCGGCGAGAAGTAACCTGCCGTTGCTAGTAATGAACGGATCTGGCTCGGTGCAATATCGACCAGACGTTGTACTTCTTCCAGGCTTAACTCATCGGTCGCCTGGCGGCGGCTGAGTTCCAGATTGTCGGTAATCAGCGCGCTCAGCTCACCCGCACCGTTAATGGAAACGGTGTAGCTGGGAGCGGCTTGTGCCTGCATCGGTAGCCAACAGGCCAGCAGCAGAGCGCACAGTGTGAATTGCCATACTTGGCTTGGATAGAATCTGTTCAGCACAATATAGGCAAAGACGGTAATAAATGGAAAAGACGGCATGACAAGATGGACATGTCGGTTTCTCGCGGTCGGGGCAGCATGATAGAGATAATCTGTCCGGTGTTGCAAGCTTAGCAGCATTTGATATGGCATTTAGACAAACCGTCCTTTTATCCGCCCTCAAACGGTGAATATCGTACTTGTCCGAGGGACATGCCATTGCTGGCATGGGCACAGCGCTTGCCGGTTATCGGCAAAATCCCTATAGTGACGACACTGAAGATCACGGAAGTTTGCAAGATGAGCAACACACATGAAATACGGCCCGGTCAATCCATAGAGTTGCTGAAGGAGTTGCATATCCTGACGCGCGACGGGAAATTGAATCAGGATAGTCGTCGCAAGCTCAAGCAGGTCTATCACCTCTATCAATTCATTGAGCCGCTATTGCAGGAAATCCAGAACGATCACCCAGACATCACGCTGGCTGATCATGGCGCCGGAAAATCGTATCTGGGCTTTATTTTGTACGACTTGTTCTTCAAGGAACGCAAGGATCAATCGCGCATCTACGGCATAGAAACGCGTGACGAGCTGGTGCAGAAATCGGAAGCGCTGGCGAAGAAGCTGGATTTTCCCGGCATGTCCTTCCTGAACCTCTCGGTGGCAGAGTCGATCACATCGGATTTGTTGCCGGAAAAAATCGATGTCGTCACCGCACTGCACGCATGCAATACCGCAACTGACGATGCGATTCATTTCGCATTGAAGAAGCAGGCCAAGTTCATCGTGCTGGTGCCATGCTGCCAGGCTGAAGTGGCTTCTGTTTTGAAGAAGAACAAAGGCAAGACGCTGGCGAAGAGTGCCTTGACGGAAATCTGGCGTCATCCGCTGCATACACGCGAGTTCGGCAGCCAGGTAACCAATGTATTACGCTGCCTGCAACTGGAAGCGCACGGTTATCAAGTCAATGTGACTGAACTCGTCGGTTGGGAACATTCGATGAAAAATGAACTGATCATCGCTAGCTACAAGGACTTGCCACGCAAACGTCCGACTGAACGTTTGCAGGAAGTGTTGCAGACGCTGGGTTTGGAAGAAATGCAGCCGCGTTTCTTTACAGACGAACAGGTTGCATCCGCTAACTAACTTCTTCCTTCGCAGCAGATTATTTCTGCTGCGCCATCTGGCGTAAATACGCCATCAAATCATCCAATTGCGCATCACTCATGACGGTGTCGGAAAATCCCGGCATCGTCAGCTGCGGCCATGTTCGTACCGCTGCCGGATCCCGTATGTATTGTCTTAAAAATGTCGGCTGAAAATATTCAGTTGGATTGTATGGCTTATTCAAATCAGGTCCGACAGTCGCATCGCCGCCGCCATTGATTTGATGGCAGCTGGCACAATGCACGGTATAGACGTGCATGCCGCGGTATTCTGCACTGTCGGCTGGTGAGTGCGGCAGGATTTGCGGGTAACGGGTTTGCAGTGCTGCGACTTCACTGATCTCGGCAATTTGATACGGCCATTGCTCTTGCGTGATGCCACTTTTTTCCGGTTTCAACCAGACCAGATAAAAAGGACCGGCGCTGCGGCCACCCGACTTCAATGTAGGCCACGGCGCATTGACCGGTTCAATCGCTAGCCAAGGTTCTGCTGCACCTGTTAATAGTTGTGCAGGGATATTGGCGACAAAGCCATCCTCCGCCTTGAATTGCACCATCTCTACCTTACTCACATCTCGCAATATTGATAGCAAGGGCAGTGCACGATATTCCATGGGGCGTTTATAGGACACATCGGCCGGAATGGTGATGGTGCGTAAAGCGGGATGTTTGAGTAAGTCGGCACGCGCCAGCTTTTGATGTTGATTGCTGAATGCCAGTTCCAATACAGGGTCTGCGGCGTATACATAACTGCTTGCCATACAGATCAGCAAAACGGTCACATATAAGCGCAGTGTATGGCTGATGGTTTTCATATAGCGTATAGAGCCGGGAGAATGTCGTTGCAGTATAACGAAACTTTAGCAATGGATAGATGAAGAGCCCGAGGCGAAAGCTCTTTATACTATCGACCCATGACATGGTTTCTTTATCTACTCGAATGCAAGAACGGTAGTATCTATACCGGTATTGCGGTCGATGTCGCTGCACGTTATGCCGCACATGCGAAAGGCAAGGGTGCGCGTTACACGCGTTCACATCCGCCGCGACGCTTGCTGGCCATCGTTGAGTATCCGGATCGTTCCACCGCATCAAAAGCGGAATGTGCGATGAAGCGTTTGAGTGCTGCCGAGAAACGTGGATTTTGTTTGCAACGCGCAGGCCTGTGGAGCGTATCCTTATCTGTATCTTGATTGCATCGAAATATGATGCAGCCTGTCACCTATCCAAGAATCATTCATCATGAGCAAGCAATTTTCCAGCGCCAGCGAACGTAATCGCGATCCCATTCTTGCCGTCTTGCGAGAGGAGTTGAGTGATTGCACACGCGTACTTGAAATCGGTAGCGGCACCGGGCAACACGCGGTTTTCTTCGCTGCACATCTGCCGCATTTGATATGGCAAACCAGTGATCTGGCGCAGAATCATCCGAGTATCAATGCGTGGATGCAGGAAGCGCAGTTGCCGAATGTGCTGTCGCCTTTGGTCTTGGATATGGAGAAACCGGAATGGCCGGCAGAGTTATTCGATGCAGTCTTCACGGCCAACACTTGCCACATCATGGCCTGGCATCAGGTTGAAGCGATGTTCGTCGGTGCGGCGCAAAGATTGAAGTCAGGCGGAAAAATGTGCGTCTACGGTCCGTTCAATTACGGTGGACTATTCACCAGTTCAGGCAATGCGCAATTCGATGCCAGTCTGCGTGCGCAGGCACCGCACATGGGTATCAGGGATAGCGAAGCGATGATCTCGCTGGCAAAAGAGCAGGGTTTGGTGTTGCATGCCGATCACGCGATGCCAGCCAATAATCGACTCTTGGTCTGGCAACGCGTTTGATCGGATAGTTTGCTTACTTGCCTTGCGGAGCTTGTTGCAGTGGATCGGTTTTGCAACCTTTGTAGCTGATGCCATTCATTTCAAACAAAGCTTCATTGCCTTTACCCCAGAACGTAGTCGAGCCATCGGAGTAACGCGCACCGGAGCCGGAGATTACATGCGGCAGCGTCAATGTGCGTCCTGCCAGCAGGATTTCTACCTTGTCCGTATTCGGGAATTTGGCAATAAATTCAAGGTCATCACATTTGAATGCGGCAACGGCATTGCTCTTTGGTGTAACCGTCTCTGCTACGCGTTGCAGCATGATGGTGAATGGTTTTTCCGGCTCGTTGAACAAGACGGGATAGGATTCTGTCGATGTCCACATTAATGCATCCTGATTATCCAGAATGACAGCGCGCACGGCATAGCGATGACGCAGATCGATGGCCGACGGGATATAGCGTAAATCAAAAGGAATTGGCACTTGTCCGGTTGGACGCAGGGTTTGTTGTGCAATAAATGTGCTGCTCTTATCGGCAAAGCTGACATCTTCCAGCGTCACAACGATTTTTGCATCGGGTGGCAAGGCAATACGCTCTTTATAGATAACGCTGCCACTGACGCGGCCGGAAAGCGGCACGGTCTTGTCCGATTTGAATTGTGCACAGGCAGTTGCGAGCATGGATAGCGCGAGCAGGGCGATCACTGAGCGGAATGATTTCATTTTATTGTCCTGAAAAAAGCATGTGATGAATCGGTTTGAGGTGCGTATCAACAATATCTAACTACCTTGCTATATGTTGCGCATCTTGACGCACACGATAGCGGCAAGTAGTCTTTGTTTAACTATTCAGCCGGTACAGATTGACAATACTATTCGATTTGCGTTCCCGCCAGTACGCGGTAAACACTTCTACCTTACCTAATTAATGCATATAGATCGCTTGTCCAGAACCTGTTTTCTTCATCTCGCCGCCATGGCAATGCTCACCATTTCATCTGGCGCAGCCTTTGCCGACAATGATACTGACGAAGTGTGTACATCCAAGCCGGGTGTCCGGGCTTTGCAAAAATATCCGGAGGTGTACAACTTCTATTACGAAAACGATTTGTTTGCCGGGACGGACAATAATTACACGAGCGGCGCGAAGTTCTCTTGGGTATCGGCCAATCTGGACGATTACATCCACGATCCTTGTTTGCCGAAATGGGTGCGTCAGCTGAATCGTATTTCAGAAATGGTGCAGCCGGGTGTATTCGATACGCGCAATATGGTGGTCAGTTTTGGGCAGGAAATTTATACGCCTACCGATAAGTATCGTAGTGATTTGATCGTCAATGACAGGCCGTATGCCGGCTGGCTTTACCTTGGACTTGCTTACAATGCGCGTAATGACAAGGACATGGAAGTCACCGAAATCGATATCGGTATGGTGGGGGCAGCATCACTGGCAAAACAGTCACAGGATTTTATCCATCGCTTGCGCGGTATCGATCGTTTCCAGGGCTGGAGCAATCAGCTCAACAATGAGCTGGGCATACAGTTCGTGAAGGAAAGAAAAACCAAGGTCTTCAATTATTCAAGGTCAAGTGGGCCGAAGATCGATGCGATTACGCATTACGGCTACAGCTTGGGCAACGTGAAGACATATCTGAATGCCGGGGTGGAAGTGCGTATCGGTACTTATCTACCTAACGATTTTGGTACCTCGCCGATACGCCCAGCCAGCGACAGCAATGCGCCATTGCCGATGAATGTGTCGCACCGATTGGCCGATGGCGGTATTCATGCTTTTGTCTCAGTGGATGGACGTGCAGTGGCGCGCAATATTTTTCTGGACGGGAATACCTTCTCCGATAGTCATAGCGTGTCGAAGCGCTATTTCGTCGGTGATATTGCAGCGGGTATTGCGTGGCAGTGGGTAGGTGGAAAAATCACTTACGCACAATATCTGCGTAGCGAAGAATTCCGTGGTCAGGTCAAGCCGCAAAGCTATGGCTCGATCACGCTCAGTCTGGAGTATTGATAAACAACGCGCAGGATGGCATCAGCGATCCTGCGCATGTTGAAGTAAAGCGCGTGTCAGAAACCGGCAGGCATGCCGTCAAAGAATTCCACTTCGCCGGTTTCCAGTGAATACTCGGCACCGACCACCAGCAAACCTTCATTTTGAATCAGGTTTTCCAGCAATTCTGAACCATGGCGCAAGTGATTGACCGAAGCGCGGATGTTCGCACGTACTGATTGATGTACCAGCGCATCATGATCGTGTTTCAAGTCCGTTTCCATCAAGGTTTCGACCGAAGGGCGGATACGGTCGACGATGGATTTCAGGTTGCGTGACTGGTTTTCACTTGGACGCTTGAGTTCTTCCAGTGTTGCGAGGATGGCGCCACATTGCGAATGGCCGAGTACAACTACCAGCTTGGTGCGATAACGTTCAGCGGCGAACTCGACGCTACCAACTTGCGACGGTGCGACGATATTGCCGGCGACGCGGATCACGAATAAATCACCTAAACCTTGATCAAACACCATTTCTGCCGGTACGCGTGAATCGGAGCAGCCGAGAATGATGGCAAACGGTTCCTGGCCATCGACGACTTCGCTGCGGCGCGCGAGGCTCGAGGCATTTTTGCGGATATCTGCGACGAAACGGCTGTTGCCATCGCGCAGACGCTTCAGTGCGGCTTTTGCTGTATCCATGAATTTCTTTCTTTCGTTTGCTGTTCTGGTGCCTGCGTGAGGAGTGCATTTGCTTGGGGAGGCACGCAGACGCGCGGTGGCGTTGACGTGTGCAAAGGCAGGCGTTCGCTACTTTAAAGCATTCCTTGGCGGCTTGCTGCGGAAATTTTGCAAGTTTAAGGCGTGTGGAGCGGTTATTGCATCCTGATGAAGGCTATACGTAATAAAGATTTTTAGATGTACTTAAGCGAAGAAGAGTTGCTATATGAAGAGGATGTTGCGAGGATAAAGAAAGATCGATGGCGAAGTTGCCATCGATCCATACAGACTATTCAGAAATCGAATAATTCGCCGATCAAGTCCTTTTTATTCTTTTGGCCATAACCTTCTTTGTTGTAGCCGTGTTGTGTTGTGCGCACTGGAACGCTGCGTTCACCGCGATAACGCGGCAATGGTGGCGGTGCTTCTGGCGGCATGGCATTGGCGGATCTATCGATCAGCTTGTCGAGTTCGCCACGATCCAGCCATACACCGCGGCAGTTCGGGCAGTAATCAATTTCAATTCCGTGGCGATCAGATGTGATCAGGTGCATTTCATTGCAGGCCGGACATTTCATGTTGATATCCTCGTAGTTAACTCACTATTTCTAGCGATACCGTGCACTCTAGCCGCTCTTTAACTGCTTGAGAATTCGAATATAATCAACTTTTCATTCGAAAAAACAGAAGAGGGATGTTTCATGAGTGGAATAAATTACAAGCATTTGCATTACTTCTGGGTGGTCGCAAAATCCGGTGGCATAGGCAAGGCCAGCGAACGGCTGCATTTGACGCCACAAACTATCAGCGGCCAGATCAGCCTGTTTGAAGACGTGCTGGGTTATAAATTATTCAATCGCATCGGGCGACGACTTGAGCTGAACGATGCCGGGCGCGTCGTGCTCGGTTACGCGGATGAGATTTTTACCCTGGGCGAAGAGTTACAGGAAGTGTTGCGCTTCCGTCCGGGCGGCTGGCCTTTGCAATTCCGGGTAGGCGTTGCTGATGCCGTGCCGAAGGCGATTGCCTATCTGTTGCTGGAGCCGGCGATGGAGTTGCCGGAATCGCTGCGTATTGTGTGCCGTGAAGGCAAGCTGACAAATCTGCTGGCCGATCTGGCCGTACATCGTCTGGATATTGTGATTGCCGATAGTCCTATGCCGGCGAATATCGATGTGCGCGGTTATAACCATTTGCTGGGCGAATCCGGCATGACTTTTTTTGCGACCGATGAGTTGGCAAAAAAATACAAGAAGGATTTCCCGAAAAGTCTGGATGGTGCGCCTTTCCTCATGCCGGGTGAAGATGCCGCAGTGCGTCCACGTTTGATACGCTGGTTTGAAAAAGAGAAAGTACGTCCGCGCATCATTGGTGAGTTTGACGATGGCGCTTTATTGCAGGCATTTGGTGAGGCTGGCAAAGGTATTTTTGCAGCACCATCTGCCGTGGCCGATCAAATTAAAAAGCAATATGGCGTGACGGAGATTGGACGCACCAACGCAGTATCCGAACAGTTCTATGCGATTTCAGTGGAAAGACAGCTGACGCATCCTGCCGTTGTGGCAATCAGTTCTGCTGCGCGTGAAAGTTTGATTCGATAATGAAATGCGATGCCATTGAAGAAACGGCATCGCACATTTTTACATGAGTCGAGTGCCATCTATTTAGGTAGAGGCATCGCTGGTGTATGTACATGTTCCGGACGTACACCGATACCGACTACGTATGCCGGTATGCTGCGCAGCAAGGACCAGCGATTCAGCAAACGCAAGGGAAATGGAATGGTCAGTGGTCGATCTGCTGCGCGATTGACTACTGGTACCAGTATGCGGTTTTGTATCGCGACTTGCAGTGCTTGTGTGACGCGTGTCGGGAACAGACGGCGTGCTTCTACTTGAGCCAGCAGCGGTGTTAGGGATTGCGCGCTGATGCTTTTATCTGCCAAAGAGTGTGCCAGAATATTCGCCGTTGCCACCGCATCCTGGATCGCCAGATTAATGCCGATGCCACCTATTGGCGACATCGCGTGTGCAGCATCGCCTATGCACAATAATCCCGGCTTCCACCAGCGTTCCAGCCTATCCACGGTGACACTCAATAACTTGATGTCGTCCCAACTTTGCAGCGTGTCTACCCGATTGGCAAACATGGGGGCTATCTTGCTCAACTCTGCGCGGAAGGCATCCAGCCCTCGTGCATGTATCACCTCAATCCCGCCTTTGGGAATCACATACGCGCATTGCCAGTAAGTCCCTCGATGCAGCATGACGAAGAATTGACCTATGTCCAATCGTCCACCCATGCCGGGTGGATCGCCAACTGCCATCGGCATGCGTAACCACAAGACATCGATAGGCGCGCCTAGATTGCGCACAGTTAGCTTAGCGATATCGCGCACGACAGAATGTCGACCATCGGCACCGATGATTAGATCTGCATGCACGATTAACGAACCTTCAGATGTATCGATACGCACACCTGTTACGCGATCTGCGTTTTCCAGCAAGTCGATGACTTCAGCGTTTTGCATCAGACGAAAATTTGGATAGAGCACAGCGTGATCACGCAGGAAATCGAGGAACTCCCATTGCGGCATCAAGGCGATAAATTTGCACTGCGTACGTAGTCGAGAAAAATCGGCAATCGCCAATGCTTGACCAGAAACGTTAATGCTGAGCTCACGTGCTTCATCGTGCGGACGTTGCAAGAAAGCTTGCAACAAGCCTAATTCATGCATGACTTCCAGTGTGGATGGGTGCACGGTATCACCGCGAAAATCACGCAGAAAATCGCCATGCTTTTCCAGGACGATGACATCGATACCTGCACGTGCCAGCAACAAGCCCAACATCATGCCGGCAGGGCCGCCTCCGGCTATACAACAACGCGTGTGGATCTCGTTCGACATGCTGTCTCCTTGAAGGTGGATGTGCATCATGCGATGGTCTGACGGAACGACAATGTTCTTAGGCGTTTGCTAAACGTTATTCGTTAGCGCTTGGAATGATTATGGTCATTGTTGCTCATGCAAGCAAAGACATTCATGACGACCATGCAATTACGCCTTGCTAATGCGTTGATCGCAGGCAAGGCGTAAAGCGTAAGGGAAGGGTGTAATCGGACGATCAGCAGTTTGAAAAATGACTGACTTGCCGATGATCAGCCCGCGCTATGCGCAAGGAGCTGATCGAGAGTGGCTTATTGAAACGAGCCGGTTTGGGTTTTGCTGAAAGGAACCACAGTGATGGTGCTGGACGATTCGGATTTATCTTTCAGATCCGAACATGGTTCGTCTTTGTTGTCTTGTTCGTTGCCAATCTGAGCATGATCCATATCTGGTATGTGTTTGCTCGTTTTGATTGAGAACGTTGGATTGTTGCTTGCATCGTGGTGGTTATACATGGTCGATATCCTTATTGATCACAGCAATCAAATTTCGAAAGCTGCTGATGGTTGTGATGACATATCGCACGGCTTGCGCCAGTTAATTCCTGAGGCGCGACCTGAGTTGCGAGAATAAAGGAGCCATCGTTTGATGGCGATCAGCGATCATCCTAAAAGTTTGTAGGAAGGCGCTGACTTGATTGTGCAAATGGCATGCTTACTTGCCAAGTTGCCGACTATGGTTGGAAATGAAGGCACACAGATGTGCCGGCGAACGATGCTTGATTGAACATTTTCGCAAAACGAAAATGTTTGCTGCGTCTTGGTTTATAACTGCAGCGGTGCGTAATGATAGTTGATTTTGAAGCGGGATGGGGATTCACACTGATAGTTGCCTTGTTGCTATTCCTCTGTGTGATCCCGCTTCGTGAGCATTAGCCTATGTGGATATTGTCTGGCTCTGCTTCGCGTCTTTCCTGACGCCATTCCATTGCTGTTTTCAAAATCAAAGTGAGCAAGGCCATGCAAGCCAGCAATGCAGCAGCGGTGAATGCAGCTGCTGTCTTGTAATCATTATTGAGCTGCTCGACCAGTAATGGCAGCGTCAAGGTTTGATTCATGATCGTGCCGGATACGACGGCGACTGCGCCGAACTCACCGACTGCGCGTGCATTGGTAATGACTGCACCGTAGAGCAAAGCCCATTTGATATTTGGCAAAGTCACGCGCCAGAAAATTTGCCAGCCAGTTGCACCTAATGACAGCGCTGCGATTTCTTCCTCCGTACCTTGCTTTTGCATCAGCGGCATCAAGATGCGTGCGATGTAAGGTGCGGTAACGAAGACCGTGACCATGATGATGCCCGGCCATGCAAACATTAATTGCACATCGTTGGCGTACAGCCATTTACCGATGGTGCCTTCCAATCCATACACCACCAGATAGCAGAAGCCGGCGACCACAGGCGATGTTGCGTATGGAATTTCAACCAGCGTCACCAACAGGCGACGACCGAAGAAGTCGTAATGCGTGACGCACCACGCGAGCAAAATGCCGAACACGAGGTTGATCGGTACAGTCAGCACGGCAGCCGTTAAGGTCAGGCCGAGTGCGTGCTTCATGAAGTCTTCATTCAGGTTGGCCCACAAGAGTTCGAGGCCGCCGCTGAAGGCTTGCGTGAAAATCAGGACCAGTGGCAGAACCAGCAACAGTATCGTCATGATGATACCGAGGCCGATCAAAATCCATTGATGTGTTTCGTTAGGGCGTTTGATTGCTTTAGCCATGTTTATCCCCTTATGCTTTCTTGAAGAATCGTCCCTGCACAACTTGCAGCAGGAACAAGAGGATGAGCGAAGCCAGTAGCACGACTGACGCGATGGCGGCAGCGGCAGGGTAGTTGTACTCTTGCAGGCGCACGAACAGCATGAGCGAAGTCACTTCAGTTTCGAACGGAATGTTGCCGGCGATCATAATGACGGCGCCGAACTCACCGAGGCTGCGGATGAAGGCTTGTGACGAGCCTGTGATCAACGCAGGAATCAGTGTTGGCAAAATCACGCGCCAGAAAATCTGCCACTTGTTCGCGCCCAACATCAGCGCAGCTTCTTCCAGTTCTTTCTCCATATCTTCCAGCACCGGTTGTACCGAGCGGACGATGAAGGGCAGACTGGTAAAAATCATCGCGACAACAATGCCGGGGAATGCGTATGAAATCTTGATGCCGAATATTTCAAACCATTGCCCGAGCCAGCCGGTTGGAATGAACAGAGCGGAAAGTGTGATGCCGGCGACGGACGTCGGCAAGGCAAACGGCAAATCAACCAGCGAGTCGATCAGGCGACGGCCAGGGAAATCGTAACGGGTGATGATCCACGCCAGCAGGAAACCGATAAAGGTCACGACGACGGTAGAATAAAACGCACCTTGTATGGTGATCTTGTAGCTTTGCAGCACGCGTGCATCGGTAATCGCGAACCAGTATTGATCCCATGTCATGCCGCTGACGTACAGCAACAGCGCCGAAATCGGCAACAGGATCACCAGGCTGATATACAGCGTCGAAAAGCCGAAGCTCATCGAAAAGCCCGGCAGGATAGGCGTACTACGGAAGAAGCGAAGAGACAGGTTCACGGTATGTGCGGGTCAGGGCAGTGCGGCGTCACTGCAAAACGGTACGGTAAAAACAAACGACCATCCAGTAACGGATGGTCGCGTGGATGGCGGCATTGTAAACCACCATCATCCTGAATGACAAAAGTGATGCTGACGAAGCGCTTTATTCACGTCGTCAGCCCACTATCAACGACGTTGCGACAGCAACTGGTCGAGTACGGCACCACCGGCAAAATGCTTGGCTTGAATGTCATCCCATGTGCCCAGCACTTTGGTTGGATCGATCAAGCGAACTTTTGCGTAACGGTCAGCAACTACTTTAGCGATATCTGGATGATGTACGCGGTAGTTGAAGGTGGTCAGCAACAATTGAATTTCACGCGAGTATTCATAGTTCAGGTAAGCCGTAGCGACTTTACGTGTGCCTTTTTCATCGACAACTTTGTCAACGACAGCAACCGGGAATTCAGCCAATACCGAGACTGGTGGTACGACGATTTCGTAAGCACCGGATTTGAATTCATCGCTCTTGGCAATGTTGATCACTTCCGATTCAAAGGTCAGCAATGCATCGCCTTGGTTGTTTTGTGCAAACGCTACGGTTGCGCCGCGGCCACCGGTAGGGAAGTTCACAACGTTGTGCAGCAGTTTGCCGACGAATTGCTTGGTTTTAGCTTCGTCACCCTTGAACTTCTCGTTCGCATACAGCCATGCGCCGAGGTAGGTGTAGCGTGCGTTACCGGAAGTTTTCGGGTTAGGGAAAACGACTTTCACGTCATCACGTACCAGGTCATCCCAGGTTTTGATG
Source organism: Herminiimonas sp. GW821-FHT09C12 (assembly GCF_059416385.1). Taxonomy (NCBI): domain Bacteria; kingdom Pseudomonadati; phylum Pseudomonadota; class Betaproteobacteria; order Burkholderiales; family Oxalobacteraceae; genus Herminiimonas; species Herminiimonas sp. GW821-FHT09C12. The sequence goes on from NZ_JBWKPC010000001.1 coordinate 1,920,970, forward strand.
TTTTTAGGATTGCCTTTGCGCACCAGGAAAGCGATGGTGCTGTAGTAAGGCGAGCTATTGTTAGGGAAAGCTTTTTGCCAGTCTTTACGCACCAGACCGCGTTGCGCCAGGATGTCGATATCGGTTACCTGATTGAAAGTAACGGTATCTACTTTTTTACCCTGGATGATGTCCTGTGCTTGACGTGAAGTACCAGCAAACGATTGATCGATCTTCAGATCCTGGCCGGTTTCGGCTTTCCATTTAGCCTGGAATTTAGGATTGATAGCGGCGAATACTTCACGTGCCACGTCGTAGGACGCATTGAGCAAAGGCTTTTCTTGCGCTTGTGCGACGCCTGAGAACAGGGTTGCGGTTGCGGCTGTCAGTAAAACAACTTTCTTAAACATGAACATTCTCCATATTTTCATAAAAATGGGTGGTAATAGGATTACCGGCGATTCGGCATGTATGACGGATGGTGTGTCTTTCCATCGATGCAATCGAGTAACTTACCGAGTGGAAATGAATATAACAAATTTGCTTATGCGGCCAAACGATCCTTTTCGCATGTAGCTATGCGGAAATAGTATATAGAACGCATTTTCTCACTATAGCTGCGAATATCAATATTGCTATTTATATAAACAAAATATCGATCCGCATCGTCATGACAGAGATGAACATGAATGAGGCGTTTGTTTATAAATGCACTATTTCTGCGCGCTCGCGCTTTGATTTCTGCGTCATTGCAATGCAAGTCATCGCTTTTATACGGCGAATAACCCTGGCACCAATGTTGCTATAGAAGGGATAACGAGAGGCGAGTCTAGACGAAAGTCGAAGCGCTTCTTGAGCATGGAAGCTAGGGTTCCGGTCGCGCAAGCGATGACTGGTCCGAGAGCATCCGGTTTCGAACAGGCAGCCCATCGTTCGGAGCTACACGGAGGGATAAAAACCCGGGAGGCCATCACAAGGATGTGATCGCTCGCCTCTCATTTTATCCACTCCGGGGAAGCTGTCATGCGTTCATTATTTGCTTCGCGCGTCCTGCGCACATTGTCTGCAAGTCTGTCTCATCTATCGCCCGCCTGTGTTGCGTCGGGAAGAGCAGATGACGATATCTATATAAGCCATCTCACTTTGGAAGAAGAGCCGGCATTTCTGCCGGAAACGCGCTTCTTCATTATCACCGCTGCCTTGAAAAGCTGAGGCGCGCCATGACCAAACTTCCTCCTTTGGAAAAAGCCGTGGTGTTACGCAACACGCCGCGCAATCGTCGCTCGCCGTGGGCAGTACGCGGTGCGATACCACGCAGTGTGGTGCTCACACTCGCTGTGTCCGGTTTTTTGTTGCCCTTCATTGGTTGGCTCATCGTGTCGGCAGCGGGCTGGGTTGATCCCGTCTTCTTGCCAACACCGATGAAAGTCTTGCAGCGCATGACCGACTGGTTGATCAATGATGATTTGTTGAGCGACGTCGGCATCAGTATCGGCCGCGTGTTTGGCGGCTTCATCGCTGCAACCGTACTCGCGCTACCGGTCGGCATCAGTATCGGTACTTACGCACCAGCCAAGGCCTTGCTGGAGCCGCTGACCGACTTCAGTCGCTATCTGCCGGCGGTCGCGTTTATTCCACTGATTCTGCTGTGGGTCGGCATAGACGAGAGCGCCAAGGTAACGGTGATTTTTATCGGTACTTTTTTCCAAATGGTGTTGATGATCGCCGCTGATATCGTGCGCGTACCGAACACGGCGGTGGAAGCGGCCAAGACCATGGGTGCCAGCGATGGTGAAGTGCTGCAGCACGTACTGATCCCGGCCGCACGTCCGGCCATGCTGGAATCCATGCGCTGCAATATGGGTCTGGCCTGGACTTATCTGGTGGTGGCGGAATTGGTTGCCGCCAATTCAGGATTGGGATTCTCGATACTGAAGGCGCAACGCTTTCTGCAAACCGACAAAATCTTCGCTGGCATTTTGCTGATAGGTCTGATTGGTTTGTTGACCGATCTGGCATTCCGCTGGCTACATCGCCACTGCTTCCGTTGGCATCACCTGCGAGGCTGATCATGGCAAATATCAAAATCAGTATCCGTAGTCTGGATAAATATTATGGGCAGGGCGAGCGCCGCACGCACGCATTGAACAACGTCAATCTGGATGTGCAAAACGGTGAGTTCATCACACTGGTAGGCGCATCCGGTTGTGGCAAGTCGACGTTGCTGCGCACGATCGGCGGGCTGGAAGAATATGCCGATGGCGATATCTTCTGTAACGGGAAAATGGTCGATGGCCCCGGCTCGGATCGCGCGATGGTATTCCAGAGTTACAGCCTGTATCCGTGGCTGACCGTGACGGAGAACATCAAGTTTTGCCGTCGCCTCAAACATCATAGAGAGAACACGACTTCCAGTGATGTGGAATTTGCAGCGGGTCGTGCCGATGCATTGATAGCGTTGATGGGTTTATCGCATGTCGCTAATTCCTATCCAGCGGAATTGTCTGGCGGCATGCAGCAACGTGTGGCCATTGCACGTGCTTTCATGGTGCAGCCCGATGTGTTGCTGATGGATGAACCCTTCGGCGCGCTCGATGCACAAACGCGTGAAGTGATGCACGACCTGATCCGCTATGTCTACAAGCTGGAAAAGACCACCATCGTGTTCGTCACGCATGACGTCGAAGAAGCGATCTATCTAGGTCAACGCGTCGTTGTGATGGCACCACGCCCAGGTCGCATCGACAGCATCGTCGACGTGCCGTTCGGCGCCGAACGTCATCTGGACATGAAGCTGACACCGGAATTTGCTGCACTCAAAAAACAGATCCTTGATCGCATACGCGAAACCTCAGGCATCAAAACCGACCTTGCGCAATTGAGCAAGCTGGTTCGCACTGCCGATCCCGCACTGAATAACTCATCGAACCATGGAGACCTCTGATGACAACTGCCATCAATCAGGCAACGTTAGACCTACCCGAACACACGCAGGAATTCGCGGCTGATCTTCCACGCGAAAAAATATTGTGGACCGAGCTCTTCCCCGGCGGCGGTCATTGGTCGTACCGCGTACGTCGCGGCACGACCTTGCGCTTTGTCGATCTGGAAGGCGGCGCCAATGTTGCCGTCTTGCTGTACCGCGCCGACGAGCGTCAGGAACGTTTGAATGTACCTGACACGTTGAAGGCGCAACACACGGCGCATCTGACGACTGGCAATGTTTTGTATTCCGATATGGGGCGCATTCTGGCTTCCATCAGTGCTGACACCGTTGGTTGGCACGATCCATTGTGTGGCTTGTCCGATGCCGCACTGGTAGAGAAAAAATACGGCGAACGTCGTTATCAGGAACACCGCAACGCGATGTATCGCAACGGCAAGGACAGCATGCTGGTGGAACTTGGTAAATGGGGTTTGGGACTGCGCGATCTGATACCCAACGTCAATCTATTTTCCAAAGTTGCGGTGGATGCTGACGGCCGCTTCCAGTTTGTTCCTGATCACTCCCAAAAAGGTGACTTCGTCGAACTGCGTTTCGAGATGGATACCTTGATCGCACTCTCGACCACGCCGCACCCGCTCGATCCTCATCCCGCATATGCACCGAAAAAAGTCGCCGTCATTGCATGGGAAAGCGGTACCGCCGGCGCAGACGATGTTTGTCGTCTGTCCTGCCCGGAAAACGGCCGCGGCTATGACAACACCGAATTGGTTTATCGCTAGGAGACTAGAAAAATGAGCATGAACACATTACGCGTAAGCACATTGGAAGCATCTACCGCTGTTCTCGATCATTACCAGCCAGCCGGCGAACCTTGGCTGCATACAGTCAAGCGCGGCCAGATTTTCCGCATCGTTGATCTGGAAGGCAATCAGGCGGTCGATACGATTTTCTACAACGCTGACGACACGGCAGAAAGCTACAGCGTCACCGACACCTTGCAACATCAGGGCGGTATTTATCTGAGCACCGGCTCGGTGTTGATGTCCAATCGCGGCCGGCCGTTGTTGACCATCACTGCCGACACTTGCGGTCGTCATGACACCTTGGGTGGTGCTTGCGCAGCCGAGAGCAACACGGTGCGCTATTCACCACAAAAGAAATTCATGCATAGCTGTCGCGACAACTACCTGCTCGCATTGGCGCATGCGGATAACGGCATGGGCAAGCGCGATCTGGTACCCAACGTGAACTTTTTCATGAATGTGCCGGTGACGGCAGCAGGCGGCCTGACTTTTGAAGACGGTTTGTCCGCACCCGGCAAGTATGTGGAAATGCGCGCCGAGATGGACGTCATCGTTCTTGTATCGAACTGTCCGCAACTCAACAATCCCTGCAACGCATATAACCCGACGCCAGTGCGTTTTCTCGTCTGGGATCAAACATAAATTCAGGCAGCAATCACATACAAGCCAGCAAACTCAAATCGGCCAAAAACATGTTCACAAAAATTCTAATCGCCAATCGTGGGGAAATCGCCTGCCGTGTCATTCGTACCGCACGCAGCATGGGTATCAAGAGCGTCGCCATCTATTCGGAAGCAGACGTCGAATCATTGCATGTGCGCCTGGCAGATGAAGCCGTGTGCGTGGGTCCGGCCGCCGCTAGCGAAAGCTATTTGTCTGCTGAAAACGTATTGAACGCAGCTAAACAAACCGGCGCGCAAGCGATCCATCCGGGTTATGGCTTCATGAGCGAGAACGCTGCATTTGCAGAAAGTTGCGCTGCTGCCGGTATCGTTTTCATCGGGCCGACACCGCAGCAGATGCGTGCATTCGGACTCAAGCATACTGCGCGCGAATTGGCGCAACTGGCCAAAGTCCCTTTGCTCAGCGGCACCGGTTTGTTGAACGATGCAGATGAAGCATTGCGGGAAGCGCATCGCATCGGCTATCCGGTCATGCTCAAGAGCACGGCGGGCGGTGGTGGTATCGGCATGCGTCTGTGCAAGGACGCTGATGAATTGCTGAGTGCTTATGCATCGGTCAAGCATCTGTCGGAAAACAACTTCAAGAACAGCGGCATCTATCTGGAAAAATTTGTCCAGCATGCGCGCCATGTGGAAGTGCAGATTTTCGGCGATGGACGCGGCAATGTGGTGTCACTGGGCGAGCGTGATTGTTCGGTGCAGCGCCGCAATCAAAAAGTGATAGAAGAAACGCCAGCCCCCGGCTTGCTGGAAACCACGCGCAAGGCTCTGGCAGAAACTGCGGTGCGCCTCGCAGAATCGATTTCCTATCTATCCGCCGGCACGGTGGAGTATGTACTCGATGCTGACACCGGCGAGTTTTACTTCCTTGAAGTCAATACGCGTTTGCAGGTTGAACATGGCGTGACGGAAGAAGTGTTTGGCGTCGATCTGGTTGAGTGGATGATACGTGCGGCCGATGGCAACTTCACCTTGCCCAAGCAAACTGATCTGCGTTCGCAAGGACATGCGATGCAACTGCGCGTCTATGCGGAAGATCCGGCGAAGAATTTCCAACCGTCATCCGGTGTATTGACTGCAGTTGAATTCGCTTCCGGCTTGCGCGTCGATACCTGGGTGGAAAGAGGCGTCACCGTCAGCCCTTACTACGATCCCTTGCTGGTCAAATTGATCGTCAAGACAGATGACCGCGCGGCATCCATCAAGGCATTGAGCACCGCTTTGCAGACCACGCGCATAGACGGCATAGAAACCAATCTGGCCTACCTCGCCACTATTCTCGGCTATCGTACCTTTGTCGAAGGTAAACAGATCACGCAGATGCTGGCCGGCATGCCGTATCAGCCGCGTACTGTTGATGTGATCGATGGCGGCATACAAACCACGGTGCAGGATTATCCTGGTCGTCTGGGTTTGTGGGCGGTAGGCATTCCGCCTTCCGGTCCCATGGATGCTTACGCACATCGCTACGCCAATCATTTGCTCGGTAACGACCTCAAGGCAGCGACGCTGGAACTGACCTTACAGGGTGCGACCTTGAGTTTTAACTGCGCATGCACGATTGCACTGACCGGTGCTGATCTGGGCACAAGCGTAAGCGGGCCGGATGGCAAACGTGCACTGAAAAATTGGCAGGCGCATCAAATCAAGGCTGGCGAAACTTTACGTTGCGGCAGTGTCAGTGGCGCAGGTGTGCGGGCCTATCTTGCCTTCGCTGGTGGATTGGATACACCTGAATATCTGGATAGTCGTGCGACTTTCACGCTCGGTAATTTCGGCGGACATGGCGGACGTGCATTGCGTGCCGGCGATGTCTTGAAACTGAATGCAGTCGATGTGACGCCGCGTGCAGCAGAACCACAAGCCGTACCTGAATACACACACGCATGGGAAGTCGCTGTGCATTACGGCCCGCACGGTGCGCCGGATTTTTTCACCGATGAAGATATCGCGATGTTCTTCGGCACGGACTGGCAGGTGCACTTCAATTCCAGTCGTACCGGCGTGCGTCTGGTCGGGCCTAAACCGCGTTGGGCGCGCAGCGATGGTGGCGAAGCCGGTTTGCATCCATCGAATATTCACGACAACGCTTATGCGATTGGTTCTATCGACTTTACCGGCGACATGCCGGTGATCCTCGGTCCTGACGGTCCCAGTCTGGGCGGCTTTGTTTGTCCGGCGGTGATTGTCTCGGCGGACTTGTGGAAGATAGGGCAGTTGAAACCGGGCGATACCGTGCGCTTCATCCGCGTGTCGGTAGAGCAGGCTGCCGAGATGCGCGAGTTGCAGGAAAGCGTGTTTGAAAATGGCGTATCTGCCGCGCCGACATTTGTGCCTACGGTCAGCGATGCCGGTACGCAATCGACCGCGATCATACGCTCAACCACACTGGATGATGGCACACGCATCATCTATCGCCGTGCCGGTGACGATTATCTGCTGGTTGAATTTGGCGAGCTGGTGCTGGATATCAATCTGCGTTTCCGCGTACATGCCTTGATGCAGGCGATAGCAGATGCGAAGTTGCGCGGCGTGATTGATCTGACGCCGGGCATACGTTCGCTGCAAGTGCATTTTGATCACAGACAATTGCCAGGTAATCAGTTGATCAGTTTGATCGATGATCGGATCAAGCAACTGCCCGCTGTCGATGACATGGTGGTGCCATCGCGCATCGTGCATCTGCCGCTGGCGTGGAACGATACACAAACACGTCTCGCGATACAAAAATATCAAACCACAGTACGGCCGGATGCGCCGTGGTGTCCGAGCAATATCGAATTCATCCAGCGCATCAACGGACTGGATTCGATCAAGGAAGTCTACGACGTCGTCTTCAACGCCAGTTACATGGTGCTGGGTCTGGGCGACGTTTATCTGGGTGCGCCGGTCGCAACGCCTATCGATCCGCGTCATCGTTTGGTCACCACCAAGTACAACCCGGCACGCACCTGGACGCCGGAAAACGCAGTCGGCATCGGCGGTGCCTATCTATGCGTGTACGGCATGGAAGGGCCGGGCGGTTATCAATTCGTCGGTCGCACCGTACAGATGTGGAATCGCTACAGACAGACCGACAGCTTCCGCGACAACAAACCGTGGCTGCTGCGCTTCTTCGATCAAATCCGTTTTTATGAAGTTAGCGAAGAACAGTTGCTGGAACACAGACGCGATTTTCCGCTGGGACGTTTTGATGTGCGGATAGAAGAGACAACGTTCTCACTGGCTGACTACAACAAGTTTCTGGCGCAGGAACAGGCATCCATTTCTTCCTTCAAGGATAAGCAGCAAGCCGCATTCGAGGCTGAGCGTGATCGCTGGCGTCATTCCGGTCAGGCCGAATGGGTCAGTGAAGAAGCCGCTGTCAGCACCGGTACCGAAGTGGCGTTGCCGGAAGGCAGTCGCTATCTGTCCGCCATCGTGCCGGGCAGCGTGTGGAAGATCGTGGCGCAAGTCGGCGACGTGCTGACCGAAGGCGACACGATCGCCATTCTTGAATCGATGAAGATGGAAATTCAATTGACCGCTACCGATACCGGCGTACTCGCCGAATGGTTGGTAGGTGAAGGCACGCCGGTCGCCGCTGGTCAGAACATCGCCGTTTTTAATGTAGTACCCCCTGTCGTTGCTGTTCAATAGTCGAGGCGCCTTGCCTTTGTTTACATACTTTTAAAGGAATTGTTATGTCTTTCTATCGCACTCTTGGATTAACGCTGGCGGGCGCCAGTATTTTTGTCACTGGTGGTGCAATGGCGCAGGAAGCTGCAAGCGCTCCCATCGCCGATGCTTCGTCGTGGACCGGACACATCGATGTAGTCAATCGCTACATCCTGCGCGGTATCACAGACACTTACGGTCCGAGCAAGCCGGGACTCGGCAATGCAGGCGCGGATGCACCTGAATCCGATAAAGCAGCCTTGCAATGGGGCGCGGACTGGACACATCCATCCGGTTTCTATGCAGGTTACTGGGCATCGACGGTCAACTATTCATACAAACGTTTGGGGCAATCCTATTACGATCGCAGCATCACCGATTTTCAATCGGACAAATCAATTGAAAACGATTTTTACGGTGGTTACACCGGCAAGATCGGCGACTTCGGCTACACGGTAGGTTTGACCGGTTATGTGTACATCAATGGCAAGGATGCGAATGCGCTGGAAACCAAACTCGGTGTCAGCTACGGCGACTTTGCATTGAATGCGCAAACTTTGCTGAAGGATGTGGTGTGGGGTAACAAGGGCGATACCTACTGGACCTTGAACTACACCAAGCCATTGCCGTATGACATCACGCTCAATGCATCTCTCGGTTACTACACGTACAAGAAGGAAGGCAAATTTCTCGGAACCGTTGATACTGCAAGCGGCACGGCTTGCGGTGCGGGAGAAAGCTTTAACGTCAGTGCCTGCGTAGCCGGTAATGCACCTAGCGGCAGTGGCTTCCGTCACTTGATCGTCGGCATCACGCAACCTATCGGCGGCACCGGCTTGACCTGGGGTCTGCAAGGCTTGATCGGTGGTGAAAACCGTTTTGCAGTTCATCAAAGCAGCAAGGTCACTGCTTCCCTCAGCTACGGTTTTTAAGCTACGAGCGGTCTGACTTGAAGCGGTCGCGTGCAGAAGTACGCGACCGCTTTTTTCTTGCCGGCATTGCAGGTAGTAGAAGGTCTGCAAGCCATCGTAAAAAACAGTGATGCACTTTGATAGAGCAAGTGTGACGAAGTAGTGCACAAGGAAGTATACAAATCACGAAATGGGTGCCGTTTGTGTTCAAAATCGAGGATAAAAGCCGGTTTTTGATTGGCACCGTTTTTGCTATTAAAAGCATGCAGGAAGAGCGAGTTGCAATGACGGTTGATTGCAAGTCGTCTTACTTAGAAGTACTAGGGTTCCGATCATCTGCCTGCGTGCAGATGATGTCTGGTCCGAGAGTATTTCGGCCTCGATGGTGAGGCTCCACGGAGGGATAAAAGCCCGGGAGAACAATTGCAGCACCGTTCTCCTTGCGCCCAACTTATTCGACCAGGAGTTTTGCCATGCCTTTCTCTACCAGTACGCAAGCCCCCATCACATTCAAGCATGATGCCTTCTATCGTTCGCTGTGCCGTGTTGCCATCGGTGCGGTGTTGCTGATTGCGGCCAGTGCATCCTTCGCCGCGAGCAAGCTCAATGTCGGCACAGTGGTATGGATAGGCTACGGTCCTTTCTATGTCGCAGAGTCGCTTAATCTGTATAAAAAATACGGCCTCGACGTCAAGCTGAAAGTCTTTAGCGATCCTGCCTTGATTCCGGCGGCGCTGGCCAGTGGTTCGGTACAAGGTGCGATGCTGACGTATGACCAGGTGATTGGTCAGGTCGCGCTGGGCATGCAGCAACGCGTTGTGATGCCTATCGACTATTCAAATGGCGGTGATGCGATTGTTGCGGCCAACAGTATTAGCAAAGTCAGTGATTTCAAGGGCAAGAAAATCGGTTTCAATCCATTGTCGCCATCGGATTTTCTGCTGTCCTATGCGTTGAAAACCAATGGCCTGACCGACAAGGACATCACCTCAGTCGCGATGACGCCGGAATCGGTACCGGCTGCAATGGCATCGGGACAGATGCCGGTTGGTGTCACTTATGAACCGAGCCTGTCGCAGATCGTCAGCCAGGGCGGTGGCAAAAAATTCCACGTGGTGTATTCATCGAAAGATGCGCCTGGCCTGATCGCCGACGTGCTGGTGTTCAACGACAAGTTCATCAAGTCCAATCCAAAAGAAATCAAAGGCATCATCCAGTCCTATCTCGATGGACTGGCTTACATGAAAGCCAAACCGGATGAAGCTGCCAAGATCATCGGCAAGTTCATGGGTATCTCGGCCAAGGAAGTGAAGGAACAATTGTCCGGCGTCTACAACATTCCATTGGCTGAAATGCCGAAGGCTTATGTGAAGTCGACCGAGACCACGTCCTACTACGCCAGCGGCGACATCATCAGCAGCATTCTGAAAGCGAAGGGTCAGATCAAGACCATTCCGCCAACCGAATCGACTATCGATGCACAGTTCGTCACCGAGCTGCAGAAGAAATAATGTGAGCGGTCGGGTCGGCCTGCGAGCGATATTCCATAGATGGATGTCAGGCGCGGACCGGCCTCGGCCTGTCTTGATTAGAGAGGTAACAATGATTTCGCAATACTATCGATATCCAGACGGCACCTGGCCGAATACGGCAGCGATGGCATTTACATTGTTGGGTTATCCCTTGGGCATAGCTTTGCTGGTGCAGCCGTTTTGGCTGGCCAAGGCTGCCGGTTTTTTGCTGGTGACGCTGACGCTGATTTGGTCTGCTTACTTCATACATGAATACGCGCATCAGGCGATTTTCAAGACGGCTGAAGCAAATGCACGCTGGGGCACGGTCATGACGTGGATCAATGGCAGTTGCTATGCGAAGTTTGCCGATTTGCGCCGCAAGCACATGCGACATCACGTTGAACGTGCTGATGTCATTACCTTTCATGTGCAGGGCTTTCTGAATAATGGACCGACCTGGCTACGCAAGTTGGTGCTGGCGCTGGAATGGGCGTATATCCCTGCGGTCGAATTCATCATGCACGCCTATGTGATGGCGCTGCCGTTCATCAAGCCGAGTGAAGATAAATCGCGCACTCGCATCGTCGCCATTTTTATCGTGCGTACTGCTGCTTTTGCGGTACTGGCCTGGTATTCGTTTTCGGCGTTGGTGCTGTATGCGCTTGCGTATGTCGTGTTCATTACCGTGCTGCGTTTTGCCGATTGTTTTCAGCACACATACGATGCGTATCCGATACTCGACGAGTCACCGATTCCGAATGACAAGGTGCGCGATCGTGAATACGAGCAGGCCAATACCTACAGCAATGTGGTTGGCATCGACAGCAAATGGCTGAACATGCTGTGGCTCAATTTCGGCTTTCATAATGCGCATCATGCACGGCCGACAATCCCTTGGTACCGGCTGCCTGCCTACCATCGAGAACTGTACGATGCATCTAACAGTCAGGTGATTCCGGTACGCATACTGCTGAAAAGTTTTCACATCAATCGCGTCAAGCGCGTGCTGTCCGCAGATTACGGTCAGGTGTTGCCGCCAGATGCCAGCGGTCGCGCTGATGGTTTTCTCGGTGCAGTCGGCGTGTCGTTTCTGACCGCAATCTGAGCAAGCGCAGCCATGTCGATCAACTACGGATTGGCTGGCCGGTCGGTGCTGATTACCGGCGCCGCCAGCGGTATCGGTTTGGCGATTGCGCAGGCATTTGCAGCGCAAGGTTGCCGCACGCTGCTGCTTGATCGCAATGCTCAAGGTCTCGCGACTGCATTGCAGACGATGCCGGATGCCGACGTGAGCGGTTTTACCTGCGATCTTTCTTCTGACGATGAAGTCGCTGCACTGGTTCGTAAAATTCCGAATATCGATGTGCTGGTCAACAATGCCGGCGTTGAATATCCAACGCCGCTGACTGCGGCCGTCGATGTGGCAGCCAGCTTCGCCCGACTGCTGGATAACAATGTAACCAGCATGGCGCGGCTGACTAACGCGCTGCTGCCGCTCATACCCGATGGCGGATGCGTGATCAATCAGGCGTCGATCTGGGGGCGTATAGGCGTTGCAGGTTTCTCTGCTTACGTCGCCAGCAAACATGCAGTGATCGGGCTGACGCGCGCTCTCGCGTGGGAACTCGGCACACGTGACATTCGCGTCAACGCAGTGTGTCCCGGCTGGGTATTTACTGATGCGGCGGAACGTTCACTGACGGCGATTGCTGCACGCGATGGCTGCGATATCGCAATTGCACGACGCGCGGTGCTGGCGCAACAGGCGATCCAGCGTGAAATTCTGCCAGCAGAGATTGCGCGCAGTTTTCTTTTCCTTGCCTCCGACGATGCAGCGGCCATTACCGGTCAGTCGCTGCTAGTGAGCCGCGGTGAGGTGATGGCATGATCAAGCTCGATTTGTCCGGGCAGATAGCCTGTGTCACCGGTAGCGCCACTGGTATCGGACGCGCCTGTGCAATGGCGCTGGCAGCAGCGGGAGCCAAAGTGGCGTTGAATCATTTTGGCCAGCCCGCATTGTCGTTGCAGCTAGAGCAGGCGATACGCGCGCAGGGTGGGTCTGCCTTGTCCTTCGATGCCGATGTTACCGATGCTGCCGCTGTAGAACAGATGTTCGATCAGATAGAAACCACGATGGGACCGTTGAACATCCTAGTCAACAATGCCGGCATCCTGTTGCAGAAACCATTTCTACAAACCTCCGAGGAAGAATGGGATCACGTCATCGCTACCGATCTCAAATCGGTGTTCCTCTGTAGTCGCGCCGCGCTGTCGGGTATGGTGCCGCGCGCTGCCGGCTGTGTGATCAATGTCGCATCCGAACTGGCGTATCTGGGACGCGAGGAGTTCGGCGTGTACTGCGCAGCGAAAGCCGGCGTGATCGGATTGACCAAATCGCTGGCACGCGAGTTCGCACCGGCCATCCGCATCAATGCCGTCGCACCCGGTCCGACCGATACCGCGATGTTGTCGCTCGACCTGATCAGTGCGGAATGGCAAGAGAAGGAGCTGGCGATTCCGGCCGCGCGCGCAGCGCATGTGGATGAAATTGCAGCAACGGTTGTTTTTCTTGCCAGCGATCAAGCGCGCTTTTTCTATGGACAGACATTAAGCCCGAACGGCGGTGCGCTGATGCTGTGAGCACGGCATGTTCACAAACGCTGGCTGAGTAGTAGGACAAGAAGGCACAACAACGTCAGCTTAATTTTTCAACAGCCTCTAATGGAGATGTGTATGGATAATTCAAGAATGGATCATCTGACCTGGGTGACGTACGAGCAGCGCATACAGGATCCCAACGTCATCGTGTTGCTGCCGGTCGGCGCACTGGAGCAGCATGGTCCGCATTTGCCACTGGGCACTGATGCCTTGTTGGCGAATGCCGTATCGCAGTCAGTCGCTGCGCAGATCGGCGGCATCGTCGCGCCGCCGATCAACTTCGGTTACAAGTCGCAACCGAAATGTGGTGGTGGCCAGCATTTTCCCGGCACCACCAGCCTTGATGGCAGCACGCTGGCAAGTCTGACTTGCGACATCATCGCGGAATTGGCACGGCACGGTGTACGCAATGTGGTGGTGTTGTCTGCTCATTATGAAAATCAGTGGTTTTTGACAGAAGGCATAGACCTCGCGCGACGTCGTGTCGGGCCGAATTCTCACTTGCGCGTGATGCGTCTGGAGTACTGGGATTTCATCACCGAAGAGACGCTGGCAAAAATTTTCCCTGAGGGCTTCCCCGGCTTTGCGCTGGAACACGCAGCAGTGATCGAGACTTCGATGATGCTGCATTACTTTCCTGATCTGGTTCGGCTAGATCAATTGCCGGAACATCCTGCTGCCGTTTTTCCTCCGTACGACATGTATCCGACCTGCACGCACTGGGTGCCATCGTCCGGCGCCTTGTCGTCGGCCAAAGGTGCGACGGCAGAAAAGGGCGTACTGATGATAGACGAAGTGACTACGCGCATTGCCGCAGCATTGCGCAAGGAGTTCATTGATGGCTGAAAGAACAGCGCTGATCGTGATCGACATGCAGCGCGATTTTTGCGCAGCCGGCGGTTATGCGGCACAGGCCGGGCTGGATGTCGCGCGCCTGACTTCGGTGGTGAGCAATATCAGCCTGCTGCTGAGTGCAGCAAGACAGGCGCAGCTTCTGGTCTTGCATACGCGAGAAGGGCATTTGCCTGACCTGTCGGATTGCCCACCGCAAAAAATGGCTCGCAGCGTACATGCGGGCGCCGCCATCGGCAGCGTCGGACCGATGGGGCGTTTGCTGGTGCGCGGTGAATACGGCCACGACATCATCGATGAACTGTCGCCCTTGCCGGATGAAACCGTGATCGATAAACCCGGCTACGGCGCTTTCTACCAAACAGCATTGCAGGAAATTTTGCAAGGCCATGGCATCGATACTCTGATTTTGTGCGGTGTCACGACTGAGGTCTGTGTACATTCGACATTGCGCGAAGCAGTTGATCGCGGCTACAACTGCATCGTGGTTGGCGATGCCTGTGCTGCCAGCAATCCGGCATTGCAACAGCCGGCGCTGGACATGATTGCGGTGGAGGGCGGCATCTTCGGAAAGGTAGCCACGGCGGCTGCGATTGCTGCGGTCATCCATCCAGTGACGAATACGACTGAGAGAACGGCATACGCACATTAAAAAAGATCGCACACGCAGAAGGCATTCAGATTTGGCTGAATCACGACTTCGCGCTTTATCGCGGTTTGCATACTTTTCTTGAAAGGCATGAACGATGAACATGATGAGCAAGATGGAAGCTATGGGTGCGGTACAGGAGGTGGTGCCAGCGCGTTATCGCGGCGTCTGGCGGCGCAGCTTGCTGGAAGCGCCTGGCGTTCACGATACAACGACGACAGTGTTCTGGTTGCAATGCGGACGCTGGCATGCCGATATTCGGATACCAGCAGCGCGTCCTGATTTTTCGCAGGTGAGCAGTCTGGATGATTGCAATGTGGAGCAGCTTGCGTGGCTGGCGCGGCAGCAGGGATTTGCCGGCATCACGGAAGTTGTCGTCACGCCGCAAACCGAGGTATGCACATGGCATAGGCTGGTTGATTATCAGCCGCCATCAGCAACGCCGGATGCCGGTGTGATGCGATTCGAGCCTGAGACATTGGTGGAAACCGGCGTGCATGGCGTGTATCTGGAAAACTGGCATCACTTGCCGGATGACGATGCAGGCTTTGCCGTGTTGAAAAAAATGGATGAAGCATCGAATTGCACGACGCCCAAAGAATTTGTGATGATCGCCGGTGAGTATGTGATGCATGTGCGCGAACGTAGCATCACCTGGCCGGACGGAATTGTGATGGCAGACATCGTGCAACGTGATGATGCGAAGATGCTGCTGGATTTTGAAATCTCATTCGGCCGCCGCAACGCCAGCGGTTGCTGCATCGAACATTCGACCTTGCCGTGGCTAGAGAGTAGACATATGGAAGTCAGTCTGCTCGCTGTCGCGCAAGATGAATTGGAAATGTCATGGAACGGTGTGTCCTCGCAGTGGAAGATACTGGAATGGGAAGCGCCGCGCTAAGAGTTTGTTCGTATCGCTCTTACCAGCGACTGCGTATTCCCACCAGCAAAGCCACATTGTTCTGTCTGCTGTTGTACTCACCCTGAATATCAGCGAATAAGGACAGATTGCCATTACTGCGTTTGCTGATATTGCTCGACAGCCCCAAACCTGCAATCACACTATCTCGTGGCAACTTCACACCAGAGATGAGGAAAGACGGTGCTGCCGAACCAGCAAACTGCATCGTCATCGGTGCATTCGCATCGCCAAACTCATGGCCCCACGCCAGCCGTGGTTCCAGTTTGACCTGACCGACTTCAAACTGAGCCTTCGCACCGAACAGTGTCTTTACTGAATTGGTGGTTTGTCCTGCCACCTGCAGATTCAAGGCACCCGCACCTTGTTCGGTAAAGCCGTCGGTTTTGCTTCTACTTAAGGACAGTGCAGCTAACGGTTGCAACATCCAATCCTGCATCTGGATATCGTAAGTCGCTTCGCCATACACAGAAGCGGTATGACCATCAAAGGCAGACGTTGCGGTACGTGTTAAAGCACCAACGACGATTTGTCTTTCCATATTGCTGCTGTTGAAAGCAAAGTTGGCCGAACCATTGAAGTTCCACGGTCCCGTTTTATAACTCGCATAAGCTGCAAGGGCACGATCACGCGAACGACCGCTATCGTTGCTATCGAAACGCAAACTGGATTTACCGAAGGTACCTGCCACACCGACGATCAAACCTTCACTGACTTCGGTATCGAAACCCACGCTCAAACCATTGCTGCGCACCGTACTGGCAACCGCATTGCCATCACTGCTGGTCGATTGATAGTTGCCGTAACCACGCAGCCAGAAACCACGACCATAGTTAGTCAAGGAAGAATCGGCAGACGCACCCAGACCGGTAAGACCAGAAGAAGTAGAGGAAGACGGTGATGCAGTCGAAGCAGAAGAGAACAAATCATAGACATGATCCTTGCCGCTCAACTGTACTGGGGTGCCGAAGGCATAGGCTGAACTACTGTTACCGCCCACTGCCGCCAGACGGGCACGCATTTGACTACCGACACCGACAGAGAAACTGGCACCGGCACGACTCATCGCCCTCAGGCTGGCACCGCTCATGGCGTCATAACTGGTGCGCGCTTGTTCGGCGGATAGGCCTGTGACCGTAGTAATGACATTACCCATATCTCCAGTAGCAGCAATGCCCAAACTCTGCAAAGAAGTGGACGTCGCAATTTGATTAGGTGTGACTGCAACGCTGCTGTAGCTGTTGTTATTGCGCGCCAGATTCAAAAAAACATTGTTGGCGTCATAAGACAGCGTCGGTGTCAGGAAGGCGAGGTTGGACGTCACGCTGTCGAAGTTGCCTGTGCGCCCACCTGTTGCATTGAGGATGGTGTATTGCGTGTTGGCGGCATACGTTCCTGCACTGGCACGCACGTCGACCGTGCCGCCGTTGATAGTAGCGCTGCCATTGACCAATAGCTTGTCCGAATGACTTGCGTCATCAACCTCAACGCGGAAGATAGAACCTGCGGCCAAAGTTGCGTTGCCATTGACGGTCAATTCCCCAATCGAATTACCCGGTGCCAGTATGCCGCCACTCATCACAGTGAGATTGCCAACAGAACCTATGCCGCCCAGGGTGGCGCCGTTGTTGACGGTGAGGGCTGAATTGGCAATCGAGCCATTGACGGAGAGCAGGCCTGCGGACACGGTGGTGGCGCCGGTGTAGGTGTTGACACCGCTGAGGGTCAGGTTGCCTGTGCCGAGCTTGGTGAGGCTGCCGGTGCCGTCGATCACGCCGCCGAGGCCCAGTGCATTGTTGCCAAGCACGTTCAAGTTGGCATTGAGGGTCACGTCGTTGGTCAGGGTCACGCTGCTGGTGCTGTCCAGGCTCGTGCTGCCGTTGACGTTGAGCCTGCCCGTACCCAGCGCCGTGCTGCTGCCCGCACGCAAGGTGCCCGCGTTGAGGGCGATGATGCCGCTGTAGTTGCTGTTGTCGCCGCTGAGTGTGAGGCTGCCCGTGCCGTTCTGGGTGAGCAAGCCGCTCCCGCTGATGCTTCCGGCCAGCGTCAGGGCGCCCATGCCGGTGTTGCTGGTAGCCGTGGCGTTGTTCAGCGTGAAGGCATTGTTCAGCGTGATGGTGCCCGGCGTCGATAGGGAGGTTGTGCCAGCAAAGGTCACGGTGCCGGTGCCGAATGCCAAGTTATTGCCCAGTAGCACGCTGCCGCCGCTGACGGTGGTGCCACCTGTGTAGTCATTGGCGCCGCTGAGGGTCAATTGGCCCGTGCCGAGCTTGGTCAGGCCGCCGCTGCCCGAGATCACGCCGGACAGCGTCAGGGCATTGCTCCCCTGCACAGTCAGCCCGCGTGTGTCTAGGTAGATCAGGTTGGTCAGGTTGATGCCGGCGTTGCTGGCCTGTATCACCCCTCCGTTGCCGGTGAGCACGTCGCTGCCAAAAGTTTGGGAAGTATTGAACAGCGCCACACCGCCATTGAGCGTGGCACTGCCACTGACCAGTGGACCCGTCAAGCTCCAGGTGCCGCTGTTGATAGTTAGCTTGTTGAAGTTGACATAGGTGGCGCTCGAGGCCGTTCCCGAATCCGAGGTACCACCACCCACCCCAAGGCTGTTTTGCAATATCAAGGTATTGTTGCCACCGGCCCCGCCATCCACGGTGCCTGTGGCAGCGAATGTCAGGCTAGAATTGCCCGCCACGGCGAGGCTGGAAGCGCTGCCGCCTGCTGGGTTGATGACTGAGCCGGTCACCGCGGTGAAGGTGTTGTTTCCGCTTGCACCGAGGGAGACGCTGCCCATGATGGTCCCGGCATTAATGAAGCTGTTGCCATTGGTCGAAGATTCGAAGGCCACTCGGCCAGTGATGAAACCTGTGTTTGAGTTGGTCATCTCAACGGATGATCCACCTCGAACTGCCACCACAGCGGTATCGGCAAGCTGTAAGCCCGACGCACCTGACAGCAGATTTGAAGAGATGCTGCCATTGTTGACTATTCTGGTTATGCCGCCAGCGCCGTTGTTCACGTTCAGGGCCATGCCGTTTAGGTCGGGCAGAGGGGCGTCTATCGAGGCCATTGACCCCTTGATGACCCCGCTGCTATTGTTGGTAATGTTGACCGTTGAGACATTGGTATTGCCAATTACTACGCCGCTACTCAAGACACTCTGAGGTCCCTCAAGAGCCGTATCAACCGTCCCATTGTTGTTTAGTGTGACGTTATCGCCAGTCAAGGACAGCGCCGTGCCCCCAGCCCCAGTCAAAACGCCGAGTTCGCCTGACGAAAGGATGTTGACGGACAGATTATTCGCATTGTTTGCATAGTTGGGAAGTACTGGATTTGCACTTCCTGTACAGGTCACTGTCAATCCAGCCGTAGTACATCCTGCCATCGCCGAAGGACTACCCAGACCGGCAAGTAAGCCGACCATGCCGACGTGTATTGATATGGATACTCGTCCATACTTGCCACCTCGGCTGCGCTTGCCGCGAGCGCGCGTGAGTTCAGAAACGGCGACCCAGGTGCCGAGGACAGGATTCCAGAGATTGCGGTAAGACGTGTTCATGGCGGAAAAGAAAGAGAATTTATTTTCTGCACATGGTTAGGTGTTTCTTCTCAGGAGTAAATACTGCAAATGCAGTAGTCGATCTGACGGCCAGGCAGTTTTGCAAGGCAAGAAATGCGATGTCGGAAACGATGCTTCAGAGGAGAAACACGCGAGCAAGCGTGCATATTCCGCGTTTGGTACTCACCTCGCATGCAAAGAATATTTTTGAAAAAAACAGTGATGACAACGTCGTTTTATGGACAAATGTGTACGTGGCGCTAAACGATGGCTGGCGGGGATGACGTACTTTTACAGTAGGCATGGAGCAGAGCGCTCAAGCCTCATCCGGCACGCAGTAATGGACACCAGCAAAATTGCAGACGTAAAAAAACCTTGCCGATTAGAGCAAGGTTTTTTTGTGATCGATGCAGACCTTGATGTCTGCATCAGACAGATAGCTTAGGCCAGGTTCTTCGCAACGAAGTCCCAGTTAACCAATGCCCAGAACGACTCAACATACTTAGGACGCGCATTGCGGTAGTCGATGTAGTAAGCGTGTTCCCAAACGTCGCAGGTCAACAATGGTTTGTCAGCGCCGGTCAATGGGCAGCCAGCGTTCGAGGTGTTAGCCAGATCGAGCGAGCCGTCAGCTTTTTTCACCAACCATGTCCAGCCGGAGCCGAAGTTGGTTACGCAAGACTTGGTGAATTCTTCCTTGAACTTGTCGAAGGAACCCCATTTTGCATTGATTGCATCAGCAACTGCACCAGTTGGAGCGCCGCCGCCGTTAGGCTTCAGGCCGTTCCAGTAGAAGGTGTGGTTCCATACTTGTGCTGCATTGTTGAAAACGCCGCCGGAAGATTTCTTGATGATTTCTTCGAGGGATGCGTTTTCGAATTCGGTACCTTTGATCAGGTTGTTCAAATTCGTTACGTATGTTTGATGATGTTTACCGTAATGGAATTCGAGTGTCTCTTTCGAGATGTGTGGAGCAAGTGCATCCAACGCATAGGGCAGTGCCGGCAGGGTATGTTCCATGGTCGTCCTTCTATATGGGGTTGAAAATGAAGATGTTCTTTTTGAAAGGCGTTCATTGTAAAGCGGTTATGCCTTGCTTGCACACGACGCAGGTCAATTTCCGGCAAGCTTAAAAACACACTTGAAAAAGTGCTGAAAAACATAGCGTTGTATTTTGCTGCGACATGGCGCAAGGCCAATAGATATAAGGCTTTGTACGATTTACATAGCCTCGTCACACACCTTTCAAATGGTAATAATTCTCATTATTGTTTGTGGTGTGATGTGTGTGATTTTTGATGTTTACGCTGGCTAGCAATGCTTGCGTAATGAATGTCAGAGGTGGATTTTTTACGTTTCAGTTCCACCAAGATGACGCGCATTTATTCGAATGCGCGTCATCTTAGTCCAGCGTCTCCTGCACGCTTGCGATTCCGATTTGCGCGGTGCCATCGGCCAGTCGTACCGTGACACTTTGTCGCGGTTGCAGTTCTTTTGGTGCGCGTACGATTTTTCCTTTTTCATCGGTAATCATCGCGTAACCACGCTCCAGCGTGCGTTGCGGATTCAGCATTTCCAGTTGTGCGGAAAGCGCGACTAGCGTTTGGCGTTGCGTCGCGATGTTGCTATTCATTTGATTGCTCAAACGACGCGCATGATTAACGACATTCAGCCGTTGTGCTTGCGTATCCGGCAATTGCGTCAGCCAGCGATTGCGCAGATGTGCCAAAGCGAATTGTGCCTTGCTGAGTGGAATACGCGTGGCGTGGCCCAGACGCGCTTGCAGGTTTTGCAGCTTCATTCTTTCATGCGCGATGTAAGCCGATGGACTAATCAGGCGACGCGATAACCAATCCAGTGTTTGTGCGGTATCGGACAACTGTCGCTTCACTGTCAGACGCATATCGTCAGCTTGTGCTTCCAGTCTGGCGAGCCAATCTGCGCGTGGTGTCGCGGCCAGTTCAGCAGCGGCAGTCGGTGTTGGTGCGCGCAAGTCGGCAGCGAAATCGGCGATGGTGAAGTCGGTTTCATGGCCGACGCCGACGATGACAGGAATGTCGCAACCGACGATGGTGCGCGCGACGATTTCATGATTGAAAGACCACAGATCCTCTATGCTGCCGCCACCGCGACAGACCAGAAGTACATCGCATTCGGCACGTGCAGAAGCGGTGGCTATCGCTTGCGCAATCTTGTTGGCCGAGCCTTCGCCTTGCACAGGCGTTGGATACAGGATGACGTTCACATGCGGCGCGCGCCGTTTCAGCGTTGTCAAAATATCGCGCAAGGCGGCTGCTTGTGGACTGGTGACGATGCCTATCGTGCGAGCGAATGAGGGGATAGGACGTTTGCGCGCAGGATCGAATAAACCTTCTGCATTCAGCTTTTCCTTCAATTGTAAAAAAGCTTCATACAAATTACCGACACCGGCACGCCGTATCGCTTCCACACTCAATTGATAATCGCCACGCGGCGCGTACAGCGTCACCAGTGCGCGCACTTCAACTTTGTCACCTTCGCGTGGCATGAAATCTGCATATTGAGCACGACCACGAAACATCACAGCACGTACCTGGGCTGCACTGTCTTTTAGCGTGAAGTACCAATGTCCGGATGCAGCACAAGTGAAGTTGGATATTTCACCGGATACCCACGACAAAGGAAAGTTGCGTTCCAGCATGCGTGAGACAGCCTGATTTAGCGCAGAGACGCTGAGCACGGCTGGTGCGGATGGATGGTTCGATGCTGGACGATCAGAGTTCATAAGTGTTCTTGCTTGGGACGGTTCATGGTTGCACAGGGGTTGGGCGCACGAAATGAGTGAAGTGCAATTTCTTGCTGCCCTAGGAATGTGCATAGCTGCAAACAATAAAAACAGATGGTAATGGAATTTGAGTATTGAAATGCGCTGGCGTCTTTAAATAGATGTCGTCACGACTTGCTGGGGGAAAAGAAAATGAACATCTTGAATGTAAAAATTGGCGCCCGTCTGGGCATGTGCTTCGGTCTGATCTTTGTATTGACCACGATTCTGATCGTTTTTGCATTGGTTCGTTTCTCCGATATTGGAAAAATCAATCGTCAGATGATAGACACCGACTGGGTCAAGGCAGAAGCGGCTGCCACGATAGATGGCACCACCCTCGCCAATGCACGCCGCAATATGGAGTTGTTCATAGAAACAGATCCGGTCAAGGTCGAAGCCATTTATGCTGCCATCACACAGAACAAGAAGACCATTGATGATGCCGTCGCCGTACTGGATAAATTGGTCATCAGCGAAGAAGAAAAAACGTTAATGACGCAATTCAAGGAGGTGCGCGCACAGTACGTCGCTTCTTTCACCAAGGTCGGGAAAATGGTCGCCGACCGTCAGCGTGATGAGGCGATGCATGCGATGTTGACAGAAACGCTACCGGCCCTTGATGCGGTGCAAAAAGTAATCGTGCAATTGTCAGTGCTGCAAAAGAAAATAGTGGAGCAGAGCGGTGACGTCGCCGCCGGCCATATTGAATCGGCAACAACCATGATGACGACGCTCGGTATCGCAGCGGCGATTGCCGGCATTGGCTTGGCCTACTGGATATCGCACTCGATTACCAAGCCTATGAATGAGGCAGTCAAGATTGCACAAACTGTTGCCGCTGGCGATCTGAGCAGCGTCATCGACGTCAAATACAAGGATGAAACAGGACAGTTATTGCAGGCATTGAAGGAAATGAATGCCAGCCTGGTACGCATAGTTGGTGAAGTGCGTTACAGCACAGAAGCGATTGCGACCGCATCCACACAGATTGCAACCGGTAATCTGGATCTGTCTTCTCGCACCGAAGAACAGGCCAGTTCATTGGAAGAGACTGCATCGTCGATGGAAGAGTTGACCAGTACAGTCAAACAAAATGCAGACAACGCACGTCAGGCCAATCAACTGGCCATGACTGCTTCTGCAGTGGCGATCAAGGGTGGCACTGTGGTGTCGCAAGTGGTCGATACGATGGGATCAATCAACGATTCCGCCAGGAAGATTGCAGACATCATCGGCGTGATTGATGGCATCGCGTTCCAAACCAATATCCTGGCCTTGAATGCGGCTGTGGAAGCTGCGCGTGCAGGTGAACAGGGGCGCGGTTTTGCCGTAGTTGCAGGAGAGGTGCGTAATCTGGCGCAACGTTCGGCTGCCGCTGCGAAGGAAATCAAGAATCTGATCGGCGATTCAGTGAGCAAAGTAAATGTGGGCGCACGTCTGGTCGATGATGCAGGAACCACGATGCAGGAAGTGGTGGCTAGCGTGCGTCGCGTAACCGACATCATGGGAGAAATCACCGCTGCCAGCCAGGAACAGACCGCTGGTATCGAACAAATCAATCAAGCTGTCATGCAGATGGATACAGCAACACAGCAAAATGCAGCCTTGGTAGAACAAGCTGCAGCGGCAGCTGCTTCATTGCAGGATCAGGCGGGGAATTTGGTCAAAGTTGTCAGCGTGTTCAAATTGGACGGCACGCAGGTTTTGCACGTTCTGCCATCAGCTCTTAATACATTGCCTGCCAAACCAGATGCGCCTGTGTTGTCACGCAATCCTGCGCCTGCGCAGCTTGCAAGCAAGGAGACACCTGCGATCAAGAATGACAAGGTTGCTGCTTTGGCTGGTGCTGGGGATGATTGGGAACAGTTCTGATCGCTGGCCGGACGTCTCTATAAAGGTTCGTCCGGCTTGATTGGATCAGTTTTACGTATCCAGATTGTGCCGTGTATAAACGGTTTTAACGCCTTCAACGATCAGGAGTAATACCGCGATCCAGATCGGAATGTAGGTCAGCCATTCTGCGCCCTTGATGCTTTCTCCCAGCAACAAGGCAACTACTACTAGCAACACCGGTTCGACATAGCCGAGCAGACCGAACAGACTCAAGCTCAAGATTTGGCTCGCCATCATGTAGAAGATCAGAGCAAACGTGCTGATCACGCCGAGTAGCGGAATCAAGAGATACAACTGTGAATGATCGTGGAGCGTAGCAAAGTCCAGATTGCCTGCGTAGACGAACCATAAACCGGCGGGCAGCAGGAATGCCATATCGAACCACAGTCCGCCGATATTATTGGAACCAAGGCGACGGCGTAAAACGAAGTAGACCGGGTAGCCGAGTGCGACAGTCAGCGTTTCCCATGAAAAGCTGCCCACCTGATACAACTCATTTGCTACGCCAAATGCTGCGCATAGTGCGGCCAGATTTTGCAGACGCGACAGACGTTCCTTGTAGACGATGCGACCGGTCATCAACATCGTGAGCGGCAACAGGAAGTAGCCGAGTGATACGTTGAGTGCGCGACCATGTAGCGGCGCCCACATGAACAGCCACAGCTGTACGCCTAGAAATGCCGATGTCGCAATGGCACCGAGTAGCAGGCCGGGATTTTGCAGCATGCGTTGCGCCAGCATTTTCACCATGATTTGTCGGCCGCCTGACCAGATGAATATGGTCAGGAAAGGGAAGGTCAACAGCGTGCGCCAGCCGAAAATTTCTTCGCCACTGAGCGGTATCAGCAAGGTGGAGTAATAATAGAGAACGGCGAACAGCACGGAGCTGGTAACTGAAAACGTAATACCTTTGGACACTGAGACTCCGTGGCGAATTGATCTTGTTTCGTGGCCCGCTAGTATAAGGACTTTCTTTCAGTCTGGATTCTCTGATTGTCCGAAAAGCATATTTGAAAGTATGTGCAAGTGCAGCATGGCCGGATATGCGCGCTATTTGGCTGGATATGCACTATCCCTGTCCGGATAGGTGGTCGGCCCTGGCTTCACATGCCCAAGTTATTGCTTTATGATGGACGAGGCAATGCGGTCGGGCGAATACTACGAGAAACACGAAAAAGCACCGATAACGGGAAGACATGCCAGACGTGCGCTGCTGAATCACGATTTCGGCGATAGGCATCAAACAGACAGAAGGCTTCCAGATATGGAAGCCGTTTTCTTTTGTAATGTCGCACAATGATGCCTGGTTTTTGATGTTTTATGCTTCGAGTTGTCCGCATTGGCATTGCATTGAATTACGCATGGATTTTATCGGGTACCCACCTGTGCCGAACACGAAATTAGCATGGAGTTGTGATGGATTTTGAAATACCGGAATCGATGGTGAATGTGCTGCTGGAGATGATCGAAAAAGATTCTCCGTTGGCCAAACGGCTTTCCGAGCATGGCATTTGCCATGGCCGCATGATTGTTTCCAGCAAGTTGTTCGACGCGAAAGCGATGAATACCTTGTACACCTTGTGCAAAGCGCAAGACGATCGCTCCTTGATGTTCCAGATGCTGGCGCTGGACAATATTCTCGGCGCACCGCAGGCACGCAAGATTCCTGATCTGGATAAATTGGTGCCGGGTCTGGCCGCATATTTTTCACGCGATGTGATCGACGGTTGGCTGTACAAACGCAATAAAGATGGCGTGCTGCTGCCGTGGTTGATTCATCGTCTGCGCCATGTCGTACCGGATCAGGGCGCACCGTATGTCGTGATCGATCTGATCGCCAATACGATGCAAGCTGCAGGCAAGGAAGAATCATCCGATCTGCGCATGCGTCGTTCCGGCATGACCAATGCGATCGTGATCAATTCACACGATATCGTTAATCGCACGATTCCGGAATTGTTGAGCGAGCTCGGCTATTTCAAGGAATGCGCCGAATTCAAGCAGGAATACGAAAAGCAATCCAAGCGCTTCCTCACATATCAGCGTCAATTTGGTAAACAATTCATCGCGCGCAATGCGGCATTCACGATGGATGAAAAACACCGCATAGGCATGCTGACCTTGAAGGATGGTGCCGTCGCGAAATGCGTCAATGACGAGGAAATCCTGGATCGCCGTTTCGAGATGATGGCCGATGCCGAATTCTGGCGCGAGAACGGTTTCGCACAAGGTTTCGAGAAAATTCCTCTGCATTGCTATGTACATCTCTTCCATCTGGAGCTGCATCAAAACATCTGGGTGCATGTACAGAACCTAACTTCATATCAGTACAAGCCGGAATTGCGCGAGAAGTTGATTCTGCCGACACAGCACCGAGAATTGATAGACATCCTCACCGCAGATATGAGTGTGTTGATGGAAGATATTGTCGAAGGTAAATCCGGCGGCACCACGATTCTCTGTAAAGGCGCACCGGGTTTAGGCAAGACGCTGACGGCGGAAGTGTATTCGGAGGTGGTGGGCAAGCCGCTGTATCGCGTGCATTCAGGTCAGCTTGGTATTACGGCTGCATCAGTCGAACAGAATCTGTCGCAGATTCTGCGTCGCGCTGCGCGCTGGGATGCAATCTTGTTGCTGGATGAAGCGGACGTGTATATCCGTTGCCGCGACAATGATTTGCAACACAACGCTATCGTTGCCGAGTTCCTGCGTACGCTGGAATACTTCAAGGGTTTGCTGTTCATGACGACCAACCGTATTGGCGATGTCGATGACGCGATTCTGTCGCGTTGCATTGCGACGATTCAATACGAGGTGCCACCGAAGGACGACGCCATGCGCCTGTGGAAATCGCTGGCGACGCAATTCCATGCAGATTTGTCGGACGAATTGATAGACTCACTTAGCAATATTTATGCGAAGTGCAGCGGCCGCGATATCAAGGAATTGCTGAAGCTGACTTCGAAATATTGCAAGAGCAAGCAGATACCATTTTCGGAAGAAGCTTTCAGACAGTGTGCCGTATTCCGCGGTATTTAATCAATCCGGGCACGCGTATGCGTGTCTGAACATCAAGTTCGAAATGCGCTCGACGTCGAGTAATCGATGCCGGGCGTTTTTATATGTGCTGTGTTTGAGGATGAGATTGGTATTTGTGAATTTTCCACCACTGCGGCAACTCTCTCTGATGCTGGGCGGGATGTTGCGGCCGATGTATCTAGGAAACATGGCAGAAAGCAAAAATAGTCGCGATATCATCAAGGATATGCACCGCCTCATTTCTATGCACGGATAAAATTTTCTTTGAAATCAATCACTTCGACTGCTTACACACAGTTACGCACAATGTTATCCACAGAAAATGTGCACAAGTCTTTTTGCCGGGAAGGGCATGTTGTTAAAAGAATTTTCAGGTGTAGTACGGATGCCGGTTAACATGGTGTCATCGCTCGTCATGCAAGGCTGTCAAGCCGACACTGGTAGAAACTTGCTCTCCCTGCGCCAAAACGTTACATTCTCCATCCATACTTATTGAATCCCAAAGAAGGAGCTTACTTTGCTCGCCATTATTCACGCAGCAGGCTGGCCGATCTGGCTGTTGCTGATTGCTTCCGTTATTGCGTTGACCTTGATTATTGAACGTAGCCTGTACTTGCGCCGCCGCCGGATTTTGCCGCCGAGCTTGCTGGACGAAGTGATTCGGGTTTATCACAACGGCAAAATCGATGCGAACGTCGTGAGCACCTTGGAACAGAATTCACCACTTGGCCGTGTGTTGGCAGCAGGCATGCGCAATGTTGATGCGCCGCGCGATGTGATGAAAGAATCGATAGAAGAAGCAGGACGTGGCACCGCGCATGAGCTGGAGCGCTTCCTGACTACACTGGGTACGATTGCAACATTGGCTCCGTTGATGGGTTTGTTCGGTACGGTGGTCGGCATGATCGAGATTTTCGGTTCGCAGAATGCAACCGGCACCGGCGCGAATCCGACACAACTGGCGCACGGGATTTCGATTGCCTTGTACAACACCGGCTTTGGTCTGGCGATTGCGATGCCATCATTAGTGTTTTACCGCCACTTCCGCGCACTGGTCGATAGCTTCATTATCGATATGGAACAGCAAGCGGTGAAGTTTGTCGATATCGTGCATGGTTCACGCAAGTAAGAGACTGGACGCCTGATGAATTTCCGCAAGGGACAAAGCCGGGAAGATCCGGAAATCAATTTGATCGCCTTCATCGACGTATTGTTGGTGATTCTGATCTTCTTGATGGTATCAACCAGTTATAGCAAGTTCACCGCTTTGCAGATCACATTGCCGACCGCAGATGCAGAGAAGGCACTGGATAGACCGTTCGAGATCAACGTTGGTGTCGATGCGCAAGGTCGCTACTCGATTAACAATAATCGCGTCGCAGTGCAAAATCCGGAAGGATTGGCGGCAGAGCTGACCGCAGCCGCCGCTGCGTCCGGCAAGCCCAATCCTGATCCGGTGGTCATCATTGCTGCCGACGCAACTACCACGCATCAAACCGTGATCAATGTATTGGAAGCGGCGCGTATTGCCGGTTATTCCAAGGTGACGTTCGCGGCGCAAACCAGCGGTAAAAAATAAATCCTGTCATTTGGTAAGTTCTATCGTTTCGATACTGTCGCTTCAGGTGTGAAGGGCAGCATTTTCATTACGGGATCACGTCTTTGTCTCTTCAACGCTCCAATCTCGAAGCATTTTTGACGCGAACGTGGGCGCAGCGCGGGCTGGCGGCTTGCTTGCTGTTGCCTGTATCCGGCTTGTTCGGTGCACTGTCTGCTGCGCGTCGCATGTCTTATCGACTCGGACTTTCCAAAGCTCAGCGCTTGCCGGTACCCGTAGTCATCGTCGGTAATATTTTTGTTGGTGGAACCGGTAAAACGCCGTTGACGATCTGGTTGGTGCAGGCATTGCGGCAAGCTGGATTCAAGCCAGGCGTGATTTCACGTGGTTACGGTGTGCATAACGATGTGCCGCAGGCAGTGACGCCACAATCCTTGGCGCAGGAAGTTGGCGACGAACCTTTATTGATTGCATACAGGGCGGAATGCCCGGTGATGGTGGGGCGCGATCGAGTTGCCGTTGCAACCGCTTTGCTGGCTGCGCATCCGGAAGTCGATGTGCTGATTTCGGATGATGGCTTGCAGCATTACCGTTTGGAGCGGGATGTCGAAATCGTATTGTTCGATAGTCGTGGTGTCGGTAATGGCTGGCTGCTGCCGGCCGGCCCTTTGCGTGAGTCTGCATCGCGCCGCCGTGACTTTACCGTGATTAATGGCGCTGCTGTTGGGGACGTCATGCCATCTGATGCTGTTGGTATGAAGTTGGTCGGCACGACAGCGGAAAAATTGAACGATCGTTCGCAAACGAGCGCGCTGAGTTCCTTTGCCGGCATTGAAGGAAAACACTCTCCGACGATACTGGCTGCTGCTGGAATTGGTAATCCTGCGCGATTTTTTACGCTATTGCGCGATGCCGGTTTGCAGTTCGAAGAGATGGCCTTGCCTGATCATTATGATTTTGCCGATAACCCGTTTGCTGCCGTGAAAGCGGATGTGATCCTGATGACAGAGAAGGATGCAGTAAAATGTCGGCAAAATGATGGTTTGAGAAACGATCCCCGTTTGTGGGTCGTGCCTGTAACAGCGCAGCTTGATGCTGCGTTTGCTGAAAAAATTGTGGAGAAACTCCGTGGACACTCGATTGCTTGATATTCTGGTTTGCCCGATCTGCAAAGGTCCGCTTGAGCATGACAAAAAAGCGCAAGAACTGATTTGCAAGGCAGACAAGCTTGCGTACCCGATACGCGATGGCATTCCTATCATGTGGGCTGATCAAGCTCGCGATTTGCAAGCTACGCCTTCAGCTTAAGAGCTGCGTAAGCACCGCTATTCTGGAAGTTCTCGATGTCTTTTACTGTAATCATTCCTGCACGTCTCGCTTCTACTCGATTGCCGAATAAACCGCTGGCTGATCTGGGCGGCAAGCCGATGATCGTGCGTGTGGCTGAGCGTGCTATGCAATCCGGTGCGGCGCAGGTGATCGTTGCGACTGATCACGCCGATATTTTTTCCGCTTGTGTGCAGCATAAAGTAGCGGTGCAAATGACGCGTGCCGATCATCCGTCCGGCACTGACCGCATAGCGGAAGTAGCAGCCTTGATCGGTTTGCCGGATGATGCAGTGGTGGTGAATGTGCAGGGCGATGAGCCTTTGATCGATCCATCATTGATCGCTGCAACTGCCACCTTGATTACGCGCGATGTGCCGATGGCAACGGCGGCGCATGCAATCAGCGACATTGAAGAAGCCTTCAATCCGAACGTGGTGAAGGTCGTGTTGGACAAGGCTGGCCGTGCGCTGTACTTCTCGCGTGCGACGATTCCGTGGCATCGCGATGGTTTTGCCTTGAGCAAGGATGTGATGCCGGCAGCGTATGCGCCGTTGCGCCATATAGGTTTGTACGCATATCGCAATGGCTTCTTGCAGGAATACCCTCAGCTAGGCATTTCCCCGCTTGAACAATTGGAAGCGCTGGAGCAATTACGCGTGTTATGGCACGGTGTTCCGATTGCCG
Organism: Herminiimonas sp. GW821-FHT09C12; assembly: GCF_059416385.1. Classification (NCBI taxonomy): domain Bacteria; kingdom Pseudomonadati; phylum Pseudomonadota; class Betaproteobacteria; order Burkholderiales; family Oxalobacteraceae; genus Herminiimonas; species Herminiimonas sp. GW821-FHT09C12. Next base: position 1,951,407 of record NZ_JBWKPC010000001.1, read on the forward strand.
TACACGTGACGCCACATGCCCCAGTAACGGGTGTGGATACGCCGGAAGATCTGGAGCGCGTCAGGCGTTTTTTTGGTCAATGATGCATTGCAACAAAGTCAAAAAACATTGATTTGGCATGATTTTGTGGTAAGTTTCGTGCAAAGTTCATAGGCTAAATCTATAAATCACGACTATCCTCGGCGCCGCTTTAGCGCCTTTCGGTAATAGAATTCAAAACTCGTTTTAGGAAAAATTTCATGCGCCTCATCCTTTTAGGAGCGCCTGGTGCCGGTAAGGGCACGCAAGCTGGTTTCATCAAAGACAAATTCAATATCCCGCAAATTTCCACTGGCGACATGTTGCGCGCAGCAGTCAAGGCTGGCACGCCACTCGGTATCGCCGCCAAAAAAATCATGGATGAAGGCGGTCTGGTATCGGACGACATCATCATCGGTCTGGTCAAAGATCGTTTGAAAGAAGCGGATTGCGCCAAGGGTTATTTGTTCGATGGTTTCCCACGCACGATTCCACAAGCTGATGCAATGAAAGACGCTGGCGTTGCCATCGATTACGTTTTGGAAATCGATGTGCCGGATGAAGCGATCGTTGAGCGCATGAGCGGTCGTCGTGTACACCCGGCATCGGGTCGTACTTACCACGTCAAATTCAATCCGCCAAAAGTGGCAGGCAAGGATGACCTGACTGGTGAAGAATTGATCCAGCGTGATGACGACAAGGAAGAAACCGTCAAGAAGCGTCTGTCGGTCTATCACGATCAAACAGAAGTGTTGGTTGGTTACTACAATAAATGGGCAGAATCCGGCAAACCGGGTGCGCCTAAGTATCGCAAGATCGCGGGCGTCGGTCCAGTCGATCAGATACGCGACGCGGCATTTGCAGCGTTGGAAGGTTAAAAAGAAAGCGGACTATATGTCCGCTTTTTTCATGCTTGTTCAAACTGTTGTATCGCTATAGCATTAATATCGATAGCATCAAGAGACTCAACCAGCCCTGGCACTCAATAATAAAAAGGGCGACAGAAAGTTTTGCAGTACGCAGTTAGCACGGGACATTCTTTATGTCTGTTGCATTGTCGTAGTGGTTAACTTAGTCGTGAAAAAACAGGAGGAGTCGATATGGCATCAAGTCTATGGTTCGCCATTGCGTGCGGCATTATTGCCGTCGTCTATGGTCTGATCTCTCGCAGTTGGATACTCAAGCAAGATGCTGGTAATGAACGCATGCAGGAAATTGCTGCCGCGATTCAACAAGGTGCTGCAGCCTATCTGGCACGCCAGTACCGCACTATTGCCATCGTCGGCGTCGTGCTCTTCATCATCATCGCGTTGGTGCCCGGCCTTGGCCTAGTAACGGCGATGGGCTTCCTCATTGGTGCTGTATTGTCCGGCGCATGCGGTTTTATCGGCATGAATGTATCGGTGCGTGCCAATGTGCGTACTGCGCAAGCGGCGACCAAGGGCATGAACGAGGCATTGGATGTAGCGTTCAAGGGCGGCGCGATTACCGGCATGTTGGTGGTTGGACTGGGTTTGCTTGGTGTCGCCATTTTCTTTTTGATTCTGGTCACCTCAGCATTGCATGGCGTTGGTTATACCGTCACCTTGCATGATGTGATCACGCCGATGATAGGTCTGGCATTTGGCGCATCGCTGATTTCGATTTTTGCACGACTTGGCGGCGGTATCTTTACCAAAGGTGCGGACGTTGGTGCGGATCTGGTCGGTAAGGTCGAAGCTGGCATTCCTGAAGATGACCCGCGCAATCCGGCAGTGATTGCCGACAATGTAGGTGATAACGTAGGCGATTGCGCCGGTATGGCAGCTGACTTGTTTGAAACCTATGTGGTGACCTTGATTGCCACCATGTTGCTGGGTACTTTGGTGATGCGCGGCATGGAGTTACAGGCAGCCATTTATCCTCTGTTGTTGGGGGGCGTATCCATTCTTGCTTCCATCGTCGGCTGTTCGATGGTCAAGGCCAAGCCGGGCAAGAAAATCATGTCGGCTTTGTACACAGGCTTATGGTGGGCTGCTGGTTTGTCACTGATCGGTTTTGCCGTCGTGACCTGGTTGGTTATTCCCCCCGAGTTGCAATTGGCGATGATGGGTTCTGCAGTGGTCGGTATCGTGTTGACTGGTTTGATGGTCTACATCACCGAGTACTACACCGGCACCGACTTCAAACCGGTACAGCATGTGGCGCAGGCATCGACTACCGGTCACGGCACCAACATCATTGCTGGTCTTGGCGTATCCATGCGTTCGACGGCATGGCCGGTCGTTTCGGTGTGTGCGGCGATTCTTGCATCGTATTGGCTAGGCGGTTTGTACGGTATCGCGATCGCGGCAACAGCAATGTTGTCGATGGCCGGCATTATCGTGGCGCTGGATGCTTATGGTCCGATTACCGATAACGCGGGTGGTATTGCAGAGATGTCAGGCATGCCGGAATCGGTGCGTGCAATTACCGATCCGCTGGATGCTGTAGGTAATACAACCAAGGCGGTGACCAAAGGTTATGCGATTGGTTCTGCCGGTTTGGCGGCGCTCGTTTTGTTTGCCGATTACACGCATGCTTTGGATTCTGTCGGCAAGAGCACTTCCTTCGATTTGTCTAATCCTCTGGTTATCGTCGGCCTCTTCATCGGTGGTTTGATTCCGTACCTGTTCGGTGCGATGGCGATGGAAGCAGTGGGACGTGCAGCTGGTGCTGTCGTAATGGAAGTGCGCCGCCAGTTCCGCGACATCAAAGGCATCATGGACGGTACCGGTAAACCGGAGTACGACAAGGCTGTGGACATGCTGACTACAGCGGCGATCAAGGAAATGATTATTCCATCCTTGTTACCGGTGGTGATTCCGATTCTGGTTGGCATGATACTTGGACCTGCTGCGCTCGGCGGTTTGTTGATGGGTGCGATTGTGACGGGTATCTTCGTGGCAATATCGATGACCACCGGTGGTGGTGCCTGGGATAACGCGAAGAAATATATCGAAGACGGCCATCACGGCGGCAAAGGCTCCGAAGCGCACAAGGCAGCGGTCACCGGCGATACTGTTGGTGATCCGTATAAGGATACGGCTGGCCCGGCAGTGAATCCTTTGATCAAGATCATCAATATCGTTGCATTGCTGATGGTGCCGCTACTGCCTGCATCTGGTTTTCAAATGACGCAAAGCAGTGTGACGGCGGTTACGATAGTGTCGCCGGTGACAACTATCGTTGTTCCTGTTGAAAGTGCACCAGCACCTCCGGCATTGGTTAAACCTTAGACATTGGTTGATGAGGAAGAAAAGGGCAGCTTCGGCTGCTTTTTTCTTGTGCGGGATTGCTTGTCGATTTCGTTGAAGTAGTGCATCGAAATGCAATATCGCTGCTTCAACAAACTGACAGTAGGTCGCAAGCGGTTTACACTAGGGCAAACCTTGTGCTTCCATCTTTGCTTCTCCGGGACCTTGCATGATTAAAACGCCTGTTATTGCCGTCGTATTGTCCGCCTTGCTTGCAGCTTGCAGCAGCGTACCTGTTCACAAAAACTATATCCCGATTGAGCCAGAAGGCAGTAGCGGCTACACGGAAAAACCAGGCTGGGTCGCGAAGAAATACATGGTGGCCGCAGCCAATCCGCTTGCTGCGGATGCTGGTTATCAAATATTGAAAGCTGGTGGTTCGGCGGTTGATGCTGCGATTGCAACGCAAATGGTGCTGGGTTTGGTAGAGCCGCAATCGTCGGGTATCGGCGGTGGTGCCTTCCTGTTGCATTACGATGGGTCGCGCGTGAAAGCCTTCGATGGTCGTGAAACTGCGCCAGACAATGCATCGGGAAAATTATTTCAAACTGCCGACGATAAGGCGATGCCTTTCCATGAGGCAGTAGTCGGTGGTCGCTCAGTTGGCGTGCCAGGCGTGCTGCGTATGCTAGAACTGGCACATCAACAGTACGGCAAGTTACCGTGGGCTACATTGTTCGCTCCGGCGATTCAATTGGCGACAGATGGATTTGCCGTCAGTCCGCGTTTGGCCACCTTGCTGCAGTCAGAAACCTATCTGAAAAATGATCCTGTAGCCGCCGCTTATTTCTACGATAAAGATGGCAAGCCAAGACCAGTCGGTTATCTGTTGAAAAATCCGGCGCTGGCCGCGACTTTGACGACTATTGCGAACGAGGGGGCCAACGCTTTCTACAGAGGGCAGATTGCACAGGACATCGCCGACAAGGTAAATAAGCATCCGACTAATCCTGGAGGATTGAGCGTACGTGACATGGCTTCTTACAGAGCCAAGGTGCGTGAGCCGATTTGCAGTGATTACAAGTCTTGGATCGTGTGCGGCATGCCGCCGCCTTCGTCCGGTGGTATTGCGATTGCACAGATACTCGGGATACTGGAAACGAAAGACATGCGCGCACTTGCACCGGTGGATGGCGTATGGAATGCCGAGGCAGTGCATCTCTTTTCGGAAGCGGGGCGACTGGCTTATGCAGATCGCGACCGTTACATAGGCGATCCTGAGTTCGTGTCATTTCCCGGTGGTAGCGCACGACCTTTGCTGGATAAAAAATATCTGATACAACGCGCTGCCTTGATTCGTGAAGAATCGATGAAGAAAGCGCAGCCTGGCCGACCTTTCGGTGCACGCATAGCATTGGGCAACAATACCTCGCTTGAGTTGCCGTCTACTTCGCATATCTCGATTGTCGATGGCAACGGTCATGCAGTCTCGATGACGACCACGATTGAAAACGGTTTCGGTTCGCGTCAGATGGTGGATGGATTTTTGCTGAACAATGAACTGACCGATTTTTCCTTCAATGCGACGGATGCCAATGGCTTGGTTGCGAATCGTGTGCAGCCTGGCAAGCGACCACGTAGTTCGATGTCGCCAACTTTCGTCTTTGAAAAAGGAACGCAGAAGCTAGTGTTGTCGATAGGCTCGCCGGGTGGCGCTTCCATCATCAATTATGTGGGCAAGGTTCTCATCGGCACGATGGATTGGGGACTCAATGTGCAGCAGGCGATCAACTTGCCGAACGTCGGTAGCCGCAACGGCCCAACCGAACTGGAGCAAGGCCGTGTATCGAATGCACTGGTCAATGCTTTAGTGTCGAAAGGTCATGAAGTACAAGTGCTGGAGCAAACTTCCGGTTTGCAAGGCATCATGCGTTTGAATATACACGGTGAAGAAGTCTGGTTTGGCGGTGCCGACCCACGGCGCGAAGGTATTGCCAAGGGAGATTGATACAACGACGGTGTGCTTCGCTTGTCCGACATGTGAAAGGCTCAGTTAATTGGTTGCTATACGAGATCAAAAGAAAATCGGTCTGGTGCTGACAGGTGGCGGCGCACGCGCTGCGTATCAAGTCGGCGTGCTGGAAACTGTTTCTACCATTCTGTGCGAAGCCGGTTGGGCACCTGAACGTAATCCCTACGATATTATTTGCGGCACTTCCGCCGGCGCGATCAATGCAACAGCGCTGGCATGTCATGCAGACGATTTTTGCGCCGGCTTGAAAAAGGTCGTGGATGTCTGGGAACACTTCACTGCCGAGCAGGTTTATCGTGCCGACTCATTAGGCGTGTTGCGTTCTGGTGCGAAGTGGTTGTCGCTGCTGTCCTTTGGATGGTTGCTGCGTAAATGGCGCGCGAATCCGCCGAACTCACTACTCGATAACACGCCGTTAGTCAGTTTGCTCAATCGGATGTTGAATCTGCCGCGTCTGGATGCGGCTCTGATGGATGGGAAATTGCATGCCTTGGCGGTAACGGCGTCTTCGTATACCGCTGGCAAGCACATGACCTTTTATCAAAGCGAAGCCGACATCGAACCTTGGATACGCACACAACGCGTAGCGATACGTGGTCAGATTGGTGTCGAACATTTGCTGGCATCGGCTTCAATCCCATTGATTTTTCCGGCGACACCTATTTTTTGCGAAGGGCGTCGCGAATTTTTTGGTGATGGTTCCATGCGCCAGTTGGCGCCGATTTCGCCGGCGATACATTTGGGCGCAGACAAAGTTCTCGTAATTGGTGCCGGACGCTTGCTGGAACCGGCGATAGATCAATCGGCCAATGCGCAATACCCAAGCTTGGCGCAAATACTCGGTCATGCGCTATCCAGTATTTTCCTCGACAGTATTGCCGGCGATATTGAGCGCTTGAATCGTATCAATCAAACCTTGTCGGTTCTCACCGATGAGCAAAAAACCAAAACGCCGTTGCGGCCGATAGAGATGTTGACGATTGCGCCATCCGAGCGACTGGACACAATCGCAAGCCGACACATCGGCAGCTTGCCGCGTCCGGTACGAATGTTGCTCTCAGGAATCGGCGCGGCTGAAGTGCGTGGCGCCGCTTTGGCATCGTATTTGCTGTTTGAAAAAAGCTACACCTGCGAATTAATCGAGCTGGGACGCAAAGACGCGTTGGCTCATAAAACCGAGATTCTTGCCTTTTTCTCAACACAGGAAACAGGTGTTGCAGAAAATGCGACGGTCTAAAGCGCGCGCCTGCGGCGTGTGACGGGCGTGTGAATTACGTGTTGATTCGGACAACACAACACGTTACTCTCAGGTATTGCGTTCGTCAGATCGATAGGATGCGCCAATTATTACTAGAAGGAATTTCGGTGAAAGTTAAATTTCTCACACGTTTTTTCCTGGTTTTCGCTACATTCTTACTTTCTTATAACGCTTTTGCATTCGATTCCGGCGGACTTCCGGTCATTTCGGTCGCCGAATTGCCGCGTGAAGCGCAGCAGACTATTGCGTTGATTCGCCAGGGTGGGCCTTTCCCTTACGAGAAAGATGGCTCCGTATTTGGGAATTATGAGAAGGTTTTGCCGCAGCAAAAGCGTGGGTATTATCGCGAATACACTGTAAAAACGCCGCGTGCCCGTAACCGGGGTGCCAAGCGAATTATTACAGGAGGCGAGCAAGCCAAGCCGCGCGAATATTATTACACCGCCGATCACTATAGAAGCTTCAAAAGAGTCATTGAGTGAGCGGGGTGTGTTTCCTTGATAATAAATTGCTGGAGATGAGGGATAAATGAGTTTGTTTAAAACCGTGCCGCTCAATGTAGTGCAGTCGATCCGGGCCTTCCGTGTCGCCGATTTGCAGGCCGAGGCCGCGCAGCTTGGGCAGCATTTCCTGTATGCACATTGCGCGCACGCGACTACTAAACAGCAGGTGTTGGCTGCAATTGCCGAGGCATTCCAGTTTCCCAAACATTTTGGCAAAAATTTCGATGCTTTGTCGGATTGCCTGACTAGTTTGGCGCATAAAGCAGGGCCTCAGCCTGGCTTCCTGGTGGTATTGGAACAATTACCGAATACGCCTAAATTCGATAAAGAAGCGCGCGAAACCTTGCTGGATGTATTCCGCGATGCTGCCGATTTTTGGGCCGACAAAAAGATCGCGTTCCGGGTGTTTTACTCTTTCCAGTAAATTGATCCTACGCAGCCGCTATGCGCATGGCGGCTGACTCAATTGCCCGTTTTTCAAGCAAATCTGCTCACGTCGTATCTGCATCACGCTCCCTGTCGGCATCCCGGTTTTGCGCTCATGCTTGCCGTCATCATCTGTTCACTTAAGTCTGATTAGGCCGCGGTACGGTACAATGCGCGCCATGAGAAGAATCGTCATTTTGATTTCCGGGCGCGGTAGTAACATGCGGGCCGTCATCCGTGCTGCGCAAAATGAGAAGTGGCCAGCACAGATTGCGGCCGTTATTAGCAACAAAGCGGATGCAACAGGTTTGGCTTATGCCGCCGAACATGGCATTCCCTGTGTTGCTATTTCGCATAAAGACTATCCGACACGCGAAGATTTCGATATTGCGTTACAAGGCAAGATTGACTCTTTTGCACCGGATTTAGTGGTTTTAGCCGGATTTATGCGGGTGTTAACGACGCCACTTGTTACGCATTATGCAGGTCGCATGCTGAATATCCATCCATCCTTGCTGCCTAGCTTTGTCGGTTTGGCAACGCACAGACAGGCTTTGGCTGCAGGTGTAAAGCTGCATGGTGCAACTGTGCATTTTGTGACGGCTGAATTGGATCATGGTCCTATCGTGGCGCAAGCAGCAGTGCCGGTGCTTGAGGACGATACGGAAGAAACATTGGCCGCACGCGTGCTTGAGCAAGAGCACATCATTTATCCACACGCGATACGCTGTTTTGTCGAGGGACGTTTATCCTTGGTCGATGGCGTCGTACGTATAAAACAAGATTAATTAAGTAAGATTAATCAAGATCAAGGCGAGCCGTCGGCTCGCTCATCAACAAGTCGTAGCAGACAAGAATATTTTATGAAGGAATGTGCATGAGATTGCCTCCAGCGATCATTAATAACACCGAAGAAGTATTGCGCGAGATTTTGCGCTTTACCGGTCCGGCTGACGGTACCTTGTCGCGCTATTTTCGCGATCATCCAAAACTGGGTTCACGTGAGCGTGGCGTAGTGGCTGAAGCTGTATACGGTTTGTTGCGTAATAAAGCGGTGTACACCAGCTTTGCCGAATCAGGCAATGGCCCGACGATGCGTCGTATGACTTTGCTTGGTTTGGCTGATGCAGTTGGCGTTGATGCGCTGGCCGGTTTGACCGAAGAAGAAACCGAATGGCTGAACCATGTGATGCAAATCGATCGCACCTTGTTGCCATCGCTGTTGCGTTCGAATATGCCGGAGTGGCTGTTTGAAAAACTGGTGGCACGTGATGGTGAAGCTGCCGCGCTTGAATTGGCGCATGCGGTGAACCAGCCAGCGCCGCTGGACTTGCGTGTGAATGCGATCAAGGCCACGCGTGAAGATGTTATCAAGGAATTGGCTGAAGCGCCGATTCTGTGCGAGCCGACACCATTCGCACCTTTGGGCATACGCATCATCAAGAAGCCAGCGCTGCAAAATCTGCCGTTGTTCAAGAACGGTTCGATCGAAGTGCAAGACGAAGGCAGTCAGTTGCTGTCGCAAATTGTTGGTGCCAAACGTGGTGAAATGGTGGTCGATTTTTGCGCGGGTGCAGGCGGCAAGACTTTGTCGCTGGGCGCTGCGATGCGCAACACAGGTCGTTTGTACGCATTCGATATTTCTGAAAAGCGTCTGGCCAAACTGAAGCCACGTCTGGCACGTAGCGGTTTGTCGAATGTGCATCCAGTACAGATCGCGCATGAAAACGATGCCAAGGTAAAACGTCTGGCCGGCAAGATCGATCGCGTACTGGTCGATGCACCTTGCAGCGGCTTGGGTACCTTGCGCCGCAATCCTGATGTGAAGTGGCGTCAGACGCCGCAATCGCTGGTAGAGTTGAACGAAAAGCAGGCATCGATTCTGGCTGGTGCAGCACGTTTGGTGAAAGCTGGCGGTCGTCTGGTTTATGCAACCTGCAGTATTCTGGATGAAGAAAATGAAGGCATCGTTGCGCAGTTCCTTGCTTCACGCGATGACTTTGTTTTGATTCCGATGAGCGAAGTGCTGGCTGAGCAAAAGATAGCTCTGGAAATGGATGCGTATCTGAAGCTGTCGCCTGCCTTGCATCACACCGATGGATTTTTCGCGGCGGTACTCGAACGTAAAAAATAAATGAAAGAAAACCTGCTCTCTACTCTCTGGGCTGATTTGTGGACGGATCTGGGTATCCCAGGTTTGCGTTGGCAGCTGTTCGCGCTGGTGCTGTGCTTCGTAGCGGGTTGGGGGATCGCACGCATGGTGCGTGGTGTGATTGCCTCAAAAGAGCCGCAAAAAAATGCTTTACGGCGTTTGGGAGTAGAGAGTTTTACGCGGGTATTGTGGCCCTTGCTGACATGGTTGCTGCTGGCGATCGCCAAAGCCATCCTTGAACGTTGGGATGGGGTAAATGGAGTCGATGTCTTACGTGTAGTGATGCCTTTGGTTGCATCGTTCGCACTGATACGAATCGCCTTCTATGTCATGCGTCGCGTCTTTGCGCGTGGGGGCAAAGTCAGCGCTTTCGTCCTCTTGTTTGAAAGAAGTTTCGCTACACTGGTCTGGATCGTGGTGGCGCTGCATATCACGGGTGTGCTGCCGGATCTGATCGAATTCCTCGACGACACCTTTGTCCCGCTGGGCAAGCATAAAGTCTCCATGATGACGATGCTGCAAGCTGTCGTCTCTGTCGGGGTCACTCTTCTTATTGCCCTGTGGGCCTCAGCCTTGATCGAAGAACGCTTGATGCGCCTCGACGGCATGCATTCGTCCATGCGTGCTGTGTTGTCGCGCATGAGTCGTGCCGTATTGATCCTGATTGCCTTGCTGGTCAGCCTGTCCATGGTCGGTATCGACCTGACTGTGCTTTCGGTATTTGGTGGCGCCTTGGGCGTAGGTCTGGGCCTGGGTCTGCAAAAAATTGCCAGCAGCTATGTGTCCGGCTTCATCATCCTGCTGGAACGCAGCATGACGATAGGCGATACGGTCACGATGGATAAATTCACCGGACGCGTGGCTGAGATCAATACCCGCTATACCGTGCTGCGCGGTGGTGATGGTAGTGACACCATCTTGCCGAATGATCTGTTTGTATCCAATGCCGTACAGAATTTGTCCTTGAGCGATACCATGGTGCAAATGACAACACGCATTTCCGTGGATTATCGAACTGATATCGATTTGGCATTGCGTTTGCTGGAAGAGGCCGCACTTAGTGTCGCAGGGGTTCGAAAAGGACCTGATCGTGTACCGAGCGCTACGATGGTGTCATTCGGCGCGGATGGTATTGATTTGCAACTGGGTTTTTGGGTAAATCAACTGGATGGGCGTGGTGGGGTTCTTTCTGATGTCAATCGTGCAATCTGGCGATCATTTCAGGCGAATGAGATCAATGTTCCGTTCCCGCAGCGTGAGATAAGGTTGATTGACGAACAATATCGCCCGATAAAAGAGCGTTTAAATACACCTGAAAATCCTGCAAAATCGGATATACGCCCTTAAAAAGGGTACAATCCGTTTCGGAAATTTGCCAGATATCCTCGTTTTTTTTTCAAAGCGACACCATGTAGGGGACACCATATATCTATGGCATTCATAATGGAGCCACAATGATTGACGCAGTACTTGATTTTCTATCAAACGGCCTGACTCGCGCTAGTGGTTGGGAAGTGTTCTTCTACGCGCTCGCCGTGACACACATCACGATTGCGGCCGTCACGATCTATTTGCATCGTTCCGCGACACATCGCGGCTTGGATTTGCATCCTATCCCTAGTCACTTTTTCCGTTTCTGGTTGTGGATGACCACTGGTATGGTCACCAAGGAATGGGTTGCGATTCACCGTAAACATCACGCTAAATGCGAAACCGAGGAAGATCCGCATAGCCCGGTAACCCGCGGTATCAAAAAAGTGTTTTTCGAAGGTGCCGAGTTGTATCGTACCGAATCGAAAAACATGGAAACCATGGAAAAGTATGGTTACGGCACGCCTGACGACTGGATGGAGCGCAATGTTTACACGCGCCACAGCGCGTTGGGTATCGTGCTGATGCTGTTCATCAACGTTGCGTTGTTCGGTGTGATCGGTATCTCGGTATGGGCATTGCAAATGGCCTGGATTCCTATTACTGCTGCCGGCATCATCAACGGCATTGGTCACTATTGGGGTTACCGCAATTACGAATGCAGTGATGCTGCAACCAACATCTTCCCTATCGGTATCCTGATCGGTGGCGAAGAGCTGCACAACAATCACCACACGTTTGGCACATCGGCCAAGCTGTCGTCGAAATGGTATGAGTTCGATATCGGCTGGATGTATATCCGCATACTGGAAACAGTCGGTCTGGCCAAGGTGAAGAAAGTTGCGCCGGAGCCAAAATTCGACCACAGCAAATTGCATCTCGATTTCGACACACTGCAATCAGTGATCGCGAATCGTTATGATGTGACAGCGAAATACGCCAAGTCCCTGAAAAAGACCTGGCATGATGAAATCGAACATCTGAAAGAAAAAGCGCAACTGGAATCAGGCTTCCTGCGTTCAGTCAAAAAACTCTTGCACCGTGAACCAGCCAAGTTGGAAGCACCGCATAAAGAGCAATTGACGGAATTGTTTGCACACAGCAAAGCACTGAAAACCATGCATGAAATGCGTGTTGAGCTTGGGGCGATCTGGGAACGTTCACACGCTAGCCGCGATCAACTGCTGCATCAGTTGCAAGATTGGTGTGCACGTGCAGAAGCGTCAGGTATTACGGCGCTGCGTGACTTCTCATTGCGTCTGCGCAGCTACGCTTAAGTCATATTAGTTTGTAATAAAAAAAGCCCGGTTCCCCGGGCTTTTTTTTTGTGCTGCGATATTGCGTTCACATATCGCAAACCTTTTTATTCAGCAGTGATGCCTTTGTCTTTGACCAACTTGGCCCAGCTGCTCAACTCTTTTGTCAGCTTGGCTTGTGCTTGCGCTGGTGTTGATGGCGCAGGATCAAAGCCTTCCTTGATCATGCGATCTTTCAATGCAGGTGTATTCAAGGCTTTGACCAGCGATGCATTTAATTTATCTATCAAAGGCTTGGGTGTCGCTGCCGGTGCGAAGACGATGAACCAGGTTTCAAAGCTGTAATTCGGCAGGCCGGATTCAGCAATGGTCGGAACGTTAGGCATCAACGGGGAACGATTAGGTCCGGTCACACCGATCGCGATCAATTTGCCTGCATTGACATGCGGCGCGGCTGCGGACAATACCGGGAAGCTCATATCAACTTGACCGGCGATGGTGTCGATCAAAGCAGGGCCGCCGCCTTTGTACGGAACGTGCACGATGTCGACATCGGCAACGGACTTGAAGAGTTCAGCTGACATGTGGAAGGTACTACCGGCACCGGCTGAACCGTAATTGTATTTGCCTGGATTCGCTTTAGCCTTGGCTAACAGTTCCTTGGTCGTGTGCGCCGGGAATTTGGTGTTGACGACCAGTACATGCTGCGAAGTTGCGACCATGCTGATAGGCGCTAGGTCCTTCAACGTGTCGTAAGGCATCTTCGGAAAAATGGATGGGTTGATCGCCAGCGATACCGTTTGTAATCCGATGGTGTAGCCATCCGGGTCAGCTTTGGCAACGACGTCCACACCGAGATTGCCGCCGGCACCTGCGCGGTTTTCTATGTAGAAGCTGCCACCCAGCGCTTTACCCCATTCGTCGGCAATGCGGCGCGCAACGATATCGGCGCTGCCGGCTGGTGCGTAGGGCACAATCAGACGTACAGGACGGGAAGGGTAGCTGTCTGCGATGGCTGACGATACGGCACACAGGCAGAAAGGCAGCATTGCCGCCGCAAGAATTGATGATCGCCGTTTCATACTTGTCTCCAATTTTTTATGAAGGCTCATCATATTCATAATTTACTGCCATATAATTTCCACCCATACAATTCATTCGGTCGCATAAGGCAATAATGGACACCATCTCCGATTTAGCTTTTTTCTCCTTGATCATGAAGCGAGGCAGTCTGGTTGCTGCTGCTCAGGAGCTGGGCGTCACGCCACCTTCAGTCAGCAAGCGTCTGGCTGCGCTGGAGACGCGCTTGCGCGTGCGTTTGTTGAATCGCACCACGCGACGCATCAGCCTGACACCGGAAGGGGAAACTTATCTGGCAGAAGGTGTGCGCATCATCAGCGATATGGAATCCCTGGAACAAAGAATTTCGGGCGGCAACATTATTCCCAAAGGCTTGCTGAAAATCAGCGCGACCTTCGGTTTTGGGCGACGTCACATCACGCCTCAGCTGTCTTTGTTTGCACGTGAATATCCGGAAGTGGAAGTGCAATTGCATCTGACCGATAGACCTATCAATTTGGTGGAGCAGGGCTTCGATGCGGTCATTCGTTTTGGTGAAATTCCCGATGCAAGACTGACTGCGCGGAAGATTGCCGATAACCGTCGTCTGGTATGTGCTTCTCCCGCTTATCTCAAACAGAACGGCATACCAGCTTCACCGCGCGATTTGCAAAGGCATAGTTGCATTCTGCTGCGTGAAAGTGACGAGATCTACGGTAGCTGGCATTTCCGTTCTGGTGCGCGGCAAGAGACGGTCAAGGTACGCGGTCCGCTAAGTGCCAACGATGGTGAGTGCGCAATCGCATGGGCGCTCGATGGACACGGCATCATCTTGCGCTCGGAATGGGACGTTGCTCCATTCTTGCGCTCAGGTCGTTTGCGCGTGTTACTGGAAGAGTGGGAGTTGCCACCGGCTGATGTGTATATCGTTTTCCCTACCAAGAATAATTTATCGGCGAAGACGCGTGCCTTGGTCGATTTCATGGTGAGTGCATTTACATCGCATCGCGCAGAAAAAGGAAAGACGCCTGCCGTGAATTGGTAGCGTGTTATCAGTAGCGTTCGATTGGACTATGCGGCTGGCTTCAACTCAAATGTGTCCGATCGACAGAGTGACGGTTGTTGAGGCGAGGTGTGAATAACTCATAAAGTTATCCCCGGTTTTTGTGCACAGGCTTGTGGATAACATCAGAGCAAGTGACTTATGTCCTTGATCAATAAGGGAATTAAATTTCTGCTCAAACTGAGTCAATGTGCGCGTCTGTAGCGCATGGTTCTGGCTCGCTTTTGAATGTTCAGGTGGATGATTTTGGACTGGGTTGTGGCTTTGTCCATTCGATGAGCCATCCTGTGGGCGCGATCCAGGCGGGCAAGTTTGTATCCTTGCTGCCTATTACGTTTGCCTGCAGCACGATCTTGAACGCATCCATGTCTGCAATTTCACCAATGGCTGGGTTCTCACAGGATGTCTGGAATAGTTGAAAAGTTTTTTGGCATTCATCGACCGAACCTATCTTGAGCAGATCGCCGATGCCGCCTTTTTGTTTGTCTGCTTCCCATGCAAATAATGCGTACATATCGTGCCTTTATTTCTTCTCGAGCCGTGTTGCCGGATTGTAGATGTCATCAGTAAAATTGGTTTGCATGACGATAGCATCTGCATCGTGTACTGCAATCGCTGCGAAAAAATCCTTCAAGCGAGTTACTTCCGTGTAGCCGCTGTCTTGATAAATCTTGTGTGCGCCTGACCACTCTGCGCTGAGTAGCAGAATCGATCCTGTTAGATGTGGCAGGCCTGCTTGCAGCATAGTTATCGATTGTTGAAAGAAGCGCTTACCCAAGCCTGAGCCGCGATATTCAGGCGAGACCGTCATCGATGAGATGTAAAGCGACTCGCCGTCTGCGTGGTGTGTATCTCTGATGTCATGTCCGAGTGCGAAGGCTGAGACATTCAGTGTCTCGCTGCTGTTCCACAGTTCGGAGCAGAGGTAGCCAATCGCATCGCCAGTATCGTTTGCCAGCACCAGAAAACCTTCAGGAAAATGGCGCATCCGTTCCAGCATGACGCTCTTGCTTTCCTGAATATCCTTGTGGAATCCGCCGTCTTCCAACGCCATGATTCTGTCTATATCGTCAGGCTGCGCGGAGCGAACGTTCAAATTATGCATATCGTATTGTTAGAGAGCGGATGGCTCTGATGTGTGTAATGCGCTGGCTTCCAACATCGTTATTAAATTCTCCGGCCATACTTGTTCTGTGGTCTGTTCCAGTTCGGCGCGCGACCACCAGCGATGGGCAGTCATGCATTCGACTTCGCTTGCGGTCCAGCCGCTTTTGGATACTTGTGTGTCGGCGACGCGGATGCGGAAGTAGCGCTCATCTTCGTTGACGTATTCGCCATTCGCCAATTGAAGAATCAATTGGCGTTGTCCGATTTGCGGGCCGACGTTGCTTACCTTGATGCCGGTTTCTTCCCAAAGCTCTCTGATGGCTGCGGCTTCAAATGTTTCATCACCTTCTACGCCGCCGCCCGGCGTTGCCCAGTAGCTTTTGCCGGCCAGCGCACCTGTGCGATGTTCGAAGTAAAACAGCAAGAGCCTGTCTTGCGGGTCGGTAATCAATAAGCGTGAGGCTGGTCGTTGGCGCACGGTTTCCCTGGTCGTAAAAATTGAATGTTCAATCAATTGAGGTGTGAGTCAGCGCGAGTCTGCTTGCGCTGCAGGCTGACGATCAAGGCAACTTGGTCAGCGTGATGTCTCCTGCTCGATCACGCGTCGCATGATCGTCCAGCATGAGAGTGTAATCCAGGCTACGTATTGTTTCAGTACTCGCCAGCTTACGGTTAATTCTTGCCGGCCAGTGCTGCCAGCGATGCAACCAGATCACTGAAGCGTTGCCCTTGAATCATGATGTGCTGGCGCAGCAGTTCGGCGGCACGCTCGCCTTTGCCTTCGATGATGGCATTCACTACAGCATCGTGTTCATCGAATGATACTTTCAGGCGGTCGCGTACGCGCAGTTGCAGGCGACGATACGGACGCAGGCGGCGTTGCAGGATGCGCGCTTGCTCGGCCAGAAAGGTGTTGTGGCTGCTGGTGTAAATCTGTTCGTGGAATTCTTCGTTTTTGTAAAAGTAAACATCCGTATCGGTGCTATCGCGTGCTTCCTTGCAGGCCAGATGTTTTGCCATCAGTACGGCGTGTTCTTCCAGACTCATGCGGCGCGCAGCAAGACGGGCACACATGGCCTCCAGTTCAGCCATGACTTCAAACATTTCTATCAATTGCTGTGGACCGATTTCGGCCACGATGGCGCTGCGTCTTGGACGCATCACGATGATGCCCATCGATGCCAACTGGATCAGGGCTTCCCGGATAGGTGTACGCGATACGCCGAATTTTTCGGCCAGCACCGTTTCATCGAGAGCTTGCCCAGGGCTGAGTTTGCCTACGGCAATCATCTCTTCGATCTGTTCGCGCAAGGTTTCAGATCTATTTTGTGAGGTGTCCATCATCTTTGCTACCTATCCAGTGAAATAGTTGTTGTATCAGCAATGTTACAGAAATGCGCTTGACAATGTATGCATACTATAAGACCTTGTATACAAAAATAGCGTATAAAAAAGCAAGAAGTAGAAAAACATTTCCATTCTAACTAGGAGAGAGACATGACTTCACAGAAACGTAGAACGATTTTGGGCGCACTGGCAACAACACCTTTGTGGGGCAGCGCTGCATGGGCGCAAACCACGACCTTGAAGATTTCCCATCAATTCCCTGGCGGGACGATCAATGAAGGCGATTTTCGTGATCGTCTGGTGCGCGTGTTTGCTGAGGAAGTTGGCAAGCGTAGCAAAGGTGGCCTCAAATTTGAGATTTATCCTGGTTCATCGCTGATGAAGACCAACGCGCAATTCTCGGCCATGCGTAAAGGCGCGCTGGATATGTCATTGGTGCCGTTGAATTATGCCGGCGGTGAAGTACCAGAAACCAATATCGGTTTGATGCCTGGTTTGGTGACGTCTTACCAGCAAGGCTCGGCTTGGAAAAATGCCGAAGTCGGTAAAGAGCTGTCGCGCATACTGGCTGAGAAGGGCATTGTCATCGTCAGCTGGATCTGGCAGGCAGGCGGTGTCGCATCGCGCGGCAAGCCTATCGTCGAGCCGGGCGATGCCAAAGGCATGAAGGTCCGCGGCGGTTCACGCGAAATGGATCTGATCCTGAAAGAAGCTGGCGCTGCGGTGGTTACGCTGCCTTCGAATGAAATCTACGCTGCGATGCAAACCGGCGCGATGGATGCCGCGATGACGTCATCGACTTCGTTCATCTCCTTCCGTCTGGAAGAAGTGGCAAAGAGTCTGACGACTGGTCGCGACAAAGCTTACTGGTACATGTTTGAGCCGCTGATGATGTCCAAGGTTGTGTTTGATCGCCTGAGCAAGGAACAGCAAGACATCATCATGGGCGTTGGTGCTGATATGGAGAAATTCGCTCTGAAGTCGGCACAGACAGATGACGTGCTGGTGGCTGCGGTTTATCAGAAAGCTGGCGCCAAGGTAGTCGATCTGAATGCGGCGACCGTCAAGAAATGGCAAGACATTGCACGCGTGACAGCCTGGAAGGACTACGCTGCGAAGAATGCCAATTGCGCCAATCTGTTGAAACTGGCGGAGAAGCTTTTGTGAGCCATGGGTTTGAAATGATGCCGGCGGCCAAGCCGCCGGTTCCCGCTAACGCAACGCTCGCTGCCATCGCCAGATTGCTTGATAAGTACAACAAGCTGGCGGTGTTTCTCGGCATGATTGCCTTGCTTCTGACCTCGTGCATTCTGACTTACTCGGTGGTGGTGCGTTATTTCTTTCACCATCCTACCGATTGGCAGGATGAGGCGTCGGTCTTCATGCTGGTTGGTGTCATCTTCCTTTGTTCCGCTTATGTGCAGTCGTTGCGCGGCCATATCGGGATTGAAGCTCTGGCCAGCTTATTGTCGCCAACTGCCAACCGTATCCGCATGTTCATCGTCGATCTCGTGTCATTGGCTTTCTGCACCTTCTTCGCATGGAAATCATGGACTTTGTTCCATGAAGCCTGGGTAGATGGGCAAACGACATCGTCGACCTTTGCACCTCCATTGTGGATTCCGTATTCGATGATGGCGCTGGGCATGAGCATGTTGACTCTGCAATTACTGGTACAGGTATTGACCCGTATTACAGGCACCAAGGAAGCCGTATGACACCTCTTACTCTCGGTGCCTTGTACGGCATCATTACTATTGCTGTGATGTGTTCCGGCATGCCTATCGCTTTTGCTTTGGGCGTGGTGGCGACTGGTTTCATGTATTTCTTCATGCCGGAATCGTCGCTCGATACGGTGACGCAAAACGTGTATGAAGAAATTGCTTCCATCACTTTGTTATCGATCCCGCTGTTTATTCTAAAAGGCGCAGCGATAGGCAAGTCGCCGGCCGGTAAGGATTTGTACTCGGCCATCCATGCCTGGCTCAATCGTGTACCTGGTGGTCTCGGTATCGCTAACGTCTTTGCCTGCGCATTGTTTGCGGCAATGGCTGGTTCATCTCCTGCTACATGTTCGGCTATCGGCTCTGCCGGTATTCCGGAAATGCGTAGACGCGGTTATTCGCCTGGTTTTGCTGCGGGCATCATTGCAGCAGGTGGCACGCTCGGCATTTTGCTGCCGCCTTCCATCACGATGATCTTGTACGCAGTCGCCGCTGAGCAATCGTTGGGACGCTTGTTTTTGGCTGGTATTGGTCCTGGCGTGTTGCTGGTATTGCTATTCGCCAGTTATGCGGTTTATCGGGCGCGCAAGGAATACAAGATGGCGCATGCGATCTACCAAAGCGGTGGCGAAAAATCGGCTTACCTAGACGATGAGCATTTCACTCTGGCGCAGAAAGTAGAAATGCTGCCACGCGTGTTGCCATTCCTGATCCTGTTGATCGGTGTGATGGTGGCTTTGTATGGAGGCTTTGCAACGCCGTCTGAAACAGCCGGTCTGGGTGCTTTGCTGGCGATTATTTTGATTGCCGTGGTTTATCGCATTTACAAGCCGCGTGATCTGGCACCGTTCCTGAACTCGACCATCAAAGAGTCCGGCATGTTGCTGCTGATTATCGGCATGTCTCTGCTGTACTCCTATGTGATGAGCTATCTGTACATCAGTCAGTCGGCGGCGCAATGGGTGGTCGACATGCACTTATCGAAATGGTTGTTGCTGTCAGTGATCTTGCTGATGGTGATCGTGCTCGGATTCTTTCTGCCGCCGGTATCCATCATTCTGATGACTGCGCCTATTATCTTGCCGCCGCTCAGAGAAGCCGGTTTCGATCTGATCTGGTTCGGCATCGTGATGACGGTGGTCATGGAGATGGGATTGATTCATCCGCCGGTGGGACTTAATTTGTTTGTCATCAAGAATATCGCGCCCGATATTGCTTTATCGGATGTGATCAAGGGAACGATACCGTTTCTGGCTTTGATGTTTTTGGCAGTCATATTGCTGTGCCTGTTCCCAGGTATTGCGACGGGTTTGCCTGATATGTTAATGGGAGCAAAGTAAATGTTAGGTAGTGAGCGTGAGTGGAATCATCAGCAGAAAAACCGCGATGCGCGTTTGACGCGTGCCGCGGCTACGCTGGGGGCTGCACTCAGTGGCAAGTTGGTAGCAGCGGAGCGCATGACGGATCTGTTTCACAGCGTGATTGAGTCGGGAGATCGCGTCTGCCTCGAAGGCAATAATCAGAAGCAGGCCGATTTTCTCGCTGGTGCTTTGTGCCAACTTGATCCGGCACGCGTGCATGATCTGCACATGCTGCTATCCGTATTAGCCCTGCCTGAGCATCTCGATTTGTTCGACAAGGGCATCGCGTCCAAGCTGGATTTTTCTTTCTCTGGTCCGCAGGGTGCACAACTGGCAAGGTTGGTCGCGGCTGGCAAGATCAATATAGGTGCGATCCATACTTATCTTGAATTGTTTGGCCGCTACTTCATCGATCTGACGCCGCGCGTGGCTTTGGTCGCTGCGCAGGCTGCAGATAGACACGGCAATTTGTACACAGGGCCGAACACCGAAGATACGCCGGCCATCGTGGAAGCAACAGCCTTCAA
Organism: Herminiimonas sp. GW821-FHT09C12; assembly: GCF_059416385.1. Lineage (NCBI taxonomy): Bacteria > Pseudomonadati > Pseudomonadota > Betaproteobacteria > Burkholderiales > Oxalobacteraceae > Herminiimonas > Herminiimonas sp. GW821-FHT09C12. The sequence continues at coordinate 1,971,826 of NZ_JBWKPC010000001.1, forward strand.
GAACGGCATCGTCATTGCGCAGGTCAATGAAATTGTGGATGTGCTGCCGCGTGTTGATATTCCTACGGATTGGGTTGATTTTGTGGTGCAGGCACCGACGCCACATTACATCGAACCTTTGTTCACGCGCGATCCTGCCTTGATTTCCGAAGTACAGGTCTTGATGGCGATGATGGCGATCAAGGGTATCTACGCCGAGTATGGCGTCGAGCGTATCAATCACGGCATCGGTTTCGATACTGCGGCGATTGAGTTGATCTTGCCGACCTATGCGGAATCGCTGGGCTTGAAAGGCAAGATAGGCCGTCATTGGGCCTTGAATCCGCATCCTGCATTGATACCCGCGATCGAAGCCGGCTTTGTCGAATCGGTACATTCCTTTGGCTCCGAGTTGGGCATGGAGCGTTACATTGAATCGCGTCCGGATGTATTTTTTGTCGGTCGCGATGGCTCGATGCGCAGCAATCGTGCGATGTGTCAGGTAGCCGGGCATTACGCCTGCGATATGTTTATCGGCTCGACTTTACAGATCGATTTGCAGGGCAATTCATCGACTGCAACCTTGGGTCGTATTGCCGGTTTCGGCGGCGCACCTAATATGGGCTCGGATGCACGCGGACGACGTCATTCCAGTCCTGCATGGTTGAAGGCTGGACAGCAGGCACAACAAGGCAAGAAAAAAATACCGCGTGGCCAGAAGCTGGTGGTGCAAATTGTGGAAACTTTCCGCGAGCACATGCAGCCGGCTTTCGTGGAAGAACTGGATGCCTGGCAATTGGCTGAGCAAGCCAAACTGGATATCCCGCCAGTCATGATCTACGGCGACGATGTAACGCACATCCTGACTGAAGAAGGTATTGCCAATTTGCTGCTGTGTCGTACTGAAGAAGAACGCGAGCAAGCGATACGCGGTGTGGCTGGCTATACGCCAGTGGGTATGGCGCGTGATCGCAAGATGGTGGAGAACCTGCGTGATCGCGGCATCATTCTGCGCGCAGAAGATATGGGCATCGATAAACGCATGGCGACCCGTGATTTATTGGCAGCAAAAAATATGAAAGATCTGGTACGTGCATCCGGTGGTTTGTATGCGCCGCCCAAGCGTTTCAGAAACTGGTAAGGCTGGATTATGGAAACCTTGAATTTTCGTTTTGAAAATGGCAGCAAGCGACTTGCCTTGCCTGCCAACATGGTTGGCGTTGTCAGCTCGGGCAATCTCGAAGTTTTGATCGAGTCAGCCGAGTTGAACGGTGGCTGTGAAATCGAAGTAAAAACTGCAGCAGTCGGCTTCGGTGCGATCTGGCAGGCAGTCATCTCCGATTTTCATCAGCGCTGGTCGCTGGAAAATGTACGCATCCTGATTAACGACGCAGGTGCAACACCTGCGGTCGTCAGCCTGCGTTTGGATCAGGCGGTAGAGTCGGTGACGGGAGCTGCAGCATGATCAGTTATCTGGAAGCCAATGCGCGCCAACGTATCCATGCCTTGTTGGATGCAGGATCGTTTGAAGAATTTCTGCCACCGACCTTACGCATAGTCAGTCCGCATCTGGCGCAACTCGACACGCCAGCGTCGTTCGATGATGGCGTGGTTATCGGTCGCGGCACCTTGCTGGGGAAAAACGTGTTGGCCGCCGCGCAAGAAGGCGGCTTCATGGGCGGCGCAGTCGGCGAGGTGCATGGCGCCAAGCTGGTCGGCTTATTGAAGCGCGCCATTGTTGATCGTGTGGATGGCGTAGTGTTAATGCTGGAAACCGGCGGCGTGCGCTTGCATGAAGCGAATGCAGGCTTGATCGCCGTATCAGAAGTGATGCGTGCCGTACTCGATACGCGTGCAGCGAATATTCCGGTCATCGTTTTGGTCGGCGGCGCGAATGGCTGCTTTGGCGGCATGGGCATCGTTGCTTGTTGCGCGAATGAAATCCTGATGTCGGAAGAAGGTCGACTCGCTATGTCGGGACCGGAAGTGATAGAGACGACGCATGGCGTTGAAGAATTCGATTCGCGTGATCGTGCATTGGTATGGCGCACGACGGGCGGCAAGCATCGTTATTTACTGCGCGATTGCAATGTCGTTCTGCCTGACGATATCAATGCATTCCGCCAAGCTGCATCTGATGCCGTGGCGCGTTACAAACATGAATCTGCCGAGCTGACTTTGGAAGCATTGGAATCTGAACACGCTCTGCTGGATCAGCGTTTGAAAGATTTTGGTGATTTCTCCGAGCCTATGGATATCTGGTCGAAGTTGGGCATTGCCGAACCTGATGTGTTGCCGATGCTGGACGCCGATGCTTTTATGCAGCGTGTAGGCTCTTGCCGTGCGGGAGAACAATAATGGAATGGCAAACATTGGCAGCACAGTTATTCCCGCAAGGGCATGACATCGTTGAGGAAGATTATTTCTTGCGCGGGACAGCGACGGTTGGTGATCAAAGCATCGCCGTGATTGGCACTACCGGCCATACGCCTATCGGTGTGGAAATCGCATTGGCGCAGGCGAATGCGATTCTGGATACGATGCGTAACTTCCCGGGGCGTCCTTTGGTGATTCTGGTCGATACACAAGGTCAGCGTTTGCGTTATCGCGACGAGATGTTGGGTATCAACCGCTATATGGCGCATTTAGGTAAATGTATCGATGTGGCACGTCGTCGCGGCCATGCAGTGATTGGTCTGGTCTACGATCAAGCGCTTTCAGGTGGCTTCATCACCAGCGGTTTGATGGCTGATGCCTGTTATGCGCTGCCCGAGGCAGAAATTCGCGTGATGGGATTACCAGCCATGGCGCGCATTACCAAGGTGCCGGAAGAGAAGCTGATAGAACTTGCCAAATCCAATCCGGTCTTTGCGCCGGGTGCAGAGAATTATCTGAATATGGGTGGCGTCGAGGAAATCTGGCAGGGCGATTTGGCATCCTGTATTTCCCGCGCTTTGCAACAAGCAGACAGTATTGATCACCGCAGTGCACGCGGATTGGAAAGAGGCGGGCGCAAAATGTCCCTGCCGGTTACCCAAGCCGTGCTGGGGACGCGAGATGTTTTACCGTCATAACAGGATTTGGCTAACGACTAGAGGATGGGAGAGTGTATGTGCAGCGGCGGTAAGCGCACATGCACATGAACTGGCGCGATGGGCTGAGCATGATTGGCCGCTCATAGTGCGCCGAAGTGAGTCTGATCTATTGCCAAACACGCTGAGCCTCGGACTGGCCTTGCCGCCGGACCCATCTACCGGCTTGAAGACGCGTATTCCGTTCACAGTGCACTTGAATGACATTGCACGCCATGAGCCACCTCTGGTTCTTGCGGCGGCAAAGTCGGCCTTGCCATTGATGTGGCGGGCTGCATTTTCTGAATTGTCTGATGAAGCATGCAATAGACAGTTGGAGTTTCGCGTCTATGGTTCGCTCGCTCTGCAGGCTGTAACAGCTTTGCCTTATCTCACGGCGACCTCTGACATCGACGTACTGTTTTATCCGCACACGCATGCGCAACTGCAGCAGGGCTTGGATCTTTTGTGTTTATATACCAAACGATTGCCGCTGGATGGCGAAATCGTTTTTCCATCGGGACGCGCAGTGGCGTGGAAAGAATGGGTTGATGCCACCGATCATCCGAACAATGTGCGCGTACTGGCAAAGAGCATGTCGTCTCTGAATTTGATAGGCGTCGCAAGTTTGTTGTCTGAACTGGAAGAGTTATCGTGAAACAGTTAGCGAGCGCTGTGAACATTTCATCAAGACATCTTGAAGGCAATGATCGTGCCGCGGCATCCTTGCGGGCTTTCTGTTTGCGCACCGCTATTTATGCGATTCGAAGTCTGCATGCTGAACTTGTTTTGTACCCCAAACCAGGATTGGTATCGCCGATAGACAATGGCAGCCATACGGATATGGATGCTGGCGTATTCATGCGCAGCCTCTTTTCCTTGCGCCATTACTTTATTCAAATCACACATGCAGGAGCGCAAGCTGCACCGTTCAGCGTATTGAAAGAATTGGGCGTACAAGCGGAAAGACGCATGCTGGTGGCAACCGGTGGCATCAATACACATCGTGGCGCTATTTTTTCGCTGGGTTTGCTCGGCGCAGCAGCAGCTTATTGTTATGCGCATGGATTGCCTTTGTCGGCCATTCGTCAGGTACTCATGCAGCAATGGGGCGAGGGCTTGGCGGCACATGCGATGCCTTCGGTAGCCGGCTTATCCAATGGTATTCGTGTTGCGCATCTTTATGCGGTTGGTGGCGCACGTGCAGAAGGATCTCAGGGATTTCCTGCGGTGTTTGAAATCGGTGTGCCGCAATTGCAGAAATCGTTGGCACGCGGCAGTACTGCATGTGATGCACAGACCGATGCGCTCTTCAGCTTGATGGCGCAGATGACGGATACCAATATCTATCACCGCGGTGGATCAGATGGCGCAATGTTGGTTCAACAGAGCGCGCAACGATTCATGCAGTTAGGTGGAACCGCGCATCCGGATTGGCGCAATACGGCACTGGAATACCATCGTTTATTCATGAGAGAAAATTTGTCGCCGGGCGGGGCAGCAGATATGCTGTCAGCCAGCTGGTTCGTGTACCAGCTCACGCAAGTAGTCGAATAAGTTTTACAGGATAGTAATGATTAATCGCGTTGCCATTTTATGTTCCGGGCAGGCAGGCCAGCATGCCGGCATGTTCGACCTTGTGCGTGAAGATGTGCACGCCAATCAGTTACTACAAGCGTGGCCGCTGGAAGAGTTATGCGGTCATCCCTTGTCGGAAATTTTATCGGATGAACGTTTGTTGTTCTCCAATCCGATTGCACAACCTTTGGTCGTCGCGGCGATATTGGCAACGTGGGAAGCAGTAAGAAAAATTATTCCCAAGCCGGTGGTGGTTGCCGGTTACAGCATAGGCGAGTTGGCATCGTGGTCGGTCGCAGATGCACTTGCAGCGGAAGAGACGATCAGACTCGCTGCATTGCGAGCGAAGTTGCTGCAAGCATGCATCGCACCGAATCAACCGCAACAGATGCTTGCGATTTCCTTGTCACAGTCCTTGGTGCAAATGGCTGAGATAGAACCTTTACTGCTGGCGCATGGTTTTTATATTGCGATTGAAGTGGATGAAGATTCTGTGATCGCAGGTGGATTGCTTAATCAGGCTGATGCACTGGAGGCAGCGATTATCGCTGCTGGCGGCAAGGTCACGCGTCTGCCGATAGAGATCGCTTCGCATACGCCGTGGATGCAGACTGCGGTCAGTCCGTTCGAACAAGCAGTGGTCGCCAGCAATATCAAGACGCCATCCTTCCCTGTATTGGCTGGAATTTCCGGTGCACGCCTGCATGACAAAGATGCTGCTGCGCCCATGCTGTCGCGTCAGTTGGCAGAGACTATACGTTGGCAGGCAGTGATGGATGGTTTGAATGAGGCTGGGGTAACGATGGCGATTGAACTCGGCCCCGGTGCTGCTTTGGCCAAAATGTTGAAGACGCGTCATCCGCATATCCAATGCCGTTCCATCGCAGAATTTAAATCATTGGCTGGTGTGAAGAAATGGGTAGCGCAATATACGGATATATAAAGTGCGCTGAGCAGACATGCTTTGCTTGATCCCTATCGTTTGCATCGATACTAAAGCATGACTCGGACGAAGATTGATCCGAGTCATGCATCTCAAAATGTAATGAGTTATCACTCAGTAGTACTAGGGCTCCAAAACGCCTGACTGACCATCAACGAGGCAGAGAGTCTTTGCACCAATGCATCTAGCTCATCGCCATCTACCGACGTGGCTGCCAGTGTTGCTTCGATCTCTACATCGTCTTCACCAAAGGCATGAATCTCCAGATCACGCGTTGGATAGTTACCACGCTCCAGCTCTGCTTCCAGCATGACCAGCACTTCCTTTTGCCGCTCACGACTCGCGATGACATAGACCGTATTGGTCACTTCAGCCGATGAGACATCGAGTGGTTTGCGATTGATCGCATTGACGATAGGACGCAGCAAGGTGTTCGCGGCCAATACGAAGATAGTGCCCAATATAGCTTCAAGAATCAGATCGGCACCGGCAGCCGCACCTACTGCAGCTGATCCCCATAGCGTCGCAGCGGTATTGATGCCGCGTACATTGCCTTCTTCTCGCATGATGACGCCGGCACCTAAAAAACCGATGCCAGAGACAACGTAAGCCACTACATGGACTGCTCCGTCATGCCCGCCAAGCCGATTGGCCATATCGACAAACATGGCTGCACCTATCGCCACCAAAACATTGGTACGCAAGCCGGCTGTGCGTTGCCGGTACTGCCGTTCAAAGCCTATGAGTCCACCCAGTACGAAGGCTGTAGTGAGGCTCAACAGTGTGTCGAGCAGGGAAATCAGATTGACGTTGTGGATTGCTTCCATATTGTTCTCCAGTACGGTCTGCGCCGATCACCCTGTCAAAAGGGCGATTACGCAGGCGATAAATATTCGGGGTCGGGCATGGTGTTATTTCGTTTTGTGGTCAGACTTGTGCATCACGGCAAGAAGGGCAGGGATAGCAAGCGCAAGCCGATGGAAAACCATCGTTGGCTGGTATTGCTGCCGAACTGGTTGCCGTATGTGGTATCGATCTGGATGCGGTTGGGCACGATCCAGTGACGCAATCCCATTTGGTAAGAAGGCTTGCCCTGGTTTTGACCAAAGGTTTCGGCGATCAGCCAGGTACGTTCAGTCAATTGCGTTTCGGAACCCACGCCCCAGGTAAGACGATCGCGTTTGTTTTCCTGTTCACGCAGCCAGCCGGTGTTTGTGTGCAGTACAAACTTGTCGTCATTGAAGGAAAAGCTGAGCGGCACGTTGGCATACAGATCACGCCCGCTACCCGATTGCGGATGGCGATCAATTCCTACGGTGAGTGCTGCGCCCCAACCATTTGTTTCCAATGGTTTAAGCAGAGTCTTGCCCTGCAATATCTGATCCGAGGTGAAAGTGCCTGCGGCATCATCGTGCGTACGGCTACCACCCATGGTTACTTCAAGATTGCCGCTAAAGTTGCAGGCAGGCATGGCCCAATATTCGGTACTACCGCGGTTCATCTTGACCCAGCTTTCAAGCTGGCATGACTTGTCATCAACGATGCGTGCATCGTCAGTAATCATGGGTCGTGCCGCATGCGCAGAAGTCGCAAGCGACCACAAGAGCAAGCTCAGTACTACGCTCAGTGGCGGATAGGCCGCGCCAAAACGGCCGGGATGTTGAAAACGAGTCATACGCATGGTGATCCTCCTCAGTGGTTAAAGAGGCGGAGTCTTTGCGTAAGCACAGCCTAACTGACGCACCGTTTGGACACGGTACGTACAGTTTGGCCAGCATGCCAAACGGCATGCGTTGTTCATGATCTAGCGATCCTTACAAGGATGGCAGATCAGTCATAGTCTAAAGAGAAGTAAGACGTTTCCAGAATAGGAACGTATGGGAACGTCGCCTCTCGCATACAGCGAGATAGCGACAGGGAGCCTGCGCGTTATCTCGCCGAGATTTTGCCGGTTTCCTGAACCGGCCAACTACTATCACTCGAACAAGTGCCCACAAGGCTCTCCGCAATTATAAAAACGGGCAGATTGTACAACGTCAAATTGCGTTGATGGGAAAAGTTTTATTCGCAATTCGCAATCTTTGTTTTTAATTAACACAATGAAATGCGCTGGCAATTTTGCAAGATGGATGAGTCGCCAGTTTTGATATGGCCGATCAATTGATGGTGAGAATTACGCCACGTATGTCGATGCGAGATCGATTAGCCCAGGTGTGGCGATTGCGTGTTCCATGAATTTTCAAAACAGATATCGCTGATTGCCTTCCTCTTATCCCAGGCTTCGATTTCCAGCATAGGTGCCGGATAGAATTCGTTGACATGACCCAGGCACAAAATGGCGATAGGTTGGCTGCCACTCGGCATGTGACATAGTTCGCGTAATGTTTCGGGATTGAATAAAGAGACCCAGCCCAGACCGACACCTTCGGCTCTGGCTGCCAGCCACATATTCTGTATCGCGCAGCTGGCAGAAGCTAAGTCCATTTCCGGCATGGTGCGTCGGCCAAAAATATACTTTTCTCTGTGGTCGATTAAGCCGACAACCAGCACTTCCGCACAGGAGAGTATGCCTTCCACTTTCAGCCGCATGAATTCGTTCGAGCGTTGCTCAAGTGCGTCGGCAGTTGCTATGCGTTCTTCTTCAACATGTTGTTGTATGGCGATGCGTAATGCGTTATCCGTGATGCGTATGAATCGCCAAGGTTGCATCAGGCCTACGCTTGGGGCCATGTGTGCAGCACGAATGAAGCGTTCCAGCTGGCCGTCTTCAAGTGGTGTCGAGAGAAAATGGCGCATATCGCGCCGTTCACGTATCGCTTTATAGACCGAGGCGATTTCTTCAGGTGAAAATTTATTTGAATTCATATCGTCGTGGTGCTTCGATGCAGATCGCATGATTGCGATTACGCGGTGTGCTTTTCCCGTAAAGACATTTGATGTTGGTTGTTGTTGGTGTATCGATGGCGCGTGTTATTGCAGATGTTGAGCAAGGCCTATCTTTTTAAAGAACTCATCCATCAGCGGCACCCAGATTTTATCGGTCTGTCTACCTTCGAAAAATCCGTGACCGTCACCGCCATAGGGCGGCACCATCTCGAAGCGCACATCTACCTGTTTTTCGCGATAGGCTGCGGCCAATTTCTTTGCCAGATTCGGGCCGAAGAAATGATCGTTCTCCGAATACATCCATAGCATAGGCACATGTGTGCTGCTTGCATAATGGCTGAAGGCAGCGACCAGCTTGTCTTCGCTGCAGACATCGTCGGGACCGCGTGAACCGCGACCACCGGCAAAGTTGATGGTACCGATCACACCAGACGGATTCTGGCTCGACAAGGCGAGCACGCCGAAACCGCCGGCGGATTTACCGATTAGAACGATATGCGTAGCGTCTACATAAGGCAGGCTGCGCGCATAGTTCAGGGTTGCATTGATGTCCTTGGCGCTTTCCAATCCTGCGGAAATATAATCGGGATTGCTGCAGTTGTAGTAGTTCTCGGCCCAGGGACCATCGGACTTGCCATAGCCGCGACGCAAGGGATTAATAACGACAAAACCATGAGCGGCGAATAGTTCAGCCTGTCGTGCGTAGCTGTCTTTTATTTTGTTGAAATCGGCACGGTCGCGTGGTGTGCCGTGGTTGATTACCAAAAGTGGAAAAGGGCCATTGCCTTCCGGTTTGTATTCTGTACCGGCGAGATTTATGTGCGATTCGCCAAAAAAACCTTTGACGCTCATCGGTATGCTGATTTCCTGCCGGGTGACGGCTTGTGCATGAGCGATCATGGTTGCACAAAGCAGAGCAGCGATAAACATCGTTTTGTGCAGTTTCATCTTTTCACCCGTTTGGAAAAAGTTTTACTTACTGACTTGTTGTGATCGTTATGCATTTTTATCAAGCTGTTATGGTTGATATGCCTGATCAGCGAAAACTTTATCATGCGGATGAGTGACGGGTTGAGCTGTATTTATCTTGTTGCGTTGTGTACAGATAAAAAAAGCCGCTTCAAGGAAGCGGCTTTTCTGCGAAACAAAAGATCGATTACTTGATCTTGGTTTCTTTGTATTCAACGTGCTTACGGACTTTAGGATCAAATTTCATGATCGCCATTTTTTCCGGAGTCGTACGCTTGTTTTTTGTAGTCGTGTAGAAGTGACCCGTACCTGCGGTCGATTCCAACTTGATTTTGTCGCGGCCAGATTTCGCCATGATGGTTCCTTTATTCTGCTAGTTAGACTTTTTCGCCACGAGCACGCATATCGACTAACACGGCATCAATGCCGATCTTGTCGATGACACGCAGACCGGCGTTGGACAGGCGCAGGGAAACCCAGCGATTTTCCGACTCAACGAAAATGCGGCGATTTTGCAAGTTAGGCAAAAAACGACGTTTCGTTTTGTTGTTTGCATGGGAAACGTTGTTGCCAACCATCGGCCCTTTCCCAGTGACTTGGCAGACACGTGCCATAAATGTGCTCCTAAAAGAATTTCCGAAATTGGAAAAAAAGTGAGTATATCCAAAAAATCGCGATTATTCAATGACTTGCGTAAATTAATTGTGTCTTCGTGCATTTGTAATATTTAACAATTTGAATTCACAATGTAACAATGCTGAATAAGGACTGTTGCCTAGAGTGAGCGCGAGCGATCAGCGGGTTTGCCCCATGGTTTGCTTCTAGTGGGGCACGTGACATCTTGAATGTCTAAAGCTGACCGTGCTCTGCAAATGAATGCACATGCTTGCCGGCGACGACAAAGTGATCGAGTACGCGTACATCAACCAGGGCGAGTGCTTGTTTCAAGGCTTGTGTGAGCGTTTGGTCGGCGGGGCTGGGTTCTGGCGTGCCGGAGGGATGATTGTGCGCGAGGATAATGCTGGCGGCGTTATGTGCGAGTGCCGCCTTGACAACTTCTCTGGGGTAAACCGAGGTGTGTGTCAGTGTGCCTCTGAATAATTCTTCGCAGGTGATTAGGCGATTTTTGACATCTAGGAACAGGACAGCGAACGATTCATAGGCTCTGCCACCGAGCAATAGTTGCAAATATTGCCTGACAGCTTGTGGTGAACTGAGTGCGACGCCATTTTGCAATTCTTCAGATAGTGAGCGTTTAGCTAATTCCAGCACGGCTTGCAGTTGTGCATATTTGGCAGGGCCGAGGCCATTCATTTCCGAGAAGTCGCTGAGGCTGGCTGAAAACAGACCGTTAAGCGAGCCAAAGTGCGTCACCATATCGTGCCCCAGATCGACGGCGCTTTTACCCGTCACGCCGACACGGAGGAAGACGGCTAGTAACTCTGCATCCGACAGTATTGCTGCGCCGTGTTTGATCAAACGTTCGCGTGGCCGGTGCTCTTCCGGCCAGTCTGTAATCGCCATATTTCCCCTTGATATAAGAAAAAAAATCGAAAGAAGATCGCTTTGTGCTGCTGTTTTAATTAACGGAAGGCTGGAATGCGCTAGGTGGCTTAAAATAGCGACTGTCGTGCAACCCGGAATTTTAATGTCAAATTTACCACATCCTGTTGTTACTGAAACCGCCTACCTGACGTTGCATTACCGTCTCGCAGCGATGGATGGCGAAGATATCGTCAGCACTTTCGCGGATAACCCAGCCACGCTGCAATTAGGTCAAGGCCAATTGGCACCGTTTCTGGAAGCTTGTCTGATCGGTTTGGAAGAAGGCGTGCACCAGACGTTTGAATTGCCGCCAGAGCGCGCATTCGGTCCGCGCAATCCGGAACTGTTGCAGCGCTTGTCGGTTTCTGTGCTGGATCAAAACTCTGTTCCAGGCGACGATTATTCGATTGGTGATCTGGTGAAATTTGCTGCGCCTAGCGGTGGTCAGTTTGCCGGTGTCTTGCGCGAGATCGATGCCGAAACTGCCTTGTTCGACTTCAATCACCCGCTGGCAGGTCAGTCACTGAAATTTGAAGTGAAGATTATCGGCATACTGTAACGAGTGAATTGCAGCCAGTTCAATGAGCCTATAAGGCTCCGATACAGAAACACATTTATAACCAGACCTTGTATCAGCAAGTTCTGGAGCAGCCAAGGATAAAGATGGATACCGAAATTTTACTTGCTCAGCCGCGTGGTTTTTGCGCCGGCGTTGATCGCGCGATTGAAATCGTTGAGCGTGCCTTGACCGAATTTGGTGCGCCGATTTATGTGCGCCACGAGATTGTGCATAACGCCTATGTCGTGACTGATCTACGCAATAAAGGCGCGATCTTCATTGAAGAGCTGGACGATGTGCCGGCCGGCAATACGGTGGTGTTTTCTGCGCATGGCGTATCGAAGGCAGTGCAGGCAGAAGCAGAAAAGCGTGGCTTGCGCGTGTTCGATGCAACTTGTCCACTTGTCACCAAAGTACATATCGAAGTAGAGAAGATGCGTCGCGATGGTCGTGAAATCGTCATGATCGGTCATGATGGCCACCCGGAAGTCGAAGGCACGATGGGGCAGATCGAAGATGGTATGCATCTGGTCGAAACGGTTGGCGATGTCGAGAAGCTGCAAGTGCAGAATCCGGACATGGTGTCGTACGTGACGCAAACCACACTGTCTATCGACGATACGGCCGACGTGATCGCGGCATTGAAAGCCAAGTATCCGCATATCTCAGAACCGAAAAAAGCGGATATCTGTTACGCGACCACCAATCGTCAGGAAGCCGTCAAGTTCATGGCGCCGCAAGTCGATCTGGTGATCGTCGTTGGTAGCCCGAACAGTTCCAATTCCAACCGCTTGCGCGAAGTCGCAGAGAAAAGAGGCGTGCCGGCATATATGGTCGACTACGCTGCACAAATCAATCCAGAGTGGTTAGCGGGCAAGCGTCGTATCGGCGTGACGGCTGGTGCTTCTGCGCCGGAAGTGTTGGTGCAAGCCGTGATCGATAGACTCAAGGAATGTGGTGCGAAGAGTGTGCGCACACTGGAAGGCGTGGAAGAGCATGTGATCTTCCCGTTGCCGAAAGGCTTGAAGCGCTAACAGTGAGGTCTGCATGATGCAAAGCTTATGCAGACAAATTGGATAGCGTTTGTGGTGCATTCGGTATAATCGCCGCCAGCTTCCTCATCGTTTGCAGATATTGATAGGCTGCAACGATTTTATTGTGAGACGAACTGGAGACAACAACATGATTCCATCCTGGATTACATCGATTCTGGCGATTGCTATTCGTCTCGCTGAATAAATAGAATTACCCCTCGCGGCACTCTTGAGATTAATCAGGGTGCCGTTTTTGTTATCTGGAACGATTATTGCCATGCTTGTGCATGATGCTGTCGGCAAGTGTTCCGATTCCTGGCAACAAAATCACTGGATACGATCCTCTAAGAGAGTTGGCAAACTATGGATATTTTCATCCAGCAAATCATTAACGGCTTGGTGCTCGGCAGCATGTATGCGCTGGTCGCACTTGGTTACACGATGGTGTATGGCGTACTGAACCTGATCAACTTTGCACACGGTGATGTATTGATGGTCGGTGCGATGGCAGGTTTGACCATACTCAAAATGGTGAATACCGTCGCGCCCGATTTGCCCGGCATCGTCAAGTTGATCATCGCGATCCTCGGTGCGATTCCTGTGTGCGTTGCCGTGAACGTGTTGATCGAACGTGTCGCCTATCGTCGCTTGCGCAATGCACCGCGTCTGGCACCACTGATTACTGCGATTGGTGTCTCCATCCTGTTGCAAACCTTCGCCATGATGATCTGGGGCCGCAGCCCGATTCCATTCCCGCAAGTGATGCCGACTGATCCTTTGCACATCATGGGTGCATTGATTTCGCCTACACAGGTGATGCTATTGATACTTGCGACCGTTGCGATGGGACTGCTGGTTTTGCTGATTGAAAAAACCAAGATGGGTCGTGCGATGCGTGCCACGTCCGAGAATCCGCGCGTGGCCGGTTTGATGGGCGTTGATTCCAATCGCGTGATTGTGATGACGTTTGTGATTGGTGCGATCTTGGCAGCAATTGCGGGCGTGATGTGGGCGGCCAATTATTCGTCGGCGCAGTTTGCGATGGGCTTTGTACCTGGACTGAAAGCATTTTCTGCCGCGGTGTTGGGCGGCATCGGCAATATCTATGGTGCGATGCTGGGCGGCATTTTGCTTGGCTTGATTGAAAGTCTGGGTGCGGGTTACATCGGCGATCTGACTGGTGGTTTCCTTGGTAGTCATTATCAAGACATCTTTGCCTTCGTCGTCTTGATCATCGTCCTCACGCTACGACCGTCCGGCATCATGGGCGAACGTGTGCCTGATCGTGCGTAAGGGGAAATCATGTCCAATTATTTCGATACCAAAAACAATCCGCGCAAGGCCTACACCGGCTTGCTGGTCATACTGGCGATTGCGCTGATCTTTCCCTTCATTGCGCAGAATTTCGGTAATTCGTGGGTGCGCATCATGGACTTTGCGCTGCTCTACATCATGCTGGCGCTGGGTTTGAATGTGGTGGTCGGTTTTGCCGGTTTGCTCGATCTTGGTTATATCGCTTTCTATGCAATCGGTGCGTATCTGACGGCCTTGCTGGCGTCGCCGCAATTCGCGGTAGTGCTGGAGTCATTCGTTAATCAATATCCTCCTATAGGTGAAGCATTGCTGTGGGTCTTCGGTCCGGAGATTGCGCAAAACGGCATACATCTATCGCTGTGGGCGATCGTGCCGCTGGCAGCTTTAGTGGCTGGCTTCTTCGGCGCCGTACTGGGTGCGCCTACGCTCAAATTGCGCGGCGATTACTTGGCCATCGTCACACTCGGCTTCGGCGAGATCATCCGGATATTCATGAACAATCTGAACGGTCCGGTCAATATTACCAATGGTCCGCAAGGGATCAACATGATCGATCCGATACGCATCTTTGGCGTATCGCTGAATGGTGAAGCAGGATCGCGTGCAACTGTCATGATCGGTGACTACGCGATGCCATCGGTGAATGCCTATTACTTCTTATTCTTGTTTCTGTGTATCGCGATTATTTTCATCTCGGTGCGTTTGCAGAATTCGCGCTTGGGCCGCGCCTTTGTCGCGATACGTGAAGATGAAATTGCTGCCAAGGCAATGGGCATTAATACGCGCAACGTCAAGTTACTGGCATTTGCAATGGGTGCATCGTTCGGTGGTGTGGCCGGTGCGATGTTTGCTTCCTTCCAGGGTTTTGTATCGCCGGAATCTTTTTCGCTGACGGAATCAATTGCCGTGCTGGCGATGGTGGTACTGGGTGGCATGGGGCATATTCCTGGTGTGGTACTGGGCGGTATTATTCTCGCCGCGCTGCCGGAAGTCTTGCGTCACGTGGTGGAGCCTTTGCAGCAGAGTCTGTTCGGCGAAGTCCTGATTGATGCGGAAGTCTTGCGTCAGTTGCTCTATGGTCTGGCGATGGTGTTGATCATGCTGAATCGTCCTGCTGGTTTGTGGCCTGCGCCCAAGAGCGAAGACAGGCCGACTGCGGATACGGATACCGCCAAGAAATCGACTGATGTCGTCGCTGTATAAGAGGATGCCATGAGCGAACAAATCATTCTCAATATTGCCGATGTCAGCAAGCGCTTTGGCGGCTTGCAGGCTTTGTCCGACGTCAACGTCAAAATCATGAAGGGCCAGATCTACGGTTTGATCGGGCCGAATGGCGCAGGTAAAACGACCTTCTTCAATGTGATCACCGGTTTGTATCAGGCTGACAAAGGAAGTTTCGAGTTGGCCGGCAAACCTTATTCGCCTTCTGCACCGCATATGGTGGCGAAGGCGGGCATTGCGCGCACGTTTCAAAATATTCGTTTATTCGGCGAAATGACCGCACTGGAAAACGTCATGATCGGGCGTCATGTGCGCACGCATCAAGGTTTGTTTGGTGCTGTGTTTCATCACAAGGCGGCGCGACGGGAAGAGGCCGAAATACGCGAACGTTCCATGGAGCTGCTCGACTTTGTCGGCATTGCACAGTTTGCGGATCGCACTGCGCGTCACTTATCGTATGGCGATCAACGTCGATTGGAAATTGCACGTGCGCTGGCAACTGATCCGCAGTTGCTTGCACTGGATGAACCGGCAGCCGGTATGAACGCGACGGAAAAACTAGGTTTGCGTGAATTGCTGGTCAAGATCAAGGCGGAAGGTAAAACCATTTTGTTGATCGAACATGATGTGAAACTGGTGATGGGTTTATGTGATCGCATCACAGTGCTGGATTACGGCAAACCGATAGCTGAGGGCATTCCTGCTGATGTGCAAAAGAATCCAGCCGTGATTGAAGCCTATCTAGGAGGCGGACATTAATGGCCGATAACGTATTGAAAATTACTGGCTTGAAAGTCGCATATGGTGGCATTCAAGCGGTCAAGGGCGTCGATCTTGAAGTCAACAAGGGCGAACTGATTACCTTGATTGGTGCGAACGGCGCAGGTAAAACCACGACGCTGAAGGCGATTACCGGCACCTTGCCGGATTGCCGAGTGGAAGGGCATATCGAATATCTGGCTCAACCTATCAAGGGCTTGCGTTCATTCGAACTGGTGCGTAAACATTTAGCGATGGTGCCCGAAGGTCGTGGCGTATTCACGCGCATGTCGATTCAGGAAAACATGTTGATGGGTGCGTTCACACGTGACGACAAGGCTGGTATCGCGGCGGATATCGAGAAGTGGTTTGATATCTTCCCACGCTTGAAAGAACGTGCAGCGCAAATGGCAGGCACCTTGTCTGGCGGTGAGCAGCAGATGCTGGCAATGGCGCGCGCCTTGATGAGTCATCCGAATCTTTTGCTGCTGGATGAGCCATCGATGGGCTTGTCACCGATCATGGTTGAGAAGATTTTTGAAGTCATCCGAACGGTATCGGCGCAAGGTATCACCATCCTGTTAGTCGAGCAGAATGCGAAGCTGGCATTACAGGCAGCACATCGTGCTTATGTGATGGAGTCCGGTTTAGTCACCATGCAAGGCGATGCACAGCAAATGCTGAACGATCCTAAAGTCAGGGAAGCCTATCTGGGCGAAAGTTAATCTAAGGCATCTTTAGCACTTCTTTATTTTCTTGCTTTTTTAACAAAGCATGCCATCCTGATTCGATTACCCAATGCACTATTTGCATTTGGGTAAGTCGCGTGCATAGCCGTGTGTAGGTCTCGTATCTGCAATAGCGCTATAAGTTAAAAATCACAATTGCTTGCAAACGACGAAGTGGAAACATGATTAAATTTTTCGCAAATAAATCATTTATCTGACTGTGTCGCAGCTAGGTGCGCACCGTCTCTTTCCATCTCTTTCAGGGAGTTGTCATGAAACAATACGGTGCGGAGTTCTTCGGGACTTTCTGGCTTGTGCTCGGCGGATGCGGCAGTGCAGTTCTGGCTGCGGGTTTTCCCACTCTTGGTATCGGTTTCCTCGGCGTTGCGGCTGCGTTTGGCTTGACAGTATTGACGATGGCGTTTGCCATAGGCCACATCTCCGGCTGCCATCTCAATCCGGCAGTTTCTATCGGTCTGTGGGCTGGTGGTCGCTTCCCTGCGAATAAACTCTTGCCTTACATCGTGGCGCAAGTGTTGGGCGGTATCGTTGCCGGTGGTGTGCTGTACATCATTGCCAGCGGCACCGCAGGTTTTGACGTTGCCAAGGGATTCGCCTCCAACGGTTATGGCGAGCATTCGCCAGGTGCTTATTCGCTACAGGCTGCCTTGGTCTGTGAAGTCGTGATGACGATGTTTTTCCTCTTGGTCATTCTTGGCGCAACGGACAAGCGAGCACCAGCCGGTTTTGCGCCGATTCCAATTGGCTTGGCGCTGACTTTGATACATCTCATTTCCATCCCGGTTACGAACACCTCTGTGAATCCTGCGCGTAGTACGGGCGTGGCGGTGTACGTTGGTGGTTGGGCGACTGGTCAGCTCTGGCTCTTCTGGGTTGCGCCTATCATCGGCGCTTTGCTGGGAGCCTTAATTTATCGCTGGATAGGTAACGAGAAAAACGCTTAAGGCTTGATCTGTGCAGGCATGTGGCGAGTGCTGAAAACTTGCCTCATGCCGCATCAGAGTTTTTAATCATGTCGGCTTGAATGCACCCATGGCCAACATCAGGAATAGATGC
Organism: Herminiimonas sp. GW821-FHT09C12; assembly: GCF_059416385.1. Lineage (NCBI taxonomy): Bacteria > Pseudomonadati > Pseudomonadota > Betaproteobacteria > Burkholderiales > Oxalobacteraceae > Herminiimonas > Herminiimonas sp. GW821-FHT09C12. The sequence goes on from NZ_JBWKPC010000001.1 coordinate 1,989,492, forward strand.
GTATGGCTAATTACATGCTAAACGCGCTATTTATGTGCGGGATTGTTCTGAAATATGGCGATAGCGCACAAAAAAGATGCGCTCACACTACGTTGCGTCCAAAATCGGGCGTGAAGGGCATCTACTGCTCTGGTTTTCAAATCCGTTAAAAGTGACATGTTACTTGTCGCTCTCTGCTTCTCCTTCCTTATTTTCGGTTACTGGCACCAAGTTTGCTTAACGTAGTGTGATCAGTAAAAACTGCAGGTTTGTTTCAAGCCCGTTCGATCGATATTCTTCAACCCTTGACAAATGTTTTTATGGGGCTTAACTTACGCTTAAATCTGACATGTCAGTAATAGACATGCTTATTTGAAGGGCGCAAAGAGGTTCCATAACTACATCGGAGACATTTATGAATCGCATCAGTACAACCAGCTCGAGTTTGTCGAGCAGCACCAGATGGTGGCAGCTCTTCTTTGGCGTCGTCGCCATGATGGCTATCTCCAGCCCGCAATATGTATGGGCTTTGTTTACAACTGAATTAACAGCGTCGCTGGGCGTATCGCTGACGGAAGTGCAGGTCACCTTTGCGATTCTGATCGTGGCGCAAACGTTTCTGTCGCCATTCCAGGGTTTCTTGATCGATAAGTTTGGCCCGCGTATGTTGCTGTCTGCCGGCGCGATCTTGACGGCACTGAGCTGGGTCTTGGCATCGACCGCGACCAGCGTATGGGGCCTGTACTTTAGTTATGGTTTATTGGGTGGTGTCGGTACCGGCATTATTTACGTCGGTGTCGTTGGTCTGATGGTGCAGTGGTTCCCGGACAAGCGCGGCTTTGCTGTTGGTATGGTTGCAGCGGGTTATGGCTTCGGCGCGATTCTGACAACGTTTGCCATTTCCAGCAGTATCAAATCGGCTGGTGTCTCAAGTACCTTGATGACTTTTGGTTTGATTATTGGTGTGGTTGGCTTCCTGGCTGCGCAAGGTATGCGTCGTCCGCGAGTAGATGAAGTGGCTACGCTGGCTGTACAACACACATCGACGAGCCCGAATCTGGAATCGAAGCATGGCTACAAATCGAGCGAGATGCTGAAGAAGCCAGTGTTCTGGTTGATGTTCATCATGATGACGATGATGTCTACTTCGGGCTTGATGGTTATTTCGCAAATGGGTGCATTCGCTAAAGACTTCGGTGTGCACGATGCGATGGTCTTTGGTATGGCGGCTTTGCCGCTGGCATTGACGATCGATCGCTTTGCGAATGGTTTGACACGTCCGTTCTTCGGTTGGGTGTCGGATCGTATCGGTCGTGAAAACACCATGTTCATCGCTTTCGGTATGGAAGGTGTTGCGATGACCTTGTGGTTGATGACGACTGATAACCCAGTGTTGTTCGTCTTGTTGTCTGGCGTGGTGTTCTTCGGTTGGGGCGAAATTTTCTCGCTGTTCCCATCGATCCTGACGGATACCTTCGGTACCAAGCATGCAACGACAAACTATGGTTTCTTGTACATGGCGCAGGGTGTAGGTTCCGTCTTGGGTGGTCCGCTGGCAGCGATGATGCACGAAGCAACAGGTTCGTGGACTCCGGTGTTCATGACGGTGATTGGCATGGATTTCATGACGGCTATTCTGGCTCTGGTTATTCTCAAGCCTATGCGTCGTAAATTCCTTGCTGATACCAAGAAGGAAATGGAAATGAGTAGCGCTGCTGCGCCTGCTTTCAAGTAATACCGGTTTTCCGGAGTCGGTGTTGAGCCGGCTTCGGAAAAACGTTTAGGGATTGCCCGGAGTTCGCCGGGCAGTACTGTTTTTATTTATCGATCCAAAAGGGTTTTATGCTGAATACTACCAACGCAACACGTGGCATGGCCGTTGCGCCGCATTCATTGGCTGCACAGGCAGCTTTGTCGGTTCTGCAGGATGGCGGCAACGCCATTGAGGCAATGGTCGCCGCCGCGTCGACGATTGCTGTTGTTTATCCCCATATGAACGGCATTGGTGGTGACGGTTTCTGGGTGGTGTCGGAACCGGGCAAACCGGTCGTTGCGATTGAAGCTTGCGGCGTGGTCGGCGCAGGCGTCTCGCTTGATTACTATAAAGAGCGCAAGTTGGACACGATTCCGATGCGCGGCCCAGTCGCGGCTAACACGATGGCTGGTACCGTCGGTGGCTGGCAGGAAGCCCTGAACATCAGCGCCGGTTGGGGCGGTAAATTGGCATTGAACCGTTTGCTGGGCGATGCGATTCATTATGCGGAAAACGGTATTCCGGTAACGCCTTCACAATACGCGAGCACTTCGGCCAAACTCAAAGAATTGGTTAATCAGCCGGGCTTTGCAGATACCTTCCTGGTGGATGGCAAGGCGCCTGAAGCTGGTAGCCGCTTTGTGCAAAAACGCATGGGCAAGACTTTGCGTACGCTGGCAGAGCAGGGCCTGGATAGTTTTTATCGTGGTGAATTGGCGAAAGAAATTGCTGCAGATTTGGCTGAAGTCGGTTGCCCGATTACCTTGCAGGATTTGAACAACTATCACGCACGTACCGGTGTGCCTATGCATCTGAAGCATAGCCTCGGCGATGTCTACAACACTGCGCCGCCTACGCAAGGCGTGATTTCGCTCGCGATCATCGGCATTCTGGATCGCTTGAATATCGGCCAGTACAAGGAAGACAGTCTGGAGTACATCCACCTGGTAGTGGAAGCGACCAAGCAGGCTTTCGCAATCCGCGATCGTTACGTCATCGATCCGGCTTATATGGAGATCGATCCGCAAAGCATATTGACCGATGAATTCCTCGCACCTTATGTCGCCAAGATCCGTGTCGATAAAGCTTTGCCTTGGGGCCAGGGCAAAGGACCGGGCGACACAATCTGGATGGGCGTGATCGACGGTGAAGGGCGCGCGGTTTCCTTCATCCAAAGTATTTATCACGAATTCGGCAGTGGCGTGGTCTTGCCGCGTACAGGTATCAACTGGCAAAACCGCGGTTGCTCGTTCTCGCTGGACCCACAGCATTTGAATGTGCTGGTGCCAGGCAAGAAACCTTTCCATACGCTCAATCCTGCGCTCGCGCGTTTCAAGGATGGCCGCACCATGGTGTACGGCACGATGGGCGGCGACGGTCAGCCGCAAACACAGGCCGCAGTATTCACACGCTATGCCGTGTTTGGTCAACAGGTGCAACAGGCGATTACCGCACCGCGCTGGTTGCTGGGTCGCACCTGGGGCCAGAGTTCGGATTCGCTCAAACTGGAAAGTCGTTTTGCACCAGAGATCATCGACGGCTTGCGAGCGCTAGGCCATGAAGTCGATGTGATTGGTGAGTTTGACGAAATGGTCGGTCATGCTGCCGCCATCGTGCGTGATGCAGACGGTATCTTTGCTGGTGGTTTTGATCCGCGTAGTAACGGTATTGCTGCCGGCTTCTAAGTTTCTAAGCCGGATGTAAAAAAGCGCAGGCTGATTGCTCAGTCTGCGCTTTTTTTATGTGTACTTGCTTTACAAGCCGCCCATGAATTGCAGCGTCTTGCGCGTATATTCTTCCACGTAGTCGATCAAACGATCCGATGCATCGCGTGCACCGGCTTCATCGTTAGCAGCAATCGCACGGGCGATGCCTGCATGCAGTTGTGAAACGCGTGCGAGGTCGCCGAAGCGCTTGAAGTGCAAGTACCAGAAGCGTCGGGTTTGCGCCTCAATCGGGCCGATCGCATAAGAGACGTATTTGTTCTGTGCTGTCTCTATGCAGAGTGTGTTGAATTCTCTATCCGTCTCGATAAAGACATTACCGTCATTCTGTTGTGCGGCTCTATCGAATTCGCCAGCCAGTTTCAAGAAAATGTGGCGCTGATCTTCCATCGCTAAACGGGCAGCGCGACCGGCTATGATTTTTTCCAGCTCGCGTCGTACTTCAATCATGTTCAACTGATCGGCCAGATCAATGTCGGACACAATCACGCCTGAGCGCGGCAGAATTTTAACGTTGCCTTCAATTGCCAGGCGTTGCAAAGCTTCCCGCAGAGGTGTGCGGCCAAAGCCGAGAGAGCGATTCAATGCCTTCTCGGAGATCTTGCTGCCGGGCGGCAGCTTCAGTGTCACGATCATTTCTTCCAGGATGCGATAGGCCATCTGCGCCTGATTCTCTCCATTCCCTTCCATTTCCGACTGCAACGCTTTTACTTGTTCTTCTGTGATCATTGAATCAGCCTTTGCTTTGAAGTAGCAACAATATCGAAAGTGAGTAAGTGTTCTTTAAAATGCAATAGCTAGCAATTGTGGTTGCTACTATCGACTTAATTCTATCGGCGCGGTCTGCCAGCAAATGTATGGAAGCATTTTGCATGCCGGGTTGTTTAAATTATACGACTCTCTTTTGATCCACCCATCTTAATCCTATAGAAGCTTGCTGCGGCGGGATTGTGGCAGTGGCATAATCTTGCCCAGAAATTCTTGAATTGAAGAACATATTTTCCCCTGAGGAGTTCGTATGCAATTTGTTATTCCTGCAGTGCCGCCTGCAACTGTGCCAGTGGTGGGCACTGACGCGCTTTTTCCTGTTCATCGTATTTACTGTGTTGGTCGTAATTATGTCGATCATGCGATTGAAATGGGCGCGACGGGGAGGGAACCGCCATTCTTTTTCATGAAACCAGCCGACGCGGTTTTCCCGGTTCCTTACGGTACCGTTGGTCAATTGCCTTATCCGGCGATGACAGAAGATTACCAATACGAGTTGGAATTGGTCGTTGCCATTGGCAAGACAGGTGAAAACATCGCCGCAGCGGATGCGATGCAATATGTGTGGGGTTATGCAATCGGACTGGATATGACACGCCGCGATGTGCAGGCGGAGGCCAAGAGCCTGCGTCGTCCGTGGGATACGGGCAAAGCCTTTGAGCAATCTGCGCCGATCGGCCCTATCCATCCTGCGAGCGAGATTGGTGCAGTCGGTAATCGTGCCATCCAGTTGAATGTGAACGGTCAGACCAAGCAAACAAGTACAGTCGATAAGCTGATCTGGAATATCGAAGAAATGATCGCCTATCTGTCGCAGTATTTCGTACTGCAACCGGGTGACTTGATCATGACAGGTACGCCTGCTGGCGTAGCAGCCGTGAAAAAAGGTGATTTGATGGAAGGTTCTATCGAAGGACTGGGCGAATTACGCTTGAAAGTGGTGTAAGCAGACAGTCCCTGCAAGCATAAAAAAGAAGCCCGCTTCATCTACATGAGGCGGGCTTTTTGCTATGCGCAGCATTTAATGCAACATCAAGAATCAATAACGGTAAATCTGATTGTTTTCGACACGCACACGCACACCTGGTTGCAGATCACCTACATTGCCCATGCGGAAGGATTGATGACCGCCGTGATCAAGACGGATGTTGACTTGATAATATTGCTGCGGTGGCGTGCTGTTTCTTTCAATCTGATTACCGAGCAATGCACCACCGATCAAACCAGCCGCTGTCGCTACAGTGCGTCCACCGCCTCTACCGACTTGATTACCCAGTACGCCACCGATCACACCACCAGCAAGCGCGCCGCCACCGCTACCATCACTGGGTACCTGCACGACTTGTATCGATTCAACTACGCCAGTACCAGCGTAATACGCTTGTTGTTGAGGATAGTTTTGAGCCGGGTAATTATTGACCGGGTAATTGGATTGTTGCGGATAAACGGGATATTGACGAACGTTGTCGTTTGGATAGTAAGTGGTACAGCCGCTCAGCATTGCAGCGGCGAGAAGAGCAACGACAGTGACCGTTTGACTTGTTTTCATGATGACTCCAATGGGTAATTCTGGACTAAGTAACAATATTAGTCGGAAATCTGGTGGTACTCGGCGTAATGGGCCTGATTTTGCAAATCCCGATTGCTTTAGTAGACCTCATAACGGTGGGAAAGTGCTACGGAAACAATGTAAATGGATATGCTCTTTTGTAACAAAATGATGTAAAGCCTGCTGGCTGTAGACAGCCTTACTGCCGTTGGTCGCTTTGGCAAATCAAGGCCATGATCAGGCGCAACAAATTTTCCTTTGGCTGTTCCCAGTTATTTTCAATAGCGTAAATAGCTTTCTTTACCGGCACATATATATGCGCTGGCAATGCATAGGCCACGCAAAATCCCTTCAGCAAAATTCTCATAATCAAGCGCGTTTTTATTCGTTTGTCGCTTATTTGCTTTCTTATATTCTGATTGCACGAACTTATACATGCCGATGAATACCGGCTGTAAGCATCCAGACAAAAGGAAACAAAATGAGCGGGTCCCTTCAAAACGCAAGTGCAGCTTATGCGCACGATGCAGTACACCTTACTTCGGCATCTTCCAATGTGTTGTCTAAAGACGGCGTCACACCACAGGTGGCATGGCATCTCTTTTCAAGCGGACAAGCAGTGCTGGTCGATGTACGTTCGGCCGAAGAGCGCGCATTCGTTGGTTATGTCCCTGACAGTATTCACGTTGCGTGGGCCACTGGTACCAGCCTGACGCGCAATCCGCGCTTCGTACGCGAGTTGGAAGCCAAGACCGGCAAAGACAAAACGATATTGCTGCTGTGCCGTAGCGGCAAGCGTTCTGCGCTGGCAGCAGAGGCGGCGATCAAAGCGGGCTTCAGCAATGTGTTCAATGTGCTGGAAGGATTTGAAGGCGAGCTGAACGAGCATCAGCATCGCGGTCACACCGATGGCTGGCGTTATCACAAGCTGCCTTGGGTACAAGCCTGATTGCATAGACGAAAACGCTGATTGCAGAGGCTGTTGATGAGCAAGTTGTGTGTCTGTTTAGGTCTTGCTGTGCGTCAGTTGCGCGAAGCGCATGGCTGGTCGCAAGAGGCGCTGGCCGAAAAGGCGCAGCTTAATCGTTCCTATGTTGGTGAGGTCGAACGCGGCAAGACGATTCCTTCTCTGATTACGCTGGATAAATTGGCAGGTGCTTTGGGTTTGAAAATTTCTGATCTGTTGATGCATTGCGAACGGATCAGTGGTCAGCAAGCTGTCTACAAACTCAATTTGGCGTCTATAGCATGTTGAGCGATGACAGCTTCCCGTTGACACTCCGTACTGACTTTATTGTTTCCTCATTCTCTTAATCAACTACTGGAATTCTCATGGCAGATACTTCTTCGCAATTAGCCCTTGGCGACAACGCAGCACGCCAGTTAGCCAACGCAACTAAAACCGTTCCACAGTTATCGATCATTTCGCCACGCTGGTTGACGCATCTGTTGCAGTGGGTGCCAGTCGAAGCAGGTATCTATCGCGTCAATCAGGTCAAGAATCCGGAGTCTATCAAGGTCACCTGCACGTCGCGCGAAGAAGAGAATCAACTGCCGCGCACCTTCGTCGATTACGAAGAAAATCCACGTGAGCATTACCTCAATGCCGTCAGCACCATTCTTGACGTGCATACTCGTATTTCTGATCTGTATAGCAGCCCGCATGATCAGATCAAGGAACAACTGCGTCTGACGATAGAAACAATCAAAGAGAATCAGGAAAGCGAACTCATCAACAATCCCGATTACGGCCTGCTGGCGCAAGTGACGGACGAGCAGCGCATCTTCCCGCTGACTGGCGCACCAACACCAGACGACCTTGATGAACTGCTGACTAAAGTATGGAAAGAGCCGGCATTCTTCCTTGCGCATCCACTGACCATCGCTGCCTTCGGCCGTGAAGCCACACGTCGTGGTACGCCGCCACCGACAGTCAGCCTGTTTGGTTCGCAATTCATCACATGGCGTGGTGTGCCATTGATCCCGTCGGACAAAATTCCTGTAGCCGATGGCAAGAGCAAGATTATTTTGCTGCGCGTAGGCGACAAGCGCCAAGGCGTTGTTGGCTTGTTCCAACCTGGCTTGCCGGGTGAACAAAGTCCTGGTTTGTCGGTGCGCTTTATGGGCATCAATAATCAGGCTATTGCTTCGTATCTGATTTCCTTGTACTGCTCGCTCGCTGTATTGACGCCTGATGCGCTGGCTGTCCTGGACGATGTCGAGGTCAACAAATACCACGATTACCCGGACACCTACCGCTAAGCCGCGATCATGAGTAACTTTCCATCCACGCCCGTGGATATTCCACAATCGGGCGAGGCACCTATCGATCCGGCACTGCTCGCGCGTATGGCGACTGCGTTTTTTTCGGCATTGCCGAATGCAGCCAATAGCTCCTTGCCTGGCGTGCAAGGGCCGGTCAATATCGCACCGCCAGGTTCGCCTTTAGCCAGCCCGGCAGGTTTTGGCCCATCGATACCTGGTACGCCGATCCCGCAAGGGCAAGTGCCAGGCACGAATCTGCTGCCAGCTTCGCCGACGCAATTGCCTTCATTGGCGAATCGTGCGCCTGCCTTATTGCCGCATGCAACTGCACCTAATGGCGTGCCGGATACTGTCATCAGCACCTTGCCGGCTTACGAGCCGCGTCTGGGTGGTGCAGTACTTGGTGTGCCGCAAGCGCAAGCAGCAGGCGGACAACAAGCTGCCTCACATCCAGCTTCTCCATTACCGGCAGCATCTGGTGCAGGTGCGACTTCGCCGTATTATTTTTTACAGCATGGGCAACCATCGCTGACTGGGCGCGATGCAGGCAATGCGCCAGCGATAGGTAATATTCTGGATCAGCTTGCGGATCAACCTTTCGGCAATCCGGCTGGTAGTGATGTGCAGAACTTGCTGGCACCAACGAATGCATCTGCTACGCAAACAGCAAGGCAGGGTGCCGCACAGCCATCGACAGAGCCTAAGTATTACTTCGTCGATTCGGTCGTGTTGCCTAGCGGTTACGTTACGCCGGCCAAGCCGCATCCGCATGGCGCTACGATTCTGCAATCAGATCAAAGTCGTCATCCTGCATTCGACGTGCATGCAGTGCGACGCGATTTCCCGATACTGCAAAAGCGCGTCAACGGCAAGCAACTGGTCTGGTTCGATAACGCTGCGACCACGCACAAGCCGCAGTCGGTGATAGATCGCATCGCGTATTTCTATGAGCATGAGAACTCGAACATCCACCGCGCTGCACATGAGTTGGCCGCGCGTGCTACTGATGCTTATGAAGGTGCACGGCAACGCGTGAAGCACTTCATCAACGCGCCGGATGTGAATGAAGTCATCTTCGTACGTGGCACGACGGAAGCGATCAATCTCGTTGCGAAAAGCTGGGGTGGACAGCACGTCGGTGAGGGCGATGAGATCATTGTCAGCAACCTTGAACATCACGCCAACATCGTGCCGTGGCAGCAACTCGCTGCAGCCAAAGGTGCCAAGTTGCGCGTGATTCCAGTTGATGACTCCGGTCAGGTCTTGCTCGATGAATACAAGAAGCTGCTCAACGATCGCACCAAAATCGTCGCCGTCACGCAAGTGTCGAACGCGCTCGGTACAGTCGTGCCAGTGAAGGAGATTGTTGAACTGGCGCATCGTGCAGGAGCCAAGGCATTGGTTGATGGCGCACAATCGATTTCGCATATGCGTGTTGACGTACAGGACATCGGCGCAGACTTCTTCGTCTTCTCCGGCCACAAAGTATTCGGCCCGACCGGTATCGGCGTGGTCTGGGGCAAGCGCGAAATACTCGAAGACATGCCGCCATGGCAAGGAGGCGGCAATATGATCGCCGATGTGACTTTCGAGAAAACCGTATTTCAGCCAATTCCGAACAAGTTCGAAGCTGGTACTGGCAACATCGCCGATGCAGTTGGTTTGGGTGCAGCCATCGATTACGTCAACAAGATCGGCATCGAAAACATCGCGCGTTATGAGCACGAGTTGCTGGTCTACGGTATGCAGAAGTTGGGTGCGATTCCAGGTGTGCGCTTGATTGGCACTGCGGATAACAAGGCCAGCGTCATGTCTTTTGTGCTGCAAGGGTATACGACAGAAGAAGTCGGCAAAGCACTTAATGAAGAAGGTATCGCAGTACGTACTGGTCATCATTGTGCACAACCGATTTTACGTCGCTTTGGCGTAGAGACAACGGTCCGTCCATCATTGGCGTTTTACAACACGTACGATGAAATTGATCGTTTGATACAAGTGGTGATGCAACTGGCTGGACAGCGTCGGTTTTCATCGAGATAGAAATGTGTTGAACAGTGATCATTCAACGTCTTTCAATTACATGGGGATTTTGAATGATTGCCATAAAGAGGTAATAAAACCTTTTTAAGATGAGCATAGAGTTACCACTCTCCACTATTGGTTTGGGTAAATCTACACGAAGCCTGCGTCCTAACGGACGTGGGCTTTTTTATAAAAGTGAGATTTTTTACTCACTCACATTCAGATCGCATAAAGTCGTGGTCGTTATGTCACCAAATTTAGTATTGAAAATAACACACGTTAGTGGAGTGAACTAATGTTCCGCTACATATAAAAATCTATAGAATTTCTACTGATTAAAGTCGATCTTTGAATACAGTCATTTAATAAAAATGTGATCTGGTGCTAAATCGGCTTGATGGCGTTCGTACATGGCTTGATAAGCTTTTTCAATATGTTTCGTAAATAGACTGGTATCAAACAATGCGGTGGCTGAATAATTTTGAGCTAATTTTTCTTTAAGAGCATTCATTTTATTTTGATCTGTGGCGAGCTCAATGGCCAATGCCTCATACTCTTCTTGCGTGCACGCGATTAACTCTGGCAGGTCAATAGCATTTAGTAAACTGCCTGCAACACGACTAGCAAATGATTCTCCCATTAGCGTCAATACAGGTAATCCTGATTTCAGCGCATCCAATGCTGTGGTGTGGGCGTTATATGGTCTAGTGTCTAAAAATAAGTCAGCAAGTTTATGTCTTGCCAAATGAATGCGAGGGTCTGCTACTTTTTCGGCGAAGATTATTCGATCAAATTCAATGCCTTTTTTTGAGGCTTCATTTCTTAAATTGTTTCTGAAAAAAACATTATTTTCCGATAGCCACAAGACGCTATTCTCTACTTTTTCTAAAATGCGCATCCAGCTTTGAAAGGTGTCAGGGGTAATTTTATAGCTGTTGTTAAAGCAGCAAAAAATGAAACCTGTGTCTGGCAGATTGAATTCGGATTTTTCTAAATGAGTTTGGGCTGCGACTCGTTTTGAATCATCAACCATATAGGTGTTAGGAAGATAGGCAATTTTTTCTGAATAATATTGCTGACTACTCATTGGAATAATTGTTTTATCTGCGATGAGGTAGTCAATATATTCGGCGCCAAGTGATCCCGGGTAACCTAAATAATTTACCTGTATGGGAGCAGCGCGATAAGAGAATATGCCTGTTCGAGCATCTTTTGTATGGCCGCCTAAATCAATGGCGATATCAATTTGAAGTTCTCTTGCTAGTTTGGCGATTTCTAGGTCGGAGAGACTTTGTACATCAATGAACTGATCAAATGCTTTGCCAAGGCGCGCTTTCATCGGATCATTGTCATGAGCGTTTTTGAGCGAAAAAGCAAAGACTTCAAAAGAATTTCGATCATGTAGTTCGAATAGCTCAGCTGTTAAATATGAAACAGGATGGCTTTTAAAATCAGCCGAAAAATATGCAATGCGAATTTTCTTGTTTTGATACTTCGATATTTGTGGCAACGAAGAATTGCTTGGATATTTATTATCAGACCAAGTTCTAGCAGCTAATAAGTGCAGATTAAGTGAGTCTATTACCGATAACACATAAAATGGAACGGTTACTTTCTGGCGATCATTTATTCTATTGGAGAGTTCAACCATTCCATTTTTGAAATTACTCCAATCGCTGATAAGCATTCTCACATGAATTAGATCTCCCAATAAAAAATCTAAATCCGGTTCGAGTTGATAAGCTTGATTGTAGTGTGCAAGAGCTTCGTCATATCGTACGAGTGCAAATAATGTATGACCCTTACTTGACCATGCTTCTAGATAAGTAGGCTTCAGCTGAATGGCTTGGTCATAATGAGCCAGGGCTTCGTTGTAGCGTCTCAGCTCATGAAGGGCGACGCCTTTGTTATGCCAAGCTCCGGCATCTAGGTTGTTCAAGAAAATTGCCTGATCGTAGCAGGCAAGAGCTTCATCATATTGCGCAAGTGCACATAATGTATTGGCCTTATTTGACCATGCTTCTAGATAGGTAGGTTTTAGCTGAATGGCTTGGTCATATTGAATTAGGGCTTCCTCGTAGCGTTTCAGCTCATGGAGGGTGACGCCTTTGTTATACCAAGCCCCGGCATCAAATTTGTTCAAGAAAATTGCTTGGTCGTGATGGATAATCGCTTCTTCATAGCGCTCGAGCGCGTGTAATGTATTCCCCTTATTTGACCATGCTTCTAGATACGTAGGCTGCAGTTGAAGAGCATGGTCATATTGAACCAAGGCCTCTTCATAGCGTTTGAGTTCGTTAAGTATTGCTCCTTTATTCAGCCACCCTTCGACGTTCTGCGGATCTATATTAATTGCTTTGTTTTGATATAAAAGTGCATCCTCATATCTGTCGGATGCCTTTAATGAATTTCCCAAATTAGTCAGTGCTTCAAAAGAATTCGGTTTAATTGCTAGTGCTTTATTCAGAAATTCAATTGACTCAGAATATTTTTGAATATGAAAATAGGCCAACCCTAAGTCATGAGTAACTTCAAAAAAATCACCTGTTTTTTTAATAGCTTTGTTAAAGCACCCAATGGCGTCATGAAATTGAGTATTCCTGAGGTGTGAAGTGCCAAGATAATAGAGGGCTTCCGGGGAGCAGTCGGGCTGTTGACATGCTTTGTGGAGTAATTGATGTGCTAATTCAACATTTCCTGCATTGCCGGCTATGTACGCCGCTAATTCATTAGCTTTGGAATCTGCTGGGTTTGAATTAAGGATTTGATTTAAAAAATTTTGAGCAAATGGATAATTTCCGCTTCTGAAGTAATGCTCAGCCAGTTTGATTAATTGTGCGTTATTTTGTGAGTTCATAATTAACAGCTATTTTTTACTGACGGTGTAATTTATCTATTGCCAATAATTGGCGCAGCGGAAGTCAAGACCTCAAAGGAGGTTCTTCTGTTAGGAATGCATCCTTATTCAGGCGCTGTGAATTGTACTTTTATAACAAGTACTTCACAAATTGTCAGGATAGGAAGATGGAATCAGGTTGCTGATAAGAGGTGAGCAAACGCGCGATCTGCTTGTTTATTCAGTGAAGTGATATGGATTCTCTGCTTGAAACAGCAGCTAAATTAGAGGCTAATGGTCCCGCCGACGAGAATCGAACTCATATCTAGCGCTTAGGAGGCACTCGTTCTATCCATTGAACTACGGCGAGACGCTTGAAAGCAGGCAACACTTTGCCACTTCCGCCCGGGATTATAGCTGACGATATGGCAAAGAATAGCGGGAAAGGCGCCGCTATCGGTACAATGCGGACTTCATTCTTTTAATTGGTCGTCCGCAATCGCGCACGAACCTACCACCTTCAGGTATTTATGGCAGTCATCTCCCTCTCGAACGCGCAGCTCGCGTTCGGCCACGTCCCGTTGCTCGATAAAGCGGAATTCTCTCTGGAAGCCGCCGAGCGCGTCGGTCTGATCGGCCGTAATGGCACCGGCAAATCGTCTTTACTGAAAATCATCGCCGGCACATCCAAGCTGGATGATGGTTTGTTTGTCATGCAACAAGGCATCAAGATCGCGTACGTAGAGCAGGAGCCGCATTTTTCGCAGGAAATGTCTGTGTACGACGCAGTGGCGTCCGGCATGGGTGATATGCAGGCGCTGTTGACCGAATACGATGCGCTGACGGGGCAGTTCGGCGGCGATGACGATGAGGCATTGATGGAGCGCATGCACGACATCCAGGTCAAATTGGATGCGGCCGATGCGTGGAATCTGAATCACAAGGTTGAAGCGACGCTCGATCGTTTGAATCTGGTCAAGGATTCGCTGATGGGCACCTTGTCTGGCGGTATGCAGAAGCGCGTTGCGCTGGCGCGCGCACTGGTGAGTGCGCCTGATGTGCTGCTGCTCGATGAGCCGACCAACCATTTGGATTTCACGTCGATTCTGTGGCTCGAAGGTTTGTTGCGCGATTACAAAGGCAGCGTGCTGTTCATCACCCATGATCGTAGCTTCTTGGATAACGTCGCGACGCGCATCATCGAACTCGATCGCGGTCGCTTGCTGTCGTTCCCGGGTAACTTCAGCGCCTATCAAATACGCAAGGCTGAACAACTGGAAATCGAAGAAGTCGAGAACGCCAAGTTCGATAAATTCCTCGCACAGGAAGAAGTCTGGATCCGCAAAGGCGTGCAAGCGCGTCGTACCCGTGATGAAGGGCGTGTGCGCCGTCTGGAAGCACTGCGTCTGTCGCGTAGCGCGCGTCGCGAGCAACAAGGTCAGGTCAAGCTGGATGTATCGTCTGGCGATCGTTCCGGCAAGATCGTGGCTGAGCTGGAAAATATCAACAAGGTTTATGGCGACAAAGTGATCGTCAAGGATTTCACCGCAACGATTCTGCGTGGCGATAAAGTTGGCTTGATCGGTTTGAATGGCGCGGGTAAAACCACGCTGCTGAAAATGATACTGGGTCAGGAAGAGCCGGATTCGGGCACCGTCAAGCAAGGTACCAAATTGCAGATCGCGTACTTCGATCAGATGCGCGCGCAGCTTGATGAAAACGCCAGTCTGGCCGATACCATCGCGCCGGGAAGCGACTGGGTCGAGATCAATGGTCAGCGCAAGCACGTGATGACGTATTTGAACGACTTCCTGTTCGCACCGGAACGTGCGCGCTCGCCGGTCAAATCATTGTCGGGTGGTGAACGTAATCGTTTGTTGCTGGCGCGTTTGTTTGCCAAACCAGCCAACGTGCTGGTACTGGATGAACCGACCAACGATCTGGATATCGACACGCTGGAGCTGCTGGAAGAATTGCTGGAAGATTACGAAGGCACTGTGTTTCTGGTTAGCCATGATCGCACCTTCCTCGACAACGTCGTTACGCAAGTGATCGTTGCAGAAGGCAATGGCTTGTGGCGCGAATATATTGGTGGTTATACCGATTGGGAGCGTGTGCGTCCTGCTGCGATTCCAGCTGGTTCGCCTAAAGGTACTGGCAAAGTTGAGACTAAAACCGAAGCTGTATCGTCGCAAGCCGCGCCGGCTGCCAAACAAAAAAAGCTGAGCTATAAAGAGCAGCGCGAGATCGATGCTCTGCCGGCCCTGATTGCGCAACTCGAGGAAGAGCAAAAAGCGATTACGGAGAAACTGGCCGATCCCGCCATCTATACCAAGCAGGCAGATGAAGCAAAACGATTGAATCAGCGTTTTGCGGAAATTGATGGCTTGTTGCTGGAAGCGTTGGAAAAGTGGGAAGCGATAGAAGCACGCGGCTAAGCGCAAGTCGTTTCATAAACGGAGATCGTTGTTGTTCGCACGTGGGAATAACAACGATCAACGCAAGTTAGTTCAAGCGCCCGATTGCATCGCGCAACTTCGGCAGATGCGCACGTAATTCCGTAGTATCCATCGCATACGGCCTATGTTTGATGTAAGCCTCTAAATCCTGCAACGCAGCTTGCGGGCATTCCAGATTCATATACGCAATACCGCGATCGCGTCGTTCGGCGATTTCATGCGGCAATAAAATCAATAGCCTTTCCTGCACTTCCAGCAAACGCTGCCAGTGTTCCTGCTGCATGAATAGTGTTTTCAGATTGCGCAGCATGCGTACCAGGATATCGCGCGGGCTGGCGGCATCGAGATAAGCCGTGAGTTGAAAATCATCAGGGAAGTCTTGCTCCATGATGTAAGGCTCGACGCGCTCTTCCAATTCTTCACGCGACAGGCTGGCACCGTTGAATGGGTCCAGCACGACCTGACCGGACTGCACCGACAGTTTCATCAGAAAATGTCCTGGAAATGAAATCCCTTGCACGTCCAGATCGATTTGTTGCGCCAGTTCCATGTACAGCACGGCGAGCGAAATCGGGATGCCGCGCCGCGTACTGATCACGTGGTGCATATAGCTGTTTTCTGGATTGTAGTAATCGTTGACGTTACCGCTGAAGCCGAGCTCATTATAGAAATAATGATTCAACATCCGCAGTTTCTGCATGGTAGATGCGTCATCGGGAAGGCGCTGCTTTAATCTGGCTGCGAGCGTATCGACTTCCGCTTGCGATGCTGCCAGATCAAGAGTTGGCTCGGCATCCTGTGCGATTGCCAATGCAGCTTCAAACAATGGGATGCTATCGTCCTGCTGCACCAGCGTAGAAAAGTATTCGAGAGATTGGATCGTCATAAGCCTCCATCATAACGATGATGCAGTGAATGTGCAGACCTTCGTTCCAGCTCTTGCAATCAGCGTGCGATACGTTTGAAATCCCGGAAGCGGAATCCCATGGCTAATAATGCGCCAAAATAGCTGGCGCCGCACGCCGCCATGACAATTAATAATGCACCGATCCGGTGAAATGGCGTCGCTCGCAATTCAACCCAGTCGAAATGTCCAGCAACCCATAAGGCGATGCCACCCATTAAAAAGAGTGCGCCGGTCAGGCGGATCAAGAACATGCGCCAGCCGGGAAGGGCGGTGTAGATGCCGCGACGTTTCAAGCCCCAATATAAGAAGGCTGCATTCAGGCAGGCACCCAAGCCTATGGAAAGCGCCAGACCAGCGTGTGCAATCCATGGCACGAAGATCAGGTTCATCAACTGTGTTGCGATCAAGACGCCAATCGCGATTTTGACCGGGGTTTTGATGTTCTGTTGCGCGTAGAAGCCTGGCGCCAGAATTTTCACAAGGATTAGACCGATCAGTCCGACGCCATAGGCAACCAAGGCGCGCGATGTCATATCTACCGAGAGCGCATTGAATTTACCGTAATGAAACAGCGTTGCCGTTAAAGGTTCGGAGATCGTGGCAAGGCCGACGGCGCAGGGAAGTGCGAGCAGAAAAGTCAGGCGCAAGCCCCAATCGAGTAGCGAAGAATATTCTTCGGTGTTGCCTTCAAAATTGGCTTTGGACAAACTGGGCAGCAGGATGGTCCCGAGTGCCACACCCAGCAAGGCGGTCGGGAATTCCATCAGTCGATCAGCATACGACAGCCACGATACGCTGCCGCTTTCCAGGCGAGATGCGATATTGGTATTGATCATCAAGCTGATCTGCGCAGCAGACACGGCGAATACTGCCGGTCCCATTTTGCTCAAGACTTTGCGTACGCCGGCATCGCCCAGACTGGCGAAAGGATTCTTTGAAAAGCGTGGCAGCATGCCAATTTTCAGCAAAGCCGGGATCTGGATCGCCATCTGCAAGACGCCACCGATCACAACCGCAATCGCCATCGCATAAATCGGCTGATCCAGATGCGGTGCAAGGAACAGTGTTGCGACGATAAATGAGAGATTTAATAAAACGGGCGTAAAGGCTGGAATTTTGAATTCGCGCCAGGTATTCAGGATGCCGCCGCTGAGTGCCACGAACGACATGAAGCCGATGTAAGGGAACATTACACGCGTCATCCAGACCGAAGCGTCGAATATTTCAGACTTGGCTTTGAGGCCGGTCGCGATCAGGTAAACGATAAATGGCGATGCAATCACGCCGATCAGGCAAGTCAGCAACATCGTCCACATCAGGACGGTTGCTACATGGTCAACCAGACTTTTGGTCGCTTCTTCGCCTTTTTGGCTCTTGTATTCCGCTAAAATCGGGACGAATGCTTGCGAAAATGCGCCTTCGGCGAATAGTCGACGTAGCAGATTGGGGATGCGAAATGCGATATTGAACGCATCGGTATAGGCGGATGCGCCAAATGCACGGGCAAACAGGATCTCGCGGACCAGTCCTGTTACACGAGAAACCATCGTCATACCGGAGACCGCCGCAAGCGTTTTGTGCAAGTTCATGGGGCGGAATTATAGCTGTTCAATACAAAACGATGGGTGCATACGAGGTCCGTTGCTAGAGATAGCGGTTAGTGCTTACTTCCGTGGGATAATTCAATCCAGCCGCATATTTATTTAATATGTTGCCGTATATCATGCGCCGGAGAATGGTGTTATTAAACATGCATTTAATGGCGAAATCCGGTTTGTTGCAATAATCTTGCAAGTACAGCAGCATCTATTTGCCTGATTGAGAAAATACGGCTATAATCTGCAGCTTCACAGAATTCTGTCTCACTAATATGCGTGTTTGCGAATGCGCGTCGACCCTGTTTTAGGAAATAATATTCATGGCAAATACCGCACAAGCACGCAAACGCGCTCGTCAAGCAGTTAAGCAAAACGCTCACAATTCCAGCCAGCGTTCCACGCTGCGTACAGCTGTTAAAGCTGTTCGTAAGGCAATTGAAGCGGGCGACAAAGCTGCTGCAGCGCAAGTTTTCCTGGCTTCCGTGTCGACGATCGATCGTATCGCTGACAAGAAAATCATCCACAAAAACAAAGCAGCACGTCATAAAAGCCGCCTCGCAGCAGCTTTGAAAGCGCTGGCTTAATAGTTTTTGTCGCTGCGTTTCTGGCGCGGCACTGAGCAAGACATTAAAAACCCCGCACGATTTTGGTCGTGTGGGGTTTTTGTTTGCGTGCGGCATTAAAGAAATGCCGTATTGAAACCATGCTTACTGGGTCTTCGGCAGTCCATCGATAGTGCTGCCTGGCTTGAGATTCTTTTGCTTGAACCAGCCTTCATTCATTTCCAGCGCGTAAGGCACTGGTCTTTTCGAGCAGTGTGATTCCAGGCTTTGCGGCTTCATATCTTCGATATTCACGATCTTGCCGTCGGCATCAATAAAGGCGACAGAGAGTGGAATCAAAGTATTCTTCATCCACATACAAACGCCGGCCGGTGCGCCAAAAAGAAAAACCATGCCTTCGTTTGGTCCCATGCTTTTGCGGAACATCAGGCCTTGCTGACGCTCAGCTTCATTGGCGACAACCTCTGCCTTGATGACATTCATCCCTGCGGTTAATGGGATGACAGGGAATTTTTTGTCTTGCGCGTATGCAGAGCTGGCGGCCAAGGTAGATGCCAATGCAATAGCCATGGTGCAAGTGCTAAAGAATTTATTCATGTGCTTATTCGGGTAGGTGGGGTGAGGGCAGGATGAGTGTAATTGAAAACAATAGCGTGCGTTTCTTCTCATTTGGTGCTGTGATTGACTCGTAATAAGTCTTCTAGTTCGTCAGTCCTAGTTCTGCGACCGAAATTTCACGCCATTCGCCCGGCCACAAAGGATGGGTTTGTAGCGAAATCGCCCCAATGGCGATGCGTACCAGTCGCAAAGTGGGATGACCAACAGCTCCCGTCATGCGGCGCACCTGTCGATTTTTCCCTTCCGCCAACGTAATTGCGAGCCAACTGGTGGGTGCATTGGCGCGTTCGCGTATCGGTGGGTTGCGTGGCCACAACCAATCTGGTTCTGCTACGCGTTTGACTTCGCATTCCTGTGTGGTGAAGTCGCCCAGATCAAGCGGTACGCGTAATCGCGCCAGCGTTTGAGCGTCAGGAATGCCCTCTACCTGAACCAGATAGGTTTTTGTGTGCTTGCGATCCGGATGGCTGATGGCATGTTGTAGCTTGCCGTCATCGGTGAGCAGCAATAAACCTTCGCTATCGGCATCCAGTCGGCCGGCAGGGTAGATATTCGGTATGTCTATGTGGTCGGCCAGAGATTTGCGCGTGGGATGCGGCGAAAATTGGCACATCGTTTGGAAAGGCTTGTTAAACAGAATCAGGGGCATGGTTAAAGCGTGCGATGTAATGGTTGCCGACTGTGAGTGCTGAAATGGGATAGTAAAGAGATTTTGCCGAATACGATATCAAAACTCGTTGATAAAGCGATTGCCGAGAGGAAAATGAATGATGGCTTTTCTCGTTTGATGGAAGATTCGACTTAAGCGATCGTTTTTGGTTTTTGAAGACGATGATTGCGAATTGAGAATAGCAACGTTGAATGACATGCCAGTGATCATCCTTTATCGAACTGCTTCATAGTTGTGTCAGGAGAGGCTGAATTTTTGTATTTGGCCCTAGATGGTTTCAGTCTAGGCATAAAAAAACCCCGCCGAAGCGGGGTTTTTCGCAAGGACCTTAAGAATTAAGGAGCTTGAATGTTGGAAGCTTGCTTGCCTTTAGGGCCTTGCGTGACTTCGAACTGTACTTTCTGACCTTCTTTGAGGGTCTTGAAGCCGTTCATCTGGATTGCGGAAAAGTGTGCAAACAAATCTTCACCGCCGTCATCCGGAGTGATAAAGCCGAAGCCCTTAGAATCGTTGAACCATTTGACGGTACCTGTTGCCATAAAAAGCGTCTTTCTAATATAGACTTAATCACACGAGCCGCAAAAGAAAGAAGCCTCGCTTAACGTTGCCCCTCCTAAAACCTGCTCACTTCGTATTGACAAGCCATTGTTGTCAAGCATGTCAATAAGATTCATTCTTTACGCAATAAATATAAAAGTCAAGATGTTTTGGTAGCGTTGTTGCAAGTTTATTTTGTGAGGGAAATAAGAGGGAAGCTCTTGATTTCCTGTATTTGATCGTCATCTGCGTCTTCAAGAGAAAACGCGTAAGATTAAATTAATTTGTATCTCTGTTCTTCTGGGCATTGTGCACACGGTTGAACGTATTAGAATAAGACTTATGGCAATTAAGCATGATGATGGTACGGTCCTTATGCGGCAAGAGCAAAAACTCAAGCCGCCGTCTATGTATCAGGTGTTGTTACTGAATGACGATTACACGCCAATGGAGTTTGTCGTGATGGTTCTTCAGGAATACTTTAGTAAAGATCGTGAGACAGCGACGCAAATCATGCTCATGGTTCACCGCGACGGAAAAGGTATTTGTGGCGTGTATCCGAAGGATATTGCGTCTACGAAAGTTGAGCTGGTTTTGAACCACGCCCGGAAAGCAGGGCATCCCCTGCAGTGCGTGATGGAGGAAGTATGATTGCGCAGGAATTAGAAGTCAGTTTGCACATGGCGTTTGTCGAAGCAAGGCAGGCGCGTCATGAGTTCATCACTGTTGAGCACCTGCTCTTGGCGCTGCTGGATAATCCTTCGGCGGCCGAGGTTTTGCGTGCTTGCGCAGTCAATATCGAGGACCTGCGGAAAACGTTGACCAATTTTATTGGTGACAACACGCCTACGGTACCTGGTGCCGCTGAAGTCGATACTCAACCTACACTCGGTTTTCAACGTGTGATCCAACGCGCGATCATGCATGTTCAGTCTGCTTCCAACGGTAAGAAGGAAGTCACAGGCGCGAACGTGCTCGTCGCCATCTTTGGTGAAAAAGATTCGCACGCTGTCTATTACCTGCATCAGCAAGGTGTGACGCGTCTGGATGTTGTGAACTTCATTTCGCACGGTGTGCGCAAGGATCAGCAAACTGATGCGCAAAAAGCGCCTGAAGGTGCAGAAGATGCGCCATCAGCTGATGGCCAGCAAAAAGAAAGCGCGCTGGATCAATTCACGCAGAATTTGAACAAACTCGCGACCGAAGGCAAGATCGATCCGTTGATCGGCCGCGAAGGCGAAGTCGAGCGTGTTATTCAAACGCTGTGTCGTCGTCGCAAAAACAATCCATTACTGGTTGGTGAGGCCGGCGTGGGTAAAACCGCGATTGCGGAAGGTCTCGCATGGCGCATTACGCAAGGCGATGTGCCTGAAGTTCTGCAAAATGCCGTGGTCTATTCGCTGGATATGGGCGCTTTGCTGGCCGGTACTAAATATCGCGGTGACTTCGAACAACGCTTGAAAGCGGTGCTGAAGCAACTAAAAGATAATCCAAACGGCATTCTGTTCATCGACGAAATCCACACCATCATTGGTGCGGGTTCGGCTTCGGGCGGCACTTTGGATGCGTCCAATTTGCTGAAACCGGCATTGTCGAATGGCCAGTTGAAATGTATTGGTGCCACCACCTTTACCGAATTCCGCGGTGTCTTTGAAAAAGACCATGCGCTGTCACGTCGCTTCCAAAAGATCGATGTGAACGAGCCTACCGTTGAGCAAACCATACAGATTCTGCGTGGCTTGAAATCGCGCTTTGAAGAACATCATGGCGTGAAATACTCGGCATCGGCGTTGACTTCAGCAGCTGAGTTGGCTGCGCGCTTTATCAATGATCGTCATTTGCCGGACAAGGCAATCGACGTGATCGATGAAGCGGGAGCTGCACAACGTATCCTGCCGAAATCGAAGCAGAAGAAAACAATTGGTAAAGCTGAGATCGAAGACATCATTTCGAAGATCGCACGTATTCCGCCACAAACGGTCAATCAAGATGATCGTTCCAAGTTGCAGACGATAGACCGCGATTTGAAAAATGTCGTGTTCGGGCAGGATCCTGCACTGGAAGCGCTCGGCTCGGCGATCAAGGTGGCACGTGCCGGCTTGGGGAAAACAGATAAACCTATCGGTTCCTTCCTGTTTTCAGGGCCGACGGGTGTTGGTAAAACCGAAGCCGCGAAGCAGCTCGCATTCATCATGGGTATCGATCTGATTCGTTTCGATATGTCCGAATACATGGAACGTCATGCTGTGAGCCGTTTGATCGGTGCGCCTCCAGGCTACGTTGGTTTCGATCAAGGTGGTCTGCTGACTGAAGCGATTACCAAGAAACCGCATGCAGTGCTGTTGCTGGATGAAATCGAAAAAGCGCATCCGGATATTTTCAATATCCTGTTGCAAGTGATGGATCACGGTACGTTGACGGATAACAATGGTCGCAAGGCTGATTTCCGTAATGTGATCATCATCATGACGACGAATGCCGGTGCAGAGAGCTTGCAGAAACGTACGATCGGCTTTACCGAGAAGAAAGAAGCCGGCGACGAGATGGCTGATATCAAGCGTATGTTTACGCCTGAGTTCCGCAATCGTCTGGATGCAATTATCAGTTTCCGTGCCTTGGATGAAGAAATCATCCTGCGCGTGGTGGATAAATTCTTGATGCAATTGGAAGAGCAATTGCACGAGAAGAAAGTGGAAGCGATCTTTACAGATAAGCTGCGTACTTTCCTCGCGAAGAAAGGATTTGATCCATTGATGGGTGCACGTCCTATGTCGCGTCTGATTCAGGACATGATACGCAAGGCGCTGGCAGACGAATTGCTGTTTGGTCGTCTGGTAAGCGGCGGCAAGGTCACAGTTGATCTGGATGAAAAAGATCAGATTAAATTGGACTTTAGCGAAGGGGATACTGCACCTCCAGCGGCAGCGCAGGAAACGATCGAAGTCGAATAAGAGAAACTGCTTAGTCGATACAATCAAAAAAGCCCGAACCATGTATGTGGTTCGGGCTTTTTAATTTCCACGATGTGAATGCTTGTTGCCTAGGTCAGATTAATACAGCGTGACTTGTTGCAATCCAGGCAGATTATGCTGAGCGTAGTGCCGCAGCACATTCTTTCACTAATACTGGTCCGCGATAAATTAAGCCGGTATAGAGCTGTACCAACGATGCGCCCGCATCAATTTTCGCTTGCGCATCTTCGCCAGACAAAATCCCACCAACGCCGATGATGGGCAAGGTGTCGCCGAGTTCTTTTTTCAATGCGCGTATCACGATGTTGGAGGATTCAAAAACGGGCGCGCCTGACAGGCCGCCTGTTTCTTCTGCATGTTTCATATCTTTGACTGCATCGCGACTGATGGTGGTGTTGGTAGCGATCACGCCATCCATTTTGTGACGCAACAAGGCTTGAGCAATGGTCTGGATTTGTTCTTGTTCCATATCTGGTGCAATTTTCAATGCAATCGGAACGTAGCGTTTGTGTTGATCGGACAGTCGCTGTTGCGCTTCTTTGAGTTGCGATAGCAGGGCGTCGAGTTCGGATGCGCCTTGCAATTGACGCAGATTCTTGGTGTTAGGCGACGAGATGTTGACGGTGACGTAGCTGGCGTATGGATACACTTTTTCCAGACAGATCAGATAGTCATCTACTGCACGTTCGATAGGCGTGTCGGCATTCTTGCCGATGTTCAAGCCGAGTATGCCTTCTTTATTTTGATAGAACTTCGACGCTTGCACATTGGAGACGAATGCATCAACACCGCCATTGTTGAAGCCCATGCGGTTGATGATGGCATTTGCTTTCGGCAGACGAAACATGCGCGGCATCGGATTGCCTGGTTGTGCTCGCGGTGTCACGGTGCCAACCTCGATAGAGCCGAAGCCTAGTGTTGCCAAGCCATCGATATAAGCGCCATCTTTATCCAGACCGGCAGCAAGACCAACCGGATTCGGGAAGGTAATGCCCATGACTGTACGTGGATCGTGCGCTGGTTTGACGATAGAAGAAGTCAGTCCCATTGCCGCTGCACGACGTAGTGCTGGAAGTGTCAGGTTATGTGCAGCTTCCGGATCAATGGCGAATAAAAAAGGGCGCGCAAGCGCGTAGAGAAGTTTGTCGGACACGGTAGGGATCAGGTTGGTAGATCAAAAGACGGCCAAACCGGCCATAAAAATAATGGTCGGCTGGTTTTCATGTCCGGTATTTTAACGTGAGGAAGGTGGATCGACGAAAGGAAGTGCTGTCCATTCGCCCTGTTGCAAGGCTTCCAGCGGTTGAAAATTTGTTTTGTACGACATCTTGGGGCTTTCCTTGATCCAGTAGCCTAGGTAGATGTATGGCATATCCAGCAATTTTGCTTGCTTGATTTGCCACAAAATATTGTAGGTGCCGTAAGACGCATTTGCTGGCTCAGGATCATAGAAGGTGTAGACCGAAGACAAGCCATCGTCGAGTACATCAATGATGCTGACCATGCGCAAGGTGCCATCGTCCTCGCGGAATTCCACCAGGCGTGTATTGACCTTGCTTTGCAAAAGGAACTGCGCGTACTGCTCACGACTGTCCTGGTCCATGCCGCCGCCGGCGTGGCGTGCAGTTTGGTAACGCAAATAGAGTTCGTAATGTTCCGCTAGATAAACCAGCTTGGTAACGGAAGTATGCAAGTCCCTGTGCTTGGCTTCCGCACGGCGTTGACTGCGATTCGGCACGAATTCGTCGACTTTGATGCGCACCGGCGTACATGCCTGGCAGCCATCGCAATAAGGACGATAGGTAAAAATCCCGCTACGACGAAATCCGCTCTTGACCAGTTCGGAATAAACGTCGGCATTGATTAAATGGGAAGGAGTGGCAACTTGTGAACGTGCCTGGCGACCATCCAGATAGCTGCAAGGATAGGGTGCAGTTGCGTAAAACTGCAGCGTGGAAAACGGTAGCTCTTTAGGGTGCGTCATGATTGCTTGCTTAATTGAGTTCCGAGTTCGCGAATTCGGCGACTAAATCCATATCAGGCAACTGCTGTAACAAGAATACATTCTCAAGCGACAGGAAACAATGCTTTTGGCACCCAATCCTTGATCTGAGGTCCACTAACCGCCTGTCGCAATCTGGATATAAATTCAGATCTCGAAATTGGTGCAGCACCAAGTGATGCCAAATGCGACGTCTCTTGCTGGCAGTCTATCATTGAAACTCCGTGGCTTCTGAGGAAATGCACGAGGTATGTCAGCGCAATTTTGGATGCATCGGGCACGCGAGCAAACATCGATTCGCCATAGAACATGTGGCCTATACATACGCCGTATGCGCCGCCTACCAGTTCACCATCCAGCCATAGTTCAGATGAATGTGCATAGCCTTGTTGGTGCAAGCCTGCATAGCCAGCGATGATTTCATCAGATATCCATGTGCCGCTTTCGCCATGACGTGGTGCAGCGCAGGCGCGCATGACATCTTCAAACGCATGATCGAAGCGAATTTGCCAGCGTCCATCCGAGTACATGCTGTGATGAATTTTCTTTAAATTCTTTTTCAGGCTAGCGGAGATTTTGAAGTTGTCGACGAATAGCACCATGCGCGGGTCGGTACTCCACCACAGAATAGGCTGGCCTTCCGAGAACCACGGAAAAATGCCATTGCGATAAGCCTGTAGCAAACGTTCAGTTGATAGATCGGCACCGGCGGCCAATAAGCCTGCGGCTCCATCGGCTTCTGTGAGCGCGCTGGAAACATGGGGGAAGGGATCATCTGCTTCTAACCACGGAATCATGGTTTATCCCTGTTTTGGCTCGTTTTATCGTTCATTTTTGGTGCGGAATATGGATTTTATTATGTCGATGAAAATTTATCTTTAAAAATCAATAGCTTGAAAATATCACCAAAATGGAACGATTTTTGCTTTTATGGTGCATTCATTTATTCGACTTGCACACTAATTGGGAGATTTTGCATGGATGCACTCAAAAACGGTACCGACGCATTATTTATCATGCTCGGCGCGGTCATGGTTTTGGCCATGCACGCTGGTTTTGCCTTTCTTGAGCTTGGAACAGTACGTAAAAAAAACCAGGTTAATGCACTGGTCAAAATATTAGTCGATTTTGCAGTATCGACAATTGCCTATTTTTTTGTTGGCTACAGCGTGGCGTATGGTGTGAGTTTTTTCGGTAGTGCGGAAGTGCTGACGCAGCGTAATGGATTCGAGCTGGTCAAGTTCTTCTTCCTGTTGACCTTTGCTGCCGCAATTCCGGCAATCATTTCTGGCGGGATTGCTGAGCGTGCGCGTTTTCATCCGCAATTGCTGGCGACTGCGCTGATCGTCGGCTTGGTTTATCCATTTTTTGAAGGCATAGCCTGGAATCAGCATTTTGGTATTCAAGCCCGGCTGAAGGAAAGCTTTGGCGCGAACTTCCATGATTTTGCCGGTTCCATCGTGGTGCATGCGGTTGGTGGCTGGATAGCTTTGCCTGCAGTGCTATTGCTTGGCGCGCGTCGCGGGCGTTATACAAAAGAGGGAACAATTGCGGCGCACCCACCTTCCAGCATTCCGTTTCTGGCATTGGGCGCATGGATACTGACGATAGGCTGGTTCGGCTTTAATGTGATGAGCGCACAAACCATGGAGCAAATGAATGGTTTGGTTGCAGTCAATTCATTGATGGCGATGGTGGGTGGCACCTTGGCAGCATTCTTGGCGGGCAAGAATGATCCCGGTTATGTGCACAATGGGCCGCTGGCCGGTTTGGTTGCGATCTGCGCTGGTTCCAACATCATGCATCCATTGGGAGCGTTGATAACAGGTGCGATTGCTGGCTTCATTTTTGTCTGGGCTTTTGCGCTGACACAAAACAAATGGAAAATCGATGACGTGTTGGGCGTGTGGCCTTTGCATGGCTTATGCGGCGCATGGGGTGGTTTGGCTGCAGGGATTTTTGGTTTGCAGTCTTTGGGTGGTTTGGGTGGCGTGTCCATCATGTCGCAATTAATCGGTACAGGCTTGGGGATTGCGATAGCGTTGATTGGTGGTGTGTTGATTTATGGCGCGTTGAAACTGACTGTGGGCATACGGTTGGATGCTGAGCAGGAGTTCAACGGTGCGGATCTATCGATTCATAATGTCAGTGCGACGCCGGAGCGCGAGACTTACTGGTGATTGTTTTGAATCAATGAAAAAAGGCGGCAACACATCGTGTTGTCGCCTTTTTCTTTTGTTGTACTTAGTTAGTAGCAACAGATTTCGGCTGAATCATAGGTTTGGTAATGTCGGCTGTATGGAAGTGATAAGTGCCGCCGTCTTTCAATGTCGCATGGTCTGCCAAAAAGAACTTCAGGGTTTGGCTGACAGTTGGGAATGCGATATCGTCCCAAGGAATTTCATCGGCTGAGAACAGTTTTACTTCCAGGCTTTCAACGCCAGCTTCATAGTTCAAATCCAGCAAGGTTGCACGGTAGAACATGTGCACCTGATGAACGTGCGGCACATTCAATAATGAGAACAGTTCGTGCAGTTGGATATTTGCGCCAGCTTCTTCTATGGTTTCGCGTATCGCCGCGTTGCTTGTCGTTTCATTGTTTTCCATGAAGCCGGCAGGCAATGTCCAGTAACCGAGGCGAGGCTCTATTGCACGTTTGCATAAAAGAATGCGCATATCGCCAGCTTCATCCCATACCGGAATCGAGCCCAATACCATCTTTGGGTTTTGATAATGAATGGCGCCGCAATTGCTGCATACATAACGCGGGCGATTGTCGCCATCTGGGATGGATAGTGAAACAGGGTGCGCGCACTCAGAGCAAAATTTCATAGAAAAATAGAATCTAAAATCGTTTGAAAATGGACAGCAATTGAATAGATGCGGACTTGCTTGAAGTGAAGAAGTGTATCACCGCACAAAGAAAGTGCGATTAAGTTTGCGTTGCGCGCAGATACTCTATATACTTCATATCTTCAGACGCGGGGTGGAGCAGTCTGGCAGCTCGTCGGGCTCATAACCCGAAGGTCGTAGGTTCAAATCCTGCCCCCGCAACCAAAGTCTTACAAGTCTTATATAAATCCCGCCTATCAATAATCTCCTCTAAACGGGCGTCGGATTGCAGTATCAACTGGTTCTCTAACCGGGCATCATCCAAAGATGATTGTCGTTGAGTATAATTTCTGCACATTGCAACTAAACAGTCCTAAATATCGTAAATGAATATTGCTGAGGCGAAGAAGGTCCTCGAAACAGCGCTACTTTGCGCTCACGAGCCCCTGTCCATGAACGACATGAAGAAACTTTATGTCGAGACCGGTGAGACGGACGGCCAGATCGATGCCGATGCAATCAAGCAGATGCTTGAGGAGTTGCGCGACGATTGGGCTGATAAAGGAATTGAAGTTGTCAGCCTATCGACCGGCTGGCGCTTTCAAAGTCGTCCGGAAATGAAGATTTATCTGGAACGCCTGAATCCGGAAAAGCCGCCGAAATATTCGCGCGCAACTTTAGAGACGCTTGCCATCATTACTTATCGCCAGCCAGTTACGCGTGGTGATATCGAAGAAATTCGTGGCGTCACGGTTAATTCGCAAACTATTAAAATGCTGGAAGATCGGGGCTGGATCGAATCCATAGGACATCGCGATGTTCCTGGACGGCCAGCCTTGTTTGCAACGACCAAACATTTTCTTGATGATCTCGGCTTAACTTCTTTGGACCAATTACCACCTTTGCAACAAGTAGAGAAGGGCGATATGCAAGGTAGTGCATTGCTTGAGATGCAAGGTCTGGAAGTTGAGTTGCAGGCACATCTAGATCAAACGGCGATTGATTTTGCCGATACCACCGTTGTAGCAGAGGTGGTTGATGTTGAAACAACAGAGCTTGCTGTAGTCGCCGATGATGTGGATGGTGCGGACGAGACGGCAACAAATACAATTGAAATCACGGCTTCGGCATCTGAAGTCATTCCCACCGACGCAGTAGCGCCTGACTTGACGGTTGTTGACGTCCCAAGTTCGGACAACCAAGAATTGAATAATGAATCACCCAACGAAAAATAATCAGCCTGACGCACCTGGCAATGATGCAGCTCCATCGGAGCATGCAGGCCGAGGCGAAACTGAGCAACATGCAACATCTTCAACTGAAGGTGCAGGTGCCAAGCCGGCAAAGCGCGGTCTGCGTGGTCCGCGCACTTTGCGTCGTGCTCGCAATGCACCGCGTGATGCTGATACACAGATCGTAAAAGCGGATGGTGTAGAGCCGCAACAAGATGTTTCGCAAGCTGAGCCACGTACGGCAGCTGTTTCCGATGCGCCGCGTAAAGAACACAATAATAATCGCCGAGGCGATCGCCAGCCTGGTGCAAAAGGGCCGCAAAAATCGCGTGGTAACGGCAAGCCGAATGGTGCTGGTGCGCATCGAGGTGGCAAGCCACATTCGAAGGCGAATGATGCAGATGATGTGTTTTCTTTCGTCACATCCGATGACTTTGATGTGCTGGCGGTGGAAGATAATGCCGGTGGCAAACGTCGACAAGAACAAAAAACTATTCGTCGTGATTTGACCGCAGATGATGACGCGCCGAAATTGCACAAAGTATTGGCTGAAGCCGGTCTTGGCTCGCGTCGTGACATGGAGGAATTGATCATTGCTGGCCGTGTGTCGGTCAATGGTGAGCCTGCTCATATCGGTCAACGTATTTTGCCTGCAGATCAAGTGCGTATTAATGGCAAGTTGATTCAGCGCAAAGTTAGCAAGAAGCCGCCACGCGTTCTGGTGTATCACAAGCCAGCTGGTGAAATTGTCAGTACCAACGATCCGGAAGGCCGTCCATCGGTATTCGATCGCTTGCCGACTATGAAGGCTGCGAAATGGCTGGCCGTCGGTCGCCTCGATTTCAATACAGAAGGCCTGTTGTTGTTTACAACATCTGGTGACCTGGCAAATCGTCTGATGCATCCGCGCTATGGTATCGATCGTGAATACGCGGTGCGTACTCTCGGTGAGCTGGAAGAAGGCATGCGCCAGAAGCTGTTGGCTGGCGTTGAGCTGGAAGACGGTATTGCACAATTCTCTAAAATCGCCGACGGTGGCGGTGAAGGTGTTAACAAATGGTATCGCGTGACGATCGGCGAAGGCCGTAACCGCGAAGTACGCCGGATGTTTGAAGCGATAGGCTTGACTGTTTCGCGCCTGATTCGTACCCGTTATGGTGCGCTGGCTTTGCCAAAAAATCTGAAGCGTGGACGCTGGGAAGAAATGGAAGAGCACGCTGTACGTGATTTGTTGGCAGTGAGTGGTCTGGAAAAAATCGGTAGTGAAAGCGTGAAGCCTAAGGGACGCAGTGGTCCTGGCGATCGCCCGAATGGCAATCGTGCTCCTTACGATAACGGCATGGGCTTACCGCGTAGTCCAAGCCAGTGGCAAGGTGTTGGTGCTGGGCAAGGTCGTTCGCAAGGTCAAGGTCAGAATCCGGGGAAACCGGCTGGACGCCAAGGTCAGCAACGCAGCCGCCAACCTGATCCATTGCAAACTTCCTTGGGATTTCCTGGCATGGGCCAGCCGCGTCGTAGCAATGGACCAAATCGTGGTCCGGGCGGCAACGGTCCAGGTCGTGGCGGAAATGGTCCTCAAGGTGGGCAAGGCGGCCCGCGCCGTCGCTCAAAAGTTTAATTTTTGTCTAGTTCCACTACCCGTCGTTTGACGAGTCGTCTTTAAAAAGACCTATTTGTTAATTGTCCGAATGGGCGCCGCAGGGATTTCAACATTGCGGTGCACAAGGTAATCAACTATAATTCGGCAGTTAACGAAGGTCGCCTGCCAAATAATTATCTTTTTGGCATTGAATTTGACGACCAGAATGATAAGAAAGATGGGCAGATGCCCATTTTTTTTTTGTTGAACAGTTTGCATTGTTGTATTCAATTTCGGCTGTGCCGTGATTGACGTTATTCGGAGAATTCCTTTGCAGTTGTCGGCGCTAATTGAAAAAACCGTGGTTGGCATGGGCTATGAACTGGTCAATTTTGAGCAGGCAGCCCGTGGTTTAGTGCGTGTGTATATCGACTTTACTCCAGAAGATGCGGATAAAGGCTCGATTACCGTTGAAGACTGTGAAAAAGTTACTCACCAGTTGTTGCATGTATTGACGGTTGAAAACGCCAATTATGAGCGACTGGAAGTGTCGTCGCCAGGTCTGGATCGACCACTGAAGAAGTTGTCGGATTACGTACGTTTTACTGGCGCCGAGGCGCTTGTGAAATTGCGTTTGCCTATGCCGAATGCGGCAAATCGCAAATCGTTCCAAGGCATTTTGCTGGAACCGGTAGGCGAGACACTGGCGCTGGAATTTGAAGGAAACGAGGGGCCGGCGAAGCTTGAATTTACGCTCGCTGATGTAGACAAGGCACATTTGGTGCCGCAAGTGAATTTTAGGAGTCGCAAAGCATGAGTCGCGAAATTTTACAGTTGGTTGATGCGCTTGCGCGCGAAAAAAACGTCGAAACAGATATCGTATTCGGCGCCTTGGAGCATGCGCTCGCGCAAGCGACCAAAAAACGCTATGAAGGCGATGTCGATATCCGTGTATCTATAGATCGCGAAACTGGCGCGTTTGAGTCATTCCGTCGCTGGCACGTTGTGCCCGACGATGCAGGCTTGCAGCTGCCAGATCAAGAAATTCTGCACTTTGAAGCCGTAGAGCAAATCGGCGATATCGAAGTGGATGACTATATTGAAGAGCCGATTGAATCGGTTGAATTCGGTCGTCGCTTTGCACAAGACACTAAACAAGTTGTGTTGCAACGCATCCGTGATGCGGAGCGCGAACAGATTCTTGCTGATTTCCTGGATCGTGGTGATTCACTGGTTACTGGCACCATCAAACGTATGGAACGCGGCGATGCTATCGTCGAATCCGGCCGTATTGAAGCGCGCTTGCCACGTGATCAAACGATTCCAAAAGAAAATTTGCGTATCGGTGATCGCGTCCGTGCTTATATCTTGCGCATCGATCGCAATGCACGTGGCCCGCAAGTGATTCTGTCGCGTACCGCGCCAGAATTCATCATGAAATTGTTCGAGCTGGAAGTGCCGGAAATCGAACAAGGTTCGCTGGAAATTAAATCAGCTGCACGTGATGCAGGTGTCCGCGCCAAGATTGCTGTGTATACGGCAGACAAGCGTATCGATCCTATCGGTACTTGCGTCGGTATGCGTGGTTCGCGCGTACAAGCTGTTACTGGTGAACTCGGCGGTGAACGTGTTGATATCGTGTTGTGGTCGGAAGATCCAGCGCAATTCGTCATCGGTGCATTGGCTCCGGCTAACGTTTCTTCCATCGTTGTTGATGAAGAGAAGCATGCGATGGACGTCGTTGTTGATGAAGAAAACCTGGCGATTGCAATCGGCCGCGGCGGTCAAAACGTACGTTTGGCTTCGGAATTGACCGGCTGGCAAATCAATATCATGACAGCGGAAGAATCTGCTGATAAATCGCAACTGGAAACAGCTGCGATTCGCATCCTGTTTATGGAAAAACTGGATGTCGATCAGGAAGTCGCTGACATTCTGGTCGATGAAGGCTTTGCGAGCCTGGAAGAAATTGCATACGTACCAATTAGCGAGATGCTGGATATCGAATCGTTTGACGAAGATACCGTCAACGAATTGCGTAACCGTGCACGCGATGCATTGGTAACGGAAGCAATTGCATCCGAAGAAGGTCTGGAAGGAATGGACGATGCGTTAGCGAATCTGGAAGGTATGGATCGCGTGATGGCTGGCAAACTTGGTTTGGCAGGTATCAAAACGCTGGCGGCATTCTCTGCTCTGGCCTATGACGAGTTTGGCGCGATCCTGGCATTGCCTGCAGATCGTGCACGTCACCTGATTGACAATGAATTTAAAGATGTGACAGACGAAGAGATGAAACTCATCGATGCTAAATACGATGACCATGCCAAGGCGTTGCAAGCCAAGGTGTGGAGCCTCGCGGAAGCCAAATAATCCACGAAGGTTGATTTTCATCTAACGTGTTACATAGAAAAGAGGACTGAATGGCGAGTAACAATGTAGCCCAATTTGCCACCGAGCTGAAGATGCCAGCAGACGTATTGCTCACGCAACTGCGGGATGCTGGCGTCGAAAAAAGTTCCACGTCCGACGAGTTATCCAAGACTGACAAGGACAAGCTCCTTGATCATCTGCGCCGCGCGCATGGTGTCGCGCCTGATGGCGAGAAAAAGAAAATTACGTTGACGCGCAAGGAAACAACTGAAATCAAGCAAGCGGATGCCACCGGTAAATCGCGCACGATTCAAGTTGAAGTACGCAAAAAACGCACTTTCGTAAAACGCGATGAAGCAGCACCTGAAGAAGCACCAGTCAAAGTTGCAGCGCCTGTTATTGATGAAGCAGAAGTAGAACGTCGTGCTGAAGAAGCGCGTCGCCAGGCTGAGTTGATCGCACGTCAGGAGGCTGATCTGCGTGAGAAGCAAGAGCGTCTCGCCAAGCTGGAAGCTGAGAAGGAAGCGCAAGCTAAAGCTTTGCAAAAAGCTGAAGTAGAAGCGAAAAAAGCCGATGCCGAGAAACCGGTAGAAGTCAAAGCTGACGAATCGGCAATCGAAGAGAAAAAACGCGTAGCAGCGGAAGAAAACAAGAAAAAAGCAGCCTTGGTAGCGAAAGAAGTTGCGAAAGAAGCGACTGAAAAAGCTGCTGCAACCGAGATCGCTCGTAAAGCGGTTGCGGATGAAGTTGCGCAAATCAAAGCGATGATGAATGCGCCACGTCGCGCCATCAAGGCACCGGAACCTGCGCCAGTTGTAGCAAAACCAAAAGCGCCTGAAGGTACTTTGCACAAGCCTGCTGATAAAAAGCCAGGCGAGAAAAAAGACGAGAAAAAACCTGCTGTTGCTGCAGACAAGAAGTCGATCAAATCGGCGAATGTCTCATCGACTTGGCAAGATGATGCGAAAAAACGTGGTGCCGGCATCAAAACGCGCGGCAATACCGGCGGTGGCCGTGATGGCTGGCGTGCAGGTCCTAAGGGCCGTCGTCCTTCGCACCATGATGATCGCGAAAGCAATTTCCAGGCACCAACTGAAGCGGTCGTAAAAGACGTGCAAGTACCAGAGACGATTACTGTCGCTGAATTGGCGCACAAGATGTCGGTCAAAGCATCTGAAGTCATTAAGCATTTGATGAAGCTCGGCCAAATGTGCACGATCAATCAGGTGCTCGATCAAGAAACAGCAATGATTCTGGTCGAAGAAATGGGTCACACCGCACATGCAGCGAAACTGGATGATCCAGAAGCGTTGCTGGAGATCGGTGCAGAACATGCTGATATCGAAGCCTTGCCACGTGCACCTGTCGTTACCGTCATGGGTCACGTCGATCACGGTAAAACATCGTTGCTGGATTACATCCGTCGCGCCAAGGTTGCATCCGGCGAAGCTGGCGGTATTACACAGCACATCGGCGCATACCACGTAGAAACACCACGCGGCATGATCACTTTCCTCGATACACCAGGCCATGAAGCATTTACGGCTATGCGTGCACGCGGTGCGAAAGCAACCGATATCGTGATTCTGGTGGTTGCAGCTGACGATGGCGTGATGCCGCAAACCAAGGAAGCGATTGCGCATGCGAAAGCAGCGGGCGTGCCTTTGGTTGTTGCGATCAACAAGATCGACAAGCCGGGCGCGAACATGGATCGCGTCAAGCAAGAACTGGTTGCTGAACAAGTGGTGCCGGAAGAATACGGCGGCGATTCGCCATTCATTCCAGTGTCTGCTAAAACGGGTGAAGGCATTGATGCCTTGCTCGAACAAGTATTGTTGCAAGCCGAAGTGCTGGAATTGAAAGCCCCGATTGATGCGCCTGCACGTGGTTTGGTGGTTGAAGCCAAGCTCGATAAAGGTCGCGGTCCGGTCGCAACGATTCTGGTGCAGTCCGGTACTCTGCGTCGCGGCGATGTCGTGTTGGCAGGTTCGGCTTATGGTCGTGTTCGTGCGATGCTGGATGAAAACGGTAAGAGCATTACCGAAGCCGGCCCATCGATTCCGGTCGAAATCCAAGGTCTGACAGAAGTGCCGAATGCCGGCGAAGAAGTCATGGTCATGGCTGACGAACGTAAAGCACGTGAAATCGGTTTGTTCCGTCAAGGTAAATTCCGCGACGTGAAACTGGCGAAACAGCAAGCGGCGAAACTGGAAAACATGTTCGAGAACATGGGCGAAGGCGAAGTCAAAAACCTGCCGATGATCATCAAGACCGACGTACAAGGTTCGCAAGAAGCGCTGGTTGGCTCATTGCAAAAACTGTCGACCAGCGAAGTGCGCGTACAAGTCGTGCATGCAGCGGTGGGTGGTATTACCGAGTCCGACGTCAACTTGGCGGTTGCATCGAAAGCGGTCATCATTGGCTTTAATACACGTGCTGATGCTTCAGCGCGTAAATTGGCAGAAGCCAACGGCGTTGATATCCGTTACTACAACATCATTTATGATGCAGTAGACGAGATCAAAGCTGCGATGTCCGGCATGTTGTCACCAGAGAAACGTGAACAGGCCTTGGGTCTGGTCGAAATTCGTCAAGTTATTCTGGTCAGCAAAGTCGGCGCGATTGCCGGTTGCTACGTACTCGAAGGTGTTGCCAAACGTGGTTCGTCGGTACGCTTGTTGCGTGACAACGTAGTCGTTTGGACTGGCGAGCTTGATTCCTTGAAACGCTTCAAGGATGACGTGAAGGAAGTCAAAGCTGGTTTCGAATGCGGTTTGACACTGAAAAACTTCAACGACATCAAAGAAGGCGATCAACTCGAAGTCTTCGAAGTGCAGGAAATCGCGCGTACGCTGTAAGGCGATGCTACGCAGTATCCTCGTTATACATGATCGCATCGGCCGGCTTAGCTGCTTGCCGATGCGAAGTTACTTTTGCTTCACCGTTGTATCGATAAAATAGTTTATGGCCAAACATAGTAAATCCATCCCAGGACGCGGTCTGCGCGTCGCAGATCAGATCCAGCGCGATCTGTCTGAAATCGTCGCGTTCGAGTTGAAAGACCCGCGCGTCGGGATGATCACGATTACCGAAGTTCAGGTCACGCCGGATTATGCGCATGCCAAAGTATTCTTCACGATGCTGAGCGATAACAAGGATGAGATCAAGAATACGGTATCAGGCCTGAGCGCAGCTTCTGGTTACATCCGCGGTCAGTTGGGTCGTCGTTTGTCGATTCATACTTTGCCGGAACTGCATTTTGTGCATGACACATCGACTGCGCGCGGCATAGAAATGTCCAAGTTGATCGATGAAGCCAATGCCAGTCGTGCCAAGGATGCAGAAGACTAATCTTCTTGCATTAACGCTTGCCTGTATGTGGGCAAGCGATACGTTTTCATTCTCTCTCGCGTCGTATTCGGCTGATTCCTTAGTCCGATAGACCAACATCGCATTTCTCCAGCATCCATCATGGCGACAAATAAAATCAAAAAAAAGCGTGTGCCTGTGCATGGCGTGTTGCTGCTCGATAAGCAAGTCGGCGTATCCAGCAACGATGCCTTGATCAAAGCAAAATGGTTATTGAGTGCGCTGAAGGCTGGGCATACGGGCACGCTGGATCCTTTTGCTACTGGTTTGTTGCCACTATGTTTTGGTGAGGCAACCAAGTTCGCGCAGGATTTACTTGATGCGGACAAAACGTATGAAACCGTTGTTCATCTTGGTATCACGACCAATACTGGTGATACCGAAGGCGAGACAATTGCTACGGCTGATGTTGCTGTTACGCGCGAGCAAATCGATGCAGTACTGGCGCAGTTCCGTGGCGACATCATGCAAGTGCCGCCTATGTATTCCGCGCTCAAGCGCGATGGCAAACCATTGTATGAATATGCGCGTGAAGGCATTACGCTGGAACGTGAAGCACGTCCCGTTACCATTCATTTGCTGGAATTTATCGATTTCCAAGCACCGTATCTGACTTTGCGCGTACGTTGCAGCAAGGGGACTTACATCCGTGTTCTGGGTGAGGATATAGGCGCGGTATTGGGTTGTGGCGCGCATTTGAATGCTTTGCGACGTGTGCAAGTTGGTGATTTATTAATTGATACGGCTGTCACCATAGAGCAACTTGCTGCCACGGATGAGGATGCACGTACTTCATTGTTGGCACCGGTCGATGCATTGTTGACATCTTTCCCTGCGCTTTATTTATCAGAAGAGCTGGCTAAACGATTTTTGCATGGTCAGCGCTTGGCGCTGGGCAAGGAAAATGTGGCTATTCCGCCAGAAGAAGGTCGTGTGCGCATCTATCGCGAGGCCGATGGAGTGTTGCTGGGCACAGGCTTGATGCAGTCATTTGGCGTGCTGGCACCGGAGCGTTTGATCTCTACCAGCCCAAGTAATCCTGCATAAGGTGTTTTCGACCAAGCTGCGCGACTTGATAGTCGCAAGCTTCAACAGATTCATTTCTATTTAGTTATCGTAATTGCGTCACCATTCCGTCACAAAAAACGCAGCAACTCATTGAAATACCAAGGGTTTCCCAAGGGTCAGTGGGGCTTGCTGTGCTATAATCGGCGGTTTTCCAAATTCAGCACCACCCAACCGTAAAAAACGACTATGTCAAACTCAAAACGCGCTATTCGTAACATTGCCATCATCGCTCACGTTGATCACGGCAAAACCACGCTTGTTGACCAATTATTGCGTCAGTCAGGCACTTTCCGTGACAACCAGCAGGTCGATGCCCGTGTAATGGACTCGAACGATATCGAAAAAGAACGTGGTATCACGATTCTGTCGAAGAACTGCGCGGTTGAGTACAAAGGCACACACATCAACATCGTTGACACCCCAGGCCATGCCGACTTCGGTGGTGAAGTGGAGCGTGTTCTGTCGATGGTAGACAGCGTGTTGTTGCTGGTTGATGCACAAGAAGGCCCGATGCCACAAACGCGTTTCGTTACGCGTAAAGCACTGGCACTTGGCTTGAAACCTATCGTTGTCGTCAACAAGATCGATCGTGAAAACGCCGATCCACAGAAAGCCGTGAACGCGACTTTTGAATTGTTCGACAAACTCGGTGCGACTGACGAGCAACTGGATTTCCCTATTGTTTATGCATCGGGCTTTAAAGGCTATGCAGGTCTGGAAGATACAGTTCGCGAAGGCAATATGGAGCCATTGTTCGACGCTATTCTCGAACACGTTCCTGCGCGTGAAGATGACCCAGATGGTCCATTGCAGTTGCAAATCACTTCGCTGGAATACTCGTCTTACGTTGGTAAGATCGGCGTAGGTCGTATCCTGCGCGGTCGTATCAAGGCACTGCAAGATGTAGTTTGGATGAACGGTCCGGATGACAAGCCAACTAAGGCACGTATCAACCAAGTGCTGACTTTCCGCGGTTTGGATCGCGTGATTGTTGATGAGGCGCTGGCTGGTGACATCGTGTTGATCAACGGTATTGAAGACATCAGCATTGGTTCGACCATCTGTGCGCCTGATACACCGGACGGCTTGCCTATGCTCAAAATCGACGAACCTACACTGACCATGAACTTCATGGTTAACAGCTCGCCTTTGGCTGGCCGTGAAGGCAAGTTTGTGACCACACGTCAAATCCGTGATCGTCTGGAAAAAGAATTGAAAGCCAACATGGCTTTGCGTGTTGTGCAATCGGAAGAAGATGATTCGACCTACGAAGTATCAGGTCGCGGCGAATTGCATCTGACCATTCTGATTGAAAACATGCGTCGCGAAGGCTTTGAAATGGCCGTATCGCGTCCACGCGTCGTGTTCAAAATGGTAGATGGCGTACGCCACGAGCCGTTTGAAAACTTGACCGTTGACGTTGAAGAAACCAATCAAGGCGGCGTGATGGAAGAACTCGGTCGTCGTCGTGGCGATCTGCAAAACATGGAACCGGACGGCAAAGGTCGTGTGCGTTTGGAATACCGTATTCCAGCACGTGGTCTGATCGGCTTCCAGGGCGAATTCATGACATTGACACGCGGTACAGGTTTGATGAGCCACGTGTTCGACGAATACGCGCCAGTGGACAACACCAAGGGTGAACTCGGTGGTCGTCGTAACGGCGTGCTGATTTCGCAAGACGACGGCGCTGCTGTTGCTTACGCAATCTGGAAATTGCAAGATCGCGGCCGTATGTTCGTTAGCCACAACGATCCAGTGTACGAAGGCATGATCATCGGTATTCACTCACGTGATAACGATCTGGTCGTCAATCCGATCAAAGGTAAGCAATTGACCAACGTTCGTTCGTCGGGTACCGATGAAGCGGTACGTTTGGTACCACCAATCGAAATGTCGCTGGAATACGCAGTTGAGTTCATCGATGATGACGAACTGGTTGAAGTGACACCTAAGAGCATCCGTCTGCGTAAGCGCTATTTGAAAGAACATGAGCGTAAAAAAGCAGGCCGCGAATCTTAATAAGATGAAGTAAGCCGGAGTAGCTGATTCGATCCAGTATCGAATCGCATTCCAGAAAAAAGCCCGCTGATTCCTGGAATCAGCGGGCTTTTTGTTTGTGTGGCGTATGCCTACTTTGAGAGTAGAAACTTATTTTATTTCCTGCAGAATATCGGCAATGCTGCCAAACATTTCATCAACCTGCGCCTTGTTGATGATCAGTGGTGGCGATAGAGCAAGGATGTCACCGGTGACACGTGTCAGCAAACCTTTTTCCCAGAATGCTTTAGTGAATAATTCGTAAGCACGTGCGCTAGGTTTGCCGGGGATGCCTTCGAGTTCTATTCCGGCGACTAGACCGAGGTTGCGTACATCCTTGACGAAGGGTAATCCCTTCAGGCTGTGCGCGGCTTCTTCAAAATATGGTGTCATCTCGGCCGCGCGCTGGAACAGTTGTTCTTCTTTGTAAACGGCGAGCGTAGCGATGGCTGCCGCAGCTGCCAACGGATGACCGGAGTAGGTGTAGCCGTGGAACAGTTCTATGCTGTCGGCTGGTGCCATCTGCATGAAGGTGTCGTAAATTTCCTGACGCACGATCACTGCCCCCATAGGTACCGCCGCATTGGTCAGTCCTTTGGCGCAGACCATCATGTCTGGTTTAACGCCAAAGAAATCCGCGCCGAAGGCCGTGCCCAATCTACCGAAGCCGGTAATGACTTCATCGAAGATCAGCAAGATGCCGTGCTTGTCGCAGATCGCACGGATTTTTTCCAGATAGCCTTTGGGCGGCAAGATCACGCCGGTCGAGCCTTGTAGTGGTTCGACGATGACAGCGGCAACGGTGGAAGGATCATGCAGCGTCAGCAGGCGTTGTTCCAATTCGTTGGCCATCTCCATGCCGTGTTCTGGCAAGCCACGTGAAAAGGCATTCTTTTCGATATTGAGTGGATGACGCAAATGGTCAGCCGCCAGGCCGGGGCCGAATTGTTTGCGATTGCCAGCGATGCCGCCAACTGCGATGCCGCCGAAGCCAACACCGTGGTAAGCACGTTCGCGACCTATCAACCGTGTGCGGTCTGCTTCACCGCGGATGCGATGGTAGGCGAGGGCAATCTTGAGCGCAGTATCTACGCCTTCGGAGCCGTCGTTGCAGAAGAAAACACGGTTCAAGCCTTCTGGTGTGATTTCAGCCAGTGCACTGGCCGCTTCAAATGCTAGCGGGTGACCCATCTGGAACAGCGGCGCGAAATCCATGGTCGCTGCTTGTTTCTGTATCGCCTCGACTATCTTTGGATGACCATGACCGGCATTCACACACCACAGGCCTGCGGTTCCATCTAGAATTTTTCGTCCGTCGTCGCTGGTGTAATACATGCCGGAAGCTGATGCCATCATGCGTGGCTTTGCTTTGAATTGGCGATTGGCGGTAAACGGCATCCAGAGGTGACTTGAATCGAGAGATGAGCTCATTGCGCGCGCTGCTTTCGTGGTGGATTACAGCAATATTAGTACGTTTGACGGCAGCGCGGAAGACGAGGGGAAATCGATATCGATCATCAGATGAATATGTATTGAATCAAAGGAACAACGCCGTATGCACGCTTATTTATGTGCCGGCGCTTTAGGAAACGCATGAAGCTGCCGACTACGGGAATTTCTTCGTACAGTTCTTCCGCTGT
Source organism: Herminiimonas sp. GW821-FHT09C12 (assembly GCF_059416385.1). Taxonomy (NCBI): domain Bacteria; kingdom Pseudomonadati; phylum Pseudomonadota; class Betaproteobacteria; order Burkholderiales; family Oxalobacteraceae; genus Herminiimonas; species Herminiimonas sp. GW821-FHT09C12. The sequence continues at coordinate 2,030,847 of NZ_JBWKPC010000001.1, forward strand.
ATCCTAATAATTGCGAATTATTTTTTAGGAGGGATTTTTAGAAAAGAATGGGCGAAAAACATCCCCACCGAAGCGAGGATGTTTTTGAGGTGTTGGCTGGATTATTTTGGTAGCTCTTCTTTACATTGCGTGCGTGAACTGAGGTTATAGCTGCTGTTATAGGTGCAGTAGAAAGTTTTGCCTCTACATTGAGCTGTCCAAGTGTTTGTCGTCCACCCCATATCGCCTTCGGTAATCAGAACTTCAGATGCAGGACAGCCAATCTCGCCGGATGTAATAGCGGCTCGAGTACCATGTGTTGCGCAGCCAGTTAGCACGGATGCAATTGTTACAGCACCTAAAACATATATTTTTTTAATCACTTGGTTTCTCCATTGTTGTTATTTCTGGCATTACACATATTCACTCAGCATTTTTAATCATGATGTTTGCGATGCTGGAATTCGTTCATCTGTAATATTCATGTCATTTTGCGCGCCACTTTTTGGCAATTCCATTGATGAGGAACGACTTACTGATAAACTCATGACCTTTGCGGCGCATATTTGCTATTCAGTTTTTTCGTGTTTTCATATCAGCACCATCTGTTTACTCTGCAATTTCTCCATAGCAACGCAGGAAAATAACACAAATGATGCAAATAACACAAAATAATACTGTTTGATAAACAGTTGAAAAATTACAGTAATCAATGAAATCAAGTACTTATAAATCTAGGCGTATTTCAGTTGCACCCATGATGGACTGGACCGACAGGCATTGCCGCATGTTCCATCGGCAAATCACGCGCCATACATGGCTCTATACGGAGATGGTGACGACTGGTGCCTTGTTGCACGGTGATGTGCCGCGTCATCTGGATTTCAATGATGAAGAGCATCCAGTTGCGTTGCAGTTAGGCGGTAGCGAGCCAGCAGATTTGGCGAAGAGTGCCAAGCTGGGCGAGCAATGGGGCTATGACGAAGTCAATCTGAATTGCGGTTGCCCATCCGAGCGCGTACAAAAGGGAGCATTCGGTGCTTGCTTGATGAATGAGGCATCGTTGGTGGCGGATTGCGTCAAGGCGATGCGCGATGCTGTGTCTATTGATGTGACGGTCAAGCACCGTATCGGTATCGATGACATTACTTCGTATGATTTCGTACGCGACTTTGTCGGTACTGTGGCTGATGCGGGATGTAATACGTTTATCGTGCATGCACGCAATGCCATCCTCAAAGGACTCAGCCCGAAAGAGAATCGCGAGATTCCTCCTCTGCGTTATGAATTTGCGTATCAGCTCAAGAAAGATTTTCCTGAGCTGGAAATTATCATCAACGGCGGTGCCAAAACAGTGGCGGAAATCGACATGCATCTGGCGCATGTCGATGGTGTGATGATAGGTCGCGAGGCGTATCACAATCCCTACATGATGAGTTCATTCGATGCACGTTATTACGGTGACGATGCCATGCCGAAAACGCGTGCTGAAGTGTTGCACGCGATGATTCCATATATCCGCGAGCAATTGGAAAAGCATGGAAAGAGTGAGAAGGGTGGAGGCTTGAAGTTGAACAGCATCACGCGTCACATGCTTGGCTTGATGGCTGGCTTGCCGAATGCGCGTGGGTTCCGTCAGTCTTTGTCGGACTCCAAAAAACTGGCCCTGGGTGATCCTGATTTATTGCTGCAAGCACTGGCGCGTATGCAACCATTGGCAGCGTGATTACTGCATCTCTTCCTGGTTGCTCTATTCAGAGTGATATCTCAATAAAAAATACCTGATGATGTCAGGCATTTTTTTCAATATTTACCTCTGTAAATTCTACAAAACATGTAAATGTTGCCGATGTTTTTCATCGTGTGAAATCAATTGTGTTCTTTCCGAACCTTCTCAAAAACGCGTGGTCAAGAAGATAACGTATTTGTTTTCGAGCAGATTGCATTGAGGCAAATCGGATCATCAATTCACACGCTATATGAATTCTTTGCTTCTGATCAATAGGTGGTCGAGCAGGTGAATTTGTTATTCCCTGAAAGGAAAAACACGATGAATACATTATCAAATCGTTCAAAAGTAGCGATTGCAGGCTCACTCTTGGCAGTACTGTTTGCCAGCGGATGCGAACGTCGTACTCCCGAAACCACAGGTTCAGCTGCACCTAGTGAGTCGCCAGCGACGACAGGTGTAACGCCGCCAACAGCAGTTCCAGATACAGCGCCAGCTGCGCCAGCGCCGATCACATCAGGTGATATGTCTGGCGATCATAAAACAGTCGGAACAGTTGTGGATGACACCGTCATCACCACCAAGGTGAAATCAGCATTGCTGGCTGACTCAGATGTGAAAGGTCTGGAAGTCACCGTTGAAACATCGCAAGGGATAGTCAGCTTAAATGGCGCAGTGAATAACCAGACGCAAATCGATCGTGCAGCGAAAATCGCGAGCGGTGTCGAAGGTGTAGCGTCGGTACTGAATAATCTGACGATTAAAAAGCAATAAGCAATTCACTCTGCAAGCAAATGCTTGCAGAGCATAGAAGTAATAAAAAAGAGCGTGAATTAATTCACGCTCTTTTTGTTTCAGCCGATAGTCGAGTGGCTTATTTACCTGTCGCTGCATCCTGTATTTTTTCGCCGCCGCGTTGCACGTCTTCGCCCATACCTTTAAATGTGTTGCAAGCACTCAAACCAACGCTCATAGCGAGAAGACATACGATGGAAATAATTTTTTTCATGATGATTTTCCTTTCAGGTTTAAGAGATGAGCGTAGGAACGCCTCCTCGACTTCCTCGGACTCAGTGTATCCGGGAACGTTCTAGCCGCTTTTCCAGATGGTTAAGTGGCTTACTGATTGGACATGTAATTGCCATAAAGTTCACTAAACAAATGCCGTCCAGAAATGCAAGCATAGCAATCAATTGATGAAAGACAAACAATAAATATTGCTTTGTGGCTATCTAGTGACCAGGCAAGCCAGCATTTACTCGTTTTTAAATGGGAAATGATTGTTTATTGGCAATCTTTTAAGCGTCACCGTCTTCGTCATATTTTTATTGCAATGCAATAAATGCAGCCAGCATGCAACCATGTGTCGCTTGGCAGTGCTGGGATACGCACAACAATTTCCGCGTTTATATATGCAGTTTTATTCGTGTTCAACGCCTGAAGGCGACTCCTATAATCAAAACCTGTTCGAGGCGTAGTTCTATCATTGAGTAGGCTCAAGTGGATTCTACGTTTATTCCCGGACTGAACTCACTGATTATTGCGCCATGACTAAACAACGTCCTTCATTAGAACTGGTTATTCCTGCTCCCGTCGGAACGTGGGGTCTGGATAACGTCGTCAAATCGTTACGCCAATCGCGTGAAGAAACGCACAATATTCGTTACCGTGGCCAGATACGCGAACTGCCATCGCGCGAAGCCTTGGAGAAAATTCTGGATGGTTTGTCCGCAGCCTTGTTTCCAACGCATTACGGCCAACCTGTCTTGACCGATGAGAGCATTGATTACTTCGTCGGTGACAAACTTAATATCGCCTTGAATGATCTGGCTGAACAGGTCAGGCGTGGTTTGCTGTTCGTTTCCCGTCAGGGTGATGATGCAGATCAACTTGTCGTCAAGGTCGGTAGTGATGCGCGCGATCTGGATCTCGAAGCGATCGAAATCACGCGCAATTTTGCCGCTCAGTTGCGGCATATTCGCGATCTGCTTGTGACTGATTTGCAAGCGGCTTATCACGGTGATCCAGCGGCGCACAGTGTGTCCGAGATACTGGTTTGCTATCCCGGCATGACGGCAATCATCTATCACCGCTTTGCTCACGCACTACATAATTTAGGCGCACCTTTCCTCGCGCGTTTGATCTCGCGTATCGCGCACTCCAGTACTGGTATTGATATACATCCAGGTGCAGAAATTGGCGGCAGCTTCTTTGTCGATCACGGTACCGGTGTGGTGATAGGTGAGACAGCAGTGATAGGGCAGCGTGTGCGGCTTTATCAAGCGGTCACACTAGGTGCAAAACGTTTCCCCGCAGATGAAAACGGTTCGCTGATCAAAGGCAATCCACGTCATCCGATAGTGGAGGACGATGTGGTTGTGTACGCCGGTGCCACAGTGCTGGGTCGCATCACGATAGGTTCAGGATCAACCATTGGTGGTGGCGTCTGGCTCACGCATAGCGTACCGCCCGGCAGCAATATCACACAGGCGCAGACACGTAATCACTGAATTGTCTTGCAGGGATATGTGCGCAGACTGCCATGTGAAGATCATTGGATTGCTGAAACATAAATCATGACTATCGAAACGGATCAGCTTGTACATTGGCTACTCGGCAGCGTTGAGCTGGAGACGACGGTTTTCCACGTCGGCCAATATTGTGGTCGTTGGCGTGCATCGACCGCAAATCGTGCACTCGGTAGTTTTCATCTGGTATTGCATGGTGATTGCTTTCTGCATGTAGAAGGCAAACCACCGATTGCATTACGTCCACGCGATGGCGTATTCCTGCTGCGCGATATTCCTCATTTTCTGAGTCCTGACTGTGATCCGGATGCAGTGTTGTCACCGGTAGCGATGCAGCCTTTATCTCAGGCTGTGACGGGTAATACAGGTTTGGCCTGCGGATTTTTTCATTTTCGTGGTGCTTTGAGTGAGCTGATTGTCGGCTCTTTTCCTGATTACCTCATCATCCGTGCTGAAGATGAATCATTGCGTGCAGCCAGTACGCTATTCGATCTGATACTGGCCGAAGCTGGCGGTGATCCGGAACAACCGTCCCCGTTGATAGCGCGTCTGGCCGAAGTACTGTTCTTCTATGTAATTCGCCATGTGGCGCAACAGGATGACATCGCAAGTGGTTTGCTATCGATTGCACGGCGTACAGAATTCGCACCGTTGCTGGATAACATAATGCGCGAGCCGGGACAGGATTGGTCCACCGATAATATGGCACGTGTTGCTCACATGTCGCGTGCCAGCTTTTACAAACATTTCATAGGTGCGAGTGGACAACCGCCTGCGCAATTTCTCTTGCAACTACGTATGAAGATCGCGGCGCAACGCCTGCATGCCGGCGATACGATAGAGCGCACGGCAGAACATGTGGGCTATCGCTCGCATGCTGCATTTTCACGCGCATTCAAGAAGGTGATAGGGGAACAGCCGGGTGCATTTCGCCGTGGTTGCCGCCAGCGTGAAGATATCCCACGTTTAAATTAAAGACGATTGAACATAAAACTGCGACGCCTGCAGTTGGCCGAAAATGAATTCGGGTGCAATAATGGGCCATTGACATCCATTGAAAGAACATCATGGCCCGTCTTACTTTACACACGCTGGAAACAGCCCCAGAAGAAAGCCGCCCGTTCGTCGAGCGTGCGATTGCCAATAACGGCTTCTTGCCGAATCTCATCGGCGTACTGGCAAATGCGCCGGTCGCGCTGGAAACCTATCTCACCGTATCCGGTATCAATGCACGCAGCAGCTTGACGCTGGCAGAGCGTGAAGTCGTGCAGATTACTGCGGCACGCATACACAATTGTGACTTTTGCGTAGCAGGACATACTGCTGTCGCATTGAAGAAGGCCAAACTTCCGGTTGAAACCGTGCGTGCATTGCAGCAGGGAGCTGCAACTGGCGATACCAAGCTGGATGCGGTTGCTGCCTTTGCACAAGCTGTGATCGCACGACGTGGTGCGGTGTCCGATGCCGACTATCAAGCCTTCATCAACGCTGGTTTTAACGAACAACAAGCGGTGGAGGTGATTCTTGGTATCAGCCTTGCGACGCTGTGCAACTTCACCAACAGCCTGGCCGGTACAACTATCAATAAAGAACTGCAGCCGTTTGCCAGCGGAGCGATTTGATATGAGCGCACAAACCGAATTGCATACGTGGTTGCGCGATAACGCAGATGGATTGGATCAGACGCAGAATCTGGCCGAAGAGATCTTGCCACGCCTTGCTGCGGCCGGTTTGTTTGGTATCGGTGTCCCGCAATCTCTAGGTGGCAGCGGTGGTGATGTACGTGATGCGATCAGTGCGGTTGCCGATATCGCTGAATATTCGCTGACCTCTGCGTTCGTGTTCTGGGGACATCGCACTTTTATTGAATATCTGTTGCACAGTCCTAATCATGCGCTGGCGGAGCGTCAGGTCGCTTCGCTGGTGAAAGGTGAGCGTGCTGGCGCGACCGGATTGTCGAACGCGATGAAATTTTTATCGGGAATAGAGTCGCTGCAAATCATTGCCACACCGCAGGATGAAGGCTGGCAGCTTGATGGTTCACTGGCGTGGGTGACGAATCTGCGTAAAGGTGGATTCATCGCTGCAGCTGCTGTTGCCTCATCGGCTGATGCGCCGCCGGCTATTGTTTCATTTGATAGTGCTTACAGCGGCGTGCAACGCAGCGCCGATTTGAACTTGATGGCACTACGCAGCAGTAACACTGCAGCAGTCAAATTGCAGAACGTGCGGATAGATCCTATCGATGTGATCCATGTCGATGCAAGGATATATCTGCCTGCCGTACGTCCGTGTTTTCTGGGATTGCAATGCGGTATGTCTATCGGGCTTGCACGTGCCAGTCTGGATGCGGCACATAGCCTCTCTGCTGCGTCGCGTAATCAGCTTACGGCACGTATTGAAGAATTACAGAGATTGCTGGCCGATACCGTCGAACAGTTGTTTGAAGGCGTACACGACGGGCGCTTTAAAACCAAGGCTGCACCTTTGTTCCGTATTCGTATTCTGCTGGCCGAAATCGTGCAGCAGGCAGTTTCATTGGAGCTGCAAGCCAGCGGTGGCCGCGCTTATCTGCAAGATGGCGACAAGAGCTTTGCTCGTCGCTGGCGTGAATCGGCATTTGTGCCGATAGTGACGCCTAGTTTGACGCAATTGCAGATTGAACTGCAGAAGCAAGCCGCAGTACAGGTTGCATGACGATGGCAGAAACCTCTACGCACTCCATTCATTCCACCGATGGCGCAATCGCAGAGGTCGCGCTGGATGGCAAGAATTTACGTTTCGGCTATGGTGCCAACAAGACAGTTTTTAACGATGTATCACTCACCGTCAATAAGCGTGAAATCGTTTGTCTGCTGGGCGGTAGCGGTTGTGGCAAGTCGACGCTGTTACGCGTACTTGCAGGTTTGGCCAAGCCGGAAAGCGGCACTGTATTCTTCCTCGGTAAACCGGTGCTGGAACCGCATCCACGTACTGCACTGATCTTCCAGCAAGCCAGTCTTTTGCCTTGGCTGGATGTCGTTGGTAATGCCAGTTTCGGTCTGGACTTTTCACGTCAGCCTGTCATAGATAAAACCACGCGCAATACGCGTATTGCAGAGGCGATCGAAGCAGTTGGCTTGCGTGGGAACGAGCATGTTTTCCCGGCGCAGCTTTCCGGTGGCATGGCGCAACGGGTGGCATTGGCGCGTGCACTGGCACGTGAGCCTGAGCTGTTGTTTGCCGATGAACCTTTTTCTGCACTGGATGCGATTACGCGTTCCGAGATGCAGGCATTGCTGGTCGATCTTGTACATCGTTGGCACACAGCCGTCTTGCTGGTCACGCATGACATTGATGAAGCGATTCTGGTGGCCGATCGGATTCTTTTGATGGGCGATCAGCCCGGCCGCATTGTGCATGAATGGCGCGTGGATATTCCACGTCCACGCGAAAGCTATTCAAACGATGTCGTGCAACTGCGTATGGATATACTTTCTGCTCTGCGACATTTACGTGTTTCTTCCGATTGATTACCCTTAAACGAGACCATCATGGAATATAAAAATACCGAACAAAAAATTCATATTTGCGCCTCCTCCGATTGTGATTGCGGCATGACGCGTCGCGATTTTTTACGTATGTCGGCATTGGCAACAGCGAGCGTGGCTGCGCCATTATTGTTTGCTGGTGATGCGCAAGCGCAGAGTTTCAAGGGGGATGATCAACCGGTCAAGATAGGTTATTTGCCGATTACCGATGCGACGCCATTGCTGGTTGCACATGGTCGTAAATTATTTGAAGAGCAGGGCTTGCGAACTGAAGCGCCACGTCTGTTCCGCAGCTGGGCACAGATCATCGAGGCTTTCGTCTCCGGTCAGGTCAATGTGATTCACTTGCTGTCACCTGCGACCTTGTGGGTGCGTTACGGCTCCAAGTTCCCCGCTAAAGTGGTGGCGTGGAACCATACCAACGGCTCTGCATTGACGGTTGCGAACGACATTAATTCGGTCAGCGATCTGGGTGGACGTACGGTTGCGATTCCATTCTGGTATTCGATCCATAACATCTTGCTGCAAAAAATTCTGCAAGCAAACAAGCTGACAGCAGTGACGCGTGCACGTGGTGATGCGATCAAGTCGAATGAAGTCAATTTGATAGTGATGCCCCCTGCAGAAATGGTTGCTGCTCTTGCGACCAAGTCGATCGCCGGTTTCATCGTTGCCGAACCATTCAACGCTGCGGCAGAAACCAATGGCATCGGCAAGATCATGCGTTTCTCCGGCGATGTATGGAAAAACCATGCATGCTGCGTCACCTTCCTGGCAGAGCGTGATCTGGTCGAGCGTCCTGAGTGGTCGCAGCGCGTTACCAACGCTATCGTCAATGCACAGTTGTGGAGTCGCTCGAATCAGGTTGATACTGCCAAATTATTGGCAGCTACTGGGCCGGGTCGTTACACACCACATTCCTTGCAAGTGCTGACCAAAGTTTTGGTAGCAACCGATTATTCAAACTACGAAAAGAACGGCATCATCGTGCACAAGGATTGGCATCAACGTCGTATCGACTTCCAGCCTTTCCCATTCGCTTCGTACACAGAAGAACTGGTACGTGCAATTGGCACTACCAAGGTCGAAGGTGATACCAAATTCCTCGCGACACTCGATCCGAAATTTGCAGCCAAGGATTTGGTCGATGACCGTTTCGTACGCAAGGCGATTACGGCTGCAGGTGGTCCTGCTGCATTCGGTTTGCCGGCTAATCTGTTACGTACTGAAACCGTGGCCGTATAAAGATGTTGATGCGTGTAATCCTTCCTGTCTCCGGTCTGGCTATCGCCATTTTATTGTGGGGGCTGGGCGTGGCAGCGCTTGACGCACGCACACCGATTGCTGCCGCGTTCTCACCGTTGAATACGGCCTACGCATTCGAGGAATTGATTACAGGCAGAGATATCTGGCTGCACGTCGCTTTGAGTTTGAAACGTGTCGGTGTTGGTTTGTTCATCGCGATTGCCGTTGGCGTGCCGCTGGGTATTTTGGTTGCAACATCAAAAATGTTTGCGCAAGGAACAACGCCTTTATTCCAATTGCTGCGTATGGTATCGCCATTGTCGTGGATGCCGCTGGCGGTGATGGTGCTGGGCGTTGGCGATGCGCCGGTGTATTTTCTATTGGCGTTTGCTGCTGTGTGGCCGGTCTTGCTCAATACTGTTGCAGGTGTGAAGCAGCTTGATCCCAACTGGTTGCTGTTGGCGCGCAGCTTGTCGGCGACGCGTTGGGAAACGGTGTGGCGCGTGATTCTGCCCGGCATTACTGCGCATATTCTGACCGGTGTACGTTTGGCAATCGGCATCATCTGGATCGTATTGGTGCCGGCAGAAATGCTGGGTGTTTCCGCAGGGTTGGGTTACTTTATCCTCGATACGCGCGATCGTCTGGCCTATTCGGAATTGATGGCCGCGATTATTCTGATCGGCATTCTTGGCTACATGCTCGATTACGCAGCACGCACAGCACACGCAAAATGGCTGCATGTAAAGAAGACAGAACACATCAATTAATTCTTTGATAGTTTCTGTATAAGCAACAGCAGAGCAAATTAAAAACCGAATATGGTTACGCGGAATGATTCGTTTGCGGCGCTAACCATGGCAGATAAACTTATTTCATTATCTGCTAAGCCCATGGTTTTTAATGATGTCTGCTCTTCCTGTTACCGACGCTGTCACTGATTTCAATATCCTTCCTTTTGATGCGCCGCTGGGCGCTGAATTGATCGGACTGGATCTTGCGCGCGAGATCGACGACCCTGATTTTTCGCGCATACATCAAGCGCATCTGGATCATCACTTGCTGGTGTTCCGCGATCAGCGCATTACTCCTGCGCAGCAAATTGAATTCAGCCGTCGCTTCGGCGCATTGCAGATTCATGTACTGCATCAATTCCAATTGCCCGGCCATCCGGAGATATTGATCATTTCCAATATCAAGGAAAACGGCGAACCGATTGGCCTCGGCGATGCAGGTCATTTCTGGCATTCCGATTTGTCGTATGTCGATGTGCCTAGCCTGGGTTCCATGCTGCATGCGCAAGAGTTGCCGGCAGAAGGCGGTGATACCTTGTTCGCCAATATGCATTTGGCGTGGGATACCTTGGACGCGCATCTGAAGGACCAAATCATTGGTCTGAAAGCCGAACATAGCTATCTGGCGCAATACGCCGAATTGCAACGTCGTAATCCATGGCGTCCCAATCTCACGGCAGAACAAATCGCAAAAGTAAAACCGGTACTACAACCGGTAGTGCGCACGCATCCAGAAACAGGTCGCAAGGCTCTATTCGTCAGTGAGCATTTCACCACACGCATAGATGGTCTGCCGGAAGATGAAAGCCGTGATCTGCTCAATCAGCTATTCGCACATAGCGTCAAACCTGAACACGTCTATCGCCATCGCTGGCAGCCGCACGATCTGATCTTTTGGGACAACCGTTCGCTGATGCATTTGGCTGCTGGTTGTCCGGAAGATCAACGTCGCAAGTTGTATCGCACCACGATAGAAGGCGATGCGCCGTTCTAAATCTCATTGCTTGTCACTATTTTTATCATTATTAAACATCGCGGAGTTTCCATGCCTCATTTGAATCGTACTTATCATGCTCCACGTCGTCGCTGGTTAGGCGCTACTTTGAGCGTAATCGCTGTAGCAACGGCTTTATTGTCGGCCTTGCCGGCACGCGCTGAAGGAAAAATCAGTATCGCGCAACAATTCGGTATCGGTTACCTGATCCTGGACGTGGTACGCGATCAGCAATTGATCGAGAAGTACGGCAAGCAGCAAGGCATCGATATTCAAGTCGATTGGGCCAGCATCTCCGGTGCGACCGCAATGAATGAAGCCTTGCTGGCTGGTGCGCTCGATGTAGTGTCGGCTGGTGTGCCGCCTATGTTGACGATGTGGGATCGCACGCGCGGCAAGCAAAACGTCAGGGCAGTTGCTGCGCTCGGTTCCTTGCCTAACTACTTGTTGTCGAATAATCCTGCTGTGAAAACACTGAAGGATTTGAGCGACAAGGATCGCATCGCTGTACCTGCGGCTGGTGTTGGTTTCCAATCACGTACTTTACAGATCGAAACGGCACGTCAGTTTGGTAAAGACAACTTCAAGAAATTCGACAATATCTCAGTGAGCTTGCCGCATCCAGATGCGACGGCTGCATTGATCGCTGGCGGTTCCGAGATCAATACGCATTTTTCCAGCGCGCCGTTCTACTACCAGGCATTGGCAGCGAACAGCAATGTGCATAAAGTAATCAGTTCCTACGATATTCTCGGCGGTCCTGCGACCTTCAACGTGCTGTACACCACGCAGAAGTTCCACGACGAAAATCCTAAGACTTACAAGGCTTTCTATAGCGCATTGGTCGAAGCAGCCCGCTTGATCAAGGCTGATAAGCCTAAGGCAGCAGATACCTTCATTCGCATACAGAAATCCAAGCTCTCGCCTGATCTGGTACGAAAAATCGTTGAAGATCCAGAAAACGATTTCACCGTGTCACCACACCGTACCTTCGTCTATGCCGAAGAGTTGCACAAGTTGGGCGTCATCAAAAACAAGGCTGCATCGTGGAAGGATTACTTCTTCGAAGAAGCCTACGCACAGCCAGGTAGCTGATTTATGAATTTCCGTTTCCCATTAGGTGTGGTGCTTGCAGCTTGCGTGGAGGTTTCCAGATGAACAGTACAGTAGCGTTGCGTAACACTTCTGGATTTATTCCTGCGGCTGTACCTGCACGAGAAATCGATAGCGGGAAACGTGATGCAGAAGTGGTAAAGGCGGGTGCACCTTTGCTGCAAGTGGATGATGTCAGTCTGGAATATAGAACACGTGAACGCGTGGTGCGCGCCACGCATCGCGTCAGCTTCGATGTGCATGAGGCTGATCGCTTCGTCTTGCTGGGTCCATCGGGCTGCGGCAAGTCAACCTTGCTCAAGGCCGTAGCCGGCTTTATTCCGCCGGTTGAAGGCGATATTCGCCTTGACGGACGTACGGTGACTGCACCGGGACCGGATCGCATCGTCGTGTTTCAGGAGTTTGATCAGTTATCGCCTTGGAAGAGCGTCAAACAAAACGTCATGTTCCCGCTGCAGGCTTCGCGCACTCTGGGTAAGAAAGAAGCAGAAGAACGCGCCTTGCATTACCTGGACAAGGTAGGTCTGACGAAGTTTGCCGATGTGCACCCGCATCAACTCTCAGGTGGCATGAAGCAGCGTGTTGCGATTGCACGTGCGTTGGCCATGCAACCGCGCGTGCTGTTGATGGATGAGCCGTTCGCAGCGCTGGATGCACTCACGCGCCGCAAGATGCAGGAAGAGTTGCTGCAACTGTGGGATGAAGTGCGTTTCACCTTGCTCTTCGTCACGCATTCGATAGAGGAAGCGCTGATAGTCGGTAATCGTATTGCGCTGTTGTCGCCACATCCTGGCCGTATGCGTGCCGAGATCAATAGCCACGATTTTTCCCTGGCCAGCTCTGGCAGTGAAGAATTTCAGAACACCGCACAGCGCATACACCGCATGCTGTTTGAAGAAGAGCAGGAAGGCAGCGCCGCATCATGAGTAATACATTGAATCCGCCGATTCGTCCTGAGTACGAACTTAGACTGGAAGCTTTTACCGAGCTTCCAGTTGAACGCCAATTGCCGTTTGCAGCACGTCTCTGGACGCAGGGTTGGCTGCGCAAGAGCGTGATTCTTGTCGTGCTGGCTGTACTGTGGGAAGTCGTAGCGCGTTGGCAGGATAACGAGTTACTGCTACCGACCTTTATGGCAACGGCACATGCGCTGGTTGAAGGAATTAGCAGCGGTGAATTGATTGATAAGGTAGGGATATCTCTATCGGTTTTATTGCAGGGATATGCGATCGGCGTGCTGGCCGCTTTCCTGTTGACGACGCTGGCTGTTTCTACACAGCTTGGACGTGATTTGCTGGATACACTGACCTCGATGCTGAATCCGCTGCCTGCGATTGCATTGCTACCGCTGGCCTTGCTATGGTTTGGCATAGGACGCGGTAGTCTGGTCTTTGTACTGGTGCATTCCGTGTTGTGGCCTATGGCACTGAATACGTATGCCGGCTTCCAAGGCGTGCCGGAAACGCTGCGTATGGCCGGTCGCAACTATGGCTTGCGAGGTATCCCTTACGTATTGCAGATATTGGTGCCAGCGGCCTTGCCAGCGATTCTGTCTGGTTTGAAAATCGGCTGGGCATTTGCATGGCGTACCTTGATTGCGGCTGAGCTGGTGTTTGGTGCATCGTCAGGCAAGGGCGGTCTTGGCTGGTATATTTTCCAGAATCGTAATGAGCTGTACACCGACAAGGTGTTTGCCGGATTGGCGACTGTGATTTTGATCGGCTTGCTGGTTGAAAATATCGTGTTCCGTAGTCTGGAAAAAGTGACCGTGCAACGCTGGGGCATGCAGCGTTAGAAAATTTAATTGCATCAAGATGAGCCCGCTTTTTAGCGGGCTTTTTTGTATTTATGTAAGGACGCTGTCTTGTGCGAGTCTTGCGTATGACTGAAGAAATTTTTTCCATCTACACATTAACTATCGTGAATGAGCGATGGCTGATTTTCGTCATATTGATATCGCAAAACATTCGTTTGTTTTTTCGTTGAAATTCGTAAGATGAATCATCTGCTCCAAGACGAGGCATTGCTTGGCAACGGAGAGTTATCTCACATCGAATAAACAAAGGATAGAAAATGGCGACGCATGATCTGGCACTTCTTCCGCGCACACCACGTTACGCAGACAGAAAAATCTTTCGCAGGCGTGCGATCCTTGATATGGGACGAAATCGATACTCTCACGCAAGGACGATAGATATCTCGCCGCATGCCTTGAGCATCATGGTGGAGTCTCCGCTTTCTATCGGCCATACCGGCAGCATCGCTTTCAACATCACTGTCGATCAAAAAACGATGCCACTGGAATTCAAGGGTAAGGTCAGTTATTGCGTGCTGGTTGGTACAGAGGGGTTCAGAGTCGGCTTTGAATTGGCATCACGTGGCGATGCGGGGCACAAGAAGCGCATTGAGCAAATCATGGAGACACTGGCGTTTTAATGTTTGCGCTCTTGTGACTGTGGGTAGCTCCAGCTTGCTACGATACAAAATAGCTATAAGTAGTGGTGCTTGTTTATACTAAGACGTCTCCGTAAGGAACATCTATGAAAGCGTACTGGTAGAAAGCACCGCTGCGATTACCAAATTTTGTATTGGAGAGTTTATGAAATCACATTACGAAACGTATAAAGGCTGGAGTGTTGCTGTCCAGGTATCCGCGCACATGTCGCGCATTGATACCGAGAGAAAAGAGGGCGCATATATTCCACGCATCATCGTGACCGAGCATATCGGTACCGACTTCAAGGACAAGGAAGTCCCTGATGGCCATTCGTATCCAACGCCGGAAGCATGCATTGCACAGGGAATCCTGACAGCACATGAATACATCGACAGGAAGACAGAGAAAATTGCTGCTTAAGTTAGCTTGATGTCGCTAATCGACAGCTTGCGCGAAGAAATATCGGTGATGAAGGCGTGATGTAAAAATCACAAATAATCTGGCGTTGTAAAAACTCCAAAATTATTGTTTGCGGAGCAGAGTAATCACTACAAAGTGAGCGGACAAAACAAAAAGGGTTGCAATTTCTTGCAACCCTTTTTATCTACTGCTTATTCGTGGTAGGCCGTGCGGGATTCGAACCTGCGACCAACGGATTAAAAGTCCGCTGCTCTACCAGCTGAGCTAACGACCCGAAAGAAAGCTATTATAGAGAACCTTTATGGCCTCTGTCAATCACATCGCGACTTTTTATTAATGTTTCTTACTTCAGTCGCGTTGCTCTTTTAATTGCCTTGTTTTTGCAACAAGGCGCTAGTCTAATCGCAATCCCCAGCGTGTAGCAACTGCTTTTAAATAAAAAAATCGCCCGACTGGCGGGCGATAGATGATCTGGTAAAAATATCAGCTGGTGGCTTGATGCATACATGCCGTGGCGCTGATTCTTTGCCTGATTATTTGAAATTGGCTAGACGCTCTTTTGCTGTTTGTGCTGCTGGTGCATTTGGATATTTTGCTACCAGTGATTCCAAAGATTTCTTGGCTGCTGGTCTATCTTTCAATTCCGTTTGGGAACTGGCGATATTCAATAAAGCATCAGCAGCTTTTGGATTGTCAGGATATTTTTTCAACAGTGTTTGCTGTGCTGCGATCGCATTTTTGTAATCGCGTTGCGCATAGTAAGCATTGCCGATCCAGTATTGTGCCGAAGGTGCATACGCAGATTCTGGATAGCGTTGTATGAAATCGGAAAAAGCTGCACCAGATTTTTTGTAGTCACCAGCCTTGAAGAGGGCGAGTGCATTATCGTATGAGCTTTGTTCTGATTGCCCAACCATCGCATCCTTGCCGTCAACGGCAACGACTTGTGGTTCCAGCTTGCGCAGACGATTATCGAGATCGACGTAGAAATCTTTCTGCCGTTGCTGCAGGTTGGAGACTTCATTCGATAAAACTTCGATCTGACCATTCAAACGAGAAATTTCTTGCTTCAATTGCTCGTTCTGATTGGATAGATTGAGCACGGCTGACGATTCAGCTTTGCTTTGCTGGATCGTATCAACTTTGCCGCGCAAGTCCAGGATCGCCTTGCGTGCCTCATCGTCGCCAAACAGCGCGGCATGCGCTGATAGCGACGCACAAGAAAATGCGGCCATCAAGGCCGCAATAAGGGTTTTTTTAATCATTGGCTACTAGATTAATAAACGATATCTGCACGGCGGTTTTCTGCCCATGCTGCTTCATCGTTACCCAGTGCTTTTGGTTTTTCTTTACCCAGCGACACTGCTTCCATTTGCGATTCAGGCACGCCTAACAGGGACAGGGATTTACGCACAGCTTCTGCACGTTTCTGACCGAGAGCCAAGTTGTATTCAGCGCCGCCACGATCATCGGTGTTACCTTGGATGATGATTTTGCGACCTTGATTGCTCTTCAGGTATTTAGCGTGATTTTCTACGACTTGCTGGAATTCAGGCTTGACGATGTAGCTGTCGAAATCAAAGTACACACTGCGCTTAGCCAACACGCCTTGCGGATCGTTTAATGGATCGCTGGATGCATTGACGGTACCAACCGAACGTGGATCAGCCATGCTTGAACCGGCACGGTCTTCAACCGGTGCTTTGTCGTTCAATTTGGTTGATGAGCAGGCAGCCATCAGCAAAGCACTGGATAAGATAAAAACGGATGTTAAGGTACGCATGTTATTTCCCCTGATTATGTAAGCGTGCAGATGTTAAAAAAAATAAATATGGAGCGCATTATTTCATAAACGGACCCCATGTGGGCTCACGTATATCGCCTGCTTGGGTGGTCAGACGCTGTTTTACCTGACCATCAACCGAAACGACGGCTAAAGTGCCACGACGACCGGATTCGGTTGCGTACATCAAATATTTGCCATTCGGCGAAAAACTCGGTGATTCGTCTTTGACGGTGTCCGAGAGGCGTTGTTCCTGACCATTGGTCAAATCGAGCAGAAATAGCTGAAATTTCCCTTCGCGACGCGAAATATAGGCCAAAAATTTGCCATCTGGGGAGATTCGCGGGCTGATGTTGTAGTTTCCGCTGAAGGTGACACGTTTGGCATCGCCACCATTTGCGCCCATTTTGTAGATTTGCGGGCCGCCGCTACGATCGCTGGTGAAGTAAATGCTTTGACCGTCTGCAGAGAACTGTGGCTCGGTGTCGATGCCGTTGGAATTGCTCAGGCGGCGTGGGCTGGTGCCATCCGCATTGACGGCATAAACCTGGGTCAAGCCATCGCGTGACAGCGCCACGGCCAGCTTGCTGCCGTCAGGTGCCCAAGATGGTGCAGAATTGCTGCCCTTGAAGTTGGCGGCAACGGTGCGCTGGCGGGTGACGAGGTTTTGGATATAGACGACAGGTTTTTTGTTTTCAAACGAAACGTAAGCGACCTTGGTGCCGTCTGGCGACCAGGAAGGCGAGATGATAGGTTCGTTCGAGCGCAATGCGACTTGCGTACCTTCTCCATCAGAATCGGCAATCTCCAGGCGGAATTCTTTGCCGGCTTTGGTGACGTAGGCTATGCGTGTGGCAAAGGCACCGCGTATGCCGGTCAGCTTTTCATAGATATCGTCGGCGATCTTGTGACCAGATACGCGGATGAACTGCGGTTGTGCTGCCAGGGCCAGCGACGATAATTGCGCGGCTTTGACGGTATCGAACAAACGATATCTGACTTCAAAGCGGCCATCCGCCAGGCGCGACACGCTGCCAACGACGAGTGCATCTGCACCGCGCGATTTCCAATCGGCAAGGTTGACCTGGGAGTTTTCCGTCAGGACGGAGCCGGTATCGATAATTTTAAAGACACCGCTGCGGTTCAAATCGGCCTTGATGATGGCGCTGACTTGCTGTGGCGCAACCGATTCATCGCCGAAGGTGGCAATCGCAATTGGTATCTGGTTAGCGCCGACACCGGCGATTTCTACCCGCAATTGTGCGTGCGCGAGACTGGTAACGAACACGGCGAGGATCGCGAATGAGCGTAAAAAAGAAGTCTTAGTCATCATGGGTCACTGATCTTTCGGTTTGTGAATGACGGTCAAGCGACTAGGGACGCTGCCGGATTGATCGGGTGGAAATGGTTGCGAACGTTCGATCGCACGTTTAACTGCTTCATCGAAAACGGGTAAACCAGAGGATTTGCGCAGATGTAATCCACGTAGCGATCCGTCGGGCAGCAGTTCGACCTCGTATTCGACCTGAGGATTCCCATTTAAGTCTGGCGGTACGTTAAATACTGTATTTGAGCGGATTTTCGCACGGATTTTATCGGCATACGCGCCATCTGCACGACCGCTGCTTTGTGATTTGGCCGCTTGGCCGGAACCACCGCTGCCGACTGCGCCGGTCAGGCGGCGCATTTCGTCAGCACGTATCTTGTCGCGTAATGCGGCATCGCGCTGATCCTGCAGACGTTTTTTGTCGGCATCCGCTTTTTTCTGCTGCTCGGCTTTCTTGTCGGCTGCCTGCTTGTCGAGTTTTTCCTGTTTGTCTTGTTCAGCTTTTTGTTTCAGCTTCTTCTCTTTTTCTTCTTCAGCCAGCTTGTCTTTACGCTCTTGTTCTTTGCGTTTCTTTTCTTTTTCCAGCGCGATATCGACTTTAGGCGGCTCAGGTTTGATTGGCTCTGCCTTTGGTGTTTCCTTAACGATAGGCTTGGGTTCAGGTTTCGGCTGAGGCGTTGGTTCCGGTTCTGGCGGCAGTGGTGCGGCTTCTTTCGCCTGCATATCCCATATCTCTGCTTTTACGGCGACCGGCGTTTCGCTTTGCCAATCGATACCGATCCAGAAAAACACCAGTAATGCGACGTGCACTGCCGCCGCGAGCATGATGGCACGCCAGCGACCAGGTTCCTTCGGGACGGTATACGGTGAGTGATCAGTCATAAAACAATGTTCACTTGGTCGCCAGACCTACGCGGCTGATACCAAGTTTTTTGGCTTCCGAGATGGCTTGTATCACCTCGTCATATTTAATGTTTTTGTCGGCTGCAATCATGACGGCAATATCAGGATTGTCGGCATACAGCGCTTGCAATTTTTTGCCCAACTCGCCACGACCGATAGTTTCGGTCGGCGCTGCCGCACCCTTTTTACCCTTTACGGAGACGGTAGCCGAAGCATCAGCTTTCAGTTCTATGCTGATGTATTCGGTTGGCGGCTGCGTCGATTTGGCCGCGTTCGGCAACTGGATCTCGTTGGGATTGACCATAGGTGCGGTCACCATAAAGATCACCAGCAGCACCATCATGACGTCGATATATGGGACGACGTTGATCTCTGACTTGAATTTTCTACTGCGTCCGCCGCGCATGCTTCCGGATGAGAATGACATTGCTACCGTCCTTAACGCGTCTGACGTTGCAGAATATTCGAGAATTCCTCAACGAAGCTTTCAAAGCGCATCGCCAGTCTGTCGATATCGTGCGAATAGCGGTTGTAGGCAACCACAGCTGGAATTGCCGCGAACAAGCCAATCGCAGTAGCAATCAGCGCCTCTGCAATCCCTGGTGCGACGGCAGCCAGCGTTGCTTGCTGCACGTTCGCCAGACCGCGGAAGGAATTCATGATGCCCCATACGGTGCCGAACAAGCCGACATACGGTGAGACTGAACCGACCGAGGCGAGAAAGGCGAGGTGTGATTCCAAGCCATCCATTTCACGCTGATAGGCAGCGCGCATGGCGCGACGTGCGCCATCCAGGCGCACGCTGGATGGGTCTTGGGAGGAGCGGGATTTGTTGAATTCGCTCATGCCGGCTTCGAAAATGCGTTCCAGCGCGCCAGTCGAGCGGTTACCTTTGCGACGATTGGAAGTGGCATCTTGATACAGAGCGTTCAAATCGCCGCCGGACCAGAAGGCGCGTTCGAATTCCTCAGTCTGCATGCGTGCATTTTTGATCGCAAACATCTTGCGGAAGATGTAGGTCCAGCTCATGACGGATACGCCGACTAAAAGTGCCATGACGAGCTGCACAAGAACCGAAGCGTTGGTGATCAGATGGATAAAGGAGAGGTCTTGAGTGACGGTCATGGAAGTGTGGTCTAGTCGAATTTGGTCAATTGTATGCGCAACTTGCTTGAGGCGGTGCGATTTGGCGAGGCATTTGCCTCATGTACTCACACTCAGGTATTCACAATCTACTGCCTTGTTTTTTCTACTACCGATATTGGTGCGTGAGAAGAAGGTGGAACGGATGCATTCCACTGACCATCGCGCTTACTTTGCTTCGATATTTTTAATGCTGCTCAACACTTCTTGCGGGATTTCGCTCGGTCTGAAGCGCTGCGTATCGACGCAGCCCACCTTGATACGCCCGGTGGCGAGCAACTCTTCGCTATCGCCATTGATGCGCCATGCTTGCTGTACGAACTGTACCGAAGCGCGCCCCATTCTTTCGACTACGACGGTCAACTTCAGTTCATTATCCAGTTTGGCTGGTGCGTGGTAGTCGACTGCGGTGCTTTTGACGACGAACATGACGCCGTGCGTTTCGGTCATGATTTGTTGGTTGATGCCGGCACTGCGCAGCCATTCGGTGCGCGCGCGTTCAAAGAATTTCAGATAATTCGCATAGAAGACGACACCACCGGCATCGGTATCTTCGTAGTAGACGCGGACGGTCCACGTAAAATTTGACTGCATCTTGGACATTTACCTTGAGTCGGCAGCGCTGCAGCGTTGCCCTGATTTACTGCGGATGAATGCGCAATTATCGATGATATTGATTCGGCATGACAAGGTTGTTACCTGAACTTACAGTTCTGACCACCGTTGGCAGCCAGAACTGCCTGTTTCTTATGTGTTGCGCTTGATGAATAAAGGTCCAAAACCTTGGCATGTCGGCATCAATTCGATGTGATTGATATTGACGTGTGCGGGCAGGGTGGCGATCCAGTAGGCGGTTTCTGCAATGTCGGCTGGGCTGAGTGGCACGGTGCCTTCGTAGACCTTGGCAGCGGCCGCATCGTCCTTCAGACGTACATTCGAGAACTCGGTGCCGCCAGCCAGGCCCGGAGCGATATTCGATGCGCGTACACCGGTACCAACCAGATCGGCACGCAGGTTGCGGGTGAATTGATCGACAAAAGCCTTGGTCGCACCATATACATTCGCGCCGGGGTAGGCGTAAGCGCCCGCGCTGGAGCTGATGTTGATGATGGTGCCGCGATTGCGTTTGAGCATTTCCGGCAACAGCAGGCGGGTGACCGTGACCAAGCCTTTGCAGTTGGTCTCTATCATGGTTTCCCACTGTTCCAGCGAGGCAGATTGTGCCGGTGCAACTCCCAGTGCGAGGCCTGCGTTATTGATCAAGACGTCGATTTCTTGCCATTCCCGAGGCAAGCTTGCCAGTGCGGCGGTGATCGAGTTCTTGTCAGTGACATCCATTTGTACTGTCAGTACAGACGAGCCGATTTCGGCTGCAAGCGCATCCAGCCTATCCTGGCGGCGGCCGGTAGCAATCACTTTGTGACCATGTTGCGCAAATTTTCGTGCCATTTCAGCGCCGAAGCCTGAACTTGCACCTGTGATCAAGACGATCATAGGATTTCCTTTATGGAAAGAGTGAGTGCGTAAGCAGTGATGTTGGGGCAATGCAGTCGGTGCGATCTTCCGCAGTCCAACTTGTTGAAAAGCACATGCGGGCGTCGTGATTCCTTGCCCGCATGTCGCTTTAATCTTATTTCATACTTACTTGGCGGCTTGTGCGCGCTTGATCAGGAATGTGGTCAGCAAAGGTACCGGACGGCCAGTCGAGCCTTTGGCTGCACCGCTTTTCCATGCTGTACCAGCGATATCTAGATGCGCCCAGGTGTATTTCTTCGTATAACGTTCAAGGAAGCAAGCGGCGGTGACTGCGCCACCAGCTGGACCACCGATATTGGCCATGTCGGCAAAATTCGATTTCAACTGTTCCTGATAGCTGTCTTCGATAGGCATGCGCCATGCGGTATCACCAGCTACTTTGCCGGCGCTGAGCAATTCGTTCGCCAATGCGTCATGCGCATCGTCGTTACGAGTGAACAAGCCGGAATTGTGATGGCCGAGTGCAGTAATGCAAGCGCCGGTGAGCGTTGCGACGTCGACGACGGCTGCCGGTTTGAAGCGTTCCACATAAGTGAGTGCATCGCACAGAACCAGGCGACCTTCAGCATCGGTATTCAAGACTTCAATCGTCTGGCCCGACATCGAGGTGACGATATCGCCAGGCTTGGTAGCGCTGCCGGATGGCATGTTTTCGCAGGTAGGGATAACGACGATGACGTTGAGCTTCAGTTTCAGCTCTGCAATCGCGCGCATGGTGCCGAGTACGGAGGCGGCACCGCCCATGTCGTATTTCATTTCATCCATGGCTGCGCCCGGTTTGAGCGAGATGCCGCCGGAATCGAAGGTGATACCTTTGCCGACCAAGACGGTAGGCGCATCCTTGGCTTTGCCGCCGAAATGCTTGAGTACGATGAATTTAGGTGGTTCGACGCTGCCATTGGTAACGGACAGGAAGCTGCCCATTTTCAATGCCTGCAATTGCTTGCGATCCAGCACTTCTACTTGCAGCTTGAATTCTTTTGCCATCTTCTTGGCGGTGTTGGCCAGATAGGTTGGCGTGCAGACATTGGCCGGGAAATTGCCGAGATCCTTGGTCAAGTCGATGCCGTTGGCGACGGCGACGGCTTGCGTGACGGCTTCCTTGGCGCTATTCGTTGCGGCTGCATTGACAGCAAATGCCACTTTTTTCACGCCGCTAGCTGCAGGTTCTTTTTTGCTTTTCAGGCCATCGAAACGATAAGCGGCTTCGCGGGCATTCAAAATAGTGGTGCGGATGGCCCAAGCGGTATCACGGGCGGCAACGGCATCAAACGGCAGGGCGACGACGGCTTCAGCCGCACCTAAGGATGAAAAGGCACGTACGACGGCTTGCGAGGCGGAACTGAAATCTTTTTCACTGACAGCTGCTTCCTTGCCCAAACCAACCAGCAGGACGCGTTCGGCTGCGGAGCCGTTGATGCCGCGCAACAGCAAGGTGGAGCCGGCTTTACCGGTAATATCGCCAGACTTGAGCGCGGCGCTGATTTCGCCTTTGCGATCCAGCGCTTGTGCTGCAGATGACAGTTTTTTGTCTTCGAATACGGCGACTGCGATGCAGCCCGTCTTGATACCGGCGATAGTGCTTTTTGCGTCTAACGGTTTTATGCTAAAGTCCATGCGTTACTCTCCTTGTCGATTCACGATTATAGCCTCCCAATGATTTTTCAGCGCGCGCTCCGACGCGATTTGCTAAGTACCGCTGGCGCCGTCTTTACTACCCTTTTTACTATTACGGTCACTGTGATGTTGATCCGTATATTAGGGCAGGCTGCGGGCGGCAAAATTGCGTCCGCTGATGTGGTCGCCATGCTTGGCTTTGCAGCACTTAATTACCTTCCCATTTTGTTGAATCTGACCGGCTTCGTATCAGTGCTGCTGGTGGTGACGCGTAGCTATCAAGATTCCGAAATGGTGGTCTGGTTTGCTTCCGGCTTGAGTTTGTCGCGTTGGATTACGCCGGTCTTGATGTTTGCCTTGCCGATTATTGTGATGACAGCCTTGCTGAGCTTCTTCCTCACACCGTGGTCGAATCAGCAAAGTGCGGTGTACAAGGAGCGCTACGCCAACCGCGAAGATATCGCCAAGGTCTCTCCAGGGAAATTTCAGGAATCGTCTTCTTCGGACCGCGTCTTTTTCGTTGAAGGTGTTTCCGGTGATACGACCAAGGTCAAAAACATATTTGTCAGTACTGTACGCAATGGTAAAACCAGCGTAGTGGTGGCGCAGGAAGGTACTGTTGAAATCGATCCTGCCGGCGATAAATTCCTGGTGATGCATCAGGGACGTCGTTATGACGGTATCCCGACGCAACCGGATTTCAAATTGATGGAATTTGATCGCTACGGCGTACTGGTGGCAGCGCAATCAAAAGCCATAGTTGGCGATACTTCTGCACGTGCCTTGAGTACGCTGGACCTTTTGAAAGATAGAAATAACTTCAATGATGCTGAATTGCTGTGGCGTTTTTCTTTGCCATTGATGGGCATACTGTTGATGTTGCTGGCGATTCCGCTGGGCTTCGTCAATCCGCGTGGTGGTCGTTCGGCCAATCTATTGATCGCGCTCTTCCTGTTTGTTTTCTATAGCAATATGCTCAGCTTTGCGCAATCGACGGTAGTACAAAATCGCTCTACGCTGATGCTGGCATGGTGGCCGGTACATCTGGTTGCACTGATCATTATTACCGTCTTCTTTTTATGGCGACTCAAAGTGAATAGTCGCTACCATCCGCTGGTGATGTGGTCCTTGATCAAGCGCACCTGCCTTGGGAAAAGGATGGCCGCATGAAGATCCTGCAAAAATATTTCGCGACTGAAATCGGACGCTCAGTTGTATTCGTACTGATTGCCTTCCTTGCCTTGTTCGCCTTCTTCGATATGGTGGGCGAATTGAAGGCGGTCGGGCATGGCGGCTACAAGATACAAAACGCATTCCTGTTTGTGCTGATGGGCATGCCTGCGTATATCTATGAATTGATGCCGATTGCGGCTTTGATCGGCACGATCTGGGCGCTGTCTCAATTCGCCGCACGTTCCGAGTTCACCATCATGCGTGCATCCAGTATGTCGACTGGCATGGTCGGCATGATATTGCTCAAGATTGGCGTCGTGTTTGCCATCATTACCTTTGTATTCGGTGAATTTGTCGTGCCGGTCACATCGACGATGGCTGAGCGCGTGAAGTTAAGCAGCTTGGGTGGATCGCTGTCGCAGGAATTCCGTTCCGGTTTGTGGACCAAGGATGTGATCAAGGCAAATGGACAGGATGGCGAAGCAATTGGTTCGCGGTTCTTGAACGTGAGAGAAGTGAAGCCGGATGGCCAACTGCTTAATTTGAAGATCTATGAATTCAATCGCAACTTCCATTTGACCGCACTGATTACCGCAGCCAAGGCAAATTACGCTGGCGGCAATACCTGGAATTTGCAGGATGGGACGGAAGCTGATTTTGGTGACGTCAAGTTGAGCGGCATAGTGAACGCGTCGGATATGACAGCTGCAATTTCTACCAAAAAGTTTGCCAACAAACTGTTGGTATCTGAAATGACGCCGGAGATTTTGTCCGTCGGTTTCTCAGATCCGGAAGAAATGTCGGCCTACGATCTGATTAATTACACGCAATATCTATCGGAAAACAAACGCGAAACCGCGCGTTACGAAATCGCCTTCTGGAAGAAAGTGGTATATCCATTTGCTGTGTTTGTGATGATGGCGCTGGCATTGCCGTTTGCTTACCTGCACTTCCGTTCAGGTGGCGTCAGTCTGAAAATCTTTACCGGCATCATGATAGGCGTTAGTTTTCAGTTGATTAATAGCCTGTTTTCTCACCTAGGTTTGCTGAATACCTGGCCGCCACTCATTACGGCAATTCTGCCGAGTATGTTGTTCTTGGTAGCGGCAATTGCTGCATTGCTATGGGTAGAAAGACACTGACGATGGGCAAGCGCGCTTTGGTCTTGTTTGCACATGGTGCGCGCGACCCACGTTGGGCAGAACCGTTTCAACGCTTGCAGGCACTGGTGCAAACACAGTCGCCAGATTTGACGGTAGCGTTGGCCTTCCTTGAATTGATGTCTCCACGTTTACCGGAACTGGCTGCGGAATTGATTGCTGCAGGTTCTACTGATGTGACCGTGGTGCCGGTGTTTCTCGGGCAGGGCGGTCATGTGATGCGCGACTTGCCTGTGATCGTGGATGAGTTGGAGCTCAGCTATCCGGGCGTCTCTTTCAAGATTGCCGGTGCGGTAGGAGAAGATGCTGAGGTATTGAATGCAATGGCCAAGTATTGCCTGAGTACTCTAGGCTAGAGTCGGCCGATTTCTATCGAATAGCAACGGACACGAAGACTGTGTTTAAACAGTTTTTGGTATGACGCGTGTTGCAAGTGCTGCGCCTATCATTACCAGCACTGGTCCTTGTGTATCTTGCAAACCTTGTTCCAGCTCGCGCAAAGTGATGCGCAAAATCCTCTGATTTTCCAAACTGCAGTTTTCCACGACGACCACTGGCAAGTCCGGTGAGCGACCTTGTTCCAATAATTTTTGTGCAGTAACGATGGCTTCACGACCACCCATGTATTGGATCAGTGTGTCGCAGTCGGGCAGTGTTAATTGGTCAGGCTGATTAGGTGCGGTCGCTGATGTGAAGAAGGCAATGCTGCGCGCGATGCCACGCTTGGTCAGCGGTTGCAGAGTCGCGGCGGCTGCGGCAAATGCGGTGGTAATGCCGGGGACGACTTCGACGGCTATACCGTGTTCTTCCAAAGCATGCAGTTCTTCATCTGCGCGCCCGAATAGCATGGGATCGCCACCTTTCAGGCGCACGATCAATTTGTATTTGGCGGCGCAATCAACAAGCAGTTGATTGATGGCGAGTTGTGCAGTGGAGCGCTGGCCGCTGCGTTTGCCGACAGAAATTTTCTCTGCCTGCGGGCACAGCTCCAGCATCTCGGGTGTGACTAATGCGTCATGCAGCACGACATCAGCTTGCGCCAGAATGCGCGCACCGCGTACGGTGATCAGATCGACGGCACCGGGGCCGGCACCGATTAGATAGACTTTCCCGTACGCTTTTTTCTCTTGCGTCATGCTGCGTGTAATACCTTTTATGCCAGACGAATCATGCCAGCTGCCACGGTTTGATGCGTGACTTCATCGATCAAAATGAAGGAACCGGTGGAACGGATTTCGTCGTAAGCGTCCGCTGCCAATGGCTGTGCCACATTCAGAGTGACGCTGGCGATGCCGTTGAGTTTGACTTCATCGGCAGGACGTTTTTCTTGTGTGTTGATGTCGAGCAGCGTATCGATTTTGGTAATACGTGCAGCCACCTGACGTGTCGTGTGCTTGAGCCAGTATTTACGACGTACATCCAGTGGTTCTTCCGACAACCAGCACAGGTCTGCATTCACAGTCTTCAGCAATTCAGCTGGACGGCTTGCGGCCGACAGCATATCGCCGCGCGAAATGTCGACGTATTCTTCCAGTAGCAAGGTAATCGATTGACCAACTACCGCTTGTTCCAAGGAGCCATCCAGAGTCTGGATATCTTTGACGGTTGCGGTTTGGCCGCTAGGTTGAATAACCAGCCTGTCGCCTTTGCTGACTTTGCCAGCTTCGATACGACCCATGTAACCACGGAAGTCATCGGCTTCGTGACCGTTGTGGCGTGCTACCAGTTGCACTGGGAAACGGAATGGTTCGTCATGCGATTCATCGTAGACGCTGAGCGATTCCAGCAATTCGATCAAGGTTGGACCTTGGTACCAATCCAGTTTTTCGCCGCGTGTGACGACGTTGTCGCCTGCGAGAGCTGACAATGGAATTGGACGGATATCTTTCAGGCCCAATGTTTGTGCGAATTCCGAGTACGCAGCAACGATACGGTCATAGACGGTTTGATCGTAGTTGACCAAATCCATCTTGTTGACGGCAACAATCACGTGCTCGATTTGTAGCAAGTGCGCAATGGTCGAGTGACGCTTGGTTTGAATCAGCAATTCCACGCTGCCATCGTCGCCGAGTTTGACCTTGGAGACGTCGATCAGAATGATGACGGCATCTGCAGTCGACGCACCGGTCACCATATTGCGAGTGTATTGCTCATGGCCTGGTGTGTCGGCGATGATGAACTTGCGCTTAGGTGTGGCGAAGTAACGATAGGCGACGTCAATCGTGATGCCTTGTTCGCGTTCTGCTTCCAAACCATCTGTCAGCAAGGACAGATCGATGGTGTCACCGACTGTGCGTTTATGCTTGGCGCGCGACATTGCATCCAGTTGATCGGCAAAGATACCTTTGCTGTCGAACAGCAGGCGACCGATCAATGTGCTCTTGCCGTCATCGACGGAACCGGCGGTAATAAAGCGCAGCAAGCCGCGTTCAGCCGCTGCTGTGCCGGTATTCTTTAATGACAATTGTTCTGCTACTGCGCTCATCAGAAATATCCTTCTTTTTTACGTTTTTCCATCGATGCTTCGGACGTTTGATCGTCCATGCGGGTTGCGCCGCGCTCGGTGATTTGTGTGATGGCAGTTTCAGCAATGATCGCGTCGACTGTTTCTGCATCCGACGATACCGGGCAGGTACAGGAGATGTCGCCGACGGTGCGGAAACGCACTGTTTGCGTTTCAACTGTTTCGCCGTCTTTCGCTGGCGTCAACGGTGTCAGCGGCACCAGCAAGCCGTTGCGTGGAATCACTTGGCGCTGATGCGCAAAGTAAATCGATGGCAGTTCCAGTTTTTCGCGGGCGATATATTGCCAGACGTCGAGTTCGGTCCAATTCGAGATAGGGAATACACGCATGTTTTCGCCCGGATGGACGCGCGTGTTGTACAAGTCCCAGAGTTCAGGGCGCTGTGCTTTTGGATTCCATTGGCCGAATTCATCGCGGAAGGAAAAGATGCGTTCCTTGGCGCGCGCTTTTTCTTCATCGCGGCGGGCGCCACCGATGCAGGCGTCGAACTTGTATTCAGCGATGGTTTCCAGCAAGGTCACTGCTTGTGCTGCATTGCGCGAATCGGTCAAAGGATTGCGCAGGCGTACGGTGCCGCGCTTGATCGAATCTTCCACTGAGCCAACGATCAGACGTTCGCCGAGTTCGGCAGCGCGCTTGTCGCGGAAAGCGATGACTTCATCGAAGTTGTGGCCGGTATCGATGTGCACCAACGGGAAAGGGAATTTACCAGGACGGAAAGCTTTTTCCGCCAGACGCAACATCACGACCGAGTCCTTGCCGCCGGAAAACAGCAGTGCAGGGTTGGCGCATTCAGCCGCCACTTCACGCATGATGTGGATGGCTTCCGATTCCAGCCAGTCCAGATGCTTGTTGCTGGCGCTATCGAGAAATAATTTATCAACTACTGTGTTCATAGGATCTCAGGCGTTAGTTGCTACGGGTTTGATTCTGATTAGCTTGCCGTCGACGACGTGCAAGCCGCATTCCTTGGATTCCGGGTTTTCCCACCACCAGCGTCCGGCGCGTACATCTTCGCCCGGCTGGATCGCACGGGTGCAAGGTTCGCAACCGATGGATGGAAAGCCTTTGTCGTGCAGAGGGTTGTACGGCACGTTATTGCTACGGATGTAGTGCCATACATCTTCTTCCGACCAATCCGCGAGCGGATTGAACTTGATCATGTCGTGGGCTTCATCCTGCTCCTGCACATCGAGTGCGGCGCGGGTAGTCGATTGCGCCCGGCGCTGACCGGTGACCCATGCATGCTTGCCGGCCAGTGCACGATTCAGAGGTTCAACCTTGCGAATGCGGCAGCATTCCTTGCGCATGTCGACGCTTTCGTAGAAAGCGTTCAAACCATTTTGCTTGACGTAGGCATCGACTGCTTCCGGTTGCGGACGATACAGTTCGACGTCGTAATCGTAGGTTTCCTTGATGCGGTCCAGTACGCTCAGCGTTTCTGCGTGCAGACGGCCAGTTTCCAGCGTAAAAATACCGATGGACAGCTTGTCGCGCAGGATCATGTCGGTCAACACCATATCTTCCGCCGCGAGGCTGGAAGCGAATACTGCAGGTGCGAACTGATCCGCTACGCGCTGCAGTGTTTCTTTGGTGGCCGCTACCAGCGCGGCGAAGTCTGCTTCATTCATTTTGGCGCCACTGCCTGACGGTCAACACGACGGAACAACGGAGTCTTTTTGTCCCACGATTGTTGATAGCTTTCGGAGAAGTCGCTCAAGCCTTTCAACGCATCGTTCACATCGCGATCAGCACGTACGGCAAATGAGTTGAAGCCGACGCGCTGCATATAGAACAACTGATCGCGTAACACATCGCCAACTGCACGCAGTTCGCCGGTGTAGTCGAAACGCATGCGCAGGTTGTAAGCGATCGAGTAACCGCGACCATCACCGAATTTAGGGAAGTCGACGGCGATCATTTGCAGCGTTGCTGTATCGTCTTTCAATGCTTCCGGACGTTCGTCGCTGGCGAGCCAGACGCCGACGTCGCTGCGTGCTTTCAGAGTGACAGCTTGCGCTTGCCATACGGTCAGCGGCACGATGACTTTGCCGGCCGGGACCGCAACGGTTTCAGCGGTTTCGCCTTCTGCCAATCGCAACAAGGTCCAATCGTCTTCACCGACTACGGCTTTATCTTTGATGATGTTAAGCATATGCATCTTCTCCTGCGGCGTGCGCAACCTTGATAGGCGTTGCGTACACATGTTCCTTGAATGGCGTAACGCCGATACGACGTGTGGTATCGATGAAGCGCTCATCTTCGATACGGTCACGTACATACACTTCGAGCAAGCGTTCAATCACGGTCGGCATTTGATGTGCCGAGAACGATGGGCCGATGATCTTGCCGATCGAGCTGATATTGCCTTGCGCGCCGCCGATCGAAACCTGATACCACTCCGAACCATCTTTATCGACACCGAGAATGCCGATGTTGCCGACGTGATGGTGACCGCAGGCATTGATACAGCCGGAGATATTCAATTCGATATCGCCGATGTCATGCTGAAAGTCCAGATTGTCGAAACGCTCTGCAATCGCTTCCGCAATCGGAATTGATTTGGCATTCGCCAGTGAGCAGAAGTCGCCGCCTGGGCAGCAGATCATGTCAGTCAACAAACCGATATTCGGCGTTGCCAATCCCTGCGCTTTGGCTTCTTGCCAGACTGTGTACAGATCGGACAATTTGACGTCGGACAGCACGACGTTTTGTTCGTGCGTGACGCGCAGTTCGCCGAAGCTGTAGCGATCAGCCAGATCAGCCATGAAGTCCAGTTGTTCGGCAGTAGCATCGCCTGGAGGCACGCCGGTTTTCTTGACGGACAAAACCACGGCTGCATAGCCTGGGACTTTGTGTGCCTTGACGTTGCGTGTCAGCCAGTTTTTGAATGCCTTGTCTTCCGCTTTTTTCGCTTCGAAATCTGCGTTGTCTGCAGATAACGTTTCGTACGCTGGCGCAGTGAAAAATGCAGCGACGCGATTCAATTCTTCTTCAGTCACGGTTCCCGGACCATCTTTGATGTCTTGCCATTCGATTTCGACCTGACGGCGATATTCTTCGATGCCAATCGCTTTGACCAGAATCTTGATACGCGCTTTGTAGATGTTGTCGCGACGACCGTATTGGTTATAGACGCGCAGGATCGCTTCCAGATAAGTCATCACGTGTTGCCACGGCAGGAATGCGCAGATCTCGCTGCCGAGAATAGGCGTACGACCCATGCCGCCGCCAACCATCACGCGGAAACCGATTTCGCCTTGTTCGTTCTTGATCACGTGCAGGCCAATGTCATGCACCGCAGTCGCAGCGCGATCTTCTTTTGCGCCACTGATGGCGATCTTGAATTTGCGTGGCAGGTAAGCGAATTCCGGATGGAAGGTGCTCCATTCGCGGATGATTTCTGCGTATGGACGCGGATCGACGATTTCGTCGGCGGCAACGCCAGCCAATTCGTCCGACGTCGTGTTACGGATGCAGTTGCCGGAAGTCTGGATCGCGTGCATTTCGACCGAAGCGAGTTCAGTCAGGATGTCCGGTGTTTCCTCCAGATTGATCCAGTTGAACTGGATATTCTGGCGCGTCGTGAAGTGACCATAGCCGCGGTCGTACTTGCGGGCGATATGGCCGAACATGCGCATCTGTGCCGACGACAGCAGGCCGTAAGGCACGGCGATGCGCAGCATGTAGGCATGACGCTGCATGTACAGGCCGTTTTGCAGGCGCAGGATACGGAATTCATCCTCTGCCAGCTCGTCGGAGAGGCGACGACGGACTTGATCGCGGTATTGCGCGATGCGTTCTTTGACGATTTGATGGTCGTATTGATCGTAGCGATACATCTCAATTCCTTAGTAAACTAACTTAAAGGCAACGGTCGTCAGCGTGGTAGCCAACAGAACGCGCAATACTTTTTCCGGTATGGCTCGCGATGCCAGTGATCCCAATGTGATGCCAGGCACGGAGCCGAGCAACAACATGGCTAGCAATTCCCAATGGATCGATCCGAGCCACCAGTGGCCGAGCGCCGCAATCGCGGTCAAAGGCACTGCGTAGGCTATGTCGGTACCGGCAATTTCAGCCGGTGTCAGGCGTGGATAGAGCAGAACCAGTATGGTGGCGCCGATTGCACCGGCACCAATAGATGAGATTGTAACCAATGTGCCAAGAATTGCACCCGAAACTATGGTCGCTGTGACCAGTTTTTTACCGTGGAATTGACGGTTAGGATGGGCGCTCATCCAGTTTTGCAGGCGTGTGCGGAAAATCAGGGCAATCACGGTCAGCATCACCGAGCCGGCGATCGAATAACGGATAACCTGGCCGATTTCCTTGTCCAGGCCGCCCAGATACTTCAATACGAGTGTCGTCAGCACGGCTGCAGGCAAGGCGCCTATGCACAGTTGCTTGACGATATTCCAGTGCACATTGCCTTTGTAACGATGGGCAAAGGTGCCTGCGATCTTGGTGGTAGAAGCGAAGGCGAGGTCCGTGCCGACCGCTACCGTTGGCGAGACGCCGAACAGCAGGGTAAGCAAAGGTGTCATCAGGGAGCCACCGCCGACACCGGTCAAACCGACCAGTAATCCGACAGCAAAACCTGAAACAATATAAGTAACGGACATAAGACCTCGCGCAAAGTAGGGCGAATAGTAATAAACTTGAGCCTTATTCCAAACTACTTACTAATTATTTGCTTATATGCTTTTTTGATATAAGCAATGATGAAAAATGATTGAACGCAATTTCAGTCGAAAACATGAGGGGAAGACATGAATCTCCATCAACTTCGCTTCGTTCGGGAAGCGGTGCGACAGAACTATAATTTGACGGAAGCGGCCAAGGCGCTGTTTACCTCGCAGCCAGGTGTCTCCAAGGCAATTATTGAGTTGGAAGAAGAGCTGGGCGTGGACATTTTTTCGCGCCACGGCAAGCGGATACGCGGCCTGACTGAGCCGGGACGGGCCGTTTTGAAGTCGGTTGAGCTGATCATGCAGGAAATTGACGGCCTCAAGCGCATAGGCAATGAATTCGCCGCACATGACAGCGGTAGCTTTACAATTGCGACTACGCATACACAAGCGCGATATTCCCTGCCTAAGGTGGTGCAAGCCTTTACACAGAAATTCCCAAAAGTAAGATTGTCTTTATTGCAAGGCAATCCGAAGCAAGTGGCGGATATGGTCTTGATGGGCCAGGCCGATCTGGCGATTGCGACGGAATCGATCGCCAGCATAGATGGTTTGATTTCACTACCTTGTTATCAGTGGGAGCATCAAGTGGTGGTGCCGCTGGATCATCCATTG
Source organism: Herminiimonas sp. GW821-FHT09C12 (assembly GCF_059416385.1). NCBI lineage: Bacteria > Pseudomonadati > Pseudomonadota > Betaproteobacteria > Burkholderiales > Oxalobacteraceae > Herminiimonas > Herminiimonas sp. GW821-FHT09C12. The sequence continues at coordinate 2,064,088 of NZ_JBWKPC010000001.1, forward strand.
CTGAAGTCAAAATCGATTACGCTGGAAGAAATCAGCGCTTATCCGCTGATTACCTACGATAGTGCGTTTGCCGGTCGGAACAAGATTGATCATGCCTTCAGTCTGCGCAACCTCAAGCCGGATGTGTTGCTGGAAGCAATCGATGCCGATGTCATTAAAACCTATGTTGAATTGGGCATGGGCATAGGCATCATCGCGGGAATGGCTTTTGATCCCGAACGCGACAAGAATTTGCGTGCGATCCCTGTTGGTCATTTATTTGGCACCAATGTATCGCGCGTGGCTTTGAAGCAAGGCGCATATTTGCGCAGCTATGTATTTACGTTCATCGAATTATTGACGCCTACGCTCAATCGCAAACTGGTTGAACAAGTATTAAGCGGCGAAAAAGATATGTATGAACTATAAAGAATATTCACGATTTTTTTGGAAGTAAGAGCAGCATGATAAAACCGGTAAACACCGATATGGCCGAGTACTACGCGGTCCGTAACAATTTCGACGAAGAAGATATTGAAAATCCGGATGGCGCAGATGCGCTCGACGACATCATGGAGAACCTGCGCAAGTTCATGACGGATCAGCACGTGCTGGAGCTCGCATGCGGCGACGGTTACTGGACGGACGAATTGGCAGAATATGCAGCCTCAGTGCTAGCAACGGATATCAATCCGACTTTGATCGAGCAGGCCAAGGGAAGAGAATTGCCGGAAGAGATCGTGCAGTTCGCCGTTGCTGATGCGCTGGACCCGCAAGTCGAAGGCGAGTTCAACGCCTGCTTTGCCGGCTTCTGGTGGTCGCACGTTAAACGTCAGGATCAGGTTGAAGTGATAGCCCGTATCCGCAAGATCATTGGTCAGGACGGTTTGTTGGTGCTGGTTGATAACTCACACGTAGAAACCGAAAAAACTGTGATCGCGCGTACTGATCTGGAAGGCAATACTTACCAGATTCATGCACTGCCAAACGGTGAACGTTACGAGATTCTGAAGAATTACTATACCAATAGCACCTTGCGCAAACGTCTTGGACCTTTGTTAAAAGATATGCGCGTTCATCATACTGAACACTACTGGATGCTGACGGCGCGTTTGCGATGAATGCTTTATCGTCGGCACATACATACGGGAGCATAGTGTGAGATCAACCCGAGCCACAGCCGCCGTCGAGCGGCTGAAAGAACGCAGCGGTAACGAGCACTACGCGATGGTGCGTACCTCCGACGAATCGTTTTATCTGGTCGATAACGCCGGAGAAGGTGCGCCCGTCGTTCTGTGTGAACGGCTGCCACTGGATGAATTTGTGACCTTCGTCAAAGCCTACGGTCCGCAAAAGCCGAGACGGCAAACCAAATCCGATATCGCGTTTGAAAAGCAATTGGTCAAACGTTAAATGCAAGTCTATGGTTTTGTTAACTTCATTTAAAGCATGACGGTCGAGCAAGCTGAGTTGATCGATCTGGTCAGTCTGGATCAGGTGTCAGGTTCGTGTAAGTTAAGCATCCTTGATCACCTGATATGGGACGACGATCATCTCGTCAAACTTCAATTAAAAATAAATAACTATCTGCATTTGATAGAAAGCGGCGAGATTTATATCTTGTATCCCGCTGCGCGCGGACAGGATTTCTCTATAGAGATTCAATGCATCTACGCGCCGAACGCCACAGCACGCGCCTTTCTGGAGCGGGCGCAAAACATATTGATAGATGCAGGTTATGCAATGCATTTCGGGCCACTTGGTTCTGCGTATGCGGACGATGTACCCGATGCTTGAGTAAATCAATTGGATATGAGCAGCATATCCACCGGTAAATATGGTTATTCGGAATCCGAATTGAGGTATCCTTCCTTCCCTAGGCGCAACATCCATCGCCTTTACCCTTAGCGATTCTGGTTCTGTGTGATTGTTTGGTATGCCAACAAGATCACAATCTCTGAAGCGTAGTTTAATTTTTATAAGGATTGAAGAATGAGACAAATATCCCGCGGCAGCAAATTACTTCTTTGCGCATTCGCAGCAGCAAGTTTTTCTGCAAGCGCTCTGGCCCAAAGCTGGCCGAACTCGACAGTAACCGTAGTCGTCCCATGGCCACCAGGTGGTCCATCCGATATCGCTGCACGTCCTGTTGCTAAACGTTTGACCGAAGATCTCGGCCATCCTTTTGTTATCGATAATCGCGGCGGTGGCGGCGGTAACATCGGTAGTGCAGCAGTTGCGCGTGCACCAGCAGATGGCAACACACTGTTGATTACGTCCAGCGCACCGATTGTGATCAATCCTAGCCTGTACAAAAAAATGACTTTCGATCCGAGCAAAGATCTGGTGCCGATCACCAATCTGTTGCGCGTACCGCTGGTGCTGGTTGCGAACCCTAACGTTCCAGCCAAGGACTTGAAAGAACTGATCGCTTACATCAAGACTCAGCCACAGTTTTCCTACGCATCTGCTGGTTCAGGTACACCACAGCACATGACTGGTGAATTGTTCAAGAGCGTGACCAAGCTGGATATCACACACGTTCCTTACAAAGGTTCGGCACCTGCGATTTCCGATCTGTTGGGTGGCCACGTGCCTGTGATGTTCGACAGCATGATTGCGATCATGCCGCACATCAAGAGCGGCAAGGTAAAAGCGATTGCAGTATCGGGCGCACAACGTTCACCACAATTGCCTGACGTACCAACTTTTGCTGAAGCTGGTTACCCAGCAGTGGTTTCCTACGCTTGGTACGGTTTCTTCGCACCAGCAGGTACACCAAAAGCAATCGTCAACAAGATCAATGCTGAAACTCTGAAAATCATGAAAGAACCAGCATTCAAAAAAATCCTGGCAGATACCGGCTCTGACTATGTTGGCGATACCCCAGAAAACTTCGCTGCATTCGTCAAAGAAGAATCGATCAAATGGGCGAAAGTCGTGAAAGAAAGTGGTGCGACTGTAGACTGATGTTGATCTTCAATCTTGCCATGTGCGAGATTGAATAATGATCGTGTCGTGGATGTATAGCGACATATTGAAATGCCCCGTGTTGTACAGCGGGGCATTTTTACATTCGGAAGGTGCTTCTTGTTTTTGTTGGCAAGGAAAATAAAAAAGCGCCGATTTGGTTACACTACAGATTCCCTATTTATTTCTTCGCGAAGTTTCATCATGTCCGATTCAATTCGTTTGGCAACTGCACAAGATGCCGCCGCCATTTGCCAGATCTACAATCCTTACATCCTCAATACGGTCATCAGCTTTGAAACGGAAGCCGTCAGTGTCGAAGAGATGGCGCAGCGCATAAAAGACGTTTCAGCGGAATTCCCATGGCTGGTATATGAAGAGCAGGGACGCATACTCGGCTACGCCTATGCAGGTAAATGGAGAATCAGAAAGGCGTATCAGCATTCGGTAGAAAGCTCGGTCTATATCGCGGAAGACAGTGGCGGCAAAGGAATCGGTACGCTGTTGTATCAGAGATTGATTGCTGAGTTATCCAAGCAGTCGGTACACGCCGTATTCGGAGGTATTGCATTGCCCAATCCTGGCAGTGTTGCCTTGCATGAAAAACTGGGCTTTGTGAAGGTAGGACATTTGCCGGAGGTCGGCAGAAAGTTCGATCAATGGGTGGATGTCGGTTACTGGCAACTGCTTTTGTAAATCTCCACCATAAAAATAAAGGCCGCAAAAGCGGCCTGTTGAATTGTTTGAACGCTGCTTAATCCAGCGTTGCAATCACTGGTGTGTGATCGGATGGTTGTTCCCATTTGCGCGGTACCTTGTCAATGACGCAGGCAGTGCAACGCTTTGCCAATGATGGCGACAACAGGATGTGATCGATGCGCATGCCGCGATTCAGGCGGAAGCCCATTTGGCGATAATCCCACCAGCTAAACAATTTTTCCGGTTGTTCAAACATGCGGAAAGCATCGGTGAATCCCATTTCTTGCAAACGAACGAAGGCAGCACGTTCCGGTTCTGACACCAGAATCTGACCTACCCATGCAGCGGGATCGTGTACGTCGCGATCTTCCGGTGCAATGTTGTAGTCGCCCAGCAAGGCCAGATTTTCATGCTGCTTTTGTTCTTGTGCCAGCCATTCGTGCAAGGCACTCAACCACTTCAACTTATATTGATACTTATCCGATTCCGGCGATTGACCGTTCGGGATGTAGGCACACACGATGCGGATGCCTTCTATCGTGCCGGCGATGATGCGTTGCTGTTCATCTTCAAACAGGGGATTGTTTTTGACGACATCTGTAATCGGGTGGCGCGACAGGATGGCGACGCCGTTATAGGTTTTCTGGCCGGTGAAGACGACGTGATATCCGGCGGCTTCAATTTCTGCCGCAGGGAATTTCTCATCAACTGTTTTCGTTTCTTGCAGGCAGAGCACATCGACTGGATTGTCAGTCAGCCATTGCAGCACTTGCGGCAGGCGGACTTTGAGGGAGTTAACGTTCCAGGTAGCTATTTTCATGTTGTGTGACTATCCATTCGTGATGCGGGTTTGTGGCGTGAGCGGGGGAGATAGTTGGTTTATCCAATTTTCCGCTTTTGATGCGGGATTGTATCAGTCGTACCGCCGTAGGCGCGCGGCGCGATATTGTCATTTATTTATCTTGAAGGGCGAGGCGTGCTGCTTGCCCAAAACAGACGCTTGCCGTAAAATCTACGCACCATTTCGTCTCACGTGACTGGCGAATCCGGCCGATTTTCTCCGCTTTTATGGGTAAATCAGGTCGTAAGGTGGGTCTATCCACCGTGAAGCGTGAGATTTCATTGCCGTGCGCCTGGGTAGCCCGAATGGAGAGTACGACTGAGGCTGCCTGCGCGTTCAAATTTTGGCACCCTCATTCGATCCCAGGTTGTTGTTTTGCTTTGTATAGGCATGTCTTTACAGTTCGTTCGATTCTGTTTTGGCGTGCTGTTGTGCATCGGATTATGGCTTCCTGCCCATTTTTTTGAACGATTGGAGTGATTCATGTTTTCAAAAGACCAGACCCTGGCAAAAACAGATGCAGAATTGTGGTCGGCCATCCAGAAGGAAAATAACCGTCAGCAAGAACATATCGAGTTGATCGCGTCCGAGAACTACACATCGCCTGCGGTGATGGAAGCGCAAGGAACACAACTGACCAACAAGTACGCCGAAGGTTATCCAGGCAAGCGTTACTACGGTGGTTGTGAATTCGTCGATATCGTTGAACAACTGGCGATCGATCGCTTGAAAAAATTGTTTGGCGCAGATGCTGCCAACGTACAACCTAACTCCGGTTCACAAGCTAACCAAGGTGTGTTTCTGGCAGTTCTGAAACCAGGCGATACCATCATGGGTATGTCGCTGGCAGAAGGCGGCCACTTGACGCACGGCATGGCATTGAACATGTCTGGCAAATGGTTCAACGTTGTCTCCTACGGCTTGAACGAAAAAGAAGAAATCGACTACGACGCGATGGAACGTCTGGCTCGTGAGCACAAACCTAAGCTGATCATCGCTGGTGCATCGGCCTACGCATTGCGCATCGACTTCGAACGCTTCGCTAAAATCGCAAAAGAAATCGGCGCCTACTTCATGGTCGACATGGCGCACTACGCCGGTCTGATCGCAGCAGGCGAATATCCGAATCCAGTGCCATACGCAGACTTCGTCACATCGACCACGCATAAATCCCTGCGCGGCCCACGCGGTGGCTTCATCTTGATGAAGGCTGAACACGAAAAAATCATCAATTCGGCGATTTTCCCAGGCCTGCAAGGCGGCCCATTGATGCACGTGATCGCTGGTAAAGCAGTTGCGTTCAAAGAAGCCCTGGAGCCTGAATTCAAGGTGTATCAACAGCAAGTCGTGAAGAACGCGGACGCATTGGCCAAAGCACTGATCGCACGCGGTCTGCGCATCGTTTCCAGCCGTACCGAATCGCATGTGATGCTGGTTGATCTGCGCGCCAAGAAAATCACAGGTAAAGATGCAGAAGCCTTGCTCGGTTCAGCACACATCACTTGTAACAAGAACGCGATCCCTAACGATCCAGAAAAACCATTCGTCACTTCCGGTATTCGCCTCGGCAGCCCGGCCATGACTACACGTGGTTTCAAGGAAGCGGAAGCAACCAAGGTCGGCAATCTGATCGCTGACGTATTGGATAATCCAAACGATGCAGCAACCATCGAACGCGTGAAAGCCGAAGTCAAAAAATTGACCGCAGCCTTCCCAGTCTACGGTTGATCGTTTTGATTTAAAGTTTGTTGTAGTTGAAAAGTGCTCTTCATTGAAGTGAAGGGCGCAGCAAAATGGCCTTGTCTGAGTAATTTACTCAGGCAAGGCCATTTTGGGATGTTGGCTTAGATTAGTATTTGCTTTGCATCATTTTGCAGATGAACATATTTGTTTCGCTGACGTAACGATTCATAAGGCCACGCACCGCGATGAAATGTCCTTTTTGCCAGCACGACGATACCCAGGTTCTCGATACACGCGTTTCGGAAGAGGGCGACAGCATACGTCGTCGTCGTCGCTGCGTGAATTGCGATAAACGTTTTACGACTTACGAGCGCATCGAATTAGCGATGCCGGTGATCGTGAAGAAGAACGGCAGTCGCACCGACTACGATCCCAAGAAGCTGCAAGGCAGTTTGCAACTGGCCTTGCGCAAGCGTCCTGTCTCGGCCGAGGCAGTTGATGCTGCGATTCATCGTATAGAACAAAAGCTGCTTTCCAGTGGCGAACGCGAAGTGCTGTCCGGTCAGATCGGTGAGCTGGTCATGCGTGAGCTGCAACGACTCGACAAGATTGCCTACATTCGTTTTGCCTCGGTCTATAAGAGTTTTGAAGACGTGGCAGAATTCCAGGATGCGATTGCCGAAGTGGGGCGTGAGCGCAAACCTCCAGCCAAATAACGCTAGCTAACGACGAATGAAATTCGCCTACACCATCATTTATGTTCCGGACGTGGTTGCATCCTTGCAGTTCTTTGAGCAGGCATTCGGATTCTCGCGACGCTTTCTGCATGAATCCGGCACCTATGGTGAGCTGGAAACCGGCGCGACGACGCTGGCATTTGCAGCGCACGATCTCGCTGAGATGAATTATTCAACAGGGCATATTGCTGCCCACACTTCACCCAAACCACTCGGTATTGAAATTGCCTTCACAACAGACGATGTACAAGCGGCGCATGCAAAAGCGTTGTCTATAGGTGCTACAGAGCTGTCGCCACCGACGGCCAAACCGTGGGGACAAATCGTTTCCTACGTGCGTTGTCCTGACGGCTCCCTGGTAGAGCTGTGCACGCCGATTGCTTCCTGATTGATCCATGAGTGACGCCAGAGTCGAGCAACTGCTGAGCGATCTTCGCCTCGTTAATCCGGAGCGATACGATTTGGTGCAGGCAGTCCGCAAGACGATTTATGCGGCAGTACCGAACGCTTCAGAACGTGTGATGTATGGCGGCTTTATGTTCGCAGCGCCGAAAGACTTCTGCGGTGTGTATGCCTATGCTGAACATGTATCCATCGAATTCGGTCGTGGTTGCGATTTGCAAGATGATTGGAGTGTTCTTGAAGGTAAGGGCAAGTTGCGTCGCCATATCAAAATACGTACTCTGGATGAAATCAAGAGCAAGTATCTTGTTGCTTACGTTGCTCTAGCACTTGCCAATGCGCATGATTAATTCAGCCCCATTGCAGCAACAATCATTAAGCATCTCGTACTACATCTAGTCCGCATCCAATAGTTTCTTCATCACCTTACTCTTCGAATTTCCAAGCTTGAAAGACCATGCACCTGCTTGCAGATGCATGGCGTATATGGCATTCCCATTTATCGCTTAATAAAATTTCCCATATTGATGGGATACGAAAAATTTCAAAAAATTGCCACAATAATAATTGTCAAAGAGGCTATTTATCTTTGAGGAATGCAGTTCACCTTAACTGAGCATCACGCACATTGGGGAAAGACACTGGATGATGGCATCGACGGAACATGGATTTTCGCTGATTGAAGTATTGATCTCGGTTTTTGTATTGGCAGTTGGTGTGATCGGTGCGGCCGGTATGCAATTGACCGCTTTACGGACAACGCAACAATCTGTTTTTCAAACCAAGGCATTGCATCTTGCGACGGAAATGGCAGACAAGATGCGCGCGAATGTCAGCCAGATGCAATTGGATGATGCGATTAATCCGTATGTGCGCGTCGATTATCAATCATCTTCAATCACAAGTTCTCATCAATCTCTCCATCATTGCTACGGTGCCGATACGCATTGTGATGCGGGACAGCTAGCCAATTTTGATATCGAACGATGGTTGCGTCGCATCGATAATGAATTGCCTGGCGGACGCGTGCGTATTTGTCGGGATGCTGAACCGTGGAATAGTGCGAATCGACATTTCAATTGGGATTGTGTAGCCGCGACCGGGATGGCATCGATTGCGTCGTTGGTAATCAAAATCGGTTGGACGGATAAAAACCATGATGACAAGTCGTCTGGTGAAAGTAGAAAAACATTTACGCCAACTGTAGTACTGACTGTTGCACCGTATGCTAAATGAGGCGGGTAAATTCAATCCGCTGTCTGCAAGCGATTTTCATGTCACGCCAACAAGGATGGACGATCATTGAATTAATGATCGCGATGACGCTGGGTTTGTTCATCTTGCTGACGGTAACTGGCTTGCTGTTATCGAGTAAGGCTGCTTACGTCGTGCAGGATCAGAGTGGGCACGTCCAGGAAACAGGGCGCTATGCGATGGAAATCTTATCGCGTGCGATACGCCAGGCAGGACATGAAAACTGGAGCAGCGAATGGATGCCAGCTCTTGCTTCCTCCGATTTCAGTCCGAACGTGATGGGCATGGATGCGATGACCTTGAAGAAAACTACAGCTGGCCTGGAGTCACCTGTCTCTTCCTCTTCCGATGTGGTCAATGGTAGCGATATTCTGGCCTTGCGTTTTTTCGGTGATGGCGATGCTGTCCTTAACTGTGCTGGCTTGATCGTTCCTGCTGCAACGTCATCAACTGATGCTGAACAGGAACGTGGCTGGAGCATCTTCTTTGTAGCAAAGGATAGTGCGGGTGAACCTGAACTACGTTGCAAATATCGTTCTAAAACAAGCTGGAATGCAGATGCCATTGCGCGTGGTGTGGAGTCTTTTCAGGTTCTGTATGGCATCGACGTGGATGGCGACGGTTTGCCGGATCGTTTTATCAATGCAAGTGCGGTCGACGATTTGGATGATGGTTTGTTGCTGACTGGGGCTAACGCTGTAGCGCGTGCAACAGATAAAAATCGCAAGACGTATTGGAAGCGGGTGCGTTCAATCAAATTTTCATTATTGATACGCGGTTCGCAAACAGCGCGTGATGATGCCTTGATTGCTGAGCACGATTTGTTTGGTGCTGAATATGCGAATATGCATGCATCCAGCGATAAAGGTGTGCGCATCAAGGAAGATGCATTGCTGAGCTCCGTGCGCAATCGGATCAGGAAAGTTTTTACGCAAACCATACAGTTGCGTAATGATGTCGCGGGTAGCGGTGCGTGAGAGCTTGTTGCCGACGTTATCAGCATGGCGTGACTTTGGTCGTCACGTTATTGATGCTGGTTGTGGTTTTGCTACTGGGAATCGCCGCGGCGCAGATTGCCTTGCAGAGTGAGAAATCATCGCGCAACGATAGAGATAGGCAGATTGCTTTCCAGGCTGCCGAAGCTGCGTTGCTGGATGCAGAAATGGATATTGAACATTCACCGGATGTGAATAGATCCCGTAGCCATATTTTCTCCCGCAGCAGTGCGCTTGGTTTTCCGAGTGAAGCAGACGCTGTTTGCAGTAGTGGTGTACAGAATATTTATCTGGGTTTGTGTCGCTCTGCGACAGAAGGTGTTGCCCCTGTATGGCAAACCGTCAACTTCATGGATGGGATGGATAAAACAAGCCAGTCCGTGCCATACGGCAGATTTACCGGACAGTCTTTTCAAACAGGTGCTGGTTCGCTGCCGGATAGAGCACCGCGCTACATCATTGAATTGATAACGCATAGAAAGATAGGTGAAAGTACCGATCAAGTTGAGTATCTCTATCGAATTACAGCTATCGGTTTTGGTACGCGTGAGACGACACAAGTGGTATTACAAACGATTTATCGCAAGGCTGGCCGATGAGAGTTTGTCTTGTTTACGCGTTATCCATGTTCATGAGCACTCATGCGATTGCCGCTCCGGAAGTTGATCTTGTCAGCGATCCCTTGATTTCTATGCGTTGCACTTCTGATCCCGCAGGAAAATTAACCATATCGGGTGCGACGGTATCTACGATAAATATGTCCGGTGACGGCGCGCATTTGTATCAGACAGGATTCAACCCGCTGACATGGAGCGGGAGTTTGAAGAAATTGCCATTAAAGCAGACGGGAGGCAATGCTCCATCTGCCGAGTGGGATGCAGCAGATTTGTTGACTGGTAATGGATCGTCCCCGGCGAGGCCAGACTCAGATGCACGCCGTATTTACACTGCGAGATTAAACAGCGATCTATCGTTGAGCATGATTCCCTTCTCTTGGACTAACTTGTCCACTGTGCAAAGAGCAGCGCTGAATACATCACCACTTAACGGTACCAACGATCAATTAGGCGAAAAACGTCTGGACTATTTGCGCGGTGGGCGTAGATACGAACTAGGTCAGGCAGAAGGCATCTTCCGTGCACGTGATCGCGTACTTGGTGCGATTGTGCATAGTGTTCCGGTATTTGTCGGCGCACCTTCCAGCAATGTGCAAGGTGCTGATTATCGCGAGTTTCATGAGGTACACAGGGCGCGTCGTCCAACGGTGTATGTAGGCGCGAGCGACGGTATGTTGCATGCCTTTGATGCAGTGACTGGTGAAGAGTTGTTTGCTTATATTCCACATGCATTGTTTGATCGTCTAGGACAATTGACTTCGCCGAATACTACTCATCTCCCGTATGTGGATGGCGCGATTACGGTCGCCGAAGTGCGTGTTGGCAAGCAATGGCGCAGTGTGTTGGTATCCGGCATGGGCGGCGGTGCACAGGGAGTGTTTGCACTGGATGTGACTTCACCGGAACAATTTGAGCAAGGAGCCGGCGTTGTATGGGAATTTACCGATACAGATGATCCTGACATCGGTAATGTTTTTGGCCCGGCAAGCATTGTGAAATTTAAAGTGAGTGTTGTCAAAGGTGTGCCTACGTACCGATACTTTGCCGTCGTTGCCAGTGGACTGAATAACTATCGGGATGACGGTAAAGGGAAATTCAATGCAAGCGCATCGAGTGCACTTTTTCTGTTAGCGCTTGATAAGACACTATCGGAAAAATGGACAGCTGGCCTTAATTATTTCAAATTCAACGTCCCGATCAGCGATCAAAATCTGCCGAATGGTTTGGCTGCGCCTGCACTCACCTTTGCCGGGGACGGCGCAGTGGATGTTATCTATGCTGGCGATTTGCAGGGAAATATGTGGCGTTTCGATTTCAGCGGAAGCGTACCGTGGACTAATGTTTTTGGCGGTGCATCGTCCAAGCCTTTATTCGTCGCCATGGATGCGAACAAGAATAGGCAAGCCATCACACAAAAGGCTACTGTCGTATTTGCACCTGAACGAGGTTATCTAGTGTCCTTCGGTACGGGGAAGTTCATGGAAGCGAGTGATATTCAGGAAATCGGCTTCAGAAAACAATCTTTTTACGGGATTCTAGATAATGCAGGCGAGAAGATCGCTGGACGGCAGCAGCTTGCAGAAAGACGTTTGGCAGTCAGCGCCGCTAGCAACGACATGCTGGAAATCAGCGGCGACGCTTTCAAATATGGTAGCGCTGGTTCTGGTGAGAAGGGTTGGTATTTCGACTTCATTGATTCTGATAAAACGGGCGAGCGCAGCATCAGTTCCGCACAGATTGTCGATGGAAGATTATTCTTCAATACCTTGATTCCCAGTAATGATCCTTGCAAAAACGCGAGTGGGCGCTCCTATGTACTGGATGTGCTCACTGGCTTGTCTGTCAGTGCAAACTGGACTGGCTACCTATCAAACATGGGTGCGGTGAATGTTCCGATGATGGTGGTGGCAACATCAAACGAAGTGACGGAGCGCGATGCCACTGGCAAGCGCCGCATCAAGGAAAAACTGGAAGTTATTGATCCTCTGACCGGCAAGGTAAAAAACGTGGGCGAATCGATGAAAGAAAGCGCACTTGAGACCGTCAAGATTGCTGGTCGCCTGAGCTGGCGAGAAATTGTCAACTGGGTCGAATTACGTAGCTCACTCAACAAAAAATAGGATGACATCATGCGAAGCAGTGGCGGTTTCACACTGATAGAAGTGATGGTTGTGTTAATCATCATGGCAGTTCTTTCCGCAATTGCCTTTCCGTCATATCAAGAATCAATATTAAAGACGAAGCGGGCAGAGGGGCGTGCAGCATTGATGAAGACCATGCAACAGCAAGAGCGTTATTATTCCCTGCATACGACTTATATGCCATTTTCATCCTCGTCCACAGATGTAAACGAAAAGAGATTCAACTGGTTTTCTGGTGAACACGCGAAGGTGAGTGCGTATGAAATTAGCGCACAGGCATGCAATGACGAAGAAATCCGAAATTGCGTGTTATTGATCGCACACCCGGGAACGAATAAGGTGAATGCCAGTTATCGTGATCCAGTCTGTGGAAAATTGATGTTGACCAGTACTGGTGAAAAAATGGCTGGTGCAAATCATTGTTGGTGATGCCATGCATACTAAAATCAAATGGTGCAGTGGATTCTCAGTTGTTGAGTTGATGGCAATACTGGCGATCGTAGGAATTGCCTTGTCCATCGGCATTCCCAGTTTCCGCAGCATGATACAAAGCCAGCGATTGGCAACAGCGACGAATGCCTTGTTTATGTCGGTTAATCTGGCACGCTCGGAAGCGATACATCGCGGTACGCGTGTCGATCTGGTGCCGAAAGATGGATTGAAATGGAATAATGGCTGGGTCGTTTTCATCGATGAAAACAATAATCAACGTCCGGATGTGGATGAAATTATTGTGTATTCCCACGATGCGCTTGATCGCGAGATGCGGATCACACCCAGCTTTACCGATTCGAAAGTACAATATATCGCATTCAATGGCACTGGACGCACGCGCACCAATGCGAGCAGCCAGACTTCGCAATCGGGGAATTGGTTGCTGGAACTGGGGCCGCAATCGCGCAAGATCGTGATCAATTTTCTCGGTCGGCCACGCGTGTGTAATCCGACCAAGGAAGCGGCAACTTGTTGATCAGCATCAGCGACGGTTGCATATATCGATTATTTATCACCATACACAAAGAGTCTCGTGGAAATTCATAGCGACGTACAAGGTATCCGCCTGGCATTGGAACTAGCCGCCAAAGGCATGTTCACGACGACACCTAACCCGCGCGTCGGATGCGTCATCGTCAAGGAAAACAAAATCATAGGCACCGGTTATACGCAACCGGTAGGTCATGCGCATGCCGAGGTACAAGCGTTGAACGATGCAGCCGATCGCGGCTTTGATGTGGCTGGTGCGACTGTATATGTAACGTTGGAGCCATGCAGCCATCACGGCCGCACGCCGCCTTGTGCTGATGCCTTGATTCGTGCGCGTGTAGCGCGTGTGGTCGCGGCCATCACTGACCCGAATCCATTGGTGGCAGGACAGGGATTGGCGCGACTGGAAGCCGCTGGAATACAAGTCTTATGCGGTGTACTGGAAGAGGAAGCGCGCGAAATCAATATCGGCTTCCTGTCACGCATGCAGCACGGCAAGCCGTGGGTGCGCATGAAGTCGGCAGCCAGCCTGGATGGCATGACGGCTTTGCATAACGGCATCAGCCAATGGATTACCGGCGATGAAGCGCGCGCTGATGGTCATTACTGGCGCGCGCGCGCCTGTGCCATTCTGACTGGTATCGGTACCGTGATGGAAGACGATCCGCAACTGAATGTGCGTGCCATCGATACGCCACGTCAACCACAGCGCATCGTGATCGATAGCCAATTACAGATCAGTACGCATGCGCGTGTATTGACGGGTGGTGGCACTTTAATCGTAGCCGCACAAGCCAATCCCGAAAAAGAAAAAATTCTGCGTGATCTTGGCAATGAAGTCATCGTCTTGCCGAATACCAGTGGCAAGGTCGATTTAGCAGCGCTGATGCTGGAGCTAGGTCGTCGTCAAATCAATGAGCTGCACGTGGAAGCCGGCTTTAAATTGAATGGCTCCTTGATCCGCGAAGGCTGCGTTGATGAGCTGCTGGTGTATCTGGCACCAACCTTGTTGGGCGACGCACAACGCATGTTTAATCTACCAGTGCTGGAGTCGCTGGAGCAGAAAAGAAATCTGACTTTCCATGAGGTCAAGCAGATCGGCCCCGATTTGCGTATCCTTGCTCGTTTCATCTAACTTATTTCGTCCTCATCATGTTTACTGGAATCGTCGCCGCTATCGGCAAAATCACTACCATTTCTCCTCTCGGCGATGCTGAGGCTGGACATCGCCTGACAGTGGATGCCGGCGGCTTGCCATTGGCGGATGTAGCCTTGGGCGATTCCATCACCCTGAACGGTGCGTGCATGACGGTGGTGGCCAAGACAGACAAGCAATTCGAGGTTGATGTCTCTCGTGAGAGCTTGAATTGCACCGCCGGGCTGGATGCAGTCGGTGAAGTTAATCTGGAAAAAGCAGTCACCTTATCGGAGCGTCTTGGCGGTCATCTCGTATCTGGTCACGTTGATGGCTTGGGTGTTGTCAGCAAGTTCGAACCAGTAGGTGAGTCGTGGCTGCTGGCGGTAACTGCGCCTAAAGAATTAGGTAAATTTATCGCGGTAAAAGGTTCTATCGTGATAAACGGTGTTTCATTGACGGTGAATACTGTTTCCGATAGTGCTGATGGCTGTACGTTCTCAGTTAACCTGATTCCACATACGGTTCAAGTCACTACGCTCAAGCATTTGAAAGCAGGTAGCAAGGTCAATCTGGAAATAGATTTGATCGCGAGATATGTCGAGCGCATGCTGAGCGCATCCAAATAAGTATTTGGATTCAACAAAAAAGCCATGAAGAGCAAGCTTGCTCCTCATGGCTTTTTTTAAATCTAATGATTTGTCTTTAGTTTGTTTGCTGTATTGCGGTCCTGTGAGCGGGGTCAGCGGAAGACGGAAGTTTTACGAGCAAATCAACATATAATCGCTGAGCTTGCAAATTCGATCTTAGTTATTCACCTTAAAGAGGCTACAAAATTCGTCCGATTCATTTCATCTCTGGCCTGCCTCGTTCGGGTTCGACCTTGCTGTCTGCACTCTTAAAACAAAATCCACGTTTTCACGCCGGCATGAGCGGTCCGGTTGCCGGCATCGTAGGTCGTATATTGGGCGAAATGAGCGCAGGTAATGAATATTCTGTCTTCATCACGGATGAACAACGCAAGCGCATCTTGCACGGTGTTTTCGATAACTATTATGGTCCGGAGTTTGAACAGGAAGTGATCTTCGACACGAATAGAGCATGGTGTTCGCGTATGCCCTTGATCAATAGTTTGTTTCCTGAAAGTCGCGTCATTGCCTGTGTACGAGACGTGCCATGGATCGTTGATAGTATCGAGCAACTGGTTCGTCGAAATAGTTTTTCACCTTCCTCTATTTTTCAATATCAACCGGGTAATAACGTTTACTCGCGTGCGGATGGGATTGCGAATGGCGAAGGCATGCTTGGATTTGCGTATAACGCATTGAAGGAAGCCTTTTATGGTGAGCAAGCCAACAAGCTCTTGTTAGTAACGTATGAGACGTTGGTAACTGACCCTCAGCGTGTGCTGGATGCGGTGTATGCGTTCACAGGTGAAGCTAAGTACACGCATGATTTCGACAATGTCGTTTATGACTCAGGTGAATTTGATACTCGAGCAGGCACACCTGGCCTGCATGCCATTCGTCCTAAGGTGCATGCAGCTTCGCGGCAAACGATTTTGCCGCCAGATGTATTTCATCGTTTTGCAAATGATGCCTTTTGGCGCAATCCGGAATTGAATCCGCATGGCGTTCAAATTGTCTAAGGTCTAAGCAGTTTTTTGTGTAGTGAATCGGTGTGAAAATGCCGATTCATTTCAACTGATCGACAATCGCATCGGCATTTCTGATCGCCAACGCCGCAATCGTGAGGGAAGGGGATTCTCCTCCGCCGCTGCTAGGGAATATGCTCGCATCGCAAATCGACAAATTATCCAGCGAGTGACTTCGACCAAATGAGTCAACCACAGAATCGCGGGGATCAGTGCCCATACGGCAGGTGCCAAACACATGAGTAGAATTAAAAAAATCCATGGTGCCGTACTCTTCAACTAATTGCGTTACGCCTGCAGCCTTCAGAATTTCTCGGCACATGCCAGCCATAAAGCGCAGCCTTGCCAATTCGGATTCGCCCAAGACCGAATGAATGCGCGCCAAGGGAACGCCGTATGCATCCTTGGCTTGTGGATCAAGATCGATATACGTTCCATTGTTGGGCAAGAATTCTCCAATGGAGCCAACGGAAATTGCCTGGCCGATTGCATGCCGCATCTTTTCTTTATGGCTTTTACCAAAGCCGCTGACGATTCTGGTTGCGTAGTTAATGGGGCCGTTTAATCCAGATTCCTGTATAGAGCTGGAGAAGCGACATCCACCGATGACATTTGGTATGCCGTCAGGTTGGTTGTAGTCCCATGAAATGGAATCTGCCGGCAATCCTTTGAAGCTCTCTATGGGTTCCGACAGCATGCCAGTGCTGGCCCAGCTCAAGGTTTCCATGAAATTCTTGCCGACTTGTCCGGACTCATTGGCCAAACCATTCGGTGCCTTGTCATAGGCGGATGCAAGCAGCAAGCGTGGTGTTTCTATTGCACCGCATGCGAGTATCAATCGCTTGACTGGAATATGCACGGACTGCCCTTTGTTATCGACGCAGACGAAATGTGTAATTCTTCGCCCGTTTGCAATCAGAAGGGTGACGCATCGATCCGTCAGAACGGTGCATCGTCCTGTCGCGATAGCTTTGGGGATGTAGGTGATATCAACCGAGCCCTTGTCCATTCTTGGGCATCCGCGGTTGCAATTTCCGCAGTAGTTGCACGGTGGTCGGCCATCGTAAGCAACAGATAGCGCGGCGCGTGAGTTGGCCGTCCAGTGCATCCCTAACTTAGCGGCGGCAGATTCAAGCTTGCGGGATGCTTTGCTGAGCCTATGTGGAGGAAGCGGGTAGGGCGTACTGCGCCAGCGAGCACCTGCATCTATTGGCCCGGCAACGCCGATAATTTTTTCTGCTTGTGCATAGTAAGGTTCGAGCGTCGCATAATCCATCGGCCAATCCGCTGCAACATTAAAGTGCGTCTTCATCTTCATGGACTCTGGATGCAGGCGGTGTGCTTCTCCGGTGTAGCGTAAAGTGCTGCCACCAACGCCGCGTACATGTTGATAGCCGCCATTGGCTGGCTGGCGTGATTGCGTTTGATTCGTTGCGCCACTCACTGCATTCCATGAACGCAGATCGGCGTGTGCAGAATCAAGTGACTGCATGGGCGCGTATGTATAACGTCCCTGACTGCCCGGCTTTTTTGGAAAGTCGCTGACTTCCCATGCCGGTGTGTCTAATGTGTAGTCGCGCAATGGGTCGAACTTTTTGCCCGCCTCCAGTACCAGTACCTTTAAACCTCGCGTTGCGAGACGCCATGCGCTCGCACCGCCACCACCGCCCGATCCAACGACGATTACGTCAAAGTCATCGAAATTCATCAGGCGTCTGCAAAATCTGGATAGCCAATAGGCTGCGGTGGTCTATCGATCACCAAGCCGCGCTGGCTGCGTGGATCTGCATAGTAGGCAGTCATAGTGCGTACTCTTAAAAGTTCAAAGAAGATACGCGGCTGGCTTCCGACTGGATTATTCGCGAGTTTCTCAAGCAATAAGGTGCGCTCATCTTCACTGCGTATGATGAAGCTACCCGTTGCACCTTGATCCAGCCATTTCAAGCCTTCCATCAACCATGGTCGAAATAGCATGTCGCTCTCTGCCTGTTTCAAAATAATGTCGCCTACGCCTAGTGTTGAAGCAGCAGGTGTCCAATTATCCGCAGGGATGAATGTATCGACCAATGCATTAAGAGAGTGCAGCAAGATACTTGCAGTCGGTGAGTTTGATGGAATGCTTGTTGCTTGCGCAAATGATGGAATCGTAGCAAGTGCACTAGTTGCAAGCGCCAATTTAATCAAGCGTCGACGATGGATTTGGTGCTTGGTCAAAAAATTCTGTGCACAAGCGAAAGCCGGATTGTCGGTATGAATGGCGAGATAAGTGATGTGCACAATATTTTTTGGCAGAGGTATAAGCGGGCCATTATCGTACTTTGGATTTATTTGGCAATCATTATTAGGCTTGCTTGATAAGCAAGCCTATAACCATTACTAGCGAAATTTTGTTAGCTTATTCGGCGAAATAGCTGGAATAATGTGCCTTACCTGCAAGGTTGAATGCCTTATTGCATAGTTGTCTGACATAAGAAAAAAAGGAAATATGCAATGAAGAATGAGATGGCTGGCAGGGCATATAGTGAACCCCATAGTTCCAATAGCAATTATTTCACGGTCAATCATGAGCCTTTAGGGAAGCAGCTTCTGGCTTGGCGTGATCGTGTTGGTCATATCATCGATGTACTGCCTTCCATAGAGCAAATAGCACAGCCGTTTAATGCTGCAATTACTCGTTACGCGATAGGTGATCGACTTTTTACCGATTGCTCATCCGATGCCATGTTGCTGGATCGTTCGATATCCCGTATATCCACAGACAGTCTGCGTGGATATGTTTTTCAAATTTTTATAGAAGGCAGCCTTGAATTTATAAACGTGCAGGGCGCGCAATCGCATAAAAGCAGGACGCCGTGCAGCATCGTGGTGACGGACTTGAATCAGCCATTCCGTATGCGGCGTAGCAAGTGCAGGATGTTCTCGCTATTTGTGCCACGGGCAGCAGTAGAAGCTATTTTCCCGAACGCAAATACACTACATGGTCGCGTTTTGGACAATACAACGCCTTTGACCCAAATTCTGATCGAGCAAGTGGTGTTACTGGCCCAATCACTCCCCAAAATGTCTCGCGGTGCAGCCTCAGCTGCCTTCAATACATGTACGGAACTTATCGTTGCTGCATTTGGCAAGCAGACTAATCTGCAAGGTAACGCCCGTGCAGCCGTGCGTGCTGCGATGTTTGACAAGGCGCGTCGTCATATCGAGAGCAATCTTCATCAAGCGAAGCTTTCTCCAGAAAGTTTGACCGCAGCCTTGCAACTGCCACGTCCGACCATTTATCGACTGTTCGAACACGAAGGTGGATTGGGTGCTTATATTCGCAATTGCAGATTGCGAGAAGCCGCAGATGAGTTGGTCAAATTCCCGACCTTGCCGATACAAGAGATTGCCTATGGATTAGGCTTTAAAAGCGCATCAGACTTTACGCGTGCGTTTCGACGAGCATATGAGTTATCTCCTCAAGAGCTGCGTTCCAATGCCTTGGAGCGGGAGCGCATATCGGCGTCCACTTGATGGTGTGCTGGATTAGCATTCTGCGCTTGATATAAGAACGCTGTTCATACGCGGCAAATCCCCTCATAGAGACATCGATCTCTTCTTCTAGTTCATCCCTGACTCAGTCGCGCAATCACGATCAGTTATGTGGCGATAGCACGGATCGCCAACGAATCATCCTCGCACACCCATCTGATGACGGTCTCATTGCATATGCGTTTTCAGTGCGGAAACCGCATGCTTCCGCTTATTTTTTTTAAAACCTTGTGATGAAAAACCAACGATGTGTAAAAGAAAGTATCTCAATTTGCAAAATGAGACGCACGGTCAAGAGCCTCAAAAAAAGTAGCGGATCATCGCGATGAATGAAAAGTGTTTATTTGAGCAACCGTCTTGCTGGTAGCTGTCATGGCCAGTCGGTCACTCATTCATCCTCAGATTTTCGTTGAAGTAATGGATGTATTTATGTGCAGTAGATATTCAGTCAAGACAAGAAAAAAAAGAAACCCTGTTTGTAGCGCATGAAGTCCGGTACCGCCGGAGTTCTCGCTTCCCCGACCTCATTATTAAGATACTTCAATGAAAAAAACTCAAAAGATTCAATTAGGCAGAATGACTGTACTTGTCGTCGCCTTGATGCAGGCTGGTGTTGTATATGCAGGTTACCCGATGGGGCCGGGTATTTATATTGATACTTCCGCGGCTCCTACTTTTGGTGCTTGTACTTCCAATAGCAATCCCAGCTTAGGCAACGGCCAAGGGAGTTGCAACACAGCAGCAGTTCAGGGTAGTCCTAAAACGATAGCGTTGAGTACGCCAAATAACCCCATATACGCATACGACAGTCCTGGCATTTTGGTTAGTGGCACGGCATCGGCTATCGACACCATCAATTTCTCAGGATATGTGTATAGCCAGATTGGACAAGTTGGCCTTGCTTTAAATTCTACTGGTCAAGTCGCTTTCAACCTTGTCAGTGGTTCGATTGTTGGGGGTGCCGGTCAAAATACTCACGCTACTCATGGAACTGATGCTTCCGGTTTACAAGGGCAATTCGGTACCGGCGATGCAGGTGGTATAGGCGGTACAGGCGGTACAGGCGCAGCAGGTGGCGTGGGCGGGAGTGGCGGCGCGGGCGTGTCTGGTTCGAATTTTTCAGTTAATAACCAAGGCGGCATTACGGGTGGCGCAGGCGGTTTGAGCCTGGCCGGTTATGGCGGCAATGCAATAGGTGGTTACGGTGGTAACGTTTCAACTGGTGCTGCTGGTGCTGGTGGTGCTGGTGGTACTGGTGGTGTTGGTGGTGCTGGTGGTACTGGCGGTGTCGGTGGCGCGGGTATCAGTGGCAGTGGCTTTAGTGTTACCAACACAGGCACTATTACCGGTGGTGCTGGCGGCTATAGTGGGGCCGGACGTGGCGGCAGCGCTGATGGCGGCTATGGCGGTTATCTGAATGGCAGCCTTAACGGTGTTGGTGGTGTTGGTGGTGTGGGTGGTAAAGGCGGTGCCGGTGGTACAGGCGGTGCCGGCGGTGCCGGTGTAAGCGGATCATCTTTCACCTTGATCAACAGTGGCGCAATTACAGGTGGTGAGGGTGGTCGTGCTTCTGGTGGCTATGGCGGCAGTGCTTCTGGTGGCTATGGTAACCCTTATGGCGCTAATGGTACTGCAGGTGCTAACGGTAGCGCGGGTGTTGGCGGTGCAGGTGGTATCGGTGTGGTCTCTACCGGCAATGCGACGATCATCAACTCCGGTACGATCTCGGGTGGTTGGGCAGATGCTGGTAATGGAGTTCAGGCAGCCGCGATCAACCTTTCTGGCACTGGCAATACATTGGAACTGCAAGCTGGTTCGACGATCAATGGCAATGTCATTAGCAATGCAGTCACTACTGTTTCGGGCGATGCCGAAATTTATGGCAGTTTCTTGAACTCAGGCAGTGTCGCCGTTGCAGCGAATACAAGGTTGTATGTGGCAAACGACTACGTTAATGGTGTAAATGCAGTCACCACCGTTTCGGGCTCGGCCTATATTGATGGCAATTTCTCGAACTCAGGCCGTGTCGACATTAAAGATTCGGGCTATGCCAATATTTCTGGCAATTTCTCGAACTCTGGCAGTGTCTCCATTGCAGCCGGTAGCCAGTTGTATGTGGGCACCGACTTCACTAACACGGGTACATTGACCACCGTCGTCACCAATACCACTTACGGTACTTTGTACGTCGATGGTACGGCAACCTTGTCAGGCAGCAAGCTTTTTGTGGATGCCAGCACGTTGACCAAGGACCATGGTTATACTCAGACTACGGTGAATGGCGTGACTACGGCCACGCTGAATGGTGTGATTCATGCAGATACCGGCATAGTCGGCACCTTTGCTTCTTACAGCGATAACAGCGCCTTGTTCGACTTCACTCCTGTGTATACCGGAGCCGACATGAACCTGACGTTTGCTGCTGCAAGCAAGAGCGGTGTGCTGGACGCAGTGACCACCGCTGGAAACACAGCTGGGCAAGGTGCAGCATCTGCGCTGGATCAAATCATCGTCAGCAATCCTACTAGCGCCATCTCACTTATTTTTGCGGGGGTGGGGACAGGTCAAGTCTCGAATGCCGTGAGCCAAACCTTGCCGCAGATTGCCGGCGTCGTATCGCAATCCGTCACGACCAACCTGGGCAGCATCACCCGCATCGTTCAATCGCGTCAAGATGGCCAACAAGGTAGATCATCCGGTGACAACTTCTACGGCGACAAGAAATTCTGGTTCAAACCATTCGGCTCATGGGCCAATCAAGATAGCCAAAATGGCGTAGCAGGTTACAAGTCACGTTCATACGGCATGATCTTTGGTGCAGATGCAGACTTGTCGGACGTTAATCGTGTTGGCGTCGCATTCGCTTACTCCAAGACCGATATCGATAGCAAAGGTGTCGCAGTTCAAAACGCCAATGTCGATAGCTACACGGCACTGGTCTATGGCACCCATAATTTGACTGCCAGCACCGAATTGAGCGCGCAAGCTGGTCTCGGATTGAACAACACCAGTGGTGGTCGTACCATCAATATTGGCGCGACCAACAGTCGTGCAAGTTCCAGTTATGACAGCTGGAGTGCCAATGTAGGTGTGGGCTTGGCGCACACCATGGCCTTGTCCGAGAAGACCAACTTTATTCCATCGATCCGGGTCGACTATAGCCGTATTCGTTCCGACGCTTACAGCGAAACCGGTGCAGGTGCACTGAATCTGAACGTCGGTAAAAACACAAGTGATGCATTGGTACTGGGCGCAGACGGCAAGGTCTCGCATGCGATCAGTAGCAAGGCAACACTGGTAGCTAACCTCGGCGTAGGTTACGACTTCATCAACGACAGATCGAGCCTGACTTCATCCTTTGCCGGTGCGCCAACGATCACGTTTGCTACCCAAGGTATCGATCCTAGCCCATGGCTGGTACGCGGTGGTTTCGGTGTGGTTGGCAAAGTAACGCAAACGATGGAAGTGACGGCGCGCTATGACTTTGAAGCACGTCGCAACTTCGATAACCAGACTGCTTCTATCAAAGCACGCTGGATGTTCTAAGACTGCAAGCGTGATGGAATGAAAAAGGGCACCTGCGGGTGCCCTTTTTACGTGCGATGCAAGGTGTTGGAACATTCGCCAGGAACAGGATGTTGTAAGCCCTGTTGGTGTAAGAAAAATATGGTTTAAGCAGCCTGCTTCTTAAGACCTGCATACGAAAGAATGTTTTGTATGTTTGTCCCTAACGATGTAGCGGACGTGTCTATGTTGAGATCGGCCTTGATCGGTGCTTCGTAGTCTGCGGAGATGCCTGTGAAGTTGTCGATCAAGCCTGAACGCGCTTTTGCATATAAGCCTTTTGGGTCGCGTGTTTCACACACGTCCAACGGTGTAGATACATAGATTTCCACAAAATTCTGTGTGCCAATAATTTCTTTCGCCATTTCTCTATCCACACGGAACGGTGAAATAAAGGCGCTCAAGACGATGAGTCCGGCATCGTTCATCAGCTTCGCAACTTCAGCAATGCGGCGAATATTTTCTGTACGATCAGCAATGGAGAAACCCAGATTTTTATTTAATCCGTGTCTTACGTTGTCACCATCAAGGACATAGCAGGCCCGTCCCTGATCGATGAGCGCACGCTCCATTGCATAAGCCAGTGTGGATTTCCCGGAGGCGCTTAATCCGGTAAACCACAAGGTTCGCGGTTGTTGCCCGAGCAAGTTGTCACGATCCTGCGCGGTGACCTGGCTTTGGTGCCAGACGATGTTGCCGCTTGAAGGCTGATTCATATTAAATTATTTTTGCAGCGATACGATGTTGGCGAGGGATTTTACTGTTTGGGTTCAGTCCAGGTTTTGATTAACATGACCGAGCCGGATATCTTTCCTGCAGTAAAGATGGGTAGCTTGGCACAATAGTGATGGAAAGGGGGAGCTTATCTGAAAGTTTGATGCATCGATATGGTCATCTCGTTCGTCAATAATCAGTGAGGCTCAGTAAATTGGACAAGAGGTAGCCACATGTATTTTTATCTACATGAGGAATGAACTCTGATGCAGATCATGTGGCTGACACCAATAGATATCAATGCGGTAGTACAGGCTATCTACATTCTTACAAATCGAGACGAAACAGCTTGATCGCATTGTCTCTGCCTATCTGCAATTTAAGCGCATCGCTCAGTTCTGCCTGATCGAACCAAGCTGAACCGTTTGCCATCTCCATCCACGGATGGTCAGTTGAAAACAGAACGCGATCGGCACCGACTTGTTGTGCGACGTTGTTCATGGCAGTGGTGTCAAAGAAGCCGGATGTGGTGTAGTGGAAATTGGATGACAGATAGCCACGTATGTCTTTTTTCAATTTGCTGTTCGGTACTTTTTGCGCATAGACAGTCGACAGTCGCCAGATGCAGAACGGTAGCGCTTCGCCGAGATGTCCTAGGCAAATTTGCAAGTTGGGATAGCGGTCAAACAATCCACTGGTGATCAATCGCAGCGCATGCGTTGAGGTCTCGACCAGAAAAGCCCAGGTTGCCGCCAATAATTCTGGCCGGTCGCGGTACATCATTTGCTGGCTCAGAGGTGGATTGCGCGGATGTAAATAAACCGGCAAATCCAATTCCTGCACACGTTCCCAGAATGGGAAGTACTTTTCCTCATCCAGGAACTCGATGGTATTTTCGTCGCCAAGATTGCTGAAGCTGTTAATCAGCGCACCGTGAAAACCCAGTTGCTTGACGCAGCGCTCTAGTTCGTCGGCGGCAGCCAGCGCATCCTGCATAGGCAGTGCGGCGAATCCGCCTAGTCGTTTTGGGTGTTGTTCGGTAATGGTTTTCAACTCGTCATTTGCGAGTCTGGACAAGGCGATGGCCTTGTTTGCTGTCAGTTCAGATTGAATGCCAGGCGAATTGAGAGACAGAATCGCATATTCGATACCGGCGGCATCCATCTTT
This sequence comes from Herminiimonas sp. GW821-FHT09C12, assembly GCF_059416385.1. Lineage (NCBI taxonomy): Bacteria > Pseudomonadati > Pseudomonadota > Betaproteobacteria > Burkholderiales > Oxalobacteraceae > Herminiimonas > Herminiimonas sp. GW821-FHT09C12. The sequence goes on from NZ_JBWKPC010000001.1 coordinate 2,089,156, forward strand.
AGAATTCTGCGTTCATCCACTTCCATCAACTCGCGATACACGCGCGGCACATCGGTAGGTTTAATACCGGCTGGAATATTGTCTTGAAAACTAGGCGTCAAGTAATGTTCTTCAAAAGCGATTTTCCACGGTTTGGTCGGCAGCGTAGACGTGGTTGCAGCATTGTTTGACATGATCTTTTCCAGGCAATGTATGTAATTAGAAGTGCTATAAAAATTCAACGCGGGCAGTCACCGGAAGTTGCATCAGAAAACGGCCCGCATCTTTCATTCAATTAAAAGGTATGCCGAATTCCCAGTGCATAACTGTTGCCGACTGAATATGCAGTCAACTTATCGTAAAGATAGATCGCATAGATATCTGTTCTTTTCGATAAAAAGTAATCGTATCCGATTGCCGCAGTATTGCGTTTGATATCGTTGGTTGCCGGTTTTTCGATTTTGGTCTGTGCCCAGGACATCAGAATATTCGATGAGGGAGTGACCGGCACCGATGCACCTAATTGATAGGTCTTTGATTTAAGGTCGGTGATATTGCGGTCGGTTGCCTGTGCTGAAGCGAACATTTTGACAGGACCAAAATCGTAGGAGCCACCAGCCAGATAAGCCGTTTGTGATGTTGATGGCGCAACCTTGGCTACTTTGACGCGTTGTGCGGCAAAGGTGGCAGACAGCGGGCCGTTGACGTAACGCACGTTCAGCCCGTTATTGTCGATGGAATTGCTACCTGCGACTTCACCAAAGGCGTGTTGTACGCTGGCACTGAAGCCACCGATGGTAGGTGATGAATACTGGATGGTGTTGTCCCATACCGAATCACCAGACAATGTGCCGCCGAAGGTGGCGACGTAAGAGTGCAATACCAGTGGCGAGAAGACGGTTGATGCCTGAAACGGATTGACTGCTTGCATGGCCAAGTAATACTGCGTGGTGTGGCGTCCCATGGTGACGCGGCCGAAGTCGCCTTCCAGACCGACCCAGGAACTGCGTGAAAATCCGACTGGGTCAGCGGCGCTACGACCTGATGCGCCGGTATCTGGCTGGAAGAAATTTTCGAGTTGGAAGATGGCTTTCAAACCGCCGCCCAGATCTTCCTTGCCGCGAAAACCCAGATAAGAAGTAGTCAAGCCGCCGTGTCCTTCCTGCGTAGTACGTGCTGGTGAATCGCTGCGTTGCATGCTGCCGGCATAGAGTCCGACCAAACCATAGATCTCGACATTGCTCTGGGCACGTACCAGATGCGGCGCTGCCAATAGGGCGAAACCAGCCGTGATGCACAGACTTCGCAGTACATTCTTCGTCTTCATTGTTGCGTCTCCTTGATTTTTTTATCGATTGTTTGTTTGCGCCGGATTTCCCAGGGCCGGAACCTGCGCCTTACACCACCGATCTGTGCCGTTCTATGCAGGCATCCAGCACGTCTTCCCCAGGTTTCTTCCACCAGTTTTCGGAAAAAATTTCCACTTCCGCAAAACCGTCATAGCCAGTCGCTTCTACCCACGAGCGGATTTTTTTCAGCTCGATGACGCCGTCGCCCATCATTCCGCGGTCATTCAGCAAGTCATTGGTTGGCGTCAACCAGTCACAGACGTGAAAGGCGAGCAGGCGCTCGGCACCGGCGCGTTCGATTTGTGCTTTGAGTTTCGGGTCCCACCAGACGTGATAAACATCCAGCGCAATGCCTAGTGCTCCAGTTTTTTCTGGATCGAGTTCATCGCACAGATCCAGTGCTTGTTCCATCGTGTTGATGCAAGCGCGCTCGGCGGCTTGCATCGGATGCAGCGGTTCTATTGCCAGTGGCAAGCCGATTTTTCGCGCATATTCCAGCGAGTCCGCCAGACCGTCACGTACTTCGCTGCGTGCGCGAGCGATATCGTTGTAAGCCGCTTTGCCGTTCAATGCGCCAGGCAAAGCACCGACCACCATGACCAGGCAAGGTGCATTCAGCGTTTTGGCTTCATACATGGCGCGGCGGTTGTCTTCCAGTGCCGCCTTCAGACCGGAGGCATCCGGTGCAGGAAAGAAGCCACCACGACAGTAGCCCGACAGAACCATGTCTCTATCGCGCAACTGTGCAGCAACTTTGTTCAAGCCGATTTCTGCGACTTGATCGCGCCATGGACTGATGGCACGTATGCCGCGTTGGGCGCATTCATCGATAATGCGATCCAGCTTCCATTGCTTGCGCACCGTGGCGGTGTTCAGGGAAAGCTGTTCATGGCTACCGGAGAAATCACGCATCGTGTACTCCGTGCAGTGCCAGCACATGCCGCATGCGGATGACGGCTTGTTCCGGTTGCTGCAACAGACCAGCCTTGTCGGCTAGACGGAAGATTTCTGCTAAATGTTGCAAGGAACGTGTACTTTCTTGCCCGCCTATCATGCAGAAGTGATCCTGCAATCCATTCAAATACGCCATGAAGACCACACCGGTTTTGTAGTATCTGGTTGGTGCTGCGAAGATATGGCGTGACAGTGGCACGGTCGGTGCAAGAATGTCATGGAAGAGCTCCGTGTTGCCAGCAGCCAGCGCCGACAGGGCAGCCGATGCCGCTGGTGCAATCGCGTCGAAAATTCCCAACAATGCATGGCTGTAACCCTGCGCATCGCCAGCAATCAATTCGGCGTAATTGAAATCATCACCGGTGTACATTTTTACGCCGTCCACCAAGCGGCGGCGCATGATGATTTCCTTGTCCTTGTCGAGCAGGGATATTTTTACACCGTCAATTTTGGACGAGTTGCCGTTGATGATGGATGTAGCTACATCCATTGCACGCATGTGATCGGCGTCACCCCAATAACCGGCCAATGCAGGGTCGAACATTTCTCCCAGCCAGTGAATCACGACTGGTTTACTCACTTGCGACAGGATGCGGTCGTAGACCTTGTGGTAATCCTCCGGTGATTTGGCGACGCGTGCGAGAGCACGGCTTGCCATCAGGATGATATTGCCGTCGAGTTTTTCGATTGCTTCGATTTGTTCTTCGTAAGCGTGAATCACGTCGTCCAGTGATTTGGCGTTTTCTGGCGGCAGTTGGTCGGTACCGGCACCGCTTGCTATCAGGGCATTGGGGAAATCCTGGGCAGCATCCAGTGAACGTCGGATCAGTTCCAGTGAGGTCGTCCAGTCGAGACCCATGCCGCGCTGCGCGGTATCCATCGCCTCTGCCACACCGAGGCCGAGGCTCCACAGATAACGACGATATTCCATCGTGCTGTCCCAATCGATGGCGCAATCCAGCCACGGATTGTTGTTCGCCAGCGGATCGGCCACGACATGCGCTGCCGAATAGGCGACGCGTGTAAATGGCTGATCGGTTTTAATCTCAAATGCACGAGGAGGACGCAGCGTGTATTGCTCCAGCCTGCCGGCAGCGGTTGGCAGGGTGATGGAAAGTGCGAGGTTGTTGCGTACGTTCATTTTCGTCTCCTGGTTTATACGGACAGCGCTGGTACATCGATCCAGCGTCTTTCCTTCCAGGACTCGAGTGCAAGCTCAACCATTTGCACGCCTTTTGCACCTTCCAGCAGATTCCATTTGAACGGTGTGTCTTCTACCAGATGCTGGATGAAGAGTTCCCATTGAATCTTGAAGCCGTTGTCGATGAACTTGGTGTCAGGCACTGCTTGCCAGCCATCAAAGAAATCGATAGGTTGTTTGGTATCAGGGCTCCATACCGGTTTCGGCGTATTGACGCGGGATTGGGTGACGCAGTCCATCAAGCCAGCCACGGCAGAACCGTGTGTGCCATCGACATGGAAAGTCACCAGATCGTCGCGACGCACACGTGTGGTCCAGGAGCTGTTGATCTGCGCGATCACGCCGCCTTCCAGTTCGAAGGTTGCGTAGGCAGCATCGTCGGCAGTCGCTTTGTACTTTTTACCTTTTTCGTCAAAGCGTTCCGGGATATGCGTAGCGCCCAGGCAGGACACAGCTTTTACTTCGCCGAACAGATTGTCCAGCACATAGCGCCAGTGACAGAGCATGTCCAGTATCATGCCGCCGCCATCTTCAGTGCGGTAATTCCATGAAGGACGCTGGGTCGGTTGCAGATCACCTTCAAATACCCAGTAACCAAATTCGCCACGTACGGACAGCATTTTTCCGAAGAAGCCGGCATCGTTAAGCAGCTTCAGTTTTTGCAGGCCGGGCAAGAATAATTTGTCTTGTACCACGCCATGCTTGATGCCTTTTTCCTTCGCCAACTTGTAGATATCCAGTGCTTCACGCAGATTGGTAGCGACCGGTTTTTCGCAGTAAATGTGCTTGCCTGCATGGATCGCTTTGGCCAGCAGAGTAGGGCGCATCTGCGTCGTGGCGGCGTCGAAGAAGACGGTGTCGTTTTCGTTTTGCAGAGCTTTATCCAGATCGGTGCCCCAACGCTCGATGTTGTATTTCTTCGCCAGTGCAGCGATCTTGTCAGCATCTCGTCCGATCAAGATCGGATCTGGCATGACACGATCACCGTTCGATAACAGGACGCCGCCTTGTGCGCGGATTTCCACGATTGAGCGTATCAAATGCTGGTTCATGCCCATACGACCAGTGACGCCGTGCATGATGATTCCGAGTTTGCGTTGTGCCATGTTTGAAAATCCTCTTTAAATAATCAGTGTGAAAAAATGTTCTGTTAATGCAGTCGGTATCGATGTTGTTTATTGCCTTGCGGCGTACCGGTAAAAATTTTGCGCGCAGCTATCCATCACCGTGATAAACGGCTAATGTGCGTTTGCTGTTGGTCATATCTGATCGGCAGCGCGCATGCCGACGATCAGTTTTTCAGGAGCTGTTCTTCACCTGAAAATGGGGATCATCCTGAGTCGGATGCTGGGAATAATTTCATGGTCATGCCTCCATCGATTTAAATGTAGAAAGCGAAATGCTCTTGATCATGGCTAGTCTTGGATTCAATGATCCAGCGAGCCTTGTGCATAAAAGTGACGGCGGATTGCTTTGGTATAAGCGGAAAATTCCGGCGTCGCCATGACATCAAGATTGCGCGGACGCGGCAAATCGATGTCGTAAATGGCTTCAATCGAACCTGGACGTTCCGACATGACCAGCACGCGATCCGAGAGAAATACGGATTCCGGAATACTGTGGGTAATCAGGAATACGGTTTTTTTCGACTCCAGCCAGATGCGCTGCAGTTCCACGTTCATCTTTTCCCGTGTCATTGCATCCAGAGCGCCGAAGGGTTCATCCATCAACAGCACTGAAGGATCGTGCAACAGTGCACGACAGATCGCGACGCGCTGCTGCATGCCGCCGGATAGTTGCCATGGATATTTTTGCTCGAAGCCTTTGAGCCCGGCCATTTCTATCAGAGCCAATGCGCGCGCACGTGCAGGTGCCATAGGCATATCGCGCATTTCAGCCTGCAACAGAATGTTGTCCAGCACATTGCGCCAGGCCAGCAATACCGCACTCTGGAAGACGATGCCGACGTTTTTCTGTGGGCCATCGATCTTGTCACCGGACAGTCTCAAGTCGCCGCTGGTGATAGGCAACAGGCCTGCAACCATTTTTAAAAGAGTGCTCTTACCGCAGCCGGAAGGGCCGACGATGGAGACGAATTCTCCATCCTTTATGTCGAAGCTGAGCGTCGCAATGGACTGCATAGGCCCAGACTTGCTGTCATAAACCTTGGTAACGTCTTTTAACTGAATGAGCGTGTCTCGCTCTTCTATAACTGCTGCGCTGATGGGCGACACTTTATGATGTCCGTAAGCTGTATGCATGATGATGATCCTGAGTTTGATTCAATGATGAAGCGATTCAATAACTATCATTCGTGGCGTTCGCTCAGGGCAATAAATCGTTGGTGTAATAGTTGTTCGCATTGTCTGCGGACGGAGGTATGCCACCGGACTCGATCATCATCGTGACAGTGTCATCCATGACTTTTTTCGATACACGCAAAGGCTTGTTTTTTTCAGTGTCTGCCGTATGGAACAAGGCGATCGAACTGTTCAATCCTTTTAAGAGACTTTCTTTTGATCCGGTTTTTGGCGCTGCCTTGAGCACAGCGCTCACAGCTTCTTCCGGATTCTTCTGTGCTTCTTCAAATGCCTTGGTTGCTGCGCGAAGGAAGCGTTTCAGCAGTTCTGGATTTTCCTTGATCAAGGAAGTGTGGGCGATGATGCTGGACGATGCCATGTTCACGCCATAATCAGCGAACAACATGGTGTTCACACGTTTTTTAGTCAGTCTTTCGATCTCATTATTTTGATCGGTCGAATAACCAATCAACATATCGGCCTGACCATTAATGACTGCGTTGATTTTTGTTTGCGCATCGCCGTTGACTGTTTTGAAGTCGCCTTCTTTGAGGCCGGTCTTTTTCAAGAACAATGGCCATATCTGCGAAGGTGAATCACCGGCAGTCATGGCTACAATTTTTCCTTTGATATCGGCGGGCTTGGTAATGCCTTTTTCAGCAAGGCTGATGACTGCCATCGGGCTTTTTTGCAAGGCAACACCGATTGCTTTTACCGGTGCGCCTTTGGCTGCGATCTTGATCATGGTGCCGATGTCTACATAGCCCAAGGTTACGTTTTTAGCGGCGACGGCTTGTGTTGTGGGACCTGATCCACGTCCTTCCTGGATAACGAGATCAATTCCTTCCTGCTCGAAGTATCCCTTCTCTTTTCCCAAGAACAGCGGTGCGTGCTGGCCTGTCACATACCAGTTCAACATCAGGACAACGCGATCTTTGGATTGTGCTAATGCGCTACTGCAGGTCATGACGCCAAAACCTATGGCTGCTGCAATATGAAGAATTTTTCTACGTTGCATATCTGTCTCCTATTTTGGTAATTTTTTATGTGTTTTGAGATGCGGTATTCAATTGCCGGATGTATTTCTCCGTTGAGATACGTGCCACGGAATGCTGTATTTTTCTATCAGATCAACTGCGAGGAATAGCACGACGCCGATCAGCGATAGCACGATGAGCGCGGCGAACATGAGTGGCAGATCAAAGTTGCCGTTGGCGCGTTGCAAGACAAAGCCGATGCCAGAGTTGGAGCCGACGAACTCACCAACTACGGCGCCGACTACAGCCAGAGTGACCGAAACCTTCATGCTGGAAAAAATGGAAGGCAGTGCTTGTGGCAGGCTGATTTTCAAAAACATTTTGAGCTTGCTGCTGCCCATCGAACGGGCTAGATCAACCATATCGTTCTCGACGGATTTGAAACCCACTACTGTGGAAACCACGATAGGGAAAAAGCCGAGCAGGAAGGCGACTATGATTTTTGGCAGGATGCCGAAGCCGAACCAGACAACAAACAATGGTGCGATCGCTACTTTCGGGACGCTTTGTGAGAAGACCAGTAATGGATACACATAGCTTTCGACCAGTTTTGAATAGGCGATCAGCATGGCGATTGGTACGCCGATCAAGACTGACAGCCCGAATCCACCTAATGTCGCCACGATAGTAGGTACCGCTTCATGCGCGAGCAAGTGCCATTCCTGAGCCAGTCGATGCAGGACGTCAATTGGAGCTGGTACTAGATATTCTGGAATGTGGAAAATGCGGATGGAAACATCCCACAACACCAGGATGAATCCTATAAGCAGTAGTGGCTTCATCCAACTTGAAGAAATCAGTTTTTTCACATTTGTTCCTTGAATGTACAAATTAAAAAATTGACGGTATCGCTGTAGAAATCGAAACCTCAGGTGTGGCGATTAAGCTTGATCAGCAACTTCACTAAGTAACCAATTGGTTAAATATATCAACTTAATCCCAAGTTTGCAAAAATTATTTATTGTGCGTCACAACATGAAATTGGAAGGTGACAAGGCTTTTAATTAGTTAAATATGTATGTATATCAATAAGTTGTATTTAAATTGACTTGTTTTTGCGTGCTAATTAATTGTTTTGGGAGAAAGTTTTAATTTCATCGTTAATTAACTATTTAGTTATTGTATGATTGCTGCATTGAGTTACTGAAATTGATTTGCGCTCGCATTCAATCCCGCTCATTGCGCTGCTGCTTACGGGTGAATACGGTTGATTGAGGGGCGGCAGATTTCACAACATATGAGAAAGAAATTCGTTATATGAAAGTTACCGAGAAACGTCAGTCGAGCGATGTGATGCCGGAACCGAGCGAACGTAATCCGGCTCGGACCCGGCTGGCGATCATAGACGCTGCGACAGAGGAATTTGCGACGCTAGGTTTGGGTGGGGCACGTATTGATGCGATAGCTGCGCGCGCCGAGACTAATAAGCGCATGCTCTACTATTACTTTGGTAATAAGGAAGATTTGTTTCAAGCGGTGCTGGAGAGGGCGTACAACAATATTCGTTCCGCTGAAGCGAACTTGCATCTGGATGAGTTAGATCCGGCTGTCGCGATACGTCAGCTCGTTTCTTTTACCTGGCACTACTATATCGAGCACCCAGAATTTTTGACCTTGCTCAACAGTGAAAACTTGCATCACGCGGTGCATCTGCGTGCTTCGGAAGATATTCGCAAGATGAACTCGCCGCTGGTAGAGATGCTGGGAAAGGTGTTGGATCAGGGGCAAAAAAGCGGTGTATTCCGTTCTGGTGTTGATCCGGTGCAGTTGTATATTTCCATTGCTGCGCTTTCCTATTTTTACCTCTCAAACAATCACACGCTCTCCACAGTCTTTGGTCGTGATTTGTTGAATCAGAAAGCAAAAGCCGAGCGGCTGTCGCATATGACGGACTTGGTATTGGGGTATTTGCTGAGATAGTCCTGCTTACCTTGATAAGCAGGACTATGTTCTAAATGCAGGTCAGTGTTGGGTGTCAATTAACGGTTGCCAGCAGACTGGCAACTGATCATATCCATGCAGTACGTTGATGTACGCAGACGCCAGCCGAGTAGGTTGCAGTGATAGTGCGGTCATCGCCCAGCATGGCAAGCGCAAACAATTGCTCTTCAAGACTGTTGGTAGTTGCACTGCGACGTGAGAGCAGCGGCGTGGATTGCGGATCGAGCACAATGAAGTCGGCATCGCAACCTGCGGCGAAACTACCGATGGTTCCTTCCAGTTGCAGTGCACGGGCACCACCCAGCGTTGCCATATAAAACATGCGTTGTGCCGCGAGATGGATGCCGCTCATGCGACCTACCTTGTACAGCTCGTTCATGGTTTCCAGCATGGAGAACGTGGTACCGCCACCGACATCTGTTGCGAGCGAAACGGGCATGTGCAATTTATCGGCACCGGCAAAATCAAACAAACCGCTACCAAGGAATAAATTGGAAGTAGGGCAGACAGTTGCCACCGATTGTGTGGCAGCCATTCTTGCGCGGTCACCATCGTCCAGCCAGATGCAGTGCGCATACAAGGCGCGTTTGCGCATCAAGCCGCAACGGTCGTAGACATCAAGATAGCTGCGGCTGTCGGGAAACAGTTCTTTGACCCATTTGACCTCGTCGGTATTTTCCGCAACGTGAGTCTGAATATAGGTGTCTGGATATTGGGACGCCAGTTCTCCCGCCAGTCTCAATTGCGCATCAGTGGAAGTCGGTGCAAAGCGTGGTGTGATGGCGTAATGCTGGCGACCTTTGTTGTGCCAGCGATTGATCAGGGTTTCACTGTCACGGGCACTGCTTTCCGCAGTGTCGAGCAAGAAGTCGGGTGCATTTCTATCCATCATCACCTTGCCGGCAATCATCCGTAGATTGAGTGCATGACTGCGGCCGAAAAACGCATTCACCGATTGCGGATGCACTGTGCAATAGACCGCAGCCGTAGTGGTACCGTTACGCAGCAATTCCGCGAGGAAGAAATCAGCTACTTCAGTCGCGTGCGCTTCATCGTCGAAGCGGCCCTCGGTCGGGAAGGTATAAGTATTGAGCCAAGGCAGCAAGCCGGATGCCGGTGAACCGATGATGTCAGTCTGAGGATAGTGCACATGAGTGTCGATGAACCCCGGCGTGATGATCTTGCCGCGCCAGTCATTGACCGTTGTGCCAGCGGGGAGCGTAGGTAACAGCTTATCGTAATCGTCGGCCGCAACGACTTTACCGTCGGCGATGACCAGCAAGCCGTCGGTATGCCAGAGCGTGGCATGTTCGTCGAATGCAGGATCATTGCAAAAGTGCAGCAGGCTGGCGCGGTAAGCTTGTACGTTAGAAGTCATGGCGAGTTGTAATCGGTAAAAAGTAAATGAAGAGTGAGAGCTAGTTTTCAGGGCTAGGTCAGTAGCGGGAATACTTGCTCGTTATGCTTGTCGAGATGTTTGTGGCTTTGCAATTCCCATAACTGCATGAGTTGCGCAACGACCGCGATCGCAATGCTCGCAGGCTCCTTGCCATAAATGCCGGGAATGCCGATCGGGCAAGTCATCTTGTTTAACTGTTGAGCAGTGATGCCGCGATCTTGCAGGCGATGTTCGAATTGCTTGCGCTTGGTGTAAGAGCCGATCAGGCCGAACCAGGCGACATCATCGCGCTGCAGTATCTGTTCGCTCAATTGCTGATCCAGTGCGTGGCTGTGCGTCATGACGATAAAGTAGGCGCCGGGATCAGCCTTGGCGACGATGGCATTGGGTACATCGGTCGCTTCGATGGTGACGTGCGGTGGCAAGTCAGTCGGGAACATGTCTTCACGTTCATCGACCCAGATGACGCGGCAGGGCAATGTGCTTAACATGCGTACCAGTGCGGTACCAACATGTCCGGCGCCGAACAGCACGACCTGTGGCTGGTGGGCGTGGCATAAATCGAGCAACCAGCGACGTCCGTGGATATCCTTGGCAATATGCGTGGCGCTGGCAGTGCGGAACATGCTTGCCTGCAAGCCATTGTTAGGCACACTTAAATCGTATGCTTCGCCATCGATTTCATACAGCATGGATGGATCATCGGATTCCAACGGAACCGCACGCCAGACATTGACGCCATCACGACGGCAACGTTCCAGACCGGCCAGCATCGTAGCGGCATGCTGATCTATGATTTCAAAAGCCAGAAACACAACTCCGCCGCAGCATTGTCCAAGACTAGGCCCGAGAGCGATGCGTTCGATTCTCGCCACCGGATGTTCATTGCTGTGCTCAGCCAGCATGGCGCGTGCAATCTGCGCGGCGCGCCATTCCAGATGACCACCACCTATGGTGTCGAATTGCTGTGTGGCGTTAAACACCATGCGGGCACCGGCTTCACGTGGTGTCGATCCCTGAATGCTGGCGACTGTCACCAGCACACAGGGTGCGGTAGCAGCTTCCGGTTTTTGCAAGGCTTGCAACCAGGTAGTCATCGTCTTGCTCCTTCCCTAGTGTGCTGCGGCACGAACTGCATCGACTGCATCCAGTATCGCTTCGCTGGTTGCCGGTGCACGTAGTGGCGGATTGATGCGCTTGTCACCTACTGCTGCAATCGCATCACGAATTGCCAGGAATACGGAAAACGGCAACAACAATGGTGGTTCGCCGACAGCCTTGGAACGGTGAATGCTGTCTTGCACATTGCTGTTCTTGAATAGCTTGACGCGGAAATCTGCAGGGCAATCCGAGACAGCAGGAATCTTGTAGGTGGAAGGGGCGTGTGTCATCAGCTTGCCTTCTTTGTTCCACCACAATTCTTCCGTGGTGAGCCAGCCCATGCCTTGGATGAACGCACCTTCAACCTGACCCAGATCAATTGCAGGATTAAGCGCTTCTCCAGCGTCGTACAGCGCATCGGTACGCAGCAACTTCCACTCGCCGGTGAGGGTGTCGATCACTACTTCGGATACTGAGGCCGCGTAGGCGTAGTAATAGAAGGGATGACCGTTCATGGTCTTCGCATTCCAATGTACGCGTGGCGTCGAGTAAAAACCATCGGACCAGAGCTGGATGCGCGCGACGTAGGCTAGCATCACCAATTCGGGGAAGGTGACGGATTGTTCGGCTGCGCTTACCTTGCCATCGGCAAAACTGATAGCGGTGACCTCGACGCCGAAACGCTGTGCGGCGAAGGCAGCGAGACGATCACGAATCTGCAATGCCGCATGTTGCGCTGCCTTGCCATTGAGGTCAGTACCGGTCGATGCAGCAGTAGCGGAAGTATTGGCTACCTTGCTGGTATCGGTTGCGGTACAGCGCACGCGGTCCAGCTTCAGGCCGAATGCATTCGCGACGACTTGAGCGACCTTGGTGTTGAGACCCTGGCCCATTTCGGTACCACCGTGATTAACCAATATCGAACCATCGGTATAGACATGCACCAGCGCACCAGCCTGATTCAAATGCGGCACGTTGAATGAGATGCCGAACTTGACTGGTGTCAGCGCCAATCCTTTTTTCAAGATCGGACTGCTGGCATTGAATGCGTCGATGGCGATGCGGCGCGCCTGGTAATCGCTGCTGGCTTCCAGTTCATCGACCAGCGCGTGGATGATATTGTCTTCGACCTTCTGTCCGTAATGCGTGACATTGCGAGCGTCAGGGCCATCCTCATCACTGCTGCCGTAGAAATTGACACGTCGTACTTGCAGCGCATCCTTACCCAGATTGCGCGCGATTTCATCGATGATGTATTCAATCGCAATCGCGCCTTGAGGGCCGCCAAAACCGCGGAACGCCGTATTTGATTGCGTATTCGTTTTGCCGCACATGGCATGGATTTCAACGTCTGACAGATAGTAGGCATTGTCGAAGTGGCAGACCGCACGCGTGGCAACCGGGCCTGATAAATCGGCGGAAAAACCCGCACGTGAAATCATGTCGATCTTGGCAGCCAGAATACGACCATCGTCGTCGTAGCCTATCTCGTAATCGTAGGCAAAGCAGTGGCGCTTTCCGGTGACGATCATGTCGTCGTCGCGATCAGCACGCAGCTTGACCGGACGGCGCAGACGGGCGGCACCGATAGCCGCTGCACAAGCCCACAATGCTGATTGCGATTCCTTGCCGCCGAAGCCACCACCCATGCGGCGGCATTCGACCAGGACATCGTGCGAGGACAGATTCAGAACATGTGCGACGTGATGTTGCATTTCGCTCGGGTGTTGCGTCGAGCAATGTATATGCATGCCGCCACCTTCTTTTGGAATGGCATACGAAACCTGACCTTCCAGATAGAAGTGCTCCTGCCCACCGACATTGAAGTTGCCTTGCAGCTTGTGTGGTGCCGCGGTGAATGCGACGGCAGCATCGCCGCGCTTCAGGTGCATAGGTGGCAAGACATACGATTGCGCGGCATGAGCAGCGCGCGGTGTCAGTACCGATGGCAATTCTTCATAGTCGATGACGCCGAGTCGTGCTGCGCGTCGGGCGGATTCGTGGCTATCGGCGATGACTAAAAAGATAGGTTGACCAACATACTGCACCAGACCGTCTGCCAATATCGGATCGTCGTGAATGATGGCACCGCATTCGTTTTCTCCAGGAATGTCATCGGCAGTCAGGACGGCGACGACGCCAGGAGCTGTTTTGACTTTTGTCAGGTCGAGCGAGCGGATGCGGGCATGCGCTTTTTGCGATAAGCCCAGTGCTGCATGCAAGGTGCCTTGTAACTCAACGATGTCGTCGGTGTAGGTTGCTTCGCCGGTGACGTGCAGGATGGCAGATTCGTGCGGATGCGGTTTGCCGACTGCGTTGCCACTTTGCAGCGCGATGGTAGAAAATTTTTCAGACATGAATAATTCGGTTTGCTTGTTCATCATGATTTCCTCAAGCAATCTGCGCAGTGGCAGTGCTTGCCGCAAAGGCGCGTAAGGAGCTTGGTGGCATGGGTGCATCGGCTCGTGTTTCCAGCCAGTAGCGATACAACAGATTTTGCGCAGTCTTCATGCGGTAGGCTGATGAGGCGCGCATGTCGGACAGCGGCGCATAATCCTCCGCCAGCAAAGCGATGGCAGCACGCACGTTTTCTTCACTCCATGCTTTGTCGTTCAGGGCAGCTTCGGCTGCTGCTGCACGTTTTGGTGTGGCTGCCATGCCGCCGTAGGCGATGCGCGCATGACGTACTTCACCATCAACCAGTTCGAAAGCGAATGCAGCGCAGACAGCAGAGATATCCTGATCGAAGCGTTTCGATAATTTATAGGTGCGGAATACGACGCCGGCGCGCGGCAATGGAATCCGTACTGCTTGTACAAACTCGTTGGCTTGCAAGGCAGATTTTTGATACGCCAGATAAAAATCTTCCAGCGGCATACTGCGTTCACCATCGACACTGTGCAACACGATGTGTGTGCCGAGTGCGATCAGCCAAGGCATGGAGTCACCGATAGGCGAGCCATTGGCGACATTGCCGCCCAGCGTGCCGGCGTTGCGTACCGGCAGCGATGCAAAGCGCTGCCATAGCTCCGACAATTCTTGCGGATAATGTTCGTGGGCTGCAGCGTATGATTTTTCCAGCGTGACGCCAGCGCCGATTTCCAGCCAGCCATTCTTTTCTTCTATGCTTTTCAACTCTTCGACCTGGCCGATATAAATAATGTCGCCAAGGTCGCGCATGTGTTTGGTCACCCACAGACCGACATCAGTCGAGCCGGCCAGGATGCGTGCCTTGGGCAGTTCGGCGCGTAATGCGGCCAGTTGTGCCAGCGTACGCGGTGCGTGAAAAGTCTGACCAGCGTAACTGATGCTGAGTGGTTCTTCGCGTTGCAATCCGCGCAAGGCGTCGGCAACGTGAGCGCGATCGAAATGTACTTCCGGCAGTTCACCCATGCGACGCGCAGCGTCGATGATAGGGCGGTAGCCGGTGCAGCGACAGAGATTGCCTGATAAGGCATCGTCGATCTGTCTGGTGCTCGGGGCTACATTGGATTTTTCATGTTGCAGGTACAAATTCCACAAGGACATGACGAAGCCAGGTGTACAGAAGCCGCATTGCGAGCCGTGGCATTCGACCATGGCTTGTTGTACTGGATGCAGACAACCATCGGTCTGCTTCAGGTCTTCTACGGTGAACAATGCCTTGCCATCCAGCGTAGGTAAAAATTGTATGCAGGAGTTGACGGTGTTCAGTTCCAGTTTGTCGCCGCGCAGTTCGCCGACGACCACGGTGCAGGCACCGCAATCACCTTCGGCACAACCTTCTTTGGTGCCGGTGCAATGCAGGTCTTCGCGCAAATGTTGTAAAACGGTACGGGTATTGGACTGGCCTGTCACTTCGTGAGTGGCGCCGCGGAAGTAAAAGCGAATCGGTTCTGACATGATCTGTTTGCTCTGTTGAGGTACGACGTATAGATAATTAAAAACAATCACATGCTGTTTTTATTTCTTTGAGAAATGACACAACAGCTGTTCTCGTCTGTTGATGCAATCTCTTTTCTTAACGTTGCCGCAGAATATTGCGCACCTGGTACGGCAAGAACCGACGAGGGCGCAACATCTGCTGCTTGTTGCTTTGTTTACTTGTTCAACCCAGATAAATCAGCTTGAACATGAACAAGGCGGCAATGATCCAGATCATGAACGACACTTCTTTTGCGCGGCCAGTCAGCAATTTCAGTGCTGCATAAGTGATGAAGCCGAGTGCCATACCGTTTGCGACGGAATAGGTGAATGGCATGACGATGGTGGTGATGACTGCCGGTATGCATTCGGTCGTATCTTCCCAATCAATATCGCGCAGTTCTCGCAACATCAGGCAGGCAACGAAAAATAAAGCAGGTGCTGTAGCGTAGGCAGGAACAACACCAGCCAACGGTGCGATGAACAGGCACAGCAGGAACAGAATGGCGATGGTGACGGCGGTCAGACCGGTACGGCCACCGGCTTGTACGCCAGCTGCACTTTCAATATAGGCGGTTGTACTGGAAGTGCCAAGCATGGAACCTGCAATGATGGCGCCACTGTCTGCCAGCAAGGCTTTATTCAGACGTTCTATCTTGCCGTTTTTCACCAAACCAGCGCGTTGTGCCACGCCCATCAAGGTGCCGGTCGCATCAAACAGTTCAACCAGGAAAAAGACCAGTACCACGTTGATCAGGCCCATCCCTAACGCACCCTTGATGTCCAGTTGGAACAATGTTGGTGAAATCGAAGGAGGAGTGTCGAATACGCCGGTGAAATGATTGCCGCCGAAGAAGAAGCTCATGATGGTCACGGCCAAAATGCCGATCAGCATTGCGCCTCTGACCTTGAGGCGGTCAAGTGCCACGATCACGATGAAGCCGATGACTGCCATAACGGCTGGAGCTTTATGCAGATCGCCAAGCGTAACCAGAGTGTTCGGATTGGCGACGACGATACCGGCGTTTTTCAGTGCAATCAAACCGAGAAACAGTCCGACACCGGCGGGGATCGCCGTTCGTAAAGAGTTCGGGATACTGTTGATAATCAGCTCACGGATCTTGAACAAACTGACCAGCATGAACAGGCAGCCGGAAATGAATACCGCGCCTAGCGCTGCCTGCCACGAATATCCCATGCCAAGCACGACAGCATACGAGAAATAGGCATTCAGGCCCATGCCGGGAGCCAGACCAATAGGGTAGTTGGCGTACAGACCCATGATCAATGTACCGATCGCGGCTGCCACGCAAGTGGCGACGAAGACCGAGTCCTTGGGCATACCCGCGTCACCCAGAATT
Source organism: Herminiimonas sp. GW821-FHT09C12 (assembly GCF_059416385.1). Classification (NCBI taxonomy): domain Bacteria; kingdom Pseudomonadati; phylum Pseudomonadota; class Betaproteobacteria; order Burkholderiales; family Oxalobacteraceae; genus Herminiimonas; species Herminiimonas sp. GW821-FHT09C12. The sequence goes on from NZ_JBWKPC010000001.1 coordinate 2,105,681, forward strand.
GATGGGTTGACGAAGATGATGTAGGCCATCGTGAGGAAGGTGGTTAGCCCAGCCAATAACTCGGTACGTACGTTCGTACCGTGGTCGCTTAACTTGAAATACTTGTCCAAAAATGTCATCTGCTTGTCTCCTGATTATTATGCTTTGTATGCTTGGACGTTTGCCATCTGATGTGGATTACGTTCAGCGTATCTAATGTCGTCGAAATTTACTTAAGCAATGTAATGCAGATGGAATATCCATTATAGGATTGCCGCTATATGGCACAGGGCATTTCCACAGCCTTGGACGTCGGCTGTGGCGGTATTGCCTGATCGGTTGCAGATAAACAACTTCTGTCGGTTGATACATGCATTGCCATGCCCTGTCCGGTGTTGTTTTCTGGCTTATTTTGCAGGTTTTTTAATCTCGATTGTTGCAGATAGCAGGCATGACCGTTGGATTTTCATCTCAAATGAAAATCCAGGTCATTTTGCGTTGCTCGGCGCTGTTTGCCATGCCGTAAATAATGGATTTAAAACCTTCCTGCACTTGCATGCTGCTAGCGTAGAGCGGCTTGTCCTGCGATGGGCAAGGCTGTGTCTTTTTCTGTAGCAGAGCTGCTGTTTCCACTAAGCTGTATCACGACTACGCCTGCGATCAAGAGGAGAGCGCCGAGTACGCGCCCGCTGTTTAACTGCTTGGTCGCGAGACCCAACATGCCGAAATGATCGAGTGCCAGCGAAGCGATGATTTGTCCTGTCATTGCGGCTCCGACAAAGCCCATAGCTCCCAATCGCGGTATCAGCATCAGCGCCAATGAAATAAAAATCACACCATAGAGACCGCCCGACCAGATCCAGAGTGGTGCTTTGGATGCGAAGTCCATAGATGGCATGGGCAAGCGCAGCAGCAAGATAAGCGGCAGCAATACGCAGATGCTGACCAGTAATGAAGCCAGCGTAGCCCACAGCGGATGTCCAAGGCCTTTGCCAAGTATCGCGTTGACGCCGCCCTGCAATGGCACCATCGCACCGACACCGGCAGCGATCAGCATCATTACGAGTGATTGAATCAAATGCATCATGTATCCTTTTCCTTGAAGATGTGTTGAAACTTTATTTCATCCACTCGGCAAAGTGAAATTCCATTTACCTATCCAGGACATGCATGAAATGAATACATTGCGTCGCATCGATCTCAATCTGCTGGTGATACTGGACGCCTTGTTGTCTGAGCGGCATGTCACGCGGGCAGCCGAGCGTTTGCATTTGAGTCAACCGGCAGTCAGCCATGCACTGGCTCGTCTGCGCGAGTTGCTGGATGATCCTTTGCTTGAGCGTGTCGGCAGTGTGCTGGTGCCTACGCCACGCGCGCTGGATCTGGTGGAGCCGCTGGCTGAAGCGTTGGCGAAGGTAGAGGCATTGTTGACGCCGGATGTATTTGAACCAGCCGTGGCTAGACGTAGTTTTCGTCTGGCGATGTCGGATTATGGTGCGGCCTTGCTGCTACCGAATCTGGTAAGAGATCTGCGCCGTGAAGCACCGGGCATCGATCTTGTGATTACGCAAGGCAGTCGCGATGCAGTGCTGGATCAATTGTTGAATGGTGAAATCGATCTGGCCGCTGGTGTGTTTCCCAACATGCCGCAAGAGTTGCGTTCTGCCAGTTTGTTTGAAGAAAGCTTTGCCTGTCTGCTGGATAAAAGCACTTTATCGTCCGGCGGTAAATTGACTCTCGCGGATTATCTTGCGCGCCCGCATGTCGGGGTAGGGCGTGGTGGCGGTGCAGTGGAGGTAGGGCAGGCATTGACTGCAATACGTGAACACAGGCGCGTAGCCGTTGCTCTGCCACATTGGAGTGTGGCACCGCAGTTGATAGCCGGCACCGATCTGATACTGACGGTTGCTTCCAGGGTTTTGCGTCAGATACGGCATCCTGAACTGGCTGTGGTTCCGGTGCCATTTAAGGTACCTGCATTTTCGTTTGTGCTGGTCTGGCACCAGCGACGCGATGACGAGCAGGCATTGAGCTGGTTGCGTAATCGGATCGCGGAAAATGCCTGTGCAGATTGAAGTGAGTCAGGCAGTTATTTGCGACGCAGCTTAGCTGTGGCTAAGCGCGTCAGTGCAACATCAGGCTGCGTTACTGGATATAGCTGTTCGCTGCGGCATCGTTGGCGTGCTAACCAGACGCAGTTTTTCTGGCGCTACCCGAGACGCAGATATCTCCACAGCTTGTCGTTCAAGTTTGAAAATGCTGACTACCTGCATCAGTTGATCGGCCTGGTCCTGTAGTGATTGCGCAGCGGCGGCAGATTGTTCTACCAGTGCAGCATTTTGCTGTGTGCCTTCATCAATTTGCGTGATGGCTTGTCCGACTTGTTCTATACCCGCACTCTGTTCCTGACTGGCGCTACTGATCTCAGCGACGATCTCGGTGACGCGTCCCACGCTGGCAACGACTTCATTCATGGTAAGACCGGCTTGCTGTACCAGCTTGCTGCCGTTGTCGACTTTGGCGACTGAGTCATCAATGAGTGCCTTGATTTCTTTGGCGGCAGCCGCGCTGCGCTGCGCCAGACTACGCACTTCAGACGCCACCACCGCAAAACCGCGTCCTTGTTCACCGGCGCGTGCAGCTTCGACGGCAGCATTGAGCGCCAGAATATTGGTCTGGAAGGCGATGCTGTCGATGACGCCGGTAATGTCGACGATTTTTTTCGATGAGGCATTGATTGCTGCCATCGTATCGACGACCTGACCGACGACCATACCGCCTTGTCTTGCGACATCCGAGGCAGAGACGGCAAGCTGATTGGCTTGCTGTGCATTATCTGCATTCTGCTTCACGGTCGAGGTCAACTCTTCCATTGCGGATGCGGTTTCTTCCAGTGAACTGGCTTGTTGTTCTGTCCGCGACGATAGATCGATATTGCCACTGGCGATTTCGCTGGAGGCGTTGGCGATGGTTCCGGTGCCACTGCGAACCTGAGTGACGATGCGGTGCAGATTGTCGTTCATGGTTTTCAGTGCAGCCATCAACTGGCCTACCTCGTTGGTCGTCTTCACGAGTACCGTACCGCTCAGATCGCCTTCAGCCACGCGTCGAGCAACACCGACTGCCGTGTTGAGTGGTCGCGTGATGCTGCGTGTTACCCACCAGCCCACTGCAATCGACAGCAATAGAGTGATGCCGGCCAATATATTGATGATGGTGCGTGCTTGTCCGGAGTCGCCGCTGGCAGCGTTGCCAGCTGCATTCATCAAGCCACCTTGATAATCGAACATCGCATCTAGCGCGATAAAGTATTTGATCTGTACCGGCATGAAGACATTATCCAGATAGATTTTGGCTTCTTCTGTCTTGCCGTCTTGCGCCAATTGCAGCAGGGCGTCGCGTGCCGGGACATATTGATCGCGGGCGCTGATGGCAGCGTTGATAAAGCGCTTGTCTTCTTCGTTTTGTGCAATGGCCTTGATCTGGTTCAGACCTTCATTCATTTTCTTGTCTGCTTGCCGTGTGTCATCCAGCAGATTGTTGATTTTGGCCGGATCACTGCTCAGCATGATGTCGCGCAGGTTCAAGGCTATCTTGTTGACTTGAATTTGTATGGTGTTGGCTAGCACCGTTTTTGGGTAACGGTCTTTGGTGATCAGATTGATGCTGTTGTTAAGTTGCAGCAATTGGGTATTGCTGAGTATGGTGATGACGATCAGTAATGCAATCACGATGCCGAAACTGAGAGTCAACTTCTGACCTATTTTCATGTTGGCAAGCATCTTCATGGGTTTACCTTTAAGAAAGGGTGATCGCAAGTCACAGTCGCTGATGGACTGTGACTCATAGGATGTTTTTGATTCGCCGTGGTGTTGTATTACTTTGCTTTGAAGCTGCGTAAAAAATCGAGCAGGATTTGGCCTGATACTTCAGCGTCATCTGCTGTCATTGTTTCCAGCGGGTTGTGACTGATACCACCGTTGCCGCAACGGGTGAACAGCATGGCGACATCGGTCATTTTGGAGATCGCCATGGCGTCGTGACCAGCGCCGGATGCAAGCTTGTATGGACGTACGCCAGCGCGCTCTGTTGCTTCTGATAATTGCTGCATCAGCCAAGGTGCGCATGGTGCTGCTGGTGCGGAAACAGTTTGTTCGGCCTTGTATTCGATATTGCGTTGCGCGCAGATATCTGCGATTTGTTGCAATACATCGGCGACGGCGGCATTGCGTACCTCGTCAACTGCGGCGCGTATATCCAGCGACAGTACACAGCGACCGGGGATGACGTTGGTTGATCCGTTAGGTACCTGCAATTGGCCGACCGTGCCGACCAGCGATGCGCTTTGATGTTGGGCACAGCGTTGTTCTACGTACAGAATGATTTCAGCAGCGGCAGCGGCAGCATCTTTGCGCATGGACATAGGCGTGGTGCCGGCATGACTGGCGACGCCTTGCAACTCAATCAGGTAACGCGAACTACCAGCGATGGAGGTGACGATGCCGACCGGCAAGCCATGTTGCAACAATACTGGTCCTTGCTCGATATGGACCTCGACATAGCCGAGCACATCGCTTGCATCGCGGGCAATAGATGGAATCGTGTTGATGTCGTGCCCGGCCTCTGTGATCACGTCACGCATGCTGATGCCGTCACGGTCAGTAATGTCGAGTAGCGACAGATCGAACTGGCCAATCACGGCATTACTACCGAGGAAAGTGCTTTTGAAACGTACGCCTTCCTCTTCTGCAAATCCGATGACTTCAAAATGAAAAGGCAGTGTCTCACCACGCTCATGCAAGTATTTGACGACGGAAATTGGTAGCAATATTCCTTCTCGACCATCATATTTTCCGGCATTACGCACGGTGTCGTAATGTGAGCCGGTAATCAAAGTCTTGGCTGCCGGATCGGTGGACAGATAGCGGCCAACCACGTTACCGACGGCATCGATGTACGCATACATACCTGCTTCGCGCATCCAGCTCGCCAGTTGTTCAGCAGTACGACGATGCGTAGTCGTCATGTAGGTGCAGGTAAGGCCATTTTCGTCTTCGCTCCAGTCACCGATTTCTTCAGCCCATGTCATCACGGCATTGCCCAGTGTCGGAACGTGGCCGAGCAAATCATTGATGCGCATTTCTGCGATGCGTCCGATTTGTCGCAGCGCTTCTTGTAACTCATCTTCAGGATGGTTTCTAAGGCGACGCGTAAATGTGGCGATGATCGCTTTGCGTGTCAGTCCCTTACCGGTTGCGCCTTTGACTGCGAGGATGAAAGGGAAGCCGAATCTGGCGTTGTAGTTGGCATTGAGTTGTTGCAGCGCTGTAAATTCTTCCTGGCTGCATAAATGCAAGCCAGCCTGTGCTTGCTCGCCAGTTGACTCTGCTGTCAACTCGCCTGCAATCGCTGCCTTTCCTGCCAATTCCGGGTGAGCCAGGATCAGGCCGAGTTGCTCCTCGCGGCTGGCATTCGCAACGACTTCCTGCATGGCTTGCTTGAGTGCTGTGATGTTGCGTAGCGGACGTTGTGCTGCGGCTCTTTCCGGTATCCAGGGAGAGTGCTCATAGATGCCGTGCAGAGTGTCCACGAAGGTTTTCGTGTCGCAGTTGTTCAGATGTTCCAGAGTCGTCATATTCTTATCGGCAGCTTGGGTCTGACCGATCCTTGTCTTGAATGCTGGGCGAGTGCATCCCGCCGTTGGCTGCTGTGAAAAATAGGGGGACAGGCAGGTCGGCATTTTTCTAAAAAAGTGCCGCTGATCATCAGAGTGATGACTATGCTTGGGTCGCGAGTTTTGCTATCGCAACTCTTGCGTCCATCGGATGGCTATTGCTTTCCATGGCTGTCTCCTGAATGTTTTAATTTACTCTGCTTAGGTTTTCAAGCTGCAGGTTTGTGAGCCGATACTAAAGTAAATTACACAGGACGATATATGGAATAGCGAATAGTCGACTTCTGGATTCAGATATAAAGAAAAGGCCGGGAAGCCTTACTTTGTCATGCTCTTGGCGGCAGCGCTGACTTGCGCTCTGAGCCATTTATGTTCGGTGGCTTGATGCACGCGCTCATGCCACAACAGGTAAAAACGTAATGGCGGGAACTTGATCGGTACCGTATAGCTTTTAAGTCCTAGCGTCTTCTCGTAAAAGCTTGCGAATTGCTGGCCTGCAGTCAATACCAGATCCGTTTGCGCGACCATATAAGGCAGCATGCGGAAATGTGCTGATTCCACTACAACATTGCGATGCAGATTTTGTTTTTCCAGGAATGAATCAATCGTGCCGTGATAGCCGGGCAGAATTTGTGATGGCGCTGCATGCGGCAGACTGAGATAGTCTTCAATCGTCATATCTTCAGTGCCGGTGCGTCGTGCGTAGGCACAATCGGAACGCATCAAACAGACGATAGGATCATCGAACAATTTGGATAAGTGCAAATGCTCGGGCATTTCATCCCAGTTGGCGATCACCAGATCAAGCTCGCCATCTGACAGCAGTCGTACGTAATCAGTTTCTGGTCCGAGTGCATGAATGACGATGTGGCTTTTTGGCGACTCGCGGCGCAGACGGGCAATGACTTCCGTAAAGAACTGCGTATTCATGTAATCGGGCGCGGCGATATGAAAGGTGCGCGCTTCTTCTTGCGGGACGAAGGCCGTCTTTGGAATGAACAGATGTTCTGCTTCATCGAGTATGCGCTTGGCCGACTTCATCAGACTTTCGCCGTGCTGGGTCGGAACCATGCCGCGCGCGCCGCGTACCAATAAAGGATCGCCAGTGAGCTCACGCAATTTACGCAAGGACGCTGAAATGGATGGTTGCGGGCGATTCAATTTCAAGGCTACGCGCGAGACATTCTTTTCGCACAGCAGCATATAAAGAATACGAATCAGATGGATATCGAGATGATCGGGCAGCCTGGACATTCGTTGTCTCCGGTAGGTGATTGCACGCAGGCAAACATTCGGGATAAATCAAATACCGAATGTCCCACATTTCGAACTCATTGTTGTATATCAAATTCTATATGTCAAATATAAGAGATCAGCAATGTATTAAGTGACTGGGGCGTTTATCGTTCCAATAGTCTGGTTGCAAGCAGGTACATAAATCTGTGTGGCTGGATGTTATGAAGATCACAAGGTCGCAGCGGCATGTTCGGTAGCGGGAAGGTACGGCGCAATGCGCTAGTATCCGCTCAGCTACTGGCAGATACGACCAATTCGGGACGCATAGTCCTGCTCATTTGCAGAGCGCGCAGTGGCGGATGAGAATCAAACGTGGGGAAGACATGGAAGCATTATTCGTATCGTACGGCGTCGAGTGGCTCAATCTGCTGGTGCGCTGGTTTCACTTGATTACCGGTATTGCCTGGATCGGCGCGTCGTTTTATTTCGTCTGGCTCGATAACTCTATCCGTCCTCCGAAGCCTGGTAGCGACTTGGCCAAGAAGGGCGTCTCCGGCGAACTGTGGGCCGTGCATGGTGGCGGTTTTTATAATCCGCAAAAATATCTGGTTGCGCCGCAAGAGTTGCCGGAAGAATTGCACTGGTTTAAATGGGAAGCGTATGCAACCTGGCTCAGCGGTTTTGCCATGTTGTTTATCGTCTACTACTTCAATGCATCAGCCATGATGATAGACAAGTCAGTCGCTGATTTGTCTTCATGGCAGGCTATCGGCGTTGGTCTCGGCACTTTGCTGGTCGGCTGGGTTGTTTATGATCTGCTGTGTCGTTCACCACTGGGCAAGCGCGAGGGTTTGCTCGGCATCGTCATGTTCGTATTTATCGTCGGCGCAACTTATGTGCTGACGCATTTGCTGAGCGGTCGTGCCGCTTACATTCATGTCGGCGCGATGATCGGTACGATCATGGTCGGTAATGTGCTGATGGTAATTATTCCTGGGCAGCGCAAACTGGTAGAGGCGATGAAAGCCGGAAAATCGCCAGATCCCATCTATGGAAAACGCGGCAAGCAACGCAGTGTGCACAATAACTATTTCACGCTGCCTGTACTGTTCATCATGATCAGCAATCACTACGCGATGACATACACGCATGCGTATAGCTGGCTGGTGTTGGCAGCGATCATGGCGGCGGGTGTGCTGATTCGTCACTTCTTTAATTTGCGTCATGCCGGAAAAGTGTCGTTGGCTTATCCGATTGCAGGTGTGTTGCTATTGGTGGCAGTTGCCATTGCGATTGCACCGCGTCCGATACCAAAGCCTGCAGTAGCTGCTGTGACAACGACTGCTCCTGCAGTCACGGCTACAGCAACGACAGAGACAGGAGCAAGCCCTGCAGCAGTGACACCGACGACTGCAAGTGATTTTGAACACGTACAAAACGTCATCATGCAGCGCTGTGCCAGTTGCCATTCGGCTCAGCCGACGCAAGCGGGATTTGCTACCGCACCTGCCGGCATGATGTTGCAAACACCAGAATTGATCCGCCAGCATGCGGCCAAGGTGTATCAGCGTGTTGTGCAAACCAAGGACATGCCATTAGGTAATATGACCCACATGACAGATGAAGAGCGGGCCTTGATTGGAACTTGGTTCGAAGCCGGCGCAAAATAAGAAATCGCAAGATTTTGTGCGGCTAGCTGATACTGAAAACATCATAAAAAATATAACGAGGAAACAACATGACGACAATCACGATAGACGGCTTCACCCTGACAGCAGAGCAGGTCATCCAGGTAGCACGCGCACAGAACGGTAGTTACGCGCAAGTAGCGCTAGCCGCTACTTCCCGCGCTGCCCTGAAAGAAAGCCGCGACTACATCGAATCCACCTGGATGCACGATGAAGCACCGATGATGTACAGCTTTAACAC